>NZ_CANMKO010000004.1 GCF_947498515.1 uncultured Pelagimonas sp. | reverse complement strand
CATGGCCCACTCGCCCCGGATCACGCGGCCCTCAGGACCGCATCAACTTAGAAGTCGTTTTCAGCCGCAACTGCGCCGCCTGCAGCGGTGATCAGGGTTGTGGCGTTTGTCTCGATGGTCGAGTAGGCAGCGATGGCCAGGCCAACAACAGCGGCTGTCAGAACAACCCAGTCAACGGTTACTGCGCCAGCTTCGTCTTTGCGGAAGTTTTTGATGAACTTGATCATTGGATTTTCTCCGGTTGCCCATTCTGGGCGGTATAAGGGAACGTCTAGGTCAGGAGGCGCGCGGGGCTAGACCCACGCGCCGGTCTTGTAAGCGGCCTTAAGACCGCACCAACTTAGAAGTCGTTTTCAGCCGCAACTGCGCCGCCAGCAGCGGTGATCAGGGTTGTGGCGTTTGTCTCGATGGTCGAGTAAGCAGCGATGGCCAGGCCAACTACGGCGGCTGTCAGAACAACCCAGTCAACGGTTACGGCGCCAGCTTCGTCTTTGCGGAAGTTTTTGATGAACTTGATCATGGTCTCTCTCCAGAGTTTTCGTGTTTCACTCACCGCCTTGAACGTTGTGGGCCTCTCTCACTTGCCCCGTCCGCTGCGGTATGAACACGTTATCGACTTGCATTGGGGCGAGAATTTGACCCGAATGCAGTGATTTTTGGCTTTCCAAGAAAATTGAAAAATTTCTGAGTAACGTGCTGAATAAAAAGGATTAAAAAGTTAACGATAGTTAAATCTTTAGCTTTCACCTATCCATTTGGGTATAAGACTATGGCGGAATGTTCACAGTTCAGAGACACAGATGGATTTTGACCCCGGATTGTGCCATATATGGAAAAAACACACCCTAAATAGGGGACGAGCAGACCCATGTTTTTCAGATTTATTTCTGTCGCATTGATTGCGACGGCGGTTTTTATGCCGATTCCGGTAACGGCTCAGGCGGATTCGACGGGCTTTTCAGCGAAAAGGGTTAAACCGCCAAAGCCCGGAGCGCGCCGGATCACTGTTCAGGTGGCCCCTCGGGCGAATCCAGCGGTCCCACCGCCGCCAAAATCCAAAGCAACGCCCGTTGTTGCGGCTCCAAAAGCGCCAAATGCGGATGGGGCAGTGGTGGAAGCGAAACCAAAATCGCGCTATTCATGGTATTGGGATCAAGTGTCACCAAATCTTGCTTCGGCTGGGGCAGGGCGTCTTGAACCAGCTTTGGTGAGCCTGACCAAAGGGCCCTCTGGCCAATCTGTGGCCGCCCCTCGTTTGCAAGCGCTTCAGGAAATTGCCGCAAAACATGGTCGGGCGATTTTGCAATCAACCGTTGGAACGCGTGTATCACCGGCGCTGGCGCTCGCCGTCATTTCCGTTGAATCATCTGGCAAGGCGGACGCAGTGAGCGGAGCCGGGGCACAGGGGTTGATGCAATTGATGCCAGCCACTGCCGAACGCTTTGGCGTGACCGATAGCCTTGATGCCACTCAAAACATCAAAGGCGGGGTGAAGTTCCTCGACTTTTTGATGGAGAAGTTCGAAGGCGATCCGATATTGGTTCTGGCCGGATATAATGCCGGGGAGAATTCGATTGGCAAACATGGTGGCGTGCCGCCCTTTTCAGAAACCCGAGACTATGTGCCCAAAGTTTTGGCCGCGTTTCAGGTCGCGAGCGGCCTATGCCTTACACCACCGCAATTGGCATCGGATGGCTGCGTCTTTCGCATCTCGCAGTGATCAGCGTAAAACAGCGCCGGGGTTCATAATGCCGAGCGGGTCAAGCGCGGCTTTGATGGCGCGCATGGCCGACAGCTTGGCCGGGTCACCATAACGTTCCAGATCATCAACCTTAAAACGTCCAATGCCATGTTCGGCGCTTACCGATCCGTCTAACGCATGGACGAGATCGTGAATGCAGGTTTTGATCGTGTCACGCTGCTCATTATATATATCGCGATCTCGGTCTTTCGCGGGGAAGACATTATAATGCAGATTGCCGTCCCCCAAATGACCAAAGCAATTGACGCGGAAGGTGCCAATTTGGTCCAGCGCCGCTCCGGCTTGGTCAATAAAGGTCGGAAGGGCCGAGAGTGGGACAGAGATGTCGTGACTTGAGATTGACCCAATCACCCGATTGGCTTCGGGGATGTGTTCCCGCATGTCCCAAAAGCTTTGCGCTTGGGCCAAAGATTGCGCGATAAGCCCATCGCTTACCAAATCGGCCTCAAAAGCTTGGGTCAGAATGTCTTCTAGTACGGTTTGAGGAGATAAGCCCGAGGGCAGGCTTATTTCCATCAAGACGGACCATTCCGGGGCCTGCGCCCAGGGTTGGCGGACGTCTGGCAGGCAGTCTGACAAAAAGTCAAAGCCGGTGCGATGCATGAGTTCGAACCCGGTAACCGTGTCACCGAGCCTGTCCCTAGCTATGGCAAGCAGCGAAAGCGCCGCCTTGGGCGAGGCGACCGTCAAAAGCGCGGTTCCAACGGCGGCAGGACGGGGGAACAGTTTGAGACTGGCGGCGGTGATGACACCCAATGTCCCTTCGGAGCCAAGCAATAGGTGGCGGAGGTCATAGCCCGTATTGTCTTTGCGCAGGCGTTTCAGACCATTCCAGATTGATCCATCGGGCAAGACGGCCTCAAGCCCAAGCACGAGATCGCGGGCATTGCCATAGCGCAGAACATTGGTGCCCCCGGCATTGGTGGCCAGCAACCCGCCAATGCGGGCCGAGCCTTCGGAGGCAAGCGACAGGGGGAAGAGCCGATCTTGGCGTTCGGCGGCGGTTTGGACATCGGATAAGATTGCTCCGGCCTCAACCAATGCGACGTTTTCCAAGGGGTAAATGTTGCGGATAGCGGTCATGCGTTCGAGGGAAAGCAGGAGCGGAGCCGGGCTATCCGGGGCAACTTGACCACCCACCAAACCAGTTCCGCCGCCATACGGAAGCACGCCAACCCGATTTTGCGCGCAGGTTTTGACAATTGTCGCCACCTCTTGGGTGTTGCGCGGCAGAGCGACCCAATTGGAACAGCCATGCCAGCGGCCACGTGGTTCTTCGAGGTAACGTGGTTCGGTGCGACGCAACGTGTCAGGTGGGAGGTCAGCCGAAAGGCGTTCGGCGAACGGGGCATCTGCGGCGGATAAATGCATTGGGCATCCTGGGAGCGCTAGGAGTGTTTAACAAACTGATAGCCGTGCCTGTCGCAGAACCCAAGGGGGTGGTGCCCAAAAGGAACGCCGTGTCGGCGTGCTTGGTGTTGGCCCCCTAACCTGTCCTTCCCCCTTGGGGGGAAGGGAGCTTGGCGCAATCGACCCCGGAACGAGCTGTTTGGTTAGAGACCGGCGTTGCTTTTGCCGCGGCGATCCATACGCAGGGCGGCGTAAAGAACATGGGTGCGCCAGCGGCCGTTGATTTGCAAATAGCTCTGCGCGACGCCTTCATATTTGAATTGCGATGCTTCGAGTAACCCGCGTGAGGCGACGTTTTCGGGCAGGCAGGCCGCTTCGATCCGGCTTAGCCCGAGTTTTTCGAAACTGTGATGGACAACGGCTGAGATGGCTTCGCGCATATAGCCGTGGCGCGCATAGGGTTCGCCGATCCAATAGCCCAAGGTTCCGGCCTGCGCGGGGCCGCGTCGGATATTGTCGAGGGTGATGGCTCCCAATAGCGCGCCATCGTCACGGCGGGTCAGGAACAGCGGAACGGCGGTGCCACCGGAAACCGACCGCGAGGCCCAATACACGCGGTTGGTAAAGGCGCGTCGGCTTAGGTGGTCAGCGGACCAGCTGGGTTCCCATGGGGCAAGGAAATCGCGGCTTTGAGAGCGTAGGGCAGACCACGCCGCATAGTCACCATGCACCGGCAGGCGTAGGGTCAAGCGCTCGGTTTCGAGCTTTAACTTGCGCCGTAGTCCTAGCATTAGGCGACCCTACGAGCCTGTAGATCTGCCAACGTTGGGGCGTTGGATACCGGACCGTAAAGCGCCAGAGATGGGGATGCGCTTGCCGCTTGGGCCTGCGCAAAACGCAGAACATCGTCCAAGGTGACCGCGTCGATGCGGGCGACGGTATCTTCGATCGGTGGAACACGATCCCAAATTTGAACCATCCGGGCCATACGTTCAGCACGGCTTGCCGGGCTTTCCAGCCCCATAAGCAGACCGGCCTTCATCTGAGCGCGGGCGCGGTCGATCTCGGCTTGGCTCATATCGTCGGCGGCGCGCTTCATCTCGTCGATGGTTAGCATTGCCAAATCACCAAGTTCTTCACCGCTGGTGCCAGCGTAGATCGTTGTCATGCCGGTGTCGGCATAGGCCCCGCTTTGGGCAAAAATCGTATAGCACAACCCGCGCTTTTCACGAATTTCCTGAAAGAGCCGCGAAGACATACCGCCGCCCAAAGCGCTTGAATATATCTGGGCGGCATAGAAATCATCGTCTCGATACCCCGGACCTTCAAAGGCCAAGGCCATATGCGCCTGTTCCAGATCTTTGAGTTCACGGCTTTCGCCACCATGATAACGCGCTTGATCATAGGCGGGGGCGGTGCGGGCCGGGATATGACCAAACAGTGTCTCGGCCTGAGCAACCAGAGTGTCGTGATCCACGGCACCGGCGGCGGACAAGATCATCTGACCTGGGCCATAATGCTCGGAAATAAAGGTCGAGAGATCATCGCGCCCAAAGCTACGCACCCGATCTGCTTCGCCCAAAATTGTGCGGCCAATGGGTTGATTGGGATATGCCTTTTCTTGCAACCAATCGAAAATCACATCGTCCGGTGTGTCGCGAGCCTGACCGATTTCCTGAAGGATCACGTGTCGTTCGGTTTCAATTTCGCTTTGATCAAAAACTGGATTGAGCAGGATATCAG
Source organism: uncultured Pelagimonas sp. (assembly GCF_947498515.1). Taxonomy (GTDB): domain Bacteria; phylum Pseudomonadota; class Alphaproteobacteria; order Rhodobacterales; family Rhodobacteraceae; genus Pelagimonas. Next base: position 360,990 of record NZ_CANMKO010000004.1, on the reverse strand, counting down.
CAATCACATCCATCGCCAGAGCCGTATCGGCGCGCAACACGCGGGCGTAATAGGCGGTCACTTCGCGCGATGTATAGGCGTTGATATAGCCGCCTACATCTTCGATCGCTTCGGCAATTTGCAGCGCGCTGCGGGTGTCCGTTCCCTTGAACGCCATATGTTCAAGAAAATGCGCCACGCCGTTTTGTTCAGGGCGTTCATGGCGCCCGCCAGCGGTGACCCAGATGCCAAGGGCAGCGGATTGCAGCCCCGGCATGTGTTCGGTCACGATACGAAAGCCATTGGATAGCGTGGCGAGTTGGACGGTCACTTGGCAATACGCTCCTGAATGAGGGTTTCGAGGGCTGTCAGGTCATTGGGAACCCGGGTCACCCGTTCGGACCGCTCATAAAGGTCTGCCATGCGATTGGGAAGAGGCGGGCGAATGCCAGAGGCGTTTTCCACCGCGTCGGGGAATTTCGCCGGATGGGCAGTAGCCAATGAGACCATAGGTGTCGCCGGATCGCGGTTGTCTTCGCCGATTTTGGCAGCAATTGCAGAATGCGGGCAGAGCAACTCGCCCATTGTGGCGTTGGCTTCTTTGATAAAGGCCAAGGTTTCGTCCTCAGAGACACGGCCCGAATCAAAATCTTCGCGCAGGGCTTGCAGTGCGCCTTGAGAGACAGAGAAGCCCCCATTGGCCAGCTCATCCATCAGTTGCGCCACGGCGGCACCGTCTTTGCCATAGGCAAAATACAGAGCGCGTTCGAAATTGGAGCTGACCTGAATGTCCATCGACGGGCTGATCGACGGCGCGACATCGCCTTTTTCATAGGCTCCGGTCTTCAAGCAGCGATCCAGAATGTCGTTTTGGTTGGTGGCGACCACCAAACGATCAATAGGCAGGCCCATTTGTTTGGCGATATATCCGGCAAAGATATCGCCAAAGTTGCCGGTGGGGACCGTAAAGCTGATCTTGCGATCTGGTGCGCCGAGGCTGGCGGCGGCGGTGAAATAGTAGACGACCTGAACCAACACCCGCGCCCAGTTGATCGAGTTGACCCCGGCCAGTTTCACACCGTCGCGGAATTCGAAATGGTTGAACATATCTTTGAGGCGGGCCTGACAATCGTCAAAATGCCCGTCCATCGCCAGCGCATGGACGTTGGACTCTGGTGGAGTGGTCATTTGACGGCGCTGCACTTCGGACACGCGACCATGGGGGTAGAGGATAAACACATCCACCGCGTCCAGACCTTTGAAGGCCTCAATCGCCGCAGAACCAGTATCGCCAGAGGTCGCGCCAACGATGGTCACGCGCTCGCCTCGTTTCGAGAGTTCGACCTGAAACAGTTGGCCGATCATTTGCATCGCAAAGTCTTTGAAGGCCAGCGTCGGACCGTGGAACAGCTCCAACAGGAAATGATTGGGAGCCAGTTGCACCATCGGCGCGCGGGCATTGTGGCCAAACCCGGCATAAGCGCGTTCAATGCACCCGCGCAATTCGTCGTCGCTAAAGCTTTCTCCGACAAAGGGCTGGATCACGCGAAAGGCGGTTTCCTCATAGCTTAACCCTTGCAGGGCGCGAATGTCATCGGCGCTCATCTGTGGGATTTCAGCGGGAACATAAAGCCCGCCGTCACGGGCCAGCCCGGTCAACATGGCATCGGCAAAAGTGAGTTCCGGCGCATTGCCACGGGTCGAGACGTATTTCATCAATTCAGCCTTTGTGCATCAGGCGCCGTATCCAGACGCCAGTCATCAAAATCCATATCCCGGCCAGAGAGAACCAGGTTACGGCGTATTGCAAGTGATCGTTGGCCACGCCGGAACTGTCGACGGGCAGGGGCGTCATCCCCTTGTCCGCGGGTGATAATTCACGCGTGATGACCAAGAGAGGTTCGGTGTCGAGGGTTTCAGCCATTTGCTGAATATCGCGGGCGAACCATGTGTTGTTGGGTATGTCGTTGTCCGGGGTCGAGCTGTTGCGGTCGTCCGGCCAATGCATATTGCCAAGAACCGTTGCCGGACCAGCCGCCAAAGGCGCGTCCTTGGCATCGGTTGGAACAAAGCCCCGGTCGAGCAAAACCCTGCGTCCATCATCCGTTGTGAAAGGGGAAATCACCCGCCAACCCGGACCGCGCCGTTTTACAGAAACCAACACGAAGAGCGCGCCGTTTTCGATGGTGCCGGCCATGGTCACCGGCATGTAACGCTGTTCCGAGGGAGAGATCACCCGGGGCAGGGGCTGTGGGTCACCGGCAATCTTTTGATCGATCTCGGCAAGGATGTCTGACTTCCAGCTTAGCCTCTGGATCTGCCATGTGCCCAGAGCCACCAAAATGGCGGCTCCGATCAGGCCAATCAACAAAGGGGCAATCAGACGTTTCACAGCAGGTCCTATACAAAAGGCGCGCCGTTGCGGGCGCGCCTTGTTTTTTCATTCCATGGGTTGGGGTGCAACCTCAAACGTCAGCTTAGCCGCCCCAGACGTAGACTGCGACAAACAGGAACAGCCAAACAACGTCCACAAAGTGCCAGTACCAAGCCGCGGCTTCGAAACCGAGGTGGTTGGTCGGCGTGAAGTGGCCGCGATAGACGCGCAGCAGGCAGATGAACAAGAAGATGGTGCCGACGATGACGTGGAAACCGTGGAAGCCGGTCGCCATGAAGAAGTTCGCGCCATAAATGTTGCCGCCAAAGCCAAAGGCCGCGTGGCCGTACTCATAAGCCTGGAATACGGTGAAGATCAGGCCAAGGCCGATTGCAAGGATCAAGCCGGATTTTACGTCTTTGCGGTTATCTTCGTGAACCAAGGCGTGGTGAGCCCAAGTCGCAGCCGCACCAGAGCACAGCAGGATCAAGGTATTGATCAGCGGCAGGTGCCATGGGTCAAAGGTTTCGATACCGACTGGGGGCCAAACGCCATCAATCGCCGGGCTCAACCCGTCGGGATGCATCGGGTACATCGCGTGCTTGAAGAAGCTCCAGAACCACGCAAAGAAGAACATGATTTCCGACATGATGAACAGGATGAAGCCGTAGCGCAGGCCAATCAGGACAACCGGTGTGTGATCGCCAACTTGGTTTTCCGCGATGGTTTCCGACCACCAACCAAACATGACGTACAAAACGCCAACAAGCCCGATGAAGAACATCCAAGGGCTGTCGTTGGCCATCCACATGACGGCGCCGAAAAGCATGATGAAACCTGCAACCGAACCCAACAGGGGCCAGATGGAGGGGTTCAGAATGTGATAATCGTGGTTCTTGGCGTGGGCCATATTCTGTCCTCGTTTCGCGTTAGTTCAAAGACGTTTTGACGTCTGTTTTGGGTGTCAGAGCGGCTTGCGCATTATCGGGCAGGTCGATCTGGTAAAAGGTGTAGGAGAGCGTGATGTGACCGGTGTGTTTGGCATCGCTGTCATTGATGATGTCAGGATCAACAAAGAACACGACCGGCATTTGCACCCGCTCACCGGGCAACAGCACCTGCTCGGTAAAGCAGAAGCAATCGATTTTGGAAAAGTAACCGCCCGCCGAATAAGGGGCGACGTTGTAAGACGCCTGACCGGCAACGGGTTTGTCGGTTGGGTTGTAGGCTTCGTAAAAGGCCATGCCTTCTTCGCCGATGCGCAGGGTCATTTCACGCTGCATGGGTTTGAATTCCCATGGCATGTCGCGTTCCAGAGACGCATCAAAACGGACCTTGATGGTTTGCTCTAGAATTTCACCGGCGGGCCCTTCGGCCACGTTTGTCGTGCCGCCAAAGCCCGTGACCCGGCAGAACCAGTCGTAAAATGGCACCGAGGCCCAAGCAAGCGCACCCATGGTGGCGACAACGCCAACCAACTGCAGCACCGTTTTGGTTTTCGGATCAGTTGCCATTTGCACCCTCCGCTGCGGGCATCCGGAATTCCGGGCTGGTTACTTTGACAACGGTCAGGCCCATGATAATCGCCACAAAGGCGGCCAGTGTCAGGCCGAGGCCAACATTGCGGCCTTTGCGGCGCGCATGTAGCTCGTGTTGTTTGGTCAGGCTCACAGCGATGCTCCGAATTTATCCAGCCCAGCTTCGATCAGAATGGCACCGAAATGCGCAAAGAGATAGAGCAGCGAAAGCTTAAAGAATTTACGCTCAACGGCAAAGTTATCCGCTTCGGACATGGCTTCGTCGCGGCGATAGATGTCATAGGCCCCTTTGAGGAACAGCGCGTTGAGCACAAGCGCAACGCTAAGATAGACCCAGCCGCCAACTTGGGTAAAGCCAAGCGCAATCGCCAAAGTGGCAAGCATAACAGTGTAGCCAAGGATGTGGCGACGGGTGGCCGGGCGGCCATGAGTGACGGTCAGCATTGGCACGCCAGCATCGTCATAATCGCTGCGCATAAAGAGGCACAGCGCCCAGAAATGAGGAGGGGTCCACATGAATGTCAGGCAGAACATCAAGGTGGAGGCCATCGAAATCTCACCCGTGGCAGCGGCCCAGCCGATCATCGGAGGGAAGGCCCCGGCGGCCCCGCCAATCACGATGTTCTGCGGTGTCAAACGCTTGAGCCACATGGTGTAGATCACGACATAGAAGAAGATAGTAAAGGCCAGCAAACCACCGGCGAGCCAGTTGGTGGCAAGACCAAGGAAGACGCAGGCAAAGACCGACAGGGTCAGGCCAAAGGCAAAAGCCTCTTGGCGGGTAACGCGGCCTGATGGGATCGGACGACCCTTGGTGCGCTTCATCACCGCGTCGATATCCGAATCGTACCACATGTTCAGCGCACCAGACGCGCCGCCGCCAATGGCGATGAACAGGATCGCGCAAAAGCCAACAAAGGGGTGGATCGGGGTCGGTGCGGCAAGCAGGCCAACAAAAGCGGTAAAGACCACAAGCGTCATCACACGTGGCTTGAGCAGGGCAAAGAAATCGCCGAACTGTGCCTCGTTTTCGATGGGCTTGCTTTCAAAGCTGGCGTCGCTCATGTGGTGTGTCCGCTTAGGTCAGAGAAGGAAGAGGGCGCGAAATCCGCGCCGCTCGTTTGGTATCGGTGGGGCAGGGCCCCGGCCAAGATCAGTTGGTCAGGAAGGTGTTGACGTCGACATAGTCAGCGCCGCCTTTGTTGGCCTCAACCCACTGTTCGTAAGCGGCTTCGGACACAACTTTGACCGTGATCGGCATGTAGGCGTGGGCAATGCCGCAGAGTTCGGAACACTGACCGTAGTAGATGCCTTCGCGCTCAGGTGTGAACCACAGCTCGGCCAAACGGCCAGGAACAGCATCCTGTTTCACACCAAAGGCCGGGATGGTCCAAGAGTGGATCACGTCCGCACCTGTAACCTGCATCACAACTGTTTTGCCGATGGGCACAACAACGGCGGTGTCGGTGGCCAAAAGGAAGTCTTCCTTGCTGTAGCCAGCTTCGACAAGCTCGGCTTCGACTTCGGGTGACATGCGGTTGTCACCAGCGCCAATCATGTAGCTTTCAAAGGCCAGCTCGTCTTGATCAACATACTCGTAACCCCAGTACCACTGGTAACCGGTTACTTTGATGGTGATGTCACCCTCGGGAATTTCTTGCTGTGCGAAAAGCACGGGAAGCGAGAAGGCGCCAATCACAACGAGAATCGCGATTGGAACGATTGTCCATGCGATTTCGAGTGGCGTGTTGTGGGTAAAGTTGGCGGGGGTTGGGTTGGCGCGGCGGTTGTGACGGACAATCACATAAGCCAGTAGGCCGGTCACAAACAATGTGATGATGGTGATGATCACCAACAGCAGATTGTCGAGGCCTTGCAGCTGCTCAGCTAGGCTAGTTGCCGCAGGCTGCCAACCCATTGCGCCATCAACGGGTTTCCCCACGACTTCGAGCTCTTGTGCCAGCGCGGGTGCGGCCAGGAAAGTGGCCGCCAGGCCCGTCAGCGTCGTCTTCAGTTGCATATCTCACCCTGATCGGTTGCGAATTCTATTACTTACGGAAAAAGGAGGGCCTCGGTAAAACCGACTCCCTCACCTCCCATTGCGTTCTGCTCTGTTTAAAATCATATTCTGATGCACCTATAAAGTACCCCCCTTGCGGCAAAGCGCCGCTTTTTTTGATCCAGATCAAATCGAGGCCCCCATGAGTGACGCACCTTTCCGCCCGTTTGAGACCCATCTAGACCTCGACAAGAGCACCGCTTTGTTGCGCGATGCCTTGGCCGGGGCCGAGGATGGCGAGCTGTTCCTAGAGCGTAAGCGCTCGGAATCATTGGTGTTTGACGACGGTCGGGTCAAAACCGCCAGCTATGACGCCTCAGAAGGGTTCGGTTTACGGGCCGTAAATGGCGAGGTCGCGGGCTATGCCCATGCGACCGAGATTAGCGAATCCGCGCTGAAACGTGCCTCAGAAACCGCGCGGCTTGCCGTCGGGCAGGGCGGCGGTGTTCTTGCCCCGCCCCCTGCGGGCACAAATCGGCGCCTCTATACGGACAATGACCCGATCGCCGGGGCGGATTTCCCAGTGAAAATCGCAACTTTGCGTGAAATCGATGCCTTTGCTCGTGATCTCGATTCGCGTGTGGTCCAAGTCACGGCCACCATCGCCGCGTCCTTGCAGGAGGTGGCGATTCTGCGACCCGAAGGCGGATTGGTCACCGATGTGCGCCCGATGACGCGGGTGAATGTGTCGGTCATCGTTGAAAAAGATGGTCGGCGCGAATCCGGAACCGCCGGGGGTGGCGGTCGTGTTTCTTTGGATGGGTTGCTGGACCCGCAAGATTGGCAATCAAAAGCCCGCGAAGCCTTGCGCATTGCTCTGGTCAACCTCGAAGCGGAACCGGCTCCGGCTGGTGTGATGGACATCGTGCTTGGCCCGGGTTGGCCGGGCATTTTGCTTCACGAAGCCATTGGACATGGGTTGGAAGGCGATGCCAACCGCAAGGGTTCGTCGGTTTTTGCGGGCCTTATGGGCCAACAAGTGGCGGCCAAAGGCGTCACCGTTCTGGACGACGGGACCATCCCGGATCGCCGCGGCTCGATCTCAGTTGATGACGAAGGCACCCCGTCGGGCAAAAACGTGTTGATCGAAGATGGGGTTTTGGTCGGCTATATGCAAGATCGCCAAAACGCCCGTTTGATGGGCGACACACCAACGGGCAATGGTCGGCGCGAAAGCTATGCCCATGTGCCGATGCCGCGCATGACCAACACCTATATGTTGGGCGGCGATGCCGATCCGTCGGATATTGTCGCCGATCTCGAAGATGGGATTTGGGCGGTGGGTTTTGGTGGCGGTCAGGTTGATATCACCAACGGCAAGTTCGTGTTTTCCTGTACCGAAGCCTACCGGGTTAAAAACGGTAAGGTTGGCGCGCCAGTGAAGGGCGCGACATTGATCGGAGACGGGTCCAATGCGTTGAAGCGTATTCAGGCGCTTGGCAACGATATGGCGCTTGATCCGGGCATGGGAAATTGCGGCAAAGCGGGGCAGTGGGTTCCGGTGGGTGTTGGCCAGCCAACTGTGCGCATTGGTGGTTTGACGGTGGGCGGAGCAGGAACGTGATGGTTTGCTAGCGTTCGATTCGGCGGTTTTTAGGTGCAAAGCAGGCATTGTCTTCGCGAGCGTTTTTGATTTGTTCTCAAAAACAGCGAAAATTCAACGCTTTGTAACTAAAACTGCGGAAACTTGCGGAGGTTTACCTGCGGTTAACCCTCTTCGCGCTACCTCTATAGGTGCAAGACGACGGGGCTAAGATGCGCGACCACAGCTACTCTTCCACTCACCCCCCACTCCCACCCACCACGGAAGATGATCGGGTGTCGTGGCTCCGTCTCTTGCGGTCACGCCGCGTAGGGGTTTCAACCTTTTGGCGTTTGCTTTCCGAACATGGTGATGCACAGACGGCGCTTGATGCCCTTCCCGATGTGGCGCGGTCCGCTGGCGTTCAGCGCTATGAGGCTTGCCCGGAAGGCGTGGTGTTGGCCGAGCTCAAAGCCGCCCGCGCACGTGGTGCTAAGTTGGTTTGCCACGGTGATCCTTTTTACCCCATAGAATTGGCGGCTCTGTCCGATGCGCCGCCCATGCTTTGGGTTGTCGGCGATCCCGCCGCATTGAAACGGCCGATGGTGGCGCTGGTTGGTGCCCGCAATGCCTCTTCTTTAGGTCTTCGAATGGCCCGTTCCTTAGCTGGCGGATTGGCACAGGCCGGGTATCAAGTCGTGTCGGGCTTGGCGCGTGGGATTGATACCGCTGCGCATGTCGAAACAGTTGACACAGGCACTGTGGCCGTCATGGCGGGGGGCGTAGATGTGCTCTATCCATCTGAAAATACTCGGTTGGCCGAGGAGATAGCGCACAAAGGCGGCGCTTTGGTGAGTGAACAACCCATCGGGTTGCAGCCCATGGCGCGGCATTTCCCAATGCGCAATCGCATCGTCTCGGGCCTGTCGCGTGCCGTCGTCGTCGTCGAGGCGGCGGCTAAGTCAGGGTCCCTTATCACGGCACGATACGCGCTGGATCAGGGTCGCGAAGTGTTGGCCGTACCCGGTCACCCAATGGATGCGCGGGCCAGCGGTTGTAACATCTTGATCCGAGATGGCGCGCGTTTGGTTCGCAATGCCGAAGATATTCTCGAGGCTTTGCCACCACGTGAACCAGATGTGCAGCCTGACCTTCCTGGCTTTGAAGAACCGGCTGGGAATTCAGCCGTTACCCCAGAAGTCGCTGAAGGGCCGCCACCGCCGCAACGCAGCTTGCGCGAAACCGCTGCCCTGCATTTGCAAATCCTTGAACGGTTGGGGCCGTCGCCCGTGGCAGAAGATCAACTGATACGCGACCTTGGGGCGACGTCTGGGCGTGTCTCCCCCGTTTTGACGGATCTCGAACTTGACGGCAAAGTTGAACGCAAACCGGGTGGGTTCCTATCACTGGTGCCGGATAGTGATGGCACCCGGCATTAAGGTCAATTGGCGCAAACTTCGGGAATTACACTGTGCCATTTGGGGCAAAACTGCGGATCGGCCCACCAGACGTCGGTCGCACCAAAGGTTTGATGAGTGGCCACCCATGTACGGCCCTGAAGTTCATATAGAGCCTGCATGTCGGCCCCGCCCCAAAAGTCACGATCTTCATACGATTGATAGGCTGGAGACAAATCATCAAAACCGATCTCACCGCCACCGGGGCGCACCGGTCTCAGCATTGCAAAGGCGACATCGCCGTGAACACGCAGGTCATCGACAACAAAGACCACTGGAGCACCAAACACCGCTTCGGCATGTGGCCGCATGGCATCCATCAAATCAGCGCGAAGCTCACTGCCACGTTTCGGGACCTCCCATGCAAATGCTTGGAATGGCAGTGTTGCAGTCATCGCAATAGTGGCAACAAGTGTCCGGAATCGCATTGGAAACTCTCCTTATCATTCGGCCATTTTTACAGCGTTCTTGTAAATCTTTCCACGCGGCTTAGTTGCCCACATTGACAATTCCCCCTTGCGCCCCTCACTCTGCGCCGCCATATGCGGCCCGAAAAGAGGCCCAACGAATTTTACGAAGAGGTTCAGAGTTATATGCCAGTCGTTGTTGTGGAATCCCCGGCTAAGGCCAAGACAATCAACAAATATCTCGGCTCCGACTATACGGTTCTGGCCTCTTATGGGCACGTGCGGGATCTCCCGCGCAAGGGGACTGCGGTCGACACTGAGCAAGACTTTGAGATGACGTGGGAAGTCCCCACCGATTCGCGAAAACACGTTGCGGCGATCGCAAATGCGCTAAAAACCGATGATGAACTGATCCTCGCGACTGACCCTGATCGCGAAGGAGAAGCGATCAGTTGGCACCTCAAAGAGGCGTTGACAAAACGCCGCTCGATCAAAAAGTCCACCCATGTTAGCCGCGTGACGTTTAACGCGATCACCAAAGCGGCGGTGACCAAAGCCATGGCCGAACCGCGCGACATTGATATGCCGCTGGTTGAGGCCTATCTGGCGCGTCGTGCGCTGGATCGTCTGGTTGGGTTTGGCCTGTCGCCTGTGTTGTGGCGCAAACTTCCCGGTGCCAAAGCCGCAGGTCGGGTGCAATCGGTTTCACTTCGACTGATCGTTGAGCGCGAGATGGAGATCGAAGCCTTCAAGCCGCGCGAATACTGGACGATCAAGGCCCAGCTGACCACGCCACGTGGTCAAAGCTATGAAGCACGTCTGACAACATTGGCGGGCAATAAGCTCGACAAATTTGACATCGACAACGTCACACAGGCCGAAATGGCGGTCCAGGCGATCACGTCTCGTAGCCTGTCGGTCACTAAAGTAGAAGCCAAACCGGCCAGCCGTAATCCATCTGCGCCGTTCATGACTTCGACGCTTCAGCAAGAGGCGAGCCGCAAATTTGGCATGGGTGCGCGTCAAACGATGAACGCTGCGCAACGTTTGTACGAAGCCGGCCACATCACTTATATGCGGACGGATGGCATCGACATGGCCCCAGAGGCCGTGACCGCTGCGCGGGACGCTATTGCCGATCGTTACGGTGCCGAATACGTCCCCGACAGCCCGCGTGTTTACAAAAACAAAGCCAAGAACGCCCAAGAGGCGCACGAGTGTATTCGCCCAACCGATATGACGCGTGACGCGTCGAGCCTGAAGCTCTCCGAAGATGATCAGCGCAAGCTCTATGACCTGATCTGGAAGCGGACATTGGCCTGTCAGATGGCCAGTGCCAAACTTGAGCGAACCACCGTCGAAGTTGGCAGTGAAGACGGTCAAGTTGGCTTGCGCGCCAGTGGTCAGGTTGTGCTATTTGACGGCTTCCTCAAGGTCTATGAAGAAGGCCGCGACGAACCTGTTGAAGACGACGACAAACGCTTGCCACAAATCATGATGGGTGAGGCGGCTGGCTTTGGTGCGGGTGCCCTTCAGGCGGCCTATGAAAAGGCATCTGGAACCGGGGGCGCATTGGTCGACGATGGTGGAATGCAGCGGTGTGATGCCGCCGTCATGTCCGAAGATGCAGCAGTTTTGGCGCTGCAAAGCTTTACCCAACCGCCGCCCCGTTACACCGAAGCGACCTTGGTCAAACGCATGGAAGAATTGGGCATTGGTCGCCCGTCAACCTACGCCTCGATCCTGACACGCCTCGAAGACCATGCCTATGTTCGCAAAGAACAAAACCGTCTCTTCCCCGAAGAGCGCGGTCGCATTGTTACGATCTTCTTGCTCAACTTTTTCAAGCGCTATGTGGAGTATGATTTCACCGCGGCCCTAGAAGATGAGCTTGATCACGTGTCCTCGGGTGAGACCGAATTTGTTGAGGTTCTCAGCAAATTTTGGCGCGATTTCAAGGTTGCTATCGAAGAGACAACTGAGCTTCGGGTTTCTGAAGTTTTGGATGTTCTGGACGACGCTTTGGCACCACAGTTGTATCCACCACGCGAAGATGGCTCCGACCCGCGGATTTGTCAGAAATGCGGGACCGGCCAGCTGCACCTAAAAACCTCGCGCACCGGCGGGTTTGTTGGCTGTGGGAACTACCCCGAATGCACCTATACCCGTCCGATTGCGGGCGAAGGGGCAGAAGGCGAAGAGAAGCTTTTAGGCGAGGATCAGGGCGATGAAATCTGGCTGAAGGATGGGCGCTATGGCCCCTATGTTCAGCGCGGCGAAGTTACGCCTGAAAACAAAAAGCCAAAGCGGACATCACTGCCGCTTGCCCGCAATGGTGGCTGGCCAAAAGAGGAAACCACGCTTGAGCAAGCGGTTCAATTGCTGAGCCTGCCGCGCCATGTTGGCGATCACCCCGAGGGCGGCAAGATCAGCGGAAATTTGGGGCGGTTTGGCCCCTATATCATGCACAAAATGCCCGGCGATGAACGCCCGGTTTATGTGAATTTCAAGACCTACCCTGAGATGCTTGACGTTGGCATGAACCACGCGGTTGAGCTTTTGGCGCATAAACGGGCTAATCCGGGGCGTGGCCGAGGAGCCGCCAAAAAACCGCTGCGCGAGCTTGGCGATCACCCGGATGGTGGCGCGATGAACATCTTGGACGGGTCCTATGGGCCTTATGTGAAGTGGGAAAAGGTCAATGCGACCATTCCCAAAGGCACAGATCCCAAGGATGTGACGGTTGAAATGGCGATCGAGTTGATTGCCGCTAAGACCAAAAAAGCGCCCAAAAAGAAAGCGGCCGCCAAAAAGGCCCCGGCGAAAAAGACAGCGGCAAAGAAGACCACGGCGAAAAAGCCAGCTGCTAAGAAAAAGGCTGCAACTGACGAGTAAGCCAAAAGGCCCGGCCAAAAAGTCGGGCCCTTTCGTTAGCCTATTCGCCTTTGGCCGCAATCATCAGTTGCAGTCGCTTCACCTCTCGGATCACGCGGTCAGCTTGGATTTGGGGCATGAGGCTTAGCTTTATTTGCAACGCGCCAAGCATCAAAACAGACGCGCTAAAGCCCCATTTTAGGGCGGGCATGACGTCCGTGGCGCCAAAAAATTTGATGGCGCACCAGATTGCGGCGACGAACATCAGGGTCTGGACGACCATCAAGACCCAAGTCACCCAGCCCAATTTACCGCGAAATTGCTTCAAACCCAACTGAAACCACCCAAGCTCTTGGGTTGCATCCAATATTTCGCGATCTTGTTCAGTAAGGGCGGCTTTGATCTGGGCATCCAGATCCTTTTCGAATGAGTCAGACATCGGTTTCTCCTTCCAATGCGGATTTCAAGTTTTTTCGGGCCTCTGATAGCCGTGATTTGATTGTTCCAACCGGGACATCTAAGGCGATGGATACTTCGGTTAGGCTCAAGTCTTCGATATAGAACAGCGCGATTGTTGCGGCCTGAGCGGGGGGCAAGGCGGCAATGGCACGGGCGAGGTCACGTGTCTCGGCAGGTGCCGGTTCCATGTATTCCAAGCTGTCTTCGGCAAAACTGGCGGTGATCGACCTGTCACGTTGTTTGCCTTTTATGAGTGCCGCGCATTTTCGCGTGACAATCCTAAGCGCCCAGACGGGAAAAGCAGCGTCGCTGCGCAGCGACCGCAACCCTTTGAAAACATCGACCCAGGCGTCTTGAACGGCGTCTTGCGCCTCCTCATGATTCCCCAAAAGCCGGGTCGCATGGAGCAATAGCCGTGGGCCACGCAGCTCGACCAAGGCAATGGCTGCTTTTTGATCGCCTGCTCGGGTGCTTGCGACCAAGAACTCTTCATATGCGCGTCTGGCGTCGCTCATTTTATCTCCTAACGTGATGTTACAGAGTGCGCGCGGAACTGCAAAAGGTTCATTTTGTTCCCAAAAGAGTTATAATTCAACCAATAAGGGATTATGAAAAGTGAATTACCCTTCTATAAAATGGGAGCTAAAATGCACCGCAAGAAATGCAACTTAAGCGAAAGTATTACAGCGCGTGTGCTGCAATGCGGCGAAACAGTTGACAGGTTAAGTAACCTCAGGTCACAACCCCTGTCATCCAAGTGTTCCAAGGGAGGACATCATGAAAAAAGTTTACGGCTCGGCCGCAGAAGCGCTAGACGGCGTGCTTCAGGACGGGATGTTGATTGCAGCGGGCGGTTTTGGCCTCTGCGGCATTCCGGAGTTGCTTCTTAACGCGATTAAAGAGAGCGGCGTTAAGGATCTGACATTTGCGTCCAATAATGCGGGTGTCGACGATTTCGGTATCGGAATTCTTTTGCAAACCAAACAAGTCAGCAAAATGATCTCTTCCTATGTTGGTGAAAACGCAGAGTTCATGCGCCAGTATCTGAGCGGAGAGCTTGAGCTTGAGTTCAACCCACAGGGCACCTTGGCCGAACGTATGCGTGCAGGTGGTGCGGGGATCCCCGGTTTTTATACCAAAACTGGCGTTGGCACAGTCATTGCCGAAGGCAAAGACCACAAAGAGTTCAACGGTGAAACCTTTATCATGGAAGAGGGCATCTTTGCCGATCTGGCCATTGTAAAGGCTTGGAAAGCTGACGAAACCGGTAACCTCGTGTTCCGCAAAACCGCCCGAAACTTTAACGCTCCGGCGGCCACATGTGGCAAGCTTTGCGTGGTTGAGGTCGAAGAGATTGTCCCAACCGGCTCGCTTGACCCCGACAACATTCACCTGCCTGGCATCTATGTGCATCGCATCATCAAAGGTGATCACGAAAAGCGCATTGAGCAGCGCACTGTACGTCAGAAGGAGGGTGCATAATGCCTTGGGATCGTAATCAAATGGCGGCGCGCGCCGCTCAGGAATTGCAAGACGGTTGGTACGTGAACCTCGGCATTGGCATTCCAACATTGGTGTCGAACTACATCCCCGAAGGGGTTGAGGTGACACTGCAATCTGAGAACGGCATGCTTGGCATGGGGCCTTTCCCTTACGAGGGCGAAGAAGACCCGGACCTGATCAACGCAGGCAAGCAGACCATCACTGAATTGCCGCAGACCGCTTATTTCGATAGCGCCCAATCCTTTGCGATGATCCGCGGCGGCAAGATCGCCATGGCGATTTTGGGCGCAATGGAAGTGGCCGAGAATGGCGATCTGGCGAACTGGATGATCCCGGGCAAGCTTGTCAAAGGCATGGGCGGAGCCATGGATCTGGTCGCGGGTGTTGGCCGAGTGGTTGTCGTGATGGATCACACCAACAAGCATGGTGTCTCCAAGGTTCTCAAGGAATGCACCTTGCCACTGACCGGACAAAAAGTTGTGGACCGGATCATCACCAACCTGGGTGTGATGGATGTCGTTGAAGGTGGTTTGAAAATCGTTGAACTGGCCGACGGTGTCAGCGAAGACGAGTTCCGCGCAGCTACCGAGGCGACGTTGGTTTAAAACCGATCTGAGTTATTGTGATTGGGCCGCCGGGGAAACCTGGCGGCCTTTTCTATTGGTTAGGGGAGGTCGATCGGCCCGCCGATCCGACCGTCTTCGAGCATCACTTGCAGCCCTGAAAGTGGACCGGTGCACAGAGCTCCACCCGGGCTTGGTTCGGTTCCATCCGGGCAAGTTTCAGCGGCTTTGGGACAGGCACACCCCGCTTCTCGCACGGTACAGCCCGCTTGGCAGGCCTGAGGTGATACGATCAAACTCAACGCTCGCATTCCTTGTAACTCAAACCCAGAGGCCTGAAGCTTTTGCAGGACGGCGTCGGTGGTGGTCGGATCAAGGTTTTGCCAGCGCAGCACCCGATCTTGCGCCGAAGCGGGGAGGGTTGTGAGCGTTAGGATCGACATGAGGGCAATCAGGCGAAGCATGTTCTGCCTCCGGTGTTGTGGAGATCACCGTGATTAGAGCATCTCAAAACGTCCGGCGCAAAATGGCATGATTGTTGGTCAGCCATTCCTTACCTTTGCGCGAAACCCATCGCGCAAAAGAAAAGGCAGGCTCCGTTAGGAACCTGCCTCTAGGAAATTGCGCCAGATTGGGAGGAGGGGCGCAATTATCCTGATCAACCCATCCGGGTTGGTATTCTTAAGCAGCCGCTTTTTTGGCAGCTTTGGTCACGTCGTCAGTTGCTTTTTTGACGGCGGCAGTTGCATCTTCCTGCAGGTCTTTGCCAGCAGCCATCAGCAGCTCAACTGTGTCCATCTGAACTTTTTTCGCGATTTCAGCGAAAGCGGCCATGTTTTCAGCAGCAACTTCAGCCTGAGCCGATGCGAAATCGGTTGCGGCTTTGGCGTAGTCAGCAGGCTCTGCTTTTACGGTGGACATCTCGGCCAGTTTGGCGAGAGTGTCTTTGGTCCAAGTTGCGGACAGTTCGGTCGACTTTTCAGCAGCTTCCAGCGCAACGCCGGCCAGCTTTTCGTTCATGGTCGCTTGCGATTTGAACGCATCTTCCATGGCTTTGGTGTCAACGGGGAATGCACCCAGAACGTCTTTGAGTACAGCGGTGAAATCTTGTGCTTGTGCCATCTTACAAATCCTTGTTTCCGCTGCCTCCGGGCCCACCCCGTCTGCTGCAGCTGCAAACAATATGCATGCTGCATCGCAGCATTTCAAGTGAAATTTCTGCGACGCAGCATGAAAATGGCTAAGTTACTGTTTTTGCTTCACAGCTTTTATCTGAACATAGGTTCCAGGTGCCGGGGCGAGTGATTTGTAAGACGAATCACCCGGAACGCGAGCCGTTGTTTTCTTGCCTGAACGCTTCTTCAACCAAGCTTCCCATTGCGGCCACCACGATCCGTCATGCCGCGTTGCAGCATTTTTCCACTCATCAAAGTCCAAGCTGAGGTCATCATGAAGGAAATGGCCGTATTTGACCTTGGTCGGTGGATTTACAATTCCAGCAATATGCCCCGATTCCCCCAAGACATAGGTTTTGGACCGTGACCCCATCTGCTGCACACCGCGATATACGTCCCGCGCGGCGGCAATGTGGTCCGTTTCCGTTGCAATAGACATCAAAGGAATGTCGACATCCTTGAGAGACAGGGTTTCGCCAAAGAGTTCGAACGTGCCCTCGGCAAACTCATTACGCTGACACAAGCCGCGCAAATACTGCATGGTCATCTTGCCGGGCAAATTAGCCCCGTCACCATTCCAATAGAGCAGATCAAAGGCAGGAGGGGTTTCGCCCATCATGTAGCTTTTGATCGCGGGACCATAGATCAAATCATTGGATCGTAAGAACGAAAAGGTCCGTGCCATGATAAAGGAGGACAGCATACCCTTGTTATCGATCTCTTCTTCGATGCCGTCGATGAAATCGTTCTGCAAGAAGGGGGTAAACTCGCCCTGATCGCTGAAGTCGGTCAGAGTGGTGAAGAAGGTCGCGGACTTAACGAGCTTTTGTTTGCGCTTTTTGAGAAGCGACAAGGTCAGCGACAAAGTTGTGCCAGCAATACAGTAGCCAACGGCGTTAACCATTTCTGTGCCACAAATCTCCCGCGCGACATTCATCGCCGTGAGGTAACCTTCCTCGATGTAATCTTCCAGTCCAACTTGGCTATAGGCGTCATCGGGGTTGATCCAGCTGACCACAAACAAAGTGTAGCCCTGATCGACGATCCAACGGATTAGACTGTTTTTCTCTTTTAGATCAAGAATGTAGAATTTATTGATCCAAGGCGGGAACAAAACGATGGGTAGCTCATGTACCTTTTCGGTCGTGGGCGAATACTGGATCAGCTCCATCATCCGGTTCCGAAAGACCACTTCGCCTTTGGCGGTCGCAATGTTTCCACCAACTTCAAAGGCGCTTTCATCCACTAGGCGGACAATCAGTTCACCTTGATTGGCCTCAACATCGGCAACCAGATTTTCTAACCCTTTGACAAGGCTTTCACCGTCGGTCTGAATGGCCTTTTCCAGCGCATCAGGGTTTGTGGCGAAGAAGTTGGTCGGGGCCATCATGTCGGTGATTTGCTGTGCGAAATAACGCAGGCGACGTTTTTCGGTCGCGTCGAGATCATCAATGCTCTCGACAGCCTTGCGAATCGCATCGCCATTGATCTGGTACTGTTGCTTGATGAAGTTGAAGTAAGGATTGGTTTCCCAAAGCGGGTTTGAAAACCGCCGATCTTTTGGCCCCGGATTTTCGGGTGCCTCCATTTTGCCGCCTGAAAAGGCTTTCTGGGCCTCGGCAAAATGCTGCATTGTTTGGCCCCAATACTGAACTTGCTGTTCAATCAATTTGGCCGGATTTTGCAACGCCTCCTGCCAATAGGCTTGACTTGCCTTTGCGTAAAGCGTGGCCTCCGGCCCATTCAGTGAGGTTGGAGTTTGTTGCTTCTTGGTTAATGCCGATACAAGGCGCTGTTGAAGCTCCTCGATTTTAGACAAATTTGCTTCCATTCGAGCGCGGCTCTGGCCTGCGTCAACGTCGTTCGTTGTCATTGATGCAAATTCCCCCTATCTTCGCATCTGCAGAATAGCGTCGTGATGCCTATGCGGCAAAGCGACGAATTGGCTCGGGGCGAATGGCGCGGCAAAAATGCGCCACCTTTGACACGGTAAGGAGTGGCATGCATGCGCTATATGGCGACCTATGATCTGATGGAAACGGTCCGCAACACCAATCAATGGCTGGGCGCGACGGCCAAGACCATGGCGTCTTATCCGATGTTTTCGGTGTTTCCGAACCCGGCGTTGGAATGGGCTGCGGCCTGGGGTGAGGTGACCGAGCGCACCTTTGAGCGGATGGTGGTTAAGCCCGATTGGGGCATCCGGACCTTTACGTGTGAGGATGGCAAAGACCATCTGGTCAATGTTGAAACCGTTGTTGAAAAGCCTTTTGGTGACTTGATCCATTTCGATGTGTCCGGCCGCAAAGAGCAACCGCGCAAAATCTTGATTGTTGCACCGATGTCTGGTCACTACGCGACCTTGCTGCGGTCAACGGTTAAGTCGCTGATTGTAAACTGTGAAGTTTACATCACTGATTGGCATAATGCGCGGGATATTCCGGTATCGGCGGGTAAATTCGATGTCGAAGATTACACGCTTTATTTGATGGAGTTCATGAAGGAGATGGGGCCAGATACGCATGTGATTGCGATCTGTCAGCCAGCGCCTTTAACCTTGGCCGCGACGGCCTATTTGGCAGAGCTCGACCCAGATGCTCAGCCACGCACATTGACGTTGATCGGTGGACCGATTGATCCCAATGCGACCCCAACCGAGGTGACAGACTTTGGTCATCGCGTAACAATGGGGCAGCTTGAGGAAACGATGATCCAACGGGTTGGCTTCAAGTTCAAAGGCGTGGGCCGGATGGTTTACCCGGGGCTGCTTCAATTGGCCTCGTTTATGAGCATGAATGGCGACCGTCACAGCCAAGCATTCCGTGACCAGATCATGCGGGTTTGCCGTGGCGAAGCATCAGATCACGATGCGCACAACCGATTCTATGATGAGTATCTGGCGGTTATGGATATGCCAGCCGAATTCTACCTGTCGACGGTTGAGCGGATCTTTAAGAACGGTGAAATCGCCGCCAATGAGTTTGTGGTGGATGGTCACAAGGTTGATATTGGTGCGATCACCAATGTCGCTGTGAAAACCGTTGAAGGGGCCAATGACGATATTTCGGCACCAGGCCAATGTGTGGCGGCGCTGGATCTTTGCACCGGCCTACCTGATGACATGAAGGCGTCGCATCTGGAACCGGGTGCTGGGCACTACGGTATCTTTGCGGGCAAAAGCTGGCGCAACAATATCCGCCCGCTGGTGTTGGACTTCATTGATTCCAATGCGGGACCCAAAAAACCTGCGCCTAAGAAGAAGGCCAAGCTTAAAGCGGTGAAAACCGACGCGGCCTAATTTGCAAGGTCAACGCTGTTATAAGGGGCGCGCCATCGGCGCGCTCTTTTTGTTTCGTCCGATGCCTTCGGCATCGTCCTCAGGCTGTCATCCAGCCTGAGTCAAGCGCGGCTTACAAGCCTTCGAATTCGCAGAGAACATGGACATCCATGCCCATGTCTTCAAGTTTTTTGCGGCCGCCAAGCTCTGGCAGGTCAACGATAAATGCGCAGCCAATGATTTCGCCGCCCAAACGTTCGATCAGCTTGATACCGGCTTCGGCAGTGCCACCAGTTGCCAGCAAGTCATCGACCACAAGCACCTTTTCACCCGGCTGGATGGCGTCGTCGTGGATTTCAACAATGGCCTCGCCGTATTCGAGTGTGTATTCTTCGGAAATGACGGCGCCGGGCAGTTTGCCCTTTTTGCGGATTGGGACAAACCCCGCTGAGAGCTGGTGCGCCACCGCTCCTCCCAAAATAAAACCACGTGCCTCGAGGCCAATCACCTTGTCAAAGCGCACGCCAGCATAGGGGTGCAGCAATTGGTCAATAGCCATGCGAAAACCGCGTGGGTCGGCAAAAAGCGTGGTAACATCCCGGAACAGAATGCCTTCGTGGGGGAAATCCACGATGGTGCGGATGTAGTCTTGGACTTCGGGCTTTTTGGGCATTGCAGCCTCCTCGCGGTGAATGGAGCCGCTCTGCAATGTCTTAGGGAGGGTGGCATTTCAAGGGGGCGCGGGGTCGCGGTTTTGAGTTGTGGCTATGGAGTGTCAGGTTGCACGGCGCAAAGTGGCGGTGAGAACGCCCATGGCGATCAAGACAATTCCACCGGCGCGGGTGATCCAAGTGATGACGGAAGGGCGTTTTATCACGCTGCGCAAGCGGTCGGCGGCCAGCGCGTAAACCAGCGCGTTGATTGTCGCCAGTGTGACAAAGGTCGTGATCAGAATGGTGAATTGCGGCAGCAACGGCGCGGCATCGTCAACAAATTGTGGAACAAAGGCGATAAAGAACGCGATGCTTTTGGGGTTAAGCGCCGTAACTGCGGCGTTGTGGGCAAAGATGCCTTTGGCCGAGACGTTGGCTTCGGGGAGGTCAAGCCCTTGAGACGGGGCGGAGCGGATCAGTTTGATACCGAGATACACCAAGTAGATGGCCCCAACCCATTTCAACACGGTGAAAAGCGTGGCGGATGTGGCGACCAAAGCCCCCAAACCTGCCAGGGACAAGCTCATGGCGATGAAATCTCCAACGGCGACCCCGGCGGCCGAGGCCACAGCAACAGAGCGGCCTTTGCTTAGGGCGTAACTTAGTACCAAAAGGATCGTTGGGCCGGGGATCATCAGGAGAAAAATGGTTGCTGCACAAAAGGCGAGCCAAAGGTCGAAACTCATGACTTACTCCGTTGGATAGTGGCGTTGCAGTGCGATAATGTCCTGCGGGCCAAGGGTTTTTGAGGCATTGCTGTCTTGTGAAAAGATCGAAACAGAATCGTAGGCAGGGTTGCGAATATCGGTCAACAGGCCAAGCGCCTGGGTCAGTTCCTCGAGCATGGCGCTTTCGTAGCTGCGGATATGCAATCGGGTGCCAAAAATGATCGTGCTACGGTTGATAATGCCGTTTTGGGCCCAGACGGACACGCGCGCGCCATGAACGGTTTGGCCATCGACACCGCTGATGTTTGTTCCGGTAATAGGAGTGCTACCATCGGTGTTAACGAAATAGATGCGGATGTCGGCGTCAAGCTCTGGGGCAACCTGAACTAGCGACAGATTCATGTCGACACGGTTCAAATGTTGGAGCGCCCGGACCAAAGCGGCGCGGGCTCGCTTTTGTTTTCCGCCTAAAAACACGGGGGCAAGCGGTTCTAGGCTAACCCTCAGGGTTGCACCAAGCGGCCAGTGCAACTGCTTTTTCTGGCAAGGGTTATTTGGCGGTGCGGCGCAGGAGACCAGACGATAAAACTCTTTGTCGCTCAAGGTGCCGCTGGTTTCGACAAACTCTTGTGCGGTCGCAGACAAAGGGAAGCAAAGAATCATACAGAACCAACGCCACATTTAACCTCGCGAGCTTAGCCCGCCTCCCTAAGGACACGTCCGGCCACGGCATCCAGTTTGGCCACCAAAACCGGGTCACGTTTGTCGGGGGCCGTCATCACAGCAAATTCCAAGGCTCGATCACAACCGTGTTCGCACAGTGCGCGGTCGCGCCCCAAAAGGGCAGGAAGACGACGCACCATATCGCGCCCTTTTTCAGAATTGCCCATCAATGTTTTGATGATGTCATTGACGTCGACCTCACCATGATCCGGGTGCCAGCTGTCGTAATCGGTGACCATTGCGATTGAGGCGTAGCAAAGCTCGGCCTCTCGCGCCAGTTTGGCTTCGGGCATATTGGTCATGCCAATTACATCCGCGCCCCAGTGTTCGCGATACATCTTGGATTCAGCCAAAGTTGAGAATTGCGGACCTTCCATGGCAAGATAGGTGCCGCCCTTGTGAATGGTTATTCCCGCGTCCAATCCGGCTTGGAAACAGGCCTCACCCAATCGCGGGCAGGTCGGGTGCGCAACGCTGACATGTGCCACGCAACCCGTCCCAAAGAAGCTTTTTTCGCGTGCGAATGTCCGGTCAATGAACTGATCGACAACGACAAAATGCCCGGGGGCATATTCCTCTCGAAAGGAACCACAGGCGGAAACTGAGATCACATCCGTAACGCCAAGGCGCTTGAGCGCATCAATATTAGCGCGATAGGGCACGGTGGTTGGGCTATGGACATGGCCACGCCCATGGCGCGGAAGAAAGGCCATTTTAACACCGTTCAATGACCCGGTCAGAATTTGGTCAGATGGTGTTCCCCAAGGGCTATCTACATCGACCCAGGTCGCCTCTTCTAGGCCGTCGATGTCATAGAGTCCCGAACCGCCAATCACGCCGATCATTGTGTGTGTCATGTTTTGTTCTGCCTTTGTCTGAGCGGGCTTTGATTGACGTTAAAGTTGCACAAGGAGAGGGGAAAAGAAAAGCGTCCGCTGTTCTATACGCTTACATTGGCGGTGATTTTTCCGATCACGTTCGCGTTTTTGACATCAGCCATGCTTTGTCCTGCTTTCCAGCTTTCCTGCCGCATGGTCACTTGAGGTTAACTCTTCCAACGTGGCGCGAAAGGATGGGCATTCTGCATGGCTTGGCGCATCGCAATTGGCAATGTGGCGTAACATTTGGCTTAGTTTTTGTAGATCTGCGATTTGCGTGTCGATGTCATCGGCGCGGGCCGTAATCGTTTGACGATCCAAGGTGAAATTGGCTTCTGACGGCAAAAGAGCGGCGGTTTGTTCCAATGTGAACCCCGCCGTTCGACACAGTCGGATCAGAGCAAGGCGCGGTAACACCGATGCCTCATATTGGCGACGCAACCCTTTGCGCCCCAAGGCCTCAATCAACCCACGCTTTTCATAGTATCGCAGCGCAGACGGCGTAAGGCCCGAATGCGTGGCCACTTCGGCAATATCGAGAAATTCCACGTTGACCTCAATCATGGTTCAAGTGGCAGTTTGCCTGTTCTTCGCGAAAGGACAAGGAGTTTGAAATGGATTGGATTGTGTTGGCAGGCGTCGGCGTGATGGCAACGATGTTTATGGATGTGGTCGCGTGGATGCGCATGCGAATTTGGGGCATTGCCGGGCTCGACTATGCCTTGGTCGGACGTTGGTTAGGGCATCTGATGGTTGGGCGCATATGTCATCGAACGATAATCACATCGCCAACAGTTGTAGGAGAACGCGTGCTTGGTTGGTTTGCCCACTATGCGATTGGCGGTGGGTTGGCAGTTGGGCTTGGGCTGTTGGTTGGGCCCAAGGTCGCTCTGTACCCCTCTGCGCCAATACAAATTGGATATGGCGCGACGACCGTGTTGGTACCTTTTCTGCTGATGCTACCGTGTTTTGGATTTGGTTTTTTCGCCCGTAAAACTCCAAACCCAGCCTTGGCACGTTGGCGCAGTGTCATCGCGCATGGCAGTTTCGGCACCGGGCTGTTTTTGTCTGTTTTAGTCGTGGATTGGCTTAGGAAATTGCCTGAGGTTCAACCGGTTTGAAGCTGCTTCTATCGAGCAAATCTGGGTTTCGTTCCAGAAACTGAGCTGCACCTTCGTCACCAGACATCCGACTGGCGATCAACGCCATGGCACGAGCTGTTATCGGGGCGCTGAATTTTTCGGGGACTCCGGCGCGCTCAGTCAGTGCTTTGAGATGGCGTGTATAGATGGCATTTGCTTCGGTCAGCGGGTGGCGTTTTAGTATCTCAAAACCAACGATGACATGGGCGCGATGATCAAACTCTTCGGGTTGGATCGTATCGCTGAGAAATGCGTCTAGTAGGGGCAAGGTCTAGTCCACTTCCTGAGTTGTGTGGCTATCGGCTGTGGTTAGGTCAAGGTCATAAACCGCGCGCAGCATCTCGATTTTGGCGCGGGTTTCCGGTGAAAAAGGCGCTTTTCCCTCAAATGCATGCAAGGCTATGGCTTCGATTAACTCGGCAGTTGAAATGTCGAGATGCTCGGCCAGAGCTTTGAGAACTTTCAGCAGCCGTTTTTCCAGCCGAAGGCCGGTTTGGATTCGTTCAATTTTGGTCATGCGTCGTACCTAGGTACCAAGGTTTGATTCGTCAACAACCCATCAAACGAGAAAGGTGAGGTGCCATTGCCCCAATGGGCGGTGTTTCGCTACGAAATAGAAACCAAACTGGCATAACACTGGTCTTTCGAGCGTTAGTGCAGTAACGCGGCCTGCGCGACCATGAACAGGAAACCCTATGAAACGCTCTTTGTTGGCGGCCTTGTCGGACCGTTTTGCCATGCCTGACCTAAGCCTGATGCCCAAAGAGGGGCTGACCGTTTCGCGAATGCGGATCGAACTCTTGGCGGGTCTGACTGTCGCTTTGGCCTTGGTGCCCGAGGCAGTGGCCTTTGCCTTTGTGGCTGGGGTTCACCCGTTGGTTGGGCTCTATGCGGCCTTTATGGTTGGCCTTGTCACGGCCCTATTTGGCGGGCGGCCGGGGATGATTTCCGGTGCGACCGGCGCTTTGGCCGTTGTCATGGTGTCGTTGGTTGCGCAGCATGGTGTTGAATACCTCTTCGCAACGGTTGTCTTGATGGGCTTCTTGCAGGTTTTTGCCGGCGTGATGCAGTGGGGCAAGTTCATCCGATTGGTACCGCATCCGGTTATGTTGGGCTTTGTCAACGGCTTGGCGATTGTGATCTTTCTCGCGCAAATGGCGCAATTCAAAGTGCCCGGATCGATCCAACAGACCGCAGAAGGCATGACCAGCGGTGAATGGCTCTCGGGCTTGCCGATGTTTCTGATGCTAGGCCTGACCGTGCTGACCATGGCGATTATCTGGGTCATGCCCAAGATTAGCCGGGTCGTCCCGGCACCGTTGGCCGGGATTGGCATCGTTGCCGCGCTGGTTATTGGCTTTGGGATAGACGTTCCGCGCGTGGGTGACATGGCGTCGATCCAAGGCGGCTTGCCTCCGTTCCACATTCCTCAGGTTCCGCTGACGTGGGAAACCCTTCAAATCATTCTGCCCTACGCGGTCATTCTGGCGGCGATTGGCCTGATCGAATCGCTTTTGACGCTGAACCTTGTGGGTGACATGACCGGTGAACGCGGCGGTGCGTCACAAGAGTGTATCGCCCAAGGTGGGGCCAATATCCTAACCGGTTTCTTTGGTGGTATGGGCGGTTGCGCGATGATTGGTCAGTCGATGATCAACGTGAAATCCGGGGCCCGCACCCGCATTGCCGGGATCGCAGCCGCGCTGTTCTTGTTGATCTTTATCCTCTTTGCGTCACCTCTTATCGAACTCATTCCTTTGGCCGCATTGGTTGGGGTGATGTTCATGGTTGTGATCGGCACCTTTGCTTGGAACTCGCTTACCATCCTGCGTAAAGTGCCTCTAACCGATGCCTTTGTTATCTTGCTCGTGACCGTTGTCACCGTCATGGAAGACCTTGCGGTTGCTGTTGTGGTTGGCGTGATCGTTTCCGCGCTGGCCTATGCATGGCAGAACGCGACACGCATTACCGCAACCAAACGCGAATCTAAAACAGAAGAGGGCGCGCAGGTTTACGAAATCCACGGGCCGTTGTTTTTTGGGTCGGCGGATGGGTTCACCGAACTATTTGACGTGGCCATCGACCCCGAGGTTGTGATCATTGATTTCGCCGATAGCCGTGTTGCGGACCAATCAGCGTTGCAAGCAATCGAGGCCGTAGCCGGTAAATACGAAATGGCGGGTAAGAAAATCCAACTGCGCCACCTCAGCCGTGATTGCCATCAGCTTCTGAACAAAGCCGGGCATCTTATGGTCGATAGTGACGATGACCCCGACTATCAGATTGCGGCCGATTATAGCGTTAAGACCGGCATTCTCGGCGGTCACTAAACCCTTGCGAAATAGGTCCGGCGTGCACGCCACGCCGGATCCTTAGGCCTTCGTTATTGCGGGGCAAACACCTTCAAATCATTGACTGATCCGGCTTCCAGCGCGGATTTAGCCATGGCAATGCGCTCCGGTGGCCAATCCCACCATGCCAAGGCCAAGAGGTCTGAAATCTCTTCTGCGCTATAACGCATGCGAACGACGCGAGCGGGATTCCCAGTGACAATTGCATAGTCCGGAATTGATCCGCGCACGACGGCACCAGCCCCGACTATCACGCCATTCCCAATGGTTGCCCCCGGTAAAACCTTGGCTTCAAAACCAAGCCAGACATCATTTCCAATGGTCATGTCGCGTGTGTCCGGTTGATAGCCAAGCATAGTATCGGGTTCAAACACCGCAAAAGGAAAGGTGCTTGGCCCCTTGGTTTCATGGTTGCCGGAGCTGCCAATAAAACGGACGCCATGGGCGATTTGGCAGAACTTTCCGATGCTCAAAAGCTCTTTGCTAAACGGAAAAAGATAGGGGGCCAGCCGAGCGGCCCAATCGTCGGGCGGATCAAAATCCGACGCATAGGTGTAATCCCCAATATGCATGCGCGGATGATCGATGACTCGATTCAGAAAAACAGTGCCCTTGTGGGCGGACCCATCAGGCAAGGTGATGGGATAGGTGCGTGTGGGATCAGGCAAAGACATGTCGCCTCCTTCGAAATCTGTTGGTGTCAGGGTTTCAAAGGGTCTGATCCATCATGGCCTCCATCGGTTATGAGGCCAGCCTAGCGGTCTTCAGGTATCGCGTCCAGTTCGGTTTCTCCTGACCGGACGCGATTCAAATAGGTGATGCCTCAGCTTACTCGCCCGGCCGTTTCAAGCTGAACACGTCGCGTACTGTTGCGAAATCTCGATAGCCAAGACGAGATACGGGGTTGAAACTAAGCACATCAAAGATGCCATCGCGCAGGCAATCATCACGCAAATGGACCCCGGTGACTTCGCCGAAAACGGCAAAATTGGCCTCTCCAGGTAGGTCAAGAATTTGCGTCAGCTTGCATTCCAAAGCAGCAGGCGCATTGGCAACACGCGGAGCATCGATGGTTTCACATTCGGCTTTTTCGATTCCAACATGCGCGAATTCATCGGTGCCACGGGGGAGGGCCGCTGAGCTGTCGTTCATTTGCTCTTTTAGGGCTTCCGACACAACGTTTACGCAAAACACGCCGGTCTCTCGGATGTTGGCAAGGCTGTCTTTGGCGCTTGTCGAAGAAAACATCACTTGCGGCGGAACATATGCAACGGCGTTAAAGAACGAGTAGGGTGCGATATTGTCGCCCTCAGACCCTCGTGTGGATATCCACCCGATGGGGCGGGGGGTGACAATGGCGTTAAATGGATTGTGGGGGAGGCCATGGCCATTTTCGGGTCGATAGAACATCCGGGCTTCTTCCTGTTTGCGCGAGGATTTCTGCCGTGATACGCCGCTTTGCGCCAGAATGCACATCAGATTGCCCGAGAGACAGAATTGTTTACGCTTCGCCCCGAAACACCAGATGATTGGTGGGAGGTCGAGAACCTCTATGACACCTGCTTTGCGCCGGGGCGTTCGGCCTTGTCGTCCTATCGGTTGCGCGACGAAGTTCCCCCGGTCGAGGGGCTTTGCGTTGTTGCGCGCGACGGCGATGGCATCTTGGGGGCTGCGATCCGGTATTGGCCGGTTTTGGTTGGCGCGGACAAGGCGTTGTTGCTTGGTCCTATTGCCGTCCACCCAACTGCGCAGGGCGAAGGGCTCGGCTCATCTTTGATCCGCGATACCTTGGCACGTGCGGCGGAAGCCGGGCACAAACGGGTGATTTTGGTCGGTGACGCCCCCTATTATGCTCGCTTTGGGTTTAAGCCATTGCAGGGGGTTGTCATGCCTCCGCCGACTAACCCGGATAGGGTTCTTGGCGTCGAATTGGTTTCCGGTGCGTGGCAAAATACAAAAGGGCCTGTTTCCAAAGTCGAAACGCCTAAGGGTTGAAATATGCCTTTCACGCTCACATCTTTGTGAGAGCGCTAAAGGAGATTTTCATGAGTGAACCCACATTGCCAACACGTTCGTTGCCCGCCGAGATCGCCGTCTTGGCCGAGCGACACAGGGCTGCGAACTCAGCTGGTATCCAAGTTTTGAACCTTTTGGGCAGCCAAGCTGATAGCTTGCTTGATCGTTTGCCAGTTGGTGTGAAATCCGGCTTGGAAGAAGCAACCCGTGGGGCGTTAAATGTTGCCTTTCACACGGCGCGTTATTCGCGCAGCAAGGTCGGCGACAAACGTGGCTGGTTGAACACGGCCTTTGCCACAGCCATGGGGGCCGTGGGCGGAGCAGGTGGCGTTGTGACGTCTTTGGGCGAGTTGCCGGTCACCACAACTGTTTTGATGCGGGCGATCCAAGGCATTGCCGTCGAACATGGATTTGATCCGGACGAGCCGGAGATTGCGAGAGAATGCTTAACGGTCTTTGCCTCGGCGGGTCCCTTGGAAAAGGATGATGGTGCCGATATCGCGTTTCTATCCGCGCGCTTGGCCCTGACGGGATCTACGGCACAGCGTGTGATCGCAGCCATTGCGCCGCGTATGTCAATTATTATGGGACAAAAATTGGCCACGCAGGCGGTCCCTGTTATCGGGGCTGCAGCGGGTGCTGCGGTGAACTTTGCCTATACCAGCTATTATCAGCAAATGGCGCATGTGCATTTCGGCCTGTTGGCTTTGTCGCGTGACACAGGTGCTCCAATGGTCACCCTTGTCGGCCAATTGCGCGATGAGCTCGAAGACGAGACTAAAAAATCTAAAAAGACCGAAGACGCTTAAACAAATTTTAGGGGAATTGACCTAGCTTTGTAATTGCAAAGAGGAAACCAAGTCCTCTGTTTTGAAGAGGTCTGATCTTGGGCCAAATCGCGCCTCCGGGGCAGAACGGAAAAGCGCATCGCCCAAGGTGAAAACAGACCTGAACCGCGTAGAAAAGCGCGACATAGTGCCTTTGGCCAGAATGGTAGAGGGTGCAGACGTAAAGTCATCGACTTCACGCCCGGCTGTTGGAAGTACTCCGCAGCCGGGTGTTTTCATGTTTCAACATATGAATGATTTTAAACGCGCGTTGCTCGCGCAACCAAAACTCTTGCAAGAGTTTTACAATTTCCGTGCGCGGAAATTGGGCGACCGTCTCACACAACGATCACCCGTTTTCGCGAAGATAATCCATAACAGCTGCGCGCACGGATTGTTCTCCTCTTGCGCCCGCGTCTTCGATCACGTTGCGGATTTCCGTCAAACTGTACCGCATTAGCAAACTCTTGACCGGGCCAATTGAGGCTGGTCGCATCGACAGGTTCCGGATTCCCATCGCTGCAAGGCAGAGAGCTTCAACCGGGCGTCCGGCGTCTTCACCACAAAAGCTCAGGTGTGTGCCCGATCCTTCGCAACGCTCAACAACTCCTTCAAGAAAGCTCAGAAAGGACACGCTAAGCGTATCATAACGCCGTCTCACACGTTCGTTTTCCCGATCCGCCGCAAAGAAGAACTGCTTGAGGTCGTTGCCCCCAATCGACAGAAACTCAACTTCGTCAAAGAATTTCTGGGGTGCGTAGGCCAACGAGGGTGTCTCCAACATTGCACCAATTTCGAGGCTCTCGGGAACGGCATGCCCAAGGCGTTTTTCGCGTGCCAAGACGGTGTCGACCTCATTGCGCGCCTGCTCGTACTCGCTATATTGGGCGATAAACGGGAACATCACGGTCAAAGGTCGCCCTTCGGCGGCGCGCAACAAGGCCTGAAGCTGCATGCGCATCACACCCGGTTTGTCCAAAGCAACACGAATAGCCCGCCAGCCCAAGGCCGGGTTGGGCTCGTCCTGCGGTTTCATATACGGCAGAACTTTGTCTGACCCGATATCCAATGTGCGAAACACAACGCGCTTGCCATGTGCGGCGTCTAAAACGCGCTTGTAGAGCGCTGCGAGTTCAGTTCGCCGAGGCATTTGATTGCGAATGAGAAATTGTAGTTCGGTACGGAACAGCCCGACGCCTTCAGCGCCTGAACTGTCTAGAGACGGCAGGTCCGCCATCAATCCGGCGTTCATATGAAGGTGGATTTGTTGATTGTCAGCCGTGATACAGGGGGTGTCACGGATCGACGCGTAGCGTTCTTGTGCCTTGGCCTGCATGGCCATTTTATCCCGAAACGCGCTGACAACTTGTTCGTCGGGGCGGAGGTGAACAATGCCTTGATCGCCATCAACCAAAATCTGGTCACCGGTGAGCGCCTCATTGGTGATTCGCTCTGCATGGATAATCAACGGGATCGCAAGAGCACGGGCAACAATAGCCGCATGTGAGCCAACCGAGCCTTCTTCTAGGATAACTCCTTTGAGCCCGCGCCCATATTCAAGCAACTCAGCCGGGCCGATATTGCGGGCAATCAAAACGGGATCAGACGGCATTTCAGACCCGGTTTCACGCCCTTGGCCCGTCAGAATTCGCAGCAGGCGGTTAGAGAGGTCATCGAGGTCATGGAGCCGTTCGCGCAGGTAACCGTCGGTGATTTGACGCATGCGCGCACGGGCCTGCGATTGTTCTTTCTCGACCGCCGCTTCGGCCGACAAACCACGCGAAATATCCTCTTCCATGCGCCGCATCCAGCCTTTGGAATTGGCAAACATCCTGTAAGCTTCGAGCACTTGCATTTGTTCGGTATCCGCCGAAGCACCCGCGAGCATTTGATCAACCGAGACCCGCAATGTGTCGACGGCCTCATGAAGGCGCTCTCGTTCCGAAGCGGGATCATCTGCCACCAGATTTGTCACAACAACACGAGGTTCGTGCAGCCAGACGTGGCCCATGGCCGTACCTTCCTGACCTGTTCCACCGCGTAGCAAAACCGCTTGTGTGTGCCGGGCTTTCAACGCGGCCCCTTCGCCGACAAAGGCCCCAAGTTCCGCCATTTCGGCCAAAACCATCGCGACGACTTCCAAAGCGTAAACATCATCGGCGGTGAAACTACGTTTCTCTTTGCTTTGTACCACCAACACGCCAAGCTTTTCGCCAAGACGTTGAATTGGAACACCTAAGAAGCTGGAATAGATTTCCTCGCCGGTTTCGGGCATGTAGCGGAACCCAGGCTCGGAAGGCGCATCTTCGGTGTTTACCACGTCGCCGGATTTGGCCACGCGCCCAACCAGACCTTCGCCCATTTTCATACGGGTTTCGTGCACGGCCTCTTGGTTTAGACCTTGCGTCGCACAAAGCTCAAGTGTTTCCGCATCCCGGAACAGATAGATCGAGCACACCTCGGTACGCATACTATCCGCAGTCAGGTGCGTAATCTTGTCCAGCCTTTCCTGACCGGCGGCCTCTTCGGCCATCGTGTCACGCAGCCGTCCAAGCAGTTTACGGCTTTCGCTCTCAAGATTGTCAGCCATTTGGCCTCGCTCCTCACCTCTTCGAATACCAGCTATAGGCGAGTTCCCGGGTCAAGGGAAAGCACAATGCCCCGCCGCAACGCAGCAAAAATGCAAGGTTTTCAAGGTTGCTGAAGCCTTGGGCACATAGATCAATTGCTGGGGCCAGAAATGAGAACGCCGCGCTCATTTCAGAACGCGGCGTGTCACCAATTGTTCGCAGTTGTTAAGCTTTTTCAAGCTCAAATGCGTCATGAAGCGCCTGAACCGCCAGCTCCATGTATTTGCGTTCAATCAGAACCGAGACTTTAATCTCTGACGTGGTGATCACTTTGATGTTGATGCCTTCGTCCGACAGGACTTTGAACATTTTCGACGCAACACCCGCATGGCTGCGCATGCCTATTCCGACGATCGAAATCTTGGCAACGCTCTCGTCGATGTCGACGCCTGAGAAGTTCAGCTCGCCCGAAGCTTTGATCCCGTCGATGGCCTTTTGCGCCCGCGCCACTTGATCGGTCGGGCAGGAGAAGGTCATATCAGTGCGACCATCTTCAGAGATGTTCTGGATGATCATATCGACATTGATGCCCGCTTCGGCTAGCGGGCCAAAGATGGCGGCGGCAATCCCCGGACGATCGGCAACCGAGACCAGCGTCATTTTGGCTTCGTCCCGCGAATAGGCCACACCGGCCACGACATTGCTTTCCATGATGTCCTCCTCGTCGCAAACGAGCGTTCCGGCTTCGTCCGACTGTTCCTCAAAGCTGCTCAATACACGCAGCTTAACCTTGTAGCGCATCGCAAGTTCGACCGAGCGGGTCTGCAATACTTTGGCACCAAGCGATGCCAGTTCCAGCATTTCTTCGAACGCAATCTTATCAAGTTTGCGTGCCTTGTCACAGATGCGTGGGTCGGTGGTATAGACCCCATCCACATCCGTATAAATGTCGCAACGCTCGGCCTCAAAGGCGGCGGCAAAGGCCACCGCTGTGGTGTCCGATCCGCCCCGTCCAAGGGTTGTGATACGCCCGTCCGGGCTGATGCCTTGGAAACCGGCGACGACGGCAACCTTCATGCCTTCGTCGAATTTCTGCATGATGTTGGCAGGCGGTATCTCTTCGATCCGCGCGGCAGAATGGGCATCGGTGGTTTTCACCGGAACTTGCCAACCCTGCCAGCTGCGCGCCGGCACGTCCATTTCCTGAAGCGTCAACGCCATCAGCCCTGCCGTCACATTTTCACCCGAGCTGACGATCGCGTCGTATTCGCGGGCGTCAAACAGCTCGGATGTTTCGTTGACATAGCCAACGAGTTTATTCGTTTCGCCAGACATGGCCGAGACGATGACGATCACGTCATAGCCCTTGGCAACCTCAACACCGACACGTTTTGCAGCGCGGCGGATGCGGTCAAGCGTGGCGACAGAGGTGCCGCCAAATTTCATTACGAGAACGGGCATGATGCGCCTTTCCTGTCAGATCGGGCGGGGGTGTACGCGTTGAATGGTGTTTGTGCAAGGGCGCAAAACGCGCGATTGCGTGTTCTGGGTTTAGATTTGGCCATTTGCGAAAGACTGGTCAATCTGACGCAAGTTTCTTGCGTCAAACTTCATTGGTCATGTTGTCAGGGCTTGGTTAATAGGGGTGGTCCCGCCCGTCCCACGTTTGAAAGCACCCGGTGTTTTGCAACGTCAACTGATCGAACCGGGCGATAAGCCCATCGGCGGCTTGTTTCGGAGTGATTTCACCATCGGGGCCGCCCATGTCGGTCTTGACCCAGCCCGGGTGAAACACGCCAACGGCAATGCCAAGGGCCTTTAGGTCCGACGCAAGATTAAGCCCGAGATTGAGTGCCGCGGCTTTGGAGGAACGGTAAATATACTGGCCACCGGGGGAGCGGGTGTCAGAGCCCATCTGGCTGGAAATAATTGCGATCTTTGGATTTGGTGACATCTGAAGGTTGGGCAAGAGGGCTTGCACCGATAGAAATACACCGGTGACATTGACGGCAAAGCTTTCGGCCCACATTTGGGCGGGGAACCCATCAGCGAGGTTTTCGTTTTTGTCCAAAAACACACCAGCATTGCAAACCAAGCAGTCGATTTGCTTACCTTCGAGTTCCAGTGCCAAGTCGCGATGAGATGTAGGGTCCGATACGTTTAGCTGCAAGTATTCCGGGTGGTTTCGGGCCGTGCCAAGAACCGTATCGCCGCGTTGTGTCAGTTGCAGGTCAAGTTCTGCGCCAATGCCGCGATTGGCACCAGTTATCAAGAAAACCGCCATCAGTTGCTTTTGCGCGTTGGCACAAAGGGGAGGGGGGCGACCGGAATGCCATCATCAACGAGCGCCTTGGCGTCTTCTAACTTGGCCTCGCCCCAAATCGCGCGTTCGGGTGTGTCGCCGTCGTGCATGGCCCGTGCCTCGCTGGCAAAGTCCTTACCCACGTAATCCGAGTTTTTTTCGACATGCTCTTTGAGCTTGGCAATGGCAGTTTCTGCTTCAGAGCTCGGAGCCGACAAGGCCGGCTTTTCAACTTCAGGCGCGCTTGTTTCGCTTTTGGGACAAGTGGCAAGTTCTGATGTTGTAACCCGAGGGGCCATTAACGCCTTTTTGACCTTTTCAGAACCGCACACCAAACAGGCCACATGGCCTGCGGCCTGTAGCTTGTCAAAGGCACTTGCCGATTGGAACCAACTGTCGAACTGGTGTCCATCGGTACATTTGAGGCTGTATTGGATCATGTCGCTGTCTGATTATCTGCTCTATTGGGCCGGTTAAAGATAAACAAAAGGTTTACGTGCGCAAGCAAAGCTAAGCATTTGGCAAGATTTCCAGCAGAGTTTTGCACAGCCCGTCTAAATCGGTCTCAACTCGCAAGGCGCTTTGCGCTTTTTGCCCCATTTCGACTTGTCCATGATTTAGGGCGATTAATGCGTCAGCCAAGCCTTGTGGCGTCGATACCTCCTTGGCGGCGTTTGCTTTGGCTAGGCGATCCCGTGCCGCCGAAAAGTTGGCCATATCAGGCCCATGTATTAGGGCGGCACCAAAAGCTGCGGGCTCGTATGGGGTGTGGCCGCCACGATCGCTCAAGCTACCACCGATGAAAACCCGACCAGCCAGTTGATACCACATCGGCATTTCGCCCATCGTATCAGCCAAATAAACTTGGGCTTCTGGCGGTTCATCCGCGCTTCGCCGAGCCACGGTCAAGCCACGGTCTTGAGCAAGTTTGAGGATGTCCGGCGCACGCTTGGGATGGCGCGGCGCTAGGATCAACCGAAGCTTGGGGTCTTGCTTGATCGCCTCGACATGTGCGTCAAACACAACCTCATCGTCTCCTTCATGGGTGGAGGCTGCGAGCCAAGTCTGGTTGCGTTGAAATGTAGCTTGAAGCGCAGAATCTGGAGCCTGATTAATTGGGGAGTAGAGCGCCTTGAGATCAGCGACAGGGCCGATGGCAGTTTGTGGCAATCCCAGTTCAACCAATCGATCACGTGTGTCGACATCTTGCGCCGATGCAAAGCTAACCCGTTCAAGAACGCGTTGGGGGAGGTCGCCCAACTTGGCCCAACTTCTGGCTGTGCTCGCACTCATTCTTGCGCCCAGTAGGATCGTTGGCCCTTGGCAGGCAAGCGTGCGATGGGGCCAAATTTCGGATTCTAATGCAATATGTGCGCGTACATCCCAGTCACGCAGCATACGCTTGGCCACCCAAAAAAGGTCAACCGGGGCAAGGCGAACAGACGTTCTAGGTAGATTCCACGCGGCAACCATTGTCCGAGCGGTATCTGTGTTGCAGGTGATAAGCCAGTTCAAGTCCGAACGCTCTGCGATCAGTTTTTCCAACACCGGGCGTGCAGAGTGCAACTCGCCGTTTGAGGCCCCATGGACCCAAACATGTGGTCCTGACGCGGCGACGGAATGCCCCAGTCGTGCGGCAACGTCACCCTTGGTCAGAACGGCCGTCGCAAACAGGCTAAGAAGAAAACGATAGAGCAGCACTATGACATCCGGTTTGTTGTGTTGGCCGGGATTAGGCCCGCCGGGGTGAAAATGGCAAGAGCTCTCTGCTGGACCTCGTTGGGGGCAACGTCGGAATTGGTCGAAAACTGCCAACTGAGGACTTAAAATGTGGATAAGTTGGCCGAGGAACAATATAGAGCTTTGAAACAAGGTCTTGGGCCAGCCATCTAAAGTGGATAGTTTGTGGATATCATTTTCACGGGGCTGCTGGGTGCGCGTGAAAGTTGTACTTTTCAGGTCTTACTTTGATATTTTTTGGGATTTTCCTCCTAAAAAAGTCACAATGGCGATGTGGTCTGGGAATTGTCCACAAAGAAAGCTAAGTGAGATGTTGATATTGTGAAAGCCATAGCTTTCCGGTCTCATCTTTTTCGTTCAGGCAGAGCCGCGTTGTTTCTTAAGTGGATATATTTCAATACTTTACGGTGTGAAATTCACGTCATATGTCAAGAAATTTTCGGCACCTTGGCAGCGGCTTGCGCTGCGTCTGCTCGTCTCTTTACCTTTCGGGTCTATCAGAGCGAAGAAGCAATGCTCAGATGGCGCTGAGAAGCTGATACTTCTTGGTTTTTTCGCATCCTTCTGATGATCTTGGTTGCAGTTGCAAAGCCTTCTGACGATTTGTATTTTTTCGGCAAAGGTCCTGCCGAGCGACCAACCTGTCGAAAAAGAAGGGTCTCTTTAGTTTGCTGTCGCAAATGAAATTTCCGAAAGGATCAACCATAGAATGGCTGACAAACGCTAGGAGCCGGACTGTTTTCAAACGAAATCGCGCCGGATTGACGTGGGGCGGGGTCAAAGCATGTCAGTTTTGAACATACAACATAGAAATCCGAACATCGGTATAGGGCGGTGATCTCATTGCCGAAACTGCAAGGAGCTTAGGTTTTAACGGCGCTCCCCTCCAAAGCTGGGGAGATAGCGATCCTAGCGGACGCAAAGGGGGAAACCAATAATCAGCTTTGCCTGCGATGTTGGCCAACTAAGAGCTAAACACAGCATTTATGTTAGAAAATCCTTTTATTTCAATAGGATTTCCACTGGGGTCAAAAAAGAACATGGTTGCTTGCTCGCCGGGTTCTCCCTCAAACCGGACAGTTGGTGAAATCACAAAATCGAGCTTTGCCGAGGTAAGCTTTTCTGCCAAGGATTGCCATTCTGGCATTTGCAAAATGACGCCAAAATGCGGCATGGGGACCATGTGTTCGCCGACGTGACCTGTGGCTTTGCTTTCAAATGGTTGGCCAAGATGCAGCGAAAGTTGATGACCAAAAAAGTTGAAATCAATCCAGCTTTCAGTTGATCGACCTTCTTCGCAACCAAGAAGGTCACAATAGAATTTACGAGCTTCGCCAAGATCAGTTACGTTGAAAGCTAGGTGAAATGGGGTCAACATTTTAAACGTCCTATGAAGGTGGCGCGGACAACGAAAGTGCGACGCCAATAACCAAGTGAGCCCCCTTCGACGAAAAACAACCTAGGGAGAAACTGTATTTTTTGCCGCTAACTAGCTTGCTCTATTAGAATATCAACCCACCAGATATCTCTGATCTGTCGACCACACACCACGCGCCAGTTGCTATCAATTTAACTGGTAACTCGTTCAATGGCCAAATTGAAGCGGCATTTTAAGGCTTCCACAAGTGCCAACGTCACCAATGACCTTGCGTTGTTCGGGAAAGATGACTTCCCGCGAGGAGTTTCTCTTTGGTTTGTTTAAACGGTATCATCGGTTTTAGGCTTTGAGGGGCTGAAACGGGTGGGGAAATTTAAAAGCGTTTGACCAAACTGACGCATCAACAATCTTTATCATCTTCGCTTATCGTTTAGGTTACAGTTGCGATTGGAGTTCAGTTGATCAGAAGAGGCCATTCGCCTTTTTTGGTTTCACGGTGAAATACAGGATAAACAGTTACTTATGGCGTTGAAGACGACATTCATGATCCCTTTTGGAGTGGCTTTGGCGACTTTGGTTGCGTCTGTCTTCTTTTATAATGTGCATTTAAGTATCCAAGATGACCGCCTGGCCTCAGAAACACGAGTGGTGAGCTCAAACTTTGCCGCGAGGTTGGAAACACATTTAGCGGCGCGTCTGAATGCGGCAGAATTGCTTCGAAGCCATTTTAACGGGCGGGGGGCGCTGAATCTCGATGTTTTTCGGGCTGAAACCGGCCTTTTCCACCAGCTTTTCGGAGATTTGCAAGCGTTGAACTGGGTCGATGCAGATGGATTTATTCGACTTGTTACACCCGAGGAAGGCAATGCCGCGGTTTTGGGCTTGGACCTAAAAACACTGCCTGTTCCGTCGGAAACGCTTGCGCGGGCTGACAAAACGGACTCTCTTCAACTCACTCAGCCGATCACCTTGGCCCAAGGCGGCACCGGGTTTGTTGCCTATTTGCCGTTGGCTTCACTAGGACAGCGAACCGGCTACCTAAACATTGTTTTTCGCACAGCCCCATTGATGAGGAGCGCAATCACCGAAAATCCAATCGACAATTTTAGCATTCGTGTCGAGGACAACGGGCAAACACTTTTCGCGACAACTGATGCCGTCGCTGATGATGACACCGCTGATGTCAACGTGATCAAAGTCGGAGGTCGCGAGTGGACTGTGTCAGTCGCGCCTTTGCCGAGCTACACGCTCAAGACCAATTCCCACATTGATGAGCTCATCTTGGCGATTGGAACCGCTCTCGCGATTGTTCTTGGGGTGTTAACGCATCAGTTGATTGAACGGCGTATCTCATTGGTCCACAGTCAGAAACGGTTTCAGGAATTTGCGTCGGCAAGCTCGGATTGGTTCTGGGAGATGGATCAAAACCTTCGTGTCACATGGTTTTCGGAAGGGATCGAAACGTTTTTCGGAGTAACTCATAAGGATTTCATCGGCCGAAAACGCGGCGATTTTCGGCATTCTGTTGGGGATGATCAAAAATGGCAGGAGCATTTTGAGGATCTAAAGCAGTGCCGTCCTTTTAAAGATTTTGTTTATGCCATTGAGGTTCATGGTGACCAAAAATGGGTTCGAACCTCGGGTGTGCCAACCTTTGATGACCAAGGTGTTTTCACGGGGTACCGGGGTGTCGCAACGGATGTGACGGAAACCGTGCAGGCGCAAACCCAAGTTGAACAAGCCAACACCTTTTTGGCCAGTGCTGTGGAAGGTTTAGATGAGCTATTCAGCCTCTGGGATAGGGATGACAAACTTGTCCTCGGGAATCGCATGTTTCGGGACCTAAACAAGCAGACGCCAGAAGTGACCGTTCCGGGAATTAGCTTTGAGGACTTTTTGCGCGCCAACATTGAACAGGGTTTGGTGGCAGGGATCGACGGTAAGGAAGACGCCTATCTTGCCAATAGCTTAGCGCGCCGTCAAACTCAGCAAGCCGCGCGGTTCGAAGTTGTACGAACCGACGGTGTCATCTTGCAATTGTATGAGCAACGCCTCGACAGTGGCGGTCTTGTGACGGTGGGCCAAGACGTGACGAAGCAGCGCCAAAAGGACCTCGCTTTGCGAGAAAGTCAGACGCGTTTGGCCTTGGCCGTCGAAGCAATTACGATCTGGGACTGGGACCTTGAAACCCAGAACTTTTACATGTCGCCGGGGTTTGCGCAGGGATTGGGGTACAGCGAAGAAGACTTTCAGAAACTGATGCAGGCCTCCCTCGCGCCGATTGTGCATCCGGATGATCTCGAAACCTATCTTAGCGATGTGAAATCCCACCTCAAAGACACCGGGGTCGCGTTTTCCTCTGAATACAGACTGCGGTCCAAGTCGGGGGAGTATCGGTGGTTCCTGGCGCGAGGGCATGCGACGGCCAACCTAGAGGGGCGTGCGGTTCGAACATCGGGCATTCTCACGGACATAACCGACCGCATTGATTTGGAAGACCGTCTACATCAAGCGCAAAAGATGGAAGCGATAGGTCAGCTCACCGGTGGTGTGGCGCATGATTTTAACAACCTTTTGGCTGTTATTCTTGGGAATGCCGAGCTGCTAGAAGACATTGTTGATGACAAATCTACCGCCCCACATATCGCCTCTATTATCCGGGCTTCTGAACGCGGAGCCGAGCTTACTCAACGCTTGTTGGCTTTTTCTCGTCGCCAACCGCTGCGGCCAATCAAACTAGACTTGTCCAGTTTGATGACTGTGCTGCCGTCCTTGCTCAAACCCGTAATCGGCGAAACCATTGATTTAAAACTTAACGTTGAGCCCGATATATGGTCTGCTTTGGCCGACCCGGGGCAGGTCGATAACGCACTCTTGAACTTGGCATTGAATGCCAGAGACGCCATGCCCACAGGCGGGACGTTGTCAATTTCATGCTTCAACACCACCTTCGATGGCACTTCTTCTGACAAGGCGTTGGTGATCGACGCCGGTGATTATGTCGTTTTCTCCGTGGAAGAC
Source organism: uncultured Pelagimonas sp. (assembly GCF_947498515.1). Classification (GTDB taxonomy): domain Bacteria; phylum Pseudomonadota; class Alphaproteobacteria; order Rhodobacterales; family Rhodobacteraceae; genus Pelagimonas. The sequence continues at coordinate 321,474 of NZ_CANMKO010000004.1, read as the reverse complement.
ACTGGAACCGGCATGTCCCAAGAAACGATTGAGCACGCGTGTGAGCCCTTTTTTACCACAAAAGGTGTCGGAGAAGGCAGCGGGCTTGGCTTGTCAATGGTTCTTGGGTTTGCGCAGCAGTCTGGTGGGCAAGTCTCTATCACCAGCGAACTTGGGGTCGGAACAACGGTAAATTTGTATCTACCTCGCGCGATGGAACGTGAGAGCAAACCCGACACTAAAGAGATCAAAGAAACTCCAAAGGGACAAGGCGAAACCGTTTTGGTGATCGAAGATGACCCCGCCTTGCGGGATTTGGCGGTACAAATGTTGAGAAATCTTGGCTATAAACCGGTTTCTGCGGAAGATGCCGCCGCTGGTCATCTGGTCTTGTCGCAAAACCCCGAGACGTCGCTCATTTTGTCTGATGTGGTGCTGCCAGGTGGCAAAAACGGCCCCCAATTCGTTCAAGAGGTTATGCTGATCCGCCCTGATATCAAAGTGATCTTTATGTCTGGGCACCCGGCTGAGGCACTCGGCAAAAGCGGGAAAATTGCGGTTGGTACGACTCTTTTAATCAAGCCATTCAAAGTATCAGATTTGGCCGAGGCGATAGAGGCGTGTTGACCCAAGTCTTGTTAGAGCTCAGCTGTTCGCCAATGCGCTACAACAGCGGTGAGAAAATCCGAGAAATTGGCGCACCAACTCGGATAGCCAACCGTTGATCTTTAAGCTTTTTCGTCAACTGCTCGGACCGCTCAAAGTCTGCAAGCAAAAAGGCCTCCGTCTCAGCGGCGGCTCTTGGATCGTACATCACAGCCATGGCTTCAAAGTTGAGCCTGAATGAACGGTTGTCGAGGTTTGATGTCCCAATTGCAGCAAAGCTGTCATCAACGAGAACTACCTTTTGGTGCATGAACCCGTCTTTGTAGCGCCAAATCTGGGCACCGACATCTTGGATTTCATCGAAATACGCAAAAGCCGCTAACCACGGAGTATAGTGGTCGATCACATCCGGAACCAGAATTCGCACGTCGACACCGCGTAAAACCGCATGTTTCAGGGCGGTCAGCACGTCTGTGTCGGGAACAAAATATGGGGTGGCGATCCAAATTCGTGATTTTGCCGCGCTGATCGCTGAGAAGAAAAACAAGGCACCGGTTTCCAAATTGTCACCGGGCCCGGTTGAGACGATCATGCCTGTCATATCCCGGTCATCATGGGCGCTCACCCAGTTCAGATTTGTCAACAGAACTTGCTCCGTTGCCCAATGCCAATCTTCGGCGAAAATGAGCTGCAACTGAGAAACGATTGGCCCTTTCAAACGAACATGAGTGTCTCGCCATGCGCCGAATTTCGGGCTTTTACCCATATATTCATCGCCAACATTCAATCCACCCGTGAACCCAACCGTCCCATCGACGATCACAGTTTTCCGATGGTTTCGGAAATTGATTTGAAAGCGGTTTTTGGGCCCTCTCATGTCTCGCGGATCTACCGTTTGAACACCAGCGGCGCGCAGGTCCTGGAAATAGTGGCGGGGCAGGGCGACGCTACCAACCGCATCGAACATAAACTTGACCTCAACACCGCGTTTTGCAGCAGCGATCATTCGTTCCTTGAGCTGTTTGCCTAAGGTGTCGTTGTGAACAATGTAAAATTGAACCAACACGTAGGACTGAGCTGCGTCGATTGCTTCAAAAATCGCCTGAAAGGTCTGATCGCCGTCGATGAGAATTTCCATATTATTGCCGCGCACAGCAGGCATTTCCGAAATTTTCTCCATGATTTGTACAGGAAATTCGGGGGCAGTCTCCGGGGCGTTTTCATCTCTAAACTTTTTCAGACCTTCAACGGCTTCTTCACTGTCCCGTCGTGCAATGACATAGCCAGAAAACTTATGATGACCGAACAGCAGGTAAAGTGGGATGCCAAGCAGAGGCATTGTCACGAGAAAGATAACCCAGCCGATTGCCCCCTGGGGGGTGCGGGACGATGAGATAGCTTTCCATGAAAACCACAGGGCGATAATTTCAAGGATCACCAGTATCGCGGGGAAAAGAGACATAGACATAAAAGTGGCTTTCTTTGGGGCTATTTCGTCACCAAACGGCGGCTTAGTCTGATCACCTGTTTGGCATTAAAGTCAATGTTTTCCACCATTCTCGTCGGTCTCAAATGTCCGCCATCTGAGGTTCCGAGGTCAAAGGTCGCCTTCTCCCAGAAAGAGCTTGTTTTGGTGTAAGGATCTGATTGTGCGCAGTTTTTAGCCATGGGCGACTAAAAATGAGCTGCTTTTACGGCAGATCAATGCCGTTCATTGGCGGCTTGATGGGGATGCTGGATTGGATCAAAAGGGGCGGCAAAGCCTGCTTTGTCAGCGGAAGGTTTTCGGGGGCAAGGGCTTGGCATCAAGTTTTCATTGAGGTTTTGCGGTAACCATCTGAATTTTATTAGCAACCCAGATCCGGGCATGCGCCAAGCTATGCGTCTATGGCCGGTTCAGGGCCCATTTTTGTAGACGAAATGAGGTTTTCGGAACTCCGAATGGCTCATTCGCGTTTAACTGCAAGGGGAACAGGAATAATAATGGTGCTGCTGGAGAGAATTGAACTCTCGACCTCTCCCTTACCAAGGGAGTGCTCTACCTCTGAGCTACAGCAGCAACGTGAGCGGGCTTCTAAACGCGGTTTTCGCGGCGCGCAAGGGCGGAATTTGAAAAAATGTCATCTTGGATGGATTTCTTTTGGCCTATGGTCGCGGGGGTGTTTGCGCCCCACTGGACCCATAGGGCTTGCTGCGTTAAAGCAAATGGCATGAACGATAACAAACCGACCCCGAAAAAGCACAAGGATGCTGAACGCGAAGACCGCTTGAAAGCGGCGCTTAAGGCCAATATGGGGCGCCGTAAGGCGCAGGCCCGCGCGCGCAATGCGGCAGAGCAAACAGCGGACAAAGCGGGGCCAGAGGCGGTACAGGACAAGGACTGACAGGCATGGATTCAATTATTGTGACGGGCAATGGCCCATTGAAAGGTGACATTCCGATTGCGGGCGCAAAGAACGCGTGTCTGACGCTGATGCCTGCAACCTTGCTGAGCGAAGAGCCGTTGACGCTGACCAATGCGCCGCGCTTGTCTGATATCCGGACCATGACGACGTTGCTGCAATCGCTTGGGGCCGAGGTCACCAGCATGCAAGACGGTCAGGTTCTTGCCATGAGCAGCCATGATTTGACCAGCCAGCGCGCCGAATACGACATCGTGCGTAAAATGCGCGCCTCGATCCTAGTGCTTGGTCCGCTTTTGGCGCGCTACGGCTATGCCGAAGTGTCGCTTCCCGGCGGTTGCGCGATTGGCGCGCGTCCGGTTGATCTCCACCTCAAGGCATTTGAAGCCATGGGTGCGGAGCTTGATCTGCGTGACGGTTATGTCCATGCCAAGGCCCCCAAAGGCGGGCTACGCGGTGGCGTTGTCGATTTTGCGTTTGCCTCGGTCGGGGCCACTGAAAACGCGCTTTTGGCGGCGGTTTTGGCCAAGGGAACAACTGTTCTGAATAACGCTGCTCGCGAACCTGAAATTGTTGATCTGGCCGATTGCCTGCGCAAAATGGGTGCCCAGATCGAAGGCGATGGCAGCAGCACAATCACCATTCAGGGCGTTGATCGTCTAGGCGGCGCGACCCACCGTGTTGTCACAGACCGTATTGAACTTGGCACATACATGCTTGCACCGGCGTTTTGCGGTGGCGAAGTCACCTGTCTTGGCGGTCGTCGCGACCTGCTTGCGGCCTTCTGTGATAAGCTCGAAAAGGCCGGTGTTTCGGTGACCGAGTCCGAAAAGGGCCTGACCGTGACACGCGGCGCGGACCGGATCAAAGCCGTCGACATCACAACCGAACCTTTCCCCGGTTTCCCAACCGATTTGCAGGCGCAGATGATGGCGCTTTTGTGTACTGCCGAAGGGACCTCGGTTCTCGAAGAGAAGATCTTTGAAAACCGGTTTATGCATGCCCCTGAATTGACCCGAATGGGGGCCGATATTGAGGTCCACGGCGGAACAGCGACAGTCAAAGGTGTGGAAAAACTGCGCGGTGCACCCGTCATGGCAACCGATTTGCGGGCTTCGGTATCGCTTATCCTTGCGGGTCTGGCGGCCGAAGGTGAAACCAAGGTGTCGCGCGTCTATCACCTAGATCGCGGATACGAGCATGTTGTGCGTAAATTGTCGGCGGTTGGCGCCAAGATCGAAAGGGTCAAAGGCGAATGAGTGAAGATGCTCGGTTTGAAGATGGCGGCGACCACCCGCTAAATTTGGGTGCTTTGGATAGCGACAACCTCCAGGTTATTTCGGCGCTGGTGCAGGATTCCGTTCTGCCAGTGACCGAAGTCGCGTATCAAAAGCGCCATCATAGGCTGTGCCTGCTTTTGAACCGTGTGCGTCACGAAGACCTTGAGGCGGCTGCCAAACGTGGCCGCCCGGTCGAACGGGTGCAATCGCTTTTGACAATCGAAAATGCATTGTCGGTTGCAACGCAAGGGGTTGATAAATCGGACAAGGACATGATCCTTTCGGTTTTATCAATGAGCTTTGAACCCGGTGAAGACGGGGCAGGGCATGTGTTGTTGACATTGGCCGGCGATGGGGCTGTGCGCGCATCGGTCGAAGCGCTCGAAGTGACGCTCAAAGATGTGACCCGCCCTTACAAAGCCCCGTCAGGCCAAATTCCAAACCATCCCGAATGATCCGTCCTCTTGGGCCGGATGACTTGGACGCCTATCGGGCCCTTTGGCTCGATGGATTGCGCCGTGTGCCCGAGGCTTTCTTGTTAACCGAAGTTGAGGCTTTGGGCCTGTCCGATGCAACCTTGATCGCAAAACTGGCGGCGGGGCAATTCTGGGGTGGCTTTTCCGAGGATGTTTTGGTGGCCCTGATCGCTATGCATCAGGGTGGGCCAGAGCGGATGCGCCACATGGCGGACATTGGTCCGCTATACGTTCATCCATCGGCGCAAGGGCTGGGTTATGCCAAGCGGTTGTTACAGGCGGTTGAGCAAACCGCCCGAGATCGCGGGTTGTTACAGCTAGAGCTATGCGTTGATGCGACAAACTCCCGTGCGATTGAGTTGTATCGGGCGGCTGGTTTTGTTGAATTTGGCAAACGCCCGCGATCTGTGATCGTCAATGGTGCGGCGCGCGACGATTTGCTGATGATCAAGATGCTCGACGCGACTTGAGGCCGGGCGATGCAACGGCTATGCAACCGGCGTAACACCGGAGATGCCCCATGCCCGTCTTTCTTGACAGCGCCCAAGCCGATTTCGAGACCGCGTTCACCGCATTGCTGAATGCTAAGCGCGAAGACAGCCCCGACGTGGATGCGGTGGTTGCCGAAATTATTGCCGATGTACGCGCCCGCGGCGACGCAGCGGTTCTTGAGCTGACGGCCAAGTTTGATCGCCTTGAACTTGACGCGGCTGGGATGCGGTTTTCAGCCGAGGAAATTGACGCCTATTGCGCACAGGTTCCCGAGGCCGAGCGCGTCGCGCTGGAAACGGCGGCTGACCGTATCCGGGCCTATCACGTTCGGCAAATGCCAAGCGATGAGCGCTGGACAGATGAGATCGGGGCCGAGCTTGGCTGGCGTTGGACGGCGGTGTCTGCGGCCGGGCTATATGTTCCGGGCGGCTTGGCGTCTTACCCGTCATCGGTGTTGATGAACGCGATTCCCGCCAAGGTCGCAGGGGTTGAGCGTCTCGCCATCGCGGTGCCAACGCCGGATGGTATTGTGAACCCGCTGGTGATGCTGGCCGCCAAGATTTCGGGTGTTGATGAGGTCTATCGGATTGGCGGGGCGCAGGCGATTGCCGCTCTGGCTTATGGCACCGAAACCATCGCACCGGTTGATAAGATCACTGGCCCGGGCAATGCCTTTGTGGCCGCCGCCAAACGCCGGGTTTTTGGAAAAGTCGGTATTGATATGATTGCCGGACCATCAGAGATTTTGGTGATCGCCGATGGTGACAACGACCCGGATTGGATCGCCCTTGACCTGATGAGCCAAGCGGAACACGACGAAAGCGCACAGTCGCTTTTGATCACCACCGACGCGAGCTTTGGGCGCGCGGTGGCCGACGCCGTCGAAAAACGTCTCGAAACGCTTGAGCGCCGGGCGATTGCCGGGACGAGCTGGCGGGATTACGGCGCTGTGATTACCGTGCGCGATCTGGACGAAGCCGCCGCGTTGTCGAACCGCATCGCCCCGGAGCACTTGGAACTTTGTGTGGCTGATCCAGACGCGTTGGCCGAAAAATGCCCACATGCCGGTGCGATTTTCCTTGGTCAATGGACGCCCGAAGCGATTGGCGACTATGTTGGTGGCCCCAACCATGTGCTGCCCACGGCGCGTTCTGCGCGGTTTAGCTCGGGCCTTTCGGTGATGGATTTTGTCAAACGTACCACATTGGCGCGCATGACTCCGGAAGCGCTACGTGCCATCGGCCCTGCCGCCGAAGTGCTCGCCACATCCGAAAGCCTTGAAGCGCACGGATTGTCAGTAACTGCCCGGTTGAAAAAGCTGAACGATTAGGCTGTCTCCGCATTATTGGGCATGGCGGAAAGTCGCGGTTCAAAATGGGGCCTGTTCATTGCTCCTTTGTTACTCCCGCGTTACACCTTTGGGTAACAGGATAAGTGACTATTGCTATGACCCGTATCGCGCATATCGAACTTGATGACGCCAACTTGCCGCCGCCTACGCCGGAAATCGAACAGGAACGCCGTGTGGCGATGTTTGATTTGATGGAGGAAAATTCGTTTTCCCTGCCCATCCGCGATGATCGCGTGGTGCCTGACGGCCCATACAACGTTGGTCTGTCGATCCGCGAAAAACGGCTTGTTTTCGACGTCACCACCGAATCCAAAGAAAAAGCGGCCGAGTTTCATTTGTCTCTCTCGCCGTTTCGGCAGGTGGTTAAAGACTACTTTCAAATCTGCAAAAGCTACTTTGACGCTGTGAAAACCCTTCCGCCGAGCCAAATCGAGACCATCGATATGGCCCGCCGTGGCATTCACAACGAAGGGGCGCGGATTTTGCAGGAACGTCTAGACGGCAAAGCCGAAATTGATGATGCAACGGCCCGCCGTTTGTTCACGCTGGTCTGCGTGCTGCATTTTGGGGGCTGACCGGGTGGCGGCGTTGCCTCAATCCGTTTTGTTTTGCTGCGACCACAACGCAGTGCGCTCTCCGATGGCCGAAGGGGTGATGAAGCAACTTTTTGGCTCGGAAACCTATGTGCAATCGGTTGGGGTTGTGAATGACCTTGAAATTGATGGGTTCGCCATTGCGGTTTGTTCCGAGATCGGGGTCGAACTGTCGCGCCATCGGTCCCGATCCTTTGAAGAGATGGAAGAAAATGGTGAAGCCTTGTCAGGGTTTGACGTGATCGTCACCTTGTCACCTGCCTCCCAACGTCGGGCATTGGAACTGACGCGCTACTATCACCTGACCGTAGAATATTGGCCGATCATGGATCCGACAGGCATTGGCGAGACTCGAGAGCAAAAGCTCAATGCCTACCGGCAAACCCGCGACCAGCTGATGGATAAGCTCAAGGAAAAATGGGGCGCTTAGCACCCGATTCGGTTTGTGTTATGCCCAAATCGTAGCAAAAGCGGTTTCGTAGGCCATTTTCAGCCCGCATTAACCCTGTAGCTGCTATATGGTGGGTTGAAAAACCGAGCCAAAAGGCTCATATCGCTCGTGCCCTGCGTCTGGTGGGGTGGCAATTGTAGGAGAAAACATGGCCAAGGAAGATACGCTCGAATTTCCTGGTGTCGTGAAGGAACTCCTGCCGAATGCGACATTCCGGGTCGAGCTTGAGAACGGCCATGAGATTATCGCACATACGGCAGGCAAGATGCGCAAAAACCGCATCCGGGTTCTGGCCGGCGACCGGGTACAAGTTGAAATGACGCCTTATGACCTAACAAAAGGGCGCATCAACTACCGCTTCAAGTAAGCGTAGATATGCAAACCGCCGGGCCAGTTGCCCGGCGTTTTACTGTGTCCTCGAAACTGGGCGCTTCCAAAATTCTTGCAAGAATTTTGCAAAAGTTTTCCAAAACTTTTAGTCGGCCAGCCGGACCCTTCTGACCCCAACACACTTTGCGGAAATTTCGATGACAGACACGCCTCGCCTCATTCTCGGTTCAGGTAGCCCGCGCCGCCGCGAGCTTTTGGCTCAACTGGGGGTCGTGGCCGATGACATTCGTCCGCCTGACATCAATGAGGACCCACACAAAAGCGAAGCGCCGGGCCCCTATTGCGTGCGATTGGCGCGTGAAAAGGCACAGGCGATCCCGTCTGATCCGTCCGAAATCGTACTCTCTGCGGATACCACTGTGGCTTTGGGGCGTCGCATTTTGGGTAAACCGCGTGACGCCGGAGAAGCAGCGGAATTCTTGACCAAACTGTCGGGCCGCCGTCACCGCGTCATTACCGCCGTGGCCGTGCGCAAGGGCGATCAGATATGGGAGCGCGATGTGGTGACCCAGGTGAAGATGAAAAACCTCTCGAACGAAGAATTGAACGCCTACCTTGCGACTAACGATTGGCAGGGCAAGGCGGGCGGCTATGCTATTCAGGGACCTGCCGGGGCCTTTATACCGTGGATCAACGGCTCTTTCACCGCGGTCGTTGGATTGCCGCTGGCGGAAACGGCGAATTTGCTTCTGTCCGCTGGCTATCCTCTCTACAAGGCAGAGTCATGAAGGGTACAACCATTGCACTTGACCATTGGCAGGGCCGCGAAGCCGCGGCGTTGATTGTGGATGGTCAACTTGAGGATCTGCTGATCGATACCGATCTGCCGCGTCCCGGAACCATTTATCGCGGCATCGCCGACCGGCCGGTCAAAGGGCAGGGCGGTATGTTCCTGCGCACGCCAGATGGAAACGCATTTCTGCGTCAAGTCAAAGGGTTAAAACCAGGTCAGCCGCTTTTGGTTCAGGTGACGGGCTACGCGGAATTGGGCAAAGCCATTCCCGTGACCCAGCGCATTTTGTTCAAATCGCGCTATGCGATTGTCACGCCCGGTGCGCCCGGTATCAATGTCTCGCGCCGTATCAAGGATGACGATGCGCGGGAAATGGTCAAAGAAGCGGCGCATGAGGGCATGGCCGAGGTACCCTTGCCCGAGGATGCCGGTTTGATCCTGCGGTCCTGCTGTGCCGATGCCACCCCCGAAGACATCACCGAAGACGTTATCGCGATGTGCCAACTGGCCACCGCCGTTCTGTCGGATGCCGGGTCTGAGGCCGAAATTCTATCCGAAGGCGATGGCCCGCATGCGCAGGCGTGGCGGGAATGGACCGATCCGGCCCATGTTGCCTCTGAAGAACACAGTTTTGAACATCATGACGTCTTGGATATGATCGATGCGGCCCTTCAGGCCCATGTGCCCCTGCCGGGCGGCTATTCGATGATCATCGAACCGACGTCAGCGTTGGTTGCGGTTGATATCAACACCGGCGGCGATACGTCGTTTTCTGCGGGTCTCAAGGCCAATTTGGCCGCACTTAAGGACTTGCCACGCCAATTGCGGTTGCGTGGGTTGGGGGGGCAGATCATCGTTGATCCGGCTCCATGTCCGAAAAAGGAACGCAAGCAGCTCGAAGGTTCGCTGCGCGCAGCCCTGAAGCGGGAGTCGACCGAGACGATTTTGGCCGGCTGGACACAGCTAGGTTTGATGGAAATTCAGCGTAAACGCGATCGGGTTGCCCTGAAAACGTTGCGCAAAAACAAGGGGTAGGCAAGGCTATGAGTTGCCCGATTTGTTCCAAAGACACGGATGCGAAATACCGTCCGTTTTGCTCCAAGCGTTGCGCGGATGTCGATCTGGCCAAATGGCTTGGCGGGGCATATTCGACCCCGTCAAACGATCCCGAAGATATGGAAAAGGCCGCTTTGGCGAGCATTGAGGCTCAGCGCAAACCGCATTAACGCCCCACCCAATCGCGTTTTCCCAAGGCATTTTCGCAACCCCTCTGGACAGTTTTGATGTCTCGTGGTTGCTTGGCCTTTCAAAGGAATTCGCGACCATGCAACCCAACACCCGCCCTCAATTTCCGCGCATTGATCCCGTTGGTTTGGACGGTATTCTGGTGCGGTTTGCGGACACTCTGTCAGAACCGGCAAACCGGGCGGCGCTTGCCTTTCGGGCCGCTTTGGAGCGGGCAGGCTGGGATGGCGTTGAAGAAAGCGCGACATCGCTAGTCTCGACCTATCTACGATTTGACCCGATGCATGTGGATTTATCGGCCTTGAGCGGGCTGATTCATAGCCTCTTAGACGAACAAGATTGGTATGACGCACCTTTGCCTGACGGGCGTCGTTTACACCGGATTCCAACGGTTTACGGAACTGATTTAGCTCCTCAGCTTGACGAGGCCGCTCAGGCCGCTGGCCAAAGCAGGGGGCAGGCCATCCAAATCCTGTCTGGGACACAAGTTCGCGTTACCACAATCGGGTTTGCCCCCGGCCAACCCTATTTGGGAACTTTGCCCCCCGAATGGGATATTCCCCGTCAAACGGCGTTGACTCCTCAGGTGCCGGTTGGGGCCTTGGTCGTGGCAATTCGGCAGCTGGTCTTGTTCTCGGTGTCGACACCAACAGGGTGGCGTCATATCGGCCAAACAGCTGCGCAATTGTTCCAACCTAGCTCTGAAACGCCCTTCTTGTTGCGCCCAGGCGATGAAGTCTTGTTTCCTGCGATTGAGCGCGGGGCTTTTGAAGCCCTGAAATCGGATCCAACGGGCGGCATCGTCTCCGAGGTTTTGACATGACCGAGCTGATGGTTCATAGCGCAGGCCCCGGAGTAACGGTTCAAGATGACGGGCGAGGTGGATACTTGGCCTTGGGGCTGTCACGCGGCGGGGCGGCGGACCGGATTGCCTTGTTCGAAGCGGCGGCTTTGCTGGCGCAACCTATTGGGGCTGTGCTTGAGCTGCCGGGTTTTGGCGGGCGGTTTGAAGTGACGCAAGCGACGCGCATCGCCCTTTGCGGTGCGCCCATGCGCGTGCGTATTGATGGTGTGTCGGCCGTGTGGAATGCCTCGCACCTTTTGCCAGCAGGGGCGATTTTGGACATCGGGGCGGTGACCCAAGGGGTTTATGGCTATCTGGCATTTGGTGGTGGCCTTGCGACTCCGCAAATCCTTGGCGGGCAGGGGACGCATTTGACCGCTGGCCTTGGCAGGGTGCTTCAAAGTGGTGATCGCCTGCCACTTGGCCCTGACAAAGGCGGGGACGTCGGGCAAGCATTAGACCCTTTGCCACGATGGGATGGCGGGACTGCGCGCGTTTTGCCCAGTTTGCAAACCGAGATGTTTAGCCCCGACCAGCGGCAGCGATTTGAAGCCAGCCCATTGACACGTGACACCCGCGCCAACCGAATGGGGGTACGAATGCTGCCTGATGGAGAAGGTTTCGGCCTGACCGCAGGCGGCACGATCTTGTCCGAGGTGATCACACCGGGCGACATTCAAATCCCCGGCGACGGTGCCCCTTATGTTTTGCTATCAGAATGCCAAACCACCGGAGGATATCCGCGTATCGGAACGGTAATTCCCGCCGATCTGCCGCGGGTCGCCCAAACCCCCGCCGGAGCGCGCTTGCAATTTCGGTTTGTCACCCGCGACGACGCGATGGCGGCAGAGGCCGAGTATCGCCGTTCGCTGTCCGATCTTCCTCGCAAAACCTACCCTTTGGTGCGTGACCCGTCGGATATGCCCGACCTATTGTCCTATAGTCTAATCAGCGGCGTGACCGCCGGAGAGGAGATGTAATGACCCAGCTTACCGTCGATTTGAATGCCGATATGGGAGAAAGCTTTGGCCCGTGGATCATGGGGCAGGATGAGGCCCTGCTTGAGGTGGTGACCTCGGCCAATATCGCCTGTGGCTTTCACGCCGGTGATCCCGATGTGATGGCCCAAACGATTGCGACGGCGCATAAAAACGGGGTTGGAATCGGTTGCCATCCCGGTTTCCCAGACCTGCAAGGGTTTGGTCGGCGCAACATGGTTCTATCACCAACATCTTTACGCAATTTGGTTCAGTATCAGCTAGGCGCGTCGCTGGCGGTGGCACAGGCGCAAGGGGCAAAGGTGCGTCACCTCAAGCTGCATGGTGCCTTGGCCAACATGTGTTCCGCAGATGAGGCTATGGCGCTTGCCTGTTATGAGGCGGCTTTAGAGGTGGCACCGGATATCATCATCATGGTGTTGGCCGCGACTGCTCAGCAACGCGCGGTGGAAAGGCTTGGCTGCTTGTGGGCCGGCGAAATCTTTGCCGATCGCGCTTATAACGCCGATGCAACTCTGGTGGATCGTAGCCTGCCGGGCGCGGTGATCCATGATGCCGACCACGCCGCAGGCCGCATAGTGAACATGGTAAAAGCTGGGGCGATCTTGCCCGAAACCGGTGACCCAATCCCGGCGGCGGTTGATACGATCTGCCTGCATGGTGACGGGGCCACGGCCTTACAGATTGCCCGTAGTGTCAAACGAGAGCTGGAAGCAGCGGGTGTCACGCTCAAACCCTTTGTCGGTCAGCGCAGCACATAATGCGACAGGGCGGGGTTGCCCCCGCCCAGTGCGTTTTTTTAGTCGGCTACGCAGTCTGCAATGCGTTGCGCCGTGTCCTCGATCAGGCTGGTATAAAGCGCTGCGCCTTGTTCCAAATGCCCGCCAAGCGGATCCAATCGCGCAATAGGCTCTTTGCCACTGTCACTGTCCAAAAGACCGGCCCAGCCGACGCTCATGATCAAACGGGCATTGGCCCCCGGTTCCATCAAAAAGCATTTGGGCTGAAGCTGTTCGAATTCGCTACGCAGGGTTTCAATACGCTTGGCCCCCGGTTGCACGGCATCACTGTCGGAAATCGCACCAATGACGTTCAAGCCAAAAGCGTCTTCGAAATACTGATAGGCATCGTGGTAGGCCGCCAAAGGAACGTCATGGATCGGCTCAAGAATGGCCTGAGCCTGCTCTTGGGCTGCTTTGATTTTCTCTGCTGCTAGGGATGCGTTGTAGAAATATTTGTCCTGATTGTCTTGATCAATCTTGCCAAGCTCTTGCGCGATCACATTAACCCAAAGAACGGCGTTTTCGGGCGATAGCCAGAGATGCGGGTCAAACTCACCGTCGCCGTGGGCGTGGTGGTCATCCGAATGCTCCTCATGATCTTCGTCGTGCTCGTCATGTTTTTCATGATCGTCATCGTGATCTTTGTGGTCCTCGTCGTGATCTTCGTCGCCATGATCTTCATGATCCTCGGCATCATGATGGTCACCGAAAAACGCCTCGTCACGGTAAGGTAAAAGATGCGCACCCTCGGCATTCATCAACTCTAGATGAACGGCCTTGGACGCCAAGCTTTCGACATGACCTTCGACGGCCGGATTGAGTTCTGGCCCGACCCAAATGACAATATCAGCGTCGCTGAGCATCTGTGCCTGGCTCGGCTTCAAAGCAAGATCATGGGCAGAGGCCCCGGGTTCAATCAACAGGTCCGGAGTGCCAATTTGGTCCATGACCATAGCAACCAGACTTTGAATAGGGGGAATATCAGTCACGACTTTTGGCACCTCGGCCAGTGCAGCGGAAGTCGACAGAAGAAGCGCTAGGCTGGTGGTGCGAAGAATCATAAAGGTCTCATTTTCGTGTTATGATATAACAGGTGCGCCTTGTAGATTGTTAGAATATAACATATCAACCCCCAAAATGCAGATTGATGAGGCCAAAATGACAGTTAAGGGATTCGAGACACATGATCATGCTCATTGTATCGCCTCATCTCTGGAAGTGGCCGAAGAGGCGTGTCGCCAAAGCGGGGCGCAACTCACCCCAATTCGGCGGCGCGTTCTAGAAATCCTGTTGCAAAAGCATAGCGCCATGGGGGCCTATGAGGTGCTTGATCAGCTCAGGTCCGAGGGCAAAGGATCGCAGCCGCCTGTTGCCTACCGCGCTTTGGATTTTCTGGTCAGCAATGGGTTCGCGCACAAGATTGAACGGCTGAACGCCTTTGTGGCCTGCGCGCATCCGGGTGAACAACATGCCCCGTGTTTCTTGATTTGTCGCGATTGTTCCACCGTTGCAGAGACACCGGGAAAACCAGTTGCCAATGTCGTGTCAAAATCGGCCTCAGAGCTTGGGTTCGTGGTCGAGAAGGTTTCGATTGAAGCGGTTGGGCTATGCCCTTCATGTCAGGACAGCGCCGCATGAGCGCGCTGATCCGGGCCGAGGGGCTTTCGGTGAAACGGGGCGCGACGACGGTGTTGCGCGACGTTGACTTTTCCATTGAAGCCAAAGAGATCGTTACCATTGTTGGCCCCAACGGCTCAGGTAAATCCAGCTTGATGAAGGCGCTAATCGGTGCCGTTCCCGCAAGCGCGGGCAAGGTAACGCGCAAGGCCAAATTACGATTGGGTTACGTGCCCCAGAGCTTGAGTGTCGATCCGTCGATGCCCATGACCGTCGAACGGTTCTTGGATTTGCCACATCAAGCCACGGCGCAAGATCGCGCCGAGGCATTGGCCGAGGCCGGGGCAGAGGACCTTGCGACCCGTCAGTTGACCGATCTGTCGGGCGGGCAGTTCCAGCGCGCCATGTTGGCACGGGCTTTGTTGAACCGCCCCGAGATCCTTTTGTTGGATGAACCGACAACTGGATTAGACCAGCCGGGGCAGGCGGATTTTTACCGCAAGATAGAAGAGTTGCGCGATCAACTTGGGTGTGCGGTTTTGATGGTGAGCCATGATTTGCATGTGGTCATGAGCGCCTCGGACCGAGTGTTATGCGTGAACGGCCATATCTGTTGCGAAGGACACCCCGAAGTTGTGGCCCAAGCCGAAGAATACCGGGCACTGTTTGGCAGCGGCACGGGGGGCACGCTTGCGCTCTATCGTCACCAGCACAGCCATCATCACCATCACGACGGGCCATGTGACCATGACCACGACACACCGGCGCAGGACGCGAACTGATGTTTGACCACTTTCTGACCCGTGCCATTCTGGGTGCCGTTGGAGTTGCTTTGGCAGCGGCTCCTTTGGGCGTTTTCGTCGTTTGGCGGCGGATGGCATATTTCGGTGACGCAACTGCGCATGCTGCGGTTTTGGGGGTCGCCTTGGCCTTGGCCTTTTCCACCCCAATTTTCGCGGGCACCTTGCTTGTCTCGCTGGGCATGGCCTTTGCGGTGGCGCGATTGACGGGCCGCGGGTTTGGCGCGGACATGATCTTGGGGGTGGCCAGCCACGCGGCACTGGCCTTTGGGTTGGTGGCGGTGACATTGGTCAAAGGGCCGCGCCTCGATCTGCAATCTTACTTGTTTGGCGATATTTTGGCCGTGGGTCACACCGATCTGGCGTTGATCTGGCTGGGGGCAGTCCTTGTCTGGGGTTTGATCCTATGGCGGTGGACCGGGTTGCTCTTGTCAACCTTGTCACCTGATTTGGCCTATGCCTCGGGGATCGACCCGGGCCGCGAAAAATACGTGATGATGATTGCTTTGGCCTTGGTGGTTGCCGTGGCGATAAAGATTGTGGGGGCGCTGTTGATTGGGGCCATGTTGATTATTCCAGCGGCCAGCGCACGCCCCTTTGCCCGCACGCCCGAACAAATGCTGGTTGGCGCGGCGGGGTTGGGGGTTTGCGCATCCTTGTTGGGTCTCTGGTCCGCTTGGGAATTTGACACACCAGCGGGTCCAAGCATTGTCTGTGCGGCCACGGTTTTGTTTGCACTGAGCCACCTTTTGGGGCGGCGCTAAAACACCAATGTCATAAATGTGCTAAGCGGATCAGTACGATAGTTGCCAAAAGGCGGGCAGGTTTCGAAGCCAACGCTTTTGTAAAGCGCGCGTGCCGGGGCAAAGCTTTCGGCGGTGCCGGTTTCAAGCCAAGCCTGTTTGGCCCCTTGCGCTTTGGCTTGGCTTAAAAGATGGGTCAGAACCTTGCGACCATACCCGTTTCCACGCGCCTCACGGGCGGTGTGCATGCTTTTTAGCTCAACCCCGCCGTCTATATTCTGAAACGCTCCGACTGCGCACACGGCACCATCTTTATCGTGCAACGCAAACAAATGCGCACCGGTGTCTCGCAAAGTATCTGCGGTCACAACGTGGCAGCTTTCCTCGGGGGATCCGGCCCGCATATCGGCAAAATGTCGTGCCAGTAGGGCATCGACTTGGGCGTCTTGGGATACAACTTTGGCTATCGAAAAACTCTGATCAATCATAGCAAGACACTAGGGCCGTTCTTTTTATCAACCAAGTCTTGAAGGGGAACTTGAACCTAAAACCGCAAAGTTTCGTCTAAATTTGTAGCGGCTGGGCAACCTGAAATCAAACGATGGACCAATTTGGGGATACGCATCGCCAGAAGATAAATCGATCTTCACTTACAGAGATGCGGCCATAGTTGTTGGACCACTTACGGAAAACCATGACTGATTTGTCCATAGGCGGGAGTGTCTGTCCCTATTTGGTGCCGCCATGACATCCCGCGCTCGAACTTTGCACAACGGCACGTGGGCCTTTGTCTAGAGCTTTGGATAATGATCTATTCGTTTGACCTCTCCGAATATCCGCTTGTTGAATGGCGAAAAGAAGGAAAACGCCGGTTGCGTTTGCGTCTGACTGTCGAGGTATAGCTCGGCATTTTGATCATTAAGTTACTGTTTTGGGAAAGATCTGATATACTAAACCATCGGGTTTATTCTACCGGAGGTTTTGCAATGCTTCTATGGTTTCGGTGCGGTACGTTAGGAACAGTTTTTGCTGTGGCTAGCACTTTGATGATGAATTCGGCTTTTGCAGAGCAGCAATCTGATGAAGTCCCACCGTGGCTACAGAAACATGTTGGAACGGCAGAGGGGCAGATCGCGCCTGTTGTCCTTCAACGTGCGCGCGCCTTGTACAGGAAAAAAAGACAGACGGGGGCGACGCGGAACCCATGCTATTTCGCGATGGATGCAACGCGCCCAAGCACAGGGCCCAGCGGAGCGCCCGGACAGCGGTTTTACATCATTTGTGAAAACAACAAGACCTTTCGCGCCGTGTCATCCGGGTATGGAAACGGTCGCAAGCTTCCTCAGGCGAACTTTGCCAATGGCCGACACTGTGCTCGACATTTCAGCAATGCCGAAGGATCGAAGCTCAGCGCGGGTGGTTCTTACATGACGGCAGAAAAACGTACGTCGTTCAAAGGGTATTACACACGATCCGGCAAACGCGTTCCATTCTACCGCACCTTCCTTTTGTTTGATGGCGAAGGTGAAACCAGAAATGCGCGGGAGCGTGCAATTGGCGGACATCAGGCGACGTTCCTAAAGTGGCAATGCCGGATGCAACAGCCCGACAGTTCGCACGCAGATGACAATGGATATGTCCCTGTTGGTCGCCTTGTGGATTACACCAGTGGCCGCAGCAATGGTTGCACAACCTGGTCCGAAGAGGTTTCAAGCGAGATCATTGCGCTGGTTGAGGGCAATCCAACATCGCTATACATTTATCCTGAAGGCCGTGACATCAAAGCGGTTGAACGGGCAGTCAACAATAAGAGACCCGTCGCTCAGGCAGGGCTTTATTGGAATGCCCAATGCCTAAAGCAAATCGGAGCCCCTAAGTTTTGGCCTAAGAGAACCTTGCAACCGGTTATCAATCGGTGGCGGCGATCTTTGCCCAAGCAGCCGCAAAGGGAGTTGCCAGTCTGTCGCTGACGCTTTAGGGGACAAACATGCGGCGCAGTCATATCAACGCGTTGAGACGTATTGTTTCGTCGATTAGGCCGCCATTGGTCTCAAAAAACTGACGACGGACACGCACCGCAGTCGTTGGCAGTGGATGCAGCGCTTTGCCAGTTGGGGTACGTTCAACGTGTATCTTTACGAGCAATGTCTCAAACGCTAGCTCACGGTCAAAAGATCAGATTTGGCAACCAATTACAGGCCGATCTGACAGCGATGCCAGGCTTGCACACCGCACTATTTGTGGCCTGTGATCAGCGCAGCGGGCACGTCACGTTAGCATCTGTGGCGCACGGTGGGGGCAAGGATTGTTGAATGCCCGCTGCTTTTGGACGGCGCGAGGTCCGGATCAAAGGCTTTGTGGATCGGGGTGACATTGGCTGTGCGACGGTGGTGATCGCAGAACATTTCTGCCCCTACGACCAAGACGGCAACACCTTCGACCCAGTACTATCTGGTCTTGTTCGATCAGGCTGCTCCGGTGCAAGATTGGGCCCTCTATCCATGCCTTCCCAAATACGAACGGCATCGTCCAACATAGGCCTGATGGCCCGGCTCACTGAGCTTGAACAGATCGATCATGAACGTCGGATGATCGAACGCAGGATCAAGCTGGCCAAACTCCCTGCTGTCAAAAGCTTCAACGGTTTTAACGTCAAAGCGATCCCGCGACTGAACAAGAGGATGATACTGACCCTAGCGCGGCGCGATTGGAATGATAGCCGCAACAACGTCTTTACCCTTGGTCTATCCGGCACCGGCAAAACCCATATCTCCCTTTGGCTAGAACTGGCCGCTTGCCCAAAGGGTATGCCCGCTGCCCTCGCCAAAGTCAGTCTGCTACTCGTCGTTGAACTCGGCTTTGTGCCGCTCCGCAAAACTGGCGCTGAGCTTCTGTTTGAACTGACCTCACGGCGCTACGAGCGTGGGCCTCATCTTCTGGGTATGGCCCCAGCCTCATCACCGAGACATTGCGATCTTAGTGTCCTGCGGTAACTCATCATCCTCAAGGGTAAATGCACCTACCGCTTCTGCCAATGCACGCGATTGATCATTTAGACTTACGGCTGTTGCGCTTGTTTGCTCTGCAATCGCTGCATTATGCTGGGTCGAGTTTTCGAGTTGAGTTGCCGCGTGGCTAATCTCGGTGACACCGCTGGCGGTGCTCTGAGACGAACTGACGATCTCACTTATCTTATCAACGGTACTTTCAACACCTTCTACAATTTCACCAAAGGCGTTTCCTGATTTTTTCACCAAATCCGATCCGCGTTGGACGGTTTCGCCCGAGGTTTTCACCAAATCCGTAACTTCGCGGGCGGATTCTGCTGTTCGTTGAGCCAAAGCGCGAACCTCAGATGCAACCACCGAAAACCCTTTTCCGGCTTCCCCTGCGCGTGCGGCTTCCACACTTGCATTCAACGCCAACAAGCTGGTTTGAAAGCCAATGTCCTCAATCACTTCAATAATGCGTACAATCGCATCCGAGGAGGTTTCGATCTCCTGCATGGCCGACACGGCCCGCCCCATTAGTTCACGACCCTCCAGAGCCTTTCGAGAGATGTCGCCAGCTGCAGAATGCACTTCCTGTCCAGATACCGCTGCAGATTTGACCGCTTGCAACATTTTGCCAATCGCTGTTGCCGTCTCTTCTAATTTGGCAGCATTTTGTTCCGTTCCAATAGCGAGATTCTTGGCGGCTTCAGATATCTCGCTTGCGGACCCGTCCACCTCAAAAGACGACGAAGAAATATCGCGCATTGTTTTAGAAAGGCTTCGGGCTGTCGCATTCATGGACAAGGCAATTTCGCCGAAAACGCCCTGAAGGTGTTCCGGCATACTTGCAACGAGCTCTTGTCGTTCAAAACAAGCCAATCCCGCTTGAACAGCATCGAGACCTTCATTCGCGGCCTCACCAATTTGGTTCACGCGGTCACAAAGTTCGCCAAATAAGCCATGCTTGTCATCCGTTTTGATACGTTGGGTGAAATCACCCTGTGCGCAGGCCGAAACCACAACTGCTATCTCCTTGGTGGTTTCTTTTTCTAATTCACGCTGCTCCATAAACAGCGCCATCGCGGCATCCAATTCCGCAATTTCTTTTGCTGTGCTTGTGTTTTCACGGGGCTCGGGATCGTCGCCTTTGGCAATAGACAAGAGCGCATTGGTGTTTTCTTTTAGAGACCTCATTTGGCCGCGTACCCAAAGCAACATCATCCCCAGAAACAGCAGCGCCATAGCCAAAAGAATGCCAGTGGCAAACTGTATGGTCTTCACTTTCAGAGCTTGCTGAGAGGTAAAATCAGAAATGAGGTAGAGCGTTAGATCGGCCTCATCAGCTGTTTTTCCAAGGGTGTAGCGCGAGATTACAAAGGTCTTGGGGCCAATCGTTGAAACACCAACATCAGACGGATTGTTGGCAAACAGATGAACCGATGTGTCGAGCAAAACTTCGGGAGTAGGGGCCGTTTCCGACGTGGCTTCTCCGTCATCAATTTCGGTGGACTGGGCAGGGGTTGCAGAGCTAAATCCGCGGATTTCCCATTCGGATCGATTGGTCGTTTTGGACAGCGCAACTTGGCCTTTAATGGCCTGTGCGATCTCTGGCAAAGAGGTTTCAACGTCAAGGGCAAGAACGCCAACCCCGATTGTTTGACGCCCTTTAAACAATGGAAAGGCATAGGTCGCAGCATATCGATTGGCATCAATCCGCACGATATCGAATTGACGCTTTTTCGTTTCGAGAACACTGGCAACAATCGCCGGGTTCGTTTCTAAATCTTCGGCCCCAGACGCCGGACCAAAGGACGTGAACATAGAGCCTTGCTCATCAAATATGATCAAATGGCTAATTTCGCCGGAGCCGGAGATGCGATTGAACGTAGAGGCAATCAGCTCGTCCAAACTCGTACGGTCGCCGTCGACAATAGCGGCTATCGCGCCTCGATCTCGCGAGATCGCCTTGCTATGCGTCTGTAGGGTTTTCTCACTTCGGCTCAGGACGGCCTCAACCGCCGCGCTTGCGTTTTCGCTGGTGAGGGACAGCAATGCGTTTTCGACCCGGTCCAAAACAACTTTTCCACTGATGGCAAAACCGGCTGATAGAGCAAGCGTCAAAAGGGTCACGCCCAACAGGATGCGGTTTGTAAGTGTCATGTTATGTCCCTTTACGGATCAATTTTTTCGACCATAAATCCTGCAACTTCCCTGGTGGAATACCCGGTGCGTAAATCGCAAACTTTGGAATAACCTCAGTTGCTTGCCACATGGTTGACGATTGATGACCAGAGGCAGGTTACATTGCTGCGCCATAAGTCATTTGCGAGGCCTTGTCAGACGTGCCTGATCTAGCAGCCGGGTTAAAAACAGACGCCGACCCAAGTGTTCTTGAGAAAAAAATCTTAGATTACCTCCAGTGTCGAAAGCTCGAACTGACCCTAAGTTGGGAGAATTAGGAGGCCGTAAACATATGCCGCTTGCCCCATACAAATGCCAAAAATCCTATCTAAGATTGTAATGGTTCCGCGTAGGAGCCACTCAAAACAAGAGGAATTAGTGCTGAGTGGCGGCGAGATCGCCGTCGGTGGGACAAACAGGCGTCGGGCGAATCGTTTGCCGACAATGCTAGGGCGTCTCGCATGTTTGGCGGCTTGAATAGCCGCCCTAAACTGCCCGACACGACCAACGTTCCCCAATAGTGATGGAACACTTCTTTGTGAGCTGCGATTCCGGGCAACACCTTGCTGTTTTGGCGTGATATTCCGTCAAAAATGCAGCGACCTGTCCAGATTGCGGTTGCAGACGTCGCGGGTTTAACAGTTTCATTGTCAGCACCGGTCTGACAGGTTCGAAAGGTCTTACATGTTTACCAGACGACATATGATTGCATCTCTTGCCGCTTTGGCTGCGCCGGGAGTTGTCCGGCCTGCCTTTGCAGCGCCCAGTGACTGGGATGCTTGGGATAGGCAGGTCACACCAGAGGGTTTTGACCTTGAGACGAGCAATCCGTGGGGGCTGCATCCGCGTTTCCTACCGGTTCGGGTCAAAGCCAATCCTGGGCTGACGCCAGGTGATATTCACGTCGATGCGGTCGCCCGCTACCTTTATCATATTCAGGATGACGGATCGGCGATGCGGTATGGCGCGGCCATCGGGCGTGACGGTCTATATGAACCGGGTGTTTATACGATCAGACGTAAAACAAAGTGGCCGCGTTGGACCCCGACAAGTGCGATGATCGCCCGCGAGCCCGACAAATATGCCCGCTGGACCGATGGAATGGACCCCGGACCAAGCAATGCGCTTGGGTCGCGTGCGATGTATCTTTATGTCGGCAACCGCGACACTTACCTGCGCATCCATGGCACACCGGCCCCAAGATCAATTGGAACGCGGGCAAGTTCGGGCTGTGTTCGCATGGTGATGCCGCATATCAATGCGCTCTATGATCAAGTCGAAACAGGCGTTACGGCCTACCTGTATCCAACGGACGGCGGGAACCTCTAAAAGACCGAGCCGCCCGTCGATTGGCCCTCAGGTTGCGGGTCTGGTGCAAATTGGGCTGCCGTTGTCTGTTCTCAGCGGCAGTTCTGTGGTCTCAACGGGCCCACGATGAGTGTACCAATAACACCCATCCTGTTGGCGAAGCCGGGCTGTCGATAGATCCTGATGTGAGGCGGCGATAGAGGACACAGACTCTGGCACTGTGACAAGCCCCTGTGGTTTCGCGCCGTCGGCCGTAGGCACCGGTTCGCAGGCCGCAAGGCCCAATAGGAACATGGGGCCGGTTAGAATTATGGAGGGTCTGATCATGGGGTGCTCTCTATAGTCCAATAGTCTTGATAGTCCGATTGTCTTAGCGCCACGGTCGCATTCAAAGACCAAAACCGCAAGCGCTCTAGCAGGACCATTTCGCGACACTTGGCGGAATGGACAAGGCGTTTCAAGTTGGGAGCACTTGCCGCCAAATGGAGGTGGAAAATGATCAGGCTGGCTATTGGTGTGGTTCTAGGTGTTTCTTTCTTTGTTGTGGGGCTTGTTATCTTTGGTGCAAGTGTGGATGTCTTTGATCGCAAAGGCGTCACTGAGGATTTTTGGGCGGCACTCATCATTGGCGTGACGCTGATACTGCTAGGTTTATTCATTGTCCGGATTAGCTTCAAAGCGCGCCGTAGGCGGCAGGCAATTGCAATGGGGCACAAGCGTGCAACCCACGATACCGGCGAAGCCGAGGGTGTGATGATGGGTCTGGGCATGGCGCATCTGATGAACTCGGATGACACGGACAACAGCGGTGACGACGGTGGCGATTTTTTCGATTAGGGGCCGGTGGTAGGCGGTATCTGCCTCTGGGTTCCAAGGTCGATATGTGTCGTAAATCCAATGGTCATTGAGTTGAGCCGAACCTTTGGGTTGAAATCGACGAAACTTACAAAATTGTAAAACCTAGGAAATCCCCTGTGTAGGAAACTGTGGTCCAACAGGCGAAGTTGGGCCGCAAGCCCTTTGAACTTCTCGGGGATCACCATGACCACACCGCATCTTTCAATCGTCATTATCACACTGAATGAAGAAAAACGCCTGCCGCTTTTGCTGTCGGATCTTGCTGCTCAAACATGGACCGATTTTGAGGTCATTCACGTCGATAGCAAAAGCACCGACCGAACGGTTGATGTGTCGCACGGGTTGGCGCACAGTTTTGAGCATTACCGTGTCATCGAAATGCAAAACCGCGGCGTCAGCCTTGGCCGCAACACCGGTGCCGCCGTCGCACAGGGCAAGCGGCTTTTGTTCCTTGATGCCGACACGCGCCTTGGGTCGGATTTTCTGCGCACTGCATTGGGAGAGCTTGAGGACGAGCAGGCTGCCGTTGGCATTGTCACGATGTCCACAGACGGATTGGCCATTCTCTACAAGCTTGGATTTAATCTGTTTAACGCAGGTATTCGGCTCACCTCTGTGTTTTTCCCAACCGCAATTGGCGCATGCTTGTTTTCAACACCCCAAATGCACGCCGCCATCGAGGGGTTCGACGAAAGTCTAAGCCTATGTGAAGATTGCAATTACGCGCTCAAGGCCCATCGCCGGGATCGACGCGCCGTCAGCGTGCTGCGCCAACAGTTTCATTTTGATCCGCGGCGCTTGGAACAGGATGGATTTGCCACGACGGGTCTCACGTATCTGCGGGCCAATATCCGGAGATTTTTCAGTGGAGAGCTCCACAATCAAGAAATTCCCTATGAATTTGGCCACTACAAATAGGCCGATATGATGTTGGAGTTGCTTTCGTCAATTGACACCCTGCCTGCCTATGCGCTTCTCGCCCTTGTTGCCTTTTGCGATACCTTGATTGGGGTCGGTTTCTTTGTTTTCGGTGAATTCGCCTTCCTTGCGTCGGGCGCGGCGTTTTCGGCAACGGGCACTGTCTGGCCGGCGGTTGTTGTGCTGGCCTTTGCTTGGGCCGGCGACTTGGCCAGCTATCAAATCGGCGCGCGCTATGGGGCGCGATTGTCTTTGCGGTATCTCAACCGGTTGAAGCGCCGAACCGCATGGCGAAAAGCCAAGTTGGCACTGGAAACCAAAGGTGCGGCGTTCGTTGTGGTGTCCCGTCTTTTGGGGCCCGTTGCGTGGATCACTCCGTTTCTGGCGGGGGCGATGAAAATGCCGCGTCGGAGCTTTGCACCCGCCGCAGCATTGGGTGTTTTTCTCGGCGTTGGTCAGTTTTTGGTTTACGGCGCAGTGGGGCAACGGGCCTTGGATCATGCTTTGCCTTTCATATCGAACCACATTGGCGCGATTGCGCTTGTCCTCTCTGTTTTGTTGGCCAGCATTTTCGTCTGGCGGCGCAGCGAAAAGCCGTTGTGGAACCGCGCCGTCAAGATCGCGGCTGTTGGCGGGGCTATCTTTCTAACCTCTAACTTGGTCTACTTCTTTGTCCTGAATACGCACAGGCTTCCTGAAAATCCCCGTGGCACTTACACCGACATTTGTGATGCGTCTCAGGGGCCATTCCTTGTCTATCCCGGTCAAACCGGGCTGCACCTACCGCAACCGGTCAATGTGGTTCTCCTGACAAACAGCTCGGATAATGAATTGATGGGGCGGTTGGGGTGGGAAAAGAACCTGACCTTTTCAAAGGACAACATCGGGTTTTCAACTTATCTGCGCTTGTTGCTGCAAGAGACGCCACCGGTGTCGGAACTCTATTTAGATGAATTCCCCGCCGACAGTGCCTTTCAAATGCCCGGCACGCTTCAATCGAGAGAGCATATTCGGTGGTGGGATATGGGCCGGGGGGTGCATTTTGGTGCGATAAGCCGAGATGACGAAATCGCTATCAAATACTACGGTCATTTGCCCGTCATACTTCATGACATCGACCCGCTGGTCGACAAATCACGCGATCTTTTGGCCGCACAAGTGGGTCAAAACGCTCATTACGACGTTGTCGGAATTGCCGAGATCGCAAAGCCGGTCGCGGATGGTGAGTTTAGCGATTTTGAAACGGACGGGGGTGTTCTGGTGCTCGCTGAGGCTGGCTATCAATTACCCTCTGATGTGGCGGACTGCCTGAACATCGCGCCTTAATGGCAAGTCTTACAAAAATGTAACCTTTGGAACAGCTTGGTGTGACTCTGTTCTCCTATTTGTGGATCAACCAAGAATTGGATGGACCGATGAACAAAAAGACACTCTTGATGGCCGTGACCTTTGCTCTGGCGCATATCGCCATTGTCGCCCCATTTGTACCGCTGGCGAATATCCTTCCGGCGGGGTTTGGTGCCTTGTCGATGTCTTCGATGGCGTTGACGCTGATCCTTGCTGCGCGCTGGCGCATTGTTGACCGGATCATGGGGGGACCTGACAAGTCCTACGGCGCACATCGATGGCTGGGGTTCTTTGCTCTTGGGGGGGCTTTGGCGCATTGGGCGTTGGCGTCCTCCGTTGGGGCAGGGGTGTTGCCTGATCTGGCTGAAACTGGCGAAGAGGTCGGCAACATCGCCGCAACAGGGTTGATCGTACTGTCGGCCGCTGCCATGGTGAAGGTGATCCCATATCACCTCTGGAAGGCCAGCCATATGTTGATGGGGCCGGTTTTCTTGCTCGCAGCATACCATACGTTCTTTGTCGCAAGCCCTCTGGCCGTTGGGGCCGCCCCCTGGACGTTGATGGCTGTGGTCTCTGTTGTCGGGTTGATCGCATGGGGGCAAACCCTGCTGCGCAAAGTTGCCCCGACACGTTTGGTAACAGTCGAGCAGGCAACACCCTTTGATGGCGGAGTTGATGTGACCCTTCGCTCAGAGACGGCTTTGCCCGCGTTTCAACCGGGCCAGTTCGCCACGATTGCCCATAATTGCGCCCGGGCCGAAGCCCACCCATTTACCATCGCTGGCGGGGATGACACATCACGCCGTTTTGTCATTCGCTCGGCCGGTGATTGGACGGAGCAATTTGTGAACTCAGTGAAACCCGGGGACCAGTTTCGGCTTGGCAGGGGCGTCGGGCGTTTTTTGCCTCAGGGTGACGGGGCCCGCAAGGAACAGCTTTGGGTCGCGGGCGGAGTTGGTATCACGCCGTTTCTTGCAGCGCTTGGCCGGATGCAGCCCGACAATGGCGCACGCGTGACCTTGATCTATTGCATCCGGTCAACAGAGACCGCCGGCGTTTTAAACGACATCGAACGTCATGCAGATAGGTTGCCGCAACTTGACCTGATCGTGCTATCGGATGGTCGCAATGAGGGGCTGAACCCCGACCGGCTTTCCGACATTGTTCGGGCCATGTCTCAAGATGCGCAGGTCTATCTCTGTGGGCCGGAGGGCCTGAAAAACATGGTGACGCAGGTCTGGGAAACCATAGGTATGACAGGGCGCGTTCACAGTGAACGCTTTGATTTCAGAGGAGCCTTTGGATTGACCGATTTGATCTATATAGGCAAACCTGTGCTGGATGCCGCCCGTGATCTTGCGGCCCGCGCCAAAGGAAGCTCACATGCGCCTACTCGTTCTTGAAGATGACACAACGCTTGGCCCCTGGGTTGAAAAGGGGCTGAGTGAAGCCGGGCATGTGGTGGATCTGTTTGTGAACGGCAAGGATGCCCTGATCGCGGCCACAACCCAAGACTATGATGTGCTGGTACTTGATCGGATGGTGCCGGGATTGGATGGGCTTTCGGTTCTGAAAGCCCTGCGCCAAGCCAAAGTAACCGCCCCCGCGATTTTCCTGACGGCCTTGGATGAGGTCGAGGATCGGGTCGAAGGGCTGCGCGCCGGGGGCGACGATTATCTTGCAAAACCCTTCGCCTTTAGCGAGCTTTTGGCGCGGATTGAGGTTCTTGTGCGACGGCAAGGCACCGTCGTTGAACAATCATCAAAGATCTCTGCAGGGGACATCACCATTGATTTGCACAAACGATCCTGTACCCGGCAGGGGCAGGAAATCGACTTGAACCCAAAAGAGTTCCTTTTGCTTGAGGTGTTTTTACGCTCGCATGGGCGGGTGCAAACGCGCACCATGCTTTTGGAACGGGTGTGGGATATGAATTTCGACCCGACCACAAGCGTCGTTGAAACCCATATCAGCCGACTGCGCGGCAAGATCGAAAAACCATTCGGAGACAAGCTTATCCGTTCGATACGAGGCACCGGTTATGTATTTGAACCGACTTAGGGTGTTTGCCCGCCTCTCGGCGGTGCGCCTCACGCTTAGTCTTCTTCTGGTTTTTGCGGTTGTGACAACTTTTGCTTGGGTGGGAACGTTTTGGTTGGTGCAACGCGAGATGAACCGGCTTGTTGATGCGCGTTTGCAGGCACAAATGGCTGAGGTTAGCGAGGCGGTTCGGACGGGGCAAACGCTTCCGCAACCCTCGGCGAACCAAGAAGTCATCGTTGTTTCAAACGGTATAAGGACAGGATTTTTACCGTTCCCGGTGCCCGACCTGCCGGATGGCCCCCACAACTTTGACCCAGGCAGACAACGTGATGCCGAATTTCGTTTCCTTGTCCGAAATACACCTGACGGGCGGATCATTGTCGCAGAGAATGTTGAGCGGCACGAAGAACTGCGCGAGGTTCTGGCGGGGGGCATGCAGGTTTCGCTCTTTGGGACACTGATAATCGGCATGTTGTCTGGGCTTTGGTTGGCGCGGCGTGAACAACACCGTCTGAACGTGATTGGCGACGGTCTTGCACAGGTGGCGCGCGGCCGTCTTGAGACGCGGATATCCCTGCCGGGACGCCCGGATGACTTGAGCCTTTTGGCTGATAGGATCAATGCCACAACGGCCCGACTTGAGCTGACAATGGAGCAAATGCGGGTCCAATCATCCAATATCGCACACGATTTAAGGACGCCTCTTGCCCGGTTGCGGGCCCAAGTCGAAACCAACCTCATTGACCTGACAGAGAAAAATCGCGCCGTTCGCGCTGATGAACTGGAAGCGGCTATCGAACAAATCGATCACATCAGCGAAACTTTTAACGCCTTGTTGCGGTTGGCCAGGATCGAAAGCGGCGCAGGCAAAGCTGCCTTTGGTCCTGTTGATTTGGATGCGTTGGTAAGACAGGTCGCGGAAACCTTTGGCCCGGTTATCGAAGATGGCGGGCAAACCCTGCGGTTGGATATTGAGAACCCCGAGCGGATCGTGGGAGATCACGATTTGATCGTGCAAATGATTGCCAATCTGATTCAAAACGCCATGCGCTATGGGCCGTCTGGGCAGGAAATCACATTGGGCGTTCATGGCGCGCATATCTTTGTCAGCGATCAAGGGCCCGGCATTCCATTTGCACAGCGCGAAAAGGTCCTGCAGCCTCTCTTTCAGCTTGAAAACGCGCGACAAAACGTTGGCTTTGGCCTGGGCCTCTCTATTGTTCAGGCCATCAGCGCCCTGCATGAGGCCCAGCTTAGCCTTGCAGATGGCCCACAAGGACGCGGGCTGACCGTTTCTGTTCGCTTTAGCAAACTTACAAAAATGTAAATCTGCGGTCAGGCAGTTGTGAGGGCGCGCCCCTATCTTTGTTTTATCGAAACAAAACAAAGAAGGATCTCGACAATGGACCGCATCAAATCTGCCGCTCTGAATGCCCTTGGTTTGGTGGTTGCACTGGCCGCTTTAGGCTTTTTCGCCACCATAGGCTTTGCATTTGTCGGCCTCTTCGCGGCCTTGGGTCTGATCGGCGCAGTTGCTGGTGGGATTGCAGGGATGTTGGCCTCGAAACAAGAACCCGACATCGCCAAAGCGTGATTTATGGGCGATCGCAGAGGTCCTTAGGCCCCCGTTAGTAGGGCCAAAGTCTAGCGCTACTAAGGCGGCAACCTATGTAGATGCTGGACTTACACCCCCTCGCAATCCAACATGTTAACGGGCGGTCGTACCTGCGCCACGATATCTAAGAACCGCCGTTTTAGTCCGATGTCTAAGCCCACCAATAGGGGGCTGCTGCGGAAGGGGCCGACATGAAAATTACAGATGCAAAAGTGTTCGTCGGAGGTCCGGCTAAAAACTATGTCACTCTGAAAATTATGACAGACCAAGGTGTTTACGGGCTAGGCGATGCAACGCTCAACAATCGTGAAACCCTACCGGCGGCTTATTTACAAGATTACCTCATTCCCAATCTGATTGGGATGGACCCCCGAAACAGTGAAGACATCTGGCAGTTCTTTTATCGGGGGGCATATTTCAGACGGGGGCCAATTGCGATGGCGGCGTTTGGGGCCATTGATATGGCGCTTTGGGATATCAAAGGCAAATTGGCCAATATGCCGCTTTATCAACTGTTTGGCGGCAAAAGCCGCGATGGCGCTTTGGTCTATGCCCATGCAACTGGGGCGGATTTAGACGATCTGATGGATAGTATCGCGGCCTATGTCGCGCTGGGCTACAAGGCCGTTCGGGTGCAATGTGGCATTCCCGGAATGCCAACAGCCAGCTATGCGGTGCCTGACAAGCCCGGTACAAACAATAATTACATCAGTGATTTCAGCGGCATCCGTCCAAAAGTTGAGATTTGGAACACCGATCTCTATATGCGTTTCATGCCGGGTGCTCTTGCTGAAATACGTGCGCGATTTGGCCCCGATCTTAAAATACTCCATGACGTTCATCACCGTCTGACCCCACGCGAAGCCGCCGAGTTCGCCAAGGCTGTCGAACCGGTAGGGCTGTATTGGCTAGAAGATCCAACACCGGCAGAAGACCAGAATGCGTTGCGAATGCTGCGTCAACACTCGACTGTCCCCATCGCCATTGGCGAAGTCTTCAATTCGATTTGGGACTGCAATAAATTGATCGAACAAGAGTTGATTGATTTTATCCGCGTTGCCGTGACCTACGCTGGCGGTATCACGCATGTGAAACGCATCGTTGATCTTGCCGGGCTACACAATGTCCGCACGGGATTTCACGGCGCGCCAAGCCACTCGCCCATAAGCATGGCGGCGCAACACCACCTGAACGCATGGGCCCCTAATTTTGGGATTCAAGAGTATTTGGTTCTTGGAACGCCGGCCTGTGATGCTCTTTTTCCATCCGGCCACAAAATGGAAAACGGAATGGTTTTTGTAAGCGAAGCGCCGGGGTTAGGTGTTGATTTTGATGAAGCCGAGGCCTCGAAGTACACATATTCACCGGGAAGCCACCCGGTTGTTCGACTAGAAGATGGGACAATCTGGGATTACTGAAACGGAATTTCGTCGGCTTATTTTGATAGGTTTTGCTGTGGGTTCTGCATCTTTACAAACCTGCGGATCTGGTGCGAACGCGCGCTCTATCCGTCACATTTTGCGAGGGTACACTTGGGGGTAAGGCCTCGAAATTCGCTTGGCCGTAGCTTTTCGCATTGGACACAACCCATGCAAGCCACAAAAATCAAATCAAGATTGGTTTGAGATCTTTGGTTTTCTGCGACCCAGGCGACGGCAGAGAAAACTCGTCATTTTCAAATCGACACATGGGAAAACACACTAAGGCGGGTCAAACCCGCCCGCATCCAAAGCGATCACATTGCTATCGTAACTGTATGATTTAAATGGTGGGCGACCCTGGAATCGAACCAGGCGTGAGTCGCCTCGAGGGAGTTACAGTCCCCTGCCACACCTTGCGGCCTGTCGCCCACCGTTTGCCAACATTGTTGGCGTGAGGGGGGGATTACAACCGCACAAAAGCGGCGTCAACAGGAAAATAACTTGGCAAGCGCGCAACATGGGTGCAAGGAGAGATCCAAGCAGAAAAAGGCGCGTGATATGGCTGAAAAACCAAAATGGGTGATTGAAAAAGAACAGGCCAAACGTGCCGCCGCGGCGCAAACCGTCTGGTTGTTCGGCTTGCATGCGGTGCGTGACGCGCTTGTTAACCCTAAACGGGAAAAGCTGCGGCTGATTCTGACACCCAACGCCGCCTCAAAACTTGAGGATGCGGTGAGCGAAGCCGGGATTGAGCCCGAAATTCACGATCCGCGCCGTTTTAAAGCGCCGATTGATCCGCAATCGGTTCACCAAGGCGCAGCGCTTGAGGTGAAGCCGTTGAATTGGGGGCGTTTGGAAGAGGTCGCGATCACTTCGGGTGATGATCCACTGCGCTTGGTCCTGTTGGATCGGGTCAGTGATCCCCACAACGTCGGTGCGATCCTGCGGTCGGCCGAGGTGTTTGGGGCCCAAGCCGTTGTCGGAACACGCCACCACGCCGCCCCCGAAACCGGAGCCTTGGCGAAAACGGCATCTGGTGCGTTGGAACGTCAACCCTATCTGCGCGAACGCAACCTTTCGGACACGATCCTAGAGCTGCAAAAACTAGGCTACTTGGTTCTGGGGCTGGACGGAGAAGCGGAACAAACCATTGAACAAGCGCTAGAAGGGCGGCGGGATGCGCCGGTTGCTCTTGTGCTTGGGGCCGAGGGGCCGGGGTTGCGGCCCAAAACCAAGGAAACCGTTGATCAATTGGTCAAGATCGATTTCGCTGGTGAATTTGGCTCTCTCAATGTCTCCAATGCTGCCGCCGTGGCCTTGTATGCGGCGCGTCCAAGGGGCTAGGGGGCGGCCCCAGCTTCCAAGATTGATGCGGGGGAGCAATCGGCAATAGCAACCGCCTGATCAAAGGCGATCCAAACCGTTGAAATCCAGTCAAGCCTCCTCATGGGTTTCACCAAAGGATGCGGATTGTATCGGCTTTGAAATCTGCAATCGGGCAGGGGTTTTATCACCGTGCAAGGCTTCCTATTTAGGTCAAAAGGAGTTGCCGATGCACAAAGACCCCAAAATTGCCACGTGTTGTTACTGCGGAACCCGCGCTGCTCTGGTGCTGGAAAAGGCGCGGCATGAATTGGTGTGCAGCTCCTGTGGGGCTCCGCTTCACAATCTCAAACGCCTCAAGGCGGACGCCGTTGGCGATGCGCGGGGCGCGCTCGGGTATGGCGCGGCGCGGCCCCATCCGCAAAAATCCTCCAAAAAGCGCAAAGACAGCAAGGCCGACTACCAACGCAAGCGCAAAAAGCCAAAGAAGCGCAAAAGCTTTGGAGCCAAGCTTTTTGAAGAAGCGTTTGATTTTCTTGAGGACATCATCGATTAGACTTTTGCGCCGCTTGCGCCGTCACGTTTCCTCTGGTCAAAAAGGCGCTCGCGCGCTATCTGCGCGGGTGACATTCAGGAGGCGACATGGCTGATTACGAGAACCCGGGCCCAGTTGAGGAAAACTGGAAAGACGCCATTTCTTCGGTCGAAGAGATTATCGAAGACGCGCGCAATGGACGTATGTTCATTCTGGTTGATCATGAAGACCGTGAAAACGAAGGGGATTTGGTGATCCCGGCGCAGTGGGCCACGCCCGATGCGATCAATTTCATGGCGCTCTATGGCCGGGGGTTGATTTGTTTGGCGATGACCGGCGATCGGATTTCTGAGCTGGGTCTGTCGCTGATGTCGACGAACAACTCGTCGCGCCACGAAACCGCCTTTACCACCTCAATCGAGGCGCGCGAAGGCGTGACCACCGGCATTTCCGCCGCCGACCGTGCGCGCACAGTTGCGGTGGCAATCGATGCCTCCAAGGGCGAAGCCGACATCGCAACGCCGGGCCATGTGTTTCCGCTGCGTGCCAAGGCCGGCGGTGTTCTGGTCCGCGCCGGACATACCGAGGCCGCCGTCGACGTGAGCCGTTTGGCGGGGTTGAACCCGGCCGGTGTGATCTGTGAGATCATGAACGAAGACGGCACCATGTCGCGTCTGCCGGAGCTTGTGGCCTTTTCTCAACGCCACGGTTTGAAAATCGGCACCATTTCCGATCTGATCGCCTATCGTCGCCGTCATGACAACCTTGTCAAAGTGCGCAACGAAGAAGTCATTCAAAGCGAATTTGGCGGCGAATGGAACATGCGGATTTATACCGACGAAACCCATGGGGATGAGCATATCGTTCTGACAAAAGGCGATCTTTCTGGTGATGAGCCGGTTTTAGTGCGGATGCACGCGATGGACCCGATGCTCGACGTGATCGGCACCGGCCCCAAGGGGCGCGCGCATGAGTTTGAGCACGCCATGGCCGAGGTCGCCAAAGAAGGGCGCGGCGTTGTTGTGCTGTTGCGCGACACCTCGATGAAGCTTGACCCGGTTGAAGGTGTTTCGCCCAAAACCCTGCGCCAATACGGTTTGGGCGCGCAAATTTTGTCGTCATTGGGGTTGTCGAAACTGACGCTTTTGACCAACTCCAAAGTGCCAAAGGTTGTCGGTCTTGATGCCTATGGTCTTGAAATTGTTGGCACTCGTAAAATCTCGGAGCTGGGTTAATGGCCTCTTCTATCAATCACCACGTCATGCCACGGGCCGAGTTTGATAAGCCGGTCAAAATCCTGATTGTAACCTCGCCCTATTATAAAGACATCGCCGACGAACAGGTCGCCGGTGCCAAGGCCGAGATCGAAGCGGCGGGTGGAACCTGGGATTTGGTCGAAGTTCCCGGCGCGCTGGAAATTCCAACGGCGATTGGAATTGCCGAACGGATGAGCAACTTTGATGGCTATGTCGCGCTGGGCTGTGTCATTCGCGGTGAAACCACCCATTACGAAACCGTCTGCAACGACAGTTCGCGCGGAATTACGCTTTTGGGATTGCAAGGTCTTTGCATCGGCAATGGCATCTTAACCGTTGAAAATTATGAACAAGCGCGTGTTCGTGCCGAAGTGGCCGAACAAAACAAAGGCGGCGGGGCGGCGGCGGCGGCCTTGCATCTTGTGGCGCTTGCTCGTAAGTGGGGCGGTCCGCGCAAGGGGGTGGGTTTTGTGCCTGCTTCTGATGAAATCCAAATCGCGGGCGCTTCAAAGGGACCTGACCTCGCATGAGCCAAATCGGTGACAATCTTTCTGGCAACCAGAAACGCAAAATGAAATCGGCGTCGCGGCTCTTTGCCGTGCAGGCGTTGTTCCAGATGGAGCAGTCCGAACAGGGTTTGGACAAGGTCCGTCAAGAGTTTTTGGATCACCGTTTCGGGGCCGAGCTTGAAGCCGGTGTTGACATGTTGGAAGGTGATATTTCGTTGTTTTCCAAGTTGTTGGAAAACGCGGTGAGCTATCAGGCCAAGGTCGATCAGATGACCGACCGTGCCCTTGTTGCGAAATGGCCAATTGATCGGATCGACACAACCATGCGTGCGTTGTTCCGCGCCGCTGGGGCGGAATTGGTGGCGATGGACACCCCACCCAAAGTGGTGATTTCGGAATTTGTCAGCGTCGCCGAGGCGTTTTTCCCAGAGGGCAAGGAAGGCAAATTTGTTAACGCGGTGCTTGACCACATGGCCCGCGAAGCCAAACCAGAAGCGTTTTAACGGTTTCACCCCTCATGAAACACGACGCCCGGGGCCGACAATCGGACCGGGCGTTTTTGTATCTGTTGGCAATTTGTACAAAACCCTACGCGTTTGGGGGAGATTGCCCGGTGCCAAATCAGTCTTTCGGATTGTCACGTTTGCCGCGGCGTTGACGACGCTAAGGCGCATCCAATGCAATCGGCACCATGGTTCCGGTTAAGGTGGCGATGTGTTTTTCAACACCGTCTTTGAGCGCGAAGACATCAGACGAAGACACGATCTGACGCCGTCCCGGTTTGATCACTTTGCCCCGCGCAATCAGAACATCGCCAATGGCCGGAGAGAGCAAATGCACCCCGATTTCCGACGTGACCACCGCTTGATCGGTGCCAAGCAAGGTCATTGCGGCACAGCCAGCGGCGGTATCGCCCAGGGTAAAGGTCAGGCCCGCATGGCCAAACCCATTGTGTTGCAAAAAACCGGGTGAGAGGGGCGCGCTGATTTCTACGGTGCCTTCGCCAACGGCGGTTAGCTCGGCCCCGATAGTTTTCATCATGCTTTGCAGGGCAAAGCCGCGGCGGATATGGTCTTCTATTGTCATAAGGTGATCGGACCATGCGGGAGGAGAGGCGGCAAGTTTTCCGCTACGTCACTGGATGCGTCACCAACCACCGTCACCAACCACAGTCACCGGCGCGGCATTGGAATGGCGCATGGGGTGGCTCCGGTTAGAATGGCCTGCGCATCGGGGCGCATCAAATCGCACAAGGTGCTGCTATCGCTCCGCAACCCCCCGGTATAGGCCCCATAAGCCGGTAGGATGAGCCGATCCTGATCAACAAGGAAACAGGCCCGCGTGAGGCTTTGCCCCCGCAAAGATAGCCGGGCTTTGGGGTGGTAGTGGCCCGAAACCTCGCCGCTTTGTTCGGGATCGGCGATATGGCGAAAGGTCAGCGCGTCAATGCCATGTTCGGCCAGATGGGCCCCCCCCAACGCTACCGGGCCGGGATCATGGTTGCCCTCGATCCAGACCCAATCGCGACCGGCCTGTAGCTTGGTGATCCAAAGCCGGTCTTGTTCGGGCAGGGCGGTCTCGACCTCGGGCGCATCAAAACTATCGCCAAGACAGATCACTTTGCGGGCCTCGGTTTGGGTTAGGTCGGTTTCGAGGCGCTGCAATGTCTCGCGGGTTTCATAAGGGGGCAATTGGGCACCACCCATCGAGGAAAGTCGCGCCGATTTGCCAAAATGCAGGTCCGACACCACCAAAAGCGCGTGATCGGGCCAAAACAACGCCCCGGAAGACAGGGCGACAAGATCGGCGTTGTGGAAGGAAAATACGTGTCCTGTCATGAGTTTGCCCCGCTGACTTGCGCCAATCCGCTGCCCTGCATCAAGCGATCCAGCTCCTCGGCCAACAGACGCTCTTCGGCGGCCCCTTTGACTGGCACTTTGCCAATCTCAAGGAGCATCGGTGCCGCGAGAGGTGTGACGCGATCCAATTGGATGTGGTCAATCCGCCCCTGAACGCGGGCGCACATATCGCGGATACGGTCGAAATCAACGAGGCCCCGCATGGCCTCTTGGCGGGTAATCTGCATCAGCAGATGGTCGGGGTCATATTTCAGCAAGGTGTCGTATAAAATGTCCGAGGACATGGTGGCCTGACGTCCGGTTTTGCGCTGGCCACCGATTTGGCGTTCGATCAACCCGGCAATGGTGGCCGAGCTGCGAAAGGTGCGTTTCATCACGGCATTTCCTGCCAACCAGCCGTCTAATCCAGCCTCTAACATGTTCAAATCAAAGAGCGGAGCCGGGTCATTGACCGCATCCAACCCCCAAATCAGCGTAGCGTAATCGGTGGCGACAAACCCCATCGGCGCAAGGCCCATGTCCTCCATGCGTTTGGTGAGCAAGAGGCCAAGCGTTTGTTGCGCGTTGCGCCCGGCGAACCCATAGATGACCATGTGGTGACGGCCATCCATAGGAAAGGTTTCGATCTGCAACCGGCCGGGGCGGGGCAGGCGTGACATCTCGGCCTGAAGGCGCAACCAATCAGCGGTGTGGACGGGCAGTGCGCTAAAATCTTCGGCGGCGAAATAGCGCAACACCCGCTGGGAAAGCTGGGTCGAAGTGGAGAATTTGGTGCCGGTAAACACCGCAACCTTGGGTTTGCGACCGGGATCGCGGCTCACCTCGACGGTTAGTTCGCGTAGACCCTCGTAGCGGACAATCTGGCCACCAATCAGGAAGGTGTCGCCCTTGGTCAGGCTGGCGGCAAAGCTTTCTTCGATCTCGCCAAGCGCCGCGCCGCGCCCGCGCCATTTGACCTTGAGAAGATCGCTGTCTTGGATGGTGCCGATGTTTTGGCGGATGCGGGCGCTGGCCCTTGGATCGCGCAATTGCCATTGCTTATCAGGGCGTTGCAGCAGCCGTTGCCATTGATCATAGGCCCGCAGCGCATAGCCGCCGGTGGCGCAAAAATCGAGGCAAGCGTCAAATTCTGAGCGGGTCAGCGTCGCATAGGGGCCAGCGGCGCGCATTTCATCAAACAGATTGTCGGCATCAAATGGGCCAGAGCAAGCCGCGATCAGGATATGTTGGCAGAGCACATCGCGTGGCCCAGCCCCGCGCGGATCGCCATCAAGGTCGCTTTCGCGCACCGCCTCAAGCGCGGCGAGACATTCGACAACTTCGAAGCGGTTTGCAGGCACCAAAAGCGCCTTGGAGGGGGCATTGTAGCGGTGATTGGCGCGGCCAATCCGTTGCACCAACCGTTTGACGTTTTTCGGCGCGCCGATCTGGATCACCAGATCAACGTCACCCCAATCAATGCCAAGATCGAGGCTCCCCGTGCAGACAATGGCGCGCAGATCGCCGCGCACCATCGCCGCCTCGACCTTTTCACGTTGGGCGCGATCAAGCGAGCCGTGATGAATGCCGATTGGCAAGGCGTCGTCATTGGCCATCCAAAGGTTGCGGAAAAAGATTTCGGCCTGGGCGCGGGTGTTGTGGAAAATCAGCGTGGTTTTGTGGTTTTTGACCTGTTCTAACACGGCGGGAATGGCGTATTTCGCGCCGCCCCCGGACCATGGCGGGGCCTCATCGGTCTGTAACATCTGGATGTCAGGGGCCGGGCCGGGATCGGCGTGAATGATATGGCAGGGGTCGGGGTGTCGGGCCAGAAAGCGCGCGATGGCGGCGGGGTCTTCGACCGTGGCCGACAGACCAACGCGACGCAGGCCCGGACACAGGGTTTGCAACCGCGCCAGCGCCAGCATCAGCTGATCGCCACGTTTGCTTTCGGAGAGGGCGTGGATTTCATCGATCACCACCCGTTGCAAACCTTTGAAGGTACGTTCGGCGTCCTCATAGCTTGTCAAAAGCGCGAGCGATTCCGGCGTGGTCAAAAGGATATGCGGCGGGTCCGCGCGTTGGCGTTTCTTGCGGCTAGATGGGGTATCACCGGTGCGATCCTCGACCCGGATAGATAGGCCCGCCTCATCAATCGGGGTTTGCAAGTTGCGCTTGATGTCTGCTGCCAAGGCCTTGAGCGGGCTGACATATAACGTGTGTAGCCCCGGTTCAGGCTTGTCGGAAAGTTCCGCCAACGTCGGCAAAAAACCCGCCAGCGTTTTGCCGCCGCCGGTTGGAGCGACCAGCATCAGCGCCGGATCATTCGCACGCGCCAGCATGTCGGCCTGATGCGGGTGCATCCGCCAGCCGCGCGATTGAAACCAGTTGGACAAGGAGGTGGGAAGGGTGGTCATGGGCCTAAGCTAGCGGCGTGGGAACAAAAGGGAAACCGTTTGTTGTGATGTCGGCGGGGCGCTGCCCCGTCTTGAGCGTGGCTCGTGACTTCCCGGGATATTTTGGGAATGAAGAAACCTTGGGGTTTTCACCAGAGGCGGTTCGGGGTTTGGTGTGGCCGAGGAGATTTCGGGGAGGGGTGCCATGTTGAGTGGGATCAAGATTGTTGAGTTTGAGGCTTTGGGGCCTGCGCCGTTTGCTGGCATGCTTTTGGCGGATTTGGGGGCCGAGGTCACGGTGATCCATCGCAAAGCTGCGGCGGAGACGCCGGGCAAAGAAGAGCGCAACCTGTTGGATCGTGGCAAACGCTCGATCGCGTTGGACCTTAAGAATGGCGGTGATGTGCAGGTGGCCAAGGCCCTAGTGGCACAGGCCGATGGGCTTACCGAAGGGATGCGGCCCG
The DNA here is from genome assembly GCF_947498515.1 of uncultured Pelagimonas sp. GTDB lineage: Bacteria > Pseudomonadota > Alphaproteobacteria > Rhodobacterales > Rhodobacteraceae > Pelagimonas. Next base: position 282,687 of record NZ_CANMKO010000004.1, on the reverse strand, counting down.
GCGTGATGGAACGGCTGGGTTTTGGGCCGGATGAGATGTTGGCAATGAACCCAGCGCTTGTTTACGGGCGGATGACCGGGTGGGGGCAGGACGGGCCGCGCGCCAAACAGGCGGGGCATGATTTGAACTATCTTAGTCTGAGCGGGGCTTTGTTTTATGGTGGCGTTGCCGGCGATACACCCGGCGTGCCGCCAACGATGTTGGGCGACATTGGCGGTGGCGCGATGTATTTGGTGGTCGGCATGTTGGCCGGATTGTTGCGGGCGCGCGAAACCGGGCAGGGGAACGTTGTTGATGCGGCGATTGTGGATGGGGCCAGTCACATGATGGCCCTACTCTTGTCGATGGGGGATCAGTTTTCGACAACGTCCCGTAGGGCAAGCCTTTTGGATGGGCCGCATTGGTCGCGCTGCTATGCCTGTTCTTGTGGCGGGCATGTGTCGGTTCAATGCCTTGAGCCAAAGTTCTATGCGATGTTTCTAGAGGCCATGGGCCTCACCGATGATGCCGGTTTTGTAGCGCAGTTTGACGCCGAACAATGGCCGGTCCAAACCGCGCGTTTGGCGGGGATGTTTGCGGGCAAGCCACGGGCGCATTGGGCGGAAATATTCGCGAATTCAGACGCTTGTGTCGCGCCGGTATTATCGCCGGACGAGGCGCGAAGCGATCCGCATGTTGTGGCGCGCGGGATTTGGACGGCGCATGGCCCGGCCCCGGCCCCACGCTTTGATAGCATGCCACTGCAGCAGCCAAGCCCAAGCCCGGCGCGTGGGCAACATAGCGGCGAGATACTGAAAGATTTGGAAGATAGAGGTTTGATATGAGCCAACCCGAGAGTTTTGCGGCCCTGTTGCGCGCCCGCGCGTCTTGCCGTGGGTTCCTAAGTGAGCCGGTGGCGCATGAGGTAATTGCCGAGGTGTTGCGCGATGCCCAGCATGTGCCGAGCTGGTGCAATTCACAACCCTGGCAAGTAACGGCCTGTGGGGCGGAGGAAACAGCGCGACTGGCCGTCGCCCTTTATGAGCATGTCGGACAGGCGGGACACGCCAGCGACATTGATTTTCCCAGCGCCTATGAGGATGAATACAAGGCGCGGCGGCGCGAATGTGGTTGGCAGCTTTATGAGGCAGTTGGCATCGAAAAGGGCGACCGGGTTGGATCAGCGGCGCAGATGCGTGAGAATTTCCGTCTGTTTGGTGCGCCGCATTTTTTGTTGATCACCACGCCCAAGGCGCTTGGGCCCTATGGGGTTTTGGATTGTGGGGCCTTTGTCACGGCGGTTTTGCTAGGGCTTGAAGCGCGGGGGTTGGGCGGTATCGCCATGGCCTCGGTCGCCGGGTTTGCGCCGTTTATGCGCGATTGGTTTGACGTGGGTGACGACCGGGATGTGCTTTGCGGTATTGCGCTTGGGCACCCGGACCGCGACGCCGCCGCCAACAGGTTTCGCACCACCCGCGCCCCGGAGGGCGAGGTGGTGACTTGGCGATAAGGGCTTGAAACTACGCCTCTTCCAGCCGGTCCGTGGCGGGTGGGGGCGTCGGGCTTAGGGCCGAAATGCGCGCATAAAGATCGTCATCCATCGGGTAACGCATCCCCTCGATTGAAGGGCGCAATTGTTCGGCCGAGCGGGCCGAAAGGATGGGGACGGGGCGCGCGGAATGATGGGCGGCCCAAGCCACGGCGAGGGTGGCGGGATCGCTTCCGACCTCTTCGGCAAGGTCAACCAAGGCCTGAGCGGTGTCGTGCATTTGCTGTTGTCCATAGCGCGCGCCATAGCGGTCATCTTCGGTCAAACGACCGCCGCGCCCACCGGCGTATTTGCCGGTCAAAAGCCCGCCGCCAAGCGGCGAATAGGGCACCGGAAGGATGTCTTCGGAGGCACACATCGGCAGGATTTCGACCTCGGCCTGACGTTTAACAAGGTTGTACATCGGTTGAATGACATCAATGCGGGTGCCAAAGGATTTGGCAATGCTCTGGGCCTTCATCACCTGCCAGGCTGCAAAGTTTGAAACGCCAATATAGCGTGTCTTTCCAGCGGTTTGCAGTTCGGCCAATGTCTCAAACGTTTCTTCGAGCGGTGTGTCATCATCAAAGCGATGCAGATAGAGCAGGTCGACCACATCCATACCGAGCCGGGTTCGGCTTTCATCAAATGTTGTCAAGATGTTAGAGCGGCTGTTACCGCCGACGTAGCCCGCCTTGGTGGCGATGAAAAGCTGGTCACGTTCGGCGGCGGCGCATTTGCCGAGAAGGGTTTCAGACGCGCCGCCGGTATAGACATAGGCGGTGTCAAAATGGCGGATACCAGCGGCGCGGCAGGCGTCAAAGAGCGCGCGGCTGGCGGTTTCATCGGCTTTGCCACCAAATTGCATGGTGCCAAAAGCAAAACGGGCCGGGCTATCGCCGGATAGGGTGGTCAGATGTGTCATGGCAAAAGGGTTGCACAAAGCGAGCGACGCGAAAAGCCCCTAGCAAAGGAGGTGGCACGAAAGGACACTGGACAGGGCTTACTCAAAGGGGCAGTCTGGCCTTATGCGCGTAGTCCTTTCATTTGCTTTTCTCCTGCCTTTTTCGATGGTTAGCGCCAGCGAGATGTGTACGGAGGATGCGATGATCGTCTTTGATGGTTCGGGGTCGATGGCGGAAATGGGGTTCAACGACATCGATGAACCACGCATTTTTGAGGCGCGTCGCGCATTGCATCAGACCGTTCCCGCGATAGGGCAGGTCCGGCGCTTGGGGCTGGTGATTTATGGCCCCGGTGGTGAGGGCGGATGCGGCAATGTGGATGTGCGATTTGCACCGAAATGGCAGGCGGCCCCGCAGATTTTGGACGAGGTTGATCAGCTTGAACCCGATGGGGATACGCCCCTAACCGAGGCGGTGGCTGCGGCGGCTAATACTTTGAATTACAAGGAACAACCCGGCGCGATTGTTCTTGTTACCGATGGCAAGGAAACCTGTGGTGGCAACCCCTGTGCGCTTGCGGCAGAGCTATCGGCGGAAGGCCATGACCTCACCGTGCATGTGATCGGCTACAAGGTGCGTGGTGATCAGTTTGCCTGGGAAGGGGAAGGGCATAATGACTATAAACAGGCGACTTCGGTGGCGCGCTGTTTGGCGGATCGAACCGGTGGTCAATATGTCAGTGCGGAAACCGTGAACGAGTTGATTGGCGCGTTACGGGTGACGCTTGGTTGTTCGGTGATTGGGCGGCTGGATTAACACGGCGGTCGGTGACGGTAACGGGCCGTTCGGCCCATGCGCAACGGGGCATTCCGTCCAAAACAGTGTGAGTTTGGGGGGGATTGCCCCCTTTGGTTTTTGAACCCAAGAGGCGGGTTTTGGAGCAATCTGTCCGATTCCAGCCCGGTTTTGGGGGAGATTGGCTCCGTTGGATTTTGGGGAGAGCCCTCGGGCGGCCTGAAAGCCGGGTTTTTGGTTAAATTCGGGGTAGGGATGGTTAACCGCGCTGAGGGTGCGGTTTTGAGACGGGCGTAGAGAGGGGCCAGCCCCTCTTGCCGCGCGCGGCAGTTCACCCCGGAATATTTTGGGAAACAAGGAGCCGGGGGCAGCGGGGATTGGCAACCGTTAGGGCAGGAAGAAGATCACCGTGGTGATGGCCCCGACACCGGTCACAAACCAGCGCAGGTGGTTTTGGTTTTTGATGCGGCGGCTTTGGCTTGCCCCGACATAGCCACCGATGGTGATGGCCACGGCGATGACCAAGGCGGGTTTCCAGACGATCAGGCCGGCAGAGATAAAGGCGACGGAAGAGACCACCGAAATGATTGCCGAGATCAGGTTTTTCAGCCCGTTCATACCGTGCAGGTTTTGGTAGCCCAGCAGGCTAAATGCCGCGAGCAGCATGATGCCAAGCCCGCCGTTGAAATAGCCGCCGTAAATCGCGACCAACAGGATTACGAGAGCGGAGACAAGAAGCCCGGCCTGACCGATGCCACGGCTTTTGGCGAACCTCAGGATGGCAGGGCCAGCGCCAAACAACACGGTGGCGAGCAGCAGGAGCCAAGGGACGACACCGGTGAATACCTCGCTTGGGGTGACGATGAGCAGCAGCGCGCCGATGACTGCGCCAAGGGTGGCGAGGGCGATAATCGCAGGAAGCTTGAGGGGGCCTTCGGCGCCGACATCATGGCGAAAGGCCCAAGCGGCCGAGGCATAGCCGGGCATGGCGGCGAGGGTCGAGGTGGCATTGGCCAGCACGGGTGGCAGGCCAAACCAGACCAAGGCCGGGAAGGTCAAAAACGTGCCGCCGCCAGCGACAGCGTTCAAAATGCCCGCCACAAAACCCGCCACGAACAGAACTGTCATTTCCAGCATGTCTCGCCCTCCCAAAGCTGATCGGTTATGAGGGGGTGTTTTGGGTTTGGCAAGGGGTGTTGGACGGCGCGGTCAGGAGGTGGCTTTGTCCTGAGTTCCCATCGCTTTTGCAACGGCATCCAACAAATCGCGGCGCCGGACCGGTTTCATCAACCGGATGTCTTCGGGGCGCAACCCGTTGCCGTGAACCGTGGCCTCAGCCGCGTAGCCGGACATGAAGATCACCGGCAATGACGGGTCAAGTGCGCGCAACTCTTTGGCCAAGGTTGTGCCCTTGATATGGCCGGGCATGACGATGTCGGTCAAAAGCAAGTCAAAGCGCGGGTCAGCTTCGAAGAGCTCCTTGGCGCGATCCCCGGAGGCGGCGGTTGTCACGGCATAGCCAGCGGTTTGCAACATTGAGGTTAGCACTTCGAGCACGGCGGCTTCGTCTTCGGCAAGCAGGATGCGTTTGCCTGTTTGTGCGTTATTCGATGTTGGAGCGGTGTTTGGGTCTGACTCGGTGATGTCTTTGGTGACGGCGGGGAAATAGAGTTTGAACGTGGTGCCAACACCGAGTTCGGAATAGACTTGGACCGTGCCGCCCGATTGGCGCATGAAGCCCAAAACCATAGGCAGCCCAAGGCCAGAGCCGCTTCCGGCCGGTTTGGTGGTAAAGAAGGGATCAAAGATACGCTCGAGCGTGGTGTCTTCGATGCCATCGCCGGTGTCGGACACGGCGACCATGACATAGCGCCCGGGATCGAGTTTTTCGTTGCGGCTATCGATATAGGTTTGATCAATGCGCACATTCGCGGTTTCGATGGTCAGTTTGCCGTTCTCAGGCATCGCATCACGGGCGTTGAGGATCAGGTTGAGAAGAGCGCTTTCGGCCAGACCGGGGTCAACCTCGACCGGCCACAAACGGGCCAAAAGCGAGGTTTCCACGTCGATATGAGAGGGCAGGGTGCGGCCGGCCCAGTTTTTGGTGTCACGCACCAATTTGTTGAGATCGACGACCTGAGGTTGCAGGGGCGCGCGGCGCGCATAGCTGAGCATGCTGCGAGTGAGATCGGCGCCGCGCAGGGTGGCGTGGATGCAAGCGTCGAGATGTTGGGCGCGTTTTTCGTCGTCTTTTTCGTCCTGAAGCAATTCCAGATTGCCCAAGGTCACGGCTAGCAAATTGTTGAAATCATGTGCCACGCCGCCGGTCAGTTGGCCGATGGTTTCAAGCCGCTGTGAGGCGGCGAGTTGCGTTTGCAGCAGCTCTTGTTGCCGCTGATCCTCAAGACGTTTTGAAATGTCGGCGACGTTGGCCCGGATGAGGGTTTGGTCAAAAGGTGGCATGCGGGCAAGCGAGACTTCGCAGGGGATTTCCGTGTTGTCGCCAGTCAGATGGGTCCATTCAAATTTGGGATGACCACCCTCCATCGCTTGTTGCAGGAACTTGCGGGCTTGGTAGGCGCTTGGATCGCCAGAGGGTTGTAATTGTGGGCTGAGGTCAGACAGGGTTGTGCCGTTGAGAAGTGTCTCGCGGGACAGGCCAAAGAGTTTTTCGGCACGGGCATTCACCGACACAAACCGGTTTTGGTCTACGTCAAAGATCATGATGGCGTCGGGCGCGTATTCCACCATGGTTTCAAATTGACGGGTTCTATTGGCGGCGTCGAGATCGGTTTCTTTCCAATACCGGCTGAGATTGTCGACAAGGGCAATGATCAACACGTTGGTCACCACAAGGGTGATGATCATGATGACCCAATTGGCGGTGCTTTGGTTCCATGTGGAAAGCGGCACCGGGGGCGAGGTGAAATAGCCCTGCACAAAGGCATAGGCCATGGCCGTGACCACCGCCGTAAAGGCGGCAAAGACCATATAAGTGGTTTTACGATCAAACAGTGCCGCACAAAGCGCCATATGGAATGGGAAGGCAACAAAGGCCGCCGCGCCAAGGCCCAAACCCGTAATGCCAACAAAATTGGCCACGACATAGCCGGTGACCATCATGCCGCCGCGCAGCGCCAGATGTTTATCATTGCGCAGGAATAGCGTTGGTAGGATGCACAGGACGGCCAAGAGTCCGGTTGTGGTTATAAAGAGCGGGCCAAATTGACCAATGCGGAATAGGTTGATCAGGACAACAAGCGCGGCCACCCCCGACATGATGTCGATGACAATCCGCAGTGTCTTGTTGACCCCCTCGTTATAAGAGGCGGTTGTCTGGAAATTGCTATTCAGCACCATCTAACGCTCCTAAAACTCTTTCACCATAGTTTCAGAGCGCTGTTTCGCAACACATAAATCGAATTGTTCCCGAGCAGAGTAGGACAATTGGTGTTGCCATCACAGATGACAATAAGCGTGTGGGGCCGAAATGAAAAAGGGCCACCCGGAATGGGCGGCCCTTGATCGGTTGGAACCGGGTTCCGGATTTAGTTAGGCACGTCGCCGGTGATGCCTTCGACGTAGAAGTTCATGCCCGCCAAAGTGCCGAGATCGGCGGTTTCGCCCTCAGCCAGCCAAGCCGAACCGTCTTGCTTGTTGAGCGGGCCGGTGAAGGGGCTGTATTCGCCGGTGCGGATGGCTTCGACCATCGCCAGAGCGGACGCTTTGACATCAGCGGGAACCGCCTCAGAGATTTCACCGATCTCAACCATGCCGGTGTCGATCCCATCCCAAGTGTTCTTGGATTCCCAAGTGCCGTCGATCACATCCTGAACGCGCTGGATGTAGTAGGGGGCCCAGTTGTCGATGATCGAGGAGACGCGCGGCATGGGCGCATAGTCACCCATATCAGAGGCCTGACCAAAGGTGATCACATTGCCGGCCTCTTTGGCGGCGGCCTGAGGTGCGGTGGAATCGGTGTGCTGAAGAACAACGTCAGCGCCGTTTTCGATCAGAGCGCGCGCGGCGTCGGCCTCTTTGGCGGGGTCAAACCACGTGTAGGCCCAAACAACCGAAAACTCGACGTCAGGGTTGACCTTTTTGGCGTGGATATAGGCGGAATTGATGCCGCGAATAACCTCGGGGATCGGGAAAGACGCGATGTAGCCGATCTTGTTGGTCTTGGTCATGTGACCGGCGATGTGGCCCTGAACGGCGCGGCCTTCGTAGAAACGCGCGCTATAGACGGACACGTTGTCGGCCTGTTTGTAGCCGGTGGCGTGCTCGAATTTTACATTCGGGAACTTGGCGGCCACGGCCAGCGTGGGGTCCATGTAACCAAAGGAGGTGGTAAAGATGATGTCGGCCCCGGCAATCGCCATCTGGGTGATGGCGCGTTCGGCGTCGGCGCTTTCTGGCACGTTTTCTTGGAAGATGGTTTTCACCTTACCGTCAAAATGCGCTTCCATTTTCTGGCGCGACTGGTCGTGCTCATAGGTCCAACCGCCGTCACCCGGTGTGCCGATATAGATAAAGCCCGCTGTGACGTCTTCTTCGGCAAAGGCCGCGCCGGCAAAGGTGGCAGCAGCGGCAACAGTGGCCAGCAAAGTTCTGCGTTTCATATGATTATTCCCCATTGGTGGTGGTTTCAGTCTCGGTTTCTTCTTCGGGCGCATTCAGCAGGCCTGAGGTGATCAGCCCCGCCGGGATCGCCACAATCCCCAATCCAATTAAAAGAGTTATCGCAGTAAAGACGCGCCCGCCAGTGGTGACTGGATAAACATCGCCATATCCGACGGTTGTTAGTGTCGCGATGGCCCACCACGCGCTTTGCGGGATCGATCCGAAAATCTCGGGCTGGGCGTCTTTTTCGAAGTGATAGATGCCGACGGCGGCAAGAAAGAGCACGATGGCGGCCAGCACGCCAAAGAGCAGCATTTCCTCGCGGTTAGAGCTAATCGCATGTTCGAGGCGCAAAATGGCGCGGCGCATGCGCAGGAGTTTCAGAAGGCGAAAGATGCGCATCAGGCGCAGGGTGCGCAACACGGTGCTATCGGGAAGCAGGAAGAGCAGGGCGGGCAGGATCGATAGAAGGTCGATCAAGCCCCAAAAGCTAAAGATATAGCCAAGCCGGTTTTCGGCGCTCCAGAAGCGCAGGCAAAACTCGGTGACAAAGATCGCCAGAAGGACGGCTTCGAGGCCGAGCAGGATCTTTTGCATGTCGGTGGAATGGCCCGGCATGCTTTGCAGGGTGATGGTAAAGGCCGACAGAACAATCGCCATATGAAGCCCCGCCAACGGCAGTTTGCCGTAGCGGGGATCTTCGCCCTCAAGCGCGAGAGCAACGCGATGTTTCAACCCTGACGCCATGTGTGTCCTTTAGCTTGAGGCGTGGAAGGAGCGGCCAAGCGAGGCCGGGGCCCCATGCGCGCCGCGCGCCGAGATGATGACCAGAACCAGAATGGTGATCAGATAAGGCGAGGCAGAGAGAAGGGCGACCGGCACCTTGGCCCCGGCGGCCTGAAGGTTGAGCTGCAAAACGGTGACGCCGCCAAAGAGGTAGGCCCCGATAAGGATGCGCCACGGCCGCCAGCTTGCAAACACCACGATGGCCAAGGCGATCCAACCGGCCCCAGCGGTCATGCCTTCGGTCCATTGCGGCACCCGCACGAGGCTAAGGTAAGCCCCGCCAAGACCCGCACAGGCCCCGCCAAACAGGATGGCGATCATGCGCACGCGCACCACCTTGTAGCCAAGCGCATGGGCGCTATCGTGGCTTTCACCCACCGCGCGCAGGATCAGCCCGCCGCGGGTGAATTTCAAGAAGGCCCAGACAAGGATGACCATCAGGACCGCGACATAGACCATGATGTCATGACGAAAGAACATGGTGCCAAGGGCGGGAATGTCCGAAAGCGGCCCAAGGTCGAGTTTCGGCAGAGTGGGGGATTTGACGCCCTCATAAGGTTTGCCGATCAGCGCCGAAAGGCCAAGGCCCGCAAGGGTCAGGCCAAGGCCCGTGGCGACTTGGTTGGACAAGAGGTATTGGGTCAGCAGGGCAAAGACAAAGCTAAGCGCCGCCCCGGCCCCCGCAGCGGCAACAAAGCCGACAAGCGGGCTGTCGGTGTTGACGCCAACCGCAAAGCCGACCACCGCCCCGGTGATCATCATGCCCTCAACCCCGAGGTTGAGCACGCCAGCCTTTTCCACGACCAATTCGCCAATCGCGGCAAAGAGGATTGGCGTGGCCGAGACCATGATCGAGGCGACGAGGAGGATGGGGGAGATTGAACTCAGGTCCATTTAAAGGCCTCCTGTGGGACGGTGACATATTCTGTCGAGGACTGTGTCGGACACGACGTCAAAAGAGGTGTTGCCATGTTTCTATGTGTCATCACACCGCCTCCTTCTTGGCCAGTCGCAGGCGGAAGTTGGTGAAGACGTCAGTGGCCAGCAGGAAGAACAACAGCATGCCTTGGAAGAGCTGGATCGCCGCGCCGGGCACGCCGAGCATGAGCTGGGCCAATTCGCCGCCGATATAGGTCAGCGCCATAAGCAACCCGGCGAGCAAGATGCCGATGGGGTTCAACCGGCCAAGAAAGGCGACGATGATCGCGGTAAACCCGTAGCCCGCGTTGAAATCAATGGTGATCTGACCCGCCGGGCCGGTGACTTCAAAGAACCCGGCAAGACCAGCCAGCGCACCGGAAATACCAAGGCAGAGGATGACAATGCGGGAAGGATTGACGCCCGCAAAACGCGCGGCGCGCGGCGCTTCGCCGGTGAGACGGATGTTAAAGCCTTGGATATGGCGGCTCAGCAGGACATAGGCCGCAATCACCGCGATAAAGGCGGCGACAACACCCCAGTGCATGCCAGTTCCTGCAATGAGTTCGCCGTTATAAACCGCGTCCCATTCCTTGAAATTGCGCGACCCGGGAAAGCCCATGCCCTCGGGATTGCGCAGGAAACCAGAGGCGGCAGAGGCGAGAATGGTTTCGGCCACATAGACCAGCATCAGCGACACAAGGATTTCATTGGTGCCAAGTTTGGTTTTCAAAATCGCCGGGATCATCGCCCACGCCCAGCCGCCAAGCGCCCCGGCGACAAGCATCAGAGGAAAGAGCAGCACGCTATCGGACGGGTAAAGCGCAAGGCCCGCCGCCGCACCGCAGATCGCCCCCATGATGTATTGGCCTTCGGCCCCGATGTTCCAAATCCCGGCCTTGAACCCAATGGAAAGACCAATGGCGATAAGGATCAGAGGCCCGGCCTTGACCAACAGTTGCGGACGGGTAAAGCCCGAGAATTGCTCGGAAAAGATCGGGTCCCAAAAGATGGTGCGGATCGCTTCAAACGGGTTGGCACCAAGCATGGCAAAGAGAATACCGCCGACAATCATAGTGAGGATCACCGCCAAAATCGGCGAGAGCACCACCCAGGCGCGCGATGGCTGGGGGCGTTTTTCAAGTCGCAGCATGTGCCGCCTCCATATCATGGGCTCCGCCCATCATCAGACCAATCTGTTCCATATCAAGCCCTTGCACGGGGCGCGGAGTCGACAGACGCCCTTCGTTCAACGCGCCAAAGCGGTCAGAAATTTCCATAAGTTCATCAAGGTCTTGGCTAATTACCAAGATCGCCGCGCCGCCATGGGCGAGGTCAAGCAATGCCTGCCGGATCGCAGCGGCGGCGGCGGCGTCTACGCCCCATGTGGGTTGGTTGATGACCAAAAGCTCGGGCTTTTGCACGATCTCGCGGCCCACCACGTATTTTTGCAGGTTGCCACCCGAAAGTGCCCGCGCCGCAACATTGGGGCCGGGGGTGCGCACGTCGAATTTTTCAATCACATCCTCGGCAAAGAGCCGCGATTTGGCCCAATCAATAAAACCGTTTTTGACAAGACCGGCGCGTTTTCCGGCGGTTAGAACGCCGTTCTCGGTCAGGCTCATGTCCGGCGCGGCGGCATGGCCAAGACGTTCTTCGGGGGCCGACAACAGACCGGGAAGGCGACGCTCTCCGGGGCCTTGGCGGCTCACGTCCTTGCCCTGAAAATGCACCATGCCGGGATCAGAGAGCCGTTCGCCCGACAGCGCCATGAGCAATTCGTCCTGACCATTGCCAGCGACGCCACCAATGCCCAAAACCTCGCCCTTGCGCAGTTCAAACGAGATGCCGCGCAACGGCGTGCCGATGCCATCAAGGGCGGGCAGGGTGAGGTTATCAACCGTAAGCACCACCTCGCCCAGCGTCACATCGCGGGCCTTTGGGGTGGCGAAACTAGACCCGACCATCATCTCGGCCATTTCGCGCGCCGAGGTTTCGGACGGCGTACAGGTGCCAACGTTTTTGCCGTGGCGCAAAATGCTGGCGTGATCACATAGGGCGCGAATTTCTTCGAGCTTGTGTGAGATATAGAGGATCGAGGTGCCTTCGGATTTCAGCTTGCGCAGGGTTTCAAAGAGGATGTCCACCTCTTGCGGGGTCAAAACGCTTGTCGGTTCGTCCATGATCAGCAGGCGCGGATCTTGCAAAAGACAGCGAATGATTTCAACGCGTTGCCGTTCGCCCGCCGAGAGGCTTGCAACCTCACGCGAGGGATCAAGCGGCAGGCCGTATTGTTCGGAGACCTCGGAAATCCGTGCGGCAAGATCGCGGGGCTTGGGCGGGTTTTCCATGCCAAGCGCGACGTTTTCGGCCACCGACAGCGCATCAAAGAGCGAGAAATGTTGAAAGACCATGGCGACACCGGCCTGACGGGCAACCGAGGGTTTTGGCGGTGCAAAGGCGTTGCCATCCAAGGTCATGGTGCCGCGATCCGGGCCAACCAGCCCGTAAATCATTTTGACCAGCGTCGATTTACCAGCGCCATTTTCACCTAGCAAAGCGTGAATTTCACCTTTGCGGATGTCAAAGGAGACGTCGTCATTGGCCACAACGCCTGGGTATGCCTTGGTTAGGCCCTGGATGCTGAGGAGTGTATCGTCCACGCGCTCTCTCCTTTGGTTTCAAGCGTAAGTAGCTGGGAGGCCACGCCTATGGCAATGGCCTGAGGGTGTTTGCCGAGCTGTTTTTGACCAATTGGGCAGGTTATGCGCGCAATTTGGGCGGGTGTATGGCCCAGAGCGGCCAGCCGTTTGCGAAACCGCGCCCATTTGGTTTTTGACCCGATGACCCCGGCAAAGTTGAAACCGCGGGTAAGGGCGGCGTGGCAGAGCTGAAAATCAAGCTCGTGACTATAGGTCAGGATCAGATGCGCGGCGGTTTGCGGCGCATGGGCCATAAGCCGCGCGGGTTCAACAGCGGGAAGAATGGTGACGTTGGGCGGGATGGCGTCGGGAAAGCGGTCGCGCCCGGTGTCGACCCAAGTCAGGGCCAGATCGGGCATTGGGGCCAGTGTGTTCACCAAGGCGCGCCCGACATGGCCCGCCCCCCAAATCCAGACATGGCGCGAGGGGCGTAGAACCGGTTCGATCATCCAACCCTGATGCAACTGTGGTGCGGGTGGTTGGCCTTGGGCGCGGGCGCGGTCCAGCAGGCGTTGAACCGCCAAGGGCCGGGTGCCGGGGCCACGGGCGATGATGGTTTTGTCGTGAAGATCGGCGAGGGTTTCGGCGGTATAGTGTTCGGTCAAAAGCGTGACCGCACCGCCGCAACATTGGCCAAGCTCGGGGCCAAGCGCATGGCGGCTTATCCCGGTTTTGGAAAGGGCGACCTGCGCCGCTTGATATTCAAGCGCGCCGCCACCGATGGTGCCGCTTTGCCCGCCGTTCCAGACAAGCATCGCCGCGCCAACATCGCGCGGGGAGGAGCCGGCCACATCGGCAATCACCACGCGGGCGACCGTGCCATGTTGGTCAACGGCGGCGCTCAGGGCGTCAAGATCAAAGCCCATCGCGCACCTGTTGAACCGCCTTAAGCACCCGTTCCGCCGTGGCCGGGGCATGGAGATCAGGGTAGCGATCGCCACAGGCCGAGACCGCATCCGACAGCGCCATCAGAACTGAAATCCCATGCATAAAGGGAGGTTCGCCCACGGCTTTGGAGCGGTAAATCGTGTCTTCGCGGTTCTCAGAGGCCCAAAGGTCAACGTTGAACACATCGGGGCGGTCAGAGCAGGCGGGGATTTTGTAGGTCGAAGGCGCATGGGTGCGCAACCGGCCCTTGTCATCCCAGACCAGCTCTTCGGTGGTGAGCCAACCCGCGCCTTGCACATAGCCGCCCTCGACCTGACCCACATCCAGCGCCGGATTGAGCGATGACCCAGCATCATGCAGGATATCGCTGCGCAAAATGCGGTTTTCACCGGTCAATGTGTCGATCACCACCTCGGTGCAGGACACCCCATAGGCAAAGTAGAAAAACGGCCGACCGCGCCCGGCAACCGGATCCCATTCCAGTTTCGGTGTTTTGTAAAACCCGGTGGAAGAGAGGCTTACGCGCCCTTCGTAACACCGTTTGGCGGCCTCGGCGAAAGAGACATCTTTGCCATCAACAAAGACAACACCATCTTCAAAGGCGACCTCGGTGCCAAGGAATTCGGCCATGCGGTCGCGAATGGTTTCGCAGGCGATTTTCACCGCCATCCCGTTAAGGTCCGAGCCGCTCGACGCCGCCGTGGCCGAGGTGTTGGGCACCTTGCCGGTGTCGGTGGCGGTGATGCGGATGCTATCCATCGGCTGGCCAAAGACCGTAGCGGCGACTTGCGCCACCTTTTGGAACAACCCCTGACCCATCTCGGTGCCGCCATGGTTGAGCTGGATCGAGCCATCTTGATAGACATGCACCAAGGCACCGGCCTGATTAAGATGAGTGAGGGTAAAGGAAATCCCGAACTTGACCGGCGTCATGGCGATGCCGCGTTTCAAGACCGGATTGTTGGCGTTCCAGTGATCGACCGCCGCGCGCCGGGCTGCATAATCGGCGCTCTCTTCGAGGCGGGACACCATGGCGCCCAGCTCGAAATCTTCGACCGGCTGACCGTAATGGGTGACGCCCCTTGGTTTCTTCTGTCCAGACATATCCTCGGGAGGGCTCGGCTCTGCCGAGTGGGGGGCGGATGGCCCCCCTTCGACATAGAAATTCGCCCGCCGCACCGCGAGGGGATCACGCCCCAAGGCATGGGCAATATGATCCATCACCCGCTCAATTCCCAACATGCCCTGCGGCCCACCAAAGCCGCGAAAGGCGGTGGCGCTTTGGGTGTTGGTTTTCAAGCGATGGCTTTCGATGCGCATATTGGGAAGGAAATAGGCATTGTCCGCATGCAACATGGCGCGATCTGCGACTGGGAACGACAGGTCTTGCGCCCAGCCACAACGGGCCAGTTGCAAAAAGTCGAGGCCCAAGACACGGCCCTGATCATCGTAGCCGACCGTATAGCCGATGCGAAAATCGTGGCGTTTGCCGGTGATGGTGAAATCATCGTCGCGGTCATAGCGCATTTTGGCGGCGCGCCCGGTCTCCGCCGCCACCACGGCGCAGGCGATGGCAAGCGCGTTGCCTTGGCTTTCCTTGCCGCCAAACCCGCCCCCCATGCGTCGGGTTTCGACCCGGACGCCGTGCATCGGAAGGTGCAGCGCATGGGCGACCTTGTGTTGGATTTCGCTTGGATGCTGGGTCGAGCTATGCACCAGCATGTCGCCGTTTTCCTGCGGGAACACCAAAGCGGCCTGACCTTCGAGATAGAAGTGTTCCTGACCGCCCATCTCGATTTCGCCGCTGATCTGATGCGGGGCCGCGGCGATGGCACTGGCCGCATCGCCCGACTGCCAGATGCGCGGGCTGCCGTCGAATTGGCTTTGGGCGGCCATGGCATCGTCGATGGTCAGGATCGCGGGCTCTTCGCTATAGGTGATTTGGCCGAGCTGCGCCGCCTTGCGGGCCGCAAGGTGCGAAGTGGCCGCCACCAAAAACACCGGTTGGCCGAGATACATGACCCGATCGCGCGCCAAAAGCGGTTCGTCATGCACGGAAGGCGAGCAATCGCACTCTGAGGGCAGGTCTTCGGCCTCCCAAACGCCGATAACCCCCTCGGCGGCGCGCACCGCGTCAAGGTTCACCGAAGTGATGGTGCCAAAAGCGATTTCAGCGGTGCCAAAGGCGAGATGCAGACAATCAGCAGGCGTAGGAATATCATCAACATAGCGCGCGGCCCCGGTGACATGCAGGCGCGCGGCGTCATGGGGGAGGGGTTTGCGGACACTCATGGGCGCACCTCCAGAACATTGGTTGCGGCCCCGAGGCTATCGAGAAGGTAACGCGACAACATATTGCGCGCGGTTGAGAGCCTGTAGTCGGCGCTGGCGCGCATATCGGACATAGGGGTGAAATCCTGATGCCACGCGTCCCACGCGGCGGCGATGATGTCTTCGCTCCAGGGGCGATCTAGCAGGGTGTCTTCCACATGGGTGGCGCGTTTTGGTGTCCCGGCCATGCCACCAAACGCGATGCGGGCGTTGGTGACCTTTCCGTCCTCAATCGTCAGGTTGAAGGCCCCGCAAACGGCAGAGATGTCTTGATCAAAACGTTTCGAGAGCTTGTAGACGCGCAGGGTGTCGGGCTGTTTGGGGAGGCTGATCGCTTCGACAAATTCGCCGGGATAGCGATCTTGTTTGCCATATTCGATATAGAAATCTTCGATCGGCATTTCGCGGCGGGTATCCCGGAAACGCAGATGCAACGTGGCCCCAAGGGCGATGAGCGCCGGAGGGTTATCGCCGATGGGCGAGCCGTTGGCGATATTGCCGCCGATGGTGGCAGCGTTGCGCACTTGGGTTGAGCCATAGCGGCGGATCATTTCGGCGTAAGACGGGTGGTGTGTGTCCATCAGGCGATGCACCCGGTCCATAGTCACGCCAGCCCCAATATGGAGGGTTGTGGCGGTTTCGGTGATGTCTTGGAGATCTCGGCAGCGATTTAGGAAAATCGCCGGGGTGATGGGGCGGTGTTGCTTGGTGACCCAAAGCCCAACATCGGTTGCCCCGGCCACAAGGGTCGCCTCGGGGATTTTGGCATAGAGGTCGGCGAGGTCATCCGAGGTTTCGGGGGCGTAGACGTCGGAGGGGGTTTGGGGGACGGACGCTAGGCTGTCTGCCGGATCGGCAAGAGGGGGGCTGTCTGCCGCATGGGTAAGAGGGGGGCTGTCTGCCCCTCGGCCCTCGGGCACCCCCGAGGATGTTTTTGGAAATAAGAAACCGGGGCTGGTTTCGGGATAGCCGGGTTTGGGGGTGGTTTCGATGGATTGGGCGGCGCGGATAATCGGGGCGTAACCGGTGCAGCGGCAGAGATTGCCCGCCAGCGCATCATCGTGGTTTTGATCATCATTGAGATGGGCCACGGCCATGGAAACGGCGATGCCGGGGGTGCAAAAGCCGCATTGGCTGCCGTGATGAGTGATCAGGGCCTCTTGGGCGGGATGAAGAGTTTTGCCGTCTGGGGCGAGACCTTCGACCGTGCGGATAGCTTTGCCGTGGAGTTGCGGCAGGAGCAGGATGCAAGCGTTGAGCGCACGTGCTCCGCGTTCATCCGTGACCATGACGGAGCAAGCGCCGCAGTCGCCTTCGTTGCAGCCCTCTTTGGTGCCGTTGAGGTTTTGGGTGTCGCGTAGCCAATTGAGGAGCGTGGCGTCGGGGGAAACGCCTTTTAACTCCACGCTCTCTCCGTTGAGAAGAAAGGTGATATTCATGGGTTTTGCCTGCCGCCTTACCATGTCCTCTGTTGGGTCTTGCCTATGAAAGGTCTTGCCCGGTGTCAGAGTGCGCGCCCTCGATGCGGCGTAGAAAACGCGCTTGTTCCCTGTTGTGAAGCTCAGGCTAGGGGCGGCTGGGCGGTTTTGGCAAGCGAAAATGTGCATTTGCGCGGCGGCTTTGTTGGAATTGCCTGTTTTTGAGGCATGCGAGGTGAGGGTCAGGATGTGTTGATTTGACGTATTTGGTTTGATGGGGCTCGTTCCTGACTAGGCTCATCGCAGTTGGAAAACTGATTTTATTTCAAGGCGATGGAACGCGGATCAGGGGCGCGAGCTACAACATCGTGCCGACAAATGGACCGCTTGAAATTAACCCCGCCAGTTCCTGTGCATTTACCCCCTGCGTTATTGCCCGCTATGCGTCAGGGCCGGCAGATCAAGGCATCTTGACCCTATCTGTTTGCCCCCGGTGGTGGCGACGACATAAGGTAGCCAAATGACAGAGCCTCGATTCATCCACCTGCGCGTCCATACTGAATATTCCCTTTTGGAAGGGGCCATGCGGTTGAAAAAACTGCCCGGCATTGTGGCGGGGATGGATATGCCCGCCGTGGCGGTGACGGATACCAATAACCTCTTCTCGGCATTGGAGTTTTCCGTCGGAGCGGCGGGGGCCGGGGTGCAGCCGATCATGGGTTGTCAGCTCTCTGTGCGCTATGTCGATCCGGCACCGGGTGAGCGGCCCAAGCCGCCCGCGTCGGTTGTGGTTCTTGCCCAGACCGAGCGCGGTTATGAGATGCTGATGAAGCTGAACTCTTGCCTCTATATGCGGCAGGGAAGCGAGTTGCCCTACGTCACCTTGGAAGAGCTGCAAGAGTTTTCCGAGGATGTGATTTGTCTATCGGGTGGGCCGGATGGGCCGGTGGGGCAGATGTTGCGAATGGGGCAACATGATGCCGCCGAGGCCCTGATGAAACGGTTCTTGGCGATTTTTGGTGATCGGCTTTATGTCGAATTGCAGCGCCATCCAGAAGAGGATGGAACCAAGCCCGAAGCCGAGCGTTTGAGCGAGCGTGGATTTCTTGAGATGGCTTACGCGCTGGATATTCCGTTGGTGGCAACCAATGACGTTTATTTCCCCAAGGCTGAGATGTATGAGGCCCATGATGCGATGATCTGTATCGCCGAAGGGGCCTATGTCGATCAGATCGAGCCGCGCCGCCGTTTGACGACGCAGCATTACATGAAGACACCACAGGAAATGGCGGTGCTTTTCGCCGATCTGCCAGAGGCCTTGGAAAACACGGTTGAGATCGCGCGGCGGTGCGCGTTCATGGCCTATCGCCGTGATCCGATCTTGCCGAAATTCGCCGATGATGAGGTGGCCGAGCTCCGCCGGATCGCCAATGAGGGCTTGCAAAAACGCCTTGCGGTGATCCCACATGCGGACACGGTTGAGAAATACCAAGAGCGGTTGGATTTTGAGCTTGGCATCATCGAAGGCATGGGGTTCCCCGGTTACTTTTTGATCGTTGCCGACTTTATCCAATGGGCCAAGGATCACGACATTCCGGTCGGTCCGGGGCGGGGATCGGGCGCGGGGTCTTTGGTGGCCTATGCGTTGACGGTGACCGACCTTGACCCATTGCGTTATTCGTTGCTTTTCGAGCGGTTTTTGAACCCGGAACGGGTTTCGATGCCCGACTTTGACATCGACTTTTGCATGGATCGCCGCGAGGAGGTGATCAAGTATGTGCAAGAGAAATACGGCGCGGATCGGGTTGGTCAGATCATCACCTTTGGGGCGCTTTTGTCCAAGGCGGCGGTGCGCGATATGGGCCGAGTGTTGCAAATGCCCTATGGGCAGGTGGACCGGCTTTCGAAAATGATCCCGGTTGAAGGGGTGAAACCGGTTTCGATTGAACAGGCGTTGCAACAAGAGGAGCGGCTTCGCGAGGAGGCGAAGAACGAAGAGGTTGTTGACCGGCTGCTGAAATACGGCATGCAGGTTGAGGGATTGCTGCGATCGGCGGGGACACACGCGGCGGGGGTTGTGATTGCCGACCGTCCCACGGACGAGCTTGTGCCGCTTTATCGCGATCCGCGCTCCGACATGCCCGCGACCCAGTTCAATATGAAATGGGTGGAACAGGCCGGGTTGGTCAAGTTCGACTTCTTGGGTTTGAAAACCCTGACCGTTATTCAAAACGCCATGGATTTGATTTTCAAATCTGGGCGCGATTTGCATGTGGCGGCGGATGGCACGCAGTTATATGAGCCAGCTGAGGGGGCACAGAACCAGATCAACGCCATTCCGCTTGATGATGAGGTGACCTACAAGCTCTATTCTGCGGCGAAAACCGTGGCGGTGTTTCAGGTGGAATCGACGGGGATGATGGATGCGCTTAAGCGCATGAAGCCGACCTGTATCGAAGACATCGTTGCGCTTGTGGCGCTCTATCGCCCCGGCCCGATGGAGAATATTCCGACCTATTGTGAGGTAAAGAACGGGCTCAAAGAGATCACATCTGTGCACCCGCTGATTGACCATATCCTTGAGGAAACTCAGGGGATTATCGTTTATCAGGAACAGGTTATGCAGATCGCTCAGGTCATGGCGAAATACACGCTTGGCGGTGCGGACCTGTTGCGCCGGGCCATGGGTAAAAAGATCAAAGAGGCGATGGACGCCGAACGCCCCAAGTTCGAAAAGGGCGCGGGCGAAAACGGGGTTCCGGCCAAAAAGGCGTCGGAGGTTTTCGACCTTTTGGAGAAATTCGCCAACTACGGATTCAACAAATCCCACGCGGCGGCCTATGCGGTTGTGTCGTATCAAACCGGGTGGCTCAAGGCGAACCATCCGGTGGAATTCATGGCCGGGGTGATGAACTGTGATATTCACCTAACCGACAAATTGGCGGTGTATTTCGAAGAGGTCCGCAAGGGGCTGAAACTGCCCTATGTGCCGCCCTGCGTGAACCGGTCTTTGGCGACATTTGACGTGGTGAACGGCGAATTGGTCTACGCGCTGGGCGCGCTGAAAAACGTTGGCGTTGAGGCGATGAACCTTGTGTCCGACGCCAGAGGGGACCAGCAATTTGTCAACCTCTTCGATTTTGCCCGCCGGGTGGAATTGAAAAAGGTCGGCAAACGGCCGCTTGAGATGATGGCGCGGGCCGGGGCCTTTGACATTCTGGATGGCAACCGCCGCCGGGTGTTTGATAGCCTTGATGCGCTTGTTGCTTATTCGACGGCGATCCATGAACAGCGCGGATCGGCGCAGGTGTCTTTGTTTGGCGAAGCGGGGGATGATTTGCCCGAACCGCGCATGTCGCCGGTGCCCGATTGGTTGCCAGCGGAGCGGTTGGCCGAGGAATTCAAGGCGATTGGTTTCTATCTCTCGGGGCATCCATTGGATGACTATATGCCAGCGCTGAAACGGGCCGATGTTTTGACGTTGGACGAGGTGATGGTCAAAGCCGAACGCTCGCCTTTGGTGGCCAAGCTGGGCGGAGTTGTGGCCGGACGGCAGGAACGCAAATCGGCACGCGGCAATCGCTTTGCCTTTGCGCAATTGTCCGATCCGACCGGGGCCTATGAGGTGACGCTGTTTTCCGATGCCTTGGAGAAATGCCGCGAATATCTTGATACCGGGTCCAAGGTGGTGATCACGGTCGAGGCGACGATGGAAAGCGATCAGCTGAAATTGCTGGGGCGGTCGGTCATGCCGGTGGAAAACGCCGTGGTCGGGAATTCGGTCGCCGGGATGCGGATATTTGTCGAAAACGCCATGGCCTTGCCCCAGATCGCATCGGTGTTGGAGCGCGCCAAGGAACAAATGCCCAAGGCACAACGCGGCCCGGTGCACCTATGTTTGAATGATCATGGCCTTCCGGGCGAGGTTGAGCTTGACCTGAAACAGGCCTTTCCCGTGACGCCGGAAACCAAGGGCGCGGTCAAATCTCTTGATGGGGTTTTGGCGGTCGAAGAGTTCTAGGCGCGTCCAAATTATTGGGATTGTGAAGGCCGGGGATATGGCTTTCAAAGCGCTTTGACACAGAGCGTTGCAATTCGTGTTTGGACGCTAACGCCAACCCGTGCCACCACTCGGCCTATGTTACGTGATATCTATATGTCTCGCGGTCCATTGGCCGCTTTCGCCGCCGAAGGGTTGTTCTGGGGCAGCTTTGCCGCCTTGGTGCCCGTCATCAAAGCCCAAGCCGGATTGAGTGACGGCGATTTCGGCGTGGTTATGTTGATTGCCGCCCTTGGTGCCGTGAGCGCCATGTGGTTGGCGCCCCGCGCCGAAGCCAAATTGGGGCGCTGGACCTTGCCGGTATTGGCGGCGGTGATGGCGGGGGCGTTCTTGTTTCCCGGCTATGCCACAAACGGGGTGTTTTTGGCGGTGGTGATGATGGGGGCGACCATTGGGTCGGGGTCCTTGGACGTCGCGATGAATGCGCGAATTTCGATCCTTGAGGGGCGTTCGGGGCGGCCATTGATGAACCTAGCGCATGGAATTTTCTCGGTTGCCTATGCGGTGTCGGCGCTTATGGCGGGGCTTGGCCGCGAAATCGGCTGGACGCCGTCCGAGATTTTCGCCGCTGGTGTTGCCCTATGTGGGCTGTTGATTTTGCAGATGATTGCCGCCCCGGTGCCGGACCCAGAGCCGGTCTCCGAAGAAGTCGCCAAACGCCGCCTGCCTTGGGTGTTGTTATTCCCGGCGGGAATGATCGTCTTGCTCGGCTTTATGACCGAACAGGCAACCGAGGGGTGGTCAGCCTTGCATCTTGAGCGCGGGCTTGGGGCAGGGGCCGCCGAAGGGGCGCTTGGCCCGGCGATCCTTGGCATGACCATGGCGGTGGGGCGTCTTTCCGGTCAGGTGATCGTGCATTATTGGTCCGAAGCGGCGGTGATCCGCGTCGCGACGGTGATAGCGGCGCTTGGCTCGGCGATTGCCGCCTGGGCCCCAAGCCTCGTGATCGCCTATCTGGGCTTTGGCCTTTTGGGGATTGGCGTGTCGGTTGTGGCACCGATGGCCTTTGCTTGGGTCGGGCGCATGGTGCCCGATGACAAAAAGGCGCTGGCGATCTCGCGTATTGCGGTTCTGGGGTATAGCGGCTTCTTTATCGGACCGCCCTTGATGGGGTTTTTGGCCGAAGGGTTTGGCTTGCCGGTCTCCTTTACCGCCATCTCGGTGCTTTTGTTGCTGGTGCCCGTGGTTCTTGTGCCAATGGTGGCGCGCTATCGCCCCTAAGGTGCGCGCGCAAAGAAAAGGCCGGGTCATTGCCCGGCCTTTCGTTTATCGCCATTCGTTTGAAAAATCCTTGGGGATCATCAAGATATCCTTGTCGACGGTGGTGATATCCGTGTGACCAGACAGAGCCATCGACATGTCCAACTCCTTGTGGATCACCTCAAGTGCCTTGGTCACTCCGGCCTCGCCCATCGCGCCAAGACCATAGACATAGGCCCGGCCGATCCAGCAGCCCTTGGCCCCCATGGCAACGGCTTTGAGCACGTCCTGACCCGAGCGCACACCGCTATCAAGATGCACTTCAATCTTGTCTCCAACCGCATCCATGATCTGTTCAAGGGCGCGAATGGAACTGATTGCGCCGTCCAATTGCCGCCCGCCGTGGTTGGAAACGATGATGGCATCGGCCCCGACGTTGCAGGCCTCAAGCGCGTCGCGCGGGTCCATGATCCCCTTGATGATCAGCGGTCCATCCCACATTTTGCGGAACTCGCGGATGCGGTCCCAGTTGAGCGATTGGTCAAAGGCTTCGGCCGTCCAAGAGGAGAGCGACGAGGCATCTTCAACACCTTGGGCATGACCAACGATATTGCCAAAGAAGCGGCGCTTGGTCTGCAACATGCCAAGTCCCCATTGCACCTTGGTCATCATATTGGCGACCGATTGAGGGGTCAGTTTGGGCGGGGCGGACAACCCGTTTTTAAGATCTTTGTTGCGCTGGCCCAAGAGTTGCAGATCGACCGTGATCACCGCCGCCGAGCATTTGGCATCTTTGGCGCGATCAAAAAGACGCTGCATGAAATCATCGTCTTTGAGGGTATAAACCTGCATCCAAAAGGGGGCGTTAGAGTTTTCGGCGACATCTTCGATCGAACAGATCGACATGGTCGAGAGGCAAAACGGAACCCCGAATTTTTCGGCGGCTTTGGCGGCTTTGATTTCACCATCAAAGTGCTGCATGCCCGTTAGGCCAACCGGGGCCAGGGCCACCGGCATCGCCACATCCTGACCAATCATCTGGGTCTTGGTTGAGCGCCCGGCCATGTCAACGGCAACGCGTTGGCGCAGGTAGAGCTTGTCAAAATCGGAACTGTTTTCGCGAAAGGTCTGTTCGCTCCAGCTTCCGGATTCGCAATAGTCATAAAACATCTTGGGCACACGACGGCGGTAGATGCGTTTGAGGTCTTCGATTTCGGTTATGACGGGCATGGCGCTCTCACAAATGGTCGAATTGGTAAAGGATGATTACCAATATGGCGAATAGATTGCAATCAACGAAATTGGCTCTGCGTCAATAGAGCCATTTTAAGATGCTGTTCATCGCGATGCCGTAACGATGATTGCAACGTGTATGTCAGAGGGCCGCTATGAAGGGCATGGTGTTTACGGAGCTGTTGGACATGGCAGAACAAGCTCTGGGTGAGGATGTGGTTGACCAGATTTTGGATGATCTGGCGCTGGAAAGTGACGGATCCTACACTTCGGTCGGCAATTATCCCTGTCGAGAGTTGATGCAAATCGTCGGGGCGATCAGCGATCGGAGTGGTGCCTCGATAGAAGAGTTGCAACGTCAGTTTGGCGCTTGGATGCTCAAACGGTTTTCGCAGGGCTATCCTGAGTTTTTTGCCGGAAAGACCAATGTTTTAGATATGTTGGATGCGATTGAGAATGAAGTTCACGTAGAGGTGCGCAAGCTTTACCCCGATGCGGAGCTCCCCAAGTTTGATACGCGTCGGCCGGATGCAATCAGTTTGGAGATGACCTATCAATCGGAACGCCCTTTGGTTCCGTTTTGCCGGGGTTTAATCGAAGAATGTATCACGCATTTTGGTGATCCGGCAGAGGTAACCGTGGACGATCAAAGCGCAAATGGTACGGGGCGGGCCGTGTTCTTGGTCCGATTGGCGGCCTAAGCGTGGCTGTTGTTGACCCCCAAACTGGCGACGACAAGGTCTCAAGACGGCGCTACACACGGGAACGGGCCGCCCGCGAACAGGCCGAGCGTATTTTGGAAGCAAAAAGCCGCGAACTTTTTGATGCGTATCAAGAGCTTAAGTCTCAGGCCGAAAACTTGGAGGCAACCGTCCAAACCCGCACTGCCGATTTGGAGCAGGCCAAAACCGTGGCCGAGGATGCCAGCGCCGCCAAGAGCAGCTTTTTGGCCATGATCAGCCATGAAATTCGCACGCCTCTGAATGGGATTATCGGAATAGCCACCGCTTTGCGGGAAACGGATTTAGACGCGCCGAGATCGGACATGGTGGGGGTTATCCAATCCTCGGCGGATGTGCTTTTGGCGCTGTTGAATGACCTTTTGGATCTTTCCAAAATCGAAGCGCGTCAGATGGAAGTTGAATCGGTCAGCTTTGATTTGCCCAAGCTGATCCGTGAAACGCACAAGTTATTTGGGTCAAAGGCCACGCAAAAAGGGCTACAATTTGATCTGGAATTCGGGTCCGGGCTTCGTGGTCATGTCAATGGTGACCCGACGCGCATCCGTCAGGTTCTGACAAACCTGCTGTCAAATGCGGTAAAGTTCACCGAGACCGGCGGTATCAGCGTCGAATCCTTTATCGTTGAAGGTATGCTCACCTTGGTGGTGAGCGATAGCGGCGCGGGGATTGCGACCGAAAATGAAGGCAAACTGTTTCAGGCCTATCAACAAGAAGACGCGTCGGTTGCCCGCAAATTTGGCGGTACGGGGCTGGGGTTAGAGATTTCGCGACAGATGTGTCGGTTGATGGGGGGGGACTTGACTTATCACCCCAACAATACCCGCGGATCGGTGTTCACAGCGACGATGCAAGTGGAACCGGGGGAGCGGGATTCAAGCCAAGATACCGACAAACCGCTTGATGCCGACACGGTTTTGAAACGCAAAAAGTGGCGCGTCCTTGCCGCGGAGGACAACCAGACCAATCGTATGGTTTTGGAGTTGCTGTTGAAACGCTATGATTTTGACATCGAAATCGTCGAAGATGGCGCGCATTTGGTCAAAGCCTTTCAGGCATCGCCCGCCGACATTATCTTGATGGATGTGAATATGCCGGTTCTCTGCGGCCTTGAAGCAGCGGCGCGCATTCGGGTGTTTGAGCGCGCCAAGCGCATGAAACCGGTGCCCATCGTTGCACTAACCGCAAATGCCATGACCCATCAGGTTTCAGATTACTTGCGACGCGGTATGGATGCGCATGTCGCCAAGCCCATCCGACGAGAGGAGCTTGCTGAAGTCATGGCCGAGTTGCTTTTGCGTCAGGCCGAGTGAGCGCCGTCGGCAAGGGATTTCACAAAGGCAAGAACGTCGCTAACCGGTTTGCCAGAGGCCATTTCGCTCACAATCGCCGATCCGACCACACAACCATCGGCGACCGATGCGATATCGCGCGCTGTTTCTGGCGTGCGGATGCCAAAGCCCACAATGACGGGCAGATCGGTTTTGGCTTTGATCCGGCTGACTTCGGGGGCGACATCGGTTGCCTGGGCCGCAGCTGCACCGGTGATGCCGGTGATCGAGACATAATAAACAAAGCCCGAGGTGTTTTGCAGAACCTTGGGAAGGCGTTTGTCATCGGTTGTTGGCGTTGCAAGGCGAATAAAGTTGAGCCCGGCCTTTTGCGCCGGAATGCAAAGCTCTTCGTCTTCTTCCGGGGGCAGGTCGACGATGATCAAGCCATCAATTCCGGCCTCGTTCGCATCGACTAGAAAACGGTCAACACCGCGCGAATAGATCGGGTTGTAATAGCCCATCAATACAATCGGAGTGGTGTTGTCGGTCGCCCGGAAATCTCGCACCATTTGCAGGGTTTTATCGAGCGTCATGCCGCCATCCAGCGCGCGTTGGCCCGCCAATTGAATGGTTTCACCATCGGCCATCGGGTCAGTAAAGGGCAAGCCAAGTTCGATAACATCAACGCCGGCCTCGGGCATTCCCTTCATCAGTTCGAGCGAACGGTCCACATCCGGGTCACCGGCCATGATGTAGGCGACAAAGGCTTTTTTGCCTTGTTCTGCAAGCTGGGCGAATTTGGTGTCGATACGAGTCATGGGGCTCTCCGCAGGATGGTCAGGCCGTGTTGCCGGAAGCGCGCCGGAAAATCAATGGCATCCGAGCAATCGGATGAATTGATCGCAATAGATGTGCGATTTGTGACGGTTTTTTGACAGGGGTCAAAGTGAGGCCGCGTGGTTTGCGTTAGGGTCTGCACAAACTCAGTGAAAGGACTTTTTATGACCACAGCTCGGACCTCAACCAGCACCGCCAAAGCCCCTGCCGCCCAGAACAAGACCGTGTCAACGGCCAAGCCAAATGGCGCAGCAGCGGCCAGCCCAAAACCGGCCGCCGCACCGGTGACACCGGCTGTTGAGGCCACAGAAGCTGTGGCTCCTATAGGCAATCAACCGTCCCAAGATGACATCCGCCGGGCCTTTGAAACTGGCGAATACCCCTACAAGACTAAGCTGTCGCGCAAGGAGTATGAGAAAGAAAAGGCCATGTTGCAGGCCGAGTTGCTCAAGGTGCAGCTCTGGGCGCAGGAGACCGGTGAAAAGTTTGTTTTGCTTTTCGAAGGCCGTGACGCCGCAGGTAAGGGCGGGACGATCAAACGGTTTACCGAGCATTTGAACCCACGGAATGCCCGCGTTGTTGCCTTGAACAAACCAACCGACGAAGAGCGCGGCCAATGGTATTTCCAGCGCTATATCGACCATTTGCCAACCGCCGGTGAGATCGTTCTTTATGACCGGTCTTGGTATAACCGCGCCGGTGTTGAGCGGGTCATGGGGTTCTGTGAACCAAATGAATACCTTGAGTTCATGCGCCAAACCCCTGATCTTGAACAGATGTTGGTGCGTTCGGGTATCCGTCTTTACAAATATTGGTTCTCGGTCACCCAAGATGAGCAGCGCTCGCGCTTTGAAAGCCGTGAAACCGATCCTCTCAAACAGTGGAAGCTTAGCCCAATTGACAAAGCGTCGCTTGGCAAGTGGGATGATTACACCGAAGCCAAAGAGGCGATGTTCTTTTACACAAACACCGCAGATGCGCCTTGGACCGTGGTGAAATCCAATGACAAGAAGCGCGCACGCTTGAATTGCATGCGTCACTTCCTGTCGACATTGGATTATCCGGGCAAAGACCTGTCGATCGCCAAACCTGCGGATCCGTTGATTGTTGGCGGTGCTGGCCATGTGATCCACCGCTCGGACCACATTTTAGGCACTGCTCTGCACCCAACATCGCGTAAATCAACGTCCTAATCCAAAGGGCCGCGCCTAGGTCAGGGCGCGGCCTATCCAATCCAGCACAGGTGTCAATTCAGCAAAAGCCGCTTGCAGGGCCTGTTGCGGATTGTTGTGCAAAGCTTTGTCAAGGTTGTCGCGCCACACAACCAACCCTTTGCGACGCAAAAGATCACCGCGATCATGCGTTGACGGGTAGGGGGCGGGGACGCGTTTAAGTTCGGGCTCATCCAACCGCCAATTGCCAACCGCTAGAAGCTCGGTCAGCTCTTGCCCAGCCTCGCCGTCAACGGCGGCTCGGTAGTGATCAATCTGACCCTTTTCAAACCCCATCACACCGGCACCGGCGGTAGCGTATGTGGGCGAGAGACCGAACATCCAGCTGCGCCCATCAGGCAATGACCACATGAGATGAAGATGGGTGTGGTAAGGGGTTTTGTCCTTTGAAAACCGCACATCCCGATGCGGTCGAAACAATTTTGGTTTGACACCAACGCCTTGGCTATCTTCAAACCAATGGGCCATATCGCTTGCCAGTTTTTCGGCAGGCCTTTTTAACAGGCTGTCATAGCGCAGCTTATTGGCGTGAAACCAATCGCGGGAATTGTTGGCGCTTAGATCAGCCAAAAAAGCCGTCGCATCTTCAAACAAATTTGCCGTCTCTACACTGTCCGACATGTCAAAACCCTATCGTTGAAAACACCTCCATCCTATCACAAATCGTGACGGGCGGGGGAGGATCGTGACAGATGATCGGAGAATCCTTGCGCAACCTGAGATGCAGCTTTAGGCCCGTGGGATGATTCAAAAAGAAATGACATATGTGCAGCACGGACGCGCCGTGCTGGTCCTTGGTTTGCCTTTGGTTGGCGGGCATTTGGCGCAATTCGCCATTGGCCTGACTGATACGATTATGATGGGCTGGTACGGGGTTTCGGAACTTGCGGCGATGACGCTTGCGGGGTCTTTTTTCTTTTCACTGCTGCTCTTTGGATCGGGTTTTGCCTTTGCAGTGATGCCGATGGTGGCGGATTTTGCCACGCGTGATGACGATCAGCAAATCCGCCGGTCAACTCGTATGGCACTGTGGTGGTCGATGATCTTCTTTGGCGCCGTTATGCCGCTTATGTGGTTTGCCGAACCAATCCTTAGCGCCATGGGACAAGAGGCCGAGGTTGCCCAAAACGCCCAAACCTATCTGCGGATTGCCGGGTGGGGCATGCTGCCGGCGCTGGGCGTAATGGTGCTCAAAAGCTATCTGGCCGGGCTGGAACACACGCGGATCGTTCTTTGGATCACGCTGGCCTCTGCCGTTGTGAACATTTTCGCCAACTATGCGCTGATCTTTGGCAATTGGGGCGCGCCCGAGCTTGGCCTGCAGGGGGCGGCGATTGCCTCTGTGCTGTCGACCTCGGCCGGGTTGGTTCTCACCATTCTCTATGCTCTGCGAAAACTCCCGCATCATCAGCTATTTGTACGTTTCTGGAAGCCGGACACAGACATGTTTTTGCAGGTCTTCCGGCTTGGCCTCCCGATTGGGTTGACGACTTTGGCCGAAGTGGCGTTGTTCGCGTTTTCCGCCGTTCTTATGGGCTGGCTGGGCGAAGTGCCCCTCGCGGCCCATGGTGCGGCGCTTCAGATCGCCAGCGCGACCTTTATGATGCACGTCGGCCTTTCCAACGCGGCCACAATCCGAGCCGGGAATGCCAAAGGGCGCGGTGATGGGGCGCATCTGGTGCGCGGGGCCAAGGTGGTGATTGTGCTGTCGCTGGCATTGGTTGCGCTTGCCACGGCGGGTTTCCTGTTGTTTCCCGAAACCCTTTTGGGCGTGTTTTTTGACCCAGAAGAGGCACAGCTTGGTGAGTTGCTGCGTCTTGGCACCATGCTTTTGGCGCTTGCGGCTTTGTTCCAGCTGGTGGATGCGATGCAGGTGATCCATCTCGGGTTGTTGCGCGGCTTGCTTGATACCAAGGTGCCGATGGTCATGGCGACCTTTGCCTATTGGGTGATCGGTCTGCCCTCGGCCTATATCTTTGGCTTTGTCTTGAACTGGGGCGCGGCGGGGATTTGGATCGGCTTGGTGGTTGGTTTGGGCCTAGCGGCGGTGTTGTTGGCGTGGCGTTTTTGGACCCATGCGGTGCCACGCTTCGGAACCGCTTGAGTTGGGCGCGGTTAGGCCCTAGAAGCAGCCCGTCATATCAAAGGAGTTGCCAGCATGGGCTTTCGGATGGGAATCGTGGGTCTGCCCAATGTGGGCAAATCGACCTTGTTTAACGCATTGACCAAAACCGCCGCGGCGCAGGCTGCGAACTTTCCGTTTTGCACGATCGAACCGAACGTCGGTGACGTGGCCGTTCCGGATGCGCGCCTTGATAAATTGGCGGCGATTGCCGGGTCAAAACAGATCATTCCAACGCGCATGACCTTTGTCGACATTGCCGGTCTGGTCAAAGGCGCGTCCAAGGGCGAAGGCTTGGGCAACCAGTTTCTCGCCAATATTCGTGAAACCGACGCTATTGCCCATGTGTTGCGCTGTTTTGAAGACGAAGACGTGACCCATGTTGATGGCCGGGTTGATCCGGTGGCCGATGCCGAAACCATCGAAACCGAGCTGATCATTGCCGATATGGAATCGCTGGAAAAACGGCTCCAGACCATCACCCGCAAGGTGCGTGGTGGTGACAAAGAAGCGGTTCAGCAAGAGCGTTTGATGAAAGACGCCATGGCGATGCTTGAAGAGGGCAAACCGGCGCGTTTGGTTGAGGTTGACGACGAGGACATAAAAGCCTGGAAGATGCTGCAATTGCTATCGACCAAGCCGGTTTTGTATGTTTGTAACGTTGACGAAGGTGAGGCATCGACCGGCAACCATCTATCTGAAAAAGTTGCGGAAATGGCCGCAGCCCAAGGCAACACCCATGTGGTGATTTCGGCCAAGATCGAAGAAGAGATCAGCCAGCTTGAAGACGAAGAAGCCGAGATGTTCCTTGGCGAACTGGGGCTGAAAGAAGCGGGTTTGGATCGGTTGATCAAAGCTGGTTATGAGCTTTTGCACCTTGAGACCTATTTCACCGTCGGCCCCAAAGAGGCGCGCGCCTGGACGATCCGTCAGGGCACATTGGCCCCTCAGGCGGCCGGTGTCATCCACGGCGATTTTGAGCGTGGGTTTATCCGGGCCGAAACCATCGCCTATGACGACTATTTGGCTTGTGATGGCGAAAACGGGGCCAAGGATGCGGGCAAGATGCGCGCCGAGGGCAAAGGTTACATGGTCAAGGATGGTGACGTGTTGCACTTCTTGTTCAACACCTAAGACGCCGTTTACTACGAATACCAAAGCCGCATGAGAGATCATGCGGCTTTTTTGTTTGGCAGGCATCCGGTGGCTTGACGGACTTTCGTCGCGGTGATTCAAATGCACTCAACCTGAAAGGGTGAATTAGCGAGTGCATTTGAGGAGAGCATAGATGCCAGTCGGAATTTCTATACGTGGCAATAATAAAGACAATTTACTAGAAGGTGCCCTTGGAGATGACTCCTTGGTCGGGCGCGGCGGGGATGACACCCTGATCGGTGGTATTGGCAACGACACACTTAAAGGTGGCAATGGCGACGACAGCGTCCTTGGCGGTGAGGGTGATGATTTCATCAACGGCAACAAGGGCAATGACACGTTGTTGGGCGGTGACGGGTCCGACACGTTGAACGGCGGCAAGGACGATGATTACGTATCGGGCGGCGCGGGCAATGATATGGTCAAAGGCGGCATCGGCAGCGATACCTTGCTAGGCGGGGAGGGCGATGACACCCTGCGCGCCTATGGTCATGACGGCAATGACACGCTGGACGGCGGCGCGGGCATTGATCTGGCCTATCTCAAAGGCAATCGTGCCGATTACACAGTGAGCCATATCGGTGGTGGTGCCTTTGAATTGGCGCATGTGGACGGCTATTCTACCACGATTTCAAATATCGAAAACATCCGCTTTGACGACGGAACGGTTGATCTCGAAACCTTGATTGATGCGCCGACGTTCAATCTTTCGATCAACAATTTCAGGGTTTTGGACGAGTCGGACTTGCGCGGTGGCGGCGTCATTTACACGCGCTATGAGGTGACGGCGGATATTGAGCCGGTCGAAGGGCGGTTTTTGACCACAGTGTATTTTGCGACCGAGCCAAGCTTTGATGCAGCCTATAGCATTGGTACCTATCAAGAAATCGACACCCCGACCTATAGCTTCTCAAGAGGCGCGGGCTATAACTTGCCGCGGTTTGAAGAAGACCGGACCTATTATGTGGCTGCGGTTGTTGATACCGGCAACGATCTTGTTGAATTTGACGAAACCGACAATGCGACCGAATGGATAGAGGTCCATGTCGCGGGGCGCGGCCCGGACGTTATTGATTTCTCGGCCGAGGCCATTCGGGTCATTGGGCCGGGCGAGGGGCTTGTTGATATTTCTGCTCCGGGGGCCACACTTGCGCTTGAGGTTGATGTTGCCCGTGATACCGCGCCGAGCGAGGGCTCAGAATACGTCGGGTATCAGGTGATCCTGAGCGAGGATGCGGTGTTTGACGCGGGCGATACCGTTTTGCAAACACGCAATATGTCGGTCGACCCCGGTGAGACCAGCACCGCAAGTTTTTCAACTTCTTTGCCAAGCGGGATCGAGACGGGGAGCTATTACGTTGGCATCGTTCTGGACGAAGACAGCACGTATTATGAATGGACGGATGGCGATCTGACCAACAATACGGTCTGGACTGAGGTTACCTTTGTCAGCGGTGTGATCACCGGCTCAGACTACGGCGATTGGCTGTTTGATGAGGCTGGTGACAACCATGTCTTTGCCTTGGACGGCGATGATCGCGTCTATGGCGGCGGCGGGACCGACTATTTTGACGGGGGCGAGGGCCACGACATCTTGCGGTTTAGTTACTCACCCTATTCCGACGGAATCGTCGTGGGGGATTTCACCACAAACCCCAACGGAATTTCGATCGAATCCGCCGCCGGAAGCACGGCCAACCACTTTGCCGAAGCCTATAATTTTGAGGAACTGATCGGCTCAAGCGGCGATGATTTGTTCCTTATTGGGCTTGAAGTCGAAGGGATGATGTTCCGCGGCCATAGTGGCAATGACACGATCCTCGGGAATGATTTTAACAATCATTACGATCTTGGCACCGGCGACGACCTTTTTGCCGGTGTGCAAGGGGTGAATACCGATGGGGAGGCCGCCGATGTGATCGAAGATGGCAGCGGCAATGACACTGTTATTGGCGGTGTTGGTGATGATCTGATCATCACTGGTGCGGGCAATGATCAGTTTGTCTTTTCAGGTGATTACAACGAGGGCAACGACACGATCCAAGGGTTTGATACCAATCAGGATGAGATTTTGGTGAGCTATTTCAACGGCACTCCGCTACCTGACCTTGCAGCGATGCTTAGCCAAACGGACCAAGGTGCATTGGTCAGCTTTGGGAATAACTCTGTCTTGCTCGAAGGCGTCGACATTGCCGACTTAAACGCAACAAATGTGGTGTTTGAGCATGAGGTGTTAAACGAGTTCTAAACGCCCAATCCGGTACACTTTAAAGGCATCGCAAGACTGCGGTGCCTTTTCGCTTTGACCAAAGGAGGGGAGAGGCGTAGTGATATTCGGGAATTCATATGTAACCACATCGAATTGAGACGCGTCATGACCGCCGAAACCGAAACCCCCGCCAAAGGGTCGCTCAAGCACCTGCCGATCACGTTGTTTGCAACGGTCATGGGATTGGCCGGCCTGAGCTTGGCGCTGCATATGGCCGAGACCCAGTTTGGCTGGCCCCCGCTGGCATCGCGCGTTGTGCTTTGGGTGACCATGGCCGATTTTGCGGTCGTCGCAGCCCTTTATGTATTGAAAAGCCTTCGGTTTCCGGCGGCTGTTGTCGCCGAATGGGGCCACCCGGTGCGCATGGCGTTTTTCCCGGCGATCTCCATTTCCCTAATGCTAATTGCTACGGCGATGTTGCCGACAATGCCGGGCATTGCCTCATGGGTTTGGAGCATCGGGGCGCTTGCCCAAGCGGGGCTTACCCTTGCGGTGATTTCCGGTTGGATCGGTCGGCGTCCCTTTCAACCCATGCATATTTCCCCGGCGTGGTTCATTCCGGCGGTGGGCAACGTCGTGGCCCCAATTGCCGGGATTCCGCTTGGGTTTGTTGAGCTGAGCTGGCTTTTCTTTGCGACCGGGATGGTGTTTTGGATTGTGCTGCTGACCTTGGTTATGAACCGTTTGATCTTTCACGATCCGCTTCCGGGTCGGTTGTTGCCGACGCTTGCCATCCTCATCGCACCGCCCGCTGTTGGGTTTTTGGCTTGGCTTCAGCTGAATGGCGGTGCGCTTGATCCGTTTGCGCGGGTGCTGTTTTACACTGCGATTACCTTTACGGCGATTGTCGTGGTGCAAGCGCGTGGTTTCGTAAAACTGCCTTTTGCATTGTC
Organism: uncultured Pelagimonas sp.; assembly: GCF_947498515.1. GTDB lineage: Bacteria > Pseudomonadota > Alphaproteobacteria > Rhodobacterales > Rhodobacteraceae > Pelagimonas. Next base: position 248,799 of record NZ_CANMKO010000004.1, on the reverse strand, counting down.
CTTTTGGGCGCTGAGCTTTCCGGTTGCGGCGCTGACGATCGCAACTTTCCGCTATGCCAATTTAAGCGGATCGCAGGCACATGTTGCTTTGGCGGCTGTGTTCCTTGCGGCCCTTGTCTTGATTGTCGCGGGCTTGATCGCGCGGACCGGGATGGCCGCCGTACGAGACGAAATTTGCCAACCTGAATAAGGGGTTATTTCTCTGCAAACAGGGCGGGGTTTTCTTCTCGGATCTGGGGCAGCATGTGCTGGACCTTGTTGAGATGCGCCTTGAGCAGGGATTTGGCCCGATCGGTTCGGCCAATTGTCAGCGCGTCCAAAATCCCTCGATGCTCTGTCAGTGCCTCATTTTGGTGAAAGGCAAGGCTGAGCCAGCGCACTCGGTCCAAATGCCCCTTTTGCTCAAGGATCAATGACCAGATATGCCCGCGCCCGGCCAGTTCGCAAAGCCGTTGGTGATAACTCTCGTCAAGTGCGTTGAACTTGGGCCCATCTTCTGCCTGCATCGCAATGTGTTGTTGTTCCAGAATGTCAGACAGTGATTTAATCTGATCGGCGCTTAGGGCTGGGACGTCTTCGATGCAGGCGCATTCAAGTGCCATTCGGATGAACATCGCATTGAGCACCTGTTCCTCGGATATCCGGGTGACCAATGTGCCGCGCTGCGGCAGAATTTGAACATAACCCCGTTGAGACAGCCGAAAGAACGCGTCTCGAACCGGTTGGCGCGACACGCCAAGCTGATCTGAAATCTCAGCCTCGGACAGTTTGGCACCGGGGTGCAATTCCAATTGGGTGATGGCTTGAAACAGGTGGTCAAACACGCGATCGGTGATCGACAATATTTGAGGTGAAGAAAGTTTTTTCATCGGTTGGCAGACCTGACACAATTTGTGACAGTATAGTGCTCAACAAAATTGTTACAATTCGAACCGTTAAGAATGGTTAACGTATTGCCGATTTCAGATGCAATTATGGGTTATGGTTGTGGCGCGCAAAAAAACGCATGCAATCAGTGTGTTCCACGGGCTGACCCGTATAGACTTCGATGTAATTTGGCATGGCATTGATCCGCTCGGCGCGGTCTTCGTGGACCTGCATAGATATATAACCGATCTGGGTGTAGATCACCGTCATTGCCCGCGCCTGAGCTTGTTGGGGCGAAAACCCAAAGCGTTCAAACATCGCTTGGATGGCTTTGGCGCGCGCGGCGTCTGCCTTGTCCAAACGCAATTGCAAAGCCGGGTCGTTGCGGGCCCAATTGCGAATGGCCAAATCCAGTTTCGCGTCAAACAACCGCTCATCCAGCCAGCAATCAAACAGATTGAACATCGCCTCGGTGAGGGTCTCGGCATAGGCTTGGGTTCGGGCGATCAGATTGCCGGTGTTTTTGTCTTCCCAACGTTGGATCATCGCATCCAAAAGGGCATCGCGATCTTTGAAGTGCCAATAAAAGCTTGTCCGTGACAGGCCCAGCTTTTTCGCCAAGGGCATCACCTTGACGGCACCAACGCCACTTTCGGTCAGCATGTCATAGGCCGCATCAAGCCAGACAGCATCGCTGCCCTTTTGTCTTGGGTGTTGGGTCATGGGGCTTCCTAACATTCGGATCGCCACTTCACAAGTTTCTTGACATATGTGTCGAGTTTGAATGACGCTGGTGTCACGAGAGACTCAGGCAAGAGGAGGGCCCGTCATGCAATCAGAGACCCAAGACAGGGCGCGCCGCCGCCGTCGGTCTGGTTCAAAGCCGCAAAGAAGCGGGGTGCCGGGGCACAATCCACAAATGCATGTGCCTTATATTACTCGTAAAATTGCACCTTATGATTTGCTGGGGGAAGAAAGCCTTATCCAAATCGAGGCCGCCTGTGATCGTATTCTGGCAGAGATCGGCATTGAGTTTCGCGATGATCCCGAAACGGTGGCCTTGTTCCGAAAGGCCGGGGCTGAGGTCTCTCCGGTGTCCGAAACCGCTTGGAATCTGCGGTTTGAACCGGGGATGATCCGCGACATTCTCAAAACCGCACCGGCCTGTTTTACCCAACTTGCCCGCAACCCGGCCAAGTCGGTTGAAATCGGCGGTGATGCGACGGTTTTTGCGCCGTCCTATGGGTCGCCTTTTGTGATGGATTTGGATGAGGGGCGGCGCTACGGCACGATCCAAGATTTTGAAAACTTTGTGAAACTGGCGCAATCGTCGCCTTGGTTGCACCATTCTGGTGGCACCATTTGTGAGCCGACCGATATTGCTGTGAACAAACGTCATTTGGACATGGTTTATGCCCATATGCGCTATTCTGATCGGCCGTTCCTTGGGTCGATCACCGCGCCAGAGCGCGCCGCCGATAGTATCGAGATGTGCCGCATTCTTTTTGGGGCCGATGTTGTGGATCAGCATTGCGTCATCATGGGCAATTTCAACACCACCTCGCCATTGGTCTTGGATGGGGTGACCACCCAAGGCATCAGCGAATACGCGGCGGCGGGGCAGGGGAGCATTCACTTACCGTTCTTGTTGGGCGGGGCGGTATCGCCGCTCACTATGGCCGGGGCCTGTGCGCAATCCTTGGCCGAAAGCATGGTGTCTTGCGCCCTAACCCAATTGGTGCGCCCCGGCTCCCCGGCGGTATTGGCGGCGTTCCTAAGCTCGATGTCTTTGCGCTCAGGCTCGCCAACCTTTGGCACCCCGGAACCGGCGCTAGGGTCGTTGGTTATGGGGCAATTGGCGCGGCGGCTCAACATGCCGCTAAGATGCGCAGGGAGCTTTAGCACATCGAAACGCCCCGACGCCCAAGCCATGCAGCAAAGCATGATGTCGATGATGTCGGCGGTGCAATCGGGCGCGCATTACATTTTGCACTCGGCCGGATTTCTCGATGGGTTGTTGTCGATGTCCTATGAGAAATTCATCATGGACAGCGATATGTGCGGCGCGATGCATGCCTATCTGAACGGGTTTGAGGTTAACCAAGACACATTGGGGGTCGAAGCCTTGGCCCAGAATGGGCCGGGTGAACATTTGTTTGGCACCGATCACACGCTGCGCCACTATGAAACCGCCTATTGGGATAGCGCGTTGAACGACGATCAACCCTTTGAAACCTGGGATGAACAGGGCAGTGTGGATGCAGCCGCGCGGGCGAATACACGGTGGAAAGAAACTCTGCGCGATTATGAAGCGCCGCCGATGGACATCGCCACGCAAGAGGCGTTGCAAGATTACATGGCCCGCAAAAAAGCGAGCATGATTGATATGTGGTATTGAGGACAACACAGATGTCAAACGACCCGCTTTTGCAACCGTATCAGCTTAAACATCTGACCCTGCGCAACCGGATTATGACCACAAGTCATGAACCCGCTTACCCCGAAGATGGCATGCCCAAGGAACGTTATGCCGCTTATCACGCCGAACGTGCCAAGGCCGGGGTTGCCCTTGCTATGACCGCCGGATCTGCGGCGGTGAGCAAAGACAGCCCGCCGGTTTTCAACAATATTCTGGCCTATAAGGATGAGGTCGTGCCGTGGATCAGGAACCTTACCGATGCCTGTCATGAGCATGGCTGTGCGGTGATGATCCAGCTGACCCATCTGGGGCGGCGCACCGGTTGGGCCAAGGGGAATTGGTTGCCGTCGGTTGCGCCGGGGCCGCACCGTGAACCGGCACATCGCAGCTTTCCCAAGGTGATTGAAGATTGGGACATTGATCGGATCATTGGCGATTTTGCCGATGCCGCCGAACGCATGCAGGCCGGGGGCATGGATGGGATTGAGCTTCAGGCATATGGCCATTTGCTTGAACAATTTTGGTCGCCACTGTCGAACCAGCTTGAGGGGCCTTATGGGGCCGACACATTGGACAATCGCCTGCGGTTTTCGATGGATGTGTTGTCTGCGATCCGCAAGCGGGTTGGCGATGAGTTCATCGTTGGGTTTCGTTTTACGGCGGATGAGGATCAGCCCGGTGGCACAACCCCCGAAGAGGGGTTGGAGATTGCCAAGCGGTTAAAGGCGACGGGGCAGGTGGATTTTCTCAACGTGATCCGCGGGCGCATTCATACCGATCCGGCAATGACTGATGTGATCCCGGTGCAGGGTATGAAAAACGCGCCGCATCTGGATTTCGCCGGTCAGGTGCGCGCGGCGACCGAAATGCCAACCTTTCACGCCTCGAAAATTCCCGACGTGGCAACGGCGCGCCATGCGGTGTCGGCCGGGTTGTTGGACATGGTTGGCATGACGCGGGCCCATATGGCCGACCCGCATATTGTCCGCAAAATCATTGAAGGGCGCGAAGAGGACATTCGGCCCTGTGTTGGGGCAACCTATTGTCTTGATAGGATTTATGAGGCGGGTGATGCGCTTTGTATGCACAATGCCGCCACGGGTCGCGAGCTAAGCATGCCCCATGTTGTGCCCCCTGCGGAAATGCGTAAACGGGTGGTTGTTGTCGGGGCTGGACCGGGCGGGCTTGAGGCCGCGCGCGTTGCCGCTGAACGGGGCCATGAGGTGACAGTGTTTGAAGCGCAACCGGACCCCGGCGGACAGGTGCGTTTGACCGCATTGAACGAGCGCCGCCGCGAGATGATCAGCATCATCGATTGGCGTATGGCGCAATGTGCGGCGCGCGGGGTTGCGTTTCATTTTAACACCTGGGCCGAGGCGGCCGATGTGACGGCGCTATCGCCGGATGTTGTGATCATCGCCACCGGTGGCATGCCCAATGCGGTGTTGTTTGAAAGCGGCAAAGAGCAGGAGTTGACCGTCAGCAGTTGGGACATCATTTCCCGCGATGTGAAGCCGGGCAGCGATGTTTTGGTCTATGACGAGAGCGGCGATCATCCCGGTTTGATGGCGGCGGAGGTCTTGGCCAAGGCCGGGGCTAAGGTCGAGGTGATGACCCCGGATCGGACATTTGCCCCCGATATTATGGGGATGAATCTGGTGCCCTATATGCGCAGCCTTCAGGACAAGGATGTGACCTTTACGGTGACCCGGCGGTTGTTGGATGTGACGCGGGATGGCAATCTTCTCCGGGCTGAGGTCGGCACGGATTACAGTGATTTCACCAAACACAAGACCTATGATCAGGTTGTGGTGAACTACGGGACCATGCCGCTTGCCGATCTGTATTTTGATCTCAAACCGCTCTCATCCAACGGCGGGGCGGTGGATCATGACGCTTTGATCAACGGGTTTCCGCAGCAGATTGAGCGTAATGAAGAGGGCACGTTTCAGCTCTTTCGGATCGGCGATGCGGTGAGTGCTCGCAACACCCATGCGGCCATTTACGATGCGCTGAGACTGGTCAAGGACCTCTAATTTCGACCGTGCAGATTGACCGATCAGTTAGGGGTCGTTTTTCGGATGGTTGCGCAGCAAGACCTGCGCAGCCTTGCGCGCGTCCGAAGCCGGGTCGCAGCTATGGGACATGGCGGCCAGAACAATGGCCCCTTCTTTGAGAACAAGGATTTGGCAGGCCAGATCACGCGGATTTTCGAATCCTGCTGCCTCTGCAAGAGCGGTGAAATGCTCTAGCAGCAACCGTTTGTGCTCCATGGCTTGCACATTGATAGGGTGTTCTTTTTGTTGAAATTCTGCGCTGGCTTTGATGAACATGCAGCCCTGAAACCCAGCCTGTTGAAACCATTCCTCAAGCGCGTCAAAGAGCGCCATTAGCTGCCCCTCTGCGGTGTCAGATAGGTCTTCCATGCGCCGGATCAAGCGGTTGCGGAAGTCTTCGTCGCGAAGGCGTAGCACCGCTAGGATCAGGTCTTCTTTGGTGCGAAAGTGCTTGTAGATCGAGGTTTTCGACACACCGGTTTCCTTGGCGACCAAATCCATGCCGGTCGCGTGAAACCCATTTCTGTAGAACAAATCGAGCGATTTTCGAATCAGCTCTGTGCGTTTGTTACGGCTCATCTCACCCTCATATTTACCGATCTGTTTATGTTGTGCGTTTTGTTTCTTGTCAAGTTGCCTAATGAAACAAGGGGTTTGGAGGCGGTTTTTCAAGTGTGATGACAGGCATCACAATTTTTGAATTGAAAAGATTGACCGATCTGTTCATGTTTGATCTCAAGATTAACCGATCAGTTCATGTTGGATGCCGCACAATGCCCTTAGACAACCGCCCGCCTTTACCGCCGTTTAGCCGGTCTTCCGCCTGTCAAAAGGTGCGGGCGGCCGAAGATGCTTGGAACAGTCGTGACCCCGATGTTGTGACGCCCGCCTATAGTGCGACTAGCCAATGGCGGAACCGGGCGACGTTTCTATCCGGTCACACGCAAATCCACGCGTTTCTGACCCAAAAATGGCAACGCGAGCACAGCTATCGGTTGATCAAACATTTGTGGACCTTTGCCGATCACCGCATCGCCGTGCGCTTTGCCTATGAGTGGCATGACGATGGTGGCCAGTGGTGGCGCTCGTTTGGCAATGAGAACTGGGAATTTGCCGCCGATGGCCGGATGCGTCGCCGCATTGCCAGCATCAACGATTTGCCCATCGACCGCGGTGATCGTTTGTTTGACTGGCCGCTCGGGCCACGCCCCGCCGATCACCCCAATCTCGAAGATCTCGGCCTTTAAGGAGACCACCATGCCCTATGCATTTGCATCCATTGCCTTCACGCCAACGGTTTTGGCGGAACAACAGCGCAACGGCGCGGGCCAATACGCCCGTTTCCTAGACGCAGACCGCAACGGCGGCGACACCCTTGGCCCCGAGGAACGCAGTTTCATCGAAGCGCGCGACGGGTTTTACCAAGCCACGGTGTCGGAAACCGGCTGGCCCTATGTGCAGTTTCGTGGCGGTGCGCCCGGGTTCGTAAAGGCGGTGGATGAGACCACAATCGCCTATGCGGATTTGCGAGGGAACCGTCAGTACCTTAGCACCGGGAACCTCCGTCAAAACGATCGTATCTCTCTGATTTTGATGGATTACCCAAATGCCCGCCGCCTCAAAATCTGGGGTCGGGTCGAGCTAAAAGACGTGAGCAACGGTGCGCAGGAGGCCTTGTCTCCCTTGCTCCGTGGTGTCTCAGCGGAACGCATTGTGACCATCAAGGTCGAGGCCTTTGACTGGAACTGTCCGCGCCACATTCCACAACGATTAACAGTGCAGGAGGCGGGCAACGAAATCACAGCCCTGCGCGAAACCAATGCCGCTTTGCAGGCCGAAATTCGGGCATTGCGCAAGGCGTCTGAAACCACCTGACGATCATTTTTCAAAAAGGAGTACTGCCATGAAACTTGAAATTCTCCATTCCACGGCCGCCGCCCTATTGGCCGGCAGCCTTTTGTTGCCAATCACCATGCCGGGTCAGGCCCGCGCCGCCGAAAGCCCTTTTGCGGTTCATATGACCACGATGGAAATCGACGGTATGAACATCGCGTACCGCGAGGCGGGGGACCCGAATAACCCAACCGTTCTTTTGCTACACGGGTTCCCGACCTCGTCGCATATGTTTCGCGAATTGATCCCGGAATTGGCCGAGCGCTATCATGTTATCGCCCCTGACTATCCGGGGTTTGGGGCCTCGGATATGCCGGATGCAGACAGCTATGAGTATAGTTTTGCCAATACCGCCGAGATCATGATCGAGCTGTTGGATCGCAAAAACGTCGGTGATTACGCGGTCTATTTGATGGACTACGGCGCGCCGATTGGCTACCGGATGTTCGCCCAAAACCCCGACCGGGTCAGCGCCTTTGTGATCCAAAACGGCAATGCCTATGACGAAGGGCTGCGCGAGTTTTGGGACCCGATCAAAGCCTATTGGGCGGAAAAATCCCCGGAAAACGGCGATGCTTTGCGCGGGTTTTTGACGCTTGATGCCACCAAATGGCAATTCACTCATGGGGTTGGCGATGTTTCGAGCGTGAACCCGGATAACTATTGGCATGTGCAGTACCTTCTGGATCGTCCGGGCAACCAGGAGGTGCAGCTTGAGATGTTTTATGACTACGGCAGCAATGTTGGCGAATACCCAAAATGGCAGGCCTTGTTTCGGGAACACCAGCCGCCTGCGTTGATCGTTTGGGGGCAAAACGATATGATTTTCCCGGCCGAGGGCGCGCATCCCTACAAGCAGGATTTGCAGGATGTGGAGTTCCATTTGCTCGACACCGGACATTTCGCGCTTGAGGAATATGGCGACGTGATTGCCAGGGAAATGCTCGAGTTTTTGGACAGAACAACACGTTGATTCAGCGTGGCGCGGCTGATTGCTCGGCTGCGCCAAATCGACCCGAGATGGGAGAATGAGACTATGGAAACGATCACGGTTCAACGGTTCGCGGCATTTAGCGAGGGTGAAGAAGGTGGCAATCCGGCGGGGGTCGTCGTGGCCGAACACATGCCAACGGCGGATGATATGCAACGTATTGCCCGCGATGTGGGCTATTCGGAAACTGTGTTTGCGGCCCCGGTGGGGGAAGGCTGGCGCGTGCGGTATTTTGCACCCGAAGTTGAGGTGGCCTTTTGCGGTCATGCCACGATTGCCCTTGGGGCGGCTTTGACGCGGGCGCATGGGGATGGGCGTTTTCCCCTTATGTTGAATGACGGGGCCATTGAGGTTTCCGGTGAAACAACGGACAAAGGTTTGAGTGTCGCGCTCAAATCGCCCTCGACAACAAGCCGCCCGGCCAAGGCCGAGATGTTGGCCAGCGCCTTGGCTTTGTTTGGGATGGATCACCGCGATCTGGACCTTGCTTTGCCGCCCGCAATTGCCAATGCCGGGAATGACCATCTTATCCTTGGCTTGTCGGAACGCGGGGCCTTGGCAGCGATGGAATATGATCTGGATGATGGGGCGGCCTTTATGAAGGCGCATGGATTGACCACCATCAACCTTGTCCATGCGCAAACACCGCAACAGTTCCACAGCCGCAATGCCTTTGCGATTGGTGGGGTGTTGGAAGACCCCGCAACTGGGGCGGCGGCTGCGGCCTTGGCTGGGTATTTGCGTGACTTGAGTTGGCCGCATCTAGGTCAAATCGAGATTTTACAAGGCGTTGATATGGGGGCCCCGTCGCGGCTTCTTGTTGAAATTCCGCCAGAACTCGGTTCGCCGGTTTACGTCTCGGGTGATGTCCGAGAGCTCTGACAGGGGCAAAAGGGGGCCTGGCCACGGCTTGGCCCCCGTATTTGCCGTTCCGGGATTGAACCACTGGTTCCTGCGGACACAAAGGGTATAAGACTTTTGACCCTTTTGCGGAATTTCAGGAACCAACATGACAGACCGCCCGGCCTCATACCCGAACCAAGACCGAGACCTTTTCCTTGGTGATGTAGAAAACGATGGTCGGGCCGAGCTGGTTTGGTACGTGGATTTTACCGATCCGCTCTCTGGCCGTATCCGCGATGTCATGCGGCGGACCGTCGAACGCTTTGGTCGCGGCAAGGCCACGTTGGCAATTCGTTTCCTGCCAAGTCAGGACGCGACATCGGGGGCGGAACTTGCGGCGCGCGCCGGGATATCGGCGCACCGTCAGGGCCGTTTGACCGATATGAACGGACCGTTGTTTGAACTCGAAACGCCGATCTATCATGAGCATGTTGTTGCTCTGGCACGCGAGCTTGAGCTCGATATTGAACAGTTTGAGGATGATCTGTTTTCGCAGGCTACCGATGCGCAGCTTCAGGAAGACCGCGAAACCGCCGAGGATTTGGGGGTCACTGAAACGCCGACCCTCTTTATCGACGGGCGCGAATATCTGGGTGCTTGGGATGAGCTATCCTTGGTCGAAGCGGTGGAAAAACCCATCGGCGTGCGCATTTCATTGGCCAGTACGGATTTCTTCCATTGGGCGGCTTCGGCGGGTTTTGTGTTGGTTTTGGCGACGCTTTGCGCCTTGTTCATTGCCAATATCGGGTGGCACGAAGCCTATGAACACCTGCGCGAAACCATCATCGGCATCAAAGCGGGGGGCTGGTCTTTTGATCTCTCGCTTGAGGCGTGGATCAATGACGGGTTGATGTCGCTATTCTTTTTGCTTGTCGGGATCGAGATCAAACGCGAGATGGTCGATGGCGAGCTCTCGGATATGCAGCGCGCCGCCTTGCCGATCATGGGGGCAATTGGCGGAATGGTGGTGCCCGCGGGTATCTATCTGGCGATCAACTGGGGACTTCCCACCGAAAAAGGGTGGGGCATTCCAATGGCGACTGATATCGCCTTTACCCTTGGAATTATGGCGCTTTTGGGGGATCGGGTGCCGACATCGCTCAAGGTGTTTATCTCGGCCCTTGCGATTGCTGATGACCTTGGTGCGATCTTGGTGATCGCGGTCTTTTACGGTCATGGCTTTGATACGCACATGTTCGCCGCGGCTACGATTGTCTTTGCGATCATGCTCTTGCTCAATCGCGGCCGGGTTTATTCGCGCATCCCGTATTTGTTCCTCATGGTATTGCTCTGGTACTTCATCCACGAAAGCGGGCTCCACGCCACGTTGGCTGGCGTGTTGACGGCGGCGGCTATTCCGTCGCGCAGGTCGGCTAATATTGACGGCATCGCCGCTCAAACGGCGATGATTTTCCAAAGCCGCATGACCGGTCAGGAAAATCAGATTAGTCACGGGGCGCTGAACCGGTTGCAAGAGGCGATAGATCGGCTTCGCGATCCCGGATTCCATTTGCAAAACGCTTTGGAGCATTGGTCGAACTTTATGATCCTGCCGCTGTTTGCCTTTTTCAACACCGGGATTTTGATCTTTGGCTCAAGCTTTTCAGCAACCGCGCCGGAATCCCTTGGGGTGATCCTAGGCCTTGTGATTGGCAAACCTTTGGGAATTTTCCTAATCGTGTTTGTGGCGGTGAAACTGGGTATTGCGCATATGTCTTCGGAAATCAGTTGGTCACAGCTTATTGGAGCTGGGTTTTTGGCCGGTGTTGGTTTTACCATGTCGATCTTTATTGGCTCCGCAGCCTTTGAAGGGGCGCAATTGGAATCCGTGAAATTGGCGATTTTGATCGCCTCGGCCTTGGCCGCGGTGATTGGGTCTATCATCTTGATCAAGGCGGCCCCCTCTGAGCGCTAGCGCTAACCAAATGGCTGGGATATGTCTCTGACCAGATGTCAGGAGGAGACAAACCCCATGCCGATCAGTGACCCCGTTCCCCATTTGCGCAACCTGTTTGACAAGGCTGTTGAGGTCGCCGACCCGATGCAGTCGTTGGCCAAGTACCTGCCGCCAAAACCGGCGGGTCGCGTCGTGGTGATTGGGGCGGGCAAAGCCAGCGCGCGCATGGCCGAAGCGGTCGAGGCCGAATGGGGCCCGTGCGAGGGGTTGGTCATCACCCGTTACGGATATGCGCGCCCCTGTCAGGGGATTGAAATCGTCGAGGCCGCGCACCCCGTTCCCGATGCCGCCGGCGAGCGTGCGACCGCCCGTATGCTTGAGCTTTTGGAGACGCTTGATGAGGATGTTGTCGTTCTGGCGCTGATTTCTGGTGGCGCGTCGGCCTTGTTGACCGCGCCAATTGACGGAGTGTCTTTGGCGGAAAAACAGGCGGTGAATGCCGGGCTTTTGGCCTCTGGCGCGCCGATTGATCGGATGAACACGGTGCGCAAACACCTAAGCCGCGTCAAAGGTGGGCAATTGGCGGCGGCGGCGGCCCCGGCCAAGATGTTGGCGCTGATGATTTCCGACGTGCCGGGGGATGATCCGGCCTTTATCGGCTCTGGCCCAACGGTGGCTGAAAACAGCAACCCGGACGAGGCATTGGCGATTTTGAAGCAATGGAACATTGATGTTCCAATTAGCGTGACACAGGCATTAAAGGCCGGATCGTCGGTCATCCCAACCGATGATCCTCGGCTAAGCCATGTCACCAACCATCTATACGCTGCGCCCTCGCAATCGCTTGCCGCTGCGGCGGAATTGGCGGAATGCGAGGTCCGGATGCTGGGGGATGCGCTTGAGGGGGAGGCGCGGGATTTGGCAGCTGAACAGGCGGCCTTGGCTTTGTCGCTCAAGGGGCAGGGGCCGATCTTGCTTTTATCAGGGGGCGAATTGACGGTGACCCGGCGCGGCGATGGGGTCGGCGGGCCAAACGCTGAATATTGTTTGGCGCTGGCCATAGCGTTGCAGGGGGCCGAGGGGATTTATGCGCTGGCCTGTGACACGGACGGTGTTGACGGTGCCGCCGAGGTGGCCGGGGCCGTTGTTACACCGGACACCTTGGCCAAGGCCAAAGAGGCAGGTGTGGACCCGTCCAAGGCGCTTGCCGACAATGACGCGCACAGTTTCTTTGCCGCGATCAAGGATCAGGTCGTGACCGGCCCAACGCTGACCAACGTCAATGATTTTCGGGCAATATTAGTGCTTTAGCGCCTACATCTCGCGGGCATCATGCAGCCATCCCAAGGCCCAATCGGCATTGCCCGGCTGTTTGTATTCTGCACCAAGCGGCTTGTCATAGCCGAGGTCTTGGATGACACGAAATACATGTTTGTAGTTCAACTCACCACGATCCGGCGGGCCACGATCCGGCACAGATGCAAATTGAATATGGCCAATGATCGGCATTAAATCCGGGAGGCGATGGCTCAGGTCACCTTCCATCAATTGCACATGATAGCAGTCAAACATCAGCTTGAGGTTCAGCGCAGCGATTTCTTCGATCAACCCACGGGCTTGGTCGGTGGTGGTAAGGAAATAGCCCGGCGCATCATGGCGGTTCAACGGTTCAATCAGAATGGTTAGCCCAAGTTGCGCCGCCTGCGCACAGGCATAGCGCAGGTTGGTAACAAAGGTGCGATGCGCCTCGGCACCGCTGGCAAATCCGGCCATGACGTGGATGTTTTGCGCACCAATGGCGGCGGCAAAACGGATGGCCTGATCAATCGCGGCGCGGGCGTCTTCTTCGCGTCCTGGAAGGGCGGACAGGCCATTTTCACCCGCACTCAGATCACCGCGTGAGGTGTTGAGCCCGAGCATCGGAATACCGGTTTCATCCAGCGCGGCTTTGATATCTTGGGGCGAGGTGTCATAGGGCCAATGGCATTCCACCGCGTCAAATCCGGCGGCATGCGCCGCGCGAATGGCATCCGGGAGCGGGCGGTCAGCCCACAGAAAACCGAGGTTGGCGGAAAATTTCATACGTCCCACTCCACATCGAATTTGGTCACAAGGTTTTGGACGTGTTCCGGCGTCAAGCCGCGCGGGTTCATGCCGCGTGTCATCATCGCTAGACGCGCGGTGTCTTCCAATTCTTCGATGGCATTGCAGGCGGCTTCGATATCTTTGCCAGCGACGACAGGCCCATGATTGGCCAACATGACCGCACTGCGTTTGCCGGCCAAGCCGCGCACAGCGTCGCCCATTGCCGGGTCACCGGGCATGAAAAACGGTAAAAGCTGCACTTTGCCAAGCTTCATGATGCCATAGGGAGTTAGGGGCGGTAGGAAATTGTCGGGATCAACATCGGGCATCATCGACAATGCAACCGAATGGCAGGAATGCAAATGCACCACCGCCCCGGCGGTGCTTCGTGTGTCATAAAACGCCGAATGAAGCGGCATTTCCTTGGTTGGTTTGTCCCCGTCGATGTGCCGCCCGGTGGCGTCAAATCGGCTCAGCCGACCGGGATCAAGGCGGCCAAAGCTTGTCCCGGTTGGGCTTACCAAGAGCCCACCATCTTCGGTACGAGCGGAGATATTGCCAGTTGATCCGCCGGTCAGGCCGCGATCAAACATCGACTTGGCCAAGAGGCAGATTTGTTCGCGCAGATGGGCTTCGGAACTCATGCGATCTCCAGCTTTCTGAGGGCGTCGGTGAAGAACCCTTCGTTGCCAAAGTTTCCGGATTTCAAGGTCAACGCGATCTGATGGCCACCTGATTTGGCAAAGCACCACGGTACGCCCGGCGCGATCTCTGCTCCGATATCCAGCTGGGTGACGTCCAAGGCCTTGGTGATTGCGCCCGAGGTTTCCCCACCGGCAGCAATGAAGCGACGCGCACCGAGATCACGGGCGGCGACGGCACAAGAGGCGAGAACCTGTTCGATCATCTCACCGGCCTGTGCGACGCCCAATTTGGCCTGCGCCGCTTTGACTGATGCGGGATCGGCGGTGGCATAGACAAGGGGCGCTTGGCCAAGGTCTTGGTCTGATAGCCATTCCAAAACAGGTGCCGCGCCATTTTCAGCAAGTTCCAGAGGGTCGAGCCGATAGGCCGGAGCACCGGTTTCAAGATAGGTTGCGACCTGTTTGTTGGTCATCGACGAACAGCTTCCCGACAAAACGATGCTTTGCGCGGCGAGGGTTGGTGTCGTGGCTTTGGGGGCGTCGGCGGACAGGGTGCCATCGGCCAGATAAAGTGCGGGCAGGGGCATCGCCACCGCCGAGCCCCCGGTCATCAAAACCATATCCCGACAGGCCTCGGCAATGGTTTCGAGGTCAGAATTGGCCACTGCGTCAACAACCACATGGGCGACGCCATCGGCCTTGTGCGTGTCCAACACCGATTTCAGCGCCGCCGCGCCGCGCGCAACGGTCAACCGATCGGCAAGGCCAACCGGTTTGCTCACCTGCGGGTCCAAAAGACGCATCAGGTTACTGTCACGCATCGGCGTGAGCGGGTGATCCTTCATCGGGCTTTCGGCAAGGGGTTGTTGGCCAACAAACAGATTGCCCATAAAGATCGCCCGGCCGTTTTCGGGAAAGGCGGGGCAATAGATGGTTTGTTCGACCCCCAAATCGGCCATCAAAGCCTCGGCCACTGGGCCGATATTGCCCTCGGCTGTGCTGTCAAAGGTTGAACAGTATTTCCAAAAGAACCGCTTAGCCCCGGCGCGTTGCAACCAACGCAGCGCTTTGCGGGTTTCGGCAACTGCGTCAGCCACCGGCGCGGTCCGTGACTTTAGCGCGATGACTTCGAAAGCGGCTGTGTCGGTCGGCTCTTGGTCGGGCACGCCCATGCGTAAACTTACCCGCACGCCCGAGCGCGCCAAAAGCCCGGCAAGGTCGGTTGCCCCGGTGAAATCATCGGCAATGGCCCCAAAGATCGTTGTCATTTTGTAGCCTCAGATAGATCGCCTAGAACGGCGTTGGCGGAACTGCGGTTGATCGCCAGCGGCGTGTCATACAAGATCGCCAGTCGCAAAAGTGATTTCACATCAACGTCATGGGGCAGGGCCGACAGAGGGTCGATAAAGAAGATCAGCGCATCAAGCCGTTCTTCGGCGATCATCGCCCCCAATTGGGCATCGCCGCCCAATGGGCCACTTAGCAAGCGTTCAACCGTTAATCCCGCATCAACTTGCAACCGTCCACCGGTGGTTCCGGTGGCGTAAATGTAGTGCTGGCTTAGGGCTTCGCGGTGGCGGGTCGCCCATTCAACGATCAGGTCTTTCTTGGCGTCATGTGCAACAAGGGCAATTTTGGCCATGGTTACTCTCCCGGTAGGGTTATCCCGGCTTGGCGGGCATAGGTTTTGGCGACGGCGGCGTCATCTTCGGCGGCAAGCCCCATGTCAGCGGCGGCTTTGAATTGATCCAGCGCCGTTTGGGTGATGGGCGCATTGAACCCGGTTGATTTGGCAATATCCAGAACAATCCCAAGGTCTTTGGGCCAGATTGCCACCTGACTGCGCGGGCTGTAGTCACCCTCAACAATATGGGGTGCCCGGTTTTCCAGCATCCAGCTGGTGCCTGCACATTTGCTAATCACATCAAGGAACTGCTCGGGTGCAACGCCTTGGGTCATCCCAAAGGTCATGGCCTCGGCCATGGCGGCGATATGCACACCGGCAAGCAATTGATTGACGGCTTTCATCGCGCTTCCGGGGCCAGCGTGATCGCCCAATTTGAACACGGTTTCAGAGAGGCTGTCTAAGGCTGGTTTGGCGGCGGCAAAGGCGTCGGGGTGCCCCGAAGCCATGATTGATAGCCGTCCCTGAGCGGCCTTTCCGGCCCCACCTGAAATCGGCGCGTCCAGATAGAGTATGCCAAGCGCTGTGCAGCGCGCTTCCATGTCTTTGGCAAATTCCGGGGGGACGGTGGCGCAGCCCATGACCACCGCACCTTTGCGCAGTTTGGGGGCGATACCATTGTCACCAAACAAGACGTCTTCGGTTTGCGCGGCGTTTAGAACAACAACGGCCACTACGTCCAACTGGGGTGCGGCCTCGGACAGGGGAGACGTTTCGCCGCCTTCGACCACAAACTCGGCCTTGCGTTTGGCGGAAAGGTCGTCGCCCCACACGCGATGTGCACCGCGCACCGCCGACAGGGCCATGCCAAACCCCATGGAGCCTAGGCCAATGATTGCAATGTTCTGAGACATGATTTCCCCCACGTGATGTGTCGTTGGTATCGGTAACGGTACCGATACCGGTTGTCAATCTCGGCGTTGCATGTATGGTGTTTTGAACAAGAGCAGAGGCGCGCGATGACGCAGAAAGTAACCTTGGCTGATGTGGCCGCTGCCGCAGGTGTCAGCAAGATGACCGCGTCGCGGGCTTTGCGCGGTGCGGCGGATGTCTCCAAGTCTAGCCTAGATAGGGTGCAAAAGGCGGCGCGTGACATTGGTTATGTGGCCAATCCGTTGGCCGCATCGCTTTCGACCCAGCGCACCCAATTGGTTGGCGTGGTCGTGCCGAGCCTCACCAACACGGTCTTTGCCGAAATGCTCACCGGAATTGCCGAAACCATCGAGGGCAGCGGGTTGCAGCCGGTGTTTGGGGTCACAAATTATGACCCCGAAACAGAATTGGAGGTTCTGCGTAATATGCTGAGCTGGCGACCGGCGGGGATGATTGTCACTGGCTTGGATCACCCGGATGCGGCGCGCCTATTGTTGGCGCAATCCCAAGAGCCGCTGGTTCAGGTCATGGATGTTGATGGGGAGGCGATCGACAATTGCGTTGGGATTTCGCATCGCCAAGCTGGTGCCGATATGGCCCGCGCGCTTTTGGCGGCGGGGCGGCGCAAAATTGGCTATGTCTGTTGTACACAACTCTATGACATCCGAGCCCAAAAACGTCTCGAAGGGTTTCAGTCGGCCTTGGCAGAGCAGGGCGTTGATTTGGTCGCGACCAAAACAACCGATGCGCCCTCATCGGTGCCCGCGGGGCGGGCGTTGACAGCCGAATTGTTGGGTACAGCTCCGGACTTGGATGCGATCTATTTTTCCAATGATGACCTAGCAGCAGGGGGGGAGTTTCATTGCCTTGCTGAAGGTATTTCGGTGCCTGAACGCTTGCTGCTCGCTGGGTTCAATGGTCTGGAATTCATCGATGCCTTGCCGCGTCCAATCGCAACCACGCGCACGCCGCGGCGCGAAATTGGTCAGATCGCAGCACGTATGGTTTTGGATCGCGAAACTGGGTCCAAAGTCACTTTGCCGTCTGAAATCCGATTTCCAGACGCGTAAATTCAAATCCTTGGCAATGTTTTTTGCCTGTTTTTTGAACAGCTTCATCGAAAATATACCAAATGGTCAAAATTTATCGTTTGATAAAATTCAGAATCATGTGAGGCTAGACCCAAGCAATACCGACAACAGGGGTTAGCCATGAGTTCCAAACAATTCGAGGACGGGATCACCGCCGGGCGTTTAGACGCCGCCGCGCTGGAGACCAATTTCTCGGATCTGCATCCCGCCTATGACCCGCATGAGGCGCTGGTGGCCGCAGATCGCTGCTATTTTTGTCACGACGCACCATGTCAGGTGGCCTGTCCGACATCCATCGACATTCCATTGTTCATTCGCCAGATCGCGACCGGCACACCGGAATCCGCCGCACGCACGATTCTAGAGGACAATATCCTTGGCGGAATGTGCGCCCGTGTCTGCCCAACCGAAACGCTTTGCGAAGAGGTTTGTGTGCGTGAAACCGCAGAAGGCAAGCCAGTTGAAATCGGTCGTTTGCAACGCTTTGCGACCGACACTTTGATGGCCAAAAGCAGCCAACCGTTTGAACGTGCTGCCTTGACGGGCAAAACTGTAGCGGTTGTTGGGGCGGGTCCGGCCGGGTTGGCCTGTGCGCACCGTTTGGCCATGCATGGCCATGACGTTGTGATTTTCGAGGCCCGCAAAAAGGGCGGTGGCCTTAATGAATTTGGCATCGCGGCGTATAAATCGACCAATGATTTCGCGCAGGCCGAGGTTGATTGGCTGCTGGGCATTGGCGGGATCGAAATTCGCTATGACGCGGGACTAGGCGGGGCAATTTCGCTTGACGGATTGCAGGCTGATTTTGATGCGGTCTTCCTTGGGATGGGTCTTGCCGGTGTGAATGCGCTTGGCCTTGAGGGTGAGGACAAAGACGGCGTTATGCCCGCGACCGAGTTTATCGAAGAACTGCGTCAAACAACCGATCTGACCGGTATGGCCATTGGCCGCCATGTTGTGGTGATCGGTGGTGGAATGACGGCGATTGATGCCGGGGCGCAGGCGCGTTTGCTTGGCGCGCAGGACGTCACAATTGTCTATCGTCGTGGCCAAGAGGCGATGGCCGCCTCGGAGTTCGAACAGGATTTGGCGGCGCAAAAGGGCGTGCGCATCATCCACAATGCGACCCCGGTTGGGGTTGAGGGCAATGGCAGCCTCACCGGGGTGCGCTTTGTCTATACTGAAACGCAAGATGGCAAGCTGGTCACATTGGACGACGGCTTTACCCTGCCGGCGGATCAATTGTTCACCGCTATCGGTCAGAGCCTAAACGGTGCGCCCGAAAGTCTTGACGTCGCTGGTGGTAAGATCACCGTGTCGGATGCTGGCCAGACCTCGGTTGCCGGTGTTTGGGCCGGGGGCGATTGCGCCTCGGGTGGCGATGACCTGACTGTAACGGCGGTTGCCGAAGGGCGCGACGCCGCCGAAAACATCCACGCAACTTTGATGGGAGAGGCATGATGGCTGATCTAACAACAGACTTCCTTGGCATCAAAAGCCCCAACCCATTCTGGCTTGCCTCGGCTCCGCCCACGGACAAAGAATACAACGTCCGCCGCGCCTTTGAGGCCGGTTGGGGCGGTGTTGTTTGGAAAACTTTGGGGTCCGAAGGCCCACCGGTGGTCAACGTCAACGGCCCGCGTTACGGCGCGATCCATGGCGCAGATCGTCGTTTGTTGGGCTTGAACAATATCGAACTGATCACCGATCGGTCGCTTGAAACCAACCTCGAAGAAATGACGCGAGTGAAAAAGGATTACCCGGATCACGCTTTGATCGCGTCGATTATGGTGCCCTGCGAGGAGGCGGCGTGGAAAGCCATTCTGCCACGGGTCATGGAAACCGGCTGTGACGGGATCGAGCTGAACTTTGGCTGTCCGCACGGTATGGCGGAACGTGGTATGGGGTCGGCCGTTGGGCAGGTTCCTGAATATATTCAGATGGTTACTGAGTGGTGCAAGAAGTACTACGACAAGCCTGTGATCGTAAAACTCACACCGAATATCACCGATGTGCGTTTCCCGGCCCGTGCGGCCAAAGCGGGTGGCGCAGATGCGGTAAGCTTGATCAACACCATCAACTCGATCACCTCGGTTAACCTTGATGCCATGTCGCCCGAGCCAATGATCGACGGCAAAGGCACCCATGGCGGCTATTGCGGCCCGGCGGTCAAACCGATTGCGATGAACATGGTCGCCGAGATTGCCCGCGACCCCGAAACGCATGGTTTGCCGATTTCAGGCATTGGCGGCATCACCACATGGCGCGATGCGGCGGAGTTTATGGCGCTCGGCGCGGGCAACGTTCAGGTTTGTACCGCGGCGATGACCTATGGGTTTAAGATCGTTCAGGAAATGATTTCCGGGCTGTCGCAATGGATGGATGAGCAGGGCTATACCAGCACCTCGGATTTCATTGGCATGGCGGTTCCAAACGTCACCGATTGGCAATATCTGAACCTCAACCACATCACCAAGGCGCGCATTGATCAGGACGCCTGTATCAAATGTGGTCGCTGTTATGCCGCCTGCGAAGACACCTCGCATCAGGCGATTTCGATGACCGAAGACCGGGTGTTTGACGTCAAAGACGACGAATGCGTGGCCTGCAACCTCTGCGTCAATGTCTGCCCGGTTGAAAATTGCATCACGATGGAGGTGTTGGAACCCGGCGCGATGGATGAACGCACCGGCAAGCCGGTCGAGGCCGACTACGCCAATTGGACAACCCATCCCAATAATCCATCCGCAACTGCGGCTGAATAACTCGAAAGTAAATTCTCCCTGATACGCCCGGTTTTTAACCGGGCGTTTTTTTGCCATGCCGATTGTGACGGCCAACGGCTTTGCTTTAATCCGTAGGGCCGCGCGGCAAATACTATTCTAAAACAGCACTGCATCTACCCCGAATGTCCTGTAAAATGCAGGCTGTAAGTTAAGCTTAAAATTACGGTGGTATTGACTAGGCCGAATGGTTTCGCAAGACATTGCAAACCCAGCCAAACATTTGTTTTCGCGCATAACCGGCTTGAAACAACAGAATTTCGAAGAGTTGCAAAAAAAAAGCTGGTCTAAATGAGCCAAAAACTTAGCCCAAAGAAATTCGAGATTTCACGTCATCGGTTGGTTTTGTGAAACGATCGCCTTAGGTTGGCGGGGGCCAAATTATTGTGGTTAGTTAGTTAAGTCCTCTGGTTCCTATAAAGGAGGTTATGTCGGATTCGTGTTGAGTGTCAGCGTGATGAGTTGTAAATCCATTTTGAACACCCGGCCAGGTAATTTAAGACGGTCGGCATTCGAGGTAAAAGATGATAGTAGACGCTAATCCAAACTATAGTGACCAATGGCATTTCGATCATTTGGGTGATATCGAAACGGTCTGGGGCGACTACACGGGGAGCGGCATCAACATTGCCGTTTACGATACAGGTGTCGAACGTACCCACCCAGATTTAGTCGATAATTATAATGATGAGTTGCATGTTGAAGGGGATGACGGGCAACCGCTCGGCTCCACGCGGGGTCATGGGACATCTGTGGCTGGCTTAATTGCCGCTGCCAACAATGCTATCGGCGGTGTCGGCGTTGCTTTTGATGCAAATATAACGGGTATCAATTTTTTGGATACGCTTTCCGAAGACCCGGTCACTGAGAACCAGGCCTTGGCTGAAATGGTGAATTTTGACGTCGTCAACCATTCATGGGGTCATGTGCCTGTGTTTCACCCAAATAATAGTCTCGGGGGTACGTGGGGTCGTTTTTTAGATTTGGAACCCGAATTTTCATTTGCTGTCAACAATGGTCGAGATCAACTTGGAACAATCATCGTTTCGTCAGTTGGGAATTGGGCGGTCAACGCGCAAGGAGACGGGTTCAACAACCTCCACACAGTTATTGTAGTGGGCGCTACTGACATTCGTGGACGTGCGGAAAACTATTCAAATTGGGGAAGCAACATTTTGATTTCCGCACCTGCTGCAAGTCACACCTCCGACATGACAGAAGTTTTGCCCAACCAGCGTAGCGGGTATGCTATGGGGGATTTCACTACGACTTTTGGCGGCACTTCAGCGTCCGCCCCAATCGTTTCTGGTGTGATCGCATTGGTTCTTGAAGCAAATAGTGAACTCGGCTGGCGCGATGTTCAGAATATTCTGGCCCATTCCGCAAGACACACCGGCTCAGAGTATGGCCATGCAACAGGATTGTATCATGAGCACGGTGTCTGGGCGTCCAACGGGGCCGAAAATTGGAATGGCGGCGGGCTAAGCTATCACTTGTCCTACGGCTTCGGGGCAATAGATGCTATGGCCGCTGTCAGAATGGCAGAGGTTTGGAGTAGGCTATATGAAGCGCCGGAAACATCCATCAACGAAATTGCAATTGAATATGAGATTTCTGAGCCGTACCTCAATACTGAATACTCTATACCTGTTGTTGTCTCCGAAGACCTATCGATCGAGCATATCTACATATACGTCGAAGCCGACGCTGAATACGAAGATTCTGAACTCCGGTTGATATCACCCACTGGTGAAGTGTACGAACTCATTTCGCCAGGCGGCCAACACGATCAAGCGCAAGCAGAAGGCGAATGGGTTTTCGGTGTTGCTTTGGCTCGGGGCGTCCACTCAACTGGTGAATGGACATTGGAGCTTTCCGGGGAGGGCGTTGACTTTGTCACATCTCTAGGGATTGAGTTCCGAGGGTCTGAGATTAGCAACAACACTGTCTATCACTACACACAGGATTATTTGCACTATGCGTCCGTTGATCCAGAGCGTCGCGTAATCGAAGACACGGATGGCGGTGTGGATTGGCTCAACCTTGCAGCGGTTTCAAGCGGAGTAAACCTTGATTTGACAGACGGGGCGCAGTTGCGCGTCGACGGACGGCTTTGGGCCCGGATTGCCGATGAGACGCACCTAGAAAATGCCGCGCTTGGTGATGGGGATGATAGGGTAACCGGCAATAGCTTCGATAACCTTGTTCTTGCGGGTCGCGGCCAAGATACCATTCATGGTGATAGCGGAAACGATACCCTGGAGGCGGGACGCGGCAACGACCTTACAACCGGCGGTGATGGGAGCGACAGCCTGTTAGGAGGCGGCGGGTCTGACCGTCTTTTTGGCAATGCTGGCTTTGATACATTGTCCGGTGGTAGCGGCAATGACAGCTTGTACGGTGGCACAGAAAATGACCGGCTTGTTGGCGGAGGCGGACACGACAGTATGGTCGGCGGCACCGGAGAAGACACACTCTATGGTCTCAACGGAGATGACATCCTGAGGGGCGGTGGTGTTGCTGACAATTACCTTTCCGGTGGTGCAGGCAATGACATGCTTTCTGGTGGCGACGGGAGTGACGTTCTTTTCGGGGGCGAAGGGGATGACAGGCTGATCGGAAATGGTGGTAATGATAGTTTGCGCGGCAATGTCGGGAACGACACTCTTTTTGGCTTGACTGGTGACGATACTCTGAGGGGGGGCGGCCAGTCGGACAACTACCTCTCCGGAGGGGCAGGCAATGACGTTATGTCTGGAGGAGGCGGTGCAGATACGATTTATGGGGGAAGCGGTGACGATAGACTTGTTGGGAATGAAGGCAACGATAGCCTCAGTGGCAATACAGGGCATGACACGCTCTATGGGCTAGATGGAAACGATGTTCTGCGGGCCGGGGGGACCAGCTCTAACTATTTGTCGGGCGGAAATGGCGACGATCGTGTCTATGGGTCGGAGGGCAGTGACGTCCTATTTGGCGGCTTAGGCAATGACAAGCTCGATGGTGGAGCCGCAAATGATGACATGCATGGCGGGTCCGGCAACGATACGTTGATCGGTGGCCTTGGACGCGACACATTGGTCGGAGGAGCCGGGAGCGATGTGTTTGTCTTTGCCAGTATTTCCGAAAGTAGGCACGGCGCGGATCGCGATGTCATTGACGATTTCGACCAAGGAGACGACCAGATAGACCTTTCTGGTATCGACTCTGGGTTGAGCTTTATTGGCATTGCGGATTTTAGCGGAACTGAAGGTGAAATTCGATATAACGGCACCATTGGTCGGCTCTATCTTGATGTCGACGGTGACAGCGTCGCGGATTTGTCCATCGATATTGTCGACGCACCAGAGATCACCGCTAACGATTTGGTGCTCTAAACACCCGGCACCGGCAGCTCATGCTCGTCAATTTTGGAGCAATTGGGACGTTCAAGAGCGTCACTATTTGTCTGGGCTTGTCTCGTCGGTCAAACCCCATTCGAGTTCTACGATTTTTAGCCTGAAATCAGGGCGTCACGTTGGCCACCCGTATCTTGCGTGGGCCTTCCTTTTGACCAATGCGCATGCGCAGATATTTGTCGGCCTCCCCAAGTGACCTGATCCACTTCGAGCTGCCGTTTGCAATACATGCATGGTCGATATTTCAGATTGAGGGCCGCTGCCATTCAGAGATAAAATGCCCTGAGCGTCAATGCCGAATCTGGTGGCAATGCTGAGCATGACCTACCGGATTTATTTCCGGCATAAAACAGATTTCCAAAAACAGACAAATGTGGCAAGAAAAAAATTCGTAATTGGATGTGGGTAACAAGGAATTGAACGTATGAGTTTTCTGATTGTATCTCTTTTTGCTGCGATTGCCCTTGGAGCGGTGTTTTTTCAAGATGATGATAACTCTGACCACGAAACAGAGTCATCCACAGACTCGCCAGACCTCGACCCTATTACTTCAATTCCATCAGAGGGTGACGACAATCTAGAAGCGTCGTTGAACGGAGATCTTTTGGATGGGCTGGGCGGCGATGACACGCTGATCGGATCAAGCGGCTCAGATACGCTACTTGGGTCAAGTGGAAATGACATTTTGACGGGCGGCGATAATGCCGATGTGCTTTGGGGGGGCGAAGGCAATGATACGCTTGATGGTCAAGACGGGGCTGACACCGTTAACGGAGGCGCTGGCGACGATGTCGTGACCGCCGGAGACGGGGGACATTGATTCGGGTGACGACGGCAATGACACCCTAATGGGGAGCGCTGGGAATGAACTTTTGCACGGTGGCAGCGGGAATGACGTTATTTCCGGAGACACAGGGGCAGACAGTCTAATGGGAGGGGACGGCTATGATTTGCTCATCAGCGGCTCATCACGCTTCTATGAAGCCGATTATACGCCTCGGTTTGACGGTGGGCTCTTTCAATCTCTGGACGTTACGGCTGATGTTCTTGAGGGTGGCGATGGAAATGACACCTTGTTTGCCGGGCCGGGGACTTCTGTAACAGGAGGGGACGGTGACGATGTCATCCGCACTTTTGCTTTGGACTCCCAATTCGTTCCTGACCATGATCCGGAATTCAGTTTTAGTGAGCCTTTGTTCATCACCGGCTTTGAACCGGTAGAAGTCCAGCTTTTGGTCGGTGCCGTAGATCCGATCGCCCTTAATGATCAGTCGACCTTTGCCACGCTTACCTACGACCCGATTCAAGATCAGACTGCCCTATGCTGGGGCGGGCAGAGTATTGCGGTTTTGAATGGTCAACATGATGGCTTGATCATTGTTTATGACGAAATTGACATTGGTGAGTTGGGTTTTGAAGAGGTTGTTACCACGGACGGAACCGTATTGTTTGATCTTGCTGAGGCAAACGATGCATTGCAACGGGCCGATATCGTTATTGGTGGATACAATAGCACCAACGAGTTCATTGACCCCTATCAGGGCGGAGGTTGCCGCGGGGCCTGATGCGAGACAAAATTGGGGATTTTGCAGAGCGACTTTTAATTGAGTGCTTTTGTTGCGTTGAAATACAATTGCCGAACTGTCTGTGTTGAACCCAACTTTGCCCCAAGATTAATCAGTTTGGCCGCCTCAAAACTAGGTGAATAGATCGGGTTCCGGACGCTCGATATCATAAAATCAAGGGTTCCCTTTCAAAGGAAAAAAAATTTTTTTCTATTTGCGCTGGCTGCGGACCTTGGACGGCCAGCTAGTGCAAGTTGAGCTAATCTCCGCGTTGTCAAGTTGACGGCAACGACAACGGCAGCTAAGCGCAGAAAGCGACATTTGCAAAGCCTGGCTGAATTCCCAAAAGCAGACATTAAGACAGACATCGAGGTAGGTCGCTATGAACCTACTGCAGATTTTGCCGGTGATCCACAGGGCTGCAAGCGCATTCGTCTGTTCGCAGCCAGTCCTGAGCATTCATCCTCGGCGCAGTATGAAACTTTGCCTGAACAATCCTGGGCGGAAACCAGCCCTTTGCTGCGGTCCTCGCCAACGGCAGTCCTAGACAGGTCGCGATACAAGGCTAGTCGAGTACGAAGAAAATTCAGTTATGGTGACGAATTACTTGGTTTTCTAAGCTGCCAACTCTTCATCCTCATGCATACTGTATGTCGGTATGCATACCGAATATTGTGCTGTATCTAAGGCCAAAATACGAAACGATCTTAAATTCAAACCCACGGATTTCGACATGAACTTAACTCACAGAGTAGTATACATTCTCGTTGGGCTACTACTTGCTGTAGCTTGCGGATGGATGACCGTCCTAGCAGTCCAGAATCAATCCCTAACCCCTGGAAGTTCGTGGCTAGGGATGCCAGCATCCACTTGGATAGGAATCCTCAGTTCTCTTAGTGCATCAGGCATATTTTTCGCGGTGGCAGAATTTCTTAGATTTATCTTTGACAAGACTGCATCTAGAAACTTCGAAAAATTGCAATTCTATGAAAGAACCCTTGGAATAAAGGAGTGTTTTTCCCAGAAAGGTAGCGACGAAGCTAACCGTGACTACGGCCAAGCGATTGCGTCGGCAAAATATCGCGTTTGGGCGTTTGGAATTTCAAATGGAGAATTTCTCACCCAGCATCTTGATGATTTGATTTCAAAAAAGAAGAAAAAGCCGGCGCTAGATGTTTGTATTTGTTTCGTTGATCCAGACGCGAGAATTTCAATCGAAGCCAATCCTCCACTGTCGCTAGTATCATTGTTCGATATTACACGTGACCCTACATTAACAACCGGCGCTCACACTAGAGTTGCGGAGCGGATCGCATTTGCTCGAACGTCCATTTTGCAGGCTGACGTGGAGATAAGCCTGAAGTTGATTTCAGCTGCAGGATATGTATCTGCGATGGTGGTAGATGACATAATATACGTGTTTCCGTACACGGCGATTTCTAAAGACAACACGCGAACGCCATATTTAAAAATAGTTGTGGACTCACAGCTTGGAGACGCTTTTTATACGTATTTCGAAAGTATAATCGAGCATCCGAAACTATCACGTGTGGTTCCCTTGGAGTGATCTTAAAAAAGGTGCCGCCAACATGCAACAGTTCTGGTATGCTGCATTTCTAGTAAAACTTCCGAACAATGATAGCCTATACACGAGTTTTGAAGAGGACGTTACGTGAGTAAAATTGTAGCAGTTTCGGCCGGCATGCTGTCACCAAAAAAGGGAAACGAACCCTACAGGCGCGCTCACCGGTATCTCAATTACGGTTTATTAGGATTAGCGTCCAAATTCCGGGCCAAAGTGCCCGTTTACCACGGTCACTTTGATTCTCCCACTGTGTTTTTAGAAAAGTATCCGGAAATTCTACTCGCGGACACCGTTCTGCTTTCACTCCCCAGTTTTTATGCGGTGGAGTGGTCTCAAATTCTTGTTAGAAATTTGTTAAAAAACAATAAAAATGTGAAAGTTCACATTGGTGGTCGTTGGGTAATTGATCAAAACTGGGACTATATAGTTGCAAAATTTCCATCTGATGTAGTGCTACACAAGGGGATGGGCGAATTGATAGTCTCGCAGATAGAGACATCAAAACCAGATGCACCTATCCGTGCAAACCCTGCATCACCAGCACCACTCAATTATCGCCTTTTGGTAGATCGAAATGCCTTTCAGCCCAGCGTTGAGGTGTCAAGAGGATGTGGACTTGGATGTGCGTTTTGCGAAGAGGCAAATGAGCGCCTTACGCCAATGAAACCGGCAGTGACATTGTTGGATGAGATTGAGGACATACTGTCGTGCTATGACGATACAAGGAATTTATATTTTGAGAGCTCTATGTTTGCACCTAGCACTCGTTGGGTTCAAGAGTTTTCACGAGAATATCACCGTAGGAATATGTCTTTCAAATGGAGAACTGAATCTCGGGTGGATGTATTGGACGCAGCGAAACTTTCTAAGTTATCAGGCGCAGGTCTCGACGTTTTGGATTTGGGTTTGGAGACGGCTTCTCCCAGCCAAGTTGTAAACATGGGGAAATCAAAAAATCCAATAGCATACCTAAGTAAGGCTCGAGAGATTCTTTCCGCTTGCGAAATTAATGATGTCAAGGCAAAGGTTAACATCTTGCTCTATCCCGGAGAAAGCCAAAAAACGATCGATGAAACCCTTGCCTTCCTTGTGGAAAATAAAAACGCTGTTTTTGGTGTTTCCACCTACCCAGTTGTGGTTTACGGAATGGGTGAGCGAGCAATATATTTTTCCGAATTGTATAGCAACCAGGGTGCGTTAGGAATTCAACCAACAGATACTGAAGGTGTCTGGAGCGTAGAAATTTCTGAAGAGATAGATGCTCAGCGCTCTAAGGAAATCGCTTTGGAAATTGCGCAGACTTTCATGCCTGCCGAAAATTATTTTGCACTTAAAAGCTTCTCATACCTAGATCCACGTTACGGCCGGGATGATTTTCTTCATGACGCTTCAACTTTGAAATGTGAGGAGCGGCCCTTTGGGGAATAGGTTTGTACCTTTGTGCCCAAGACTTATCTATCGAGTATAACGTGGCATCTGTGTTGTTGCTAACATCTGCTTTTGGATAGGTCAGGTGTATCAGGAACACCAATGTAGCCTACTTAGGCCATAGTACTTTCTGCGCAGCGCGGCCGCGAAAGGTCGTTATTGCAGCGACGGCAGTGCGTGTCAGAAAGCTCCCGCAACGTGGTCGATGCTGCTTAGCGTTGCAAAGGTCTGCTTTTAAAGAGTGTAGCTCTGAATCGAGGACTGCTTTGGGCTGACACCGGACGCTCCACATGTGTGTGAACGGTCCGGCGCGCCACCGAAGCACGCGAATGTCAGAGAAGCGCAGATAACGGAGTTTGCAAAGTCGAGTTATGACCCCAACAACCCAACAACGACACGCTGCAACGCCGCGTTGTAACCGGTCATTGGTGAACCTTGCTACAGAAGTCTTAGTTGGATGACAGTTGAGCGACCCATGTTGACTTTCATTCAATTGGCATCCGCCCTATGCTCGTTCCCGAGTTCGAGTGTGATTTACAGTTTAGGTTCAGGTTATGCCAAACAAACCGGAAAGAGCTAGCTGGCGAAAACACTCGGGCAATTCTGTTAGTATACTGCTCGTGGTTTTTTCTTTATTGCTGGCACTATCTACCGCCTCCCATTCCGCGCCATATGAGGTGCTTCCGGAGGGGACGCTTGTACGTACGGGCAAGTGTCCCAACCTCATCCATGGCGACGAAGTTATTCTAACCAGGGTTCACGCCGCAGCGGACTTTGATGGTCCTATTCCGCCAGCAAGCTTTGCTCATGAGTTGGTTGAAAAATTGCAACCCGTGCGTGCAAAAGTGGTGCAAACAGTTTTCCCTGCAGAGCTTGATGATTTTGGGACGGAGCCATTGTCCGAGAGCCAAGAAGACAGCTTCTTCACTGAGGTTGCTATACTGGATGAATCTGAGAAATGCGTCTTTTCGCTTCTTTTTCCTTCCAACGTTGGGTCTCTATCGGTCGCAACAGGAGACTTTATCCTCAATATCGGCGTCAATGGGCATTCCCAAATGCAGCGAGGCCAAAAACGTTTGCAGTCGTTTATCTGTGGTCCTGAGAGGCTCAACCTTGGCCTAACTGCTTTTTCATCTGATCTCTCACTCTATCTCAGTGAACGACGTCTCGAGTTCCAACAAACCGATGATCAAGGCGAAGACCCGAACTGTCGGCAATACGCTGTCTATTTGGAAAACTTCTATTCATTGTACATTGACTTTCTTCTCGTAGACGGCGCTGGGAAAGTGGAAAGACGAACTTATTTACTGGTGAGCGACAGCCTTCTCATCAGAGTCGAGTAGTTCTGTGGCCTTTATTGAATTCGCGAATTGAATGCAATTTTGGTCATTGAAACTTGTCTTTTTCGGTCTGGAGGTCAACTCTCCGGAAGTCGAGACAAGTTGTTTGCACATGCGGTAATCTTGGATTCAGTCCTGCGACACTGGTCTGCTTTGGGCTGACATCCGCCGTTCCGCGTAGGCTTGACCGGTCCTGAGCGACACCGAAACACGCCAATGTCAGCGATGCGCAGTCGTTTTGCCTTGAGGCGGCTGGGGAACGTACGGCCCACAGCGAACGTTGGCTGGGCTGCGAGCTTTTGCACCGCAGCATTCCAAAGGCCGCCATAGCTTTCGATCTCAAAGTCTAGTCTTAGACACCATCGACTTCCGACACCGGGAAAAACAGCCGTAAGATTATGATTGACGCTAACACCGACGTTGCCAAGGCCAACAACCACCATGGCCATGGAGAATGTTCCCTTGCCGTAGCCATTTCTCCAACAATGCAATAAAACTCGTATGTTATGTATGCGAATGCCGAAAGGACACCCAACAAAACAACGGGTTCAAATACTATAATGACTTTTCATCCTTCTAACTAAGTTGCCAAAACGGCCCGGAGCTGCCGTACGAAGCAAGGTGCAGCATTTTGGGCAGGACAAAGCCTGCTTTACGGCACAGAGAGGGCAAGGACCGATTCCTACGTTCCTAAAAGTAGGCGGATTGATCATTGACGTGCTCAAACTTGTCTGAGTAGGCTGTAATCATCCAGATGACCCGCATCTAAAACTAGCAACGAGGTCTTGATTTTGAAGGCGAATTGAATGACAGATTTTAGAAAGAAGCTCCCTGCGCCATTTTTGGACGGCAGTGAGGTAGTAGGTGAAAAGATTAAAGGTGAATCCGAAAATACTAAGTTAAAATCCGCAAGCTCTACTTCTTTGATTATTGATAAATACACTATTGAAATTGGAAATTACGTAGAGAATGCGGGACAACACCCTGTTGCCCAAAGCGTTATGTATTGCAGGCAGAACGCCACGGAATTAACTCCGTGCAAGTTCTTGAAGATAAATTTCGTTCAAACAGGAGATCCAAACACTCCTTTACGCAGCCCCAAAATGGATCCAGCGACCGGAGATATGGAGTTTTTCATGCATGTGTCTATGGTTGCTGCGGTCTTGACGACGTTGCAACTCGGGCCTTGCAGCGCGCATTTTGAACCGCAAACTTCTACAAATACACCTTTCGGAAAAATTGGTCTCATAAGTGCCGTAGAAGTGTGATATTTAACTCGACTGAGACTTGAAGAGCCGTTGCAGCATTTTCACTAATTGATCGTAACCAGTTGGTCAAAAAAAGGCTGAAGGTAGCTTTCGGCCCAAACCGACCTTTGGGGGGCTGGTCGGTTTCTGCGTTGCAGCTTCGCCAATCCTGCCGTTTGGCATGGTTTGCAGCATTTGGGGCACCCAACGGGCAAGACTGCAGGCGAGTCGAATCCTCGCTGAGGTTGTAAAGCCTCTAACCTTCCTAGTGCTGGGTAAGTGAAATACCAGCCTTGAGGATCAATTTGGCGAAGGCTCGGTCTTTGCGAAATCCGTCGCTACCAGCACGGTATTCCTGTGCTAGAATCTCGCAGCTTGCACCCACTCCCTCTAAACACGCGCGCAAATTCAATTGAGGGTATTGGGTTGGATCGGCGTTCCCGTACCCATTCAGCTCGCGGCACCCGTCGAAAACGTCTAGGTCACATGCTCGCTTTGCGTATCTAATTCGGACTTGTTCATTAAGAAGCTCATCTTCGTCGCTTGACTGTTCAAGCCCGTATTCGAACGCCAAACGCTGACAGCTATGCCCTGCTCCCATGTCGCAGGCACGTTGCCAAGCACGCATGTATAAGTCAGGTCGATCTTCATCACCCCGGCCTGTATGGCTATAACCAAATTCGTGGCAAGCCAATGCATCGCCAGCATCACATAGATGCAGCAACAAAGAGCGTTTCTCTTGCAGCCCTGAAACGATATCACCGTAATCATCGCTTAGCCATAATCCAGTTCCGAAGCCTCCCTCGTACATCTCCGCGAGATTGCGGCATGCGTAAGCCTGCCCCAAAACACATGAGCGAGAGACACGCCGCAATTTACCGTAGTCCTTTGGGTGAAACATAAAGTATTCAGGGCTCTGCGTAGCGGCTTCGAACAGCGCACGACCTTCTCGGTTCTCGGATTGCATTCGCTCCAAGTCATCTCGACCATCAGCAAGGTCAGGTAATTGCCCAGGCATATACGAACGACACAAATGCAAATTGTAAATATCGTTACAATTATAAAAGGCAGAGTAACGCGGTAGAGGCTGATGCCGTGACCGGCAGGCGGACTGATGACCCAGAGTGCAAGCGAGATCATCCGGATGCATTGGGTCATCAAAAATGGGCTCGTGTGGAATTGGGGTACCCAATTCCAGCTTCATCGAGTTAAACTGTGTCTTAACTTCTTTTGCTCCACAACTATTTGGATTCCTCAAGGCACATCCTGCATTCAGTGCTTGAACCAATTCTTGTTTCACCGCCTCGGGAATGGGATCCTTTTGATAACGATAACGCGACTCCAGGATGTTGTATTGCAGGAAACAGTTTTGCCCATTGCCTTTGCGACATCCAACGCGCGCCAAATCTAACGCCATATCGTTCAGTGTACTTGCAAGATTTGTATCCTTCGCAAGTCCCACCCGGCCGTTGCCATAGGCATAGGCCAAAGTGTAGCAGGATTGGGCGGATCCGTTCATGCAGCCTCGAGTCAAAATCGGTTCATGCGGGCCATAATCTTCAAAACGAAAACCGGATTCGCAGGCCGCTAGCCCCCCCCGGTGGCACGATAGTTCAACCATCGCTTTGCCAAGTTCTTTATCAATCCAAACACCGGCCCCATAAAAATAGAAGAGCCCCAATTCTGTGCAGGCTTGCGTATCACCTTGACTACATGCGATCCGGTATTCTTTGACATGCGCGCGGAGCTCCGGAATGAATGCTGTATCTGCTGCGGGCATCAAGACTTGGGCTTGCATTTTTTCCAGCGCGTCTATTTCTGTTTGGATTTGCCGCCCACGTCGCAGATTGATCCGTAGGCGGGCCTTATCAACGAGTTTTTCAAACTCCGCCGGCCTCAAATTCCGCGCTTCGACGTGATCCAACCCAGGCCATGCATTTATTGGCAACGCCTCCTGCGCTTTGGCTGCCGCAACAAAAAGAAACAAAAACACAAGGCCAATACGGATCATTATCCACCCAATAGATCAAAACGGTCACAGTTTTTTAGATGGTCAATGTGTAAATAGTTTGTCCGAACATTGGCGCGTTTTTGCGTTATGACACCGGCCAATGCCGATATCCTGACTGCCCCGAAATACTGCGAAAAGGGCATTTCAGTTTGAACCAAAGCTGCGGTTCCGGGCGGCCATGCCACTCGCCTTGAGTCAGTTCGCTGAAACGCAACTTCCCTAAGCTGCCCATCTCCGGAACCACTGCCTGCGTTTGACTGACATCGATACCAGCGAAGTGTGGGGTGTCAGACAGTTAGAATATTTATTGTTGAATGACCGTTTTCGCTGTTATCTGTAACTGTCCATGCTCCCGTAGTTAATGACCGCAATCCGCCCCCTAGTGTCGAGTGTAGTGAACGGCCCAGACCGGACATTGATCATGGCGATTGGCGCTGCGGTGCGGCTTCCCCAAAGCCGACATTACTTGAGATGGCCGAAGGGTGGTTTTTCCGGTTCAATTCGGTATCTTTTACCGAACTCGCTGAGCACCATTTCTAGCGTCGCCTCAAAGGTGCTCTGGTCAAACATCATCGTTTTCTTCGCTTCATGAAGATACCGCCAGTCGACAAATGCATCTTTGTGCTGTGAAAGAATGTCACGAATACCGTAACCGATTAAAATGAAATTGGGATGATGTGGGCTCACTGATCGCTTGAACTCCTCATCAAGCCTCTGCTGGCTTTCGGGCAGTAAAGCATCAAACAGCTTTGTCAGGTCATGCGACCTGACTACATTTGGATCGTCATGGTCGAAAACGAACCATGCTTTGAGCGCTAATTCCATCGAAAGTGCCAACAGCATAGGCTCCACGCCGATGTGTTCGCGGTCTGCCCTGTCTTCAGCTTCCCCAAAATGTTGGTCAGGAAAACTCTTTGTCTTTTGCAATATCGCCCTAGCGGCATCGCCAATCCTGATTGCTGTCGATAAACGAGCGCTCATAGTTAATCCTCTAGCTTGCCCGTACATAGATTGGGAACCAAACGTCACTTATGCAAGAAGGCAAAACCGGCCCTTACCGGACATTTAATGCACGGCTTGTCTCTACGATGCAGCTTCTTCGAAGCAGACGTTCGCCTGATGGGTTGCAACACCTGCTCGACACGGTTTTAATGATCAGTATGCGACATGGAGACCCGGTGTGCTGAAAGATAAGGAGAAACTGCACGAACAACTCGCTAGGCCTGTAGATGATAGCGTTCGAGCCGTTTATTTATTACTGGCTCAAGCCAAGCTACCCGACGGTTTAATTGTTCGGCCTGCAGGGCACGGATTTATTGAGAGCGAGTTGCGCTTCGAACTTGACGAACGGTGGTTTTTCTCTGCGGTCCTCAACAAGTCATGGGTGCTTTGGTATTTCAGGAGACCGGCTTTGGCTGAGTTGGCAATAGACCCCGAAGAGCTGCGGCAGATATTTCCTGGCGCTGAGTTGACCAAGAAAAAAGAGCTCAAGCTTCACATTCGAAACTTGGAAACTGCTTATGCGGTTTTAGGGTGGGTGCTCCAGAACGGATAACCGGCCCTAAGCTGCCATTTGATTGAGTCGATTTTGCTGTGATGCAGTATGTCAAAAGAAGACATCATCGCGCAGCCCTGTGACAATTGTAAGAATAATTGCCAACTTACGTTATTTCAGTCGGTACTTTTGAAACACAACTCAATCGGCTAAAACGGTGTATGAGCAAACAAAAACTGAGCACTGCGCAGCGACAAGCGATCTGGACCATTCATGGAGAGAGGTGTTACCTCTGTCACCAACTTTGTGCTTTCTCTGATACAGAGATTGACCACGTTATACCGGAACGTCTTGCTGGCACGGATGAGCTTCCACAAACTCTGGAAGCTCTCGGTCTTGATGCTGCCTTCAATCTGCTCTCCTACGAGAATTTTCTGCCGTCTCACCGTAGCTGCAATAGACGCAAGTCTGGCCACGCTTTCAAAGCATCTCCCATCATACAACATGAGATTGAACGCGCGATTGAAAAGAAGACATTGGTCGAGGAACTGATTGAGAAAACAGACAAACGACGGAAGAAAGACAAGGTTTTTGCGGATGCACTTATCCTAATTGAAGCAGGGGAAATTGATGAGAAGGACATTAAGCTTTTGCACGAGGCCGAATTAAGCCTGCGTGAAATTAACGCGCCGTATCGCGAGCCTGATCGAACTGACCAACCACTGATGCTCACGCCTCAATTACAAATCATTCACCAAGACCAATACCGAACGATTGTACAACACCCGTCAGGGCGGGTGGGTCATACAGCTCCGGCAGGCAAAGGTAGTCATTGGAACTGGAACTGCCCCAATTGCGGTGTCACGGGTTGGTCTGGAGCTATGTGTATCCAGTGTGGCATGATGAGCGACGATTGAGAGCGGCAATTATTAGAAAATGCGGTCCCTAGCTGCCGTTCGTAACATTTGGATTAACAGCAAAGCGGCTTCCCGAAAGCGGGCACCCACGAAGCGGTCGTTGACGGGCGTGTCATAAACAGTGAGATCGTATACTACGATTGAGAACACTTCGCCTTCAGCGGCGTTGATTTACGGTGCCATGGGTCGAAGCTCTGCCTTCTTTACACGCTTTAGCCGTGGTATGGTTGGGATTATTTCTTGCCAAATAACAATTCTAACGTACCTGACTCAGTTTATAGGATGCGAAACCTGATTGCCCATGCCGATAACAAAAAACACAAATCAGAATACTCCATTCACACAAAACTCTGCAATGCACGAAATAGTTGACTGGTCTGAAAGCCGCCCTGACTGGCAACGAGAAGCTTTAAAACGCTTGGCAACCGGAACACCCACCGATGAGATCGACTTGGACCGTCTCGAAGCAATTTGCGTTGGCGAAATTACGGACTTCGACCCACTCACATCCAATGACGTTGCGCTTCAAAGTTCAAGCTCGGAAGCTGTGGCAATTTCGAGTGTGAACTCGGTGGTCGGTGTGAACGCCCTCGCATCGGACCAGTCGTTGGATTTAGCAAAGACAGGCATAACTATTGTCTACGGAGACAACGGTTCGGGTAAATCTGGCTATTGTCGCGTCCTGAAGAACGCATGCAGAACCCGAGATGAGAAGTTCTCGATTTTGCCGAACATTGATGATGCCAAAGAGTCGCCTCAATCTGCATTGATTGAGTTTGCGGATGGTTCAATTGACAAAACATTTGCATGGTCGCCAGACGCTGTGCAGGAAGCTTCCTTGGCAAAGGTCAGCATCTTCGATTCCAGAAGTGCAAATACTCATGTTCAGGCAGAAAACAAACTTGCATATACGCCATTCCCTATGAGATTGCTCCAGTCTCTTGGAGACCTGTGTGATGCCCTGAAGGAACGCTTGGATCGGCGTGTTGGCCAAATAGAAGCGAAGACACCTCTCGCTATTTCAAATCACCATCTAGCTGGTGACACTCCAGCGGGCAACTATCTAAATTCGCTATCAGAAAAATCGGATTTATCCCTTTTGGCGCTGTTGTGCGAGTTTAAGGCGGATGAACAAATACGGCTTGAAAATCTACGCAACGATCTTTCGCAGGACCCGCAAAAAGTCATCAACTCCCTTTCTGCACAAAAACTGCGTGTGGAAAAACTGATTGCGGCAGTGCAAACTCTTCACGCCGGAATTTCAGCCGAGAGCGTTACCAAGTTTCAGCAGTTAAATCAGGGTTACGAAGATGCGAAAGGTGCATCGGCTCTTGCATCTAGACAACTTTTTGAAGCCTCTCCGCTCCCTGAAGTGGGGTCTGCTATATGGAGGTCACTTTGGGAAGCAGCGCGTACCTTTTCAAACGATGTCGTCTATCCAGACAAAAAATTCCCGACTGCCACTGCAAACAAGGACCGATGTGTATTGTGCCAACAGGAATTGAGTGCAGAGGCTGTCGAGCGTCAGTCCACATTCGAGGCCTTTATAAAGAGTTCAACGCAAGCCAAAGAACGAAGGTGTCAGGCATTACTCACGGATCGAGGTGATGAGCTGAAAAAATCCCTTCTTACCGCGGAAGCCGTTGAAGACGCATTTACATTTGTGAGTGATGAGCTGTCTCGCAGTCAGGTGGCAGGTGGTGTCAAAACTTGGCTGGAACAAGCGAATAGGAAGCTTGTTGCGCTTTTAGCGAATGATCAGCTTCCATCTGTCGACGCTATGAATCCTACAGTGAGCTTGAACGCTCTTCTATCGGAAATTGGTGAACGCATAAGCCAGCTCACCGATGCCCAAGACCCTGAAGCCCGAGCCAAACTAATGGACGAAAAACGTGCACTCGAAGACCGACAGAACTTGGCCAACATTCGCGAGGACATCGAAGCAGAGATTTCACGATTGGCTGAGATTTCCAAAATAAAAAAGAACACAAAGACGACGTCTAGAGTTGCGGTAACCAATAAGAATAAAGAGCTTTCGGAGATGTTGATAACGGGTGCACTGCGAAGTCGCTTTGCTCGTGAAATGACCAAGTTAGATCTCAACGCGACCCCTATGGAACTTGTGAAAACAAGAGACCGCAAAGCTCAATCATTCTTTCGCGTAGAATTTGTTGGCTATGCTGGACAGCCATTGGGCGAAATTTTGAGTGAAGGAGAGCACCGCTGTGTGGCTCTTGCTGCGTTCTTGGCAGAGCTGGTCACATCGCGTGATCATTCTGGGATCGTTTTTGACGATCCGATGTCATCACTCGATCACATATACCGTGAGCGGGTTGCAAAACGATTGGTTGAAGAAGCACGGCACAGGCAAGTTGTAATTTTCACTCATGATCTCGGCTTCTTGTTTGAAGTAAAACGTGAGGCAGAAGCCGACGATGTGGCAGTTCACTATCAACATGTAAAACGGCGAATGAACACACCAGGCCATGTGACGGACGACCTGCCACTCAAGGCAAAAGAAGCGCCCGCTCTCGTAGCTGCCCTTAGGACTGAGTTGAAAGACATCAAAGGTCAGCTCGACACCGTGAGCGAGACTAAGCGGGTGATTTTAGTGAAAGGTGTAATTGAACAGCTTCGCGAGGCTTGGGACCAAGTAATTGCGGATTTTATCGCACCGGTGCTTGGTCGGTTTGATAATCAAATCAAAGGTAACAGCCTGTTTAAATTGCTGGTGCTTACGCAGGACGATGTTGACCTCATCAAAGCGGCAAGAGGCAGACTATCGGAAGGCCTGCACAACGCCTCAGGTGCATTGAACCCAGCCGAAGTTTCTCATGACGCACTATCATCTGAGGTGACAGTCATTCATGAATTTATTGAGAGCTTAAAGAAACGGCCAGCTCAACCATCACAAAAGGGATAAAGGTCGTTACGTCCGCTTTGCCGCATTCAAATAGATGGACTGCACCCGCAGCGAAAGTCCGGTTTCCGCCCGATGAGGAAAAACAACGTTTTGCGGGTGCGGAAAGTGGTCCGTGAAGACGGCGCACGCGCCTTTTCCGTCTCGCCTTTCTTGGATGCTGTGTGCCGGAAAGTTCTTCACCAATTTGCAGAGGTTCTGGGCGGTAGCGGCGAGGAGGAGCTCGTCATTTGCACCGTATGGGCCGCGTAATCGGAGTCGCTCCAAGCCTAGGATGCGCTTGAGGTGTGCAAAGAGCAATTTCGACCTTCTTTCGACGCTTTGAAGAGACCTAGTACGGGACCTTTTCCTGATGGCGCGGGCCACATCTCTGGCCTCTTCGTGGGTGATCTTGCTGGCATCCGCATTGGGGCAGCACTTCATGTTCGATGGGCAGGCTTCGCGGGTGTGTTTCAAAGCTTGGTCCTAAGCGACGCCCTTACCAGAAGGTTTGCGGTTAGGATCAGAATAATTGCGGCGGAGATGCTGGAGTGGTTCACATCGGGGCAGATGCGCTGGTTGTTCTTAGGGTCCCATTCAAAGTCGACACGACTCCAAGTCCCGTCGGTCCGCCCGCCTTGATCAGGACAGGAAGGTGGGGTTCAATATCGCGATCTATGCGCCGACCAAACACCGGACTGATCCATAGGCCGTATCTCCGCTCAGGGTCGATCAGATAGTTGGTAGAATGAGCAAAGAACGCAGGGCCTTTGCGCGCTGCCACCCACTGGCTCGCGGGATCAGAATACGACGTGAACTTGGGCTCTACAGTCTATGCCGCTTCAAATGCAGCATCGTCCAAAGCGTCGAGATACACGTAAACGGAGCGTGGGGCATCAATTGGATCAATGGCACAGTGCTCCGAGCCCTCCTTCGACGTGGAGTTCTGTTTGTTCGCATCAGCCTCGATCAGACTGGCATCTTCCGCAAGGAGCTGACCGCTCACCAAGCCATCCGCGATGCACCGTTCGACAGTCCTCGCAAACAGATGCCGCTGCAAAGCGCTTTCACGAAAACGCCCCTGCCGGTTCTTGGAAAAGGTTGATTGGTTCGGCACTGGATCGGACAAATCGAGACGACGGAACCAGCGATATTCGAGGTTCAGATGCCCCCCCTCGCACAACCGGCGCTCTGACCTAATCCCAAAGTAAAAGCCGACCACCAGCATGTGGATCAGCAACTCAGGATCTATCGATGGGCGACCAGTGTGGCTGTAAAACTCAGCTAGATACCGGGGATGTCGCCCAGATCGACGATCCGATCAGTCGTGCGTTGCAAATGATCTAGCGGGACGTGCTCTTCCTAAAAGAACTCAGAAAATAGCGCCGCCTGTGCTTCCTGCTTTGGTCCCATTATCGCTAAATCCCCCGCCAATAACAGAATCGAAACAGCCATTGCTTCTGCGATCAAGGAGGCGACTTTCAACAAAATTCGCCCATTTTGTCGAGTGTAGCGAACGGCCCTGGGTCGAAATTGACGGGAGGCCAAATCGTTTTGATTTAGCTTCCTGAAACAGGCCATCTGCGTTCATGTGATACAACCTTTTCCTTCTATCATGACGATGCCATAGCCAATCGGCGGCGTTCGTCCCGGCGGAAAAACACCATATAAAAGACTGGAGCCGCGACCAAAGTCAGGACTGTGGCAAAGGCCAAACCGCCCATGATCGTCACTGCCATCGAGACGAAAAACGCGTCGGTCAACAAGGGGGCCATCCCAAGGATTGTCGTGATCGCCGCCAACAAAACTGGCCGAAGTCGTGACACACAGGCCGTAACAATTGCGTCATTCAACCCCAACCCAGCTTCACGTTGAAGGTCGATTTCTTCAACCAGAACAATGCCGTTTTTGATCAACATCCCCGATAGGCTTAGCAGCCCCAAGAGCGCGGTAAAGGTGAAGGGCAAACCCGTTCCAACCAGACCGATAACCACACCATTCACCGACATCGGAACCAAGAGCCAAATCACGATGGGTTGGCGCAACGCGTTGAACAACAGTATCGAGATCAGCACCATTATCAGAAGGCTGATTGGCAGTTGCCCAGCAAGGCTTTCTTGGGCATCACGCGAACTCTCAAACTCCCCGCCCCATTCCATTTTGTAACCAAGAGGCAATTCCATCGCCTCGATGGATGCCCTGATCTCGGCGTGGACAGTGGCAGCAGTTTGATCCGGCGGAATATCGGCCCCGACGGTGAGAGTGGTCACACGATTTCGTCTATGAACCAAGGTGTTTTGAACGGAATAATCGAACCCATCCAAAACCTGTTCAATGGGCAAGACCCCGCCGTTGCTGCTTGAGTAAACCAGTTGATCCATCAGCGTTGTGTCGTGTTCACGTGGCGCACGCACAATGATCGGAATGAGGCGCTCTCGCTCACGAAACACCCCCGCGGTCGCGCCATCACTGGCGAATAGCAACGTACCTGCAACGTCTTCTCGGGCGATGCCGGCCGTTTGGGCGCGATTGGTGGCGTAGACAGGTTGCAACGCTAGCTCTTGCTCGCGCCAATTGGTTCGTAAATCCAACAGTTGGTCAGAGCTTTGTGCGAGAATATCAATCGCCTGGGCCCCCAACTCTCGCAGAACTTTGGGATCACTGCCGGAAAAGCGCACCTCGATGGGATCGCCGCCACCTGGGCCAAAGACCAGCCGTTTGGTGCGGAACTCACCCTCGGGAAAGGCACCACGGCCAAAGGTTTCGAGGTCGGCCTGAAGGGCCGGAATGTCGTCAATCGTCTCGGTGCGAATGATCAAATGCCCATAGCTGGGGTTGGGTTTTTCTGCGGAATAGGTCAGCATAAACCGCGTTGCACCTTGCCCGACAAATGTCGTGGTTGAAACAACGTCGTCGCGCTGTGCCAGCCAGTTTTCAACGGTTTTCAGGTGCTCGGACGTGGTTTCAATCGAAGTTCCTTGTGGCAGTTTGTAATGCACAAAGAAAAGCGGCGTGTTCGAGTTGGGAAAGAATTGCTGCTTCATCAGCCCAAAGCCAGCGAAACACGCCACGGTCACCACAACCAACATAGGAATGACCAGCCACCACAGTTTGAGCGCAAGCCTTAGACCCCAACGATAGGTTCGGAACAACAGCCCACCGTAGGCTTCGTTGGTTTCATGCCCTTGCTTAAAGAAATAGTGCCCCAATAGCGGAGTGGCGGTAAGTGCCAACACCCAGCTCAGCATCAGGGAGATCCCAATCACCGCAAAAAGCGAGAACAGGAATTCGCCCGTCGCATCCGGCGACAGGCCAATCCCGGCAAAGGCCATGATGCCAATCACCGTTGCCCCGAGTAGGGGGATTTGGGTTTTAGACGCCGCATCATCCGCCGCGTCGCGCGAGTTCTTTCCATGCAGCATTGAAATCTGCATGCCCTCGGCCACAACGATGGCGTTGTCGACCAACATCCCCATGGCGATGATCAAGGCACCCAATGAAATACGCTCCATCTCGATGGAAAAGAGGTTCATAAACAACAAGGTACCCACAACGGTTAGCAGCAAGGTTGTCCCGACGACGACCGCCGCGCGCCAGCCCATAAAGAGGGCAAGCACCAAGACAACGATCCCAACAGACATTGCCAAGTTGATGAGGAAGTCATCAGAAGCGGTTTCGACGACGTGATGCTGTTGATAGATCGAATGCTTTTCAACGCCGTAGGGGATATCTTGGGTCAGCTCGGCAATACGTGCGTCGACACGGTGGCCGACCTCGACAATGTTTTCAGAAGCAAGTCCGGCGATGCCGATCGTAAATGCCTCTTTGCCATTGTAGCGCACTTTTAGGCTCGGGTCGGGTTGGCGATCCCGGAATACGGACGCGATATCATGCAGATTGACGACCGTCCCGGCGGTGCCAATCGACAGACCCGCGATGGCATCGACGCTGTCAGACCCTTCTGGGGCCAAGATAATCGATTTGATCCCATCCGTATCTACACTCCCTGCGTCCGAAACAGAATCCGCTGTGGCAATCGCATTTGAAATTGCGACCGGCGGGATGTTTTGATGCGCCGTCAGTGCCAAATTTGGTTCTACAAAGATCGCCTCATCCGGCAGACCCGACACAACAACATCGGCAACACCATCAACAGCAAGCAACTCGCGCCGCAAATAGGTGGCGAGCTCATGCCGCTCGGCATCGCTAAACCCTTCGGCAGTGACCGCGTAAAAGATACCAAACACATCGCCAAAGGCGTCGTTCACAAAGGGCTGGCTCACACCGCTGGGGAGGCCCCGCGCAGCGTCGCGTATTTTAGCCCGCAGCTTGGTCCAAATCGCCGGCAATTCTGTTCCGTCGTAGGTTGGTTTAATCTCAACCTCGATGATCGACAGGCCGGGGTAGTTGACCGACGTGATCTTGTCGACCTCACCCATTTTCTGGATGGCGGATTCCAGCGGTTCAGAGACCTCAAGCGCCACCTGTTCCGCGGTGGCCCCGGGATAGGCGGTCTGAATTGCGGCGACTTTGATGGTAAAGGCCGGGTCCTCTAGCCGCCCGAGCGAATAGAACCCCCAGATGCCCCCAAAGAGGCAGATGAGCATGATCAGCCACGTATAAAGCGGCCGCTCGATAGATGCGCGTGCAATATTCATTGGGCCGCCCTCAGTTCGCAAAACCGGTAAAACGACGCGCCGATTGACCGTCGGCTAGCTTTTGAACCCCCGTCGCGACAATTTCGGACTGGTCTTCTAGACCTGATGTCACAATGAATTTCCCGTCATCGGTGGGTTCGACTGTGACCGGTGTCAGTGTAAGAGTGCCCATCTCTGCTCCGGTAGGTGCAAAGACCATAACGGCAATGCTATCGTCGGCGCGCGTCAATAGCGCGGTGGTTGGCACCGGTATCCCGATACTGCCAACTGAGTTGGCGCGTGCGCGCACTGTGACTGACGACCCCGGCAACACCTGCAACCCGTCAGGCAAGGCCATGCCCAAGGTAATGCGAAAGGTCTGACCGACATTCGATGCCTCGGCGTTGTATTCGCGAAGTATCAGCGGATATTCTTTCTCGCTGGCGGGGAAAATCGCCACAAACTCGACATCTGTGTTTTCAGAAGCGCGTTGAAACAACAGTTCGGGAACATCAATGTCGATCCGCAGTTCGGACATGTCATGAAGGCGTACAACCGGTGTGCCGGCACTGATCGTAGTGAAATTGGCCATGTTGCGCGTGGCAATCAACGCATCGAACGGCGCGCTCAATGTGGCGTGTTCAAGCGCGTATTCCGCATTGCGCACAGCGATCAGAGACAAACCTGCCTGCGTCTCAGCATCGTCAACCGTCACTTGGCTAACTGTGTTTCCACGCAAGGCGGACAGACGGGCCAAGTTGCGATCGGCTTGCTCTTTTTGAAGCACCGCTTGGTCGAACTCTAGCTCAAACGGTTCGGTATCCAGTTTGGCAATCAAGCCACCTTTGGGCACGACACTGCCTTCTACAACCGGGAACTCGACAATTTGGCCGCCAATTTGAAACGCCAGATCAACCGATTGCTTTGCCACCACCTGACCGTAAAAGTGACGGGTCAGTATGTGCGTTTGAACGGACGCGGTGGTGAGTTTAACGGGCCGCACACCAGCTGCATCGTCTTGGGAAAAA
Source organism: uncultured Pelagimonas sp. (assembly GCF_947498515.1). Taxonomy (GTDB): domain Bacteria; phylum Pseudomonadota; class Alphaproteobacteria; order Rhodobacterales; family Rhodobacteraceae; genus Pelagimonas. Next base: position 205,062 of record NZ_CANMKO010000004.1, on the reverse strand, counting down.
CTAGGGGCGGCCAAGGTCATCAAAGCCATGGCTAAAGGAATGATTTTCACTCTTGTGGTCCTTTTGGCAGCCCGGATTCCATAATTTTCGATCGGATTTTCAAAGCGATTTCTAAGAACTGAGAAAAATCAGTTTCAGAGAGTCCTGAGATTTCCCGGAACACATCTCCGGCTTTGTTGGCCAGTATCCGGCGCAACTCATGACCTTCTGCTGTTAGGCTTAGCAGCCATGCACGGCGATCTGACGGGTCCCGCTCGCGGGTAAGCAAGCCTTTTGCTTCTAACGCATCGGCCATGGCCGTTACGGTTGAGGGCAATGCCAACATTTCGCGCCCCAGATCACCCATTCGGCGCGGAACTTCCAAACACACCAACATATGCCGCTCTAGTTTCGCTAGGGGAGTGTCCAAAGTTACGGTTTCGGCACACTCCTCTATCTTCCAATAAAGCAGGTAAATGCCCTCCAGCGCGTGAATGTCAAAATCTGAGTTTCGGTCTTCTGGGGGGGCAATCATGGCGACTCCAGTTTTGTATTCTCGTCTAATACTTCAGATTATGAAACATTCAACAGAAAAAGCTTTTTCATTTTGAGGTAATCGAGCCTTGTGCTGATCCTGTCGCGATCAACGCGCCAATCCAACATCTGTCCAAACCCATAGACGCGGCCTGCAATTAATCGCTCTGCAACCAGATCATGGTGATCGTTGATCCGCTCCGGCATGGAACCACCATATTGCTTAGTCCAGAGGCAAATCGTTTGCTCAGAAACCGGCACATGACGAAGAGCATTGACGTGCGGCATCACTTGGCTGTGTCGCATCTCAACCTGTTGTGATTTTGCGATAATCTCTTCCGGCTTGTGTCGACTTTTCCGTCTTCGACCCTCTATTTGCGAATGATAGGGGTGCCCCTTTCGGAGGGGGAGGGTCACCACGGCTACCAAGCTAGAACAACGAGATGGATACCTACCGTCGATTTGCGCAACAAAGCCGTGTTGTGTCGCAAAATTCATCCTATAGAGAGAAGCGACACAAACATGAACTAGGCGACGCATGGCTCCCACAATTTTGCTCATAACCAAAGACGCTCCAACGCCAGATCGGCGCAAAGCCGGGCTTTTTCCTGTCGCCATCCGCCAACATTTGGGTCTGAAGGCTAACATTTTGTTGTTCGCGATTGAGGATGGGCTAAGCGATGATGCGTCACCGCTTAGCGGGTTTCCTGATCTCACTTATCTCAATCAAACAATGCAGCCGACAGGGCGCTTGGTTTCAAAATCACGGTTTTTGGCCAATGAATTGCTTTTTCGCCAGATGGCGCGTGTCGCCAAAGAGCACAACGTTGATGCCGTTATGGGGTTGCAAAGCGCACCTAGGACTGGGCTGTTGGCGCAGCGCATTGCCAATGTTGTCGGGTGTCCCTTTGCCTCGTGGGAGCATCTGACAAGCTATGGGCGTACGGATGTTGGTTTGAATGACCGGGCGTTGCGGGCCTATTTTGCAAAGGCAAATGCCGTGGCGGCTGTATCTGGCCGAACCCTTCGGGCAATCGAAAAACGCTACGATATGGTTTTGGAAGCAGGGGTGACCATTCCCAACCCGGTTCCTGATGATTTCGAGGCGCTTCCCCGACCCAAGGAAAACAATTTTGCCGACCATACAAATGGTTTTTTCACCTTTGGGGCCTGGACCAATTGGCGCGACATCAAGCGATTGGATTTGCTTTTGTCGGCATTTGCGACCGTCGCGGCGCAGCGGCCAAACGCAAAGCTGATTATTGCAGGGCCCATTCCGGACAAGATGGGAGGGTCTTTCGAGACCCACCCCGCATCCGACCGAATTGTACGGTTGGGCAATGTTTCAAGAGAGGACATCCGGCATTTGGCGTATGCTGTGGATTGTTGCTGTTTGCCCAGTGATCATGAAACATTCGGATTGCCGGTTGTCGAAGCTCTGGCCGCAGGAAAACCAGTTGTCAGTACCAACACAGATGGGCCGAGTGAAATTCTAGGCGATCACCCATGGCTCGGTCATTTGGTTCCAAAGGGCGATGCGTCTGCCTTTGCCGAGGCAATGACATCAGTCATGGACGAACAGGCGACCTATAGCGCTGAAAAACTACGAAAACATGCCATCGATGTTTATGGGCAAAAGTCCCAAACCGCGCGGTGGACGGCGCTTTATGCTTCAATGGGGCTCAGTGTTTAGGTTTTTGGCACGTATTTTAGAATGTGGTCCGCCCGGCCACCACGGATTGGTGCAGCGCTACATCCTGCTGGTAGAACTGTTCGATCTGTTCCCGCGAAGCGTCATCAACCGTCGGTTTGGTGACATGGCTGGCTTTTAACCTTTTAACGGACGGGCTTGCGCGGCCATCGGTGTTCTCATCAATCCAACGAAACACCGGTTGCAATCCGTTTTCAAACAGAAAAAGCCAGTCTCCTTTGGCAAGAAATGCGCATTGGGCGAGCATGTGATTGTCCCGCATGTTTGGGTTTTCTCGTGCTTCGTCAAGCGCAAGGGGAACCCATTCTGCAAAGGTCAGTGAGTGTTTTGTGCCGCGCACTTTTATGCGTCGTGCCTTGGGTCCGTCCCATGGGCGCGCAAGTCTCTGCAGTGGCTTGAGGGGAGCAGAGCGCCACATGAACTCGCTGACCATGCGAGAGACCGGGTCTCTTACAACGCCAAAGCATTGATCAAACTGTGGGAGGTCTGGAAGGCCCGCCACTGTGTCGCGCGCCAAATGCTGTAAATGCACTCCTCCGATTTTGGGTTCACCAAAGAGGCTTATTTCGCCCTTTTGCTGCAGATACGCCTCAACACTGGTGCCCCCGGTTTTGGGGATATGTGCAAAGAAGATCACCCTATCCAAATACGTGCAAATTGGCATAGGTCAGGATCGGAAAAGCTTAAAAAACGAGGGTTTCGACGTTTTCTTTTTGTCGCCGCTATTGAACTCTTTGAAATGCAAGATCTTTGGCTGGGCTTCGTCTTTTGTCCAAGATTTCAAGTATTTGGGGTATCGAATATTGTATTCCGGCGGGAGAATAAACAATCTCAGATCACTAAGCCAAACAAGTTCTCGAAGTGTGACCTGATCTTTGGCAAATCCGGCGGATGAAAAGGATTGAGCCCAGTCATCCAAAAGTGTCTGAACCTCTGGGCATTTGCGAAATAGAAGCACACCACCGTTCAATTGCGGAAACGCGTCAGGGATTTCGGTACGCCAAATCGCATTGGTTTGGCTACGATTGCGTGCATGCGCATGAGCCGCCGCAAAATCAAATCGATCGAGTATCTCAAACATGCTGGTCAAATCCGCTACCACACGAATGTCGCTGTCGAGGTATAGCGTTCGGTCAAACCTACTTTGGGGGAGGCAATCAACTTTTGATCTGCGGTGTGGGTTTTCAATCAAGTGGATTTGATCAAAGACGCCATCAGGCACGTCGGATGGTGTGTCACAAAACAGATCTATTTGCAGCGATGGGTTGGATTGTTTCACGCTGCGAGCAGCATCCACAGCGTCGCGCGTAAAGCTCTTTCCCGCAGTGATAAATACAACACCTGTTGTCACTGTGCAAAATTCTCCGTCAAATTGGTGCCTGCCACCGGCGGACCCTTGGCCAAAACCTCTCGACTACAATCACTGCAAAAAATCCTTGTCAAGCGAGAAGGCAAGACAGTTTTGCCGATGGTATGGCTTTGTTGTCTAGGGGGATTGTTCCCAGCATAGCGATCAAGCGCTTGTTCTGGTTTTCAGGATGTGGTGATGTGCGGGGTCAGTGCGAGAACAAGACCATGCGACCCAAAAATAACCACTCTTTGTCCCTGCGCATTCATCGCGCCGTCGAAGCCCATGTGTATCGACAAGTCCTTCGGGACGTGGCCAATAGGCTGCGCTATGGCAAGGCAGCCCCGCTTTCGGCGATGGCCATTTACCCGCGCCCTCGCGATATCACGCGGGCTTATGCCCGAGGGAATGGGTACCCCAAGCTGGGGCGGCAACAAAGCGGTCTGGTCAAACCGGGGGACTGGGACCAGCAGACCAAAGTGCTTTTGAACAACACCAAATTGCAAAGCTGCCACATGCGCTGGGTCGATGGGGCCGATTGGCAGGAAACGCCAATTTACAAACAGATGGTGGAGCAAATTCAACAGGGGCTTGCCCCGGATGAATGTCGGTCACCACAGGATGTGTTGGCGCGATACGTAGCGCTCGACAAGATTTTCGACGAGACGCGGGAACGCGGACGGCTTTTGGATATGGATGAACTGCCAAGGTACTATTATCGGCGTGCCCACGGGGCGACGCTTGTTCATGTTGCGCGGGATGGTATATGCCTTCGGAGCGGGGGTGGGGCGCATCGTTTCGCAATTGCCTATATTCTGGATTTGCCAGAGATGCCGGCCCAATTGGGGGTCATTCACCCAGACGCCATAAAAGACGGCCATTTAGAGCGCTTGCGAACGTCACGGTTGAAGGCCCCACAAGCTTAGGTGTTGGTTGGGACCATGTCTGCCGTTTGTTAAGGGATTGGGTGTTTTGATGAAAATCGATAAACTATGGTCCGAAGTGGCCACAGACATCCGTGCCCAATTTCAAACCCGCGCTGAAGCGCAGTCAACTCTAAATAGACGTTGTTATTGCCCCATATGTAAATTAGCCTGACCACCTATAAAATGTGTGTTTTAGGTCTATCTCACTATATCTGGGGTTTATATGGGCATTATTAAGTCTGTTCGGTTGATAAAGCCTGCCGGTCGAAATTTGGTTTGCGAAATTGAGTTGATAGACGCCAGCGCCGGTTTTCTTGTCAATTATCGCTATGGTTGGGCCGGGTCATCTCAGACCGAAGGTACACGGACCGAAGATGCTGTGCCTTTGGATCAAGCTCAGAGGATCTTTGATAGTCTTGTTCTGTCCTACAAAAAACGTGGATATTATGAAGACTCCGGTCAGGGGGCTGCACCACATGGTGCGCCTGTTGATGTTGGGCAAACCGACACGTATTCAGCCCGGCTTTTGTCTCGGCTAGAGCATTTACCCGGCCTCAATGACCAAGACGCTGCGCGGTTAATTTGGAGTCTGTCGCAACGGCGCGTGACACAAGCCCTACCACGGTTGATTGATCTCGCCCCCTTGCGCGATGGCGCGGCGCGGCGGCTTTTACCCTATGCTATCTGGCGATTGGGCGCGGCCCCGTGGTCCGAGGATGCCCTAGAACAAATTCGCAACTTGGCGCAAAGCTCGGACGCGCCTTGTGCCGAGGCCGCGCGGTTGGTTTTGGCGCAGATGTTGGGGGATGCAGAGGCCGCCGGTTTTACCGCAGATGCCGACCTTCGCTCATATCTCGATCAGTCCAGCCCAAGCGAAGACAGCGCGGCGGCTTTTCTGCGCCATGTTGTCCAGGTGAGAAAGGGTGACGAAGGGCCACGCCGCCTTTTGACGGCCTATGCTTGGTCGTGTCAAAGTGATGTCGCGCGGGGTAACTTTCTGATGCTCTTGCAAATTGTGCCCCTGCAACCCGGAGTGTTCCGCGCCATTCGCCGTGTTTTCAAAGCGGCAGAAGCGTTTGATGATGCAGAGGTCTATGGAGTCTTGGCCGATCGTTTTGCGACCCAAGGGCAAAACAAGTCGCCGGGTTACGTCTACTCCCGATCGACGCGGCAATACATTCCCTACAGGGATGCGGTGGTCACAGACGGTCGCCAGTATGCCTATAGCCGTCGCACGCGCCAATATCTGAACAAAAGGATATGGCGTAACTTGCGCGGTCTTGGCGGCTATCGACATGAGGCGTTTACGTCGATGGCGTCAGCTGTTCTGGTTTCCGCAACAAAGCGCACATCGTCGGCGATTGCCTTGAACGAAATTCTTAGTGATACGCGTGGATTTGAGCCGCAATGGTTGGCGGTTCCGAACCAGTCGCTAACGGTTTTGCAAGACGCGAACTTGGATGACGTTGCGGTTTTTGCCGCCAACCTCCTGAGAAAAGATGACGCGTTTTGCGTTGGTATGTCAGAGCAAGATTTGACTTCGCTACTCTATGACACCAGTCAAATCCGCCAAGATTTCGCCACCCATGTGTTCAAGCTTCAAGTGGAAGCTGGACAACTCACAGACAAAAAGCTGCGCCTATTGGCGGGCGCTTCCGGGCAAGAGGCGCAACGCCTTGCACAACTGGCATTTCAACTTGCTCCCGAGCGTTGGGCGACACCCATCGAAGACTTGGCGGCTTTGTTGCTGGCTTTTCTTCCAGATGCCCATGAGTGGCTGCGAGACGCTTTGCCCAAAAGCCGGGTTGATGGGGATACGTTGATCGAGGCCGTTTTGGTACAGGTGCAGACATTGCCCAAGCATGAAGACCCCGCAAAAGGCCCGGTGTTTGATATGGCCAAAGCCTCGGCCTTGGCGCAAACCTTGGGAGCACGTTACAAGTCGGCGGTTTTGGCCTGCGCGCCCGAGGTCTTCCAAGCGCTGTCTGAGCATGAAAATGATGCGGTCCAACTCTTTGCGCTACGTCTGGCGGCCATTCGACCCGATGGTATTTCGCTTTTTGATGCTCAGGCCTTGGCCGGGTCTGACAGGCCCGAGTTGCAAGAAACAGCAGCGGCCTTGTTGGCGGGGGCCGATGTCGCGGTGTTGAAGAATGCAGTTCCGTTGGTTGTTGAACTCTTGGTTCATGGAACCGCTGGAACCCGTGAACAGGCCAGACAAGCGGTGGTTCGGTTGGTACGTTCCGGCGGGGAAGGAGAGCGCGATATTACGCTGGCCGTTCTGCATGAAGCATATCAAACTGATTTGGACGATGACATTCAGGAAGAGCTTGTCGCGCTATTTGGTGCGCGCGCCCGAGTTGTGTTTGATGTTGCAACCGATGCCAGTCGTAACATGAGAAAGACCGTTGCACGCCAAGGTGTTGAGGTTATCTGGAGCCTGATCCGCGCTCGGTCTGAAACCGCGCGGCGCATAGGGGCGGTGGCGCTGGGCGAGATGTCGGCGCATGATTTTAGCCTGCGTAAACTGGCACGTATCGGGGCATGTGATCAAAAGATTGCCCGCGATTGGGCGGTTTCGGGTTTGGAGAGCCGTCGAGGAGAAGTCGCCGAGACGCCGCGTGAGATTTTCGCGCTTTTGGATTGTGACTGGGACGATAGCCGCGAAGCTGCCTATGCCATGATCCGTGCGCAGGGCACCGAGAATTGGCCGCCCGATGCGATCATTTCCTTGTGTGATTGCAACTCATTACCTGCCCAAGGGTTTGGACGCGAGCTTATGACCCGCGCTATGTCACCGGAAAATGCGCCTGCGTTTTTAAGCGGGTTGGCCGAACACCCCGGCAAGAGCTTTCAACTGACCCTCGCGCGGTTGGTTCGTGAGCACGCTGGTCAAGATGCAGCCCGTTTCCGCACGTTGGAACCGGCCTTGCGCCGCATTTTGATGCGCCCCCATGCCAGCCGTCCGGCCAAGGAACAGATTTGGCGTTATTTCGAAGAGCTGTTGAAGACCGGCCCCGCGGATTTGCATGCGCGATTGTTTGGGCTGCTCGAAGATATCAGCGCCTCGATCACCCGAACGGATCGGGATCGCGCGGTATCCCTGTTGGTTCAGTTGCGCCGACACGCCCCGGACCTTGTGGGCGAAACGGTTGGGCGAAGCATTGTTCAGGGAGGCCGCTGATGGAGGTTACACGTCAATATGCCGGCCAAAGTGGCACCCGCGACAATGGCATAGGCTTTGCCCCGGATTTGTCGCGTGATCCGACATGGTTCATCGGGACCTTGGGCAACACGGTTGCCTTCCGCGAGGCGATGTCGGTCTTGCACTATGTTGTGACCCATGACTTGCGCCCTAAACAGCCGGACCGGAGCGCCTATTTTGCATGGCTGGATGGTCACAAAGACCAACTTTTGGCCGAGGCCAAGATTTCCCAAGCCACGCTGGAAGCAGAACGCAAACGTATCTCGGCGGAATTGGCCGAAATGCGACAGGAAGAGCGAGAGGCGTTAAAACCCTATCGCGACGCGGAAAATCGTTATTTCAAATGGCTTTACAAGCATGACCGCAATGCGTGGATCATCCTTGATCCGATCATTGCAGTGCATCCGGACGAGGTGTCGTTTGAATGTTTTTCGATTGATGAAGCCTGTTACGGGCGCTTGTCGGTCGATCTCGATATGTTTGAAACGATCTCGGAAAGCCAGATTGGCGTCACCAATATCGATTATAGCCAAAAGCTTTATGATGGTTTCCAACAGTTGCGCAGCCGCAAGGAAACTGAACTAAAGATTGAACCGGATGGTTTCACAGCCACCACCGAGGGCGGGCAAGAGCTTCGCGAGGACAAGATCGATTTACCCGACAGTTGGGTGCGCGGGTTGCTTCAGGTCAGTTCGGCCATGACGATGCCGCTCAAACGGGTGCATCTCCATCCCATGGACATGCACAATATTTGCGCCACGCTCCGCAAACGTACTGAAAAGCAGGGGCCAAGATCAATGCGCCTGCGGATGAAGCCCGGTGCTCCTGCGGAATTTGTGTTCGAGCCGTGGAACGAGGTTCTTCACTGTCCGCGATCGTTTTGTGAAACCGGTGAGGCCGAGGACATTCGCATCTGGGGGCGTCGTCGGTTCCGTATCTTGGAACGGCTTATCCCGATAGCAAAAAAGTTCGACCTTTATGTTTTGGGGTCCGGAATGCCCTGTTTTGTTGTCGCTGATTTGGGGCCGATGAAATTCACCCTAGGCTTGTCTGGCTGGACGGCCAATGACTGGAGCGGGGCAGGGCGGTTTGATCTATTGGCCCCCCGTAGGCGTGTGCCCGGAGACCTAAGCCGCCGTGTGTTGGAACATCTTAAAACTCAGTGGGTCGGGAGTGTTGATGACATCGCCCGGGCCTTGGGATGTTCCCCCGAGGATGCCGGGTCAGCTCTAACGGCTTTGGCTCAGGCGGGCCGGGTCATGTTTGACCTCGACAAAGGCTTCTGGCGTTTGCGGGAATTGTTCCAAGACCCGATCAAGCTGAGTGACATGCGGTTCTCATCGGAGTTGGAACAGGTGGCAGATCAATGTGTTGCCGCCAACCTAGTAACCTTGCGCAAAATGGGCCCGCATGAGTTGCAGGGCATGGTGATGGAAAACGGTCGCGACCATTTGGTTACCGTTGGCTTAGATGGGGACGAACGTATTTCCTCGGGCGATTGCAATTGCTGGCACTTCCAATCCAATGCACTACGCAAAGGGCCATGCGCCCATATGCTGGCCCTGCGACGGGCCGCAGAAATTCGCAAATACGACACAACGGCGGCCCCGATGGAGGCGCAAGAGTGATGTTGAAAAACCGCTTGTCGCCTTGCAACCACAAGGCTAGTGTCGCGTATAAGACAAGAGGCCGGGGGCCTTGCAATCTGGGCGGTGTTTCGCCGTCCGAGCCTACTGACTCCTCATGCGTCGCTGGCTCGATCTTCACGATGCACCCCCAGCCCCCATATGGCGGTTGCTGTTTGAGTTCGCAGAACTCAACACGCCATATGGGGGCGGGGGTGCGGGGAGTTGATCGATCCAGCCCTAAGCGCTGTTCGAAGGCACCGGTCCTCTTGTTCTTAATCCCAAAACCATTGTTGCGGTCGGCTATGTCCGGCCCGAACCTGTTAGGTGTGTCATGAGTGCGAACCTGAGAGAGCGAATTCGCGAGTCCTCTTTGGATGAGGTGGTGCTGGAGGAAATGATCCGGCACGGGTTTTGGGATGAGCAGTCGGTAAAAAGCACGCTTCCGGCAGATTTCATCAAGCGCAAAGGCGAGTTGCAGCGCGAAATGCAGAACTTGCTGTCCAAAGATCGCGCTCTGGCTGATCCGGATCGCGCGCTGCAACTTATCATGAAGGATCGGATGCGCGAGGCCCGGTTGCGGCGGGTCGAGACCAAGCGCAAAGCTATTGAGGCGAAAAACGCCCGTGGTGCCGCCTTTGACGACTGGCGGCGTCGGCATGTGACCTCGCTCGGAGATGTGTCCTCGGGTCCTTTGACGGATCGGCGTGCCGACACAGAGCGGTTGGCCACATTGGGCCTTCCGGCTTTTGAAAGTGTCGAAGACATTGCCGCGAAAATGGGTATTCCGATCGCGGAACTCCGGTTTTTGGCATTTGATCGTAAGGTGTCAAAGGTTAGCCACTACCGGCATATAGAGATTCCCAAGAAAACCGGTGGGGTGCGGAAGATTTCCGCGCCGATGCCGCGCTTGAAACGGGCACAATACTGGGTGTTGGACAATATCCTGAACACACAGGACCCGCATGATGCGGCGCACGGGTTTCGCGTTGGCCGCTCTATTCTTACCAATGCGGAAAGGCATGTCGGTCAGGATGTTGTTGTCAATCTTGACCTTCAAGATTTCTTTCCAACGATCACGTATAAGCGGGTTAAGGGTCTATTTGTATCAATGGGATACGCGGAGGCCGAAGCGGCTGTTCTGGGGCTCATTTGTACCGAAGCCGAGCGTGAAACCATCACCGTTGATGGTGAAAAACTGTACGTCGCGCAGGGGGATCGCAAGACGCCGCAAGGTGCACCGACAAGCCCGGCTATCGCCAATTTGGTGACCAAGCGGCTGGATAAGCGTTTGACCGGCCTCGCGGCCGGTTTTGGCCTGACCTACACGCGCTATGCGGATGATCTGACGTTTTCGGGGGCGGAGTCGGGTGCCAATTTTGTTGGGCAGTTGCTCCGCGGCGTGGGCATGATCGTTGAGGATGAGGGCTTTGTCGTACATCCTGACAAAACCCGGATCATGCGAAAAGGGAGCCGTCAGGAGGTCACCGGATTGGTGGTCAACGACAAGGTTTCAGTGCCGCGCAAGGATCGCCGTGCCTTTCGGGCGTGGTTGCATCAGGCGCGCCAGAACGGTGGCCCTGCCAAGAGTTTCCGAAATGGTAACCCGCTCGACAGCGGCCGTGGTTATGCGTCGTTTTTGCATATGGTGGGTGGCCCCGAAGCGCATCGTTTGGCCGAACAGGCCTGGGCGCAATTGGGCCGTGACCCAAGCTTTGTTCCCAATCCCGCCAAGCCTAATAGCGCAGCCAGCTTCCGCAGCCTTAGTGCCGCGGGAGAAGCTCCGAATGAGGATTGGAAAGTAGCGCAAGAGCGTGCGGAATTTGTCCCCGAAGAGCTGCCAGGTTTTGATCGCCAAGATATGTCTCAATCGGCTGCGCCGACCACAGTGCCACGCGCAGGACGCAGACGCGGGCGGCCCGAACGCCCAGATGAGGGCGGTGGTGGCCAGACCCGTGGCACGCCTTGGTCAGGCCGCCGACAATCGCGCGTTTCCAAACCCCGCAAACCACTTTTGTGGTGCGCTGTTTTATCATTCTTTGCGCTGTTTTTGTTTACAATTCCAGCGGTGGGCCCGGTCCTGACGGTAGCTGCGTTCTATGTAATCTGGAAACCTCAGAGCCAAAGGGCCGGGGTGATGGGCTTTCTTGAAAAGGCCGGCAAGTCGGCTTTGTACGTGGCTGGAGCAATGCTAGTGTTTGGAATTGCTGCTGGAATTATCCTCGGGAGATAAAGTTTCTGATCTATGCTCAAGGCTTAGCGGTATCTTAACGGCCACAGGCTTAACATGCTTAGAACCTGAGCAAGCAAGAGACACCCAGATTTGGCAGCGGACAATGTGGATAAAGAGGCTTCTTCCCGAGAAGCCCGGAAGCGTTTGCTTTTGTCCCACGCGGATGAGCGCATTGATAGGTTTCCGGTGCGCATGCTTTTGTACACCGTGGGGTGTGGCCTTGGTTTTTTTGCCTTAGGGTTGCCACCCGCGATGTTGGCTTTTGTCATGCTTTTGGTGGTCGACCTACTCGACTGCTGGATTTTACACAGACCGGTACGGCGGCTTATCTACCATGATGATCTGAAAAAAGCTGAAAAAATCACTGTTTGGTCGGGCGCGATGCAGGGTGTGTCCCTTGGAGTCGCGACATCAATTTATTTCTTCCTAGCCGGAGAAGAAGCTAACATTTTGTTTGTTATCGGCGGTCTGGGGATGGGGGCCGTAAACTCCGCGATCTCTATGCCAAAATTTCCGCTCGTTGGGTTGGTGCGCTTGGGCATTTACGCGGCCACGCCTTGTGTTTTGTTGTCGGTCAAAGCTCTACAAATTCAAAGCTTTGATGTGTTCAACTTCACCGATGTCTCTGGCACTATGCTGTTGATGTGCATGGTCTATATGTTCGCGGCTTTTACCAAATCCGGAATGAACAACTTCCGTATCACTCAAGCACTGGAAACGAAAAAGACCGAGCTCAAAACAGCCAATGCTCGGATGCTCAACCATCAAAAAGAGCTGCGTAAACTGTCCTTGGTAGCGCGAAAGGCCAATGACAGCGTTGTTTTGTCCGATCCCAGCCGACGGATCATGTGGGTGAATGAAGCTTTTACCCGGGTAACTGGATTCACCTCGCAAGAGGCGATTGGCAACAAAATTGCTGATCTGTTGGCTGGCAATGACAATAGTCTTAAGCAGTTTCAGCCAATTGATGAGGCTGTTCAATCCGGATGCGCCTACCATGGTGAGGTCGAAAACATCACCCGAGATGGCCGGCGCATCTGGGTCGATGTCAACCTATTCCCAGTCCATGACGAAGAAGGGAGTATTGAGTTTTTTGTTGCGATCGAGCGCGATATAACCGAGGCAAAAGTACAAGCCATCGAGATGGCGGAAGCGCGCCGCGCCGCCGAAGAAGGGGCCCGTGCCAAGGCCGAGTTTCTTGCCAATATGAGCCATGAGATCCGTACACCGCTGACCGGAATAATTGGCATGGCGGATTTGCTATCTGAAACGCACCTGACTGAACTCCAATCCCAGTACACGCGAACGATTGTCGGGTCTTCCCAATCGCTGATGAGCGTGATCAACGATGTTCTTGATCTCTCACAACTTGACGCAGGACGGCTTGAATTGAGCCCGGTCGACTTTTGCGTCAATGCCTTTTTCAACGACACGATCGCTCTACTTGGGTCATCTTCTCAAAAAAATGGCGGCATTCAGATTTCGCTTGATGTAGACGAGACCTGCCCAAGGACGGTCAACGCAGATGAGAGCCGTTTGCGTCAAGTCGTCGTAAATCTGATTGGGAATGCGATCAAATTCACGGAACGCGGAAATGTGTTTGTTCGGGTTTGGTACGAAGACACCTTGGCAACTTCAAACCTGTGCTTTGAGGTTGAAGACACGGGCATTGGAATTCCAGAAGACAAGCTTGGCAAAATTTTCGACCGCTTCACTCAAGCTGAGGCGGAAACCACCCGGAAATTTGGTGGAACTGGGCTTGGCCTAACGATCTCAAAACACATCATCGACGTTATGGGGGGACAGATATCTGTCACGTCTAAGCCTGGACAAGGGTCTGTTTTCCGGGTGAAGGTTCCCATCATCAGCCAATTAGCCACCCAGGAACACCTGCCTGCGGACGACGAGGAAAAAGTTGTCAATTACTCAAGCCTTGAAGGGTTGAAAATACTGATTGCCGAGGACAACAAAACCAACAGATTGTTGCTGTCCAAATATTTGGATTCCTTGCCTGTCACTCTCAGCTTTGCTTGTGATGGGCTCGAAGCGGTTCAACAGGCGTGGGAAACACATCCAGACTTGATCTTCATGGATGTCTCGATGCCAAATATGAGCGGGCTTGATGCGACAAAAGAAATAAGAGCCCTCGACATTGATCAACCATGTATCGTTGCTTTGACCGCCCATGCTTTTGACTCAGAAATGCAGTCTTGTCTGGATGCCGGGATGGATCACTTTTTGACCAAGCCGATACGAAAACGTGAACTTGTGGATTGGATTGTGCATCACTGCCAACAAGGCACAGGACGCCGAATTTCAGAGGTCAAGAGATCTGGGACGTAAGGGTGTCAGGGCAACCGACCTGAGGGGGTGCGATGTGTGGGTTCAGGCGAGATTTCCCGCCTGAACCAGTCAACGATCTTAGCGACGGCCGCGCGAAAAATTGCCTCTTGAGCCTCGCGCTCCGCCCGACGGGCGCCGAGTGGGGGCGGCTCGTGTTGGTGTCCGGCGTTGCTGCGGCTTTGCCCTAGGCTGCACGCGTGGCTTTGGAGTTGCCCTTGGCTGAGTGCGTGGTTTCGGCGTGGCGCGCGGTTGAGCCCTAGGTGTGGGAGTCGCTCGTGCGGGGGCCTGCCGAGGGCGTCGGACTTCATTGCTACGCTGATTGGCTCGTTCACGCGACACTGAATCTCGTGAAACGCCGGCCGGAACACGTGCACCAGTTGGCTTTCGCACAGGCTTTCCATCAGCTTTGCGTTTGGCAATGGCCGCCGCGCCAGCGCCAGCCGCGGCCCCGCCACCACGGTTTTCCACTCTGTCACGGACTGTGGCCCCGGCATCTTGACGCTTCAAAGCCTCGCGGGCTGGGGGCTGAACCCCGTCCCAACCAGAGCCTGGATCCCATTTCTGCCAATCGTCACCAACCTTGCGGTAGACGTTGCCATCGCGACCGGCATAGGTATTTCCACGCCGATCGTTGAGCGCAAAACCGTCGCCACGCGAGCTATCCCATTTCACCCCCTTGCCACCGCCAGTGCGCTCACCAGCCTTAACATCAAGGTATTCTGACCCTCGTTTGACCGAGGCGGACCCCCATTTGCCATAGATGCTTTCGCCTCCGCGGGCTGTTAGGGTTGTGCCAGTGCGCGGATTTGTGGCGTAAACAAAGCCACGTGATCCGGCTGGGCCATAGACTTTTGCTCCACGTGCGTAGGTTCCCGTAGATGGATTCCAAGACGTACGGGCTTCGATTCCGCGATACGGACCATAGGCATAGCCATAGCGCCCAAACGAACCGCGGGCGGGATTGTAGTAGCTTCCACCGCCGTAGCTTACCGGGCGGGGGTGGTAAATCGGGTAGTGATGGTGGTGATGATCATCCCAATAGTCGTGCCAATAAGGTGGATAATACCAACCTGTGCCATGCACAAAGACGCCCCAAGACAAGAACCCAAACAGGTAGCCAGCGGTGAAGCCATAGGTCGCCTGATTATTGCTTTCGTTGGTTTCATAGACGCGCACATAGGTGACGTTATGCACCGGGGAGGACGGCGGGATTGTGTAGACGGCCTCGGGAATTTGTGTGGCAGCACTCCATGGGCCGGTTGGGCTGTTGGAGCTGAACCAAATGCCATCCACAACCAAGAAGTATGTCCCGGCCACCTCGATAACTTGCGACTGTGTGTTTGTCGCATAAGACATTTCGGTGCCGTCAATCGGTGCAAATTCAGGGGCTCCGATATAGCTCACTGTTGGGGCTTCTAGCGAAGAGAGGTCGACACGCGCCAGTTCCGGAATAGCGGCCCTAAGTCGGGCTTCGTTGGCCTCGGAAGTGCCCGGCACGCTGGCGCGGACGGTGTAGTAAGGCACGTCATCCGGGATGTTTAAAAAATCAACCGGAAGGTCAGGGGTGGCAAAATCCCAGGGGCCGGTTTCAAGGGATTTAGTGCTGAACCATCGCCCAGAGATCAGATAGTAATATGTGCCGCTTGGTTTGTGGCGAAAAATGTCAGCCTCGGTGTTTGAAGCCCATTCCAAATCCCCACCGGGAACGTCAACAAAGCCGGATTCGCCGTCAAACAATACCAATTCGCTCGGGCTATCGGCATAGAACACCACGGGTGCGCCTTGATCATAGGCAACAGGGGTCAAAGCGTCTCGGGCATCTGACCAATTGCCATCATCTGGCAAAGCGGTGAGTTCCTCAGGCAATTCAAGCGTTTCAACCCAAGGGCCATCGAAATTGCCAGATGTGAGCCAAGATGCACCATCCCGCAGCCAAAGCGCGTCATTCACCCGAAACAGATCCCAATTGGTGTTGACGACAAACTCAACCCCAGCTGCGCCTTGAACAGGGGCAAAGACAGCATCGCCATCCGTTTGCAGCAAACGACCAGCCTTTTGCGAGACAAAGATTTGCGGGGCCTCGGCCCTAAGCCCGTCAACATCCTCAAGTTGTTGGTAATTGGCCAATCCTGCAACCACACGTTCTTCGGGGATGGTGATTGCACCGGTTGGCAATAGTTCCCCCACACCAACGGACAGTTTCGCGAGCTGTTGACGATCAAGCGCCGAAAAATCCATTTGAGTGACGCTTATGTCGGAAATCACTACTGTGTGGGTCTCGGCATCTAAAACGGTGGTCCCACGCAGGCCAATCACGCCAAAGATTGGCTCGGCGTCCTTGGTTTCACGGAACTCAGCTGCGACCAGCGCGTCTAGCGTGGTGAAACTGTCCCAATCGCTGAACTGAGGTTCGTACAGAACCACAAACGCATCGCCCTCAAGGCCAAACGCCCTCGGCCAACGTTGATCAGGACTATCAGATGTTTCCGTGAGATATTTGCCGCTGACAAAGCCGGTCCGTCCTTCAAATTCCACCGCGCACCAGGACCCCGACCCGTTGCATTCCAAAAGGTTGACGGCGGAGTTTTGCGGAATGGTTCCCAAAACTTTGGACCCAGTTCCCGGTGCAGAACGTAAATTCAAATTGGCGGTTACCTGAGCGGGGCCTGCTGCCAAACTACTAACGGAAATAGCGAAACATGTCAGGGAAATTAGGGCCTTCTTCACGGTATTCTCCTACCTGCGAATTCTATCTATTAGTGTAGTCATGCAAAGCAATTTTGCAATTCATTCGACGCGCTAGGCACAATTATGCTCATTGGTGAGCGGCCTTTGTGCGAAGGGGGTTTGCCGATTTTTTTGTCTGTACGCAGGTACTTGGCAATGGGGGTGCAAAGGTGATCGAAATTTGCAGTAGGTTGAAAAAACTGGCGGAATGAAACACCTGTTTTGCAAATTGTGACTAGTTTTGAGTTGTGTTGGGAACTCATTAGATATGACCAAGTCTCCAAATGTGTTGACCCGGCTATTGTGTCCACTGGGAGCGGGATCATAAACGAGTTGGGGCTATCAACTGATCTACCTAGCGGGATTGTTTGAAAGCTAGAAAGTGGTGGCGCACATCCTTCCCACACACGAATTCTTATCACCCACCGAAAAAATGTCAGGCAGCAGAAACAACTACATGCGGAACTTTGCGTTTTTAAGGTAACATGTCGTTTGGCGGGTCCTCAAATATGCCTGCAAATTGCCTTGATGAAGAAGACCAACCTAACGGATGGGGGCAAGTGTCGTTCTCATTGCCTAAGCTTTGGTCGCGACGATGAACCCGAAATACTCTTTGATCAAATACCGCTATTTGGTCACACAGGCTCTTCCCTCAAACAGGATATCACAGGCTGGATGACGCGCGCATCGGCTGAAACTTGGCGACATAACCTGATCGGCAGGTCCAAACTAAAGCGGGTCACCAAATGTTCACCACTTCTCAGGTATTCTCAATCGGTGCAGGCGATATCTGAAACAACTGATTGGCAAAGCGGTGAAAACAACCCGGGAAAATAGGCAGGTTGTACAGCATGCGCCGGAGCTTAAGACGGCTGATCTTTGTGCCAACTCTATAACGGTCGCTCATTGAAATGGCGACCACATTTGATGTTATTTTCCTTGGTGCTGGCCCGCTCATCGACCCGTCCGAAGGTTCCGTTATTTCGGATGACATAACGAGCGAAAACGCCTCGGCGCTGGTTGGGAATACCTATGGGACGTCGGGCAATCCACTATACAGCAACATCCAAACGTTTTCACCAGGCTCCACTGGGTATGGCAACGGCGAAGCGGGGTATTACCATTCTGACAACTACACGTCTTTTTTGGACGACGAGGATACCTTCAGAATAAACGGGGGGGCGGATCAAACGTTTGATGCGGTCGTTGTTTACAATACGACGATTACCTATGCGGACTCTACAACGGCTTCGATTTCTGCTGTTGTTTTTCAAGATACCAATGGAAATCTCTATCTTGCGCCTGAGGTTATCAGTGGTCCCGATCAGGACGCGCTAGAAGCCAAGGCGATTCAGTCTTTGACGTTCGACAGTCTGCTGTCAGATACGAATGACATGTGGTCAGACAGAGTAGACAACAGTTTTGTCACTCCTGACGGTGAGATCGACGGCACTTCCGGCGACGACAGCATCGGCGCTGGCTATGTTGACGCCCAAGGCGACCGTGTTGACGGGGCCGATGGCGACGATGATGTCATCAACAGCGGTGATGGGAGTGATACTATCGCTGCCGGGGCTGGCGACGACACCATCGATGGTGGCGCAGACGATGATACAATTGATGGCGGCGCGGGGCATGACAGAATTGTGGCCGGGTCCGGCAACGATAGTGTGGACGGTGGTACCGGAGACGACCTTCTTAGCGGGAAATCGGGGGGCGATAGTCTATTTGGAGCCAGCGGGGCCGACATTCTTGAAGGCGAAGACGGCGCTGATAGCCTTGACGGGGGCGAAGGCAATGACACGATTATCGGGTACAATGCCAATAACGCGTTTGGTGGTTCGACAGACATATCGCATGATGATGGCGCTTCGGACACGCTTGTTGGTGGCGCGGGAAATGATGCGTTGTACGCGGGCATTGGCGATGACTCGTTGGCGGGTGGTGACGGTGATGACACCATGCTTGCCGGCGGCGGCAATGATACCCTAAGTGGCGGCGCGGGTGATGACCTAATAACCACTGGTGTTGGGGATGATCTCGTCATTCTTCAGCAGCTGGGGTCAAACGATATCATCACGGATTTCGATATCGGCGATACAAACGGCGACGGCAGGTCCAACGATCAGATTGATGTGTCTGGTCTTCGTGACTTGGATGGAAACCCCGTCAATATTTGGGACGTTGTGGTCACTGACAATGGGTCTGGGGATGCCCTACTGACGTTTCCCGAAGGCGAGACTTTAACGTTTCAAGGCATTTCACCCGCCCAGATGACAGGGGCGCAATTGGCGTCGTCGGGCATCCCTTGTTTTACTGCGGGAACGATGATCTTAACCCCAGATGGTGAGCGACACATCGAAGATTTGTGCGTGGGTGATCACGTCACGACCCGAAACAACGGGCCACAACCAATCCAGTGGATTTCAAACACCGCACTGGGGCCTGCGATCCTCAAAACGAACCCAGAGTTACGCCCGGTCAAAGTCGCGACGACTTGGTCAGGTTGTAAGCGAGATTTGTTGATCTCCCCGCAGCATAGCATCGTCGTTTCCAGACGAGGCAGTTCCAAAGATGTTTTTGTCAGGGCTGGTCAGCTGGCCAGGCTGAAAGGTGGGAAACTGCGGATCGCCCAAGGAATTCGCCGGGTTTCTTACGTACACCTTCTTTTGCCAACGCACGACATTGTTTTTGCCAATGGGCTAGCGGTCGAAACATTCTATCCCGGACCACGAGCGATTGAAAATTTGAAGCCCGAGGCGCTTTTGTCGTTGGCCATGTGCCTTCCAATGCTTATAGTCGACGGCTGCCATAAGGCTTATGGTCCACCTGCTTTGTGCTACATCAAAACCAAGGACTTACCAGCCAGACAGGATGTGTTGAATCCCCACAATGTGTCCACGGATCTTGTTGGGGGAATTTCGGTAGCGTAGAGCCAAAAACTCAGCCCTTGGGCTATGCGGATCGTTGGTCGAATGTTGCTTTCTTGACGACGTTAGATCGGCGAAAAAACGCTTCTGAACAAATCAATGCACGGCTGGTCATTTTCGCAAAACTTGGCTCTGCGTTCTCCGATTGTGGTTCTAAAGCGAAGCTGGAAGCCGTCCAGCGATACGCATCCTGTCGAGCGATTGCAAAGGGCGAACCACTTCTGTCTCGACAGCGTCTGATCTCGCGCTGCAAGCCGTCGAATGTTGTCTCCTTCGGCCAATATGCGCTCTAAATCGACCGTGGAAGAGCCGGGTCAGGTCCAGTCGAAAACTGAAGTACCAGTGGGCCTTTTCGAATGCGACGACGAGCGACATAGCAAAGTTGACATCACGCCCCTCGATAGCCTTCTCCAAGAAAACGTGACCCAAGCGAGGCGAGTATCCCGATCGCAGATGGGCAGAGAATTCAAGGCGCTTGAGTTTTGAAGTGGCAAGTTTTCATTTTCGCCACGTCTATTGTTGGTCAAATGAGCTGAATATGGCATTCTAAATCGATATATGAGCTGTATTGACAGCTTCTTGTTGGACAAATAGGGTTAAGTGAGAATCGGGAGAATGTGGTTCTGCCTGAGAAGGAAGCCTAATGAATACGTCGAACTCTGATGTTGAAGACCTTGAACCTCGATCCGTAGTAGACGACGTCGTTGCGCAGATGCGTGATCTGATCAGCGAACGCGGATTAACTGTGGGCGACCAGCTGCCCACCGAAAAAGAGCTTTGCGAGATTTTTGGAGCGTCGCGAAATACGGTTCGCGAGGCGATGCGCATTCTAAAGGCATATGGGGTCGTAAAAGTGCGTCCAAAGGTTGGGGCGACGATTGTCGACAACCGAATGTCTTCAGCAATGGACATGTTTTCGTTCAACGTAATGGACATCTCGCGTGACACATTTTCGGATATTCAGGGGTTCCGTTGTCTTCTCGAAGTGTCTTCAGTTGAGGAGATATTCGACAGTATTACCGATGAAGACATCGCAGACCTGCGTGAGATTAACGCCAAGTTGTTGAAAACGGGGGGGGTTGAGAGAGCTGCGGAGCAAGACTTTTTGTTCCATACGCGCTTGATCCGCGTGTTGCGCAATAAGGCGATCTTGGATGTCTATGGGCTGATGAAACCAGTGATCCTCAAGATCATTCAAAAGGGTAAAACGCGGCACACCTTCGAGAACAATACGTACCACGAACACGAGGCGGTCATTGACGCCATCGTGGCGCGGGATCGCATTGCCTATCAGTACCGAATGAAGACCCATCTCGAAGCCGGCTATGCCCATTTCAGCGAGACAAGCCCTTTCGCAGAAAACTCGAAATAAAAGAAGACGTTCAGACCACTGGTAAGCGTCCATTTCATGGTCGGCATTGCTGACACCAAATTCAATCTGAAGTTTACGGGAGACCAAAATGACACATAGAGTGAAGTTAATGGCAGTGGCAGCAAGCGCGCTTTTTGCAGCGTCAGCCGCATTTGCGGGACCAGCAGTCGTCGAGGGGCCGGGCGCAAACCCGTCGTGTTTTTCACCTTGGGATGACAGCACGTCCTACTTGAAATGGGACGCCCGAGAAGGTCCGTTTCGCATCGCCGTGGTGAATGGTTTTGTTGGCAACACATGGCGCATTCAAATGATCAAAACCGCAAAAGCATTTGCGCAAGATCCGACAATCGCTGACCGAATTTCGGAGTTCAAGGTTGTCTCAACTGGCACTGATGCGCCCGCGCAACTTGGGGCAATCGAAGATTTCATCAACCAAGGCTATGATGCAATTGTCACGATTGCAGTCAGCCCGGATGGCTTTGATCGGGTCATTCGTCTAGCCGACCGCAATAACGTGGTTTTGGTTCCGTTTGACAACGTGCTGGACACTGAAAAGGTCATGCAGGTGAACGAGGACCAGCTGGCGATGGGCCGGGCTTATGCAACGCATGTCTTGGCTGAATTGGCGGCCATCGGGAAAACGTCAGGCAAGGTTCTCGAAGTGCGTGGATTGGCTGGAAACTCGGTAGATCGCGACCGTTCCATTGGCATCAACACCGTGCTGGACGAGTCTGGCGGAAACTGGGAGCGCATCAGCGTTGTCGGCAATTGGGACGATGGTACCGCGCAAAAGGTCGTTGCGGATGCAATTGCGGTTCACGGTGAATTTGATGCCGTGCTTGCCCAAGGTGGGACCACCGGAGTTGTTCGCGCAATGCTCGACGCAGGTCATCCAATGGTTCCTGTGTCTGGCGAAGCCGAAAACGGCTTTCGCAAGTTGATGGCTGAACATGCAGATGCGGGTCTCAAGGGTATCTCGATTGGTCAGTCCCCTGGGCTTGTTGCCATTGCAATGAAGGCTGCAGTTTCCGCGCTTGAGGGCAATGTCATGCCGCAGTTGATTTCGGTGCCTCTGCCAACAGCAACCTATGATGAGCTGAAAGATGGCAAAAACTTCTGGACGGATTTGCCCGACAACTTCTTCACGGTGAACGAATTTCCGCCTTGTGACGTCAATATCTCTGGTCCTGCAATCATGGCCCAAGATGAAGCAGACGTGAACTAATTCTAGTTTGCATTGGTGGGGCGCGGCATGGCTGCGCCCCACGATTTTTCGAAAGATTGTGATCTCATGTCTTACACCACCGATATCGTTCAGCTGGAAAAGGTATCCCGCTATTTTGGAGGGGTAACCGCTTTAAAAGATGTAGATTTTTCCTGTAGCGCCGGATCAGTACATGGCATTTTGGGGGAGAACGGCGCGGGGAAATCGACGCTAATCAAGATTTTGTCGGGGGTTTTACCGCCAAGCGAAGGGCGGCTTTTGGTTGACGGTAAGCCGGTCCAATACAGCTCGCCATCTGAAGCCGCCGAAGATGGGATCGTATGCATTTTTCAAGAGTTATCGCTGATACCTGACCTGTCCGTCGCTGAGAATATCTTTATCGACCAGCCGCCGCGCAAGTTCGGTTTGATTGACGGATCTGCCCAGCGGCGCATGGCTGAACGGGTGCTAACCCGGATAAAGTGCGAAGACGTGGATCCAGACGCGCGCGTGCGTGATCTTAGTTTGTCGCGCCGCCAAATGGTCGAGATAGCCAAGGCAATTAGCAAAGACCCGCGGGTTTTGATTTTAGACGAGGCCACGTCGGCATTGACCAGTCGAGACGTGGAAACAGTGTACGAATTGCTTGCAGAGCTGACGGCCAACAACGTGGCAAGTCTGTTTATCAGCCACCGCATGCAAGAGGTCGACGCGCTGTGTGATCGGCTTTCGGTGTTTCGAAATGGCAGCCATATTCAGAGTTTCGACAAGGGCGATTTATCCGAAACAGAAATCGTGCGCCTTATGATTGGTCGCGACATCGACGCCCAATATCCGCCAAAATCACCCTATTCAAAAGCGACTGACACCGCTCTCACTGTGTCAGGTTTGCATTGGGAAAATAGCCTAAAGGGGGTCGATTTGACTGTCGGAAAAGGCGAAATCGTTGGGTTGGGTGGACTGGATGGTCAAGGCCAAAAGGAACTGCTTCTCGCGCTTTTTGGTGTTCTAAAAGGCGTCCAGGGCGAGGTCGACTTAAATGGTGTGGCTTTCGCTCCCACGTCACCGGCTGCATGCAAACACGCTGCGATGGCATTGGTCCCCGAGGACCGCAAAACCGAAGGGTTGATGCTTAGCCTCTCGATCGCCGATAACCTGTTGCTGCCCAATTACGCGGCGGTGTCACGCGGCACATTAATTGACTCAAATCTTGCCGATCGTGAGATCGCAGATGCAATCGCCAAGCTGCAGATCAAAGCCGCAAGCCCTGACGTTCCGGTTGAAACCCTTTCAGGAGGCAACCAGCAAAAGGTTGTTATCGCCAAATGGCTGGCGCTTAACCCAGACGTGATTTTACTCAATGATCCGACGCGTGGCATTGATGTGGGCACCAAACAAGAGATTTACACCCTGATCCGTGACCTCGCGAATGCCGGCAAGGCGATCCTTTTGTATTCGACTGATTATGCAGAGTTGATCGGATGTTGCGACAGGGTTTCGGTCATGTACGACGGCCATGTGGTGAGCGAGCTTCAAGGCGAGCAATTGACCGAACAGGCCATCGTCGCAGCATCACTCAATATTCAGACGGAAGAAGTGGCATGATGACACGACTTAATGCGTGGGTAGGGCGAAACCGTGGTTTCACTGGCGCGTTTATCCTCTTTACCGTGATTTTCATCGGCTACCAGTTTTTGCACCCGCGCGGATTTTCCACGGCTGTGTTCATCCAAAATGCAAATGAAAGCGTTGTGATTGGGTTTCTAGCGATGGCGCAAACCGTACCGGTTTTGATGGGCGGATTGGACCTTTCTGTTGGTGCTGTGATGACGCTGACGAACACAATTGCATCGCATCTTG
This sequence comes from uncultured Pelagimonas sp., assembly GCF_947498515.1. GTDB lineage: Bacteria > Pseudomonadota > Alphaproteobacteria > Rhodobacterales > Rhodobacteraceae > Pelagimonas. The sequence goes on along the minus strand of NZ_CANMKO010000004.1, from coordinate 181,065 downwards.
TGACAGGGTCACCGCTACAGATGGTGGGCGGTATGGTGATCACACTGGCTGCGGGGACTGCCTTTGGGCTGATGAACGGTTTGATCGTCGTCATAGGGCGCATCCAACCGATCATCGCGACACTGGCCACCGGTGCCATTGCCAGCGGTCTGGCTCTGCTCATTCGCCCGTCCCCAGGCGGCGACATCAGCAGTGACCTGAACTGGGCGCTGACTAACTCGGTATTTGATTTTGCAGAAACCTATGGGTTTGCTGAAAACGGAAATGCCGCTTGGTTGCAGCCGATTGCGAATATTCCGGTGCCTTTGATCATTCTGTTGGTTTTGGGCATCGGCGTGTGGGTGCCGTTTAAACGCACGGTCACAGGTCGCACCGCATACGCCGTGGGGTCTGCCGAAGGGGCGGCGTATATGTCGGGGTTACCCGTGTCGCGCGCCAAGATTGCAGCCTTCACTTTGGCCGGGTTCTTTGCGTCCTGTGCGGGGTTGTATTTGGCCATACAAACGTCATCCGGCAACGCCGATATCAACCAAGCAGGGGCCTATACGCTTAACTCTATCGCGGCTGTTGTCTTGGGGGGCACATCGTTGCTCGGTGGTGTCGGCGGTGCCATTGGATCGCTGATTGGGGCGGGAATTTTGCGCGTTATCTCCTTTTATTTCCGAATCTTATCCATTGATCCACTGCTGCAGTCCTTGATCGAAGGCTTGGTGCTTTTGGCGGCGGTCAGTATTGGAGCCATCCGAACCTTTCGGATCAAAAACACCTTGGAGCTGTTTCGATGAGCAATTTCCTGTCTTTGACACCCGAAAATCGCCCCATTGCAATTGCAGCGGCTTTCACCGTGGTCATCATTCTAATCGGCACTGGCTACACACTGACGACGCAAGGCACAGCGCCGATGCTGACCCCGTCCTATTTGTTGCAACAGCTTCAAATAGGATCGTTCCTAGGGCTTTGTGCCGCGGGCATGATGATGGTGATCTTGCTGGGTCACATTGACCTGTCGTTGCCATGGACGTTGACCGCCGCCGCGATGATGGCGACGACGGTTGGTGGGCCATGGGCCATTCCTGCCGGGCTTTGTGTTGGATTGATTGTGGGCATTGTGAACGGTGTGGGCGTGTCTTACCTGCGTATTCCCTCGATGATTTTCACGCTTGGGGTCGACTCGGTGCTTCGTGGATTGATGATCGCGCATACTGGTGGCTTTGCACCGCAAACCGAAGCATCCCCCTTGATGCGCTATTTGGCGGCTGAGCGAATTTTGGGTCTACCGGTGGCGGTGTTCGTTTGGGGGGCGGTGTCCGTTTTGATCGCTGTTGTCCTGACACGGACAGGTTTTGGAAAGTCGATTTATGCAACCGGGGCCAAAGAAAGCGCGGCCTATTTGTCGGGTATCCGGACCCGTTGGGTGATCATTGGGGCTTTTGTCGTGTCATCGCTATGCGCGTCGATGGCGGGTATTTTGCTCGCTGGGTATTCGGCCAAAGCCTACCAAGGCATGGGCGCGCCCTTCCTGCTGCCCGCGATTGCCGCCGTCGTCTTGGGCGGGACGCATATTTTAGGGGGACGTGGTCGGTATTTAGGCACGCTCGTCGGCGTTGTTTTGATCGTTTTCCTCAACTCTGTCTTGTCGATCATGCAGATGCCCGAAGCGTTTCGACAAATCATTTACGGTGTCGTGATCGTTGGCATGCTCTTGGTTTACGGGCGCGAAAACAGCAAACGCCACTAGTTTTATGCCCGGCCATGGCCGCAAGCCTCAAAGGATTGATCAGATGACCGACAAGCCTCCAAAACAGACAAATACAGAAAGGTTGCGGTCACGGGAGTGGTTCGACAATCGTGACAATCCGGGAATGACGGCACTGCATCTCGAACGCTATCAAAACAGCGATTACACCAGCGAGGAATTGCAATCTGGTAGCCCAATTATAGGGATTGCTCAAACCGGATCAGAGCTGACACCCTGTAACAAAATCCATGTCTTTTTGATGGACCGGATCAAGGCGGGCATTCGCGCGGGTGGTGGCATCCCGATGGAATTCCCCGTCCATCCAATTCACGAAAACGGCAAGCGTCCCACGGCGGCTTTGGATCGCAATCTTGCCTATCTTGGCTTGGTCGAAGTCTTGCACGGCTATCCTCTGGACGGTGTCGTTTTGACAACAGGATGTGACAAGACCACACCTGCAATGTTGATGGGCGCAGCCACGGTCGACTTGCCCGCGATCGTCCTGTCGGGCGGGCCAATGCTTGATGGATGGTGGAAGGGCGAATTGGCGGGCTCAGGCACAATCATTTGGGAAAGCCGCCGCCTGCTTGCCGAAGGCGTCATCGACTACGATGAATTCATTCGACGTGCCTGTGCATCTGCGCCGTCTTTGGGCCATTGCAACACAATGGGCACCGCAAGCACGATGAACGCATTGGCCGAAGCCTTGGGTATGAGCTTGCCTGGATGTGCGGCCATTCCAGCCCCATTTCGAGAACGGATGCAGATGGCGTTTGAGACTGGTAGGCGAATTGTCTCGATGGTCCAAGAAGATCTGACCCCGTCCAAAGTGATGACCCGCAAAGCGTTTGAAAACGCAATCAAAGTCGCGACTGCAATTGGTGGATCGACCAATGCGCCGCCGCATATACAGGCGATTGCCCGTCATATCGGCGTTGAACTTAATGTCTTGGATTGGCAGAAATATGGCTTTGACCTGCCGCTTTTGGTCAATATGCAGCCCGCTGGAAAATACCTAGGCGAACGGTTTTTCCGTGCGGGCGGTGTACCTGCAGTGATGGGGGAAATGGCGCAGGCCGACATGCTTCATCTTGATGTGATGACCGTATCGGGCCAGACTTTGGGTGAAACACTGACCAATGTACGGAGCCTTGATCACGACGTTATTGCCCCTGCCAACAAACCTTTGCGCGAGCAGGCAGGTTTTTTGGTTCTCAGCGGTAACTTGTTCTCGTCGGCCTTGATGAAAACCAGTGTGATTTCAGAGGATTTCCGCACCCGTTTTCTGAATAAACCGGGCCGGGAAAACGTGTTTGATGCCCGGGCAGTGGTTTTTGATGGGCCTGAGCACTACCACGCGTCGGTCAACGACCCAGATCTAAAGATCGATAAAAACACGATCATGTTCATGCGCGGGGCAGGGTGCATTGGCTATCCCGGATCTGCGGAAGTTGTGAACATGCAGCCACCCGATACCTTGCTCAAGGCGGGTGTTAAACACTTGCCAACCGTGGGGGATGGTCGTCAATCGGGAACATCCGAAAGCCCCTCGGTGCTGAACGCCTCACCCGAGGCGGCTGTGGGGGGCGGGCTCGCTCTTTTACAGACCGGCGATATGGTCCGTATGGATCTGGAAAATCGGACTCTGAACGCGCTTGTGGACCCCGATGACTGGCAACAGCGCAAGGAGACATGGACACCTCCAGAATTGGTGAATCAAACCCCTTGGCAGGAAATTTACCGGTCCACTGTTGGGCAGCTCTCTGATGGTGGATGCCTTGAAATCGCGACGTCTTATCAAAAGGTTAGGCGTCATTTGCCCCGCGACAGCCATTGAGTTGGCCCGAGATTTGAAATTGAGAGTGAGAGCGACATGACAGATTTAGCAAAAGAAGGTGTCTTTCTTGGGCGGGTTTGGGACGCGCAGGCGCAAGGTCCCATCGTTGTGACGGTGCGTGGTGGACACGTCATTGATATCACGTCAAAAACTGCGCCTTTGGTGCGCGACATCTGTGAAATGGACAACCCGGTCGCCTATGTCGAGACTGCCGATGGTCCGGCAATTGGGACGGTCGAAGAGATCATGGGGCGTACTGTTGGCGATTTGGCCCAAACCCATATTCTTGCCCCGTGTGATCTACAGTCGATCAAAGCCTGTGGGGTCACATTTGCCAGCTCCATGGTTGAGCGGGTCATCGAAGAGCAAGCTGCGGGCGATCCACAAAAAGCCAATGCTGTCCGTCAAAACATCGGGTCCTTGATCGGCGATAACCTTCAAAGCATTCAGGCGGGCTCACCTAAAGCAGAGCAGGTAAAAGCCGCGCTGATCAAAGAGGGGCTGTGGTCACAGTACCTCGAAGTTGGAATTGGTCCAGACGCCGAAGTGTTTTCAAAATCACAGACTTTGTCGTCTGTTGGGTATGGGGCCGAGGTCGGGCTTCATCCGATTTCAAAATGGAATAACCCAGAGCCCGAAGTTGTGTTGGCGGTGTCTTCAACGGGCAGGATCGTAGGGGCGACGCTGGGAAATGACGTCAATCTGCGCGACATTGAGGGGCGATCAGCGCTGCTTTTGTCCAAGGCCAAGGACAACAATGCGTCCTGCTCTATCGGCCCAATGATACGGCTATTTGACGGTGGATTCACACTGGATGATGTGCGCAATGCTGAACTTGATCTGACGGTTGACGGGGCGCAAGACGGCTATGTCCTGCACGGCAAATCGTCTATGAAGGAAATCAGCCGCGACCCCTTGGACCTTGTTCAACAGACCATTGGCCGACACCACCAGTATCCCGATGGATTCATGCTGTTTTTGGGAACGCTTTTTGCGCCAACCCAAGATCGCGAAGTTCCAAGTGAAGGGTTCACGCACAAGCTTGGTGATGTGGTGACAATCTCTTCGCCAAACTTCGGCACGCTGCGCAATACGGTTCAGCTGTCGACGCATTGCAGCGAGTGGACTTTTGGCATTCGAGAGCTGATGCAAAACCTCGCGCAGCGCAATTTGCTGTAAACACGGACTGGAAAATCAATGCTGAAATCAAAACATCTCGTTTCAGGAGAATGGATCGATACGACGGCGCATTTCTCCAATCAACCAGTCAGTGGAAAGCCAGATGCTTTTGCGGTTGCTGATCCAGATTTAGTTGACCAAGCGGTGCAAGCCGCAGAGCGTGCGTTTTGGTCTTACGGGTATAGTTCTAGGATTGATCGGGCGGCATTTTTGCGCCAAATCGCCGTGGAAATTGATCTGCGCGGTGATCTGATAACCGAGATGGGCTGCAAGGAAACGGGCCTACCGCACGCGCGCCTCATCGGCGAACGTGGCAGGACCACAGGGCAGTTGAACCTCTTTGCCGAGCATATAGAAGAGGGCAATTATCTCGACCGACGGCATGATGTCGCCTTGCCAGATCGCTCTCCGGCTCCACGTCCGGATTTGCGCATGGTTCAGCGTGCAATTGGGCCGGTTGCGGTCTTTGGGGCCTCGAACTTTCCGCTGGCATTTTCGACGGCAGGGGGGGACACGGCCGCCGCATTGGCAGCCGGGTGTCCGGTGGTTGTCAAAGGTCACCCCGCGCATCCGGGCACCTCGGATATTGTGGCGCAGGCCATTGATGCGGCGATCAAACACTGTGGTATTGACGCTGGTGTTTTCAGCTTGATCCAAGGGGACGGGTTTATTGCTGGCCAAGCTCTTGTACAGCATCCGTTGATCCGGGCCGTTGGGTTCACGGGGTCCTTGCGTGGGGGGCGCGCCTTGTTTGACCTTTGTGCTGCGCGCCCAGATCCCATTCCGTTTTTCGGCGAGCTTGGGTCGATCAACCCGATGTTTGTTCTTCCCGCTGCTTTGGGTCATCGCGGTGCAGAGATTGCTGCGGGATGGGCAGGGTCATTAACCATTGGGGCCGGGCAGTTTTGCACAAATCCGGGGCTGGTTGTTCTGATCGATGGGGTCGAGGCCCAAGATTTTGTCGCCTCGGCAAAAGCCGCGTTAAAGGATACCTCCCCGCAGGTCATGTTGACGGATGGGATTGCCGCAGCCTTTGTGCAAGGCGGTGCAGAAATCGCTGCGCAGAATGGCGTTCAAAAGGTTTTGATGGATGGCGGCGAAACACGTCGTGCAACGCCGCAGCTATTCGCCACAACGGCCAAGGAATGGTTGGCAAATGATAAGTTGAGCGAAGAGGTGTTTGGGCCTCTGGGCCTTGTTGTGCTGGCCGAGACAGCGGATGAGATGATGGCCGTTGCCAAAGGGTTGAAAGGTCAACTGACCTGCACCCTTCACCTCGATGACAGCGACATTTCCATTGCCAAAAACCTAATGCCAATCTTGGAACGCAAGGCTGGCCGCGTTTTGGCCAACGGTTTCCCGACAGGGGTCGAGGTCAGTGATGCAATGGTGCATGGTGGGCCTTACCCCGCCTCGACAAACTTTGGCGCGACCTCTGTTGGAACGCTTTCTATCCGTCGGTTTTTACGGCCGGTTTGCTATCAAAACATCCCTGATAGTTTGCTTGGCGCAGACTGAAACAGCAGGAGCAGCGCCAAGTGATCCAATTAGGTTGGAAACCATCCGGTTGTCGGAAGCAGGACCGAATACACGCTTGTTGAGGCGGTGATAAATATGCGGTTCATTTTTGGCCCGCCAAAGCACAGGTTTGACACAACTTCAGGGACAAAGATTTTTCCGAGCAATGTTCCGTCGGGGTGATAGCAATGTACGCCGTCCTTGGCGCTCGTCCAAATGCGCCCTTGGGTGTCTAGGCGGAAACCGTCGAAAAACCCGTTTTCGCACTGAGCAAAAATCTCGCCTCCCGACAGGGTGTTATCGCCATTTACAGCAAATCTACGGATATGGTGTTCGCCTGACGGATAACGTGTTCCCCCTGAATCCGCGATATACAGGGTTTTCTCGTCTTGCGAAAAGGCAAGCCCGTTGGGGCACGTGAAATCGGTTGTAACCTGCGTAACGGTTTCAGTGGCAGGATCAAAGCGATAGACATGTTCGCCATCTAGCTCTGCCTCGGCTTGAAACCCTTCGTAATCGGATTCGATGCCATAGGCAGGGTCCGTAAACCAAATAGCGCCATCTGAATGAACCACAACATCGTTGGGGCTGTTTAGCCGCTTGCCGTCGATATGGCTCACTAGTGTCTTGACCGACCCATCATGTTCAATGCGGGTCACCGACCGCGTTCCATGTTCGCAAGCAATGATGCGACCTTGGCGATCCAAGGTGCTTCCGTTTGTGTAACACCCCAAGCCGCTGCGGATGTCTCCGACAGACCCGGTGATCTCGTCCCAACGTAGCCGTCTGTCGTTTGGGATGTCGCTCCATGTTAAACAGCGAAAAGCAGGAGAATAAACCGGGCCCTCGGTCCAGCGCCCCCCAGACCATAGTTTTTCGACAGGCTCGGCCAATTTGATGCTACGGGCGAAACGATCATCCCTGATTTCATAAAACTCAGATTTATTCATTTTGGGTCTATCCGTAATAACCAAGGAACTTGTTCCACCACGCTAACAGATTTGGCGTTGTATTCGTTCATTTCTTCGTCGTTTTAGTAGGATTTTTGAAACTGCCCTAGGGTAGATTGTCAGGGGCGCTGTTGCATTAAACACCATCGTGTTGTGCTTGTGTGGATGTTGCAGTGTTGACCTTGCCACAGTTTCGAAGAGGTGGGGGATGAATACATTTCGCCCATGACGTACGGGTGCTTGAACGTCGTTTTGCCTGGCATGACCCTCCAAAGCTCGGCTGGTTCGGCATCAAATCCACCTGAACTACCGGTTTAAAATGCCCGCCTAGGCGTCCTTTCTAAGTCTCGTCATCGTTGCACAGTGTTGGTTTGGGAAAAGCTTGCATCGCCCGGTCTAAAAGGCTGCCCTGTTTTACAAATTTCTCAAGCGGAATACCCTGCGATGCGGCCTGCGCAGCATCTCGAAGGGCCGAAACTCCGGCGCCGGGCCCATCTGGGTGGCTGACAATTCCGCCGCCGGCACAAAAGATGAAATCGTCATTGCCAAGCACCTGCCGCGCCGGATCAATTTGCCAGATCGTTTGCCCAGATGAATAGACTGGCATGGCAAGGTGATCAGGTCCCCCATGCTCGGAAACCGGAGATTGAACCGAACGTGCGGATTGGCTAACCACTGTATCGCTTTCAGTAAATTTGTTGCCGAGGCCATTTACATGAAGATGATCCGCCCCAGCGAGACGCCAAAGCTTTTGCATGACCACAAAGCTGATCCCGATGTTCGGTGACCGAGACAAAAGCCCCCAACCGGCCCGGTGGCCATGAATAAGCGCGGTCCCGTGATTTCGCACCGAACGCAACCCGGTTATACCAACAGACTGCATGCAAACCATCGCGCAGGTTGCGCCATGATCGGCCATCAAATCCAGGTTGCGCCGCATTTGATCGATTTCGTCGGTGACATTCACGGCATATAAAACCTGCTTGCCGGTTTTATCAGCGTGATCATTGATAACCTGCATGACGGCTGCAAGCCGGTCGTCAAAGGGACAATCTGGTCCATTCGCCTGAAGTTCATCGTCTTTGATGAAATCAATACCCGCTTGGACCAGTGATTTGACCAGATTGGCCGTTTCAGAAGGCCGCAATCCAACGCTTGGTTTGATGATCGTCCCAATAACCGGGCCAGCCTGGCCACCCATCAATTTGCGCGTTCCGGCTGCCCCATATTGAGGGCCGGGAAATTTCGACACAAAAGAGGCTGGCAGATTGATGTCCGTCAAGCGAATGGCCGACAGGTCTGCCAATTCAAATAGGTTTCCAGCTATGGTCGATAAAAGCGTTGGCAAGGAAAAGCCAATGTTGCCAATTGGCCAGCTGATCGTAACGGTCCCGCGTTCATATGTGTCGCCAGTTTTGCGGCAAGGCAGCGCGGGCTGGTTCGAGCGACCCGTTATAAGGATTTGGTCTACCCGCGCCGCTGAACGGTCACGCAAGGCATCAGTTTCGGCCGCCAACCGCACAAAGGTTCCAGTGGATTGTTCACCGGCCAAAACGGCGGCTGCTTTGGCCAATCCGACCGGGGTTTCGATGTCATATGTTGCAGTGATGCGTTTCATTTCGGGCCTCCTCCGTCACGAATCCAGCCAAAATAATCCGGACTGCCCATTTGCCCGCCCTTTAGCGCCAGCTCGAGCCCATCCATCGGACCATCGGCATGGGCCAGACAAAGTGATGCGCCGGGGATCGTCGGGGCCAGCGCCGTCAATGCAAAGATCCCCAGTTGCTGGGCCGCATATCCAGAGGTGTCACCGCCAGACACAACGGCGCGGCGAATGCCGCTTTGGGTTAGGACCCGGTCAAGCACCGTACCTAAGGACTTGCCAATAGATTGGTTCACCTCAGTGATGGGTTTCCCGGACCTCGCGGCGGCCTGTCGGAACCGTGCAACATTCGGATCATCGGGACCATGTGCGGTGTAAATCAGCGGGTCTAACCCGTCGGTTATGGCGGAAAGACTATCGTAAACTGCTCGTTCGATTTCGCGTGTTAAGCTCTCTGAACCTAAGCAAGCTTGCGACGCATCAAAGTGAATAGGCGCAAACCCATTTGCACGAGACCAAGCGATTTGCTCAGCCGTTGTGGGGGAAACTGATCCCGAAACTGAAACCATGCCGGAGGCACGCCCTACGCCGGACCTTGGGGGCGGTGGGGGTAGTTGATTTGTTTTAATCCAATGATTTACGATCGCATATTCGATGCCTTGCGACCCAACGACAAATCGATTTTTGCGACGGTTTTCCCATATGAACTGGCCCGCCTCGGCCTCAGACTGCGGGTCCATACAATCGAGGGTACATACAGAAATCTGACCTTGCGATGCCTCGCTACGGGCGGCATTTTTGTCTTGGGGCCACACCGACACTGACAGGCGATCAGACTGTGCCGATAGGTGTTTGCCTACGTCAGCTTCCTGCATTGGCGTGACCGGGTGGCGCGCCATGACAGGATGGCGATCAAGGCGGTAAACCTTGTCACCGTGACCGGCAAACAAGTGGCCAAAGATTTGGTATCTGCGCAGTTGCGGCGCTGCGACCAAGACCGGGACCATTTCAGGGGCCATGATTTTGGCGGCAATCTCGATGGCGCGCCCGATGGACCCTGTTGTCGGCGAAGAATCCAAGGTTGAGCAAACTTTATAGTGAAGAATCTCCGGCTCCAACGCCAAAAGGGCTTCAAAAGCAGGGGGGAGGTTGCGCTCCATCCAATCAGGAGAGTGCGCGCGCGCGGTCGAGGCAATTCCGAAGGCCCTTAGTTCCGGAAAGCGCGAGAGCTGTTCCGGTGTCGGAGCATCAAGAAAGAGCATCGCGGGAATACCAGCAAAGGTCAGAACTTCCAGAACGGCTGCAGCCCCGGTGAAATCGTCTCCATACCAAGCAAGCGATAGGCTTTCGGGTCGTGAATCCAATTGTGTGTCCTCTTGATGATGCATCAACCACGGCATTGGTTGCTTGACATGTTGGTATGCTTAGTACCTTATTATACCAGTTGTCAAATTTGGACGGTCCAACCGATCGGATATCCAAGAGGAGGTGGGAAGTGACGAAGATAGCTTTGTTTGGAGCCGGTGGAAAAATGGGGGTTCGCTTGTCGAGAAATCTTGCGAATTCGGATTTTGAAACGGCACATGTCGAAGTTTCGCAAGAGGGACGAGACAGGTTGAAATCAGAGCTGGGGTTTGATTGCCAAGACCCGGCGGAAGCTTTGGAGCACGTTGATGTTGTTGTGCTGGCAGTGCCCGATACCGCCATTCGAAACGTGTCGGCCTCGATCGTCGATATGGTGCCATCGGGTGCTATGATCATATGCCTTGATGCCGCGGCACCTTTTGCCGGTCACCTTCCCAAACGTGATGATGTGACCTATTTTGTCAGTCACCCATGTCATCCACCGATTTTTAATGACGAAGATACCAAGGAAGGTCGCAAGGACTATTTTGGTGGTATCGCCGCCAAACAAGGGATCGTAAATGCTCTGATGCAAGGCCCCGAAGCCGACTATAGATTGGGCGAAGAGGTCGGTAAAACCATCTTTGCACCGGTGGCTAGATCTCACCGCGTTACAGTTGAGCAGATGGCGCTGTTGGAACCTGGCTTGTCCGAAACAGTCTGCGCGTCGCTTTTGGACGTGATGCGTGAGGCAATGGATGAAGTCGTGGCCCGCGGCGTTCCCAAAGATGCTGCCCGTGACTTCTTGCTTGGGCATATGAACATTTTGGGGGCGGTTATCTTCAAAGAGGTCGATGGTGTGTTTTCAGACGCCTGCAACAAAGCAATAGAATTTGGAAAACCAACCCTGATGAAGAGCGATTGGAAACGGGTTTTTGAGCCTGAAGAGATTGCAGCCAGCATCGATCGGATCACATAGCACCAGATCGTATGATCCACTTGTAACGCCAGTTGCGAGGTCATATTCTGGACCTGGCAACTGGCTATTGAAAGAGTGGACGAAGATGAAAGAAGTCGATGGCAGTGGCACCAAAATCGTACGTTTAAAGCTGTCGGACCAAGTCTTTTTGCGGTTAAGGGAAATGGTCGCAAGTGGCGAACTTGCGGCCGGCGATATTGTGCCATCGGAACGCGCGTTGATGGAACGTTTTGGTGTTGGTCGCCCCGCTGTGCGCGAAGCTTTGCAAGCCATGCAAGCCAAAGGGTTGATCACAATCACCCATGGCGAACGCAGCCGGGTCAACGCCTTGACGGCCGGCGTCGCCTTTAAGCAACTTGATGATATAGCTAAACTATTGCTCTCTAGTGAACCGGCCAATATTGATCATCTGAAACAAGTCCGCCACTTCTTGGAAGTGGGTGCTGTGGGGATCGCCGCCTCAAAATGTACGTCAAAAGACGCGGCGGACCTTGCCGATTTAATTGAGGCACAGCGTAAAGAGCTTGGCAACGCAGATGGGTTTATGAAGGCGGATATTGCGTTTCACACCCGCGTTGCTCAGATCTCAGGTAATCCACTTATCCATTCTATCACTGAAATGATGCTGACGTGGCTGTTTGAATATCATTCCTCCCTTTTGCTGTGGTCCGGGCGTGAGGAAACGACCCTCCAAGAGCATGGTGTGATATTACGTTGCCTAAAGGAAAATGATGTCGACGGGGCCGTCCACGCCATGCAAGCGCATCTCGACCGATCTGATTCCAGCTTTGTTCCGATGGGGAAATCCTAGGCGCCTCAGTGGAAAATGTGCCAGTCGTAGGGGCCAAGGGGACCTTGTGTTTGTGGTGTCAGATTGGCTCTTATTTCCGCTGTCCCAACCCGGATTGACGCCATTCCGCTGGCGCAATTGGCAGAATGTACTGGCTGGCCCGCAAAAGCGGCCAGCTCCTTTAGTGCCAATGTCAAAGGCCAAGGGCCGGAGCGGCTGATCACACCCCGAGGCCCATATAATGCTCCTGGCGTCCAAACCTCTATGCCTGCGGGAGCAAGAGCTGCTGCAAGCCCAATAGTGTAGGCCGCACCAAATTCCCCCCGATGGCGCGGATCGTCATGTGCCATACAGATCCGGGTTTGATGGGGGTTCTCGATTGTCTTTTCACCGTAAGGATTTTGTCGCATGGCCAGAGTGGAGGGGCCAATTCTGTAGGGGCGGTCACCAATTATCGCCCGCGCTGATTTTGTAATATGTGGTATCGTTTCAAGGGTTTCCATAACCGATGTGTCATCTGCGGCGTGAACGATCGGGCACAACCCATGGCCGACAAAATCCAACATTTCGACAGGGGGGCGTTTGCGATTGAGTTCCGGAAAAAAGCTGACCATCCCACCACCGCATTTGATGTCGCCAAAGGCCAATCGAGCCGCAGCGTGGATACGTTCCAGCGGCGGGCAGGGCGGCCACTCGGATCCCGGAGGGGTGGATTGGCGGTCAACCGATGGGCAAACGAGAACACTGGACGGCGCAAACTCTGTCGCTTGCATTTGCTGGGCCAGACCTATCATTTCGGGCCTCGGATCGTCGGCACTCAGGCAGATCAGTTCTAGATCGTATGTCACGTTGGGGCAGGCGCGTTGAGCTTTTGCAAAGGCTTCGAACTGCTTTTGGGTGTTGCCTAAAGACGCATCGAGATGGCACAAGAGCCGCTGTGGGCGAACATTTTCGATGTCCCCGGGATTGGCCGCCAATCTGACAGCCTCATCGGGAGAGATGACCAGTGCCATTTCCGGAAAGCCACCTCGCGTTTTGGTCGGCTCAGGGCGCGGCGGAGCATAGGCTGAGGTAGGCGTCCAACTCAACACGACAGATTGGTCAAGCGTGTCCAAATCCGAGATTTCATAGGGCCAAGGCCGCGCGAGCGGGCGATTATAGGTTTTGAAGGACGCGTCCCCCCATTGGCGTTGGTCTTCCATTTCAAAAGTGTCGCCGCTGAATTGGCAGGTCACTTTCTGGTTGCCGGCCTGATGGGTTAACCCGACGATGTCCATAAAGGGCTGCCATGGGGCAATTAGGTCGGGGAAATGTGTAGTTTCAACCGATCCATCGCTATGGCTGACCTGCACGGGGTGGCCCGCAACCCCTTGAATCGGATGAAGAACCGTGAACCCCGCCCGGTTCGTTTCAAACGCCCCGATGGTCACGCCTTTGGCCACTACTTTTAGACCCCGCGTATCTGCGAGGATGGTAATGTCGACGTCCAACTGTGCATTGTTGCTGCTAAACCGCGCGGCATAGGTGATTTGAACGCTATCGGGTGTACACAGAATTTCCTCGTTTGTGATGTAGGGGGGCAAGGTCCCCCAATCGCGGTCGCGAACCAAGAAAGCGATACTGCGGATCGCTTCATTTCCGTACAAAGATACATGTCGCAACGCACCATTTTCATAGCAAAACGAAAGCGGCCCACAGGAATAAACCTGGCCAACAACGGTGGGGGCGTCACTGCCAAAAACTGCGATGCGATCGATCATATGTCGGCAAGGGTTACTGTGGCTCCAGATGAGGCTGACAAATACGCAGCTTCAACCAAAGCAAGGGTTTTTAGATTGTCGGCCCCCGATGTTTCAGGGGGGGATCCTGACGTGATGCAGTCTACAAAATGCTGCTGAATGGTCTGCACACTTTCTTGGATATTGTGCCAAGGCCGCTCTGCCCAGGGCAACAGGGGCGGCGACACATCAATGATCTGCTCGGTTTGGGTTTGTACAGTTAACCTGTAACCTGCGTCTAATCGGAGGGTGCCTTTTGATCCGTCTATCTCAAGAAGAGACTGCGGAAATGTCTCGGGTGTTCGGTGCGTTGCGTAAGAGCAATCGACAACACTGGTTGCGCCGTCTTCATGTTCCAAAAGCATGGTTGCGACGTCTTCGCCTGCGATGTTCGGGTTTATCCGGCGCGTTGTCGCAGATATTCGGCGGGCATCGCCGAAAAAAGCCCGCGAAATATCAAGGATGTGGATGCCAAGGTCTTCGATAATGAACCGCTGCCCTTCGGCCAAATAAGGTTGCCCTGAAAACACGTCATAGCCAGAGCGAAAACTGACGCGACCAAAAAACGGGTCGCCGATCGCGCCGGATTTCACCAATTGCAAAGCGGCTTGTATTGGCGATTGCCAGCGAAAGTTTTCATGAACCATCAGGGTTTTACCGGCTGAATTCACCGCCTCCACCATGGTGCGGGCATCCTGCATCGTCTCGGCAAAGGGCTTTTGGCAGATGACGTGCAAGCGAGCCTCAGCCACCATTTCAACCAGGGACCGGTGCGAAGAGACGGTTGTCGCGATATCCACAAAATCAAAGCCACCGTCCGCCAACATCTGTGTGGCATCCGTGTAGGTGCGCGCTATGCCAAAGGTCTTGGCCGTCGCATTCAACCGGTCTGTGTCACGGTCGCAAATGGCTGTGATCTCGACCCCTTTGATATCTTGCCAAGCGTGCATTTGATTTTGGGCGAAAAAACCGCAACCGATAAGGGCTCCCTTCATTCTGGCCTCCTATTTGTTGATGGCGGCCTGCGCCTGAAGCGCGACACGGGCTTGAACTTTTTGCTGGGCTTGGTCGATCACCACGGCGGCGATGATAACCAACCCTTTGATCACAGTTTGCCAGAACGACGACACGCCCATCATTACCAACCCGTCAGACAGAACTCCGATCACAAAGGCCCCGATGATTGTGCCGCCAATCTTTCCACGCCCGCCCGACATAGAGGTGCCCCCCAAAACTGCCGCCGCAATGGCGTTCAGCTCAAAGGTGTCTCCTGTTGCGGGGTGCGCTGCCACAAGCTGAGACGACACAATTAAACCTACCAGTGCAGCGCAAAACCCGGAAAATATGTAAACGAAATACTTGGTTCGAGTGACGTTGATACCGGACAGGCCCGCGGCCCGTTCGTTGCCGCCTACGGCGTAGATGTGGCGACCCAACGGGGTGCGCTTGGCGATGTAGGCCGCCAAAAGGCCGACTGCTATCAGCATGCAGATAGACACTGGAATTCCAAATATTTCACCGGCACCAATCCAACGGAAGGTGTCGGAACCATACTCTGGATTGCCGTTCAAATTCGGAAAGGTTCTGCCGTCTGAGCTAAGCATTGCCGCGCCGCGGGCGACATAAAGTGTGCCCAACGTGGCAATAAAGGGAGCCACATTGAGCTTGGTGATCAAGAACCCGTTTATGGCCCCAATGGCGGTTCCGACCAAGATGACCAAGAGACAGATTTCGAATGTATTAAACTGAATGGACCATCCCAAGCCAAAGTCGATCCCGTTCAAAACCAGATACCCGGCGACCATACCGCAAAGTCCCACGATGGACCCGACCGACAAATCAATGCCGCCTGACACGATCACAAATGTCATTCCAATGGCCAAAAACGCATTCAAAGCGACATGTTTGGACATGATGACCATATTGGCGGTCGACAAGAAATTGGGGGCGTTCAAAGCAAAGAAGGTGAACACCAAAATAAGCGCGATAAAGGTCCGGGCTTTTAGCAAAACCAGTAGCGCGTTGGGGCTTGATGGTGCGGGCACGGATGCTGTGAGATCAGCCATCATGCGGGCTCCTTAATATGAGTGGGTTGAGCGTGTCCGATGGCGGAGGCCTCTACGAGGGCGGTATTGGTGGCTGAATCTTGTGAAAACTCACCGGTGACCCGGCCGTTTGACATGACCAGAATGCGATCTGAGAGCGACATGACTTCCTCAAGATCTGAGGTCACGAAGATGATCCCAAGACCGTCAGCTGCGAGTTTTCGCATAACCCGAAACACTTCAGCCTTGGCGCCGATGTCGATGCCGCGCGATGGTTCATCCATCAGCAAAACCTTGGGGCTGGTCATGAGCGCTTTGGAAATGACCACTTTTTGCTGGTTTCCCCCCGATAGTGACGACACCGCATGTTCGGCTGAGGCCACTTTGACCGTCAGCCGTTTGATGTAGTCGATCACTGTGTCTCTCTCGCGCGAGAGGCTCATGTGAATGCCGCGGGTGAATTGCTCTAGGCTAGATAGGGTCATGTTTTCACGGATCGACAGAATTTGAACCAAGCCGTCGTTCTTGCGATCTTCCGGAATGAGCGCCAATCCCCGGCCAATGCGACCTGCAACGGTCTTTTCCGTCAGCAATTCACCTTCGATGAATATTTGGCCGACGGACTGGGGGTGGCGTCCAATGGCACATTCTAAAAATTCGGATCGACCCGCCCCCATCAGACCGTAAATACCTAGGATTTCGCCACTCTTGAGGGAAAACGAAACGTCATCTACCAAAAGCCCGCCAGCGGAACTACCAAGCGACACATGTTCGGCGCGAAACACTTCATTCCCAAAGGGGTGGCTGATTTCCTTGGCAAAATCCTTGCTGCTTTCGCCAATCATGTTTTGGACAATCCAGGAAATATCAACACCGTCCATAGATCGGGCGCCGGTTATGACGCCGTCTCGCAGGACGGTGATAAAATCACCAACTTGGATAAGCTCTTCGAGCCGGTGAGAAATATAGACAATGCCAACACCGTTGTTTTTGAGGTCTGCAATGACGCGAAACAAGATGTCGACTTCGACGGCAGATAGCGCCGAGGTTGGTTCATCAAGGATCAAAATCCGGGCATCTTGGGCCAGTGATTTGGCGATCTCAACGATCTGCTGTTGACCAACGCGCAAATCCCCGACCAGATCATCAGGGTCGATGTCCTGTTCTAGGCGTTTCATCAACGCGCGGGTTTTTTCCCGTTGGGCAGCCATATCAATATCGATACCGCCACGGGTTAACTCGCGGCCAACAAAGATATTTTCTGCGACGGTCAAGTTGGGAAATAGATTGAGCTCTTGAAAAACAATTCCGATCCCGTGTTTCGCCGCATCATCGGTAGTTCGCAAGGTCACGGGGTTGTCGTTGAGAAACAGCTGCCCGCTGGTCAATTGCTCAACCCCGGCGATTACCTTCATCATCGTGGATTTGCCAGCGCCGTTTTCGCCAACCAGCACGTTGACAGCCCCCATATGAAGATCGAAATCGACCTCGCTTAGCGCAACTGTACCGGGGTAAACTTTAGTGCCCTTGCGGATCGAAAGGCCTATTGGGTGTTCCATCATTGGCCCCCAAAACTCAGTTTCGTGGGGACAATTTCAGGGCTCGTTGTGACATTTTTGAATGTGAAAACACCTTCGAATGTCACCTGCATACCAGTCAGGTCGCCCTCTGGAATGGTCAGACGGTCGTGGGCAATTGCGTTTAAGCCACCGGCGAGTTTTGCAAACTCGATTTGGTCGCGAAAATTTGTGAATATTATGAATGGCATAGCGTCCCGGATGGCCGTTCCGCGGATGACCGGGCCAAGTTGAACAATAACATCGGGTACGCCGTCTGCGTCCGTGTCCACTTTGAGCTTTGCTGCCCGGCTCTTTGTGTTTGCCTCAAGGATCGTTCCGGTGCCAGCAACAGCGAAGTTCCATGGATTTGCCTCTCCGTCTGGCCGCATGCCATGTTTTTCACCGGCGGCGTCGATGTCCAAGGCTTGCGCGGATCTTAGGTCTGACAAAGGCACCAAATGTGTCGCGACAGCGGGTAGGACTTTTGAGTCCCAAATTTCGCGGGCATAGATGCCCATACGCTCCGCGTCGGTTTGATTGGCAGGGGCAGCGCCTTCGGCATTGGGGTCCGGGTTTTTCACGATCTTGCAGCCAGACATTGTCGTCAACAAAGCGATTGCCGCTGCCGTGAGTAGGATTGAGTGACGCATTTAACCCCCGTTGATTGCACAGGGCGCAGCGTGGTGCCGCGCCCTATAACTCTGGACTTTAACGCTTAGGCACCAAGCGCGAAGGTTTCCAAATCGGCAGCGTTGTCAGCATTGATCAAAACGCAATCCATCAACTGCTTTTCTTCCAAACCGGTTGATCCAGTTTCGATATATTTGTCAGCTTGTTCAACTGCGATCTGGGCCTGCCGGTATGCTGGCTGTAACACTGTTGCCTTGATCCCGCCGGCAAGAATGCTATCGCGGACATCGTTCGAGCCGTCAAATCCCACAACCAGAACATCGCTGCGTCCGGCGGCTTCTAGTGCGGCCCAAGCCCCCATCGCCATGGTGTCGTTACCACAAATCAACCCTTTGATATCAGGGTTGGCTTGCAAGATTGACTCCATCTTTTCAAAGGCTTCCGTCTGAGACCAATTGGCGGATTGCTGTGCCACCATGACCATATCGGGGTACTGGTCAATGATATCGTGGTAGCCAGACGAGCGGATGCCGGCATTTGTATCGGCTTCACGGCCAACCAATTCGACGTAGTTTCCGGTCTCTTCCATGATGCGGACGAATTCTTCGGCACCTAGCTGCGCACCTTGATAGTTGTTCGATACGATTTGGCTAACGGCAATGCCTGCCTCTTTGATTTCACGGTCGATCAGGAACGATGGAATCCCCGCATCTTTCGCACGTTGAACTGCTGCGACGGTTGCGTCGGCACCGGCATTGTCTAGGATTATTGCTTTTGCACCTCGGGCAATTGCCGTGTCGAACAGCTCGGACTGCTTGTTGGGATCATCGTCATGGACCAAAACAATGGTTTCATAGCCAAGCTCTTGGGCGCGTGCTTCTGCGCCTACGGCTTCTGCTTTGAAAAACGGATTGTCATGGCTCGGTGTCAAGATAGCGATCAGCCCTTTGCCTTCGGCCCAGCTCGCTTTGGTGGTTGCTAGCGTCACTACGCTTGCAAGACCGGACAGAAAAATGCGGCGATTAGTGTTCATGTTTGTTCCTCCCTAAGCATCAGTCCCACAACTGTCGCGACCGATTGACGGCAATTCTTCCGACATTGTCATCTTCTTGTCAACAGGTATGATGAGTATACGTGCAATTGGTGCGTGCCACTTTCTATGCCCCGCGTCAGGTTTTCGGGGCATCGTTGCGCGGGCTTGGTTGTGGCGTTGACGCGGCAAGGCCGCACGCGTGGCCATTCTGCCTAGCCTTGCCTCAAGGGTTTCGGGTTTTCTCGGTGTATCGCCCGTTACGCCGTCCGGGGGTACCAGCGGTTTGCACCAACACAGGCGACGACGAGAGTTGATCATGGAACGACTATGACGACGAGATGCGGGCTAGGTGGCAAAGCGCACCATGAGGATGGCGATCCAAATCACCCTGACAATGCGAGCAAAACAATGTATCAAACATTGCAATCTACTTGGTGATGCCTGACGGATGGGGGGGGCGAAATTGACCAAAATCCACTTTTTTGATGCCGCACCAATGAATGGGCGGGCTTGAATGGCCTATCACCACCCAATCGGCGATGATCACCCTTTTCCTCAAGTCCATGCGTTGGCGCAGCGTGAGGGTTTTGACCAACTGGAAATCGTGAACCTTTATGACGGGGCGTTGATACGTCTCTTTGTCGGCACGCCCAATATTGTTTTCAGGCTCGACGGCGACCCTGGTAGTGCTTTGGATCGCCAGCGTTTTGACTATTGGACCAAAATAGTTCTCACCCCCGCCTCACCTCAGGACCTATTGAAGGCCATCAAGTCGCATCTCGCGCAAGAGAGCGATTGATAGGCAACTTCTCAACCTGACGCGCTTTCGAGTAACCCGATCCCGATGTGGCAATTGACGAATGCGGGCATGGCATCTGAAGGATAACACCACCACAAACGGCCCGAAGTCGACCAATGCGCAAGCTTCACCCAAGGATCGCTCCCAGCCCAATCACGACATGCGTGCTATGCGCAGTATTGAGAGGGCCCCGCGCCAGTGGGCAGAAACCGGCCCTTCGCCTCATCCACAAGGTTTTCTAGATAGTCTGTTGAAGGCGGCCTTTCGCGTCGTAAATCCTCGGCGTTGAGCACCTCAAATAGGATCAACATCCAAACTGGCGCCCATTTTAGTCTCGTTTGGGTCTCCGCTGAATCGGTTCCTTAGTGATCCAAAAAGAAATCACAGTAGGTGTTTGTCAGATCAGAAAAAGGGACAGGTTTTCCGATAAAATAGCCTTGCAGGCGATCACATCCCAAAGCCGCCAAATCTTTTACTTGTTGGGCAGTTTCCACCCCTTCCGCGGTCACCCCGATTTCGAGTGTATGGCCAATCTCAACAATCGACTGAAGCAAGCGCAATCCGCTCTCTCCCTCTTGTGTGGCGGCGACGATGCGTCGATCAATTTTGAGGCGGTCTGGATTGACCTTTTGTAAAGCTATGACAGAAGCGCGCCCACTACCAAAATCATCGACCTCTATTTCTATTCCAATATCGCGCAGTTCATTGAGATCTCGCATGAAGCCGTCGTCTTGCTCTTCAAGAAACGTAGTTTCCAAGAGCTCAAAGGCAATTTGACCAGGGTACAAGTCCACATATCTACGCAACTGTTCGATGTGACCATCGCCAATGCGGTTGGTGCTGGCATTGAAAGACAAGGACGGGCAGGAAGGCAGACCTCTGAACAAACTTGAGCATTCTAAAATGGCCTTCTCAAAAACCATTTTATCTATTTTCGCAATAGCTTGAAGGTCTGAAGCGACGGACAGGAATGAGTTCGGAGATAGGGTTCCATTTGATGGATGTTGCCATCTTGCAAGCACTTCCAACCCAACCAAAGCACCAGAGCAAGCATCAACTTGGGGCTGATAGTAAGGAATAAACTCGGCCTGTTCGATCGCCCTTAGGATGTCATCAGCAAGAAGTTTGTTGTGATACACCGTTTCCAAGTCCGAGTGGTTAAACACTCCAAGTTGACCACGGCCTTGTCGCTTGGCTTTGTACAGGGCGACATCCGAGTTGGTAAGCAGTTGAGTTACGTCAACAAGAGGCGTTTGCGCCATCCCGACCGAAGCTCCAAATCTACATATCTTGTCGCCGATTTTGGCCGGGCGAGACAAATCTTTTAACAGTGTGTTGGCAAGCTTGTCGGCCCGATCATCAACAAATGGCGCGTACATTAAAACGACAAACTCATCGCCACCGATGCGGGCAACAACGTCTTCGGATTCAACGGCCCGGCATATGCGATTTGCAACATCAACAAGGACGGCATCCCCTGCCGCGTGGCCCAACGTGTCGTTTATTTGCTTGAACCGATCGAGGTCTATATGCAGCACCGAAATCTCGCCGCCCATGACATTTCGTTTGAAGGAGAATTCCGTCAACCTTTGCTTGAGGTAGCGGCGGTTTCCCAAACCCGTCAAGTCGTCATGAAAGGCCATGTGTGTGATAGCCTTGTTTGCGTCCTCCAAGCGCTGGGCATATTTTTCAACAGCACGTTTTTGACGCACCAATTCGGTGATGTCCAACCTGACAATGACCAAATCTCCATTGCTGGCGCGTGACCGCAAAAGCCGGTGATGAGTGTCGCCTTCAAGCTCAATGTCCTGCACCGGCTTTGCAACATCCTGTTTTTGATGCTGGTCCGATCCCCACTCGGCTTCTTGACCTCGGGCATCCACAATCTTGCCCGCATTGATCGCCGATCGGGCCACGTCTGTTCGGTGCATACCAACTTCTAATTTCATGTCGGTGGTGGCCATTGAGTGTTGATAGGCGTGGTTCCAGACCACCAGACAATCGTCGGAATCATAAATTACGAAGGGCGATGGGTAGGCGTTTAAGGCTGAGACAAGACGAGCTTTGGCGGCTTCGGCAGTTCGTTTTTGGCGAACAAGCTCCGTGGAGTTCAGCCGTACAACAACGTAATCGCCATTCGCAGACCGGCTTCTCAACAACCGATGGTGAATATCGCCATCAAGCTCAACATCTTGGTGGGGTGCGCTCAATGTTTCCTTGGACAAGATTCCATTAACCCATTCATCTTCCCGACCAACGGCTTCGGGGTAACGCCCGTTCCCTACTGCCAAAAAAAGCACGTCGCGAAGGTGCATCCCAAAAACAAGCTCTTCAGGATCATCTGATACTGAAGCCGCGTATCCTTGGTTCCAGCTCACCAACCGAAGGTCGGCCCCATATATAACAATTGGGTCCGGGTATGAGTTTAGGGCAGACAACAACCGATCATAAGAACATCGTTCCGGCGCGTCGCGGCCATCTTCTATGGCCTCAAAGCCGGAACCAAAAGTCACAAACCATTGCGGGTTTTGGGATGTGGCATCGGCAACCAAATCAATTGTTGCCAAGGCTTGAAGCTTGGTTCCATCACGACGCTCCAAATTCGTTAACTTGCGATGGAGAGGCCATTGTTTTTGCCCTGCACGCAAGTTGTCAGCAGCGTTCGCTAGGGATAAATCCTGATCGAACAAACCTTCAAACATCTCACGAGGGACTTCGCAAGCTTGCCAACCAAGTGCTGCCGAGAAAGCAGTATTTGCATAGGTCACCAACAGATGCTTTGCATTTAAATCGTACGTTAAAACCAAAATCGGAACCGAGGTGAACTTCAAAAAATTATGTTCAGGGTTCTGGATGCTCTCGCCCTCACGTTGAAAGGTTCAACGCGTAGTAGAACGCCAAAGCTTTGCAAAATAAACTTGTTTTTTGAATGCGTTGCCCAACCTAGGCGGGTTTTTTGCCAAGGGTCCGGCTTATGCGTTTTGATATTTGATGCTACGAAGGCCGATCAGGCACGAGCCCTCAATCCGGACCTCCCTTTGGGGCTCTCCAATCAGGCAGAGGCACTATTCAGATTTTATGTTGAGCCACCGAGCTCCGACCGCAGACACACCATGTATCAAACGTCGTCACTGCCCCTCAAGCTGAGCTGTACGTTCCAGCTAGATTATCGTGCCACTTGCCCAACATTTTTTTCTTCCAGACCTCTGCGTCGCTGTGGCAAATCGGGGCCAAGCTGAACCGATTTTCACAAAATGTTTTAAGCCCATTCACCCAAACACCTGTCCCATGACCGCGGACCAAAGTGATACCTTTTCTGTTTGGATCCTTTAGCGCATCTACATTTGCTGCCAAAACTGGGCGGCCTGCCGCAAATGCTTCTGCTGCCACCAGACCAAACGCTTCCCATCTTGACGGCATTAGGACAGCGTCGACTTGAGCGTAAATGTCATGTGAGGTTGATGAGTATCCGAGGAACTTAATACGCGTGTCGCCCAGCGCCAATTGTTTAAGCTGTTGTTCCTGCGGGCCGTTGCCAAAGACTTTTAGCTCCAAGTCCCGATCCTCGAGGTTTCTAAACGCCTTGATTGCGATGTCGAAGCCCTTTTGCCGATCCAGTCGCCCGACCAATCCCAATCGTTTTGGCCGTGGTCCAGCCGGGGGTACATCGGAAAAAGAGGTGAAATCGACAATGCTATTGCACGTTTCCAACGCATGCGATGCCACCAGATTGCGGCTACGCATCCACGTGGTTTGGGCCTCGCTCACACAAATAACGCTATCGAACAAGGAATAGCTTGTTTGTAATAGGGTAAAGAAACGCCCGCGGTTTGCCACGTTCATCGCAGTGAAGGATTGCGTGTAACTGTGCTCAACATGGATCAACCGAGCGCTCGGAAACCGCGCACGCATGGCCAAAAACGTCGGCAAGTTACGCCAACTTACTGCGAGATGCGACACGATAATATCAGGGCTTGGGTAGATGCGCCGCCAGTCTTGGAAATCCAATAAGCTATGGTGGCAGGTCGGGTCTGGTGAGCTGGTTAGAAATGACACCATACGCATCACACCACCCGGTGTGCGATCATCAATCAAATGAATGGCAGTTTTCATCACGGCCTCCTGAAGTTGGATTTAGAAACGTTTGATCGCGGTTAAGGCCGCCATGGCCTGCCGAATGCGCAAAGCACCAGTGCGCTTGAGGACTTCGGCAGCGGCAAGGGTTGAAAGTGTTTTGACCGGCTCTTCGGTCAGCGGCTTGCGCGACATCAGAAGCGATTGCCACGCAAAGTCATGAGCACGCCGCCCGAGGTTTAGGCTAATCGCGCGACGGGCGAGATAGCGATATTGATAGGCTCTGGCGGCACTGGCATGGGTGTCAAAAAACTCTGGGTTCAGATCAGTCAATTTCGTGACCATGCGTTCCCACGCGTCCAATTGCTGATCAATAGAAGCCGATAGGCCGTGGCTGCTGATGCGGTATTCGGTCAAAAGCTGCGCCACGCCTTCGATCTGCCAATCAGTGGTCAACATCATGCGCAGCCAGCATTCGATGTCTTCCGACTGGCGAAATGTTTCGTCAAAAACCCAATCCCGTTCGGTTTCAAAATGTGGTCGGTAAGCGATGTCGGTTAGCGCAACACGCCGCGCCACAACGGCGGAGCCGTTGCCAATAGGGTTGCGTTTAAACACATGCGCCGGTGTCACCCCCCGCCGTCGTGGTTTTTGGACAATACCAAGCGGCGCGCCGTCTTCATCAATAAGCTTAGAACCTGAATAGCTCAGCGCCACATCCGGGTTGGCATCTAGGTGCCTTATGTGAACATCAAGCTTGTGCGGCACCCAAAGGTCATCGGCATCGCAAAACCCAACATACGCGCCACGTGCCGCCGCGATGCCAGAGTTGCGCGCGCCTGCTAGCCCCCGGTTGGTTTGACGGACTATTCTGAGCCGTGGATCGTTTGGAAACTGCTCCGCTATTTGGGCTGTCTGATCGGTCGAACCATCGTCGACAACAATTATTTCGAAATCTCGGTACGTTTGACACAGCAACGAGCGCAGGGTCTCTGGCAAGGTTCGGGTGGCGTTATAGGCGGGGACGACGATGCTTGCGGTGGGCATTTGGCAGATCCTTTCGGGATGGGATTAGGAAAACAGAGTGCTGCGAAGCGTCTGAGGAAGAGCCAATGCAACGATAGACGCCGCTGCGGTTCCGGCTCCGCGATGCAAGGGGTCGAAAAAACCGGATGGGCTATGGTTGATACCCCGCAGGGTCAGCGCCAGTGCCTGAAACCGATGGGATTTTAGCCGCAAGGAGCGCCGCGCAAGATAGCGCAGATAAGCCGCCTCTGCTTTGGCATCACTTTGCACACCAAAGGTTCGGGCGCGCTCTAGGATCGCACGTCGACTTCGTTCCATTTCCTCAAGGTCCGATGACAATCCGTCAGGAGAACAGCGATACCAAACCTGCAGAACATCCGTGCCGAGGATCACCGCTCCAGCGCCCAAAAGGCGCACCAAAAGATCAAGGTCTTCGTTGTGAACAAAGCCCGGATCAAACCCGCCGATTGCGTCAAAACAAGATTTGCGCAGGCTGAGGTTTGACAATGTGCAAACCGGATTTTCCGACAGCATATCCGTGATTGTCAGCGCGGATGGTTTTACCGTTGATCGCCTGTACCCGTCACCGGGGGCGGTTCGAAAGAAACCGACTTTCGCATAGATGCCGTCAAGGTCATGCAAGCGAAACTGGTGATCTAATTGCCCAAGTTTGTCTGGTGTCCAAATGTCATCCGCATCGCAAAAACAAAGGATGTCGCCGCGTGCCGCCGTCAAGGCTCCAAAATTACGTGCTGCGCTCGGGCCTTTGCCCGGATTGCGCAAAAGTTGGATGCGCGGGTCACGGTTTTGATAGTCCTCGACCAGCTCACGGGTTCCGTCGCACGACCCGTCATCAACGCAAAGCGCTTCCCAGTCTGTGAAGACTTGTGCCGTTATGCTGTTCAGCGTTTCGGCCAATGTTGAGGCCGCGTTGAAGCAGGGAATGACAATTGAAAACCTTGGCATTGTTAGACCTCGTTTGGTTTTTGGGAAAACGCGTCAAGCAGGATGGGGGCTGCGAACCCTGTCATGATGAGTGTGCTCACCGCGAGGTAACTCCACGCCATAGTGGTGAGGCCATAGGGGGCGGTCACAACCGTGCTGATCCCGAGCGCCAGTGCCAGTATTGCACCCACCTTCAACTCGTCTTGCGGGCGACTGTTGGCGCGTAACAGGCCCGCGCAACCTGTCCAGATAAGACCGGGAATGGCAGCGAGGCAGAGGATCGACACCGGTTCGATCACCGCCTCCCACCCATCGCCGAGCAATAGCGGGACATAGACCGGGGCCAGCAGGGATTGCGCCAACACAAAGGGAGAGACGACACAGATTGAAACGATCAAGCTGTGGCGCAAAGCGACAGACCGGTTTGGTGCCGTGCAGAGATGTGGAAACAAGGCGACGGAAAATGCCTGCGTCACGGATGTTGCAAGGCTAAGACCAGCATTGAACGCCATGAAGTATAGCCCAAGGGCTTCGGCCCCGAGCAAAAGACCGACAATCAGTTTGTCCGCTTGCACACGCAGTACCTTGACCAATTCGATGCCTATAACGGCACTGCCAAACCGCAAAAATGGCGATATCGGGGCGGCTCCGACGGTTGGTTTTGACGTCCAGGGGCGCAGGCGACGCATACAGATCAACCAAATCGGAGCGGCGACAAGGCGGGGCAAGACCAAAGCCAAAGGTGACGGCCAAAGAACGGCAAGCACAGTGGTCGCCAGATTGGCCCCAACGATCTGTCCACCGGCGATGATGGCCGTTTGCTGCAATTTGCCTTCGCGCATAGCCAGGGCGGCCTGAACCAAGCCAGCAGGCATAAAGAGGTATTCCACAGCCAATATCGCGAGCAAAATGCCCAGCTCTTGCGCCCCAAGGGCAAACAGCCCTGCGGCGATGGCCCATTGAAAACCCGTTAGACCAAAACACCAAAGCCGAAAGAGTGACTGGGCCCGGTTGCACGTCGCTTCAAGCTCCGCCTGCGGGGCGGCGATGATGCGTTGGCCGACACCGTTTTCACTTAGTGCTTTAAGAATGTCGCCCGCAGCGAGGGCCGCAGCAGCCACGCCAATTTGAGCGGCATCCATACTGCGGGCGACAGCGATCACGACCAAAATACGCGAGACCTTGGCCGTGATCTCGGAGGCACCAAAAGCGAGGAAGTCGGGGATAAATCCGCGATCCTGTCCGTGAGTGTGTTGCTTCATGGGGTGCTCCGATCTGATGGTGCCCCTTTTTAACCCGTTGAAAAATAGCCGTCTTCATCCCCTCGGGATCAGGCCAGAACAAAAATGGGTGTCCCCCTATCCATTGGGATTGCATTGCCATCCCGATCCCCATCTCGCGTGGTTGGGGGGATTGGCACTAACCTGAAGCAAGCCCAAAAGGATGTATCCATGCCCCGTATTTTACCGATAACGATTGTCTCAACCCTTGCTTTGGCGCTGCTTCCCGGCTGCGCCAGTCTAAAAACGCCTGAGAACATTGAACCAGTCGCCGAAGGACAAGCCTATCAGGCACAGTACCGCAAACCGGCCACCGCCAAATCGCGGTATTTAGAGGCGCAGGAGATGAATGAAACACCCTGCTTGCCGCCGATTGGGGGCAGCATAGATGACACGATTGGCAAATGGTCCGCGCCTGCGCTCAGCCCGCTTTTGGGTGAAAAGCTCACCCGAAACGATCTTGTGCAACTGGTGGTCGAAGGCGATGACACCTTTAGCGGTGATTATGTCGTGTCCCGAGAGGGCGATCTGACCATACCGCATATGCCCCCTGTTCCAGCGCAGGGCAAAAGCACACGGGAGGTGGAGCGCGCGATACGGCAGGCCTTGGTCACGGCCGGCCACTATGGCACCGCGCCCCAGCTATCGCTGCGCATCTTGGATTTTGCGGATGTGAGTGTTGGCGTAACTGGGGCGGTTTTTGAACCCCATGCGGTTCGGATCGGGGCGGTTTCCGGCGATCAAGCGGATCGGATCCGGCAGGGCGCGATTGGGGCCTCAACAGAAGAGCGAAATCTCTCGGTGGCTTTGCGGGCCGCGGGCGGTGTACGCCCTGACGCAGACCTATCTTCGGTCGAACTGCACCGTGCCGGGCAAATCTATCGGATGGATTTGCGGGGCATTTTTGATGGCAGTGACCCGACCGACATCATGTTGTTGAGCGGGGATAGGATAGTCGTGAAAAGCCGCCAGTGCTTCCAAGACGACCTGATGCGCCCAAGCCCAATTAGCCCGCCGGGTGTGACGCTATACATGTCGAACTTAACGCAACCCGCCACCGGCAACGCGGAATCCGCCATCGGCCGGTCGGTACGCGAGGTGCCCTACGGTGCGCGTTTCCTACAAGCTGTCGTTGATACCAATTGCGTCGGCGGCGTGAAGCTCACCAATGCCAACCGTCATGCCGTGCTGTTTTCCCGCAATCCCGTGACGCAGGTGTCCGTTGTGATTGAGCGCAATATCGAACGGTTGTTGCGCCGGGCAGACCGGGACGATTACGATCCCTATGTCTTGCCCGGCGATGCCATTGCCTGTTATGACAGCACGGTGACTAACATCGCGGACATCGGGCGGGTCACAACGGTTGTTGGCGCGGCGGCGCTGGTTCTCAAATGAACGTTGCGCGCCAAGTTTCTAGCGCCGCACGACTGTCACGCCAACACTCTCCAAGCGCGGGCAAGCTACGGGTGAAGGCGTCTCGCTCGCCTGCTAAACAGAGTTTTTCGATGTCGTTGAGATGCAAGTGGAACTGCTGCGCTCCGAACATCGCGGCACTTCCGGCAACGTTATGCGCCAAGACAGCGGTTGCGGGTAAATCGGCATCAGGCCCCAAATCCGCGATCAATTTATCTGCGTCGGACATCATCCTTGTAAACAGGGTTTTTAACGCGGTTTTGTCCAAAGTCTTGCGCATTTGATCTAGCTGGCGCTGATCAAGGAGTTCGTTGGAATGAGCCAAGGGGGCGCTTGATCCATTTGCCGCCAATAACGCGTTTTGCAGAGCCTCAAATGTCAAAGGTTTGCCAAGAACGCCGGACAACCCGGCTTCAAGATAAGAGCGCGTGTCATCGGGCAACACATTGGCGGAAACGGCCAATATTGGAACATCGGATGACTCCCCACCGCCTTGACGAATATGGGCCGTGGCGGTGACACCATCCATGCCCGGCATAGAGATATCCATCAATATGACATCAAACCGCTTGGCCATCGCTTGCTGAACCGCGTCCAGCCCGCTGGTGGTGCAGGTTACTCCATGCCCTTCATGTATTAGCATCGCGGCCATGACGTCCAGATTGATCTGATTGTCATCGACGACCAGAATGTTCATCTTTGGCGGTAAAATCGCTTGGCGGTTCGAATCTTTCTCAACCTTGACCGGGGCAACGGCGCGTTTCACCGGCAAACTCACGTCAAACTGACTGCCTTTGCCAAGGGTGCTGGAGACCGCGATGCTTCCTCCCAACGCCTCGGCAAATCGGCGCGCGATTCCAAGACCAAGCCCAGAGCCAGGCGTGGCGCGATCCAACGACGCATCAAAGGTTTGAAAATCATCAAACACATTGGGCAAATGGTCTTGGGAGATGCCGATCCCTGTGTCGCAAACTGACAGGTTCAGTGTTTCGGAACCATCGGCCGTCGCTTCTATCGCGGCTCCTATCGCAATACGGCCATCGCCGGTAAATTTGATCGCATTGCCGACAAGGTTGAGCAAAATCTGTTCGAGCTTATGTGCGTCGGTAAGAACCCAATCCTTTTCACTACCGTTCCACGACCATTCGATCACATTGCCCCGTTCCGCTGCGGCCCCACCTAAAGCATCGACAATTTTTTGAATCAATACACCGGGGTTTAACACATCCTCTCGCACCGAAACGGTCCCGGCCTCTGCGCTGACAATGTCCAACACCGCGTTCACATGGCGTAGCAGTAACTGGCCCGAGATATCCATATTGCGACGCATCTTTTGCTGCGCCTGAGTGAGAGGTTCACGCGCCATCAACTGTAGCGTGCCCAATATCCCATTGAGCGGCGTTCGAATTTCGTGGCTCATGACGGCTAGGAAATCGGTTTTGGCTTTTTCCCCTGCCAAGGCTTGATCTCGGGCTTTTATCAGCTCTTTTTCATCGGCGTGCGCCTGAGACATGTCGCGCAAAAAAGCAACGAATACCTCGTCTTGATCTTCATTAACCGCCGAGAGCGCCATTTCAACCGGGAAAATTGATCCATCCTGACGGCAGGCCTCTAGTTGCACGCGGCCTTGTCCGATGACACGTCTTTCGCCGCCTTCCAACATGCGGGCCATGCCGGAGCGATGGGCCTGACGCAAATGATCCGGAACGATCAGATCGCCGACAGGAACCCCCCGGACGTCTTCCGCCAAATGCCCAAACATCTGTTCCGCTGCCGGGTTCAAAGTTAGGATTTCGCCGGTGTTTTTGGTGACGATAACACCGTCTAGAGACGTCTCTAGGATGCCCTGAAGGCGAGAGTTGGCTTGGGCGACTTTGGTGCTTTGACGGTGGGTTTGTCGATTGAAATAGAACAGCCCGAAACTCAGCACCGCCATCACAAAGAGCATGGCCCCCGTCAAGTATACTAGGTGCGTCAATGTTCCGGCGCTTTGATTGCGATCCTGATCGGACTGACGGGCGAAAAAGGCCACACCCTCAAGCGCCAGTTCCCGAACGTCGGACCGCATGGATAAGGCGGATTGTTGAATGTTTGGTAAGGCAAGGATCAGCCCCACATCAGGTCCATCCACAGGTTCGACCATCGCGTCGAGACGCCCCTCGATTGTATCAAGGAGAGGTCCAAGTTTTGCGTCGTCTTGAAACGCCGCAAAAAGCGCGCCTTGCTCAAACAGATCAATACGTGAGAAAAACAGGTCAAAGCGCAGACGGATTTCAGCAAGCTCTTGCGCCGTGGCCGTCTCTGGAGTGATCGACAAGGCTTCTAGAAACCGGAGATAATCCACCTCGCTCTGGCTCATCGACCATTCGACATTGTCCGTTTTGGCGAATTTCAGGGTCTCAAGCTCTTGCAGGGCTTCGGTATAGATGAACCACGAAAGGACAGCGAACCCAGCAACCGCAAACAACGTTCCAAGGATCGGAAGCCGGAGCCGATGGACAGCCTTTGACCTAGTGGCACTCATGTAACGACGACTCCCAAAAACGCGATTTCAGTCTACCACATCCAGGCTTTTCAATTGCCAAATGCTTTGGGAATAAACAGTTTCCGTACGGAACGCGGCATCCATGTCATAGGGAAAGACAATCCACAGCGGGCCTTTGCCACGTCGCGGGATCAAATCGCCATCCATGCGGTAGGCCACAATCGGGGCGGTATCAGTCAAAGACGAAATTGGAATGTCGACGGCATAGTCATTGGCGGCTCGTGCCCGGATCACCCCTTGGTTTACGCCAAAAGGTGCCATTAGCTGCGACAGGGCCACACCGGAAAACTCAGACACGCCTGAGGTCCAAATGGTCGATGTTTTAAACGTAGTCTGAGGCAAGGATTGTAAATCTGCCAAGGTCAACGCAATCGGTTCAGAAGATACACCTTGCTGGATAAATATGACTGGCTCTGTCTGGGTTTGGTCCGCAGCGGCCAAAAACGGTGTAAAACTCACGATCACGGTGAGAAGAACAACTAGCAATTTCGTCACAATATGTCTCCCTATCGGTTTGATCCAAGAATGCGCAAAAAAACCGCCACCCGGTACGGCTATTCCGGGTGGCGACCTATCCGTTCGGATTAGAGGGCGGTTTAATACGCGCCTTGCCGCAACAGAACCGCTCGAAAGGTCAAGGCCAGCAGCATCAAATCGAGCCAGATTGAGCGCGCTTTGATATAGGCCAGATCAAGGTCGATCATCTTGTCAAAGCCAATATCGGCCCGGCCCGACACCTGCCACAACCCCGTGATTCCCGGCTTGGCCAGCAACCGCCCGAGCGCGTGTTCTGGATAGGCCTCGACCTCACCGGGAAGTGCCGGACGCGGGCCAACAAAAGACATATCGCCCTTTAATACATTGAAAATTTGGGGGATTTCGTCCAAAGACCATTTGCGCAAAAACGACCCAACACGGGTGATCCGGGGGTCTTGGCGTGACTTAAAACATAGGCCTTCCCGATCTGACATGGCCAGGATATCAGCCCGCCGGGTTTCGGCATCCAAATGCATCGTCCTGAACTTAAAGAGTTTGAACTCGGCACCGAACTCACCAACTCTTGTTTGCGAAAACACGGCCGACCCGCGACTATCCATCCGTATGGCCAGCGCAATGAGACAAAGGATGGGCGACAGCAGAACGATACAAACACTTGCCAAGACCACGTCGAGCATCCGTTTCTCGATTGTCCCCGCTGCAAGGCCATTGATAGCATGCACGGATGCCCGTCCCAAAAAAGTGGCGTTGCCAATCAAATAGCGGCGGGCCATTCGTTTGGGTTCGCAACACAACCGGTACAGCCATTCGGCACGGGCTTTGCGGATCGGTTCTGGCGCGCGCGGCACCATACCAGACACGAAATCAAAGAGCGCCCCAACCCCCATAACCAGTTGAGCCTCTAGTTGATCGCGATGCTGATCAATCCACAACTCCTGAAGGGGTACACCCTTGGCAACAAGCACAATATCGGCACCAGAGGCGTTGATGTGCTCAACTGTCTGGCGATTGTCGGCGGATTGAGCATAGCCATCCCGGACACCCGCAATCACCAACCCCGGACAGCTGGCCTCAAGCCTGCCAGCCGCGGCTTGGGCGACATTAGGGCGTGCGCCAAGAAGAAAGACCGAAAGGCCCCGCCGCCCTGCCTCTTGCAGAAGGTCGGGCACCAAATCGGTGCCATTCAAGTTGGTTGTGACCTGATCCCCACACATCTTGGCGGCCATTTCCACGCCTATGCCGTCCGGAAAAACATAATTCGCCCGCGCAAGCGCCTGGGCATAAGATCGGTGCCGTGCCCGGATGTTTGCGCAATGCGCATTCAGGAAAAACACCGTATTCCTTTGCCCGTTTAAACATTGCGCAATGGCACCCTGCGTTGTCCCATCCCATAGGGGTTGATCTAATACGGCCAGTGCCTTGGTTGGCTGTGCTGTCTTGACCGTTTTGCTGAATCGCTCGATAGGCGTCGCGCCCAAACCAAAGTCTGCGTTTGATGAATGTTGCATGGTGATCCTCCCACAAGATGAGCTTGGGATCAGCATGACAAACACGGGCTTTTTTCCCAAAGGCGCAGGAGGATGCCACCGTGGGACATGAGGTGTGAGAGAGTGAAAAACAGGGTTAAAATTTCGCGAAGGACCGCCAGACCTATCCAATCGGATGGGCGGGTAGTTCCGAATAGAACAGCATTCCCATTGTCGCAGCCAAACATGCGGTGTCTAATCAAGCTGTCCAGAGTAGATGGAGTAGCCCAGTGAGACTTTTATTAGCCGATGATCATGACTTGGTGCGCGACACCCTAGTCGCCTACGTTGAATCCACGGGCGACATTGACGTCGATGCCGTCGCGGATTTCGATCAGGCCTTTGAGCGGATCAAAACCGGCGACGCTTACGATCTGGTTCTTTTGGATTACAAAATGCCCAAGATGAACGGTCTTGAGGGGCTGCATCGCATTCTCGATTTGGAGAATGCACCGCGTGTGGCGCTGATTTCAGGGGATGCCACCCGCGAGGTCGCCGAAGCCGCACTCGAAGCCGGAGCCGCAGGGTTTGTTCCCAAAACACTGGCGGCACAATCGTTGATCAATGCCATTCGGTTCATGGCAATGGGTGAACAATACGCCCCGATTGATTTCATGACCGCACCAGACACGCCCCCGGCCCATCCCCTGGTGGATAAGCTCACACAACGGGAATTGCAGGTGTTGGAAGGTCTGACCAAAGGCCAGTCCAACAAGGAAATCGCGCGAGGGTTGGATTTGGCCGAGCCGACAATCAAGCTGCATGTCAAAACTCTCTATCGCAAGATCGATGTCAATAATCGCACACAAGCGGCCCTGGTCGCGCGCGAAGCAGGATTGTTCTAAGACATATCCCATCGGGTAGAATGCCAATCCCAATCCCCGCAAAACCTGCCCGGGTGGGGCGAGGCAAAACACAGATCGGACCGGTAAACTCGTAAGCAAGGAGAGTGCTTATGAGTTTCCAGAACCCCAAATTTTTATCCGCTTCCACAAATGCCGCCACTCGGGTTAAGGCATCCGGCATGAGATCATGGGCGCGGCGTGGTAAACGGTGGGTGTACACCAAAACCCGCCGCAATTTGCGGTATGTGTCGATGTTCGGTATGGGGCTTGTGGCGGTTTGGTTGCCAAGCCTTGGCTATATCACAACAGCGACACCACAATTCACCTCACAGTTTTCACTGATCCTACCCGGTGCAGGTAGCTCGACATCGGTGAATCTCAACAAGTTCGGGCAAGCCTCTTCCTATGCCAATTCGGCTTTTGCCAACGGGTCGATCAGCCCAACGGAAACCTACAAAAGGTTGATTGTGGCCGACCGGATTTTGAACGCTGCGGCCATGGTCGAACAGGTCAGTCGCGAGGATTTTGGTCGTCCAAAAATCAAACTTGTCGATCAAACCAACCTGATCCACGTTGAGCTCTCCGCCGATGCGGCACCAGCCGCGCAGTCACGCGCACGCGCCTTATTGGCTTCGTTCTTTGCCGAGATTGACGCGCTACGGCAAGACGAAATTGTGCAACGTCAAGCAGGTGGCGAAGATGCAATCGCCGACTATGTCACCTCGGTTCGGGCCAATAGAACCTTAATTTCTGACCTGCGCGAGGACAGCGGATTGATGTCTGCCGATCAATTCAAGGGCCGAGTTGCGGCACTCGAGGTTTTGGCCGAACGGCTGCAAACCCTAAATGGCACGGCCGCTTCGCAAGCCTCGCGTGTGGCCAATCTGGAATCCGCTCTACAAATTTCGGCTCAGCATGCAGCGGCAACTTTGAAACTGTTTTCTGATGAAGAATACCGGGTTGCTTTGGCCGAACTGGCCGAGGCTGCCGCCCTTTTCGCCACTGCAAAATCCAAATTCGGGGCCCGTCATCCCGAACGCCAAGCCGCCCAAAGAACACATGAAACCGCCCAAAAGGCTGTGTTGACATTGGCCGCATCAGTGACCGGATTTTCGATGGCCGAGGTCCGCTCCCTTGATCGTGCCCCGGACGGCGCGCGGGCGGATTTGCTCTCGGAACTGGTGCGCGAACATGCAACTCTTGAGGCGCTGCGCAAGGAAGTGTCGACCCTTTCGGCGCAACACCGCAAAGACGCCGCTGAAATCCAACGCCTAGAACCGGTGGCCTCGGAACTTGAGGACCGTCAACGCGATTTTGCCGTTGCCGAAGCGGTGTTTGCCTCGGCCATCGCCCGCTCGCAGTCCTCCAAAACCGATATCTATGCGTCTTACCCTTTGGTTCAGGTGTTGGAGGACCCAAACCTGCCAACGCGACCGTCTTCCCCCAAAACCAAGTTGGTTTTGGCAGCGGCCATCGCGGCCAGTTTGATGTTGGCGATCGCCGCAACCTTGGGCTGGTATCGCAAAGCCCTCATTGATCGCATTTTGACCCGTCCGACCGCGTCGGCGGCGACACCGTGATCCGCCCCGACACCTTGCCTGAGCGCCTCGTTTTCTGGGCGCTTGTTGCCACTTGGCCGGTCTATTTGGTTGGTGGGCTCTATATTCTTGGGCCGGTTTTGGCATGGATTTTGGCGGGGTTTGCGTTGCTCTCGCTTTACCTTGGTCCGGCCATTCGGCCTGATCTGCGCGCCACAGGCCCTGTACCCTTACTGATTTGGGGTTGGATTATCGGCATGGCGGTGATGCTGATTGCGCTCTGGGTGGGGCACATGAATTGGGATATGGGGGTTAAGACAACCATCAAATCCACTATAGGATGGGCCAAAGGCTGGGCCTTGATGTGCCTATTCCCTTTGGCGGGCGTTGTTCTCCCTTTGCGCCGTGACATCCTTGTACGCGCCTACTGTATTTTGGGGGCCACAACGCTTGCCCTTGCCCCTCTAATGTTGCTGGCCCCATTCGTCGGACTTCCCGAACGGGTTTTCACCTCGCCTCTCAAGGTCGTTGGCGGGCCGGGGCCGGAATATTTCACCGTTTTCCTCTACACAATCGACCCCGGATCGGGGCAACCCCGCTGGCAGTTCTTTGCCCCCTGGTCACCCTTCGCAGCCCTTCTTGGTGTGATGATGGTTTTGTTTGCCCTAGAGGAAAAGGACCGACGCTGGATGTTGGCTGGCGTTGTGGCCGGGGTGCTAATGATATTGGCGTCAAAATCCAGAATGGGGTTGGTTGGGCTGGTGTTCTGTACGACCCTTCCCCGGCTCGCACCCTTCATATTTCGCGGGTTTGCTTGGTCTGCCTTGGCAGGGATGACTGCGCTGGCTGGCCTGTTTATCACACCGCTTCAACATGGCATTTTCGGAGCAATTGACGCGTTCAAATCCGCCCGTGCAGATAGCACCCGCGTCCGCGCAACCCTGCAAAGGATTGCCTATGAACGCTGGCAGGAAGACGCGGTTTGGTTTGGGCATGGCCGCGTTCAACCCGGACCGCATCTCGTTGAATATATGCCAATTGGCAGTCATCACACCTGGTTTGGATTGCTGTTTGTCAAAGGGGTTGTAGGTTTCGCCGCTTTTGCGGTGCCATTCGCCTGCCACGCATTGGTCGCGGTGTTTGACGCGACTCGTTCCAAACGCGGAGCCTTGCCGATGGGAATTTTTCTGACACTGGTTCTGTTGTCCTTTGGCGAGAATTTGGAGATCCAAACCTATTTGATTTGGCCGGCGTTAATCATGTTAGGAATTCATTGCCGAGAGAGACAGATTCAGCCGTAGGGGCAGCCAACATGCGCTTTTGTTTCGCGACCCATAATCAGCGCCACAAACAATCGGCAGGATTGGTTTGGCCGATCTCTCTTGTCGATAGGGGGAGCCGTGTGGCGAATGGTCAGAATGACGTATTGATGTTGATAGGAATTGCTAGTGGCAAGGGCACGAGTCCACATGCGCGGCTCTTGATCCTTTGGGCAACAATCACGGCCAGTGTCGCAGCAAGTCACACGCGTTTTATCCCTGTCTCCAATCCCTTGTTTTTTTACGCCTTTCCTAGGGCACTAGTATAGATCGTGGAGACAATCGCGTTTTTGACAGCGTACAAAGCAACAAAAATTTGCAGGACAGTTAAGGGGGCTGATCGTCGATCCACCTAAAATACTTTTCGTAAATCAATGTGTTGACGCATATGGGGAGAAGGGTGATGCCCCACATCAATGGTACCTGCGTCCAAAACGGTAGGGAAATGACATCGGTAAATTTGAGTATGGCAAAAGGGATATAGAGGGCCGAGAAAATCAGGATCATCCACAAGGCTTTCTTGTTTTGAAAGCGGCTTGAGGACCGCGCTGTGGCTTGGCTTTTACACCAAAACAGGCTGGCGGTTGGGCCAAAAATGATACCAGCGACCAGCGCGACATATTTGTGGCTCTGATCTATGTCCGGATTACTGAAAACGAGAAAGCAGAGGATTAGATGCAGCACGCTATAGCCGTTAAGCATGCGGTTGAAGCTTGCCTTGCGCTTCAAATCACACCGATTTCGGCCAAGGCCCCGGCAAGTGCTGGGGGAAGGGTGTCTTCTTGTTTTGCCGAACCCGACAGATCGGGCGGGGCGTCGGCAGGGGAAAGATAGCGCCAGCCTTGGAAAGGGCGGCGTTGCGCGTT
Source organism: uncultured Pelagimonas sp. (assembly GCF_947498515.1). Classification (GTDB taxonomy): domain Bacteria; phylum Pseudomonadota; class Alphaproteobacteria; order Rhodobacterales; family Rhodobacteraceae; genus Pelagimonas. The sequence continues at coordinate 143,408 of NZ_CANMKO010000004.1, read as the reverse complement.
GGCGGTGCGGATAATGTCAGGGTCGAGGATAATGGCACAGCGTTTGATGCCATCTTCGCCGATGACTTCGTCTAGGCGTCGGATGCGTTGGCGGCATTGGATCACGCCTTTGATCACCCAATAGATTGATCCGCCTGCCAGAATCGCGGACTCACGACGCGGCCACATGCGGGTGACATGGCGCGGCAAGCCCTCGGGGAGCTCCTTGCGGCGCATATCTTGCCAGGCCTGAAGGCCCTCAACGCTTTCGGTGCCGACGCTTAGTTTGATCAGATGTGTGATCTTATCCACAGATTCTTCCCCAGATTACGCTGTATATGGTATAACACTCACCTGCGCCTTCAAGCTGTAGCGTTAGGTTAGTTCAAAATATGTCTTTTCCAGCGCCGCCCGCTTGTCTATGAAAATCGCTCTACGCCACCGCCTGCTACAAAAGAGATTCGCTGCCATGACCCGATTTGCCGCCCCTATCGCCGAACAGATTTGGGATATGAAATACCGTCTCAAAGAAGCTGATGGCACAGCCATTGATATCACTGTTGAAGATAGCTGGCGGCGCATAGCGCGGTCTTTGGCCGAGGTCGAGACCGAGCCAAAGCATTGGGAAGACAAGTTTTATAGCGCGCTAGAGGATTTCAAATTTCTTCCCGCCGGGCGTATCACCGCCGGGGCAGGGACGGCGCGTAGTGTGACGTTGTTCAACTGTTTCGTCATGGGCACCATCCCCGATCAGATGGGCGGCATTTTTGACATGTTGCGTGAAGCGGCGCTGACCATGCAGCAGGGTGGCGGCATCGGCTATGACTTCAGCACCATTCGGCCAAAAGGCGCGCCAGTGGCGGGCGTGGCGGCGGATGCCTCTGGCCCGCTGTCGTTCATGGATGTTTGGGATGCCATGTGCCGGACCATCATGTCCGCCGGTTCGCGTCGTGGCGCGATGATGGCGACCATGCGGTGTGACCACCCTGATATCGAAGATTTCATCGCCGCGAAGGCAGATAGCGCTCGGTTGCGCATGTTCAACCTATCGGTGCTGATCACTGATGATTTCATGGCAGCAGTCAAAGCGAATGGCAGCTGGGAGCTAAAATTTGGTGACCGGGTGTATCATACGGTTGAGGCCCGCGATCTGTGGAACAAGATCATGCGCGCCACCTACGATTACGCAGAACCCGGTGTGATTTTTATCGACCGGATCAACAAGGCAAACAACCTGTCTTATGTTGAGACCATCGCGGCGACGAACCCCTGTGGAGAGCAGCCTTTGCCGCCCTACGGCGCGTGTTTGCTTGGTTCGATCAACATGGCGCGCCTGGTGGATCGCCCGTTTGAGGACGGTGCTGATCTTGACGAAACCCTTTTGGATGATCTTGTCGCGACGGCCGTTCGGATGATGGACAACGTGGTTGATGCGTCGCGCTTTCCCTTGGAAGAACAGCGGATTGAGGCGCAAAACAAGCGTCGTATTGGCCTTGGTGTCACCGGGTTGGCGGATGCGCTTTTGATGGTTGGTCAGCGTTATGGCTCCGAGGAGGCGGCGCGTCAAACCGAGGATTGGCTGAAACGGATCGCCCGCGCCGCATATCTTGCGTCGGTGGACTTGGCCAAGGAAAAGGGTGCGTTCCCCTTGTTCGAGGCCGAGCCCTATCTGGAAAGCGGCACCATGCGTGCCATGGATGACGACGTGCGCGATGCGATCCGCGAACATGGAATTCGCAACGCCTTGCTGACATCCATCGCGCCAACGGGCACGATTTCGCTCTACGCCGGGAATGTCAGCTCGGGCATCGAGCCAGTCTTTGCCTACAGCTATACCCGCAAGGTTCTGCAAAAAGACGGCACCCGTACCGAAGAAGAAGTCGTTGATTACGCTGTGCAAATGTGGCGTGAAAAGTTTGGTGACAAAGAACTGCCCGACTACTTCGTCAACGCCCAGACATTGGCTCCGCTGGACCATGTTCGCATGCAGGCCGCGGCGCAAAAATGGATTGATAGCTCAATCTCCAAAACCATCAATTGCCCCGAAGACATCTCGTTTGATGACTTCCAGAGCGTGTACCTTGAGGCGTTTGAAACCGGTTGTAAGGGCTGTACCACGTATCGCCCCAACGATGTGACCGGATCGGTTTTGTCAGTTTCTGAGGCGTCGGAAAAGACACCGGCAGAGACGCCAGAAATGGCGCAAGCCGCTGGGGCAGGGGCCGATGTGGTCTATATGTCCGAGCCGCTGGATCGCCCGCAATCGTTGGAAGGCGCGACCTACAAGTTGAAATGGCCCGATAGCGAGCACGCCATTTACCTGACGATCAATGACGTGATTGTTGGCGGCCATCGCCGCCCGTTTGAGGTGTTCATCAACTCCAAAAACATGGAGCATTTCGCGTGGACCGTGGCATTGACCCGTATGATCTCGGCGGTGTTTCGTCGTGGTGGCGACGTGTCGTTTGTCGTGGAAGAGTTGAAGGCCGTATTTGACCCACGCGGTGGCGCATGGGTGCAGGGTAAATACATCCCTTCGATTTTGGCAGCCATCGGCGGCGTGATCGAGAAACACATGGTATCGACGGGCTTCCTTGAAGGCGAAGGCATGGGGCTGAAATCTGACCCCCAGGCCGACGTCGTCAACATCGCCCAAACCCCACGCGGCAAAGCCTGCCCCAGTTGTGGGCAGTTCACAATGCGGATGGTCGAAGGCTGTATGACCTGTTCCGATTGTGGGCATTCGAAGTGCGGATGATGCTTGTCGGGTGAGATGTTGTAAGGTGTGAAATGACCCACAGTTTGCCCATTTCGTTCTAACTTGGGTCCACTATCTACACATAGGTTGTACATTGAGCGGCTTCACAACGATGCTTTCGGGGTGAAGCCTTCTCTATTTTGTGTATGGGGCTTGAGTAGATTTTGGACGCGAAAATCATGCTTCGGTCACATCCAAAGTCGTACAAGCCCTTTGTGGATTGCGTGAATAGTAAACGAAATCAGATATTTAAATCCGTTCACCCGGTGGCACTGCCTTAATGACGGCTTCGAAAAAGTGCTCCGTAGGAACATCGAGCGCTCGCGCAATGATCACCAATTCTGGCACATCAATACGCCGCTGCCCCGACTCGATCCGCGCGACGAACGATTGATGACACCTTAACCGCTCTGCCAAGGCTGCTTGTGAGAGATTTTGGGATTTACGGGCAGAAATGAGCGCTTCAATGAGCGCCAAATGTCCGTTGGTGTGGAGTGTTTTGGTCAATTGAGTGTCCGTAAGATGCTTCGGACACTTCCAGTAATCTCATTTTCAGATTATCTAAAAATCAGATTATACATATAAGGTGGGTAGTGATGCCAAATATACATATAACCCTTGCGGACCTGTATTGCGCTTTGGGTGTTTCACAAAGCTCTCTGGATTCAGCTGCCTTCGACGACATACAGGTTGGGTGTTGAGATGACGGGCGTGAAAGCAGGTGATGCCTCAAACACCAAGGAAGCTATCCTGTCGAAGTTTGCACCAGTATTGGCGCTAAAGTCGTCAGCACCGCAGCCCACTTCTAGTTTGCAAACATTGAAAATACAGGAGCTACATCAGGCATGGGCTGTCTTTACGGACGTATTGCCAACAATTCTTGCTCAGTGTTCTGGCCTTTCAACGCATCCAAAGAGTGGGGAGAGTCCGTTTTCCGAGCTCCTTTGGGATTATCTAAATGGGCGTGAAATTTGCATTTCCCTCAACAAATCTGGCGGCTTCGATCTAAGCATCAATGCTGAAAAAGTGCAGTGGATGGAAACGCAATTGCCTTTGGATCTGCTTCTTCTGAAATTATTGGCGCTGGATTACACGCCGGAGGAATTTCGCGCTCTGGCGGGTTAACTGAACCGAGAGAACACTCAATGACAATCTGGTATACGGCTGATACGCATTTCGGCCACGAAAACATCATGCGGTTTTGCAACCGCCCCTTCATGTCGGCATCCCAGATGGACGCGGCGCTGTTGGAAAACATGTGGAAGGTGGTTGGCTCGGAAGACCAACTTTGGATTCTAGGGGACTTTGCTTTTGGCTCCCGAGCCAAGGACAGCGCTTACGTTGAGCAGATTTTCAACCAGTTGCCGGGTGGTGAGCGTCACTTGGTCGTTGGGAATCATGATCACAAGCCAACACTGGAACTCCCTTGGGATTCTATCTCGCATTTCGTTGAATTGCAGGATGGTCCTCAAAACCAGCCCAACACATTGTGCCACTACCCAATGATTACCTGGAACCATGCCCGCAAAGGTGCACTACAGCTCTTCGGTCATGTTCACAACAATTGGCGCGGGTCTCGCAATTCTGTGAATGTCGGCGTTGATGTGTGGGACTTTATGCCGGTCACCTTTGCCGACATTGCGCGCCGGGCAAAGAAGTTGTCGCCGAATAAGCACTGGGGCGATGTTGAGTATAGGGCAAAACTCAACACTTAGTCAGCAATGAGGGCAAGGCATGAAGTTCTTTTCAACGAGCCAACGTAAGCGTTACAAGTGCCCCCGGCTTCAACACCTATCTGTACTTCCAACTCAGGCGTATATTGGCGCTACACGTTAATATGGAATAAAGTTTCTTGGCTCCACCAGCCTAAAATACACATCCCTTGCAGAGAATGCTGGCGCCTTGAAGCTCCCTAGAAGCGGAAATCAAATATATTTATCGAATGGAAAGGTGGTGCGAGTACGTGCGCACAAACAGGGTCGCCCCACTGATTGGAGATTACCGGTTCGGGTGGTAGGGTCACAAATAGATAATTGAACCGCCTCGAAGCGTTTCTCGAAGCAGTTCAGGCAATCATGGATGCCATCTTTCGCCAACCGCAGCTTGTTCATCTTGCCGACGCCCATCCCATTCGTACCCCTCGGCAATTGCTACCAGCGTTTCAGAAATTCTAGGATGCGAATTCCCAAATCGCGCCGCTAAATCACGATATTGTCCAGCAAGGCGTCTTTCTTGATCACCACCATCGTACGGACCTCGTGAGGTAACTCCCCTTGCGTTTCTTACTCCAAGAGGCTTTGTTGCACAAATGGGTTGAGGGATTCCTCTCGCGAATCCAGCATGATAGCTCGAGCTCATGAGCAGCTGGGCCCCTACGAAGTACAAGACCACGAACTGGTCGACCTACAATGACAGCTTAAAGCGACGTGGGTCGCTATCAATCTGGTTTGATCCCCCGATGGTCTGGATACCGCCGCCGACGGGCAAACGCGGTCGGCGACAACAATTCAGTGACGCCGCGATCCAAGCCTGCCTGACACTGAAAGTGTTGTTCGGAATGCCGCTTCGGCAGACGACAGGCTTCGTTAAGAGCTTGCTGAAGTTGGTAGGGTTGAGCTGGGAGATGCCGGATTTCAGCACCCTTTGCCGCCGTCAGAAGACGCTGAACGTAAACCTGCCGTATCGTGGTGGGACTGGCCCTTTGAACCTGCTGATTGACAGCACGGGGATCAAGGCAGAGGGCGAAGGCGAGTGGAATGCCCGTAAGCACGGTGGCCCCAAGCGGCGTATCTGGCGTAAGATACACATAGGGATCGATGAAGAAACACTGGAGGTTCGGGCGGTCGAGGTCACCACCAGCAACATCGGTGATGCGCCAATGCTGCCTGAGCTGCTGAAGCAAGTTCCGTCCGATCAGGACATTGGGTCGGTCACCGCCGACGGGGCTTACGACACGCGCAAATGCCACGACGCGATTGCCGAGCGGAATGCCCATGCTGTCATTCCGCCTCGCAAGAATGCCAAGCCATGGAAGCCTACGAGCAACGGGGCCATCGCCCGGAACCAAGCCGTGGAGGCGTCAAGATACCTAGGCCGCACCTTGTGGCGGCGGTGGAGTGGGTATCACCGCCGAAGCCGCATCGCCGTGCTAAACCGTTACACAGCTCTTGGCATCCCTGTAACAGAGCCCGTAGGATAAGTCCCTCCGGGGAAAGGGGAAGAACACACTTCACCCGATTTGTGCAACAAAGCCCTTTACCCCCCTCCCTTCCCTCAAGTAACAATACGCCCGGCCTCAAAAAGCTTTGCGGAGCGCAGGTTGGGGTCAGTTGCGAATAGGGCAAAATCCTGCGCTAACGAAATTTGCGGCTTCTATCCTACGTGAATTGGCAGGATTATCCACACCGTAAGCCTTTGATCTACCGCACAGCGCTTTTGGACAAGACAGGCAGTAATGCAACTGGGACAACGAAGGTCGGCAGTGCGGACAAAGAAGCCATTTGCTCTGTTCGGATAAATGGCCGCTTTGCTGTTACCGCTCAGGTCTAGCTTATCCGGCGCGTGCTTTGTCCGATAGACCCTTCAGGTTCACATCAATAATCTTACCCATCATCATCTTCATCATTGTTTGTCCCAACAACCAACCTAAAGGGCCATATTTGACGCGATAATCGAAGGTCCACGTGACTTTGGAACGTCCGCCTGTCGGAGTGATGCGAATTTCGGAACTTGCCTCTTTCAATGGCATCGCCGCCATATCTGAGAGCTGGACGGTGTATCCAGCTCCCGGCTTCCATTCCGTCACTTCTTCGACCAGCGATGTGCCGTTTGCGAAATGGTTCCGTCGCTTCGACCCCATCCCAACCTCTCCGTTGGTCAATGCGTCGACAGAGGTAATCTGGGGCGCGAACTCGTTGATATGCATGTACCGGCTGAGCACCGCCCACACCGCGTCAGGGGCTACATCGATGGTCAGGCTACGTTCATGATGGATCATTCTTAGGCTCCGTTTCGTTTAAGCAAGTTTTGCGCAATTTCAGTTTCTGAGACTGTTCTAGAATTAGGCTACTCTCACCGTTATGACAGTAGCCTGAGAGGAGAGGTGAAAAATGCGTCGCACAGAACGGTTGTTTCAGATTATCCAGATATTGCGGTCTACCCGGTCGCCCATCACAGGACGGGAACTTGCCGATGAATTGGAAATCTCTCTCAGCACGCTTTATCGCGATATGGCAGAGCTTCACGCCCAACGCATCCCGATCACCGGAGAGGCGGGTGTGGGATACATCCTTGACGATGGCTATGATATGCCCCCGCTGATGCTGACCGCAGACGAGCTGGAGGCCGCAGCATTGGGGGCGGCCTGGGTGGCATCTGAGGCCGACCCTTCACTGGCCCGTGCCGCTCGTGACCTTGTGTCGAAACTATCACTGGCCATTCCGAAGGAACTGCGGCCGGTTGTCCTAGATGGAAGTTCTAAACCCATTCAGACACGGGCCCGCGTGTCCGAACGCTTTGACAGTGCCCTGTTGCGGCACGCCATACGAGAGCGGTACAGATTGCAGCTTATCTACACGGATCGCGATGGCAGCACGACTGACAGGATTGTCTGGCCGCTGTTGATCGCATTTCTCGATCGGACCCGCTACCTCGTCGGTTGGTGCGAGATGAAAGAAGACTATCGGCATTTCAAAACCGAGCGGGTTCAGGAGCTCAGAGTTCTTGGAAAGAAGTACCCAGGCCGTCGAGCCACCTTGCTGAAAGGGTGGGAAGAGGCGACGACTAAACGTATGCGAAGCTGACGTTGGTACGTTTCGCAGCATTGGTTACAGGGGGCTCCTAGCCGCCTTGCCGCGGTGCCGCACCGCGTCTGCGGCGAAATCACGTGTGATCAACGCTGCCCAGTGACCGGCGTCAGCCCAACCTGGACATTCAATTGAGGCGCGGCGAGCAAAATTCTGCAGTCGCAAAAGGTGGCACCTGATTTTCCGACAGCGGACATTCAGCTTGGTCCCTACGATCTCGGCGATGCTGCGCCCCGCTTCAGGGGCAGCAATGCGCAGATTACGACCTTTGCAAAGTTAGCTGAGCGAAGTCACCAGTTGTTGCCTTGCAGGCTGGCTTGGAAGTCTTCACATACAAACTCTTCTATGTCCTCGGCGGTGACGGGACGCTGATGCACCGGCAAGGTCCACCGTCCATTCTTTCTGATGAACTGAATCCTCTTTTTGTCTTCAACTTTGAGAGGGATCATGTGCGGGTCGCCGGACCAAGCGACCTTACCATCCGAAAAGTCGTCAGCACTATCCAATACTTCCAGCTTGGGCTCTCCGCCTTCGCCTACTGCAACAATTCTTCCCTCCAAAACATGGCAAAGCTCAAGTCGCTCTACGGCAAAATTCGGCTTGAATGCGACGTTAAATGAGGTTTCTCGGCTCAATACAGACGAATACCTGAGACCAACGCTCCGATCATCACGAATGTCGTATTCAGACCCAGGAGTAAAGTTACTCATCAAGAACTTCGCTATGGCCGCCGTTAGCTTGTAGTCGTCTGCGAAGTCTGCGCCAATCTGCTTGGTGATGTGGGCATCAAAGAAAGTATAGAGTGCTGTTTCAGCGGGTGTTAGTTGCTCAAAGTAACCATCCGGCCCATTGGGTGCGAAAACGTGGTTAAACGGCATCTTTTGTTTAGCAATCCACTGCGACAGATAAACAGTATCTCCTATATCCACTCGAGTTTCTTTTAGAGCCGTCAGTCGATCTGATGCGGCATAAAAAATTGGTTCTGCGGGTCCGTTGCACCTTTGAAATCCAGTCACAAGTGCGGCCGGCGGAGCCATAAGCTGTTCAACGTCGGCAATTTTGGAACCGGGGTTCTTTCGAACCCGAAAGAAAAACTCTGTCGATGGTGACATCTGGATAGGAATAGCGGTGCCGTCTGAAAGTTTTCGAATTTCTTTCTGCAATGTACGAAAAGATGCCTTCGACAGGTCGATTCTGCCAAGTTGCCGTGTGCGACGAAGAATGTCTGTGTGGACCAATTTTTTCATACCGAGTTGCTAGCAACAAGGCTCTCTGCCCGCAACTTCGAAAACCAAATTCTGGACGTACCGCTATAGCTTGCCAATTTGCGTTCGAATATCTTTGTCAGGAAGACGGAGAAGTGATGGTAAGCAGGAATTGCGACGTCTGCTTTGGGCTGACAGTCGCCGTCTGCGAACTCCACCTTATATATACATGTGATCGCTTGTGGGATGGGTTTGCGTGACCGTGCGGGATTCACCTCGGGAATCTGGCGTGATACTGGGAGGTCACGGGGTGTCTCACCACCCCGTGACACGGGGCCTAATCGCAAAACCAAAACCCGCCGACCAGCAATCGCTTTATGGCCGCTCCTCTCCCTGATCAGGGAAGCGGCACCATGAGGTGAGTCGCCTTGAAGGTGCAATCGGTATCAAAGAACGAAACATCGTCGGATGACTGCATTGAGCCCAATGTTGCACTTTTTCTGCAATGCAGCCAAAGTCGGCTTTAAGTTGTTAGAGAGGGAAATTTATGACTTACGGCGAAGTGTTGCCAATATGGTGGAGCATGGTTTGGCGAGGCTTTTTTGGTGGAGCGGTCGCCGGTTTCATTGCGGGTTTTATCGTTGGATTTGTTGGGGCAATTTTAGGACAAACTGACGCTTCGGCTTTCTGGGGAGGAATCGCAGGACTAATCGTTGCAATCCCCGTAAGTCTTTGGGCTATGAGGGCGGCTATCAACAAGCACCATTTGCGACCTGCTCAAACATCAACATAATGACCAAAAGCCGTCATTCGATTTGGCAGTGATAACGGCAGCAAAGTCCCGCAGAACAGACTTTCGAGACAACAACGCCACTCATATATGTAGCCTCCTGTACCTCTGGTTCAGACTTTCGGGCTGGACTGATCCGCTGCGGCCCCTCTCGGCAGATTGCGTTGCAATCGCCTGCCAGGCAACGGGTAACGGGGTGGTCCCAATGGCAGCGGCGCGCGCGTACCTCGATTTGAAGGCTGAGTTGTTGGCGAGCAGTTAAAGCGCTTGCGCATGTGATGGGCGGTGATGCGGGCTTAGTTTGGCCGCATCACGGTTTTGCAAAAGGCACCATCATGACAATGTTGATATGGTTTTGCATAGGATTTGGAAGTGCGTCCTGTTTGTTGTTGTTCTCCAAACTGCAAGATGCATACGCAATTCGAAACACAATGATGGCCACTTGTGCAGGGAAGTTAGAGCCAGACGAAAACGGGAATGCCCACTTATTGGCTGGCCAACCCAAAACTGCTCAATCGAGCGCGCCGCCATCGCAGACATCTGCAATACGGCGACCTAGCCACGAACAACAGTTAGAGCGGAAAGACGAGTTGATTGAGCGCCTATCGGCCGCTTTGGACAAGCAGTCGGAGTTTGTTGATCAGACATTCGACCTGCGCAAAGAGAATAGGGAATTGAAACGGGTCTTGAATACTTGTCGCCAGACACATGATCTTTGTGATCAAGCGTTCCAGCGGCTCGACAAGGAACAAGGAGCTGAGGGCACAACGGCGCTCTCAAAACAGCCAGTGCATTAAACCGGCTTTAAAGAGGTGTTGAACGGATCAGGGCAGGGCGGTTGTTTAAACGGTTTTGCCTTGATCCCGCCGGAGCACCCGGATAATCCCATCTCAGCCCAAAACTGTTTTGCTGTAAAAACAAGTGTAATTTACTGTAAAACCAAGTGTCACGCTACACACGCTACAAAAACCAAGTGTCACGCTACAATCATTTTCTCCAAGAGGCCTCATGGGAAACTATGGGACCTGTTGTGGGGGTGGATGGGCAAAACTGATCAATCCGCCAAAACTTCCCAAAATGAACGGCGAAACTCTGCCGAATCGGTTCAAGTTTGTGTGTCAGGGGGTTCTATCCTGTGGATAACTCTCTATTTTCGGTGTGAGGAAACGCGAAACTTGACCAGTTGTCGACCAAAGTGAGTTTTTTTTGGGATTTTGTGGGCGAAGGCGAGTTTGTATCTGAATGCGCATATGTAGTAGTCACTTTGTTGCGATCCACAATTGGTGCCGAAGAAACTACAAAATGCCAAGAAATTTCAACTGCTGGGATAGGCGCTGAGGAGCCTCGCCGCCCAAATTCCCATAAAAAACTGTTGCGTCCCATGATTTCCCATGGCATCCATAACTCACACGATGAGAGACGGACAACGGGGCAACAACGATCCCCACACCGACTTCAAAAATAAAAATAAGAGCAGGTTCATACAGGCGTTCGCTCTCATCGTAACAAAGGATCCGGCGCGCGGGCGAGCAGACATCCCCCCAGGTGGCGCGCGCAGTCGGAGATACCCGCTCAGCGGGTCAGCGGTGGGTTGGTCAGTGGCAGCAGATCAACCCGCCGTTTTTCGTTTCAGGGGGTAAATAGGCGAGGGCCGGGACAGTGGGCCGTAGGCTGAGGTTCAGAGGTGAAAGTCGACATAAGGTCGACACGAAGGGGCGGGTATCCATTCCGGCCTCCTTTCGCCGTGTTCTTCAGGCGGGTGACCCCGATTGGGCCGAAGGTCTAAATCCCAACTTCGTTATTGTCTATGGCGACAGTCGCCGCAAATACCTTGAATGCTATACCGTGCAGGAAATGGAAGAGGTCGAAGACCGCATTTCCGGCATGAAGCGCGGCACTAAAAAACGCCGCATTCTGGAACGTCTGTTCCTAAGTCAGTCCACAACAACGTCCGTTGATGAAACCGGCCGCATCGTGCTGCCGGCGAAATTGCGTGAAAAGATTGGTCTGAGCAAAGAAGCACAATTCGCCGGTGCTGCGGATACTTTCCAGATTTGGGAGCCGGGCACATACGAGGCGGAAATGGCCGCCACCGAAGAATTCCTAGACGAGCAGGACGATGATTTCGATCCGCTGATGTTGCTGGATGGCGACGACGAAGAAGACGAGGACCTATAAGCGCATGTCCAAGGGCGCGCCACATATCCCGGTTTTATTGCGCCCCTTGATCGAGGCGGTGTCACCTGTTTCTGGCGTTTGGATCGACGGCACCTTTGGTGCGGGCGGCTATAGCCGGGCCTTGGTGGATGCCGGTGCTGAACGGGTGATTGGGATAGATCGCGATCCGCTTGCTCATGACATGGCGATGGATTGGATCGGCGACTATGCGGGTCGTCTTGATTTGGTCGAAGGCAATTTTGCTGATTTGGATCAAGTGGTTGAGGCGGCGGATGGCGTTGTGCTAGACCTTGGAGTGTCGTCCATGCAGCTCGACAAGGCTGAGCGCGGATTTAGTTTCATGAAGGACGGTCCTCTCGATATGCGCATGGCGCAGACCGGGCAAAGCGCGGCTGATTTGGTGAACTCGGCGGCCGAAGAAACGCTGGCCGATATTCTTTATATATATGGTGAAGAGCGGCAATCGCGCCGGATTGCGCGTGCAATTGTGGCTGATCGGGTCGAACAACCCTTTGAAACAACTCTCCAGCTGGCGGGTTTGATTGAGCGCTGCATTGGTCGCACCAAACCGGGGCAGGCCCATGCTGCTACCCGAAGTTTTCAGGCGCTGCGCATTGCGGTGAATGATGAATATGGCGCGTTGTGGAATGGGTTGATGGCGGCAGAGCGGGTGTTGAAACCCGGTGGTTTACTGGCCGTCGTGACCTTTCATTCCATCGAAGATCGTATGGTAAAACGCTTTTTCCAAGAACACGGCGAGAAGAAGGTCAAGGTGAACCGGTATGCCAAAGAGGCCCCGGTGATGACGCAACCTTTTGAAATCCTGACACGCAAGGCCGTCGGGCCGGACAAACAAGAACTGACGGAAAACCCGCGTTCGCGGTCGGCGAAATTGCGTGTGGCCCGTCGAACAACAATTGAGCCGCGCGGGATCGAACCCGGCGAGATCGCCATGCCCCTGGTTGAGGGGCCCGAGCAGAACAGGAGACACTGAGATGCGTAGTTTGCTTTTTCTTCTCAGCGCCTTGGCCGTGATTGGCACCGGCTATTGGGCCTATCATGAGAATTATCGTACGCAAGATGAGCTTGACCGGGTGGATGCCCTGCGCCGCGATATTGGTGAAGCACGGGAACGCTTGGCGATTTTGCGGGCGGAATGGGCGTATCTCAATCGCCCGGATAGGTTGCGTGATCTGGCGGATTTGAACTTTACCCGCCTGGGTTTGATGCCACTGCGCCCGGATCAGTTTGGTGGCGTTCGCGATGTGATTTTTCCAATTCCGGACACCAAGCTAGAGGTCACGGAACCGATTGACGTGACAAGCGCGGGGGCGCAGCAACCATGATGCGCACACCTCTGCGACCTTTGGCGCGTATCTTGGATGCTCGCCAAAAAGGTGAAAATCCGGACGCAATTGAAAAGGAAAACCGGCGTCTGCGTCATGAGCAAATGCGCGACAAAACCCGCCTGCAATCCGAAGGGCGGCTTTTGGTTTTGGGGGTTATGTTCTTTTGCGCCTTTGGCGTGATCGGGGCCCGTATGGGCACCATCGCCGCGACCGAGGCCGCTGAACCGCGCGCCACGTTGACCGGGGCCTCAATTGTCGCCAGCCGCGCCGATATTGTTGATCGTCATGGCCGGGTTTTGGCCACGAACATGGATACCCATAGCCTATACGCTCATCCTCAACAGATGATCGAGCCAGAGCGCGCTGCCAAAGAACTTGGCAAGATTTTTGACGACTTTGATGTTGAGGCGATGACCCGTCGTTTCAACGACCCCAAGAAGAAATTCATGTGGGTGCGCAAGAAGTTGTCGCCAGAGCAAATGCAGGCCGTTCACGATATCGGTGAACCCGGCCTGTTGTTTGGCCCCCGTGAAATGCGTCTTTATCCGAATGGTGCGATAGCATCCCACGTGTTGGGAGGTGCGGGTTTTGGCCGCGAAGGTGTGCATTCCGCCGAAGTTATTGGCACCGCCGGGATCGAGAAATTCTATGACGACGAATTGCGCAATCCGGCCCGAGAAGGTGCGCCGCTAGAGCTTGCCATTGATCTGACGGTTCAGGCCGCTTCCGAAGAAGTGCTCTATGCGGGCATGAAGCTTTTGAATGCCAAAGGCGCGGCGTCTGTTCTTATGGATGTACAAACCGGGGAGGTGATTTCCATTGTCTCGCTGCCGGATTTTGACCCCAATGATCGCCCCAATCCTCTGACCGAAGGCGATGCCTCGGACAGCCCATTGTTCAACCGTGCGGTGCAAGGCGTTTATGAACTGGGGTCAACCTACAAGATTTTTGCAGCGGCCCAAGCGATGGAATTGGGTTTGGTCAATCCAAACACAATCATCGACACACGTCCGCCGTTTAAGGTGGGTGGTCACAAGATTGGGGAATTTGACAACCACAACTATGGCCAGATCAGCGTATCCGAGATCATCATCAAATCCTCCAACCGTGGCACTGGAAAAATGGCTCTCGCGATTGGCAAAAAACGCCAACAAGAGTTTTTGCGTAAGCTGGGCATGTTTGAACCAACTCCGGCCGAGATTGTTGAGGCCCAGGGTGGTCAGCCGCTTTTGCCAAAACGTTGGACAGACCTAAGTGCGGTCACCATTTCTTATGGTCACGGGATTTCGACAACGCCGCTGCATTTGGCGGCAGGGTACGCGGCGATTGCCAATGGCGGCATTGCGGTGAAACCAACCTTGCTCAAACAGTCCGGCCCCCAAGATGGGGAGCGTGTGATGTCCGAAGCCGTGGCGGCGGCCTCGCGAACCATGTTGCGCAAGGTTGTCACCGAAGGCACCGCCAGCTTTGGTGAGGTCGCAGGCTATCATGTTGGTGGCAAAACCGGCACGGCGGACAAGCCCAAGGAACGCGGCGGCGGCTATTACAAAGACAAGGTCATCGCGACCTTTGCGTCGATGTTCCCGGCCCATGATCCCAAATACGTGCTGATCGTGACGCTTGACGAACCGGTCGAAACCTCTGGCAAGAAACCGCGCCGTACCGCCGGTTGGACGGCTGTGCCGGTTGCCGCTGAAATGATTGGCCGGGTCGCACCGCTTCTGGGCTTGCGTCCAGAGTTCAATACAGGGCAATTGGAAGGCGTCGTGCGCATCTCCCAATAGCGCGGGGCATAGGACCACACCAAACAAGAAGGCTGGGGGGCGTTCATGAGTATGACCAGCGGGCAAACGAAAAGCCTAGCGGAGCTGGGCCTCACCGCGCGTGCAGGGCGCGAGGCGCAGGTAACAGGCATGGCGGTTGATAGCCGCGACGTCAAAGATGGCTACCTATTTGCGGCTTTGCCCGGAACACGGGTGCATGGCGGTGAGTTCATCCAATATGCGTTGCGCATGGGGGCCGGAGCGATCCTTACCGATGCCAAAGGCGCAGAGATTGCCGCCGATGAATTAGCAGCATCAGATGCGGCGCTCGTGATTGCCGAAGATCCACGTCAGGCGCTGGCCTATACGGCGGCGCTTTGGTCGGGTGCGCAGCCCGACTGCGTGATTGCCATCACCGGCACCAATGGCAAAACCAGCGTCGCGACCTTTGCGCGTCAACTTTGGCAGGCCTTGGGCAAACGCGCCGTCAACCTTGGGACCACCGGGGTTGAGGGGGATTGGACCGCGCCGCTTAGCCACACAACGCCGGAACCCATCACGCTGCATAAAATGCTGGCCGCCGCCGCGCGCGAGGAAGTAACACATGCCGCGATGGAGGCCTCAAGCCACGGCTTGGCTCAGCGGCGTTTGGACGGTGTGCAGCTGACCGCCGCAGGTTTCACCAACTTCACTCAGGACCATCTCGATTATCACGAGAGTTTTGAGGATTATTTCGCCGCCAAGGCCGGGTTGTTTGCCCGTGTTCTTCCCGAGGATGGCACCGCTGTGATCAACATTGATGATCCGCGTGGCGTTGACATGCTGGCCATCGCCCGCGCTCGTGGCCAAGAGGTGATCACCGTTGGCCGTCACGCCGCCGATCTCTGTCTCGAAGGGCAGCGGTTTGATGCTACGGGTCAGGAAATCCGCCTAAGCTGGGGCGGGGCCGTGTATCAGGCACGCCTTGGGCTGATCGGCGGGTTTCAGGCCGAAAACATCCTTTTGGCCGCCGGTCTTGCCATCGCTTGCGGGGCCCCAGCCGGAGAGGTCTTTGACGTTCTCCCGAAGATGGGCACAGTGCGCGGGCGCATGGAATTGGCGGCGACACGAGACAATGGCGCGGCGGTTTTTGTTGATTACGCCCATACGCCCGACGCGGTGTCGACCGCGATCAAGGCCCTGCGCCCCCATGTGATGGGCCGTCTGGTTGCGATTGTCGGCGCGGGCGGTGATCGCGATGCTGGCAAACGCCCGTTGATGGGGCAAGCGGCGGCAGAGAACGCCGATTTGGTCATTGTCAGCGATGATAATCCCCGTTCCGAAGACCCGGCCACCATCCGCGCCGCCGTTATGGCGGGTGCACCGGAGGCCATCGAAGTGGGTGACCGCGCCGAAGCGATCTTGCGCGGAGTTGATGCCTTGGGGCCGGGGGACGCCCTGTTGATCTGTGGCAAAGGCCATGAAACCGGGCAAACCGTCGGCGACACGATCTATCCCTTTGATGATGTGGAACAAGCCAGCGTTGCCGTTGCGGCGCTAGATGGTAAGGGGTTGTGATGCTCTGGACAGCACGCGAAGCGGAACAGGCCACCGGTGGCCGTGCGATTGGCGATTGGTCGGTCAACGGTGTGTCGATTGACACCCGTACCATTGAAGCGGGCGATTTGTTTGTGGCGCTCAAAGCGGCGCGCGATGGCCATGACTTTGTCGCCCAAGCGCTTGCAAGCGGGGCAGGGGCCGCCTTGGTAAGTTGCATTCCCGAAGGCGTGCCGGACACGGCGCCACTTTTGTTGGTCGACGATGTATTGACCGGATTAGAAGCGCTTGGTCGCGCGGCGCGGGCACGGACCAAGGCCAAGGTTGTCGCGGTGACCGGGTCGGTTGGCAAAACCTCGACCAAGGAAATGCTGCGCACGGTTTTGGGCGCGCAGGGCAAGGTTCACGCCGCCGAGAAAAGCTATAACAACCATTGGGGCGTGCCATTGACCTTGGCGCGCATGCCACAGGATGTCGATTTTGCCGTCGTTGAGATTGGGATGAACCATCCCGGCGAAATCTCCCCTCTGGCGCAAATGGCGCGGCCGGATGTGGCGATGATCACCATCGTTGCCCCGGCGCATCTCGCGGCTTTTGATGGCATCGAGGGGATTGCCCGCGAAAAGGCGGCGATTTTTGACGGGTTGGAACCGGGCGGGTCCGCTGTGATCAACGGCGATCTGGATGTATCGCCACTTCTTGACGCCGCTGCGACCGAACGCGCCAACACCGTGATCCGCTTTGGCGAAACCGACATCAATGATCATCGGCTTAGCTCGGTTTCGATCCGCGATACCTGTACCGTGGCCCAAGGCGTCGCCGGAGAAGACCCGGTTTTGTTCAAAGTTATGGCCCCCGGCCGCCATTTTGCCACCAATGCCATGGGGGTTTTGGGCGTTGTCACGGCGCTTGATCTCGATCTGGCCATGGCGATCACCGCCCTTGGGCAATGGTCCGCTGGGGCCGGGCGCGGCGCGCGTGAGATCATCGATCTGGACGCCGTCGACCCAAACCTATCGGTCGAACTGATTGACGACGCTTACAATTCCAATCCGGCGTCTTTGTCGGCCTCCCTCGAAGTTCTCGCCGCCGCGACGCCCAAAGGGGCCGGTCGACGTGTGGCTTATCTTGGGGACATGGCCGAGCTGGGCGAGACCGAAATCGCTCTGCACCAAAAGATCGCAGAGTTGGACGCGATGGAAAACATCGACCTTGTGCATTGTGTGGGGCCATTGATGACATCCCTATGGCAGGCCCTGCCTGCCGACAAACAGGGGCGTCATTGCGCAACAAGCGACGAGATGGCCGCCACTGTGGCACAAGATATGGGGGCCGCTGATGTGGTCTTGGTCAAGGGATCGCTATCGATGAAGATGGCCCGCGTGGTTGACGCGATCCGAAAAATGGGCCAATCCCGCGCGAAACTGGACGGGTAAAGGGGTAGAGCATGCTGTATTGGCTGACGGAACTGAGCGACGGCGGGGACCTTTTTAACCTGTTTCGCTATATCACCTTCCGCGCGGGTGGCGCGTTTCTGACCGCTTTGATCTTTGGCTTTCTCTTTGGTCGCCCGCTGATCAATGTTTTGCGCAAAAAGCAGGGCAAGGGCCAGCCGATCCGCGATGATGGCCCCGAAGGGCATTTCGTCAAGGCCGGCACCCCAACCATGGGTGGGCTGTTGATTATCGGCGCTTTGGTGACCTCAACCTTGCTTTGGGCGCGTCTTGATAACCCCTTTGTCTGGATGGTTCTTTTTGTCACCATCGCTTATGCGGCGATTGGCTTTGCCGATGATTATGCCAAGGTCTCCAAACAAAACACCGATGGTGTCTCGGGCAAAATTCGGCTTGTCTTGGGCTTTGTCATTGCCGGGATCGCGGCCTATTGGGCGGCGCAATACCACCCCGAAGCTTTGGCCAACAAGCTTGCCTTGCCGATCTTCAAGGACACTTTGATCAACCTTGGCTATTTGTTTATCCCGTTTTCAATCATCGTTATCGTTGGCGCGGCCAATGCTGTGAACTTGACCGATGGGTTGGACGGGCTGGCGATTATGCCGGTGATGATCGCCACCTCGACCCTTGGCATTATCGCCTATGCAGTGGGCCGGGTTGATTTCACTGAATATCTTGACGTTCATTATGTGCCCGGAACCGGCGAAATTCTGGTCTTTGCGGCCGGTGTTGTTGGTGGTGGTTTGGGCTTTCTTTGGTACAACGCCCCCCCGGCGGCGGTCTTTATGGGCGACACCGGGTCATTGGCTTTGGGTGGTGCCTTGGGGGCCATTGCCGTGGCCACCAAACACGAACTGGTGCTTGCCATCGTTGGCGGGTTGTTCGTTGTCGAAGCGCTGAGCGTTATCATTCAGGTACTCTATTTCAAACGCACCGGCAAACGGGTGTTCCTGATGGCTCCGATCCATCACCACTATGAGAAAAAGGGCTGGGCCGAGCCGCAGATCGTGATCCGCTTTTGGATCATCTCGCTGATCCTCGCGATCATTGGTCTTGCCACGCTCAAGGTGCGCTAACCTGTCTTTTCGATTGAATTCTCCAGCCCTCGGTTCCTTTGGTTCCGGGGGCTTTTTCTATCTCGGTGAGCTTCCTCTTGCCATTTGGGCGGTTTCTAAGACAAACAGACCCAAACGAGGGCGGGTCAACCACGAACAGACCAAGCAAGTCGCCCGGACACAAAAGAAGAGGGCGCGTTATGATTCCGGTACATGGATTGGAAAATGCCAAGGTCGGTGTACTTGGTTTGGGCCGTTCTGGTCTGTCGGCGGCGCGTGCCTTGCGCGATGGTGGTGCGATCCCGATTGTTTGGGATGACAACGCCAAAGCCCGAGAACGCGCCGAGGCCGAAGGCTTTGACGCCCGCGATCTGCGCCGCGCCATGGATGAGCTCACCCGCTTGGTTGTCTCGCCCGGTATCCCGCATCTTTACCCGACACCCAATCCGGTGATCGCGGCGGCCTTGCAGGCCGGTGTGCCGGTCGACAATGACATTGGGCTATTCTTTCAATCTTTAGGGCGCGGATGGGACATGTTCGACACCGTGCCAAAGGTGATTGCGATCACCGGCTCAAACGGCAAATCCACCACGTCCGCCCTTATCCATCACATTCTGGAAAGTGCGGGCCGCGATAGCCAATTGGCCGGAAACATCGGCCGGGGTGTCTTGGACATCGATCCGCTTGGCGATGGTAGTGTCGTTGTTTTGGAACTGTCGAGCTATCAAACCGATCTGGCGCGCAGCCTGACGCCCGATGTTGCGGTGTTCACCAATCTGTCGCCCGATCACCTTGATCGCCACGCGGGGCATGGCGGATATTTCGCCGCCAAACGCCGCCTGTTTGCCGAAGGCGGCCCGGATCGCGCCGTTGTAGGCGTGGATGAGGCCGAAGGCCAATTTTTGGCCAATCAACTGGCCGAAGGGCCGGGGGATGATCGGGTGATCCGCGTGTCATCGGGCACGAAACTGACCGGTCCGGGATGGCAGGTGTTTGCGCGCAAAGGGTTCCTGTCGGAATACCGCAAGGGGCGTCAGATCGCGTCGATTGATCTGCGCAATGTTGCCGGGTTGCCCGGTGCCCATAACCATCAAAACGCCTGTGCCGCCTATGCTGCCTGTCGCGCCGTTGGCCTTGCGCCACGCATGATCGAGGACGGTTTGCACAGTTTCGCAGGCCTCCCCCATCGCAGTCAGATTGTCGGAGAACGCGGCGGCGTGCGTTTTGTGAACGATTCCAAGGCCACCAATGTCGACGCGGCGCTCAAGGCGCTTGAGGCCTTTCCACGAATTCGCTGGGTCTGTGGTGGGTTGATGAAAGAAGGTGGCCTAGAGGCGCTTTATCCGGGTTTGAAAAACGTCGTCAAAGCCTATGTGATCGGACGCGAGGCCGAGGCCTTTGCCCTGCAAATCCCCCAAGCTGACACTGAAGTTTGCACGACAATGGAGGCCGCCGTAGCACGAGCCGCAGAAGACGCCCAAGAGGGCGAGGTTGTCTTGCTTGCACCCGCCGCAGCCAGCTTTGATCAATACGATAATTTCGAAAAGCGCGGCGATGATTTTGTGGATCAGGTCAACAGGGCGCTTGGGCAATAAAACGCCCTTCGTTTCTAAACCGGTTCTGACTTGGCCGCTTGCCCTGCGGCCACGGCAGACGACCACGCCCATTGGAAATTGAAGCCGCCCAACCACCCAGTCACGTCAACGGCTTCGCCAATGAAATAGAGGCCGGGCACCGTTTTTGACATCATGGTTTTGGAATTCAACCCGTCCGTATCCACCCCGCCTAGGGTCACCTCGGCGGTGCGATAGCCTTCGGTGCCGGTGGGTTTGAGCACCCAGTTTTCCAAGGTCTGCACCAGATCGGCAATGCGGGTATCAGAGAGATCACCAAGGTTGCCGGTAAAGGTCACGGTTTCCGATAGGTGATCGATCAAACGCGCGGGCAAATGCCGGGCCAGTTCAGTTTTCAACGCCTTGCGCCCCTCGCTTTTGCGTTTGTCTTTTAGAACGGCACTCAAATCCAGCTCAGGCAGGAGGTTGACGGAAATCGCATCCCCATCGCGCCAATAGCTCGAAATTTGTAAAACCGCCGGGCCAGACAATCCGCGATGGGTGAACAACATCGCCTCGTCAAACGTGGTGTCATGGCAGGTCAACCGAACCGGCGCAGAGACCCCGGAAATTTCGGCAAAGCGGCCTTTGTCAAAGGTAAACGGCACAAGGGCAGGGCGGGTTTCGGTCACGGCATGGCCGAACTGGCGGGCGATGTCATAGGCCAACCCGGTTGCCCCCATTTTCGGGATGGATTTGCCACCCGTCGCCACAATGAGATTGGCGCAGGTGACAGAGATGTCCTTGCCGTCGCGTTCCAAGGTTACCTGAAAACGGTTGCCGTCGTGGCGAACCTCTTTGATTGAGGTCTTTAACCACAACTGCGCTCCGGCGGCCTCAAGCTCGGCCACCAGCATCGCTACGATTTGCGTCGCCTTGCCATCGCAAAACAGCTGACCCAGCGTTTTTTCGTGCCACTCAATGCCGTGCTTGCCGACCAGTTCGACAAAATCCCATTGCGTATAACGGGTCAGCGCCGATTTGTGGAAATGCGGGTTGCCGCCAAGGTAGTTTTCGAACCCGCAATACATATTGGTAAAGTTGCAGCGCCCACCGCCGGAAATGCGGATCTTTTCGCCGGGCGATTTGGCGTGATCTACCAAAAGCGTATCGGGCCCGGCATGGGCGGCGGCCATCAGACCGGCGGCACCGGCCCCAAGAATGAGGGTTTTGACTTTCATACCGTGGCCGTGCCCAAGATTGCGCCAAAGCGCAAGGGTTCAACGTGGAAATTCCATCGCCAGAAACAAGGTGGCCCGCTCTGACACGGCCTCATAGATATGGGCGACATCGCCGGGAAAGCGGAAATAATCCCCGGGGCCAAGCTCTTCTGGGGCGTCTTTGGGGCCTACGCGGGCGCGCCCGGATGAGACAATGACATGTTCGATGGTGCCTTGCGGATGCGCCGCCGCATCGCGCGCCGCCCCGGCAACCAAATCAAAGCGATAAAGATCGCGACGGCTGCCCGGAGGGCCATTTGACAATAAAACGGCCCGAAGATCCGTGCCTTCGGAATTGATCGGCGTTCCTTCTCCGGCGCGAACCAAGGTCATGTCCGGCGGTGCGGTGTCGAACAAGAACCCAAACGGCACGTCCAAAGCGGTGGCGATCGCCCAGAGCGTTTCGATGCTTGGGTTGCCCTGACCGGCTTCAAGTTGCGACAGTGTTGATTTTGCCAAACCGGCCTGTTCCGCCAATGCCGATAGGCTTAGCCCGGCTTTGGCCCGTTCTCGTTTTAAGGCGCGCGCTATAAGGGTGATCGGGGTCATGACGTCTCCGCAGGTTTCGTTCGGTATAATGACCGCTGTTCATCTTGACAAACGTTTCTGACGAGTTCATCAAAACGCACGATGTTCGATATGAGGGTGATATGACCGAGGCAACAGTGATCGAAAGCCATTGGCAAAGCGATATGCGCGACGGGTTGCGCGATGTTGCCCCGGTTTTGGGCGCTGTGGTGCCCTTTGCCGCTGTGTTTGGGGCGGTGGCCGCCGAAGCCGGTATGGGCATGGCTGATATCATGCTGGCCTCGGCCACCATCTACGCCGGGGCGTCGCAGTTTGTGATGGTTGAATTGATGGGGCAGGACTTGCCGATCTGGTCGATTGTTCTCGCTGTTTTTGCCCTGAACTTTCGCCATGTTTTGTATTCGGCGTCGCTCGGGCGCCACATGGGGGCGTTTGGGTTTTGGCAAAAGGCATTGGCCTTTCATCTGTTGGTTGACCCGCAATTTGCCGCTTCGGAAATGCGGGCGCTGAAAACCCGGCTGCGCCCGACCTACTATTTCTCCTATGCCACAGCGATCTATTCGGTGTGGTTGGGGGCCAACCTTTTGGGCATTCTGTTTGGCGCGCTGATTGACGATCCGGCGGCCTGGGGGATGGATTTCCTTTTGCCGCTGTATTTTATGGGGCTGATCATGGGCTTTCACGGCCGGGGGCATTTCTGGGTGATCCTAAGTACTAGCGCGGTGGCCTCGATCATTGTCCATCAAACTTTGGGGAGCCCTTGGCACATCACCTTGGGCGGTGGCGTTGGCCTTGTGGTCGCGGCGGCCCTTAGCAAACCCAAAGAAGCGGAGGCGGCAGCATGAGTGATACGGTTTTGATCATCCTGCTTTGTGCGGCGGCAACCTATCTAACCCGGATTGGCGGGCATCTCATCATGGTGCGCTTTGGTCAGGTCCATCACCGGGTCGAGGCCGCCTTGGCCGCCGTACCGGTTGCGATCCTCTCGGCCTTGGTCGCGCCGTCCTTGATGGCCGGGGGCGTGCCGGGGGTCTTGGCCCTTGGGGTCACGGCGCTATCGGCCATGCGCGTGTCGCTGGTGATTTCGGTGGGCTTGGGTGTGGCAGTCTTGCTTGGTTTGCGCGCCGCCGGGCTTTGAGCCAGCTGTTAACGTTAAAATTCTGGCCAAAAGATATGTTTTTGGCTACTCTACCCCAAAGCGACCCCGAAAACGGGGCGATGAGGCAGTAAAAGCGGTGATCTCATGACAGAGATGGTGTACGGCACGGTTCCCGTGCGTGATGTTGAACCTGTGTTGCCCAAGTGGTGGCGCACGGTCGATAAATGGACTCTGAGCTGTATTCTCATGCTGTTTGGTATGGGGATATTGCTTGGGCTGGCGGCCTCGCCGCCTTTGGCGGAACGCAACGGTTTGACCCCGTTTCACTATGTCCAACGTCAGGCCTTCTTTGGCGGCTTGGCCATGATGGTGATGTTCCTCACCTCGATGATGAGCCCGCTTTTGGTGCGGCGTTTGGCGGTCCTCGGCTTTATCGCGGCCTTTATCGCCTTGGCTTTACTCCCTTTTCTTGGAACGGACTTTGGCAAAGGCGCGGTGCGCTGGTACTCGCTTGGCTTTGCCTCGATCCAACCCTCTGAATTCCTGAAACCGACCTTTGTGATCATGGCCGCGTGGCTTATGGCCGCCGGGCTTGAGCTTGGGGGGCCTCCCGGTCGAACCTATAGCTTTATCCTTGTGGTGACGATTGTGCTTATGCTGGCGATGCAGCCCGACTTTGGTCAAGCGTCGCTGGTGCTGTTTGGCTGGGGCGTCATGTGGTTTGTTGGCGGTGCGCCGATGATCTTGTTGATCGGGCTGGCTGGTCTGGTGGTGCTGGGCGGCATGTTTGCCTATGGCGCGTCCGAACACTTTGCCCGCCGCATTGATGGCTTTCTCAACCCCGATGTCGATCCAACAACCCAGCTTGGCTATGCCACCAATGCCATCCGCGAAGGTGGTTTCTTTGGTGTTGGTGTGGGCGAGGGCACGGTGAAATGGTCGCTTCCCGATGCGCATACCGATTTTATCATCGCCGTTGCGGCCGAGGAATACGGGCTTGTCATGGTTTTGGCCATCATCGCGCTTTACGCCACAATTGTGGTGCGCAGCCTTGTGCGCCTGATGCGTGAACGTGATCCGTTTATCCGCTTTGCGGGGACCGGTCTGGCGGCGATGTTTGGTGTTCAGGCGATGATCAACATGGGCGTTGCCGTGCGGTTGCTTCCGGCCAAGGGCATGACCCTGCCGTTTGTAAGCTATGGCGGCTCTTCCCTCATTGCCGGTGGCATTGCGGTGGGCATGTTACTGGCCTTTACCCGCACGCGGCCTCAGGGCGAAATCGGTGACATGCTCCGATCACGCGGGCGGTAAGACACAGATGGGCAGGGTTTGGCGCAGCATGTAGCGTCATGATTGCCCAAATCGCGCCTATAAGGTATCTGACCCCGAAACTGGGTGTGGAGTAGGTAAAATGGCAGAGCGCAAGCCCTTGTTGGTGATGGCGGCAGGTGGAACAGGCGGACATATGTTCCCTGCTCAGGCTCTGGCTGAACTGATGTTGCGCCGTGGCTGGCGGGTCAAGCTTTCGACCGATGCGCGCGGGGCGCGTTACACCGGTGGCTTTCCCCACACCGTCGAAATCGAAGAGGTTTCCAGCGCCACTTTTGCCCGTGGCGGCATCGCGGCCAAGGCGATTGTGCCGTTCAAAATCCTTGGCGGCGTTGTGTCGACCTTTTTCAAATTTCGCAAGGATCGCCCGGATGTGGTGATCGGCTTTGGCGGCTACCCGTCTATCCCGGCGCTAGGTGCGGCGTGGTTGATGAAATTGCCCCGGATGATTCACGAACAAAATGGCGTTTTGGGGCGGGTGAACGAAATCTTTGCCCCCAAGGTGGATGTGATTGCCTGTGGCACATGGCCGACGGCCTTGCCCGAAGGTGTAGACGGCGTCCATGTTGGCAATCCGGTCCGTGGCGCGGTGATGGAACGCGCGGGTGCCGGCTATATCGCGCCGGGGCCTTATCCGATGTCGATGCTGGTGATCGGTGGGTCGCAAGGCGCGCGTATCTTGTCCGATATGGTGCCCCCGGCGATTGCTGCGCTGCCGCTGGATGTGCTCGGGAACCTCCGGGTGAGCCATCAGGCTCGCGACGAAGATGGCGAACGCGTAAATACCTATTACGCGGAAAACGGGGTAGACGCCGATGTCCAGCCGTTCTTCCACGATGTTCCCGCCCGCATGAGCGAGGCGCAATTGGTTGTGTCGCGCGCAGGCGCGTCGAGCGTTGCTGATATTAGCGTGATTGGGCGGCCCTCTATTTTGATCCCCTACAAACACGCGACTGGTGATCACCAAAACGCCAATGCGCAAGGCTTGGTTGATGCCGGGGCGGCGATCCGCATGCCCGAAAGCAAGCTCACCATAGAAAGCCTGAGCGAAGCGATTTTGCAGATTCTGACCAATGAAAAGGGCGCGATCCAAATGGCAAATGCGGCCCTAAGCGTCGGCAAACCCGAGGCCACCGAAGAACTGGCCGCTTTGGTCGAACAATTGGCCGGATATACAGACCAAGTTGATAACGAAAACCAAGAATAACGAGAAAACAGGCGGGGCAGCACATGAAAGATCTGGATTTTGAACGGAGCACTGCGATGACAGGGGCAACCAAACTTCCCGGCGACGTCGGGCCGATCCATTTTGTTGGCATTGGTGGCATTGGCATGTCGGGCATTGCCGAAGTGCTGTTGAACCACGGCTATGTTGTTCAAGGCTCTGACCTAAAAGAGAGCAAGATCACCAACCGTCTGGCCGAGCTGGGCGCGCATATCTTTGTCGGCCAAAAGGCCGAAAACCTAGAGGCGGCCGAAGTTGTTGTGATCTCTTCGGCAATCAAGCCGGGCAACCCCGAATTGGACGAAGCCCGCCGCCGTGGTTTGCCGGTTGTGCGCCGCGCCGAAATGCTGGCCGAGCTGATGCGCCTGAAATCCAACATTGCGGTCGCCGGAACCCACGGCAAAACCACCACCACCACCATGGTGGCCACGCTTTTGGACGCCGGTAACTTTGACCCGACCGTTGTGAACGGTGGCATCATTCACGCCTATGGTTCCAACGCCCGGATGGGCGAGGGCGAGTGGATGGTCGTCGAAGCCGATGAGAGCGACGGCACCTTTAACCGTTTGCCCGCAACTGTCGCCATCGTCACCAATATCGACCCCGAGCATATGGAACATTGGGGCAGCATCGAAAACCTGCGTGACGGGTTTTATCAGTTTGTGTCGAACATTCCCTTCTATGGTTTGGCGGTGTGCTGCATTGATCACCCCGAAGTGCAGGCGCTGGTCGGTCGTGTGTCTGACCGCCGGGTTGTGACCTATGGGTTCAACGCCCAAGCCGACGTGCGCGCCATCAACCTGACTTACAAAAAGGGTGTGGCGCATTTTGATGTGGCGTTCCAATCCGAAGATCTGGTGATCGAAGGCTGTACCCTGCCGATGCCGGGGGACCACAACGTTTCCAACGCATTGTCCGCCATTGCTGTGGCCCGTCATCTCGGTATGTCTGGTGATGAAATCCGCGAGGCACTAGCGGCCTTTGGCGGCGTCAACCGTCGTTTCACCAAGGTTGGCGAAGTCAACGGCGTCACCGTGATTGACGACTATGGTCACCACCCTGTTGAAATCGCCGCCGTGCTCAAAGCCGCCCGTCAGGCCACCGAAGGCCGGGTGATTGCCGTGCACCAACCGCACCGTTATTCCCGCCTGCATCACCATTTCGAAGAATTCTGCAGCTGCTTCAACGACTCTGATGTTGTTGCCATCGCAGAGGTTTTTGCCGCCGGAGAAGACCCCATCGAAGGCGCAAGCCGCGATGATCTTGTCGCCGGTTTGGTCCGCCACGGCCACCGCCATGCGCGGGCCTTGCATAGCGAGGACGATCTCGAACGCTTGGTTCGTGAACAGGCGCAGCCCGGTGATATGGTTGTCTGCCTTGGGGCCGGGACAATTTCGGCATGGGCCAATGCCTTGCCGGATCGCCTCAAAGGCTAATTCACGTCGAACCGCATCGCTAAATATGTCGACCCGCAGGACTTTCAAGACCTGCGGGTTTTGACTTTTTGTGGGGGTAATACTGCAGAACCGAACTTGTATCCCCATCCAAACCACGTTCTGACGCCACGTTTCATGCGGGACTTGTGATGTGTCAAAGAACGGCCCGGTCTTCACCGAATAATAGGGTCGAAAAGACCAGGGTGCATTATGTCAGAACAGCTCAAACGCCGTATCGGATTACCATTGCTCGTCGCCTATGGCGTGGGTGTCATGGTCGGAGCCGGAATTTACGTTTTGGTCGGCGCAGTTGCCGGGGTCGCCGGGCAATGGGCCCCGTATTCCTTTCTTTTGGCGGGGTTAATCGCGGCCCCCACCGCCCTGTCTTATGCCGAATTCAGCACCCGCATTCCCGAAGCTGCGGGCGAAGCGGCCTATGTCGGCGAAGGTTTTCGATCAGACACCTTGGCGGTTTTGGTCGGTCTGGCCATTGTCGTCGCCGGCACGATCTCGGCCGCGGCGGTGCTGCGCGGCGGCGCGGGGTATTTGCTTGGCCTGGTTGATATTCCTCTGGTCTGGGCCGTCATCGCAATGGGCCTTGTTCTTACCGCTGTTGCGATTGTCGGCGTGATGGAAAGCCTAAGCCTCGCCGCGCTATTCACCGCCATCGAAGTCATTGGCCTTGCCCTTGTTGTCTGGGCCGGAGCAACAAGCGAACCGGTTGCCCAAATTGGCGGAGCAGTGCCTTGGGCCGGGATCGGGGCCGGGGCTATGTTGGCGTTTTTCGCCTTTATCGGTTTCGAAGACATCGTCAACATGGCCGAAGAGGTCCGCGATCCGACCCGCACCATGCCGCGCGCCATCTTGCTATCCCTAATCATCACCTCAACCCTTTATGCATTGGTGGTTTGGGCGGCGTTGCGGGCGGTTGCCCCGGACCAATTGGCCGGTTCTGAACAACCCTTGGCACTGGTTTGGTCCACAGCCACCGGCGGTGACGGGCGTTTCCTCGCTGCGATTGCAGTCTTTGCGGCGCTAAACGGCGTGCTGGCTCAGATCGTCATGGCAAGCCGCGTGCTCTTTGGGTTGGGCAAACGCACCCCGGCCTTGGCCGTCTTCCACCATGCCCATCCGCGGTTTGGCACACCCGCATTGGCCAGTGTTCTTGTCGGCGGGTCGGTCATGTTGGGCGCCGTTTTATTGCCCGTGGCGGTTTTGGCCGAAACGACGTCTGCGGTGTTGCTGGCGGTCTTTGTACTGGTCAACGCGGCGCTGATCGCGGTGAAACGACGGGGTGTGGATGGACCTTTCAACGTCCCAATGTATGTGCCATGTCTGGGTTTGATCCTGTCTTTGGCCGCATTGGTCGGAAATTTCCTTAGTTAAAAGGCCCAGAAATGTTTGGAACGCTTGCCACACTCCTTGTGCTGTCCTTTATCGTTAGCGTGATCTTGGCGCGTATCGCGGGGGGCAAGATCGGCATGGGTTTGGTGATCCTTGCCGCAATTTGTATTGTTATTCTTGGCTTTAGTGGCCTCATGCCGATTGCGATTGTTGCGGCTGTTGCCATCTTGATCGGCGGCATCTTGGGCACAATGTTCGGGGCCACATGGAAAGACCGGGCTAGCCGTTAACCCCTTGCGCGACACCGCCTTTTGCGGCATTGTCAAAGCGCCTTGGGGGCCAGCGGAGTAGGATATGTCACTTTCTTTGATCCTCGCCTTCCTTTGGCTCATCATCGCCAATGTGTTGGGTATGATCCCGTCCAAAGACAACATGTGGTCGCGCGCCTATGGGCTGATCGCGGTTGGCATTCCGTTGTTGGGCTATGTCACCTATCAAAACGGTCCCTGGATCGGGTTGATCTTTCTGGCCGCCGGGATGAGCGTTCTGCGCTGGCCGGTGCGATACCTTTTTGCGTGGATCAAGAGGCTGATAAGCCGTCCGGACCCGAACTAAGCCACGATCAGCCGCCCGGAATGGCCTTTAAAACAGGGTCCTATGCAGATTTGCACAAGGTCTCTGCATCAAAGTGGGGAATTCCCCACTGGTTTTCCCCCTAAACCCCGCCCATCTTAAACTGGTGCAATCGGGGGATTAGCCATGCTTTTGATGATACCATTTTTCGCTTTTCTAATGGGCCTGATTTTGGGCTACGCACCGGTGCGCGCCTGCCGGTCTGATGTGACATGGGGCTATGCCGGATTGCTTGTCGCACTTGGCGGCTTGCTCTTGTTCAAAGAGGTCACCGTGCCGGGTTTAGACGGGGTGATTTACACGCTGGTGGGGCTATTCGTCGTGACGCCAAGCTTGATCGCAACATTGATCGGGGCAGGGGTGGCAAACCTGCGCCCTCGCGAAATGTGTTAAGCCGCGTTAACCGCCAATCGGTACAAAACACCTCGAGTTTGGTAGAGATTGCCTTGTGATTTTTTGGACGCCGAAAGTGACGCTCTGCCGCGTCATACCACCTTGCACAGCACCCCATAACCCGCCATCTTACCCGCGATGGTTGAGATTGCAGATATCAAAGATCGTGAGAGCCTCGAGGCTTGGCTAAACGCCCTTCCGCAAGACACGGAAGAGGAGCAGGCCCGCGCCCGGCGCATTGCGGTGACATTGGCATTTCGCGCGGCGGCGCGGGTTTTGCCGATTTGGTGGGAGTGGACGCTGACATCCGATCGGGCACGCAAAGGTGATTTGACAGCCCTGCCAATTCTACGCAGTCTTTTGATATCCTCGGTTGCCGCCATTGTGCCAACCGAGGATATCAGGAAAGCCGCCGCCGCCTCCTTCGCCGCCGCCGCCGCCTCCTTCGCCGCCACCACCGCCGCCGCCGCCACCGCCTCCTTCGCCGCCGACGCCACCGCCCGCGCCGCCGCCGCCTCCTTCGCCGCCACCGCCTCCTTCGCCGCCGACGCCACCGCCCGCGCCGCCGACGCTACCGCCCGCGCCGCCGACGCCGCCACGATGTGGCGAAACTTCCAATCGGATGCGGAGAAACTTGTGTCTTCCGACGCAAGGGCTAAGAGGCCGTTATGGGCTGAAACCTCGCCGGTACAAGAAAAGTGGACGGCTGTTCAAACCATCCTGCAAGAGAGTGGCCAATCCGATGCTTGGGCCTTTTGGATCAACTGGTACAACGGATTGCTAAACGGCACCGCCCCAGCCGCCGACAGCCCGATGATGGTTGAGATAGCTTTGCTTCCCAATGAGGTTTGGGAGGATGAAGAGGACGCGAACAAGCGGATCAATGAGATTTGGCAAGCGCATTTGAAAGCAGGCCTTGAACGCGAAAAGATTAACTACAACCCGGAAACAGACGTCTTTGAGGCAAGCGTGGCCGAGGTGGCTCGGCCAGACAGGCTTGAATTTGCAGTGCAACGGCTTACCGAGTTGCGGGGACTTGTTGATGTCTCGGGCAACCTAAGTGGTGCATTGCGTGGCGAGATGTTTTTGATTTCCAATGCGGTAGATACTCATCGCGAAAACGCCGCCATGGTTTGGAACAATGCGCGGTCCGCACTCGCCTTGTTAAAGGGAAATATTGCGTCAGGGGGATGCCCCAATGATGCGCAGGAACCCGTTGTTGGTTTGGTGGAAACCGCACTGGTTGAGGTTACCAATACATTGGCGGATGAACCTGCGGTTCTTAAGGTAACTTCGGAACCGGTGACAGAAGCGGATATCGTCGACGATGAAGCGCAAGCGGTGTTGAACCTTGCGGCTTATGCTGTTGCTGAGGTGATGGAACCTGCTTTGGCAGCCGAAACCAAAGAGGCGGCTGACCTTATGGTGTTGCCGGGGCAATCGCGTGCAATGAGGGTATGGGCAACGACACGGGTCGCAGGACGTGTGATGAGTGTTTGGATTGCGGCGCGGTATCAAAACCTAAAGTCTGTTATGGATGAAACAGGCGAGTTGGTTGAAAAAGTAGATCGGATCGTTGGGGGATTGGCGTCTATTGGCAAGAAATCCGCGGCTGCCAGCGCGGCTGTTGGTGCGGTTGTCTATTCGGAACAAATCGCGGCGGCCGTGCAAGCCATTCTGAAACTGGCCTTTTAGTTCATCATCGTCGCCTTGCGACGATTGCGCCCGAACCGCCGCCCACCCCATTTCGGGTGTGATATCGTGGATTGGGTGCGGCATTCGATTGGCATATGTCTCGTCCGGCCTTGTGCCGGGCTGCGCCTGACCCTCCCCATGGGAGGGCGCATTCTTGATGTTTCGCATCACACCAAGGAAGTTTGTGCTGATGTGGCGTGGATTTAACTTGAGTGGTCGCGCCCACCCAGGGTCAGGCGCTGCCCTTTGTTTCTTCTCTATTGCGAGTTGGAATGGGGATTGGAGTAGTTCCTGAAACGTCAGATTGCGACGATTGCGCCCAACCCGTGTCGGGCGCGATATTGCTGAGGGGGCGGGGGCCGTTGATCCTTGTTCTGGCTTGTCGTACACCGAACAAAAATGAGCGGTGGTTACTATGACTGTTGAATTCCCTGTGGTGCGGGGGCGTCTGACGCCTGATCGTGTGTTGAATGACCTGACCTGGTTGCGGGTTGGCGGACCGGCGGATGCTTTGTTTCAACCGGCTGATCTTGACGATCTCAAGGATTTTCTAAAATCCTTATCCCCCGACATTGCGGTGTTTCCGATGGGCGTTGGGTCAAACCTCATCGTGCGCGATGGCGGCATTCGCGCCGTTGTGATCCGCATGGGGCGGGGTTTTAACCATATCGAGGTTGAGGGCAATCGTGTGACCGCCGGTGTTGCGGCGCTGGATGCGCATGTGGCGCGCAAGGCGGCCGCTGCGGGTGTTGATCTTACGTTTTTGCGCACCATTCCCGGTGCGATTGGCGGTGCGGTGCGGATGAACGCGGGCTGCTATGGGTCCTATGTGGCGGATCATTTCGTTAGCGCCAAGGCGGTGACGCGGGACGGAGAGCTTGTCACGCTCACAGCCGAGGATTTGAATTTTCAGTATCGTCAAACCGATTTGCCCGAGGGCTGGGTGATTGTTGAGGCGGTGTTTGAGGGTGTGGCGGGCGATCCAGAGGAATTGGACGCCCGAATGACAGCGCAGTTGAAAAAGCGCGATGAAACTCAGCCAACCAAAGACCGCACAGCCGGCAGCACATTCCGCAATCCGGCGGGTTTTTCCAGCACCGGCAAGGCGGATGATAGCCATGAGCTAAAGGCGTGGAAGGTGATTGACGACGCGGGCATGCGCGGCGCAACCATTGGTGGTGCCCAGATGAGCCCGATGCATTCGAACTTTTTGGTCAACACTGGCGGGGCCACGGCGGCCGATCTCGAATCATTAGGGGAAGAAGTGCGAAAAAGGGTTTTCCAAAAGAGTCAAATAGAGCTAGTATGGGAAATTATGCGGGTTGGTGAACCGGCGCAATAATGGACGCAGGTCCAAGGGATAGGCCACAAGGCAACGCCCACGCGACGGATACCCACATGAAACGGCCACAGGCAGGTCGTATATAATAATTTAGGGGAAAGCCCGAAAAGGGATAAACCCCATGTAAATGAGGCGGTACTGGGATGTCGAGCAGGACACTCCCGAAAGTAGCGGTGTTGATGGGTGGGCCTTCTGCGGAACGCGAAGTCTCTCTGTCATCCGGGCAGGAATGCGCTGCTGCTTTGACGGGCGAAGGTTATGAGGTTGTAGAGATTGATGCGGGGGCCGATTTGGTCGCTCGCCTTCAAGCTGTTCAGCCGGATGTTGTTTTTAATGCGTTGCACGGCCGTTGGGGTGAAGATGGTTGTGTGCAGGGTATTTTGGAATGGATGGGGTTGCCCTATAGCCATTCCGGGGTTCTTGCCTCTGCCCTTGCGATGGACAAAGAGCGCACCAAAGAGATTTACCGCGCCGCTGGTTTGCCGGTGGCCGAGAGTGTTTTGGCCGGGAAGGCCGAGGTTGAGGCAGGGCATGTTTTGGCGCCTCCCTATGTGGTTAAACCCTATAACGAAGGGTCGTCGGTTGGCGTTTACCTCGTTAATGAAGCGGCCAACAGCCCGCCGAAATTGTCCGATGATATGCCCGAAACAGTCATGGTCGAGGCCTTTGTGCCGGGTCGTGAATTGACGACAACCGTGATGGGCGATCGCGCTCTGGCGGTGACCGATATTTTGACCGATGGTTGGTATGACTATGACGCCAAATACAAAGAAGGCGGGTCGCGCCATGTGTGCCCGGCCGAACTTCCCGAAGAGATAACCGCCGCCTGTCTTGATTATGCGTTGCGTGCGCATGACGCCTTGGGCTGTCGCGGTGTGAGCCGTACGGATTTTCGGTGGGATGACAGCAAGGGGATCGATGGTTTGATCCTTTTGGAGACCAATACGCAGCCGGGCATGACGCCAACGTCGCTTTCGCCTGAACAGGCGCAGGCGGTTGGGGTGAGCTTTGGTCAGCTTTGTGCCTGGATGGTGGAGGATGCCTCATGCAACCGTTGAACCGTAAAGCCAAAGTCGCCCGGCACGATCCCGCGCCTTCGCGTTTGAAATACCGAATGGAGCGGCTCAAGCTGACGCCGGGGTTTCGGTTTTGCATGCGGGTTGTATTGCCCTGTGCGGTGGCCTTTGGGGCGGTTTCGCTTTGGGCCTCGTCCGGCGACAACCGCGCTGCGTTTAATCAGATGATCGCCGATGTGCGCGAAACCGTCGAAAGCCGCCCAGAGTTTCAGGTCAAGCTGATGGCCGTTGATGGCGCATCGCCCGCCGTGGCCGAACAGATCCGGCTGGCGCTTCCGGTTGATTTCCCGATTAGCTCGTTTGACCTTGATCTTGGCAAGATGCACGAGACCGTGGTCGCCATGCATGCGGTGAAAACCGCGCAGGTTCGCGTGCGTCAGGGCAATGTTTTGCAGGTCGAAGTCGAAGAACGTATCCCGGCCGTTTTGCGCCGTGGTGAACGTGGGCTTGAGCTTTTGGATGACAGCGGGGCTTTGGTTGGCCCGGCGAAATCCCGTTCCAAACATGTCATGCTTCCGGTGATTGCCGGGGAAGGGGCCCATGACGCGGTTCCCGAAGCGCTTGACCTATATAAGGTGACCGGCCCGTTGCGGGCGCGGCTGCGGGGGTTCGAACGCATGGGCGCGCGCCGCTGGGATGTGGTTTTGGACCAAGGCCAGCGCATCATGTTGCCAGAGGACAATCCGGTGCGGGCGCTGGAACGCACCATCGCCATGGACCAAGCCATTCAAATGTTGTCTCGCGATTTGATCGTGGTGGATCTGCGCCTTCCGCGCCGCCCGACCATTCGCATGGGACAAGACGCAACTCAGGCCATGTGGGCCGCAAACACAATCAATGCTGCTGGGGAATAAGAAGAAATGATCGAGCTTTACGAATCCCAACGGGCGATGCGCAACATGCGCAAAGCGGCGATGCAACGCGGGGTGGTGGCGATTTTGGACGTGGGAAGTTCCAAGATTGCCTGTCTTGTTCTGCGCTTTGATGGATCGGACCCGACCGACGACAGTATCGGATCGCTGGCCGGGCAATCCGGGTTTCGGGTTATTGGCGCGGCGACCACCCGGTCGCGCGGCGTCAAATTCGGCGAAATTTCCAGCATGGGTGAAACCGAACGCGCCATTCGCACCGCTGTTCAGGCGGCGCAAAAGATGGCCGGTATTCGCGTTGATCATGTGATTGCCTGTTTCTCGGGGGCGGGGCCGCGCAGCTATGGTTTGGCGGGCAATGTCGATGTCATGGGTGTGACGGTTGATGAACAAGATGTCGCCCGTGTGCTAAGCTCTTGTGACGTGCCGGACTTTGGCCATGGTCGCGAAGTGCTCCATGCGCAGCCGGTGAATTTCGCGTTGGATCATCGCTCGGGTCTTGATGATCCGCGCGGGCAGATCGGCAATGAATTGGCCTGTGACATGCACATGCTCACGGTGGATGCGCAGGCGATCCAAAACATCGCCCATTGTGTCAAACGCTGTGATCTTGAATTGGCTGGTTTGGCAAGTTCGGCCTATGCGGCGGGTGTTGCGGCTTTGGTTGAAGATGAACAAGAGCTGGGCGCGGCCTGTATCGACATGGGGGGCGGAAGCACCGGTGTGTCGATCTTTATGAAGAAACACATGATTTTTGCCGATACGGTGCGTATGGGCGGCGATCATGTTACGTCTGATATTTCCATGGGCCTTCAGGTGCCTACGGCGACGGCGGAACGGATCAAGACATTTTATGGTGGCGTTGTCGCCACCGGGATGGATGACCGCGAAATGATCGAAACCGGTGGCGAAACCGGCGATTGGGAACATGACCGTCGCACCGTGAGCCGCGCCGAATTGATCGGCATCATGCGGCCGCGTGTCGAGGAAATCCTCGAAGAGGTGCGCGGTTGTTTGGATGCCGCAGGCTTTGACCATTTGCCAAGCCAACAAATCGTGCTGACCGGTGCAGCAAGCCAGATTCCGGGCTTGGATGGATTGGCCTCGCGGATTTTGGGCCATCAGGTGCGACTTGGTCGTCCATTGCGTGTGCATGGTCTGCCGCAGGCCGCGACCGGTCCGGGTTTTGCCGGGGCTGTTGGCCTGTCGCTTTTTGCGGCGCATCCGCAGGACGAATGGTGGGATTTCGAAATTCCGGTCGACAAGTACCCAGCCCGCAGTTTGAAGCGTGCGGTGCAGTGGTTCCGCGACAACTGGTAAGACGAAGGTCAGGAAAACCGGAGGTCGGGTTTTCCGCAAGTGACTGACATCAATGAGAGCTCTAGCGTGAGTTCAACAGGTCCTTTCAGGTTATCTGAGAGGACCTTTTATTTTGATGCGTCGCCCATGCGCCCGATTTGAAAGCTTGCGAAATGCCTTTTACGATTTTCCCCCACCCCTCGGCCTTTTTCCAACTGGATATGGACCATCCAATTTACGTGCATCCCAAAGGCGTGACCCATGGCACCGACACTGTCGACACCTGGACCGGTGAGAACAGCGCCGAATACTATATCGGTTGGGGCGGCAATGATGTGCTGTTTGGCTATGGCGGTGATGACACGATCTGGGGCGGGAACGGATCGGATAGCATCGATGCCGGTGACGGCGAGGATTTGGTTTATGGCGGGTCGGGCAATGACGTGATCACCGGATCGCAAGGGTCCGACACAGTATATGGCGGAAGCGGCAACGACCAGATTTGGGGCGACCATTCAACGGCGCCCGGCTCTGATGTCAGCCAAACCTATGACGATTTTCTAGATGGCGGAACAGGCGACGATTCCCTTTATGGCGAAACGGGTGATGACACGCTTTTTGGCGGTGACGGTGATGATGATCTCAGCGGCGGGGACGACGATGATTTTCTTGCCGGGCAAGATGGGGCCGACACCTTGAACGGCGGCAATGGTCAAGACACGGTGATTGGCGGTGCAGGCAATGATGTTTTGTATGGCTGGCACGGCAATGACGACATCGAAGGCGGCGGCGGTGACGATGTTGTCTATGCCGGATATGGCGCGGATACCGTCAGCGGTGGCAGTGGTGTCGATACGCTTGCCGGTGGGCAGGGTAATGATGTGTTGTCCGGCGATGATGGCGCGGATCTGCTTTATGGTGAGGCGGGGCAGGATCAGCTAAGCGGCGGCAATGGGGCCGACCTTTTGACCGGTGGCGCGGGGAATGATGGCCTATCAGGTGGGCGTCATGCGGATACACTTGATGGTGGGGACGGTGAAGACACGCTAAATGGCGGCGGAGGCAATGACGATATGTTTGGTGGCAGCGCTTTGAGTGAGGTCGATGTCTTTGTCTTCGCATCTGGGCGCGACAGCGTGTTTGACTATGAGGTCGGCGTCGACGAAATCCGCCTTCAGGGTGGGTTGTCCGCCACCAGCGGATATACATGGAGCACCGTGACGACGCTTTCGAGCGGTGGGACGCATTTAGACGGTATCGAGATCGAC
Source organism: uncultured Pelagimonas sp. (assembly GCF_947498515.1). Lineage (GTDB taxonomy): Bacteria > Pseudomonadota > Alphaproteobacteria > Rhodobacterales > Rhodobacteraceae > Pelagimonas. Next base: position 106,167 of record NZ_CANMKO010000004.1, on the reverse strand, counting down.
TTTGGCGGGGGGGACTTGCTTTTGATCGACAATGTCTTTGATGTTGCGGACCTGACGTTCGTCTAGGGGGCGGCGGCACGTGTCCTGTGGCTTGGTCCGCGCGATCTACTAGATATAGATGGTGCCCCATATTCCTTGGTGACAGCAGACATTTATTTTGGTAAGTTCGTATTAACCGCTCCGTTCAAGAGATGCGGCAATGGGATCGAGCAGAATCCCGACATTGTTATTCCTGACGTAGCGCATCTCCTCCCATGCGCCGCGCCTTTTGTCTTGTGTGTTGTTTTGCGAAACCCACACAATCTGTCCAGCTAAGCGAAATACCGCGAGTTCATGCCAAAAACATGCCATATTTGGTATGAAATGCGCGTTTTTTACGTGACGCGGGGCGTCTCTGTCGCTATTCTGACACGAAACGGGCCGAAAACAGGCCTGAGTGATTGTCAAAGCACAGGCGGAAAGCACATGACATTGAACCTCACCATGCCCGGTCAGGAAGAGTTGAAACCTCGTATCACCGTATTCGGCGTGGGCGGGGCAGGCGGTAACGCCGTGAACAACATGATTGAAAAGAACCTCGAAGGCGTTGACTTCGTGGTTGCCAACACCGACGCGCAAGCGTTGCAGCAGAGCGCGTCAACATCGCGCGTGCAGCTTGGTGTGAAAGTTACCGAAGGTCTTGGCGCAGGCGCGCGGGCCACGGTTGGCGCGGCTGCGGCTGAAGAAAGCATTGAACAGATTGTTGACCATCTGGCGGGCGCACACATGTGCTTTATCACCGCTGGTATGGGCGGCGGCACCGGTACAGGTGCGGCTCCGATTATCGCACAGGCCGCACGCGAGCTTGGCGTTCTAACCGTTGGTGTTGTCACCAAGCCTTTCCAGTTTGAAGGCAACAAGCGGATGAAGCAGGCGGAAGATGGCGTTGATAACCTGCAAAAGGTTGTTGATACGCTGATCATCATTCCGAACCAGAATCTGTTCCGTTTGGCCAATGAAAAAACCACCTTTACCGAAGCGTTCAGTCTTGCGGATGACGTTTTGTATCAAGGTGTTAAAGGTGTGACCGACCTGATGGTTCGTCCCGGCCTGATCAACCTCGACTTTGCCGATGTTCGCGCCGTCATGGACGAAATGGGCAAGGCGATGATGGGTACCGGCGAAGCCGAAGGCGAAGATCGCGCCATTCAGGCGGCCGAGAAAGCCATTGCCAACCCGCTACTGGACGAGATTTCGCTCAAGGGTGCCAAAGGCGTCTTGATCAACATCACCGGCGGCCATGACCTGACCCTGTTCGAACTTGACGAAGCGGCCAACCGCATCCGTGAAGAAGTTGATCAGGAAGCCAATATCATCGTTGGGTCGACCCTTGATGACGGTCTTGATGGCATGATGCGCGTTTCGGTTGTTGCAACCGGGATCGATGCGGTTGAAAGCCATGCTGAAACACCGCTTCCACGTCGTTCGCTGTCTCAGCCGGGATCGACAAAGGCCGTTGATGCGCCTGCTGTTGCACCGGCACCAATGGCGGCTGTTGCCGCCACTCCTGAGCCAGCACCGGCACCTGAAGTTCAGCCAGCGCCAGTTGCCGCTCAGTACCAAGAGCCAGAGCCATCATTGTTCCAAGGCATCGACGCAGAACGCGTCGCAGCCGAAGAGCAGATGGAAACCATCTTCGAGGAAGAGCAAGTTCTTGATGATGACGGTCTGCCACCCCCGGCCTATCAGCCAGCGGTTGCCGAGTTCCGTCCTCAGCCCGACACCATCGAAGCGGATCCACAGGATTTTGTCGCGCCACGTGGCCCGGCAGCCGGTGGTGCAAGTCCGGATATGGTTGCGCGCGTCAAAGCCGCAGCCGCCCGGAGCCGCGAAGAGCAAGCTGCGCCCCAGCCGGAAGTCGAGGCCGAAAAGCCGCGCTTTAGCGTGAACTCTTTGATCGGTCGCATGACCGGTCATGGTCAGCAGCCAGCGGCCCAAGAACCAGCTCCGGCCCCACGCCGCCAGCAGCCGCCCGTTCAGGCACAACGCCCAGCTCCGGCCCCGATGCCAGAAGCAGAGGCCGAACCAGAAGATGATCGCATTGAAATCCCAGCTTTCTTGCGCCGTCAGGCCAATTAAGCCAGCTTTCAACAGAGCATTAATGAACGCCTCCGGTCTTCCGGGGGCGTTTCTTTTTGTGACATATGTGTAGTTTCCGTGAAGTTATCATGAGTTTACGCTAACAATTGGGCGCAGTTTTCCTGTGGATAACCTTGTGGGTTGTCAAAAATAGCGACGCTTTTCTAAAGGGTTAGCTGGGGCAAGGGGCGGGTGCGCGGGGTTTCGCCCATAGCCATTTGCGGATGTTTCACTTGGTTACAATCTTTGATTTGAGCCATTGCCGCACATTGCGTATCTCATTGTCCAAAGCCGCACCCGAGTGGGGAGGGAGGCGGTAACCAAAGGATGCCACGTGCAGACAACCATTCAATCGGCAATCACCTTTCAGGGCTTTGGCCTGCACTCCGGGAAACCGGCCTGCTTGACGATCCGCCCTGCGGCTGCCGATTTTGGCATCTGGTTCCAACGCACAGACATTGAAACGGGCGACACCCGCATCCCAGCCCGTTGGGATGTTGTCGATGCCTCGCCACTTTGCACAATGTTGCGCAACTCCGAGGGTGCGAGCGTTTCAACGGTTGAACATGTGATGGCGGCCTTGTCAGGCTGCGGCGTCCATAACGCGTTGATCGAAATCGACGGCCCCGAAGTTCCGATTCTTGATGGATCAAGCATTCCCTTTGTGCGCGAAATTCTCGCCCATGGTTTGCAAAAACTTGACGCCCCCTTGCAGGTTATCGAAATACTAGCCCCCGTGACGGTGAAAACCGATCAGGGGTGGGCGCGTTTGAGCCCGGCCGTTCCCGGCCAAGGCTTGCAGATGGATTTCCACATTGATTTCGTGGATCGCGCAATCGGCCAACAGAACAAGCACCTGAACCTCGCCAATGGTACTTTTGTCCGCGAGCTATGTGATAGCCGGACATTCTGCCGCGCCGCGGATGTTGATGCGATGCACGCAGCCGGCAAGGCCTTGGGCGGCACCTATGAAAACGCCGTGGTTGTTGATGACGAGAAAGTTCTAAGCCCGGGTGGTTTGCGCCACCGGGATGAAGCCGTGCGCCACAAGATGCTTGACGCTTTGGGCGATCTGGCTTTGGCCGGGGCCCCGATTGTTGGCCATTATGAAGGGCACAAAGCCGGTCACGCGATGACAAACGCTTTGCTGCGCGAGCTGTTTGCGACGCCGACGGCGTACCGCGTGCGTGCTTGTGATAGCGTTTTGGCGCAAAACCTGCCTGGTGCAGGGGTTGAACAAGACGAAATCCCGGCTCTGTACTGACGTTTTTGTCATGCGCGGTCCCTTGCGCATGAAATACGCGTAAAGGCGTTTTGCACCGGAAAATTCTGTGCTAGACCAAGGCAAATAGGGTCGCGCAAGGTGACCAGACTTGAGATCAAAGGGTAGTCGCGCATGGCAGGGGGCAGATCACGGATTTTGTTGATCGGGACAGCCTTGAGTGTTTTGACACTGGCTGGCTGTTCGCAACTGGAGCCGAAAGGCACCGGGCCGGGTGGAACGCCGCTCGAAAGCTATACAGCTGAGCAAATCTTTGAACGCGGCGAATATGAGCTGTCGATCAAAGATTACGAGGAAGGCGCGATCTATTTTAGCGAGATCGAGCGTTTGTACCCCTATTCCGATTGGGCCAAGCGCGCTTTGATCATGCAGGCCTTTGCCCATCATCAGGACAAGAATTATGAAGAGGCGCGATCAGCCGCGCAGCGCTTCATTGATTTCTATCCAGCGGACGACGACGCGGCCTATGCGCAATATCTATTGGCGCTAAGCTATTATGACCAAATTGAGTTGGTTGGGCGCGATCAGGGGCTGACGTTCCAAGCGTTGCAGGCGCTAAGAACGGTCATTGAACGCTATCCCGATAGCGAATATGCGCGGTCTTCGATCCTGAAATTCGACCTGGCCTTTGACCATTTGGCTGGTAAGGAAATGGAAATCGGGCGCTATTACCTTAAGCGCGATCACTTTGGCGCCGCGATTAGCCGATTCCGTGTTGTGGTCGAGGATTTCCAAACCACCAGCCACACCGCAGAAGCGTTGTATCGTTTGGTCGAAGGGTATCTTTCTTTGGGTCTTGTCCAAGAGGCACAGACCGCAGCGGCGATTTTGGGCCACAACTATCAGTCGTCCGATTGGTACAAGGATGCGTTTTCATTGCTCAAAGGGCAGGGGCTTGAGCCCAAGCTATTTGGCGGCAATTGGATGGGAACCGCTTATCGTCAGACTGTGAAGGGCGAATGGCTCTAGGGATGGTGTGGACAGTGGTCCACACGGGCAAAGACTAATGCTGCGCGCACTTGAAATCAGAGACATGTTAATCATCGACCGGTTGGACCTCGCGTTCCAACCGGGTTTGAATGTTTTGACCGGGGAAACCGGGGCGGGCAAATCTATCTTGTTGGATTCGCTCGGGTTTGTTTTGGGCTGGCGCGGTCGGGCTGAGCTTGTGCGCAGTGGGGCCAAGCAGGGCGAAGTGACGGCGGTTTTCGATTTGAACGAGAGCCATGCCGCGCGTCTGGTGCTCGAAGAGGCCGGGTTGCCGGGCGGTGATGAATTGATCCTGCGACGGGTGAATACTGCGGACGGGCGCAAAACCGGCTGGGTCAACGACCGCCGGGTTTCTGGCGATGTGTTGCGGCAATTGTCGGCGACTTTGGTCGAGCTGCATGGTCAACACGATGATCGTGGATTGTTGGACCCAAAGGGGCATCTGGCCATTTTGGACAGCTATGCCGACAATGAAAAACAGCGTGACAAGGTACGGCAGACTTGGGCGCAGGTTGGCAAGGCCAAACGGGCCCTGACCAAGGCGCAAGAGGCCTTGGACGAAGTGCGCGCCGAAGAAGAATTCCTGCGTCATGCGGTGGACGAGTTAACGAAACTTGGCCCCGAACCGGGCGAAGAAGCGCAGCTTGATCAAAGCCGTCGCAAGATGCAGCAGGCGGAAAAAATCCGTGATGAGATCGCTCAGGCGTCGTCGGCGTTGGGATATGACGGGGCCGAAGGGGCGATGGCAAATGCGCTGCGCTGGCTGGAAGGGGCGTCGGACAAGGCCGATGGCCGGTTGGATGCGCCGCTAAATGCCTTGACCCGTGCCATGGCCGAATTGGACGAGGCATCGCGCGGAGTTGCGGATTGTCTGGACGGGTTGGAGTTTAGTCCGGTTGATCTCGAAGACACCGAAGAGCGGTTGTTTGCCTTGCGTGGATTGGCCCGAAAACATCAGGTGCAACCAGATGAATTGGCAAGCCTCGCCACCGAATTGACCGGGCGTTTGAATGCGCTTGATGCGGGTGAGGCGCAGATTGGTGATTTGAAAGCCGCGCTTGCGCAGGCGGAAGCGGCTTATGATGTGGCGGCGCGAAAGCTTAGCGATAACCGGCGCAAGGCGGCGAAGCGTTTGGACGTGGCAGTGGCTTCGGAACTGGCTCCGCTCAAAATGGAACGTGCGGTTTTTGTGACTGAAATCAGTGAGATGACTGCAGGCGGCGAAGGCCGGGATGCGGTGTGCTTTTCTGTCGCCACCAACCCCGGATCCCCCGCTGGGGCCTTGAACAAGATCGCCTCTGGCGGGGAACTCTCACGCTTTCTTTTGGCTCTCAAAGTCTGTCTCTCGGAAGAGCGCAACGATGGCGTCACCATGATTTTTGACGAAATCGACCGTGGTGTAGGCGGGGCGACGGCGGATGCGGTTGGACGACGTCTCAAGGCGTTGTCGGAGGGCGGGCAGGTCTTGGTTGTCACGCATTCTCCGCAGGTCGCGGCGCTAGGCGGGCATCATTGGCGCGTTGCAAAACATGTCACCGCAGGGGTCACAACATCCGATGTCTCGCCCTTGGATGAGGCCGAGCGCGAAGCCGAAATCGCCCGCATGTTGTCGGGCGATACGGTCACAGAAGAGGCGCGGGCGGCGGCACGGGCCTTGTTGGCCGGCTAAGCGCGCCCCGTTTCGGTTGTTTGGACCAAGGCCATTAAACCCAAAACACAGAGCAGCAATGTCATTCCCGACGCAATGGTGCGAAGGATATTGAACCGCTGCCAGCGGGGTGAATAGGCTTGCCAGATGTCTTGGGCTTTTTGTGGGTCGTCCGGGACGACCTGATTGGCCAGTGCGTCGTTCATTGGGACATTGAACACCATGGTTAAGACCAAACCACCGCATAGATAAAGCATTGAAGCCAATGTAAAATACATGGCTGCTTTGGGCGCCGAGCTTTGCCAAGAAAAGGTGGCCGCCATGGCGATAACCAAGGGTGTCGCAAAGAATATCGGGGCGAATGTGGCGTTGCGTACGCTGGCATTCATGGCCTGCATCGCTTGGATGGCGACTTCGGGTGGCGCGGCGTCAAGGCCCCACATGGTTGAGCAAATCCATGCAAAAAAGAAACCAAAGATTGCTCCGGAAAAGCCGATCGCGGCCACGGCTGAGACGCGTGCGAGGGCCTTCATGACACGATACCTTTTGGGCGGAACAGGTTGGCAGCGATGGCGAGGGCTGCGAGCTGCGCAGCAATGACAGCGGGCCAGATTTCAGGGAAAGCCGGGTCAAAGTATTTCTGCGGCCCAAAGCTTAGCAAAGCCATAACTGCCGCCAGCCCCGACAATACCTTGCCCCACAATCCGGACTTCAGGTTTAGGGCGGCCACCGCGCAAGCGATGGAGGCGGCCAGAAATGGGGCCATGGCGAACAATGCAATGGCCCGCGGTGGGTGGGGGGCGACGCTTGCAAAGAGGGCGGCAAGCATCACGCCTTGCAAGACAATCAAAACCCAGAGAGCGGCAGACAATGGTGGTGAGTGGGTCATATCAAGTATCCGTAATTTGGTGTACGTCTAGACATTGGCGTAATTGAGTGTACGGATGCTGTCAAGTGGAGGATGACAACATGCGCGCACAAGCCAAAGAGCAACGAGAAGATCAAATTGCCCAAGCGGCCTATGCGCTGATGGCGGAAAAGGGCTTTCAGGGCTTGTCGATGTTGGCGGTGTCCAAACGGGCAAAGGCCTCAAACGAAACGCTTTATCGGTGGTACGGGGATAAGCTTGGCCTGTTTCAGGCGTTGATTTCACGCAATGCAGCACAGGTTGCCGATGCTTTGGATGAAGCGCTGGAACAGCGGGATGATCCGCGCCAAACCTTGCAGAACCTTGGGCCAACTCTCTTGGGAATGCTGCTGTCGCCGCGTGCAATCGCCTTGAACAGGGCGGCGGCGGCAGATGCGAGCAATACGCTTGGTCAGGTTTTGGCCAAGTCCGGGCGAGGGGAGGTGTTTCCGCGCATTTCGACGCTTTTTCAACAGCTTGTTGAGACGGGTACCCTAACGGGCCCGGCGGAAACCGCCGCTGCGCTTTGGGTCGATTTGTTGGTGGGGGATTGGCAAATCAGATGCGCCACCGGGGCAATTGATCCGCCAACACCCGCACAACAACAGGCCAGAGCGCAATCAGCTGAGGCCTTGTTGTTTCAACTGCGTGGGTAGGGCGGTTAATTGCTTGGGACAAGCTTGCCGGGGTTCATGATGCCTCGCGGGTCAAGCGCGGTTTTGATTGCGCCCATCACCGCCCATGCCTCGCCATGTTCGGCCTGCATATAGGGTTTCTTGCCGATGCCGACGCCGTGTTCACCGGTTGAGGTGCCGCCAAGCGCCAAGGAGCGTTCCACCATGATGTTGGAGAGCCGCTTGGCCTCGGCCAGTTCGGCGGGCTGATCGGGATCAACAAGCAAGATCGCGTGAAAATTGCCGTCACCAACATGGCCAAGGATCGGGCCGGAAATGAGAGACTGGGCGATGTCGGTCTGGGTCTCTTCGACGGCGCGGGCCAGTTGCGAAATCGGAACGCAAATGTCGGTGACAAGGGCACGCGCCCCCGGTTTAGAGGCCAATATCGCGTAATAGCCGTTGTGTCGCATCGACCAGAGCGCGCGGCGTTCCTCTTCGCGTGATGACCAGCGAAAGGGCGATCCGTCATGATCGGCGACGATTTCAGCAAAGCGTTCCGCATCTTGGGCTGTGCTTTCGGGGCTACCATGAAATTCGACCATCAGGTGCGGGGCCTGATCCATGGAGACGCCAGCATAGTCGTTAAAGGCGCGGGCAGTGTCGGCGCAGGCAAATTCGATCCGCGCCATGGGAATGCCCATTTGGATGGTTTCCGTGACCGCGGCCACGGCGCTGGCCATGTCAGGAAAGCTGCAAATCCCAGCGCTGATGGCTTCGGGAATCCCGTGTAGTTTGAGGGTTAATTCGGTGGCGAGGCCAAGCGTGCCCTCGGAGCCAACCATCAGTGCGGTCAGGTCATAACCGGCGGCGCTTTTGCGAGCGCGGGTGCCGGTTCGGATGATACGCCCATCGCCCAAGACAACCTCCATCCCCATGACATTGTCGCGCATCGTGCCATAACGGACCGTCGTCGTGCCCGAGGCGCGGGTCATCGCCATGCCGCCAATCGAGGCATTGGCACCGGGATCAACCGGGAAAAACAAGCCAGTGGCGCGCAATTCTTCGTTCAAGGATTCGCGGGTGACACCGGGTTGAACGACAACATCCATATCCGCGGCATTGATGCGCAGAATCCGGTTCATCCGCGAAAAATCCACACAGATCCCGCCACGAATGGCGAGGCCATGCCCCTCAAGCGAGGTGCCCGCGCCCCAGCCAATCACCGGAACGCCATGTGTTGCGCAAATGCTTACAATCTTTTGTGTTTCTTCAGTGTTTAGCGGAAAAACCACCCCATCAGGTGGCGTTGTTGGAAAATGTGATTCGGAACGTCCATGCGCCTCCAGATCGGACTTGGACAAACTTAACCGTTCGCCTAGTAGGTTATGCAGTTCAGCAAGCGCCTGTTGTACGGGCATTCGGGCCTCCGGATTCAATTGGGGGCATGTTAACGAAGCTTAAACAGTGGCGAAACCCGCCGGATATGAGGAGGTCACTTTGCTGGGTCAATTGCGCAACCAGTTGCAGCAGGCCAGTCGGGCATTTGGCTCGGGATGGGATTTGGTGCGCCACAAGGCCCCAAGTCAGATTCAGTTCTGGTTGATTGCTTTGGTGTTGGGAGTTGTGTCCGGGCTGGCGGCTATCGGGTTTCGTGCCGCGATTGAATGGTTGCAGGCGACGGTCTACGGCACAGAAAACGTCAACGAGTTGCACAGTTTCGCCGAAGGCTTGCCGTGGTTTTGGGTGCTGATGATCCCGGCGATTGGCGGGATTGTTGTTGGGTTCATTCTCCATCACCTTACCCCGGATGGGCGGGTGCAATCGGTTGCCGATGTGATCGAAGGTGCGGCGCTAAATGATGGCCGGGTCGAGAAAAAAGCCGGTTTGGCCTCGGCTTTGTGTTCCTGGATCACCCTGTCGACGGGGGGCAGCACGGGCCGCGAGGGGCCGGTTGTTCATATCGCCGCCATGGCGTCTAGCTGGGTCGCCAATAAACTCAAAGTTGACGGTGTCACCGGGCGCGATCTCATGGGCTGCGCAGTCGCGGCGGCGGTGTCGGCAAGCTTTAACGCGCCTATCGCGGGGGCCTTGTTCGCGCTTGAGGTGATCTTGCGCCATTTTGCGCTCCATGCCTTTGCGCCGATTGTCGTGGCCAGCGCGGCGGGAACGGTGATCAGCCGCCTTGTCTATGGCGATGTGACCGAATTTATTTTGCCCGGCACCACGACGGTTGAATTCTACCTCGAACTCCCGGCGTTTTTCCTTTTGGGGCTGGTGTGCGGCTGTGTGGCGGTAGTGATGATGCGGGCGATCTTTTTCGCCGATGACGTCGAAACCGAACTGCAAAACAAGCTGAGCTTGCCCTATTGGTTGCGCCCTGCGGTGGCGGGGCTGTTGTTGGGTGGTTTGGCGATCTTCTTTCCGCATATCATTGGCGTTGGCTATGAAACCACCTCCTTGGCGTTGACCGGTAACCTCATGCTACATGAGGCCTTTATCTTTGCGATCCTCAAGGTATTGGCAGTGTCCTTAACCGTTGCCGGGCGCATGGGCGGCGGCGTGTTTTCACCGGCCTTGATGGTGGGGGCGTTGACCGGATTGACCTTTGGCCATATCGCCACGGGCTTGTTCCCCGATGTTTCCTCGGCCTTTACGCTATACGCTTTGGCGGGCATGGGGGCCGTTGCGGCGGCGGTGCTTGGTGCGCCGATTTCCACGACGCTGATTGTCTTTGAACTCACCGGTGACTGGCAGACCGGCTTGGCGGTGATGGTTTCGGTATCGATGTCAACGGCCCTTGCCTCGCGGTTGGTGGATCGCTCCTTCTTCCTTACCCAGCTTGAGCGGCGCAACGTGCATCTGGCCGCTGGTCCTCAGGCCTATTTGCTGGCGATGTTCCGGGTTCAAGGGGTGATGCGGCGACCCACCGATGACAATGCCGCCGATGAGCAGGCCTGTCTCGATCTGGTTGAACAGGGGCTTTATGTGCTTGATGATGCGACGCTTGAAACCGCGCTGCCGATTTTGGACCGCTCGGACCTGACGTTTTTGCCGGTGGTGAGCAAAGATGCAAACAACCCAAACAGCGCCCCGGTGTTGCAAGGGGCGCTGTTTCATGTTGATGCCTTGAAGGCCTACAACCAAGCACTGGCGGCGACGGCTGAGGAAGAACATAGCTAAGGCGGCTTACCTATTGCCGGGCAGACGTTGGGCCATGCAGTTGCGAAATGCCCGACCAAAGTTGTGTTCGCAGGCGTCAAAGGCGGCCTGAAGGTCGGAGTAAGGGCGCGGGTTTGGGACGGGGGTCGGAACCGGGGTTGGACGGCGCGGATTGTGTTTTGAGAGATAGGCCTTGTGCGCCCATCCGATCAGACCAGAGTCCAGTTGCACCAAGCGCCACTTGCCACTTTGACCCAACACATCAACCCGCATGCCGTTGTGGATTTTGCGCAAAACATTGTAATTTGTGCCCGGTCCTTTGCGCAGATTGAGATCACCGTAGGGCGCATCGACCCATCGTTGACCATTTGCATGCTGGGGCGGTTTGGGTTTGTGGGGTTTGTCGTGGCTTAAAAACCGACCATGCGCCCAACCAATCGTATCGGTCTTGTGGTGATAGAGCTTGGCCCATTGGCCCGGTTGAGCAAGCAGTGTCACCTTGCTGCCGTGGGCCATTTTTTCGAGCACGTGATAAGACGTCGCCGGACCGGTGCGCAGGTTCAAGAACCCGTCATTGGGCGCATTGATATAAAGGCGAGGGCCTTCGGTCGCGGCGGCGGCACTGGCCAGTCCAAAGGCCATGAGAAAGGCGAGGAGGCGAAACATCTGGGACTTCCTTTCGTGAATAGCGATGGGAAGACGATGGTGGCAGGGCGGTGTGATATACAATATCAGGCGGTGATTAGCAGATATCTTTCAGGGCGTATTTGAAATTTGTTCAGTTTTATAAGTGCCTTGAAGGTGATGCGAGCGCGGAGCAGCAATTGGGTGAGTTTTTTGTGGATACGCAAATGGGTTGCCTAAACGCAAAAGGCGGCCCGCAAAAGACCGCCTTTCTACAGTCTGAAAACCCACGTTTAAGGGATCTGTTCGATCGCCACACCTTCTTGGATCTGAAACGCCAGATACCCGGCGATTTTGTTCACATCGTCAATCGGGGCTTCATAGCTCCAAACCGCATTTTCATAGGTTTTGGATTTCGACATGATCGAAAAATACGAGGCCTCTCCTTTGAAGGGGCAGGTGGTTTTGTGATCCGTCGCCTCAAGAAAGGCCATGCCAATGTCTTCGCGCGGAAAATAGATGACCGAGGGATAGTCGCCTTCGGCCAATTCCAATGCCCGAGAGGATTCCCCCAAAACCGCGCCACCGGCACGCACAATCCATGTGCCCTCTGCTGGTGTGATTGTGATCTTGCTCATGTCTCTCCCCCTCTGCGAATGATCCCGGCCTCAAAGACACGGGAAATGTATCAAGAATATGTCAGATAGCGCGGCAAGCGCGCGACAGCCAGTCTTTTACGTCACCTTCGACCAAAGGACCAACCCGGCGCTCGACTTCGGCGTGATAGGTGTTGAGCCAATCACGTTCCGCCTGAGTTAGGAGATCAGGGTTAACAAGCCGTGTATCGATGGGCACCCAGGTCAAGGTTTCGAACCGCAACATCTCGGGCACCGTTTGATTTGGCAGGGCGGGGGCGGGTTCGACGACAATCAGGTTTTCGATCCGAATGCCAAATGCGCCCTCTTTGTAGAACCCCGGCTCATTCGACAGGATCATCCCAGCCTCAAAAGGCACGGTTCCAGTGCGTGCCAAACGCTGTGGCCCTTCGTGAACCGAAAGATACGCGCCAACGCCGTGGCCGGTGCCATGGCCATAATCCATGCCCTGTTGCCAAAGCGCGGTCCGGGCCAGAACATCCATATCGCGCCCGGCCAACCCGGTGGGAAAGCGCAGCGCGGATATGGCGATCATACCTCTGAGCACCAGAGTGAAGGCGTCGCGCTCTTCCTCGCCGACCTGACCGATTGCGATGGTGCGGGTGATATCCGTGGTGCCATCGACATATTGGCCTCCGGAATCGACCAACAAAAGCTGACCTTCTTCGACGGTGCGATTGGTGTCTTCGGTGACGCGATAATGCACGATCGCGCCATTTGGCCCTGCGCCTGAAATCGTTTCAAAGGAGATATCGCGCAATGCGTTTGTGGCGCGCCGTTCCCCTTCGAGCTGCTTGACCACATCAATCTCGGTGAGACTTTCCGCTGGTTGCTCATCAAGCCAGCTGAGAAATCGCACCATGGCCGCCGCGTCGCGCATATGGGCGGCGCGGGTGCCGTCAAGCTCGGCGGTGTTTTTACAGGCCTTGGGCAAAAGGCACGGGTCAGCGGTCTCCAACGGGTCCGTCAAAAGATCGGCCACACAGATCGGACAGGTCGCCGGATCAATTTGAACAGGTCCGGTCAGGTTTTCTACACTCGGCAAAAAGGCGTCGATGGGATGCACATCGACTAAGGGGCCGAAATGTCCGTCAAGCGAAGTGAGCTTCTCAGGCGCGCAGAAAAACGACACCCGGCCGGATCTATGCAAGACCGCAAAGCCATGCGGAACCGGGTTGCGAGGAATATCGCTGCCACGGATGTTGAGCAGCCAAGCAATCGAATCCGGCAAGGTGATAATGGCGGCGTCGGCCTTAAGATCGGCCGCCAACCGTTTGATCTTGGCGTCATGGGCTTCACCCGCCAAATCAAGCGGTTGTTCGAAAACCTTGCCCATCGGCGGGTCGGGTTGGTTGTCCCAAATGGCATCAACAAGGTTGTCTATTGCCCGCATTTCGTGATCTGGAAGCTTGGCGCTCATTGCGCGGTATTGATCCACCGATAGCAACCAAGGGTCAAAACCAACAATCCCCTCGGGCAGGGCTTCGGCGATCCAATCCCCAAGCGACACTTCGGGCCAATCGACCGGCTCAAAGTCATCCGCAACCTGAGTGCGCACTTGCACGCGGTAACGTCCGTCAACAAAAACACCGGCGCGATCGGCCAGTGCCACGCACCAGCCCGCCGAGCCGGTAAAGCCAGTGAGCCAAGATAGACGTTCGTCGCGCGGCGCAACATATTCACCTTGATGTGCGTCGGCCCGGGGTACCAAAAACGCATCGACTCCGGCATGTTTCATCGCCGCCCGCAAGGCCTGTAGCCGCGCCGGTCCTTGGCTCGGATCCGCGCTGTTCTCGAAGGTCTGATACATAATCCGCTCCATTTTTCGCGCAGCTTTGCGCGCGGCACCGCGGAATGCAACCCCGCCGCTCACCACGCCGAAAAGGTCTTCTTCTTTCCAAAATTTCCCGGGGGTGAGGCGCAGCCGAGGGGGCTGGCCCCCTCATCCGACGCTCAAAACCTTAAGACGCCTTGCGTATGCCCATCACCCGAGCACGGGCACGCGGATCGCTATCAAAGAGCGAGGCGAGCTGCTCGGTCATCGCACCGGCAAGCTGTTCGACATCGGTGATGGTCACGGCACGATCATAATAGCGGGTGACGTCATGCCCGATCCCAATCGCCAAAAGCTCAACCTGCTTTTTCTTTTCGACCATGGCGATCACGTCGCGCAGGTGTTTTTCAAGGTAATTGGCCGGGTTGACCGACAGGGTGCTGTCATCCACCGGGGCACCATCGGAAATCACCATCAGGATTTTGCGCGCCTCGGGGCGGCCCGCCATCCGGCGATGCGCCCATTCCAGCGCCTCGCCGTCGATGTTTTCCTTCAAAAGGCCTTCTTTCATCATCAGACCAAGATTATCGCGAGTCCGTCGCCATGGGGCATCGGCGCTTTTGTAGATGATGTGGCGCAGATCATTGAGGCGACCGGGTTGTTGATCACGCCCGGCATTGAGCCATTTTTCACGGGCTTGACCGCCTTTCCACGCGCGGGTGGTAAACCCGAGGATTTCGACCTTAACGCTGCAACGTTCGAGCGTACGGGCCAAAACGTCGGCGCAAATCGCGGCAATCGAAATCGGGCGACCGCGCATTGAGCCTGAGTTGTCGAGCAACAGCGTCACACAGGTGTCGCGGAATTCGGTGTCTTTTTCGCGCTTAAAGCTTAGCGGTGTGGTTGGGTTTGCAACAACACGCGCCAAACGGCCAGCATCCAAAATCCCCTCTTCGAGATCAAATTCCCAAGAGCGGTTTTGCTGCGCCTGCAGGCGGCGCTGTAGCTTGTTGGCAAGACGGGACACAGCCCCCTTGAGCGGCTCAAGCTGCTGATCAAGATAGGCGCGCAGGCGTTCCAATTCCTGAGCTTCGGCCAAGTCCTCGGCCAAAATCTCTTCGTCATACTCAGTGTCGTAAACGGCGTAATCCGGATCGGCTTCGGAAATTGGTTGCGGGGCAGGGGGCTCCATCGGGGCCTCGCCCTCGGGCATCTCGGCCTCATCCCCAAGCTCTTGGTCGGCCATTTCATCCATGCTGACCTGTGCCTGCGATGGATCTTGGGTTTCTTCTTGGCTTTGCTCGGGCGAGGCGTCGGCCTCATCCCCTTCGTCATCCTGACCTGAAGAATCGGGCTGTTCTTCTTCTTCCTGATCGTCTGATGATCCGTCTTCGTCGGAATCGTCCGACATATCGTCCGGGTCGTCGCCCAATTGGTCGCCATAGCCGAGATCAGTGATCATCTGGCGGGCAAATTTTGCGAATGCGGATTGGTCAGACAAGACATCTTGAAGATTGTCGAGCGTTCCGCCAGCCTGATTTTCCATAAACCCGCGCCACAGCTCCATCACATTGGCGGCGTCATCGGGCAAATCGCGCCCGGTGGCGAGATGGCGGATCAGGTACCCGGCGGCAACCGGCAAGGGGGCCTCGGAGGGTTGAGTGATTTGGCCGTACCCGCGACGAATGGCTTCGTGGCTGATCTTGGCGTCGATGTTTCCGGCGGTGCCGGGCATGTCGCGTGCGCCCATGGCTTCGCAACGCGCAGTTTCCATCGCCTCATAAAGCTCGCGCGCCATATCGCCGGGGGGTGCGTAACGCGCATGGGTGGTGTCGTCGTGATAGCGGCGTTGCAGCGCCAAGGCATCGGCGGTGCCACGTGCCAACAACACCTCGTCCCGTGTCATACGGCGGGAAATCTGGGGCAAGCGCATCGCATCCCCGGACACGCCAGAGGGGTCAACCGTATAGCTGACCGAAAGATCGGGATCGTCCGCCATGACCTTGGTGGCCTCGGCCAATGCCTTTTTGAACGGATCTGCGGGGTTGTCGGATGGCTTGCTCATACCGGTTTTATCGACAGAACGCGCCGCCGCCGCAAGGGGAAAAGACTAGCCAATGACCAATGTTTTACAGGCCAGAAGGTGGTTGTTTGCCAGCCGCGCGGAAATTTGACGGCGTCGATCATCGCGCTGAAAGGTAGCGGCCTGCATCAAGCGGGCCTGAGCCATCTTTGCATCAATGCGTTGGGCGAGGAGCTGACGGCCAGATAATCCTGCGGCCTGTGCATCGGGAGCCACCGCATCCAGCAAATCCTCGAACATGGAAAACCCGGCTTCGGCTTGCTGGTCTTCTCCGCCCATCAACCACGCATGTTCGCGCGCCGCAGAGTAGCGCCCCAGACATGACGCAAAGAATTGCGCTTGTTCACGCGGGGCATCGGGCATCGCAAAAGTGGGCAGTGCTGTGGAGGCCGCCAAAAAGATCGTCGCCGTGAATGTTTTCAAAACGCTCATGGATTGGAGCTTAGCCCCAAAAATGTGATTAAATCATGTGCAAATTGAAAACTTTTGGCGAGTGATCAGAAGATCACATGTCTATACGGCTCTATACGGCCGGCTGATCTGGCCATTATGGCTGTTGGTCGGACAGTTTTTGAACCAAAGGAAGAATTTCAGAGCACGCCAAACACAGTGGGTCCTGAGAGCAGGTTGTTATCTCGCCCTTGTCCGCCAAGTGGGTGAGCATGGAGAGACTGTATTCCTCAAAACGACCGGTTTTGCTTTCATAACGTTGCTGTGCGGGGGGGCTTTGAGCAGGATGTTGCGATGCGCTAAGCAACAGGTCGCGATTTGACGCCATGATTTCTCCATAGCCGTCTTCGGGTTCCATGACATCAAGCCATTTTGCCCGCGCATCAAACAGGCCGGCGCAATACTGCATCACATGCCTGTCGGCGTCGTTTGCCGCCTGACTTCTTGCGCCTGCGACGAGGCATATGGAAACACAAATCGCGCCTGTGATTTTTCTTGATGTCATTGTCCCAGCCCCCCGGCCCTGCGTCAGGGGAAGCTAAGCAGGGTAAATAAAACCTTACAAGAGTAAGTGGGGTTGGTGACGGTCTGTTCCCAAAATGGAAACTATGACTAAGGACAGAGCTTGGTTCGTCATTGCGCGCAAGGTCTGGTTACACATGCGCCTTAATGCTTGCCAAGCAGCGGCTGACAGAAGGCTTTGTCTTTTTGGTAAAGCTCTCTGTTCGGGATCAATGAAGGAATTCGAATAGGCGCAAATTCTTGCATGTAACGATCTATCCAAGCTTTTTCGTCGTCTGATAGAGTTCTAATTCTAGCAAATGGGACAGCCCAGTCTAACGGTGCGCCCTGAGCGAAATCTACACCCGTTATTGGATTGGCATTTAGAATGTTACGGATAGTCATTAAAGCGTACGCAAACCCTAAGCAGCGGATCTGCGCGACATCTTCTGTCAAAGACGGCTGCTCGTCTTGGATCGCTGTCATAGTCCCGGCCGCAGCCCCGCTAAAAGACATTAGCGCAAGGTGGACGGCCAGGAAGACGTGCCGCATTACCCCAAGCTAACGCTTGCCGCGCTTTCGGGGAGTTCTTCGTCAAAGCAACGCTGGTAGAACTCGGCGACGGTCTGGCGCTCAAGCTCGTCACATTTGTTGAGGAAGCTCAGGCGGAAGGCATAGCCGACATTGCGGAAGATTTCCGAGTTCTGCGCCCATGCGATTACGGTCCGCGGCGACATAACGGTCGACAGCTCACCATTCATAAAGGCGCGGCGGGTGAAATCGGCGACGGTGACCATCTGTTTGATGGTTTTGCGACCCGCTTCGGTGTTGTAATGCGGCGCTTTGCTCAGAATGATCTGGGTTTCGGCGTCGATTGACAGATAGTTCAACGTTGCGACCAATGACCAACGGTCCATCTGACCTTGGTTGATCTGCTGCGTGCCGTGATAGAGACCGGTTGTATCACCCAAGCCCACTGTGTTGGCGGTGGCAAAAATGCGGAAATACGGGTGGGGCGTGATGACTTCGTTCTGATCCAACAAGGTCAGTTTGCCGTCGGTTTCCAATACCCGCTGGATCACAAACATAACATCGGCGCGACCTGCATCATATTCGTCAAACACAATCGCCGTCGGGTTGCGCAGCGCCCAAGGCAGGATGCCTTCTTGGAACTCGGTTGTCTGTTTGCCGTCGACCAATTTGATCGCGTCTTTGCCGATCAGATCAATCCGCGAGATATGTGAGTCCAGATTGACACGAACCGCAGGCCAGTTGAGCCGCGACGCCACTTGTTCGATGTGCGTCGACTTGCCGGTGCCGTGATAGCCCTGAATCATCACCCGGCGATTCCGGTTGAAACCGGCCAGAATGGCCAGGGTCGTATCGGGGTCAAATTTATATGTACTGTCTTCTTCGGGCACGCGGGCGGTGCGCTCAGGAAAACCATGTACAATCATGTCTGTATCGATGCCAAAGACCTCACGGACGGAAATTTCTTCGGTGGGTTTCGCGTTGATATCGATCATGCCGTCCGCCATTGTAATGATGTCCTCTTATCCGGGCTCGAAAACTGCGCCCCCGTGGTGCATCATTTCGCCGGAAGGGGCAAGGGGAAGCGGGGACGTTCGAACGCAATGTCGACGGATGATGAGTTAGAAGCAATGTTGGCGAAGATCGCCAAAGGGGATCGGCGCGCCTTGCGCGGGCTGTATGATGTGACGTCGCCACGGCTTTATGGTCTGTGCTGGGGCATTTTACGCGATGATGATCGTGCGCAAGATGTTTTGATTTCGGTCTATGACGGCATTTGGCGCAGCGCGGGATATGTGCGGGCGAATGGGTCGTCCCCTTGGGTCTGGCTCTTGTCTTTGGCGCGTGACGCTGCGGTGGCCCGGCTCCGTTTGGACACGACGAATGGGCATGACAATCGGGCCCCTGGCATCGCGCGGCGATTGTATGAGGAGCCGGATCACCAACAGGATCGGCAAACAAGCGTATACTCTGGCCAACTTGCGGCATGTTTGGCCGAACTGCCCTCTGATCATGCGTCGGTGCTGCGATCTGTGTATCTCGAGGGGCTGTCCTATAGTGATTTGGCGGATCAGGCCGATGGTGATGCGCAGGCTCTTCGGCGGGAGATGCGCCGGTCTTTGGACCACCTGCGCGCGTGTTTAAGCCGATGACACAGGTCGATTTAGAGCGCAAAACCGGACCCGGTGGAGACGAAGCCACAGCGGCGGAGTATGTGTTGGGGCTTTTGACTGCGGATGAATTACACGCCTTTGAGGCCCAGTTGATCACCGACCCAGATTTGCAACAGGATGTGGCCGCGTGGCGGGCTTATTTCGTCACCTTTACTGAAACACTGCCTGACAAGTCGCCCCCCGACACGCTGCGCAATTTGGTTGAGCACCGCATTTCCGGAAAGAAGCGAAAACCGATATGGGTTCAGGTGGTTCCCTACGCGATTGGGGCCGTGATCGGGGCGATCCTGACATGGCTTGTGCAATCAACCCTGAGCTAGGAGCTTGGGTTTTGTTCGGTTGCATTTTTGCACAAAGGTGCAGGTTTAAGTGGTGTGAGTGATGTCTGATCTGGCGCTAGTTGGCGTCGCATGTTAGGCCGCCTGTATTCAATTTGAACGACAGGAAGATCATGTCTACGACGTTAAAGACCGGTGTTTGCGCCGCAATTGCAATGTTTTGCGCGATGCCCCTTGCGGCCAAATCCCCTGAAATCACCATTCCAGTAGATGACAAGTTTCAAGTATCCAGCTCGAACTGGTCGAGCGGATTGGGCAAAACGCATTTGGCGTGGCGCATTAAAACCCACGACGGCAAACCCTATGTTTGTGGCGCTATGGTTGCCGACAAAACATCCTCAATGGCGGCGCACAATCGGGCGATTTTGCGCAAGGGCTTTATCAAGGTACAGGGCAAAAAGGTCATCCGTGATCTTAGCTTTTTCACGGTGGCCAAACCGGGAAGCAATTTGATGGATGCCAGGGCCGGGTGCCGATCCTTGCCCGTTAAAGGCGATTCCAAGACCCGCTACCAGTTGGGGTTTGATCCGGTGCGCGTGCGCGGATAATCCGGTTAAGCGGACAGAAAACGGTGCCAGATAAAGGCCCCAGACAAAGGCCATTGTAAAACGAGATAAATCTTTCTCGCGCAATGGCCTTTCCGCTTTTATAAAGGGGGCGTTCGCCTTTTCACCCACAAGCCTAACTCCAAGACCCGAGGGACCATTATGACCGGAGAGCTGTCACCGATCGACAAAGCCAAATTCGTGGCCGCCAAACGCGCCGCCGATTTTGTAGAAGACGGCATGCGAGTCGGCCTAGGCACCGGGTCCACGGCGGCGTGGTTGGTGCGGTGTTTGGGCGAGATGGTGGAACAGGACGGGTTGAAAATCCGCGGCGTTCCGACATCGACCCGCACCGCCGAGCTGGCGCGTGAGGTCGGGATCGAGGTGATTTCGCTTGATGAGGCGCGCTGGCTTGATTTGACGATTGATGGTGCGGATGAGTTTGATGCCAACCTGTCGCTAGTCAAAGGCGGGGGCGGGGCCTTGTTGCAGGAAAAGATCGTCGCGACCGCGTCGGATCAGATGATCGTCATCGCCGATGCCGCCAAAGAGGTGGAACACCTTGGGTCGTTCCCATTGCCGATCGAGGTCATTCCGTTTGGCTGGCAAACCACCCAAGCCTTGGTCGAAGAAACGCTGGTGTCGATGGATGTGATGGGGCGCCAAGCGTCTTTGCGGATGAATGGCGAGATTCCGTTTATCACCGATGAAGGCAACCATATTCTTGATCTGCATCTGGGCCGTATCGGCAACGCCCGGCAATTGGCGATGGTGCTGAACCAAATCCCCGGCGTGGTAGAAAACGGGCTGTTTATCGACATCTGTGACAAGGTGGTGATCGGCTATGGCGATGGCCGCGTCGAAACGCGTGACATCAACGAGGGCACGGTATCCGAAGACCGCTTGGATTTTGTCGAAACGGATAACCTGTTCCGCGATATTTGAGGACGTTTAGGTGGCGGGCGACACAGTTGTATTCGAAGGTTACATTCGCGAAAAAGGGGGTGGGATTACGACTGGCCGCTATGCTTTGGGTTTGGCGGTTGCGCATGTTCTCTGGATCTACACCGGTGATAGTTCATACCCGTTTTACTTGGTGATTGGCGATTTTTGCCTATTGGTCATAATCAGTTTTTCTATTTGGGATTTAGTGAATGAGCGCTTTCTGGGCGGCAGTCCACGACTTGCCAGCAGGGCGATAGGTGTGGCGGTAACTGACAAAGGTCTATGGCTCCGTGATGTCGTATATGACCAACCCGACAACCTGTTATGGTTGCCTTGGGACAATATTCGCAGTTTTGAAATTATAAGAGATGCTAAGGGCCGTTTGGTTAGTGCATTTGTGAGCCACCAAGGTGGGCCGACGAAACGTTCAAACGTTTTGTCGTTTTCTAAACTGTCCCCAGACGAGGCAAATGACTGCCTAAGGGCAATTTTGGAGTTTTGGCCGGATGCTGAAGACTCTTGGCAAGATCAATTGAAACGGCGCGGATTGTTGAGAGGGTACAGAGGGTACATTGGGGGGGAGCGCCCAAACTCCCGGAGTTTATCTGGCAAGATGAAGGGGAGGTGGCGGTTTGCGCGATGGGGCGAGTTGTAGATAGCCGGTTTGAAAACTGTTGGGGCGGATGATTTGTTTAGGGGTTTTTAAGTGACTTCAAATTTGATGAGTTTTCGCGGCACAAAGCGCCCCATGGTCAGGCTTCGCTGGATCGGGCTTTTTTCTTGGGAATGCTGGCGATTGCCGTCGTTCAGATTGCCTATGAGTTTTGGACAGAGAGTAGATGGAATTTTGAACACCTCCCTGCAATTTCGATAGACTTTTCAATTGGGGCTGCGGCGTTCTATTTCATAAATGATATGATCTTTTGGATTGGTCCCGACGGTGTGAAAATTGGCGTTCCAAAGCGGGGTATTCGGGGTATGAGGATGATCCCATGGTCGGACATTTGTTGTTTTGACATTGCCGACGATTTAAAGGCACCGGGAGCTGAGAGTTCTGTAACGTTTGTCTGGCAGTCAGAAAGGGTTACAGCGCCGTTGGCCCTGCAGGACTTGACCAAAGAACGATCAAAGGTTGCACTCGAAGTTATCAAAAAATACTGGCCTGATGCTGAAGCTGAGCCGAGAGTTCAATGTGATCGTCGGTCATGATACCAAAGGTAAGCCGGGGTGAACTTTGATCTAGACGATTGTGAAAAGGGGGGGGATGTATCATTCTGATTTTGAAGGCGAATTGCAAAGGCCCAAATTCCCATTCCGTGTGTTTCCGCCATTATTTGGGCTTACTACCGCGATCTTGTTTGCGACGAAGTTTGCGGATGATTGGCGTTTTTTGACCGACTCATGGGTATTGGCGGTGATATTTTTTCTTTCTCTGGCCGCTGTCATCTTCCGCGCGGCCCAAGATTTCCGTTCGTTTCGGGCGGCTTTGTCGAAACAGGGTACGATCTTGCGAATAGATGCAGATGGCTGGTCAATGAATGGCGAGCTGGTGGTTCCTTGGGACCAGCTGAGGTCTATTGAACTGCGCAGAGCGAAGAGGCGTCTGATCGGATCATATGTGAACTATTCGACACAAGATGGCGGACGAACAAGTGCTGTTTTGACCTTTGGCGCTTTGCCTACGGAACAGGCTGAACGTTGTCTGTCCGCAATCAAGCACTACGTCCCTGATGCCGATGCCCCTTGGCAAGATCAACTGGCCCGGCGCGGTTCGCGGTAGGGCACATCCCTCCAAACTGTAACGCTTTTAACAAACTCGTGCGCAACTCTGTGATGACATCCGGCTCTGGCCTTCCTATCTGCGCTATGGAATATCTTTGCACCACAGTGCGGCGGTGCAGGCGCGAGAAGACACAGGAAGACTGGGGACAGCCATGAGCGACTTTGATTTTGACCTATTTGTGATTGGCGGCGGTTCGGGCGGCGTGCGCGCGGCGCGGGTTGCGGCGGGGGAAACCGGGGCCAAGGTTGGCCTTGCCGAAGAAGACCGGTATGGCGGCACCTGTGTTATTCGCGGCTGTGTACCCAAAAAGCTGATGGTGTTTGCCTCGGGCTATCCCGAAAAAGTGGCCGAGGCGCAGGCCTATGGCTGGGACATGACGTCCGGTGATTTCAACTGGGATCATTTCCACGGCAAACTGGCGGCCGAGCTGGACCGCCTTGAAGGCATCTATCGCAAACTGCTGGCGGGGAGCGGGGTTGAAACCTTTGACGCCCGCGCCAAGGTTGTTGATGCCCATACAGTTGAGCTTTCGACCGGTGAACGTAAGACCGCCAAACATATCCTTTTGGCGATGGGCGGACGCCCAACAATGCCCGACATTCCCGGTGCGGAACTGGCGATTTCGTCAAACGAAATCTTCCACCTTCCTAAGCTTCCCAAGAATATCCTCATTGTCGGTGGCGGTTATATCGCGTCGGAATTTGCCGGGGTGATGAATGGCTTGGGTGTGAAAACCACGCAGTTTTATCGCGGCGCGCAAATTCTGCGCGGCTTTGACGACGAAGCGCGCGGCTTGATTGCCGAAGAGATGATTCAAAAGGGTGTTGACCTTCACCTTGGCACCAATGTGCTTGAGATGAAAAAGGTCGATGACGGCATTTGGGTCAAGGCCACCAATGGGTCCGAGCATGTGTTTGATCACGTGATGTTTGCCACCGGGCGCAAGCCAAACACCGATGACATGGGCCTTGAAGAGGTGGGCGTGAAACTTGGCCGCAAGGGCGAGGTTCTTGTGGACGAATACAGCCAAACCGCGGTGCCGTCGATCTATGCGATTGGAGATGCGACGGATCGGGTTAACCTCACACCGGTGGCGATCCGCGAAGGCATGGCCTTTGTCGAGACCGTTTTCAAGGGCAACCCAACCCCGGTGGATCACGAGTTGATCCCAAGCGCGGTGTTCACCCAGCCCGAATATGGCACCATTGGCCTTTCCGAAGAGGCGGCGCGCGAGCAGGAGCCAATCGAGGTCTATGCGACCTCGTTCAAACCGATGCAGTCAAGCTTTGCCGGATGTTCGGATCGGGTTTTGATGAAATTGATCGTGTCCCAAGCCAATCGCAAGGTGCTGGGCGTGCATATCGTCGCACCAGCGGCGGGTGAAATGATCCAATTGGCCGGAATCGCCGTAAAAATGGGTGCAACCAAAGAGGATTTCGACCGAGTGGTTGCAGTTCACCCGGTTATGGCCGAAGAACTTGTCACAATGCGGAACCCCACGCGGACTGGTTGAATTTTAACCAAATCACGCACAGGTTACTGTAAGAGAGACGCCAAACGACCAAAGAAGGACGACACTTCATGGCAGGAAACAGCGGCGGCCCCTGGGGGGGCGGCGGAAATAACGGCGGCGGCAATGGCGGCGGTCAGGGCGGCGGCAACAACGGTCGCGGCCCCCAAGGCGGTGGTGGTAAACGCCCCGACGATGGTCAGATCCCCGAAATTGATGAGCTGATGAAAAAAGGCCAGGAACAGCTGCGCGTCCTTATGGGCGGTCGCGGTGGCGATAACGGCGGCGCGAAACGCGGCGGCGGGTCGGGCGGTTCCGGTGGTGGCTTTAACAAAGGAACGGCCGTTTTTGGCGCGCTGATCCTTGTTGGTCTCTGGGCCTTTGGAAGCTTTTACACAGTCAAACCTGAAGAGCAGTCGGTTGAGCTGTTCCTCGGGGAATACTCCAGCACCGGTGAACCGGGTCTGAACTTTGCGCCATGGCCGTTTGTGACGGCCGAGGTGGTGAATGTGACGTCGGAACGTTCGGAAACCATTGGCGGGCGCGGTGGCGACGGCTTGATGCTAACCACGGACGCCAATATCGTTAATATTGACTTCCAAGTGGTTTGGAACATCACCGATCCGGCCAAATACCTGTTCAACATTGCCGACGCGCAGTTGACGGTTCAGGCGGTGTCCGAGGCGGTGATGCGCGAAATCATCGCGGCGACCAACCTTGCCCCAATTTTGAACCGCGATCGTGGTTTGATCGCCGATACGGCGATGGAAAACATTCAAGCCACGCTGGACGAATACGAATCCGGTATCACAATCGTTCGTGTGAACCTTGCCAAGGCTGATCCGCCCGATGAGGTTATCAACGCATTCCGCAAAGTTCAGGAAGCTGAGCAAGAGCGTGACCGTCTGGAACGTCAAGCGGATGCCTATGCCAACAAGGTTGTGGCCGAAGCCCGCGGTGACGCGGCGCAGGTTCTTGAACAATCCGAAGGTTACCGTGCCCGCGTGGTCAACGAAGCCTTGGGTGAAGCCGCGCGCTTTACCTCGGTTCGTGATGAATATGTGAAGGCCCCAGAAGTGACGCGCAAACGTCTTTATCTGGAAACCATGGAAAGCGTGTTGGGGGATGTTGACAAGATGATCCTTGATCCCAGCTTGACGGGGGAGGGCGGTGTTGTGCCGTATCTGCCTCTGAATGAGTTGAACCGGACCGGAGGCAAAAACTAATGCGTAAGACAGCATATTTACTCCCCGCCTTTGTCATCCTTTTGGTGATTGTTCTGTCAGCAGTCTTTGTTGTGGACGAACGTCAAAAGGCGCTGGTTCTGCAGTTTGGTCAGATTAAGGATGTCAAAGAAGACCCCGGCTTGGCGTGGAAAATCCCGCTGATCCAAGAGGTTGTCTACTATGATGATCGTATTCTGAGCCTTGATACAGATACCATCGAAGTCACCCCATCCGATGACCGTCGTTTGGTTGTTGACGCCTTTGCCCGTTACCGGATCGCTGATGTGGTCAAGTTCCGTCAGGCGGTTGGCGTTGGTGGCATTCGTGTCGCAGAAGACCGTCTTTCCGGTATTCTCAACTCGATGATCCGAGAAGTCTTGGGTGCCGATCAGGTAACCTCGGACCGGATTTTGTCGGTTGATCGCCGTGGGCTGACCAACCGGATCCGTGATCGTGCCCGTATTCAGGCGCTGTCTTTGGGTCTTGACGTTGTTGACGTGCGTCTCAAGCAAACCAACCTGCCGGCCACAAGCCTTGAGGTGACTTTTTCCCGGATGCGCGCCGAGCGGGAACGTGAAGCGGCGGATGAGATCGCCCGTGGTAACGAAGCGGCCCAGCGTGTTCGCGCGCTTGCCGATCGTACCGTGGTTGAAACCACCTCCGAGGCGGAAAAAGAAGCCAACGTGATCCGCGGTGAAGCGGATGCGGAACGTAACCGGGTCTTTGCCGAAGCCTATGGCGCGGATCAGGAGTTCTTTGCCTTCTATCGGTCTTTGCAGGCCTATGAGGCGGCGCTGCGCGGGTCGAAAACGACAATGGTTATGACTCCGGACAGTCAGTTCTTTGACTATTTCGGCAGTGAAAACGCCGCACCAGCCCAGTGACACCACGTCAGTGAGCTGGACGGACATATTAACGGGGATCGGTATGCTCCTCGTGATCGAGGGGCTGGTGTACGCACTGGCCCCTTCGCTTGTCGAACGCATGCTTGAGGCGCTGCGCGAGATGCCCTTGGACACACGTCGGGTTTTGGGGCTGGCAACGGTTGTGACCGGGGTTTGCATCCTGTGGTGGGTGAACTGAGTATTTTTCCGAGTGAGTTTTGAAAATGCATCAAGAGGTTTCGGGGCGCGATGGTGAGTTTCGTTTCGGTGGTGATGTCAGCCTATCCAATCTCCGCTCCATTCGACCTGATCACCCCCTCGAGTCGCTGTACTTGGAAGATTTCGCACTATTGCATCGGGATTTGGCCTTAGAACTGGTAAGCTGGCCTGGAATTGAAACGATGGTGCTTAACGGCCCGGTGACACGTCAAGCGATGCGCCAGCTTGTGAACACTCCCAGCCTTTCGCAGCTTGAAGTCAAAAACATCCATCAGCATGGACGTTTGGACGGGCTCGACATCCCGACGAGGCTTGCCTCGGTTAAGATCGGCTTTGGGGCCAGAGCAAAGGACATCTTTGCAGTCGCGAAAGGGAAAGGTTTGGCCGAACTTAGTTTGGAGCATTCGTATTGCAGCACCAAGGCAATGACGGCTTTGTCGACCTTGCCGTTGCTCAAAACCCTACATCTCGAAGGGGCGATGTTCACTGACGAACATGCGGCGGCGCTGTCCAAAAGTTCGAGCATCCGTCACCTTTATGTGCAAACCACCCAGATCGGGCGAGAGGGGTTGACCGACCTGTGCCGCATGGAACAACTTGAAACCCTTGATATTTGGGCAACTGGAGTAAAGGCCGAGGACCTTGCGCTTTTGCAAGATTTGCCGAATTTGACCGATTTGTCCGTTGGGCAATTCGAAGATGAAGGCTCGTTGACGGCGGAAGATGTCTTGCCACGGATTGCCAAGCTGAAGGGGGTAAAGCGGATATGGCTGGATGGAATAACGCTCTCTCAGGATCAGAAAACAGCCCTGCAAGAACGTTATGACCATGTGCAATTCTCCTGATTGGACGACCTGCGTCATGCGATATTTCGCTCACTCTCCCTTCACAATTGCTTGAAGTCAGGTTTTCCCGCCTTTGGTGTTGCGCAGGCGCACCTATCTTTGTCACACTAGCAGGAGGCAGGACGCGGCGCGCACCAATGCGGGCCCACACCTGACAATGACAAGGAGTGCCAAGTTTGAAACCCCAATCCCTCGCTTTGACCAAGGACGATGTGACGCCGCTCAGGCTGTTCTGGCTGACGACGCTGTCGATGGTTCTGATCTTGTCGCAATCTTTGATGGCGCATGCGCGTGGCGCGCCCGAAAGCTTTGCTGATCTGGCTGAACGCATCAGCCCATCGGTCGTGAATATCACCACTTCTACCGTCGTCGAAGGGCGTGCCGGCCCGCAGGGTATCGTACCCGAAGGATCGCCATTCGAAGATTTCTTCCGCGAGTTTCAGGACCGTGGCGGCGAAGATGGCGACCGCCCACGTCGTAGCTCGGCCCTTGGTTCGGGATTTGTGATTTCCGAAGACGGCTATGTTGTCACCAACAACCACGTGATCGAAGGGGCCGATGAGATTCTGATTGAGTTCTTCGAAGGCTTTGAATTGCCTGCGAAACTGATCGGAACCGATCCAAATACCGATATTGCGCTTCTCAAAGTCGAAGCCGAAGAACCGCTGAAATTCGTCAGCTTTGGCGATAGTGACACCGGCCGCGTTGGCGATTGGGTCATGGCGATGGGCAATCCGCTTGGCCAAGGGTTCTCGGTCTCTGCCGGGATCATTTCCGCCCGCAACCGCGCCCTAAGCGGCACCTATGACGACTACATTCAAACAGACGCGGCGATTAACCGGGGCAACTCGGGTGGTCCGCTGTTCAATATGGACGGTGACGTGATCGGTGTGAACACTGCGATCCTTTCGCCCAATGGTGGCTCGATCGGGATCGGCTTTTCCATGGCGTCCAACGTGGTGACCAAGGTTGTCGATCAGCTCAAAGAGTTCGGCGAAACCCGCCGTGGTTGGCTGGGTGTGCGCATTCAGGACGTGACCGATGATGTGGCCGAAGCTCTGGGTCTTGAAGATGCCAAAGGCGCGCTTGTGTCTGATGTGCCGGATGGTCCTGCCAAAGAGGGTGGCATTCTGGCCGGTGACGTGATCGTCAATTTCGATGGCGTTGCGGTTGAAGACACCCGTCAGTTGGTCCGCGTTGTTGCCAATGCCCCCGTTGGTCAAACGGTCCGGGTGGTTGTAAACCGTGGTGGTGAAACGCAGACACTCAAGGTGACCTTGGGCCGTCGCGAAGAAGCCGAGGGCAAAGCCCCACCCGCGCAAGAGGACACGCCAGAAGAGCCATCAAAAATGGAACTGATGGGCCTGACCCTCAGCCCGCTAACCGATGAGATCCGGGGTGAGCTTGGTCTTGGCAAAGACGCCGGTGGATTGGCCGTTGTTGCGGTTGATGAAGCCTCGCCCGCGTTTGAAAAAGGCCTGCGCGCCGGGGATTTGATCACCGAAGCCGGGCAAAGCCCAGTGGCAACATTGGACGATCTCGAAAAGCGGATTGATGAAGCCAAAGAGGGCGGTCGCAAGTCGATCCTGCTTTTGGTGCGTCGCGGTGGAGACCCCCGTTTTGTGGCGCTAGGCCTAGACGAATAATCATCCCTTACAAACGTAGAAAAAGGCACCCTTTTGGGTGCCTTTTTTGTTTGTTGGAACAGTGGCAGCTTGGTTACAAACTGCTGCGATCCACGGCGACAAGGCCGAGGCTGCGGGCGGTTTCAAGTGACATCTGGCCGCTGTCCAGACCACGTTCGTTTTGGAATTTGCGAATGGCGGCGGTGGTCGGGGCGTCGAGTTGCCCGGTGACATTACCGTGGAAATACCCGCGTGCGGCAAGGGCGCGTTGGGTTGAGGCAACAAAATCCGGGGTCATTTGATAGCCGCAGGGGGCCTCAAACCGCATCTCACCACGCGGGGTCACAACCCGTGGAACCGGTGCCTTGCGATAGATTGGCGGGCGGATCACGGTGCCATCTTCGGCGATTTCCGCCTGGACGACCTGAACCTCACCCATGACCTGTTCATAGACAGCAGGGGTGATTTCACGGGCCCAACAACGGCCATCGCGATCGGGTTCGGCCATAGGCGGCGGGCCAATGGGAGTGGCGGCACGGGTGACGGGCTGCGATGCAGTGCATGCAGCAAGTAGCGCCAACGCGGAAAGCGGTGCGGTCCATTTCATCAATCTGCTCGGGCCTCTTGTCGTGCCTTAGTTTGGCAGTGACGTTAGCCGGTTTTGCCGATCTCGCCAAGCTTTGGGTCCAAAAGCATATCCAACATGTCAGAAATATCTTCGATTGTGTCCGCAATGACATGGGTGACGCCATTGTCACGCTGAATACGGCCGGTGACGCGCAGCATGCGCCCGGCGATGACCGCACGGCGGAAGGCCTCGTACATTTTGCGCCAGACGATGACGTTGACGATTCCCGTCTCATCCTCAAGCGTGAGAAAGATCACCCCATTGGCGGTGCCGGGGCGTTGGCGCAGGATCACCAGACCGGCCACAGTGATGCGCGCGCCATTTGGCGGTTCAACCAAACGGCAGGCTTGCAGGGCCGAGGGGGGCAGGGGCCAGGGGGGCGGATGTCTCATGTGAACAAATATAGAACATTGGTGCGGCGAGGCAAGTTTGTTGTGCCCCGCGACATTGGAATGCCGCAAAGGGGCTGGCAGAGAGTTAAGTGGCACACTAGGTATGTGCGCAAATGTTTATTGGAGAGCGGTGAAGATGGCGAAAATCACCTATATCGAGCACAACGGCACGAAACATGAAATCGAAGTGGCCAGTGGGCTTACCGTGATGGAAGGCGCGCGCGACAATGGCGTGCCGGGCATCGAGGCGGATTGCGGCGGGGCCTGTGCCTGTTCCACATGCCACGTCTATGTTGATCCGGCTTGGGTCGAAAAGGTTCCGGCCAAGGATGATATGGAAGAAGACATGTTGGATTTCGCGTTTGAGCCCGATCCGGCCCGCTCGCGCCTTACCTGTCAGATCAAAGTGACCGATGATCTGGATGGTTTGGTTGTGCAACTGCCTGAAAAGCAAATCTGATGTTGAAAAGGGCGCCGCGTCTCCTGTTGCGCCCTTTGCGCCGCCTTGTGCGCGGCGGGATGCTGATGTCGAGCCTGTGGATGGCGGGGGCTGCCGCGGCAGACACGATATCGCGCGCCTATTACGAAAAGCCAACGGCGCGATACGCGCATGGTGTGCTTGGCGATGATATTGAATACAGCGCTTTGGTGATCCAATCGCCCGGTAAACCTGGCAAAGAGGCGTCGAAGTTGTTGGTGAACAAGCTTGTTGTTCGAACGAATAAGGTCATTGTTCGGTTGCCGGTGGACCATGTTTTTGAAGACATCGCGCCGCGCATCATAACGCTCAAGACGTCAAGCGGCCCCAAAGAGGCGGTTATGGTGGTCGAAACCGACGTCCGGCTTGGGGCGCAACTGGCGTTGTATTCTAGTTCCGGCGTAAAACTGGCCGCGACGCCGCATATTGGCCAACGCAACCGCTGGCTGGCCCCGATTGGGGCCGGCGATTTGGACGGGGATGGCAGGATCGAAGTTGCCTATATTGATCGCCCGCATCTGGCCAAAACCCTACGTGTCTGGCGATATGAGAATGGCCAGCTGAGCGAAGTGGCCGCGGCCTCGGGGTTTAGCAACCATCAGATCGGCTGGGATTACATCGAAGGCGGTCTGCGCGACTGTGGCAACGGCCCTGAGATGATCGTGGCGTCGGGAAATTGGCGCGAGGTTCGAGCCGTTCGATTTGACGGGTCCAAACTCTCCTCTCGGCGATTGGGGGCCTATAGCGCGGCGGCGATCAAACAGGCGATGGCCTGTAAATAGGCTTGGGTAAATAACCACAACCTCATTGCGGCTATTTTGCCTTGTCCTCTTTGCTTTCTATACAATTGGCGCTAGGGCATGGCGTTATGCGAATTCTGTTTCTAGGCGATGTGATGGGCCGTGCCGGGCGCGCCGCCATCACCGAAAACCTCCCCAAGCTGCGCGATGACTGGCGGCTGGATTTTGTTGTGGTCAACGGCGAGAACGCGTCGAATGGCATGGGTCTCTCGGGGGAACATGCCAAGCTGATCTTGGGCGCGGGGGCCGATGTGGTCACCTTGGGTGACCATGCGTTTGACCAAAAAGACATGCTCAGCTTTATCGAAAGTGAGCCGCGCGTGCTCCGCCCGATTAACTTTGCCAAAACTGCGCCGGGGCGCGGTGTTGGATTGTTCAATGACCGTCGAGGCCGCAAGGTTTTGGTGTCTCAGGTGTTGGGGCAGGTGTTCATGAAACGCGCCTATGATGATCCGTTTTCAGCCATGGATGATGTGTTCCGTCGCCACCCTTTGGGTGGTCAGGCCCAAGCGATTTTGGTCGATATCCACTGCGAAGCCACGTCCGAGAAAATGGGCATGGGGCATTTTTGCGACGGCAAGGCCAGCCTTGTGGTTGGCACCCATACCCATGTGCCCACGGGCGATGCGCAAATTTTGCCGGGCGGCACCGGATACATGAGCGATGCGGGCATGTGCGGCGACTATAATTCGGTGATCGGCATGGAAAAAGCCGAACCGATGCGCCGTTTTGTGACCGGCATGGTCAAGGGGCGCTTTACCCCGGCGACGGGCGAGGCAACGCTATCGGGGGTTGTTGTCGAAACCGATGACCGAACCGGCAAAGCGACGTCTATCACACCGATCCGCCATGGTGGCCGTTTGCAAGCCTCCGGGCTCTGACTGCGGGGAATTGCCCTTAAACTTGGCCTTGTTACCATCGCGCCGGTCGGCCACAATGACCATCGGTTGAGGGATAACAGAGCAGAGCATGCATTTTATTGAACTGAGCCAGACGGGGCAGGCAGGCGTTGCCATTGCTGTGGTCATCGTGATGTTTGCGTTGTTTTTGCGCGACATTTACCCGACAGAAGTTACCGCACTTGGTGGCGTTGCGGTTCTATTGATCACCGGCGTTCTTCCCTATGACGATGCCTTGGCGGTGTTGTCGAACCCCGCACCTTGGACCATTGCGGGCATGTTTATCGTCATGGGGGCCTTGGTGCGCACCGGGGCGTTAGACGCCTTTACCAACTACGCTCAGGCCCAGGTGCTTATCCATCCGCGCACCGCAATGGCGGCAATTTTGGCCGTTGTGGTGGTGGCATCCGCCTTTATGAACAACACGCCAGTTGTGGTTGTGATGCTGCCGGTCTTTGTCCAATTGGCCAAAGCGCTGGGGTTGGCCCCGTCCAAGCTGTTGATACCGCTAAGCTATGCGGCAATCTTGGGGGGGACGTTGACCCTTATCGGAACCTCGACCAACCTGTTGGTTGATGGGGTGGCGCGGACCCAAGGGATGGAACCGTTTACGATTTTCGAAGTCACGCCATTGGCGGTCATTTTAATCGCGTTTGGGATGGTTTACCTTGCGGTCATCGGTCGGTTTTTACTACCGGACCGTACGTCAATGGCCGGTATGCTTTCAGACAGATCGCGCATGAAATTCTTTACCGAAGCCATCGTCCCACCAGATTCCGATCTGATCGGCCGCGAGGTGCTTGGGGTCCAGCTGTTCAAACGCGATGGTGTGCGCCTTATCGACGTGATCCGCGGCGATGCATCCTTGCGGCGCAACCTCGAAGGCGTCGAATTGCAGGTCGGTGATCGCGTGGTTTTGCGCACCCAAATGACCGAGCTGTTGTCGCTACAACGCAACAAATCCCTTAAACGGGTCGATCAGGTGTCGGCCAAGGAAACCACCACGGTTGAGGTGCTGATTTCCCCCGGTTGCAAGATGATTGGGCGCAGCCTTGGGGCCCTGCGTCTTCGGCGGCGCTATGGCGTTTACCCTTTGGCGGTGCACCGGCGAAACCAAAACATAGGCCGTCAGCTTGATGATTTGGTGGTGCGCGTTGGTGACACGCTTTTGCTCGAAGGCAACCCGGAAGACATCCAAAGGCTGGCCGAAGACATGGCGCTTGTTGATGTGTCGCGCCCCTCGGCAAGAGCGTTTCGTCGTGGCCATGCGCCCGTCGCGTTGCTGGCTTTGGCCGGGATCGTCATTCTGTCGGCGTTGGGGGTGGCTAAAATATTGCCACTTACGATTATTGCGGTCGCCATCGTTCTATTGGCACGCTGTATCGACGCTGAGGAGGCGTTTTCCTTTATCGAGGGGCGCTTGCTGGCGCTGATCTTTTCGATGTTGGCGATTGGCGCGGCGTTGCAGGCGTCCGGTGCCGTCCAGATGATCGTCGAGGCCATCGCCCCGCATTTGATGGGCCTGCCGCCGTTTTTGTTGATCTGGGCGGTCTATTTTCTAACGTCTGTTTTAACCGAAGCGGTGAGCAACAACGCTGTTGCGGTTGTGGTGACCCCCATCGCCATCAGCCTTGCCAGCGCAATCGGCGTCGACCCGCGCCCTTTGGTGGTTGCGGTAATGGTGGCTGCGTCTTGTAGCTTTGCCACGCCAATTGGCTATCAAACCAACACGTTGGTCTACGGTCCTGGTGGCTACAAATTCACCGATTTTGTCAAAGTGGGCTTGCCATTGAATATCTGCATCGGCTTGATTGCGTCGTTGTTTATTCCGATGTTCTGGCCGCTCTAAAACCACAATAGCCTCGCGAGGATCAGGTCTTCTTCTTTCCCTAAATCTCCCGGGGTGAATGCGCCCTTGGGCGCAGAGGGGCTGGCCCCTTAATCCTTCACTTAACCGTAACGCGCAACAAAAGCTGTCAAGATTTTTTCGGGCGCTGAAATGTCCGCCGAATGACAAATGTCGATTAGCCGGTCGGCGTCGTCTGGGGCGAAATAACCTTTGTGACGATAGAACTTGATCCGTGTTTCGAATTCTGCCCCATCGGCTTCGGGATGAAATTGGGTGGCGTAGACATTCGCACCATAGCGGATCATCTGAAACGGGCAGGGGCCTGAGGCCAGCAAATGCACCGCGCCCTTGGGCAGTTCTTGCAAGGCTTCTTTGTGACCAACCAAAGCGTCAAAAGCCGCGGGTACATTTTGTAAAAGCGGGTCTTTTGCGCCATCAGGGGTAACTTCACATGTCGTCGGCCCAACGGGTTCACCATAGCGTGCCTTGGACACGTCCGCCCCAAGGTGATGGCCCAAAATGCCAATCCCATAGCAACAGCCCATAAACGGCACATCCGCTGCGGTGATTTCAGGCATCAAAGATAGACATGCGGCTTCGATGCACGCCTCAACCGGCGTTTTGTCTTCGGGCGCATCCGACACACAACCCGGACCGCCGCCGACAATAACGCCGGCATAACCATGCACATCCAACCCCGTGGGGAGCTCTTCCCGGTCAAGGCAAATGCGATGAACACGCGCGTCATCCAGTCCGGATTTGTCCAGCATGGCGCGATATTCGCTGTCGCTGACTTCGGGTTCCGGGCGCAGTTGCAATAAGAGAAATTTAGCCATGTTGCATCGCCTAGCGCAGCCTGCCGGGCTTGCCAAGCCCAAGCCCAATCCAATCTCGGGTCTTCCATCGGCAAAGCCGCCTTGGAAACCCGTGCCCAATAGCCTATAGAATGCGCCAAACAGGACGATCAGATACGAGGCGACACCATGGCCGGCCATTCCAAATGGGCAAATATTCAGCACCGCAAAGGTCGTCAGGACAAATTGCGGGCCAAATTGTTTTCCAAGTTCTCTAAGGAAATCACCATCGCAGCCAAGATGGGTGATCCTGATCCAGAGAAAAACCCGCGTTTGCGTTTGGCCGTAAAAGAAGCCAAGTCAAATTCGATGCCCAAAGATAACATCGAACGCGCGATCAAGAAATCGGTCGCAGGCGAAGGTGATGATTACGAAGAAATCCGCTATGAGGGCTATGGCCCCAATGGCGTGGCGGTTATCGTCGAAACATTGACAGACAACCGTAACCGCACCGCGTCGACCGTGCGCTCGACCTTTACCAAAAACGGCGGCAACCTTGGCGAAACCGGGTCGGTTGGGTTCATGTTCGATCGGGTTGGTGAAATCGTTTATCCGGCGGATGCAGGTGACAATGACACCATTATGGAGGCCGCCATCGAAGCGGGGGCCGAAGATGTCGAAAGTTCGGAGGATGGCCATGTCATCATTTGTGCGGACACCGATCTAAACGAGGTTTCGACCGCTTTGGAAACCGCGTTGGGCGAATCCGATTCAACCAAATTGATCTGGAAGCCGACCACCACGACCGAGCTGGACTTGGACGGAATGGAAAAGTTGATGCGATTGATCGATGCGCTTGAGGATGATGATGACGTTCAGCGCGTCACCGCCAACTTTGAGGCCTCTGATGAGGTTATGGAACAGCTCTCATAAGCTGAGATATATCATGTGCTGCAGGCAGACATGCCTGCGGCCACGGCCACAATTACGGCCACAATAACCTGTTATGCCTGGGCTGCTAGGCTGGCCAAAGACAGGTCGGGAAGACCGAGAAACGCGCAAGCGCTTTGATCTGAATCGACGATTTTGACGTCTAATTCATTCCCCTTAACATCTACAAGTGACGTGAACATCCGGGCCAATCCATAGACAAGTGGGCCACTCTCGATCAACGCCACCTTCGGAGTTTCTCCCATTTCTTTATGATGGCTGAGGAGTTCCGATACGTAGTTCAGCATATCCCTGAATTTTATATCAACATGAGTAATCGCGCGTAGATCGTCGATTTCACACATGCCAACGCGGTAGCAGGGGTGGCTATAGGTCTCTTGCTGACTGCGTTGAACGTCGGCAAGTGTGACGAAGCCGGAATACCGGATATAGACCAAGTTATATTCGGGGATAATTTTTGCACGTACAGGCATAATGAACTCTTCTGGAATGATGGCCGACGTCTTCACTTTTGTTTGTGGGTTCCACAAAAGAAATTGAGCAAATGGGCTAGGGTTTCCTTGGGGGCTTCTTCCGGAAGGAAATGACCACAGGCAAGGGCCTTGGCCTCCACCGTTTTTGCGTATTGGCCCCAGACTTTGGGCACATCGTAAAGCGTTCCGACAACGCCGTTTTCCCCCCAGAGAACTTGAACCGGCATGGATAGCTTTGTCCCGGCATCGACCCGATCGTGTTCGAGGTCAATGGTCGCGGCGGCGCGGTAGTCTTCGCAGGTCGCATGGATACAGGCGGGATCACGAAAACAGCGCATGTATTCCTTGACCGCTGCGGGATCAAAGGCAGCAGGGATGTCTTTGCTCCAAGCTTTGAGTTTGCTGTTCAGATAGTAATCGGGGTCGTGCCCAATCAAGGTTTCGGGAAAGGGGGCGGATTGGATCAGGAAAAACCAATGGTAATAGGCGGTGGCAAAACGCTGGTCGGTTTGCGCATACATATATTCGGTTGGAGCAATGTCGAGAAACGACACCGCTTTGATCCGGTCACCATAGTCCCGCGCCAAACGGTGGGCGACACGCGCGCCACGATCATGCCCGGCAACGCAAAACTGATCATGCCCAAGGATCGTCATCAGCTCGGCGATATCCGTGGCCATGGCGCGTTTGGAATAGGGGGAGTGGTTGGCATCTGAGGGCGGCTTGTCGCTATCTCCGTAACCGCGCAGATCGGGCAAGATCACTTTGAACCCTGCCGCTACCAGAGATGGCGCAACCTTGTGCCAACAAAGATGGGTTTGCGGGTAACCGTGTATCAAAACAATAGCCGGCCCAACTCCGGCTTGCCGAACCCGAAGCGATATCCCAGATGGCAGTGTTACTTTGTGATCGTCAAACCCGTCCAACATATAGCGGCCCCCCATGCGCACAGGTTTTCAGGTTCACAAGTGCGTGGCAAGCAATGAGTTTTCCGCGCCGCCAATGTCCGCGGGTTGGATCGCGAGGGCTTCTGCCAAAAGGGTGTGGAAGATGCGCGAGATGACCAAAGACACCCACGGGACCAAAACGATAAAGTCGGCTGATTTCTGGTCGTGTCGAAGGAGATATTGGGGAGGGGGCACAAGAAAGGTCCGGCCCAATCAAAGGCCGGACCCAAATGCGCTATGGGCATACACCGCCGATGTCTAGGTATTTGCCATAGACCCAGCCATTGGGGTCAGGTTGCCCCCATAGTGGGTTGAGGCATCTGCCGGACATGCATTGCACACGGTACCAGTTCCCGGCGCGATCCCAGACGGCAATTTCGTCACCGCGATACAACTCACCGATCTGTTGATACTTGGACCCCGGACCAGTCCGCACCGCCAAAAAGCCGTTGCCTTTGGCGTGGTTGTATTGGCTGATCGGGCGAACTCCGGTCACATAGCCTGTACAATCTCCGGCAAGGGCTGCACCGGCGGTCATCGCCACAGCGGCAGCTGCGGCAAGGGTGATAAGATGTTTCATGGTTGTCCTCCCCTCATTTGTGAGCGTCGGAGTGTCAGAGGGCTTCGACCCCGACAGGCAAATAATACCGGACAAGACATATTCCGTCGTTGATATGAGTCATACTGTCGAAGCGGGCAACGCTTGCCGACGTGCCAAAGCTGGCCTATCAAACCGTCATGTTATTTCGCGCGATCCTTTTGCTAACTGTGGTGGTTTTACTCTCTGCCCTTGCAACATGGTACTTTGGCAAGGACGTGTTGATCGCTTTGGGGCTGATCCTTGTTCAGCTCAAGATCATCTTCAAAAAGACAGCGACCTTGGAATTGCCGGTCTTTATGATCTGGTTGAAAACCCATGCTTCGGCGTTTTTCAAAATCGAGTTGATCAAGAAATGGATCATGTCGACGCTGATGCCGATGGTCTTGGGCAAGGCGGTGTTACGCCGTCTGGCCGGGTTTTTCACCCGCTACATCGAGGCGGTGCAGGCACGTTATGCAAAATTGTTCCAATGGTACCAAAGCCTGTCCGGTATTGAGAAATTTGTCTCGGGGCTGATTTTGGTTTTTGCGGCGCTGGCCTTGTCGGTGAGCACCGTTGGCCTTTGGCTGATCCTGTTTTCGGTTCAAGTGCCGTTATGGATTGTTGCCAGTGGCACGGCTTTGGGGCGTCTCATCTGGGTCAGTGTTCAGAAAATGGCGTTTAAGGCCGTGGCGTTTTTGCAATTGGGGTTGTTGTGGAAGGGCGTGCAAAAGCTGCTTCCGGAAAGTCTGCTCAAGCGCAAACGCGCCTTTGACTACCGGGTCGCGCGGGCTGTGATCCGACGGCGGCGTATGACCGTGCGCCAATTGGCCGATCGCAAAGATAGCCTTCCATTCCGGATGGGGTTGATGGTGGACTATCTGTTTGGCACCGGCAAATCGGATCAGGGTTGAACCAAAGCCGCGCGCGCGCTTTGAACAACGGCATCAGTGACCGGTTTCAACGCCGGGGCAAGAACGCGGCTCACTTGCCAGACAAGCGGAACATCCCACGTGGCCTGATCATTCAATGGCACAAGCCGACCACGGCGCAAAGCCCGGCGCACCAAAGGTTCCGGGTTCATGCCCCAGCCAAGACCGGCAACAGCGGCATCAACAAAAGCATGGGTTGAGGGCAAATAGTGGCTTGGGGGTGTTGCACGCGGGGCCCCTTGGGCGGCCATCCAATCCCG
The DNA here is from genome assembly GCF_947498515.1 of uncultured Pelagimonas sp. Taxonomy (GTDB): domain Bacteria; phylum Pseudomonadota; class Alphaproteobacteria; order Rhodobacterales; family Rhodobacteraceae; genus Pelagimonas. Next base: position 67,251 of record NZ_CANMKO010000004.1, on the reverse strand, counting down.
TTGCAGACCGTCCTTGGTATCAAACACCAAACAGGGGGCTAAGTTGAGACTGCCTTGGGTGATACCCTCGGGGAACCAACGGTTGTGAAACTCGGGCGAGGTGGTGGCGACATAGCGAATGGCCCCAAGAGGATAGGCGTCACAGCCCGGAATGCTTGGGGTCGAAGTGATTGCGGCGCTCACCGCCCCGCGTTTGAGCCAATCGGCGCTATGGTCCTGATCGTCCAATTCAAGATCAAACAAGATGTCGGGCAATTGCACCATGGTTTGAACAAACCAAGTGGCAAGGCTGTCGGCATTGATCGCGATCCGCAGGTGGCGTTGGGCGTCAGAGGCTTCAAGCTGCAAATCGCGGGTCAGGGCGTTTTCCAACAAGCCGATATCCTCGGCATGTTTGGCGATGCGAAGCCCATGGGGCGTGCCGGTACACGGTGTTCCACGATTGATGAGGGTCGAGCCGACCCGCTCTTCCAAGGCTTTGATCCGTTGGGAAATCGCCGACGGGGTGACATGAAGCGCATTGGCGGCGGCGTCAAAGCTGCCATGGCGCAAAACGCCCGATAGCGCGGCGAGGTGGTGGGGATCAAATTGCATTAGTCAAACTAATCTACCTGTAGTTTCTTTAATTTGATTGCTGGAAAGTCCTGACGTAGTCAAGCCTGACGACAAGGAGAATTCGGGATGACAGCATATTTTGCAGGCTTTGCGCTGGGCTTTAGTTTGATTTTGGCCATCGGGGCGCAGAACGCTTTTGTTTTACGCCAAGGGTTGATGCGCCAACATGTTTTACCGGTTGTCCTTGTCTGTGCGATCTCGGATGCCGTGCTGATTGCCGCCGGGGTTGCCGGCTTTGGGGCTTTGGTTGCGGCGGTGCCCGGGCTTGAATGGGGAATGCGCTTGTTTGGGGCCGCCTTTTTGGTGTGGTACGGGTTGCGCACGTTGAAAAGCGCCTGGGACGGTGGACACAAGATGGAGGCGGGCGAAAAGGCCGGGAGCCTGCGTTTGGCGGTCTTGACCTGTTTGGCGCTGACCTGGCTCAACCCGCATGTCTATCTGGATACGGTTGTCTTGCTTGGGGCGGTGTCGGCACAATACGACGACAAGCTAAGCTTTGGGCTTGGGGCCGTCTGTGCGAGTTTCGTGTTCTTCTTTTCTCTGGGATATGGCGCGCGCCTTTTGGCACCGGTGTTTGAAAAGCCGGGGGCGTGGCGGGTGCTTGACCTAGGTGTTGGCCTGACAATGCTGGCAATCGCAGCGGCTTTGCTAATGGGCTAGGTACCACTGTTAGGAGGCATCACAAATTCGAGACATACTGGCCTTGTGCCTGATGGTGAATGCGTTAAGTAATTCCTATGGATCAAGCGCGCCCCAGTGTTGGCATTTTCTGGATGGTGGTGACAGGGCTGTGCTTTGTCGCTGTTACGGCCTTGGTTAAAACCATGCATGGCCGCGTACCCGCCCCCGAAGCCGCATTTTTGCGCTATGTTTTGGGGCTGGTGTTTGTCATTCCGTTCTGGCGCGAACTGCGCAACATGCGCCCAACTCGTCGCCAATGGAAACTAATGGCGGTGCGCGGGGTGTTTCAATCACTTGGGGTGGCGTTTTGGTTTTTTGCTATGACGCGGATTCCCTTGGCCGAAGTCACCTCGATGAACTACCTCAACCCGATTTTTGTAACGCTGTTGGCGGTGCTCTTGTTGGGCGAAAAATTGGCATTGCGGCGCATCTTGGCGATTGCGGTTGCGATGATTGGTGCGCTTATCATCCTGAGGCCGGGGTTCCGCGAACTTGACCCGGGGCATTTGGCCATGCTGATCACCGCAAGCTGTTTTGCCGCGTCCTATTTAATCGCCAAAATCCTTTCGGCCGAGGTCAGCCCAGCGATGGTTGTGGCGACTATGTCGGTGTCCGTCACGATCGGATTGGCCCCTTTAGCGATCCCGGTTTGGGTCTGGCCAAGTTGGTGGGACGTTGGAATTTTGTTCCTTGTCGCCTGTTTCGCAACGGGGGGGCATTACGCCATGACTTTGGCCTTTAAGGCCGCGCCGTTGACCGTGACCCAACCGGTGACGTTCTTGCAGTTGGTGTGGTCTGTGGCCCTTGGGGCGTTGCTATTTGACGAAGCCGTTGACCCGTGGGTGATTGCCGGGGGCGGGATCATCATGGGGGCCGTGGTTTTCATCACTTTGCGTGAGGCCGCGTTGAACCGGCGGGTAACGCCGGGTGTTGTGGAAACGAAACACTGATCTTGGGCCTATTGTCTCCATTTCGTTAAAAATCCATGTATTGGCCGCACTTGTGCCCAAATCCCTAAGCAATTTGTCAACCATCAGAAGTTAACGTGAACGATGGAGAAACAAATGTTTGCGGAGAATAAATTGACCGAGAGTATGACCGAGATCGAGGCCTTCTTGCTCAAAGAACGTGCCAAAGTGCTTTCCGAAGCAGAGTGGCGTTTCCGGATGCGTGGCTATGGCTACAATCTGCGTCGCACAAACGATGGTGTCGAAGTTGCGCGCCTTCCACAGAACAAAGTTCTAGGAACGTTTGAAATGTAAGCTGCGGCCTTATTGGGCCGGAGACATGCGCGCGAGTCGTGCGCACAAAAGAGATGCTGGCCGTGTGGCCAGATCAGAGTTGGCCCAAGCTGAGCCAGCCATGGGAGCGCCTGAATTTTTGGGAATGCGTTCAGGAAGCGACCCTTTGACAATGTTTTACGACGCGCCTTTCAGCTTGTTGTGAGGTGTGCATGGGCTGTCCAAAGCTGCCGTTGGATTTTGATTGACTTGTCAGTCAATAACCGGCAGCAATTCTTGTATGCCTAAGATTGGACAAGAACCCAAAAGACGCGCCGCCTTGGTCGCAGCCACGGTCGAAGAGATCGGGGCCGCTGGATCGCTTGAGGTGACCGTTGGTCAAATCGCCAAACGCGCCGGAATGTCGAGCGCCTTGGCCCACCATTACTTTGGCGGCAAAGCCCAGATTTTTCTGGCAGCGATGCGCCATATCCTTAATGAATATTCACGCGATGTGCGCGCAGCCTTGGCATGTGCGCAACCGGGTAGACGGCTAGAAGCCATCATCGATGGAAGTTTTGACCCGAATTGTTTTGACCCTGCGGCGGTATCGGCTTGGCTCAACTTCTATAGCTTTGCGCAACGCGACAAGGATGCAGCCCGGCTTTTGCACATTTACCAAAGACGATTGCACAGCAACCTGGTGCATGCGTTGCGGGGCCGGTGTTCTAACCCTCAGTCGACGGCGCGGATTATCGCGGCCCAAATCGACGGGGTCTATCTGCGCGCTGCATTGAACAATGGCGATATGTCCGGCGCGGCAGAGCAAGTCAAAGCCGTTGGACACGCCCTGATCGGGGAGGCATCGGCATGAGTCCGAATATCTTGATCATCATGGTGGACCAGTTGAACGGAACGCTGTTTCCCGATGGTCCCGCCGACTGGCTACATGCCCCAAATCTTAAGGCTTTGGCAGCGCGTTCGACCCGTTTCGTGAACAGCTACACAGCAAGCCCGCTTTGCGCGCCGGGGCGGGCAAGCTTTATGTCGGGGCAATTGCCAAGCCAGACGCGCGTCTATGATAATGCGGCTGAGTTCGCCAGCGACATTCCAACCTATGCACATCATCTGCGCCGGGCGGGGTATTACACGTGCCTTTCTGGCAAGATGCATTTTGTCGGGCCGGATCAGTTGCACGGGTTCGAAGAACGCCTGACCACCGACATTTACCCCGCCGATTTCGGTTGGACCCCGGATTACCGCAAGCCAGGCGAGCGAATTGATTGGTGGTACCACAATATGGGGTCGGTCACCGGGGCAGGGGTGGCTGAGATCAGCAACCAGATGGAATATGACGACGAGGTCGCGCATTTCGTCAAGATGAAGCTTTATGATCTTGCGCGCGGTTTGGATGATCGGCCTTGGTGTGTCACAGCGAGCTTTACCCACCCGCATGATCCCTATGTGGCACGCAAGAAGTATTGGGACCTCTATGAGGATTGCCCGCATCTGGAACCTGAGGTTCCATCAATGGGCTATGACAACCACGACCCGCATTCTAAGCGTATTTTTGACGCCAATGACTGGCGCTCTTTTGATGTCAGCTCCGAAGATATTCGCCGTGCCCGGCGCGCCTATTTCGCCAATATCTCCTATTTGGATGACAAGGTAGGTGAGTTGTTGGCGGTGTTGGAAGAGACTCGCCAGGAGGCGGTTGTGGTCTTTGTGTCGGACCATGGAGATATGCTCGGAGAGCGTGGGTTGTGGTACAAGATGTCGTTCTTTGAGGGATCGGCGCGGGTACCGATGATGATTGCCTTGCCCGGTGGGGAGGGGAAAAAGATTGACGCGCCGGTGTCCACCATTGACCTATGTCCTACGCTTGCCGCCTTGGCCGAGGCGGATATGGGGGAGGTCGCGCCCTGGACCAGTGGCGAAAACCTTTTACCAGTGATGAATGGTTCCGAACGCACGGCCCCGGTTGCGATGGAGTATGCTGCGGAGGCATCTTATGCGCCTTTGGTGTGCTTGCGATATGGGAAATGGAAATACACCGCTTGTTCGCTTGACCCTGAACAGCTTTTCGATTTGGATATTGACCCGCATGAGTTAACCAATCTAGCCGATAACCCGGCCCATGCCGGAACGTTGGAAGCGATGCGGGCCAAGGCCGAGAAACGCTGGGACCTAGCGCAATTTGATGCAGAGGTCCGTCAGTCACAGGCACGCCGATTGGTGGTCTATGACGCCTTGCGGCGAGGTGGGTATTACCCTTGGGATTATCAACCGCTGCAAAAGGCCTCCGAGCGCTATATGCGCAACCACATGGATTTGAACGATCTCGAAGAGAACAAGCGCTTTCCGAGGGGTGAGTGAGCATGGAGAGGTTGTGCCGCCGCTTTGACGCGCCGCCCACCCACCCACCCCGACGCCTCAAAGCGGCATTGGTGGGTGAGGGCAGGACATGATGACCGTTTGGGGGCGGGCGACCTCGTCAAACGTACAGGCGGTCATGTGGAGTGTGACTGAGCTCGGGCTTGAGGTTGATCGTCGCGATGTTGGCGAGGGTTTTGGCGGATTGGACAGCGCGGAATTCTTGGCGATGAACCCCAATGGATTGATCCCGGTGTTGCAAGACGGAGCTGTGACGGTTTTTGAAAGTGCGGCCATCATTCGCCATCTTGGCCGCACCTATGGCGACGACGGGTTTTGGCCGCGTGATACCACCGCCTTGGCAAAGGTTGACCAATGGGCGGAGTGGGCCAAGCAGATGGTGGCGAACCGTTTTACCGGCCCGATCTTTTGGCGGGCTGTTCGCACACCCGCTGAGCGCCGGGACTCGGAGGCCATCGCCCAGGCGGTTTCGCGTTTTGAAACCGGATTGGCCGTGGCCGAGGAGCGGTTACAAAACCACGCTTGGTTGGCGGGGGATCACATGACACCGGGGGACATCCATCTTGGGCATGTTCTTTACCGCTATTTCGACATCGACATCACGCGGGCCGATTTTCCGGCGCTGCGGAGCTACTTTGACCGGCTGACCCGGCGTCCTGCTTATCGGGAGACGGTGATGCTTTCTTATGAGAGTTTGCGAGACACAATATGAGCACGAGCAAAAGCTACGATACGCAACCCACGGCCAGCCATTTTGTGAATGGGGCCTATTTGGAAGACACCGCCGGTGAGCTTATCGAGGTGGTGTACCCGGCCACGGGTAAGGTGATTGCGCGTGTGCACGCCGCGACGCCAGCGGTGATTGAGGCGGCTCTGACGTCGGCGCGCGCGGCCCAGAAAGAATGGGAAGCCAAGTCAGGTACAGAGCGAGGACGGGTCTTGCGCCGAGCGGCGGACATCATGCGGGAACGCAACCGCGAGCTGTCTGAGCTTGAGACCTATGACACCGGCAAACCGATGTCGGAAACTTTGTATGTGGATGCGACATCGGGAGCGGATGCGCTTGAGTACTTTGGCGGATTGGCCGGAAGCCTAACCGGTGAGCATGTCAACCTTGGCGGTGATTGGGGTTATACGGTGCGCGAGGCGCTGGGCGTCTGTGTTGGCATCGGGGCGTGGAACTATCCGACCCAGATTGCTTGCTGGAAGGGGGCTCCGGCATTGGCTTGCGGCAATGCGATGATCTTTAAGCCCAGTGAAAACACGCCGCTTTGTGCGCTAAAGGTCGCCGAGATTTTGGTCGAGGCGGGATTGCCAGCGGGTTTGTACAACGTTGTGCAAGGCATGGGGGCGGTTGGTGCGTCGCTGGTCACCGACCCGCGGGTCGACAAGGTTTCGCTGACGGGTTCTGTGCCGACGGGGCGCAAGGTTTATGCCGCCGCCGCCGAGGGGATGAAACACGTCACGATGGAGCTGGGCGGCAAAAGCCCGTTGATCATCTTTGACGATGCCGATCTGGAAAACGCCGTGGGTGGGGCGATCTTGGGGAACTTCTATTCCTCAGGTCAGGTTTGTTCCAACGGGACGCGGGTCTTTGTTCAAAAGGGGATCAAAGACGCGTTTCTAAAACGGCTTTCGGAGCGTTTGGCGACGGCCAGAATTGGTGATCCGATGGACGAGAGCGTCAATTTCGGCCCGATGGTCAGCAAAGCACAGCGTGAGATTGTGATGTCCTATATTGCCAAAGGCAAAGAGGAGGGCGCGCGTCTTGTCTATGGTGGCAATGAGATTTCCGGTGATGGGTTCTACATCGAACCGACGGTGTTTGCCGATGTCAGTGACGAGATGACCATTGCTCAAGAAGAGATTTTTGGCCCGGTGATGGCGGTTTTGGATTTCGACAGCGAGGAAGAGGTGATTGCCCGTGCCAATGACACGCAATTTGGTCTATCTGCCGGGGTTTTCACCAACGACCTAACCCGTGGCCACCGTGTGATTGGGGCGATGGAGGCGGGGAGCTGCTTTATCAATTCCTACAATGATGCGCCGGTCGAATTGCCCTTTGGCGGATCGAAAATGTCGGGTGTTGGGCGTGAAAACGCCAAAGGCGCGATTGAGCACTATTCACAAGTGAAGTCGGTTTACGTGCGTATGGGTGACGTCGAGTCGCCGTTTTAAGGCCTTGATCTCGTTGGGGCCACTGCCCCGGCGAGCGGCCCACCCGCCCACCCCCGTCTCGCCGGGGCAGTGGCGGTTGGCCTTGGACGATGATGAAATTGCAGCGATTCAGGGTGTTCCTTGAAACGTCAGGAAGAGGTCGCCCTAGATTGGGGCGGCTTGATCGAATGATGCCTGACCGTTCATTGACCCCGAATGTCTTGAAGGATGAAAAGGCATGAAAGCGGATTATGTGGTGATTGGCGCGGGCAGCGCCGGGTGCGCAATGGCCTATCGGCTGGCAGAGGCCGGGAAGTCGGTCATTGTGATTGAACATGGAGGCTCTGACTGGGGCCCGTTCATCAACATGCCCGGTGCGCTGAGCTACCCGATGGGGATGAAAACCTATGACTGGGGTTTTGAAAGCGAGCCTGAACCACATTTGGGCGGGCGCCGGTTGGCCTGTCCACGAGGCAAAGTTATTGGTGGATCTTCCTCGATCAATGGCATGATCTATGTGCGTGGTCATGCGATGGACTATGACACATGGCGGGACATGGGCGCGCAGGGGTGGGGCTATGCGGATGTCTTGCCCTACTTCAAGCGTCAAGAAGATTGGCATGATGGCGGGCATGGCGGCGACGCCGCTTGGCGTGGCAAGGGCGGTCCATTGCATGTGACGCGCGGCAAGCGTGAAAACCCGCTGGTGCCCGCCTTTGTCGAGGCGGGACGTCAGGCGGGTTACCCGGTGACCACAGATTACAACGGCTATCAGCAAGAGGGGTTTGGCCCCTTTGACATGACCGTTTGGAAAGGCGCGCGTTGGTCGGCGGCCAAAGCCTATCTGCGCCCAGCTGAAAAGCTTGGGGCGACGGTTGTGCGTGGGTTGGCGCGCAAAGTGGTGATCGAAAATGGCCGTGCGACGGGTGTTGAACTGCGTCGCAAGGGCCGGATCGAAGTGATCGAAGCCGGCAAAGAGGTGATCATCGCCGCAAGTGCCATCAATTCGCCTAAACTATTGATGCATTCCGGCATTGGCCCAGCGGCGCATTTGGCCGAGCATGGGATTGAAGTCATCGCGGATCGGGCCGGTGTTGGTCAGAACCTTCAGGATCACCTTGAGCTATATATCCAACAAGCCGCGACCCAGCCTGTGACCTTGGCGAAATACTGGAACTTGATCGGCAAGGGCTATGTCGGGGCGCGGTGGTTGTTTGGTCGCTCGGGGCCGGGGGCGTCAAACCAATTTGAAAGCTGCGGGTTTATTCGATCCGGGGCAGGGGTCCAATATCCTGATATTCAATATCATTTCCTGCCGATTGCGGTCCGATATGACGGTCAAGTTGCCTCGGAAGGGCATGGCTATCAAGCCCATGTTGGACCGATGCGATCGCCATCACGCGGGGCGATCACATTAAAATCCAGTGATCCAGATGCCGCACCCAGCATCCTGTTCAACTATATGAGCGAGGAAAAAGACTGGGAGGATTTCCGCACCTGTATCCGCCTGACTCGCGAGATTTTTGGGCAAGAGGCATTTGCCCCATTTCGCGGCCACGAAATCCAACCGGGTGACGCCTTGCAAAGCGATGATGACCTGAATGGGTTCATCAAGGAACATGTCGAAAGCGCCTATCACCCGTGTGGAACTTGTAAAATGGGCGCTGCCGATGATCCGATGGCGGTGGTTGATCCAGAGGCGCGGGTGATCGGTGTTGATGGGTTGCGCGTTGCGGATAGTTCGATTTTCCCACAGATCACCAACGGCAATCTAAATGCGCCATCGATCATGGTCGGTGAAAAGGTGTCTGATCATGTGTTGGGCCGCTCTCTGGCGGCGGAAAACGCAGAGCCTTGGATACACCTTGAGTGGGAAACCGCGCAGCGTTAAGCAATATTAACAGAAACGGTTGATTTCGGGACACTGCATCCCGAGATTAGCCATATGTTAAATACTCGTTTTTGCCTTGTTCTGTTGGCGTCCGTTTTTGGGGCCGATATCGCGTCAAGTGACGTCAGCGGGACCATGCGTGTCAAAGATGCAGATACGATTGAGATCGGCGGAACGTCTATCCGGCTACACGCCATAGACGCCCCGGAAATCAAGCAACGCTGTGGCGGCAGTGGTCAACCTGTCTGGGCCTGCGGAGCTTGGAGCAAAGCGCAGGCCGTTGCGCTTTATGATGGCAAATTCGCTCAATGCGAGCAGCTTGACAAAGATCGCTATGGCCGGGTGGTCGCGCGCTGTTTCGTTGATGGTCAGGATATGGCCCAGGATCTGGTGCAAAATGGACTGGCCTTTGCCTATCGCAAATACGGTTGGGACTACGACCTTGACGAAAAAGCCGCAGCGGTGGCCGGACGTGGGTTGCACAGCACAGAGGTGACAGTTCCGGCAACCTACCGCGCACAGGGCCGTGACGCCCGGGCGAAATGGTCGCTAGTGGCATCGCCCAAAGGATGCCCCATCAAGGGCAATATTTCCAAAACTGGTGAGCGCATTTATCACCTGCCGGGGCAGAATTGGTACAACGTTACCATGATCCGTGCCGACAAAGGGGAGCGGTGGTTTTGCTCGCAAAGCGAGGCGCGCATCGCCGGTTGGCGCGCTGCAAAAAAATAGGACAAAAAGAGACAGGAATAGCTCCGGGTTGATCCGCGTCAAAGTGAGCGGCTTAGTGCTGTGTCACCTTGCTTGCGAAAACGAACAAGGGGAGACGCAAATGTCTAATACACCACATGAGTTGGCCGAAGAATTTCCAGAGTATGTCGAAAAAATGAGCGGTCTGAAACAGTCAGACGCGCATTTTGCCAAGCTTGCGGATGAGTATCACGATCTGAATCGTCAGGTTCACCGCGCAGAGACAAATGTTGAGCCCATGAGTGAACTGGCCGAAGCGGAATTGCGCAAGAAACGGGCCGCACTCAAGGACGAAATTTACGGTATGCTGACAGCTTGACGTGAGCTGTGAGTTTTCTGGAAGGGGTCAGTCGGGGAAATTCGGCTGGCCTTTTCGTTTGTCTTTAATGAGTTATGGCGCAAATGAGGCATCGTTGCCATAATTTAGCCACAAATGTCTCGATTTTGCTGATCGTGATTATCGCCGCTTTAAGGACCTCAGGTGAGGCTGACAGTCATCCGAGTTTTGTTGCAAGCCTTGTGAAAAAGAAGGTTTGCCGAGGCAGAATGCCACCTGTGACCACTTCTTGATCGGTTTCGCGCAGAAGCGTGCCCGAGGAGCAAAGGCGTGAAACATGTCGAGTATTTTGACCAATATCGGTGCCCTGTCGGCGCTCAAAACGCTGCGGCGTGTCAATTCTGATCTGGATGCCACAATGTCCGAAATCGGAACCGGGAAACGCGTATCCAACGCCTCCAAAAACGCGGCGGTCTGGGCGGTGTCCAAAACGATGGAATCCGATGTTAAAGGGTTTCAGAAGATTTCCGATAGTTTGGGCATGGCGCAGGCAACGCTATCGGTGGCGCGCCAAGGCGCGGAAACGCTCAGCGATTTGTTGACAGATCTCAAAGGCAAGATTGTTGTCGCCCATCAAGACAACATTGATCGGGATAAGGTTCAGGCCGATGTTGATGCCCTGCGCGATCAGATCTCAGCGGTTGTTGAAGCGACGCAGTTTAACGGTCAAAACTTGCTCAAAAACGATAGCGACGAAGCGGGTTCGGGAACGATAAACATTCTCGCCTCGATTGCTCGCAGTGGCAAAGGTGTCAAGACGACGGATATTACCTTAAAACGTCAGGACCTTCGGACTGATGCCGCCGTTGTTGCCGCATCCGGGGGAACCTATGTAGCGGGCGCAGTTCAAGCGACGCTGAATGCAACACAAAGCGCGACCATTGACGTTAGCGGTTTAACTGTTTCGACGGGCACGGCTTTTGGGCTGTCGGTGTTTGGAACCGACGCAGATGGATCAGGGTTTGATCAGGCGGCCTATCGAACCTCGGCGGCCGGGGCAGAGACCCAATCGGAAATGGCGGCCGGGAGCTTGGCCTATGTGGCCCGTGAAGGGGACAGGATGTCGGATGTCGTCACGGGATTGGGCCGCCGATGGGAGGCCTATGCCAACGCAAATGGTATTGATGCTTCGGTGCTGTCGATGAGTTTCAAGGGAACCAATATCATCGCCAGTTCCGATGTCAGTAGCGCAAGCGACACATTGCAAGTGAGCGTGAATACGGTAAGCGCGAATGCCGGCAATACAACTGGTGGCGAGCTTGGGGATATCGCATCCTTGGACGTAACAACCGCATCTGGTGCGGCGGATGCCCTTGGACGTGTTGATGTGATGATTGAGGCGGCAGTTGATGCAGCCGCCGAAATTGGTTCGGTTCAGGGGCGGCTTGGCACGCAGGCGAGCTTCACATCAAAACTGATCGATAGCTTTAACACGGGCATCGGTTCACTTGTGGACGCAAACCTAGAAGAGACATCGGCCCGCCAACAGGCCTTGCAGGTCCAACAGCAATTGGCGGTTCAGGCCTTGTCGATCGCTAATCAGGCCCCGCAATCGCTGTTGTCACTGTTTAGGTAAGGAAAAGGCCGCTTTCGCGGCCCATTCGTTAGTCTTCCATGGCTTCCAATTCGTCGATGAAACCTTCGATCATCGACAGGCCTTTGTCCCAGAAACTTGGGTCCGAGGCATCTAACCCAAAGGGCGCCAGCAATTCGGAATGGTGCTTCGACCCACCGGCGCGGAGCATCTCGAAATACTTGTCTTGGAAACCCTCGGGGTGTTCCTGATAGGCCGCGTAAAGCGCATTCACCAACCCATCGCCAAAGGCATAGGCGTAGACATAGAACGGTGAATGAACAAAATGCGGGATATAGGCCCAGAACGTTTCATACCCATCCATATACTCGAACGCAGGCCCGAGGCTCTCGGCTTGGACACTCATCCAAAGGGCGTTGATATCGTCCGGGGTAAGTTCGCCACCACGACGCGCGTCATGCAGTTTGCATTCAAAGTCGTAAAAGGCGATCTGGCGTACGACCGTGTTGATCATATCCTCAACTTTGCCAGCGAGCATAACCTTGCGCTCGGCCTGGTTTTTGGCTCCGTCCAACATTTGGCGGAACGTGAGCATTTCACCAAATACAGACGCCGTTTCCGCCAATGTCAGCGGAGTTGATGAGAGCATTTCGCCCTGACCCGCGGCAAGAACCTGATGCACACCATGGCCAAGTTCATGGGCCAAGGTCATGACATCACGCGGTTTTCCGAGGTAGTTGAGCATCACATAAGGATGCACATCCGTCACCGTTGGGTGCGCGAAAGCGCCGGGGGCTTTGCCGGGTTTCACACCGGCATCGATCCAGCCTTTGGTAAAGAACGGTTCGGCCAGCTCTCCCATACGTGGATCAAACGCAGTGTAGGCGTCCATCACGGTTTTTTGGGCATCTTCCCAGCCAACGATCTGGTCGCTTTCCATCGGCAATGGCGCGTTGCGATCCCAGACTTGCATGACATCAAGACCCAGCCATTTGCGCTTGAGCTCATAGTAGCGGTGGCTAAGGCGCGGGTAGGCGGCGACAACGGCGTTGCGGAGCGCTTCGACCACTTCGGGTTCAACATCGTTCGACAGGTGGCGACCGGTCTGCGCACTTGGCATACCACGCCAGCGGTCAAGGATTTCTTTTTCCTTGGCTTGGGTATTGTGGACGCGGGCAAAGGTTTTGACATTGTCGGCAAACACACGGGCCAGTTCGCGCGCGGCATTTTCGCGTTTGGAACGGTCCTGATCGGTTAGGAAATTGAGTGTGGCTTCGATGTTGAGCTCTTCGCCCTCAATATCAAAGGTCAGACCGGCAATGGTTTCGTCAAACAGGCGTTCCCAGGCGTCGCCTACCACGCCAAGGTCGTGCAAAAATTTCTCCAGCTCGTCGCTAAGCTGGAAAGGTTTCATTTTGCGGACCTTGTCGAAGATAGGCTTGTAGCGTGCGAGATCCGCGTTTTCAGCAAACAATCCATCGAGAAAGTCATCGTCCAAACGATTGATTTCCAGTGTGAAAAACACAAGAGGCGTCGAAAAGTTGGTGATGCGCTCTTGGCAGTCAGATAAGAATTTAGCCCGTTCTGCATCGGTGGTCAGCTGGTAATACCGCAGACCCGCAAAGGACATGATGCGTCCGGCAACACTATCGATACGCTCTTGGCGTTTGATCGCTTCAAGCATCCCTTGGGGATTTTGGCTTGCCAGTTTGCCTTCATAGTCATCGGCGAATTTCAGGCAGGCTGACTCCAGCCAATCCAGATCACGTTTGAGTTCAGGTGACTCATCAGATGTATAAAGATCACTCAGATCCCATTCTGGCAAAGGACCAAGCGAGCCATCCCCGTTTGAAGCGTTGATGTCATAAAGCGGCTGGGTCGGCATGCGCGTCTCTCCTTGATATCTTGAACCAGAGCTAATCCCGCATGGGCAGGAGGTTCAAGGGGCAGCGGCCCTTATCCTGTGGATAGGGGCAAAAACTCTGAAAATGTCGGTAGAATTTTCGTGAAAATGCAGCGCCAGTTCCCGTTAGCAAGCTCAGGCGTGAACGATCATGTTCACGCGGTTAGCGCTGTGTCTGAGCCTGCGCGGTCAAAAAGAGCACAAATCTGGTCCGCCACGCGTTTACGTTTTTTAACATCTTCCATCAGGATTTCATGTTCGCCATCAGTGATTTGCACCAGTTGGCCGCCGGGCCATTGTTCCATCCGCGACGTGATGCGTGATGAATCGACGATTCGTTCATTTGTTCCAAGGAAGGTTAAACAAGGTTGAGCCGGCGACGAGCGGCGCGACAATTCTCGTGTTTCAGCCAAAGCTTCGTGAAGCCAATTCAGCGACGGGCCACCCAGTTGCAATTCAGGCACGGCAGTCACCTGTCGCTTCATATAATCCCACATTTCCCGATCTCGGGTGAGCAGGTTGTTTTCAAAGGATTCCGAGGCGACATAACTTTCGGGTTTGGTGCCGGGCGTAAAAACATGGCCAAGCCCGATTTGCTTGCCCCACCAAGATAAAGCCCAAGCGGCGGGGCGAATTGGATCAGCCATACGAATGCCCCACATTGGCCCGGTGAAAACACAGCTTTCGACCGGTAGACCATCCATAACTGCGCGCAAACCAATGCAGCCACCCATGGAATGACCAATCATATGCAATGGGCGCGGCAGCCCCAAGGCCCCAACGCTTTGCAACATCGCCGCAACATCACGTTGGTAATCTTCGAAGACATGGACATGACCGGCCATCGGTTCATCCAGCATTCTATCTGCCAATCCCTGACCCCGCCAATCAATGGCGAGAACGTGATACCCACGCTCGGTCAGGTCTCGCGCCGTGCGGCCGTATTTCTCAACATATTCTGTACGACCAGGCATAAGGAGCACGGTGCCCCGCGCCTGTTCCGCCGGAAAATGCGCCACTCGCAGGCGCAAACCGTCGTCAGCTTCAATCCACCAGGCACGGCTATTGGCCGGGCTATCAGATAAATCAGCGTGAAAGGGCGCGGGTACCAAACTCATTATGCTAGGGCCGAGGCTAGGCGCATCGCGGCGGACATGTCGCCATCAATGGTCAGTTTGCCAGACATGAAGGCACCGGTTGGGTTCAGGTCACCCGACAGAATCTGTTCGAATGTTTCCACATCTGCGGTCAAAGTCACGTCTGCATCGTCGTCGCCTGCGCGTACGCCGTTTTCGTCTACGATCACGCTGCCTTCGTCACCCAGCACAAATTTGGCCGAGGCATCAAAGCCATCGCCAAGCTTTTCGTTCAGTGCTGCAACAGCAGAATTGATAGTGTCGCTCATGTATTTTCCTCTCTACATCAAGTGGACGCTGGAAATCTTGCGCACCAGCGCTACACTCAGGACACGTTATGAGCACGGGTCACCATGGTTTTCAAATCTATCCTCACGGCACTTTGCACCGTAGTAATGATTTCCCTACCTTTCGGTTTACGGGCGGAAAATCGCGCGCCCGATTTATCGAATGAACTTTTGGAACAGCTTTCCGTAGCGGAAGATGGCGTTTCTGCTCAGCGATTGGAAACTCAATTAATAGCAGAGTGGTCTAAATCTGGCTCGCCTGCAATGGATTTGCTTCTTAAGCGGGGGCATGACGCCCTTGAAGTTGCAAAGGTTGATGCGGCGATTGAGCATTTTCGCGCGCTGACCGACCATGCCCCCGATTTTGCCGAAGGGTGGCATGGGCTGGCTTTGGCTTATTTTCAAGCAGAGCGGTTTGGCGTGGCCATGGAGGCGCTGGAGCGCACATTGGCCCTTAACCCGAACCATTTTGCTGCCTTGCGTGGGGTCGGAGCGATTCAGGAGCAGGTGGGCAAACCGGCCCTTGCCTATGAGGCCTTTGCCCGTGTACTTGAACTTCGGCCGCATGACGACGATGTGCTAAGGGCATTGGCGCGGCTGGAACAAGAGGTGAAGGGCGTAAAGCTCTGACAACAAAGGCAACCCCCTGGGAAATACTATGGGCATGACTGCGCGGATCGCGGCCGTTCTTGGCCCGACCAACACTGGCAAGACAACCTATGCCATCGACCGGATGCTAAGCTATCGCACCGGGTTGATTGGCTTGCCGTTGCGTCTTTTGGCGCGCGAGGTGTACGATCGTGTGGTTGATATTCGCGGCCCCTCGGTCGTGGCTTTGGTCACTGGCGAGGAGCGAATCGTCCCGCCGCGCGCCACGTATTGGATCAGCACCGTCGAAGCGATGCCCGAGGGGATGGGCGCCGATTTCGTCGCGATTGATGAGATTCAGCTTTGCGCTGACCTTGAGCGCGGACATGTTTTTACCGACCGGCTTTTGAGAATGCGCGGCACCCATGAAACGCTGTTTCTTGGCTCTGATACGATGCGCGGGCCAATTCAGACACTTGTTCCAGATGCGGAATTTATTTATCGCGACCGAATGAGCCAATTGGCTTATGCAGGGTCGAAAAAGATCAGCCGCCTGCAACCCAGAAGCGCTATTGTCGGATTCTCGGTTGATAATGTTTACGCCATTGCGGAATTGTTAAAGCGTCAAAAGGGCGGTGCGGCTGTGGTGATGGGCGCGCTTAGCCCGCGTACCCGCAACGCGCAGGTCGAGTTGTATCAGAATCGCGAGGTCGATTATCTTGTCGCCACGGATGCGATTGGGATGGGCTTGAACCTCGATATCGACCACGTCGCGTTTTCATCGCTGAGTAAGTTTGATGGTCGACGCATGCGTCAGCTGCAACCAAATGAGCTTGCTCAGATCGCCGGACGGGCAGGGCGCGGCATGTCGGATGGCACTTTTGGGGTGACCGGAGACGCGGGCCAGATTCCCGAAGATTGGGCGGAGGCGATCTGCAATCACCAATTCACACCGCTGAAAAAGCTGAATTGGCGGAACTCAAAATTGCAGTTTGGAACCATCGAGGCGCTTGAACGCAGCCTAGATCAGGCCCCGAAAGATGAGAATTTGGTCAAAGCGCGCGAGTCAGATGACCTGCGGGCACTCAGAACACTAAGCTCGGAGGCGGAAATCCGCGCACGGGCATCGGACGGACAATCCGTCCAACTTTTGTGGGATGTTTGCCGTGTTCCGGACTTTCGGGGCATCTCTCCGGCCGAACATGCGGGTCTATTGCAGGTGATTTTCCAATATCTGCATGAAAAAGGACACGTTCCGGATGAATTTATGGCGCGGCAAATCAACCGCATTGACCGGACGGATGGCGACATTGACACATTGTCGAAACGTCTGGCCTATATTCGCACATGGACATATGTTGCGCAGCGCAATGGCTGGACACGAGACGAAGACCATTGGCGCGGGGCAACTCGCAAAGTTGAAGACAGCCTGTCAGATGCGCTACACCAGCGCCTGACACAAAGATTTGTTGATCGGCGCACATCTGTGTTGTTGCGCCGGTTGAAACAGAAGGAGGCCCTTTTGGCCGAAGTGAACGATCAAGGTGAAGTTACCGTCGAAGGAGAATTCGTCGGTAAACTAGAGGGCTTCCGATTCCGTCAGGATAAGGATGCAACTGGGCAAGAAGCCAAAACGCTGCGACAGGCGTCGCTGCAGGCTTTGACTCCGCATTTCCATTTGCGGGCAGACCGGTTTTACAACGCACCAGACAGTGAGATTGATTTCACCGAGCAGGGCGGCCTTATGTGGGGCGACCAAGCGGTGGGCAAGCTTGCCAAAGGGGATGACGCACTCAAGCCGCGCATCGTTGTTTTTGTCGATGACGAAGCTGGTGCAGATGTCGCGCAAAAGGTGGAACGCCGTTTGCAGCATTTCATGGATCGCAAGATCGCGGCGCTTTTTGAGCCGCTGGTCAAAATGCGTGACGATGAAACGCTTACCGGTCTGTCACGCGGCTTCGCGTTTCAATTGGTTGAGGCAATGGGTGTTGTCCAACGGTCCGATGTCGCGGATGATGTCAAAGCCTTGGACCAAGACTCCCGCGGGACTTTGCGCAAGCATGGTGTGCGGTTTGGGCAATACACCATCTTTATGCCACTGCTTCTCAAGCCTGCTCCGACGCGGTTGCGTCTGGTTTTGTGGAGCTTGTCTAACGATTTGCAAGAATTCCCTGAGGCACCACCGCCTGGTTTGGTGACTGTTCCAAATGTGGAGCAAGTGCCCGGTCGTCATTATGCATTGGCTGGGTATCGCAAGGCGGGCGCGCGCGCGATCCGCATTGATATGCTCGAACGTCTGGCGGACATGCTACGCACTGAAGACAGCCGCGCAGGTTTTGAAGCCAAGGCCGACATGTTGTCGATTACAGGAATGACGCTTGAACAGTTCGCCGATCTTATGGGCGGGTTGGGCTACAAAGGCGAAAAAGGCGAACGGGCCAAGGTCAAAATTGCCCCGGTGCCAGAAGCCAAAGCCGAAGTTGAGACATCTGCTGAAGGTGACACACCTGCGGAGGCCTCGGCGGATGCGGCTGAGACATTGGTCGCAGATGCGGCCGAAGTTACAGGTGATGTCGATACGCTCGAAGCTCCTGTTGCTGAAGTGGCGACACCCGACGCGACGGAACCTGAGATGGAGGTGTTCTACACCTTTACCTGGGGCGGCAACCGAGGTGGTCAGCGTCGTGGTGGCGGCAAGCCGCGCCGTGATGCACGTGGTGGCGGTGACCGCAGCAAGGGTGGCAAAGGCAAGCCACGCGGCAAAGGCCCTAAGGGCGGCGGCGATCGTGGGGCCAAAACCTTCCAATCGCGCCCACCGAAAAAGGAAAAGCCCATTGATCCCGATAATCCGTTCGCAGCGGCGCTTATGGGGTTGAAGGACAAGACCTAATTGGTTGATCAGCATGGAAAAATTCGGTGACGAAAATCCGAATTGATAAATGGTTGTGGCAGGCTCGGTTCTTTAAGACCCGTAGCCTGTCGGCCAAATCCGTGTCTGGCGGGCATTGCCGCGTCAACGGAAGCCCAGTGTCAAAGCCAGCTTTTGGGGTCAGTGCAGGTGATGTGCTGACCTTTCCCAAAGAAGATGATGTTCGGGTGATCAAAGTGGTTGCCTTGGGGGACCGTCGGGGCCCTGCGCCTGAGGCGCAAGCCTTGTACGAAGATCTTGCCCCGCCCAAACCGCGTGAGCGACCAGATCAGGCCCCAAAATATGATGGGGGCGGGCGACCAAGTAAACGGGATCGCCGTGCTCTCGAACAGTTGCGCAGGGATGTGCTTGAATGATGGCGCGGCGTGGTCTAGTCACGCGTCAAGCTTTTTGAAGGATCGAGACTCATGACCTACGTGGTGATCGACAATTGTATCGCATGCAAATACACCGACTGTGTTGAGGTGTGCCCCGTAGACTGTTTCTACGAGGGGGAGAACATGCTGGTTATCCACCCCGATGAATGTATCGATTGCGGGGTTTGTGAGCCAGAATGCCCTGCGGATGCGATCCGTCCAGACACAGAACCAGACATGGAGAAGTGGGTTGAATTCAACCGCAAATACTCCGAAGCTTGGCCTGTGATCATCGAAAAGAAAGATCCTTTGCCTGACTACGAGGCAAAAGACGGCGAGCCAGATAAGCTTAAAAAATACTTCTCCGAAGCACCGGGCGAAGGCAGCTAAACGAATCGTTTTTCGTTTTCAGCGACCTGCGTGGCAGCGTCGCTAGGGCTTTGAAAAGAGATAAGAAAAGCATCTTGTCCCCAGGCTATGGGAAAGGGTGCTTTTTTATGATATACTGCTAGTTCAAATGACGACGTTTCGTCGGGATGCGGGGCCTGCGAGGACTTGCAAAATATCACTATGAGAGATGGCCGGGTATCAATCTGATCCCCGCCGTCTTTCTTGTCGCCCGCTCGAAATGCGCTGTAAGGAATGAGACTTATATGACCAAAGCGAAGAAACCCGATTTCCGTCCGAATGAATACGTTGTTTATCCGGCCCACGGCGTTGGCCAGATCGTTTCAATCGAAGAGCAGGAAATCGCTGGCATCGAGCTGGAGCTTTTCGTGATCTCTTTTGAAAAGGACAAAATGACCTTGCGGGTTCCAACCCATAAGGCGACAGAAATCGGTATGCGCTCGCTCAGCTCTCCGGATGTGATTGATGCAGCGATGAAAACCTTGCGCGGTAAGGCCAAGGTTAAGCGCGCCATGTGGTCGCGCCGGGCGCAGGAATACGAACAAAAGATCAACTCGGGCGATTTGATTGCGATTGCCGAAGTTGTGCGCGATCTGCACCGTGCGGACGACCAGCGTGAACAAAGCTATTCAGAGCGTCAGCTTTATGAGGCGGCGCTTGAGCGTTTGACGCGTGAAGTTGCGGCTGTTGCTGGCGGTGACGAAGTAGGTGCTGCCAAGCAGGTTGATGACGTTCTAGCTCTGCGCGCCGCGTAAATTGTTCTCAATGTGAAATAGCGCGCCTTTTGAAAAGAAGGCGCGCTATTTTTGTTGCGAAACCAAATTCCGTACACGGAATTTGCAAAACTCATGCAAGAGTTTTGGAGCGCTTGCCGATCGGGTAACTATGCCATCTCTTTCTTTCCGCGCTCCTCAAGGGCGGTAAACAACGCGGTTTCAAGCTCTTTCTCTAATTCTTGGGCGCGTTGAATATAGGCATCGTTTTCCGCAGGTAAGATTGTTGGATCCCACAAAAGCGCCAGTTCACGAATGGTATGGCGGTCGTGATGGTAAAAGGTTTCCTCGGCGATAGCCGCCTCGTATTCGCTCATCCCAACGTTTTCTAAAACATACCGTCCGGCGCGTAGAGAACTGTCGAACATCTCACGGACAATGTCGTTTGCCCCAGCTTGATAGAGGGCGAAAACATGGGTTCGGTCATGGGCGCGGGCGACAATGTGCAGGTCTGGCCGCAATCTTCGTGCATAAGACACCAGTTTGACTGTTGCCTTTGGATCATCCAGAGCCGCAACCAAAACCTGTGCGTTTTCAATACCCGCGGCGTGTAGCAGCTCAGGCCGGGTTGGGTCCCCAAAGAAGCCTTTGTAGCCAAAGCGGCGCATCAATTGGATCGTCTGCATGTCATGATCGAGAACAACGGTTCGAAAGCCGGAGTTTTGCACCAAGCGGTTGACGATTTGGCCAAAGCGCCCGATGCCGGCAATGATAACTGGGCCATCAGTGTCGATTGTGTCGGCTTCCACGGTTTCACGCGGAACTTCGACCTTTTTTGAAACCCATTCGAAAATGAGGAACAAAAGCGGTGTAATGAGCATCGAAATCGCCACCACCAATAGGAGGCGGTCGCTCAGGGCGTCTGCCAATACTTTTTGCTGGCGTGCATAGGAAATGAGAACGAACCCAAATTCACCGGCTTGGGCAAGGCCGAGGGTGAACAACCATTGGCCCCGGCTGCTCAGTTGGAACAGGCGACCGATTCCATAGAGGATGATGCCCTTGGTGACAATAACGCCTATCGCGAGGGTTAAGATCGAGACAGGCTCCATCAACAGCCGGTCGACATCGATCCCGGCACCAACAGTGATGAAGAACAATCCCAACAGCAGGCCTTTGAACGGCGCAATATCAGATTCCAGCTCGTGTCGGAACTCCGAGTTGGCCAATACTACGCCAGCCAAAAACGTGCCTAAAGCGGGGGAAAGACCCAGAAGCATCATCAAAAAGCCAATGCCGATCACAATCAGCAAGGCAATGGCCGTGAACATTTCCGGTAGGCGGGCCGAATGGATGTATCGAAACAGCGGGCGCGCGCCGTAAATACCGGCCAGAATAATCGCCAAAATGACGCCTAAAGTGACGAGAGCAGCCCCCCATCCCGGCAAGCCTTCGACCAAGGACATGGTTTGGTGCACATCGTCGGCATGGGGCACAGCAGTGCGTTGAATAGATCCATCTGCCGATAGGGTGACGGCTGGCCCGATGGCGAGCAGGGGCATCACCACCAACATTGGGATCACGGCAATGTCTTGTGTTAGCAAAACTGAAAACGACGCCCGTCCACCCGAGGTCTGCATCAAGCCTTTTTCAGACAGGGTTTGCAATACAATGGCGGTCGAGGAAAGGGACAGGATCAAGCCGATGGCCAATGCGGTGTGCCAAGGTTGCCCCATCGCCATCGCGCCAAGGGTAAACGCCGCCGTTGTGCCAACAATCTGCAACCCACCCAACCCAAGCAAACGGTGGCGCATATCCCAAAGTGCGCGCGGTTCAAGTTCCAGACCGATGATGAACAACATCATTACGACGCCAAATTCGGCGAAATGGCGAATGTCATCCGTATCGACGACCAAACCCAGCCCCGGACCAATGGCCAAACCCGCCAACAAGTAGCCTAAGACGGACCCGAGCCCCATTCGAGATGCAAGTGGAACAGCAATGACTGCAGCGGCTAGAAATACTGACGCCTGAAACAGCATGGATTCCATATTTGGTTGCTACCTTTGACCCAATTGCCCCTATGATGCGGTATGCAGCACAGGACGCGCAATATTTAGAGGTACCTATAGCAGCTTTTCTGTTAACGAAGAATGCCTGATCCTACGTTCTTAACCAAGATTCATGGCAGACTGATCAGTTTGTAGGCGTGGCCGCGGAATTCGCAACCGGGACCATCGCGGCTGTGACTCGCTTGGGAGCTCAGCGCGCATTTTGCAGACCGGGAGCTCATCTTTCAAAAAGGCGCGATAGAGTGGAAAAATGCCGGGTCGCAGATAGGGCGACCAGTGGCAAATCCGTCGTTGCGGTTTCGCGATTGGATAACCGGCGGATCGCATCACTTCTAGGCTTAGCGGATCATCCAGTTGTAGCGTTGCCATATTGGCAAGGGACAGACTTCCATGCCCGAGCATCCGATCATGGGGTTGGGGACGCGGGATCAGACGTTCCAGAAGGTAGTCAAAAACATCGTTCTCCCGGCTTGAAACATTGAGGACATTCACGCGTTGTCCTGAGGGGGAGCGGAGGGCGCGCTCCGCAATGGACTGGTATTCGGCGGCGGCCATGAGGATGGCATGCGTCACCACACCCGACCGGGATTGGTGAATGGCTCTGATAGCGACACGAGCGCCAAGCGAATGGGCGATCAACTGGATTGGCCTATCGGGTGCCAATGTCGCGATGTTGTCGATCAACCGCGCCAACGCGTCACCCGCAGATTGCGCCGCCTCATAGGCTTTCCAAATGGAACCGCGTGCGTTCCATCCAAATGAGAGACCGAGCCCTTCGCCTTTTTGACCACGCAAGCCTAAATGGCGTGGCCAACTGATCATACGAGCGGCCTTGCCCGTCGGATGTCGTGACAAAATCCCGTCATGTGGGCAAAATCCGGGATGCCCTGGCAGGTATTTGAAACCGTGGATCATGATTTTGACCGGCCCGTGATCTTGGCTCATCGCGTGCTGCAAAGTCGGGGCCAAAGGGGCTAAGGACCCGTGAATGCAGGGAAGGCTATCTCTAACGGAAATACGCAGCATCGGCATTTGGGAACCCACGAATATTAGTGATTGCGGTCGTACCCACAGGCTGCGACGAATTCGTGAACGGATTGTTACAGCTCCGTGACGCGGTTTTAGGACGCTGGTAACAGTCGTGTCCGATGGATGGGCGAAGGCGATGGATGGGCGTTGTTGGTTTCCGAAAAAGCCTTTGAATGCTGACATAGCTAAATAGCAGCGGCCGTTCTGGTTTTCCAAGCGTTGGGACACTTTTAACCTGCAATGTCATTGGCATCAGAAGCCAGCATCGTTTGGCTTGAAACCTAGCCAGTAAAGGCCACAAACCATTTAGTTCCAAGACTACATCAAATTGTCGACTAAAGGGCGAGCCACGCGAAAGCTTTTGTTTACGCGGTGCTCGCTAGTTTGCGCCTACCAAGTGTTGTTTTAGGAGACAAAAATGTTCGAAAACCTACGTTCCAGCTTTTTGGCCGCCACCCTGGTTGCCATGCCAGCAATTGCTGTTGCAGTCGAAGAAGCTCCAATGACTGTTACGGGGGCAACCACTGTCACAGTTGATGAGTCGCTAGAATTATTTGATCAAGGCGTCGCCTTTGTCGATGTGCGGAAACCTTCTGATTTTGAGGCTGGGCGGGTCGCAGGGGCAATCAACCTAGACTTGAACGATGGGTTTTCTCAAGAAAGCCTGCTTGAGGTCGCTGGGCTACAAGATCCGGTGGTCATCTACTGCAATGGTGCGGCCTGTCTGAGATCGTCCAAAGCAATCGCTCAAGCCGTCTCTTGGGGATACGAAACTGTCTACTACATGCGCGATGGATACCCTGTCTGGGACATCGCCGGCTTTCCAGTAGAATGAACCAAGAATAGGGGCGGATATGACACTGACCAATCGGATCGTTATCAGCATTCTTTTATTTACAACCGTTTTAGCGTTCGGAGTCGTTTTTAGCGGTATGAGGATTCTGGAACGTGTTGAGTCCGCCCTTTTGAGCGTCAATGCTCAAAATGCCAATGCAGCTGTTCACTCTATTCTGACTGGTGCAGAAGACAATTTGGCAGTTCATAGCAAGACTGTCGCGCGCGATCGGGCTACGATAAAAGCCATTGTCGAAGGGGACATGGAGACCATCAAGTCTAGCATGGCGTCAACGTTCAACCGGATCTCAGCAACAAAGAAACTAAGCGATTTGGCCATCTATGATCTAAATGGCAAGCCGCTGGTGAAGTTTTCGATTAATAAACAAGACGCCACCTCTGATCATTTTCCAGAAATTCTTAAAACGACTATGGAAACCGGCCGACGTCAATTTGCGGTTGGGCAACTGGATGAATCTAGGGTCGCTTCAATTTATGTCGTACCGTTGTTGTCAGGGCGGTCACCTGTGGGCTTTGCTTTGCTCGCCTTGGACGCAAATTCACAATTGGGTCATATCGCACAGAACATGGGCAACCGATCGTTGTTGGTCAACAAGTCGACGGATGGCACTGTGACGACGAAAGCCTATGCAGAATTCGTCGAAACGGATCAAATGCCCGATGAGGGGGAGGCCAGTTCAGAAGAACCGACAACGGACCTACTCATCGAAAAGGTTGTCGAGGCGACAACTCATGGAGACGAGGGATTTGAGGTTATTGAAGTCGCCACACATTTCTTTGTTGTAACCCATTCCCCATTTCCACTCGAAGGGGAAAACGGAGAGGTTCAAGTTATTTCGATTTTGGATTTCACAAATCAAACGCTTGCAAGACATGCCGCACTTAAGACCGCTGCTATGACTTTGGGCGGGATTGTTTTTGTTTTGTTGGGATTACTTTTGTTGGGTTTGAACTTGCAACTGCGCCCGCTACGGGAAGGAACGCGAGCGTTGGCCGCCGCTGCGCAGGATGAAGAACCTGAGCCGATCAAACACAAGAGTTCAGCACATGAAATTGCCGAGTTGAACCGGGTGATTGAACGGATGTTAGCAAAGCGTCAGGTCGAGATATCCGCCGCGTCGGAGATTTCCGAAGTTGTTGGAGCATGTGCGAACGGAGATTTTTCGCATAAAATTCAAATGGGTGACAAAGAGGGAATGTTTGCCGATCTCTGTGAGAACGTGAATAGTATCAGCCATTCCGCGAACGAAGGGCTTGAGGCCATCCGTATCGGTTTGGACCATTTGGCAGTTGGCAACCTAACACACAAAATGCCAACAGATTTACCTGGAATCTTCGGCGAAATCGCTGGATCAATGGACAGCACAACTTCCGAACTTGCGAAAGCTCTTGGAAGTGTGTCGGCAGCGTCATGCGATATCTATTCGAGTGCCGAAGCCCTTTCGCGCAATACTGAAGTTCTGTCGATGAACACTGAACGAAATGCCGCAGCCCTTGAAGAAACGGCGGCAGCTTTGGAAGAGATGTCTCGAACCGTTTCTCATGCGGCCGGTTCGGCTGATGATGTGCGCAACAATGTTCTTGGTGTTACTGAACATGCTGAAAAGGGATCTACCTTGATGAAAAGTGCAATGGTTTCCATGGACGACATCAAAAATTCATCCACCGAAATCAACAGAAGCCTTCAAGTGATAGAAGACATCGCCTTTCAGACAAACCTGCTTGCTTTGAACGCGGGAGTCGAAGCCGCGAGAGCCGGACATGCCGGGCAAGGCTTTGCAGTCGTGGCAGGTGAGGTCCAGTCTTTGGCACAAAGGTCAGCAGAGGCGGCTATTGAAATTGGCAAAATACTTGCGTCTTCCAATGAGTCAATTGTCACTGGTGCTGAGGTCGTCCAAAATTCCAACGTTGCCTTCCAAGAAATTGTAGGCGCCCTTCGCAAAACGGAAGACTCAGTGGCAAAAATTGTTCACGCCACTGAAGAAGCTGCTCGTGGAGTAAGCGAAATTAGTGGAGCAACAACTGAACTGGATCAATCTACTCAGAGAAACGCTGCCAGCTTTGTGGATTCACGCGAATCAGTCACCTTGGTCGACGAGAAAGCGAACCGGTTGGCTGACACGGTTGCCATTTTCAAATTGCCTGATGACTATCTTCTTATGGCTTTGCCCGATGAGTTCGGACATGGTCTTGAGAGAAGCGGAACCTAGAGACGTTTAGAAGCAGTGCCGCTCTGTTTTCGCTTTAAGAAACTGAGCTTCTGGAGTGCCGATTGAAAGGTTGGCGTCCCATTGGTCGAGTTCAAGAAAACCCTGAGAGCCTTTGTTGGTGGAAAAAACATCCTGTTTGCGTTTCGGAAACTTGGCCTGTGAAATGCGACATAGGATGCTTTTTCACCCTTGCCTTTCAAGGCAGATTGCGACTTATAAGCGGTATAACCTTCAGTGACAGTCACAAACTGCTTACCCAATGGTGTGCCCCGATCAGGTTTCTTCAGCGGGTATGTCAACGAACCAAACTGCGAGATCGCACTGGCATGTCAAAAGAGTTAACACTCTGAGATGCCGTTCGGGAGTTGGTAAGTGTTTAAGAGATCATTTTGATGGGCGATGCCGTGGCGATTTGTAACCGGATTGCGGGCCACGTTAAATACACCGCTAAAGAGGTCAGACGAAGGGCTCCTTTCGCTTGACCGCGATCGGGGCTTTTTTGTTGCGGAGGCAATTATGACTGAACATGGAACACGAACCAAACTGGTACATGGTGGGACCAAACGTAGCCAGTGGAATGAAGTCAGCGAAGCGATTTTCCTGACCCAAGGGTTTGTTTATGACACCGCGGAGCAGGCCGAAGCTCGGTTTTTGGAAACTGGCCCGGATGAGTATATCTATGCCCGCTATGGCAACCCAACCGTTGCGATGTTCGAAGAACGCATGGCCCTTTTGGAAGGTGCCGAAGACGGGTTTGCCTGTGCGTCTGGCATGGCCGCCGTAAACGGGGCTTTGACCTCTTTGCTCAAAGCAGGTGACCATGTCGTCTCTGCCAAAGCTCTTTTTGGATCATGTCTTTACATT
Source organism: uncultured Pelagimonas sp. (assembly GCF_947498515.1). GTDB lineage: Bacteria > Pseudomonadota > Alphaproteobacteria > Rhodobacterales > Rhodobacteraceae > Pelagimonas. The sequence continues at coordinate 40,322 of NZ_CANMKO010000004.1, read as the reverse complement.
CTTGAAGAGGTTTTGACCCGCTATGGAGTCGACGTCACTTTTGTTGACGGTGCCAACTTGGACGAATGGCGCGCGGCTATGCGCCCTACAACCAAGGCAGTGTTCTTTGAGTCCATGTCCAACCCAACTTTGGAAGTGATTGATGTCGCTGGTGTCTCCGAAATTGCGCATTCGGTTGGGGCCAAAGTGGTCGTCGACAACGTTTTTTCAACTCCCGTCTACTCAAACGCGATTAGGCAAGGCGCTGATGTTGTCGTCTATTCCACGACCAAACATGTTGACGGGCAGGGTCGTTGTTTGGGCGGGGTGATCCTTGGCTCCAAGGAGCATATCCGCGGAGTTGTTGAACCCTACATGAAACATACCGGCGGATCTTTGAGCCCATTTAATGCGTGGGTCATGCTCAAGGGATTGGAAACAATTGCACTACGTGTACGCGCTCAAACGGAAGGGGCTTTTGCGATTGCTGAGGCCACAGATGGCCATGAAAAGCTGGAAAGATTGATTTATCCGGGTCTCAAAAATCACCCTCAGCATGATTTGGTCATGCGTCAACTCGGGGCAGGCGGCACAATGTTGTCTCTTGTCCTAAAGGGGGGCAAAGACGCGGCGTTCCGTTTTCTCAACGCGTTGGAAATAGCGATTATTTCCAACAATCTGGGCGATGCCAAATCAATCGTGACCCACCCGGCAACAACAACCCACCAACGTCTTTCTGATGAACAGCGTGCGGATTTGGGGATAAGTGATGGTTTGGTTCGCTTTTCTGTCGGGATTGAAGACCCAAAGGATTTGGTTGCGGACGTCATGCAAGCCCTCGACAAAGTCTGACCTGACGGACTGTCGCAAACAGGTGTGTTTACTGCGCAAGTGGACTTTGCGCAGTGCTCCCCTATCTATAAGGTGCGATAGGACGAAAGAGGGGAAAACCCATGAATATCCAGTCGGATATCTCTGACACGCCCAGCCGGGAAGAGGCTGACAAGGCATTGGCGTTGCTAAGACGTTATGCCGGAAGTGACGCGGTATTGGCGGAGCTGACTGGTGTTTACCCTGACTTGCACGCCATCTACCCAGACAATTTTGTTGTCGATGCTGCTTACAAGGACGGCCTGCCGGACCTACAAAATGGTCCCGCCTCCCTCATCCGTGGTGCGCAGCGGGTGATCCAGCATGTCGGTATTTCCAATTTTCGCCTGCCGATTCCGTATCGGACCCGTGACAATGGCGATTTGACCCTGGAAACATCGGTCACCGGAACGGTGAGTTTGGAGGCCGATAAAAAAGGGATCAACATGAGCCGCATCATGCGATCCTTTTATACTCACGCGGAAAAATCCTTTAGTTTCGAAGTTATGGAAGCGGCGCTGGACGATTACAAAAGCGACTTAGAGAGCTTTGATGCGCGTATTCAGATGCGATTCAGCTTCCCGATGAAGGTGGAAAGCTTGCGATCCGGTCTTACCGGTTTTCAGTACTATGATATTGCGTTGGAGCTTGTTGAAACCGCGGGACAACGTCGCAAAATCATGCACTTGGACTATGTTTACAGTTCAACCTGCCCTTGTTCGCTTGAACTTTCGGAACATGCGCGCCGAACGCGCGGTCAATTGGCGACCCCGCATTCACAACGTTCTGTCGCTCGGATCTCGGTTGAGGCATTGCCGGGCAATTGTTTGTGGTTTGAAGACCTGATTGATTTGTGCCGGCGCGCGGTGCCGACTGAAACACAGGTCATGGTTAAACGTGAAGATGAGCAAGCCTTTGCTGAGCTGAACGCCGCGAACCCGATATTTGTCGAGGATGCGGCGCGGTTGTTTGCCCAAGGCCTAGAAGATGACCCGCGCATCGGGGATTTTCGCGTAGTGGCCAGTCATCAGGAAAGCTTGCATAGTCATGATGCCGTGTCAGTTTTGACCGAAGGCACCTTGTTCGCAGACCAAAGCTTGGACCCAAAACTGTTTGCGACACTGTTTCATGTTGGGTGACTCTCGCCAATGGAATTAGCGAACCCGTCGTGTTGGGGGGAATTTATGGGCACTTGTGAAAAAGTTAAATGCGGGGCCCGTTCCCTTTACACTAAAGACATCTTTATTATGGCAAGCTGTCAGTAGGGAGGAAACCAACGTTCTACGAAAGGTTTCCGATATGACGCGCGATAATGTACAAATGGCTATGGGCAACGTCTCTTTGGGCCGCAAGATTGACCAGTTTTTTACTGAACGCGGGTTCGGATTGAACCCGGCGGGGTTACGACGAGCCCGGTTAAGGCAAATCATCCAGCTTGAGGCACAGAGCGATCATGACTTGGCTCAGATTGGGCTTAAACGCGATGATATCTTGCCGCATGTTTTCCGGGACATCCTCTACTGCTGACGGTGTCGCTTGACATAGCGCTCAGGTGCATTCAACCCTGCGCTTATGTTCGATATTCGCCCCGTCGCCTATGTCATTGGCCTGCTTGTCGCTTGCCTTGGTGCCACAATGTTTCTGCCTATGTTGGTGGATTTGGCTGAAGGGCGCGGACAATGGCCGGTGTTTCTTGAAAGTGCTTTGATCACCATTGTGACCGGTGGCTTGATCGCATTGGCCTGTTCCAATGCGGTCAAACAAGGCTTGTCGATCCAACAAACCTTCCTTTTGACCACGGGTGTTTGGGTGGCGTTGCCGATCTTCGGAGCGCTCCCGTTTGTATTGGGGGCGACCGATAGCAGCTATACAGACGCGTTTTTTGAGGCCATGTCGGGTTTGACAACCACCGGGTCGACGGTCCTGTCTGGCCTCGATGAATTGCCCAAAGGGCTGTTGCTCTGGCGCGGGTTGCTGCAATGGATTGGTGGCATTGGTATCATTGTTGTCGCCATGGTTTTCCTACCTGAGTTGCGGGTTGGTGGGATGCAAATCTTCCGATCCGAAGGATTTGATACCATGGGGAAAATCCTTCCTCGTGCGACACAGATTTCATCGTCGATTTCGACGATTTACGTCTCTCTCACGCTTATCTGCGCCGGGGCTTACATACTTTCTGGGATGGACCCATTTGACGCCACAGTCCATGCAATGACCACCGTCGCCACAGGTGGGTTCGCCAACTATGACGCCAGTTTTGGGGCATTCAGCGCATCGGCGGAGTACGTTAGCGTGGTGTTCATGCTATTGGCGGCCTTACCGTTTGTTCGCTTTGTCCAAATGACGGCGATGCGCGATGTGCGCCCCTTGGCCCAAGATAGTCAGGTTCGGGCGTTTTTGGCCACGGCGGTTGTGATCGTCGCTTTGGTCACTATTTGGCGCTATTTTGGGGGCGATGCCACCGGCGAAGAGGCCTTTCGTAAAGTCTTATTTAATGTCGTATCGATCCTAACGGGCACGGGATACGCAAGCCAAGACTATGGGCTTTGGGGCGGTTTTGCCGTCGCGCTATTCTTCTTTGTCGGCTTAATCGGTGGTTGCGCGGGGTCGACCGCCTGTTCCGTCAAAATTTTCCGGTATCAGCTTTTGTTCGCATCCATCCGCACGCAACTAAGCCGCATCCGTTCGCCTTCGGGCGTTTTCACGCCGCGTTATGCCGGAGTTCCGGTCGGGGCAGAGGTTATGTCTTCTGTCATGTCGTTCTTCGTCTTCTTCGTTGTGTCGATGGGGGTGTTGTCCGTTGCGCTTAGCTTGACCGGTTTGGATTTCATCACATCGGTGTCGGGCGCGGCGACGGCTTTGGCCAATGTTGGTCCGGGGCTGGGGGATGAAATCGGACCGTCTGGGAACTTTGCAGGGGTCGGAGATACGGCAAAATGGATGCTTAGCTTTGCCATGTTGGCCGGGCGTCTTGAGCTTTTGGCGGTCTACGCCATCTTCACAATCCGCTTTTGGAGGGCGTAATGCAAAGACCATTGGGTGCGCAGATTTCTCACATGCTCAAATCTCGGGGCGTTGACGTCATATTCGGGATTCCCGGTGTCCATAACGTCGAAATGTATCGCGGCATCGAAGAAGCCGGGATCACCCATGTATTGGCGCGCCATGAACAGGGTGCTGGATTTATGGCCGATGGTTACTCCCGTGCGACCGGAAAGCCGGGGGTGTGTTACCTGATCACCGGTCCCGGGCTGTGTAACGCCATGACCCCCTTGGGGCAGGCCTATAGCGATAGCGTGTCTGTGCTGGCAGTCACGTCATGTCTTGATAATGTCACCGGAAAACGCGGCCAGTTACACCAAATGTTGGACCAACGCGCGGCAGCGGGCACCGTTTGCGAATGGTCAGAAGAAGCCCGCGATCCGGAAACTGCCTATCGTTTGGTGGATCGCGCATTGACGGGTTTTGCGAGCAAGCGCAAGCGGTCGTGCCATATTCAAGTTCCGATCCAAAGTCTTGGGGCGATGGCAGATGCGGCACCTGAGGCAGCACAGTTGCCGGGGTTGCCAAAGGCAAGCAGTGAAGACATGCGCGCACTTGTCGATCGTGTATTGGCCGCGCAAAAGCCGATTTTTGTGTTTGGCGGTGGGGCCCTTGGCGGTGCTGAGGTCATCAACGACGTCTTGCGGATGACCGGTGCGGCGGCCTTTTGCACCTATGCCGGGCGTGGATTAGTGTCGGCAAAATACCCGCTGTATTTCGGCTCGTTTTTGGCGCGTCCCGATAGCGCCTCGGTGTTCGCAGAGGCCGACTTGGTCGTTGCTATGGGAACCGAGCTTTCAGAATGCGATATTTGGCGGGATGACTTGGGCCATACGGCCCCGATGATCCGTGTCGATATCGACCCAGAGATTCTTGCACAGGCAAGGCCCGGTGATGTGCCAATTTTGGGTGATGTTGGTGCAGTTCTCAAGGCAATGGCGGTGGCCATACCGGCGCGTGTCGATGATCGCGCCCCTTGCTGGGATGTTCAAAAAGTCGCCGCGACCAAGGCCCGTTGGCGTGCCGAAGTGATGACAGAGCGCCCCGGCATTGTTGAGGTCGCTGAGGCGTTGAAGGCGGCTTTGCCGGATGATTGCATGATCTATTCAGACATGACGCAGTTTGCCTATGCCGCCAAGGAAGTGTGGGACATGCCCCGTGCCGGGTATTGGCATCATCCCTATGGCTTTGGAACTTTGGGCTACGCGTTGCCTGCGGCGATTGGTGGGGCGGTTGCACGGCGGGCTTTGCCGACGCTGTCGATCCTTGGGGATTATGGGTTTCAATATACCGTGCAAGACCTAGGGACGGCTGTGGAATTGGGCCTAAGCTTACCAATCATCATCTGGGACAATGGCAAGTTGGCCGAGATCGAAGAAAGCATGATCCAGAGCCAGATCGCCCCCAATGCGGTTGTTGCACAGAACCCTGATTTTCTGGCGCTGGCGCGCGCCTATGGGGCAGGGGCGGTTGAACCAAAGAGTTTGGAAGAGATGCAGCAGGCCGTGCTTGCGGCCTTTGATGCTCCGGTGCCGACTGTAATTCGGGTCACACCGGGTGTTCTGTAAGAAATTAATGATCTGACGATCATCGCCTGCGGCGGGCATATGCGAGGGGCGCTGCCCCTCGCGCTCCCCGGTGCTCCTTCGACCAGAAGAAAAAAGCCCGCTCCTTTTAACAGAGGCGGGCTTTTTCTATTGTCATTTTTCTGGCGGGCGTTAGCCGATTTCAGCCAGACGGGCCAAAGCCTCTTTTAACTTGGCCTCATCCCCTTCACGCGCTGCAAGGTTGGCTTTAGCTTCCTCGACAACCTCGGCCGGGGCGGATTCCGCGAATTTGGGGTTGTTCAAACGGCCACGCAGCCCCCCCAATTCCTTGGCCAGCTTGCCCAGAGATTTTTCGAGACGGGCCTTTTCGGCGTCCACGTCGATGATGTCGGCCAATGGCATGCCGAACGTGGCCTCGCCGACGGGCACAGTGATGCAGCCTTTGGGGAAGCCATCGACAAGGTCGAGGTTTTCGACCCGTGCCATGCGTTTGATGATGGCTTCGTTGCGGCCCCAAGCGGCCTTTTCGGTTTCGCCAAAGCCGGTGGCCAAAAGCGGCACGAACAATCCTGCTGGAACGTTCATTTGCGCGCGCGCCGAGCGGACCCCCTCGATCAAGCTGATGACCCACGAAATCTCGGCCTCGGCCTGTGGATCAACCAGATCGGTGGTGTATTCCGGCCAATCGCCATGCACCAACATCTTGTCGCGTTTTGCGGTGTTATCCCACAACTCTTCGGTGATGAAGGGCATAATCGGGTGCAGCATGATCATACATTGATCAAGAACCCAGGCCATAGTGTCCCGTGTTTCTTGGGCAACCGCGACGTCATCGGAGCCAAACAAGGGTTTGGAGAATTCCACGTACCAGTCGCAAACCTTGCCCCAAACAAAGGCATAGAGACCAAGCGCGGCATCGTTGAAACGATAGTCAGCCAAGGCTTTGTCGGTGGCTTCGCGGACTTTGGCAGTTTCGCCGATGATCCATTTGTTCAACGTCGCCTGCGGATTTTGTGGCATACCTTTGGGTGCTTTGTCCGCGCCAACTGCGTCGTTCATTTCGGCAAAGCGGGTGGCGTTCCAAATCTTGGTGCCAAAGTTGCGATACCCGGCGATGCGGTCTTTGGACAGTTTCAAAACGCCACCAATCGACGCCATGGCCGTATTGGTGAAACGCAATGCATCCGCGCCGTATTCGTCAACGATCTCAAGCGGATCAATGACGTTGCCGGTGGTTTTCGACATCTTCTTGCCCTTCTCGTCGCGGACGAGCTGGTGCAAATAAACAGTATCAAACGGCACTTGATCGACCACGGCGAGCTGCATCATGATCATCCGAGCGACCCAGAAAAACAGGATGTCTTGGCCGGTGATCAAGGTGCTTGTTGGGAAGAAGCGTTTCATCTCATCACTGTCTTCGGGCCAGCCGAGCGTGCCAATGGGCCAAAGGCCAGAGGAGAACCACGTGTCGAGAACGTCGGCGTCGCGGAACATCGGAATGACCATCGGCCCTTCGAATTGACGAATGGTACCTTCGTCCTTGGTATCCATCAGGTCAATATCGGCTTGCAGAACGCCGGCGGCCTCTTGGGCGTCGGCAACGATGCGGAAATCGGTACCTTCGGGGAACCGAAGGGCGGCTTCTTTTAGGGCTTCTTCTTCATTTGCTGCGCAGATCGCATACCAATCTTCCTCACCCGGAACATACCAAACCGGAATCTGATGACCCCACCAAAGCTGACGCGAAATGCACCAAGGTTCGATGTTTTCGAGCCAGTGATAATACACTTTCTCACCGGACTCTGGCATGATTTTGATGTCGCCATTGCGCACGGCATCAAGCGCCGGGCCAACGATCTTGGCGGCATCCACATACCATTGATCGGTGTGCATCGGTTCGATGACGACCTTGGAACGGTCGCCAAAAGGTTGCATGATCGGCTTAGCCTCGACCAATGGTACGGCAACAACCTCGGGGGCTTCCTCGCCCTTTTTGAGCTTTTTCTTGGGGCCAAGGCGCGGGTCGTCCGACATCGTCATCACGGCCAGACCTTCGGCGGTAATCTCAGCGACCACCTTGTCGCGGGCATCAAACCGGTCAAGTCCGCGAAGATGTTCAGGCACAAGATTGATGGCGTCGGCTTCGGCCTCGCTTAGCGTGCGTTTGCCATTGGCAACGTCACCGGCGATTTTGGCGTCGTGGTCATAGGTGGCACCGTCGGCCCGCATCGCACCGCGCGTATCCATCAAGCGATACATCGGAATGCCGCCACGTTTGGCAACCTGATAGTCGTTAAAGTCATGCGCCCCGGTGATTTTCACCGCACCGGACCCAAAGGTCATATCGGGGTATTCATCGGTGATGATCGGAATCAGACGGCGATGTTCTTTGGGACCAACCGGGATTTCACACAGCGTGCCAACGATGGGCGCATAGCGTTCGTCATCCGGGTGAACCGCCACCGCGCCATCACCAAGCATGGTTTCAGGGCGGGTTGTGGCGATGGAAATATAATCACGCTCTTCCTCAAGCGTGACGTTCCCGTCTTCGTCTTTTTCGATATAGGTATAGGTCGCGCCGCCCGCGAGCGGATATTTGAAGTGCCACATGTGACCGGCAACTTCGATATTCTCGACCTCAAGATCGGAAATTGCGGTTTCAAAATGCGGGTCCCAGTTGACCAAGCGCTTGCCGCGATAGATCAACCCCTTGTTGTACATTTCAACAAAGACCTTAATCACCGCGTCATGGAAATTCGGGCTATTTTCGTGGCCAACACGCGGATCACCCGCCGCACCGGCCATGGTAAAGGCGTTGCGATCCCAATCGCAGGAACAGCCTAGGCGCTTGAGCTGTTCAACAATGGTACCGCCGTATTGGCCTTTCCATTCCCAAACCTTGTCAAGAAAGGCTTCGCGACCCAATTCGGCGCGGCTTGGCTGCCCGGTTTTGGCAAGCTCTTTTTCCACCATCAACTGGGTGGCAATACCTGCGTGGTCTTGGCCCGGTTGCCAGAGCGTGTCGAACCCGCGCATCCGGTGCCAGCGCGTCAGAATATCCTGAAGCGTGTTGTTAAACGCATGGCCCACATGGAGCGCCCCGGTGACGTTCGGGGGCGGGATCATCACACAAAAGCTTTCTTCGCGCGACTTGTTGGCACCGGCGGCAAAGGCCTTTTGGTCCTGCCACTTCTTGTTGATCCGCGGTTCTGCCTCGGCGGCATTGAACGTCTTTTCCATGGGCATCGGAAATTCCTCGTCTTTGGTTGACGATGCTGTAGCGAAAGTGGACGCGAAGGGGAAGGAGTCGAGGAAGAATCCCGACAGGAAAGCTAAAAAGTTGAATTCCTAGGCGGTGAAACGGGAAACGCGAGATGGCTATGGATCATCCTTAAACCAATCCCGCCTAAAGACGTAAACGAATAGCAACGATCCGCTGACGATTGTCCAAAGCGAAAACGCGAGTCTGAGTGCGTTGCCAACTAGCGTGGCTGGTTGGCTGAGCTCTACCATTAGTACAACCAGGCCAAAGTAAGAAGCGACGGTCAAAAACGCTCCCCTTACGGGCATTTTCTTTAATAGAGATATGTACCACATCATTGGCTTAGGGCTCCAAATTCGGTTTAACACCGAGTTTGCACTCGCAAAGCTGCATCAATGTATGCTGGCTAAATCTCGAGTCCACAAACAAAACGGCGCTGCTCAGGGAGGTGAGCAGCGCCGTTTCCAGTTTTTGAAACCCATAACAATTCTCTGGGAGGAGGAAGAGAAAGGCTCAAATCAGATGGGTCATGCGACCCTTGGTTTTGGTGCGGTGGCTCCAGGGAGGAGGAGAGGAGCCACCGCGATCATGAGAGGCCCAGGGAGGAGGAGAGGGCCCGTCATTCCGTTGGGCCGTTTGGCCCGAATTCGCGTTGCGGTGATGCCGGGAGGAGGAGTGGCATCACCGCGAGCTTTGAAGGGTCCAGGGAGGAGGAGAGGACCCAGCAAGGCGTTGGACCGTAGGGTCCGAATTTGGTTGCGGCGGCTCCAGGGAGGAGGAGAGGAGCCGCCGCGTCTATGAAAGGCCCGGGAGGAGGAGTGGGCCAGACATGTCATGTGGACCGATTGGTCCGAAACTCGCTGCGGTACCTCCAGGGAGGAGGAGAGGAGGCACCGCTTGTGATGAGAGACCCAGGGAGGAGGAGAGGGCCTGTCATTCTGGTGGGTCGTAGACCCGAAATTCGCGGCGGTGACCCCAGGGAGGAGGAGAGGGGCCACCGCTTGTGATGAGGAATCCAGGGAGGAGGAGAGGATCCGTCATTCTGTTGGGCCGTTTTGCCCGAATTAGGCGGCGGCGGTATCAGGGAGGAGGAGCGATACCGTCGCCGAAGCCGCAAGAAACAGGGAGGAGGAGAGTCCCTTGCGGTGTTCTATGTTATACTTCGTACGCGGCCTGATAAGCGACGCGACGGATGATTGAGCGGTTCAGTCCCAGATCCGCCAATTCGCGGTTCGACAGGTTCTGCAACTCACTCAGAGTTTGGTTGTACACTTTGCGGCGGGCCAGACGGGCGCGCAGGTCAATCAAAAGCCCGGAGAAACGGGCGCTGAAACCGCTTTGGGTTCCGGTGGTGATCTCAGTTGCGTATGCCATGTTCGTCGTTGCCTCGTCGGCTGTGTTGTTTGGTTGCGCTAAACATGGGGGAAATGCTGCACCTGCACAACGCCCGGAATTAACAATGCTGCTATGCAGAAAACGCATGAAGGACCTAAGGTAAAGTTAACGCGGTGCTGGTTTTTTACACTTTCAGCTAATCTGGGTTGCAGTGACGGGCGGTCACAGCCAGTTATTGGTGTAACTGAGATGGAGATTTAGAATGACTGACACAAAGGCCGCGATTCGAGACGCCCTTGCCCGGCTTGAATTGCCCGACGGTGGAAACCTGATTTCTAGAGATATGATTCGAGCCTTGACGGTTGAGGGGGGGTCAGCCCGCTTTGTGATCGAAGCGCCAAGCGCCGAAATTGCCAAACACATGGAGCCATTGCGTCAAGCGGCCGAAGCTGCGGCAGGACGAGTCGAAGGGGTAACATCGGTCAGTGCGGTTTTAACTGCCGAAGCCAAATCTCCGCCGCCACAATTGAAAATGGGCGGGCACCCCAAGCCTCAAGAAGGGGTCATGAAGCCCGCAGGGGTGAAAACCATTCTGGCGATTGGCTCGGGCAAGGGCGGCGTCGGGAAATCGACGGTCTCGTCAAACCTTGCCGTCGCTTTGACACGCGCGGGTAAAAAGGTTGGCTTGCTTGATGCCGATATTCATGGCCCATCTCAGCCGCGTATGTTTGGCCTCACGGATAAACCGGCAAGCCCGGATGGCAAAACCATCATTCCGCTCAAGGCGCATGGCGTCACTGTTATGTCGATCGGGTCAATGCTGGCCGAGGATAAGGCCGTGGTTTGGCGGGGACCTATGTTGATGGGCGCGCTGCAACAGATGTTGATGCAGGTGGATTGGGGCGAGCTTGACGTTTTGATTGTCGACCTGCCGCCGGGCACTGGGGACGTTCAATTGTCGCTTTGTCAAAAGTCTGAGGTCGCTGGTGCAATTGTGGTCAGCACGCCGCAAGACGTGGCGCTTTTGGATGCGCGCAAAGCGCTTGATGCCTTTGCGACGCTGAAAACACCCGTGCTGGGTTTGATCGAAAACATGGCTGTGTTTACCTGTCCCCATTGCGGCAAGGACAGCCACATCTTTGGGCACGGTGGCGTTGCGGATGAGGCGCAAAAAATCGGCGTGCCATTGTTAGCGCAGCTGCCCATCGACCTTGATACACGTCTTGGCGGTGATGGCGGAACTCCGATTGCCACGGGTGATAGCACAATGGCCAAATCCTATGCACAACTGGCCGATCGTTTGATTCAAGGCGGTATTATCTGAGGTCACCCTCCTCGGGGGGGGGCCATACACGATGTATGTCATACCGAAATCGGGGCGGGTAAAACGTCTGCCCCGATTTCGGTTAAACCCCAAATTCACACGCACAATTCCCGGCCCGTTGCTCGAATACGGCGTTGAGCACAGTTTCGGAGGAGGCCAAGGGAGCCTCGGCAATCTTGAAGTCATTGCGGCGGGAGCCGGACCCCAGATGTCGCGGCGTTTGGTGTTTAACGCTAGGTTTTTAGCTGCAGAAACAGGTCTGTTACCAAAGCTGCGGGGTCAACATTGACGGCGCGGGCATGTCGGGCGCGATCGCTCGCTTGACCCGCCAAAGTTGCCCAGTGCCGACCGGTTTGCGGATCGGGTGACAGACGTGCCAAAATCCCGGCCTCTTGAGGGGCCGCTTCGTGCAATGGCGGATGGCCGGTCACACCCGTGCGAGCAAGGCGGGCGGTAAGTTGGTCGACAAGCGTCAACAACAAATCAAGCCGCGCTTCCTTGCCTTTGCCCGCACAACTATCTGATAGGGAGAGCATTCTGGCACGGTCAAAATTGGGCAGGCTACCAAGAACCGCCAATATGTCCGAATAGAGCTGCAACCCGCCTAGATTGATAAGGCGCAAGGCCTCACCGACCGATCCTTGCGACAATTCTGTCAGGGCGGGCGCATCAGCCGGGGCGACATGGGCATCGGCCTGAGCCAAGGCGATGGTCATGTCATCGGGTGACAAGGGACCAAGCCGCAAAACGCGACAGCGCGAGCGGATCGTCGGCAGCAGTCTGGCCGGTTGGTGGCTTATCAATAAGATCGTTGTGTTGGCGGGCGGCTCTTCGAGCATCTTTAAGATCGCGTTGGCGGCTTGAATGTTCAACTCGTCGGCGCTGTCGACAATCACCACGCGGCGACCGCCATCTGCAGCCGAAAGGGAAAAGAAATGGCCGAGCTTGCGCACTTCGTTGACGCGGATTTCTGCGGCCAGTTTGTCGCCTTTGTCCGTTGGACCACGACGCAACAAGAACAACCCCGGTTCGGATAGGGCCAAAACGCGGTGCGCCACCGGATGGTCGGGGGAAATATCAAGCGTCTCGGGGGGGGGCGGGGCCCCGAACATGTCATGTTTGTCGACTAGTGGGGTCGCCAGCAAAAACCGCGCAATGCGCCACGCCAGAGTTGCTTTGCCAACACCGCGCGGGCCGGTGAGCATCCAACCATGGTGCAAGCGACCGGTGTTGAACGCGGTTAGAAAGTCGGCCTCGGCGCGGCTTTGACCAAACAATTCGGGCGTTTCGCGAGGATGTAACGCCCCTTCAATGCGATCGGGTTCCGGCAGTTCAACGTCGCTCATGTCAGGCGGGCCGAAACGCGCGCCAAGGCATCGCTGAAAATGGCGTCAATGTCACGTGCTGCGTCGATGACTTCAAACCGGTCGCTAAATTCATCGGCCAGAGCCAAGAAACCGGCGCGCATCTTTTCCTGCAAACCAACGCCGAAATCTTCAAAGCGCTCTTCCACAGTCGCGCGAGATTTGGCCCGCGCCAAGCCGGCGCTGGGGTCCATATCGAACAACAATGTCAGGTCCGGTTCCATGCCAATCATCAGGTCGTGAAGTGCGTCAACTTTGGCGCGCAGATCGCCGCGCGACAGCCCTTGATACATGCGGGTGCTATCGGCGAAACGATCACAAATAACCACCTTACCGGCGGCAAGGGCAGGGCGAATGGTGCGTTCCAAATGATCGCGCCGTGCGGCGGTAAAAAGCAAAAGCTCGGTCTCCGCTGACCATCGGTCAGGATCGCCCTGCAACACCAAGGCGCGAATTTCTTCGGCTCCGGGGCTGCCACCGGGTTCGCGCGTCAACACAACATCGCGGCCAGCTTTCTGCAACGCCTCTGCCAAGAGCCGCGCCTGCGTTGATTTTCCGGAACCGTCTATGCCTTCAAAGCTGACAAACAGCCCTATTGCCCCGTTTTTGGTCGTCACAATTGCTCCTTTGGGCCGTCCTGCAGGCGCTTTAGCAAAACCTGTGACACGGTCAGCATCCGATCCATAAACCCACCCCCGGCAATCGCTTTTTCTGCGACCAAGGGCACACGGGTTTCAGGCAACCCGTCTGGGCTTATGATCAACTCCGCCAATTTTTGGCCCTGTTCCACGGGGGCCTCAATCGGGCCGGTATACACCACCTCGGCCTTGACCCCACCCAATGGATTTACCGGCAATAGCAATGTGATATCTTGTTTGGCAACCAGTCCAACTTTGTCCTCGGCCCCCAACCAGATATCGGCGTCTGCGACGGCTTTGTCCTTGGTTACAATTGTTTGTTCGGCGAACTGACGAAAGGACCAGTTCACAATCGCTTCGGATTCCTCGGCGCGGGCGCGTTCACTGTCTAGCCCGGTAATTGCAAAAATTACCCGGCGTTTGCCGTTGGTTGCGGAACCGACAAGGCCGTACCCGGCCTCGCTGGTGTGGCCGGTCTTTAACCCGTCGGCCCCAATTCCAAGTGCCAAAAGTGGATTGCGGTTGTTGACGTTGCCCGGGGCTCGGCCATCAAAGGCAAAGGTTTTCTCGGAGAACATTTCGTAATGCTCGGGGAAGTCCTTGATCAAGAGATTTGCCAACAACACGAGGTCACGCATCGACATGACATGACCCTGTGCGGGCCAACCCGACGCATTGCGGAAACTCGAACTTGTCATGCCCAATTGCTGGGCGCGTTGGGTCATGAGTTTGGCAAACCCTTTTTCCGTGCCATCCGGACTAAGGGTTTCGGCGATAACGGCGCAGGCGTCGTTGCCCGAAAGAACAATGATACCGCGCAACAGGTCGCTGACTTTGACCCGATCCGTGGTGTCCAAAAACATCGTTGATCCGCCATAAGACATGGCATGGCTGGAAACGGGGAGCTTTTCGTCGATCTTCAAACGCCCGTCACGAATGGCCTCAAACGCAATATAAAGCGTCATAAGCTTGGACATCGAGGCGGGGGGGAGCGCTTCGTCAGCGCGCTTTGCGAGCAAAACCGTTCCGGTGGTTTGGTCTAGAACGAAAGCCGCCTTGGCGCGGGTGTCAAATGCCGAAGCAGGCGCGGCCAATAAGGCAAAAACAGCGGCACTAGCCAAAAAGCGGCGGGGCAAAAAGCTCATGTGGCGGCTCCTGTCCAAACAATCGGGTCAAAACGTTAAACTGTTTATTGCCGGAAACAGACGGGCTGTCACCCGCCTGCTTGTGATTGGTTGCGTTTTCTTGCCGACGGCGTCGAAAATGCGCGTGTTTGGCTTAGTTTGTCACCGCATAGGCGTCGGTGAATCCGGTGCCTTTGATGGTTTTAACAAGCGTCGACAGCTCGGATTTGGTTTGAGCTGGGCCAACGACAACGCGCCAGAAGGTTTTACCCTTGGAGTTGTGCTCTTTGACGGTTGGAACCATACCGGCTTGGCGCATTGCAACGGCGGTATTGCGGGCGTTTTGTTCTACGCTGAAGATACCGATTTGCACATATGGCTTGCTCAGGGACGATGTGGCTGGCTTCGCGCTCGGTTTGGGGGCTGCTGACGTGGCCGTAGGGGCGAGGGCCGCAGTTTCGATCGCTTTTGCCGCGCCATCCAATACGGGATCAAGCGTCCCTTCGGAAATTTCCGGCGCTGCTGGCATGGCGGCTGCGTCATTCATGGGTTCGAGAGGCGTATCTACGGCCACTTCTTCGCGGCGCAAGGCGACCACGTTCAAGTTAGACGGCTGACCGGCCAAAACGCCAAGCGCAGCGGCTGCATCTGAAGAGATCTGCAAACGCGGCCCTGGTGTTTCACGTTCGCGACGGAATAGTGCTCCGATAACGAACTTGCCATTGCTTTCGTTTCGAATGATGGCGCGTTCTGGGTCTGTGACATCAGGATGCGCGATCCAGACACCGCCTAGCGAGGGGCGACCATCCCAAAGACCGGCTTCGGTCGTTTGGAAAATCTCGGGCGCTTCCACGTCGCGTTCTGTTGTAGCCCCCGAGGTCGCCGCGCGGGCAACAACCTCATCTGTGCCACCTGCCTGGGGTTGAAGGAACCCGGGCATCTGCCCATCGGCACATGCCGAGAGCATCAAAAAACTGGTGAACGCAAAGGTTGCGCGCAGAGTCCGATTACGTTTGGGCGAATTCATACCGCTCATGCTGTGCCTCATGCCTGTGTCTGCGCGGGCGTTGCCACGCTCAATGCCGGATTTTCCGGTCACTACTGCCTCTTCGGGAGCTTTTGCCCCCTTTTCCCGTCAGAGTAACGTGTTGCGGGCCATATGAAAAGCCTGCAGTTTGAGAATGCGCGGATTTTTGGAGTAAAGGACTTTTAGAATCGAAAAAGGGGTATTAAGGATGCCCGAACGCGGAGGTTTGGCAGAGTGGTCGAATGCACCGGTCTTGAAAACCGACGAGGGTGAAAGTCCTCCCAGGGTTCGAATCCCTGAGCCTCCGCCATTTTATCTTTTTGTTGATCTCATTCGACCCCCGCAAGGTGTGTAAGTTCCCGTTATTTGTGGGAAAAACCCGCGTTTTCCATTCTAATACTTGGCCCGATATTTCCCGGCTTGCTTTCCTTGGGTCGTATGACAGTTGATAGTTTTGTGGCGGCACTTGCGGGAAAGCTCGCAAAAAGCCTGTCGCAAACTTGGGGGCAAGGCGGCACGGCAAAGGGGCGGGCCTATATCTGGTTGTTGACCCAATCTTGAGCTCGTCGTTGGGGTCTTCGTGTCACAGTCAGAGGTCAGAAAAACCAGAAGGGCGCTTTGTTTGGGGCTGATTTTGCTCCGGACGGCGCAGACGTGTTTCCTTTAAATCAGCCACGTGAACGGGCGCAAAAGTAACGCCCCTTGGGTAAGGCAGGTTTGAACCCACGTTTCAGCGTCCAGTTCTAAGGGCCAACCGTCAAAGAGCTGGCGGGTCAAGTTCCCATTGACCGATCGCTTACGTTGAGAAAGCAAAGTAGAGCCAACAAGGCCGCAACGGCCTACAAGCGTTCCGGGAGTTGCTGAATCATTAGGTTTTCAGGAGGGGGAAGGCCAGTGACCACGGTGAGGGAAGCTGAGAAATTGCCTATCGTCAGAGCCAAGGCGTTGCAATTCAAGTCGCGATTATTGCAGCCAACGAGTGCGCCAACAAAGGCCCATCCCTTTGTTTTTACGTTCCAACCCGTGTCTGGATCATGAAAGCACATCAAGGGTTTTGCCGCCTAACAAGTGTGATTGCTCTTGGGTGGAACGTCATCGGTCTGCAGCTTGGGATTGTCAAAAACGGAACCACTCGCCTAGACTGGCTGTCTCATAAGCTTTTTTGTGCGAGGTGTTCATGGCCAAGCGATTATTAGTTTCCATTGGCGTTCATGCTCCGATTGGCGCAGACGAACTTCCCGGTGTTGAAGAGGCTGTAAAAGGCATGGCGGCCTACGCGCAGAATAATCCAACCTTTGATGATGCCATTGTTTTTATCGATGCACAGAAACCGGTAACGGCCCAGAATATTCGGGACAAACTAACATCGGATGTTTTGAAAAATCGACCGCGTGTGGTCGTGCATTTTTGTGGCCATGGTGCGCAACTAAATGGCAACGAAATCTGGTACCTGTCCGGCGGCCTAAACGATTGGATGGAGCGAGTGAACGTTATCCAGTTTAGGGACATGATCCTGAGCCATGGGGCCAAACAGGTTTGCATTTTCAGCGATGCCTGCCAGACACCGGCGTATGATACAGCCGACGGCACACCGGTTCTTGTGCGTGGTACCCGGCGAAGGAACACCTTTCGGGCGGACATGTTTCGGGCGACGCTTCCGGGCAAGTCGGCCTTTGCGGCGGCCGATGGTGGCCCTCTTTTTTCGAACACTGTTCTGGACGTCCTAGGGAAAGACCCACCACCGATGGATGCGCTATCAAAGACGCATTTGGAAAAACACGAATTCGTCGTTTCCAGTCATAGCCTAGCTGAGTACGTTGAAAAAGAGCTCCCAGACAAGGCCGCCGGTGTTCGCAAAAGCCAATATGCGGCGATGCAACCGGGTCTTAATCCGTGGCTCGACGATTATCTCAAAGTCGATCCAGAGCAAGTGGGACCAGAGTGGCATGACTTACTGCCAAAGCCTACATTTGGGCTGCAAGGTCTCACCCGGATGTCCGATCTGGTATCTTTGAACAAACTTGATCTGCTTTCCGATAGTGACAAAGCGGACCTCATGGAGGCGACGACGTCGGAATGGCGGCAGGTGTTCTGGGATGAAAGCCGCTCCGTTGCTGAGAGTGCTTTTGATCAAGGTATGCGCCTTGTCGTTCACGTAGGGTCAAAGGAGCTCAATCAACATGAATTGATCTGCCATTTGCCGGATGGTCAGCGTGCTTTTGGTGTGAAGTTGGAGGCAGAGCAAGCGATAGGTGGGCATTATTGGGGCTTTGATGTCGCCACGAGCGCCGCAGTTTTTCAAGCAGGGGCGCATTGCGTGCCGATTCAGCCCGGGTCGTCGGATGTCCTGAATATGACCTTCGCTCTGAGTGACACCGGCGTGCATGCCCTTGGTTGGCACGAAGTGGGGCTTGGCGGCTTCGAGGGCAAACGCGCCTTCGATCCCATGCGTGCGCTCAAAGGATTGGTCGAAGGCACGTTGCGACCACGCCATGTTGGGTTTGTTGCGGCCGAATTGCGACTGAAAAAGCATTCCGATCCTCTTTATGGGATCGTTGCCGCCTACCTTTATGATCAGGTTGGCGACGTTGCCTCGATTCGGCGCATGTGTTATTTTTATGCTGAATTTGAACAGGAAATACCGTTCGATATTGCAATGCTTGCGCGTGTCCCATGGCGTTTGACCCCCAGTGGGTTTGTCATTGATCTCCCAGAGGTGGAACATGACATACTCGCCATGCGGGACGGGTTGCCTGACTATGCTTGGCGTGGGACTGAGGCGGTTGTACATTGCCCGGTTGCCGGGTTTGCACCGGTTTTTCTTGCGGGATGGGGCAGGGTCGAAACGATCCTTGAAGAGGCAGAACGGTTCTCGGTGCTCGCCAAAATCAGACGGCACTCGGCCCCTTCGCCTTTCCCAAGCTTTGTCGGTCACGACACATTGGACGTGCTTATTGAGATGATGAACGGAGTTTACAGTAACGATAATTAGAGGGGGAGCAACAATGCGTTTGGCATTTGTTCACGGCATTAACAACGAAATGAACACGCCAGAAATTCTTGAGGCAGATTGGTGGCAAGCGATCACCGACGGTTGGGCGGATCTTGGACTTCCCCCAAAACCGAAACCGAAGATTGATGTCGGCTACTACGGTAAGATTCTGGCGGACGCCGCAAAGGGCGTGAAGCCCGAGGTCGTCGCACAGGGCGATGAGACCCAGCGCCGGTCTGCGGCGCTTGCGTTTTTGCAGGCCTACCAAGTCGAGAATGAGATTGAGGATAGCGACGTTCGCGACGCTCTGGCCGATATGGGGGTCGTCCAAGAACCTGTGATCGCCCAAGGATGGTTTCAACGCTCGCTTGTCTCGGCTGGGTCGGCCATTGAGCGGGTGTTGTCCAACAGAGGGCAGTGGTTGGCGAGCGGCTTTCTACCTCAGGCCACCCACTACATCGAGGATGAAGGCCTTGCCGCTCAAATCGGGTTGATCGTCCGCAAGGCGATTTTCGATGTCCATAATGAGCCAACTATTGTGGTGTCACACTCGTTAGGAACCGTCGTGAGTTTTGCATTGCTTATGGACGAACGCCAAGAGGACCGGGATATTCCGCTTTTCCTGACGATTGGATCGCCGTTAGCCATCGGCATGATGGAGCAGATTTTGCCTCGTCGTGAGGATGTCCCAAACAATCCGATTAAGAAATGGACAAATGCCTATCGCCGCGATGACCCTGTGACGCTTGGCCGTCCGATAACGCAAGCGACGCTTGGCATAAAGGGCGTCGAAAACATCAGTGATGGGCTGATTGAGAGGTTCAACACCCATTCGCCGACCGCTTACCTTCGGTCCGCACCTGTCGCGGCCCGCATCTATGCCGCGTTGCCAGCGTGATGGAGATTGAGTTACAGCTGGCGTCCGCTTCTGTCGAAGAACTAGAGCTGTTGGACCAATTCGACGTGGATACGGGCCGGTGGAAACTGCCTTTGGTCGGGTTGTTCTGGGAGACGATCAAAGCGGCCCACAAGGATGGGCTAACGGGGGCCAACAAGCGGATCGTGATTATCGATGCGATGCCGGATATTTCCATTCCGGCGCTGTCCTCGGTCAAACTGCACACTTTGGTCGATGACGCGCCACATCCTCACGGAACGCTTGTCGCGCTCTTGGCCAGAACAGCCGCACCAGACGCCGAAATCGTTCACTATGCCATTTGCAAAGGCAACACACCCCAGCTTCCTGCATTGATGCGTGCCGTGTCCGAGGCCCTAGCGCTTGACGCTGATACGCTTTGCCTGAGCCTTGGCGCTGTTCAAAAGATGGAGCCCGGGCCTAACGCGGAACTGGCGTCATTTGTAGACGTGGCCGATTACATCGGAGCGGCGCGTTATCTCACTGGGTCCGAACCTGAGATGCCTGTTGTGACCTCTTGTGGGTTTCCAGAGTGCCTGTGCGCGCTGATTGCCCAAGGCCTGCGTCCAACATCGCCTGTTGTCTTGTGCGCAGCAGGGAACGACGCCGGATTGTTCTGTCCGGCCCGCGCGCCCGAGACCATTTCCATTGGATTTCAGACCGAGCGCGTCTGGTTTGAGAATGGCCATGAAAAGAGGGCGTGGCAAAAGCCGGACTTTGTTCAATCCGGTCTGTTGGACTACACGGTCTTGCAACTCGAAGGCGCGATTGGCTCAAGTTTCGCGGCCCCGCTGGTTGCCGGGGCCCTAGCCCTGCGTGAGACCCCACGTCCGGTTCGGGATTTGCTGCGCGCAAACGAAGTCTCGGCGATGGCACAGGACATCGAGAAGGATGTAAATCTTTGGACGGAACGCAAAGAGGATGTGCCGCTCTGGGTCGCTCGCCAATTGGCAACCATTTATGACCTTGCATTTGATCCGCTCGGCGATGTGGGCAATTTTGATATTTCTGCGACTCGACGGCTTGAGGCGCGCCTGTTCTTTGCATCGACAGTCATGAACAAAGGCCTTGTGTTGAAAGACTGTCGAGAGCTGGGGCTTCTTGATCGCGCCATCAATATGTTCCACTGGACGGCCTGGCTGATGCCGTGGGATCCCGCTCCACGGGCCAATATCGCAAGCTCGCTTTTGTCTATCGCCGACGCCGGGCCAAAGCTGGGGATGGAAAAGCGTGAGATCGCAAAACTTCTGCTTCAAGCCAAAACCCTATTTGACCAAGTGTTGGATATCCATCCAGATAACGAAGCATACGTTGCCGGCCTTCGAGACACGCATGTTCTTATGACGCAACTTCTTGTCGCTGATCAAAACGGATAACCAAACCGGGTTCTTAAAGCGATTTTTCGGCTAGCGCCCAAAATAGTCGCCCCATTTCCCACCTGTCCGGGCTGTGGTACCCAAGGGAAAACAAGGAAAGGGTTTTTGGTGCTGTCTTTAGGGCGTTTCTATTGGCTTGCTGTTTTGTTGGGCGTCATCTGGGCTGTCGAGCTTGTCAACATAGCCACGGGCTACGTGCTCAATGGTTGGCTCGGATTGCTGCCCCGATCACTTAGCGGCTTGGACGGGGTGCTTTTTATGCCGTTTCTCCACGGCTCATTTGGCCATGCCGCCGCCAACACAATTCCACTTGTCGTCCTAGGAAGTCTTGTTGCGATCACAGCTCAAAGACTGGTTTTGATGGCGTCACTTATTATCGTGGCTCTCGGCGGGATTGGCGTGTGGTTGTTTGGTGCCGCAGCGATACATGTCGGGGCATCTGGATTGATTTTTGGCTGGTTTGGATTTTTGGTGGCGCGGGGCGTCGTTGAAAAACGCGCAGTCCCCCTTTTCGTCGCCCTTGGGGTTGTTTTATTTTATGGAACAATGATTTGGGGCGTTTTACCCGGTCAACCGGGTGTCAGCTGGGAATCCCACTTCTTCGGCTGTGTTGCAGGCGTCTTTGCCGCCTATTCTTTGCGAAATTCTGGGCAAACCTCATGAGACCATTCGACCTTGAAATAGCGGCTTTACACCTGCGGAGGTTTGCAGATGAGTGAGGTGTTTTTCTTCACCACACAAGACGCATTTAGCGGTTGGTTGACAGCCAACTCAGACGCCAAGGACCTTTGGGTCGGCTACTACAGGAAAAACACCGGTCGGCCGAGCCTATCATGGTCTGACTCCGTTGATGTCGCCCTTTGTTTTGGATGGATCGACGGGGTTCGACATTCCATTGATGATCAAAGCTACAAAATCCGCTTTACGCCACGCAAAACAAACAGTGTTTGGAGCGCGGTCAACGTCAAAAAGGTAAAAGAGCTCATTCAATCGGGCAAGATGAGGCCAGCGGGTTTACGCGTCTATAACAACAGATCGGATGAACTAGGTTACACGTCTGACGATCGAAACATCCCCCTTTCCAAAGAGTTTGAAGTGCGTATCAAAGCGAACCCGTCGGCCTGGCAGTTTCTAGCCAATTTAGCGCCGTCCTATCGGCGGGATTCCATTTGGTGGGTCATGAGCGCCAAGAAAGAGGAGACGCGTTTGAAACGGCTTGGCATCTTGATTGAGTCATCACAGGCGGGTTTGAAAATACCGTCTCTGCGAAAGAAGTAAGGCCTGTTGACGATTATGAACCGTCGCCGGTCACCTTCGGCCGCACCAAAATTTGACGGCTAGGTCGAATTCTGTTGCGTGGAAAGCTGCAGGGTCGTCATAGACACGGCCAGAACGCATAGCGCTGTCAAAGAACCCCGGAGCCGGTAGAACACCGCGCGCTTTGCTGATCACCAGCGCCGCGATCAATGGGTGCCCCGCGGCGGCATCCTCGGCGATCAAGTCTTCCAAGGCTGTGGTCAGTTGAAGGATTGTGTTCGGCGGTGATAGCTGCAAATTCTTGGCAAGCGCCTGATAGGATATGGGTAGGGCATTTTCGGAGAGGCCACAAAGAAACGCCCGGACACGAGGTGCCAGAGCGTCTTTCACATGTTCGGTTGGGGTTTCTTGAGGCTCAGACATTCTCACGGCTTTCTTCCTCGGGGCGCACTTAGCGGTCTGTGTTCTTCCAAATGACCGGCGTCAAATAGATAGCGTTGTCATCTGCGCTGACCATCACATCGCCGTCTTGGATATTCACCTGCAGTTTCATCGAACGGCTCGCCAATTGTTCCAATGCGCGGCTGTCCTGTTCGGAAAAGTTGACGACTTTGAGATTGTCAAACCGGGTGGTGGTGCCTTGGATTTTGTCCCACCAAACGTCGGCTGTTTTGCCGCCATAGCTATAGATGATCACCTCATCGGCTTTGCCGCAAGATTGGCGAACAATCTTCTCACTTGGAAGCCCAAGAGTGACCCATAACTCAAGCTCATTGCTCAGGCTTTTTTGCCAGATGTCTGGTTCATCATCGGTCGAAAGCCCCTTGGTCAATTCCAGTTGCTCATCGGCATTCAAGGCAAACGCAACCAAACGCAGCATCATCCGTTCGTCGGTTTCGGATGGATGTTTGGCAACGGTTAGCTTGTGGGTCTCGTAATAGTGACGATCCATATCAGACACGGAAAGTTCAACTTTGTAGATGGTAGATTTCTGTGCCATGAGCCTGTCCTAGGAGTGTTCGGATAAAGGTGACTAGTCCGCCTGCCGATTGAGTGAAAGGAAATAACGGAGCTCGTCACGAAAGATCGGTTGATGACAGCGTTGAGTTACCTCGTTATTGCTCGCCATCGGATCGTTTTGCCGGACCCTATGCTTATGCGCCGCGGTGCCAAAGCGGATTCGGGATCTTCGAGACCAGAAGGCCAAGCCGTCATGCGAACCATTGGGTAACGCAACTAGATCGATTGCTCACACTGAACTTAGCAAGATTGATGTCTCACTATTGGTGATCCCCTCGATCTGGCGGACGACACGCAAAACACGGTCAAATTCCGGTAGGCTATCGGCGGTGAGTTGTGCGACCAAATCCCATTTGCCATTTGTCGAATGCAATTGCCTAAGCTCGGGCACACCGCGCAATCGGCGGATCACGGCGCTGGTTGAATGACCCGAAACTTCGATCATCATCACCGCATGAACTCCGTCGGGGCCGTGTTCTTGACGTGCGCGAATGGTAAAGCCAAGCACGGCACCGCTGTCGATCAGTTTATCCAGCCGCGCCTGTACGGTGGCGCGTGTCACCCCTAGGATGGTGGCGAGTTTTGAGATCGGGGCGCGGCCATCTTCACGAAGGATGGCAACAAGGCGGCGGTCGAGGTCATCAAGAATTTGCATAGCTATTTGTTAAATTGGCATGTGCATAATGTCAAATGTGACTACGAAGAAAGCACCCCATGCCTATATGATTTGCTCACTTCCGGCCTGTAGAGTCTGTTCAACGCCCAAACAGTACCCGACTAGAATAGGAAGTTGATATGGCTCTGCGCTCGCTCCAAGCGCCCGAAGCGGTTGTGATGATCCGACCACATCATTTCACCCCAAACGCGCAAACCGCCGCCGACAACGCATTTCAAACGCCTGCATCGGGGGATCGTTCCGTGATTGCAACAAAGGCTTATGATGAGGTTTCACAGGCGGTAAAAATCCTGCAATCGCATGGTGTTGCTGTCCATGTGTTTGAGGACACCGGAACTGATACGCCAGATAGCGTTTTCCCCAATAACTGGTTTTCCACCCATGCCGGAGGCCACGTCGCCTTGCATGCGATGTATTCCAAAAACCGGCGCGCCGAACGCCGCGCAGATGTTGTGGAAATGCTCAAACAGCGGTTTCGGGTGCAGGATGTGATTGATTATTCTGGGCTGGAACAGGATGGCCTGTTTCTAGAAGGGACGGGGGCCATGGTTCTCGATCACCTTGAGCGGGTGGCCTATGCGGCGCGATCGAACCGTACGAGTGAGATTTTGTTGGAGCGGTTTTGCACCCATTTCAACTATGAACCGGTGGTGTTTGATGCCGTGACCATTGATGGCGCGCCGATCTATCACACCAATGTCTTGATGTGCATCGCAACCGATTTTGCCCTCATAGGAAGCAGCATGATCCCGGATGCGACCCGGCGGGCCGATGTGGTGTCACGTTTGGCCGATGGCCCACGTGATGTGATCGAACTCACCCCGGTCCAAATTGGCGAGTTTGCCGGGAATGCGATTGAGCTTCAGGGTCGCGATGGCCGCATTCTGGCCATTTCTTCACGCGCGGTTGCCTCGCTGACGCCGGATCAAATTCAACGCATCGAACGCCATACCAAGATCGTCGCGCTGGACATTCCGACCATCGAACTTGCCGGTGGGTCGGTGCGGTGCACCATCGCGGGCCTTCATCTGAGTGCGCGACCCGAGGAGATTGCAGCATGACCAAGATCGTTTTGTTAGGGGCCCCGATCGAAGCCGGGGCAGGGCGGCGCGGCTGCCTTATGGGGCCGGATGCTTATCGCACCGCCGGGCTGGCCGAAGAGCTTGAGGCCTTGGGTCACGAAGTAACGGATTTGGGGGATGCGGAGCCGGAACCGGTTGATCACATCACAACCGCGCATAACCACCTGAAACAGCTTGAAACTGTTGCCGGCTGGACGCGGGCCTTGCACAAAGATGCGCGAAAACTGGCACGGTGTGAGGCTCTGCCGATCTATCTGGGGGGTGATCATGCGTTGTCCGCCGGAACTGTGTCGGGGCATGCCACAGTTGCCGCCGAAGAGGGGCGGCCGTTGTTTGTCTTGTGGCTCGATGCCCACGCCGATTTCAATACATTCGGATCAACCCAAAGCGGCAATCTTCACGGTACTCCCTTGGCCTTTGCCTGTGGGTTGCCGGGGTTTGAAAGCTACCTTGATGCGCCCCTTCCTGCGGCGGTTGATCCGGCCAATGTTTGCATTTTAGGCCTGCGGTCTGTTGACGGAGAAGAACGCCGTTTGTTGCAAGACACCGACGTCACCGCCCACGATATGCGTGCCATTGATGAGCATGGAATAGCGCCTTTGCTAAAGGCATTTTTGGATCGTGTTCAGGCGGCAAAAGGTTTGCTCCATGTGAGCCTTGATGTCGATTTTATCGAACCGGATATCGCCCCGGCGGTTGGGACAACGGTTCCCGGTGGCGCAACCTTCCGCGAGGCGCATCACGTTATGGAAATGCTCCATGACAGCGGCCTTGTTTCGTCGCTCGATCTCGTCGAGCTCAACCCATTTCTTGATGTCAAAGGCCGCACCGCGCGGCTGATGGTTGATCTCACGGCAAGCCTGTTTGGCCGCCGTGTTCTTGACCGCGTGACCCGCAGCTACTGAGGCTTTTATCATGGCACCACAACCTTCTGATCTGGCCTTTGTGCCGTTTGTCTCTGTCGATAACATGATGGCGTTGGTTCATCATATCGGGATCGAAACCGTTTTGCGTGATTTGGCAAACGCCATCGAGGCGGATTTTAAGCGCTGGGAATTGTTTGATAAAACCCCGCGCGTGGCTTCTCACTCCGATGTCGGTGTGATCGAACTGATGCCAACGTCTGATGGGGAGATGTATGGCTTTAAATACGTGAATGGCCATCCCAAGAACACCAAAGAGGGGCTTCAAACCGTCACCGCCTTTGGTCTTTTGGCGGATGTGGATAGTGGCTATCCGAAACTCCTCTCCGAAATGACCTTGCTAACGGCGCTGCGCACTGCCGCGACAAGCGCAATGGCCGCCAAACATCTGGCCCCCAAGGGCGCAACGGTGATGGCGATGATCGGCAATGGCGCACAATCGGAATTTCAATGTCTGGCCTTCAAGGCGATTTGCGGCATCACCGAAGTTCGGCTTTTTGATACGGACCAAGGTGCCACGGAAAAATGCGCCGCAAACCTTGCGGGGATGGGTCTTAACGTCGTGCCTTGCACAAGTGGCGAAGAGGCGATGGAAGGGGCGCAGATCATCACGACCTGTACCGCCGACAAGCAGAATGCCACGATCCTGACCGACAACATGATCGGCTCTGGGGTGCATATCAATGCGATTGGCGGCGATTGCCCCGGCAAAACCGAACTGCATCGCGACATTCTTCTGCGTTCTGATATCTTTGTCGAATACCCGCCCCAAACCTGGATCGAAGGCGAAATCCAGCAATTGGACAAGGACCACCCGGTAACCGAGCTTTGGCAAGTGATCACCGGTCAGGTGCCCGGACGACGTGACGCCAAGCAGATCACCTTGTTTGACAGCGTTGGTTTCGCGATCGAAGATTTTTCGGCCTTGCGATATGTGCTCGGGGCTATCCAAGGTACCGATTTCTATGCGCAATTGGATATGTTGGCCGACCCGGATGACCCGCGTGATCTCTTTGGAATGTTGCAACGTTCCAAACATTAGCGCGTTGGGTCGCATGGCCGCCACGGTTTACGTGACCTAGATTGTGCACATCTAGGCCAAAAATGGGGGCGACATGAACATCGGAGCGGTTGGAGCCGAAGGGCGTGGCGAAACGGATCGGTTGATTTCGCAAGCCGCGCTGGAACTGGAACGTCGCGGGTTGCGTCTAAGCGGGATTATCAAAGTCCTACAGGATATGCCCGACAACAGTCATCAATGCGATATGGATGTCCGTGTTTTGCCCAGTCAAAATACCATTCGGATCACGCAATCCTTGGGCCACGGCTCAAATGGCTGTCGGTTGAACCCGGCGGCCATTGCCGATGCGGTCGGGGCGGTCGAAGCCTCGCTTGATGGGCAGAAACCGGATGTTTTTGTCCTCAATAAATTCGGCCCAGAGGAGGCTGAAGGGCGCGGGTTCCGCGCGGCGATTGCAGCGGCTTTGGAACAAGGCATCCCGGTTTTGGTCGGCATGAGCGGGGGGCAGGCTAACAAAGTTGCCTTTGCTGATTTCACCGCCGGTATGGCCGAATCTCTCCCTATCTCTGTAGATGAAATTGTCACCTGGTGTTTAAAGGTCTCTAGGAAATAGGACCGGGGATCTAAGCCAAAGACTAGTAAGGTTACTTTTGCGTGCATCTTTGTTTTCGCGCTGTGGATGTTTTCCACCTTTGGGGCTCAGATTTGGGTAGAATCGCTCAATCTCTTTTGGCCATTTTCGCATGAGCAACACCGTCCAGAGAGTTGATTTGTTTCGCGAAGGCCGCTTTTTGCGCTAGCCTGTGATCAAAGCAGAAAGGTCACGGGGATGGTGTTTTTACAGATCATACAAAACATCACCTTCCTACTGTTGTGTGGCGTCGGGCTTTATGTGATCCGCGCATCAGACAAATTGAAAGACAAACCCAGACTGTCGCGGGCGCTGATTGCGGCGGTGTTTGGTTTTGTGTTTGTCTTGATCTCCACCAATTCTGTCCCGCTGACCGGCGACATTGTCCATTTGGATGGTGGCGCGGGACCATTGCTTTTTGCCGGCTATTTGGCAGGTTGGGTTGGCGTCTTGCTTGCCTCCCTTGCCGGGCTGGCGGTAGGCATGCTGGGACATGAAACTGATTTAACAATGGCGCTGCCACTTTACTTTTCGATTGCGGCATTGGGCGCGGTGATCAGAATTTACACGCCACCCGGCAAAGAGCAGGGCTTTGACCGCAGGGTGGTCGTTCCGGCCATCGGGGCTCTTATTGTGCTCCATATCATAATATGGGCCGCCAACGCGCTCTTGGGTGGGGCCAAGGAGACCATACGAGAGCTGATATCATGTTTGGTTTTGGGCGGTTTATCAATTTTGGCGACCGCAATCGTTGTTGCGGTTTCAAGTCAGGTCAACCGAACAGAGCGGTCGGCCGCCGAGTTGGGACGGCGTTTGAGGATGGCGACGCAATCGGGGCGCATGGGGGTGTTTGAATACCGGGCTGAAAACAAAAACGTGATTTTCGACGATGGCATGATGCGTCTTTTTGA
Source organism: uncultured Pelagimonas sp. (assembly GCF_947498515.1). GTDB lineage: Bacteria > Pseudomonadota > Alphaproteobacteria > Rhodobacterales > Rhodobacteraceae > Pelagimonas. Next base: position 12,005 of record NZ_CANMKO010000004.1, on the reverse strand, counting down.
GCTGCGAGGGCGCGCTGGCGACGTCCCGGTTGAAAGCTGGATGGCCCGCGTCCACTCCAACGATCAAAAACACGTGTTGGACACAATTTCGGAAGTTGCTCGGGACGGCAGCGACACAGATCAGATTGAGTTTCGCGGTGTGATGCCGGACGGAAGCGTACGCTATTTTCGGGCCAATTGGGTGACCGACCGCGACAAAGACGGCGGGTTTGTTCGCGCCGTTGGCATTCAAGTTGATTTGACTGACTACAAACGCTCCGAAGATCGCAAGCTTGAGGCGGAACAGAGATTGGCCTCAATTGCCGCTGGGTTGCCGGGGGCTATAGTGAGCGCCGAATTGAACAAAGGGCAGCCGCCGCGAACGGTTTATGCGAGCGATCACGTCGTTGATATTTGGGGATACACGTCTGAAGAAGTCCTTACAGAGACCAACCTTTTATTGGATTCTTTGGACGAAAGCGAACGCGAGAAGATGCGTGAAGATCTACGGATGGCCACGCTTAGCCTGACGCCGATGACCCGCCGCCTGAAGGTCACCGACAAGTTCGGCGACACAAAATGGATTGACTACCACGGCAATTCGGTCCGGGTCGGCGATGACCACTATCGAACTGACAGCATTATCTTTGATGTCACAGCAGAGGTCGATGCGGAGCAACAACTCAAAGAGCAAAGCGCCTTGGCCATGCAAGCGCAGAAAATGGAAAGCATTGGGCAGCTAACCGGCGGCGTAGCACATGATTTCAATAACCTCTTGGCGGTCATCGTTGGCAATTTGGAATTGTTGCGCGATGAGGTTGTCGATCAGGATCACCGTCAAATGATTGGGGCTGGCATTGCGGCTGCCATGCGTGGGGCCGATTTGACCCGCAAGATGTTGTCCTTCGCCCGGCGGGCCCGGCTAGAGCCTCAAGCGATTGATCTTAATGCGATTGTTCGGGAAACAAAAAACTGGGCTGGGCGTACCTTGCCGGCCAATATAACGGTCGAAACGTCGTTGCAGACCGACTTGGGACTCGTTTTAGCAGATCAGGCGTCTACTGAAAGCGCCTTGCTTAACCTGATCCTAAACGCGCGGGACGCCATGCCCAACGGCGGTCAGCTCACGCTTGAAACGGTGAACGTCCGAATTGACGACGGCTTTATCGACTCACGCGGAGAAAACCTCGTACCTGGGCAGTATGTTGTGCTGTCCGTTTCGGATACCGGGACTGGGATTAGTCCCAAAATGTTGGATTTTATATTTGAGCCCTTTTACACGACCAAGGCCCCGGGGGCCGGGTCCGGCCTTGGGCTTTCGATGGTTTTGGGTTTTATGCACCAAACAGGGGGGACGGTTCGCGTTTATTCCGAACCCGGCATCGGCACCACGTTCAAGCTCTATTTTCCAATAGGAGAAGCCCAAGCGCTCAGCGATGCGTCAAACAGTGATAGCCCTGAAAAAGCTATCACCTCCGGGGCCAGAATTCTTTTGGTAGAAGACCAAAAAGATGTTCGGGAAATTCTCGTTTTGATCCTAGAAAATGCGGGCTATGACGTGACTGCTGTTTCAAGTGGCGATCACGCCAAGGTCGTTTTCGAAAATGACCCGGCCTTTGATTTGCTTTTGACCGACATTGTCATGCCTGGTCGGTTGCAGGGGACAACTCTCGTCAGAGAACTCCGCGAAACTTGGCCAGGTTTGCGGGTTGTTTTCATGTCTGGATATGCAAGCGAAGCCACCGTTCATGGTAATGGCCTGAAGCCGGAAGACATTCGCCTGATGAAACCGGTCCAAAAACGCGATCTGCTTGGGGCAATTGAGAAAGTGTTGCGGAAACCCTGATCTCGTCTGGGGATTTTTTTTGAGCACAAACAAGTTTCCCGACCAACACGAAAGATCATTGAACAGTTTTCTAAAAATACACGTTAAAAGTGTATTTCATCTTGAAAGTGTAAACTATTGATAGATAGTCTTGAGGTTGAGAGACGATGAACAGGATTCTGTAACGAACCTGTTTCAGGGAAAATCCGTGTTTCTACAGGAATATATAACGGGACACACAAATGAGAAGAGATGCACCAGAGGTTTTCGGACCCCTGAATACCAGAGAAAAAAAAGCGGGGGAAACCGTGACCATTCCTGAAGTGTCAGACATTGCTTTCAATCTAAAGGAAGCGGCAAGGTTGATTGAGAGCTCGGCGATTTCCTTGGCCGGAGAGGTTTCCGGAGGGCAAGTCACACATTTGATGCTCATGTCGCAGCAACTTGAAAGGATTTCTCGGGCTTTGGAAAAGTAAGCTTTAGGGCTTTCCATTTTCTGGTCCTCTATGCATATCCACGAAAAGTCGCGGATAGGGGATGAAGATGGGCCAAAGTATCAGCACAAAGAACGTGAGCGACTGGGACCCATGTTTGACGCCTATTGCGGACGACATGCAAGGCGCTCCAATTAATGTGCATAAGCTGATGGCGCATAACCCTGCCTTGCTCAAAGCGTGGTGGAGTTTCCGCAATCATTCCGTCAATGGTGGCAGCTTGGGTCCCCGCTCTGGCGAGTTGGTTATCCTACGTGTCGCAGTCCATTTGAGTGCATGGTATGAATGGGGTTCTCATGTTGATCGAGCCTTGCGCTGTGGATTGAGCTTGATCGAAATTGAAGCTGTCTTGGACCGTTCGATCGGGCCAGAATGGGCGACACCAGATGCGGCGTTGCTCTGCGCAGTTGATGACTTGATCCAAACGCACCAGATTTCTCAACCTACCTTGGCCAAGTTAGAAACCCACTTCGATACCGCTCAAATCATGGATGTGATCGCCATTCATGGGATGTATGTTATTCTTGGATGTATGATCAAAACATGGGGGTTGCCCCTTGATGACGCAGTGCAAGAGCGCATTTCCGGCCTAAGCAGCGAGGCGGTTTTTGAGACGGCCGCGCGCAGTTTTCACAAATTTAAGCACTCGGACTAGCCGCCCGATGCTCTGCGGTAGTCTTGGCCAAGTATGATAAATTGGCCAAGTTGCCGTTCTGGCCCATCCATAAACGCGCTTTATCGCGTTTTGGTTGCCAGCGAACAGGGCCAAGCAAATTGATGAGTTCGTCCCGTTTCTCCGCCATTTAGCTGTGCTACACCGACTGTGTAAAACACACCGGAGGGGCAGCGGAGGCCAGAATGACAATAGATTTCACCAAATGGATTGGCAAAACCGAAACGCGTCATGACCACTTGCGTTGTGGCCCGGCCGATTTGATGGCGGCCACCTTGGGACAGAGCCTGGTCTTTCAAGAGGGGGATACTCTGCCACCGCTTTGGCATTGGTTATATTTTCTCGACGCGTTGCCTCCTCGTGAATTGGGGCGGGACGGCCATCCTAAAAAGGGTGGGTTTCTGCCCCCTGTGGCTTTACCGCGTCGAATGTGGGCCGGGGGGCGGTTTGAGTTTCTTCAGTCATTGCGATTTGGGTCTGCGGTTGAAAAACGCTCCTCCATCGTGAGATTGGAAGAGAAAACAGGCCGGAGTGGACCGTTGTGTTTTGTAACGGTGCGCCACACTTTGTCTCAACACGGTCAGGCTGCGGTGATCGAAGATCATGATATCGTCTATCGCGAAGATCCCGATCCAAATCAACCTGTCCCGGCCCCGGCAAAAGCACCGGAAAGTGCCGCATTTTCAGAATTGGTTCAGCCTGATCCGGTCCTATTGTTCCGCTACTCGGCTTTGATGTTCAATGGGCATCGTATTCACTATGATGTTGATTACGCCCGAGACGTCGAAGGCTATGACGGATTGGTTTTTCACGGACCTTTGACCGCCACGCTTTTGGTTGACTTGGCCACGCGGCAAGCGGGTCGTCCGCCGAACCGCTACGAGTTTCGCGGAGTGGCCCCGATTTCGGGAAATGCGCCGTTTCATATCGAAGGACGTCAGTGTGATGACGGTTACGAATTATGGGCAAAACGGGCTGATGGCGCTTTGGCGATGCGGGCGCAGGCGTTTTTCTGAACATTTGTTCAATTGTTAGCGGTGTCGGCATTGACTGGTCGGTTGGTTTTGGTCATTCAAAACAAAACTAGGTCATTTTGACGCCGTTCGGGCGCTTCGTTTGGCCTTTGACATGCAGTGCGAATGGAGGGCGCTATGGATATCACGGGTCAGATTGCGGTTGTTACAGGTGGGGCCAGTGGTTTGGGGGCCGCGACTGCAAAACGGTTGGCAGCTAAAGGGGCCAAGGTTGCCATCCTTGATTTCGATGCCGAAGGCGGAGCGCAAATGGCCGCCGAGATTGGCGGTATTGCAATCAAAACTGATGTCGGCGATGAGGCCTCGGTTGCGGCGGCCTTTGACACGGTGTTTGCAGAATTGGGCAAGCCGCGGATTGCCGTCAACTGTGCCGGTATTGCCCCGGCCAAACGGATTGTTGGGCGCGAAGGGGCGCTTTCGATCGACGCATTTGAACGCACGATCCGGGTCAACTTGATCGGGACGTTCAACGTAATGTCCTATGCGGCGCGCGCGATGATGGATCAGGACGCGTTGGAGACCGGAGAGCGCGGCGTTGTGATCAACACAGCTTCGATTGCCTATCAAGATGGTCAATTTGGCCAATCAGCCTATTCCGCATCAAAGGGCGCGATAGCGGCCATGTGCCTGCCTGCAGCGCGGGAAATGGCAAAACAAGGTGTGCGGGTGATGGCGATTGCGCCGGGCTTGTTCGGGACACCAATGATGGAAGGCTTGCCCGATGATGTGACTGCGGGGATCGTTGCGAATATTCCATTCCCGCACCGTTTGGGTGACCCGGCAGAATATGCTCAGATGGTCTGTCAAATCTGCGAAAATGCCTATTTGAATGGCACAACCATTCGCCTTGATGGGGCAGTTCGTCTCCCTCAACGTTGATCTTGGGACGGGGCGTCGCTTGCTCGCGCGGCGAGCATCGCCCCACCCACCGTCCCACAACCGGGCGCGAGATGGTTAATTCAGATCTTCGAGCAACCGACCATGCCGCCGTGTTTCTTCGACAACCTCGCCAAAGGTCGTCAATCCGCGCGCCTCAAGCATAGGCAGCATGCGCACCAGAACTTCGGCGGTCGCTTGGGCATCGCCGAGGGCTGTGTGGCGCAACTCAGGCGGTATGGTCACATCCAGTCGATCACAGAGCGCATCCAAAGTGTGGGTTTGCGAGGCCCCAAACAAAACAGCAGACAGCAGGACTGTATCGAGGATTGGATGATCCCATTCGACGCCCATGCGGGTTTTGTCGCGATGCAAAAAAGCCATATCGAACGGGGCGTTATGGGCGACGATGACCGATTTGTTGGCAAAGCGGTGAAATTGCGCCCCGGCGACACCGATATCGGGAGCACCAGCGACCATAGCGTCAGTGACATGGTGCACCTTGGTTGAAGCGGGTGGAATTGGGCGGCCCGGATCCACAAATTGATCGATCCGTTCCCCGTCGACAATCCGGCTATTCACAACCCGAACGGCACCGATTTGCACGATGTCGTCTTTGTGTGGCAACAAACCGGTGGTCTCGGTGTCAAAGACCGCAAAGGTCAGGTCACGCAGTTTGGTTTGGTCGCCCAAATCCTCTTCTCCACGTTCCATCAGATCGAAATCATAGACAAGAGGGCGGGCGGCATCGGGGGCGATATTGACGTGTTCGGCGTCAATCATCAGCATGTAACCGCCACCATCCATGGGCTTCATCCGGGTGTCAAAGCTAAGCCTGTCATGGGCCCCTTTGGCAGAAAAGGTCACTTCCATTCCGGTTTTATTGAGTTTGTTTTGTGCGGATGTCAGGCTGGCCAGATCGAAGTATTCTGAAATGGGTGCATTCAAACGCGGGACGCCGATTTGTGACAAGACTTCAGCGGCTTGGCCGTCATACAGAACGATCTGATTGTTGGCATTTACCAAGATCATCGCCACGGGAATTTCGGTGAGCAGGGCGGTGAGCCGGGCCTTTTCGGCGGCCAACCGTTCGGTCTCTGCGGCGACTTTTTGCGCAGTCGAAAGTGCGGTGTCGGACAAGGCGGTTGTCACCGCGCTAGCTGCTGGGGCCAAATCACCCAAGTAACGCGCGGCATTGGTATCTACATCGCTTCCAACACCAGCGTGGGCACGAGTGCGCATTTCGGAAGCCAGCTTTTCAATAGGTTTGGCGACATTTTCATCAAACAACAGCCAAATCCCGGCGGTCAGCCCTACGGTACCTAAGATGGAGATGATGCCGGCAAAGACAAACCCATCGGTGACCGAGGTCGAGGCCACGCGGGAATGACCAATCCAAAGCGATACCAGAACCAAGCCCGTGCCACCCAGTGCGATCAGGCAAAAGAACAGAAAAACGCGTAAACGCAGGCTTAGTTTGGTAAACATGTCATCCCTCCTTGCAGACTGTTTTGACGACGGAATCTTGTGGTCCGACGTCGCGCCAAAGCGGATCGGAGCCATCACCAAGGACCGGATCAGCACGCCGATGTCCGATGCAATCAACCATAACTTCGACGACCTGAACGGCGCGCCAACGACCAAAGAAGTACAGGTCGACAAGGTACAAACCGTCGGTGTCGCTATTGGCTTGCATGTTGCCCGTATCGACCGCGACAAATCGGTTGGTCATCGGAAACACATAGGTCCAAGGGCGCCAAAGGGCTTTGCTTTCGCCGGTTTCCGCGATTTCGATGCCTTCGGGCAGGTTGCCAGATGTGCGGCTAAACCAGCTATATTCGCTGGAAATACCGGCGATCAGCATCGCGGCACCTGCACCAACCGGAACCAGCCATTTGGGCAGGCGGCCACCCGAAATTTTGCCGAGCAACATCATTGCACCGGCCCCAGCGAACCCTGCGATAAAGACCGCGATCAGTTCTAGAAACATTCAACCTCCCCAACACCGATTTCCGGTGTTTTGTTTTCTCCCTCGCCGGGTGCGCCATCAAAACTCTTGCAAGAGTTTTGCAAATTCCATGCATGGAATTTGGTCGCCGTCTGTGGCTGACCTCACCCGAGCATTCCCTTCCCATGTCCTACGGCAGATTGCAGTGACTTCACCACCACAAAGGCGTCGCGCAAATGGCTTCGCTCAAAATCAGATAAATCCGCCGGGGCCAGATAATTGTCAGGAGCTTGCCCTGATTTGACTTGTTCGGCCTGATGCTCCAGACGTGTTTCGGCGATCAGATCATAGGCATCCAACAGGTCCTGTCCGCCGGTCTGGCTTAGCACACCTGCGGCCATCGCGCCCTCTAGGCGTGCGCGGGTATTGGCTTCGGCCAACTTCCCTTGAAGCGCATAAATCCGCCCCAAATCCACCACTGGCACAACGCCGTTGTGTTTGAGATCAAGCTGGTTTTTGTGTTCGCCCGACCGAATGGTCGCAAAACCGCGCAGCAACCCAAGAGGCGGGGTGTGCTTGAGCGAGTTGGACAGCATATGTGCCACAAAGATCGAGTTCTTGGAGGCCGCTTCCAAGGTCGTTTCTTGCAAGTCCGCAAACAATCCAACGGTGCCGCCAATCGGACGTAGGTCAAACATCACCGAGGCCAGCATCTGGGCCTCGGGTGACGGTTTGTTGATCCAGCTGCGGAAATAGTCGCGCCACACGCGCACCGGTTGGCACCAACGCGGATTGGTCGCCATCATATCGCCCGGACAGAACACATAGCCACAGGTATCAAGACCGGCACAGACAAATTCGGCCATCTTGGCAAAATAGGGCATTTGGTCGTCTGTCACAGCGTCGTCGATCAAAAGGCAATTGTCCTGATCCGAAACACCGGTTTGCTCTTGGCGACCCTGACTGCCGCAGGCGAGCCACAGGTAGGGCACGGGAGGGGGGCCGAATTGTTCTTCGGCCAGTGCCAACAATCGACGCGTTGCTGTATCGGCAATGTCGGTGATCAGGCGGGTGACAACCTCGTGGCGATTGCCACCGGCGACAAGCTGCAACAGCAGTTGCGGAATGCGGGCTGTGACCTCGGCCATGGCCTCGGCGGTATGGGCGTGGGCGATTTCCGAAACCAGTTCGGCGGAGCTGACCGCTTGAAACCGGGTTAGATCGGTTTGTGTGACAATTCCAACAAGTTTGCCCGCTTCGGTGACGGGTACATGCCCGATCCGGCGTTCCATCATCATGTGGAGCACGTCAGATCCAATGTCAGACGGCGAGAGGGTCACGGGGTCCGGTGTCATGATGTCCTTTATCGGCGTGTCAAAGGGCAGGGCACCGCCAACAACTTTGCCCGATAGGTCGCGAATTGTTGCAATGCCGAGCAGTTCGGTGCCTTCCAGAATACAGACCGAAGAAATATGGCGCGAATGCATGATCTGCGCGGCTTCTTTGACGGTGGTTTGTGGTGGGCAGGTAAGCGGGGCAGGGGCCATCAGGGTTTCAACCCGGCTAGTCGCTAGATCGGCCTTTTGTGGTTTTGCAGCCCGCTTGCGATCAAAGAATCTGCGAGCGGCGTCCTCTTGGTCAAGCAGCGCGTGAAACGCATCACGGGGCAGAATAACCAATAGGCAATCTTCGATCGCGCGGGCCGAGGTCACTGATTGGCCATCGCGCAGCAATCCGCGTTCACCAAATGAGTTCCGACGCCCCAACAAGGACACAGGCACATCGTTTTCGTCGCGAATTTCGACCTGTCCTTCGTGAATAAGGTACAGGCCCTCTAGGTCACACCCAAGGCTGTATATCTCATCGCCTGCAAAATAGAGGCGCGACTCAAAGCGGGGCAAGAGCGCGGTCAGCGCCTCTTCTGACAGCGCATCATAGGGATGCACGGCACTCAGAAATCGGGCAAGGGCTGCGGTGTCTAGAGGCATTGGAAAGGCTCTTTTTTACTGGGGCATATGTTGGGAAAACTAAACGCTGAATTGCAAGTCCGGGCCTTGATTTGGAGCAAGGTTTCATCGGTCTCGCGGGAATTTTTTGCCGAAAGTTTAAGGGCTTCGACCCCCGTCAATAAAAACGGGGCACCGAATGGGTGCCCCGTCTGGGTCATGAGTTGCCCGGCTGAATGGGAGACAGCTGGGCAATCATTGATTAGTGGTCCACAGCTTCGCCAGCACCACGTGGTACGCGGACGCTTTCGACCAGCTCTTCGATTTCCTTTGGAATAGGCGCGGAGAACTTAGACACAGTGAAGGCCACACAGAAGTTCACCATTGCGCCAACCGCACCGAAGGATGTCGATTTGATTGTACCCAAGAGTGGGTCTGCGTCGGTGAAGCTGTTTGTACCTGGAACGAAGAACCAACCTTTGTGCAGGAAGATGTACAGCAGGGTGATACCCAGACCAGCCAACATACCAGCAACCGCACCTTTGTTGTTCACCTTGGTAAAGATGCCCATCATCAGCGCAGGGAAGATCGACGCAGCGGCCAGACCGAAGGCAAGGGCCACGGTTTGAGCAGCGAAGCCCGGAGGGTTCAGACCTAGCCATGTCGCAACGGCGATGGCAACGGCCATGGCGATACGAGCGGAGAGCAATTCACCTTTTTCCGAGATGTTCGGGTTGATCGAACCTTTGATCAAGTCATGCGAAACCGCAGAAGAGATCGCCAGCAACAGGCCCGCAGCGGTTGACAGAGCAGCGGCAAGACCACCAGCAGCAACCAGACCAATAACCCAAGAAGGTAGGTTCGCAATTTCAGGGTTCGCAAGAACCAGGATATCGCGGTTGAACTTGGTCAGCTCGTTTTCAGAACCCCAACCAGCAGCTTCCATTTTGGCAACTGTGTCGGCGTCTTTTTCGTTGAAGTAAGCGATTTTACCGTCGCCGTTCTTGTCTTCCCAGCCCAAGAGGCCAGTTTTCTGCCAAGTCGCCATCCAGTCGTACTGGGCTTCGTCTTCGATCATTTCGACCGAAACCGGATCACCAGACGTGCCATTTGGCCACATCAGCTCAGTGATGTTCAGACGTGCCATGGCACCAACCGCAGGGGCGGTGAGGTACAGCAGCGCGATGAACACCAGCGCCCAACCAGCAGACCAACGTGCGTCGGCAACTTTAGGAACGGTGAAGAAACGCATGATCACGTGGGGCAGACCCGCGGTACCGATCATCAGCGACAGAGTGAACAGAACCATGTTGAACGTGTCAGCGTGGTGGGCTGTGTACTCATTGAAGCCAAGCTCGGAAACGATTTGGTCAAGCGTGGTTAGCAGTGGAGTACCCGATGCAGCGTGATCACCAAACAGACCCAGAGCAGGAACAGGGTTACCTGTCAGCTGCAGCGAGATAAAGATCGCTGGGATGGTGTAGGCCATGATCAGAACAACGTACTGAGCAACCTGAGTGTACGTCACACCCTTCATGCCGCCGAAAACAGCGTAGGCGAAAACCACACAGGCACCGATCAACAGACCAGTGGTGTTGGACACTTCCAAGAAGCGACCAAAGGCAACACCAACACCGGTCATCTGACCGATAACATAGGTTGTTGACGCAACGATCAGACAGATAACCGCAACAACACGCGCGGTTGGGCTGTAGAAACGATCGCCGATGAATTCGGACACGGTGAACTTGCCGAACTTACGCAGGTAAGGCGCAAGCAACAGAGCCAGAAGAACGTAGCCGCCTGTCCAACCCATCAAGAACGAGGAGTTGTCGTAGCCGGTGAACGCGATAAGACCGGCCATCGAAATGAACGAGGCCGCTGACATCCAGTCAGCCGCTGTCGCCATACCGTTGGTGACCGGGTGAACGCCGCGACCCGCAGCGTAGAATTCGGATGTGGAACCCGCACGGGCCCAGATCGCGATGCCGATGTAGAGCGCAAAAGACGCGCCAACAAACAGCAGGTTGATGGTAAACTGATCCATTGCGCTTATTCCTCTTCGACGCCGTATTCACGGTCGAGCTTGTTCATCCGCCAGGCGTAGAAAAAGATCAGGCCCAAAAAGACGATGATTGAACCCTGTTGGGCAAACCAGAAACCTAGGTCTGTTCCGCCAACGCTAATGCCGCTGAGCATTGGGCGTAGCAAAATGCCGAAGCCAAAGCTAACGACAGCCCAGATAACCAGGCTAACCAGAATGATGCGCACGTTGGCGGCCCAATAGCCCTGATCGGACTTTTCGGCGGCTTTCGCGTCTTGAGATGTGTGATCCGTCATGCGGGTCCTCCTCTTCCTCCTTGTGCTTGTCCAAAAGACAAGCGTGGCTGCGCCCCCCGTCCCAAGGGGCGCCAGGGCGCAATTGCTTACGCAACAGCACCCCGAACAATTGCGCCCATTTCGGACGCGATTTCAGTGATGTCGCCCATGGCGGCAACTTTCTTGAGCGCGCCATGACCGTTGTAGTAATCAATCAACGGTGCGGTTTGCGCGTGGTAGGCCTCAAGGCGGCTGGCCACGGTTTCGGCATTGTCGTCGGCGCGGCGTTTCATCTCCGTGCCACCGCAATTGTCGCAAACACCGGTCGATTTTGGCTGTTTAAAGGTGTCGTGATACCCTTCGCCACAACCACCACAGGTGTAGCGCCCGGAAATCCGGGTCACCATGGCGGCGTCATCAACCTCAAGGCTGATCGCTGCGTTGATGCGCTGACCTGAATCCTCCAGAAGGCGGTCCAAAGCTTCGGCCTGAACCGTTGTGCGCGGGAAGCCATCAAGGATGACACCTTTGGCACAATCGGTATCGTTCAAACGGTCGCGCAGGATCGCAATGACGATGTCATCGCTCACCAATTCGCCCGCTTCCATAACCGCCTTGGCGCGTTTGCCGGCGTCGGTTCCGGCGGCAACGGCGGCCCGTAGCAAATCACCGGTCGAAAGCTGAACAAAACCAAATTCTTCTTCCAGCATCCGCGCTTGGGTGCCTTTGCCGGCCCCGGGGGGGCCAAGCAGGATCAGAACTGGGGCTGCGAGAGTGGTGCTTCCATCCATCATGGCTCAGCTCTCCCGGTTCATACGGTTGTCGACAAGCTCTTCCACCACGCTTGGATCTGCGAGTGTTGATGTGTCGCCAAGGCTACCGTAGTCGTTTTCGGCGATTTTGCGCAGGAT
>NZ_CANMKO010000003.1 GCF_947498515.1 uncultured Pelagimonas sp. | reverse complement strand
CGGTTGTAGCTCAGATGGTTAGAGTACCGGCCTGTCACGCCGGGGGTCGCGGGTTCGAGCCCCGTCAACCGCGCCACCACTGCCTCCGAAACCGGGCCAACGCATAGAGTGCGGTTGTAGCTCAGATGGTTAGAGTACCGGCCTGTCACGCCGGGGGTCGCGGGTTCGAGCCCCGTCAACCGCGCCACTACTTCCTTTTGGAAGTTGTCAAAGCACCCTTCGGGGTGCTTTTGGCGTTCTAGAGGGTCATTGGAAATTTTGACGCAAGCCAGCGAGTCACAAGAGCGACTCTGGGGGCGGGTATTTAAGAGGGCAGGTATTCCTGACTATGGCAATCTGCGCCATCACGTTAGGTTTTTACCACTGTCTGCTGCCACGATCCCCATTTTTTCAGACAGACTAACCTAAGGCCGACTCAACGGCCTGTTTCTGCGCGGGCATTTGGATGTGATTCCAAAAACCTGTGACGCAAAACAAAAGCGCCCCGAAAATTCGAGGCGCTTAATGGGACAGATGTGTTTGGAAAAGGGGTTATCTTCCCCAGCTGCGGACAGGACCGCAATCCATATGTACAAAATTCGATTTGGAGTAGCGGCCAACGCCACCCCCACCGCAGGATTTAGCGGCCTTGTAAATCTGATTGACCGAACGGCCGGCCAAACGCAAATCCGCCGCCTGACCTCGCAGGTGGCGCGAGTTTTTCGCAACCCCGCGCGAGCGCGAGCGCAGCATCGCATTGGTTTTCGGGCTGCGGTAGCCAGAGATCAGCATGTAGGGCTCACTCACATCCATAAGGTTGTGGGCCGCTGCCATGATGTCGATGGTGCGCAGGTCAATTTTCTTAACGTCATTCGTGCGCCAGTCGCGCATGAAGTAATTTACTTCTTTGATCGCGTCGGCAAGGTATTTGCCCTCGATCCAGTAAATCATGTCGATCCGTTCGCCGGTGCGGCCGCTGTACATACGGATGCGGCGAATATCGCCACCGCCGCGCAAAAAGCCAGCTGCATTGGAAAAGGTTGGTGCTGCTGCAACCGTGGTGGCGGCAAATGCGCCAAGTACGCCACGCCGCGTAAAGCTGCCTGAAGTGTTATCTGCCATGTTCGAAGCGCCTGTCCCGTCGCTATTACCTGTTTCGAGCCGACCGTCGCACTTTGCGTGCCTCAGGCCGACCACCTGCCATCTATCCCCAGATGTCGTCATTGGTATGGCACGAATCAGATTGCCAAAAAAGAAACATTTGGGAGGTTTCTCAGTTTCAAGGGGAAATGAGCAGGTTTCTGCCAAATCACTCTGGAACTGTGGCGGGAATGTGCAGACCGTGTTCGCACGGTCCCGACTAAGAACCGTATTCACCCCTATCACAAAAGTGAGTAGACAGAGGTAGGGCTTTGAATGCAAAGAGATTAGATAACAAACGCGCGTGTGACAGGGGTTTTTTAATGAAATTTTCAGCAAATGGAGTATCGCCGAGCTGGTCGAGGGCATTGGTTGCTGCCGGGGCGATTTGGTTGGCTGCCGGGCCGGCACATGCTCAGCATACGTCTGGTTTTTCCTTTCAGGTAACGGCCTATAAACAAGCGGTGGCCGAACAGATCGGTGAAAACGGTCAGATGGCGGCCTTTTACCGGGACCGGGGATTCGCTCCGATCTGGACTGGCGACGGCGGTGAAGACCGCGCCCGACGACTTGCTCTGATCGAAGCCTTTGCCATGGCGGATGACCATGGCCTCTCTGTACAGCGCTATAACAAAGACGCGTTGATCGCCAAAATGGCGCGGGCGAAAACTGGTCGTGATCGGGGTGTGCTTGAGGTCGAGTTGTCCGAAACCTTCCTGCGCTTTGCTCGCGATCTGCAATCGGGAATGTTGGTGCCCTCGCGCATTGATTCCGACATCAAACGCAAACTGCCGCATCGTGATGGTCAGGTGTTGCTCAACCGGTTGCTGACCGAAGATCCGCGTGCCGTGATGCGCTCGCTCACCCCCAAAAGCCCCGAATACGCGCGTTTGATGCGCGCCAAGCTCAAGCTTGAGCATCGAATTCAACATGGCGGTTGGGGCTCGACGGTTCCATCGGGGAGCCTCAAGCCCGGTCAAAACGGCAATTCCGTTGTCGCCCTGCGCAATCGTTTGACCAAGATGGGCTATATGCGCCCGTCGCTGTCCTCTTCTTATGATGACGCGCTTCAGGCTGCGGTTCAGGATTTTCAGGCCGATCATGGTCTCAAAGCCGATGGTGTCGCCGGGGCGAGCACCATGCGCCAGATCAACACCGACCCGGTCACGCGGCTCAAATCGATCATGGTCGCGATGGAACGTGAACGTTGGCTCAACCTGCCCGAAGGCCTTGGCGAACGGCATGTCAAAGTCAATCTGGTCAACTATCACGCCCAGATTTTCGATGACGACAAGCTAACCTATGAGACCAAATCGGTTATCGGCCACCAAGACCCCGACCGCCGCACGCCGGAGTTTTCCGATGTGATGGAACATATGGTCATCAACCCATCTTGGTATGTGCCGCGCTCGATCATCGTCAATGAATATCTGCCGCTTTTGCGCGGCAATCCCGGTGCCGTGGGGCATTTGGAAATCATCGACGCACGGGGTAGGGTGGTGAGCCGTGGTCACGGCTTTGCCAAGTATAGCGCCCGCACCTTCCCGTTTTCGATGCGCCAGCCTCCGGGCCCGCGCAATGCCCTTGGCACGGTCAAGTTTATCTTTCCGAACAAATACAACATTTACCTGCATGACACGCCCTCTCAGCACTTGTTTGCCCGCGAGGTCCGGACCTTTAGTCATGGCTGTATCCGCCTCGATGACCCGCATGACTTTGCCTATGCGCTTTTGGCCAAACAAGAAGGCGACCCGGTTGGGTATTTCCAATCCATCCTGAACTCGCGTCAGGAAACCCATGTTCCGCTGGTCAAACAGGTGCCTGTGCATCTGATCTATCGCACTGCTTTCACCTCGGCCAAAGGCCAGATGAAGTATCGCCCCGATGTCTATGGGCGTGACGGCAAAATCTGGAACGCGCTGGCCAATGCCGGTGTTTCTTTGCGCACGGGCAGTATCTAAAGCCCTCTCACGCAAACTCTTTTTAACGCCCTCGGCCCAACCGCCGGGGGCGTTTTTCTATCGGGCCTTGCATCCACACCGATCCGCTCAGGGGTTTTCACTTGCCCCAATGCGGCTTACACCTGCGTCCAAACACCTAACAAGCCGGGTCCAATCATGTCCTATACCATCGCTGAAATCGCTGCGTCTCTTGGGGTTGCTTTTGAGGGGGACGGAGAGTTGCGCATCACCGCCGTGGCGGAACCGGCGATGGCTGGCCCTGATGATCTCGCCATGGCGATGAAGCCCGAATACGCCGCCGGTCTGCCCGATGGCGCAGCACGGGCCGCCATGCTCTGGCAGGGGGCGGATTGGCAAAGCTTTGGCTTGCAGGCCGCGCTTTTGGCAACGCGTCCGCGCTTTGTCATGTCGGGCCTCTCGGCGATGATGGACCCCGGTCCGGGCTATGGCCCTGGTATTCACCCCTCTGCCGTGATCGACCCGACCGCGCAAATCGGCCAAGACGTGAGCATCGGCGCGATGACGGTTGTCGACGCTGGCGCGCATATCGGCGACGGATCGGTAATTGGCCCGCAATGCCATATTGGTTGGAACGCCACCCTTGGCACCGGTGCCTTGCTGCATTCTGGTGTCAAAATTTGCGCCCGCGTGACTATTGGTGACCACCTTATCGCCCATCCCGGTGTGGTGATTGGCTCAGACGGGTTTTCTTTTGTCACCCCGGAAACCTCCGGTGTCGAAAAGGCCCGCGCCACGCTTGGTGGCGAAGGCAATGACCAAGCGCAATCATGGGCGCGAATACATTCGCTTGGCTCCGTAACTATCGAAAATAACGTCGAAATTGGTGCGAATAGCTGTATCGATCGCGGCACCGTGCGCGACACAGTGCTCCATAGTGGCTGCAAGCTCGATAACCTTGTTCACGTGGGTCACAACGTTGTCGTCGGAGAAGACACACTGCTTTGTGGTCAGGTCGGAATCGCCGGATCGTCGGTTATCGGGTCAAACTGTGTGCTGGGCGGTCAGGTCGGCATTTCCGACAATATCCTTATTGGTGATCGCGCCATTATCGGCGGTGGATCGGGGGTTCTAACCAATGTCCCGGCGGGCCGCGTCATGCTTGGCTACCCGGCGATCAAAATGGAAAACCATGTCGAAAGCTACAAAGGCTTTCGCCGCCTGCCGCGATTGTTCCGTGACGTTGCTGACCTGAAAAAAGCGGTTTCAAAATTGACAGGGAATGACTAAGTCTTGCGCAGAGCGCCAAACCTTCACATAGGCGCAGACACGGGTACAGGACGGGGAAGATGAACGTCAAAGACCAAGTGATCGCAATTGTCGCCGAACAGGCGCTTCTTGACCCGTCCGATGTGACGCTCGAGAGCACGCCAGAGAGTTTGGGGATAGACAGCCTCGGACTTGTCGAGGCTATTTTCGCTATCGAAGAAACCTTTGATATTTCGGTGCCTTTCAACGCCAATGAGCCAACCGAAGGCGATTTTGACATCTCGTCGGTTGCCAAGATCATTGCCGGGATCGAAAAACTTATGGCTGAGCAAAAATCGTGAAACGCGTTGTTATTACCGGGGCAGGGACGATCAATGCTCTGGGCTCGGATGTGCCAAGCACGATGCAGGCCATGCGCGACGGTCACTGTGGCATTGGCCCGCTGGATTTTCAGGATGTTGACCGTTTGGCGATCAAAATCGGCGGTCAGGTGCAAGGCTACGAACCCGACGCCCATTTCAACCGCCAGCAACTGTCGCTTTACGACCGGTTTACCCAATTCACCTTGCTGGCCGCGCGTCAGGCGATGGCCCAATCGGGCATCGAATTCACCGGTGAATTGGCGGATCGCTCCGGGGTCATTCTGGGCAACTCCGGCGGTGGTTTGACCACACAGGATGAAAATTTTCGCGCCGTTTATGAGGACGGCAAGAATCGCGTGCATCCCTTTGTTGTTCCCAAGCTGATGAACAACGCCGCCGCCAGCCATGTCAGCATGGAATTCAACCTGCGCGGCCCGACCTTTACTGTCTCAACCGCCTGTGCAAGCTCGAATCACGCCATGGGGCAGGCCTATCAAATGGTGCGCTCCGGCATGGCCCCGGCGATGATCACCGGCGGCTCCGAAGCCATGCTGTGTTTCGGCGGCGTCAAAGCCTGGGAAGGTTTGCGCGTTATGTCCAAAGATGCCTGTCGCCCGTTTTCCGCCACCCGCAACGGCATGGTGCAAGGCGAGGGGGCCGGTATTTTTGTGTTCGAAGATTACGACCACGCCCATGCGCGTGGTGCTGACATCCTCGCCGAAGTTGTCGGCTTTGCCATGAGCTCGGACGCTGCGGATATCGTCATGCCCTCCAAAGCCGGCGCGGCCCGCGCCATTTCGGGCGCCCTGCGCGATGGTCAGATCGACAAAACCCGCGTTAGCTATGTCAACGCCCATGGCACCGGCACGGCGGCGAATGACAAAACCGAATGTGCGGCGGTGGCCGATGTCTTTGGCGCCCACGCCGACAATCTAATGATATCTTCAACCAAATCGATGCACGGCCATTTGATCGGCGGCACCGGAGCGGTCGAACTTCTCGCCTGTCTGATGGCGCTGCGTGACGGGATCATCGCCCCAACAATCGGCTACGAGGAACCCGACCCCGAATGCGCCTTGGACGTTGTGCCCAATGTCGCGCGCGAGGCCAAGGTTGACGTGGTCATGTCCAACGCCTTCGCCTTTGGTGGTCTAAATGCGGTCATGGCTTTGGCGCGCGCCTAGAAATTCGGTCCCTCGAAAAATCTGCGCCCGTTTTTGACGCCCCAAGTTTTATCTCACTGGTCAAACTTCGGGGGGATTGGCCCGTCTGACAAAGTGAGGCTGGCCCCTCATTCCGCCGGTCCTTAACCGCCAAAGCCATTCTCCCCTAAACTCGGGGTGTTTTGTACAGATTGGTGGACTCACCTCTAAATCCCGAGCGGAACGACCCGAGACCAAACTCCCCCAAACTCACAACGTTTTGTACCGATTGCCTTAGGCAAAGTTGCGCGCTCGTTGCGGTGATACCTTGCTAACCGGGCGGGCATTGGGTCGAAATCGGTTGTTAAACGGGTTTGGCGTACACGCAGAACGTGTCACGCCTGTCCTCATTTAATACCCACGCCAGATCCAGCCACCGCCGAAAATTCGCGAACTGTCGGTGTCATAGAACACACAGGCCTGACCGGGGCTGACGCCTTCTTCCGGTGTGATAAGTTCAACTTCCGCTTCTGTTTCCGAAAGCGGGCGAATGATCGCTTCGCGTGGGGGGCGGGTTGATCGCACCTTGACCGCCACATGCCATTCCTTTTGCGAGGTGAAAGGTTCATCCCCCAACCAGTTGATTTCCCTCACAGGAATCGTACGGGTCGACAGCATGTCCTTGGGACCAACCACCACCTGTTTAGAATCAACATCCAACCGCACCACATATAAGGGCTCGCTCAGACCACCAATGCCAAGGCCACGGCGCTGGCCAATGGTGTAGTGAATAACGCCCTCATGCGTGCCCAAAACCCGCCCATCTGCATGCACGATCTCACCCGGTTCCGCCGCACCGGGGCGCAGTTTTTCAATGACTCCGGCATAATTGCCATCGGGGACAAAGCAAATGTCCTGACTGTCCGGCTTGTCTGCCACGGCCAACCCATATTTCGCCGCCAACTCGCGCGTCGCGTCCTTGGACGGCAAATGCCCAAGGGGAAAGCGCAGAAAGTCCAACTGAGCCGGGGTGGTCGAGAACAAAAAGTAGCTTTGATCGCGATTCGCATCGGTCGCTGAATGAAGTTCAGCCCCGTTGGTGCCCATTTTGCGCTGAATGTAGTGGCCGGTGGCCATGCAATCGGCGTCCAGATCCTTGGCCGTCTCCAAAAGATCCTTAAATTTGACTCTTTCATTGCAGCGAATACAGGGCACCGGCGTGGCCCCGCCAAGGTAACTATCAGCGAATTCTTCGATCACCGCCTCTTGGAAAATGTTCTCATAATCCAAGACGTAATGGGGGAAATTCATCTCTTCCGCGACGCGCCGTGCGTCGTGAATATCGATGCCGGCACAACAGGCCCCTTTTTTGGCCAAAGCCGCGCCATGGTCATATAATTGTAGGGTTACGCCCACCACATCATAGCCCTCATCCTTGAGCATGGCCGCCACAACAGAGCTGTCGACGCCACCGGACATGGCAACGACAACGCGGGTTTCGGACGGTGGCTTGGGCAGGCCCAGCGAATTGAGCGGGCTTGGATCGAGTGGCATTTAGAATCTCCTGAAGACGCACAAGAATATAGGAAAAATCGAACTACTCTCAAGGGGCAGCTTTAGTCCCCGTTAAACTGCGCATGTCTTGATAGCCTCAAATCGAGACGTGGAGTATATAATGTTTCTGAAAAAGATTGAGGGGCCCCGTGCAGTTAAGCTTCCGGATGGAAGCATGATGACCCGTGCGGACTTGCCTCCTGCAGAAACGCGCCGGTGGGTGGCATCGCGCAAATCATCTGTGGTCAAGGCTGTGCAATTCGGGCTTTTGACCCCGGATCAGGCACAAGAACGCTATGGATTAAGCGAAGAAGAGCTTTTGGAATGGATGCGCGCGGCGACAGAACATGGCGAAGATGCGCTTAAAGTGACCCGAGTCCAGAAATATCGACAACCTTAAATTGAAATTTGCAAGTTATGATCTATGTTAGTGGCACGTTAACCTTTTTATTTCAGAGTATCGTTAACACCTGCTAATTTCTGGAGACAGCACATGCGTATTCTGTTGGTGGAGGACGATCCGACAACCTCCAAGAGCATCGAACTGATGCTGAGCCATGCAAACCTGAACGTTTACTCAACGGATCTAGGTGAGGAGGGTATCGATCTTGCAAAGCTGTATGATTACGACCTGATCCTTCTGGATTTGAATTTGCCCGATATCAATGGGCATGAAGTGTTGCGTCAGTTGCGTGTTGCTCGGATCGAAACCCCGATCTTGATCCTTTCCGGGGATGACGATACTCAGAGTAAAATCAAAGGCTTCGGCTTTGGCGCGGATGACTATATGACCAAACCCTTTCACAGGGATGAATTGGTCGCACGCATCCATGCCATCATCCGTCGCTCCAAGGGTCATTCGCAGTCGATCATTCGTACAGGCAAGATTTCCGTCAACTTGGATGCGAAGACCGTCGAAGTCGCAGGTAAGCCCGTTCACCTGACTGGAAAAGAATACCAGATGCTTGAGCTGTTGAGCCTACGTAAGGGCACGACGCTAACCAAAGAGATGTTCCTGAACCATCTCTATGGCGGCATGGATGAGCCCGAACTCAAGATTATTGACGTGTTCATTTGTAAGCTACGCAAAAAACTGTCCGAAGCCACCGGCGACGACAACTATATCGAAACGGTATGGGGGCGTGGTTACGTTCTACGCGATCCTGAACCCTCTATTGATGAGACCAAAGCAATAGCTGCGACCGGTTGATTTCTGACGCTGGACCTCTGCTCTTTGCATGCCTATCACAGTATCTGTGAACGCGTGATCAAAAGGGCAGAGTGATGTCAGAAACACCACTTGATAAGCTGGATGAAACCGAAGCGCGCGCCGAACTGGCGCGCCTTTCTGCTATTTTGGCCAAGGCCAATGACGACTATCACGGAGCCGATGCGCCGGTTCTCGCGGATGCTGAATATGACCACCTTAAGCGCCGAAACGCCGCGATTGAGAACAAGTTTCCATCCTTAAAAAGGGCCGATAGCCCGAGCGATTTGGTTGGGTCGACGCCGTCTGATGGGTTTGGAAAAGTCCAACACACTGTGCGCATGTTGTCGTTGTCCAATGCGTTTGATGAGTCTGATGTCGTTGATTTTGACGACTCAATTCGTCGCTATCTTGGTTTGGATAAAGATGCTGACCTTGCCTATACTGCCGAACCCAAAATTGACGGGCTATCGCTGTCACTGCGCTATGAAAATGGTGTTCTTGTTCAGGCTGCAACCCGCGGGGATGGTGGCGTCGGGGAAAATGTGACCGCGAATGCCAAAACAATTGCCGACATTCCACACTGTTTGGAAAACGCGCCGGGCATCATAGAAATTCGCGGCGAAGTTTACATGAGCCACGCGGATTTCGCAGATTTAAACACTCGCCAACAAGCGCGCGGCGGCAAACCGTTTGCCAATCCGCGCAACGCGGCCGCTGGGTCGTTACGGCAATTGGATGCGGAAATCACTCGGAGTAGGCCGCTTATGTTTTTTGCCTACAGCTGGGGTGAGCTGCAGAAACCTTTGGCAACAACGCAGCACGGCGCGATAGACGCAATGAAATCCTTGGGATTTCAAGTCAATCCAATGACCAAAACCTGTGCCAACCCGTCCGAAATGATCGCGCACTATCAAAATATTGAGGCGCAGCGGGCCACCTTGGGCTACGATATCGATGGTGTCGTTTACAAAGTAGATGACCTCGCTCTTCAGGGCCGGCTAGGTTTTCGATCAACAACACCGCGATGGGCCATTGCCCACAAATTTCCGGCCGAACTTGCCTGGACCCGCTTGGAGGCGATTGATATCCAAGTTGGCCGCACCGGAGCCTTATCTCCCGTCGCGCGGTTGACCCCAGTAACAGTGGGCGGTGTTGTTGTTTCGAACGCCACTTTGCACAATGAAGACTACATAGCGGGCCGCGATTCTTTTGGTGAAGAAATCCGGGACGGCAAAGACATTCGTGTTGGTGATTGGGTGCAGGTCTATCGTGCCGGTGACGTGATTCCAAAGATTGCAGATGTCGATTTGTCCAAGCGTGCAAACGATGCATCTCCTTTTGTGTTTCCAGAGACCTGCCCGCAGTGTGGATCTGATGCGCTACGAGAAGAAGGTGATGCGGTACGCCGTTGCTCAGGTGGCATGATTTGTCCTGCACAAGCTGTTGAGAGGCTTAAACATTTTGTGTCCCGCGCTGTCTTTGACATCGATGGGCTGGGTGCCAAACAAGTGGAACAGTTTCACCAAGATGGTTGGGTGCGTGAGCCAGCTGATATTTTTACTTTGGAAGAGAGATTTAGCACGGGAATACAACAGCTTAAGAACCGCGAAGGTTGGGGCGAAAAATCCGCGCTCAATTTGTTTGATGCCATTCGACAAAGCCGGGCCGTTCCTTTGGGGCGGTTGATCTTTTCGCTCGGCATTCGACATGTGGGCGAAAATGCTTCCAACCTTCTGGCGCGTCATTACGGATCGTGGGCTGGTTTTGAACAGGCGATGCTGGCGGCTTCCGATTTCGATGGCCCGCCTTGGGAAGATTTGTTGGGGATCGACGGGGTTGGTCAGGTTATGGCCACATCTTTGGTTTCAGCCATGAACCAAGAGGCAGAGCGGGCTTCAATCGATCGGTTGGTCGCGCTTTTGGATGTTCAAGATGCCAAGCAGCCCAATACATCCGATAGTCCTGTGGCTGGCAAGACTGTCGTATTCACCGGGACACTCGAAAAAATGACCCGTGCCGAAGCAAAGGCGCGGGCCGAAACTCTGGGTGCCAAGGTGTCCGGCTCTGTCTCTAAGAAAACGGATATTGTTGTTGCTGGCCCCGGTGCCGGAAGCAAAGAAAAGAAAGCCCGGGATCTTGGGTTAACCTTGCTTGATGAGGATGGTTGGTTGGAGTTGATTTCCACATGAGTGGGCGGCCGGAGGTTCTTTGGCCGTTGTTTGCCGACCTAAAAGGGCTGGATGGAATTGGCCCCAAAACGGCGCAAGCTTTTGAACACCTTGACATAGATGCGCCTAGGGATCTGATTTTCTCGCTACCGTATTCCGGGATTGATAGGCGCATTCGCGAGTCTGTTTTAGACGGTGACCTTCCCGGTGTTGTGACGGTGCAAGTGGATATCGGCCAACATCGTCAGGCGCGTAACCGTGGTGGCGCATACCGAATTGAGGCCACCGATTGTAAGACGAAGTTTCAGTTGGTTTTTTTCCATGGTCGTTCTGACTACCTTCAACACGTACTTCCAATCGGCAGTACCAAGCTTGTGTCGGGGCGGGTCGAGATTTTCGACAACGTGCCACAAATGGTTCATCCTGACCACATTCTCGATCCGGATGATGCCAACAGTTTGCCTATGTTTGAACCGGTTTACCCGCTGACATCTGGTGTAACCCAAAAAACTGTTGCTCGGGCGATGAAAGACGCATTGAAACGTTTGCCGGATATGCCTGAATGGATAGACAATTCGCAGATGTCACAGGAAGGCTGGCCAGGTTGGGCCGAGGCTGTAAAATCGGTTCATAGCCCGGAAAACGCAGGCGACCTTGCCGCAACATCCCCAGATCGTGCGCGTTTGGCCTATGACGAGCTGATGGCCCATCAATTGACATTGGCTTTGGCGCGTGCGGATCAGCGCAAAGCCAAAGGGATTGTTAGTTCGGGAACTGGTGTTTTGCGCGCGCGCGTTTTAGGAAGCTTGCCGTACAAGCCAACTGGGGCACAACTGCGCTCTATGGAGGAAATCGCCTCTGATATGGCCCTTCCCGTAAAAATGAACCGATTGCTTCAAGGCGATGTCGGAGCTGGGAAAACGTTGGTTGCGTTTATGGCGCTATTGGTCGCCGTTGAAGCGGGTGGCCAGGGGGTGATGATGGCCCCGACAGAAATTTTAGCACGCCAACATCTTGAAGGCTTGCAACCGCTGGCTGAAGAAGCTGGTGTTGTTCTTGAGTTATTGACGGGACGAGACAAGGGAGCCGAGCGGCAGGCGAAATTGGCAGCGCTTGAGAAGGGGAATATCCAAATCTTGGTTGGTACCCATGCCGTTTTTCAAAAAGACGTTGTTTTTAAGGATCTTCGCATAGCCGTCGTGGATGAACAGCATCGGTTTGGTGTGCGTCAACGTCTTGAGCTTGGGCAAAAAGGGCAGGGCGCGGATGTTTTGGTCATGACGGCGACGCCCATTCCGCGCTCTTTGGCTTTGGCGCAATATGGCGACATGGATGTGTCGGTGCTTGATGAAAAACCACCTGGGCGGAAACCGATAAAAACCGCTCTGATCTCAACCGAACGGATCGACGAAGTTATTGGCCATTTGCGGCGCGCCGTTGATGAGGGGCGACAGGCCTATTGGGTGTGCCCGTTGGTCGAAGAAAGCGAGAACAGTGATTTGATTGCGGCCGAGGCGCGGTTCCGTAAATTACGCTCCGAACTCGGGGACGCGCATGTCGGGTTGGTGCATGGTCAAATGCCACCTTCAGAAAAAGACGCAGCGATGGCGGCCTTTGTTGCCGGAGAGACAGCTGTATTGGTGGCGACAACCGTTATTGAGGTTGGCGTGAACATTCCCAATGCGACAATCATGGTGATTGAACGGGCGGAAACCTTTGGGTTGGCTCAGCTGCATCAATTGCGCGGGCGTGTAGGGCGCGGAAGTGCCGAATCGACCTGCTTGTTGATGTATCAGCCTCCGTTGTCTGAAACGGGCATGCGTCGATTGACGACAATGCGGGAAACTGAGGACGGGTTTCGGATATCCGAAGTCGATTTGGAGATGCGTGGGGCCGGAGACTTGATCGGGGTTGCTCAGTCTGGACTCCCCAAATTTCGAATAGCAGATTTGGAGCGGCAATCCGGTTTGATGTCAGTGGCCCAAAGCGACGCGCGCAAGCTTTTGGCCCAAGATCCCGGCCTGACAAGTGATCGTGGTAAAGCCGCAAGATTACTACTTTGGCTAATGCGGCAAGATGAGGCCATTGGTCTGATTTCTGTGGGTTAGCGTGATCCGAAACCGCATTTGTTCCCGTTTGTTCTCATTTAGTTCTTTACACAAGGTTAATTGTGTGAGAACAAAGGTGCAACAAGATGGAACAAACGGAGGAAACGCCATGTTAGACACTGTTAAGAACGCCATGATCCGCCAGCAAAACACGCTGTGGAAAGACGGGCTCGGGGCGGTGTCACTTGTGGTCATTCTCTACGGTGCGTTGCATCTTCCTATGCTTTGAGTTTCTGCCTGCGTTTGTGACTTTGGTCACGTGCATCACCTGTCCCGATGCCTGCCTGTCCCTTTTCGGTTTCCTGCCTGTCACCGAAACTACTGTCCAAAGCACAACAATACGCACGACTTCCCGCCGCCTCCGTCCCCGGAGTGCGGCGGTTTTTTCTTAGAATTTGTACCCGATGCGAACACCGCCCCAATGGCGACCTCGGATCGTGATTGGGGCGGATAGATCCTTCATCAAAACGAATGTTCCGCCCCCCATGTCCCGACGATAGACTTGGAGCAAAAACGGTGCTTGGCTTTGACCGGCCTTCAACCCGACGCGGTCGTCAAATATCCGACGGTTTCTGCAATTCCCGGCATTCCACACTGGATCATTACTTTGTGGCTGTGAAAACTTCAGGTTGTGGGTTGGCAAATAGCCATTTCGATCAATAGCAGCGCAGAACACGACCTTAGAATCCATATCCAAGACAGGCTCTTGAATTGCAGGTAGGAGACTGTCGGTTAGGTTGGTAAATGCTGTGGTCACCTGTTCGGGATTTGTGCCGACGATCGGGCGGTATGAGTCATCAAAGAGTTTGTCCATTGAGATCCGCCCACGTGCGAGCGAGTCTTCAAAAACGCCCACCATTTGACCGGCTAAATCCTGGACCATTGTAATCATGCCGGAATCTTCACCGTCGCTTCCCAAAGCGACAGAGTTTTGAAGGATACGCTCAGACGTATCGACCAATGATTCACAGCGTCTCGTGGCTTCTTCGACACCGCTTGTGACATCCGTTACCGATGTCATAATGCCTTGCACCGCACCGTTGACTTGATCCACTGACCCTTTGGCCGCATCTGTTTCCTTCGCCAAACCATGAGCATCATCTCGCAAACTGCCCATTCGTTTTTCAATTTCTGACAAGGCCTGATCTGTTTCAGCAGAATGGTCGAGGACTTCCTCAGCTTTTTGGGACGTTGTTTGCGCGCCTTGATGCAATCGCGCCATCCATTCCGATAGGCGTTTCACCGTTGTCGAAATTGTGTCTGCTGCATCAGCGGTCTTTTGACTCAACTCGCTCACCGAATCAGCAACTATCGAAAACCCTTTACCGGCCGGTCCGGCACGCGCCGCTTCGATTTTCGCGTTGACGGCGAGAATATGAACCTGCCAGGCAATGTCGGAAATTTCGGTATTCGACAGGCGCACAGCCTGAAGCATTTCCTCAACGGTCGTGCTTTCGGCGTGAACAGAGCGAACCCACTCTGCTAGCTCCTGCGCGTTTTGACCATTCTGAGCAATGAAGGCCGTAGATTGTTCAACTCTTCCAATAGCTTCGTCGGCTGTCTCCGCCATGCGTTGAACGGCTTGAACCATGCGGTCACTATTTGTAGCAAGGTTATTTGTGTGACTTTGAACACCGCTCAGGCTTTCAAGCTGGGCGTGGCATCTGTCATCTAGTTCCTGCAGAAACCCACCAATATCGACCGTCTCACGACCAAGGCTTGTCGCGGATTTGGTCAATAGGCTGAGTTCTTCTGCAGCATTAGGTGCAGAGAGTTCTGGAGTATGGTGCATGTAACCGCCTCAATTCACGTTCACCGCCCTTGTTAGACGATTTTCGCAAACGGAGGATTAAGCTGATTGCGCTTCTTTTGCCTGATGTGCGGCTTCAGAGGCGGCATCCAGCGCCAAAAGGATGGACGCGTGACGATTTTTATACGCCGCTGCCGGGCGCAGGACCTCTAGTTTTTCAAAAGGTGCGTCCGGAGTCGGACCGTCCTTCTTTAACATGTTTCGAAGCGCGTCACGGGCTTGAGAAATCTGTTCGACACTGCATCCAACAATGGCCCCGCCGACAATAGACGCCGCCGCCTGACCCAAAGCACAGGCTTTTACATCCTGCGCGTATGCGCTCACCTTGCCATCGGCCATGGTCAGATCAACAGTTACGGTTGATCCACAAAGCGGCGAGCGTTTTTTGACCGACGCATCCGGGGCATCCAAACGGCCAAGACGCGGAATATCCGCCGCCAGTTCAAGAATTTGGCCTGAATAGAGCTTGATCAGATCGTTTTCGCCGGACATGGCTTTTCCTTTATCGCTGTTCTCCATAAATAGGGGGCAACGCCGGTCTTGCAAAAGGTTTTTCACCTATGTCCTTTGATCCTTCGACTTTGGTCTATGACAACAAGGGGCTGATCCCCTGTATCGCCCAGCAGGAGGGCACCGGTGAGGTGCTGATGATGGCCTGGATGAATGCCGATGCCGTGGCCAAAACCCTTGAAACAGGCAAGGTCACCTATTGGTCGCGCTCGCGGCAGGCGTTTTGGATCAAGGGTGAGACCTCTGGCCATACACAAGCTTTGGTCGATTTACGTGTCGATTGTGATCGCGATTGTTTGCTAGCGATTGTGCGCCAAGAAGGTCCGGCTTGTCACACCAATCGGCGCTCGTGTTTCTACACCTCTGTGGTTGAGGGTGAGGAAGTCGAGCTGATGAAACCGATGGTCTAAAGACCAACCATTTTGCGGATGTAATCGGGCGTAGCCCCATCTGCGCGGTAATTGGAAATCGCGCGGGCATCGTCTCGTTTGGCAAGGCGTTTGCCGTTGTCATCCCGAACAAGGGGGTGATGGTGGTATTCAATGGGTGGCAGGTTCAGTTGTGCTTGAAGAAAGCGCTGTATGTAACTGGCATCAAATAGATCTTCTCCGCGAATGGCATGGGTGATCCCGCTGGCGGCATCGTCAATCACAACCGCCAAATGATAAGAAGCGGCCATGCCAGACCGCGCAATCACTGGATCACCAACATGGGTTTGCAGGTGGTCTATGGTAACATGATGTGTGCCCAAATGGGCCTGTCCGGTTTCGGTAAAGGCGAGCGGTTCAACTAGGGTGGCTTTAGAAAGATCAAGCCTAAGCGCATCGCCGGACTGACGGTCTTGCATGGATCGGTTGCGGCAAGTGCCGGGGTATATCAGGCCATCAGGTCCAAACCGCGGGACACCTTCTTGGGGCGCATCAAGCGCCACTTCAATGTCGCGACGTTTGCATCGGCAGGGGTAAATCAAGCCCTTGTTGGCAAGATTATTGATTGCGTCTTGATAATCCTCAAAGTGGTTCGATTGTTTGCGCACCGGGCCATGCCAACGAATACCGAGCCACTCCAAATCTTCATAAATCAGGTCTTCCCACGTACTGCGAGCACGGGTTTGATCAAGATCGTCGATACGCAACAAGAATTGCCCACCTACGGCCCGCGCTGTGTCATGTGCCAAAAGGGCAGAAAAAGCATGACCAAGATGAAGCGGGCCGGTTGGCGATGGTGCAAATCTTGTTACGAAATTCATGAATCTCAGCCCGTTGCGCTGTCCTGCTCAGGTTGGGCATTGAGCCAATCCGTCCAGACGGTTTTTGCACGATCTGTATAGGCTTTGTAGCGATCCTTGCGACCGCGTCGGCCGCTTTTCAAACCATCGACCGGGCGGAACAGGCCAAAATTGACGTTCATCGGCTGAAACGTCTTCGCCTCGGCACCACCGGTGATGTGATGGATCAATGCTCCATGGGCGCTATCCTGTGGGACATCCGTCAAAGGCGCGCCGGTCATCTCAGCGGCGGCCATACGACCCGCCAGCAATCCCATTGAGGCGCTTTCAACGTATCCCTCGACGCCGGTGACCTGACCCGCAAAGCGAATATTTGGTTTCGAACGCAGGCGCATTTGCGAATCCAACAACGTAGGAGAGTTGAGGAACGTATTGCGATGAATGCCACCCAAACGCGCGAAAGACGCGTCCGTCAAACCGGGAATCATTTTGAAAACATCGGTTTGCGCACCGTACTTCATCTTGGTTTGAAAACCGACGATATTGTACAAGGTACCCAAGGCGTTGTCGCGGCGCAGCTGAACAACCGCATAGGGTTTGTCATCGGGCTTGTGCGGATTGGTGAGGCCAACCGGCTTCATCGGTCCAAAGCGTAGGGTTTCACGTCCACGCTCCGCCATGACTTCAATCGGCAGGCAGCCATCAAAATACTTGGCGGTTTCACCGTCATGAAACTCGGTCTTATCCGCCGCCAAAAGAGCATCGATAAAGCCCTCGTATTGGTCCTTGGTCATGGGGCAATTGAGATAGGCTTTTTGCTCTTCTTCCGTTTCGCCTTTGTCATAGCGTGACTGCATCCAAGCCACTGACATATCTATGCTTTCGGCATAGACAATTGGGGCAATGGCATCAAAGAACGCCAGGCGATCCGCGCCGGTCTCGGCCTGAATCGCGGCCCCCAAAGCCTCTGACGTCAACGGCCCGGTAGCCAAAATCCATTGGCCTTGATCAGGCAGCTCGGTGATCTCTTCAAAAGAGGTTTCGATATTCGGATGCGCCATCAGACGATCGGTGATGGTCTGTGCAAATGGATCGCGATCAACCGCCAAGGCCCCGCCAGCCGGAAGGCGATGTTTGGCGGCGCTTTGCATGATAAGGCTATTGGCGGCGCGCATTTCCCAATGCAACAAACCAACGGCATTTTGTTCGCTATCGTCCGACCGGAACGAGTTTGAACACACCATTTCTCCAAAGTTTCCAGTGCGATGCGCAAAGGTCTTCACCTGTGGACGCATCTCATGCAGGACAACCTGCACACCCATTTCAGCGGCCTGCCAGGCTGCTTCGGATCCGGCCATTCCGCCGCCGACGATATGTAGCTTTTCAGTCATAGCGCGGATGTAGAGCACCGCAGAGGTTCTGCCAAGAGGGCGTGGGACTTGGCGGCGATGTCAGGCCCAATCAGGCGGGCGTTTTTCCAAAAACGCGGTGATGCCCTCGTCGGTATCACGCCACAACATGTTTTCGACCATGACCTCACCGGTGTAGTCATAAGCTTGATCCAGTGGCAAAAGCATTTGTTCGTAAAAGGCTTCTTTGCCAATCGCCACCGCCGCGCCGAGCTTGGACGCCACGGTTTCCGCGAGCTTGAGCGTCTCGTCCTCAAGATCACCAGCAGGGACAGACCGGTTGATCAAACCATAGTCCTCGGCCTGTTTGGCCGAGATGAATTTTCCTGTGGTCAGCATCTCAAAGGCTTGTTTGCGCGGGATATTTCGGCTTAGCGCCACCATTGGGGTCGAACAGAATAACCCGATGTTCACACCATTCACCCCGAACTTTGTGTCCTCGGCGGCAATGGCCATATCGCAACTCGCCACCATCTGGCATCCGGCGGCGGTGGCGATGCCGTGGACCTGAGCAATGACCGGTTGGGGCAGGCGTTGTAGCCCGGTCATCACCTTGGCGCAGCGGGTAAACAGGTCTTTAAAATAGGCGCGGCCTTTGTCGTCTTGCGCGCGACCAGCCTGCATTTCCTTGAGATCATGGCCTGCGCAAAACGCTTTTCCCGCCCCGGACAGGATCACAACCTTGGCCGATCTATCGGTTTTAAGCGTGTCAATCTGCGCCTGTAGCGCCGCCAGCATGTCGTCAGACAGGGCATTAAAACGTTTGGGGGCGTTCATGTGCAGGTGAACAATTCCACTAGTGTCGCGACGTTCTAACATTTCGATCTTGTCCTTGCGCTGTCCCAAGGTCAGCGTAGCGGCAAGCGAACAGGGAGGAAAGTATGCAGATTGTCGTTGATGCCGCAGAGATGGGCAGCTTTTTAAAAGAAGTTTTCCCACAGGTTGAGGGGATGTTTGGCATTGATCGGTTGGACGAAGAACTTTTGGTGATGCGGTTGTTTGCCGATGAAAAACATCTGCGGCCGGGCGGTACCGTGTCGGGCCCGGCGATGTTTTCTCTCGCGGATGTGGCGGCCTATGTGGCGACCATGGCGCGTGTCGGGCGCGAAGCCTTGGCCGTCACCACTCATTGCAGCATTGATTTCATGCGCAAACCGGTGGCGGGCGCAGATGTTTTGGCAGAGGCGCGTGTCTTGAAGTTGGGCAAGGCCCTTAGCGTGACGGATGTTTTGTTGTTCAGCGAAGGGCAGGCGGAGCCCGTGGCCCATGCGTCGCTGACCTATTCGCTGCCGCCAAAGCGATAAAATGGGATGTGGCGAGGGGTGAAAACCCCTCGCGCTTTTTAGGGGATTAGTTTTTGGACATAGCCGGGCAGGGCGAACGCTGCCTTATGTACCTCGGCGGTGTAGTAATCGGGTTTCAGGCCGGACACTGCCATACGCGTTTGTAGCTCGTCCAATGCCACATGGCGCGCATCACTGTCGGTGCCCCAGCCAAAGGCCATCGGCCCACCGGCATAGGTTGGCACCGTGGCCAAATAACAGGTCGCATCCGAGAACAACGCCTGAAAGGCGCGCATTGTATTGGTCAGCTCATCACCCTGCATAAACGGCACACCGTTTTGAGTGACAAGAATGCCGCCATCCGTCATTGCCCGTTTGGCATGGCCATAGAAACTGTCGGTAAATAAGACTTCGCCGGGACCGATTGGGTCGGTGCTATCGACAATGATCACGTCAAATTTGGCATCCGTCTCTTTCATAAACGCAGCGCCATCGGCGATCACTAGATTAAGCCGCGGGTCTTCAAAGGCCCCTTGGCTCAGCATCGGCAGGTAGTCTTTGGAGAAGGACACAACGCCAGCGTCGATCTCAACCATGGTGACATGTTCAACGCTTTTGTGGCGCAAAACTTCACGCGCCATGCCACCATCCCCGCCGCCAATAATGAGCACGCGCTTGGCCGCACCATGGGCCAAGATTGGCACATGGGTGAGCATTTCATGATAAACGAAATTATCGCCTTCGGTGGTCTGAACAACGTCGTCGAGGGTCAAAATGCGCCCAAAGGTGCCGTTTTGAAACACGCGCAACCGCTGATGTTCGGTTTTGCTATCATAAAGCAACTCGTCAATCCGAAGGCTCTGCCCATAATCGGCGTGCAGCGGTTCGCGCATCCAAGTCGGCTGATCGCTCATGCCGCCACCTCGTCGGTGATCAAACCCTCGCCGCGTTTGAGCGATTTTGTACGCACATCTTGGGTGCCAAAGGCCTCCTTGAGCACGTCAATTGCCAACCACGGTTTGGCATCGCCACACATAAATACGTCAAACGCGCCATAACCGATTTCGGGCCAAGTATGCACACTGATGTGGCTTTCCGCCAGAACAGCCACGCCGCTTACCCCTTGGGGGCTGAACTTGTGCGTATGGATATGCAAAAGCGTTGCACCGCAGACCTCTATGATTTTGCGAAACGCATTTTGAATGCGCGTTTCATCATCAAGCCCATGACCATTGACCACCTCAATAATCACATGGTTGCCAGCATAAATACTGTCACCTTCGCGAATGAAATGGTCGTGGCGGTTTTCATCAAGCACATCGCGTGCATGATCGTTTGCAGGGACGGATCCCCGTTTGTCTTCCTCTTGGGCGCCTGTCTCCAGACCGTACCCCAGTTGGAAGAGGCCTGCGTCTTTCATGGCGCTCCCCTTCGTTACCAGCAGTTCGTTCCAGTCGGTTCCTTAGCGCCCCCCAAAAGACAATTCGGGTTGGGATCGGTTCCGAAAGTGTCGCTCACTTATGGGGAGTGCGTGAGTCGATCAAGAGGTTTTGTTCACCAAGACGCAAAAATCCGGACGTGGTTGGGAATAGGGCCCTTTCCACATCCGGAAGTGACGCGCCGGGGATGCGGCGCGGTGTGGCAGTCCAACTGGAGATGAAGTGCTGCCAAAAACGGGTTAGCCTTGCCAGAAATGACGCTGTGCTTCGGTCTTGGCTTGATCGAGGCTCACACCAATGTCGCGCAATTGATCGTCACTCAGATGATAGAGGGCGGTTCGCGTGCGCTGTCGGATGCTCCATTTCGTCAACAAGACCGCCGCCGTGATCGCAAAACCGGCCAGCGTCGGCACATTGCGTGCGGCGTCTAAATAGGCGAGGGCGGGGCGAAGCGTGGTCTGTGTCATGGGATCATCCTTTAAATTGTATTGACACAATGCAGAGTGTTGCATTAATTGTTCTAATACATATCCCGCAGCTAGATATCGAGAGAAACATTGTAATGGGTACAATTAAATCCCTCTACGAGAGTAACCTTCAAGGTCCGAAATATCAGGCCGTGGCCAAAGCCATTCGACAGGCCATAGATACCGGGGTCTTGGGTGTTTCTGAGAAGCTTCCGCCGGTTCGGGACCTAGCGTGGCAACTACAGATCACACCCGGAACGGTCGCACGGGCCTATACCGTTTTGACGGATGACGGGGTTTTATCAGCCGAGGTCGGGCGGGGGACTTTTGTTGCCGAACCTCAGGCCGAACCGGAAGTAGGATCACCCCGTGATGCGGATCGCGATAGGCGATGGCAAAAGCATGTAGCTAAGGTTGATACTGATATCGTTAGCCTCTTTTCACCAACCCTTCCCGATTTGGGGCAGGTGAATTTGATCAACCAAAGCCTAGCAAAAATGGCCAATGATCCAAATGTTGATCTCTTGTCTTACCCAGGAAGTGCGAGCGAATATGGCGCGCAGCGCGCCGCACTTCGATGGTTGACCGATACAGATCTTGGGCCGGTGTCTGACAAGGATATGGTCCTTTCTCATGGAAGCCAAAACGGCTTGATGCTTATTCTGCAAACCGTGCTCAAGGGGCCGCATCCTGTCATTCTTGTCGAAGAGCTGTCTTACCCCGGTTTTCGCCGTGCTGCGCGTTTGTTGAGAGCCGAGGTCGTTCCAGTCCCGATGGATGATCAGGGTATTGTACCAGAGGAGCTAGAGAGATTGGCGCGTAAGCACGACGCGCAAGTGCTTTGTACCTGTCCCGATGTACACAATCCGACCGGGCTCACAACACCGCTTGAACGGCGTCGTAACATCGCGAAGGTGGCCAAACGCGTTAACCTTCATATGATCGAAGATGAGTCCTATCGTTTACCCGACGCCAACTGCCCGACATATCGCGCTTTGCTGCCCGAGTTGGGGTGGTTCATCACGTCCATTTCCAAATCCTTTACTCCGTCGTTGCGCGTCGGGTTCGTTGTTGCTCCCAAGAAATACAGACAGGCTTTGCGACAGACCGCGGTGCATGGGCATTTTGGATTAGCGCAGCCTCTGACATATGTGATCGAAGATCTATTGGGCCGCCCCGAAACGCATGATGTTATGGATCGCATTCGCCAGGAAATGCGACAGTATATACATGCCGCCGTCAACGCGCTTGGCGGCTATGACATCGCTTGGCATGATGATGTTCCCTACCTTTGGCTCCAACTGCCGGATGGTTGGCGTGCATCCGCCTTTGTTCAGGCGGCAGAGGCGAAGGGGGTGCAGGTGAGAACCGCTGAGGATTTTGTTCCCAGAACCGGATTTGCACCCCATGCGGTTCGAATGGCGGTCAATGCCGGGGTGACTTTGCGGTCCTACGAGGAGGCTATGGGGCGGCTTAGGGCGCTTTTGGACAATCCTCAGGCCGGAATAACTGTTTAAGGCCCAATTAAGTTGGGGTAAAATAATACCATATTTGTAATCTATTGATTTATAACGGATAAATGCGAAAACTAGCCGTTGACTGTGCCTGTGGGGCGTTTATAACCCGCCCATCGGATTTCGGGCCGGGCCTTAAGGGGCGCGGCCCTTGCTTATCGAAATGGAAACAGACCCATGAAAACCTTCTCTGCTACACCAGCAGATATCGAGAAGAAGTGGATCATCATCGACGCCGAAGGCGTGGTGCTGGGCCGTCTTGCCTCGATTATCGCTGTTCGCTTGCGCGGCAAGCACAAGCCTTCTTTCACGCCTCACATGGATTGTGGTGACAATGTCATCGTCATCAATGCTGAAAAAGTCCAGATGACCGGCAAGAAGCGCGAAGAAAACTTCTACTGGCACACCGGTCACCCGGGTGGGATCAAATCGCGCACCAAAGCCGAGATCCTCGAAGGCAAGCACCCTGAGCGTGTTGTCACTCAGGCGGTCAAGCGCATGCTGCCAGGCAACCGCCTGTCGCGTCAGATCATGACCAACCTGCGTGTCTATGCCGGCGCCGAGCACCCACACGAGGCCCAGAGCCCCGAAGTGCTTGACGTCAAGTCGATGAACAAGAAAAACACGCGGGTATAAACGATGTCAGATCAGATCAATTCCTTGGAAGAGCTGGCCGGTGTTGCAGGTGTCGAAACCGCAGAAGCCGAAGTTGTTGCTCCTCGTGAACCCGTTCGTGACGAACTGGGCCGTTCCTATGCCACAGGCAAGCGTAAAGACGCTGTTGCCCGTGTTTGGATCAAGCCAGGTTCCGGTAAAGTAACCGTAAACGGCCGTGACATGGACAAGTATTTTGCCCGTCCAGTTCTGCAGATGATCCTGCGCCAGCCGTTCACCGTTGCTGGTCGCGACGGTGAATTCGACGTCTATGCAACCGTCAAAGGTGGTGGCCTGTCTGGTCAGGCCGGCG
This sequence comes from uncultured Pelagimonas sp., assembly GCF_947498515.1. Taxonomy (GTDB): domain Bacteria; phylum Pseudomonadota; class Alphaproteobacteria; order Rhodobacterales; family Rhodobacteraceae; genus Pelagimonas. The sequence continues at coordinate 493,021 of NZ_CANMKO010000003.1, read as the reverse complement.
CGGTCAAGCACGGTATCTCCAAAGCCCTGCAGCTGTACGATCCCTCCTTGCGCGGCGCGCTGAAAGCGGCAGGCTTCCTGACCCGTGACAGCCGTGTTGTTGAGCGTAAGAAATACGGTAAGCGCAAAGCGCGTCGTTCATTCCAGTTCTCGAAGCGCTAATTCGCGTTTCATACCAATTCAAAAGGCCGCCTGTTTGGGCGGCCTTTTTTGATATGAGATTAAGCTTTGGCGGTTCACTTGTCTGGTGCGATCAATCCAAGCCCACGCAGGTACACCCCGATACCAGTTTCCAAAAGGTCTTCTGGTGGAAAGGGGGCTTGGGTTCCCGGTGAGTTCCGGGCAAACAATTCGACAACCCCGTGGCTTAGCGCCCAAATATGCGCCGAAAACATCGCCGGAGGCGGGCGTTTCTCTGGTGGGATGTGTTCCGAAAGCTCGGCTGCCGCTCTTTCCAGAACGCCGCGCGCTTTGGATGAAATCGCCGCCAGCTCCGGGGAGTGATTGACGCTGATACCGCTTTCAAACATCGCAATATAGTGGCCGGGGTATTTGCGCGCAAAGGCGAGATAGGCCCGACCCGTTGCTTCAAACGCCGCAAGGGCCGAAGGTTGACCGCTGTCATAGGCAAACTGCATGACATCGGCAAAAATCTCATATCCTTGACGCGCGGCCTCAGCGATCAGATCCTCGCGCCCGGCAAAATGCCGGTAAACGGCGGCGGGTGTAACGCCAGCTTGCTTGGCAGCCTCGGACAAGGTGAACCCGGTCGGGCCTTTGCTCTCGATAAGAGTGAGCGCAGACTCAACAAGGGCTTGCCTGAGGTTTCCGTGATGGTAGCCGCGTTTAGGCATGTTTGCTAAAGGTCCACATCATTGATCACGACGCCCAAATCTCTGGCCCACCACAGATTTTTGCATCGGGAGCGCCGACAACATCAGTATTTTTTTGGGCATAGTCGATTTTGCTCAAGACATGGCGAATGGCCGCCAATCGTGCGCGTTTCTTGTCATCCGATCGAATGACCGTCCATGGCGTAGCGGTGGAATGGGTGCGCGTAAGGGTTTCTTGGATGGCCTCGGAATAGGCGTCCCATCGGTTAAGCCCCTCAACGTCAATCCAGCTCAGTTTCCACTGTTTCAACGGATCGCTCTCGCGTTTTAGAAACCGCCGCAATTGTTCGGCGCGTCCAACATTGAGCCAGAACTTGAAGAGATGAATGCCCTCATCCACCAACATGTTTTCAAAGTCAGGTGTCTGGGTGAAAAAATGTGTGCGCTGGTTCGGGCTGCAAAAGTCAAACACGTGTTCCACAACACCGCGGTTGTACCAGCTGCGGTCAAAGAAAACGGCTTCTCCACCCGATGGCAGATGGTCGATATAGCGTTGAAAGTACCATTGGCTGCGTTCGGTTTCCGTTGGTTTTGACAGGGCAACAACCCGCGCGCCACGCGGGTTCAGATTGGTGCGAAAACGGCTAATGGTTCCGCCTTTGCCCGCCGCATCACGCCCTTCAAAAACAATGGCGATCCGTTCGCCGCTTTCTTTGGCCCAGGCCTGCAGTTTGACAAGCTCGATCTGCAAAGCCTCCATGTCCCGGTCATAGGCCTTGCGTTTCATTTGCTGGGCATAGGGAAAAGACGGGTCGAGTATGTCGTCCTTGTCCGCCGAAGCGATAGAATCGCGTATCTTTTTGGGGGCGACATCCTTGTAATAAGACGAAATCGCACCATCAAAAGGCAGGGTCATGACTGCTCCTTGTTATATTTACCTATCACTATGTGATGGTTAGGCGAATAACGCAAATCGTGCTGGTTATGCCCCCGAAGACCGCCGATCTTTCGTTTTCAGCCCGATATCTGACATTTTGAACGGCGTGGTCTGGTAGATTTCGTTGATCCAGTTGCAGTAGAGCAGATGCGCATGGCTGCGCCACCGGTTCTGTGGCGGTTGCGATGGGTCATCGTCGGGATAGTAATTGGCCGGTACATTGATCGGTTTGCCGGCCGCGACATCCCGGTCGTATTCCTCTTTCAAGGTGCCGCTGTCATATTCCAGATGGTTGAAAATATAGAGCGCTCGATGATCTGGATCCTCAACAAGGCAGGGGCCCGTTTGGTCAGAATCGATAAGGATCGGCAAACCGGCGGCGCTGATTTCATCACGCTTCAATTCGGTCCAGCGCGACACAGGGATCACCATATCGTCGGAAAAACCACGCAAGTAGGGAGAAGCCGGTTCGTCATTGCGATGTCGGATACAGCCAAAGGCCTTGGCATCCAGAATATGTTTTTCGACGCCATGGAAATGGTAGAGCATCGCCATCCCGCCCCAGCACACGCCGAAAGTCGACAGGACATGCGTCTGAGTCCAATCAAAGACTTGCTTTAACTCTTCCCAGTAAGTCACTTGTTCGAAAGGCATTTGTTCAATTGGAGCGCCGGTGATGATGAGCCCGTCGAATTTCTCACCACTGGCAAGAACTTCGGAAAACGGACGGTAAAAAGCCTCCATATGTTCGGCGGCTGTGTTGCGGGTCTGGTGTTCACTCATCCGAATAAGCGACAGCTCAATTTGCAACGGGGTTGCGCCGATCAACCGGGCAAACTGGTTCTCGGTCTGGATTTTCTTGGGCATCAGGTTCAACAACCCAATGCGCAAGGGGCGGATATCTTGCCGCGACGCTGCATCCTCGGACATGACCATGACACCTTCGTTCGTGAGAACGTCGAAGGCGGGCAAGTCAGAGGGCAGTTTGATGGGCATTGGATTTATCCTAACAGAATGAATGCTCTAGATATGTGACTGGAGGCAACCGAACAAGGCACTAGTCGGTTTTTGCGATGTTTGACCCAATCACAGCGGTAAAATCTTTGGCATCGCGCACCGTGGCCATGTCAGAGGCTTCGACGGTGATGCCCCAATTGTCAGCCATAGCTTGATATCGGGGCTGGCGATGTGCCAAAGCCTTGGCATAGGTCCAGCGAATAAAGGCATCCGGGTCAACCTCAGCCTCGTTTAGGTCGTTTTGTGCAAGATAATCTGCCCAAGCGGTCTCTAAAAACGCTGGCTGGTAGGCCATCGGTTTGGGGTCTTTGTCAAAACGGCGAATAAGCTCTTCGGTGTGATCTTCGCTTCCCTTGATCCAAACCATTTGCGATTGGGCCGACAGGGCGGTCAAAATCGGATCGTTGCGATCATGGGGATCAACCCATTCACAAATTGACCCGCCAGTGTCGCAAACAAAATGTGGGTACCCATACAGGTCCTGAGCGCGGGATATGAAATACTCCGTATCCAAAAGCGCCTGACGCTCGGCGTGTTCAAACTGGGCCTGCCGACGTTGGTATTCATCCATCGCCATCCCACCACGATCGGCGCAACCGGGTTTGCCAAGATAGGTCGAGACAGGAGTCAGGTTGTCAAAACTGATGTTCGACCCGAGATAGATTGAGTCAGACATCAGCAATTGGCGCAAAAACGGGTTTTTCATTGCTTCACGCTTGGCGTTGTCGGCAATGTATTCGCCCATATATCGGGTGCCAATGCGGTAATCGACTGAATAATGGAACCAGTCACCGCTGTCGCGCAACAGGTTGGACACGGTGGTTTTTCCAAGTCCTGACATGGCAAAAATCACAACGCGTTTCTGTGCGGCGTTGTTCCAGTCGTGTTCGGTGTTATATCGCATTCTCAACCCCTTGCGGCGTGTGTTCCCCTTGAATTACGCGTCTGAGCCGGTGAGGTCAAACCCTGGCTTTTGCGCGGATAAGCTAGATCGATTTTCCCAAAGCTTTAAGCGAGGAACAGGGAAAGCATTTCCATTTGCCTTGCGTGGTGGATCAGCTTTTTGGCGTCATCCACGAAAAACGCCCCGAAACAGTGTCCCAGGGCGTCGATGTTTTGTGTTCAGAGGGTTTAGAACGTCATTTTAACCGATAGTCCAAAACCAAATGCTGAGTTGCCTTCGAATTTGCTTCCGTCTGCAACCTCGGCATCGCCGAGTTTTACATATTCGATGCCACCGCGCATGCTCACGTTGTCATTTGTATACTGGCCACCCAAGCCAAAGGCGAGCATGCCGTCGGTTGGCGCAAGACGTGACGCTTCGCCGCCATCTGCTTTTTCATAGCGAACTTGCGCGAAACCGGAGGCTTGTTCGTTGAATTTCCGACCGACACCCAAACGCCAAGTGATCACGTCATTGTCAAAGCCGGTGATTTCGCTTCCGGTGATCTCTTCGTATTGCTCCGTGCGCACTTCCCATTTGGACCACTCCGTCCATTTTACGCTACCGAATACCAAAGTATCCTTTGCAACACCTGTTTGAAAATCAAGCTTGACCGATTGTGGCATTTCCACTTTTGTTTTGGATTTTGCGCCCAAAATACCAAACCCGGTCAATACTTCGGTGGTATCAAACTCGTGCGTGATTGAGCTTTCGTATGTTAAAGCAACACGAAGCGCGATATCCGGGATTTCATAAGCCGCACCCAACACGTAACCCCAGTCACCGCTTTCTTCACCCTCAGCAGTGTAGTTAAAGGCGTCTGGGTTTGCTGCGTATCCTGCCAAAACGGCACCAGCACGTGCAAGACCGGCTTGGGCAAGAAGTAAATCTGGGTGATCAGCTGGCGCACCTGCTGCGGTCAATGCGGCAATGGCCGTTTGCGCGTCTTGAGCCGACGTAGCAGCACTTGCGGCAAAGAATTGACCCGGGATTGCAATATCCGCCGAGCTTTTGACATAGCGAGGACCGCCGTAAACGCTGATGCGATCACTAATTCCATACCGCAAAATTGCAGATACCTGATTGCTATCCCAATCAGCCGTCAGACCGGTATAAAACCCTTCCTCATAAGAGGCGTCTGCCCCGTAGCCATCCGAAAGGAAAAGGCCAAATGATAGGTTTTCCCCGAAGTCTTTTTTGTAAGATGCTGAAACCGAAACATATGAGTTGGCCATGTTGCCAGAGGATTTCTTACCCCCGCCATCAACACCCAAGTTACGGCCCGCACCGCGAACTTCATCTGTATATTTACCTGAAATCGTCGGATTGACGATGCTGATAGATACATTGGCCTGATCACCGTCTTGGAACAGGACGCCATAGTCGTTTGCAGTTCGTTCGATGCCTGCGGCTGATGCCGCTGATGCAGTTAGGGCGACCGCGCCTGCGGTCAAGATTGTTTTTTTCATGCTATCCCTCGTCCCGTTTTCGGGTTGTCTCCACGCATTATGGTAAGTGTTGATTTAAAGTCCGGTCAATTTTGACTGTACGTCAAGGTGACGCGGTTCGACGCTGCGTCACGTTTTTGTAACAGTTGATCGACGGGTTTCGAGCCAAATGTTGGTGTAATTGGCGGCAAAGATTAACGCGGCCCCCAAAAACACGTAGCGATCCAGCGGTTCGTGGTACAAGGCCATACCCACAAGTGCGACAACCGGCAATCGGGTGAAATCGATTGGGATGACAACCGTGGCCGGGGCCAAGCCGAGGGCGGTTGTCAGACAGAAATGCGCAATGAGACCCGCCAGCGAGATCAAAACAACCCAGGGCCAGCTTGCCAAAGAGGGCAGGGCGATATCGCCATCCAAACCGGCACAAACCAAGCCCATGATCGCTTGCATGGCAGTGAGCCAAAACATGATGTTGGTGATTTTTTCCGTTCTGGTCAAAAGCCGGGTGAAAACCGCGGACCCGGCAAAACCGATCGCGGCGAGGGCGGCGGCGATCTGACCAAAACTCAGGCTTTCGGCGCTAGGGCGGGTTACGATGAGGATACCAACGAACCCGATAACCGCTGCGAAAACGCGGTTGATGGTCAAACGTTCGTTCAAAACCAGCGGGCTCAGCAATAAGACCCAAATCGGTGAGGTGAATTCCAAAGCAAAAACTTGTGCCAATGGGATCACGGTGATGGCGTAGAACCAAAGGTTTTGTCCGGCGAAATGGGCGATATTGCGGGCCCAATGAAGCCCAAGCCGCGTCGGAGCAATATCTTTTCGGGTTCCTGAAACCTGGGCGATTATGAGAACAACAACAACACCGATGAGCGAGCGATACATCATGATTTCAAATGTATCGAGGTCAAGGCTCACGGCGCGGCCGGCAACGGCCATTGTGGTAAAAGACACAATGGCACCGATCATCCAAAGACAGGCTTGGAGAATGTTGTTCATGTGATGCTGCCTTTGACCTGCGCTGTCTGGCCACTGTGCAGAGACCGGACTTAAAGGCAAGCTGTTACCCGGTTAGGCGCAGGTCATTTTCTTCGGGCAATGTCGGGGTTTCACCGGTAAGCATGGCATCAATGTGCCAGGCATCCATCGTGTCATAGGGGATGGGATGGGGTCGGGTGATGGCGAGCCAAAGATCAAGACCCGATACAATCATCGACCGTCGATTTGGCGCCGCAAAATAGAGTGACCGCCATGAGGGACCAAAACTTGCCTTGAACCGTGTCAGACTTGTATTCAAACGCAAAGTTTGCGCCAGCTGTGGATGAGGAACCGCGGCCAAATTGAACTCTTGTATTTTGGTGCGACGGGCGTCGTAGATCATATGGTGAATCAACCCGTGCATCGTACCAGTGGGCAGATTGTTTACGTGGCGCATGACATCCAGACTTTGAACGCCGGGGATCTCCACAAGCGAGGCGAAGGCGATAAGAGTGTCACCGTCAAAAGCCCCGAAAAGCGGTTTGTCTTTTAAATACAAGGGACAAAACCGCCCCATTGTCAGACCGCGTTCCGCCCCATGCGATTTTTGCCAGTCATGATGAATTTCGGCCAAGCGCGCCCAATCGGGGTCGATTAGGCGTTCGAACCGCAAACCCGCCTTGTCTGCTTTGCGCAAAAAACGGCGCAACTGCCGCCGCTTTGGCCCCTTTTCACAATAGGTTTCCGGAAGGATGACGGCCTCATGAGCCAGGGCCGCGACTTTCCACCCTTCGGACCTTGCAACAACAGCATCACGGGCCGTGATTTTATACAAAGCAGCACAACGGTTTTGCCGGGTGGCTTGCTTTTTAAGTGCTTGCAGCAGAGGCAAAAACGACCCGGCAGTCGCGCCGAGAAACAAAGTCAATGTCTGGGGGGTATCCAGTAAGGTGGCCGAACTCGCTGAAGTTTCTAGGTTTTGGCACTGCGATTGGGCAGAAATTTGATGCTCGGCGCGAGGGGCCGCATGGGGACGGGGGGAATGTCGATCAATTGTTGGAGCGGTGACCGGGGCGATTGCAGCATAGCCCAGACCAATCAAACAGGGCGCAACATAGTAAATAAGTCGAAATGCAATCAGCGCAGCGGCCAATGGGGCGATGTCCGGGTTCGGGATAAGGGACACCATTGCCATTTCAAATGGGCCTACGCCGCCCGGAGTGCCGCCTAACATACCTGCACCCAGTGCCACACTAAAGGCCGCAATCAAGGTTAAAAACGGCGGGGACATGTCCGGTGGTAGCAAAAGGTAAAAAGCCAGCCCGGCAAACAAAAGATCACACGCCGCCAAAGCCGTCATGTGCCCCATGGCGGGTAGGCTAGGCACCGTCAAACGAAACCTAAACACTTGATGTTTAGGGTAGATCAGTAATGCTGCTACAAACAGAGTTCCAAAGACCGGAACCAAAATCAGGGCCAGCCAAGGCAACCCAAGCAAAACTGGAAGCCCAACAAGCGCGGTCAAAATTGCCCATGCGGTAAAGAATCCCAAGGTGACAAATCCGGTGATTTTTGCCACATTTTTGTGCCCTAGAGCGGGCATTAGGCGCCACCGAACGGCCCCACCAACAAGAGGCCCAAAGCCAGTTGTTTGCCCAATTGCAATGGCCGCGCCCCCAGCTTGTCTTGCTGCAGGGCTGGGTATTCCGGTTTGGAAATGTCGGTGGGCGATCACGTCGTATTGGGCCACTGCCCAAAAGCTTGCCGCGGTTGCGAGCGCGGCGGCGATCCATCTCCACCGGGGAATCGCATCAAAGGAGGCGTGAACCGCATGCCAGTCCAAATCTTTTGCATTGGTCCATAGGAGCCAGATGAAAACCGATCCGAAGGCCAAAGGCATAATGCGCCGCATCGCATCTGATGACTGAACAAACATTTCTTTGACCACCACGAACCTCACTCATTCCTATCAATGGTTTAGCAATGGCGTCACTGTCTTCAGGTTAATGCTACATTTTGAATATTTGAAATTGTTGGCAAATCGGTCTTGCGGGTCTTCCAAAGCTTGGAACGTGAAAAAATTGCCTGTTTCCAAGTCTTGGGTCACAGGCGTTCAGTCTTCATTGGCAGTGTGTAAATTCGCAAGTAACGGGCGCTTTCCAAAAGCACTTCCGGTTCTGCGCCGTCAATCCTAAAACGGGAATAAGGATTTGTTTCCGCAGGCTTATCCAGCAAGAGTGATGCGACAGAACCACTGATTTCGGTCTTGTTTGGCGCTTCGGATTCGGGGCCAATCAGTACGCAGGCAGCTGTGTTGAACAGGCTGTCATCACGGTAAACTGTTCCACTCGTTTGGGAATTTTCAAACGCCTTGGCGAAAGTCCCTAAAGAACATCAAAAAGGGGGCCACTAGGCCCCCTCTGAATAGAGTCGTCTAAGCTGGCGTTAGACTTCGTCGATGATCTGCCCTTTGGCTTGGATCAAGAACTCGGCCATCTTAGCGCGAATTTCGTCGGCCGTGACATTGCCAAGGTCACCGACAACCTTGCGTACAACGTCTTCGTGGCCGGCTTCTTCGAAATCGGATTTAACGACTTCAACGGCATAGGCATTTGCGGCATCGCCGGTTTTGCCCATCTTCTCAGCGGCCCAAAGGCCCAACAATTTGTTGGCCCGTGCCTGCGCCTTGAAGCTCATCTCTTCGTCATGGGCGAATTTGTTCTCGAATGCGCTTTCGCGATCGTCGAAGGTGGTCATGGGATCATCCCTCCTCAAGTATCTTTGATTGACTGATAGAAAAGCCCCTCGCGATTGTATAGCCGAAAATACCGGTGCGCGACTTTTTGCGCTGGCAACAGGGGGGCTATGCGCGGGCTAACGCTTGCGAGATGATAGCCCATACAGTATGACGGCGACAAACCACGCGCGCGACCCTGCGCGCTTTTTGTGTTTTTTGGAAAGGGCCCCGATGACACGGCGCAAGAAAATCTACGAAGGCAAGGCAAAGACCCTGTTTGAGGGCCCTGAACCGGGCACCATTGTGCAGTATTTCAAGGATGATGCCACGGCCTTCAATGCCGAGAAAAAGGACGTGATCGAAGGCAAGGGTGTTTTGAACAACATGCTGTCTGAATACTTCATGACCGGCTTGGGCTCTGTTGGGGTTCCAACGCATTTCATCAAACGTCTGAACATGCGCGAACAACTGGTGCGCAGCTGCGAGATTATTCCGCTTGAGGTGATTGTGCGCAATTACGCCGCCGGTTCGATTTGCACGCGTCTGGGGATCGAAGAGGGCACTGCGATGCCGCGTCCGATCGTGGAATATTGCTACAAAGATGATAGCCTTGGTGACCCCTTGGTGACCGAAGAGCACATCGCCGCCTTTGGCTGGGCCAGTCAGCAAGACATGGACGACATCATCGCGCTTGCGCTGCGGGTCAATGATTTCCTGTCCGGCGTTATGTTTGGTGTCGGCATCAAATTGGTTGATTTCAAAATCGAAATTGGCCGCGTGTTTGACGGCGACTTCCAGCGCCTTGTTGTTGCCGATGAAATCAGCCCGGACAGCTGTCGTTTGTGGGATATCGAGACCGGTCAAAAACTCGACAAAGACGTGTTCCGGCGCGATCTGGGAAGCCTGACGGACGCCTATACCGAGGTTGCCAAACGCTTGGGTGTTATGCCCAAACAATCAACACCAGTCAGCAAACCGACCCTGATTAATTAATCAGTTTGGTCGATTTCTCGTCTCTTGCTAGAATGGGCGCATTGAACCTAGGAGGTTTCGATGCGCCTTTTTCTTTGGTCCTTTCTCGTTTCTGCTGGTTTTGTGTCGCCCGGTTTTGCCCAACCACTAGAATTTGACCCGGCTGACTTTGGCAAAATCGTTGTCGCGCCTCGTCAGTCAGCGGACGGAACTTTGCTTTTGGAACAGGCCTTTGGGTCTTACCAAAATGAACCGGTTTCTAATTATTCTGAAAACAGTGCAGCGCGGGTATTGGGGCGGCCCGTTGGACGTTTGGACCTGTTGTTAGCAAACGACAAACTGGCGTTTTGCACGGCGTTTATTGTTGATTCCAAACATATCGTCACCAACCACCACTGTATTCCGGGGACGGGCAGTTTAGACATCAAAGCGGCGCAACTGGTCATGGGCTACACCGATCAAGGGTTGGGGCGCGGGGCAGAGAAATATCAAGTTCTGACAGACCCGGTTGATGGATCGCAAGAGCTTGATTTTGCGGTGCTTGAAGTGTTTGGCAACCCATCCGAGACCTTTGGGAAAGTGCGCCTTAGCGATGCTGCCCCGACGGATGGGAGCTTCTTGTGGATCATCGGGCATCCGTCTGGCCAAGCTCAACATATCAGTCGTGAAGGCTGCGCTGCCTCTGATCCTGCTGTGTCCCAAGAAGGCAAACTGGTTCACACCTGTGATACATTGACGGGAAATTCTGGCTCTCCTGTTTTTGATTTACAAAATCAATCTGTTATCGGGTTGCATCATGCCGGTGATAGCCGGACGGGATACAATTATGCCATCCCGATGCGGGCCATTTTAGATCACAGCCCGGTTTTGCGGGCGGCCTTACCCAAAGCACCTCCGGCCCTGTCTGCAGCATTGGAACCTCGCGCAGAATGCACAGACGCCTGGGAGAAAACGCCCAAAACAAGCTGTGCGGAATTGGGGAGTTTCCTCGAAACCTGTGGCGATCATCCCATGGCCGTGGCCGCCTCTGAATTGGCCGTACAAATGTGCCGGATCGAAGCCGAGGAGGTTGAAGCTAAGCTAGAAAGGGAGCAGTTTTCCGAGATCAAAGCATCAGTACGCGATTACCAATCACAGGCGGATTTGCTCAGGTTGAGGATCAACAGCACCAAAGAACGCACTGATGATATTCTGAATTCTATCATCGAAAGGCTTTTCGCCAGCGATCAAGTTGAGGTCAAAATTGTCTGGTTTGATGCCGAACGGGACATGAATCCGCTGTTTTTGGATTTGTTTGATGACTTCCAAGACATCGAAGGTCGTTTGCGCGACATTAAGTCGTTCAGCAACGACGTCTCGTATCATGATGGTCCGCATTTCGTTGTTTACCATCCGGAATTGATGAACGCCGCGCTTGTAACCGCTCAAGACAAGGGGGCGTTGCTTGAAGAGAAATATGATCAGATCACCAAACCCTTTTTTGATGCCGGGGGGGCGGCCAGTCGCGCAAAATCGGCTACTCCGTCACTTGAAGAGACACGGGAGCGGGCAAAAAGCTGGGGTGCTATGCGGTTGGCCGACGCCGAAGAACACCATGTCGATTTACGAGCAACGGACCGGGCACTCAAAAAGCTTGGCCTTGTTGTGGGGGCAATGGTCGAAAAACTTAATAAGTTGGAACAAAAGCCTAGGTTTTTGCAGGATGATTTGGAGTCCTTGCAAGCGGAAATCGCCTTTTTACAAGAGATGTCGGAAATCGGGAAAACCGAGCTAAACAAGCGGCTGGACTCGATGTGGTTATCCTATCGTAAAATCGACTCGTTGAAGGGGGAAAAGGACATTGCCAAGGTCGTGGAGAGCGTTGGGTATGGTGCCAAAACTGTCCGGGATGAGCTTATCCGCGGGCAACGCGCCCTGGAGAGAGCCCAAGGTGGTTTGGATGCCGTGAAGGAGGCCATTGCCGAGGACACGCGCGCGCGCGAGGAAGGATATCATGCCGAGGTTTTGTTGCGGCCCGACGGGTTTCAGGTTGAACTTTTGCCCAAACTTCTCGATGCGACGCCTTATCTCACGCGGGTCCAGAAAGAAGATATCATGGTCTATGTGCAAGAGGCCGAGAAACATCCCGATCAACTTCCCGAAGTGCTCGAGGAATTGCGGCTCAACCTTAGCCCGTATTGACCCGGTGTTAGCGCCGTGATCGCCCGAGGGCATGGTATTCTTTACTTGGCGGAAGGATGAGGCAGGCTTAGGCTGGTTGTAATTTTAGACAACAGGGAACATTGCCATGAGACAGGTTGTTACTGCCTTAACTTTATTGACCGGCATTGGCGCGTTCGCGGCTCAGGCCACGGCCCAAGCACCAGCCGAGTTTGATCCAAATGATTTCGGGAAAATTGTCATTCAACCCCGGCAGGTCGCCGGAGGCGGTGGTGGCAGTGACAGCGGTGGTTTCGTTCTGGAACAGGCCTTTGGTGACTATCAAAACGAGCCGATCATCGAGTATGGCGAAAATAGCCCAGCCGTGCGTCTTGGGCGACCCATCGGGCGGCTTGATATGCTGTTTAACAACGGAAAAACCGGGTTTTGCACCGCCTTTATCGTTGATGATCAACACATTTTGACCAATCACCATTGTATACCGGGCATGGATGGCGACCCAAGCGGTCAAGTTAGCGGCGTGCAAGCGGCGCAATTTGTCGCCGGATTTATCAAGCCGGGCCGCGCCGAGGGCACGGATCGCTACACCGTCTCCCCCCAGATCGTCGAAACCAACCGCGAACTTGATTACACAGTGTTGCGGGTTTTTGGCAATCCATCGACGAAATACGGAAAGCTGGAGCTGGCGATGGCCGATCCAGAAGATGCTGAATTTCTTTGGATTATTGGGCACCCCCAAGGCCAAGCCCAGCATATTTCGCGCGAAGGATGTGCCGCAGCGACACCTGCGATTTCCGAAGAAGGCAAGCTTGTTCATAGTTGTGACACCCTTGGCGGCAATTCCGGGTCGCCGGTCATTCGTCTAAGCGACAAGCGGGTCATCGGGTTGCACCATGCCGGCGACAATCGCACTGGGTTCAACATGGCAATCCCGATGACACGGATTTTGCCACAGAGCAAGGTGCTGAAAGCCGCCGCAGGTGGGGCCGTTGTCGCCGCAGCGCCACCGCCAGTTGTGCCAAAATCGACACCAGTGGCCACACCGCCACCGTCGACAGGCAACGCCTGTTCGGCCCTGTGGAACGAGGCCAAGGCGGTTGGCTGTGCAGGCTACGAAGCCTATGTGGCCGAATGCGGAAATCACACCTTTGCGTCAATGGCGCGCCGGGTGATCGAACGCGAATGTAGCATTCCAACAGCGGCCCCGCCGGAACCCTCCGATGGCACCGCAATCACGGTCAAAGCCAACGGTGGCGGCGATTATTTCGAAATTGCCGATGCGGTTAGCGCGGCGGCGGATGGGGCACGGATCGAGGTTCACCCCGGACGCTATACCAAAGGTATCGACGTCACCCGCCCGATCGAGATTATCGGCGTGGGCGCGATGAAAGACATCGTTTTGGCGGTGAAGGAAGACAACTTGATCGAATGGACGGCAAGTTCCGGTCGGGTGTCTGGTCTGACTATGATCCAAGAAGGTGGGCAATACTTTGGTATTCACCTTGCCGGCGGGTCAATGGTTTTGGAAGACAATGATATTAGTTCCAAGGGCTTGGGCGTCATCGCTGTTCGCGGCAACGAGGGCGGAACCATACGTCGCAACACCATTCATGACGGTGCGCAGGGCGGTATTTTCCTATTCGAAAAGGGCAAAGCCACCATCGAAGACAACGACATCTTTGGTCACAGGCTAGCCGCGATTGAGGTCAAGGATGGCGCTGCTCCGATTGTACGCGGCAACTCGCTTTATGACGGGGAAGGCAGTGGTATCTTTGTGAACGAAGGCGGCACAGGTCGCTATGAGAACAACACCGTTTATAACAACGCCTTGGCCGGGATCGAAGTCAAAGGTGGCAAAGACCCTCTGATCACGAGCAATATCGTACGCAACGGTCTTCAGGGCGGGATTTTGGTTTCGGAAAAATCGACGGCACGGATCGAAAGCAACACAATCTACGCCAATGCCTTTGCTGGGTTGGAGATCAAAACCGGTGCCAATCCGGTTGTGTGGAACAACACGATGCGCGACGGACATCAAAGCGCGGTCTATATTCATGAAGGCGGCAAAGGGGTGTTGGAAGAGAACATCATCCACAACAACGCTTTTTATGGAATTTCGGTGCGTGACCCCAATAGCCGCCCGATCATTCGTGAAAACAAGATCTTTGACAATGTTTATGAGGCAATCCGCGTACGTCTTAGCGCCGCGGGCACCTATGAAAACAATGATCTGAGCGGCAACAAAGCCGGTGCTTTCTTGATCGAAGAGGATGCTGGAGACGTTCTTCGCATGGGCAACAAAGAGTAACCTTTGGATTTTGTCCCCAAGGCAAACGAAACGTCCCGGCTCAAAACCGGGACGTTTTTTGTTTTTGGACGGGTTTTTGCAGGAAATCCCCAAGAACCGCAGTGCTAGGGCTTGCATTTTCCGGCGCAATCGGGTTCCTCCGCAGCCAAACGGCTACAACTGTTTCAGACGTCAATCAGGAGGACGGTCATGAAGGTTCGGGTGCATGTGATGCTCAAGCAAGGTGTTCTTGATCCACAGGGTGAGGCCGTGCGCCACGCGCTGGGGGCTTTGGGGTTCGAAGGTGTATCTTCGGTCCGTCAGGGCAAAGTGATCGAGATGGAGCTGGCAGACGGCACCACCGAGGCCACAATTGGTGAGATGTGCGAAAAGCTGCTCGCCAATACTGTGATCGAAAGCTATCGGATCGAGCAGCTTTAAACGCGTATTGATCCAATCCAATATCCGTTCGGGCGCGAGTTTGCGCCCGAATGTCCACCACCCCAACACACCCTTGATCCAATCCCAACATGAGGGAAGGGGCGGGGCCACAGAATTCCGACCTAATTCTCGATTCAAATTTCGACAGGAGCCAGCCCATGAAAGCCGCCGTCATTGTCTTTCCCGGATCCAACTGCGACCGCGATATGGCCGTTGCCTTTGAACAAGCCGGTTTCGAAGTCGAGATGGTTTGGCACAAAGAGACCGCATTGCCATCGGGCATCGATATGGTCGGCGTACCGGGCGGCTTCTCTTTTGGTGATTACCTGCGGTGCGGTGCGATCGCGGCGAATGCGCCGATTGTACGTGATGTCAAAAGCTTTGCTGACAAGGGCGGCTATGTCCTTGGGGTGTGCAACGGCTTTCAGGTCTTGACCGAAACCGGGTTGTTGCCCGGCGCGTTGTTGCGCAATTCTGAACTCAAATACATCTGTCGCACGGTTGGCCTGCGCGTTGATGGCCAAAGCGTGTTCACCCAAGGCTATGACAAGGGCGAAGAAATCGCGCTGCCGATTGCGCATCACGATGGCAACTACCACGCGGATGACGCAACTTTGGATATGCTCGAAGGCGACGGTCGTGTGGCCTTCCGGTATACGGATAACCCCAACGGGTCGGCCCGCGACATTGCCGGTATTGTGTCATCCAACAAGCGTGTGCTTGGTATGATGCCTCACCCCGAACGTGCGTCAGAAGCCGCTCATGGCAACCAAGATGGTGCGCGTCTTTTCGCCAATTTGACCTCTTTGCTCGCCACCGCTTAACCGCGATGGCTTGAGGCCGGGGCAGGGCGCGCGTATCCTGCCTGATATGTCAGAGACGTCACCCACCCAAACATCCGGCCCCCGTCGGTCTGGCCCGTTATCGGGGCGGGTCCGGTGGGCGTTGTTGGTGCTTGTGGTGGTGGCCGTCGGCACGGTGTATTTTACCAACCGTTTACTGACCCAACGTTTTACCGAAACGACGCAAAACCGGGCTGAATTGCGCTTGGCGCTATACTCAGGGAACCTGATTTCAGAGCTGCGTCGAAACGCGATTGTGCCCCAGCTCTTGGCCCGCGACCCGGCGTTGATCGGGGCTTTGAACTCAGGCGAATACACCCAAAGCTCGCAACGATTGATTTCATTCGTTGATGAAATTGGCGCGGCCTCCTTGATGTTGCTAGATCGCGATGGCCGCACCGTTGCCGCCACGGATCGCAGCCGCTTGGGCGAAAACCATCGTCAGGATGGCTATTTTGTCAATGCGATCCGGTCCAACGCCACTGTGTTTACCACAACCGAACGTGAGGCTGGCGGCTATCGATTTACCTATTCTCGTCAGGTCGAAAGCGGCAGTGAAACCATCGGTGTCATCATGGTCGAGGTCGACTTGGCCAAGTTCGAACGGGCCTGGGCTGGGATTTCGGATGCGGTCTTTGTCACCAATTCCGAAAGCGTCATCGTGTTGGCGACGGAACCGCGCTGGCGTGGCTTGACCCCGGATGCGGCGCTTGAACGCCAACCCCCCGACAGCGCCATTGAACGCGCTATTCAAGCCACAACCGATTGGACAGCCAAAGACGCGGATGTCTATCTCAAGGGCGAAGCCGTGATGCGGGTTGATGGTCGGATTCCATTTCGCGGCTGGACCTTGACGACCTTTACGACCTACGCCTCGGTACGTGAACGTGTGAACGCGTTTTTGGCGATAGAAATCATGGGGTTTGCGATTTTGGCGGCCTTGGTGTTTTATGCGCTGTCGCGTAGAACGGCCGTTCGTATGGCGCTTTTCCAACGTGAATCTGCGGAACTGCGGGCGTTGAATGCGCGGTTACAGCGTGAGATTTCCGAACGCGAAAAGGTTCAGAAAAACCTAGCCGTAGCCGAACAATCTCTGGCGCAAAGCTCAAAACTTGCCGCGCTAGGCGAGATGTCTGCGGCGGTGAGCCATGAGCTTAACCAACCGCTTGCGGCGATGAAAACCTATCTGGCTGGCGCGCGGCTTTTGCTGCGGCGCAACCGACCAGACGAAGCCCTAAGCGCGTTTCATCGGATCGATGATTTGATTGAACGGATGGGCGCGATCACCAAACAGCTGAAATCCTATGCCCGCAAAGGTCAGGAAACCTTTAGCCCCGTTGACATGGGTGCAGCCTTGGGGAGCGCGATGTCGATGATGGAACCGCAGCTCAAGGTGCGTCGAGTACGGATTTCGCGTATCCTCCCCGATGAGCCGGTTTTGGTTATGGGGGATCGTATGCGCATCGAACAGGTTTTGGTCAACCTCTTGCGCAATGCGCTCGACGCCACCAAATCAGTAGATGACCCGCAAGTGGAAATCATTTTGGCCTCTGGGGAAACAGCGACGTTAAGCGTGCGCGACAATGGACATGGGATTGAGGATTTGGATGCGCTGTTTGAGCCGTTCTACACAACCAAACAGCCGGGTGACGGCGTTGGCCTCGGTCTGGCAATTTCATCCGGTATTGTATCGGAACTCGGGGGTCGTTTGACCGCCCGCAATGGTGAAAACGGCGGCGCAGTGTTTGAGATGCAGCTTCCGATTTTAAACGAAAACACGCAGGCAGCGGAGTAAGGGTAACATGGCAAACGCAATGAAGATCGCCATCGTCGATGACGAACAGGATATGCGGCAATCGATCAGCCAGTGGTTGGCGCTCTCCGGTTACGACACCGAGACCTTTGCCTCGGCCGAAGAGGCGCTTGGTACGCTTGGGCCGGAATACCCGGGGATTGTCATTTCAGACATCAAGATGCCCGGCATGGACGGTATCCAGCTTTTGAAAAAGCTGATGGGATCGGACAGCTCGCTGCCGGTTATTATGATCACCGGCCATGGCGATGTTCCAATTGCGGTTGAGGCCATGCGTATTGGGGCCTTTGATTTCCTTGAGAAACCGTTCAATCCGGATCGCATGTCTGAGCTGGCCAAAAAGGCCACCAATGCCCGCCGTTTGACCTTGGACACCCGCGCCTTGCGGCGCGAGCTGTCGGATGGTGGTCAGATCATGAGCAAGCTGATCGGGGCCAGCCCGGTGATGGAACGCTTGCGCGAAGATATCTTGGATTTGGGTCAGGCCGATGGCCATGTCTTGATCGAAGGGGAAACAGGGACTGGCAAAACACTGGTAGCACATGCGTTGCATTCGGTTGGCGCCCGGGCGGGCAAAAAGTTTGTGCTGATCTCTTGCGGGGCCCATGACGAAGACGCGTTGATGCAGCGACTGTTTGGTCCGATGCAACCGGATGACACGCGTTTGCCAGCAATCGAAGAAGCCCGTGGCGGCACTTTGGTTCTAGAAGATATCGAAGCACTTTCCGACGCGGCGCAGGCGCGTTTGTTGAGTGTTATCAACGACCAAGGCAACCCTCCTGAGACTCGAATCGTGGCGATTTGCAACCTTCAGGACGAAGGGCGCACCTGTGAAAGTGCGTTGCGATCTGATCTTTATTACCGCTTGGCGGCCTTGAAAATTGTTGTCCCACCGCTGCGGTCGCGCGGCGAAGATATCTTGACGTTGTTCACGCGCCTATCTGAACAGTTTTCCGAGGAGTACGGCTGTGATGCACCGAAAGTGTCGGCGCAAGAAGCGGCGCAATTGTTGCAAGCGCCGTGGCCCGGCAATGTGCGCCAACTGATCAATCTGGCCGAACGCGCGGTGTTACAAGCGCGGCGCGGGCAGGGGACCATTGCATCGCTTTTGATGAGCGATCACGATCAAATGCAGCCGGTGATGACGACCGAAGGCAAACCTCTCAAGGAATATGTCGAGGCATTTGAACGGATGTTGATCGACAACACCATGCGCCGCCACAAGGGGTCGATTGCGTCCGTCATGGAAGAACTCTGCCTGCCACGCCGGACTTTGAACGAGAAAATGGCCAAGTATGGGTTGCAACGGGCTGACTATCTGTGACGGTTTTGGACCCGCTCTTTTAGAAATCTGAGTCGGGTCCAACCTAACGTTTTGAATTATAGGAGCTGGTACATATGTGCTGGCTCCTTTTTGATTCATCGTCCCAAATGTGATCTTTGTATCTTCGGATTGATTTGGTGTTCCGCAAGTCTCTCCACCACCCATTTCTCAGTGGCTTGGTTCGTTTTGGACGTCGTTCAAAACATCGACGTTAACCTCGCCAAAACACCCAATACTTGTTCGAGATTGCCGATTTGGCTGAAATCCGCTGGCTTTCATGCACACTGGGTGGCATGGTTGACAAAAGGCAGCTTCCAAAAAGCGCTTGCTGGGACAATCCTCGTTAACGAATTGTTTCACGAAAGCAGCGATTGAGAAAGCAATGGGCGCGCGCGTTTCGGCGTGTGTCTCAAGAGCTAAAACTTGTTTTCGGGAGAGCTGAACATGGTCAGTATATTGCAAAAAAACAAAGTCCGTTTGGCAAAGCTAAAAGCGCTATGCGGCGCGGCGATAGTTGGACTGATGTGCGCGGCTCCTGTGGCGGCTCAAGACAGTTCCAAGGCCGATGCTAACAACCCGCTGGCCAATGTGACTGCTTTTAACCTTCAAAACTATTATTTCAATGGTTTCACAGGGTTGCCTGACGATGCCGATGGTAACCAATTTGTCCTTCGCTACGCGAAGCCGCTAAGTCTTGGTGATACCAATTGGCTCTTGCGCGCGTCTTTGCCGTTCAACAGGATGCCTGTTGGTGGCGGTGGGAGCTCCGTCAGCGGGATGGGTGATGTCGATCTCTTTATGGCCTATCAGTTTGACACCAAACCCGGCGTTAGCTTTGGTATCGGGCCGCAGGTTGTCGCGCCGACGGCATCCGATAGTCGGCTGGGCGGTGACCAGTGGCAACTTGGTTTGGCGAATGTTTACTTCAACGGCACGTCAGCCA
Source organism: uncultured Pelagimonas sp. (assembly GCF_947498515.1). GTDB lineage: Bacteria > Pseudomonadota > Alphaproteobacteria > Rhodobacterales > Rhodobacteraceae > Pelagimonas. Next base: position 473,341 of record NZ_CANMKO010000003.1, on the reverse strand, counting down.
AGTTCCAATATGGGTACCTTTTGACATATCGGGCCGGGGTTGGCGGCGCACCCAAGGGGCGGGACAACGCCAGTTTCGGCGCATTCCAACCGTTTTGGTTCTATCAAATCAAAGATGGCTGGTACACGGGCGGCGCGCCAATTTGGACCTACGATTTCAACTCGGACAATTACAATATTCCGTTTGGCCTCCGGATCGGCAAGGTCCACAAATTCAACAACACAACGGCCAACTTCTTCTTAGAACCACAATGGTCCCTGGCAAGCCGCGGCGATGGTCAGGCCGAGTTTCAGCTTTATGCGGCGATCAATCTACAATTCAAATAGGCTGATTTACCTCGGATTTGATGTCTAAACGTAAAAAGCCCCGGTTTTCCGGGGCTTTTCTATTGGGTCTGGTTTCCAGATTTAGTGAAGCAAGCGGCCCATTGCAGCGGCAACATCGGCCATACGTGCCGAGAAACCCCATTCATTGTCATACCATGCCAAAACGCGGACCAAGCGGCCGCCGGTGACCTTGGTCTGATCAGGTGCAAAAATCGAGCTGGCTGTTGTGTGGTTGAAGTCGATGGAAACCTTCTTTTCTGGATCGTAGTCCAGAACCATGCCCATGTGGCCATTGGCGGCTTCGGCCATCACTTCGTTCACATCGGCAACAGTGACTTCTTTCTTGGCGTAGAAGGTCAGGTCAACGGCCGAGACATTCGGTGTTGGAACGCGCACGGCGGACCCGTCCAACTTGCCCTTAAGGTTCGGAAGAACTTCGCCAAGCGCCTTGGCAGCACCGGTTGAGGTTGGAATCATCGCCATGGCGGCGGCGCGGGCGCGATAGAGGTCGTCATGGCGGCGGTCCAGTGTCGGTTGGTCACCGGTGTAGCTGTGGATCGTGGTCATGATCCCGCTTTCGATACCAATCGCTTCGTCCAGAACTTTGGCCAGAGGCGCGAGACAGTTGGTGGTGCACGACCCGTTGGAAATCATCGTCTCACCCTTGACGAGGTCGCGATGGTTCACACCGTAAACGACGGTACGCTGAACGTTTTTCGCTGGGGCCGAGATCAAAACCGATTTTGCACCCTGTGTTAGATGCTGGTTGGCCTTGGTACCGTCATTGAAATTGCCGGTACATTCCAGAACAACGTCACAACCGGTCCAATCCAGCTCTTCCATTTTATAGGTCGACATGACGTCGATCGGGCCACGGCCCAGATCCATCGAGTTGCCAGACACCTGAATGTTGCCGGGGAACCGACCGTGGACACTGTCGTAGCGCAGCAGATGTGCGGCGGTTTCAATAGGGCCGGTGGCGTTGATCTTGACGACTTGAACATCATTGCGCGCAGATTCCGCAATGTGGGACAAGGTGCAGCGGCCGATGCGGCCAAATCCGTTGATGCCTACAGTAACGGTCATGAATGCGGTCTCCTGGCTCGTGATCTTTGGGTGTGATCCTTGGCGATGCGTATACGGTGGGGCGCCGAAGGGGCCAAGTAAAAAGTGTTTTCTGACAATATGTTAGCGGTAAACCTGCCGATTGATACCTTGATTGCGCTAACGAATTGCAAGGGTTTGCGTTAACGGAAAATCAATCCTTCGGGAAAAGACAGAATCGTTTCCCTGTTAACACCATGGCGCGTTCCAGATAGAGTTACCTAGAACGGGAACCTGGGGGTGCTTATGCATCCTGCGGATAAAGGAACAACATAGATGAGCGGATTGTTGGCTCTGTTGGATGACGTGTCGGCCATCGCCAAGGTTGCTGCGGCATCGGTGGATGATATTAGCGCAGCGGCTATGAAAGCGGGATCGAAAACCGCGGGGGTCATTATTGATGACGCCGCCGTCACGCCAAAATATGTGCAGGGGTTCGCTCCGGCACGGGAATTGCCAATCATTTGGCGGATCGCGCGCGGGTCGGTGATCAATAAGCTGATCCTATTGATGCCGGCCGTGTTGCTGATGGCGGCCTTTGCGCCTTGGATGGTCTGGCCCTTGCTGATCTTGGGGGGCGGGTACCTGTGTTTTGAGGGGGCCGAAAAGATCGTACATGTCTTGATGCCCCATGACGAACATAGCGGCGGACCCGATGGCAGCCATGACGTCAAAGACCCCAAACGCCTCGAAGAGGAAAAGGTCAAAGGCGCGATCAAAACAGATTTCATTCTATCGGCTGAGATTATGGTGATCTCGCTCTCGGCGATCGAAGCGCCCAATTTCTATATGCAGGCGGCGACATTGGCCGTTGTCGCGGTTTTGATCACCGCCGTGGTCTATGGCGCTGTGGCGATCATCGTTAAGATGGATGATGTCGGGTTGTGGTTGAACGAAAACGGCCGGTTTGGCGCGACGCGAGCCTTTGGGCGGGCGATCGTTCAGTTTATGCCTTGGCTTCTCAAAGCCCTGACAATCATCGGAACCGCAGCCATGCTTTGGGTTGGCGGGTCGATCATTGTGCATTCACTGCACGAAATGGGTTGGCATTACCCTGAGGAACAAATCCACCATATCGCCGTGGCCTATGGGCAGCAAAACCCAAGCCTCGAATGGGTGATCACAGCCGGTATTGATTTTGTTTTGGGCTTTTTGGTTGGTTTGGTTTTGATCCCTGTTGGAACCAAGATCGTAGCACCGATTTATGGCAAACTGTTTGGCGGCGAAAAACAACCGCAATAACTGACTAAGAAAACCAGACAACTAAAAAGGCGCGCCCTATGATGGGCGCGCCTTCTTATCTTGGTGTCTTACTGGGCGACGGTGGACGCTGCTTTGTAAGCGGCGGTGAAGCCTTTCAAGGACATTTCCACAACAACCTTTTTGTTGGCTGCTACTGCAGGAACGATAAGGATTTCCGCTTTTGCACCGGCTTTGTAACGCTGAATGTCTTCGGCAGTTAGGCCAACACGTGCATAGCAGCCGATTTGGCTACAGAAGGAATAGTCGTAGCGACGCGCTGAGCCGCCATCGACGGTGATAGTCAGCTTTTGTGGCAAAAGCGTTTCGAGCGGCACGATGAAAGTCCCGCCTGCAACCGCTTGACCACCATCTTTGATTTTGAAGATGTTGACTTCGGCAACGCTATTGCCGGCGGAGTCTTTGAGCAGCTGGTACATCTGGCAGACATCGTCGCCATCAGTCACTTCCAAGCACTGTAATTGCCAGTCGCCAAACCCGTCTTGAGTGTATGTTGTAGGGCCGGACTGTTGTGGCTTGGGTGCATTTGGGTCTTCGCCCATATCCAGTTCTGGAACGTCAGCTTTGATAACGGCACCTTCCTCCACGTCAGCCGCTTCGTCGGCGACAGGTTGGACTGGCTCTTCGCTTTGCGCAAAAACAGGTGCTGCAGCCATGGCTGCAATCAAAGACATGGTGAGAAGCGGTTTGTTCATGGAAATCCCCTGAAATCCGATCAATTCTGAAGGATCGATTAACACGATGAGACGGCGGTGTCAGTCCAGAAAAACCCGACCTTGCAGCAAGATGCGCGATTTGCCGCCCGTTTTTGACATGTATCTGAATTTCAAAATTTCGAATGGGCAAAGGAAAGGGGCCAGTGCGGCCCCTTTCCATTTCACTCCCTGTCGGACTGGCCGACTTTGTCATTGAGGGGACGCTACGAAAGTCTTGGCCGGGGGTCAACAGGTTTTTCGCAGAAATTTCCATGTGAATTTCGCAAGATAGCAGAAAAAAAAGAGCCGCGCCAAAAGGCGCGGCCAGTCTGACAGGGAGGAAGTCTGTCCAGGGCAGGAGAGGACATGTCGCCCCGGAACTGCAGATGATACTGGCGAGGAAAAGTTAAGGATGTATGTTTGCCACCGTACGCTTGTGGAGAACTTTGATGACAAATGGAACTTTCCTTGGTGGCGGTGGTAAAAACTACGCCGAAAAGCAATGGCTCAGCCATAAATATGCCAACCGGCATGGGCTTGTTGCCGGGGCTACCGGGACCGGGAAAACAGTCACGCTTCAAATCTTGGCCGAGGGTTTTGCCAACGCCGGCGTCCCTGTTTTTATGGCTGATGTGAAAGGTGACCTGTCGGGCATGGCGGTTGCTGGCAACGCGGCTCACAAGCTCCATGATGCCTTTATGGGGCGTGCCGAAACCATTGGGTTTGACGACTACACATACGAATCCTTTCCGGTGACCTTCTGGGACCTCTTTGGGAAACAAGGCCATCCCGTGCGCACCACGGTCGCCGAAATGGGGCCGTTGTTGTTGTCGCGATTGCTTGATTTGTCCGAGGCGCAAGAAGGCATTTTGAACATTGCTTTCCGGCTTTCGGATGAAGAGGGGCTGCCGTTGCTCGATCTTTCGGATATCCGCGCCATGTTGGTGTGGATGGGCGAGAATCGCAAAGACCTTTCCTTGCGTTATGGCAATATTTCCACGGCTTCGATCGGGGCAATCCAACGCCGTTTATTGGTGATCGAGAATCAGGGCGGCGGCAATTTCTTTGGCGAACCGGCGCTGGCTTTGTCCGATCTAATGCGGGTTGATGGGCAGGGGCGCGGCCAAGTCAATATTTTGGCAGCGGATGAATTGATGTCCTCACCTCGGCTTTATTCAACATTCCTGCTTTGGTTGTTGTCGGAATTGTTCGAAGAGCTTCCAGAGGTGGGCGACCCGGACAAACCCAAACTGGTTTTCTTTTTCGACGAAGCGCACTTGTTGTTTGATGATGCCCCCAAGGCTTTGGTCGATAAGGTTGAGCAAGTGGCGCGCCTTATCCGCTCCAAGGGGGTAGGTGTCTATTTCATCACGCAAAACCCCGATGATGTGCCCGAAGACATTCTCGGCCAACTCGGAAACCGCATTCAACATGCGCTGCGCGCCTTTACGGCACGGGACAAAAAAGCCCTGCGCATGGCGGCAGAAACCTATCGGCCCAATCCGGATTTCGACACGGAACAGGCCATCCGCGAAGTTGGGGTCGGTGAAGCCGTGACCTCAATGCTCCAAAAAAAGGGTGTGCCCGGTATTGTTCAACGAACGTTGATTCGCCCGCCATCGTCGCAACTTGGGCCAATATCGGCCCCGGAACGTCGGGCAATTGTGGCCGGGTCCGATTTGAAAGGAAAATACGAAACAACGCTGGATCGTAAATCGGCCTATGAGATTTTGAAAGCTCAGGCCGAGGCGGCGGCCCGGGCGGCGGAACAAGCTGAATCTGAAGAAGAAGACATGGAAACCGCGCAGCGTGAGTACCGCGCCGGGCGCCGCTATAGCGGAACACGAGTTTCCAGATCTTCATCACGCCGTGCCCGTAAAACCGAAAGTTTTGGCGACGCCATGACCAAGATGGTAATGAAAGAGCTAACTGGCACCACTGGAAAACGCATTGTGCGCGGTATTCTGGGTGGATTGTTCAAAGGTCGGTAACATCGGCACCAGCCAAGGGAATGCCTTTGGCTGGTGCGTTGTTTGTACGTTTCTTCGTTCAGGTTTTGAAAGGTGCAGAGCGTGATCAGTTATAAGGAACGGTTGTTGGTCCTTTAGGACTATCAATTTATTCGCACTGCTTTGCTGATGATCATGCATGGCGGCGCTTGGCCCAGTTACCGCGATGACGTTTTCCCACCGCGCGGACGAATGGCTTTTGATCTCGTTCTTTTTGATGCTGTGAATGTGAGCTTCAGCTTGGACCGCTACAAGGGGGGAGAATTGAAAGCTGCCCTTATGACCAAGGACATGAAACTTTCGGCGAATTAGTTCGAAAACCTTCGTTTGCCTAGACGCTACAAATGTCCCCCCAAATAGGAAAACGCCCACAGTTTCCTATGGGCGTTTCTGTTTTTCGGAAAGGTCGGTGCCTTAGTTAGACGCCATTTCCTTTGGCAGACGGAAGGTCCACATCAGGCCACCTTGGTTCAGATAGTTTACCTTTTTGGCAACTTCGCCGCCCCAGAGTGGAACCGCGCCACCCCAGCCGGACATGATCGACACGTACTGTTCACCGTCCTGTTCCCATGTGACAGGCTGACCAACGATGCCGGAGCCAGTCTGGAAGGACCACAGTTTTTCACCTGTGGCATCATCAAGCGCGATGAATTCACCTTCAGGAGTTCCGAAGAATACCAGACCGCCCGCGGTGGTCATAACGCCCGACCAAAGTGGTGCGTCATTCTTGTATTCCCAGACCCAATCGCCAGTGGCCGGATCAATTGCTTTGAGCGAGCCAATGTGGTCTTCGTAGTTGGGTTTGATGGTGAAACCAGCACCGAGGTAAGCCGCGCCTTTTTTGTAGGAAATCGGCTCGTTCCAGATATCCATGCCCCATTCGTTGGATGGTACATAGAAATTGCCGGTGTTTTGGCTAAACGCCATTGGCATCCAGTTTTTACCACCAAGGAACGAAGGCGAGGCAAAGATTACGTCGCCTTTTTTACCATCGGCGGCTTCGGTTGGATCACCAGGGCGATTGTCTTCGTTAAAGATCGGACGGCCGGTATCATCGATACCCGACGCCCAGCTGATATCTTTGACGAAGGGGGCCGCGGAAACAAATCCACCGTCTGCCGCATCTAGAACATAGAAGAAACCGTTACGGTCGGCGGTTGCCAAACGTTGGTTGCCGTCTTTGTCGTCAAAGGCCACAACTTCGTTCACACCGTCATAATCCCAGCCTTCGCGCGGCGTGGTCTGATAGTGCCATTTGATTTCGCCGGTAGCCGGGTCAATACCGATGCGACTTGCGGCATAAAGGTTGTCACCTTTGCCGGAATTGTCCTGACCCGCGTCACGCAGCCAGCTGTTCCAAGGGGCAGGGTTACCGGCCCCAAAGATCAGCGTGTCAGTGCGCGCATCATACGAGCCGCCCAACCATGTGGCACCGCCACCGGTTTTCCACATGTCACCGGGCCAAGTCGCGTTCAGCTCACCGGTCATGGTCGATGGTTCACCGTTTAACGTTCCCATGTGACCTTCGATAACGGGGCGTTCCCAAACCATGTCGCCGGTGTTGACGTCACGCGCCTGAACCGTACCAACGATGCCGAATTCACCACCCGAGTTACCGGTGATGACAAGGCCATTCACGATAAGAGGCGCGGCAGTATAGGAATAGCCTTCTTTGTAGTTGGCGATCTTGTCACGCCACACAACGTCACCGGTCTTGGCGTCAAGCGCAACGATGCGGGCGTCCAACGTACCAAAGATGACCTTGTCACCATAGATCGCGGCACCGCGGTTGATCACGTCACAGCACGGCAAAATGCCTTCGGGCAAACGGGCATCGTACTGCCAGAGCTCTTTGCCGGTTTTGACGTCAATCGCATACATCCGCGAATAAGACCCGGTGATATACATCACACCGTCATAAATCAGCGGCTGAGTTTCTTGACCACGCTGCTTTTCACCACCAAGCGAAAAGGCCCATGCGGGTACCAAGCTTTTGACGTTGTCTTTGTTCAACGTGTCGAGCGGGCTGTAGCGTTGCAAGTGACGGCCCATGCCATTGGTCACGATTTGATCCGTGATGGTTTGGTCATTGGCCAGCATTTCTTCGGTCACATTGGCCATGGCGCCCGTGGCACCAATAAGGCTTACTGCGACAGCGGCGACGAATTTGTTCATGTCAGTCCTCCCGTGAACATTCAGTCGTGATGAGACCGCCCAATAAATGTGTAATTTACAGAACGGACGGTCCTCTCCCTGGGTCAACACTATAAAGAGAACGTGATTTCTCGGAACGCGCCATAGGTCGTACGACCCTTGCAGACTTGACAGGACTGTCGTGATTCGTCCCAGCCTAAGGGAGATTCGCCAAGCTAAAGGAGCGCCAAGATGAAGAAACTGATTCTCTTAGGGGTTGTAGCGATATGGGCCGGGCCGGGGGTGGCACTTGAGGACGGGCAGCACGGTGTTTGGTTGCAAGACCAAGACGGGAAACGCATTCACATCGCATCCGTGGACGTCACGGATGGCGCCTATAAGCTGACTTTGGATGAGGCTCCATTTTCGGATCATTTCCTATCCATGCGGCCGTTCAAATGCGTCGATGGGCCTGAAATGCTGTGGTGCCATGTGCCGTATCCATATGAAATAAAACGCGATATTTCTAGTGACCCGACCGACTTGGAATATGATTTCCTGTTCCTTTGGAAAAAGGCGGGAAGCTACGGAATAGATATGTGGAATGGTGTCTACTATGAGCTGACCGAGCAGGACGGAAATCTGGTTGGTGACCTGCATGAAATGGATATGAATGTTCTTTCTGTTCCACCAGATGCGGGGGAATTGCGCCCGTTGAAACCAACGGATCTGGAACCCGGTGACCCGGATAGCCATTGGCTTCCCCAACTCGTGATCGGTCCAGAAGGATAAACCGTTTATTCAAACAAAAACAAAGCCGCACGATCAGAACCGCGCGGCTTTGCAGAGAAAACTAGACTGATAAGCTATTCAGAAATCTGCTTATTGTCCTGAGTGCTGATTGAGCCAAGGTAGGCTAGGATAAAATCCTGAACAGTACGGTCTTCGATGCCGACATGGCGCATTTTGGTGCCCGGCATAAACCCGTCATTGTCTTCCATCCATGCGCGTACGGCACCGGGTGTCCAAACAATGCCGGATGCTTCCATTGCGATGGAATAATCATAGCCCTCATAAGAGCCTGCGGCGCGATACAGGATGTTTTCCAGCGGCGGACCATAAGATGGGTCATCTGAATCTGCTGCGTGGCAACGGCGGCACGAGCGGTCGTACAAAGTTTGACCTGCGTCAATTTTGATTTTCTCAAACACGTCAGAGGCCGCAGCGGGAGCAGCGGAAAATCCAACGAGGGGCAAACAGGCGACGGCCATAGTTAGAAAGCGGTTCATGCGCATTCTCCTTTTGATTAGCTTGGCGCAAGCATAATTCGGTGCCGGGTGGGCTCACTTGATGCATATCAACGGGGGGGCGGTGCGTGGCTTGTCCAATGGTCGTATACCTATCCCAAGGTCTGCTGCTACGATCACGGCAACAAGCCTAGGGAGGTTGGCATGTCATTTATGAAGGTTTTACGCGGGAGTGCCGCAGCTTTGATCACTTTGGCCGGTGCCGCGTGGGCCGAGGCCCCGGTGTTGCGGGCCGCGGTCTTGCAATATGGTACCGTGAACTGGGAACTGGACGTGATCAAGCACAATCAGTTTGATGCAAAAAACGGTTTTGCGCTGGAAGTTCAAGGTGTTGCGGGCGGTTCCGCAGCCAAGGTCGCCTTTCAAGGTGGCGAAGCAGACGTCATTGTTTCCGACTGGCTTTGGGTCGCGCGTCAGCGCGCCGCAGGCAAGGATTTTGTCTTTATTCCCTATAGCCGCGCGGTTGGGGCTTTGATGGTACCTGGCGACAGCGAAGCCCAGACTTTGGCCGATCTCAAAGGTCAGAAAATCGGCATTGCAGGGGGACCTTTGGACAAGTCGTGGTTGATTTTGCAGGCTTATGCCGAGCAAGAACACGGTGTCGACCTCGCCGCTGAGACGGAACAGGTGTTTGGCGCGCCACCATTGATCTTCAAAACAGCACTTCAAGGTGAGCTGGGTGGGGCGATCAACTTTTGGCACTTCTTGGCGAAAATGGAAGCTGGCGGGATGAAGCCTTTGGTCACAGTTGATCAAGCCGCCGAGGCCTTGGGGTTGGACACGCAAACGCCGCTCTTGGGATATGTTCTTAAGGGCGAAATGCTACGCGACAATCCAGAACTGGTGCATGCCATGGCACAAGCGTCGCGTAACGCCAAGGATTTACTCGCAAGAGACGATGCTGAATGGGATCGTCTGCGCCCTCGTATGAATGCCAAAACGGATGCCCAGTTTGATGCTCTCAAGGCCGGTTTCCGGGCCGGTATACCGGACGCTGGGCCTGTTGATGAGGATGCCGCCGCAAAAATGCTGGCTTTGATGGCCAAGCTTGGCGGCGAGGATCTCGTTGGCAAGGCGCAAGACCTTCCTGATGGTATCTTTGTTCAACCGGGCTCCTGATGGCGCTGCAATTGGTGCATGATCAAAAACAGGACGGGCGGCGCGAAGTCGCCCGTATCGCGTTGGCTCGTTTGTCGCTAGGTGGTCGAGCGATCCTTGGACAAGTTGAGTTTTCACTGCATTCTGGGGATACTCTGGCCCTAACTGGTCCATCCGGGATTGGGAAAACCAGTCTTCTACGTGTTTTGGCAGGTCTCGAAACCCGTTTTGATGGCAAGATCATTAAGCCCACAAAAATAGCCGTCGTTTTTCAGGAACCCACATTGCTTTTGTGGCGCAACGTGATCGACAATCTCTGTCTTCCGCTTGGCGTGTCCCGAGCGGTGGCCGAACAGGCCCTTGATGAGGTGGGATTGGCAGGACGCGGCGCGGCCTTTCCGGGCCAGCTTAGCTTGGGGCAACAACGGCGCCTGTCATTGGCACGGGCTTTTGCGGCCAACCCCGATTTATTGTTGATGGATGAACCATTTGTGTCCCTTGACGATGACTTGGCCAATGAAATGATGTCGCTTTTTGAAACGCTTAGAGCGCGTCACGATACAACCACATTGATCGTGACGCATTCCGAGAGCGAAGCAAAACGCCTATGTAACCGCGTTTTGCGTCTTGATGGATCACCTGCAGTTTTAGTTTAATAGTTCGGCGTAAGTGTTTGATCTAAGATGACTTTGACCTAGATGGGTCATATCCCCACATTGCCAGAGCCAAAAAGCAGATCATCGCGAGAGATGTCCAAGCAAACGCTGCCAAGTTCATTTGCTGGTACAAAGCAAACCGAATAAGCTCTACGGCATATGTAAACGGGTTTGCGGCACATATGTCGTGCAAAAGTTCCGAGGACTCGGCCATTTTCCAAAGCGGATACAGGGCAGAGCTTAGAAAGAACATCGGGAAAATAACGAAGTTCATCACGCCGGCAAAATTCTCTAGCTGCTTAATAAAGCTGGACAGTGCCAAGCCCAACGCCCCAAGCATCAATCCAGCCAACAACAAGGCGGGAAAGACGGCGACATAGCCCAATGGTGGCAGAGTAATTCCAAATACTGCGGCAATCCCCAAGAACGCATAGCATTGCAGTATTCCGATGAAGGTCGCGCCGCAAAGTTTTGAAAACAATAGGAACCAACGTGGAAGTGGGGCCGTCAACAATAGACGCATTGATCCCATTTCGCGGTCATAGACCAACGACAGTGAGCTTTGCATGCCGTTGAAAAGAAGGATCATTCCACACAGACCGGGTACGATATACGTCTCGTATGTGATGTAGGTCTGATAGGGTGGCGTGATTGATAACCCGAGGGCGGCGCGAAATCCGGCTGCAAAGACCAGCAACCAAACCAAAGGGCGAACAAGGGCGGCAATGAACCGTTCCCTTTGATGGACAAACCTCAATACCTCACGGGTGGCAATGGCCCAAAATGCTGTTCTGTAGTGAGAAAAACCTGTCATGCTGGGGCCTTGGTCTTGGCTAGAAACCATGTCTGCAAATCCAATCCGTCACATAGATCCTTCGCCATGCCGTCTTGTAAAATTTGCCCTTGGTGCAAAAGAACCAATTGGTCGGTCATTTGGATTTCGTCCGTCAAATGGGTTGCCCAAAGAACGGTCATGCCAGAACAGGCAAGGCTGTGTACGTGGTCGGTAATGTCTTTGCGACTTTCAGCGTCCAACCCGACAGTTGGTTCATCAAGCAAAAGCACTGACGGGTTGTGGATCAAAGCGCGGGCCAATTCGGTTCGACGTCTATGGCCACCATTGAGGGCACGGACTTTTTCGCCGGACCGTTCGACCATATTTAGCCGGTCCAGTGCGGCATCTATTCGACGGTTTGCTAGTTTTCCCGACAATCCATGCAAAGCGGCAAAGTAGGAAAGGTTTTGCCGAACACTCAGGTCGAGATCCAAAGTTGGTTTTTGAAAGACGATTCCCATTTGTGCCAGAGCCGCTTGGGGGGACGCGGACAAATCATAACCTGCCACAGTTATTTCGCCCGATTTTGCCGTCAATAGCCGAGTCAAAAGGGCAAAAAACGTCGATTTTCCCGCACCGTTCGGGCCAAGCAAAGCCGCAAATTGCCCTTGCTCAACGGATAGATTGACATCTTTCAACGCCTGTTTTGGCCCATATGAAAATGAAAGATTTGAAACTTGGAGTGTCATAGCAATCCTGAGTTGGGCCGCCGCCTTTGGCAACCCAACTGTGCCGTGTTTCGGCAATTATTCAATGGTGATTTCCAGCCGTTGTGTCTCACCGGTCGAACCGGGGATTTTGAGATAGTATGACCCCGGTTTGATCGCCAGAAAACCGATCTCCATTTCGCCAGCCTCGTCAAACTCAACCGAATCCAACCCCAAGGGGCGAATTTCCAAACCCTCAACGACGATTTCGTCGATCCAAATCGCCCGGAAAAATTCGGGTCCGACAAGCGCGAGTTCTTGACTGCCATCTCCTTGGATCTCGAACTCGTAGTAGGTGCCGGATTTGAGAACCCAAGGCGCAGAGGTCAGCGGGATACCAGCCCCCAATTGGATTGGCTCCAGGTCTTCTTTGTTCTTGGCGGAAAGAACCCCCGCCAGTCCGAAATTGTTATCATCATCGTCGTCATTGTCCGCGAAGGCCGCAAAGGGCAGGGCAGCCGCCAAAAGAGCGGTGAGCAGAAACTTATGCATGGATTTGGTCCTTTTTCGCACGAATTACGTAATTAGTGGGCGTTTGAGGTCAGTTTGTCGGCCGAAAAGCGGCACCCCAAGGAAAGCGCCCAACCTTGATGGTTTTCTCGGCCTTGCGGCTTGCCACATCGACCATGGTGACATCGCCTGACACGCCATTGGTGGTGAACAGCTTGCTACGGTCTGCGTTGAAATCCATGTGCCAGACGCGCCGCCCGACAAGAATGTAGTCTTCGACTTCGTAGGTGTCGGCGTTGACAACAGCCAAGTGATTGGCAGGCCCAAGGGCAACAAAAGCGTGAGTATCGCCTTGGGTTAGTTCAAACCCAACGGGTTGGACCCGGTCCGGGTGTACGCCTTTGACTTTGAATTCGATCTTGGCCTTTTCGGCTTGTGTTGCGACGTCAAAAACTGTGATCGTTCCACCGATTTCCGAACTTACCCACAACTCGCTGCCATCTTTGACAAATTCGGCATGACGCGGGCGGCTATCGACCAGTGTATTGGCAAAGAGCTTTTGGGTTTCTGTATCGATCCAATGCGCCATATTGGTGGTTTCGGATGTGGTGATGGCGATTTTGCCGTCTGGGGAAACGGCCATACCCTCGGGCTCAATACCCACGTCAATTTGCGCGACAACCGTGCGTGATTGTGTGTCAACGACCGTCGTAATCGCGTCGTCCTCGTTGGCAATATAAAGGTGACGATCATCGGGATGGAGTACAAATTGCTCGGGGTCTTCGCCCGAGGGCAAGTCATGCAAAATCTCGCCGGTGTTCGGATCCATCACCTGAACCGCATCGCTATCGGAGGCACAGATATAGACAACCGAATAGTCCTTGGAAAAGGTGATGCCACGTGGGCGTTCACCGGTTTCTAGGGTGCGCGTAACTTCGAGGGTTTCCAAATCAATCACACTGATCGTGTCATCTTTTTCGTTGGTGACCCAGATTTCGTCGGCGGTTGCGGTGGTCGATAGCAGCAAAGCAGCGAGGACGGAGAGCTTTTTCATCGAGAGCTTCCTTTTGAAATGAGCGGGCGCAAAGGCCCGGAAAAGTAAGGGATCAGTCGAACTGAGAACAAGCAGATTCGGGTTTATCAAGGCCGAGCGTGTCGAGTTCGCTGCGTTGGTGCAAGAACCCCTCAAGCGGGGCTGACGCCACAAGGGCACCGCGATGGGCGAGGGTGATCGGTTGGCGCAACTGTCCGTTCCAGCTCCGATAAGTTAGCGGGCGTCCTTTGAAACCTGCCAGTTCAAACTGATCTGACAACAAAAAGTCGCGAAGTGATTGGGCATCCCCGGCCTGTGTCCGTGTCACGGCCTCTCCGATCGAGCGAACAGCGGCCCAAGCAGCATAGTCGCGGGGCAACATGGCCCGACCCGATTGTTCTTCGAAACGCGATTGCAACTGGGCTGCGCCCCATTGTTCAACAACGCGATCCCAGGCCTTGGCGGTCAGTCCATCGGCTCCGGCAACCGGACGTGGGTGCCAAGTATTAAACGGGATATAGCGTGCAAAATCATTGGCTTCGTCCGCGACAACCAAGACGTCGTAGTCGCCAAGGTCTTGGGTAAATAGCGGAACTTCTTGGGCGGCATTGCGGCGCATGTCCGCATCAAATGCCCATGTCTTGCGCGCGTCAATCGACATGCCGAATTTGCGCGCGGACGCTAAAACAGCTGCTGCATAAGCTTGGTCTTCGGGCTGCGTACCTTCGATCAGGGCAATATCGGACCATCGGCGTTTGACAAAAAACTGCATCAAGGCGTCGGTCTGCATCGGGCGGCTTGGAAAAGTATGCAAGAGATTGGCGCGGCAGTCTTCGCTTCGCAACGCGATGTCGGGGGCCGAGACGTTAAACAAAAGCGCGGCGCTGCTTTTCTCTAAGTCCGCGGCTCCAATGATGTGATCCGCCGGGGCATCCAAGACAATCAGGTCGGTTTTGGTCAAAGCCTCTGACACCGCTTGATTAAAATCGCCACCAACAGGGACGATTGTGATGTCTAAGGAATAGTTTTGACCCAGAAATCGGCCCGTGGTGGTGTTGTCTTCTAAGGCAAGCTGCGCGCCTTGCGCCCCGAGGTCGTCGGGAATCGGGTCAAGATTCGAAAGGGTTGGGAGCTGCTCAACTTCTTGATGGATATAGTGAATCACCACATCCAAAGCGGATGCTTGCGACGCAACACCGATGAACGCAGCGCAGGCCGCGGTCAAAAACTTGTTCATAATGTCCTCCCGTTAGCGACCAAGCTACGTGTTGCACGGATAGGCTCAATACGACCTATGTCGGAAATTGGCCTCATAGGTAGGGGCTGCGCGACACGAAAGTCCAATGGTGTTTAGGGCGGTGCTTGGCCTACTCCTTTTGCAACGGGAACGGAGACGATCCGGGAGGAGACATCATGACCAAACTGACACTGAGCACGGCTGTTCTGGCTGCAACAACATTTATTCTGGCACCAGGCTTGGCCTTGGCCCACGGCGATGTGGCACCGCAAGCGGTGGATACGACCGGCCTTCCTGAAACCGGTGAAGAATGGCTGACCGAGAACCCTTATCGCGCCGAAATCGTTGGCGAAGAGACATGGTCGCTGGCCATTGAAATCGGCTCGTCAGGCTATAACCAAAACTGCGCGCGCTGCCATGGTTTGGAAGTCATCTCGGGCGGTCTTGCACCGGACCTGCGCTTTTTGGAGGCCGAAGAATACGGTGATGAATGGTATGTAGAGCGGTATCAGTTTGGCTACACGCAAAACGGAATCACCAAAATGCCAGCCTTTGGTGAGCTGCTTGGTCAAGATGCGGCCTGGGCGATCCGGACTTACATCGAAACACGTCCTGATGACGATTCCATGGCTGATGCTGCGGGCGAGTTGAAAGCCATTCGCGACACATTGGCCGCCGGTGGCACCGATGTCGATGGCATCAAGGCGCGCTTGGATGAAATCGCCGCCAAGATTGAAACCGTTTCCGGCGCCCCCGTGGCCGATAGTGCCGCAAGCCGTGCCGCCAAATTGCTGGACGGGAGCGAAGACGGTGTGACCCGCGCAGCAGAAGCCTTGACCATCGGTTTGTCAGCGGCAAACTGATCGGATTGCAGAACGGGGCGGAGGACCGATCAGATGGTAGGGGACACAAATCTCATGCATGAGATTTGCAAAAGTTTTACAAGACTTTTGCGCGCGCGGCTTGTGGTTTGCGCCACAGTATTGGCGGTGCCTGTTGCCGGGTTTGCCGCCGACCCCTGCGCCGACCATGTGCCACAACCCAAACCGCAAAACGCCGGTCGTGATATTGTCGGGCAAGAGTTAGACCAGATTCTAGAGCAAGGGTTTATGACCTTTGCGCTCTATTCCGAGTATCCGCCTTACTCTTGGCAAGAAAAGGGACAAGCGCGGGGTGTTGATATTGATGTCGCGCGCTTGGTTGCCGAGTTTATTGGGGTTGAACCGCGCTTCAAGTTTGTCGCCGCTGGGGAAAACCTCGAAGCGGATCTGCGACACAACTTGTGGAAGGGGCCTATCATCGGCGGCGCGGTTAGCAATGTGATGATGCGCGTCCCCTACGATAGCGCCTTTCGGTGTCGCGTCGAACAGGTCGTGTTTCCGGGTCAGTATCACGAAGAAGGCGTTGCGATTGCCTATTCGACGCTTGCCTATGAAGATGACGATAAGCCGGTTCCGGCCTATTTCCGGTTTGATACCGTGGCTGTTGAAAACGATTCCATCGCCGATTTCTATCTGACGAGCCTCGGACGCGGTCAAACCGCCAAGGGCGTGCGACGCTTTGAGACAATGGCCGATGCCATGGACGCGCTGAACAAGGGTGAGGTCATGGCGGCGATGGGTCCGCGGGCGCAATTGGAGTTCCACGCAGGTGACACCGTGGCCATCCACGAACCGCCGCTGCCGGGGTTTTCCCGTGCCAGCTGGGTCTTGGGCACAGGTGTACATTTTGCCTATCGGCCTTTGGCTTATTCGGTGGGCGATGCCATCACCGAAGGCCTATCTGATGGCCGTATCGAGGCGATATTTAACGCCTACGGCCTCAGCTTTCATCCACCGCAATGGTGAAATTCAACCCATGGCTTAGGCCATTGGTCTAATATGCCCCTCGGGGCTGTGCGCCTAGGCTTGGCGCTAACGGAGAGGACAAAACCATGCATATGAGCGATTCCCGTGAGATCAACGCACCCACGTCAGAAGTGTGGGCCGCGATCTTGGATGCAGACGTTCT
Source organism: uncultured Pelagimonas sp. (assembly GCF_947498515.1). GTDB lineage: Bacteria > Pseudomonadota > Alphaproteobacteria > Rhodobacterales > Rhodobacteraceae > Pelagimonas. The sequence continues at coordinate 456,481 of NZ_CANMKO010000003.1, read as the reverse complement.
AAAGCAATGTGTTCCGGGCTGTACCGAAATGGCAGGCAATGCCAGCGACGGTTTTGACGCCACGGTTGTGCAAAAAGTTGGTCCGGTCAAAGCGACCTTTAAGGGCCACGTCACGCTATCCGATTTGGATGAGCCCAACAGCCTTCATTTGGCTGGTGAAGGCAAAGGCGGGGCCGCTGGTTTTGCCAAAGGTGGGGCCGATGTAACCCTAACTGCGACTGAAAACGGTGGGACTTTGTTGCACTATGAGGTCGAAGCAAAAGTTGGTGGCAAATTGGCCCAACTCGGGAGCCGCATTGTGGATGGGTTTGCCAAAAAGATGGCGGATCAGTTCTTTAACAACTTCAAAGACGCCGTCGAAGGCCCGTCCGAAGAGGGCGATGCCACCGAAGAGACCGGCGAAAAGAAAAAGGGCTGGCTCAAACGTATTGTGAGCTAAGCCAAGGAGATGCCGCCCCGGAGGATTGCTTCGGGGTGCACGAATTTAAGACTTCAAGGGAGGAGAGAAATGACAGAAGTGACCATGGTGGTGAACGGCAAGTCCGTCACCAAGTCGGTCAAGGGCAATACGCTCATGACCGAATTTTTGCGCGAAGAGCTTCGATTGACTGGCACCCACGTGGGCTGTGACACCTCACAGTGTGGCGCCTGTGTGGTTCATGTGAACGGCGAAGCGGTCAAAAGCTGCACAATGTTCGCAGCCGAGGCCAATGGTGCCGAGGTGAATACCATCGAAAGCATGGAAAACCCAGATGGGTCGCTTGGTGTGATCCAACAAGCGTTCCAAGATCACCACGGTTTGCAGTGTGGGTTTTGTACCCCCGGCATGGTGATGTCCGCGGCGGCGCTCCTCAAGGATAACCCTAAGCCAAGCGAAGCCGAAATTCGCGATTACCTTGAAGGCAATATTTGCCGCTGCACCGGGTACCATAATATCGTGAAATCGATCATGGCCGCCAGCGGTCAGGATGTTTCGAACATCGCGGCTGAATAAGCCCCAATTGATTTGAGTTCGCGGCGGGGAGGCCCGCCACGGGAATGATTTCCGTAAGATGGGGCTCACCCCATCGACCCAAGGGAGGGAACAGACCATGCCCAAGGATCATGGCATTGGCGCAAGCCCAAAGCGGCGCGAAGACGTCCGCTTTTTGACTGGCACCGGCAATTATACTGACGACATAAACGTTTACGGCCAAGCCTACGTTTATTTCCTGCGCTCCGATATGGCGCACGGCAACATCAAAAACATCGATACATCCGCCGCCGAAGCGATGTCTGGCGTGGTGAAAATCTTCACCGGTGCAGATTTCGAAGGTGTGGGTGGCATTCCCTGTGGTTGGGAAATCACCGACAAGAACGGCGACGCGATGCAGGAACCGGCCCACCCGGTTCTGGCCATTGGCAAGGTGCGCCATGTGGGCGACCCGATCGCAGCCGTCGTGGCCGATAGCCTCGAAGAGGCCCGCAACGCCGCCGAAGCCATCGACGTCGACATCGAAGAGCTTCCTGCTGTTGTTGACATGAAGGCCGCGCTGGAAGATGGCGCAACCAAAGTTCACGACGATCTGACAAGCAACCTGTGTTATGACTGGCAATTCGGCACGGAAACCGCGGATGTGGATGCGGCCTTTGCCGGGGCGGCACATGTCACCACGCTGGAGCTGACCAACAACCGTTTGGTGGCCAACCCGATGGAGCCGCGTGTCGCTGTTGGGGATTACAACCGGGCAGGTGACCATTCGACCCTGCACACCACGTCGCAGAACCCGCATGTGATCCGGCTCTTGATGGGCGCGTTTGTCTTGGGCATCCCCGAGCACAAGCTGACAGTTGTGGCCCCCGATGTGGGTGGCGGGTTTGGCACCAAGATCTTCCACTATGCGGAAGAAGCTTTTGTGACCTTTGCGGCCAAGGCCTGTAATCGCGCGGTCAAATGGACCTCGTCGCGGTCCGAGGCGTTCATGTCTGACGCGCATGGTCGTGACCACGTATCCAAGATCGAATTGGCGCTGGATGCCGACAATAATTTTGTCGGGCTGCGCACGGATACCTATGCCAATATGGGTGCCTATCTGTCGACCTTTGCCTCCTCGGTTCCGACCTGGCTGCATGGCACGCTGATGGCTGGTAACTACAAGACGCCCGCCGTACAGGTGAACGTCAAGGCGGTGTTCACCACCACGGTTCCGGTGGATGCCTACCGTGGCGCCGGCCGCCCCGAGGCGACCTATCAGCTGGAGCGGTTGATCGACAAGGCCGCGCGTGAGCTGAGCGTCGATCCGATGGCACTGCGCCGTCAGAACTTCATCACGTCCTTCCCATATGCCACCCCTGTTGCGGTGGAATATGACACCGGTGACTACAACGCCACCATGGACAAGATGGAAGAGCTGATGGACTTCCCGGGTTTTGCCGCACGCCGTGCCGCGTCGGAAGCCAAGGGGATGCTGCGTGGCCGTGGCGTGAACTGTTTCATCGAGGCTTGCGGGATTGCTCCGTCGAACCTCGTGGGGCAGCTTGGCGCGCGGGCCGGTCTCTATGATGCGGCGACCGTGCGGGTGAATGCCACCGGCTCGATCAGCGTCATGGTTGGGGCGCATAGCCATGGTCAGGGCCATGAAACCGTGTTCCCGCAGGTTGTGGCCGAGATGCTGGGCATCGATGAGGGCATGATCGACATCGTACATGGTGATACGTCCAAAATCCCATTTGGCATGGGGACATATGGCTCGCGTTCGCTAGCAGTCTGTGGATCGGCTATGGTTCGGGCGACCGAGAAAATCATCAACAAGGCCAAGAAGATCGCGGCCCACCTTCTCGAAGCGTCTGAGGGCGATATCGAGTTGAAAGATGGTCAATTCTCTGTTGCAGGGACGGATAAATCCGTGGCTTGGGGGGATGTGACACTGGCCGCTTATGTGCCGCATAACTATCCGCTCGAAGACATTGAACCAGGCCTCGAAGAGACCGCGTTCTATGATCCGGCCAACTTCACCTATCCGGCGGGCGCCTATGCTTGCGAGGTCGAGGTGGACCCGGAGACTGGCAAGGTGACCATCGAAAAATTCGTTTCGGCGGATGACTTCGGCAATGTGGTCAACCCGATGATCGTCGAGGGCCAAGTGCATGGCGGGATCGCTCAGGGCATCGGTCAGGCGCTGTTGGAAAACTGTGCCTATGATGAAAATGGTCAGCTCTTGAGCGCATCCTACATGGACTACGCCATGCCGCGCGCCGATGATTTGCCGCATATGGCAAATTATGTGGTAGATCATTCCTGCCAGACCCCATGCACCCACAACCCGCTTGGGGTGAAGGGCTGTGGTGAGGCCGGTGCGATCGGCTCCCCGCCGACCGTTGTGAATGCGGTGCTTGATGCGTTGAACTCGGGCAACCACGATGTCGAGCATATCGACATGCCAGTGTCGCCGAGCCGCGTTTGGGAAGCCATGAACGGCTAATGGATGAGAGGTGTGGACCGGGGCCAGCCCCCGGACCCCCGGAGTTTATTTGGCAAGATGAAGGGGCGAGAGCCGCTTTGATTGCCAAGGGAGGAATGAAAGAATGTATTCTTTTGACGTAGAGCGTCCGACCAGCGTTGCAGATGCAGCCACCGCGTTGGGCAAAGAAGATGCGCAGGCATTGGGGGGCGGGCAAACGCTTATCCCAACCCTGAAACAGCGCTTGGCATCGCCATCGGTTTTGGTCAGCTTGTCTGGCATTGATGAGATCAAAGGCGTTTCGTCTGATGGTGGCAAAATCACCATTGGCGGCGGCACAAATCACGCGACCGTTGCGGCCGAAGCGGGGGCCTATGCGGCGCTGGCGGATCTCGCCAACAATATCGGTGATCCAGCGGTGCGCAACCGTGGGACAATTGGCGGCTCTTTGGCCAACAATGACCCCTCGGCCTGTTACCCGGCAGCTGCTTTGGCGTCTGGTGCGACGATCACCACCAACAACCGTGACATCGCCGCGGACGATTATTTCCAAGGCATGTTCACCACGGCGCTGGAAGAGGGCGAGATTGTCACTTCGGTTAGCTTCCCGGTGCCTGAGGCCGCGTCCTATCAGAAGTTCGAACAGCCAGCGTCGCGCTTCTCGCTCGTGGGTGTGTTTGTTGCCAAATACGCCGACAGTGTGCGCGTCGCTGTGACAGGTGCCTCCGAAGAAGGTGTGTTCCGGTGGAGCGAAGCCGAAGCGGCTCTATCGGGTAACTTCAGCGCCGATGCCTTGGAAGGGCTTTCGGTATCGGGTGATGGGATGATCTCAGACCTGCACGGGTCAGGTGATTATCGCGCTCATCTGGTGAAGGTTATGACCAAACGGGCCGTTGCCGCCGCGAGCTAAACCTAATGACATTATTATGAAACGCCCCGCAAATTTGCGGGGCGTTTTTCTTTGTATCAATGGCTTAGGTGACTGCCTTCAAGTGGGTTCTTCACTCGGCTGGCACTTGGTTGGGATGGCCGGTAACACGCGGGGCGCGTTTTGACGCTTTGGCCTTGAGGATCAACGGCACACATTGTTGGTCATCATCGTGAATGGTGACGCAGTCCAGACATTGAAAACATTCGTCATACTGAATCGCCCCAGTTTGACGAATAGCACCGTAGTTGCATTTCACTTTGCACAATTGGCAGGGGCTACCGCATTCTATCCGGCGCGGAATCCATTTGCGGATGCGTAGCAAACCGCCGATTGCCATCAATGCCCCCAATGGGCAAAGATAGCGACAGAAGCCTTTGAAAACAAACAAACCTAGGATCAACCAAAGCGCAGCATAGGCGACATAATACCATTCACGCACAAAGAAGGTGGTGATCGCGGTTTTGAACGGTTCAATCTCCGCCGCTTTGTCCATGTGCTCGGGGGCGTAAACCGTCACCGCGACCAAACCGGCCAAGGCTAGGTATTTCAGTTTTTTCAGGTGTTGGTCGATGTGGCGGGGCACTTCATAGGTCGGAATGCGCAGCAAACGACCGATATGATGCATTAATTCCTGCATCGCACCAAAAGGGCAGAGCCAGCCACAAAACAAACCGCGTCCCCAAAGGACAAAGCCAACAATGGCCGCTATCCAAACCAAGAGCGAAAACGGGTCATAGAGCAAGAAGGCAAAGCTGCCACCGGCCATGGCGGTTTGCAAGGACGCCAAGGGGGTCACGATGGAAAGTTGCCCTTGGCCCCACCACCCAACGAACCCTAAAACCGCCGCCAAAACCGCCAATCGAATGGGGGTAAACGAGGCCAAGCCCGCAAGGCGAGATTGGGCTAGCAATAGCAAAGGGAGCAGAACGGCGAGGCCGATTGCCAACAGGATGAGATCGTCCCGACGGCTGCGAATGGCTTCTTCGAAAGGCGACAGACGTTCGACTTTGGCAGGGCGGGTAAAGAACCGCTCATCTGTGCTGAGGTCGGCCGCCAAAGTTACGGACCCGGTTTCGGGCTGGAACATTCCGTGTTCTCGAATGGCCGTGACATTCATCGTCCAAGGCGATGCCGGATCAAAGCCAAGGCGCCGATCTGTTCGCAGTATTAGGGCGACACCATCATGAAGCTCATCAGGTGCATCTTCGTGCAATTCGACGAAAAGGTCCGCGTCGCGTAGGGCAATCGGGAATCCGCCTTGCTCGGCGCCAATCCAATCAGGGGCGGTATTGCGCACAAACTCCGGTGACACCAAGCCATGGCGGGCAGTTTCAATCACCAAAATAGGTTCATCAAAGGTTGAGATCGAGGTGAACAGATCTAGCTCTTCAACAGTATCCTCAGACAACAAAGCCCGCGCGATTGACTTTGGCCCGAGATCCGCGACCCATAAATCCAAGAAGGGTTCGTCCGGAAAATCAACGGCTTCTGGGTCGTCGTCTTCCCAAATGGTGCCCTTAAACAACTCCTGAATTTCAGCATTTGTCACAGTTTGACGGCTGATCAACCCTTGATCCACCGCTTCCCGCCAGCTGAGGTTTTCATCCACGTCAGGGTTTGGAAAGGCAGGGGGCCCAGAGGCGATCCCGCCCATTTTCTCACGCGCAACTTGCAACGCGGCGGCCAGAATGGATTCATGTGCGATACGAACCGATGCTGTGGCTTTGGTTACGCCGTCGAGATAAACTAACCCGCTGCCGTCCGATCCTCCGCCGTAAGGTGTTCCAACGACAAGGCTATCGGAAATCGAATGGCCGCGATATTGTTCGAAAAAGGCGTGGAACGGTGCTTGGCCCAAACCGGATACAAAGATCGGTTCATTGTGGTCGATTAATTGAACATCCAAAAACCGCCCTTCAAGGTCCAGTACTACCAAGATATTGATGGGCGCGCCGGAAAAGCCCGGCAAGGGGGCCATTGGTTCGGTTTGAAAAACGTAACCGGCATGCGCACCGCCAGAATTCAGCAATTCGTAAATGCCATCATCGGAAAGCTGTTCGCCAAGCGACATAGGCGCAAATATTCGGGCGCTGATGTCTTCCTCGGTCGCGGGCTCGGCCCAAAGGCCCAAAGCGCTTAGACACCAAAGAAAGATTGCGAGAAAAAGTGTAGGTTTCATGCGGAAAATCTAAGCATGAGCAGCCTCGCCAGATATGCGACCTTGGTGCAAGGGGCAGGGGATGCGCGTCACGATATGGTTACCGGTAGGGAGATTGAAATGACACCAACCACACGAGCGCCGGCTCATATCACCATCCTGTCTTTGCTGGGTCTTGGAATTGTTTGGTTTGCTGCCGCGAAAATTGGCAATGATCCCGACATTTTACCCGGTCCGGCGGCCGTTTGGCAGGTGATTTTGTCAGAGTCCCAAAACGGCAAACTTTGGTTTCATATGTCTCAGACATTTGGCCGTGTGATTGCAGCGTTTTGTTTGGCGATGGGCGTAGGCTCTGCGCTGGGAATATGGCTCGGAAGCAGCCCGCGTGCCAACCGCTGGCTTGATCCTTGGGTGACAGTGATGCTCAATTTACCGGCGCTGGTCATCATTGTGCTTTGTTATTTGTGGATTGGCCTCAATGAGTTAGCCGCCATTGTTGCCGTGGCCCTTAACAAAACCGCCATGGTGACGGTGACCATCCGCGAAGGGGTGCGCGCGCTAGATCGTGGAGTGGCCGACATGGCCCAAGTCTATCGCATGTCATACTTGAGCCGTTTGCGGCATGTGATTTGGCCGCAACTTGGCCCTTTTGTAGCCGCCAGCACCCGCAATGGTTTGGCTGTTATCTGGAAAATCGTTTTGGTGGTGGAGTTTCTGGGGCGCTCAAACGGGGTTGGATTTCAGATTCACTTGTACTTCCAACTCTTTGATACAGCGTCTGTTTTGGCCTACGCCATCAGCTTTACATCGGTGATGTTGGCTGTCGAATACCTGATTGTGCAACGCTGGGAAGCGCGGGCCACAGCTTGGCGCGCTGTCTAGAGGCAATACAAAAAACGCCCGCCAAATGGCGAGCGTTTCTTGGTTGGGCTCTTGATGGCCCTAACGTCCTCAGTCTGTCAGTCTGGTATCACTTTCAATCGTCGTTTGAGACAACCAAACGCAAATGGCCGCGCTTGACTGTTGGGGTGTCTGTTTTGCCACGAATGGTTTTGCCAACCTTTGGCACACCTTGGGTTGTGGCGGCGTCATCGGTCGCCTTTTTGCTCATCATACCGCGGAACGGAGTCGCAGGTTCGCGAAAGGCCCGCTCTGGTGTCGGTTCTGGTTCAGTCACTTTGACGGGACGGCGATCAATAATACCAGAAGACACCGCCTGTTTCACTTCTACATTTGTGATGGTAAAGCGACGCGGGGTGCGCCCGATTTTGCCGTTGCTCACAAACACACCTAGGGCGCGGCTCATATCGCCAAAGTCAGAGCGCAGCGGCAAGAGCAACATGTGGCCTTCGAGGTCGGGCTTGCCAAAGCCACCTTCGGCTTTGAGATCAATCTTGATAATCGCCGGATCACCGAACAGCTTTGTTACGGCCTGACCAAAACGATCGCGATCAGATGGGGCAATCAGGCTCGACAGTGGCATGCCAGCGATCTGCATCCCCATCAGGTCGGACAGGTGAGAGCCAGCGACACGAATTTTAGCCATGCTGGGCGCAATCCGTTCCATCAAGAACGCATATTCGAGCGCGTTTTCCATACCGCGCGGGTCAATCTGGCTGCGCAACGGCACTTGATTGTCCTGGCACAGGCCAAGCCAATAGGCCTCTACATTGCGCAGAGGTGCCAGTCTTCTGTTTTTGTCGCGTTCAGACATCTGCACGATATCCCGACCGTTTCCACCATTGCCCAACATATATCCGCTCCTATCGTCTGGCGCGTCGTTGGAGGGCCCCCGTCCACCAATCCTGCGTAATCTTCGTTACTGAAGTATTACTAACAGGGCTTTGACGCAAATTCGCCTCAATTGTGTCCTATAGGTTAACACAACCTTCAGACGCTTGCCTTGAAGGCGAGGAGCCGATACGCCATTTCTGGCACAAGTGGAGGCTCCTGATATGCGGCAATCAATGACAGGGTTCGCGAGCAAACAAGGCTCTGGGCATGGGTTTGTCTGGGGGCTGGAACTGCGCGGCGTCAATGGCAAAGGGCTTGATCTTCGACTGCGATTGCCAGACTGGATTGAGGGCCTTGAAGTTGAGGTTCGCAAACGGCTAAATTCGGCGCTAAGTCGCGGAAATATACAGATTTCTTTGCGAGTTTCTTCCGAGGGGGCCGAAGGGGCTGCGCGGCTTGAAACCGGGCAGCTGAAAGCCGTTCTAGACGCCATGACCGAGATTGAAAATGAGGCCATGAACAAGGGGTTGTCTTTGGCACCGTCAACCGCCGCCGATATCGTCGGATTGCGTGGGGTTTTGACCACCGAAGCGGGGGATGTGGACCATGCGGCGCTGCGTGCCACAATTCTGACTGATTTTGACCATGCTTTGTCGGATTTCAGAAAAATGCGCGATTCAGAGGGGCAAAAACTTGCCGAAATCCTTGATCGGCAGCTCTCTGAAGTCGACTCATTGGTTAACGAAGCGGCCAATTTGGCCGAAATGCGTGCCCCGCAGCAACAAGAGCGATTAAAGACGCAACTGGCCCGCGTACTTGATAACGCGGATGCCGTCGACGAAGCGCGGATAGCTCAGGAACTGGCAATGATTGCGGTCAAGGCCGATGTGACCGAAGAAATTGACCGTCTGAAGGCTCATATCGCCGCTGCGCGGGAACTGATGGGGAGCAAAGGCGCGATTGGCCGGAAATTCGACTTTCTGATGCAAGAATTTAACCGCGAAGCAAATACTCTGTGTTCGAAATCCGGCGATGCCGAGTTGACGCGCGTGGGTCTGTCGCTCAAGACGTTGATCGACCAGATGCGCGAACAAGTTCAGAACGTGGAGTAAGACATGAGCGACCGCCAAAACAATCGGCGTGGCCTATTGATCATCCTATCCAGCCCGTCGGGCGCCGGCAAATCGACCCTGTCGCGCCGGTTGTTGGACTGGGATCCGAGCCTGAGTTTTTCCGTTTCGGCCACCACGCGCGCGCCACGCCCCGGTGAGGTCGACGGTGAGCATTATCATTTCCTGCAAGAGGATGCCTTTAAACGTCAAGTGGCCGATGATGGCATGTTGGAACACGCCCACGTCTTCGGCAATTTCTACGGCTCGCCCAAAGCTCCGGTTCAAGAGGCGATCGAATCCGGGCGTGATGTCTTGTTCGACATTGACTGGCAAGGTGCGCAGCAGATTGTGAACTCCTCGCTTGGGCAACACACGCTTTCGGTGTTTATTCTACCGCCCTCAATTGTTGAGCTGCGTCGCCGATTGATTGGCCGTGGGCAAGACAGTGATGATGTGATCGCCAAGCGCATGCAGAAAAGCTGGGACGAAATTAGCCATTGGGGCAGCTATGATTATGTTCTGGTCAATGATGATTTGGATCGGACCTTTGCCGATCTAAAAACCATTGTCACCGCCACACGCCTGCGCCGTTTGCAACAGCCGAGCCTCGTTGAACACGCCCGCAACCTTCAGACTGAATTTCAGGAGCTGTCATGACCGTTTATTCTTTGGCAGGCGTTGCGCCTGATGTTGCCGAAACCGCTTGGGTCGCGCCCGATGCCAATGTGATTGGCCGCGTAGTGATGGAAGACAAATCCAGCATCTGGTTTGGCTGTACAATCCGTGGCGACAACGAAGAAATCCGCATCGGCGCCGGAAGCAACATCCAAGAGAATGTTATCTGTCACACCGATTTGGGTTTTCCGCTGCAGATCGGCGCGGGCTGTACTATTGGACACAAGGTCATGCTTCACGGCTGTACCATTGGTGAAAATAGCCTAATCGGCATGGGCGCAACCATTTTGAACGGGGCCAAAATTGGCAAAAACTGTTTGATTGGGGCAGGGGCCTTGGTCACCGAAGGCAAGGAAATTCCCGATGGCAGTTTGGTCATGGGCATGCCGGGCAAAGTGGTGCGCCAATTGGATGAGGCCGCGATTGAGAAAAACAATTGGTCGGCCCTGCATTACCAACAGAATGCTGCGCTCTTTGCCAAGGAGCTGACAGAACTCTAACTGTCATCTCATCGTTACAAAACACCGTTAAGGCCGTTTGCGGCCCCGAAATGAAGGTCTTGGAATGAAACCCACCCTGCAACGTCCCGTCGCGATTCCGACTAGCCAATCCATGGCAGTTGCCACGCCGATCATGCCATCGGTTGTCTATGCCTCGCAAACGCCAGATGAGCTGGACTCGCAATATGCAGGCGAGGTTCAGGGCTATACCTATGCCCGCGAAGGTCACCCCAATGCGGATGTTTTGGCCCGTCGGATTGATGCGCTAGAGGGCATGGATGGCGGTATTATCGTCGGATCAGGCATGGCGGCGGTTAGCGCGGTTTTGATGGGCTTGTGCGAGCAAGGTGATCATGTGATCGGCGGAAGCCAGCTTTATGGCCGCTCTTTGCGGATGCTCGCCGAAGATTTGCCGCGCTATGGCATCGAGACATCGCTTGCCGATACGACAAATGCCAAGGCCGTCGCCGATGCAATCAAGCCCAACACCAAACTGGTCTTGGTCGAAGTGGTTTCAAACCCAACCATTCGGATCGCCGATCTTGACGGCATCGCCGAGGTTTGCGCCGCCAAGGGTGTTCTGCTTGTTGTCGACAACACTTTTACCACGCCCGCCGCGCTAAAGCCGATTGAACATGGGGCCGACATTGTTTTGCATTCGGTCACCAAATTGCTGGCGGGGCATGCGGATGTGACATTGGGTTGGGTTGCGGCCAAAGACCCGGCGTTGATGGAGCGGATGACCATCTATGCGGTGACCCATGGCCTAACCGGGAGCCCCTTTGATTGTTGGCTTGCGGAACGTGGTTTGGCGACGTTTGAACTGCGCTACGATCGCGCGCAGCAAACCGCACAAAGATTGGCAGACTTCTTGGCGGTTCAACCCGGTGTCAAAATGGTTGCCTATCCAACCCGACCCGATCATCCGGAAAGCGCCCGCGCCCAGAGTCTGTTGCGGGGCAAAGGGGCCAATATGGTAAGCTTTGAAATCGAAGGAGGACGCGCGGCGGCCAACGCCTTTACGTCTACCGCATCCGAGTTGGCTTTTGCGCCGACACTAGGCGATGTCGGCACAACGATTTCGCACCCCAATTCCTCGTCTCATCGTAACATTCCCGAAGCCGAGCGCCTTGAGAATGGCATAACCGAAGGGTTCTTTCGTGTCTCTGTTGGGCTCGAAGATCCGGATGCATTGATCGCGGCCTTTGATAAGGGCCTAAAGGCGGCAAGGACCAGTTAATGCAATGTGATGCCGCCCCTTTTGTGACCGCAGTGCCTTGGCCCGCACTTTTGATCCGAGCAAACGAACGGATTGAGGCGGCGAATGAACCGGCCTTAAAGCTATTGGGCACGGGAATTGAGGGGCGGCATTTTATTACGGCCCTGCGTCAGCCGATGTTGATTGAGGCCATTGAGGCCTCTCTCACGGACGCAAAGCCGCGCAAAAGTGAATACCTCACCAACGACGGCCAGCAGGACACCACATATAAGGTATCGGTGCGTTTTGTGGAGTCGACACCGGAGCCAGCAGTTTTGGTGTGTTTTGAGGATGTCACCGCCTTTGAACAAGCCGGGCAGATGCGCCGGGATTTTGTCGCCAATGTCAGCCATGAGCTGCGTACGCCTTTGACCGCCTTGATTGGGTTTATCGAAACCCTCAAAGGTCCAGCTCGAGATGATGCCGGGGCGCGGATGCGTTTCCTTGATATTATGGATGACGAATCCAAGCGGATGAACCGACTGGTAGGCGATCTTCTTTCGTTGAGCCGGGTTGAGGCCGAAGAGCGGGTGCGCCCGACGGAAATTATGTCCCCGGCGGATGTGATCCGAACCACCGCGCATAGTTTGAACGCCTTGGCCAAGGACTCTGGCGTTGAGTTGAAAACCGACCTGCCCGATGCGGATGTTTCAATTGTCGGGGACCGGGATCAAATCCGACAAGTTCTTAATAACTTGGCGGAAAACGCCATCAAGTATTCTGGCGCAGGCTCCGTTGTGACCCTGTCTTTGACCGGTCCAACCTATGAACCGCGGTTACGTTCACAAGCTGTTCGCTTGATCGTGTGTGACACGGGGCAGGGGATTGATGCCCATCATATTCCGCGTTTGACAGAACGGTTTTACCGGGTCGATAGCCACCGCTCCCGCGAGATGGGGGGCACTGGCCTTGGTCTGGCGATTGTAAAACATATCGTCAATCGCCACCGAGGACGTCTTGAGGTGGTGAGTGAAAAAGGCCGGGGCACCTGTTTCACGGTCATCTTGCCCGTCAATTAGATTCCGCCCCACGCCAAACACGGTATTTTGTGGCCATGAGCGTTACATGATCTGACTTTGGCCACCGGTTTCTAAATCGTTTAGTGCCAATAAGAGCGGGCTTTCGATTCTTGTCATCGTCTTTGGTGTCACAAAAGGCGTCACCAAACGGATTTGGGCGTCTTTTTGCGGTCTTAATTGTTAAGACTGCAAACCCGTTTTTCACTTTTAAACTGTTGTTTTGCAGTGGCTTAATTCGGTCACCTCACGTCATGCAGAGGTGTTTCATAAAACCGTTACATACCTGTCACAAAAGCATTGCGAGACGTTAATACTTCAGGCCCCGGAGATCATCACAGGGATGATCGCAGTTAAGTAACTTTTCAGGAGTTCACCATGACCGTGAAACTGACCGCTTCCGTGCTGGCAATCGCCGCCGTTTCTGCTTCTGCCGCTTTTGCTCGTGACAACGTGCAGGTCGCCGGTTCTTCGACCGTTCTTCCTTATGCTTCGATCGTTGCCGAAGCCTTTGGCGAAAACTTCGACTTCCCTACACCTGTTGTTGAATCTGGTGGTTCTTCTGCTGGCCTCAAGCGTTTCTGCGAAGGTGTTGGCGAAAACACCATCGACGTTGCCAATGCGTCGCGCAAAATCAAAGACAAAGAGATCAAAGCCTGTGCCGAAGCCGGTGTGACCGACATCATCGAAGTGCGCATCGGGTATGACGGCATTGTATTCGCCTCGCAAATCGACGGCCCAGCCTACACATCCTTCCAGCCGGTCGACATCTTCAACGGTCTGGCCGCTAAAGTTGTCAAAGACGGCGCACTGGTTGAAAACACCCACAAGCAGTGGGCCGATTTCAACGCAGACCTGCCAGCCGCCGACATCGCCGCGTTCATCCCCGGCACCAAGCACGGCACACGCGAAGTGTTCGAAGAGAAGGTTCTGGTTGAAGGCTGCAAAGAAGCCGGCGCATTTGACCTCTATATGGCCGAAAACGGTGGCGACAAGAAAGCCGCTGGCAAAGCCTGCTTTGAAGTTCGCACCGATGGCGTTTCTGTCGACATCGACGGCGACTACACCGAGACGCTTGCCCGTGTTGACGCCAACCCGAACGGCATCGGCGTATTCGGTCTGGCCTTCTATGAGAACAACACCGACACACTGAAAGTGGCTACAATGGGCGGCGTTGCGCCTTCCACCGAGAGCATCTCGACCGGTGAATACCCAGTGTCGCGCCCGTTGTTCTTCTACGTCAAGAAAGCCCACATCGGTGTTATCCCTGGCCTGAAAGAATATGCTGAGTTCTTCGTATCCGAAGAGATTGCTGGCTCCGACGGTCCTTTGTCCGAGTATGGCCTCGTGTCTGACCCAGAGCTGGAAGCCACTCAGGCGGCGGTTGCCGATGAGAAAACCATGATGGAAGGCATGTAAGCCTTACGTTACGGACGGGGCGGCATATTTCGCCGCCCCTTTTGCCTTTTAGGACCTTTTCTAAATTCTTCCTAAACCAACCCGCAGGGGGGCAGATGCCTGTTTTCTGGCTTGTTATGATCGTGCTCGGGCTCGCGGCACTCGGCTATGTTTTTGGCCGACACCGTGCGCTTGCAAACGCAGGGGGCGATAGCCGCCACTTGCATTCACTGCCGTCTTACTACGGCTCTAACGTCGCGATCAAAACCGTGGTTCCCGCGCTTTTGGTGATGATCATTTGGTTGTTGGTGCAACCTTTTGTCGTGGATGGCCGCGTGATTGGGATGATCCCCGATAGCGAAATTCGCGAAGGATCGAACGCAAGCCTTGTGATGGCCGAAGTACGCCGCACCGCCGATGGTTTGGACAATGCGGTCGCCGCCGGGGTCATGTCCGACGAAGAGGCGGGCAATGCGCGCGCTGATGTCTCCGACATGACCGCCCGCCTCAAAGACGCGGGTCAAATCGTGACATCGACGATCACCCAGCCGGTTTTACTCGCGGCCCAAGAATACCGTGACCTGCGTCGCGCAAGCGCGCTTTTTATGACGATCGTCGTTTTGATCATTGCTGGTGCGGGTCTGGTCTGGGGCATGGCCGGTGCCAAACCCGATTTCCGCGCCCGCAACGTCGTTGAAAAATCGATCCGCATGTTGCTTGTTGCGGCGGCGTCGATTGCGGTTTTGACCACCGTTGGAATTATCTTGTCGCTGATATTCAATACGGTTGAGTTCTTCCGCCTCTATCCGATTACCGCGTTTTTCTTTGAACCAACTTGGCTGCCTAGCTTTGGTGGCGGTATTGATAGCGATGGCAATCCGCTGTCCAAACTCGGGATTTTGCCCTTGCTTTGGGGCACGTTGTACATCTCGCTGATTGCCTTGCTGGTCGCCGTACCGATTGGGTTGTTTGCGGCGATTTACTTGTCTGAATATGCAGGCTCCAAGGTCCGCTCGATTGCCAAGCCGATGCTCGAAGTTTTAGCCGGCATCCCGACCATTGTGTACGGTTTGTTTGCTTTGCTGACTGTTGGCCCGCTTTTGATCGGTGTTTTTGGCGACGAAGGATTGGGCTGGATGCAGGCCGGAACCGCGGTGATGACCGCCGGTTTGGTCATGGGCATCATGTTGATCCCCTTTGTCAGCTCGCTGTCTGATGACATCATCAATGCGGTGCCGCAAGCGATGCGCGATGGGTCCTTTGGGCTTGGGGCAACCAAATCCGAAACTATCAAACAGGTAGTTTTGCCTGCTGCCTTGCCCGGTATCGTTGGCGCGATTTTGCTAGCGGCCTCGCGGGCCATTGGGGAAACCATGATTGTGGTTCTTGGGGCAGGGGCCGCCGCCCGGCTTAGCCTGAACCCTTTTGAAGCCATGACAACCGTGACCGCAAAAATCGTCAGCCAGCTGACCGGTGACGCCGACTTTGCCTCGCCCGAGGCGCTTGTCGCCTTTGCCCTTGGTATGACCCTATTCATTCTGACGCTCGGATTGAACGTCTTTGCCCTATATATCGTGCGCAAATATCGGGAGCAGTACGACTAATGACCGATGCAAGCCTAAACACGCCCAACAATGGGCACGAGCCGCGCGCCAAGTCATCCTTGATGACAGTCGACGCACGCACCAAACGCCGCAACGCCTCGGAAACACGTTTTCGGATGTATGGCATTGCCGCCGTCGCCGCCGGTGTCTTCTTTCTGGTGGTTTTGCTGGGCGCGATCTTGTCGAACGGGGTCGGGGCATTTCAACAGACCTTTATCTCGGTGGATGTGTACCTTGATCCGGCCAAGCTTGACAAAAAGGGCGGGCGCCAGATCGAAAACATCAAAAAGGTCTCGACCTTTGGCTATACGCCGCTGGTTCAACAGGCGCTGTTTGACAAGGTCGCTGAACTTGGCGTTGAGACACCGTTGCAAAAGCGCAAGGACATGAAGGCGCTGATTTCGGCCTCGGCCGCAGCGCAGGTACGTGACTATGTGATCGCGAACCCAATGCAGATCGGTGAAACCGTTACGTTTCGTATTCTTGCCTCATCTCGGGTCGACGGATACCTCAAAGATCGCGTCACCCGCGACTCCGTGGCACGCGATAAGAACATCAAGCCGACGCACCTCGATCTGGTTGACGCTTTGACCAAGGCCGGTGTGATCCAAAAACAGTTCAACATCGATTTTATCATCGGTGCTGATGCGTCCGAAAGCCGAGCCGAACAGGCGGGCATGGGCGTTTCGATCCTTGGGTCGTTCTTCATGATGCTGGTTGTGTTGGGATTGTCTTTGCCAATTGGTGTCGCGGCCTCGATCTACCTTGAGGAATTTGCCCCGCAAAACCGCTGGACCGATGTGATCGAAGTCAACATCTCCAATCTGGCGGCGGTTCCCTCGATTGTCTTTGGTATCCTAGGTCTGGCCGTGTTCATTCAGTTCGCGCATCTGCCACAATCGGCCCCTTTGGTGGGTGGTCTTGTTCTGACCCTGATGACCCTGCCGACAATCATCATCTCGACCCGCGCGTCGCTTAAATCAGTCCCGCCAAGCATTCGTGACGCGGCGCTTGGAATTGGGGCCTCAAAGATGCAGGCGGTGTTTCACCATGTGCTGCCGCTGGCGATGCCCGGTATCTTGACCGGCACGATCATTGGCGTGGCGCAGGCCTTGGGCGAAACCGCACCTTTGTTGTTGATCGGGATGGTGGGCTATATTGCTACCAACTATCCAAGCGGCATCGGCTCTGGTTTCCTTGACCCAAACTCGGCCATGCCGGCGCAAATCTATGAATGGGCAAAACGCGCCGACCCCGCCTATTACGAACGCGCCTGGGGCGGCATCATCATTCTATTGGTGTTCCTTTTGACCATGAACATCATCGCCATCATCCTGCGCCGCCGCTTTGAGCGCCGGTGGTAAGAGGGAGCAAGACACCATGTATGACGTACAAACACACCGCGCAGAGAAAGACCTCATCGTGAACGACATCAAAATCAGCGCAAAAAACGTGCAGGTTCATTATGGCGACACCCACGCGATCAAGGATGTAAACGTTGAGATCGAAGCCAAATGCGTCACCGCGTTTATCGGTCCCTCGGGCTGTGGCAAATCCACCTTCTTGCGTTGTTTGAACCGGATGAATGACACGATTGATATTTGCCGGGTTCAGGGGGAAATCCTCTTGGATGGTGACAATATCTATGACAAGCGCGTCGACCCGGTGCAATTGCGTGCCAAGGTTGGGATGGTGTTTCAGAAACCCAACCCCTTCCCCAAGTCGATCTATGATAATATCGCCTATGGGCCGCGCATCCACGGTTTGGCCCGCAATAAGGCCGAGCTTGACGAGATCGTCGAAAAATCCCTGCGTCGCGGTGCGATTTGGGATGAAGTCAAAGACCGCCTTCATGCGCCCGGCACTGGTTTGTCCGGTGGTCAGCAACAGCGCCTTTGTATCGCGCGGGCCATCGCGACCGAACCCGAAGTCTTGCTTATGGATGAACCTTGCTCGGCGCTTGACCCAATTGCCACCGCGCAGGTCGAGGAATTGATTGACGAACTGCGTCAGGACTATTCGGTGGTTATCGTGACCCATTCGATGCAGCAGGCTGCGCGTGTAAGCCAGAAAACTGCCTTCTTCCACCTTGGTAATTTGGTGGAGTTTGGCGAAACGGGCAAGATTTTCACAAACCCAGAAGACCCGCGTACCGAGAGCTATATTACAGGACGGATTGGCTGATGAACGATCTAAACAACCATATTGTCAGTGCCTTTGACCGGGAACTGGAAGGCATTCAGGCCCAGATCATGAAGATGGGTGGTTTGGTCGAAGCCTCGATCATGGAAGCCGCTGCCTCGCTTGAGACGCGTGATATTGAACTGGCCGAGAAGGTCCGTGCCGGTGACAAAGTCATTGATGATCTCGAAGACGTTTTGAACGAAGAAGCGGCGCGGGTGATTGCCCTGCGCTCGCCCACGGCGACCGATCTTCGGGTTGTTCTGTCGGTCATGCGGATGTCGGCAAACCTTGAACGCATTGGTGATCTGTCCAAAAATATCGCCAAACGCACTGGTGTATTGGTTCAAATGCCGCCGGTTGGCGACACGTCGACGTCTTTGCGTCGCATGGCGCGCGAGGTCGAATTGATGCTCAAAGACGCGCTGGACGCCTATATCCAACGTGACGAAGCATTGGCATTGGATGTGATTGCCCGCGACGAAGACGTGGACAAGATGCACAACACCATGTTCCGCGAGTTCCTGACCTTTATGTTGGAAGATCCCAGCAACATCACCGCTTGTATGCACCTTCACTTTATCGCCAAAAATATCGAACGCATGGGGGACCATGTGACCTCGATCGCCGAACAGGTGGTGTTTTTGGCGACCGGGAGCAAACCGGATGAAGCGCGGTTGAAAAAGGACAAGACCTCGACAACTCTTGGGCCGCAGCACACGGGTAACGGAGCCTAACCATGTCCAGCGAGCAACCAACGGTATTGGTGGTCGAAGACGAGGCGGCGCAACGCGAGATTTTGGCTTACAACCTTGAGGCCGAAGGCTTTCGGGTTGTCCGCGCTGAAAATGGCGAAGAGGCGCTAGTCATTGTGGCCGAGGAAAACCCGGACATCATTGTGCTGGATTGGATGATGCCGAATGTGTCGGGTATCGAAGTCTGTCGCCAAATTAAGACACGCCCCGAAACCCGCAATGTACCAATTATCATGCTCTCGGCTCGGTCTGAAGAGGTCGACCGGGTGAGGGGGCTTGAAACCGGGGCGGATGACTATGTGGTCAAACCCTATTCCGTGGTCGAGTTGATGGCGCGGGTGCGTGCGCAATTGCGCCGAACGCGTCCGGCCGCCGTCGGTGTTCAGCTTGATTATCAAGATATTAGCCTTGACCCCGAAACCCACCGTGTGACGCGGAGCGGCGCGGCGCTCAAACTTGGCCCGACCGAGTTTCGCTTGCTCAGCACCTTTATGGAAAAGCCGGGCAGGGTGTGGTCCCGTGACCAACTACTTGACCGGGTTTGGGGCCGCGACATCTATGTCGATACCCGGACGGTCGACGTTCACATCGGACGTTTGCGCAAAGCCTTGTGCCAACACGGCGGCGACGATCCTTTGCGCACGGTCCGTGGTGCGGGGTATGCCTTGGGATAACCCAATGGCCAACCTGACCGATTAGGCCGGTATTGGTCAAAGAAATATAGCGTTTTAGCCCTTTCGCCCTTGCAGGATGTCGCAAGCCGGGTTAAAGCGCGCCCACGAACCCCACAGGCGGGGGCGGGCGTTTGAGGGAGACATCCTCAAAGTCCACCGGTTGAAGGTCACTGAGATGCCCTTTGATCCCCCGCTGAGGATATGAAACCGGAAAGGATAAAGACATGGCTCTTCCTGAGTTCACCATGCGTCAGCTGCTTGAAGCGGGCGTTCACTTTGGTCACCAAACCCAGCGCTGGAACCCCCGTATGGGCGAGTTCATTTACGGCTCGCGCAATGGCATCCACATCATGGACCTGACGCAAACTGTTCCAATGCTGGACCAGGCGCTGAAAGCGATCCGTGATTGCGTAGCCAAAGGTGGCCGCGTTCTCTTCGTTGGCACCAAGCGTCAGGCTGCGACTCCTGTTGCTGAAGCCGCAGAAAAATGCGCCCAGTACTACATGAACCACCGTTGGCTCGGCGGCACACTGACCAACTGGCAGACCGTTTCCAAGTCGATCCAGCGCCTGCGCACCATTGACGAGCTGATGGAAACTGGCGCCGAAGGCCTGACCAAGAAAGAGCGTCTTGGCATGGAACGTGACCAGACCAAATTGCAGGCATCGCTTGGCGGTATCCGCGAAATGGGCGGCGTTCCCGACATGCTGTTCGTCATCGACGTGAAAAAAGAAGCACTGGCCGTTGCCGAAGCCAACAAACTGGGTATTCCAGTTGTTGCAATCGTTGACACCAACTGCTCGCCCGACGGCATTGACTACATCATCCCAGGCAACGATGACGCGGCTCGTGCTATCGCTCTGTACACAGATCTGGCATCGCGCGCTGCTCTGGACGGTATGACCGGCCAAATGGAAGCCGCAGGCATCGATCTGGGCGCTTTGGAAGAAGCTCCAGTTGAAGAAGCTGTTGCCGAAGAAGCACCTGCCGAAGCTTAAGCCGCTCGGCAAATGCGCAGGTGTCATCTAGGTGACACTTACCCCTGATAAAACAGGGCGCGCATGACCAAAACGGGTGGCGCACAGCCACCCGCATTGCATTTTCAGAAGAGGAAGCCAAATCATGGCGATCACTGCTGCACAGGTAAAAGAACTGCGCGAAATCACGGCCGCTGGCATGATGGACGCGAAAAAAGCGTTGGTAGCAACCGACGGTGACATGGAAGCCGCCATCGACTGGCTGCGCACCAAAGGTCTGGCAAAAGCCGCCAAAAAATCCGGCCGTACCGCCGCCGAAGGTCTTGTGGCCGTGGCTGTTGACGGTGGCAAGGGTGTTGCTGTTGAAGTGAACTCCGAAACCGACTTCGTTTCCAAGAACGCTGAGTTCCAGGAAATGGTTGGTGGCATTGCTGCTGCCGCGCTGAATGTTTCCGATGTTGACGCGCTGAACGCTGCCGATTTGGGCGGAAAAACAGTTGCCGACACCATCACAGACAAAATCGCGACCATTGGCGAAAACATGTCGGTCCGCCGCATGGCGTCCGTCGAAGGTGACGTTGTGACATCCTATATCCACAACGCGGCCAACCCTGGCATGGGCCAGATCGGTGTTCTCGTTGCGCTTAAGGGTGGCGACGAAGCATTTGGCAAGCAGGTTGCGATGCACATCGCAGCGGCAAACCCACAGTCGCTTTCCGAAGCTGATCTGGACGCGGCTGTTGTTGAAAAAGAGCGTCAGGTTCAAATCGACATCGCCCGTGAATCCGGCAAACCTGAGCAGGTTATCGAAAAGATGATCGTTGGCCGTATGAAGAAATTCCTGGCCGAAGTCACTTTGCTGGGTCAGCAGTTCGTCATGAACACCGACTTGACCGTTGAGCAAGCCGCCAAAGAAGCAGGTGCCGAAATCGTTGGCTACGTGCGTATGCAGGTCGGCGAAGGCATCGAGAAAAAAGAAGAAGATTTCGCAGCTGAAGTTGCCAAAGCCGTTCAGGGCTAATCGTTCTTTATACTCACGAAAAAGGCCGCTCTTTGAGTGGCCTTTTTTTTGTTTGGCGATTGTGTCGGAGGTAGAAATCGGGACCTCTGCCAGAGACATTGGGGATGAAGGCAGAGGCCCCGAAAAGGGTGCTGATTGGCGCTTCGCAAATCGATTAACCAACCAGCGTCAGAAAAGTAGAGCCCATCAATACGCGGGGTATTTTTCCTTATGTTCCATGGCCTAAAGGGCCACCACTCACGGAACAAAACCACGTTCGCAGCATTCATTCCGTAACGGAAGTCAGGTTTTCCGGACCTTACGTAAGCTCAGGTGTAAAATGAGCCTTTTTAACACACCTATTCACTCTCCGAGTGCACCATCCAAGGAAAACTAGGGCAGGGGGTCAAGTGTGGATAATATACATCTGATTGTGGAATGCCGCTTTGGCAACGGCCTGGGCCGTGGTTTCCACATTTAGCGTATCACGGGCCAAGCGCAGGTGCTTTTCGATCGTTGCTTGAGTAAGCCCCATGATCTGAGCGATATCCTGCATTGTCTTCCCATCACCAACCCATTCCAGGGCTTCGCGCTGGCGCGGTGTTAGGTTCTGATTCTGCAAGGGGATCGGCAGCGTCATAATTTTGAGATGAACGAGGTTGTTCATCAATACGATGTCACCACCATGATCCTCCCACATTTCATCTAGTTGGTCTTGGTTGATGTCTGCGCGCGCGCATAGGGAAATTGCACCTTTGGCACGACTGGACACCGACTTGAAGCTTACTGTGTAACCGGCATGAACCTTGTGGGTCAGGTTAAACGCAATAACTTGCTGAACTTTCTCATCCAGTGTTCCACGCGAAATCTGTTCTGCCATGACGCGCCAACTAGCATGTCCTTCGTTCTCAAGCGCCCAGCGAACCATAGGCGCATTACGATACAAGCCACCTTCGACAAAGCCCTTGCGGTACTCAGGAGTGTGATTGCTTAGAACCACAAAATCATTGGGGTCGCCAAATGACGTAGGGGTCATGAATTGTGTGAAGCCATAGATAAGACGATCAAATCCGAACTCGGCCATCTTGTCACAATGGAGCGCCCAAAGATCTTCGACATTATCAACATTGGTCAATTCGGTCAGGTAGACTCGCAAATTGGCTTTCATGATCAAGCCTCCAAATGGTTTTTCAGGGCGTCCATAGCCAGAATATACCCGTGCGCCCCAAACCCACATATCAGACCGATAGCCACAGGTGAGATAAATGATTTGTGACGATAGCTTTCACGGGCATGAATGTTGGACAAGTGAAGCTCAACAACCTTGGCCTCACATCCTTTGATCGCATCCATCAGAGCAATCGACGTGTGAGTATAGGCACCAGCGTTCAGAATAATGCCGTCATGTTTGCCGCGTGCATCTTGAATAAGATCGACAAGCGCACCTTCGTGATTGGATTGGGCACAGATGACAGAGACGCCGATTTTCTCGGCGTGCGTCCGGCACATGTCTTCGACATCCGTCAAAGTCGTATGCCCATAAATCTCAGGCTGGCGTGTCCCAAGTAAGTTTAGGTTCGGACCATTGAGTATCAAAAACGAGCGCATAAAACCTCCCAAAGCTTGACCATTTGGTTAAAGGGCTGTGGGGTGCGCTGTCCAGCGTTTCCTGTTAGTTGATTGCGATCAGACACAATTTCGTCGTGTAATTAGCCTTCTCGTAATGGCCTTAATTTACATAATACTGATTATAAGAATATGGTAAGGGAGCACAGACCCATAAAGCCATCATGAACAATTCCTGAATGTCACTCTGCCCCGAAAGCCCAAACTGGCTGAGTTGACATGAAATGTAAGTTTCAGATCGGGCTCGAGTTGCAACGATGGTTCAGGGAAATGCAGAGCAGGTACTAGGCGACTGTTTGATTGCACCGACGTCTATCTCTACGCTTCTTCACTTGCGCCAATCCACGTTCAGCGCCACAAGGCGTGTATGACAAACAAACACAAAATTCTCTGCGTTGGCTCGGTGCTTTGGGACATCATTGGGCGGTCTGCCAGTCACATGCGCGCCGGTTCTGATGTACCTGGCCGCATTATCCGCCTGCCTGGTGGGGTTTGTATGAACATCGCAATGGCGTTGTCGCGATTTGGTCTAAAGCCTGATTTGTTGTCTGCCATCGGACAAGACGCCGAAGGCAATGAATTGGTTTCGGAATGCGCCCGTCGCGGTCTAGGCACCGATTTTCTTTACCGGTCTGCAGATTTGCCAACGGATCGCTACATGGCCATCGAAGGCGCAAATGGCTTGATCGCCGCAATCGCAGATGCGCATTCTCTCGAAGCTGCGGGCGACAAGATACTGAATCCATTGAAGTTTGGCCCGTTGGGCAGTGACGAAACGCCTTTTAATGGATTGATCGCCTTGGATGGTAATCTGACGGCATCACTGCTTGAAGAAATTGCCATAAGCCCTTCTTTTTCCTCAGCCGATTTGCGTGTTGCACCGGCTAGCCCGGGTAAGGCCGAGCGCCTCCTGCCCTTTGTCCGGTCGGGTCGTGGCACGTTATACGTCAATCTCGAAGAAGCTGGCATTTTGTGCCAATTGAATTTCGACAATAGCTCAGATGCGGCTGCTAAACTATTGGAACGGGGTGCTTTTCGCGTCTTGGTCACCAATGGTGGCGAAAGCTGCTGCGATGCAACGCAAGACGGGTTGGTGACACAGCGCCCTCCTAAGGTTTTGGTGACACGCGTCACTGGAGCCGGTGATACCTTTATGGCGGCTCATATTGCTGCCGAATGCGACGGATCGGACCGCAAAGACGCGCTTAGCCGCGCCTTGCACGCCGCCGCAGCCTATGTTTCCGGAGAAATAGCCATATGACCATCGTGACCCCCTCGCCCGCTGTTGCCACTGCTTTGGCCGAAAAACGCCCTGTGGTCGCGCTTGAAAGCACGATCATTACCCATGGCATGCCTTGGCCACAAAACCTTGAGGTTGCGCGTCAGGTCGAGGCCACAGTGCGTAATAACGGCGCTGAACCCGCGACAATCGCCGTGATCGACGGAACCTTGCACGTCGGGCTTACGGATGAACAGCTTGAAGCTCTCGCTCAGGCACGTGGCGTGGCCAAGCTTAGCCGTGCTGATATGGCCGTTTGCATGTCTCAGGGCCGCACTGGTGCGACAACGGTTGCGGCCACTATGATCGCAGCCAAATTGGCTGGGATCTCGGTTTTCGCAACCGGTGGCATTGGGGGAGTTCACAAGGGGGCCGAGAACAGCTTTGATATTTCGGCGGATCTACAGGAATTGTCGCACAGCGAAGTGACGGTCGTCGCCGCAGGTGCCAAGGCGATCCTCGACCTTCCTAAAACGCTAGAAGTCCTTGAAACTCTTGGTGTTCCTGTGATTGCCTATGGTCAGGATCAGGTGCCGGCATTCTGGTCACGAGAAGCAGGTTTGCGCGCGCCTTTGCGGATGGATACGGCCAAAGACATTGCCAAGGCCCATGTCATGCGTGGTCGCCTCGGTTTGCCAGGGGGGCAGTTGGTGACCAACCCCATCCCGCAAGATGCTGAAATTGCACGTGAAACGCTCGCGCCAATCATTGCAGAAGCCACCCGAGATGCCCATGCGCATGGGATTTCAGGAAAAGACGTGACGCCCTATTTGCTCCAGCGGATTTTTGAGTTGACCGACGGGCGGTCCCTAGAAGCCAATATCGCGCTGGTTCTCAACAATGCCCGGCTAGCCGCTGAAATTGCGCAAGAAATGTGCAATATTGACGCGTGATGTCATTGAAATGCGCTCTGCCCATTGTAGAGCGCATTTGCACAGCCTACCTTGGCCTTAACCTCTACTTGAAAAACAACGCCCTATGACAACTCCATTTGACCAGGACACCAAACGCCCCGGTTTTATCACCAGACTGCGCAACTCGTTTCTGACCGGGATCATTGTGATCGCGCCGGTTGGTCTAACGGTATGGTTGATCTGGACCGTGGTTGGCTGGGTCGACAGTTTTGTCTGGCCTTTTGTTCCGGCGGCGTATCAACCTGCGGCGATAATCAACCGGCTGTTTGAGCTAGAAGGTGCTGATCAAATCGAGGTGAACGTACGCGGCTTGGGCGTTGTTATCTTTTTGATTTTCACGGTTTCAGTTGGGTGGATTGCTAAGGGTCTCATCGGTCGTTCGATGATCACCTTTGCGGAAAACCTCGTGGATCGGACCCCGATTGTTCGCTCCATCTACTCCGGTATCAAACAACTCGCGGAAACGGTCTTTGCACAGAGTGACCGCAGTTTTGAAAAGGCTTGTCTGATCCAGTACCCACGAAAAGGTATTTGGGCGATTGGGTTCATTTCGACCAAAGCGCGCGGCGAAGTGGCCGAGAAAGCCGAGACAGTCGGGGATATGATGTCGGTCTTTGTTCCGACAACACCAAATCCGACCTCAGGCTTTTTGCTGTTCTTTCCGGTCGAAGACATCATCGAGTTGGATATGACCATCGAAGAGGCCGCCAAATTGGTGATATCGGCCGGTTTGGTCTATCCCAACGGGGAAAAAGCCAAAGAAGCCCTTGAAAACCAGCTCAAGAAAGCGAGCTAACCTAGCCGAACATCTCTTTGAGATCAGCGGTTTGTCGTTTGCCCAAGTCAGCTTTGTGACTTTCCAAAAACCCACCGGCGGCGCGGCGACCGGCTTCTTTTAGCTGTTTTAGAACCGACGGAACCGGTAGGGATTTTGTGGCGACCGATAGATCATTCATCAGATCATCATCGGCAATCATGTGAACCCTGACCTCTTTCATCGAACCAGGTTGCAAGGCACCCTGCCCCAACAAGCGTTGGACAAATTCGATCGCCCGCAACTCGCGCAGAAGCGAAGAATTGAAACTGATTTCGTTGATCCGGTTTTGGATTTCCGGCGGTGTTACCGGAATCTGATCGCGATGCAGCGGGTTGAGGTTCACGACAACAATGTCATCTGGTAACTCTTTGTCAAAAAACGGAAACAGCGGTGGGTTTCCGGTATATCCGCCGTCCCAAAAGGCCTCAATCACGCCGGTTTCCGGGTCCTCGAGTTCAACCGCCTGAAACAAGGTAGGAAGGCACGCCGATGCCAAAATCGCCTGAGTGTTGATTTTGTCGCCGGTAAAGACGCGGATTTTACCATCGCGGACCTGCGTTGCGCCTACGAAAAACCGTGGGCCATCCGTCGCGCAAATCGTTTCGAAATCAAATTTGTCGACGACTTTTTCCAAAGGATTCCGGTAAGCAGGCCCCCAAGCATAGGGTGACAACATGCGCCCCATGGTTTCGCCCCAAATATAGGGCAAGGAGTATTCAACCGCCTTGGATACGGCACCGGGATGGGGAAGCCACGGGTGCATCCATTCAGGGGTTGTCGTTTCACTCGCACCAAGTTGCCCCCAGAGCCAATCCAGATTGTCGCGCGCGCCCTCAGGCCCGCCTTTGATCAGGCCAGATTTCAGCGCGGCACCGTTCAAGGCGCCCGCCGAGGTTCCGGAAATCGCGGCAATCTCCAAACCTTCTTCTTCTAACAAGCGATCCAGTACACCCCAGGTAAAAGCCCCATGCGCCCCGCCGCCTTGCAAGGCTAGATTGATCTTTACCATGGTTGTCCCCTTTGCTCGTGACCCTTTGTTCATACCCGTCTGAATGGGCAATGACCACAACGGGAATATGACGTTAAGGCAGGCCAAAGTGACGCAACGGAGTGCAACGTAAAGCTTTTCAAGCGAGACCGTAGCGGGAATACCTATGGCAAACGACCGTTAGAAAGGTGCCCAAAATGACCGCATCCGTCATTCTTAAACGCGAAGGCCATGTTGCCGAAGTGTGGCTCAACCGTCCTGAAAAACACAATGCCGTTGATCAATCAGTTTTCGAAGGGCTTGCACAAATTGGCGAGGACATCCGCGCCGACAAGAGTATCCGCGCCGTCATCCTAACCGGCGAAGGGGATAATTTTTGCTCCGGGATCGACACTGGTTTCTTCACGGGGGCGCTCAACCCGGCGAAGCTTGTTGAGCAGATCAAAACCTTCCCTGAAGGCGAAAACGCCAACATGTTCCAAAAGCCGGGCTGGGTCTGGCAAGAGGTGGGCGTGCCGGTCATCGCCGCGATGCAAGGCGTCGCCTATGGGGCGGGCACGCAAATTGCGCTCGGGGCTGATATTCGTCTCGCGGCGCCCAACACCCGTATGTCGGTGATGGAAATCAAATGGGGTCTGATCCCGGATATGAGCATCACCCAGACCCTGCCCCGCGTTGTGCGTATGGATGTCGCCAAGGAGCTGTTGTTCACGGGCCGTATCGTTGAGGCTAAGGAATGCGCCGAATTGGGATTGGTGACGCGCGTTGTCGACAATCCGCTAGAGGAAGCGCGAGCCATGGCGACCTTGATAGCAAGCAAGAACCCCGACGCAATCCGCCGCAACAAACAGCTTTTGAATGAGACCTGGACCGGTGATGCCGGTGAAACCATGCGTCGAGAGGCCGAGCTTCAGGCCGAAATCATTGGTCAGCCAAATCAGATGGAAGCCGTTTTCGCCAATTTCCAAAAGCGCGAACCCAACTTCAAATGAGATAGGAGGCCCGGCTTTGTCCCGGGCCGCCATTTTTCTGATTTAAAGGGCGGTCCAACCGCCATCGACGCTAATCGTGGTGCCGGTGATCTGGGCCGCCGCGTCCGAACATAGGAACACAGCCGTACCGCCCATCTGCTCGACGGTTGCGAACTCTTTGGAGGGCTGACGCGTCAGCATGACGTTCTTCACCACGTCCTCACGGCTCATATTGTATTCTTTCATCGTGTCGGGGATCTGGGCCTCGACCAATGGGGTTAACACATAGCCGGGGCAAATGGCGTTGGCGGTGATCGGTTCTTGCGCGGTTTCAAGCGCCACAACCTTGGTCATGCCCACAACGCCGTGTTTGGCAGCAACATAAGCCGATTTGTACGGCGATGCCGTTAACCCATGCGCCGAAGCGATATTGACCACCCTGCCCCAGCCCGCTGCGCGCATTTTTGGCAAGGCGGCTGCGGTTGTGTGATAGGCCGAGCTCATGTTGATGGCGATGATGGCGTCCCATTTGTCTTCGGGGAATTCGTCAATCGGCGCGACGTGTTGGATACCGGCGTTGTTGATCAGAATATCGCAGTTGCCTGCTTGCTCGATCAGCGCACGACAGGCGCTTGCCTTGGACATATCCGCCTGAATATAGCGTGCCGTGACACCGGTCTCTTTGGCGATTTGCGCCGCGAGATCATGGTCCTCGGGGCGGTCGGTAAACGAATTGATCACCACATCGGCCCCGGCCTTGGCCATTTCCCAAGCGATTCCCAAACCGATTCCCGAGTTGGATCCGGTGATAACGGCGGTTTTTCCCTGAAGCGACATAGCGGCTGCTCTCCTGTCCTACTGACTTTGCATGCGCAGCATATCATGCTGCATTGCCCATAAATGCAAGGGCTAGAGGCATAGCTGCGACTATATCAATGACTTTGACTGTTGCTGAGTGTTGGGCAGAAAAAAACCCCGGCACGAAGCCGGGGTTAAGTCATTGAGGCAGGTTTCATACAGGCAAGAAACCTATCGAGCAGTGACTTTGTTATAAGCATTAACCCGCCCGAGTCCAAGCTAAAAGTTTGAAAAGGCGTAAAAGCACCGGTAGGCTGAGCATCAATAAAACAAGGGTTAACAGGGATTGTTGCCAAAATGAGCTTAGACTTTTTCCGAAATACAGGCCGTACAATGGGTGCGATTTCTCTGATTCTAACCAGTGGGTTAGCAGCAGGAGTCGCATGGGCCGATCCTCAGCATGGCATAGCTATGTATGGAGACCCGGCCCTTCCACCGGATTTTGTGTCTCTCCCTTATGTCAATCAGGATGCTCCAAAAGGGGGCGTTATTGCCGCCGGTGAAGTCGGCAGTTTTGATAGCCTCAATCCTTATATTCAAAAAGGCCGGGTTCCTTGGCAATTGCGCTTTCTTGGTTCCGAAAGTCTTATGGGGCGCAATTGGGACGAACCTTTCTCGCTTTATGGCCTTTTGGCCGAATCGATTGAGGTTGGGCCGAATCGCGAATGGGCCGAATTCACTCTGCGTGACGGGGCCAAATTCTCGGATGGCAGCCCGGTGACCATCGACGATGTCATGTGGAGCTATGAGACCCTCGGCACCCAAGGCCATGGCCGCTACCGCGGGCTTTGGGGCAAAATCGACAAGATGGAAAAGACCGGGCCCAACAAGGTCAAGTTCACCTTCAATGTCGAAGATCGCGAGTTGGCGCTCATCGTCGGGATGCGTCCGATCTTGAAAAAGGCGCAATGGGACGGTGTCGATTTTGAACAATCCCGGCTGGATTTACTCCCGATCACCTCGGCCCCATATGTGATCGAGGACTATGAGGCCGGGCGCTATGTCTCGCTCAAACGCAATCCCGAATACTGGGGCAAGGATTTGCCCTTCCGCCGTGGCACAATGAATTTCGACGAGATTCGGATGGAGTTCTTTGGCGACGAAACCGCGATGTTCGAAGCCTTCAAGGGCGGCGTCCTGAACTCCAACCGCGAGTTCAACGTTGAAAAGTGGCAAACCCAATATGGCTTCCCGGCGGTCAGTGCCGGTGAAGTTGTGAAGTCGGAAATTCCACATGCCCGCCCCTCCGGGATCATCGGTTTGGCGATGAACACGCGTCGTGAGTTGTTTCAGGATTGGCGCGTGCGCGATGCGCTGATACATGCGTTCAACTTTGAATATATCAACGAAACGCTGACCGGATCGCAGCAACCGCGCATCACATCCTATTTTTCCAACTCGGTCCTCGGAATGCAGGACGGCCCCGCGACCGGCAAGGTCAAAGAGCTTTTGGATCCGTTCAAGGATGATCTCTTGCCCGGCGCGCTCGATGGCTACACCCTGCCCGTCTCAGATGGATCCGAACGCAATCGCAAAAACCTGCGCAAGGCCTTGGCCCTTATGGAAGAGGCCGGTTACACCGTTCAGGACGGTGTGATGAAGGATCAGAACGGTACGCCTTTTACCTTTGAAATCCTGATGCGCAAAGGCAATGCAGAACATGAGAGGATCGCGGATACCTATCAACAAGCTCTGAAACGGATGAGCATTGATGTGTCGATCAACTCAATCGATTCCGCCCAATACAAGGAACGCACTGTCGAATATGATTTCGACATGACCTTCTATTGGCGCGGTGTGTCGCTGAGCCCCGGCAACGAACAACACAATTATTGGGGCTCCAATGGTGTTGAAACCCAAGGGACCCGAAATTGGATGGGCATCAACTCACCCGCTGTGGATGCAATGATCACCTCGATCCTAACGTCAACGACGCGTGATGATTTCATCGCCTCGACGCGCGCCTTGGACCGTGTGTTGACGTCCGGACGCTATGTGATCCCGTTCTACACCTACACAAATGGCCGCTTGGCCCATGCCAAAGAATTGCAATTTCCCGAACGCATTCCGGTCTATGGCGATTGGATCACCTGGCAATCAGATGTCTGGTGGTGGGAAGAAAAATAAATATAACCAAGTCACAACGGCGGGGTCTTCCCCGCCGTTTTTGCATCTGCATATGCGACCTTTCGGCTAAAGACCCCGGCGCGCGACCGTCCTATCCTGATCAAGAATTCAAGAAAGACGAAAGCGTTATGACCAGCAGCCCACACACCGCTTTGGCATCCGGTACCAGTTCCGCTCTGGTCGTTGACGATCATCCTCTGTTTTGTGATGCGCTGACGCTGACCTTGCAGTCGATTGCCGATTTTGAGGAAATCCGAACCGCCGGAACCCTAGAAAAGGCGCTAGAGATCGTCGGTCAAGACTCCAAGATCGGCTTGATCATCCTTGATTTGAACCTACCCGATGTGAACGGCCTTGACGGGCTTGTTCGTCTGCGCAATGCCGCCACGGACGCAATTATCATTATCGCGTCGTCTATGGCGGACAACCGCATGATTAGCCACGCGCTCAAGGCCGGGGCCAACGGGTTTGTGCCCAAACATTCGCAACGCTCGGTGTTCCGCCGTGCCTTTGAAGCGGTTACCGCGGGGCAAAGCTTTGTTCCGGATGGATATATCGACCCGCAAGGCGGTCAAGAAAACGCACCCGATGACGCCCTTGCGCGCCTTGCGTCGCTCACCAATCAACAGGCGCGCATACTGCATTTGATTTGCGAGGGCAAGTTGAACAAGCAAATCGCCTATGACCTGTCCATTGCCGAAACCACGGTCAAAGCGCATGTCACAGCCATTATGCGCAAGCTTGGCGTGCATTCCCGGACCCAAGCGGTGTTGGTCGCGCAGGAGGCGCGGTTTTCACGGGTCTTGCCAAACGAGGGTTAAGGTCCCTATTCTCGGCGAACTGATCTGAGGAAAGAAAAAAGAGTGGACGGAGCAACGCAAGGCTCCGCTCAGGAGGAGTTGACCAGATCGCCAGCACTGCGCACCGCGCAGATTGCTGCAACGGACCCTAACCCGGCGGTCGCCCTACGCGATCAGCTTGGGTCCGGGCCTTTTTCAATGGTATGTTTGTTTGCCTCTCCTGACGCGGATTTTGGTGCCCTCACAGGCACCGCACAGGGCCTTTTTGAAGGCGCTGAAATCCTGTCTTGTACGACAGCCGGAGAGCTTGGCAAAAATGGTTACGAGGACGGCCAAATCATTGCCGTTGGTTTTCCGTCCGAGAATTTTGCCACCTCGACCTATGTAATTGATGATCTTGGGAATATGGACGAGCAAAACATCGTCGACACCTTGATCCAACAACGTCTCGGTCTCAATCATCGCGCCGGTTCTATGGTGTCTGAATTTGCATTTTTGATGGTCGATGGTTTGTCGCTTTGCGAAGAAAAGCTGACAAGTGTTTTGGCGTCCGGGCTTGGGGCGATGCCGCTGTTTGGTGGCTCCTCCGGCGACGGGACCGAGTTTGGTCAGACCTGGCTATCTTACAACGGATCAATCCGCCAGAATGCAGCGGTTGTTGCGTTGGTCCGAAGCCATTGCCCCGTGCGGGTATTTAGCTTGGATCACTTGGTGCCAACGGATACCCGCATGGTCGTAACCGGTGCCGACCCGGCCAACCGTCTGGTGCATGAAATCAATGCGGAACCTGCTGCCAAGGAATATGCTCGCCTGACTGGCAAAGACCCCTTCCAACTCTCGGCTTTTACCTTTGCGGCCTACCCGGTTGTCGTCCGTCTTGGCGATACCCACCACGTGCGCGCGATCCAAAGGGTGAATGAAAACGGAGACTTGGTATTCTTTTCTGCCGTTAACGAAGGCATGGTCCTTACCCTGGCCAACCATCAGGATATGGCCGGTCATCTTGAACAAGGCCTATCCAAATTCGGAGTAGACGGTGTCCCGGATCACATTTTGGGCTGTGATTGCCTGTTGCGACGGGTCGAGGCGGAACAAAAACAAAAAACCCGTGAGATTTCGGATATTCTTCAGCGTCACAACGTTGTTGGCTTTTCTACCTATGGAGAGCAAATTGGCGGTCTACATGTGAACCAGACCTTGACCGGTGTGGCGATCTATCCCCCAACACCCCGTGATTCAGAATAGCGCAACAGAATATGTCCCTGATTGATCCTGACGACAGCCTAGAGCGCCAGAACGAGAAGCTTTTAAAGATCGCCGATGCGTTGATGAAACGTGTCGAATACGGCAGCGAGCAATCAAGCGCCGCCTACGCGCAATTTGAACGCGCCGCACTGTTGGAAAAGCGTGTTCGTGAAAGAACTCTGGAGCTTGAGCAAACGCTTGATTTACTCCACCAATCCAACGCGCAGCTGGCAAAGGCCAATGATGATACCGAGGCAGCACGTCGCAACCTTGCCGATGCAATTGAAACCGTTTCCGAAGGGTTTGCTCTCTTCGATCCGGCCGATTTCCTAGTGATGAGCAATACGCGTTTTTGTCGTGACTTCAAGGATGTGGAGGGGTTTCTTCATCCGGGACTCCCCTTTCAAGACTATGTTCGCAATATTAGCCGGTCCGCGCATCTTGCGTTGCCCAAGGGGATAAGCCCCGAGAATTGGGCCGAGCAACGGATGCGGCGCCATCAAGACCGCCATGTGATGTTTAATGTTCGGCTGGTCAAGGATCGCTGGTTGCAGGTTTCAGAGCATCGGACCGCCAATGGCGGCACTGTGGTCTTGCAAACCGATGTGACGGATTTGATCCGTCTAGAACGTCAGGAGCGCGACCGCCTTAAGGATAAACAAACCCGCGTTATTCGCGCGACCTTGGATCATTTGAACCAAGGGGTCTGCGTCTTTGATGAAAACGCGCGTTTGGTCGGCTGGAATCGCAAGATTGGTGCCCTCCTCGCCCTGCCCGCCCGGCGCCTGCAATTGGGCGTATCGTTCTCCGGGTTGCTTGAGCAGTTGGACGAACAAATCGTCTTTACCCGCGGCCTTGGCCCCGAAGGATTTCTCCACTGGGCTTATTCTGAAGGACCACGCGGACCCATCAGTTTTGAAATCAAACGCGGCGGCGGTATGACGTTGCAAATCTTTGGCCGCGGCATGCCAGATCGTGGATTTGTGATTTCCGTTACTGACGTTACCGCCGAACGTGAAGCTGCCCAAAAGCTTGCTGAAATCAACGAAATACTGGAACAGCGCGTCGTTGAACGTACCATGGAATTGGAAGATGCCCTAGCCGCAGCCGAGCGGGCCAATGCCTCGAAGTCCCGATTTGTTGCCGCGGCCAGTCACGACTTGTTGCAACCTTTGTCAGCGGCCAAACTGTTCATTGCATCGCTTGCGGATACGTCGAAAACACCCCACGAACAGGCTGTTTTATCCAAGGCTGATGCCGCTCTAGGAAGCGCCGGGCAAATCATCGACGCTCTGCTTGATATTTCCAAACTGGATTCGGATGAAGGTATCACCTTTGACGTGCGCACTGTCGCTTTGCGCGACATTTTAGGCAGTCTTCGCG
Organism: uncultured Pelagimonas sp.; assembly: GCF_947498515.1. Classification (GTDB taxonomy): domain Bacteria; phylum Pseudomonadota; class Alphaproteobacteria; order Rhodobacterales; family Rhodobacteraceae; genus Pelagimonas. The sequence goes on along the minus strand of NZ_CANMKO010000003.1, from coordinate 422,060 downwards.
ATGAAATGGAGGTTCTGGCCGCCGAAAACGGGTTGATTCTACGCTTTGTGCCATCGGATTTGATGGTCGAAACCGACCCCGCGTATTTCAGGAGAATTATCCAAAATCTGATTTCTAACGCGGTACGCTACACCGAAACTGGCAAGGTTTTGATGGGCGTTCGCCGCGTTGGAGGGTCTGCCCGAGTAGAAGTCTGGGATACCGGACCCGGTATAGATGAAGAGGATCAGTTAACTATTTTCGAAGAGTTCCGCCGACTTGATCCCAATGCCAGCGCCAATGAAGGCTTGGGCCTTGGGCTTGCAATTGTGGAACGCGCTTGTGCCCGGTTGGGCCACGCTTTGGATTTGAAATCAATTCCCGGTCAGGGCAGTTGTTTCATGGTGACGGTCCCGATCGCGGGCCGTGCCGATAGCAAAAAACCCAGCGCGCGCCGTATCGCCGCCCCGGTTGGATTAGCGCAAGCCGGTCTTATAGTTTTACTGGTCGAAAACGAAACGCAACTCCGACGCGCTTTAACGGTGATGCTCGAAGCTTGGGGGGTTCATGTCATTGAAGCCGATGATGCGAATTCCGCGCTGTCTTTGCTGGAAGATATTGAAATTACACCGGATGTTTTGCTGGTTGACTATCAATTGGGGCCCGGCGGTACGGGGATCGATCTATATACGATGATTAGTGATAGATACGGTGCCCTGCCCTGTGCGGTCATCTCAGCGGATCGCGCACCCGAACTCCAGCAAGCCTGTAAACAACATGCGATCGAGCTGCTTCCAAAGCCGCTCGATCGTCACAAACTTGGCGAATTTTTGGATGCGGTCGCAACTGCATCCAACTGATGCTTACATCATTCCGCTACAGCGTCTTGGCGGCTTTGGCAGACCAAGACGTTGCGGGTTAACAATCAAAATCCAGCGTGGCGGATGGCCCGGTGCCTGAGTGCGCTGATAGCTGCAGCCTTTGGCCGTAGTCATCACGTCACCGCGCGGCACGACAATTCCTTGCGTCGACATAAACGGAACGGCCTGTGCCAATACTTCGCCTTTAGGCGCATGGTCGGGAACAGCAGCTAAGCCCAGTGTGGCCAGTGTAACAAATGCGGTAATGCCCATCTTTGGGTCTCCCTTTTGAACAGAAATCCTGTGCCGCGCATTGATGCGGCTGATAGAGATCTGTTTGGCGGGCAAGCCGTGCAACTACGTGTTTTGATCATGGCGAAAATCGGACTATCCACTGCAATTTTAAGCGAATGCCTTCCGTAAGGCCATGTTACAGACCAATAACAATATCGGCCCGCAACCCACCCAATTCGGCGCTTTCACCTAGACGCAAAACGCCCCCATGCGCTCGGGCAATATCGGCGGCAATCGCCAAACCCAGCCCAACACCGGACCCGCGATCTTGGTTGCGCGCCGGGTCAAGCCGTACAAAGGGACGCATCGCTCTCTCACGTTCCTCTGCGGGAATTCCAGGGCCGTCATCCTCAACCCGAATGCGCAACGCCTTGGCCGAAAGAAAAACCGACACACGACAGCACGAACCATATCGACGGGCATTGCCCACAAGATTCTCCACGGCGCGACGCATGGGCCTCGGGCGTAATCGCACCTCGCCATCACCTTCCAGTTCGGCAATTTCAACATCTTGCCCGGTGCGCTGAGCGTCTTGGACGATGTCGGTGACCAACATGAATGGGTCAACAAGCTCGGTTTCAGCGTCTTGTGCGTCCCCTCGTGCGAAATCCAGAAAGGAATCAATCAAAAGCTGCATCTCTTCAACGTCTTGCTCTAGCGGCGCACGGTCCTCTTCCTCCAAAAGTGACAATCCCAAACGCAACCGTGTGATTGGCGTGCGCAAATCATGGCTGACACCGGACAGCATCATAGTGCGCTGTTCGATATGACGTTCGATTCTCGCCCTCATGTCGACAAAGGCACTGCCTGCGGCGCGAACTTCTACGGCACCTGACGGCGAATAGACTTCGTGACGCCCACGACCAAAGGCCTCGGCCGCGGTTGCAAGGCGTGTGATCGGACGCAGTTGATTGCGAAGATACAAGAACGCAATCAACGTCATTAAAACACCAAAAAACACCATATTAACAAGTAATTGGTGCGGGTTGGTCGCTGAAACACGGCCCCGGCTCGTTTCGACGAGGAATAAGGTGTCGTCACGCCGGATATAGAGCTCAACCACCCCGTCATCGGGCAAGGCGACACGCTGTAACCCTGGAATTTTCCGGTTCAGCTCGCGGATCACCACTACTCCGGTAAAGTCATACCAGCGCCGAATATCTTCCGCGGGAACGACGCTTTCGTCCACCACAGAAATTTCCAGATCGAGTTGTTTTAATGCGTCAACTTGAGAGTTGGACAGGCTCAGCGCCAAATTGGTAGCGCGTGCCAACTCACGACTCATTTGCTGGGTCACGTCATCAAAATGGCGCTGAATAAAGATGACCGAAACAACCAATTGTAGCGTGACCACCGGTAAAACCAGGATCAATGCGGCCCGCCCATACAAACTGCGCGGCATATATTGTTTGAGCCATTTGAACGACATGAGATAAGCCTACCCAAAGCCACGCGGCGCTACCATCGCGAAAAGGACAAACGATGCAAGATCCTCAACCTGATTTCAAACCGAGTGTTGGAGTTGCAGAAGACCTTTCGCCGGGCTTGCGTCGCATTCTGGCACCAAATCCCTCACCGATGACGTTTCGCGGTACAAACACTTACCTGTTGGGCACCTCCGAGTTGGCTGTTATCGATCCCGGCCCCGATGACCCCGCCCACCTTCAGGCAATCGAATCTGCGGTCCTACCGGGGCAAAAAATCACCCACATATTTGTCACCCATGCCCATCTTGACCATTCCCCTTTGGCGAGTCCGCTGGCCAATCGTGTTGATGCGCCAGTTTTGGCCTTTGGCCGGGCAGAAGATGGTCGCAGCAAAACGATGACACGTTTGGCTCTTTCCGGGTGCGTCGGAGGTGGAGAAGGCGTCGATCAGGCATTTGCCCCTGATATCCACCTGTCAGACGATCAAGTCATCAAAGGCAAAGATTGGAGCTTGCGGGCGTTACACACGCCCGGTCACATGGCCAATCACCTTTGTTTTGCTTGGGATAATGTTTTGTTCTCTGGTGACCTTGTAATGGGTTGGGCCAGTTCTTTGGTTTCGCCCCCCGATGGTGATCTTGGGGGGTTCATGGCCTCCTTGCAAAGGCTTGATAGGACCAGCTGGGACACCTTTCACGCCGGCCACGGCGCCCCCATCACCACGCCCAACGCCCGAGTTCAAGAACTCTTGGCGCATCGCATGGCGCGCGAGTCTTCAATCCTTGAAGGCTTGGCAGCCGGTCCGGCAAACGCCCAACGGTTAGCTCGGATGATTTACACCGAAACTCCAGAGGCATTGCTTCCTGCTGCGTCACGCAACGTTTTGGCGCACCTCATTGATCTCATGGATAAATCCTTCATCGAACCGGTTTCAGAATTGTCGGAAACTGCTGTTTTTCGTCGGATTTAGTCCAAGGTGAAAAAAAACTTCATTTTGTTCAAAATCCCTCTGGACGCCCGAAATTCTCGTAGCTATACACCCCCACATATTCCGGCGTAGCTCAGCGGTAGAGCAGTTGACTGTTAATCAATTGGCCGTAGGTTCGATCCCTACCGCCGGAGCCATAAAAAGTCCTTGAGTCTTAACGGCTCGAGGGCTTTTTTGTTTTCTATCAAATCACAAGCTCCCGCTTGTATCGCAATCGGCTCGCTCCCGATGCCAGTTGCGGCACCACAGCGGTGAAGCGCAAGCGCTGCATCTGGCCCTTCCCCCCCCTAATCCCATAAAGCTATGAGAGTTTCAGGCGTTTGGCGAAAAACAGGACGCGTGAATGGCGGAGCACAAGCTTTGGGGTTACTAAGTTAGCAAGTCGGCGGCCGGAAAAATTTCTGGCCCAACGATTTGAAACGGTAAGCTACGCGGTGCATCCAAGAAGATGGGCAGTCAGCGCAAGAAGTGGCTGCAGAGATTGGCGCTCATGAGTGCCTTGTTCGCTACTGGTCAGTGGCTGACCGGCGGTGCCGAGGCGAGAAAATCGCGCTAGAAGGCCCAGCCTTCACCTCACTGAACGTCGAGGCAAATACTCCTGTGCTGAAGGCATCTATTCAGAACGCTGGAAAAGCTGGGTTTGGCCGCATCCTCTTCGGTGGCTTGTCGGTTTTGTTGAACAAATCACATAGAGGTCAGACGTCCCCTCACACCGGACGGATTTATCTTACGGGTTCTGTCTTGGGAATGCCAAGCGCAGTGAAGCCGTTGCGGATCGCAGAACGGATCTGGATGTCCGCGACCTGTTGATCGAAGTCACGCGCGGAGACGCACTGACCGAGCAGATTCACAAAATTCATTTTGCCTCAACGCGACTTCGGCGGTGGTATCCGGTAACTTTCTTCAGCAACGCGCGACCCAGATATTTTGATGCTCGGACGGCTTCGTTTCGCGCCTTTGCTCCCGAGGAGTCGGGCTTACACAGCTTAGCGTACTTACGCGGTGGAATGACGGCATGGGCCTTTCGCGTTGCGATGGCGTGTTGGCATTTGCGCGTGTCGTTAGCCCAATCCATTGCCCGGCAGGCAGATTGCGCAGCGATCTGCCGAGAAGGGGCCGTGACACTGGCAATCTCTTGGTCGGGCGGGATCTGATCGAACAGGTCAGGAAACATGGGTGCATCACCAATGCTGCTACTCGTGACCTCAACTGCAAGTAATTCCAGCGTTTTCTCATCTATCCCAATGTGTTTCTTAGACCACAAGCGACATTTGGAGCCACGATGCGCGTGCGTTCCATTCACCTTCGCCCTAAGCCTTGACACCTGTACTATCGATCAAGAGATGCAAGGGGCCTCCTGAGCCACGATATGGAATGTTCACCGTCAGGGTTTTCTGGCCACGACACAGCGTACTGAAGTCTGGAACCGTCCAACTCAACCCAACCAACTCAAACATGCTTTCTTCAAACCCTGTCGTTTGTCTCAGAGGCAAACTGAACATAACCTTAAAGGTCAGGCATGCTTGGATTGCAGCGTCGCTATAGGCTTGCTGCCGTCCTCGGCGATCAGAACGTTCGGCTTCCCAAATCATCTCAGCAAGAAACCAGATTGATAGGGAACGGCGCTGTTTCAAAACTCGATTATAGTCTGACCAGTTCTTGGTCTTGTAAGTCGTTGGTGCCCAGCTTCTCATGACCGTTGGCTATCACGCTAGATTCGCAACATGAATCCCCCCAACCGATTTATGCGACAAAGCCAGTCTGCTCCAATTGTATAAAAACGTAGCCAAATGTGGGACGCAAATTACATTGGATGGTTTTAGTTCAGTCGTACGAGGCGTGCCCTGAACTCGAAAGAGATTGTCGCGAAAATCTCGCAGTTTTTGGTGCTGTCCGTCCAAACTAGATTTTTGACACCACAAGACAAAGATCAAGCGTCCTGGAGTTGCCATTCAAAAATGCATTCAATCGTCAGGGCGCGATTGTCTTTCATTACTCCCTTAAGACGGCTGTATTAGATGCCGATACACCCGTAAAAACGGTTAAAGCAGGCACCATTATTTGGCGCCTGCCAGCAAAATTGTCCTTGTCACTTAGGCAAATAGAATATCATCCGATCCCGTTACGATGATGGTGGCGATTGCCGTGTCCAAACCTCCATTGCCGTCGTCTACTGTGTAGGCAAAGGTGTCGGTCGCGGTCTCTCCGCTGTCCAAATACTCGAACATACCATTAGCGGAATAGGTGAATGTACCATCGCCATTGTTGATGACGTCACCAAGGGTACTGCTGTCATCAATCGTGAACACAAAAGCATCGCTGTCAGGATCGGCAAATTCCGCCGCCACCGTGACCGAGGGACTTGGTCCATTCAGCGCTGAGCTGAACTGAACCCCATCCACGCGCAGATCATCGGTCCGCAAGTATTCGTAATTCAGCGGGCCAACCGAAATATGCGCATCCACTGTGACGCCATTGCCAAGATCAAGCCCGTCAATGTTCAGCTCAATGCTATCGATACTTTGGTTATTGTCGGCAAACCCAATCCACTGCGGGCCCGACACATCAACGGCACCGTTCCCCCCGTTTATGACCCAATCGGTAGGAGCAATTGCTTCTGCTGCACCGTCCACGTACACTTGGCCTGCAAACCCCCAACCCGAGTTATTGGGGTTCGGTTGCACGATCACGCCATTGCCATCGCTTAGATATTGTGCGGCGATCTGGTCAAAATTGTTGTTTTGCCCGCCGTCGCGCGGAATCGTAGTCGCGGTGCCCGTATCGAAATCATAGACATAGAAACGACCGGCATTTGGGATCGTATAGGCTCCGACGCTATCGGAGTCGGCTACCTGTGAATCTTCGCCAACGGTTCCTGTCACCGCGCCTGCAATGGGCGCATCGTTTTGACCTGTTATGGTTACGGTGACAGTTTCAGTATCAATCCCGCCATTGCCGTCATCTACGGTATAGGTGAACGCGTCAGTCGCGGTCTCGCCATCAGAGAGATAGTCAAAGACGCCATTTGCGGCGTAGGCAAAGGTGCCGTCTCCGTTGTTTGTAACTACGCCGAGCGTGTCTGTGGTATCGACGCTGAACGTATGGATATCAGAAATATCTACGTCCGAGACGTCCGCTGAAATGGTGATCGCGGGGCCATCTTCGTCAGCGGTGTCGCTAACAGCCATGGCCACCGGAGCATCATTTTGCCCCTGAATGGTGATGGTTACTGTCTCGGTGGCGACGCCGCCATTGCCGTCAGCAACCGTATAAAGGAAGGTATCCGTCGCAGTTTCACTAGCGCCGAGAGTGGCGAAGGCGGTGGTTGGATCGTACCCGAATGTGCCATCGCCGTTGTTTGTAACCACGCCACGTGTGTCTGTTGTATCAATGGTGAAACTATGGCTGTCGTTGGTGTCGATGTCGCTAAATTCGGAAACGACAACGGTCGCGGCGTCTTCGGACGCGGTCGCCGACACCGCCAAGGCTAAAGGGGCGTCATTCTGACCCTCTATGGTAATGTCGTAGGTCACGGTCGTGGAACCGCCTTGACCATCCGAAATCACCAGGGTGACGGTTTCTGTAATGCTCTCACCGGCGCCGAGACTGTCATAGGCGTTGCCCGGCTCAAATGACACGGATGTGCCTCCACCGACGCCGATCTGACCAACCTGGCTGACACCGCTGTCTTGGGTGGTCAATGTGCCATTGCCGGTAACGCTCGCCGAAACCAGCTCAACCGAGGACCCGTCGATATCATAGAAATCCACCTGAAAACTCAGCGCCTCGCCCTGAGAGGTTTCCAGACCGTCATCCCGTAGGATCACCAGTGGGTCGTTGTTGGACCTCAAATCCAGTGTGAAGTCGTCGAATTGCAAGATTTCAAAGCTATGCAGAAGATCGCAACCATCCGCTCCTTGGACAAGGTTCCAACGCCCGCATCCGAAACTAAGAACTTTATAGTCCAACACTGAGCCGGAAAAGACCGCAGTGTCCTGCCCCCGGCCACCAAACATCACGTCGTTTCCACCGCCCCCTTCCACAGTGTCGTCGCCACGTCCGGTAAAGATATAGTCACCATGGTCAGAGCCAGTGACGTCATCGTCACCACGGTGCGTCCGGATGAATTTCCCATGCGACGCGCTTGATGCATCAACTTCCTTGTCCGTATTTCTCTTGTGACCGCGACCGCGATATCCCATGATGACCCTCCAATATTGCCTTTGGACCGCTTTCGCGCTCCTTCCCCAAGCCTTCGCGCGCACCCAAACAGAGGAAAATCGCGCAAAAACAAGCTAGTTTTAATGAGTTGAGGGTATGAGCGACAATCACCCAAACGGGTGATTGTTAAGAGCGAAACAGAAAGTTGTTTCCTTGGAAACAACAATGCGTCCAAAATGGTCTCAACGACTTGGGGAGAATAATGGGAACTACCGATCGGATTATGAGCGGCTGGCAGCTCGTCTGTTTCAGCGCTCTAAGCGCACCTTTGGCCATGGTTAGCTTCGCGGTTGTAAGCTTTGTGCCAACCTTCTACGCAATAGACATGGGGCTCGGACTGGCGGTTGTAGGTGCCGTTTTTATGTTTGGTCGGTTTTTCGATGTGTTTACGGATCCATTGATCGGAGCGCTCAGCGACCGAACCGGCGGAGCACGCGGTCCCCGGGTGCCATGGATGGTGTTATCCTTCCCCGGTGTTTTGCTATTTGCTTGGTTGTTGCTCGCCCCGCAAGATGCGGTTGGCCCAATTTACCTGTTCTGTGTGGTTTCCGGATATCTGCTTTTTGTAACCGCTTTTGATGTGCCCTACTCCAGCATCGGCCTAGAGATTTCTCCCAACGTGCACGAGCGTTCGGTTCTGGCCGGCACCAAGGCCGTGTTTCAGATATTGGGCGCATTGGCCGCCTCATTGGCTCCGCTCATCATCGGGTCACAGATGGGGGTATCCTTGGCGACGTTGGCGTTGGCCTTTTTGATAACGATGCCCGTGGCATTGGCAGTGTTCTTCATATGGGCCCCGCGACGGACACATCCGGTTGTCCAAACCCGAATGAGCCCGTGGACCGCATGGCGCAACTGCCTGCAAGAGCGTGCGTTTCGCAAGCTAATGATCGTGTTTTTTGCCGTTCAAGCGGCCAACGCCATGACGGTCGGTCTTCTGGTTTTGTTTGTCACACACGTTCTGAAGGCCCCCGCTATGGTGGGTCAGATGTTCTTGCTGTTGCTAGTAGGAACCGCCTTTTTTGTACCGCTTTGGATTCTGCTTTCCAAAAAGATCGGCAAGCGCAAAACTTGGGCATGTGCCATCATGATTTGCACCGGTGTTTTGTCGGCCTGCTACGCCGTTGGGGTCGGAGACACAGTCATGATGCAAGCGATTTGCGTTGGCCTTGGGGCCTGTATGACCTGCGATGCGGTCATGCCGACCTCAATGCTTGCAGATATCGTTGCGCGCGACGAAGCCGACAGCGGCCACCCAAGAGCGGCCAGCTATTTGGCTTTGAAAAACGCGGCCTCAAAAATGGCCTTTGTTGCGCCTATGGGGATTGCCTTTCCTATTTTGGGGATGGCCGGTTTCGATAAATCCGGCGCAGATGGTCCCGAGTCTATTGGCCTGCTCTTATTCTTTTTTACCGGGCTACCGGGCGTGCTTAGGTTGGCCGTTGCTGGGTATTTATGGTTCCAGTCGGATGATTTGACTGAGGCCGCCACAGCATCATGAGCCAAGCATTCGTTCCACCAACTTCGGTCGAAATCCGGGCCGAAGAAGCGCGCTTGTTACGAGAGCGGGCGCATGGCTCTGCCAGATCTGTCTTTATTCTGATCGCATTGATCGCAATTAGCCTTGCCTCTGTGCATCTCTATCGAGAGGCTTTGATCTGGACCTGCCTTGCTTCGGTTATGGTCGCGATCACGATACTATACGCCCGGTTTTGGTTGCACTCAGACGACACCCCAAAACAGGTCGACCAATATCTGATCGGGCACATCGTAATCTCTGCCTGCACCGGATTGCTCTGGGCAAAAGGTGCGATCGAGCTGGCCAGCCCGACATCAGAGCTTCAGACGTTTTTGGCGGGTTTGTTTTTGACCTCGATCACCGCAGGCGGGGTCATGGCCGGGACCGTGTATCGCCCGGGTTACCTCGCTATTGCTGTATGCTCTTTGCTACCCTTTGGCCTGTATCTCTTGTTTACGATGGATGGCGTCCTTCGCATTTATGGTGGGTTCATCCTGTTTTATTTGAGCTTCTGTTTCACCACCAACAAAACGGCCAGTCAAAAGACACGCGATGCGCTAGCGGCCAAATTGGTCAGCCGTCAGGCTGAAAAAGCACTGGAAGAGTTTGCCGAAGCCGCCAAGCATCAACGAGCGGCCAAACGATCTTTGGAAGCTATTCGACATGACATGGCCCAGCCCCTATTGGCCCTGCGAAATTTCTTGGCCGAGATGGATCGCCAAGCCAGTTCACCGGAACAAGCGGTTCTCGTGCGCCAAATCCGCCTTGCGTTGATTAGCCAAGAAGCGCTGGTTGAGGAACTCTCGAATGTGGAGCAGCCCGCCCAAGAACCGGCGCAGGCTGAGATCGACGTGGCGGATTTGGTGGCTCAGTTGGACGATGAATATCGCCCGCAATTTGCCGCCGAAGGCTGCGATTTCACCGTGGACGTTGATTTGGATGTCATCGAAAGTGACCGCCCCAAGCTTGAGCGTATTCTTCGAAATTTTCTAAGCAACGCGGTAAAATATGGGGCCTCTGGTGGCGCGGTACGATTGACGGTTTATGCGACCGACACCGAGAGCCTCTGGCAAGTCACCGACCAAGGCCCAGGTATGACACAGGACCAAATTCAAGCGGTGCGCCAAGGAGAAGATTTGCCAGCGACCCACAGTGGCCGCGGTTTGGGGCTGGGCATTGTACGGCAACTCGCCCATGAGCTTGACGGCACATTTGAGATCAAATCCAGCGAAACCAAAGGCACGCAAGTGACGCTTCGACTGCCGAGGGTGCAAATTGAGACGCCACAGGAACAAGCCTTCGTACTGGTTGTTGGGCAGGAGACCCTCCCAACTATGGGCGCATGGGCGGATTTGGTCTCGTCCTGGGTTTGGAAATTTGCCCATGCGGATACCTGTGAAGATGCGGCCGAAGCGATCACGGTTCTGGGGCAAGTGCCGGATTTGATCGTGCTTGACCCAGCCGCGGGCCAAACATTTTCTCCTGAAGAGATTGGTGACCTACGCCAATTCGCCCCGACAACGCGCCTTTTGCGGGCCGCAAATACGGACGCGCAAAGCTGGACCCAAGACACGATTGAACTGCCCAGACGGGAAATAGAATTACGGCGCGCATTGGAGCGATCGCTTCAGAACAACGCCAATTCGCGTGCTCTTTGAACCGCTGCGGCGCGGGTTCCTACAGAGAGCTCCCGAAAGATCGTTTTGGCGTGGGTTTTGACGGTGTTCTCGCTAATGGTAAGGGCGCGGGCAATGTCCTTGTTGGTAGAACCTTCCGCCATCATTGACAGGATACGTTGCTGCTGTGGGCCAAGTTTTGGCCGAACCACCGTGTCTGTTCCATCGGATTGAAACATCGTGCGACGTGCTCCATTCTCAATTGACTTGGCTGGTAACGGCCCTTCTGCAAAAGCAGCGGTGATCGCGTCGAGCAAAACATGTTCTTCACAAGACTTGTGAACAAAACGAAACGCCCCGACCATTTGGGCGTTGGTGCGGGTGATAGCATCTTCGGATGCGGATAAAACGATCACTTGAACGCCAATGTTTCTTGCCCGCAACGCTCCGATCAGCGCAATCCCATTGAAGGGTTTCATGGCCAAGTCGGTAATCACCACATCCCAGGTTTGGCCATTGTCGGTTTCTTGTAGAAAGTCAGTGGCCGTCGTGAAACTCCGCACATCAAGGTCCAAAGGCGACCTTTCAAACACATAGAAAAGCCCCTGTAAGAAAATGGCATGGTCATCAATTATGGCCAAGCGGATCGGTCGGCTTTCCAATTCTTTTCACCTCACTCAGTCATACGCTTGAACCAATTGCCGTCGTAAACGGTATATCGTGCAAAGTACTATTTCATTACTATTGGGTGTGACATTTTTGTTCAACAACGTTGAGCCCAACAGGTTGATCATAAATAAACAAATGATGTCCGGTTGAGCTTGTAGCTCTGTACCGACAAGCGCTACCCCATGTCCGCACGTACCAGTTTTCCAAAGATCGGTTACCTTGCAGGAGAAACTTTCGATTTTGGAGATCTCACTTGGCCTTTTAAGAACACCTCAACCGAAATAATCACGACACTATTTTCTTCGGTATTTCAGGCCACAACCCGGCCTTTGACCCCTCTAGCAACGCCAAAATTAGGTGGTACATAAGGCGTGTCAGGGACTCATCCCAAACGACAAGACCATCAGCATCCAGTTGATTGCAAAAATATGGATGCTGTTCGAACCAACGCTGGAACACAAGACAAAGCAAATTTTGCGCGCGCTCACCGGTCAAAGGATCACCAGCTTTGTGACGCATCGACAATATTTTGATTGCTTCGGTTTGAGGCCACAAGAGAAACGTGTTTTCAACAACTTTCCCCTCTGTCGAAACGGCATCAAAAACAGCCCCCTTCAAGGGGCCGTCTTGAGAAAAACCATATTTTTCGGCAAATCTAAAGAGATGTTCGGCCGGCGCAAGCAGACGGGAATCCTCAGAAAGATCGGCCTCTTCCAACATCAGCCAAGCCCATTCGCATTGATGCCCAACCTCGCGCCGTTGGCCAGCCCTACCCGGCAAAGGCTCTAAGTTGTGCGTTAGGAATTCAGCAACACTGCCACTGTGATCATTCATGAAAAACCGCAGCCCGACGTTGCGCAAACCCGCCGCACGCGAAAGCCAGACGGTTTCGTTTGTCATGCGAAAAGCCTGCAAGCATGCCTCATAGAGGTGCATATGGGGGTTTTGTGCAGGGCCCGTTTCTATTCCGCTATCGTCGTTCAGGAGCAGACCAGTCGCGGGATCGGTTAGCTGGGTTTCAATAGCTTCCCAACACGCATCAATCCGAACCGTCGCCTCTTTTGATGGTGAAAGCTTGTTCCATGTGACCAACCCCAAAATGACAAAGGTCTGGTCATAACTGCGAGCGACTTCATCCTCTTGGTTGCCAGTCGGAGTTCCGTCTCGGGTCATATTGCATCGAAACAAGCCCGGTTCTTTTTCGAATTTATTAATAAAAAACAATTGCTTCCGGGCAACCTCGGTGAGCACCTTATCTCCGGATAACAGCGCAACATACGAGAAAGTGAAAAGCGCACGTGCCTGAGCAAGAAGCGATTTTCCAGACTTCAAATCTGGTTTGCCCTCAGCATCGAGTGCATCAAATACACCGCCTTGATTGTCTTGAACCTGCGTGACCCAGTTGGCAAAAAATCCCCGCCAAAACCACTCCGACCAATACTTTGCATCTTTTGTCATAGGGTGGCCTTACTTGAACCTGTCGGGCTTAATTTCTTGGGAAACCAAAACGCATTGTTCGCAAAGACAATAATCAACAGCAAGATCAAAACCATTGTCAGCAAGATAGTCGCGACGTCGCGCATCACCCGTACATCGTAGATCCATGCTATTTGCACTGAACTCAAAAGGGGTGGACAACGAAGCACAACGGCCCAGGTCTACAGCTTTCCATATTTAGCGGCTCATGCTGTACAATCAGTCGCCCGAAAAAATCCATGCACTACAACAAGGAAACGTCGACAAGAGCAGTATGAGCACTGCTTCCCTGACCAAGTTTGGAGGTCCCAACATCCAAGGTTAAGACATTTGGGTTTCCATTTTTATCAATGTTATCATGAGCCTCGCCGTACCATGCCCCAGTGGGGAGCGCGACGACGCCTTGAACAATATCGCCACTCACCAATGCCCGGGCGCGACAGGCCCCGCGTGAATTGAATACCCGAACGATTTCACCTGTTTCGATGCCGCGTTTAGCAGCATCCTCTGGGTTCATGACAATTGTTTCGGGCCGTGCCCCTTCAACATCTTGCAAAGCCGCCTCCAATTGGCTGTGCAACTTGTCTCCGGGTTGTGGCGAAACAAGGTGCAAAGGGGCCTTATCGCTTGCGTCTCCAAGCCATTCAGACGGCGGCAACCACATCGGATGACCACCACAATCCGTATAGTTAAACCGTTCGATCGTTTCAGAGAAGATTTCGATTTTTCCGGATGGTGTTTTCAACGCGTGTTCTCGAGGATTTTGTCGAAAACGCGCGAGCTGTGACGTCGTATGGCTGGTGTTCTTTATAGGAAGGTGAATCCAGTTTTGTTTTCGGAGTTGATCAAAATTCGGAACAGGTATTTCTGACACATCAGACCGATTTTCGTATTCTTGATAGAGGGTTCTAAGCCATTCCTCGCCTGACCGGCCTTCTGAAAACGCCGGCTCAGTCCCTAAGCGATCTGATAAGCCCACAAAAATATCGTAGTCATCGCGTGCTTGGCCTTGTGGTGCTATCATCTGGGGCATGTTGAACAGGTAATCATCCATGCTTGAGCGGCCAATATCCTCGCGCTCATACGGGGTGGTTGCCGGAAACACGATGTCGGCCCGTTTGGCGGTGGCTGTCCACCAGGGTTCATTGACAATAACACAATCGGGTTGCTGCCACGCCTTGTGTAACCGGTTAAGATCTTGGTGGTGGTGGAACGGATTACCTCCGGCCCAATAGACCAGCTTGATATCTGGGTAAGGCTCTGTTTTTCCATTAAAATCATAAGGCACGCCAGGGTTCAAAAGCATGTCTGCAATTCGCGCCACAGGGATTTGGGTTTTGATTGGGTTTTGTCCTTGATCCAAGGTCATACCGCTCATAGCTCGCATCGATTTTCCGATGCCACCAATTGCCCCATAGCCATAGCCGACCCCGCCGCCGGGCAAGCCGATCTGACCGAGCATTGCGCCAAGAACCACAGACATCCAATAGGGCTGCTCGCCATGTTCGGCACGCTGCAACGACCAAGACAGGGTGATCAACGTCCTGGTTTTCGCCATACGACGAGCTAGTTCGCGAATAGAGTCCGGGGCAACTCCGCATAACCCGCTTGCCCATTCCGGCGTTTTTGCGACACCGTCACTCGTGCCTTTTAGATAGGGTAAAAACCGTTCAAACCCAGTCGTGTAGTTTTCCAAAAACGCCTGATCGGTGAGCCCTTCGTCTTCGAGGACATAGGCAAGCGCTAACATCAGAGCGGTGTCCGTGGCTGGCCTACATTTCAACCAGTCGCAACCATCAACACTATCAGTACGTTGGGGGCCAATGTTAATGCATCGCATCCCCTTGTCGGCAAACACATCAAACCAGGTTTTGGTATCATGTTCGGTGATGCCACCCATACTGACTTGGGCGTTTTTCGGGTTAATCCCGCCAAACATAACGAGCGTTTCGGTATGATCTGCAATGGTTTGCCAGCTGTCTTGACAGTCATAAGTGTACTGGAGGAACGGCGTGCCCAAAACATGGGGCATAATCGCTTGCGCGCATCCAGTTGAATAACTTCCAAACGACGAGACATAGCCGCCGATTTTGTTAAGAAACCGGTGAACTTGGCTTTGGGCATGGTGGAAACGGCCGGCTGAGCTCCAGCCATACGACCCGCCATAAATAGCCTCATTGCCGTGGGTTTTGCGAATGCGATCAATTTCGGCCGCGGCGATATCCAGGGCCTCATCCCAAGGCAATTCGACATAGTCACCGTCGCCGCGCCCTGCCCTATCCCGCTTCTCGAGCCAGGCCCGGCGGATTGATGGTCGCGCGACACGTAACTTGTGATGAACGGCCGCCGGAACGGCTTGGGGAATGTCGGTCGGATTGGGGTCGGCCTTGAACGGGCGGGTGGCGATGATTTTGCCATCCTGCACGTCAACTTCGAACGCACCCCAATGGCTTGAGGTTACTTTGGTAACAATCGAATTGTCTTGTGCCACGCGCTTTGTTCCCTGCGATCCATGCTAGGCGCAAGTTTTGCGAAGCAATTGACACATTGACCAGCCCCAAAACGAAACGCTCCCACCGATTTCCCGGCAGGAGCGTTCACTTTTTATGTTACAGTTGGTTTCGCCGATTAGGCGGACGCAGCTGCCTTGTCATTGTTTCGCCGCTTGGTCAGCTCTTCGGCCACAAGGAAGGCCAGTTCGAGCGATTGAGAGGCGTTCAGACGTGGGTCACAGGCTGTGTGATAGCGATCCGACAGGTCCTCTTCGGTAACCGCACGAACACCACCGGTGCATTCGGTCACGTCTAGACCCGTCATTTCAAAATGCACACCACCGGGAACGGTGCCTTCGGCATTGTGGACACCAAAGAAATCCTGAACCTCACGTAGAACCGATTCAAACGGACGGGTTTTGAACCCGGTGGCCGATTTGATTGTATTGCCATGCATCGGGTCACAAACCCAAGTGACGTTGGCACCTTCTTCTTGAACCGCTTTGACAAGACGTGGCAGATGTTCCCCGACATTTCCTGCGCCAAAGCGCGCGATCAGGGTCAATTTGCCCTCTTCGTTTTCGGGGTTCAGTTTGGACATCAAAACCTTGAGGTCTTCTGCAGTGGTCGTCGGGCCGCACTTGAGGCCAACAGGATTCAACACACCACTGGCGAATTCAACATGCGCGCCATCGGGCTGACGGGTGCGGTCACCGATCCAAATCATGTGACCAGAGCCAGCCAGCCACTTGCCAGATGTCGAATCAAGACGGGTCAGCGCCTCTTCATATTCCAGCAAAAGCGATTCATGGCTGGTATAAAAATCAACAGTTTGCAGCGAATGCAGGCGATCAGAGGTGACACCCGCCGCTTTCATAAAGTCGAGCGTGTCGCCGATACGGCCGGCCATTTCACGGTAACGGGCAGATTTGTCGCCCTCGACAAAGCCAAGCGTCCAAGCGTGCACCTGATGCACGTCCGCGTAACCACCGGTCGAAAAGGCGCGCAGCAAGTTGAGCGTCGCCGCCGCCTGCGTATAGGCCTGAAGCATTTTCTTTGGGTCGGGGATGCGGGATTCCGGCGTAAAGGCCAGCTCGTTGATAATGTCACCGCGATAGCTTGGCAGCTCAACACCATCAACGGTTTCCGTCGCCGCGGAACGTGGTTTGGCGAACTGACCCGCCATACGACCCACTTTGACCACCGGCACCTTGGCACCGTAGGTCAAAACAATCGCCATTTGTAGCATGACTTTGAAGGTGTCACGGATCGCGTCGGCACTAAATTGTTCAAAGCTTTCAGCGCAATCGCCCCCCTGAAGCAAGAACGCCTCGCCGCGCCCGGCCGCACCAAGCTCGTCTTTCAACCGACGTGCTTCACCGGCAAAAACCAACGGCGGATATTGCGACAACTGCGCCTCAACCGCATTCAGGGCCTCGGCGTCGGTATAATCCGGCATCTGAACCCGCGGCTTGTTACGCCAGTTCGATTTCTGCCATTCGGTCATGGAAATTTCTCCGCTTTATATCGCATCGCTGCAGTGAGTCAGCGTTAACAGCGCCCCTTGTAACCAATCCCGATCACCCTGACCAGAGCCGCCCGACGCGTTGGTTTTTTCCGACATGTCTTGACGGATTTAACGCATTCTGCCCATCTGGTCTGCATCACCCGACACACCGGGCCCCACCGCGCAGATAGAAGGAAGCCGCTGAATGCTCCCGTCGCCGCAACGACCTGTGTTGGACCTCACGTCCACGTCCGGCAAAACAAGGCGCTTTGTCTTTGTTTTACTTGATAATTTCACCATGCTGTCCTTTGCGGCAGCGGTGGATTGTTTGCGTTTGGCTAACCGTATGTCGGCCAAGGAACTCTATAGTTGGTCGGTCATTTCCGAAGACGGTGGAATCATTCAAAGCTCCACGGGGATCGGCCTTCAAACCGATGGTCAATTGGAAGACCTGCATCGAGATGACACAGTTATCTTATGTGGCGGGGCCGATGTTCAGCAGGCCACAACCAAAAAGATGCTGAATTGGCTGCGCCGCGAAACCCGCAAAGGTGTTTCGGTTGGCGGCTTGTGTACGGCGGCCTACTCTCTTGCCAAGGCAGGGTTGCTTGATGGAAAGAAGGCAACCATCCATTGGGAAAATCAGGATAGTTTCTCCGAAGAATTCGAAGATGTAGAGCTTACGAAGTCTGTTTTTGCGATTGATGGGAACCGGTTGACGACCGCTGGCGGAACGTCCTCGATTGACCTGTTCTTGCAACTTATCGCGACCGATCATGGCGAAGATCTGGCTTCGGCCGTGGCTGATCAGCAAATTTACAACTCGATCCGGACCGATCAAGACACCCAAAGGCTTTCGGTTCCCACCCGCATTGGTGTGCGTCACCCCAAGCTCAGCCAAGTGATCCAGATGATGGAAGCCAACATCGAAGAGCCGATAAGCCCGTCGATTTTGGCCAAAGATGTTGGGATGTCGACGCGTCAACTTGAACGGCTATTTCGGCGCTATCTGAATCGTTCACCAAAACGATATTATATGGAATTGCGTCTACAAAAAGCACGCAACCTGTTGATGCAAACGGACATGAGCGTGATCAACGTCGCCTTGGCCTGTGGGTTTGCTTCGCCATCGCATTTTTCAAAATGCTACCGGTCCCACTATGAAACCACCCCGTATCGTGAGCGTGGAGCCCATGCGTCACGCCTCTCTGTTTGACCGTGATCAAGACAGGTCGGCTCTTATTGCGCGCAGCGGTTCCCGAAGATTTGGAACCACTGCACGCGGTTTTTTCCGACCCCCGCGCCATGCGCTATTGGGACCGTCCGCCGCATCAGGATATGGATCAGACACAGCGGTTTCTCGATCATTTTATCGCCTCTGATCTCAACAATCGCGAAGAGTACATCCTTGAGGTTGACGGGGTCTGTGTTGGCAAAGCCGGGATGTGGAGACGGTTTGAAATCGGCTATATCCTGCACCCCGATCTTTGGGGGCGTGGCCTCGTTACCGAAGCTTTGAGCACAATAATCCCAAGGGTTTTTGAACGGTTTCCCGAGGCCGATAAAGTAACAGCCGAGTTGGACCCACGCAATCTTGGGTCAATCAAAGTGCTGGAAAAGCAAGGGTTTGAACGTGTTGGTTTCGCCGAAAAGAACTTTCTCTATGGCGAAACCGAATGGTGTGACACAGCTTATTATAGCCTAACGCGGCCTTAGAATAAGCTGTTCAAAGCCGAAAAGTCAGAGTTGAACCGGAAATTCACCGAGACAACATCACTGCCACGGTCATGGTACAAAACATAGGCGTAGATATAGAAGGTGCCCGTCCAATAGGCCAACAGTTCTTGATGAAACCCGCCCTGCAAATTCCCCTTGCGAACGACCGCAACATTTTGAAAATCAACCGGATAAAGCTGCTCTACTTGGACATCTAATTGGTTGAGCTGTTGTGGTGTCATCTCGTCACCGCCACCAAAACTCAACATCAATGTTTGAATGTCACGGGTCACCATCAAACGGTCCATTTCGGCACGCATGGACTCGTAAGTGTCGAAAATAGGTTCATTTTCTTGTGCAGAAACGGCCGACGCCAAGCACAACATCGCCCCTGCAACCAGGTTCTGAAAACGCATCTTTGCCTCCAATACAATCAATATGGTATAATACTGACATGATCAGATCGGTGTGGAAACTACCATTCCTGTCTATCGACCTATTGGGCAATCCGAAAAAGTGCCCCGTTTCCAACACTCAAAAACCAAATCGCACCGTTTGGCCCTTGGCGTACATCGCGCACCCGTTCGGTTTCAGGGCCTGAAATCTGTTCAACTTCGAGCATCGGTTTTCCAGACATGCGGGCGATGTAGTCAAATTTCAGCGAGCCGACAAAAGCATCCCCCGCCCATTCCGCCTTGCCGCGCCCATCGTGAAAGGCCAATCCAGACGGGGCAATTGATGGGTCCCAATAATGCTCGGGCTGTTCCATCCCGTCTTTCTCTTGGCCTTCGCCAATTTTGAAACCACTGTAATGCACGCCGTAGGAAATGACCGGCCAGCCAAAATTTGCCCCGGCCGTGAGCTTGTTTAGTTCATCGCCACCCCGTGCGCCATGTTCGACCGCCCAAAGCTGTCCCTCGGGATCAACCGCCAACCCTTGCGGATTGCGATGCCCAAAGCTCCAGATTTCGGGTTGCGCAGTGGCGGCGCCGACAAAAGGGTTTCCCGCGGCCGGCTTGCCGTTTCGATCCAGTCGCAAGATTGATCCGTTATGGCGCGACAGGTCTTGCGCGCTGTCACGATCAGCGCGGTCGCCAAGTGTCATCAACAAAGACCCATCCGGTGCTTCAACCAGACGAGACCCGAAATGACGACCACCGCTTGACCCTTTGGACATTTCAAACAGGGTTTGGACATTGTCGAGACGCTGACCATCTGAGGATAGCGTTCCGCGCATCAAAGCGGTGCCCGCCCCCCGCCAGCCCTGTTTGACCACATAGGTCAAGTAAATATCGCGCGTTTTGTTGAAATCGCGCGGAATCAAAACGTCCAATAGCCCGCCCTGCCCGTCTGTCTCTACCTCGGGCAAACCGGAAACTTCGACTCGGTTAGCGCCTGACAAATACAACAATTTTCCATCCCGCTCGGTCACGAGAAGGGAGCCATCTGGCAAAAATCCAAACGCCCAAGGGGTGTCAAACCCTTCTGCAATCAACTCAAAATCGTATTGCTGCGCAGCAGTTTGCATAGGTGCACCGCATAGGATTGCAACATAACCAATTGCGAATAAGCGAGAAAAACCAAAGTTGAACATGACGACCCTCCGTCTCATTAACTGTTGTTTGAGGTCTCAAAAACAAGGTCCAAATATAAGATACATATTGTCGACAATGTTTCCAAAATGCACTTTTCTTTTGAGCGTCGCCCGCTTAGGCTCCGATATGATCATAAGATCCAATAAGGGAGATGAGTTATGAAAAAGCTGCTTCTGGCCACTGCGGCCACAGCACTGACCGCGGGTGCCGTTTCGGCTGATGAGGTCAAGGTCGGTATCATCTTGGGTTTCACTGGCCCAATTGAATCGATCACACCAATGATGGGCGGCGCTGCTGAGCTGGCGCTCAAAGAAGTCAACGACAGCGGCAAGTTCCTGAACGGCGACACCCTTGTTCCGGTTCGCGCCGACAGCACCTGTGTTGACGCTGCTGCTGCCACGGCCGCTGCTGAACGCCTGATCACATCTGATGGTGTTGTAGCGATCATGGGCGCGGATTGTTCCGGCGTAACCGGCGCGATCCTATCCAACGTTGCGGTTCCAAACGGCGTTCCAATGGTATCGCCTTCTGCGACATCGCCTGCTTTGTCTTCCGCCGAAGACAACGGCCTGTTCTTCCGCACCGCGCCGTCCGACGCCCGTCAGGGTGAAGTTCTGGCCGAAATCCTGAAGGACAAGGGCGTTGGCGAAATCGCCGTGACCTACACCAACAATGACTACGGCAAAGGTTTGGCCGATGCATTTGTTGCGGCCTTCGAAGGCAATGGCGGCAAAGTCACTTTGACGGCACCTCACGAAGACGGCAAAGCCGACTATTCGGCTGAAATCGGCGCTCTGGCATCTGCTGGCGGCGACCTGTTGGCGGTCTTTGGCTACACCGATCAGGGCGGCAAAGGCATCATCCAAGCCTCGATCGACACCGGCGCATTCGACACTTATCTGATGGGTGACGGCATGTATGGTGACTCCCTGCTGGCTGACCTTGGCGCAGACATGGAAGGCACCTTCGGGACCGTTCCTTGGGCGCAGGGCGAAGGCACCGAAATCTTCACCAAGCTGGCGGCAGACAACGATCTGAACGCCGAATCCTCCTACACCCGTGAATCCTATGACGCGGCGGCTCTGATTGCTCTGGCAATGGCAGCTGGTGGTGAGGCCTCTTCGGCGGCTGTTGCAGCCAACTTGCTGAACGTTGCCAACGCTCCGGGTGAGCCAATCATGCCGGGTGAATTGGGCAAAGCGCTTGAAATCCTCGCTGGTGGCGGTGAAATCGACTATGTCGGCGCAACTGGCGTTGAGCTGATCGGCCCGGGTGAGGCCGCAGGTTCGTACCGTCACTACGAAGTGAAAGCGTCGAAGTTCGAAACTGTCGAGTATAAATAATACGCGACTTTTAGTGGAACAGCCCGGATTTTCCGGGCTGTTCTTGCATTCTGGTGAGCGCATTTGCGCACTCCTATGGGGGGAAATCCTTGATCCGGGTTGAAAACCTTCACCGCCATTTTGGCGGTTTCCGAGCTGTTGATGGCGCATCGCTGACCATCGAAACCGGCTCGATCACCGGGTTGGTCGGGCCTAATGGGGCCGGTAAAACCACTCTTTTCAATGTCATTGCAGGCGCTTTGCCACCGACCTCTGGTCAGGTGTTCATGGACGGTGAAGATATCACCGGTCTGCCGCCGCATGAACTTTTCCATAAGGGGCTATTGCGCACGTTTCAGATTGCGCATGAATTTGGGTCGATGTCCTGTCGAGAGAACCTGATGATGGTTCCGGGCGGTCAGTCGGGCGAGCTTTTGTGGAACACATGGTTTGGCCGAAAACGCATCGCGAATGAAGAACGCGCATTGCGGGCCAAAGCCGACGAAGTCCTTGATTTTCTAACTATTTCCCATCTGGCGGACCATCCCGCCGGGGCGATTTCCGGTGGTCAGAAAAAGCTTCTGGAACTTGGTCGCACTATGATGGTCGATGCCAAAATCGTCTTTTTGGACGAAGTGGGCGCGGGTGTGAACCGCACCCTTTTGATGACCATCGCCGACGCAATTATCCGCCTGAACAAAGAACGCAATTACACATTCTGCGTTATTGAACATGACATGGATTTCATTGGCAAACTCTGTGACCCGGTGATCGTCATGGCCGAGGGCAAAAAGCTTGCCGAAGGCACCTTGGACGAGATCAAAGCCAACACACAAGTCGTTGAGGCCTATCTTGGTACCGGTTTGAAAAACAAAGACAAAGAGGCCGTGGAATGAGCGACAATCCGTATCAGGACGACCACGGCAACAAGGATATGTCCTTGGGCAACGCCGCCGGTATCGGTGAAATTGACACCACCAAACATAGCGGCCCGACCTTTGAAAGCACCGGCGAACCCTTTTTGATCGGTGCCAACATGACCGGTGGCTATGGCAAAAATGGCCCCGACATCCTTCATGATTGCACCATTGCGGTTGAAAAGGGCGAGATCGCCGTGATCGTCGGCCCGAACGGCGCCGGTAAATCCACCGCGATGAAGGCAACCTTTGGGATGCTGAACCTGCGCAAGGGTCATGTGACCTTGGACGGGATCGACATCACCAACCTAACGCCACAGGACCGCGTGGCCAAGGGCATGGGGTTTGTTCCGCAAAACAACAACATCTTTACCTCGCTGACGGTTGAGGAAAATCTGGAAATGGGCGCGTTCATTCGCACCGATGATTTCCGCCCGATTATGGAGCAAGTCTACGACCTGTTCCCGATCCTCAAGGAAAAACGCAATCAGCCTGCGGGTGAGCTTTCGGGTGGTCAACGTCAGCAGGTGGCCGTCGGTCGCGCCTTGATGACCCAGCCCAAGGTTTTATTGTTGGACGAACCCACTGCCGGTGTGTCGCCGATTGTGATGGACGAATTGTTTGACCGTATCATCGAAGTTGCCCGCACCGGTATTTCGATCCTGATGGTAGAACAAAACGCCAAACAAGCACTTGATATTGCAGATAAAGGTTATGTTTTGGTTCAGGGCGCAAATGCCCATACCGGCACCGGTAAATCCCTCATGGCCGACCCAGAAGTCCGCGCCAGTTTCCTGGGGGGTTAAGCGATGAAACATCTAATCACGTTGGGCACCCTGATCGCCCTGCCCTTCAGCGCACAGGCCGAGGACATCGCCAACCAAACCCTG
This sequence comes from uncultured Pelagimonas sp., assembly GCF_947498515.1. Classification (GTDB taxonomy): domain Bacteria; phylum Pseudomonadota; class Alphaproteobacteria; order Rhodobacterales; family Rhodobacteraceae; genus Pelagimonas. The sequence goes on along the minus strand of NZ_CANMKO010000003.1, from coordinate 398,572 downwards.
ATCTGCACCTTCACCACAGAATGCTATGAGACCGAGGAATGCACATTCACCGATTTCACCGTGGATGTGGCTTTGGGAAATGTTCCGGGGGACGCATCGCTTTTGCCAGACACAGGCCCAGCCGAAGGCAAGGCCGATCTGGTCGATGACATGCTCATGGTCTCGGCCAAGGACACCAATGGCGCGTATCTTTTGACACGTAGTCCCGGTGGTTTGGCCAAGCTGAGCGTTCACTATAGTGGCTCGCATCTGATGATTGCCTATGACGGGCAATGCCGGGTGGCGGAATGACTGACCTTTTGCATTTCCTAGCCCTCAACGGCATTCTTCTGGCCGGTGCTTCAATATGCATGTTCGCAATCCGGACAAACAGCGATCCTTTCAAATCAATCCGCAACCCTTCGACGTTTTCAAGGTCCCTTGGCCTCGAGACTTCGAAAAAGCGTGATAAAAAGGGAAACTCGTAATGGATTTTCTCAACGCCCTTGTGGCGCTTTCTAACTTTGTTCTCATCCCGGCGATGACCTATGGCAGCCAGCTGGCGCTTGGTGCGCTAGGGGTGACATTGGTCTACGGGATCTTGCGGTTCTCGAACTTTGCCCATGGCGACACCATGGCCTTTGGGACCATGTCGGTGATCCTGTTCACCTGGCTGTTTCAATCAATGGGCATCTCGCTGCATCCGCTGCCGACCGCCCTTTTGGCCATCCCCTTTGGCATTGCCGCGACGGCTTTGCTCATGTTGGGAACCGATCGGGTCGTTTATCGGTTCTATCGCGCGCAAAAGGCCAAACCGGTCATCGTGGTGATGGTCTCGCTCGGGGTCATGTTTATCTATAACGGCCTGACCCGTTTCATTCTGGGCGCCGAAGAACAGCGTTTCATGGATGGTGAACGGTTCATTATCCGGGCGCGTGAGTTCAAGGAAATGACCGGTTTGCGCGAAGGGTTGGCATTCAAAACCACCCAAGGTCTGACCATTCTGACCGCCGTCGTTGTTGTGATTGTACTGTTCTGGTTCTTGAACAAGACCCGCACCGGCAAATCCATGCGCGCCTTTTCTGACAACGAAGATCTGGCTTTGCTCTCTGGGATCAACCCGGAACGCGTCGTAATGGTGACGTGGATCATCGTTGCTGCGCTAGTTACCATCGCTGGCACGCTCTATGGCCTCGACAAGAGCTATAAACCCTTCACCTATTTCCAACTCTTGCTGCCAATCTTTGCCGCAGCCATTGTTGGCGGGCTAGGAAGCCCAGTTGGCGCGATTGCTGGTGGCTTTGTCATCGCTTTTTCCGAAGTTGCGGTGACCTATGCGTGGAAAAAGGTTCTGGTCTATCTGCTGCCCGAAAGCCTTGAACCCGAAGGCCTCGTGCAACTTCTTGCAACTGAATACAAATTCGCCGTCAGCTTCATGATCCTGGTGATTGTGCTGCTCATCAAACCCACAGGTATCTTCAAGGGGAAATCGGTATGAGCCAGTCTTTCAGAACGATCCTTTTGTTCGGCTTTGTTGCCGTGCTGATCATCGGAACCGGCATTCTCCAAGGGCCAAACCTTGCCCTTGTCATCCTGAATATGGGCCTTGTTAGTGCCATCATGGCGCTTGGTGTGAACCTGCAATGGGGCATCGCCGGCCTGTTTAACGTTGGTATCATGGGCTTTGTCGCCCTTGGTGGTTTGGCCGTTGTGTTGACCTCTATGCCCCCCGTCCCAGAAGCTTGGGCGGCGGGCGGTGTGCGCGCTTGGTTTTCCGTTCTCCTCGCGGCTTGCACGGTTGCCGGGTCTGCTTTGATGTTCAAACGCACCCGCAAAGGCTGGCTTGTTGGTTTGATGTTGCTGGTGGGCTTCGTCTGTTATCGTTGGGTCCGCGATCCGGCAGTTTCGGCTATCGAAGCGGTTGACCCTGCCGCGACCGGCTATTTGGGCGGGCTCGGCCTTCCCGTCATCTTGGCATGGCCAGTTGGTGGTTTGCTGGCGGCTGGTGCAGCTTGGGTGATCGGCAAAACCGCTCTTGGTCTGCGCTCAGATTACCTTGCTATCGCCACCTTGGGCATTTCGGAAATCGTCATCGCGATTATCAAGAACGAAGATTGGCTGTCGCGCGGCGTTAAAAACGTCAACGGCTTGCCCCGTCCGGTGCCAAATGAGATCGATCTGCAAAATGATCCCGGTTTCGTTGAATCCGCTGCGGGCTATGGGTTTGACCCAACTATCGCCTCAACCCTCTATGTGAAAATCGGCTATTCGCTGCTCTTTACCGTGGTTTTGGTGATCTTGTTGGTCTTGGCCCAGTTCGCTCTGAATTCGCCATGGGGGCGGATGATGCGCGCCATTCGTGACAACGAAGTCTCGGCCCGCGCCATGGGTAAAGATGTCACCTTCCGCCACCTTCAGGTCTTTATCCTTGGGTCCGCAATCTGTGGCATTGCCGGTGCGATGATGACAACGCTTGACGGTTTGTTTGCCCCCACGGCCTACCAACCGCTGCGCTACACCTTCTTGATCTGGGTGATGGTGATTGTTGGTGGCTCGGGCAACAACCTTGGTGCGGTTCTTGGTGGTTTCCTGATCTGGTTCCTCTGGGTGCAGGTTGAAACCCTTGGCCCTGGCATCATGACCTTCTTGACCTCCGGTCTGGCCGAGGGGTCCGAGCTCAAGGCCCATCTGATGTCCAGCGTTGCGCATATGCGTCTGCTAACCATGGGGGTTATCTTGTTGCTGGTGCTGAGGTTTAGCCCACGTGGATTGCTTCCCGAAAAGTGATCCAGCACTTGGTTCAAAAACAAAAGGCCCCCGCACATGCAGGGGCCTTTTTCATGTCTACCGGTGCCAAAACGTTCAAGTCAGAGACGTCACCCAAAGGATCGTCGCATCCTCATCCGAGGTCGAAATCACGTTGTGACCCATGGTTGAATCATAGTAGGCACTGTCACCACGCCGCATTTCGATGGGTTCGTAAAACTCGGTGAAAAGCTTCACCACTCCGGTCAAAACATACAAAAACTCTTCGCCGTCATGACGTACCCAACCGTCAAATTCGTCCAAAGACCGGGCCCGAACCCGCGCCCGATACGGCAGCATCTTTTTGCGGGTTAGGTTTTCGGCCAACAATTCGTGTTCATAGGTGGCGGTCGCATGTTCCTGCCCCTCACCGGACCGGTTCACCGCCATACGGCCGTTCACCTTTTCCTGTTGTGGTTGGGTAAACAGCTGCGGCACCGAAATCTCCAACCCAACCGCCAGTTTTTTCAACGCCTCATAAGTCGGAGACATCTGGCCGTTTTCGATTTTCGATAGGGTCGAACGTGCAAGACCCGCCTGTTTGGCGGCTTGTTCCAACGTCCAGTTTCTCTCTTTGCGCAAATCCCGCACCCTCAGACCAAGGTCCAAAGGTTCGGCAACGGAATCTTCGCCGCTTTCGCGCGCGATACGGATTAGGCTTTTGGGATCACGGTTTGTCATATCTCAATGCTATAGGCCGGGACCTGCGGCCTTTCAAGCAATGCGCGTGATCACTCTTGAAACACCGCTTTGGGATGCTTAGGCCAAAACCATGGAATTTTCGATCTTTGACAAAGGTGCCTTTGCACCCTGCCCCGCACCTTTCAACCTTGCACAGCATGTGCTGGCTGCAGGTGTGAAAACGCCAGACAAAATAGCCTTGTCAATTGTCTCTCCTACGAGCAAGCAAAGCTGGACCTACGCTGAGTTAACCGCCGCCATTCGTGGTACTGCGACGGGCTTGTTAAAGGTCGGTCTTCGCCCGGGTGACATCCTTTTGATGCGGCTCGGAAATTCGGTCGATTTCCCGATTGCCTATCTTGGGGCTATTGCGGCCGGGATTGTTCCCGTGCCGACCTCAAGTCAATTGACCGCGTTTGAAGTGTCCAAAATTCTAGATCAACTATCACCGTCCGGGATTCTACTGGGGGATGGTATCGCCTGCCCGGACACTGACATTCTTACTTTTGGGCCGGACACCTTTGAGGCTTGGCACGCCTTGCCACCCGCTGACTACGACATGGGTGATCCCAATCGTCTGGCTTACATCATCTATACGTCTGGCACCTCGGGCATCCCGCGGGCCGTCGGCCATGCCCATCGCGCCATCTGGGCGCGCCAGATGATGATGGATGGGTGGTATGACTTGCGCTCTGAAGATGTGCTTCTACATGCTGGGGCCTTCAATTGGACCTACACCCTTGGCACCGGATTAATGGACCCTTGGACCAAAGGCGCGACCGCGATTATCCCCGCCGCGGGGACCGATCCGGCGCAATTGGCGCTATTACTGCACCAAAGCCATGCCACGATTTTCGCTGCAGTACCGGGGGTTTATCGCCAAATCCTCAAGTTTCCTGTACCCGATCTCCCCGATCTGCGCCACGGATTGGCGGCGGGTGAAAAGCTTTCCTCCAGCTTGCGTGACCAATGGCGCGACGTGGCCGGAACAGAGATATACGAGGCCTATGGCATGTCAGAATGCTCAACCTTTATCTCATCTTCGCCCGGCACTGCGACACAGGTCGGCACGCTGGGACGCCCCCAAATCGGGCGTCGGGTCGCGCTTACCGATGACGGCGGTCACCCCGTTCCCATTGGTCAAGAAGGGGTGATTGCCGTCTATCGCGACGATCCCGGATTGATGCTCGGCTATATCGGGGCGGATCAGGCAACCAAAGATAAATACGCCAACGGTTGGTTCTTAACCGGAGACCGCGCCGTCATGACTGCGAACGGCGACATAAGCTATTTAGGACGGTCTGATGACATGATGAATGCAGGAGGCTACCGCGTTTCTCCGCTCGAAGTCGAAGCCGCTCTCGCCGGGTTGCCGGGTGTTCAGGAGCTGGCCGTGACCGACATCGCCGTCAAAAAGGACCTGCGCTTGATCGCGGCGTTTTATACGGCGCAAGAGACGCTTGACGAAGACTCCCTTAAATCCATCGCTGCCAGCCGCTTGGCCCGTTACAAATGCCCCCGCACCTTTATTCGAATCGACGCGATGCCGAAAAACGCCAATGGCAAACTGCTGCGCAATCACCTCAAGAACATGGTGCCGGGTTAACCCCCCTCGCCATCCTTGATCAGGATTGTTACATGAAGGCAAAGGGGACCTGACATGATCCAGCTCGACATTTTTTCCGATCCGATTTGCCCGTGGTGCTATATCGGCAAAGCCCACCTCGACAAGGCCTTGGCCGCGCATCACGATCATCCGTTCAACATCCGGTGGCTGCCGTTCATGTTGAACCCCGCAATGCCAAAGGACGGCATGGACCGGCGCGAATACCTTGAAGGGAAGTTCGGCGGTCAAGAGGGCGCGGTTCAAGCCTATCTCCCAGTGCACGAACATGCCGAGCAAGCCGGGCTTGAGATCCATCTTGATAAAATCACCCGAACCCCAAACACCACTGATGCTCACCGTCTGATCCATTGGTCTGCGATTGAGGGCACGCAAACTGCGGTCGTTTCGGCGATGTTCAAGGCCTATTTTGTCGAAGGACGTGACATTTCGGAACACGAGGTTCTGGCGGATATTGCGGATACCTGCGCTATGGATGCCAGTGTTGTGCTGCGCCTGCTGCAAAGCGATGAAGACAAACGCGAAATCGTTGAACGGGATGCAGCGGCGCGCGGCATGGGCATTTCATCGGTTCCAACATTCATCGTTGCGGGCAAACACGCGGTTCCCGGTGCACAGCCGCCGGAATTGTGGACCAAAGTCATCGCCGAATTGCGTCAGGAAACGGAGCAAGGGTAATGACGAAATACCGTGGCTACACTTTGGTTGGCATGCTGTTGTCCGTCATCGCTGGCGGCACGGTGTTTTTTAAGGTCGTTGAAGGATGGTCGTGGATTGACGCCTATTTCTTTACTGTCGTGACCTTGTCCACTGTTGGCTACGGAGAACTGGTCCCAGCGACCGCGGTTGGCAAAATCGGAACGACGATCTTTATCGTTGCAGGGCTGGGCATATTTGCCGCCGCGATACAACAATTTGGTCACTACGCAATTCGTAAACGCGAACACCATTCCGAAATATTGGTCGCCAGCCTTGGCAAGGAAGAAGACGAATTGGCCGCGAATGATGACGCGGCCCCAAACGTTCAGAATGGCAAGAAATCCTCGTCCAGTTCATAGCTTTTGATTGCCAAAAGCGGCTGATCGCCATCAAAGGCAAACACAAACACGTTGGCCATTTCCGAAGCGAGGGTCATGCGGCAAAACACGACCTCTGGGTCGAACGCCGCCGGACAGCTTTCAAGATCGACATGGTCCACAGCTTGTTCGAAGACCTCATAGGTAAAGACTCCCTTTTCAAGGTATCCGGTACCTGCGTGGCTTGTTTCACCGGGACCCGACGCAAGGCCGGTTGTCCCGAAGGATATCAAAAGGCTAAACGCAGCTAGAGTGTATTTCATGTCATAGGTTCCTTATTTTCCGCCTTTCTTAGTGTTTTTGTAGACTATTAAAAGCACATATTTCACTCACCTAAAACTACCCTGTTCAAGTCTTAAAACACCTGATACCGCTTGGCTCTGTTTGCGAGGTTTCATGCGTCCGTTCCCCAAGAAGATTGAAGTAATCGCCCTGGTTGCGATGCTATCTGCCACTATCGCATTTGCGATCGATGCTATGTTGCCGGCCTTGCCCGAAATTGCTCAAACCATGACACCGCATGATATCAATCGCGCGCAGTTTATCGTGACAAGTTTTGTCTTTGGTATGGGCCTCGGAACCTTGATCGCCGGTCCGTTATCGGACAGGTTCGGGCGACGTCCCATCGTTCTTATTGGAACCGTGATCTACGTATTGGGCGCTATGGTGGGGGCATGGGCCCAAAGTCTGGAAACGCTGTTGCTAGCTCGATTGGTTCAAGGGATAGGAGCTGCGGGCCCTCGGATTGTTTCAATGGCCATTTTGCGCGATCTCTACTCTGGTCGCGAAATGGCGCGAACGATTTCTTTTGTAATGATCGTTTTCACTTTGGTTCCAGCTGTTGCACCTTTGATAGGAACAGGATTGATCGCTTGGGCCGGATGGCCCGCCGTTTTCTGGGCCTTTGCGGTTTTTGCAACGATTGCTTGCTTGTGGTTTGGTATTAGGATGCCAGAAACCCTTGCCAAACCTGATCGCCGTCCATTTACCGTTTCATCTATTTGGGCAGCCATTCAAGAAATGTTCGCAAGCCCCGTTGTTCGTTGGTCAATTGTCGCCCAAGGGTTTTGTTTTGGCATTTTGTTTTCGATGATTTCGACGGTCCAACCGATTTACGACAACGTCTTTGATCGCGCCGATAGCTTTCCCTATTGGTTTGGTGCCATCGCAGTTGTCGCCGGCACCTCCAGCTTTGTGAATGCTGTTTTGGTTATGCGTGTCGGCATGCGCAAACTTGTGACCACAATCCTTATTGCCCAACTGATTTTCGGTTCCGCAATTCTGGTGGGTGTCTTATGGGGCATGCCCGGCGACATCGCGTTTCTCTCGTTTGTTTTTTGGCAAACGACAGTGTTCTTTCAAATTGGCCTCACACTTGGCAACCTGAACGCAATTGCAATGGAACCGATGGGGCATGTTGCTGGATTGGCCGCCTCCATTATGGGGTCGATCGCGACGGTCATAGCGGTCGTCCTTGCAGCCCCAATTTCACTAAACTTTGATGGCACGATCCTGCCTTTGGTGATTGGCATTCTGACCTACACAGCTTTGGCGCTTGTCGCTATGATGGCGATGGCACGGGCCGAAGCCAAGCAGTAGCTCAAGCTGCGGCAATTCCTGTACGAAGATCATGCTCTGATAACGTAAACGCCCCCATATCGGCGGACAATTTCGCTGATGCCATTGTCATCCGACGGCTCATCGCGCCAAGGGTTTTTCCCATCTCTACGGTTTTGCGCGTCTCTTCATCGGCGGATTCGACCATTTCATGTAGACTGTTCAAAGCCAGAGATTGTTGGTGGTTCTTTTCTGAAATTGACGATGTGAGTTTGTCCATGTTTGCAATCTGTGATGAAATTTCGTCAAGATGCTGTCCCGCCGCGTTGACCAGCTCGGCCCCCGCGGAGACTTGATCGCTGCTGTCTATGATTAGGCGTTTGATTCCAGCGGCGGCTTCTGAGGTGCTCTGAGCCAATTGGCGGACCTCTGACGCGACGACTGCAAATCCTTTACCCGCCTCCCCCGCGCGGGCCGCTTCAACACCTGCATTCAGCGCCAGCAGATTTGTTTGAAACGAGACATCGTCGATCAAATCCACGATCTGAGAAATCTCTCTGGACGATGCTTCGATCCCGCGCATGGCCTCAATAGCGTTGTGGGTGACCTCTCCGCCTTGTATGGCGCTGGTCTTAACATCCCTGGCGCTTTTTGCAGCGCGACTAGCCTGATGGGCCGTTTCCCCCAAAGTGGTCTTTAAGTTGGACGCCGTTTTTGTCATCTCACCAAGCGACTTGGCCTGAGTGTCTGTCAAAATAGACATGGACTGCATCGCTTTGGCCAATTTCTGGGCATCGGCAGCAAGCTCATCTGAAACGACATCCGCTCCTGAAAATGCCTCACGCAAAGTTTGCACTGCGATATTAAAATCCTCTCGCAATACATCGTATTCTTGTGGGAATTCGACCTCAATTTCGCAGGTAAGATCGCGACCTGCTAGTTGTGTCAATGTCTGGCGAAAGGCTGAAATTACGACGTTTGCTTGCTCATGCGCGATATCCGCCTCTTTTTTGGACTCTGCAACAAGACGTGTTTCCGCCTCAAGTTCCTGACTTTTGCGTTCAATCTTGCGGGATGCTGCAGCGCGTTGGGCAATCGCAACGCACAAAATCAAACCTTCAATCAAAACCACACCGCAATGAAAACCTGTGCGAAGCAAGTCATTGAACAATCCCCCCGATACAAAGAGTAAATTCGGGGCCACAAGAGTCAGAGCAATTTGAAACGCCATCGACAGTCCACAGGCCCAGAATAAAACCGGGATGCGCCCCATGGTCGACAACAAAGCCAGAAATGCAAAATACAAAACATGCGTATCGCTTTGCCATGGATGGCCGTCAAAAAGGGCTGTGATCAGCATAGATTGCCCTAGAACACAGCCTGTTGTCACATAGTCCGCCAGCTTTGGAGCCCATCGATGCGACATCATCGCCAACGCCGCGAATCCAATCGCGCCACCAAATCCTAACGGAACCGATGCCTTAGCGAAAAAAGCGGAGAAAACCGTTACGGGCACCATCAGTAGGCATGCCAACAATGGCAAATTCCAACGTCCGTATTTACGCAATACCTGAATTAGAATGTCCATATTTCGCACTCCAGAAGAACCCAATCACAACAACGCCAAGAGCAAAACAGGTGGATTTTTACGACCTGATGGCTTTGCTTTCAGGTACCAGACCTCAATTTCCGGAACTTTAACGCCCTAAAAATAACTAGTTAGAAGTTAAACTATTCCGTCGGAAACATCTTTGTATACCGCTGCATACAGTTCTTGATTGTTTACTAATTTGCTGTATGTCTCATGATGACCAAGGTAAAAGCCAAAGAGGGCCAGGATGACAAAAATCAAGGTTGCAAACCCCATTGTCGAAATGGACGGGGATGAAATGACACGGATTATGTGGCAGTTCATCAAAGACAAATTGATATTGCCCTACCTCGACATTGATCTTCTTTACTACGATCTTGGCATCGAGGAACGTGATCGTACAGAAGATCAGATCACCATTGATGCCGCTGAAAAGACGAAAGAAGTTGGCGTCGCGGTGAAATGCGCGACGATTACCCCCGACGAACAACGTGTCGAAGAGTTCGGACTCAAAAAGATGTGGCGGAGTCCAAACGGCACCATTCGCAACATCCTTGGTGGTGTTGTTTTTCGCCAGCCGATTATTTGTAAAAACGTCCCGCGCCTCGTTCCCGGTTGGACGCAACCGATTGTTGTTGGGCGCCATGCCTTTGGTGATCAATACAAAGCCACCGATTTTCGTTTTCCCGGTAAGGGCAAGATCACAATGAAATTCGAAGGCGACGACGGAACCGTCATCGAAAAAGATATCTACGATGCCCCAAGCGCTGGTGTGACCATGGGCATGTACAACCTCGATGACTCGATCCGCGATTTCGCCCGCGCGTCGATGAATTACGGGCTCAACCTTGGCTGGCCGGTGTATTTGTCCACCAAGAACACCATTCTGAAGGCCTATGATGGTCGTTTCAAAGACATCTTCCAAGAGATTTTTGAGGAGGAATTTGAAGCACAGTTTAAGGAAGCCGGAATCGAATATCAGCACCGCTTGATCGACGATATGGTCGCTTGTGCGTTGAAATGGAACGGCGGTTTTGTGTGGGCCTGCAAAAACTACGATGGTGATGTGCAGTCTGACACCGTTGCCCAAGGGTTTGGGTCGCTTGGCATGATGGCATCACAGCTGATGACCCCGGACGGCAAAATTGTTGAGGCCGAAGCCGCCCACGGCACGGTGACACGTCACTACCGTCAACATCAGGCCGGTGAAGCCACCTCCACCAACTCGATCGCGTCAATCTATGCGTGGACCGGGGCGTTGAAACACCGCGCCAAGCTGGACGAAAATGAAGCTCTTACAACCTTTGCCGAGACCTTGGAAAAGGTCATCATCGATACGGTCGAATCCGGCCACATGACCAAAGATTTAGCGCTCTTGGTTGGCCCAAACCAAGGTTGGCTCACCACTATGGGCTTCCTTGAAAAGATCGATGAAAACCTCAACAAGGCTCTCAAAGGGTAGCGGAAACAACACGATAAACGGGGTCAAGGTTTTGCCCCGTTTATCTTTTGAAACAACCGTTTGGCTATTTATCCTATGCGGCCAACTTTTTGATGCTGCGCCAAAATCGCGAGACAGGTGTTGCGCGCATTTTACCCGTTTGAATTGGCTCCATAAATGAAGGTCGGCCGCACGACTGGCCGGGTTCAAAGCTATACAAGGTGCCCTCTACCCCTGATCGGAAAACCGGGTGGGAATCTCTGTTCGATAGGGCAGTTTGAGAGCTCTTGTTTTAACAAGATTATAGCGTTCCAAACGGGCGGGTTTGACCGACAGAGTTGCATGCGCTTTGGCCTCGGCCTTGTCCCATGACAACACCGGCTTCTCTGAGAAATTGGCCATAAACTTGACGGCATCTTCATCCGCGGCATGCCACCCTGCCCCGGGTAAACCGCGCCCTTCGGCGTTGCCGACTTCCATACGCACCGTCGTTCCATCAACAAGCGCCGCCTGATTGGCGTATTTCAGATGTGCCAGAAACAAGCCGCGTGGCATGGAAAACGGAAATGCCTCGAGCCGCCGCGCCGCAACTCGCACCCCGTGTAGTGAAAAATCGATAGCCCGGCGGGATGCCACGGCCTTGGAGTAATGCCCGCTAAACCCAATTTGGCGACGCTGTGCAAAAACCGGCCCCTCTTGCATCGGAGTATCTGCGGGCATCTCGACCAGATCAAAACCAAGCGCTGTGAGCACTGGTACATCAGCATTGGCGGCTATGGCCTCACCAAGACTGGCATAGCGATCAGGGTCAAAACAGATCAACTCATCTGCGTCGGACCGGATCACCCAATCGTAAACGGCATCCAGCCCGGCATGAATCCCGTTCAAAAGCTCCGCACGTGTTTTGTCGAAATCGTCAAACTTATCGCGGGCGATGGTTAAGATGCTGGCCTTGGGGCAAATCTGTGCGATCTTGTGGTCGGCCCCATGCGCGACGATAAACAGGTTTTCAAACCCAATCTGCGCGCCATGGTGCGCATACCAACGCGACAGCGCCCAGTAATCCCGATAGACCATCGTCAATGCGGCTATTTTCATGGCAAGCCCCCTGTTTGCGATAGGCTAACCCATTGTCGACCAAGAAAAAAGGGCCCCGGTTGGGACCCTGTTAGTTTCGCTGATAGGGCTCCTATATTTCACCGCCCTTGATTTTTGCCTGCGGCCCTACCCGCGTTCAGGGTCAGCGCACCGACCCCGGAAAAGCGCGAGGGGCGGATCATTGACCCGCCCCTCGTCTTTTTTTAGCTACACCCGGATGTTGATCCGCAGGTGTTACACTTCATACATGTGCCGTTGCGCACCAGTGTGTAGTTGCCGCAATCGCCACAGGCCTCGCCTTCATAGCCCTGCATCTTGGCGCGGCTGACGGCGTTCATCGCGGGCATGGATGTTTCCATCACCGGCGTATCCGCCACAGGTGTCACTGACGTTTCGGGAACCAAAGTATTGAGCGCTTGAACCGGATCGGTGCCGGTTTGTCCAAGGGCCACGGCCCCGGCTTGCCCGCCTTGCAGGACAACCAATTCCTGAGGCAGACGCTTGCGCAGATAGCCTGTCGAGCTGATTTGTTTCAGCACGGCCAGGGACTTATCTGCTGCTGTTGCCGAAAGTTCCTTGACGTTGGCAACGCCTTCTTCCTGTCCACGGCCCAGATCATCAAACGACGCGCCTTCGGGTTTGACGTGCGCCAGATCGGTGCGATCAAGATAGCTTACCGCCAGTTCGCGGAAGATATAGTCGAGGATCGACGTGGCGTTTTTGATGCTGTCGTTGCCCTGAACCATGCCCGCTGGTTCGAACTTGGTGAAGGTGAAGGCGTCGACAAATTCCTCAAGCGGCACACCATATTGAAGCCCAACCGACACCGCGATGGCGAAGTTGTTCATCATGGCGCGGAAACCCGCCCCCTCTTTGTGCATGTCGATAAAGATCTCGCCCAAAGAGCCGTCCGAATATTCGCCGGTCCGCAGATAGACTTTGTGACCGCCAACAACCGCCTTTTGCGTATAGCCTTTGCGGCGCTCTGGCATTTTGGTGCGCTCAGATTTGATGATCTCTTTGACCACAATCTTTTCAACGATCTTCTCGGCCAGAACCTGTGCTTTTTCCTGCGGATTGCCGGTTTCAAGAACCTCGGCGGCCTCATCATCGTCTTCGACCAAAGCAGCGGCCAAAGGTTGCGACAGTTTCGAGCCGTCACGATAAAGCGCGTTGGCTTTGACACCCATCTTCCAGCTGCGCTCATAGGCGGCTTGGCAATCTTCAATCGTGGCGTCGTTGGCCATATTGATGGTCTTGGAGATTGCGCCGGAAATGAACGACTGAGCCGCCGCCATCATGTCGATATGGGCATTGACCGACAGGTAACGCGTACCTTTCTTGCCGCACGGGTTGGCACAGTCAAAGACCGGGTAATCCTGTGCGCGTAGATGTGGTGCGCCTTCGAGCGTCATCGTGCCACAAACATGGTCGTTGGCCGCATCAATATCGGCTTTGGTATAGCCCAGATGACGGAGCAAATCGAAGGTCGGGTCATTCAATTTTTCACTCGGGATGCCGAGCACATCCTGACAGAACTCTTCGCCCAAAGTCCACTGGTTGAACACAAAGCGGATATCAAACGCGGTGGCCAAGGCACCTTCGAGCTTTTCGATCTGGGCGGGGCCAAAACCGTGTCCGATCAACGAGGTATGGTTGATGCCAGGCGCATTGCCAAGGGTCTGGTGACCGACGGCGTAACCAATGATCTCTTCGATCTGAGCGCTAGAATAGCCAAGCGTATCAAGCGCCGCAGGAACCGAGCGGTTGATGATTTTAAAGTAACCGCCACCGGCCAGTTTCTTGAACTTTACCAGAGCGAAATCAGGTTCGATCCCGGTGGTGTCACAGTCCATGACAAGGCCAATGGTGCCTGTTGGTGCGATAACCGAGGTTTGGGCGTTGCGGTAGCCATGCTGTTCACCGAGGCGCAGCGCTTCGTCCCAGCAGCTCATCGCCAGTTCAACCAAGGTGCCATCAGGGCAGCCCGCGTGATCGAGTGGCACCGGCTTGATGTCCAACCCGTCATAGCCCGAGGTCGCGCCATAGGCGGCGTTGCGGTGGTTGCGGATGACGCGCAGCATATGGGCTTTGTTGCGTTTGTAGCCCGAGAACGGACCCAGCTCACCGGCGATTTCCGCCGAGGTCGCATAAGAGACACCGGTCATGATCGCGGTCAACGACCCGGCCAAGGCGCGGCCTTCGACGCTGTCATAGCTTAGGCCGAGGTTCATCAACAGACCGCCAATATTGGCATAGCCAAGACCTAAGGTGCGGAAATCATAGGAGAGTTGGGCGATTTCCTTGGATGGGAACTGTGCCATCGTGACCGAGATTTCCAGCGTCAGCGTCCACAGGCGTGTGGCATGCATATAGCTCTCGGCGTCGAACCGATCGCCTTTAAGGAAGGTCAGCAGGTTCATCGACGCTAGGTTACAAGCGGTGTCATCCAAGAACATGTATTCCGAGCACGGGTTCGAGCCCCGGATCGCGCCATCTTCGGGGCATGTGTGCCAAGCGTTCACAGTGTCGTGGAATTGAATACCGGGATCGGCACAGGCCCAAGCGGCGTGCCCGACATTTTCCCAAAGATCACGCGCCTTGATGGTTTTGGCAACGCTACCATCCGTGCGACGGATCAGCTCCCAATCGGCATCGTCTTTAACGGCCTTTAGGAAGGCATCGGTGACTCGGATCGAGTTGTTGGAGTTCTGGCCCGAGACGCTGGCATAAGCTTCGCTATCCCAATCGGTATCATAGGTCGGGAATTCGATGCTGGCGTAGCCCTGCTTGGCGTAATCCAAGACCCGTTTGACATATGTCTCGGGGATCATCGTCTTCTTGGCTTCGCGAATAGCGTTTTTCAGGGTATCGTTTTTCTTAGGGTCATAGGCGTCGGTTTCGACACCGTCCCAAGCTTTGATCGCTGCGAAAATGCCATTCAGCATTTTCTCATGCATCTTGGAGCCGGCAACGATTGACGCAACCTTTTGCTCTTCCTTGACCTTCCAATTGATGAATTCTTCGATGTCAGGGTGATCAGCGTCACAGATCACCATCTTGGCGGCGCGACGTGTGGTGCCACCGGATTTGATCGCACCCGCGGCGCGGTCACCAATTTTCAGGAAACCCATCAGGCCAGAGGATTTACCACCACCAGAAAGGGATTCGCCTTCGGCGCGTAGGGACGAGAAGTTGGTGCCAGTGCCAGAACCGTATTTGAACAGGCGCGCCTCACGCACCCAGAGATCCATGATCCCGCCCTCTTTGACCAGATCATCGCTCACGGACTGGATAAAGCAAGCGTGCGGCTGTGGGTGCTCATAGGCGCTGTCAGAGGCGGTGAGCTCGCCGGTCTTGTAGTCGACATAGAAATGGCCCTGACCGGGGCCATCGATGCCATAGGCCCAATGTAAGCCGGTGTTAAACCATTGTGGGCTATTGGGAGCGGCCATTTGGGTGGCAAGCATAAAGCGCATCTCGTCGAAATACGCGCGGGCGTCTTCGTCGGTACTGAAATAGCCACCTTTCCAACCCCAATAGGCCCAAGCCCCGGCAAGACGATCAAAAACCTGTTTGGCTGAGCTTTCGCCTACGATTTCCGTGCCGACTTCTGCGGGTTCCGACCGCCACAGGAACTCCGGAACGCCATCTTCGGGGACGCGTTTCAGAGCGACGGGAACACCCGCTTTGCGGAAGTACTTTTGCGCAATGACATCGCTGGCCACCTGGCTCCACTTTGCCGGCACTTCGAGATTGTCGTTTGAGAAAACAACAGTCCCGTCCGGGTTTCGGATCTCGGAGCTTGTGGTGACAAATTCGACGCCTTCGTATGCGTCCTGGCCTGCTTTGGTAAATTTGCGCTCGATTTTCATCAGTGCTGCCCCGTCTCTCTGGCTGTCCCCGTTATATGCGCCTCCTGTTGCGGAACACGATGGGCAAAGAACGACCGTGCCGCGCGAGTGGTGCGCGACCACCGGTGTGATCCGGCGTTGTTGCTGTGGTAAGCGTTCTATCCCTCGTGCGGTCGTGACTACTATATCTAGTGTGCCTCTCGACCGGCCCGCACAAATTGCTGTTATCTGGCGTTTGGGTCAACGGCTTTTTTCACGGTTTCTACATATATTTTGTGTTGACGATACTTGCCCCCACTAGGGGCTGTAGTACTCCCCCGATTCACCCACAGAAGGTTAATTCCCGCCAACCCCGGTAACACTTGGGAAAACCCAATAACTCGGCCCAGTTATCCACAGTTGTTGACAAACGACCTGAAGATAACCGCCAAATTCTGTTAATCTTCGTTAAGTCACGAAAGATGTGGCACCGGGGGCACAAACAAGGGATTGCGGACCCGAATCAACCTTAACGAGAGCACCATATGTAGGGCTTCCGTCAGGTAATGCACCCGAAGGCGTCTATATCTAGATTGTGAGAGAGAAGTGGTCGGGGTGGCGAGATTCGAACTCACGACCCCCTGTACCCAAAACAGGTGCGCTACCAGACTGCGCCACACCCCGACCGTGAGGCGGTGTTTAGCGACCCTTTCGCCGGATGAAAACCCCCAAAATGGGAAAATTATTCACAAGGCCAAATTGGAGCTACAATCGCCGGATGTTGGATCTCATTTCCGGGCTCAATACCCAGTTTCGCAGCCAATCCACCATTAATTTCCAAGACATACTGGATCAGCCCCTCTCCCGGCAAAGGCGTTTGGTCTCCGGGAATCGCATTCGCTTGAACGCTAGAAACAACACCGCGGTCGTCCGCATAGATGATATCGAGCGGAATCAGGGTGTTCTTCATCCAGAACGCGACTTCTTGCGGATAGTCATAGACAAACAGCATGCCCTTGCTGCTCGGCATATATTCCACATGCATCAAGCCCTGCGCACGCGACTGGCGGGTATCGGCGACGTCGACACTAAATCGCGCCCGGCCAAAATCGCCGCGCAGCCACAGTGTATCCGCTGGGCATGTGTCTTTGCCGACAGATTGGTCCGCGCCAACATCTTGGGTCGAGACCTGCTGCGAATCCGCTTCTTTATCAAGAGTGGCTTGATCAAGACCGTCGTCTTGTACCGGTTTCACTGGGTTCGGTGCCACAGGGTCCGGTGTTATGGGATTCAATGTAAAGGGAGGCGCAATGCCAGAGGCCGGTTCAACAGGAGGAACCGAAATGATCTCGGGAGGAGCTTCACGAGGTGGATGCTCCTCTCCGGATCTTTCATTAAAAGCGTTCTTGTCCGCGACAGCTTGACCCGTAAAAGCCAAAGCCAAAACACTCGTTAAAATAAAACGGGCCTGAGACGCCCGTCCAAATCGATAGGTTATTCGCGTACTAAGGCTGCTTCCCATGCGTTCACTTCCATCGCCATGCGTCCGCGCTTGCCGTCGACGACACGAATTGCCAATGCCTCTCCGGGCTGCAAATCCGCTAGTCCTGACCGGCGCAGAACTTCGATATGAATGAACACATCATCGGGTTTTCCAAATACATTTGCAAACCCAAAGCCTTTGGCCTTGTCGAACCATTTGACACGGGCAGGCTCGAGTGAAGCCTGCGCCATGACCTCTGGGTCCAAATGTTCAAAATCCGCCAAAGGTGCGCTATCGGCAACCTCGGGTGGATCAATTCGCAACACTTCGGTTGCTTGCACTCCGCGATCGGTCTCTTGAACTTCGATCTCGATTTGCGCTCCATCAGCTACTGAGCTTTGCCCAAAATTGCGCAGGACATTTGCGTGGAGCAAAATGTCCGGCCCACCTTCGTCGGCAACTACAAAACCAAACCCCTTTACAGGATCAAACCACTTAACCGTGCCTAACAGCCGTGTTACTTCATTGTCGTTCTGTTTCAAACTCACCTTCCAGTGATGTACTGACGTATCCCCACCGTCTGTCTTGGAACAAATAACAGTCGGATTTCAAGGCCTACAAATTGCTCTATTTTGTGTCAGGGGCACAGTCAAACTTGGACATTTCGTCCAAACCTATCCGTTTGAACCAGAACATATCCTATTTTAGGGATGCAACCGGTAGACTGACCATTGGGTGGTACAATCTGGCCGTGTCCAGCGAAAGCGGTCATGCAATCTGAACGCCCCATCTGCCCAAAACTCGATCTCAAACGGGCGAATCCTATAACCGCCCCAAAACGGTGGTCGCGGCGGATTCGGACCTTTGGTCGCGGTAATTTTGGCCACATCTGCCATCAAAGACGCGCGTGAGTCCAAATGTTGTGACTGATGCGACGCCCAAGCGCCAAGTCGGCTTTTGAGAGACCGAGACTTGTAATAGGCGTCTGCGGCGGGCCCGTCTTCTCGCTCGATTAGACCACGCACACGAATTTGGCGGCGCAGAGATTTCCAGTGGATCACGAAACTCGCTTTACCCTGCCCGTCCAATTCTCGCGCCTTGGCGCTTCCGTAATTTGTGTAGAAAACAAAGGCATCGGCTTCGATATCTTTGAGCAAAACCATACGCGAGTTGGGCATGCCTTCGGCGTCTACCGTCGACAAGGCCATGGCATTGGGGTCATTGATTTCTGTATCGACCGCCTCATCCAGCCAGCTTTGGGCAAGGGCAAATGGGTCATCCCCCGCAAAAATCCCGGTTCTATCTGTCATGTCAGCCTCCGTTTGTGGGTCAAGATGTCCCTTAGGTCATCGGAATGTGCAACCTGTTTCAGCATTGGCTTGAAGCGTGCCGGGCATTCACCTAAAGACCGTGTCTAACGTGGACAGGGTTGGAGTACCAAAATGTCGAATGGTTTGATGGCCGGCAAACGCGGCCTCATCATGGGTCTTGCCAATGACAAGTCGATTGCCTGGGGGATCGCCAAGGCCTGCGCCGATGCCGGTGCTGAGCTGGCGTTTTCCTATCAGGGGGAGGCGCTGAAAAAACGCGTTGGCCCTTTGGCCGAACAACTCGGGAGCGACATCGTCATCCCTTGTGATGTGAGCGACGAAGCCTCGATGGATGAGCTTTTCGCGGTTCTCAAGGAAAAATGGGGTGAGCTGGACTTTGTCGTGCATGCCATTGGGTTTTCCGACAAGGGCGAATTGCGTGGCCGCTATGTTGACACCACGCGTGGCAACTTCACCATGACGATGGATATCTCGGTCTATAGCTTTACCGCGATCATGCAGCGCGCTGAGAAGATGATGAAACCGGGCGCAAGTGCCCTAACGCTGACCTATTATGGTGCCGAGCAAGTCATGCCGCATTATAATGTCATGGGTGTTGCCAAAGCTGCGCTAGAGGCCTCGGTCAAATACCTTGCCGAAGACCTTGGCAAAGATGGCATTCGCGTCAATGCAATTTCGGCGGGTCCGATCAAGACATTGGCCGCCTCGGGCATTGGCGATTTCCGCTACATTATGAAGTGGAACGAATACAACTCGCCGCTGCGTCGTAATGTGACGACCGACGATGTTGGTAAATCGGCGCTCTACCTACTGTCCGATCTGGGTAGCGGTGTCACCGGTGAAAACCTGCACGTGGATGCGGGCTACCATGTGGTTGGCATGAAGGCCGTTGACGCGCCGGATATCACCAAGGGTTGATGCGCCGACTTGGTTTAATGACAATAATGCTCGCGCTTGGCGCGGGCATTTTCTTTGCCGCCTACAAGGCACGTCATATGGTCCCACCGCCAGTGGCGGAAAAACTTGGGCTTCGCGCCGATATTTCAGAAATTCGTGCCCACCAGATTCCAATTTTGACATCACAGCTTGCTCATAGTGATCTCAGCTTTTCTGCACCGGTGTTCATTCGGATTTTCAAAGAAGAGGCCGAGCTTGAAGTCTGGATTGAAGACGACAGCCAATTCAGCCTGTTCAAAACCTATCCGATTTGCAATTTCTCTGGTGATCTTGGCCCGAAATTACGTGAGGGCGACCGACAATCCCCCGAAGGCATCTATAATGTCACCCGTGATGCGTTGAACCCAAACTCAAGCTTTCATTTGTCCTTCAACCTTGGTTTTCCCAATCGGTTCGACCGATCCCATGATCGAACGGGTAGCTTTTTGATGGTGCATGGCAACTGTGTGTCGGTCGGATGTTATGCCATGACCGATCCGATGATTGAAGAAATCTATGTGTTGGTCGAGGCGGCGTTGAGCGGCGGGCAACATGCGGTGCCCGTCCACGCCTTTCCGTTTCGAATGACACCAGAGCGTATGGCACAGGCGGCCCATTCGCCTTGGTTCGGATTTTGGGAACAGCTTTCTACGATCTATGAACAGTTCGAAACCACCCGGCAAATCCCGACTGTTGAGGTCATTGACGGGCGTTACGCGGTGAATTGACTTGCCCACCGACGCGTTTTGCGGTGTTTTCGATTTGCTGGGGCTTGGTTGTTGTCCTAGAACAGCCCGAACAAAGGACACATCCCATGGATTGGACCCACCTGCTTGCCTTTAACCTGACCTTGCTGGCTGCGCTTGCTGCGCCCGGCCCGGCCCTATTGTTTGCATTGCGTCAGGCTATTTCCGGCGGATTTTGGGTTGGCATGGCGACGGGGGCGGGATTGGCGATCATGGCCGCCTGTTGGACGTCCGCCGCGCTTTTGGGCCTCGAAGCTGTTTTCACCCTGTTTCCTTGGGCATTTGTCGCAATAAAAACCGTCGGGGCGCTCTATCTGATCTGGGTTGCCGTTTGCTTGTGGCGCGACGCCGCCAAACCGCTCAACGACACGGCGACGCCGGGCAAAAAGGCATTTTTAGGTGGGTTATTTGTCAATTTGGCCAACCCAAAATCGGTGCTGTTTGCGGCGTCAGTCTTGGTTGTGATCTTTCCTGCTGGACTTAGCCTTGCTGAAAAGGCGTTGATCGTCGGCAATCACCTTGTAATCGAATTGATCGCCTACGGGGCCTTTGCCGCATTGCTGTCGACTCCACCGGCCCGTGCCGGTTACCTGCGTCTCAAATCGAGTTTTGACCGGGTGGCCGGTGCGATCCTGGGGTTATTGGGCCTCAAACTCTTGATTGGGCGCTAATATGGAATTGGGCGTCTTTTTCTCGGTTGTCTTAATCCACCTCTTGGCCGCGATGAGCCCGGGGCCGACATTCGTATTGTGCCTGCGCACCGCCGCCTCCGAAGGGTTCGGCACTGCGGCCATGCTCTCGATCGGATTTGGAATCGGAGCGATGTTGTGGGCCGCGGGGGCAATGGCTGGGTTGGCCTTGTTGTTCGAACTGGTCCCGGCGTTGTTTTTGGGCCTCAAGATTATTGGCGGCCTTTTTCTTGTCTACATCGCGATCATGATGTTTCGACATGCCAAAACCCCCATGCCCGAGATCGACACCACCGCACCACGCCGACCTTTATCCGCTATGCGTATGGGGTTCTTGGCCTTTGCCACCAATCCCAAACCGGCCGTGTTTTTTGGCGCGATTTTTATTGGCCTTTTGCCCACCGACGCCTCTGTTTTGTCGCGTGTTTTGCTGGTTGCCATGATTGGGGTGAATGAAACCCTATGGTATCTCAGCGTGGCCCGTATTTTTTCCCTACCCAAACCCCGCGCGCTTTACGCCCGTATGAAAGCCTGGACTGACCGGGTCTTTGGCGCGCTGATTGCTGTGTTCGGGCTAAAAATAGCCCTGACCTAAGGAGACACCGATGACCGACCGTTTGCCCCATGAAAAAGGCTTCCATGTCAGCTGGGACCAATTGCACCGTGACGCCCGTGCCTTGGCATGGCGACTTCAGGATCAAAGCCCAAATGGCGAAGGCTGGAAAGCCATTGTTGCGATCACCCGTGGGGGTATGGCCCCGGCAATGATCATCGCGCGCGAACTAGATATCCGTTTGGTCGATACCATCAGCGTCAAAAGCTATCAGCACCAAAGCCAGTCCGAGCCACAGGTTATCAAAGCCCCCAACAAAGAGCTGGTTGGCGATGGCACAGGGGTTTTGATCATTGATGATCTGGTCGACACCGGCAAAACGCTTGAGGTTGTGCGCGAGCATATGCCAAACGCGCATGTTGCAACCATCTACGCAAAGCCCATGGGCAAGCCGCAAGTGAATTCCTACATCACCGAAGTGAGCCAAGACACTTGGATCTTCTTCCCGTGGGATATGGCGCTACAATACGTCAAGCCCTACACAGGCAAAGACGACTAGAGACAGCGGCGCAAACCCTTAAGTTTGCGCCTTTTCCCGGGGGAGAATTCGATATGACCAGCTGGACGCAAACCACCTTTGCGCCACCTATTCCTGCCGCGCGCAAGTGGCTTGATGGTGTAGATTTTCCGGCTGATCGCCCCTTGATTGACCTGAGCCAAGCCGTACCTGCCGACCCGCCGCCTCAGGTGTTGCAGGATGTGATGGCCGAAGCGCTCAAATCCCCGGCTACCCATTTGTATGGGCCGGTCTTGGGGCTGTCTTCTTTGCGAGAAACCCTGGCCGCAACCTGGTCGGGGTTTTACGATGCCAAAGTCGCTCCAAATCAAATCGCCATCACCGCCGGATGTAATCAGGCTTTTGCCGCTTGTATTGCCGCGCTTTGCAGCGCCGGAGATGAGGTGATTTTACCGGTGCCGTGGTACTTTAACCACAAAATGTGCATGGATATGACTGGTGTAGTGGCCCGCCCGATTGCCGTCGGGGCCGGTCTTTTGCCGGATGTCGATCAAGCCCGGAGTTTGATCACCCCAAACACCAAGGCGATTTTGCTCATTTCGCCCAACAACCCGACCGGCGTTGAATACCCACCTGCCCTGTTGCACGGATTTTTTGATCTTGCGCGCGAGCATGGGTTGAAACTGATCATCGATGAAACCTACCGCGATTTTCACAGCCAAGCCGACCCGGTCCATGCCCTGTTGAAGACCACGGATTGGGACCACACGCTAATTCAACTCTATAGCTTTTCCAAAAGCTTCCGGATGACCGGCCATCGCACCGGGGCGATTATCGCCAACGCCGAAACTTTGTCCGAAGTCGAAAAATACCTCGACACCATCACAATTTGCGCCCCAACTTTGGGACAGATCGCGGCGGAATGGGGGCTTCGCAACCTTGGCCCTTGGTTGGCGGACCAACGTGCCGACCTCTTGACCCGCCGCGCAGCCGTCGAAGACAGTTTTCCTGTTCTGGCCGACAAGGGCTGGCAGCTTCACGGAGTTGGGGCCTATTTCGCGTGGGTCACGCACCCCTTTGCCGGGCGCGCCCAAGATCTTGCGCCAAAACTTGTCCGCGAGGCTGGGGTTTTACTCTTGCCTGCGTCGATGTTCATGCCCGAAGGCGACACATCAGCCGACCGCGCCTTTCGCATTGCTTTCGCAAATGTGACCCCATCGGACATCAAGAAAGTAACCCAACGCCTTGCCAGCCTCGACTGGCCCCTTGCAGGGGCCAGACCCGCGTCGTAGACAAGGCGGCAGACAGGCGAAAACCATTCCTTCGGAGGACATAATGGCCGAGAAAAAAACGAGCATTGGCAAGATTTTTGTCTATGGCCTTATGGCACTACTTTTTGTGGGATTGGGCGGCTTTGGCGCCACCAATTTCTCGGGGAATGTGAGCAACATTGGCTCTGTTGGTGACGCTGAAATTGGGGTTCAAGAATACTACCGTGCCCTACGAAACCAAATTGCCGCTATCGAAGCGCAGAACGGCCAGCCGCTGACCTTTCAACAGGCTCAGGAACAAGGCGTGACGTCTCAGGTCCTCGCCCAGATGGTGGTGAATGCCGCCCTCGAAGACGAAGCCACCAAGATTGGCATTTCGGTCGGCGACGATCGTCTTGCCGAGGAAATCGTGAATACGCAGGCCTTTCAAGGCGCGGACGGCCAATTCAGCCGCCAAGCTTATGAATACGCGCTAAACAATGCCGGGCTAAGCGAACGCGAATTCGAAGAAGGCCTGCGCGCCGACAGCGCCAGCACCATTTTGCAGGGCTCGGTGTTGGCCGGAATAAAACTGCCTGACACTTATGTTGACACCTTGATTGGTTTTGCCGGGGAACGCCGTGCCTTTACCTGGGCTGCTTACGGCCCCGAGAATCTGACCACCGGCTTGCCAGTTCCTACCGAAGAACAGCTCACTGCTTGGTACGAAGAGAACCTGTCGCAATATACCCGTCCTGAAACCAAGCTGATTACTTATGTCTGGCTCACGCCCGAGATGATCCTTGATACGGTTGAGGTCGACGAAGACAGCTTGCGCGCCGCCTATGCAGAGCGCGAAGCCGAATTCAACATGCCCGAACGCCGTTTGGTTGAACGTTTGGTATACGGCGACGCCGCTACCGCCCAAGCCGCGCTTGATCGCGTGTCTTCCGGCGAGGTGACGTTTGAGGATCTGGTCGCAGAACGGGATCTGACCCTGTCGGACACAGACATGGGTGACGTGACCCAAGGTGATTTGGGAGCCGCGGCTGATACTGTTTTTGCCGCAGATGTGGGGACCGTCGTCGGTCCGGCGGATAGCGACCTTGGTCCGGCTTTGTTCCGCGTCAATGCCGTCCTGCCAGAGCAATCCACAAGTTTCGAGGACGCAATGCCAGACTTGCGTGATGCCCTTGCCCTTGATCGGGCCCGTCGGGTGATCGAAGGTCAGGCACAAGGGTTTGATGATGATCTGGCCGCTGGAGCCACGCTCGAAGAACTCGCGGACACTTCTGATTTGCAGCTGGGTAAAATCGGTTGGACAGGCAACGATGGCGACGGCGAAATTGCCGCCTATGACGGGTTCCGCGAAGCCGCAGCCCAAGCCACAGCGGAAGACTACCCGACTGTTGCACAGTTGGGCGATGGCGGCATCTTTGCCATGCGTCTAGAAGAAATCATGGAGCCAGCCCCGCTGCCATTTGAAGATGTTCGTGACAATGTCGCGACTGCTTTTGAAAACGACGCGCGCACCAAAGCGCTTGTTGAACAAGCTGAGCTTAAGGCAACAGAGTTGTCCGAAGGCAAAACCTTTGAAGCGCTCTCCCTAACCCCCAACACCGAAGAAGGTCTTACCCGCAATGCCTTTGGTGCTGAACTTGCGCCGGGTGTTTTGGACGCCGTTTTCGACATGGAGCCGGGTGACGTGCGCGCCGTTCCGGGAACGGATGGCGCAGTCGTTCTACGCCTAGACGACATCCTAGAGGCGGACTCCGAAGACGAAAGTGCAGAGATGCTTGCCAATCTATTTGGCGACCAAGCTGCTTCTGACGTGTCTCAGGACCTGTTCCGCGCCTTGTCCGCAGACATTCAACAGCGTGCCGGTGTCTCGATTGATCAACAGGCGATCAACGCCGTTCACGCCAATTTCCAATAAGGTCCGACCTGGCTATGTCCGAGCTCACCCCATCTTTTGACGACTTTTCAACTGCGTACCAATCGGGGCGCAATCAGGTCGTCTATACCCGACTGGCGGCGGATTTAGATACGCCGGTGTCTTTGATGCTCAAGCTGACGGGTGCCGCGCGCGATAGCTTTATGCTTGAATCCGTGACCGGGGGCGAAATCCGCGGGCGCTATTCGATCATCGGCATGAAGCCGGATCTCATTTGGCAAAGCCACGGCTCAACCTCTCGGATCAACCGAGCGGCGCGCTTTGACCCAGATAGTTTTGTCGATCAACCCGGCGCACCGTTGGATGAGCTACGGGCGCTTTTGGCCGAAAGCCGGATCGACCTGCCCGACGATCTTCCGCAAGCGGCGGCTGGTCTGTTTGGCTATCTGGGTTATGACATGATCCGTCAGGTCGAACATCTGCCCAATGTAAACCCCGATCCCTTGGGCCTTCCCGAAGCCTGTTTCTTGCGCCCGTCTGTTGTCGCCGTTTTGGACGGAGCCAAGGGCGAAGTGACGGTTGTCTCGCCCGCATGGGTCCAAGACGGCATGTCGGCCCGCGCGGCCTATGCGCAAGCCGCAGAGCGCGTGATGGACGCCGTTCGTGATTTGGAACGCGCCCTGCCCCAACAAGCCCGCGACCTCGGCGAAGCCGCCGATCTTGGCACGCCAGTGTCGAACTTCACCCATGACGGCTACAAAGCCGCAGTGATGAAGGCCAAGGATTACATCAAAGCCGGTGATATTTTTCAGGTGGTTCCAGCCCAACGTTGGACACAGGATTTCCCACTTCCGCCTTTTGCCTTGTATCGGTCCCTGCGCCGTACCAACCCGTCGCCCTTCATGTTCCATTTCAACTTTGGCGGCTTTCAGGTCATCGGGGCGTCACCGGAAATCTTGGTTCGGGTCTTTGGCAACGAAGTCACCATTCGCCCCATCGCCGGCACCCGTCCGCGCGGTGCCACGCCCGAAGAAGACAAGGCGTTGGAACTCGACTTGTTGGCGGACAAAAAAGAGCTGGCCGAGCATTTGATGCTGCTTGATCTTGGCCGCAACGATGTCGGCCGTGTCGCCAAAATCGGCACGGTGCGCCCAACCGAAGAGTTCATTATCGAACGCTATAGCCACGTCATGCACATCGTTTCAAACGTTGTGGGTGAGCTGCACGAGGACCAAGACGCGCTATCGGCCTTCTTTGCCGGGATGCCCGCAGGTACGGTTTCAGGCGCGCCCAAAGTCCGGGCGATGGAAATAATTGATGAGCTTGAGCCGGAAAAACGCGGCGTCTATGGCGGCGGTGTTGGCTATTTCAGCGCCGGTGGCGATATGGACATGTGCATCGCGCTGCGCACCGCCATCGTCAAAGACCAAAAGCTCTATATTCAAGCCGGTGGCGGTGTTGTCTATGACAGCGACCCCGAGGCCGAGTATCAGGAGACCGTTCACAAATCGAACGCCATCCGCCGGGCTGCCGCAGATGCTGCGCGCTTTACCGGCAACGGAAATAGCTAAACACACAAAAACCGATGTGCCCTTGCCCATCGGTTTTTAGCTTCGAACGTCGATTTGGATTTAGGCCTGAGCGACCGCTTCTTGACGAATCCGTTCGATCATCGCGCGCAATCCGTTTGAGCGTTGGGCCGACAAGTGATCATGCAATCCCAAACGGCCCAATTCTACCCGGGCATCAACGCCGTTGACCTCGGCCATAGGCAATCCGTCATAAAGCTTGTGCAACAGGGCAATCAGCCCTTGGACGATCATCGCATCACTTTCGCCTTGAAAATGAAACTGCCCGTCCGCTGGTGTGATGTGTAACCAAACCTGACTGGCACAGCCGTCTACCTTGGTTGCGGGCACTTTCAGCGCGTCTTCCAACGGGGCAAGCGCCTTGCCCATTTCGATCACCATCCGATAGCGATCTTCCCAATCGTCAAGGAATTCGAAATCCTCGACCACCTCTTCGAATGCTGCCTGCGCCATGCCGGTCTCCTCTTTTATTATGCACCTAAGGCGCGCATGACCAAAGGTCCAGCCCTTGGCGCTTTCCAACCGATGCGATATGCGATAACTCAAAGGTTAGGCAGGTATAGGGCAGAAACAGCATGAACAAACCGCTTTCCGTTCTCGTTCTTTCGGCGCTGGTTTTGACCAGCTGCGGATCTGTTCGCGACTCGCGCGCGAACCCGTTTAACTGGTTTGGCAACAGCCGCTCTGAGCCTATTGAGGCCTCCGCCGATGTGAACCCTCTGATTCCCCGGAGCCGTCGCGCCTCGATCTTTCGGACCAAAGAAGACACAACCTATCGCGGTCGCGAAGTTGGTGAGGTCACCAATCTGTTGATTGAACGCCGTCCAGGCGGCGCCATCGTGCGCGCGACGGGTGTTGGTGATCGCCAAAACCTCTTTGACGTCAAATTGGTTCCGGTGCCTGAGGAAAGCGACGAAGATACCCTAACCTATGCGTTCAAAGCCCTGCAAACTCGTGGCCCGGTTGGAACAACGGCTTCGCGAAGTGTCACTGCGGCGGTTTGGTTGACGGACAATCAACTGGCGGGAATCCGCGAAATTCGCGTCAAAGCGGCACGGAACGTTCAAGTGTCGCGGCGCTAACCGCCGCGAGCCCTTTTAAACTTCGATCACAACAACCTGTTTACCCTTGGTTGCAAGGGCAATTTCGCCATTGCACAGACGCAGCGCGTCTTCGCCAAAGACTTCGCGGCGCCAACCGCGCATGGCCGCGACATCCCGCTCTCCCGAGGCAATCAGATCAAGGTCAGACGTTGGCGCAATCAATTTCGACGCCACACCAAAGTTTTCTGTTTTCGCCTTGAGCAAAACCCGCAGCAAATCGGCCAAAGCCGGGTTCACTTGAAGCTTGTCCCGTTCCTTGGCGACCTTAGGCAATTGGTCTGCCGGGCAATTCAACCCGGTCTGAATCGCCGCCAAAATACCGTCTGCAATGTCACCCCTGCGCGCCTCACGCAAAAGCAGCCGCGATCGACCAAGGTCTTGCATGGTGGCGGGTTTGGTCGAGGCCAGCTCAACCAAAGCATCGTCTTTGAACACCCGGTTGCGCGGCACGTTACGCGATTGCGCATGCGTTTCACGAAACTCAGCCAAAGCACGCACCGTGGCCAAAAAACGCGCCGAATTGGAGCGGGTTTTCACCCGCTTCCATGCGTCAACAGGCCGGGTGATATAGGTTTCAGGGTCCATCAAGGTGGTGATCTCTTCACCAACCCAACGCTCCCTACCCGTTTCTTCGAGTTTGCGGGCCAGAAATTCGTAGATTTGGCGAAGATGTGTCACATCTCCCACCGCATAGGTCTTTTGCGCATCGGTCAAAGGCCGTCGCGACCAATCGGTAAAGCGCGAACTTTTGTCCAGCTGTTGCTTGGCGATCCGCTTAACCAATGTCTCATAACCAACCTGTTCCCCAAAACCGCAGACCATGGCCGCAACTTGTGTATCGAACAAAGGATCAGGGATAACGCCATGATCAATAAAGAAAATCTCTAAATCTTGACGGGCGGCGTGGAACACTTTGACAATGCTCTTGTCACGAAACAATTCCAAGATCGGCTCAAGCGACAATCCATCCACCAAAGGATCAACCAACACCGCATCATCCGGATCATTCCCCGGCAGCGCCACTTGGATCAGGCACAGTTTGGAGTAATAGGTCCGCTCGCGCAGGAACTCCGTATCGACGGTGATATAGGGCTTGCCTTTGGCGCGGTCGCAAAAGGCGGCGAGATCTTCGGTGGTGGTAATGGTCTGCATTCGCAGCCTTTTCTTTGTTGTCTTTAGAATATGGCTCGGGTTCTTCTAGCTAACCCTGCACGTGGCGAAAACACAACCGAAACCGCGAAAACAAACAAATTAACCTAGCAAAATCGGCGATTTGTCACCGGATGCAAACCGACGCAGCGCCATTGGATAAAGCTTGTGTTCCTGAACCAAAACCCGTGCCGACAATGTGTCGGGCGTATCACCTGCTTTGACCGGGACACGGGCCTGACCAAGGATCGGCCCATCATCAAGTTCTGCCGTGACCTCGTGAACCGTGCAACCGGCCTCATCATCACCGGCCTCAAGCGCGCGGGCATGGGTATGAAGACCACGGTATTTGGGCAAAAGCGACGGGTGAATATTGATCATCCGCTCGGCGTAATGACCAACAAACACAGGTGTCAAAATGCGCATAAACCCGGCTAGAGCAAGGATGTCTGGTTCAAAAGGGTCGATCGCTGAAATCAACGCCTTTTCAAAACCTTCCCTGTCACCCTTAAAGTCACGATGATCCACAACCGCGGTTGCAATCCCCATGGCCGCAGCCTTGGCCAAGCCACCCGCCGAAGGGTTATTGGCCAAGACCAAAACCGGGCGCGCCGGGTGATCGCCGATCATGTCTTCGACAAGGCGAACCATGTTTGATCCGCCCCCCGAAATCAGGATCGCAACCCGTTTCATGCAAGGGTTCCAGTGTAGGCAACGCCTTCAGACCCGTTGACCGAACCAAGGCGTGCAACGGTTTCACCCGCCTCCGCCAAAAGCGATTGCAACGCATCCGCCTGATCCGCCGACACAACAAGGATCATGCCAATGCCGCAGTTAAAGGTCTTAAGCATTTCCGAGGTTTCGATATTACCTGTGGCCTGCATCCACTTGAAAACGCCGGGTAATTCCCACGCACCTAGATCAATGTCGGCCCCCATGCCTTCTGGCAATACTCGCGGTAAGTTTTCAGTCAAACCACCACCGGTAATATGGGCCAACGCATGAACGCCACCGGCGCGGATCGCGGCCAAACACTGGGTCACATAAAGACGTGTTGGAGTGAGCAGAGCCGCCCCCAAAGTGCCTTCGTCCCATGGGCAATCCGCATCCCAGCCAAGGCCAGACACCTCGACCAATTTGCGCACCAAAGAATAGCCGTTGGAATGTACGCCATCTGACCCAAGGCCAAGCAAAACGTCGCCTTCGGCGACCCCAGCGGGCAAGGCCGTGCCGCGTTCCATGGCACCAACGGAAAATCCAGCAAGGTCGAAATCACCCGCCGGATACATGCCGGGCATTTCGGCGGTTTCGCCACCAATCAACGCGCAACCAGAACGCACACAGCCTTCGGCGATGCCTTCTACGACGCGCGCGGCGGTCTCGGTATCAAGTTTGCCAGTGGCGAAATAATCGAGGAAGAACAGAGGTTCGGCCCCCTGACAAACCAGATCGTTGACGCACATGGCGACCAGATCAATGCCAACGCCATCCACATGGCCGGTATCAATGGCGATGCGCAACTTGGTGCCAACCCCATCGGTGGCCCCAACGAGGATCGGGTCACTATAACCGGCATCCTTGAGGTCAAACAGCGCGCCAAAACCGCCAAGTCCGCTCATCACACCCGAGCGATTGGTCCGCTTGGCGGCGGGTTTGATCCGCTCAACAAGGGCGTTGCCCGCGTCAATATCGACCCCAGCCTGGGCATAGGTCAGACCTTTGTTTACATCGCTCATGGTGTTCTCCTTCGGCAGCGGGGTTCGGTTATCCCATAGCGGCTTCAAAGGAAAGGCCCATTGCGCCTTCACGCTCGCCGTAGGGCTGTGAAGATGGGTTTTCACGATTTGGTATGATTGCATGACGGATTTTTGGAGCTCTGAGCTTTGGGGCATTATCGGTGGCATTGTCGGAACTGTGGGGTTGCTAGCCCTTGTACAGGCGTGGTGGCATCGCCGCGAGGACAATCTGCGCAGTGACATCATCAGCGCGCCCTATCGGGCAAAGCTAATCCAGCGCTATGGTTGTGACAAGGCGGACGGCTATTACCTGTCGCTACGGCTGTTGTTCGATTGGGCGGATCGGTTTTACGGGCCGAGCTTGTCATGGCATGCCTTGAACCGCTGTATTTCGCTGGCTTTTGTCTATCCGCTCGTCGCGGCTTTTTTCGCTTGGCTGTTGTTCAACAGCGGATCTCCGGGTGGGTTAGAGCTGTTTCGCGATATCCCCGTTTGGCATCAACGGCTGTGGCGCGGCGCTGTTTTATTTGCCGCCATCGTCGTTTTCGGGATGATGTATAAAAATACTGCGAAAATACATTGGGGCATAGCCGGACTATTCATCAAAAATAAGGATGCTCCCCCCCAGAGCCACGGCTTTCTGGCGAAGCCGTGGCTCTGGGGGGGGAGACACTCTAATTCTCGTTGCCGTTGTCGTTGCCGTTTTCGGTGCCGTTGCCTTTGCCGTTTCCGGTGCCGGTGCCGTTGCCGTTGTCGTTGTCGGTCCCGTTGGCCGTGCCAGTGCCGGTATCTTTGTCGTTGTCAGTGCCGTTGCCGGTCTCGTTGCCAGTGCCGGAGATTTTGAGGCGACCCTCTTCATTTTTTTCTTCGTCGCACTCCCGATCATCAACGCCTTTGCCGATTTTCTGTCACTCGCGATCACGCGGCGGTTTTTACGGCATATGCTGCAAAACCGCCCCGGACATTGGGGGGTGAATATCCATATGGGTCTTGACCTGCTGTGTGGCTTGGCCTGCCTTGGGCGTTTACTCCTTGGGTTGGCGGGTTTCCTTGACATTTGGCAAGGGCTATCCCCCGATACGGTGCCGCTAGATTGGCGCGCCTATTGGGCGGCGGCCAAGAGCACCCCCAGCGAAGGCTTTGCCCTTCGGGCCATGTGTTTCACCACCTTGATCCCAACTCTGGTGCATGTTGTTTGGGCGCTGACCCTTTGGGCCGTTCAAAAATCCAACGGCACGCGGCAAGCGGTGGCGATGATGCGCAACCTGCCCGCCCCGACGCCAGATCAAACGCCCATTGCGATCGACGACGCGCTGCGCAATGACATCGCGCACAACCTTATTATGGGTCAGTTTTGGGGCGTATTTCGTGCCGGGTTGATATGGATACCAGTCCTTATTGCGGTGCTCTTTGCAATCTATAGGATATTTCTGAGCTATAGCGCTTGACCCCACAGGTCGCTTTGATAATTAGGTCACACGGTGGGCCTGTAGCTCAATTGGTTAGAGCAGGGTGCTCATAACGCCTTGGTTGGGGGTTCAAGTCCCTCCGGGCCTACCAGATTTTCATAGCCATATAACAACAAGACGATAGCTCCGGCAAACGGTGCTGTCTTTGATGGCCATCGCCGTCCTGTTACAAAATGCGGTATTTCGCCCCTTTCTTTAACACGACTCGTCAAGTATCGACTGTCTCAGATTGATCGAAGCAGTCC
This sequence comes from uncultured Pelagimonas sp., assembly GCF_947498515.1. GTDB lineage: Bacteria > Pseudomonadota > Alphaproteobacteria > Rhodobacterales > Rhodobacteraceae > Pelagimonas. The sequence goes on along the minus strand of NZ_CANMKO010000003.1, from coordinate 366,197 downwards.
AGTATCTCGGCTAGAAATAGCTTATTTCTTGGGCGCGGGCCTATGTCGCGGGCTGGCATCTTGTAACTCGGGGCAACTTGGTATACTTCGGCATACAATGAATTTGAGCATCAACGAGGCAGAGGTGCCGAAGAGCGGATGCTTGACCTAAACCAAACACCAAACTGTTGGATTCATCATGAGCTTGTACACCGACTACCTGACTGAGATTGCCACACGTAAAGAGCAAGGGTTGCACCCCAAGCCCATCGATGATGGCGCGCTTGTTGGCGAACTCATCTCGCAAATCAAAGACTCTGGCAATGAGCATCGCGACGAGTCCCTGAACTTCTTCATTTATAACACCCTGCCCGGCACAACCAGCGCCGCTGGCGTCAAAGCGGCGTTCTTGAAAGAGATCATTCTAGGCGACGCGGTTGTTGCGGAAATTACCCCAACCTTTGCCTTTGAATTGCTGTCGCACATGAAGGGCGGCCCATCGATCGACGTATTGCTCGATCTGGCGCTTGGCGACAACGCAGACATTGCAAAGCAAGCTGCCGAGGTTTTGAAAACGCAAGTTTACCTCTACGAAGCCGATACCGAGCGTTTGAAGACAGCCTATGAGGCGGGCAATGCCATCGCCAAAGAGCTGCTGGAAAGCTACGTTCAGGCTGAGTTCTTTACCAAGCTCCCTGACATCGACGAAGAAATCAAAGTTGTCACCTATATCGCCGCCGAAGGCGATATTTCGACGGACCTTCTTTCACCGGGCAACCAAGCACACTCGCGTGCCGACCGTGAATTGCACGGCAAATGCATGATCTCTGAGGAGGCGCAGAAAGAAATTGAAGCGCTTAAGGTCAAGCACCCCGAAGCGCGCGTCATGCTGATCGCTGAAAAAGGCACCATGGGCGTTGGCTCGTCGCGGATGTCTGGCGTGAACAACGTCGCCCTCTGGACCGGCAAACAAGCCTCCCCTTATGTTCCCTTCGTGAACTATGCGCCGATCATCGCGGGCACCAATGGCATTTCGCCAATCTTCCTCACCACCGTTGGCGTGACCGGCGGGATCGGTGTCGATCTGAAAAACTGGGTGAAAAAGGTTGATGAAGACGGCAAGCCGATCCTGAACAACGATGGCAACCCGATCCTTGAGCAGAAATATTCGGTTGAAACCGGTACTGTTCTGACCATCAACACCAAAGACAAAAAGCTCTACTCTGCTGATGGTAGCGATGAGCTTGTTGATATGGCAGGCTCCTTCTCGCCGCAGAAGATGGAATTCATGAAGGCCGGCGGCTCCTACGCCATCGTCTTTGGGAAAAAGCTTCAAACATTTGCCGCTGAGACCCTTGGTGTCGAAGCGCCTCTGGTATTCGCTCAGTCCAAAGAGATCAGCCATGAGGGCCAAGGCCTAACCGCGGTTGAAAAGATCTTTAACGCCAACGCGCGTGGCGCAACGCCGGGCAAAACCCTGCATGCCGGGTCGGACGTCCGTGTTGCGGTCAACATCGTTGGTTCGCAGGACACCACCGGTCTTATGACCATGCAAGAACTCGAAGCGATGGCCGCAACCGTCGTTTCGCCAAGCGTTGATGGCGCCTATCAGTCAGGCTGTCACACGGCATCGGTTTGGGACCTCAAGGCCCAGGCCAACACCCCTCGCCTGATGAAGTTCATGAATGACTTTGGTCTGGTCACCGGTCGTGACCCCAAAGGGTCTTACCACGCAATGACTGACGTTATTCACAAGGTTCTGAATGACATCACCGTCAGCGATTGGGATGTGATCATCGGCGGCGACAGCCACACTCGTATGTCCAAAGGCGTGGCCTTTGGGGCCGACTCGGGCACCGTGGCTTTGGCTCTGGCAACCGGCGAATCCTCGATGCCAATCCCTGAATCGGTCAAAGTGACCTTCAAGGGTAAGATGGCCGATCACATGGATTTCCGTGACGTGGTTCACGCCACTCAGGCCCAGATGTTGCAGCAACATGGTGACAACGTCTTCCAAGGTCGCGTGATCGAGGTACATATCGGCACGCTTTTGGCGGACCAAGCCTTTACCTTCACCGACTGGACAGCCGAAATGAAGGCCAAAGCATCGGTCTGTATCTCGGATGATGATACGCTGATCGGCTCGCTTGAGCTGGCCAAATCGCGCATCCAAATCATGATCGACAAAGGCATGGAGCATGACAACGGCATGTTGGCTTCGCTGATCGCCAAGGCCGATGCGCGGATCGCCGAAATCAAATCCGGTGAAAAGCCTGCGCTGCGCCCAGATGACAACGCCAAGTATTTCGCTGAGGTTGTTGTTGATCTGGACCTGATCAACGAACCAATGATCGCCGACCCGGACGTCAACAACATCGACGTGTCCAAGCGCTATACCCACGACACGATCCGCCCAATCTCGTACTACAAAGCCGAGAAAAAAGTGGATCTGGGTTTTGTTGGCTCCTGCATGGTCCACAAGGGCGACATCAAGATCGTGGCACAGATGCTGCGCAACCTTGAGAACGCCAATGGCAGTGTTGAGTTCAAGGCACCGCTTGTTGTGACCGCGCCGACCTACAACATCATTGATGAGTTGAAGGCCGAAGGCGATTGGGAAGTTCTGCAGAAGTATTCGGGCTTTGAATTTGATGACGCGGCCCCTAAAACCGCGGCGCGGACCGAGTATGAGAACATTCTCTATCTCGAACGTCCCGGCTGTAACCTCTGCATGGGTAACCAGGAAAAAGCCGCCAAAGGCGACACCGTTCTGGCCACATCGACCCGCCTCTTCCAAGGCCGCGTCGTTGCGGATGCACCTGAGAAGAAAGGTGAATCCCTGCTTGGATCGACTCCGGTTGTTGTGCTCTCGGCAATCCTTGGCCGCACGCCAACAATTGAGGAATACAAAACCGCCGTTGAAGGTATCGACCTGACCAAGTTTGCTCCGCCGGTTCAAAAGCCTGCTGGCACGCGTTCGGCGCATTTCTAAGTCAAATCGCAAATCTATCGGACCTGACTGTTAGGTCCGGTAGATCTCGATTGCTCAAGGCGATTGAGGGCAGAAAATGAAAAAGCCGCATGGTTGTCCCATGCGGCTCTTTTCTTGTGGACGTCGCTCCGCAACTCCGGTGGTTAGGGCTTATTCCTATTTCAAAGCTCAGACATAAAGCGATAGAGCCAACCATCCAGCGCATTCTGCGGCCAATTGTACGGCCCCCAACACATCACCGGTTTGGCCGCCGATGAGACGTTTGGCTTGAAATCCCAAGGCAAGCGACGCCAGTGCCATCGCAAATAGCACCGCAATTGCAGCCGATCCCAATGGGATGACCGACAAAATCATCACCAACAAACCAACCCAAATCCGCCAACCACCGGTTTCCGAGGCGTTGAAACCCATGCCGTCCGCACGCGCCGGTGGTAGATACTCCTGAACGGCAAGCATGAAAAACCGGCTGCTGACCGCGATGGCCAACAGGGGCCACACCACGGCCCCCGATGCGAAAACCGCAAACATCGCCTGCGCCTTGAGGGCCAATGTCAGACCCAAAGCCAAAACACCGTAAGAGCCGATCCGACTGTCACGCATGATTTCTAGACGCCGTGCCTTGGTTTGCCCGCCGCCAAACCCGTCTGCCAAATCTGCCATGCCGTCTTCGTGTAGACCCCCGGTTAGCAACACCCCAAAAGCCACAACCAAAAGGACCATGATGCCATTGGAAAATCCCAAAAGCATCCCGAGATAAGCGACGAGACTCATTAAAACGCCAAGGGCCAACCCGACCATAGGATAGGCCCATCTGGCGTCAGGAAGCGTTGGAACTGGATCCTTCAGCGCGCCCATTGGCAAGCGGCTCAACAGCATTCCCGCCAGACGTAATTCTTTGATCCGGCGGGATAAAAAACTCATCCGCCCGAAACTCCGGCCTCTGCAAAGGTCGCCATGCCGTTGTGACATTCAAGCGCGCTGCGCAAGATTCCCAAGGCCAAGGCGGCACCAGACCCTTCGCCCAAACGCATATCAAAATCCAGAACGGGTTCTTTATCCATTGCGGCCAACAACTTCTGATGCCCCGGTTCGACGCTGCGGTGCCCTACGAGGCAATGATCCAGCAAATTTGGGGAGACAGCATACAAAGGTGCAGCCGCAGCGGTGCAGATATACCCATCAAGTATTACAGGAATACGCGCAGCGCGGGCGGCGACAATCGCACCGCAAATGGCAGCTTGTTCGCGCCCCCCCAAAGACGAGAGAATTTGCAGCCCTTGCGCGGTTTTATGAAGCTCGACTCCACGTTCAACCGCCGAAACCTTGCGGGCGACACCCTCATCATCTGAACCAGTACCGCGACCAACCCAGTCAATCGCCTCCCCGCCGAAAACCGCATTTGCCAAAGCCGCCGCGACTGTTGAGTTCCCGATACCCATCTCGCCCAAAATCAAGATTTTCGAGGTTTTATCAACTGCTTCCGCGCCGGTATTAAACGCTTTTAGCGTGTCGGATTCAACCATGGCGGCGGTTGTTGTGAAATCTTCGGTCGGGCGATCCAACTCAAGCGCGATGACCGACAAATCGGCCCCATTCGCGCGACAAAGCTGATTGATGGCTGCGCCGCCCGCTTTGAAATTCGCCACCATTTGAACGGTGACTTCTTGCGGAAACGGGTTGACCCCTTGGGCGCAAACCCCGTGATTTCCTGCGAAAACCAAGGCTTGTGCCCGGTCAATCACTGGTTTCTCGGCTCGCTGCCAACCGGCCATGAAAATCGCCAGCTCTTCTAGGCGACCCAAAGCTCCGGGCGGTTTGGTCAAACTGTCCTGACGGGTGCGCGCCGCCTCAGAAGCCGCATTATCAACCTGTGGCAAATCCGCCAGTTGGGTTTTCAGGGCGTCCAACGAGCTCAGTTCAAATTTCGATGTCATTCGGTTTCACCTTCATGGGATAGCCAGCCACGGCGAGATACAGCTCGTCGCAGGCCTCTGCAATGATCTGATTGACGCGGCCAGCTTCATCTCGAAACTTACGCGCCAATGCATTTTCCGGAACGATTCCCGCCCCAACTTCGTTTGTGACCAAAACAACCGGGGCCTTTTGCGATCGTATGATCTCTGCCAAAGCGTCGGCCTTTTGTGCACAGTTTTGGTCATGGTGCATCAGATTCGACACCCAAAGGGTCAAACAGTCGACCAAACGCGGCCCTTGACCGTCTGTGTCACCCAGCGCCCGCACCAAATCCAACGGCTCGCCAACGGTCCGCCACTCGGGGCCCCGGCGGTCCTGATGGGTTTTAATTCTTGCTTCCATTTCAGAATCAAACGCCTGCGCCGTGGCGATATAGATCGGCCCGGCTTGCAATTTCACCGCCAAACGTTCGGTTACACGCTCGGCAATGACGCTTTTTCCTGATCGGGCCCCGCCCGTTACCAGTATCGACTTGCTCATGGCGACATGAGAAAGCAGAAACAGGCCGCAAGCGAAAGAGGAATAACGACCGTGCAGATGGACGCAGCGACAGAACTCTTTTTCATCCGCCATGCCCCCGTCATTGGTGATGGGCGCATGTATGGGCGCCGCGACGTTGAGGCAGATTGTTCAAACGCCGCGGCTTTTGCCGCTTGCCACGCCAGATTGCCACGTTTCGACCACGTGTATTGCAGCCCAGCGTTGCGCTGTGTTCAAACTTTGAGTGCATTGTTTCCGGGTGTAAATCCAAGACTCGTCGATGCTCTTTGGGAACAGGATTTTGGTGCCTGGGAAGGTTTGCCATATGCGGAATTGCCTGATCTGGGAAAGTTGGACGGCGCTGAGTTGGCGGCTTTTGCTCCTGAAAATGGCGAAAGCTTTGACGATCTTTGCGCGCGGGTTCGGCCGGTTTTGAATTTTGCCAAACCGGGGCGCACATTAGTCATGGCCCATGCAGGAACCATCCGAGCGGCCTTGTCCGTTGCCTTGGGCGGCGTGCCCACCGCCTTGCGGTTTGACATCGCCAACCTGTCTGTGACCCGACTAACGCGCCTGTCTGAAGGCGTTTACAGCATCAATGAGGTCAATCGATGCACATAAAGACCTCTGTCGCCGGACATTTTGGTGAGCTGCTGCAGGGGCGACTCGGGCCGGATGGGCCTGTGGCGCTTGTCTCACTGCCCTGCCCTAAACTCACGCTGAATGCTTGGGCTTTTCATTCACCTACGCTTTCAGTTTACAGCCCCCAACGGGTTCTGCCGCTTACGACTGCTCGGCGTTTTTTAAACCGGATAGGTGCACCATTGATCCAGCGCTTTGTACTCCAAAGCCAAATGCCACCGGGTGGCGGGGCCGGTGCGTCTACCGCCAGTCTGGTTGCATTGTCTCGACTGTCAGGCTCGGATTTATCAGATATCGACCTTGCCCAAGCATGTTTGGCCATCGAAGGGGCCACAGACCCGTTAATGTTGCCCCGCCCGGAACAATTGCTTTGGTCTTCTCGACAGGCAGAGATCCTACACCACCTCCCTGCCCTTCCTCAGTTCGAAGTATTGGGCGGGTTTTACGGCCAGCGTTGCCGAACTAACCCAAAGGATCAGAACTTCGCGGATATATCCGATCTTGTCGAAGAGTGGCCAGTTGCGGCCAAGGCCAAAAACTTAGAAGCAATCGCAAAACTGTCGACATTGTCCGCCAAACGGAACTTGGCACTACGCGGAGAGCCACACGATCCAACGCTTCAGATTGCCAATGACATCAATGCCCTAGGCGTTGTTGTCGCCCATACAGGAGCCGCGCGCGGGTTTGTTTTTGCGCCCCGATCAGTTCCCCCCAAAGCAAGGGCAAGATTGATTCAGGCAGGGTTCTCTTCGCTCGTACACTTTAAGGCCGGAGGCCTTTGATGAGCTTTGCTTTTGCCATGGTTATCGCCCTTGGGTTGGACGCTTTGATTGGCTGGCCAACATGGTTGTTCAAACGCATTGGTCATCCTGTCACTTGGATCGGGGCATTGATTACCGTTTTGGAAAGCCAATGGAATGACGGATCGAAATTCAAGCGCTTTGCACTTGGCAGTCTGACAAGCATCGTCACTCTAGCCGCAACACTTCTTGCAACGTTTCTTCTAACCGTTTGGCTGCCCGAAACCTGGGTTGGAACAGTCCTAACAGGCGTCTTAGCTTGGCCGTTGATTGCCGCCCGCTCCATGTTTACCCATGTCCAAGACGTCGCCCGGCCGCTCACCTTGGGCGATTTGCCAAAGGCACGGTTTGCCGTGTCCATGATCGTTGGGCGTGACCCATCGCATTTGGACGAACCCGGAATCGCCCGCGCCGCCTTGGAGAGCCTCGCTGAAAACTGTTCTGACGGCATTGTCGCGCCGGTGTTCTGGGGTGCCTTGTTCGGATTGCCCGGCATTGCCGCCTACAAAGCCATCAACACCTTGGATTCGATGATTGGCCACCACAACGATCGGTATGAATTTTTTGGGAAATTTGCAGCGCGCCTTGATGACGTCGTGAATTTCTTGCCATCGCGCTTAACCGGGCTTTTGTTTGCCCTGACCTCGACCAAAACGCGTGCGGCGTTACGCTGTATCAGGCGTGATGCCCGTCATCACAGGTCGCCCAATGCAGGTTGGCCCGAAGCGGCCCTTGCCGGAGCTTTGGGCGTTCGGCTTTCGGGGCCCCGAGTGTATGGCACGACAAAAAGCGAGGAACCGTTCGTCAATGGCACCTGCCCCGACCCAAGTTCGCAGGATTTGGGGCATGGATTGCGGCTTTTTACCATTGCGTTGCTTGCATTGGCCTTGGGGCTTGCTCTATGGGCCTTGGTTTAGGGAGGATAGCCAATGCGCGATCATGGCGGCAATATTGATGGGGCGCGATCCTTGTTTGGAGGCGCGCCAGAAGACTGGATCGATTTGTCTACTGGGATCAACCGCGTTCCCTACCCTATACCGGCATTGTCTCCTGATGCGTGGCAAGCGCTTCCAACCCAAGCCGCCCTTGCCAGCCTCGTTGACGCAGCCAAACGAACCTATCGCTGTGAGACAAACATCCTACCCGTCGCTGGGGCGCAGGCCGCTATACAATTGATACCGCGCCTGTTTCAGATCGGACATGCACGTGTGTTGAGCCCAACTTATAATGAACACGCGGCGTGTTTGCTTGGTGCTGGCTGGACCGTTGAAGAGGTTGACACAGTTGATGGTTTGGTTGGGGCTGATCTGGCCATTTTGGTCAACCCAAACAACCCAGATGGGCGTGAAACGTCCCCGCAAAGACTAGTCGATCTGGCGCAAAAGGTGGGCCATTTGGTTGTCGACGAAAGCTTTGCCGATGCGCGCCCTGACCTTAGTGTTGTGCCGTTTATGACTGGGGTCGACAATCTGTTCGTGCTGCGCAGTTTCGGCAAGTTCTATGGCCTGGCCGGCCTACGGCTTGGCTTTGTTCTTGGATCTGCCGACAGCATTGCCACCTTATCTGCCATGTCCGGCCCCTGGCCCGTCTCCGGTGTTGCGATCGAAATTGGCCGAAAGGCGTTGCTCGATGACACATGGGCGCAAGATACCGTTGCGCGATTGCGCCAAGAAGTTTCGCAAATCGATAGAATGGCAACCGCCGCGGGTTGGACCGTTATCGGTGGGACGGAACTATTCCGGCTTTATGACACCCCAAATGCGCAAGACGCTCAGTCAAAACTGGCTCAAAACCACATATGGAGTCGCATTTTCCCATGGTCCCATGGCCTTATCCGACTTGGATTGCCCGGAACCGTGCAGGAATGGACCCGCTTGCGCGAGGCCATGTCATGAAATTTGAAACGGCACATAGCCAAACCCTGCGCGACTTACTGACATGGCGGCGAGACACTCGGCACTTCCGTCCAGACGCAGTTTCCCAAGATGCATTGCAAGAACTGCAATCCGCGATGGAACTGGCCCCATCGGTTGGAAATGCCCGTCCTTGGCGGGTCTTGTCGGTCACCTCACCCGAAAAACGCAGTCAGGTACGATCAGAGTTTCAACGCTGCAATGCCGTAGCTGAAACTCAGTATGACGATGAGGCCAAAGCTGAATACCGCAAACTAAAATTGGCGGGTTTGGACATCGCACCGGTGCAACTGGCCGTGTTTACAGATACCGCGCCCAACGAAGGCCGCGGATTGGGTCGCCGTTCTATGCCGCAGACATTGGAGCAATCGACGGCCATGGCGATTTTCAGCCTTTGGCTTATGGCACGCAGTCACAATTTGGGGGTCGGGATGGTTTCAATTCTTGATCCCAAGAAAATTGAGGCGATTTTTGACGCGCCAGACAACTGGCGCTTCAGCGCCTATTTATGCATTGGGCACCCAAGTTTTTTAGATGACACACCGTTGTTGCATAAGGTCGGTTGGCAAAAAAACACTGATACCGTTTGGGCCGAAGTCTAGCGCGCCGCCGCCAAAAGCCCGTCAACATCCAGATGTTGTTCCATATGGTCAGCTAACGCATCCAACGTTTGCTCCACGGTTTGGCTATAGCTTGTCGCGCCAGCTTGAACGCCAAGTGTTTGCAAAAATGCCGTCCGAAAGCTGTCGGAGCGAAACAACCCATGTAGATAGGTGCCAATGACTTTGCCGTTGGGTGACATTGCTCCCTCGGGTGCACCGCGGATTGTCGCAAAAGGCGAACCACAATCAGGACCATGGCTTCGTCCGATATGAATTTCGTACCCTTCAACCATGGCACCCGACGCAACATGTTCGGCCGTCACCTGAGTGAGTTGTTTGCGAGGTGTCATTTCGGTTTCAGTATCCAAAAGGCCAAGGCCTTTGTCGCTTCCCGGAAGCCCTTCAATCCCCTGCGGGTCGGAAATTCGGGCCCCAAGCATTTGATAACCGCCACAAATCCCCAAAACCTTGCCACCGCGCCTAACATGGGCCGCAAGGTCAATGTCCCAACCTTGTTTGCGAATAAACGAAAGGTCACCGCGTGTGGATTTGCTTCCTGGAATGATAACCAAATCGGTATCCCCCGGAATGGCTTCACCCGGAGAGAGCATTGTCAGATCGACTCCGGGTTCTTGCGCCAGTGGATCGAGATCATCAAAATTAGCGATCCGCGACAGACGCAGACACACAACCCGGAGGCCTTCGCCCTTCGCGCGTTTCGGAAGGTCCAAGGCGTCTTCGGCGGGTAGTTTATAGGCATCATTGAAAAACGGAAGCACACCGAAACCCGGCCATTCGCTGGTGGTCTCGATCATGGAGTACCCATCGTCAAATAGGCTAGGATCACCACGAAACTTATTGATCAAAAAGCCTTTTATTTGATCGGCGTCTTCGGCATCCAAAACGGTTTTTGTGCCAACAATCTGCGCAATCACACCACCCCGATCAATGTCGCCGGCAAGGATGACCGGCACATTTGCGGCCTGAGCAAAGCCCATATTGGCAATGTCGCCGGCGCGTAAATTGACCTCGGCCGGGCTACCAGCCCCTTCAACGAGCACAAGGTCATACTTGGACTTTAGCCTATTGAAGCTTTCCAAAACCGCGGCCAATAAAGTTGGCTTAAGCTTTGAGTATTCTCTAGCTTTACAGGTGGTTAGGCGCTTTCCTTGAACCACCACCTGAGCACCGACATCCGTTTCGGGCTTTAGCAAAACCGGGTTCATGTCTGTGTGTGGTTCAAGCCCACAGGCCAGAGCTTGCAAGGCTTGCGCTCGGCCAATTTCTCCACCATCCATCGTCACAGCCGCATTATTGGACATGTTTTGGGGTTTGAACGGCGCAACTGATAGACCACGTCGTCGGGCGGCCCGACACAGCCCCGCGACCAACATGGATTTCCCCACATTGGAACCGGCCCCCTGGATCATCAGGGCCTTGCTCATACGGCAACATCTTTCGGATCTAAAAACGCCTCAACCGCCGCCGAAGCAACAACAACTGTGTTGCCACTATCCGGGTTTGTCACGTCCAACCCACCTAGAACAGCTTTGACTGTGGCACTGCCACGCGGCAGGTTATCGGCCAGACTCTTACAATCCACCGAGTCAGGTTTTTGAACGCCAACAGTGACTTGCACGATCATCTTCGCGTGATCAACACCCAAGGTGTCAAACATGGGGATAGAAGAATGCCGGATAGCATCTTCGATCGCGCGGGCCGCGGCCTTGGTATAATCTTGCCCGTATTGGTCATTTCCGGTGCCCATTTCGATGATGAAACGTTGCATTTAACCCTCCATCTCAAAGCTAACAGAAATCGCAACGTTGGCCATGACGGTTGGGTTGCCACCATCGTTGCGTGGAATATCCAAACCACCCTGAACAACATGAACCGTGGGCTGGCCATAGGGAAACACGGCCTCTATTTGGCTCACATCAACAGCACTTGGATTGGCGACCCCAACTTCGACGTCAATCAACATGTCCCCTTTGGGGCGGCCAAAAAGCTCGGCCAAATTGATCGAGTTGTGCCACAGCGCGTTCTTGACGGCCCGGACCGACGCCTCGGTGTAATCTTGGCGGCGCAAAGATGTGCCCAAACCAAACTCCGTCAGCATTTTTTTCTTCATGTCTTTTTCCCTTTTAAGGAGCTGCGCCAGAATACAAATGCGGCGATGGCACAAATCGTGATTTCGACTTGAAACGTCCAATGCGCCATAAAGGACAATACCCAATGATCATGGGTTGCTGGCACCGTCACAAGCGACAGGGAGTGTTGAAAAAACGGCCAGCCCCATGCGATCGCTCCTGCGATTGTGTCCAGCATCATATGCAAGACGCCCCCCAACCCAACGCCGATGACAAAATGACGGCGCAACACAAGACCAGCCAGCAACACCGTCAGCCAAACGATCGGCCGGTGGGTGATGTACGTGTGGTGATGTACACTGCCATGATCAACAAAATGGAACCACAACATGTCCAAATCAGGTGCAAAGCTCCCAACCAAAACTCCGAGGAAAAGCGGCTTTGAACAACCAAGCCCCTGTAACCCTTTACCAAATAAATACCCAGCAGGCACATGACCAATCAACATGCACTTAAAACTCAACGCCTTTCTGGCCTTTGATGCCAGAGCGGAACGGGTGTTTGACCAAAGTCATCTCGGTCACCAAATCGGCGATTTCGATCAATTCATCTTTTGCATTGCGACCGGTTAGAACCACATGGGTCATCTCTGGCTTTTCATCCCGCAAAAAGGCAACGACCTCGTCGATATCAAGGTAATCATAGCGCAGCGCGATGTTGATTTCATCGAGCAGGACCATTTTAATTTCGGGATTGCGGATAAGCTCTTTGGCCTTTTCCCAGCCCTTTTTCGCCGCTGCAATATCGCGGGTTTTGTCTTGGGTTTCCCATGTAAACCCTTCGCCCATCGCATAAAACTGACAAAGCTCACTAAAGTTCGCCTCGATCAATGTGCGTTCACCAGTTTGCCATGCGCCTTTGATGAACTGAACCACTGCACAGGGCATGTCATGAGCTATGCAGCGTAGGATCATCCCAAAACCAGAGGAAGATTTCCCCTTGCCCGGCCCGGTGTGTACGATGATCAGACCCTTTTCGCCCTCTTTGCTGGCCATGATCTTGTCACGTGCGGCTTTCTTCTTGGCCATTTTCATTGCGTGGCGGTCGGTATCATCGCTCATCCGGGTTCTCCTGCTTGCGGCTCAGGGTCGGAGTTGAAACGCAGCCAGAACGTGCTGTCAATGGTCGCTCTGGATCGTCGCTCGTTTTTGCCGGGTACCACTAAAAATCGGGCGCGGAATGGGGGCGTCTATCCGTGGCCAAACTGTCACCAAGAACATCCCCCACGCCAAAACCCAGACCCAAAAGGAGATCATAACCGCGTCAGCGAGCCGGCAAAAAATCGCGATTTGCAGGAACAAAAATGCCGCAAACACCCCTGGTCCAGTTGTTAGACCAGCTTCAGTGCGACGCGCATGGGGACGTGCCATCACCGCCATTATCAAACTCGACAGTGCCCCCATTATAGGGGCGTGGGTTGTAGAAGAAAAACTTGGAGGAGAGAGGTCGAAAAGTTCTAAAACAACGGCCCAAAGTCCGATTGGAACCCAAAACACGCCAACGCAGGTCATTATGATCAACCCCTGCCCTTTGGCCCATTTCAGAGGCCAATTCGCACATTGGATTGTTAAACACATCGCGCCGATCAAAAAGACCAGACGCGCCATCACAACCCCATCCGCAAGTTCAAAAAATGCGACGATCAAAAGCAACGGAGCAAAAACCGCTATCCACGTCAGCCAGCGTTGATCTGGCTTAACTGTTTCGCCGTTTCGCTGTGCCTGTGATTGCAAAAACCCATAACCCATTCTGGTGCCGACGACGGTTAGCAACGAAACAAAAAGCCAAATCACCAAGAGAGGTTCTCCGAAATCAGGAGCACTCGACACCCCGGCAACACAGCCCGCGATCAATAAAAAGGCAATATAGGCCCAGATTTTGGCAACGGCCCCCATTAGGGCCTCGCTGATCAACACAGCTGCACAAGACCAAAACACAGCCGCATTCACGACCGCGACACACCAATCTGGTAGATAGCTTGCAAAATACATGGCAAGCCTTGCCGAAATCCATAAACCGGCCATCGCTTTGACAGGCCAACCCGTGACCGGTGCCCGCCCTGTCCAACTGCTGATCGCTGAGGGTAAATACCCAAGGAGAGCTGCGCTCCCTAACCCAATGACCATTTCGTGTATGTGCCAATTCATCGGATTGGGCACGCTCATAAGAGCAAACGGAACGACCCAAATTGTCACCGAAAAAATTGCCCAAATCGCCGTTAGCGGGAACATGATCCGATAAGATGCCCCCCAAATACCTGTTGCGGGCCAAATACGGTTTGACGTGTCGTTTTCTGCGTCCAAACTGCCCCCCTTGTCGCTTGACAATCGACTGCCCTCTGCCTCATGTGGCCTAACGTTGGTTCCTGTCGCAAGACAGGCGAAGAGGGAATGCGATAGATCAAAGTGATCCAAGCGCAGCCGCCCCCGCGACCGTGACCGGAGAGGTCGCCGCGCCACTGGTTTTGACCGGGAAGGTGGGCGAGCCGCCGGGGCAAATGCCCCGATATCCGCAAGCCGGGAGACCTGCCAACGATGTGAATTGCAACGGGCGAACGGGGTGTTTCGCGTCCGGCTTTGAGGGCGTTGCCTTCATGCTGGCCTTCCCCTTTTTGTCATATCAAAAGGACGCCATATGGCCGAGGTCACATTGACTGTTTGCACCACTTGTCGCGCAGGTGCCCCAACCGATGACACCGGCCCACGCGCTGGTGCCTTGCTTTTTGATGCACTAAACGCCGAAAATCTGCCTGAAAACGTCCAATTGCGCCCGGTCGAATGCCTGTCGGCCTGTTCACGGGGCTGTTCGATGGTGTTGTCAGGCGGCCCAGAACGATGGACCTATGTCTATGGCGACCTCAATGCGACCGAGCATGTAGAAGACATCGTCAAAGGCGCGGCCGCCTATGCCGCAACCCAAGACGGGATCGTGCCGTGGCGTGAACGCCCGGTTATTTTTCGCAAACAATCCGTAGCCCGCATTCCGCCGCAGGAGACTTCACATGACTGATCTGGCCAAAATCCCCGTTACCGTAATCACCGGTTTTCTAGGCGCGGGCAAAACCACGCTCATTCGCCACCTAATGATGAATCCCCAAGGCAAACGCCTCGCGGTTCTGGTCAATGAATTTGGCACCGCTGGTGTTGACGGTGATATCCTCAAAAGCTGCGCTGACGAAAACTGCCCTGAAAACAACATTGTGGAACTGGCCAACGGCTGCATTTGCTGCACTGTGGCCGATGATTTCATCCCCACGATCGAAGCGCTGATGGCTCTCCCCGAGAAGCCCGAGCACATTTTGATCGAAACCTCAGGTCTTGCGCTTCCAAAACCCTTGCTCAAGGCTTTTGAATGGCCAGCTATCAAATCTCGGATCACCGTGGATGGCGTAATTGCATTGGCCGATGCCGAAGCAGTAGCCGCCGGTCAATTCGCTCCCGATCTCGATGCGGTTCAAGCGCAACGGGATGCGGATGACTCGCTTGATCATGAAACGCCTCTGTCAGAGGTCTTTGAAGACCAGATTTCTTGCGCAGATATTGTTTTGTTGTCCAAAGCCGACTTGGCCGGTGAAAAAGGCATCGCCAAGGCGCGCGGTGTGATCGAAGCTGAGGCCCCTCGCAAACTTCCAATCATTCCGATGAGCGAAGGTGTGGTTGATCCGCGTGTTGTGCTTGGCCTTAACGCCGCAGCCGAAGATGACCTTGATAGCCGTCCTAGCCATCATGATGGGCATCATGACCACGAACATGATGATTTTGACAGCATCGTTGTCGATCTCGGCGAAATCGCCAACCCCGAGGCCCTTCAGGCCAACATTGAACGCCTTGCCAAAGAACAAAACATCCTTCGGGTCAAAGGTTATGTCGCTGTGCAAGGAAAGCCCATGCGGATGCTGGTTCAGGCCGTAGGTGCCCGGGTTCGTGCACAATTTGACCAACCCTGGGGCGCTCAGGAACGACGCACTCAACTTGTTGTTATTGCCGAACACGATGACATCAACGAAGCGGCCATTCGGCAAGTGTTGGAGGCCTAAACCGGCATGCACGTCGTCTTTCGCGAAAGCCACGGGTTAGAGGAAACCGATACGCCACAAGATCTCGGGCAGACGCCTGCAGATCTTGTGGTGCTATCGTTTTCCGACAGTGACCTTGGGGCTTTTGCGGCGGGATGGCACCGCGCGAAAGGCGGTTTACCTAGCTTGAGATTGGCCAACTTGGTGGCCCTGAAACACCCTTTGTCCGTGGATACTTACGTCGAACAAACGCTTGAAGGCGTCAAAGGGGTTTTGGTGCGTTTAATTGGCGGCGAAAGCTACTGGCCGTATGGCATCGCGACGCTTCAGGACATGGCGCGCCGCAAAGGTATTGCCTTGGCAGTACTCCCTGCGGATGGGCGTCACGATGCGCGTTTGGATGAGGTCTCCACGCTCCCCGTGTCAACTTTGCGAAGTCTGCAAAACCTATGCGACGCGGGTGGTGCAGTTGCTGCTCAGGCAGCTTTGGCTCAAATGGCGCTTGCTGCCGGCCTATATGCTGGCCCGGTGGCCGGTGAAAAAACAGTTCCGGATATGGGATTTTATCATCCAGAATCTGGCACAATCGCCGCTCCAACTTCTTTCTGCAAACCTTTGGTTCTGATTAGCTTTTATCGATCATACCTCACGGCCGCCGACACGTCGCCCATTGACGGTTTGATTGCTGCATTCGAAGCCCGTGGCTTTGACGCCATCGGCGTGTTTGCTCCAAGCCTGAAATCTCCCGGAGCGGCCGCTTGGCTACGCACTCAGGCGACTGAGTTACTTCCCGTTGCCATCGTCAACGCAACGGCCTTTTCCGCCCAAGGTGCCGACGGGGCCGCCTCGCCACTCAATGAAACAGGGTGTCCTGTGTTTCAGGTTGCCTTGTCGACCGCTCGCAAAAAGGATTGGGCGCTGGCGGATCGCGGGTTGTCTCCCGCCGATTTGGCCATGCATGTGGTTCTGCCCGAGGTGGACGGACGTATCTTTGCTGGTGTCGCCAGTTTCAAACAACCCGGCAAGCAAGACCCTGATCTTGAGTACTCACGCTTTGCCCATCGTGGCAATCAACCACGCATCGACGCAATCGCCGATAGGGTGGTCCGATGGCATGCTTTGCAAAACAAAACCGCCTCAGACAAAAATCTAGCTGTGGTCTTGTCGACCTATCCGGGGAAAACCCATCAACTGGCCCACGCTGTTGGGCTTGATGCCTTGGCATCCGCCAACGAAATCCTGACGACATTTCGCGATAAGGGCGTCAACACTGTCCGTCAGGAAAACCTTGGCAAACGCTTGGGGACCGAAACCCTCGCCTGGCCTGTTGCGGCCTATCACGAGGCCCTGGCCGCCTTGCCCGAAACGCTGCAACGGGATTTGCATGACGCATGGGGACCTGTCGAAAATGACCCTCTTTTTGACGCGGGCGACCTACGGTTTTCGGCAATTCGTGCAGGAAATACCCTAATTGCGCTCCAACCGGAACGTGGCGATATCGCGAGCCGTGTTGACGATTACCATGATTTGGAACGCACCCCCCGGCATTCCTATGTCGCGTTTTACCTTTGGATGCGCCAACAGGTGGACGCCCTAATTCACGTTGGTGCGCATGGCACCATAGAATGGCTTCCGGGCAAAGCTGTTGCTCTGTCGGATGAGTGTTGGCCCGAAGCGCTTATTCGGGACCTCCCGGTAATCTACCCCTTTATTGTCAATGATCCCGGAGAAGCCGCACAGGCCAAACGCCGGATTTCGGCAGTCACAATCGGGCATCTGCCACCACCAATGGCGCAGACAAAACTGCCCGAAGGCATGGGCCGTTTGGAAAGTCTTTTAGACGAATACTCGACCGCCGATGGCCTTGATCCAGCGCGGCGCGACCGTCTTGTCGCCGACATTCGGAGCGAGGCACAGGGTACAGGCGTTGAGGCCGACCTTGGTCTAACGGACAACACCAGCCCAGCCGAAGCCATTACCCGAATTGATGCCTTTGTGTGTGACATCAAAGAAAGCCAATATGGCGAGGGCTTGCACATCTTTGGAACCGGTGAGTGTGGCGACCAAGAAAAAGCGGGCCTCCTCAGAGCGTTGGAAGGCCGCCTTGTCAACCCGGGTCCCTCTGGCTCGCCTTATCGCGGTCGCTCGGATGTTCTTCCTACTGGACGCAATTTGTTCACCACAGATCCGCGCGCCGTGCCTTCTCGATCGGCGCATGCGCAGGGCGTCAAGCTTGCCGAAGAATTGTTGCGCCGCCATCTCCAAGATCACGGTGATTGGCCCAAAGGGCTTGTTATTGACCTTTGGGGGTCCGCCACCATGCGCACGGCTGGCGAAGAGTTCGCGATGGCATTGCATTTGGCCGGTTTGGCCCCGAAATGGGACGACGGATCAGAACGTGTCGGCGGATTTGAAGTGGTGCCTTTGGCTCTACTTAACCGCCCACGGATCGACATTACCTTGCGCGTTTCCGGCTTGTTTCGCGACGTTTTTCCCGGTTTGGCGCAAATATTCGAAACGGCTGCTGCGGCACTTGCTGAACGCGACGAAACTGAAACGGACAACCCATATTTGTCTAAACAACCCCGCGTGTTCGGGCCTCGACCCGGCCTCTATGGGCTGTCTATGGGCCAGAACCTAGATGTTTACACAGAAGAAGCACGCGTAGCTGCCGGAGAAGCATGGTTGAACGCATCTAGCCATGCAATTGATGCTAAAGGAAATATCACACCCGCGCGGGACGAACTTGAAGACCGAGTAAAAGCAGCCGACGCCTTTGTCCATCTTCAGGATTTGCCAGAAACAGATGTGTTGATGGCGTCGGACTATGCCGCGCATGAGGCCGGATTTGCCGCCGCCGTGGCCAGCCTTGGTGGGCAAAAGCCAGCACTCTATCATTTGGACGCCACTTCCCCCGACAAGCCAGTTGCCCGGGAATTGACCGAAGAAATCGCCCGCGTTACGCGTGCCCGTGCGGCCAACCCGGACTGGGTCACCTCGATGATGCGGCACGGGTTTCGTGGTGGTGCTGAGATCAGCGCGACCTTGGACCACATGGCTGCTTTTGCCCATTTGGCGCAGGTCGTGCCTGCGCATCTCTTTGACATGTATTTCGAAGAAACCTTGGGTCGCGAGGATCTAGTCGATTTTCTTGAACAAGAAAATCCTGGCGCCTTGCAGGCGATGCGTGATCGGTTCTTGGCTCTACAAGAGGCCGGACTTTGGGTAACTCGTCGCAATTCGATCATTGCGACGCTGGAGGAAAATCAATGAGCGCGCCCATAGTCAAAGGCTGGTGCCCGGGGGCCTTGCGCCCGATGATGTCGGGTGATGGCTTGGTGGTGCGTATCCGCCCGCCTTTGGGACGCTTGTCACAAAAACAAGCCGTAGGTATCGCCACTGCAGCTGAAACATTTGGCAATGGTTTAATAGACTTATCGAGCAGAGCTAACCTGCAAATCCGCGGCGTATCCGAAACAGATCACGCCGCTTTGGTCACGACTTTACAAGGCTTGGGCGTTGTCGACGGTGATCCTCAGATCGAAGCCCGCAGAAATGTAACTGTCACTCCCTTTTGGCAAGATGGTGACCCTATCCTTGGACTGGCACAATCGTTGCAGACGGCATTGGCTGACGACGACGCACCGCAAACTCCTGGAAAATTTGGCTATGCCATTGACTGTGGTCCCACCCCTGTTCTGACGCAAACTGCTGCTGACATTCGCATCGAACGTGACGCCAGCGGTAAGCTCATTGTCCGTCCCGACGGGGCCATGTTCGGGGCAGTTGTCACGGCCGAAACAGCCGTTCCAGTGGCATTGGATCTGGCGCGATGGTTCCTAAATACTGGCGGCGCATCAGGAAACCGAGGACGGATGGCCCGCCATATCGCCACCGGTGCCCTTTTGCCATCTCTTTTTGCACATCCAGTGACCTTACCAGACGCTTTCAAAGCTGATCCCGGACAAATCAATTTCGGTACAATGGTTGCCTTGGAATTTGGACAAATCTCAGCAAGTCAATTGGCTCGCCTCGCTGATCTAGGCCCATTGCGTATGACACCTTGGCGAATGATTTTGGTCGAAAATTGCACGGTTCCGATCAACATCGACGGAGTTCATACTTCCGCTGACACTCCTTGTTTGCGCGTATCGGCCTGTACCGGCGCACCAGGTTGCCCTCAGGCTTTGTCGCCTATTCGCGAAACTGCTCGGAAAATTGCCCCAAGCGTCGCAACCGATCAATCAGTCCACATCTCGGGATGCAGCAAAGGCTGTGCGCATCCCCAAAGCGCCGACATAACCCTAGTCGCAACCGGCACAAATACGTTCAATCTGATCCGAAATGGCCTTGCCTCGGACCAGCCCGACATCACTGGCCTGACACTGTCAGACCTGCCCGATCACATCAAAAATAGAGGCATCTAAATGCCCCATACCTATGAGAAAAATGGTGCAGCCATTTACAAGGAAAGCTTTGCAACCATTAGACGCGAAGCCGATCTGAACCGTTTCAACACCGACGAAGAACCTGTTGTTGTACGCATGATCCATGCGCTTGGCATGGTTGGTTTGGAACAGCATGTTCAGTTTTCGACTGGCATGGCGACTATCGCGCGCAAAGCGTTGCAAGACGGGGCTCCGGTTTTGTGCGACGTGCGCATGGTGTCCGAAGGCATCACCCGGCCACGGCTGCCCGCAAAGAACGAGGTTATTTGCACGCTTCAAGACCCACGTGTCGTTGATATGGCCAAGGAATTGGGCAACACCCGTTCTGCTGCGGCGTTGGAATTGTGGCGACCTCATCTTGACGGTGCTCTTGTCGCAATCGGAAATGCACCTACGGCTTTGTTTCATCTTTTGAACATGCTCGAAGATCCGAGCTGTCCGCGTCCTGCCGCCATTATTGGCTGTCCTGTCGGTTTTGTCGGTGCAGCAGAAAGCAAAGACGCGTTGATGGCAGACCTTCCTGTTCCGTCAATGATCTGTCAGGGGCGATTGGGCGGATCGGCCATCACGGTGGCCGCTGTCAACGCCTTGGCAAGTTGGAAGGAATGAACATGGGCAAAGTGATCTGCGTCGGGCTTGGCCCCGGTGATCCCGACCTTATGAGTGTCCGCGCCGATCGTTTGATCCGCAATGCTGACCATGTCGCTTTCTTTCGCAAGATTGGGCGAACGGGTCAGGCGCGCAAAATTGTTAACGGCATAATCAATGACGCAGCCATTGAATACCCGATGGAATACCCGGTCACGACCGAGATTCATTTCAGTGATCCCGAATACAACCGATTGCTGTCTGAGTTCTATGATGACTGGGCAAATCGATTGGAAGGTTTGTCTAAAGATCAGGATGTTATCGTCTTATGTGAAGGTGACCCCTTCTTTTACGGGTCCTTCATGCACCTACATTCCCGCCTTCAGGACCGCGCCGAAATTGAAGTCGTACCGGGTATTACCGGCATGTCCGGGTGTTGGACAGCCACCGGCACGCCGATCACTTGGGGCGACGACGTCTTAACCGTTTTAATGGCAACACTGTCAGAAGAAGAGTTGAGCAGACGTGCCGCCGATACGGACGCCTTGGCTGTTATGAAAATCGGGCGCAACCTGCCAAAACTAAAACGCGCTCTTGAGGCCGCAGGACGGCTTGAGGATGCATGGTTGATCGAACGCGGAACCATGCCCGGGCAGCGCATTCAACGGCTGGCTGAAGCAGAAGGCGATTGGCCCTATTTCACCATTGCCGTCGTACACGGTCAGGGACGCCGCCCATGACGGGCTGGGTTCAGGTGGCCGGCCTTGGCCCCGGCGACGACGGTATGATCACCCAAGAAGTTCGGGACGCCATCACAGAAGCCACTGATATCGTTGGGTATATCCCATATGTCCGCCGAATTGCGCCTCGCGATGGCCTTACTTTGCATGAAACCGACAATCGGGTTGAGCTGGATCGTGCCAAACATGCGCTTGAAATGGCATCAGACGGTAAGCGCGTGGTTGTCGTGTCTTCCGGTGATCCCGGTGTGTTTGCCATGGCCTCCGCCTTGTTTGAGGCGCTTGAAGCCGGGTCGCCAGAATGGCTCGATTTAGATATTCGAATCCTGCCCGGTATCACGGCGATGCTTGCGGCGGCGGCCCGTCTTGGTGCCCCTTTGGGGCATGATTTTTGCGCTATTAACCTGTCGGATAATCTCAAACCTTGGGACCTGATTGAAAAACGACTACGCTTGGCGGCGCAGGCTGGTTTTGCGATGGCGTTTTACAACCCAAGATCGAAATCACGCCCCCATCAGTTTGGTCGTGCACTTGAGATTTTACGTGAGGAATACGGATCAAGAACCTTGATTTCATTTGCAAAAGACGTCACTAAGCCCTCGCAATCTTTGACAACTGTTCCACTGGGCGACGCTCTGCCCGAAATGGCGGATATGCGGACCGTAGTCATTGTTGGCAACAAAGACACCCGGAAAGTTGGACGGTTTGTCTATACGCCAAGGTCTGCGGAATGACCCAACCAGTGCAAAACCTGATCCAAATCGCCCAAAATCATGCGCGACGGGACTTTTGGTCGGGCAATCATGATCACCTCAATTCCCAGTTCTCGCGCCACATCAAGTTTTGCGCGCGCGCCGGAACCACCGGCATTTTTGGAAACGATGATTTGGGTTTTATGCCGCGAAAGCAGCGCCTTATCGGACGACATTGTGAACGGCCCGCGGTCAACAACGACTTCACAGTTTGGCAAAGGCAAATCGGTAGTCGGAGCATCCACCAACCGCAACAAATATCGATGTTGCGGCGCTACGGAAAAGGCCGACAAGTTCTGTTTTCCAATCGCCAAAAACACCCGGCTCACTGCTTTGGGCAAGGCCGCTACAGCACCGGAAATGTCAGAAACATCGGTCCAACGATCCCCTATTCCGGCCTTCCAAGGGGCACGTTCAAACCCGCGCAATTCGACCCCAACCTTGTGACAAGCGGCAACAGTGTTGGAGCTCATTTGAGCCGCAAAAGGATGTGTGGCGTCAACAACTTTTGTGATGCTCTCGCGTTTCAAAAACGCGACCAAGCCATCTACACCGCCAAACCCACCGATACGTGTTGGCAAGGGCTGCGCAACCGGAGACCGGGTGCGCCCCGCATAGGAAAACACCGCATCGGCCCCACGATCGGCCAAAGCTTTGGCCAACGCGCTGGCTTCGGTGGTGCCGCCGAGCACAAGGATGCGTGTCATGTCTAAGCCTGGTCCTTTGCCATGGTTAACCATCATCGGTATCGGCGAAGATGGACTAAACGGCCTATCGCCCGCAAGCCGAACCGCCATAGGTGAGGCGGAATTTGTATTTGGCGGGGCGCGCCATTTGAAATTGGCGGAGTGTGAAGACAAAGGTCGGGCGTGGAACGTTCCGTTTTCCATCACCCCGGTGCTCGACTGCAAAGACCACAAAACCGTGATGCTCGTATCCGGCGACCCGTTTTGGTACGGGGCTGGGGCGACAATTGGCGACTTTTTGACACCAACCGAATGGGTTACGCATCCGTCGCCCTCGACTTTTTCGATGATTGCGGCCCGGCTTGGCTGGCGTATTGAAGAGACGAATTGCATCGGCTTGCATGCCGCCCCTTTTGAACGCCTCGTTCCTGAATTGGCAAATGGACAAAGCTTTATCTGCACCTTGCGGGACGGAACATCCCCCGAAAATCTGGCGCATTGGTTAACGGATCAGGGGTTCGGGGTCAGCGCGTTAGATATTTTCGAATGCCTTGGTGGCCCAAATGAAAGGCATCTAACCTGTCGCGCCGATAAATTTGATTTGGATACAATGGCTGCCCCTGTCGCTGTTGCTTTTGAAGCCAAATCAAGGACCAACGCGGGCCTTTCTCATGCGCCCGGTCGGCTGGAAACCTGTTTTGTAAATGATGGGCAAATCACCAAAGCTCCCGTTAGGGCCATGACCATCGCGGCGTTGCAACCGCGCCCTTTTGATCTTCTCTGGGATCTTGGTGCTGGGTCCGGATCTGTGTCGGTCGAATACCTGCTGGCCGCGCCAAAAACGCGCGCTGTCTGTGTTGAGACCCGCGAAGATCGCGTCAAAAACATCGTTGAAAACGCACGACGTTTTGGGTTGGATCACCGTATGACCCCCGTTCATGCGGACCTCATGGATCACATCGACACCCTGCGTTTTAGCGCCACCCAAGCACCGGACGTCATTTTCATTGGCGGCGGGGCCAATGACGCGGTTCTTATCGCGATTTTTGAACTTTGCGCACCGGGAACCCGGTTGGTGATAAACTCGGTCACCTTGGAAACCGAAAGCCTATTGACCCAATGGCATGGTGCCAAGGGTGGTCATTTGCTCAAACTAGAATTGTCAGAAGCGGCTCCGTTGGGCCGGATGCGCGGTTGGGATCGCGCCCGCCCCGTTGTTCAATGGAGCGTCACCCTATGAAGGTCGTTGGCGTCGGATACCGGTCCGGAGCGGGCATGTCTGCTCTGAAGGATGCCGTAGACACGGCTGGAACTGGCGCAGAGGCTATTGCCGTTTCGGATCATAAAACCGATTTGGCAGCAGTTACCGACCTCGCCACCACACTCAAAATCCCCTTGATCACCGTCTCTCAGGTTGATCTGGAAAAACAAACCACCCTGACCCAATCACCCCGCCAACAAGAGCGTTTCGGCGTTGGGTCTTTGGCCGAGGCGGTTGCCCTTGCTGCGGCTGGGCCAAACGCGCGCCTGCTTGGGCCTCGGGTCATATCATCTTGCGGCATGGCAACGGCCGCATTTGCAGAAGGACACACCCCATGACCGTCCATTTTATCGGAGCCGGCCCCGGGGCCGCCGATTTGATCACCCTGCGCGGACGTGACCTCATCGCGTCTTGCCCGGTTTGTCTTTACGCAGGCTCTTTGGTGCCCGAAGCCTTGCTTCAGCATTGCCCGGACGACGCGCGGATCGTGAACACTGCGCCGCTGGCGTTAGACGACATCATCGCCGAAATCAAAGCCGCCCATGACGCCGGTCAAGACGTGGCGCGCCTGCATTCTGGCGACTTGTCGGTCTGGTCGGCCCTTGGGGAGCAAACCCGCCGCTTGCGTGATTTAGGCATCCCCTATGATGTGACACCGGGTGTTCCGGCCTTTGCGGCGGCTTCGGCGGCTTTGGGGGCGGAATTCACCCTGCCCGGCGTTGCCCAATCCTTGGTTTTGACCCGCACATCGGGGCGCGCCTCTTCGATGCCAGAACACGAAACACTTGAAAACTTTGCCAAAACCGGCGCGACCCTGGCGATCCACCTCTCGGTTCATGTTCTGGAAGACGTGATTGCGCGATTGACCCCATATTATGGCGGCGATTGTCCGGTCGCGGTTGTCTGGCGCGCGACTTGGCCTGATCAACGCATTGTGCGCGCCACTCTCGACACTTTGGAAGAGGCCACCGGGGGCGAGCGCGGACGCACTGCCTTGATCATGGTGGGTCGGGCCATTGGGGCCGAAGAGTTTGACGAAAGTTGCCTTTATGCCGGGGATTACGATCGTCGTTATCGCCCGGTTGGCACCAACCCACGTTTCCCGGAGGGGCAAGAATGAACACGCCCGGCCTCGTCATATCCGCACCGGCCTCTGGCACCGGAAAAACCACTCTGATGTTGGGGCTTTTGCGCGCCTTTGCCCAGCAGGGCAAAACCGTTCAACCGTTCAAAAGTGGCCCGGATTATATTGACCCAGCGTTCCACCGGGCCGCCTCTGGTCGGGCTTCGGTGAACCTTGATAGCTGGGCCATGTCGCGCGGCATGATTGCCTCGCAAATCTCGGCCGCCGCAAATGCCGATTTGGTTTTGGCCGAAGGGTCCATGGGCCTGTTTGATGGCGTCGCGGTAACCGGTGAAACCGGAAATGGGGCCAGCGCCGATATTTCCGAACTGACCGGTTGGCCGGTGGTTTTGGTCATCGACGTGTCCGGTCAGGCGCAATCCGCCGCCGCCGTCGCCAAAGGTTTTGCCAGCTACAACCCCAATGTCAAACTGGCCGGTGTTGTGTTGAACCGCGTGGCCTCGCCGCGCCACGATGCGCTTACCCGCGTCGGAATGGAAGCGATGGGCATCGAGGTTTTGGGGTCTTTGCCTCGGGTCAAATCGATCGAAATGCCCGAACGCCATTTGGGACTTGTCCAAGCTCAGGAACAGGCCGGTTTGGACGCGATCCTTGATGATGCTGCCAAGTTCGTGTCCGAACATGTGGATATGGAGCGGGTTCTTGCCGCCGCGCAACCATGCAAGCCAATCACCGGCCCTGCCCCGCGCCTAACCCCGCCGGGCCAGCGCATTGCCTTGGCGCAGGATGACGCTTTTTCCTTTGTCTATCCGCATCTTGTTGCGGCTTGGCGCGCGGCTGGGGCCGAAATCCTACCGTTTTCCCCGCTGGCCGACCAAGCCCCCGACGACAGCGCGGATATTTGTTGGCTTCCCGGAGGTTATCCGGAATTGCACGCCGGGAAAATCGCCTCCGCCCAAAACTTTCGAGCCGGGCTTCAAGCCTTTGCCATGACCCGCCCGGTTCATGGGGAATGTGGGGGCTATATGGCCATGGGCGAGGCTTTGATCGACAAAGATGGCACGCGCCACCAAATGGCCGGCCTTTTGGGGCTGGTCACGTCTTATGCCAAACGCAAAATGCACCTTGGCTATCGTCAGGCCGAGTTAACCCACCCCCTGCCCGGTTTTGCCACCCGAAGCCAATTGCGTGGGCACGAGTTCCACTATTCCACGATTTTGGACCAGCCCGACACGCCTTTGGCTTGCGTGCGTGATGCAAACGGCGCAGAAGTCCCCGAAACAGGATCGGTGCGCGGTTTCGCCAGCGGCACCTTCTTTCACCTGATTACGGAGGCCACCTCATGAGCGGTTTCGTCAGTTTTGTTTCCTCTGGTCCCGGTGATCCAGAGCTTTTGACCGTCAAGGCGGTGAACCGGCTTCAAAACGCCGATGCGATCCTGTTTGATGACCTAAGCTCGGGTCCCATTTTGGCCCATGCGCGTGAGGGGGCGGATATGGTTGGCGTCGGCAAACGCGCCGGTCGCCCGTCGCCAAAACAGGAACACGTCAGCAAGCTTTTGGTTGAATACGCCAAGGCCGGTGGCCGTGTGGTGCGTTTGAAATCCGGCGACGCCGGTGTTTTTGGACGCCTCGAAGAAGAGCTTATTGCGCTTCGTGAGGCGGGAATTGAGTACGAAATCATCCCTGGCGTGACCTCGGCCTCCGCTGCCGCTGCCGCTGCAGGTATTCCATTGACGCGTCGCTTGACCGCCCGCCGGGTGCAGTTTGTCACCGGCCATGATGTCACCGGTGCCCTGCCAGAAGATCTCAACATGGCGGCTTTGGCCGACGATACGGTGACCACTGTGGTATATATGGGGCGTCGCACATTTGCGAAAATGGCCGATATGTTGATGGCTGCTGGATTGCCCGGTGACACCCGCGCCATGTTGGCCGAAGCGGTGTCGACCCCTGAACAGAAAATCAGCTTTCATACGGTCGAAGAATTGGCCCGTGATTTGGCCGGTCATCCAAGCCCCTCACCCGCGCTCATTCTTTATGGACCGCTAGCGCAACCAGATGGTTGACAAGAATCCGACACTCGTGACAAGCCTTTAAAACGACGGTTCCTCAACGGCAAAGCCAAGAGGATGAAAAGGGAACACGGTGAGGTGTAGCCATCAGGCGCCAAAACCGCGACTGCCCCCGCAACTGTGAGCGGAGAGCTTGCCCGGACGATGCCACTGCCCCAACGGGTGGGAAGGCCCGGACAAGCAAAGACCCGCAAGTCAGGAGACCTGCCGCCGGGGGTGCCACAGGCACCCCAATTTGAAGCTCTGGGCCGAACTGGCCCTCTTTAACAAATCGCCGTCGGGTTGGACGGTTGGGAGACAGTAATATGCACGTAGAACCAGGAATCGTAGACGCCGCAAAGATCGGCCTAAGCTACGCAACCGCCGCGGGCGCGGGCGGTGTTGCCACCAAAATGGCCATCGACACAGTTCGTGCCTCTGGCGTTTCCAAAATGGTGACTCGGACGGTTTTGGCTACAGCCGCGACCTTCACATTCTTTCAAGTGTTGCCACATTTTCCGGTTGGGATCTCTGAGGTTCACTTCATCCTTGGATCAACCCTATTTTTGATGCTGGGCGCGGCCCCTGCCGCCTTTGGTCTTGCTCTGGGTCTGCTGCTTCAGGGGCTTATGTTCGCCCCGACCGATCTGCCGATGTATTTCGTCAACGTCACCACTCTGCTGGTGCCCTTGTTCGCTATGGCGGCCCTTGCCAAACGCATCATCACCCCGGGCACCGCCTATGTTGACCTAAGCTACAAACAAACTCTCGCGCTTTCGACCGCCTTTCAGGCTGGCGTTGTCGCTTGGGTCGCCTTTTGGGCGTTTTATGGTCAAGGTTTTGGTGCCATGTCGTCAGTCATGTCCTTTGGCGCAGCTTACATGATGGTTATCCTGATCGAGCCACTGATTGATCTGGCCTGCCTTGCCGGTGCCAAGTCAATCCGCGACATCAAAGCGTCGGGCATTCTCACCTCGCGCGTTTACAACGCCTGATCTGGGATTTATCCGAGACTTACGCGGCCCCCAATCTTGCGGGGCCGTGTTTCGTTTAAGAGGCTGACACATGATTGAATTGCTTCTGGTTGGCGTTGGCGCTGGCAATCCAAAACACCTCACCCTCGAAGCGATCGAGGCACTCAACAGTGCCGACGTGATCCTCATCCCGCGCAAAGGGCCGGGCAAAGACGATCTTGCTGGGTTGCGCCGCGCCATTTGTCGCGATGCGTTACACAATGGTGGTCCGCATCAGCACGAATTTGACCTGCCCGTCCGTGACCCGAAGACACCCGACTACATCCAACGCGTCAATAACTGGCACGATGCCATTTCCGCGGCTTGGATCGATGCCATCACATCACAAGTCGGCAACTCTGGGCGTGTCGCCTTTTTGGTCTGGGGCGATCCGTCACTTTATGACAGCACCCTGCGTATCGCAGAGCGGGTTCAAACCAAATTGCCCCTGTCCTTGACCGTCATTCCCGGCATTACCTCGGTTCAGGCCCTGACCGCTGGCCATGCCATTCCGCTCAATACGCTTGGCGCGCCGGTCACGATCACCACAGGTCGTCAATTGCGTGAACATGGCTGGCCCGACAACACCGAAACCTTGGTTGTTATGCTCGATGCCGGGGGGGCCTTTGAATCTCTCCCGCCCGAAGACTTTGATATCTGGTGGAGCGCCTTTGCCGGTATGCCCGAAGAGGTTCGCATCGCCGGCCCCCTCATTTCCGTGGCCAATGACATTCTAGAAACCCGGTCCAAGGCCCGCGCCGATCACGGCTGGATCATGGATGTTTACCTATTAAGAAGGCGAACCGCCTAGCTCTGCGGGTTCGCTTCTTCTTTCCACAAAAATACCCTGGGGTGACTTGGCCCTAGGCCAAGAGGAGGCAACGCCCCCTTTTTCCTAAATTCTCGATACCCCCTTTAAATCCCTCAAAACACCGCCTATATTCAAAGCGTTCCCTCGGGAACTATGGACATAAACGCGCTCGTAATAAGCGGATCGGACCCGGGGGCGGTACCCGGCGTCTCCACCAAATCATTCTGGGGTGATCCTTCATTTGGGGATTTCAATCAGATCTGGGGGGACGAAATAGGATCGACGAACGTCTAAAGGGGTTAGCTTTGTTTCGGCTGTCTGCCACCGTTATCGGCGAAAACTGTACAATTGCAAATGACAATCGTGCTCCGGTAGCCCTAGCAGCGTAAGCTGTTCGGAAAACCGAAAATTAAGCCCTTGCGCCTAGCCGCGTAAGGCGGGGTTCGCAGGTACCTGGCAACAGAAACCTGCACTTCCCTCCTCCTGATCTGTCTAATAGCGCTCTTTTGACGTGGTTGCCTTTTGGGTGTCACCTCGTGGCTTCAATCACAATTAACCTGATTGATTTAGACACAAGCCATGAGCTACGCCCCGGAACAAACACCCAATATTATCGACGATGTCATGCGTGATGTCTGGATTCGCGAAGACCTCGATGCGATCGACATCTACTTTCATCCCGATGCCAAATTTCATGGCCGCATCCGTGACACCATTCTTAATCGCGACGAGTTTCGCGATTGGGTGGCTCAATTTCAATCCATGGCCTCGATCACATCGTTCAAACGCGTTTTTACGGTCGAGGGTGCCGATGGGCGGTTTGGTCATGTGATTGAAGGCGCTCTTTCCTCGCACAGCTCTGGGAAAACCGGCTTGCTGATGGGGATGTTTTTTGACCGCGTTCAGAACGGTGTCATTGTCGAATCCTATGCCAATGCCGACCTGATGAATTTCTTTGAAACAACCGGCGCGGTTCCGGAAAACGCCATGTTGCTAATGTTGGCTGGTGCGACTCTTACCTAGCCCCAACGCCTCTTTTTCCTGTTGCGCCTTTTGCCTTGTCCTGTCACCTCTCAGCCATGACACAGGCCCCTTCGACAACTGACCTAATCCGCGTTTTTGGAAAAATCGGCGTGACTTCCTTTGGCGGACCTGCGGCGCAAATCGCATTGATGCATCGCAGTCTGGTTGAGGAGCGTGACTGGCTTAGCGAAGAGCAGTTTTTGCGCGCCTTGAGTTTCTGTATGATGCTTCCGGGACCAGAGGCGATGCAGCTGGCCACCTATGCCGGCTGGCGGCTGCGCGGCATAACCGGCGGCGTCATCGGCGGGTTGTTGTTTGTGCTGCCCGGCGCACTCGTTATCGCAATACTTGCTCTCCTTTATGCAAATTTTGGCAGTCAGCCACAGACAGCGGCGCTTATGCTTGGGGTAAAGGCCTGCGTTGTTGTCATCGTCGCCCAGGCCCTGATGCGCCTATCCCAAAAAGCTCTGAAAACGCCGACATCTTTGATCCTCGCTGGCTTGTCCTTCCTTGCGATCTTTGCCCTCGGCATCCCCTTTCCAATCTTGATCGGCATGGCGGCGCTTTGGGGCGCTTGGCATACCAAAGCCATCGCCCAGATAAAGCCACAACCTGTTCAAAACACCTCTCCACGGGTATTGATAGCGTGGGCCGCGCTCTGGCTAGCCCCCTTGCCCATCCTCTGGGCAACCGGGCAAAACCTGCTGTTTTCCCTTGGCGTTTTCTTTGCAAAACTAGCGGTTGTTACCTTTGGCGGAGCCTACGCTGTGCTGGCCTATATGTCCCAAGAAGTGGTGCAAACGCGGGGCTGGCTTAGCACAACGGAAATGGTGGACGCGCTTGGCTTGGCCGAAACCACCCCCGGCCCCCTCATCCTAGTAACCCAGTTCGTGGGAATGTTGACCGGCCATGCACAGGGCGGCGTTGCATTGGCGCTTGCCGCTGGCGCTTTGACCCTATGGGTGACGTTCGTGCCCTGTTTCCTCTGGATTTTCGCCGGTGCCCCGCATGTGGAAAACCTTTTGGCCCGACCACGGTTGCAAGCGGCGTTGCAAGCCATCACCGCTGCGGTTGTCGGGGTAATCCTCAACCTGTCGGTCTGGTTTGCCTTGCATGTACTTTTCGGGCAAGTCGGACAAGTCTCCTTGGGCCCCATCGCCTTTCCTTGGCCCGATCTCACGACGCTTCAACTTGCGGTTTTGCCTTTGATAGCCCTTGCTGCGCTTTTGCTGGGGCCGCTCAAACGAGATGTGTTAACGACATTGATACTCTGCGCTGCAGCAAGTTGGATTTTGAGCCTGATCTGACCAAATCTGCCCTTCCGTTCCGCTCCGAATCCAATATGCTGATTTGCAACTAAGGAAAGCAAAGATATGTCCTCGGGTATCGACTACGGAAAACTGATGCATCATGCCATGCGTGGCCTGATTCAAACGGTTCTGGAAGACGTCAAACAAAACGGGCTTCCAGGGGAACATCATTTCTTTATTACGTTTGACACCGGTCATCCGGATGCGCGTTTGGCCGATTGGCTCAAGGAACGCTATCCCGAAGAAATGACCGTCGTCATGCAGCATCAATATGATGATCTTGAGGTCACGGATGAAGGGTTCTCAATAACCTTGTCCTTTGGGGACGCACCAGAACCGCTTTATATTCCCTACGATTCGATCGAAACCTTTGTTGATCCATCGGTTGAATTTGGTTTGCGCTTCGAATCTCAGGACGGTGATGAAGATGATGATCCGGAGCCGCCAGAAGATCATCCAGATGGTGACCGGTCTGAGCCCGAACACCATGATGCCGAAGTGGTAAGTTTGGATCGCTTTCGTAAATAAATGTGCGTAGGCGCACATTCATCAGGAAAATAGATAAAACAGTCGGCACCAACGTGCTGGCTGTTTTACTTTTTTGTGAAGTTTCGCCGATAGTTGACCTTAGGTCTTGCCCAATCCCACTTGGCCGCTCATGTTTAGACATGCGTAACCAAAGACAGGGTGTTTTATGTCGCTGCAATCCGGGCTGCCGCTCTTTCTGGGTCAATTGATCCGCTCACCGCAAAAGATTTCGGCAATTGCGCCGTCTTCTGTGGCTTTGGCTCGGCGGATGGCGATGGAATTGCCGCAGGATCGCAGCGGGCCCGTTGTGGAACTTGGTGCCGGCACTGGGAAAATCACCCAAGCGCTTTTGGAGAGCGGCGTTACACCGAAGGATCTGCATGCTTTTGAACTCAACGAAGAGTTCGTCGACCGGCTGCACACCTCGTTTCCCGACATCCATGTGCACCACAACAAGGCGCAGGATATGGGCCAACTGGGCCTAAATAACGTCCGCGCGGTGGTTTCCGGCCTGCCGTTTTTGTCGATGCCGGGAAGCATTCAGATCGCGATTCTCCGCGCATCATTTCGGGCAATGGGCCCCGACGGCGTTTATATTCAGTTCACCTATGGCCCAAAATCCCCGGTTCAGGAGCGCGTCGCCAAGGCGCTAGCGCTAACCTATACTAAGTCTGAGACAATTTGGGCCAACCTACCGCCCGCTCGTGTCTATTCCTTCCGCCGTAGCATGGTATAAGCACCCCAATTCCGCCCCTGCGCGCATCTTGCCAGTTGCTCTGACCGGCTGAGATCGCTATGCGGCATGCAATAGTATACAACGCGAGGAGACTCCGATGGCTGACACCCGTACTGAAACCGACAGCTTTGGCCCATTGGAGGTTCCCTCCGACAAGTATTGGGGCGCACAGACACAGCGCTCGATCATGAACTTTCCCATTGGTTGGGAAAAGCAGCCCGTCGCCATCGTGCGCGCCTTGGGTGTGATCAAACAAGCCTGTGCCATGCAAAACAAAGCCACCGGCGCGATGGACGCCAAAATCGCCGATGCGGTGATTGCCGCCGCTGGCGAAGTATTTGAGGGCAAGTTCGACGATAACTTCCCATTGGTCGTCTGGCAGACCGGCTCCGGCACCCAATCGAACATGAACTCCAACGAAGTGATCGCCAACCGAGCCATCGAAATGCTTGGCGGCGTGATCGGGTCCAAAGATCCGGTTCACCCTAACGATCACTGCAACATGGGTCAGTCGTCCAACGACACCTTCCCAACCGCAATGCACATCGCCACCGCCATGTCGGTGCGTGACGTCTTGGTGCCCGGCCTGACCAAACTGGCAGAGGGACTTGAGGCCAAAACCGAAGAGTTCAAAGACATCATCAAGATTGGCCGGACCCACACACAAGACGCGACGCCGCTGACATTGGGTCAGGAGTTTTCCGGTTATGCGCATATGATCCGTCAGGGTCTGGCCCGCGTCGATGCCGCCCTACCCGGCATCTATGAGTTGGCCCAAGGGGGTACCGCGGTTGGTACCGGTCTGAACACCGCGCCGGGTTGGTCCGAAGCCGTTGCCGCCCATATGGCCGAGATCACCGGCCTGCCTTTTGTCACCGCCCCAAACAAATTCGAAGCGCTGAGCGCCCATGACGCCATGGTGTTTATGTCCGGCGCTTTGGCAACGGTTGCGGGATCGATGTACAAAATCGCCAATGACATCCGTTTCTTGGGCTCTGGTCCACGCTCGGGTCTTGGCGAATTGATCCTGCCTGAGAACGAGCCTGGCAGCTCGATCATGCCAGGCAAGGTTAACCCAACCCAAGCCGAGGCGATGACCCAAGTCGCCGCGCATGTCATGGGTAACAATGCCGCCATGACCTTTGCCGGGTCGCAGGGCCATTTTGAGCTCAACGTTTACAACCCGATGATGAGCTATAACCTGCTTCAGTCGATCCAGTTGCTGGGTGACGTCGCCGATAGCTTTACCGAGCGGATGTTGAACGGCATCAAGGCCAATGAACCCCGCATCGACAAGCTGATGAAAGAGAGCCTGATGCTGGTCACAGCGCTGGCCCCGACCATCGGTTACGACAACGCTACCAAGGTTGCCAAAACCGCGCATAAGAACGGTACGACCCTCAAGGAAGAGGCCATTGCGCTAGGCTTTGTTGATGAGGCGACATTTGACGCGGTTGTACGCCCAGAACAGATGATAGGCCCGAAAGCCTAAGGAACATTGGGGACCAGCCCCCAAATCCCTTAAGGTTTTTGCAAGAAAGTAGAGACGCCCAAGATTTTCTTGGGCGTTTTTCGTTTTATGCGACGGGAATGGCCGTCTGATCCGTATTAGAGGCCTATACACTAAAAAGGACCGGGCAATGGCACGTTTTTCCCCCTATTGGTTGTGGTTGGTTTTGGCCTTACCTGCTTTTGGCATGGTGGCCGGATTGGTCGAAGGCAATGACCCTAAAATCTACCACCAGCTTTTGCATCCAACCGGTGAATTTGCCGCCCGGTTTACCATTATTGCTATGCTGGCAAGCCCCTTGGCCTTGATCTTCAAAGGTTGGCGCGGGCCGCTTTGGCTTAAGAAGAACCGACGTTACTTTGGGGTTGCGGCATTTTTCTATGCGATTGCACACACAGTTTTCTATGTAATCGACGCCGCGACATTGACCAAAGTGATCGCGGAGCTGCCTAAGCTTTATATTTGGACCGGCTGGTTGGCCTTTGCGATTTTCATTCCGCTT
This sequence comes from uncultured Pelagimonas sp., assembly GCF_947498515.1. Taxonomy (GTDB): domain Bacteria; phylum Pseudomonadota; class Alphaproteobacteria; order Rhodobacterales; family Rhodobacteraceae; genus Pelagimonas. Next base: position 331,605 of record NZ_CANMKO010000003.1, on the reverse strand, counting down.
GGCGTGACATCAATGGACTATTTCGTACGGGTCATGGGCCCACGTTGGAAGACCTTGCAACGCTGGACATATGCTGCCGCCGCCTTGACCCTGTTGCATTGGGCATCTCTGCACAATTGGGAAGGTCTCGCCCCAGCTCTGGTCCATTTTGGCCCACTGATCGTGCTTGAAGCCTACCGCATTTGGTATTGGTACCTGCGTCCCCGTCCGGCGCGCGCGGCTTAAGCTTGGCAAGGATTACGGTCTTGGCTATGGTTTCCCTATGGCTGAGATCGTAAACCTAAATCAATTCCGCAAACAAAAATCGCGTGACGCAAAACGCCAAGAGGCCGATGAGAACGCGACAAAGTTTGGCCGAACCAAAACGCAGAAAACGCTGGAAAAATCCAAACAGGATAAAGCCAAGCGCGATTTGGATGGGCATGAACGCGAATGAGCGGTCGCCCCGAGAAACACTCTTTGACGCTCAAAGGACACCGGACATCTGTGTCACTGGAAGCTGAATTTTGGCGGGAGTTTCGCACAATCGCGGCGCGTCGGAATTTGCCGATCAATGCGCTTGCGGCAGAGATTGATGCGGCCCGCGACCCCGATGTGGGCCTTGCGTCATCGATCCGGGTGTTTATCTTGAACGATCTGCTGGACCCAAAACCCACCTAAGCGGCCAAACGCCCTATTTCACCGGGAAAACAAAACAGCGGTCGCGACGTACCGTCAACCATAGTGGTGTTCCCGGCTTTGGCATAAACACATTCGGCACCGTCGCCTTGAGCATTTGCCCATCATGGTCCATGCGGAATTCAACAAGGCTTTCAGACCCCATAAACCGGGCACGTTCAACAATGCCACGCGCCGGGGTGCCGGCCATTGCCGTCGGGTTTGGCCCTTTGCCATGACGATCAAAGTCGATGCTAACATGTTGTGGGCGAAAAACGATCTCGACTTCAGAGCCGTCTGGCTGCCCCGGAGCTAGGAATTGCCCAAAGGGTGTATCGGTCAATGATCCTTGAACTCTACCGCGTAACACGTTGACATCACTAAAAAACGCAACCGCCTCTCGATCAACGGGAGCGTTGTAAATGTTATAGGGCGCACCGCGCTGCACGATCTTACCACCGCGCATCAAGGCGATCTCATCGGCCATGCGCATCGCCTCTTCTGGCTCATGCGTCACCAATAAAACCGACGCCCCTTCTTCCTTTAGAAGGTCCAATGTTTCGTCACGAATGCCATCACGCAGACGGTTGTCGAGCCCCGAAAACGGCTCATCCATCAGCATGATACTCGGACGCGGCGCCAAGGCGCGGGCCAAGGCAACCCGTTGTTGTTCGCCACCAGAGAGATGATGGGGATAGGCGTCGATGAAATGCGCCAACCCAACGCGTTCCAAAAGCGACAAGGCACGCGCCTTTTTCTCGGCCGCGGCGGTAGTCAGGCCAAAGGCAACGTTTTCACCCACTGTCAAATGCGGGAAAAGCGCGAAATCCTGAAACATCAAACCAATCGAGCGACGTTCGGGCGGCACGCGGAATACCGTGTCACAGACCAACTGCCCATCAACATGGATCTCGCCGCTGTCTTGCATATCGACACCGGCAATCATGCGCAGGGTTGTCGACTTGCCACAGCCCGATGGGCCCAAAAGACACATGACTTTGCCGGGTTCGATCGACAAGGACACATGATCAACAACCGGTTTGCCTTCGTAGATGCGCACCAGGTCGCGGATTTCCAATCGGGGATGGGTAGATTTGGTCAAGCCGGCCTCGCGTTAATTCCGATGTAAGTCCTCGGGATTAACGCGAGAGGTAGCAGCCTTAACCGTCGGTCGCAACCCTGCGGCTGCCTGCAAAGACTGCGACAAAGCCCAGCACAAGCACAACAATACAGATGGCAAACAGCTGTTCGTATTTGTGGCCTTCGGGCAGGATCATCATCATGGTGTCGCTACCGCGCGCGAAATAGGCATAGGCCCCAATCATTGCTGCCCCCCAAGCCACCATATAGGCCCAGAGATCGATCTGACGGTTGAAGACCAGACCGACCACCAAAACCGGCGTCAGGAACATGCTGGCGGTTCCGGAAACGGCAACGGCGTCAAACAAGGTCTGGCTCCCCCAAAGAGTCAGAGCCGTGCCAGCAAGAGTGAATACGATCATTGCGGCACGGCCACCGTTTAAGCTCCGCGGGGCAAGGCGCAACTCTTCAACCACCAAGCGCGACGCGGAACTTAGTGCGGAATCCAAAGTCGAAAGAGCCGAGACCAACAGGGACAAAATCAGCGCGGCAAAAACCCATGGGGGGAACATCCCCGCCCAAGTTCCGAGTAATTGCCCTTCGTAGTCAGCACCTTGCAGGCTGGCTTGAATGCCAAAGAAGCCAAACCCAATGATGCAAAGCGCCGAAATCCAAAAGGCATGGAGAAAGGAGGCGCGGGTTGTTTTCGCATCAGCAAGAAAGCCGCGATCCATCATCACCGGATCATGCACCGGATAAGAAAACACCTGAAGCGCGGCGACAGACATAAGAACCCAACCCAAATAGCCGCCTGATTGTCCCGGAGCCGTTAGAACCGCCGAGAGCGAGAAATCCGGGCTGGTGAGGAGAAAGCCAAAAGCGACGGCAAAGATGACGAGAAACAACGACATTTGCAAAACATCTGTCCGCAACGCCGCCGACAATCCACCCCACGCCGAATACCCCAAGGCCAAGGCCGCCACGATCAAAACCGCCGTGGTGCCGGACCCAGCTGACACGGCGTTGAAGATTAGGCTGACGACTATCAGGTTGGCAAAGACTTCGGACAACAGACGCAACGCGATCACAAGGTTGTAGGCCAGTGTGCCGGTGGTGCCAAAACGTGCGCCCAACCAATCTTGAACGCTTGTGGCCCCGTTGGCGCGCAGATGGCCAACCACATAAGCCCCGGTTAGAAAGGAGCCGTAATAGGCCGCATAGGCCAAGGTGCCTGCAATGCCATAGAAATACCCCAAGATCGCGGAGTTCATCAACGAGCGGGCGAAAATCCATGTGGTGACTTGGCTTAACACCAGTGTCCATAGGCCCGGTGCCTGACCGCTATCACCAGTGCCGCCAAAAAAACCCTCAACCGTGGCGCGGCGCGGGGCCACCACGAGGCTTAGAACAAGAACGGCACCGAAAACGGCAACCAAGGTAAGGGTTTGCATGATAGGTCTCCAGTCGCGTCCCCTGCGCTAACAGGAGAGACACCCATCGACCAGAGGCGTTACACCTGCCTTGCGCAAATGTGAGGAGATGTCAGGACAGCGCCTTGGCCAAACGTGGCAGGCGCGCCTTTTTGAGCAAGGCTCGCATCTGCCAATCGTCGCCCGATAGCCGTCGGGCTTCGGCTAAAACTGCGTCTGCCACATGCTCCAACGCTTCTGGATTTGCCTGCCATAGCCCTTGTAAAAAGGCATCCGGGTCAGAGCGAGCAAGCCCCTCTTCGGCCAAGATATTGCGCGGAAAATCCTTGGCGTTCAGCGTGATGATCATATCCGCCGACCCTGAAATCGCCGCTGCCAAGACGTGGGTGTCGTTTGGGTCAGGAAGATAGAGACGATCTTGAACCGACGGTTTCCACGTCACCTCGGCCTTGGGCCATTTGGCTCGCAAAAGCGCAATTTCGCCCCGCGCCTGTGCCTCGCCATTCGGGCCAAGCTTGTTGGCGGCGCGCGCCCATTCTTCGAGAATGCGGGCGGACCATTGCGGGGTGAAAAGCCCCTGCCCGGCCGCGCCCAAAAGCATCTCGCGCATCACTGTTGGAAACAGAACGCAGGTATCAAGCAGGATCTTCACAGACGGAAGAACAGCGCCTTAAGGTAACCACTTTCGGCCAGCTGTGGCAAAAGCGGGTGATCCGGCCCGGCCGTTCCCGTATGCAACAACTGGGCACGACGTCCGGCCCGGCCAATGCCGCGCAAACACGCGCCGGTAAAGCTATTGGTATCGGCCGCATGCGAACAGGAACATAGCACTAAATAGCCGTCATCCTTGACCAAGCCCGCCGCCAAACGTGCCACGCGTTCATAGGCGCGCAGGCCTTTGTCCAATGTTTTCTTGGACGGTGCAAAGGCCGGTGGGTCACAGATCACAACATCAAACTTAAGGCCCTCTTTGGCCATCTCGGACATAACGTCAAACGCATCCCCTTGACGCGTGTCGAGAACCTTGCCCATCTTTTTGGCACCAGCTTCGGCAAGCTCAAGCGCCGCGGCTGATCCGTCTATGGCCACCGCAGTTTTTGCCCCATTGGCAAGCGCCGCCAAAGCAAAACCACCAACATGAGAAAACACGTCCAAAACACTGGAATCGCCGGACAAACGCGCCGCGAATCCGTGGTTATCACGCTGATCAAAGAACAATCCGGTTTTCTGACCACCGGTCAGATCGGCCATATAAGTGGCCCCATTCATCTCGACCGCAATTGCTGCATCCGGTGCTGATCCGCGCAAGACGGTGCTGACGTCATCAAGACTTTCTAGCGCGCGGCCACGACCAGAAGCATTTTTAAGCACATTGGCCACGCCCGTTGCCGCCATAAGCGCATCGGCCATGTCTTCGATCAACATTTCGGCCCAAGCCGCGTTGGGTTGGATTACGGCCGTGTCACCGAAACGGTCAATCACCACGCCGGGCATGCCGTCGCCTTCGGCATGGATCAACCGGTAAAACGGTTTGTCATAAAGCCGGTCACGCATCGCCACGGCTTTGGTCAGTTTATCAAACACCCAATCGCGATCAATGTTGGCCAATACATTGCGGTCCAACATACGCGCCACGATCTTGGACGTCGGATTCACCGCGACGACACCAAGGGCTTGGCGTTCATGATCTTCAAGAACGGCTATGGTACCGGGGGCGATTTTGCGCGTGCGCCGGTCCATGACCAACTCATTGTCAAAAACCCATGGCGCTCCGCGACGGATGGCACGGGCGTTCGCTTTGGGCAATAGGCGCAAAACAGGGATGGAATCGGGGCGATCAGATGCGGAAACGGGGGCTGTCATGCCCCCGCCTTTAACTTGCTTTGCCCCGTTAGGAAAGCGCGATTAGATTTGATCGATGCCTTTGACCAAACGTTCCCCTTGATCGGCCCAACCACCGGGTACTGTTAGCTCGGCCTTGATCACGCGTTCCAAATGGCGGTGAATACGTTCTTTCATGGTTAGGCCCTGACGATCGGCGTTGATCGCCCGGCGTCCGCCAAAGGCCTTAAGATCGGCTTTGACCGACCGTAAAACCACGATCTGACCGCTCTGAGCGTCGCGCAGAAGAATATCAAAGTTGATCGAATGCACGCCACCGACGGTGTAGCGGGTTTTTTCAGTGATCGAATGGAAGCGGCGAACCACGATCTCGGCTTTGACGGCGTGACCGTCCGTTAGGCTATGACGTGCCCGGCTTAGACTTTCCTGAAAGATGTAACCCACTTGGTCCTTGCGATCGCCAATGGCATCGCCACGCCAAACGATGTCGGCGACAGGATAATAAAGGTTGGCCTCTGACACCGACAAATCTTCGGGAACAGTGATCGAATAGTTGACGATTTTATAGGCCGCACGTGTTTGCGATTGGCGCTGCGGCACTTCTGGCTGGGCTGCGACCACAGGAACAACCGCGGCGCCGGTTTGAACGGGTGGCAACGCTTCAAACGGTGCGTTGCGGGTGGCCACATCCGGCATTCCGCCACAAGCCGACAGCGCGCTCATCATTGCTACGGCGGCTACAATACGAATAGGTGTCATGGTTCTGCCCTCTTACCCAATGTCGTGCCGGCCTCTCCGGCGATCCGCTCTTTGGCGGTTTTCATTGTTTGTTAACCTGACAGGCGAATCGGCCTGAACTAGGGCGGGTTTGAGGCAAATTGGCGGTTTTATCGTGGATAGCTAAACAGCGAACCCAATCGAACAAAACCGAAGATCAAAAAGAAGAGACTGACATGAACATAGCAATACCGACGCATTTTGCCTGTGATTTAAGCTGAATATACCTTTACTGTTAGCGCTAACCAAAATAGACAACAGCCAAGCGCAGCAGGATGGACCCCAGACATGCCAGGCAACTCGCCCCTGAACGACACAATCGCCCGCGTCACCGCCCGTATCGAAGATCGATCACGTGATATGCGACGCACCTATCTGGATCGAATGCGCCAAGCGGCCGAAGACGGCCCGCGTCGCGCGCACCTCACATGCGGAAATCAGGCCCATGCCTATGCCGCCATGGGCAGCGACCAAGACGCTTTGGCCACCGGACGCGCACCTAACCTCGGGATTGTCTCGGCCTACAACGACATGCTTTCGGCGCATCAACCCTATGAACGCTACCCTGACATGATCCGCGAGGCCGCTCGCAGCGTTGGTGCAACGGCGCAGGTTGCCGGTGGTGTGCCCGCCATGTGTGACGGTGTCACCCAAGGGCAGGTCGGCATGGAATTGTCGTTGTTTTCACGTGATGTGATCGCTCTGTCTGCGGGTGTTGCGCTATCGCACAATACGTTTGATGCGGCTTTGTATTTGGGTGTTTGCGACAAAATCGTCCCCGGTTTGGTGATCGCGGCGGCAACATTTGGCTATATCCCGGCCCTTTTCCTACCTGCTGGTCCTATGCCTTCTGGCTTGCCCAACGACGAAAAGGCCCGCGTGCGCAATCAATTCGCCACCGGCGAAGTTGGCCGTGATGAGCTGATGAAGGCAGAAATGGCCTCTTACCATTCTCCCGGCACCTGCACCTTTTATGGAACGGCCAACACCAATCAGATGCTGATGGAGTTCATGGGTCTGCATTTGCCAGGAAGCTCTTTTGTCAATCCCAACACGCCGCTTCGCGATGCGCTTACCGTCGCCGGTGCCAAACGGGCGCTGGAAATCACCGCGCTAGGCAACGACTATCGCCCCGCTTGCGACGTGCTGGATGCCAAGGCCTTTGTGAACGGTCTTGTTGGTCTTATGGCGACGGGCGGGTCCACAAACTTGGTCTTGCACTTGCCCGCAATGGCCCGCGCCGCAGGTATTGCGCTCGAACTTTCCGATTTTGATGAAATCTCGTCCGTAACGCCTCTGATGGCCAAGGTCTATCCAAACGGCCTTGCCGATGTGAACCATTTCCATGCTGCCGGCGGGTTGCAGTACATGATTGGTGAATTGCTCGATGCTGGGTTGATGCACGAAGATGTGCAAACCGTCGCGGGCACCGGTATGAGCCATTATACTCAGGAACCGCGCCTCACCGACGGCGCGATAAGCTTTGTCGATGGGGCCAAAGAAACCCAGAACGACAAAATCTTGCGCCCGGCACGGGATGCGTTCCAAACAACCGGCGGCTTAAAACAACTAAGCGGCAATCTGGGCCGAGGCGTTATCAAAATCTCTGCCGTCGCCCCTGAACGCCACGTGATCGAAGCCCCAGTGCGCATTTTCCACGAACAAACCGACGTGAAAAAGGCGTTTCAAGCGGGTGAATTCACCTCAGACACCATTGTTGTTGTCCGTTTCCAAGGGCCGAAATCCAACGGCATGCCTGAGCTGCATAGCCTGACGCCGACGCTGACCGTTCTACAAGATCGCGGTCTCAAAATGGCCTTAGTCACCGATGGGCGTATGTCCGGCGCGTCCGGCAAAGTGCCCGCCGCCATTCACATAAGCCCCGAGGCCGCAAACGGCGGGCCGCTGGCTTACCTGCGCGATGGCGACATTGTCCGCCTTGACGCGGCCAACGGCACACTGACCTGCCTGACCGAAGGTTTTGACACCCGCGAACCCGCCACCGCGGACCTTTCCGGGAACGGCCATGGCGTTGGGCGCGAGCTTTTCGCCGCCTTCCGTGCCAATGTTGGCCTTGCCTCGGACGGTGCGGCCGTTGTCGTCTAACCACGTTCCCCGTTTCGCTAGATAAACTCCCGCCGGAGGCACCCTCCCCTCCGGCATGACCAAAGGTTCAAAAGACATGACACCTCAAGACGCAAGCATTGCTTCTGAAAAACTCTGCCGTATGGCCCCGATCATTCCGGTGATTGTGGTCGAAGACCCGGCCCACGCCAAACCATTGGCCCAAGCGTTGGTACGCGGTGGATTGCCTGTACTCGAAGTCACGCTGCGGACCGCCGCCGCCCTAGAGGTCATTGCGGAAATGGCCACCGTCGAAGGCGGCGTTGTTGGTGCGGGCACCTTGCTTACACCTGCCGATGTTGCTGCTGCGAAAGATGCTGGCGCAAAATTTGGCGTCTCGCCCGGTGCGACCGACAGGTTGCTAGATGCGGTCGAAGACGCCGATCTGCCTACCCTGCCCGGAGCGGCGACGTCGTCTGAGGTCATGCGTCTTCTTGAGCGCGGCTACACCGTTCAGAAGTTCTTCCCAGCCGAAGCCAATGGCGGTGCCCCTGCCCTCAAGGCCATCGGCGCGCCACTGCCACAGGTGCGGTTCTGCCCCACCGGTGGCGTGTCTCTTAAGAACGCCAATGATTACCTAAGCCTGTCCAACACACTGTGCTGTGGTGGGTCTTGGGTCGCCCCAAAGGATCTGATGATCAAAGGCGACTGGGACGGTATCGAAAAGCTGGCGGCCGAAGCCGCCGCCCTACCGCGGAGCTAATGAGCGCTGCGTAGCTGATCAGTTCTCGGCATTCCGACGTTTGACCCCACCGCGCCGCTTTGGCGCGGTGATTTTCGTGAGGCCATCGTTCAAAACCTCGGTCATCGGATGATCCGCCGCATCGCCGTGGCGCTGCATAAGCACAGCAATTAATGCGCCCGTATCAACATCCACTGGCACCGATAGCGCCCAATCCAAAAAGATTGTGCGGCATTCTTCAAGCCTGATCCCCTCGATGCGATAGGCATCGGCGATCAAACCCTTTGGATCAACGGCATCGCCCTTCATTGATCAGACTCCTCTTTCACCGGCAGTTCTCGGGTGATGATCTGTGCCGCACGCTGCGCATGCGCCTCCAGTTCCGACCGCAGGGCCTCCATATCCGACGCGTTTGTCAACCGAGTCAAGAACTCGCAACCGCCGCTGCCAACCGTATCTGGGTCCAGTGCCTCTTCGCTGATAAGGCGTGACCCTAATTGTAATGACCAAAACAAGTTATAGGCCTCGACCAAGGCTTGGCGATCTTCCGGGGCAAGCCAATCGGTTTGACGCAAGGCACGCGGCGTATGTCGAATACCCTGCCCCGACACCAAGGTTGCGGCTTGCGAAAACAGTTCAATATCCTGCATGCGACCGGCACCGATTTTCGCATTCCATGCGCCGCCGTCGCCCTTGGCGTCGGCAATACGCGCCCGCATTTCCCCGACATCTGCCAAGACATCGTCGCGATTGCGTGGCTGCGCCAAAAGCTCAAGCCGAAACCCTTCGACATCCGCCGCCAAGGCCGCCGGGCCCGCCACAACCCGCGCACGGGTTAGTGCCAAATGCTCCCATGTCCACGCCTCGTTGCGTTGATAATCTTGAAAGGAGGCCCAAGACGTGGCCACCGGCCCCTGATTGCCCGAGGGGCGCAACCGCATGTCCACTTCATACAAGCGCCCTTCGGCCATCGGGGCGGTCATCGCGGTAATCAAGGCCTGTGTTAGGCGCGAATAGTAGGTTCGCGACGGCAAAGGACGCCGCCCCTCCGAAGCTTCAACACCATCGGGGTCATAAATGACAATCACATCAAGGTCAGATCGCGCGTGCAAACGCCCGGCCCCAAGCGAGCCCATGCCAATCACAACCGCACCGCGACCGGGGCAAGGCCCGTGTTTTCTGGCGAACTCCTCCTGAACAACCGGCCATGTCGCGCCCAAAGTCGCCTCAGCCAAATCCGCATAGGCGCGCCCGGCCTCCTCGGCCTCCATAAGTCCGCGCAACAGGTGCACACCAACCCGGAAATGCCATTCTTTGCCCCAACGCCGCGCCAGATCGAGCCGGCGCTCGTAATCGGGTTCGTCCTGCAAAAGCGCAACAAGTTCACCTGTCAACGCCGCACGCCCGGGCCAAGGGCTAAAGAAGTCACCGCCAATGACCGCATCAAACACCTTGGCATTACGCGACAGGTGTAGCGCCAATTCTGGCGAGGTGCTGACCACGTCGATCAACAAATCAATCAGCTGGTGATTGGCCTCAAATAACGAAAACAGTTGAACACCAGCGGGCAACCCTTTGAGAAAACCATCAAAAGCTAACAGGGCCTCTTCCGGCTTTGCCGCCTGCCCTAATCGGCGCAAGATTTCAGGACGCAGCCGTCGGAAAATCTCATGCGCGCGCTCAGATCGCAACGACGGATAGGTCGGCCAGCGCGCTACAATCTCGCTATCACCCAAAGTATCCGGCATGTCTTCGTCACTGCTTGCATCCGGGGCAAAGAACCCTTCTGTCACCTCATGCACTTCGGTCAACCGTCGATTGAGATCTCCCTCAAACTCTTCTACCGAAATGCCCATCAAACACGCCAACCGCTCAAATCCGTCCGGATTTTTGGGAAGATCATGGGTTTGGGCGTCGTTGACCATTTGAATGCGGTGCTCGACCTCACGGTGCGCCCGATAGTGGTCGGCCAAAACATCAGCCGCCTCTTGTGGAATCCAGCCTTTTTGCGCCAAGACCTGTAGCCCTGGCACGGTTTTGTTGGTGCGCAGGTCGGGGTCACGGCCACCGGCGATCAACTGCCGAGTTTGGGTGAAAAACTCAATCTCGCGAATGCCTCCACGTCCAAGTTTCATGTTGTGGCCGGGCAAGGTAATCGGCCCGCCGAGCCCCTTGTGTTCGCGAATACGCAGCCGCATGTCATGAGCATCCTGAATGGCGGCAAAGTCCAAATGCTTGCGCCAGACAAAAGGTTTCAAGGTAGTCAGAAACCGTTGCCCGGCCTCGATATCCCCGGCACAGGGACGTGCCTTAATATAAGCGGCGCGCTCCCAAGTGCGGCCAAGGCTTTCGTAATAGCGTTCCGCCGCTTCCATCGCCATACAGACCGGAGTAACCGCCGGATCGGGCCTTAGACGCAGATCGGTGCGGAACACATAACCGTCGCCGGTCAAATCAGACAGGCTCGCCGCCATTTTGCGGGTTGCCCGGACCAAAGACGTGCGCGCCTCGTGGAAATCATCCGGGTCGTAGCGGGTTTCATCAAACAAACAGATCAGATCAATGTCCGAGCTGTAATTCAGCTCATGCGCGCCACCTTTGCCCATAGCCAAGGTCACCATCCCGCCCGCCGTGGCAATGTCATCTTCGCTCTGACCCGGAAGCTTTTTGCGCTTGATTTCTCGTGCCACGGCCGCTTCTAGCGCGACCTGCACCGCGATGTCCGAAAAATCGGTCAAGGTGCCAGTGACCTCTTCCAAGGCCCAGACCCCGGACAAATCACATAGGGCAATCAACAAGGCGACCCGGCGCTTGGCCTGACGCAAGTCATGGTCAACCTTATCATAGGACCCAGACCGCAATTTCTCGAAAATACTCGCAATCGCCGCCTCTGGGTCGTCAACCGCGCCCTCCAGCCATTTGCTTTCTTTGGAAATGAGCCCTTTTAGGTACGGGCTCGACCCGCAGGTTCCTTCCAGAAGCTTGGCGATATCGCCGCTGGCCCAAGGGGCAAACCCTTGCGCCTCCATTCCATGATCGGAATCAAAAGCACGTGGCAGGCGGGTTATTCGGTCAACTAATCTCATGCCCGCAAAAGGCCACGCCCTATCCAAATGCGCAACACCTCAAACGCGAGACTTAGCGACGCGGTCCCTCTCCCCCAATATGGGCCAATCCCACCTATCTTCCGCATAGTTTTTTCTGGTTTGGCATCCCAATTTCCCCTGCCATTGTTATGAGGCACTTTTTAATGCAGTAACCGGAAGAATCCGGATGATGCCGGACGGGATCAATAAAAGCAGGGTGTTAAGTTGCTTTCCGGTCCAAATACTGCATCTTCCCCCGATGTTTTTCAAATTTGCTTCGACCGGGGTTCTCGGAGCGTCTCGAAAAATTTGTAACAGGGACACTTGCAAACTCTTCAAGTCGGCTGTGCCCCTTTGAGTTAAGGTTGTGAGACAGCTTCTACTATAATATCTGCCCCTGAAACCCAAAAGCTGAGAGCGTCGAACATGAAAATTCCGGTTCAAGTACCTTCAACGCCTTCGAAAAACTGAAAAAAAGGGATAAGATTTTTTCAGAAACTTTTTGCTGCATTGGAACTTGAAAGCGATTTTAAGTCACGATCCGGTGGCTCGCCCCGAACCACATAGGCGGATTCATATGCCGCTTGGCAACTCAAACCAGATTGGATCTGTGACTTGGTCAGTGCCACATCCATGACATGTTGAACGACCTTCCTAAAGCATTCTGAACTGCCGCCCTACCCCGATGGATGACTGGTTTCATAATTTCTTCCTTAAAGCCTTGGAGTAAAACATGAGGGCGCGAAACAAATCACACCCTCCCATGCCCTTTTGAGCATCCTACTGCGCAACCGCAGCCAACTTGTGCAGGTTTGCCCTAGCCTCCACGCGGTTAAGTTGATGGCAACGGCGGCTAAGCGCAGTTAGTGTACCTGACAAAGTTGGGTGCAAGGCGGCAACACAGCAGGCTTTGCAGTCGTTCGTTGCACAACAACAAAAAGCTGGCTCCATCGTGTTGCGAACCACGCGAAGGTCGACGCGAACCGTCGCTGAGGGCAATGTGCGATGGCATCGTGAGACCGCAAAAAATGCTGGCCAATGGAGCAATTCAAGCTACCGTTACTGCAGGACGTTTTATTGAGAAGTGAACGTGATGTTGGCGTGCTTATGCAAGTTCAGCCTTTTTGTCGCCTCTAGCTGCATTGCCATGGCAGCACCAGCCCAAGAGCGCGATCCAATGCTGATCTATGATCAAGAGGCTCTCACGGTGCGCGGGCACCTGCAATTTGGTCTGAACGCTGTGGCCGAAAGCAACTTGTTCTGGGACCTCGCAGCGACAACCGCACCCAGCAGCAGCTTTGCCCCTGACACAAACTGGTTGGAAGGCTACATCAAGCCAGGGATCAGCTTCACGTACCAACTTAACACTGGAGCGGTGTTCTATGGCAAACTTTCGGCGGTCTCGTCCTACACTTGGGGGACCGATGCCTTTGATACTGGAAACACTGGTGCGACGACGCTTGAGGAAGCCTACCTCGGCATCCGTGGTGATCTCGGGGCGGGAATTTCGTACGATCTTTCGCTGGGACCACGGGAACTGACCCTGGGCACCGGCATGTTGATCGCGAATGGCGCGACCAGCGGGTTCGAGCGGGGCGCATTGAAGCTTGGCCCGCGCAAGGCCTGGGAAAGAGCTGCGATCGGGCGCCTTTCCTTCGGGCATGTCACCGGAACAGCGTTCTTTCTGGTTCCGAACGAATTGCCTTCGACAGACGGAAACAACGAATTGGCGGGGTTCGATTTACGCTATGACAATCCGACAGGCGGCTATTTCGGAGCCACATACGTAGACGTGCTAAAGTCCGCCTCGCCATACCCGCAGGCCGCTCCAGGTGGGATCGGTGCCCCCATGGTGATAACTGGCGCTCGGGATGGGACACGTACCATCGGCCTATACGGCAAGACAAACCCATTCGCGGGTCGTTTGAAGAATTGGGCCTTTACTGGCGAAGTCGCGTACCAATGGAACAACAGGGTTGATTTGGAAGCTTGGGCCGGGCGGGTGACTACCGAGTATTCCTTCACGGACTTACCGTGGTCGCCGGCCCTCGCCCTAGGGTACCAAAGCTTTTCCGGGGACGACCCGAATACGACGAAACTAGAACGGTTCGATCCGCTCTATTACCAGGGTAGTCCAAGCGCCTGGGCAACCGGATCGAAGTCCGCGTCAACCTTCATAAATTCTAACGTGAATTCGCTAACAATGGCGCTTCGGGGCAAGCCGACGCAGCAGGACACTTGGACGCTTCGATATTCGCATATCCGGGCGAACGAGTTAAACAGCCCTGTCCAGTTCGGGCAGGCAACACGTGTGAATGTGAATGGGAATATTGTGTCGGGTGTCACTGACAGGCATCTCGCCGACGATTTGTTTCTTGAATACAACCGTATCGTAAACCCCAATACATTTCTGACGGCCGGAATCTCTGTCTCCTTTCCAGGTGCGGGGATCGATAACGTCATTGGAGAAAACGCAGACCCATGGACAGGAGGTTTTATCAATGTCGTCGTCAACTACTGAATTCTTTGCAATTGCCGCAGGGGTTATTACCGCAGTTGGAGTGTCGACGAGCGCGGGAGCGCAATCCGCGCCACTCTCTGCACAAGAAACAGACCCAAATGTTATGGGCTGGATGCAAGGTTTTCCACCAGAGACCGACAAGATCATCACGCAACCCGACAGTGTCTATTTCAGCTTCCCGCGGCTGCGCTGGTCGGTCTGCCACTTACGGGAATTCCTGCCGACTGAAGAGATTAGTCGCGGCCTTGGTGTACCGGTGCAGCTAAACTACCCGTCTCCGCCAGATTTCGCTGAGCTTCAGAAACAAATAGACGCGGTTACTTTCACTCCGCAGAACAAAGACAAGGAGATGACCTGGGAACAGTCGCTTCACGCCAACTACACGGACGGGATTTTGATCATCCACAAGGGTGTGGTTGTCTACGAACGTTACTTCGGCTGCCTTGAGGAGGACGGCAAGCACGCGATCATGTCGATGACCAAGTCCATCACCGGGCTTCTCGCTGAGATCCTGGTGGTGGAAGGCGCTCTTGATGATGCGGCTCTGGTGGGCGACGTCATTCCCGAGATCGCTGATAGCGCCTTTGCCACAGCCACTGTGCGTCAGGTAATGGATATGACCACGGGTGTGACGTTTTCCGAGGACTACTCCGATCCTAATGCAGACATATGGCTTTATTCCGCAGCGGCCAGCCCGCTTCCTAAGCCCGAAGGCTACATCGGCCCAGACGGTTACTGGGAGTACTTGCAGCAGGTTGCACCCGAGGGTCGCCACGGTGATGAGTTCCACTACAAGACAATCAACTCCGACATGCTGGGCTGGATCATCAGCCGCGTGTCAGGAAAGTCGGTGACTGAACTTGTGTCAGAGCGCTTGTGGCGCCGGATGGGTGTCGAACAGGATGCCTACCAGACTGTCGACGGAAAAGGGGTGCCGTTCGCGGGCGGTGGGATAACCGCCGGTCTTCGCGATCTTGGGAGACTCGGTCAACTAATGCTGAACGAAGGAGTGCTGAACGGGCAGCGCCTGTTCCCAGCGGAAGTTGTCGAGAAGATCCGCGCGGGTGGCGACCGATCCAAGTTTGGTGACGGCTTCCCCACTTTTGGTGCCGGAAGCTACACCAGTCAGTGGTGGGTGCTCCACAATGACCATGGTGCCTACGCAGCACGAGGAGTTCATGGTCAAACTATTTATATTGATCCTAAAGCCGAAATGGTGCTTGTGCGACTGGCCTCATTCCCGCAGGCACAAAACGGTTTCATCGACCCAACCTCGCTTCCAGCCTATCAGGCAGTGGCAGAGTTCCTTTTGGAACGATAGCCAATGCCAAATGAATGAACAGTCAACTGTCGGGATCGACGCGACAAGCTTGTTCCTCTCCTATGACCGTGTGGCTCGAAACATGGCCCACCTTGTGCAATCAAAAGGTCTGGATTCGTTTCTCTACCGCCAACGGTTCGCCGTGAGGCATCTGTTGCATTGGGCACGGGAGAGATCGAGGTCCGGTTTAGGAGGTCTTGGGCGGTTGCGGCGCGGAGAAGTTCGCCATTTGCGCCGCATGGATTGCACAATCGGAGCCGGTTGCGACCTAGGATAGTGTTTCGCAAAAGTGAGGAATGCTGCCGGTTTAGCCGGTCACACCCAACTGAAAGAGCGCCTCTTGGCCCCCCATTTTGGTATAGTCACACAAATGCACATTGGAATGGTGCCACGTATGGCCGGTTTCATCATGCGGAACGGCAGGAAGAACACCGTTCTCCGCTGCCACACGCAGATCGGGTTGCCCTTAGAGATCGCTTCCATGGCACGACGCATAGTGTATTGCATAGAGGGCCCCTCCAGCGGCGAAATCTTGCCCTCCAACTCATGCCTCGGCTTGTGCTGGCAATCCCAGTACCATCGCCGCGGACACGACATGCATCATACCACTTCCACCCATGTTTTCATGCCCGACGCCTGATGTTCCAGCATGTGGCAATGCAACAACCACTTGCCGGGATTGTCAAAGACGCAAAGGATGTCGCGGGTCTCGTTACGGTTTAGTAAGGTGGTGTCACGCAGATCACCGAGTGTTCCTTCGGTCTCTTCAAAGAAGTGATGCCCGTGCAAGTGCATGCCATGTGGGAAAGCGGTGTCATTGGTCAGTCGAATACGCGCCGTCTCTCCGCGTTTGAAAGATGCAAAGGGTGTATCGGGCAGGCCCGAATGCCCGTTCAAGGCCCAAATATCATCGCCAGTATGACGACCACCCATGGCACCGCCCTGCATGGTCAGCGTCAAATCGTGAACCGGAGTGTCGGGAGCGGCTACATTGGCTGCTGGCAAGGCTAGAATATCACCACCGATTGGATTGGGGTTTTCGCCCTCGACCTCGATGCGCCCGAGCTCATAAGGTTCCTCTCGGGTTGGGAAATCAAATCGCAAAGCGTCGGTGACATCGACGATTAAATCCATGCGCTGCGCCGGGGCCAAAACGATCTCTTTGATGTCGCGTGGCGAGGCCAAAGGCATGCCGTCTAAGGCAACGATTTTACCAGCCCCACCTGAGATAATCACAGGAAAGACTCGTGCCGTTGCGGTGTTGATCAAACGCAAGCGCAGCCGATCCCCCCGGCGCACCTTGTTGCGCGACGGCACGGCGCGGGCAAAGTTCCCCATTCGGCCGGCATGGGCAAAATCATGGCGATTGCCAAAGCCACCCATCAGGGTGCCGTCTTCTTGCAACCGCCAATCATCGATCACCACAGTCACATCGTGATCAACCTTTGGCGGCGCGGCTTCCTCTACGATTAGCGGGCCATATAGCCCCTGTTCGACCTGTTCCCACGACCGGCTATGCGAGTGATACCAAAAGGTTCCAGCGTCCGGAGCCACAAAGGAATAGTCAAAGTGCCCGCCATCAGGAACCGGATCTTGGGTCATGCCCGGGACGCCGTCCATGGCATTATCTATGCGGATGCCGTGCCAATGCAACGCGCTGTCAGAGCCGATGTGGTTCTCAAACCGAACCTCCAACCGCTCCCCTTGCTTTAACCGCAACTCGGGCCCCGGAGTTGTGCCGTTCAAGCCCAGCATCGCCGTTTTGCCATCGCCTTTTGGCAGGATTTGCGCCACCACCGGCTCGGCCCGCAAGACGGTGGGCGCAGCCAAAGCGACACGTGGCAAGATCAAGGCCGCGGCCCCAGAAACCAACACCGATCGGCGGGTCAACGTGAGATTGCTCATTTGCGATACTCCTTGTGGCAGGCTTTGCAAGACGCCCCAAGTTGCGTCAGACCGGTGCCCAGATCAGCCTTGGTTGCTAAGCTTAGCGCCAATCTACGAGCTAGGGCTTCAGTTTCTTGCGCCTTAGTGGTGAAATCCTCAAAACGTTCCCAGATCGCGGGCAGCGCTTCGGTTTTTGGATCATCTTCAGGCGCTTTGAACAAAGCCGAGGTTTGCGCCGCAAACCGAGCGACATCAGCCGCCGCCGCCCGTGCGGTTGCTGCGTCAAACTCGGTTTTGCCCTTGGCCATACTGCCCATGACCTTCATCGCATCGCCGATCGATTTCATCGCCTCCATCCGCGCCATCACGGCCGCATTTTTAACCCCGCCATGCGCAAGGGCGACCGTGCCAAGACAAGCCGCGACCAAGAATACGGCAATTCGTTTCTTTGCTTTTTGCATTGTGGTTCCCCCGGATCAGTGAATGCCATTGGCACGTTGCAATTCGCGCAAATAGGTGATGATGGTTTTAACATCCGCGCGGGTAAACCCATCAACCGGAGCCATATCGCCAAAGCGCCAATGATGCGCCCGCACGCCCAACGCAACAGCCCGCTGAAAGGATTCATCGCCATGATGCGACGGTTCATAGATTTTGTGAACCAGCGGCGGCCCCATGCCATTGCGTCCGCTGCCATTGTCACCATGACAATCCACGCAAACGGTTTCAAAGGCCTTCTTTCCCATCGTCGCCTCGGGCGACAACCTGTCTGGGACAGTGACGACAGCAAGCGGCGCGCCCTTATCGGTACTGACTTGGTCTGGTGATTTTGATCCCGGCGCAAGTATCATCCAAGCACCGAACCCGGCAACGGCAAGCGCACCGACAGTCAAAACGGTTTTGATCATGTTTTTTTTCCTCAAGTTTAATAAGAACGATTGCCCAGTAAAGGGCGCTCATTCTCACAAACGAGGCGGCGGAGGATCAAATCCGGTCAAGTGGTCATAAACCAATGGTGTATTGGGAATCGGCGCATCAAGATTCGCAACAACGGGTTGGAAATCACCCGTGTGACAGCCGTATCGTAGCGAGACACAGGACAAACAAAGCTGACAAGTCGCCCCATCGGCGTGATCAGTTGTATCGCCATGTTCAGCGCATGGGGGCGGGCACGGCATTGAATGCTCCGCCGCATTTACCGATCCTTTGGCATGAAGTGGAGCCATGGCGAACGCTCCGAAGAGGAGTGTCGACACGACGGCCAAGAGCCAAGCTATCTTTCCAATGAACCGCATAGTGCCAACTTGGCCCTTCCAGCACTTAAGTGCAAGCGAAGGCGTCACATGACACATTGTTCTGGTGCCGCAGAAAAAATCGCCGCAAAGGGAGCGCTTTTATGCGCGAAAGAGCTTCTAAGTCCCAAGATCAAAAGAAGTCCTACCTACGCTGATCAGCAGCAAATAATACCCGCTTTGGACTGAATGCAGTCCCTTTTACAACCGATACGAATGTCAAAAAAAAGTTGAAAAGCTATGTGATCAGACAAGTTGCGCCAGACAGGTTTGCCGTAAATGGTTTTGTCCCCACTCATTTTAACGTATTCATGCGGTCGCTTCATATGGGGAGAGGTTCGCACGGATGACAGTCTTCTTTATTGTATTGGCCATGGGCGCATTTGCCTGGATGGCGAAACACTGGTCAAACCGCCGGCACCTGCAACGCCTTCTTTCAAAACCCATGTCCGAAGATCAACGCATGATCATTGAAAAACAGGTCCCGATTGCGTCCAAGTTACCGATGGACCTACGTTCAAAACTGGAAGGTAAGATCAACCGGTTTTTGGACCAAGTGCAATTCACAGGGTGTAACGAGCTAGAAATTACTGAGGAAATGAGAGTTTCCATTGCCGCCCAAGCCTGCCTCTTGGTCGTGAACACCGACACTTGGTACGACAATCTGACGACCGTTCTGGTCTACCCCAGTGCGTTCAAATCTAAGCAAACACAGCATAATGGCTATGTCGTGATCGAACGCGAAATCGTTCGTACGGGGGAAAGCTGGTCGCACGGTCCTGTCATCTTGTCCTGGTCCCATTCCCAACAAGGAGCGGCAAATGACACGGATGGTCACAACGTCGTTTTCCATGAGTTCGCCCACCAGATCGACGACTTGAGCGGCCGCACTGACGGGGTGCCTAATCTTGGCCCATCGCAAAAATTTTCGGATTGGGCGCGCGTGTTCGAAGCGGCCTATAAAAAGCATGTTCAGCTTGTTCAAAAGGGGCATCCAACCGTGATCGATGCCTATGGCGCAGAAGGCTACGAAGAATTTTTCGCCGTATCCGTCGAGGTTTTCTTTGAAAAGCCTGCCTCCCTCATGCGCGAAGAGCCGGATGTCTACGAACAGTTGTCTATGCTATTCCAGCTAGATCCAGTGACGTGGTGAATGCATCAACGCAACTGTCGGGCAGAGTTACTACTGTGCAATGCATAACTGCAGAACGGGCGGAGAGTTGCCGTTAGCTGCGGACGTGCAATCGTAGCGGCGGTTGCGAAAGTGCCGACATTCGCAAGAAAACTTGCCCTTAAATATGCTACGATGGATCCTTGGAAAACGCTTTGCGTTTGTTGCGGCCGCCGCGCCAGGGGCTTTGATCAGAAAAGCCGTCCGCGTGTATATGTGCCTGACTGTTCCGCAGCCCTTGGCCAATAGGGCGTTGCGCATTTTGATATGAAAGTCTGACGCAGCCATGGGTTGCGGGGTGCGGAGGTGCGCACTTCTTTGGATTGCAAAGTGACGGTCTATCCCCGAGGCAACCAACAGTTATGTCGCGTTTTCGTTGGCAAACCTTGGTTTCTCTGCTTTGATTTGCGCCAACACCTTAAAGCGTTCTGCCCTGATTTTTTGATGCGGATGCCGTCTAGATTTTTTTGTCGTTGACAATCACTTTGAACCTGACCTGTGCGCGCACGCGCTGAAACATTGATTGAGAGTAAATCATGGCGAATATCATTCTTACCACGAGCGTCACTTCAGCCACAGGTACAGCAGACGCCGATATTATCATTGCAGAAGAGGCTAGTGTCTCAACGACCGATACGATATCGGGCGGCGGTGGCAATGATCTGATCATAGGTGACAGCGACATCTTGTTTTCGGACATGGTCGCCGGCAACAATACGATCGGGACGGCCTTGTCGATTGATGCCCCCTCGAGTTGGTCAACCCAGCAGAACCCTTTGCTTGCGGATGATACAGTCCCCTACGCGACGGTTTTGGGCCAAGGATCTGGCCAGTTCGACTTTTTCGAAGTGACGGTCGGAGCCGGCGAAACGCTGATCGCCGATATTGATTTTGCCGAAGGCTCTGTCGGTGGACCGAGCTTTGATTCCGAGCTGAAACTTGTTGATGCCTCGGGCGGACAATTGGCTGACAGTGATGATGATTCCAACGTACCGAACGATGGGTTCGGCAGCGAAAATGCCACTCTTGGTCGAGATTCCCTACTGACCTGGACCAACAACACTGGATCAGCACAGACGGTTTATCTGCGGGTTGAGCAATTCAATGACGTTGTCGTCAGTGCGGGGTCCACATATCTGATGACGGTATCCGTCACAGGACACTCAAATACAAACACCGCCTTGCAATCAGCGGACAGCATCCTAGGCGAGGCCGGCAATGATTACATCATCGGCAACGGTGGCAACGACACGCTGAATGGGGGTGCGGACAACGACACGATCCATGGTGGCGACGGGAACGATATCATTACCACGGGCACCGGCAACAATACTGTCTTTGCGGGTGCGGATAATGACACGGTTTTCAGCGGAAACGGGAACGATTTCATCGATCTTGGTGACGGTGGCGATAGTGTCGTCTTGGGCGGCGGGATCGATACGATCATGGGCGGCGCGGGCAGAGATATTTTTCAGGTCAACTCAGCGGCCGGGATTACAGCCGGAGCGCAATGGGATGCCGGTACAAATGATACCGGAACCAGTGACCTGATAATTACTGTAGGTGGTACATTACTTGATTTCACCGACATCTCCCTGACCGGTTTTGAAGCGTTTGATTTTAATGGCCTAAGTGCTGATCGGACGGCCATTCTTTCTGCGTTGCAGTTGGGCCAGTTTTCTGGGCCTAACGGAACCGACGGTTTCGGCGTGTTCAACCGTTCGGGAGGTGCGAGCGCCACACTCCAGATTGAAATGGATACGCAGACCACGCTGGATATGACGCCGTTTAACTTTTTTGATTTCAACTCGGATGACGTCGTTCACATCATCGGCAATGGCGACGCAGAGACGATTACCGGCAGCGACATCAACGACAGTATCGAGGGCAACGCAGGCAATGATGTTTTGTCCGGCGGGGACGGAATCGACACCATCAATGGCGGCGACAACGACGACACGATCACCGGCGGCGCCGGGCGCGACAGCCTGAATGGTGGCGCAGGCAACGACGTCTTTATCGTCGGCGATGACGAACTGGACGACATTAACGGAGATATTGGGGCCGACATATTGGACGCCACAGGCCTGACCACGTCAGGATTGACGGTTCTCGGTCTGAATGGCCTGGCAGCTTATTCGACGACGACTTCCAGTGGTATGATGAATAGAATTAGCGTGGTCCTTGGCTCGGAACAGGGCGATAGCATTACGTCTAGTAATGTCGCCAACGTCACTATCGAAGGAAACGGTGGCAACGATTTTCTGCGCGGCGGAGGCGGCGCTCAGACCATCCAAGGCGGTGATGGCGACGACACGATCGACGGTGGGTTGTTTGTTGGTTCGGCCATTGGTGACCTGCTCGAAGGCGGGATTGGCAACGATAGCATTGATGGGGCCAACGGCGGTGACACGATCAACGGCGGCGACGACAACGACACGATCAACGGCAACGGTGGCAACGACACTATTGATGCAGGCGACGGCGACGATTCTGTTGACGGGGGTGACAACGATGACTCAGTTTTGGGCGGTTTGGGCAATGACCTGCTGCGCGGCGGCAATGGCATCGACACCATCGATGGTGGCGACAACAACGACACCCTCACGGGTGGGGGCGGTTTTGACGAGCTCTCCGGCGGGAATGGCAATGACGTCTTTGTTTTGCAAGATGACGATGCGGATTTCATTGAAGGTGACGCAGGCATCAACACGCTGGATGCCACGGGGCTGATGACGTCAGGTGTTACCGTGAATTCTTTGGGTATAAGCGGCAATTACGTTGTCAGCGGGTTTGGCAGCGGGTTGAACAACATCCAAATTGTTCTCGGCTCGGAACAAGGGGACACCATCAACGCGGACGGGGCCGGAGACGTCACCATCGAAGGCAACGGCGGCAACGACCTTTTGACCGGCGGAGAAGGCAGCCAAACCATTCGTGGCGGCGAAGGCGACGACACCATCGACGGCGGGTTTGTTGCAGGCTCCAGCAATGGCGACCACCTCGAAGGCGGGCTTGGCAACGACAGCATCACGGCGGCAGATGGGGATGACACGATCTTTGGCGGGTCCGACAACGACACGATCACGGCCAATGCGGGCAACGACACGGTCAACGCCGGGGGCGGTGCGGATTCGGTGCTGGGTGGCGTTGGTGCTGACCTGCTGCGCGGCGACGCGGGGACCGATTTCCTCGACGGCGGCAACGACGCGGACACCATTGCGGGCGGCACGGGTGACGACACGTTGCGCGGCGGCACGGGTGAGGATCGCTTGTTTGGTGGCAACGACAACGATGTCATGTCCGGCGAAGGTGACAACGATTTCCTGAACGGCGGGCTGGGCAATGACCTGATCCGGGGTAACAGCGGTGCCGACGAATTGATCGGCGCTTCCGGCTTTGACACGCTGTCAGGCGGCACGGGTGATGACACGCTGTCCGGCGGCATTGGCGACGACCGTCTGTTCGGCGGCAACGACAACGACCGGCTAAATGGCAACGAAGACAACGACTTCGTCGATGGTGGCGAGGGCAACGACCTGCTGCGCGGCAACGCGGGCAACGACGAACTGCGCGGCCAAGACGGGCTCGACACGCTGTCGGGGGGTGACGGGGACGATACGCTGTCCGGCGGGGTCGGCAATGATCGCCTGTTCGGCGGCGGTGACAACGATGACATGAACGGCAACGACGACAACGACTTTATGGCGGGCGGTCTTGGCGACGACATCTTGCGCGGCGACGCGGGCGCGGATGAACTCGACGGCGATAGCGGCGTGGACACGCTGTCGGGCGGTGACGGCGACGACACGATGCTGGGCGGCAGCGGCAATGACCGGATGTTCGGCGGCGGCGACAACGACAATATGAACGGCGAAGACGATGACGATTACATGACCGGTGGCCTCGGCAACGACATCATGCGCGGCGGCGACGGGGCGGACGAATTGCTCGGACAAACCAACAACGACACGCTGGTCGGCAACGCGGGCAACGACACGTTGAACGGCGGCAGCGGCAACGATCGCCTGTTCGGCGGCGCCGACGATGACCGTCTGATCGCGGGCACCGGAACGGATGAATTAAGCGGCAGCATCGGTGCAGATACCTTTGTGTGGAGTGCCGCAGATCAAAGCATCCACGGCGCAGCGCGCGACACCATCACCGACTTCACCGCCGGTGTGGATGTGATTGATATGTCAGGATTTTCCGGGACGCTCAGCTTTGTCGCCAGCTACACAGGCGCGGGCAACGAAGTCCGCTACAACGGCGCGATTGGACGGTTATACATCGACGTGGACGGCGACAGCGCGAGCGACTTCTCGATCGATCTAGACGGCACGCCCGCGCTGACGGCGAGCGATTTGATCTTGTAAGTTAGGGCGTAGCGGCGGGAAACCGTCGCCGCGGTTGGATTAGGGTGCTGTGTCGATTCACGTTGAACCAGAGCGGCCCAGACACCGGGTCCCATCCCAAACAGCGAAGGCTAAGTGCCACCATCTTGTTTTGAGACCGCCAAGGTGCGACAGTATACCTAATCTGCGCTGCTTGAAACTGGTCGAGCCGTAAACTTTGGGTTGTCCTATGATTTTGACGGTAAGCGATGCCCGGTTTTACCAAAGCATCGGATGTCCCCTAAGCGGGCTGCCACCGCAGCATCTTGAAGGTGGGGCGAAAGTCCGGAATGGGCCGACCATGCCCGTCCAATCAATCTATGAACTCGACTTTGCAATGCTTGCTATCTGCGCATTCCTGACCTTGGTGCCCTGCGCAGCATTGATGTCCTGACCGATCGAGCTTCGAATGGCTACTCCCACTGATCCTGCCTAAAGCCAGCACAGCCGCAGCTAAGGTCTGGTTCCCGCCCTCCCATGCTGCACTTGCTTCAATGACATGGAAGTGCTGCCAGCTGACCCCAGTTAGCCCTGCGTCCCCTTCCAGCGGCACCGCCATTGGAAGCCGCTCAAGCGCTTCTCTGTCAAGCCGGACATACCTGTCGTAGGTTACATCCCTGCGATACTGTAGCCGTCCGATGCCGTTGATGCGGTGTGTTTAGATAGAGATCCGTTCATTGCAACACTGTTCGAAGACCGTTCAAACAGCCGTCGTTCGAAATTATTTGAACGCCTTCAACGTAGCTGTGTTAGGTTTTGCAAACATCTTTGTCGCAAAAGTAGTGACCTTGCTCCTACCCTAGGCTCGGACCAGTACTACATCGAGGCAGGTCTGGGGACGGGTCAAAACATCGCCATCGCTACTATTGCTTGCCAAACAGTCAGAGCCGTCTCAAGTACCCAAAAAACAGTTTTCTGCAATTATCTCTGTCTTTCTGTGCAAATACCCTTGTCGCGCCACAAGCACATAAATTGACACCATCCATCTGATAAAGAACAATAATTCAAGAAAATGTAAAAAACATTCACATCCTCTCTTGAAAACCCGGCCTCACGTCCCGATCTCTTCAATGTGAAAGACATTCACATACACACAGAACGGAGACACAAATGACCACCGCCACTTATTCCGCTGACGTTCCCGCCAATGCTGGTTGGATCTCTAAAAGCGAGGCATGGCTCGATCAGCGCGGTAAAGGCGCGTGGATTGCAGCCATGGTTCTTGGCTTTATCTTCTTCTGGCCCGTTGGCCTCGCCCTTCTTGCATATATGATCTGGAGCAAACGCATGTTCTCGAAATCCTGCCGTCACTCATCCCACCGCGCCGCCCGTCGCACCGCATGGTCGGCCATGAAGCCAAGCGGCAACACCGCGTTTGACGCTTACAAAGCTGACACACTTCAGCGCCTGCAAGACGAACAGGACGCATTTGAGGCCTTCCTTGAGCGTCTGCGTGAAGCCAAAGACAAAACTGAGTTTGACCAGTTCATGGACGACCGCGAAACACGTGCAAAAGAAGCTATGGCAACCGAAGACGCCTAATTGCATACTATCAGTAACCAACATCAACCGGCCCTTTCCCTCGGGGCCGGTCCTTTATCAAAGGAGCCCAAAATGTATTCCGAGCCGCTGTCCCATCTGCCCGACCCCCATCGTCAGGCCGAATTCTATGACGGCGTCGCCTTTAAACGCGGCATTGCCTGGTTCATCGACAGTGCTGTGATTATTGCGATTTCCCTGCCGCTGGCCCTGTTTACCATTGTTGGGCTCTTTATGATCCCGGTGTTCTTTATGGTTGTCGGCTTTTTGTACCGTTGGTTCACGATCTCTGGTGGGTCGGCAACATGGGGTATGCGCCTAATGGCCATCGAATTGCGTGACGCCTATGGCCGCCGCTTAGACGGGCAACAGGCCCTGTTTCACACGGTGGGCTACTCACTGACCATGTCGACGGTGATTTTGCAGATCATTTCGATCTTCTTGATGCTGACAAGCGAACGCGGTCAAAGCCTGACCGATATGTTCATGGGCACCACTGCTCTTAACCTGCGTGCCTAAGCGCTACTTAGGTTGTGGCAAGAAACTGCCACTACTATAGCGATATTAACCCAAACCAAAGAAAGGTCCCGGATTCCGGGGCCTCCTCAATTTCGGGGGGTTGGAGCTGCGCAAAAATATTGTTACCGTTTTGTTAAAGTCTTATCGGTTAACGGAAACAGATGCGCCATTCGCTACCTCTCGCCCCACAGTTCTATGTAACGGCCCCCCAACCCTGTCCCTATCTTGAGGATCGGATGGAGAGAAAGCTGTTCACCGCCCTGCAAGGCGATCAGGCACAGGTTTTGAATGATAGCCTATCCAAGCAAGGGTTTCGGCGGTCGCAAAACGTGTTGTATCGCCCATCCTGTTCGGATTGCTCGGCTTGTATGTCGGCGCGGATCGTGGTTGATGATTTCAAACCGTCCCGCTCGCAACGGCGTCTGTTAAAACGCAATGCCCAGTTTGAGCGCCGCGCCACAAGCCCATGGGCCACAGACGAACAATACGAATTGTTCCGGAGCTATCTCGACAATCGCCATGCCGATGGCGGTATGGCGGATATGGATATTTTTGAATTTGCCGCGATGATCGAAGAAACACCGATCCGCTCGCGCGTTATTGAATATATTGACCGTGAGACCGGCACATTGGCGGCCACCTGTTTGACCGATATGTTCGATGATGGCCTGTCGATGGTTTATTCCTTTTATGATCCGGCTCATACCCGTGCCAGCCTTGGCACTTGGATGATTTTGGACCATATCGACATCGCGCGCGCCGCGGGTCTACCCTATGTCTATCTTGGCTATTGGGTGCCGGGCAGCGACAAGATGGGCTACAAAGCCCAGTTTGATGCGCTGGAAATCTATCGCAATGGCGGTTGGGAACGCCTTGGTGATCCCGAAGCCTATGAAGACGATCTGCATCCGTTGTCAAACGACCCTATTGCGGAACAAGTCGCAAATATTTCCTTCCCGGATGGTCGCAGTCAGTCAGTCTAGAAGTCGCTCAAAGAACCGAGCCCCAAAAGGCAGAGGCAACGGGCGACAGCAAAACCGCAACCAGCGCCAGAACGACCAATCGGGTGATTGGGCTTAGGAATTGGCCTTCGTCTTCGGCAATGTGAAACCCGGAATGAGCGTATTGCAACCCGCGCCTATGCATGTGGGATTGTGAGGCCGAGGCCTTGTTCGCGCGATGGCGCGCCATTTGTTCATCCGCTTTTGCAAACAGATCCCTTTGAATGCCACTTTGAACATCCATCCGGCTGAGTGCTTCAATCCGAGTTCCGGCCATTTTCTGCATTCCTTTTAATCTACTGATGCGTGATCAACGTCTGATTGTTTGCAGGTTGGGGGTTGTTTACGGTTCGTTAACGTAAGGCCTGCGGCGCGGGTGGTACGATTTAAAGGCATTATCGAGGCAAAGAAAAAAGGGCCGCCCAATCAGGCGGCCCTTTCTATTTGATTTTACTCAAAGATCAGTTTGACATCAGATCCGGCACAATGGTCACGATCGATGGGAAGAACCACAAGATCGCCAAGCCAACCACCTGGATCAAGACAAACGGGATCACACCACGATAGATGTGGCCGGTCGTGACCTCTTTCGGAGCAACACCGCGCAGGTAGAACAGCGCAAATCCAAAGGGCGGTGTCAGGAACGAGGTTTGCAGGTTCACCGCAATCATGATGGTCACCCATTTCGGATCGAAATGTGCGCCATAGATGACCGGACCAACAATCGGAACCACGATGTAAATGATCTCGAGGAAGTCGAGAACAAATCCCAAGATGAACAGGACAAGCATCACGATCAAGAAGACGGTGCGGACATCGTCAAAGCTCTTGAGGAACTGCTGGATGTAATGTTCGCCACCAAAGGAGATCACCACAAGGTTCAACAGCTGGGACGCGATCAGGATGGTAAAGACCATGCTGGTCACTTTCGCCGTTTCCCGTACCGCCGGGCTTAGAACCCCAGCTTTGTACAAGATCCAACAGCTGAACAGCAGACCAAACAACGCGTAAAGATAGGCCGCATAAGCAAAGAAGAATGCCACCCAGCTCTCAAAGCTGACTTCAGAGGTGTTGATACGCAGATCGAAGTTTACCCCGATCAGGATCATCACAAGAACCGCCAAGGTCGAGTTCAAGATGATCTTTGGTGATCTGTCCTGCTCGGCCAGTTTGCGGTAGGCCGCCAACATGATCGCCCCAGCCGCGCCAAGCGCCGCCGCAGGTGTTGGGTTGGTGATCCCGCCAAGGATCGAGCCAAGAACAGCAACGATCAGAACCAGCGGTGGGAAGACAACACGCAAAAGCTCATTCTTGGATAGACGCACAACGGCAAACTTGCAGCCATAAAGCGACAGCGCCCAAGGGATCAGCATGTAAATCACGGTCCAGCCAGACGAGGTCGCCGGCGAAATCAAGACCGTGTCAACCAACAGACCAAGCACCAAACCACCGGCCCCAATCAACAAAGGCACAGGATCAGAAGACGGTGACACACCACGGGCAATCGCAAGGATCAACCCCATGATAACCGTCAGGATCATGATACCAGTCCCGATAGGCGCAGCATTGGCCACTTTCTCAGCGCGCAAATCCACGATCTCTTCTTCGGACAAGCGGCGGCTTTCTTGCACACCCCCCGAGGCTTCGATCTTGGTCTGTTCGGCAATGGCCGCATCCCAGGCTTCTTGACCATGCAGTTCGATCATCGAGGCCTGACATGTTTCGGAAACATTGGTTCGAAGGCTGGCCGATTGGCCGATGTCGGTAAAGCTATCGACGCGTGTCGATTGTTCACCCACGAGGCCCACTTGTGCACCAAGGATGGCCCCAGCAATCAAAGCCACCGGAACACCCAAGTACCAAGTGAAGGCTTCGCCACGTGTGACCGGCTCACCACCACCGTCGCCAAGGGCAACAGCCGGGGCTTTGGACGGGTTCAGCATAGCAAAACCAAAGGCATAGGCCGCATAAAGACCCGCCAGCATCACACCGGGCACCAATGCCGCTTGGAACAAGGTCCCAACCGAAACAACCGCAGGCTGCCCCAGATAGGTCAGAGCATCGGTACAACCCGCTTCGACCGCACGTGTTTCTTGCGCTGCAGAGTAGAGGTCACCAGCCAAGGTGCCGAGCAGAACAATCACGATCGAGGGTGGAATGATCTGTCCCAAGGTACCGGACGCCGCAATGACACCGGTCGCCAATTCGGGCGAATAGTTGTTGCGCAACATGGTCGGCAACGCCAGCAAACCCATGGTGACAACAGTCGCCCCAACAATACCGGTTGAAGCGGCAAGGAAAGCGCCAACCACAACGATCGACACGGCCAGACCACCGGGCAGCGGGCCAAAGACGCGCGCCATGGTTGTCAGTAGATCGTTTGCGATTTTGGAACGTTCAAGAACGATCCCCATCAGAACAAACATCAAAACCGCCAGAAGAGTTTCGATGGACTGACCGGCAATCACACGCTCGTTGATGCGGTTCACAATAAAGGACACGTTGCGATCAAGCGCATATTCCCAGCCGCGTGGGAAAACAGAATGCGCTTCGGTCGGCAAGTCGGGATTTCGGAACACCGAGATTTTCTCGGGGGCAATCCCACTGGCAACCAATGCATTATAGGCGTCTGAGCCCGTGTCAATTGCATGATGAATTAGCAAACCGGCGCTATCAAGAGCGGCGATAATGCCAAAGGAAATGATCCCTGCCCCACCGATGGCAAAGGCCACCGGAAAGCCGGAAAGGATCGCGGAAAAGAGCGTCAGAAAGACGATGATCAGGCCGATCTCGACGCCATCAAGTCCAAACAACATGGTGTGTCAGCCTCTCAGAATTCTGCGTGGTCGTAGGGCTCTTCGCCCTCTTCCAGCACATCTTTGTCAAAGTATTTCGCTTCGGATTCGGGGCCTTCTTTCCATTCCAGATAAGAACGGTAGAAGAAGCACCAAGCCTGAATGAAGATCATGCCAACCATGATGACCATCAGGATCTTGAACAGAAAGTAGCCGTTAAATCCGTTGGGGCTAAACCCGATGGTTTCCACGTTCCATTTCATCAGCTTGGACTTTTTCATCAAAAGTTCCAGCGTGTTGGACGCGGCGGGTTTCGGTGTGATCAGATGACGCCACATGAAGTACCATGAGTACATCCAGATCAACGTCGCCATTGGGATCATGAAGAAGAGCGAGCCAAACATGTCGATGATGCGTTTGGCTCGGTAGCTTACGGCGGAATAGACGAGGTCCACGCGAACATGACCACCCTGAACAAAGGTGTAGGTCAAGCACAGCGCCACAACGATAGCGTTATAAAGCTTCAGTTCTTCGGCATACCAAGAGATGTCAAATTGCAGCGGCACACCAAAGCCAAACACAATGTCAGGCCGGGTAAAGATCCGCTGCATAAAGACGATAACAACCTGCTGCAGCACCATCAAAAGGCCAGCCCAAGCCGCGAAACGACCTACGGTATTGGCAAAACCTTCCAGCAAGCGCACGACGCCCCACAAGAAGGTGTTGCGCCAAAGACCAACCGCAAAGATGACTAGAAAAACCGTGATACAAACAAAGAAGAATTCGACGGAGCCACCGTAATAGACAAAGCGCATCACCGCTTCTTTGTTGCTCCAATCCAGCCAAAGCTGCGGATGCGTCACCGCGTATCCGAAATTGTAAAACGCCATGGCGATGTTTTGAAAGGTCCAGATGAGCCCATCGCCAATGGCGCCAATAGCAGCCCCAAGGCCGCCTGCGCCAGATTCTTCCATGATTGTCCCCCTTAGCCCGCTCGACCGGGTGTATCTCTTGCGTCGGGTCTAATGACCTGATGTGCGAAAAGGCCCCCGACGTGCAGGGGCCTTTCCAGAGTGTCAGTTTTCGACTTAGCCGCCCAGAACGCGAACGCGCTGCTGAACGTAGTAGTTGTCCGATTTGTTGATCCAGCTTGCGGACTGGGCCAAGGAAGATTCGAACGAAGCGCGGATTTTTGCGAAGAGCTCGTCATCCATGTTCTCGTCCATAACTTCTTTCGAAGCTGCACCGAATGCATCCCAAACATCGTCAGAGAACTGCAGGGTTTTCACGCCCTGAGCCTGAAGACGGGCCAATGCGGCACCGTTGTTGGCCAGAGTTTCAGCCAGCTGGTACTGGGTCACGGCCATAGAGGCGTAACGCAGGATCGCTTTGTGCTGATCTGACAGCTCATTCCAAACGTCGAGGTTAACGGAGGACGCAAGAGCCGAACCTGGCTCGTGGAAGCCCGCAGTGTAATAGATTTTCGCAACTTCTTGGAAGCCGGCGCGTTCGTCGGCCATTGGGCCAACCCACTCCAGACCGTCCAGAGCACCAGACGACAACGCCTGATAAAGCTCACCACCCGGAATGTTCTGAACGGATGCGCCCAGCTTACCCAGAACCTTGCCACCAAGGCCAGGCATACGGAACTTCAGACCGTTAAAGTCATCAGCGGAGTTGATTTCCTTGCGGAACCAACCACCGGACTGCGAACCGGAGTTACCAGCAAGCAAGCCTTTGAGGTTGAACACTTCGCCCAGCTCGTCATGGAGCTCTTCGCCGCCGCCATGGTAGTACCAGTTCGATACTTCCTGCGCCGTGCCACCAAATGGAACAGCTGTGAAATAGGCGTAGCCTGGGTGCTGACCGATGTAATAATAGTCGGCCGAGTGGTACATGTCCGCCTGGCCCGAAGACACAGCGTCAAATACTTCCAGAGCGCCAACAAGCTCACCAGGAGCTTTCTTGTCGATTGTCAGGCTACCACCGGACATTTCGCCAACCATGTTTTCAAGGTAGGTGGCAGCGTCATCCAGAACAGCAAAGCCGCGTGGCCAAGATGTTACCATTGTCAAAGTGCGGTTGCCCTGTGCGTAAGCTGGGGCGGCCAGAGTCGAAGCGGCTGCAGCACCAGCTGCGCCTACGGTCGAGGCCTTTAGAAAAGAACGGCGATCCATGTAATATCCTCCCATGGGTATTTTTGGTGCGCGTGGGCTCCCCACCCGCGCGCGGATCGTTGCAAGTGCCCCGAGCCTAGGGCGTGACGCTACGGAGGGGAATACCCACTGCTACGGAGTAGTGCACAAAAATGGGCAAACCCGGCATCTTGGAAAAATATCGGAACCAAAAGTCTCATTTACCTTCACTTTTGGCATTTCGGATCATTCCTAACTGCTCACAAAACCCGTTGAGAGTATTTATTCTACTGTCATGAAGCAGAAAATGTACATTTTCTGCACTTGCACAATGACTTAAACCGCGACTCTGTCCAACTCTTACCTATGGAAATTGTCGCCATGCAACACCGTCCGCTTTCTCTCATGGGTGTCTTCCGCCCTCGCAACGATCGATCGGTTGATACCCTAAAATGGACAGCCTCCGTTGCCCAGATCATCGGCTATACCGCCACTGGTATGGGGTGGCTTCCTTGGAATATCGGCTTCTTTCTTGTTGGTCTTCTGGGGTGGCTGATGGTTGGCGTTTTCTGGCGGGACAAGGCTCTGATCCTTGTTCATCTTGTCGCTTTGGTGGCCATGGTTGGCGGTGTGTTG
Organism: uncultured Pelagimonas sp.; assembly: GCF_947498515.1. GTDB lineage: Bacteria > Pseudomonadota > Alphaproteobacteria > Rhodobacterales > Rhodobacteraceae > Pelagimonas. The sequence goes on along the minus strand of NZ_CANMKO010000003.1, from coordinate 298,716 downwards.
ACGCGATAGCGCGGTGCACATTTGTATTTGCGACCAAGCTGCTTTAACTCGCTGTTATGGCGCGTCTGTTCAACCGCATCCGCATTTCTTACGGTCAGAAGATGTTTCTTCTGGCCTCGGTGCCGTTGATCCTTGCCGTATCCGCCATTTCGTTTTTGGTCGCCGCGCAATCGCGGGCCCTTGCAGAGCGCGAAATCCATAGCCTCGAGGCCCAGCTGATCGAAGCCAAGAAACGTGAGTTGCGCAACTATGTCACCCAAGCGCGCAACGGGTTTTACTTTGTCTACGGCTCTGCCGCGCCCAATGATGAACTGGCCCAAAAACAGGTCAAACAAATCTTGGCGGCGATGATTTACGGCGACGAAGGTTTCTTTTTTGTTTATGATTATGACGGCAACAACATCGTGTCACCGCGTCAAACCGATTTGATCAACAAGAATTGGCTTGATTACAAAGACAGCGAAGGCACCCCCGTGGTTGCCGAATTCCTTTGGACGGCGCGGAGCGGTGCCGGTTACGTCGAACATCTCTGGCCCAAACCCTCGTCCGGGGTCGAAGCACGGATGATCACCTATGTCACCTCGTTCCCGTCATGGCGATGGGCCGTTGGAACCGGAGTTTTCATTGACGATGTCGTCGCCTCGGTCGCCGCCACCCGCGCCGAAGTCGAAACCCGTGTTCAACGCACGTTTCTCTATATAGGTGGGATCACCTTTGCGGCGTTGCTTGTCGTGTTCATGTCCGGGTTGTTCATCAATATCCGCGAAAGACGGTTGGCGGATGCCAAACTCAAAGAGCTGACCCAAAGGGTGTTTGACACCCAAGAGGAAGAGCGCGGCCGCGTGGCGCGCGAATTACATGATGGGATCAGCCAGATCCTCGTCGGGGTGAAATACGCGCTGGATGTGACCAAACGCCGATTTAGCCAAGGCGATGACCGCGCCCAGGATACTTTGGACAAGGGCATCGACAATCTTGGTCAAGCCATCAACGAAGTCCGCCGGATCAGCCGCGATTTGCGCCCCGGTGTTCTGGACGATCTGGGTTTGGGCCCTGCCCTACATGCTTTGACCGATGACTTTCGCGCCAGAACCGGCATCGAAACCCGTTTTGAAACCGCCGTTTTCCGCAACCGTCTTAGCCAAGACGCCAAAATCGCTTTGTATCGGATCGCGCAAGAAGCCCTTACCAATGTAGAACGCCATTCCGGTGCGACGCGGGTGAGCGTCTTGTTACGCGGTCATCGCACCGGTGGTACGCTGCGGATCGAAGACAACGGCCATGGCGTCGAGGAAACCCGCGACACATCCGGCCCGGGTATCGGATTGCGCAACATGCAAGAACGCATGGAACAGCTGGGCGGGACCCTCAGGGTCTTGTCGAGCAAATCAGGGACCGTTATCGAGGCACAAGTTCCGCTGACCCATATGCTTCCACCCGAAAAGGATGGCAGCAGCAAACCAAAGGCCCGCGCATGAGCAAACTGACCCGCGTTGTTATCGTCGACGACCATCCGATGGTGGCCGAAGGCATCGAAGCCATTCTTGACAGTTATGACGACATCTCTGTTGTGGCGACGTTGTCGGATGGCAAAGCCATGGTCGATCAGCTCGAAACACTCGACCCAGATGTGATATTGATGGACCTGAACATGCCCGGTCTGGGCGGATTGTCTGCCACAGAAATGATCCTTGAGAAGGCATCAGACACCCGGATTTTAGTGTTGTCGATGCATGACAGCCCCGAATACATCAATACCGCGCTTAATCATGGCGCGCGTGGCTATGTGCTCAAAGATGTGCGCACCGAGGAAATTAAAACCGCAATTGATGCGGTTATGGCCGGTGAGGTATATCTTTGCACCGGTGCCGAAGGTGCACTGGCCCCCTCTGATAGCAATCGGGAACCTCTTACCAATCGTGAACAAACGGTTTTGTTGCAGCTGGCGCAGGGCAAGTCGAACAAAGAGGTCGCGATTGTTTTGGATATTTCCGTACGGACGGTCGAAACCCACCGCAAGAATATCAAACGAAAACTGGGAATTAGCACCACAGCGGGCCTGACCCGTTACGCCCTGGAATACGGTGTTCTCCAAGGAACGAGCACCAACCTTTAGGCGCGGGCTTTTGGCGGGCGATTGCAAGCCGAACGTCGCTTACAGAAACGCAAACGACCTGCCCAATTAAGGACAGGCCGCTACGTCATCTTACGTGATTAATTAGCGTGTACCGGACGAGCTATCCGACACGGCCAAAACCAGCACCAAACTAAGTCCGGCAATTGCGGCCGCGGTTCCGGCGCCACCGGCGCTTGACGCAGCAGCGGCTGGTGCCGCTGCGACTGCTTCATCATATGTGTTGGCTTCGATACGGCATATCTTCTCGCCCGAGTTCGATACGACGGTTACGCCACCGCGATCTTGGCATTCCTGAGGGGTGACCTCAATCCGCTCAAGTCGTGCATCATTGCCTGTAAAATCCAGCGTTTCACATCCGGAAACCGTAAACACCAAAGCCGAAATACCTAGCGCTTTTACTGCATTTGCAAATTTCATTTTTGCCCCTCATCGCAATTTGGTCAAAGCCAAATCGCCGTGATTTTTTAACCTTTGTGGGTAATCGGTTAACATACCGAGAACACATTGAGGAATGAAAAACACTTTCAGGTCTGCTTTGCAGGTGTTTTTTTGCGAAATTCGGGTGTTTTTGGTCACCCTAGGGCAACATCACGAGCGGAAGGAACCGCTATAGTTGCACGCCTTGGTCATCCGTGTCGCAATCAGCACCAAACAAATGAATCACAGCTGGCAAAATTTGCGCCGGGCGGTCGGTTTCCATCGCGACATCATTCGTCGCTCCGGGAACGTCTCCGACAAAGGCGGCAGCCGCTATCAGGACCGCCAAAATACCCGCGCGGGCCAACGTGAAATCTCTTTGAAACAAATTACGTGTCATGATGTCCTCACAGGTTGTCTGCGTTGCCATGACATGATGCCCCTAATCTCGATCACGACACAATTCACGTTGCCGCGCGCAAATGTTGCAAAATCATGATCAATGGCCGAAATCCGCCCGTTGGCAGGAAAATCGGCAGGAACTTGCAACCAGCGTCAAATGCCCCCTTGCGTGGACATGGCGATCAGAATCAACGCAACCAATGAGGCAGCCTTACAAACGCTAAAATCTCTGAATCGATGAGTACGCAGCATGGGATCTCCTTCCCTCTAATCAACTGAACCTGTTGGTTTAGATTTAACTGGTTTGAAGTGACAATTGCAAAACAAGCTTCTGTGCGCACGCGCACAGTATATCAGTGGTGTTTGACGGGCTTTCCCCGTGCCACGCATAGCCGCACCAGCGAACAACTCACTATGCACACGCAGAAAATTACACAAATGTCTCTCAACACCCCACTACACGCAACAACTGCAAAGAATCCAAAGGTAGGTGCGACATATTTTTCCTATCATTCCCTGTTGACGCCCCGTCCGGTCTGCCATAACGTCCGCGCACGTGATTTAAAGGAGCCTCGGGCATGACTGCTCTAGTCGTCATTGTAGGAAAACAGCGCATGGGCCGGTAACGGACACCCTTTTAAGGACCCATGCGCCCCCGCCAGACCGACGGGGGCTTTTTTATGCGCGTAACAGTGGAAAAAATCGTAGACGGAGAAGTGCGATGAGTGGTCAAATGACCGGTGCGAAAATGGTGGTACAAGCGCTCAGGGATCAGGGCGTCGACACAGTATTCGGATACCCCGGCGGCGCAGTCCTACCGATCTATGACGAAATTTTCCAACAAAACGACATTCGCCATATTCTGGTGCGTCATGAACAGGGTGCGGTTCACGCGGCCGAAGGTTACGCGCGCTCGACCGGCAAACCGGGTGTTGTTCTTGTGACCTCGGGTCCCGGTGCCACAAATGCGGTTACCGGTATCACTGATGCGTTGCTCGACTCGATCCCGTTGGTTGTTCTGACTGGTCAGGTTCCGACCTTTATGATCGGTTCTGATGCCTTTCAGGAGGCCGACACCGTAGGCATCACCCGCCCCTGTACCAAGGCCAACTGGCTGGTAAAGGAAACCGACAAATTGTCGGCCATGATTCATGAGGCGTTCCATGTGGCCACTTCGGGGCGGCCCGGCCCGGTTTTGATCGACATCCCAAAAGATGTACAGTTCGCTTCGGCGACCTACACGCCAAAACCCAAAGCCTCGGCAAGCCATTACCAACCACCTGTTAAAGGTGACGTTGAGACGATCACGCAATTGGTTGAGGCCATTGAAAATGCCGAACGTCCAGTGTTTTACACCGGCGGCGGCGTTATCAACTCTGGTCCGGGTGCCTCGCAATTGCTGCGCGAATTGGTTGATGCGACGGGCATTCCAATCACGTCGACCCTTATGGGGCTTGGCGCGTATCCTGCCTCGGGCAAGGGATGGTTGGGCATGTTGGGCATGCACGGTCTTTATGAGGCCAACCTTGCCATGCATGGCTGTGATCTGATGATCAACATCGGCGCACGTTTTGACGATCGGATCACCGGCCGTCTAGATGCGTTTAGCCCGAATTCAATCAAAGCGCATATCGACATTGACCCGTCATCGATCAACAAAGTCATCAAAACCGACATTCCGATTGTTGGTGATGTGGGCCACGTTCTCGAAGACATTCTTCGGATCTGGAAGGCCCGTGGACGCAAAGTAAACCGCGATGGCATCGCCCGTTGGGTTGCACAGATTGATGAATGGCGCAAGATCAACTGTTTGGATTTCAAACAGGAAGGTCCGACAATCAAGCCGCAACAGGCCTTGGCCCGGTTCGAAGAGCTGACCAAAGGCATGGACCGCTACGTCTGTACCGAAGTTGGCCAGCACCAGATGTGGGCCGCGCAGTATTTGGGTTTTGAAGATCCAAACCGTTGGATGACCTCCGGCGGCTTGGGCACTATGGGCTATGGTTTCCCGGCATCGATCGGGGTTCAGGTTGCCCATCCCGAAGCCTTAGTTGTGAACGTGGCGGGCGAAGCTTCGTGGCTGATGAACATGCAGGAAATGGGCACGGCCATTCAATTCCGCCTGCCGGTCAAACAGTTCATTTTGAACAATGAACGCCTTGGCATGGTTCGCCAGTGGCAGGAGTTGTTGCACGGTGAGCGTTATTCCCACAGCTGGTCCGAAGCCCTGCCCGATTTCGTAAAGCTGGCCGAAGCATTCGGTGCCAAAGGCATTCAATGTAAAGATCCAGCCGATTTGGATGACGCGATCATGGAGATGGTCAACTATGACGGACCGGTGATCTTTGACTGTTTGGTTGAGAAACATGAAAACTGTTTCCCAATGATCCCATCAGGGGAGCCGCACAACAAGATGCTTCTTGGTGAAGCATCCACCAAAGACGCCATCGGCAATTCCGGCGCAGTTTTGGTCTAAGGAAACTCTGTTGGCAAAGACGATTAAGCCCGCCTTGTTCAAGGCGGGCTTAATTATTTGGCTTGGTCTGCTTGTCTCTCAGAATGGCCAAAACCGGATGTTCAGGCTGATCTTTGATCTGCAAGTGATACGACAGCGATTGCAAAAGCTCTTTGCGCCGAACCGGTTTCGTTAGAAACCCGTCCATACCAGCGGCAGTGGCATCATTGTGGTCTTTGTCAAAAGCATTGCCTGTCAACGCCAAAATGGGTCGAAATGGCCATCCCATATTGAGTTGCCGCGCCCTAATTTCGCGACACGCCTCTAAGCCGGTCATCACCGGCATGGAAATATCCATCAAAATCATATCGAACGCCTCGGGCTTGTATATTTCAACAGCCTCTCTACCGTTATTGGCCAAAGTGATTTCGACACCACATCGTTCCAAAATTCGCCGCACGACCAGCTGATTGGTTTTGTTATCTTCAACGACAAGGATGCGTACGCCAGCCAAATCGACGCTTTTTTCCGTCGGTTCACTTTTGTGATGACAAGAACGAGACCCGGCTTTGAGAGGAAGGGAAAGCGCGACCTCGGTCCCCTGCCCCAATTGCGACGAGACCGAAATATGCCCCTTCATAACGTTGATAAGCCGCTTTGTGATAGCAAGCCCCAAACCGGTTCCTTGGTGTTCTCGTGACTGGCTGTTATCAACCTGCTCAAATGGATCAAAAATGTTGGTCAATTGATCGACGGGAATCCCAATTCCTGTGTCCTTCACAAGAATCTTCAGGGTCTCACCATAGGTGATTTCCAAAAGAACGTGCCCGGACTCGGTGAATTTCACCGCATTCCCGAGCAGGTTCAAAAGGACCTGCCGAACACGCAGCGCATCGCCGACCAAAACCTGCGGAACGCTTTGCTTAACATCAATGAGGAGCTTCAAGCTTTTTCCCAACACCATTGGATCCAATAGATCCTTGATTTCCTGGGATAGCGCTCGAATATCGAAGGGTTCCTGCGCCAATTCCATGCGCCCGGCCTCAATCTTGGAAAAATCAAGAATGTCAGAAATCAACGCGGTCAAAGCCACGGCAGAACCACGAATGGTATCGACAAATTCCTCTTGTTCACCATCAAGATGCGTTTCGGCCAGAAGATCCGCCATCCCGACAATACCATTCATCGGCGTCCTAATTTCATGGCTCATCGTTGCTAAGAAATTTGATTTCGTTTGATTAGCAACTTCGGCAGCATCCCGCGCCCGGGCCAACTCAAAATTGTGCTCCTGAATATCGGTGACATCTGTATGGACAAGAACATACCCGCCAGAAGGTCGTTTGGCGGCCGTCGTATGAAAGAATTTATTGGTGCTGGGCACTTCCATCATCACGGTTTCGCCTGCCGCCAGCATTTGGTTCACGTCGCGGGCTTGCTGCAAGACGCGGGACGCGTCGCCTCGTTTTGCCAGCCAATGAAGATAGTCCCTAAGGCGCATTCCGGGCTTGATGTCATCATCATTGAGATTGAACAGTGACCGATAGGCTTTGTTGGTTAGAATAATGCGGTTATTTGGGTCCTCTGCGTCCGTTCCTGAGGTGACCATCAACCCTTCATTCATCGCCTCAACCACCTCGGACATAAGCTGGTTTGCATCTTCCATTTCCGCCTGCCGTTTGGCGATCGCACGTTCCAACTCACTTGTGCGTTCCAACAATTTCTTTTCGGCTTCAATTGCGCTTTGAGAGCCATCGACCGCATCTGACAGGATCATGGCGGCGCCGCGATAGCCCATAAACTCCCCATCTTGATCAAAGACAGGGTCGCCGCTGGTTGTGACCCAATCCATACGCCCGCGAATGAATTCATGACGGTAGACAAAATCACGAAACGGTCGATGATTGTCCAAATCATCCAAATGTTGTCGGGCAGTCTCGCTCAGCTCGGTCATTCCGAAAAAATAGTCACGGCGCGACATGCCGAGATACACTTTGGTAGATGTTCCGCTCAAACGTTCCCAGCCATCGGAGAAATAGCAGAAACAATGATCCGCGTCCGTTTCCCAAAACCATAGCGGCAAGATACCGAGCACCCCCGCCAGAGCATCGGGAATGTCATGCAACACCTTTCCAAAGCCACCAATCGGAGGCCGAGCATTGGCCCCATCCTTCATTACAAAGCCTATTTTGAACCTGATCCAACTGCCTTTGACACTGGCGCATTGGCGTGAAGTATTGTTTAAGTACGCAAGCACTTTCCAAGCAACTTTACGAAAAGGCCCGACATGTCGCCGCTAAAGATCAAGAAGGGGTCGAGCAAGCACTCGGCCTATAATCTTCGCCCCACATTTTCGGATATTCAAGAAACCCATACGTTGGCGGTTTTGGTCGAAAACGAACCTGGCGTTTTGGCGCGTGTCATTGGGTTGTTTTCCGGTCGCGGGTACAACATCGAAAGCTTGACGGTCGCTGAAATTGACCACGAAGGCCACCTGTCACGCATCACTGTCGTCACAACCGGCACACCACAAGTTATCGAACAGATAAAAGCCCAGTTGGGTCGAATCGTAGAGGTCCACGAAGTCCACGATTTAACGGTCGAAGGTCGCTCTGTCGAACGCGAGCTGGCATTGCTCAAGGTGAATGGGTCCGGAGAGAAGCGCGTTGAGGCACTTAGACTGGCCGATATTTTCCGCGCCCATGTCGTTGACTCAACCTTGGAAAGCTTTGTGTTTCAGATCACGGGTACGCCAGACAAGATTGACGCGTTTGCGGATCTAATGCGCCCACTGGGTTTGGAAGAAGTCGCCAGAACGGGTGTTGCGGCATTGGCGCGTGGCACCTGATACAATCGTCGCTTTGCACTAGACGAATAAAACCAGAGCTTAAAAGGCACCCCTTTCGGGTGCCTTTTCCTTGTTTCGGGTTTTAATCAACAGGCGCGTGCAGTGGGAAATTGAACCACATTGTTTGCCCCGCCAGATTGTTTCGTTTGCAGGTTCATAGCGATATCGGGTGCGTAGCCCGAATTCACGTGCTGCAAATTGCGCGCCAGCCGGCAATCCCGCTCTTCTTTGAGATCAAATTGGATCAAGTCGCCGGCATCCAGAGCCATCCCACGATGCATGCAAGGCTCAGCTGCCGCATAATAGGCAAGGTTACCGTGATCCTCACACCAGATGACAGCTTTGCTATCCATCTCATCTGCCCAGAGGACAACCCCATACATCCGTTCTTCCATGACGCACTCTTTGGTTATTTCCCCCTTAAAGTGAACGAAACTTTTTACATCGAATATGATTTTTCCCGCGTCGGGTCCTTGATTTTTGTGACGTAAATCTGCACCCTTGGTGCCAACAAGCATCACGACTGACGCCGAATAGCACCATGACATGTAGCAGTTTGGGACAGATTTCCCGCTTAAGTACACGTTCGGCAGTTCAAACAATCAGAAAGAGAAGGCGCATGCCCTCCGATCAAACCAGAAGCCTCTCGAAACGACCCAGCCCGGCGGAGCTGCGTAGCATGCTTGGTGCCAACCTGCGTCAGCTGTCCAATCAAGCGGTGTCAATCTCCGCCTTGTGTCGCGATTTGGGCATCAACCGGACACAATACAATCGCTATCTGGCTGGCGAAAGCTTTCCCCGTCCGGATGTTTTGCATCGGATTTGTTCCTACTTTCAGGTCGACGCGCGCATTCTACTGGAGCCTGTTGAACAGATTGAAAATACGTCTGCGGGTTTACTCACGGATCCAGCCATTGCCGAATATGTGACGGGGGCCTCACGCAAGCTCAAGGAAACCGAATTTCCAAGTGGGTTTTACAGGTTCGCACGCCGCAGTTTCATGGAAGACCAAATGTATGTGCAGGGGCTGATTTACGTTTTTCGTCGCGGCAATAACACATTCCTAAAAGGCTTCGAAGCCAAGGACGCCATGAGCCAACAAGGCTTGCCCACTGATCCCGGCACGCGTGAATTCCGGGGCGCTATCCTTCCTCAGGAAGACGGTGTCGCCGCCCTTGTCAGCCGCAAAGGCTCGGCCACAACGTCTTTTAACTACCTCGCGCGCATTCCATCGTTCGAGAACAACTTTTGGGTCGGCTATGTGACCCGCACCGTACGGGAGAACGTGGCAGGCCGCCGCGTTGAACGTCTGGTCTATGAACATCTGGGAACAAATACTGCCAAAGTATTATCTGCGGCGCGTGTCTCTGGGTTCTGCGACCAAGAGGGCCTCGTGCCCTACCACAAGAACCTGCTCAAAGTTGGTCAAAGCTTTACCTAAAGCCACCAGTTGCAGGTCACACTCGCACAGAAAAGGGTTGGCGTTTTTGCCAACCCTTTTCTTTTGCAATCGCCGTTTTAAGCGGGATCGCCATCAGTGCCATAGGCCAACATGTCATAGAGATGCCATGTGGCATGTCCCAACAACGGCAATGACAAGAACAATCCAAAAAAACCCGGCAACATCGACAGAAACGTAAACACGGCTATAAACCCGGCCCAGGCAAACATGACAACGGGGTGGGCCTGAACATATTGAAAAGACGTGATCATGGCGGTGACAAAATCAATTTCGCGATCCAACAACATCGGAAGGGCAAGCACCGTGATCATATACAAAACGGATGCAAAAACAGAGCCAACCAAGGTGCCAACCGTCAACATGGTGATGCCGTCCGTCGACAAATAAATGTCGTAAGAGCTGGAGACATTGGTCATCGTAGCCAATCCCATAAACAGGGCAAAAATCATATGGGCCACAAAGAACCAGAACAAGAACACCACGATGATAATTGCACAAATCGACGGAAGCTGACGTTTTGATTGCCGCAAGATTACCGACAGGATTTCAGACCAGTCCAGCGGTCTCCCCTGTTCAATCCGTCGGCTGACATCATAAAGACCAACGGCAAAAAACGGGGCGATCAAAGGAAAGCCAATGGCCGCGAAAACCAACCAATAGCTTTGACCAGTCCGCCATGTGATCCAGCCCATAAACCAGCCACACAACACATATGTCCCGGCGAAAACGATCGCGAACAATGGGGCCTTGGTCAAATCTGACCACCCCCGTGCCAAGGCGGTTTTTAAATGGTCAAACGTAACATCCGCCAGCGTTGGAACGCCGGGTTTTGGTGTATCGGGCATGTCCCCTCCTCCCTGAGACAAGTCCTAAATTTCATTCACTAAAGCTGATATGTTCAAGTCGTGCAAGAAATACACAGCCGACAAGCGTCGCATGCGACAATAGAGACGCCACGGCCGAAACGTGACGCCCAAATTCCGTGCACGGAATTTGCAGCACCAAGCCTAACAGTCTGAAAAAGGTCCGAAAGGATCGGTTAGACGTCGCCCTGCGCATCAGCGCGGCTTTTGCCGGACACCTGAAGCGCCAAGGTCGCGGCCATCAACCCGTCGAGATCCCCATCCAAAACACCTTTGGTGTCGGACGTCTCGTAGTTGGTTCGCAGGTCTTTGACCATTTGATAGGGCTGCAGCACATACGACCGGATTTGGTTGCCCCAACCGGCGTCCCCGGCATTTTCATGCACTTCGTTCACAAGCGCAGACCGCTTGTCCAATTCCATCTGGTACAATCGCGATTTCAACGCCTTCATGGCGATGTCACGGTTTTGGTGCTGCGATTTCTCAGAAGACGTCACAACAATCCCGGTTGGATGGTGGGTAATCCGTACCGCGGAATCGGTGGTGTTCACGTGCTGACCACCCGCCCCTGATGACCGATAGGTATCGATGCGAATATCGGCTGGGTTGACCTCAATCTCGATATTATCATCCACTACCGGATAAACTTTGACCGATGTAAAAGACGTATGCCGCTTGGCTGCGCTATCAAACGGTGAAATTCGCACTAGGCGGTGCACACCGCTTTCGGACTTTAACCAACCATAGGCATTGTGACCGGAAATCTTGTAAGCGGCGGATTTGATCCCCGCCTCTTCACCGGCGCTTTCAGACTGCAGTTCAACGTCATAGCCATGCGCTTCTGCCCAACGGACATACATCCGTGCCAACATGCTGGCCCAATCACAGCTTTCGGTACCACCGGCCCCTGAGTTGATTTCCAAGAACGTATCGTTGGCATCTGCCTCACCGTCCAACAAGGCCTCAAGCTCTTTCTTGGCGGCCTTTTCAGTCAGAACGGCAAGCGCGCCTTCTGCATCAGCAACGACTTCGGCGTCGTCTTCCATTTCACCAAGCTCGATCATCTCGACGTTGTCGGCCATTTCCTGCTTAATCGAGGTATAGGTCTCCATCGCATCAACAAGCATCTGGCGATCGCGCATCAGCTTTTGTGCCGCTTCTGGATCATCCCACAAGTTGGGGTCTTCGACACGAGCATTGAACTCTTCAAGCCGATGTGGCGCCGTATCCCAATCCAACCGCTGGCGCAGCAATTCGAGCGATTTCTCGATCTTATCGACATTGTTCTGTGCTTCTGCGCGCATGGGTCTGGTCCAGTTTCACTTATTCAGGTGATGCGTGATAACAAGGGCCGCGAAGGTGAGCAAGCAGCGGTACGCGGTGAAATGAATCTACAAGCGGCTTTGACGACATTTGGGCTGACGCATCCATGCGAACTCACCCGTACGGGCATCGCTGAGCTGTGGCGTGTTCGCGGTCCACAGGGCCAAGACTGGGTTCTCAAACTCTACCATGGGCAAAGTATGGGCAACGAGACACATGGCGTCGCTTTGATGCGCGCCTGGGGGAACGTTAGCTCGACCCATGTTCCGTGCATTCACGGCCAAATCAAAAATGCCTTGGTCATGGATTTTCTTCCCGGCAAGACCCTTGGCGATGGTCTGCGCAACGGCGATTGGCGGGCGAATAAAGATTTAGGTGCCTTTGCAAGAGACCTGCACAGTCTCCCCTTACCGCCAATGCCCAATTTCCCAATTCTGGAGGAATGGTTTGCACTCTTGTTTGAATTGCACATTTCGCCGGATTGCCCCGAGGATTTCAAACACGATATGGGCAAGGCCCAAAATCTAGCGAGGCACCTGCTAGGGACACAAACAGACGTCCGCCCCCTGCATGGCGATTTGCATCACGACAACGTTTTCTACGAAGATCAAGGTTTTAGGACAATTGATGCAAAAGGCGTCATCGCAGAACCGGCCTATGAGTTGGCCAATGCAATGAGGAATCCCAAAGGCTGTGGCGGTGACCTGCGGAATGTGGGTCTGCAAAAAGAGCGGCTCAGGTGGTTTAGCCAATCCTTGCAAGTGGACCAAAAACGGCTTGCCCAGTGGGCCACAGCCAAATGCGCCTGGTCCATCGCGCTTCGTGCCAAAGGAACGCAAAAGGCCGACCCAGTTTCACTTGGAGAGGCCGACCTTTTGAAGCTTTTATTGCGACTGGTGGACGAAGCTTAGAACAACCCACCCGAGGACAATGTCCCAAAGCCCGCTTTGGGCCCAACCACGGCCTTTTTGCCGGTGGATGTGGTAACTTCACGCGCTTTACCAGCCGCGTCATTCGGGCGGATCAAATCAAAGCTTCCCGACACGGCAAAGCTGCCGGTGATGCCTTGGCCACCAAAGACAATGGCACCAGAATCGATGTCGAATTCACGGAAGCATTCAGACACAACATTTGGCCCGCTGGCGCTTTCCCCCAAACGGGCTCCCGAAAAGCGGTCAATCTTGATGAATTCGCATTCTTCAGGTGCACGAAACGCGCCGCCACCGTATTTTTTGGTCGCTTTACGCATAAACCGAGTGAACACCGGACCACACATGCCACCACCTGACGCCCCGCGTCCCATTGGTTTTGGCGTGTCATACCCAATGTAACAACCAGCAACGATATTAGATGTGAACCCGACGAACCAAACATCTTTGGCGTCATTGGTTGTCCCGGTTTTACCAGCTGTTGGCACACCAACCTTGACCGTTTTACGCGCTGTGCCACGCTCAACCACACCCTGCATCATCGAAGTAAGCTGATAGGCCGTGACCGGGTCCATGACCCTTTCGCGATCATTAACAATGCGTGGACTGCGGCCAGAGCGAAGGTTGGGATCATCACAATCCACACAAACCCGCTTGTTCCCCAGAGCCGCGTCATGGCTGAAAATCGTGGTGCCGTAACGATCCTGCACCCGGTCAATCAAAGTTGGCTGAACCCGCTCGCCACCGTTTGCGAACATCGCATAGGCCGCAACCACCTGATAAAGTGTGGTTTCATCGGCGCCCAAAGCGTTGGCCAAAACCCGTCCCATGCTGTCATACATGCCGAATTTCTCCGCATAAGACGCGACAACATCCATCCCGACCTCTTGGGCCAATCGGATGGTCATAAGGTTTCTCGATTGTTCGATCCCGGTACGCAACGGCGTTGGGCCATAGAATTTATTCGAGGCGTTTTTGGGACGCCACACACCATAAGGTGTGTCGATTTCAATTGGCGCGTCCACAACGATCGTTGCCGGGGTATAGCCGCTATCCAATGCCGCCGCATAGACAAAGGGTTTGAAACTTGAACCCGGCTGACGCTGGGCTTGAGTGGCCCGGTTAAACACCGAGTTCTGGTAGCTAAAGCCGCCCTGCATCGCAATTACGCGGCCGGTGTTGACGTCCATCGCCATAAATCCACCCTGCACTTTGGGCACTTGGCGCAACGTCCAGCGGATAAAGTTACCATTCCCATCGTCGCGCATTTCACGCAGATGGATCACGTCACCGCGTTCGAAATTGTCAAACAGGTTGCCCTTGAACCAGCTGGTGTCGCTCCGCGGGATGGTGTTGCCGCGCGGGTCATTTTGATCAATTCCCTCGATCCCGACCTGCAACTCGTTCTCACGCACATCAAGCACAACGGCGGGTAGCCATTCCGAGTCAAGATCAACATCACGGGCAACACGCGTATTGCTCAGCGCCTCGCGCCAAGTGGCTTCACTTCCCAATTGATCCGGTTCGATCTTTTTGCCGGTGCCGTTCCAACGCCCCAAGCCGCGATCATATTGTTCCAGCGCGCGTTGAAGCGACTGCGCCGCTTCGACCTGCATCTCGGGATCAAGCGTGGCACGGACCGAATAGCCCCCGGAAAAGAATTGATCCTCACCGAAGTTGCGGCTTAGCTGGCGGCGAATTTCATCGGTGAAATAGTCACGCGGCGGAAGCGAACGTCCATAAGGTTCGTAGTCGCCGTTTTGAACCGACAGCAGTGGCAAAAGCCGTTCGGATTGATAGGTTTCATAGGTGATGTAGTTGTTTTCATACATCTCTTTGAGCACAAAGTTCCGCCGGTTAGTTACACGCTCCTTGCGGCGCACTGGGTGGAAACTTGATGGGGCTTTGGGCAAGGACGCCAAAAACGCCGCCTCATGCGGGGCTAGTTCAACCAGAGTTTTGTTGAAATAAACCTGCGCAGCGGCCGTCACACCATAGGCGTTTTGGCCGAGAAAGATTTCGTTCAGATAGAGTTCAAGAATCTTTTCCTTGCTCAACGCCTCTTCGACGCGGGTCGCAAGGATGATCTCTTTGATCTTACGTTCCATTTTGCGGTCACCCGACAAAAGGAAGTTTTTCATCACCTGCTGGGTAATCGTCGAGGCACCACGAACGCTTCCGCCACGCGATTGCACCGCTTCAACAGCCGCCGAGGCAATACCGCGAACGTCATACCCCTGATGGCTATAGAAGTTTTTGTCTTCTGCTGACACAAACGCATGTTTGATCAGATCGGGAATTTCTTCGGCCGGGGTGAACAAACGGCGTTCTTGGGCAAATTCATCAATCACCTGCCCCTCGGTCGAATAGATTCGGCTGATGGTTGGTGGCGTGTATTGCGCCAGATGTTCGTGGCTTGGCAAATCGCGGCCATACATCCAAAACACAGCCCCAATGGTCAGCGCGACCATCAAGGTGCCCATTGTCAAAACCGAAAAGATCGCTCCGAAGACCGAAAAGATGAACCTGGTCACGTCTGACCCCCAATACTGCTCAGGGCTTCATTATACGGCATGTTTGCCATGGTCAAAACACATCCGCGCGGGGAATTGCCGATGCGCGGTTTCAAAATCAGCCAATGGCCCCGGATCACTGACGGCGTAGACGCGACAAGGCTTCGTCCTCAAGCGCCCAAGCGTTGATCCCATCGCGAATCCCCGCCGCCATTCCGGCCCGCCAATTTGGGTCACGAAGGTTGTCGAGGTCGCGTTGCGTCGACAAAAACCCAAGCTCAATCAAAACCGACGGAATGTCTGCGGATTTCAGGACCGAAAAGCTGGCCTGACGTTTGGGACGTTTGTGAACATTGCCAAGCGCATTGCGAATCCCGCCAACCAAATGGCCCGCCAAGGCATCAGAACGCGGGGAGTTATCAAGTCGGGCAATATCCAAAAGAACCTGAGCAACCCGGTCGTCCGTGCCCGACAAATCAACGCCAGACAAAAGATCGTCGCGGTCATGGCGTTCCGCCAAGGCGGCCGAGGCCGCATCCGAGGCTTCTTTTGACAAGGTGTAGACCGACGCCCCATGGGCGACCCCCTCGGCCAAAGCATCCGCATGTAGGGAAATAAACAGGTCAGCTTGGGCATCATGGGCCTTGGCGACCCGCCCTTCTAGCGAGACAAAGACATCTTTTTCGCGAGTTAAGACAACCTCGTAATGTCCTGTTCTCACTAGAACATCCCGCAACTCTTGCGCAAAGAGCAACATTAGATCGGCCTCATCAAACCCGTCGCGCTGCGCACCCGGGTCGATGCCGCCATGGCCCGGATCAAGGAGGACCGTCAACGGCCCCTTCTTGTCGTCAGGCTTGGCAAAGCGAAGAACGCTTTCAGGCATGTCCCAAGCGGGATCAAACGGCATGCCCGACAAAGTAGCAAACTCTGACTGATCGATCGGTGTAAGGCGTAGCGAAAGCTTCGCAGCCCCAGTGTCCTTGGCCACTGATAGCCCGGCCTCTGAGACTTTCATCGGTGTGCTGATCTCGGCCACCAGCCGTGACCAACCCGGGCGAAACGCCCCCATACGCAAACTGGCGATATGCTCGCTTGTGTCCATTGCCACGGGGTCAGCAGAGCTCCAATCCACTTCACGGAAATCAACGACCAAACGCGCCGGGTCATCCAATGTGAATACCCGCCACGGCACCCCTTGGCTTAATTGCAACTCCAGCTCGGTGCCACCGCCCCAATAGGGGTCGGTGAAACCGCCCTCAATATAACGTGCCAGTCCGCTACCACCCTCGGCACTGTCTTGTGCCAAACCGATATTTCCGGCGCATAGCAACGCCAATGTCGCGATCCATCTGCTCATGATTGGCTCTTTGGCCTCACCTGTATTGCTTTTCGACTATCTTACCCGACGGCGCCGCTTCTGGGCTACCCTTGGCCCTGCTGTCAGGCCGAAACATGCCCATGCTTCACCATGAAGCGACGCAGGCGTTCCAAGCCTTCGGCGATATCCGCCGTGGCGCGGGCGTAGGAAAACCGCAAGGTCCCTGCCCCGCGCTGTTGGTCAAAATCCATGCCCGGCGTCACCGCGACGCCAACTTCGTCCAAAATCGCCCGCGCGAAACTTTGGCTGTCATCGGTGATGTGGCTGATGTCCGCATAGACATAGAACGCCCCATCCGGCGGCGCGATGCGATCAAAGCCGGCGTTTGGCAATCCGTCCAACATCAATTGGCGGTTTTTGCGGTAGACGTCCATGTTGGCCTGCAGCTCGTCCTTGGCCGTCAACGCCCCGAGCGCAGCCACCTGAGCCGCATGGGGCGCGCAGATAAACATGTTCTGCGCCAATCGTTCGACCTGACGCACCTGAGGTTCTGGCAAAACCAACCAGCCCAATCGCCAGCCCGTCATCGAGAAATACTTGGAAAACGAGTTGATAACACAAACGTCGTCGGAGATTTCCAACGCCGTGACGGCCTTTTTCTCGTATTCAATACCGTGATAGATTTCGTCCGAAAGAAAGCTCGCGCCTTTATCCTGCGCCGCCCCGATCAGGGCAGCCAGCTCATCGCGCCCTAGCATGGTGCCACTGGGATTCGCCGGTGACGCCACCATAATCCCCTGATAATCCACGTCCTTGAGATCGTCGGGCACAAGTTGCAAGCGGTTCTTCGCCGAAGTTTGAATTTCAACCGGCACCAAATCCTGTGCCTTGAGGATTTGGCGGTATGACGGGTAGCCCGGTGCCCCAAGTGCAACGCGATCCCCGGCGTCAAACAACGCCGTAAAGGCAAGTACAAAACCACCCGATGATCCCGGTGTCACAACAACACGCGCCGGATCAAGATCGACATTATACCAATCTTTATAAAGGCTTGCGATACGTTCTCGAAGTGCGGGCAAACCAAGCGCAACAGTGTAGCCAAGCGCTTCATCCTGCATTGCCTGCATCAAAGCGTCCCGCGCGGCGGCGGGTGCTGGGGTGCTGGGTTGCCCCACTTCCATATGAATAATGTGACGACCTTCGGCTTCGGCCTGCCGAGCGGCCTCCATCACATCCATCACAATAAACGGATCAACCATTCCGCGCCTTGAATTCTGCATGCCGCCCTCTCTACTGTGCCGTGCAATGAGGCTTATGAGTGGCAGAGGCAGAACGCAATGATCCTTCCCCGATTGATGAGCATCTTAATTGTGCTGTCCCTGTCGTTCGCGGCCCCTGTGCGGGCCGGTATATCGCTGCTGCGAGACGCCGATATAGAATACGGCCTGCGCAAAATCGCCGCCCCCGTTCTACAGGCCGCTGGTCTCAACTCATCTCAGATTCGTATTGTTGTGGTTAACGACAGCGGTTTGAACGCATTTGTCGCCGATACCCGGCACATCTTTATCAACTATGGTTTGATCATGCGGCTCGATAGTGCTGCGGCGTTGCAAGCGGTCATCGCCCACGAGGCGGCGCATATCGCGAACGGGCATATCACCCGCCGATTGGGCAATGCCCGCACCGCACGGACCGCCGCCGGGATCGGGATGATATTGGCCGCGGCGGCTGGGGCCGCGACGGGTGACGGCCGGGCGGCGGGGGCCATTGCGCTTGGCAGCCAAAGCTCTGCGTTGCGCTCGCTTTTGTCCCATACCCGCGCCGAAGAATCAGCGGCGGATATTTCCTCCGTCCGCTATCTAAAACGCGCCGGGATTGACCCATCCGGGGCCGTCGATGTCCAAGATTTGTTCCGCGGTCAGGAATCATTGGCCGCCACGCGTCAAGACCCTTATATGCGCACCCATCCGCTAAGCCGTGACCGTTTGCGCGCCCTCAAAGGCTTGGTTGCCGCAAACCCCGGCGGCAAACGGGACCCGTCGGCGCAGTATTGGTTTGCGAGGATGCGAGGCAAGCTGACCGCTTTTAAACGCGCCCCAAGCTGGACCCTGCGCCGCGCCAAATCTAGCGCCACCCAAGACATAGCTTTGATGCGGCAGGCCGTGGCGCATCACCGCGATTCTAACATCAAAAAGGCGGTTCGCGCGATTGACGGGGCTTTGGCTTTGCGTCCGACCGACCCCTATTTGATGGAGCTTAAAGGTCAGATTTTGTTGGAATCACGCAAATTTGAACAGGCCGTCGCCGTTTACCGCCAAGCCGCCAAACGCGCGCCCCGTGAACCTTTGATCCTAGGTGGTTTGGGTCGCTCGCTTTTGGCCGCCGGTCGTCCAAAAGAAGCGTTAAAAGCGCTCGAAGCCGCCCGCGGACGTGATTTTTCCGATGCGCGCATCCTTCGCGACCTTAGCGTTGCCTATGCAAAAACCGGCAACCCGGCCATGGCATCTTTGGCCACCGCCGAACGATATGCCCTACAGGGTCGGTTTAAAGACGCCGAAATTCACGCAAAACGTGCCGTGGACCGTTTGCCGCGCGGGTCAAGCCCGTGGCAGCGCGCCCAAGATGTGCTACATGCGTCCAAACAGGCAAAGCGTAAGCGCTGACTAGATAGGAGTGACCATGTTCAAACCCCGCCCACTTTCCTCGGTACTGCTCAGCAGCGCCACTGCTTTGATGCTAACCTTGTCGGCGCCGCTACAGGCCGAAGGCTTGGATTTGGAAAACATGTCCGATGCGGATCGGGCTGCATTTGGTGCGGCTGTTCGCGGCTATTTGCTTGAGAACCCCGAGGTGATTTTTGAAGCCGCTGCGATCTATGAAGAACAGCAAGCCGCTCTGCAGGAGCGCGCCGATGAAACCTTGGTCGAGGACAACGCCGAAGCGCTTTATAATGACGGTTATAGCTGGGTTGGCGGCAATCCAGATGGAGACATCACTGTTGTTGAGTTCCTAGATTACCGATGTGGTTACTGCCGCAAGGCCCATCCCGAAGTTGCGGAACTGATTGAAAAAGATGGCAACATCCGATTGATCGTCAAGGAATTCCCAATTTTGGGTGAGGCTTCGATGACCTCTTCCCGTTTTGCCGTTGCTGCACAAATTGTTGGTGGCGATGACGCCTACAAAGCCGTTCACGAAGCCCTCATCACCATGAAAGCCAATCCTGGCAAAGGTCCCTTGGTGCGTCTGGCCGGGACTTTGGGTCTTGATGGGGATGCGATCTGGGCCGAGATGGAAAGCGACGAAGTCACCCGTCGCATCGCAGAAACCCGCGCCTTGGGTCAGAAAATGGGGATCAACGGCACGCCTAGCTTTGCCTTTGGCAACCAAATGATCCGTGGCTATGCGCCTTTGGAAACCATGCAAGAAATTGTCGCGGAACTGCGCAAGCAAGGTTAATACGAAAACGGGCGCTTGAGGATTTCCCCAAGCGCCCACAACACCTTACCCAGTGATATTCGCGTTAAACTCGAACTACTCGGCGGCATCCTGCGCCGCTTGTGCATCCAAGTCCGCTGCACGTTTTTCAACTTCTTCGATGATATGTTCGACCATCTGGTCGTTGCTCATTTTATGGCTGGCTTTACCGGCCAAATAGACCATGCCGCTCCCGGCCCCACCGCCGGTGAAACCAACATCGGTCATCAACGCCTCACCCGGACCATTCACAACGCAGCCAATAATGCTAAGGCTCATCGGGGTTTTGATATGCTCTAGGCGTTTCTCAAGCGTTTCAACGGTTTTGATCACGTCAAACCCCTGCCGCGCGCAGCTAGGGCAGGAAATAATGTTCACACCGCGATGACGCAGCCCGAGGGATTTCAGGATTTCATAACCAACCTTGACCTCTTCGACCGGATCGGCGGACAGGCTCACCCGGATTGTATCGCCGATCCCCATCCACAAGAGGTTGCCCATCCCGATCGCCGATTTAATCGTCCCGGATGTTAGCCCCCCGGCCTCAGTAATTCCAAGGTGAATAGGTGCATCCGTTTGCTCGGCCAACTGTTGATAAGCGGCAGCGGCCATAAAGACATCGGACGCCTTCACACTGATCTTAAACTCATGAAAATCATGATCTTGTAGGATTTTGATATGATCCATGCCGCTTTCGACCATCGCATCCGGACACGGTTCCCCGTATTTCTCCAACAGATGTTTTTCCAACGACCCGGCGTTCACGCCAATCCGGATCGAACAATTGTGATCGCGCGCGGCTTGGATGACTTCTTTGACCCGCGTCGCTGAGCCGATATTGCCCGGATTGATCCGCAAACACGCCGCGCCGGCTTCGGCAGCTTCGATACCACGCCGGTAGTGAAAGTGAATGTCCGCGACAATCGGAACCGGGCTTTCGCGCACAATTTCTTTGAGGGCTCGCGCGCTGTCTTCGTCGGGAACCGACACGCGCACAATGTCCGCACCGGCCTCGGCTGCCGCCTGAATCTGAGAAATTGTTCCTGCAATATCAGTGGTTACCGTATTGGTCATGGTCTGAACCGAAATCGGGGCGTCCCCGCCGACGGGTACGTTTCCCACCATAATCTGACGGGATGTACGACGGTAAATATTGCGCCACGGGCGGATGTGATTGAGGCTCATAAGTTCGGTCCTAATTGGAACAAAGCAAATCTTGAACAGATACATAATGCGCATGATCCCCTAAGACCAGCGTTGCACCTGCGTCATTGATGTTTTGAAGGCGTTAGTCTTGCGACAAGCTCAGCTCAGCCACCACTTTGGCAAGCGTTGGGTTCTGGGTCAGGTCAGCAACCGCCATGTTCTGCGACACATTGCTGGCCGATAGGGCGAGATTGTCGGCAATCGCACCATTGCCACCGTAAGGCCCGTAAGTTTGACCGTTAACCGCGAAATAAATCGCCCCCGCATCACCGGTACGAATGGTGGGTGGCTGTTCGGTTTGCGGAACGCGGTATGACTGACCCGGTTTCAGGATCGTCTCGTGGATGCGGGACCCGGAGGGCGATTTGACCAAAATCCACGCTTCACGCGTTGCGACGATGGTTATGCCCGGCAATGGGTCGGCCAAAACCTTTGGAATGCTTGGCGTTGCCGCAGCGAGAGCGACCGGCGCGGAAGGAGTGAGCGGACGAGATTTCAAATCCAGCTCAACCAAAACCGTTTCCAAATCCGCATCAGATCCGGCTTGAACCGGGCTGTAACGGGTTGTCAAATCTTGAGCTACTAAAGACACGCCTTCGGTCACTGAGCCATTTGGCCCCGCGGGACCGTAGCTTGTACCATTGACCGCAAAGTACACGGCACCAGATTCACCAATCTGCATGCTTGGTGTCGCTGCATTCTTAGGAACTACATAGGTGTCACCAGCGTTCAAAATGCCGGAATATAGAACCGAGCCAGCTTCGTCTTTAACCTGAACCCAAGCTGGGCGTGCGGCAACAACGGTCACACCTCGCGCATCAAAGGCGGGTAATTGCCCAACACCAACAGGGGTTTGACCGGGTTCTTGGGCCAAACCTTCGGCCAAAGCGGCGGCAGCTAGGCTGCTGTCTTGAACCTGTGGAAGGTCAGAGCGGGCGATATCGGAAAACACGCCGACGCTTTCGGGGTCCAACGTGGAAATCGGCGCATCACGGGCCACCAGCACAGGCACATCCAAAGCCTGCGGGCGGTACAAACGGTCAAACGCCTCGGTCGTCGGCGGGGTAAATACCCCTGCCCCATCCGGAGTTGCGGAAACGATTGTCGGACCTTCGGAGGTAGGTACAACAGGCGCAGGTCGCGCAGTTCCAGCCGCATCAATAGGGTCTAGTTCGCTCAACACAACGGGGGTTTGATCAACCGGCGTCACTTGAACACGTTGGACTTCTTGTAGAACGGTCCAACCGCCATACCCAATACCAACCATCAGGGCGACAAGCACTAAGGAAGATCCAATCGCACCGGGTTCAATTCGCGACAGAACGGAATCTCCAACCGGTGCAAAAGGCATATTGGGTTCGGCAAGAGGATCACGCACCCGGGGCCGCAACGCGCTCTCTTCGGATTTTTTGACAACAGAGGCCCTGTCGGACATGCCGTGGGCAACCGAGAAACCGCTTTCGGCGCAAAACGCGTCAAAGGCTTCGTCAGGGTCCATTCCCAGATAGCGTGCATAGGAGCGCACGTAGCCAGCAATAAAGCCCGGCGTATCAAAGGCTGATGGATCACAGTTTTCAATGGCGGCGATATAGCTGGCTTTGATGCGCAGCTCACGCTGAACATCGAGCAAGGATTTACCAAGAGTCGCCCGCTCGCCCCGCATGAGATCGCCCAATTGCAAGGCAAAATCATCAAAGCTTTGCGGAGCCTCTTCAACCTGCTCCGGTTTATCGTGGGATTTGCGCCCGATCATCCAGACTGCCCCATTAACCTAGTTCCGTTTCACGCCTGCCCGTTATGGGCAACCCGATTCGAGTCGCCCACTTATTACGATCACATTACCATATCGCAACTGTTATGACAGGATTTCCACAGGTTACCCGGCCAATTCGGCGCGATTCAGCGCACAGTGGCTCCACAACTCGTCCATAGCGTGCACCAGCTTGTCCATTTCATCGGGGCCATGCACAGGAGACGGTGTAAAGCGCAAACGCTCGGTTCCGCGTGGCACGGTTGGGAAATTGATCGGCTGAACATAGATTCCGTAGCCATCCAAAAGCATATCGGAAAGCTTTTTGGTGTGCACAGGATTGCCCACAATCACCGGCACGATATGGCTTCCGTGATCGATAATCGGCATGCCCAACCCTTTGAGACGGGTCTTGAGAATCTTAGCCTGTGTTTGGTGCTGTTCACGCAACGACCGGTCATGCTTGAGGAAGCGAACCGACGCAGCCGCGCCCGCAGCAACGGCCGGTGGCATTGAGCTAGAGAAGATGAAACCCGGCGCATAAGAACGTACGGCATCACACATTTTCGCACTGGCGGCGATGTAGCCACCAACGACACCATAGGCCTTGGCCAAGGTTGCATTGATAATATCAAGACGATGCATCAAACGATCACGTTCGGCGACGCCGGCCCCGCGAGGGCCATACATGCCAACGGCGTGCACTTCGTCGATATAGGTCAGCGCGCCAAATTCATCGGCCAGATCACAAAGGGCTTCGATGGGGCCAAAATCGCCGTCCATCGAATAGACCGATTCAAAAGCAATCAGTTTTGGAGCCTTGGGATCGTCTGCCATCATCAACTCGCGCAGATGCTCAACGTCATTGTGACGGAACACCCGTTTCGCCCCACCGTTGCGGCGAATACCTTCGATCATCGAGGCATGGTTAAGCTCATCCGAATAGATGATCAAACCGGGGAACAGTTTTGGCAGCGTCGACAGAGTTGCATCATTGGCCACATAAGCGCTGTTGAACAACAAGGCCGCTTCTTTGCCGTGCAGGTCGGCGACTTCGGCTTCCAACGCTTTGTGGTAAACCGTGGTGCCGGAAATATTACGTGTGCCGCCTGAGCCCGCACCGGTCGCGTCCAAGGCTTCGTGCATGGCTTCTAGAACAACGGGATGTTGCCCCATGCCAAGATAGTCATTGCCGCACCAAACGGTGATCGGCTGCTCGCTGCCATCGGGTTTGGTCCAAGTCGCATGCGGGAAGTTCCCGTTCTTACGCTCGATATCAATGAAGGTACGGTACCGGCCTTCTTCGTGAAGACGGTTTAGGGCTTCGTCGAGTTTCGCGGTGTAGTTCACCGGTGACCTCCTTCTTGTCATCTTCTTGTCAGGGCCTAAGCGCGGCAACAGCCCGTAGCAGTTTAGTTCTGCATTCAATTTCACGAATGAATATCGTCCGCGCATCTTTATGTCTACGGTTTACGCGGGGACCAGTGGTCGCATCCTTGATTTACGTCAAGCATATCACGCGTCCCAGTCCGGCAAACCCCACCCTTCGTCTCCTATCGGAAACACGGCTGCATCTGCTGGACAGTTCCTTGGCCTCTGATAGGGTCGCGGCAAGATACCCAACAAGGAGCAAACCCCGATGTCTCTCGACGCTGTTCTGTCACGGATCGACGATGATCTTCCCAATGCCATTGATCGCCTGATGGAGTTGTTGCGCATTCAGTCGATTTCCACCGATCCGGCCTGTAAAACCCAATGTAGCAAGGCCGCAGACTGGCTTGTCGCTGATCTCAAAGGGCTAGGTGTTGACGCGCAATCACGCGAAACACCGGGCCACCCGATGGTGGTTGGACATGTCGAGGGGGACGGTCCGCATATCCTGTTTTACGGTCACTATGATGTGCAACCGGTCGACCCGCTTGATCTGTGGGACAACGATCCGTTTGACCCTCAAATCGAAGACACGGCTAAGGGCAAAGTTATTCGCGGACGCGGGTCTTCGGATGACAAAGGTCAGCTTATGACTTTCGTCGAAGCCTGTCGGGCTTGGAAAGCCGAGCATGGAAAGATGCCCTGCCGAATCACGTTTTTCTTCGAAGGAGAAGAAGAAAGCGGCTCGCCGTCTCTGGTTCCATTCCTTGAAGAAAACAAAGACGAGCTGAAAGCTGATCTGGCTTTTATCTGTGACACCGGCCTTTTCGAATCGCGGGTTCCGGCGATCATCACCCAGTTGCGCGGCCTCTTGGGCGAAGAAATGACAATCACCGCAGCCAACAAAGACCTGCATTCCGGCATGTTCGGTGGTCTGGCGATGAACCCGATCCGGGTGCTGTCTGGCATTCTTGCCAATCTACATGATGACAATGGTCGCATTCAGGTTCCGAATTTCTATGTCGGTGTCCCCGAACTGCCCGCCGAAATTGCGGATCAATGGAAAGCACTTGAGTTCGATCACAGCGAATTCTTGGGGGATGTCGGCCTGTCCGTTCCAGCCGGAGAACAAGATCGCAGCCCGATCGAAATGATCTGGTCGCGCCCCACCGCCGATGTAAACGGCATTTGGGGGGGCTATACCGGCGACGGTTTCAAAACCGTGCTCCCCGCTCAGGCGCACGCCAAAGTCAGCTTTCGCCTCGTTGGTCAACAAGACCCACATACCATCCGCGACAGTTTCCGCGCCTGGGTCAAAGCCCAGTTGCCCGCGGATGTGACGGTTGAGTTCAACGGTCATGGGGCCTCGGCCGCCGGTCAAATGTCAACGGCGCACCCAGCCTTTGAACAATCCCGCGCCGCGCTTGGGGCCGAATGGGGTCATGAGGCGGCATTTGCGGGCTGTGGTGGTTCAATCCCAGTTGCGGGTCATTTCAATGGCATTCTCGGGATGGATGCAATGTTGGTTGGTTGGGGCAAAGACGATGACCAACTCCATTCACCCAATGAAAAATACGACGTCGAAAGCTTTCACAAAGGCATTCGGTCTTGGGCGCGTATTTTGGACGCCATAACCTAAACCTCTGATGCCCACGGTGACCAAATCCAGGGCGATTCGAATTCGCACTTGGTTTTGGTTAACCGAGGGTTACGCCCGACGCTACAAATGCCGTCGCCTTGGGCAATGTCCCCTAATTGCCCCACCTTCCCTAGCGTCACATTCAATTCTAACGATTTAGACACCCCGAATAAGGCCTTTCTGCCGTATTTCTTCGCAGCTTTGCCAAATTCATGAAGTACAAAGCTCTCATGTTGCGTACGACTAGTAAATTGACCCATCGTGATTTTCGGCACCGTATCCGGCGCGTTGATCCGCATTTCTACCGCACGGGGAATTGCGTCAACCAGGATGCTCGGAAAACCCGCCCCATTGGCGCTACGCTTTTGGGGTTCGGTTGGGCGTATTTGATTGTGTCGCTATCAACCAACCGTCCGGTCATCGAAGCTTCGCTTCGCCAAGGGGCCATTGATCCGCAGTATCATGATTGGATTATGGCCGGCCTCGCCTCGCTCATTGCCGTATCCTTCATCATGCTGGGCACACATGTGTTTCGGTTTCTTTTTCAAAACGGCGCACGGCGCACAAACTCCGGTGGATTGTTGATCGGGTGCAGTGTCGCACTTGTTATGATCTACACCCCACCTGAGGTCTGGCAAGCCGGGTTCCAAATGATGGACGAAAACTCTCAGGCCTTCATCCAAAGCGCCAGCGCGTCGATGGATATTGAAATGCCCGAGGTTGATCTCTCGCAAGTGTCTTTTGTGTCTTCCAACGGCAATTGACCGTTAGATCACGCCGTTAAACCGCTCTGGCAAAATGAACTGGGCGTCGTAGCTGGGCCGTTTAAAATGGTAAAACCCGGTTTCGCCACGCGGCTCCCAACTGCGATGCATGCGTTTGCGCACCCATCCCAAATCAAAGTCATCTTGCATTTTCAACTCGGCAAAGGCGTCGAAAACCGCCCTATCCTCGCCTCGAGCTTCGGCAAACCAATGGCGCCCGATTGAGGCGTCTTGGATACTGACACCAACGTCCTGTGTCACTTGATTGCGCGCGTTCATCACCGAGGCATATTCCGAAAAATCGCAGAATTTCAGATGAAACAAATACAATTCATCGGGTGCATTCAGTTTGTCGTATTGGGTAAAATGCCCACCCCGCGCAATTTTCGCGCCATGGCTTACGATACAAGGTTTGGAGTAATGCGGCGCAAGACGCACGTGGCGACGCGGTCCAAGGATATGTTCTGTGATCACCTCGGGCTCTTGATCGATCCGGTGAATGACCTCTAGCCCAAGCGGCGTGATCATTTGGCGCTTGCTCTGGTCCTTGAGATAGCCAAGCAAATCACGCCCATCGCTAGGGTCAACAACAACAAGCTCATCCACATCCCCCACGACCACATGGTCGTAATAACACCGAAGCCCTTGCACAAAATTGTTGAGCATCCGCCAGCGCTTCATGTCAAAGTTTGGATGAGGATCGCCGGGTATGCCAATGATATTGCAGCCCTCTGCAAGTTTGGCGACCTCTTCGCCGCGTCCATGATTGACGATATAGCAATTCTCGCGGCCAAACATTTCGCCATAGTGGCGTAGCCAGGCTTTGAGGAAAAACGCGTCATCACGCACCATTGTCAGGGCGGCCGCCACCGTTTGCATCTGCTAAGCCTCTTTGTCTTTTGTTTTCACGCAACAATAGCCGATCCATTCCACTCTGAGAATCGCATTCTTTACCAAGAGCGATTAACGTGACCGGCAAAACACCAAATAGGACACAGCCTATGTACCCCGAGCAATTGCGCAGCATCGGTTGGCACATCCAACCCGGATTAGAACCACCCAAACGAGTTCAGGTTTTTGGAGAGCGGTCTTCCGGGACCAATTTTGTCAAACGTCTCATCGGGCGCAATTCGCATTTGCAACCGATTGAGGATTTGGGTTGGAAACACGGGTTTCCACATATGACGGCGATCCCGTCTGATACTGCAATTGTTTGTGTTGTCCGCGACGCACGCGCTTGGGCGCTCTCCATGCACGCCAAACCTTGGCATTGCCCACCTGTGATGCAGGCCCTGCCCTTTGCCTATTTCATTCGCTCGGAATGGGCGACGATTGCTGATCGCAAACGTTACTTTCCGCAGGTCAAATCCTTGGGTGGGGAAGGCCAGCCGCTCCAACATGATCGCCACCCCCTAACGGGCAAACCATTCACCAACCTCTTTGCTTTGCGTCGCGCCAAATTGCAGGGGCTTTTGTCCTTCTACAATCGGGGGTGTACGTTGGTGTTTTGTCGTCTCGATGCCGTTCAATCCGCCCCTGAACTGTTTTTGAAAACGCTACACCAAGATTTAAACGTTCCAGAATGGGACATGGACTATCGCCCTGTGGTCAAACGGCTTGGCTCCAAGTTTTTGGCCGCAGTTGAGCCTAGGCAAGAAACGCCGAAGTCTCTTTCTGATGATGATCTGGCGTTTCTACGTAGCCAAATCGACCCAGAGCAGGAAACCGCTCTGGGCTTTGATTATCGCTAGGCCTCACGCGTGTTTCGCCGCCAGTGCCTCAACAGCCGCCAACACATTTGGCAGAGGTGGACAAGACTTGCGCGTTTCCAGCGAGACATGAAGCAAGAACTGATTGCAACTCGCAAGCAACGTTCCATCGCGCGTCCGTTTCATCTCATGCATTAGGCGAAGCTTTTTCCCTTCGCCCTGCGCAACCCGTGTTTCAACATAAACCTCTTCGCCCGCATGGGTTTCCATGATGTAGCGAATGTTGGTTTCGGCGGTGAAATAGCTATTTCCCGCGGCGATATAATCGCGATCCGCGCCGACATGAAACATCAACTCTTCAGACGCGTCGCTGAAAATCTGACCATATCGGCCTTCGTTCATATGACCGTTAACGTCCGTCCAATCCACCGGAACGATCCGGCGCACCGTGATCAAAGGTGTTTCATCCGCCAATGGCCCGCGCAGGGCCGCATCATGGTCGGCAATCAACTTGCCTGCGGCGGCATTCTGGCCTTTGAGGGCACGTAAAATGGACACCAGATTGTTGTCGCGCAACTGCTCCAATTGCCGGATCGACATATGCCCCGACTGCGCATCCGATTGCCCAGCAATCAGATCAACGAGTTCGTCGTTGAACTCGGGCACATCCATCAATTTGGTCCATGGCCATTTCAGTGCGGGGCCGAATTGAGCCATGAAATGCTTCATGCCCGCTTCGCCGCCTGCCACGCGATAAGTTTCGAAAAGCCCCATTTGCGCCCACCGCAACCCAAATCCATAACGGATCGCGTCGTCAATTTCCTCGGTCGTGGCAATCCCATCCTTGACCAGCCAAAGCGCCTCGCGCCAGACGGCCTCTAGAAACCGATCGGCAATATGAGCGTCAATCTCGGCCTTGACATGGAGAGGATACATCCCGATCTCGGTCAAAATTTCAGACGCTTTTTCAACAACCTGCGGCGCGGCATTCGTACCGGGCACCAGTTCGACCAAAGGGATCAGGTAGACCGGGTTAAACGGATGCGCGACTAGAATTTGTTCCGGGCGCACGGCCCCGTCTTGCAATTCCGATGGCTTAAACCCGCTTGTCGAGGAGGCCAAAATTGCATCAGTTTCACAATGGGCCTGTAGTTCGGCATAGACCTTTTGTTTAAGATCCAAACGCTCAGGAACGCTCTCTTGAATATAGGATGCGCCGCTCACTGTCTCTGCAATCGAGTCATGAAACGTTATCGTTCCACGTTTCGGCATTGGCGCTTCGTACAGCATCGGCAAAGTGCGTTGCGCATTGGCCACAACCTCGCCTATCTTGCGCTCTGCTTCTGGGTCTGGGTCAAAAACCTTGACCGACCACCCCATCAAAGCAAAGCGCGCAGCCCAACCGCCACCAATCACGCCACCACCAATAATCGCGGCAACTTTTGCCATGTTGCTTCTCCCTGTTCGTACTCTATCGAAGATCTTTCACGCGGCTCAGGTCATACCCGTACCACTCCAAAATTTCGTGTGCGGCATTCAAGCGTTCGCCAGGATGGCCAGTTTTATCCATGATCCAAACCCGCCGTCCCCCGGGTTCGCCCAACACCGCAGTTCGGTTATTGATATCAAGCCAATGGACCCAGATTTCCTCGTCACCAAGTAAAAACCGCCCTTTTCCGATTGGCTGAAAGGGTAATGCGGTCGCACCAAAACCAAATATCGCCCCTTTGACCGTCACTGTTCTTTCGGCGACATCCATTGAAGATTGAACAACGATCCAATCGCCCGCCAAACGTTCGAGAGTCACATCCGCTTGTGATGCGACTGGGGCTGTTGGATTTCGCAATGGAATCTGAGTTTCTGGCAACATGGTTACCGGTGTGCAAGCCATCGTCATCGCCAGAAAGGCCGCCGATAAGCACTTGAAAACACGTGATGAAGTTACCGTTGCCATTCAACGTTCCCTTGGTTTGGCACAGGGTACGCCCCAAAAAGCGCTCAAATCCATGCCCAATACGACTCGCGTCATGCCTAAGGCGTCGCGATGTCCAAAACCTGCCTCATTTGGCCAACAGGGTGAAGCCATCTGCAATACCAATCGATCCGGAGCGACTGCCAATGCTTCATGATAAATCGCTGCTGTCCGGGACAAAACCCGACAGCCGTTTTTCACGCCTATTCGACCTGTTTGAGCAAGGTTTGCCGCAGGAAAAAACCAACGTCAATCAAACGCTCAGTGCGAAAAAAGCTGAGCGTTTATTGGACCTTGCCCATCGTTCGTTAAGCGACCGCCCCAATAGAAGGCGTTTAGCCGCGGAACCCTGTAGCAACGACGAATTTTTCCGACGAATCCGAGCGGCTGGCCGGGGGTTTGACATGGGCGACCTTGGTGAACCGTTGCTTTAAAACCTGTTGAAGCGATCCTTCGGCACCACCGGCAAGAACCTTTGCAACAAAGGTGCCGCCCTCTTCGAGGACATCAAAGGCAAGATAGGCCGCAGCCTCGCAAAGCGCCATGATGCGCAAGTGATCCGTTTGCTTGTGGCCAGAAGCCGATGCCGCCATGTCGGACATGACAACATCAGCCTTACCTCCAAGCCAACCTTTGACTTTGTCATCGGCATCGTCTTCCATGAAATCCAATTGGTGGATTTCACACCCGGACACAGGGTCAACCTCTTGAAGGTCGATGCCCAAAATTGTGCCAACTGCTTTGCCAGGTTTTTCACCCAAAGCATTCACACGACGAGCCGCAACCTGACACCAGCCGCCCGGTGCACAACCCAAATCTACAACACGGGCACCTGGAACCAAAAATCGAAACTTATCGTCTAATTCCAGTATCTTATAAGCCGCACGACCACGGTATCCATCTGCCTGAGCGCGTTTGACATAGGGGTCATTCAACTGGCGTTGCAACCAGAGCGTCGACGAAAGCTTGCGCCCGCGTGCGGTTTTGACTTTGACCTTGAGGTCGCGCTGGCCGCGCCCGGATGCGTTTTTAGGTGACTTGGCCATGATTTCTGCCTCTTGCGGATTGCGCGGATCAATATTCGCCGAAAAGCGGCATCTATCACAAAGGTCCGTCTTCCAAAACCCCATCAGCGGACATCTGCGCGTAAAGCAAGCCTTCGCGCAATCCCCTATCCGCAACGCTTAGGCGATCTGTGGGCCAAACCCGCAACAACGCTTGTAAAATCGCAGACCCAGACATGATTAATGCCTGCCGATCCGGGCCAATGCGCGGATCGCGCCGCCGACCGGTTGGCCCCAAATCAAGATAGCGTCGGATGACCGCCTCAATCTGATCCGAGGTCATGCGCAAACCGTCGACCTTGGTGCGGTCATAGCGGCGCAACCCGAGATGCGAGGCGGCAACAGTGGTCACCGTCCCTGATGTGCCAACAATTTGAAAACCTTCACGAGTTTGCTCATCTGCATAGGGGGCAAAATCCGCCAACTGTTCCTCAAAGAACCAGCTCATCAAGGCGTAACGCGCGGCATCATCGGACACATCGGAAAATTGATCGCGCAGGGTCGCAACGCCCAACGGCACGCTGATCCAATCGACGACTTTGGCCGTCGGAAACGGGCTATCTGGCGGATGAAACCCTGCATGAAGACGCATAATAGCGCGCGGACGATCGCGGGCCGGAACCGAACTAAGGTCAATCCAGACCAGTTCAGTGGACCCACCGCCGATATCAACAACAAGCAATTGTTCGGTTTTTGTCGACACCAGTGGCGCACAGGAGATCACTGCGAGACGCGCTTCTTCCTCCGGTTCAATAATCTCAAGGGGCAAACCGGTTTCGCGGCGGACCTGATGCATGAACTCGCCACCATTACCGGCCCGACGGCAGGCTTCGGTCGCCACAAGGCGCATACGGGTCACCCCGTGGCGTTCAATTTTCTGACGGCACACCCTAAGAGCCGACACCGTTCGCCCCATTGAGGCGCGGCTTAGTCGACCATATTTCTCAAGCCCCTGCCCCAGCTGGACAGATTTTGAGAAACTATCAATCACATGAAACTGACTGCCCTTGGGTTGGGCAACCAACATGCGACAACTATTCGTGCCCAGATCCAAGGCAGCATAAAGCGCATTGGGGTCTGGCCGTAATGGCGCGGTGCTCTCGACCGGTTTCGGGAAAGCGCCCGCAGCCTTGGGACGCTTGGGCGCCATAACTTTGCGCCCTCCGATTTCAACTTGAGTTTACGATACGCGGCGGATCGGCATCGCGCAAGACGCATGACGCCGTGGACCCAAAGGATTCTCGTAAAACTCTGACAAGAAATCATATTCGCCCTCAAGAAACGGGCGAATGGCGTCGATCGTTTTGCCGTCCAAATCATCAATCGAAAGCTTGGTCTCGGACGTGTTGCGGCGCGGCATGTCAACATGTTGGCGGGTCAACAAGCTGAGATCATAAGCCAGCCGCCCCAAGTCTTCGGTTTTATAGACCTTGTTATAGGCGTTCAAATCGCGCCCAACAAAAAGCCAGGCTTCAATTGCGTGGTGTTTCACGCTTGAGGCCGCTTGTTTGTAGACTTCCAAATTTTGAAAGAACTCATCTGGGCTTGGCTCGCGCGGCACATTGGGCAACCAATCGCGACCATCGCGCAATTTGATGCTGTTTCTCAAATCCCCGAATTGCAACACGCGGTTGGTATAGACCGACAGCAACCGTTTGATCGGGTCACGCACCACGCAGAACCGCCAATAATCGCCAAATTCTTCGAAACGGTGCGGCCGAAACCGAGCCGTCGGGTAAATGTCATGCCATGTATATAGGGTAACATCCTTTTCGGCGGGCAAGTTAACCGATGGGTCCAGCCGCGCCAACGCTTCCTTGACCGAGGAACACCCGGCCTTGGGCAGGGCCATATAGGCCAGCTTATGTGCGTCAACTGCGATGACCATTGGCCTGCGCCCCCTATCCTTGTCTCTCTTCTTCATATTCCCAGTTTGGGGCGAGAGTTTGGCGACAAGGTTAATGTGCCTCATGTTTATCCTGAAAACTTATACGATCCCAAGAGGTTTAACAATCTTTGCATAGGCCCTACCCTGTCGCTCATGGATTGGCACAAGTCGAAATTCGACAACGAACGCCACCTTCTCACAGCTAAAGGTTCTAAGAGGACCAAGAGGAATCAGCAAAATGCCAGATATCACGATCGTCTATTGGCGTGACATTCCCGCCCAAGTGATCGTGGGCAAAGGGCGACGCGCCGCCAAGGTGCAATTGCCCGAACGCTTTGAACAGGCGATTGATCGCGCCGCCATGAAAGGCGGTCAAATCGATACCGACGCATATCTGGCAGAATGGCGCAAAGTTCCCTCTGGATCTCAGGACGGTGATCAAACCGAAGTGGCCGCAACAGAAGCCACACGATTGGACACCGAGTACGACCAAGAGCGTCTTAAGACGCTGATCGCAAATGATGGTTGGGCATAAGTCCCGCCATGAAGCTGAGGGAGGCCATCATGGCTCTGCTGAATTTCCGCAAACGCGACGACGCGACGCAAACCGGACAGCGCAACGCTGATCTAGAGGCCTTTCTCGAGGGATATTCTATCGAGGTCATGCCGCGCACCGCTGGCAAAATCGATGATTTCCGCGCGCTTTTGCCCGCCGATACACGCGTTTACATCGCCCATATCGAAGGCACTCCAATCGCTGAAATGGTTGCGACGGCCAAACGTTTAGCTGACCAAGGCTACACTGTCATGCCGCATTTCCCGGCACGTATTATCAATGACAAGGCGACCCTGGGAAACTGGATCGCCATGTATCAAGGCGAAGCCGGAGTTGAGCAGGCCCTGCTTTTGGCAGGCGGTGTTGCCCAGCCCCACGGTGATTTCCACAGCTCGATGCAATTGCTGGAAACCGGTTTGTTCGATAAGGCGGGATTCAAACGTCTGCACGTCGCTGGCCACCCCGAGGGCAACAAAGACATTGATCCAAATGGCGGCGATGACGCTGTGATGGACGCGCTGCGCTGGAAGCAGAGGTTCAATGAAACCTCGGATGCAGATATGGCCTTGGCGACACAGTTTGCCTTTGATGCCGATCCGATCATCGCGTGGGCCGATCGTCTCGCCTCAGAAGGTATTGATATTCCAATTCATATTGGCATTGCAGGCCCGGCCAAATTGCAAACTCTGATCAAGTTCGCCATCGCCTGTGGCGTTGGCCCGTCGCTCAAGGTTTTGCAAAAACGTGCCATGGATGTATCCAAGCTACTCTTGCCCTACGAACCAATGGACGTATTGACCAAGCTGGCAGCGCACAAAGCCGCAAATCCCGATTTCAACATCGAACGCGTGCATTTCTTCCCACTTGGCGGCATCAAAACCAACGCCAATTGGGCCATCAATAACGGCGGCCCTGCGGCCGCGCCCGTAGCGCCTATCCAAGGATAAAGTATGACCCGTACTATCATTGAATCCAAAAGCAAAACCGCGATCATCGGTTTTGATCAGCCCTTCTGTGTGATCGGCGAACGGATCAACCCAACAGGCCGTAAAATCCTGAACACCGAACTTGAGGCCGGCGATTTTTCACGGGTTGAAGCCGATGCCATTGCTCAGGTTGCTGCCGGGGCCACGGTGCTCGATATTAACTCTGGTGCCGTCTTTTCGAACAAAATGGCCGAAGATCCACGCTATGCGGATAACAACTTTGTCGAACCCGATTTGATGAAGGCCTTGATCGAAAAGGTGCAGGCCGTCACCGATTGTCCGCTGTGCATTGATAGTTCAGTACCGGGTGCGCTTGAAGCTGGCCTTGCCGCCGCCGAAGGGCGTCCGTTGCTGAATTCCGTCACCGGTGAAGAAGAGCGCCTTGAACTGGTTCTACCGCTGGTCAAAAAATACAACGTTCCAGTTGTGGCGATTTCCAACGACGATACCGGCATTTCCGAAGACCCGGATGTGCGTTTCGCCGTGGCCAAAAAGATCGTTGAACGCGCCGCTGATTTTGGCATTCCTGCCCATGATATCGTTGTTGATCCACTGGTTATGCCCATTGGCGCAATGGGTACTGCTGGGCTGCAGGTCTTTACCCTTGTGCGGCGCTTGCGCGAGGAACTGGGCGTAAACACCACTTGCGGTGCGTCAAACATCTCCTTTGGATTGCCCAACCGCCACGGCATCAACAACGCGTTTTTGCCCATGGCAATGGGCGCAGGCATGACATCGGCGATCATGAACCCAATCGCCCTGCCCGTCGGCCCCAAAAAGCTTGCTGAAAAGAAAGCAGAAGTCGAAGCCGCCGGAATCGTTTTGCCCGCCGACTTAGATGATGAGGCCTTTTGCAAATTGTTCGGTTTGGGGAGCACCACGGCCAAAGCAGGCAAAGAGATGGAAGCCATTCGCGCCGCGAACTTCCTCACAAACAATGACGAAGGCGGGGCTGCTTGGATCAAATTCAACAAAGCACCAGGTGAAAGCGGAGGCCGAGGCGGCCGTCGTCGCCGTCGCGGTTAACTTCAAACGCCCGCCCTCACCGGCGGGCGTTTTATCAAAACGTTGACGGCCCATCCTGCCCCCATCGTGGATAAGCTGATCGGTCTTGTCGGCCCATTTGATCACGGAACACTTACCTCATAGGTAAGTGATTTGCGTTAAATCTCTGCTATTGTGGCCCAATGACCCATTTTGCAGACGATTTGAAAACCTGGCGCACGACACGCCGCTTGTCCCAGCTGGCCTTGGCCACCGAATGCGGAATATCGGCGCGGCACCTGTCATTCTTGGAAACCGGACGCGCGCGACCAAGCCGCGGCATGATCCTCCGGTTGTCCGAAACGCTGAACATGCCACGCCCTGCTCGCAATCGCCTCTTGGTCGCAGCTGGCTTTGCCCCAGTCTACCCCGATTTGAAACGCGAAGCGGTTGCTCTTGCGCCCTTTTCTCAGGCCATTGATCGGATGTTGGACCGCCATGCTCCATACCCAGCCGTAGTGATGGATCGGCTTTGGCGTATCACTCAAATGAACAAACCTGCAGAAATACTGTTTTCTGGCATCGGTTTGACCGTCGGACAAAGCATGATTCAGTTACTTTTGGAAACCAATGTCGGCCCAGAAGCTGTTGAAAATTGGCCCGAATTTGGACACCATATCACAATGCGCTTGCGTGCTGAAAGCGCCGAGGCCGGTGGTATCGCAGAACTCGATCAAGCCGCTGAATTGTTGGCCCATGACCCAACGATCAAGGCCTATGAGCCCCCGGTTCCTTTGCCGCCCGTAACGCCAACGATATTTCGGGCGGGTCCAACACGCCTGTCGTTATTTAGCACCCTGGCCCAATTTGGCAGTGCAGAAGAAGTCACCTTGTCGGATTTAAAAATCGAGCTGATGTTCCCCGCAGACGAGGAAACGCGCCTATTTTTGGAAAGTCTTGCGACCTAGTCAGGTTCCTTTCCAATCACTTAGCGCGCTTCTTAATCTTGCCCGCCGCTTCGGCCAGATCGCGGGCAATGGCAAAGGCCCCTTTGATCTTGTCCGCATCACTGCGCCAATCGCGCCGGATGATGATCTTGTTGTCCTTGATCTTGGCCAGATCCCCTTGCGCGCGCATAAATTCAACCAACCCTTCAGGTCGCGCGAATTTATCGTTGTGAAACTGCACGGTTGCCCCCTTGGGACCGCCATCCAATTTGGCAATACCGGCACGTTTGCACATGGCTTTGATCCGCACCACAAGCATCAACGTGTTGACCTCGCGCGGCAATTTCCCAAAGCGGTCAATGAGTTCCGCGGCGAAACCTTCCAACTCAACCTTGGTGCTGAGCGAGGACAATCGACGGTACAATCCTAAGCGCACATCGAGGTCGGGCACGTAATCTTCTGGGATGAGAACCGGGACACCCAAATTGATTTGCGGCGCCCATTGGCCATCATCGTCCGTCAAACCTTCCATCTTGCCGGACTTGATCTTGGCAATCGCTTCTTCAAGCATGGACTGATATAGCTCATACCCAACATCACGCATCTGGCCGGATTGCTCTTCGCCCAAAAGGTTACCCGCGCCCCTGATATCAAGGTCTTGCGAGGCGAGGCTAAAGCCAGCGCCCAAAGTGTCAATCGACCCTAGGACCCGCAAACGCTTCTCGGCAGTTGCCGTCAGTTTGGCGCGGGGTTTAGTCGTTAGATAGCAATAGGCCCGAGTTTTCGAACGCCCGACACGGCCCCGGATTTGGTATAGCTGGCTAAGGCCAAACATATCGGCTCGGTGCACAATCATGGTGTTGGCCGTCGGAATATCGAGGCCGGATTCAACAATCGTTGTGGCCAACAACACGTCGTATTTACCGTCGTAAAAGGCATTCATACGGTCATCAAGTTCCCCAGCTGCCATTTGGCCATGGGCAACAACGTAGGAAATCTCTGGCATCTGCTCTTTGAGGAATTCCTCGATCTCGGGAAGGTCGGCAATGCGGGGCACCACATAGAAAGACTGACCACCGCGATAGTGTTCACGTAGCAGTGCTTCGCGCACGGTTACCGCATCAAATTCCGATACATAGGTGCGGATCGCAAGGCGATCGACGGGCGGCGTTCCGATGATCGACAGATCGCGCACCCCGGTCAGAGAAAGCTGCAACGTGCGCGGGATAGGTGTTGCGGTCAGGGTCAGAACATGAATGTCGGAACGCAGTTGCTTGAGGCGTTCCTTGTGCTGAACGCCAAAGTGCTGTTCCTCGTCAATAATCAAAAGACCCAACCGCTCAAACCGGACTCCCTTGGCCAAAAGCGCATGAGTCCCAATGGCAATATCGACGGTCCCGCGCGAAATCCCTTCGCGGGTCAAAGTGGCCTCTTTCGTGCCGACAAAGCGCGATAATGGCGCGACCTGTAAAGGAAAGCCCCTAAATCGGTCCGCAAATGACTTGTAGTGTTGACGCGCCAACAGGGTTGTCGGGGCAATCACCGCGACCTGTACACCCGACATGGCGGCCACAAATGCCGCGCGCATGGCAACTTCGGTTTTGCCAAATCCAACATCGCCACAAATCAATCGGTCCATCGGTTGGCCCGAATGCATGTCCTCCATCACGTCTTTGATGGCGTTTAACTGATCATCTGTTTCCTGATATGGAAAACGCGCCGCAAAGCTTTCGTTGGCCCCAGCCGGTGGGTCCATCACCGGGGCTTTGCGCAAGGCCCGTTCCGCAGCAATGCGGATCAGCTTGTCGGCCATCTCGCGAATGCGTTCTTTAAGTCGGGCCTTTTTGGCCTGCCAAGCCCCACCACCCAGCTTGTCCAAGAACCCTTCGTCATGACCATATTTGCTCAGCAGTTCGATGTTTTCGACCGGCAAATAAAGCTTGGAATCTTCGGCATATTCCAGACTGATGCATTCATGCGCCGCACCGGCGGCTGTAATGACCTCAAGCCCAAGGTAGCGACCAATCCCGTGGTCGACGTGGACCACCAAATTTCCGGGGCTAAGACTTTGGGTTTCAGTGAGGAAATTTTCGGCCTTGCGGCGTTTGCGCGGCGCGCGGATCAGACGATCACCCAGAACATCTTGCTCAGAAATAACCGTGATTTCTTGGCCATCCCATGGCGCAACAAAGCCAGCCTCAAGCGACCAAACCGCCAGATGGAGACCGCGTTTACCAACGCGTGTGCCATTGGCAACCGGAATGGCCTCGGCCAGCCCTTCATCTTCGATCAAGCCGGTTAGACGTTCGCGCGCGCCTTCGGAATAGGAGGCGATGAGCACCGGACCATTCGCCATTCGGGCCTTAACATGATCGGCCAATGAGCCGAAAAGGCTTATGTTTTCCTGTTGGCGCTCTGGTGCGAAATTGCGCCCAATACGCCCGCCCGCATCAACAACACCGGGGCCAGAAGCTTGTGGGAGCGGGTGAAATTGCACCACGCGCCGCCCCTCAATGGCGACTTCCCAGGCGGTATCGTCCAAGTACAACAATCCGGGCGGCACGGGTTTGTAAACACTGCCCATTGTCTTTTTCTGGGTCAGCGCATGCGCCCGTGTTTCGTATTGATCTTCGATACTTTCCCAGCGCGACAGGCGCGACGGAGTCATCTGATCATCGAGTAAAAGCGGCACACCAGGCAGGTAATCAAAGAGGGTTTCCAACCGCTCGTGGAAAAACGGCAACCAATGTTCAATGCCTTGATGTTTGCGCCCGGCACTGACCGCCTCGTAGAGCGGATCGTCTTTGACCGAGGCACCAAATTCGATGCGGTAATTCTGACGGAACCGCGTGATCGCGGCCTCGTCCAGAATGACTTCGGACACAGGAGCAAGTTCAACCATGTCCAGCTTTTCGGTGGTGCGCTGTGTGGCCGGATCAAAGCGGCGCGCCCCGTCCAGAACATCACCAAAGAAATCAAGCCGAACTGGCCCGCCTTCTCCGGGTGGAAAAATATCAACGATACCGCCACGAATGGCGTAGTCACCGGGTTCTGTCACCGTCGGGGCCTGACTAAAGCCCATGCGAACAAGGAAACCGCGCAGGGCCTCTTCGTCGACGCGGGAATCAACCCGCGCAACAAAGGCCGCTTCGCGCAAGACATCACGCGCCGGAACACGCTGCATTGCCGCGGATAAGGTGGTTAACAGAATGTATTGGCTTGGCATTCCGTGCAGGAAGCCAGCCAATGCCGCCATACGAGCAGCAGAAATATCCGCGTTGGGCGACACACGATCAAAAGGTAAACAATCCCAGCCCGGAAAGCTTACAACAGGGACATCTGGGGCCAAGAACGCCAGAGCGTCACGCATAGACGCCAGCCGTTTGTCATCGCGTGCGATATGAATGACCGGCCCAGAGGCGCGTGCCATTTCATCCAGAACCAGACGGGCATCAAACCCTTCGGGGGCGCCGCCCATTAATACATGTGTGTCAACCATATGGACCGAATGCCTTTCGGCACCCGCAAGGTCAACCACGAGTTTACTTTGACACGCGCGTTAAACCGCGATTAACGGCCTAGCGCGCCATATATTTCAGTGAATAAAGGATGACAAGTTGTGGTACATACCCCACATGGCGGTCAGGAAAATCGACACCATGCCAATCATTTGCGTGCTCATCCGATGAATCCGCAAGCGACGCCAAAGCGCATCTCCGCTATCTTCGCCTGCTTTGACTTTGCGCGCCGAATAGATGCTTAGCAAGCCAACAAATGTCAGTGGGAACATCAGCAGGAAAATGGCCTGCGCGAACTCGACACCATAGTAAATGCCAAGGATCAACAAAGCCGTCAAAATTCCCGAAACAAGAGCGGTCATCCAAAGCCCGGCTTCTTGCACAATGAACAAAAACCGGTTGGCATTGATACGGACCAAATCTTCGAGATCTTTTTCCGCCTGCCCACCGTTGCGGCGCGCCCGCGCAACCATATCGAACGGCACACCCAAAACCCAATGGCTAATCGACGACCAAGTCACGGCCAAGATAATCCAGTACCACAGGTTCGAAAACGACCGGGTGTCTATGACTTCAAAGACGGTGGTGTACCAGTCCAATGTGCTGCTCTTTCCTTGTGCCGGCCTATTCCGGCGACGGCGAATTAATAGCGAATTGCCTGTGTTTCGCGACCCAGTGGCACGAAACGCCAAATGGGGCTTGAGACAATGGACATTCCATGCCACCCAAATGCGACGTTTACAAGGACTTCACTATGAAACCGACTGTTGCCCCCTTTCCCGCCACCCGACTGCGCCGTTTGCGCCGCACACCTGCGATCCGCGCTCTGGTTCAGGAAACAACACTCAGCCCCGGTGATTTCATTTGGCCGGTATTCGTGCGTGATGGCGAAGGTGTTGTGGAACCCATCCCGTCGATGCCCGGGGTAAACCGGCTCTCAGTTGACAAGGTAGTTGAGGCCGCACGCGAGGCCTATGCGCTTGGCATCCCGTCGATTTGCCTGTTTCCCTATACCGATCCGAGCCTTAAGACCGAGGATTGCGCCGAGGCGTGGAATCCCGACAACCTGTCAAACCGGGCGACCCGCGCCATCAAAGACGCCGTGCCAGACATTGCCATTATGACCGATGTCGCATTGGACCCCTATAATATCGACGGCCATGACGGGTTTGTCGAAGACGGCGTGATCGTCAATGACCGCACGGTTGAGGCCTTGGTCAAGCAAGCCATGTCACAGGCCGAAGCAGGTGCTGACATCATTGGCCCGTCGGACATGATGGATGGCCGGATCGGAGCATTGCGCGACGCGTTGGAATCGGGCGGGCATCACGATGTCTTGCTCCTTAGCTATGCGGCCAAATTTGCCTCGGCCTTTTATGGCCCATTTCGCGATGCGGTTGGGGCGTCTGGCGCGCTGAAGGGCGACAAAAAGACTTATCAGATGGAAGCCGGAAATTCAGACGAGGCGATGCGTCTGATTGAACGCGACCTGTTGGAGGGTGCCGACATGGTCATGGTCAAACCGGGCATGCCCTATCTCGATATCTGCCGCCGCGCCAAAGACATGTTCGGCGCGCCGACATTTGCCTATCAGGTGTCGGGTGAATACGCGATGTTGGCCGGGGCTGGCGAGCGCGGCTGGGTTGACGGCGAAAAAGTCATGTTAGAAAGCCTCGTGGCCTTTAAACGTGCGGGATGCGACGGCATTTTGACCTATTTCGCCCCGGCTGCGGCTAAAATCCTAAACGGCTAGCAATCTTCCGCCCAAGACACAAAAGCGCGTGGCAAGGTGAGGTGACAAGCCTTGTTTTGCTGCGTATAAGACCAGTTAACCGGCACCAAAAGCCGGATCTGGGCCGCAGGCAAGCGATTGGCCCAAAGGAATGGCAAGGAACGAGCGACATGACCCTTTCGAGACGAAAATTGACCTTTGGCCTTGGCGCGACTGCGCTGGTGGCCGCTTGTGGTAACGGCGTTGGAAGCCGTGGCCCGGCAACAATCGACGCCCGCGTCGACAGCACCCTAAGCCAGCTGTATTCGGATTACCCATCGACCCGCGATCTGGCGGCAAAATCCGTTGGTATTCTGGTGATGCCCCTTGTGACCGAGGCCGGATTTGGCGTTGGCGGGGCATATGGCCAGGGCGCGCTACGCGTCGGTGGCGCGACGGTTGATTACTATTCTTTGGCCAAAGCTTCCGGTGGGTTGCAAATCGGTGCCCAGCAATACGCGCATGTCTTGTTCTTCATGACAAATGACGCCTTGGCGACCTTCCGTCGTTCACCCGGCTATGCAGCCGGTGCCAATATCGAATACGCGACGCCCGAACGGGGCGAAAAGCTGTCGACGGAAACCACAACAGCGCTGTCTCCAGTCATTGCGATTGTGTTTGGTCAGGCCGGTTTGCGTGTCGGTGCGACGCTGGAAGGTGTCAAATACACCCGCATCATCCCGTGACGCCACCGATTGGCAAAACAAACAGTTTCAATTCACCGGGGACCTTCCCCGGTGTTTTAGTTAGTGGTAGTTGAATTCCCCAACCACATTGCGCCATTCCCCCGGCGAAATCATTTTGCGATGCGTAAAGCGCACCGAATGAAGCGGCCCTTCAATCTCATCGTGCCAAAAGGCGATAAAGTCGAATAGCTTGTCGTGATCAGGGGCCAAATCGTAGTCTTGCCAGACGAAACTGTTCAAAACATGCGGGTAATCCGGCATGTGATAGAACAATTCCGCCGTGGTGAGCCCATAGCCCTTGAGCATCAATTCGGTTTCAGATGTCTGCATGTGGCGCCTCTTTGTTTTTGTTGTAAAAGAAGGCTGCGGCAAAAATCTT
The DNA here is from genome assembly GCF_947498515.1 of uncultured Pelagimonas sp. Classification (GTDB taxonomy): domain Bacteria; phylum Pseudomonadota; class Alphaproteobacteria; order Rhodobacterales; family Rhodobacteraceae; genus Pelagimonas. The sequence goes on along the minus strand of NZ_CANMKO010000003.1, from coordinate 255,382 downwards.
TACTTTTCAATAAAAACAGTCTGTTAGCAGACAATGTGACCGGCTGCTAAGATTGGGCAGAAACGCTGCCATTGCACCCTACATCCTGCATCTGTTATAAAACCTTCAACAAGATGTGGCAGATAACCGAGTAGGCAATCTACGTGAACGACACGCCAGAAACTCCTGATAATACAGACGAAAACCCGCCGGCATACAGCGGGCCGTCGATCTCCATCGAACGGGAGATGAAAACCAGCTATCTCGATTACGCGATGAGCGTGATTGTCAGCCGGGCGATTCCCGATGTACGGGACGGTTTGAAACCCGTTCACCGACGCATTTTGTATCATATGTATGATGGTGGCTACACGCCCGACAAATCCTATCGCAAATGTGCCAAGCCCGTTGGCGAAGTCATGGGGAACTATCACCCCCACGGCGATAGCGCGATCTACGACGCCTTGGTGCGTATGGCGCAGGACTTTTCCATGTCACTGCCTCTGATCGATGGTCAGGGTAACTTTGGGTCGATGGACGGTGATAGCGCCGCTGCCATGCGTTACACCGAGTCTCGGCTGGAGAAATCGGCGCTGAACTTGTTGCTGGACATCGATAAAGATACCGTTGATTTCCAAGACAACTATGACGGCAAGGAACGGGAACCCACGGTTTTGCCGGCGCGTTATCCTAACGTATTGGTCAATGGTGCTGAGGGTATTGCGGTTGGTATGGCCACCCGTATTCCGCCTCATAACTTGGGCGAAGTCATCGATGCTGCTCTGGCGCTGATCGACAACCCCGATCTGAGCAGCGAGCAGTTGATTGAATACGTCCCTGCCCCAGATTTCCCAACCGGTGGTGTGATCCTTGGCCGCTCTGGCGCGTACAAAGCCTATACCGAAGGTCGTGGTAGCGTTGTCATTCGCTCCAAAACCCGCGTCGAAGAAATCCGCAAGGACCGCTACGCCATCGTTATCGATGAGATTCCCTATCAGGTGAACAAATCGACGATGATCGAGCGGATTGCCGAAGCGGCCCGCGACAAAAAGATCGAAGGCATCGCCCACGTTCAGGATGAATCTGACCGCAATGGTGTGCGCGTTGTTGTAGAGCTGAAACGCGATGCTACGGCTGAAGTTGTATTGAATCAGCTGTTCCGCTTTACGCCCATGCAGACAAGCTTTGCCTGCAACATGCTGGCGCTCAACGGTGGCCGTCCAGAACAGCTCACTCTGCGTGCCTTCTTGACGGCCTTCTTGGATTTTCGCGAAGATGTGATTGTGCGCCGCACTGCCTATCTGCTTCGCAAAGCTCGCGAGCGGAGCCATATTCTGTGTGGTTTGGCTGTGGCCGTTTCCAACGTTGACGAAGTTGTTGCGACTATTCGTGCCTCGGCGGATGCGCCAGAAGCTCGCGCCAAACTGATGGAACGCCGTTGGCCCGCCCATGAGATTCTGCCATATATCGCGCTGATCGACGATCCGACCCACAAAGCAAATGACGACGGCACCTATAACCTGTCAGAGACGCAAGTCCGGGCGATTTTAGAACTGCGTTTGCAGCGCCTGACACAACTTGGTGTCAAAGAAGTCACCGACGAGCTGGAAGAACTGGCTGCCAAGATCAAAGAATACCTTGAAATTCTGGGCAGCCGTGACCGCATCATGACAATTATCTCGGATGAAATGCGCAAGGTTCGCGAAGATTTCGCCGTACCCCGACGCACCGAGATCGTTGATTGGGCTGGCGACATGGACGACGAGGATCTGATCGAACGGTCCGATATGGTCGTCACTGTCACCGCCGAAGGTTACATCAAACGCACGCCGCTTGTTGATTTCCGCGCCCAGAAACGCGGCGGTAAAGGTGTGTCCGGCGGCACGATGAAAGACGATGATGTGGTGACCACGCTATTTGTGGCCAACACTCATACGCAATTGTTGTTCTTCACCACCGATGGCATGGCCTACAAACTCAAGACATGGCGTTTGCCGCAAGGGTCTCGCACGTCCAAGGGCAAGGCGATTGTCAACCTGTTGCCGATCCCATCGGGCGTATCAATTGCCGCGATTATGCCGGTTGATCGGGACGAGGATGACTGGGATGACTTGCAAGTCGTCTTTGCGACATCCGCAGGAACTGTGCGCCGTAACAAGCTGTCAGACTTCACAAATGTGAAATCTAACGGCAAGATCGCGATGAAGTTCGAAGACGATCACGCAGACACAAAGCTGATCGATGTGCGCATTGCTGAAAACGACGATCACGTCATGCTGGTTACCGACAGCGGTCGTGCGATCCGCTTCCCCGCAACGGCCGTTCGGGTATTCAACAGCCGCGCGTCGGTGGGTGTCCGTGGGATCAAATTGCTCGGGGATGACAAGGTCGTGTCGATGGCCGTCATTCGCCAGTTCGAAGCAACCCCAGATGAACGCGCAGCCTACCTCAAAATGCGCCGTGCCATGGCAGGTCTTGCGGATGATGCGGAACTGCCAAGTGAAGAAGAAGGCAATGCCAACGCTCAGCTCAGCCAAGAACGCTACGCCGAGATGTCAGCAGCTGAAAACCTGCTTTTGACGATCACTTCAAAAGGCGCTGGTAAGTTGAGCTCCAGCCACGATTATCCGGTGCGCGGACGCGGCGGAATGGGTGTTCAAGCCTTTGACAAAGCGATGCGCGGCGGCCCCCTTGTGGCCAGCTTCCCGGTTGAAATGGGTGACCAAATCATGTTGGCCACCTCAACAGGTCAATCGATCCGCGTGCCCGTTGATGGCATATCCTTCCGCTCGCGCGGGGCTGGCGGCGTCAACGTCTTCCGCACCGGCAAGAAAGAAGTTGTTGTTTCAGTTGCGCGGATTGCCGATCAAGGCGACGACGACATCGAGGATGCCGAAGTGATCTCCGAAAGTGGTCCTGAGGGAACCAGCGAAGAGTAAGCACAGTAGCTTTTCTAAACAAACACCGGCCATGGCTCCCTGCTCTGGCCGGTGTTTTGCGTTTTAAGAGGGTTTCAATCTCTGTCTGGCAATTTGCGCTCAAAGGAGATTTTGATGAACCTCTACACATGCATGATTGATCTGAAAAATGATTCCAAAGCTCTGGCCTTTGCCCATGCTGCCGAGATTTGGTTGGACCATTTGATGACCCAGGGCGTTATCTTGCGTTGGCATTTATACCGACGCAAATTGAACCTCGCCGCGGATTGCTATCGCGATTTTCTTTTGCAGATCGAGTTCAACGATTTGGCGCAATTGGATCAGGCGTTCCGAATGAATGGAACACAGGATGACAATATCGAACGGCTCTACCGTGCAGTTCATGAACAGATTCTGAATTCGGATTTTGCACTGTATCGGCCATTTCCGGACCCAGAGCGGACCGAACGTATGGCACTTTTGTAGATGGCGGGGTTTCCCCCGCCACCGTATTTTATAGATCGTAGATGTCTTTGAACTTGGCTTCGAGATAATCCAAAAGCGGCCCCTCGCTTGGTGCTTTGCCAGTAGCGTGCTGGATCGTATCAACCGCCTCGCGCAATCCGCCGTGTTGTTGAAGGTTCTCCCGCAACCAGCCCGTCGCCGCCGAGGTGTCACCGCGCGCAAGTTGATCATCAAGATCAGGAACCGCTGCGCGCAACGCTTCATTTAGGCAGCCAGCATAAACATTGCCCAGCGAATAGGTTGGGAAATAGCCAAAGAACCCGGCCGACCAATGCACATCTTGCAAAACGCCGTTTGACGCCTTGTCGACAGCATATCCGAAATCAGCTTCAAACCGATCATTCCAAGCCGTTTCAAGGTCGTCCACGGTTAAATCGCCAGAGATAATCGCCCGCTCTAGGTCAAACCGCAGCAAGACATGCAGGTTGTACTGAACCTCATCGGCCTCTGTACGAATGTAGCCGTTTTTGATCCGGTTGACGGCCCCATAAAACGCGTTTTCGTCGGCGACACCGAAGTCACCAAATTCATCGCGCATTTGCCCAAAAAGCCAACCTGTAAAGGCACGTGAGCGCCCAAGCTGGTTTTCATAAATCCGGCTTTGGCTTTCATGAACACCCATCGACACCCCGCGCCCAAGCGGAGTCATCCGGTAGGCTTGGTCGATATTCTGCTCATAGCACCCGTGCCCAACCTCATGAATTGTTGAGTAAAAACAATTGAATGGGTCAAGTGGCTCAGTTCGGGTTGTGATCCGCACGTCATTTCCGCTTCCGGAACTGAAAGGATGAACGGCCTTGTCAACGCGACCGCGGTTAAAATCATAGCCAAACTGTGCCGCGAGTTTTTCGGTGACCCGCATCTGACCTTCCGGGTCAAAAGACCCGCTCAAACCGGGCATATCTGGCTTTGAGAGAACCGCCTCGCGGAGGGCCACAAGACGGGGGCGCAAAGCCCCAAACATCGCCTCAAGTTCGCTTGCCTTGGTGCCGGGCTCATACTCGTTCAACAAGGCATCATACATATCGCCATCTCCGGCGAGCGCTTGCGCCTCTTCCTGACGCAAGGCCACGATCTCTTTAAGAACTGGTGCAAAGGCGGCGAAATTGTCATCTGAGCGCGCCTCGGCCCAGATCTTATGGGCCCGCGTCGACGCCCGCGCCATTTCCGCGACAAGGCGTTCGGGCACCCGCGAACTGCGCTCATAGGCACGGCGGATCAAGCGAACCTGAGCCCGTCCAACGTCATCAAGCGAACTGTCATCAATTGCCGCGAGCCACTCTCCGACTCGTGGATCAACTTTACGCTGATGGATGATGCCTTCGATGGCCGCGCTTTCATCGGCGCGTTGTTCTCCGGCACCGGCGGGCATCATGGTTTCCTGATCCCAGCCCAAGCGCCCAGAGATTTGCCCAAGCGCCTCAGTGTCTCGGTGAAAGGCCATCAAATCGTTAAAAGCGTTCATATCACGCGGCTCCTCGGATGGATTGTTCAGTTGGATAACGCGCCGCAAAGCGCGCCCGCAGGATCAAAGCCCAAAGCACAACCGCGCCCAGCTGGTGCAGCAATGCCAAATGCCACGGCGCAATATAAAGAACCGTCACGATCCCCAAAAGCACCTGCACACTTAGCATGGCAAACACAGCGTTGAACCGGAACCGCGTGTCACCATTGGGCGATTTGCGACCGCGCCGCCAAACCACAAGGCCAAAGGCAAACAACAGATACCCGAGCACACGGTGAAGGAATTGAACCAAACCTGCATTCTCGAATAAGTTGCGCCAAACCGGCTGAATGTCAAACATATCTGGCGGCAAAATCCCGCCTGCCATAAGGGGCCAATCATTGAAGGTCCGCCCGGCATCAATGCCCGCCACCAAAGCCCCAAACAGGATTTGCAAAAAGGCGAAATGCATCAACCCGGTCGACATGGAGAACAATTTGGGTTCGGCCAAACGACGCGCCTGCATCAAATCACGCTCTTCCCGGCCCAATCCATAGATGTACCACGCGATGAACCCAAGGATCACGAAAGCAAGACCAAGATGGGTTGCCAACCGATACGATGCCACATCGGTCATTTGTCCGGTCAAGCCAGACGAGACCATCCACCAACCCACGGCCCCCTGCAATCCGCCCAAAACGCCCAGTCCAAACAAGCGACCGGTCCAACCTGTCGGAATACGCTTGGCCGCCAAAAACCCAAAGAACCCGATCGCCCAAACAAGGCCGATGACCCGGCCCAATTGGCGATGGCCCCATTCCCACCAATAGATGAACTGAAACTCAGCAAGGCTCATGCCTTTGTTTTCCAGCTGATACTCAGGGATTTGCTGATACTTGGCAAACTCAGCGTCCCAGGCCTCGGCACTCATCGGCGGCATGGCCCCGGTGACGGGACGCCATTCGGTGATCGACAATCCACTATCAGTCAACCGGGTTAGACCACCAACGGCGATCATCACCACGACCAAAGCAAACAGCAGCATCAACCAGCCACGAATGGCCCGGCGCGCCCCACGTTTTCCCGCGTCAATCATCCCGCCCGACGGTTCCGCCGGTTTGGCCTGAGCTTCGCTCACATCTTCGAACAGCTTGCGCTTTTCAGCCATATCACATCTCCATTTGCGCGTGACACTAAGGCCGCTGCGCACAGGCTTCAACCACCCCTGAACAAGGTGTCACAGGGTAAGGAATACCTTGGTCAGACTTTCCAGACTTAGGGCGGCGGGTCCAATGATGTAGGGTGAATGCAGAATTTATGACACTGCCAACAGACATTCACACAAAGGACCGTAACAATGAAAAAGCTTCTGATTTCCGCCATCATCGCCGCCGCATCCATCGGTGCCACCACCGCCTCAGCCAGCTCGGCTTGGATTGAACACGGGGTAAAGCTGAATGCCCGTTCCGGTCCCGGCACACATTACAACGTGATTGGTACCTTCCATGCTTGCACCCAAATCCATGTGGTCGGCTGGCAACACGGGTGGGCCAAGGTTTCTTACAATCACAACCATTACTGGGTGGCTGGCAAGTACCTTCAAAATCATGCCTGCACCAACCACTACAAGCCAAAGCCCAAGCACAACAACTACGGCAACAACTATTGATCACACTGACACCATCGCCGGAATCTCCCCTCCCTGATCCGGCAATGACTAACGGACCGGCACACCCGGTCCGTTTTTTTTTGCGCTAGTCCTTATCCTTCCAGCGCACCACCTGTCGCATCATCCCGTGCAACATTTGCACATCAGCCCGCGTTAATGGCATCCGGCTCCACATGTTGCGAAGATTGACCTTCATGCTTTCGGCTTTGTGTTCTGGGTAAAAGAACCCGGCCTCTTGCATTCGGTCCTGATAATGCAGGGCCAAGTGCTCAATCTCTTGGCCATTGGCCATCTCGGTTCCAGCAAGGACATCAACAATCGGCTCTGCCTCGGCTGTCGCCCGCATCCATTCATAGCCGCAAAGCAAGACACATTGCGCGAGGTTCAGACTGGCGTATTCGGGGTTCACGGGCACTGAAATGATCGCATTTGCCTGCGCAATATCGTTATTCTCAAGCCCGGCGCGTTCTGGTCCAAACATCACCGCCACTTTTTGGCCCTTGGCGATCCGGTCCCGCGCCTCTTTCATTGCTTGTTCCGGGGTAAAAACCGTCTTGGTCAAATCCCGCGGCCGCGCCGTTGTCGCAAAAGTAAATGTCCGGTCCTCAAGCGCCCCGGCAAGATCGTCACATAGTTGGGCATCGTCCAAGACCCGTCCGGCCCCAGACGCCATTGCCACCGCAGATTCGCTCGGCCAGCCATCACGCGGCGCAACAACCCGCATGTTATCCAAGCCAAAATTCAACATCGCCCGCGCCGCCGCACCAATGTTTTCGCCCATTTGCGGACGCACCAAAACAAAGGTTGGCTGAAGTTTTCCCGATCCCATCATACTCTCCTGACTGCGCCCTTGGCCTAGGATGCGGGTGATAAATGCGCAAGCCCCCTCCTTCATCTCGTCAAACAAACTCCCACCGGGGACTCCAATCCTCTATGCTTGCCGCAAACAAGGAGGTGTTTCATGCCCTATGACGAAGGCCACGCAACGCTTATGCGCGATGACTTGATGAGTGCCGGTGATTTACCCGGAGGTGAAGAAAAGCGCATGTTTGGCGGGCTTTGTTTTTTGAGCTTTGGCAATATGGTTTGCGGCGTTCACAAGGGCGGCGGCATGTATCGGGTGGGTCCGGATCGCTATGAAACCGCGCTTGCCCTACCCGGAGTTCAGGAACTGAGCTTTACCGGGCGCCCGATGAAAGGCATGGTCGAAGTGGACGACGATGTTTTGGCGGATGATGAGACGCGCGAAAAGCTGACCGAACTTGCCATGGCGTTTGCGGCCTCCCTTCCCCCGAAACCGCCCAAAAAACCGAAAGCCGCCAAAGCGAAACCGGCGAAAACACGATAGCCAAAACCGCATCAACGCGCTAAGACACCCGCCAAAGCAAAGGCAAAAGAGCATCTCATGTCTGATCAGGACCGCCCCCAGATTTATCTTGTGACCCCTCCGGAATTTGACCTGAGCAGTTTCCCTGCTCGGTTGGAGAAAGTGTTGCAAGGGGCTGACATCGCGTGTCTGCGCCTGTCTTTGGCCACGCATGACGAAGACCGACTTACCCGTGCCGCCGATGCCATCCGCGAGGTGGCGCATCGCGCTGATGTCGCCTTGGTGATCGATACCCATGTGGTTTTGGCCAAACGTTTGGGGCTTGACGGGGTGCATCTTCTTGATGGCTCACGCACCGTCCGCCATGCCCGCAAAGAGCTTGGACCGGATGCGATTGTTGGGGCCTATTGTTCGCAGTCCAACCACGACGGGATGTCCGCTGGTGAAGCCGGGGCCGACTACGTGTCCTTTGGGCCGGTGTCCGGTTCGCTGGGCGATGGGGAGTTGGCCGATCACGAGCTGTTCTATTGGTGGTCGCAGATGATTGAGGTGCCTGTCGTCGCCGAAGGTGGCGTAACTTTGGATCAGGTTAAAACCCTAAGCTCCGTCACCGATTTCTTTGCGATTGGCGAAGAAATCTGGTCGACGAACGACCCATTGGCAACCTTGAATTCGTTTGTTGCCGCAATGGGTTGAGGCATAAACCTCATCCAATAAGCTGTTGATCATCAAACCCCTGACGCACTTTGGCTTCCAATGCCGCCGCTAGGCTTTTTCGGTTGGGATAGGCATCAACGCGCAATGGGGGATGATAGATCAAAGTCACCGAACCATGGCGAGGCTGCGCCAGCATTTTGATCAAAGACGGACCAAAATCCATATCCCCCCACCAGCCATAAAACCGTGAATCGGCGCGAGCGGGGGCTTTATAAACAACACTAACCGGCTGCACCTGTAGCGCGTGTTGCAAACGCTCCGAGTAAAACGCCGCAAACAGCGTTGTTTTAAAGGGTAAAACCCGGCGGCTATCTGTCGAAGTCCCTTCGGGGAAAAACAACAATCGATGACCATGTAACAACCTGTCTTCAATGACCTTTGCGTGGGCTTTGGCCTCACGGCGATCTCGGTTGATAAAAACAGTGCCTGTAGCACGGGCAAGCCAGCCAATCCCGGGCCAACTCGCGACTTCGGCCTTGGACACGAAATAAACGTTCTTGCGGCTATTGAGCACAAAAATATCTAGCCAAGACGCATGGTTAGCGACAATTGCACCGGGTCCATCCATGCGCGGCCCTTTGGCCGTCAAACGCAGCCCCATAATCTGCAATGTTGCTTTGCACACAGCTTGCGTAATCCACGGTGTCCACGGGCGATCCATGCCAAAAAAAGGTCGCTCTAAGAACCGCAGGGCCAAAAGGACAATAAGCCCGCCAAAAATCACCACAGCCAATACCGGCAATCGGATCAACACCAGCACCCAACCGAGAGGTGATATTTTGGTGTTGTCGGGCCGTTCACCCGGGTCCCATGTTGGGCTCATTCTTTACGATCCTTAACATAGAGACCTCTTTGGCGGTCCGTCATTTTTGCCGTGTCCATGACCAAACACACATCTGTGGTGTTAAATGCGTGATCCACAAACGCGCCATCACCAACGCAACCGCCCAATCGAAGGTAGGCTTTTATAAGCGGCGGAATCTGTAGCATTGCCGCTTTGCGGTCAATTTGATCCTCAGGGACCAAGTCCATCACTTGGTATTCTCGTGCCTTTACGCGCAACTCTTCCGGTGCAAGGTGACGGTGATACAAAAGTGAGAGGCTTTGTGCCAAAGGTGCCGTTTTCGTGCCGTGAAAACTCGCTGTTCCAAAGAGAATCTCAATGTCATGGGCCAAAACATAGTCCGCCAACCCCTGCCACAAGTGAAACAAACCGGTGCCGCCCCGATACGAGGGCGCGACGCAAGATCGTCCTAATTCCAACAGCTTGCGGCCACTTCTTCGCAAGGGTCCAAGATCATATTCGTCTTCTGAATAGAATTGCCCAGCGGCCTTTGCCCCATTTTCTCGCAAGAGACGATACACACCAACGACGGCACGGTCCTTGGCCTCATCCAACAATAGCAAATGATCAAAGAAGGGGTCAAAATGATCTTTTTCGAGCTGTTTATCGTGATCGACCAGCGGTCCGTCGCCCCCAAGTTCGGACACAAAAACATCATAGCGTAAACGCTGAGCCGCTTCTAAATCCGCCGCATCCCTTGCCAGACGAACGCTAAAGCCTTGTGCTGTTGCAGCCATAAATGCATCCCGCGCTTATCACCCTAGCCGCTTCTAGGCAGGCAGAAAAAGATTGGCAAGTTCGTGATCTTAGTTAACTATTCAGAAACAGTTTGTCTCTAATGTTAACCTTCGTAAACCGGGATCAAAGCAACGCGAGCACCATCAATGACAACTTTACCCTGTTCGCGGAAGTTTACCGTGACCCGCCCGCCGATATTGGATTGTACCTGACCGGTGCCCCAATCGGGCTTGTGCGGATGTGTTACCAACATGCCCGGCTCAAGAATTGAGTTAAGATTGTCCATGTTTTCCACCTCATCACCTCTCCAAGAATTCGGAACTTTCTATGCCCCACTCAAGTGAAACACTAGCTACCTTAATCGGGTCGCGTCTGTGTCACGACCTTATCAGCCCGATTGGTGCCATCCAGAACGGATTGGAGTTGATGTCAATGGCTGGCGCTGCCGATACCAGCGCCGAGATGGAGTTGATTCAAGATAGCTGCGCGAGTGCTGCGGCCCGAATTCGGTTCTTCCGGGTTGCCTTTGGCAGCGCGGGTGATGCGCAAAAAATGAGCCGCAAAGAAACGGTCGCAACCTTGGATGGCTTGTGTAAGGGCACCCGCATGCAAGCGGATTGGCGACCCATGGACGACATGCGCCGCACCGAGGTTCAACTTGCTTATCTAGCGCATCTTTGCTGTGAATCTGCCATGCCCACAGGCGGCACAGTTACGCATGAACATGGGGCAGCGGGTTGGACGATTACCGCAACAGCACCTCGTCTTACGATCACAACAAACCTATGGGATCATCTAAACGGCTCAGCAGAACTGGCGGAACTGGCACCGAACCGCGTGCAATTTGCGCTTTTGCCGATCCTTACCGCGGATCGTGGCCACAAGCTTCACGCCTCTGCCAGCGAAACAAAATTGAGCCTGTCGATCACCTGATCAACAGACCCAAATTTTTATCAAGCACCCTTTAGGCCCGCGTTGTTCCGTCGCCAACCACGAGGTATTTAAAACTCGTCAGTTGCGCCGCCCCAACCGGGCCGCGCGCATGCATTTTGCCGGTTGCGATGCCAATTTCGGCCCCCATGCCAAATTCACCACCATCGGCGAATTGGGTCGAGGCGTTGCGCATCAAAATGGCGCTGTCCACCCGCTCAAAGAACCGGTTCGCGGCGTCATCATCCTCGGTCAGAATACAATCTGTATGGCTCGATCCGTATTGGCGGATGTGTGCAATGGCCTCGTCGATGTCATCCACCACTTTGGCGGCGATGATCATGTCGAGATACTCTTTGCCCCAATCCTCCTCGGTGGCTTCCTGGGTGCCTTCGATGGCCTTCAACACCTCACCGGCGCGCACTTCGACCCCGGCGTCTAGCAGGGATTTCACCAAGCCCTGACCGATGGTGTCAACGACATCGCGGTGGATCAACAAGCATTCAGCCGACCCGCAAATCCCGGTACGGCGGGTTTTTGCATTCATAACGACGGACAAGGCTTTAACCGGGTCGGCGGCTTTGTCGACATAGATATGAACGATGCCCTCAAGATGAGCGAACACTGGCACGCGCGCTTCGCGTTGGACCAAACCAACCAGCCCCTTGCCACCACGCGGCACAATCACGTCAACCGTATCGGTCATGGTGAGCAATTCACGCACGGCGGCGCGATCACGGGTTGGGATCAACTGAATCGCATCTTCTGGAAGGCCCGCAACACGCAGCCCAGCCGCCAGACAGGCGTGGATCGCGTTTGAAGAGTTGAACCCTTCGGAGCCACCGCGCAAAATGACCGCATTCCCAGATTTCAAGCATAGCGCACCGGCATCCGCCGTCACGTTGGGGCGCGATTCATAAATCACACCGATCACACCCAAAGGTGTGCGCACCCGACGAATGTTCAACCCGCTGGGTTGATCCCAGTCTTCGGTCACTTGACCCACGGGGTCGTCTTGGGCGGCAACGGCGCGCAGCCCGTCAACGATGCCTTGGATGCGCGGCTCGTCAAGCATCAACCGATCCATCATTGCAGCGGACAACCCTTTGTCGCGACCATAGTCCATGTCTTTGGCATTGGCGGCGATGATCTCTGCGCGCGCCTCCCAAACCGCATCTGCTGCGGCCTCAAGGGCGCGCTGTTTTACCGGGGCCGGGGCAAAGGCAAGCTCCGCTGCGGCGGCTTTTGCACGCGCACCGATATCGGCCATAAGGGCGGGGATATCTGTCAGGTCTTTCATGACGTCTTCCTTTGCTGAGGTGGTTTTAAACTTAATAAGAGGTGCGCCGTCAGACGTCTACAGGGCCATGTCATCGCGGTGTACCAACACCGCGCGCCCCGGATACCCCAAAACGGCTTCGATTTCGGAACTGTGTCGTCCGGCAATCGCACGGGCTTCGGTGGCGGTATAGCGGCAAAGCCCCTGCCCCAACGTCTCGCCAGATTGAGCTTGAATCGTAACCGGATCACCGCGCCCAAACCGCCCTTCGACACCGCTTAGCCCGGCCGGAAGCAGAGATTTGCCAGATGCCAGCGCCGTGGCAGCCCCCGCGTCGACCACCAAAACCCCTTGAGGTTTCATTGCCGAAATCCAGCGTTTGCGTGCCGTGTGTGGATCTGTTTGGGGTGTAAAAAGCGTATTCTTTGCGCCAGAAAGCAACCGTTTCAGCGGGTGGTTTTCCGCCCCGTGCATGATGATCATCGCACAGCCCGAAGCCGTCGCGGTTTTGGCCGCCAAGACCTTGGTTTTCATTCCACCTTTTGAGAGACCAGAACCGGCATCTCCAGCCATTCCCTCGATCTCAGGGGTGATATGATCTATGATATCAAGATGCTGGGCCGATGGGTCAATCTGGGGATTGCCAGTATAGAGACCATCGACATCCGACAATAAAACCAAGAGGTCGGCACCAACGGTGGCCGCGACCTGCGCCGCAAGCCGGTCATTGTCGCCATAGCGAATTTCATCGGTGGCGACGGTGTCGTTTTCATTGACGATTGGAACGGTGCCAAAGCCCAACAACGTCGACAGGGTCGCGCGAGAATTCAAATAACGACGACGATCGGCGCTGTCTTCCAAGGTCACCAAAACCTGAGCCGTGGTAAGGTCATGAGGTGCCAAGGCTTCTTGCCACGCACGCGCCAGCCGGATTTGTCCGACGGCCGCCGCCGCTTGTGATTGCTCCAACGACAATTCAGTCATTGGCAAGCCCAAAATCCCACGTCCCAAAGCGATGGAGCCGGACGATACCAAAACAACATCCGCTCCGCGTTGACGCAAATCTGCGATGTCCTGAGCAATGGCCCGCAACCAATCGGCGCGCAAATCGCCGCTAGACCGGTCGACCAACAAGGCCGAGCCGATCTTGATTACGATCCGTTTTGCGTCTCTTAGGGATGCCACGTCCCGTCCCCTTCTTCTTCAGGATCAACGGGTTTGTCGGCTTCGCGCCGGGCATCAACATGCGGTCGCAGGGCACGCAGGACTTCGGTCACACCTTCGCCAGAGGCACCAGACATGAGCAAGACATTCTCCGCCCCAACCGCTTTGAGTTCATCCTTGAGAAAGGCGCGTTCTTCGTCGTCCAACGTGTCGATCTTGTTCAAAACCGTCACGCGCGGCTTGTCGGCAAGCCCTTCGCCATAGGCTTCCAACTCATCGCAAATGGTTTTGTAATCCTCAAGCAACGAGCCCGAGCTACCATCAATCAGGTGCAACAAAACTGCACAGCGTTCGACGTGGCCAAGGAACAAATCGCCCAAGCCACGGCCCTCATGTGCCCCTTCGATCAAACCGGGAATATCAGCGACGACAAATTCATTGCCATCAACCAACACAACACCAAGGTTCGGGTGCAAGGTTGTAAACGGATAATCGGCGATTTTCGGGCGGGCGTTCGATGTCGCCGCCAAGAACGTCGATTTACCGGCGTTGGGCAGGCCAACAAGACCAACATCCGCGATCAATTTCAGGCGCAGCCAAAGCGTCCGGTTGATCTCTTCCTGACCGGGATTGGCGCGACGCGGCGCTTGGTTGGTCGAGGTTTTGAAGTGCAAGTTGCCCCACCCCCCATTGCCGCCTTTGGCCAACAAAACACGCTGCCCCAACTCGGTCAGATCGGCGATGACGGTTTCCTCGTCTTCGTCCAGAACCTCGGTTCCAACCGGAACACGCAAAACAATGTCTTGGCCGTCTTTACCGGTTCGCCCCTGCCCCATGCCGCTTTTGCCGTTATCGGCAAACCAGTGTTGCTGATAACGAAAATCGATCAGGGTGTTTAGCCCATCCACGGCCTCGGCCCAAACCGAGCCGCCTTTGCCGCCGTCGCCACCATCAGGCCCACCATATTCGATGAACTTCTCACGACGGAAGCTGATACAGCCGTTGCCGCCCCCACCAGAGCGAATGTAGACTTTGCAGAGATCAAGAAATTTCATCGCTTTGGCTTTCTATTCAGGACCTGAAGACCCAGGTTGGGGCGGTGTAGCTGGGAAGTTGAGTTTTCTCAAGCGGGCTTGGCGCGCTGCCAGTGATCTTTTGTCAATGTGACCCGGATTACCGGCATTTCTTTGCCATGAAAATACGCGTGACGCATGAGGGTTTTACCAGTCGGGAGGAACCCGAGTTTGGTCAAGACTTTTGGTGATCGCGTGTTGCCTTGGATCCAGCCGGACCCAATCTCATCCCCTTGCCCGTCAAAGAACCAGTCAACCATAGCGCGCGCCGCATCCGACATCACGCCGCGCCCCCAAGCCCGTTCAGCCAACCAATAGCCAAGTTCAGGCAAGGCGCTCCGGTTTGCGTCAAAACTGCGGGCGCTTTCAATCGAAATCATGCCAAGCGGCTCACCGTCGTCGACGATGACACGAAACCCCTCTTTGATAGCGAAACTCTCAATGAACTGGTCCGCATCCTCAATCCGATAGGGACAAGGAACGCTGGTCAGCCAGCGATGGACGTTGGGATTGGCGATGTCGCGGGTGATCCAGCTTGCATCTGCGGAACACATGGGCCGCAATACAAGCCGACCCATGTGCAAATTCAGCATGCTAGGTCAACTTTTTAAGATAAGTCCAAGTCGGGATTTTGGCATTGCGCGATACACAAAACGCCTCGGCATCGCCGATATATTCAAAGCCACAATTGACCAGAACACGGGCCGAGGCCGGATTGTCCTGAAACACACTGGCAAAGATCGTGTCGTTTTGCATCGGGTTCGCGGCGATCAAAGCCTCAACCGCTTGACTGGCCAATCCGGTGTTCCAAAACAACGGGGCCACCCAATAGCCAACTTCGGATTGGTTACGATCCATGCGTTTGAGCGTAATCGCCCCCATGACTTCGGCCCCACCAACCTTGGTGGCATCCATGACCCAGACATCTTCGTCACGCTCGGCATCGGTGACGCGATCGATCATCGCCGCAACCGCACCGGGGGGCAAAGGATGGGGAATGGTCGGGGTCATCTGAGCAACACGCTCATCCCCGGCATAGTGTTCCAACAACCCGATGTCAGATTGCTGAACTGGGCGCAAATCAAACCGCTCGGTCTCGACCAAGGGTTGTTGCTGCAAATCATCCAGGCTCATCTGCACTCTCCTCATGTGCATGCCTTTATCACTTAGGCATTGGAATTCGGTTAATCAGGGGTCTTGTCCTGAATGTGACCGGTCCAATTCACCTAAATGAAAAAGGGGACCGGCGGTGTGCCGATCCCCTATTGTTTTTCAACCTCTAGGTCGGCTTATTCAGCGGCCTCCGCCACTGGCAAGACCGAAATAAAGGTTCGGCCCTTGAGGCCTTTGCGGAAGGTGACTGCGCCTTCGACAGTTGCAAAGATGGTGTGATCTTTGCCCATGCCTACGCCTTCACCTGGCCAAAACTTGGTGCCGCGCTGACGCACGACGATATTGCCCGGAATAGCCGCTTGGCCACCGTACAATTTTACACCAAGACGACGACCAGCTGAGTCGCGACCGTTGCGGGAGGAACCGCCAGCTTTTTTATGTGCCATGTGTTGCTCTCCTTAGCCTTAGGCCAGTGTTTTGGCTTGCTCAACCCACTCAGCTTTGACCTTGGCACCTTCAAAGGTGTCGGCGTCAACTGCTGCGAGCTGTGCAAAAGTTGTGATGCCGGCTTCAACCAGCTTTTTGGCGGCGGCTGGGCCGACACCTGTGATTTCTGTCAGATCATCTGCGCCAGCGGCGGCTTCTGCTTTAGGAGCAGCGGCCTTTTTGGCTGGCTTAGCGGCTGCAGGAGCAGCAGCTTTAGGAGCGGAACCCGCGCCAATAGCAGCTTTAACGCCCGACTTGTCCGCACCTTCGGCCAAGATGTCGGTCACGCGCAGCAGGGTAAGTTGCTGGCGGTGGCCTTTGGTACGCTGCGAGCTGTGCTTACGGCGACGCTTGACGAAGTTGATGGTCTTTTCGCCTTTGATCTGGTCGACGATTTCAGCCTGAACGCCGGCACCTGCCACAAAGGGGGCACCGATGGCTGTGCTTTCGCCGCCAATCATCAGAATATCGTTGAACTGGACGGTTTCGCCCGCATCAGCAGCCAGCTTTTCCACACGGAGAATATCACCCGCCTGGACTTTGTATTGCTTGCCGCCGGTCTTGAGTACCGCGAACATCGCGTGTTTCCTTTCATATCGCGTTCTTCGGCCCCCGTTTCCGGGCGTTTGTGGCCACGGGTCTTTGCCCCTGGCCGCCTCGAACCGCGCGTCCCGTTTGGAACGTTCGTTTCAACAAAAACAAAAGGCGGAGCCGTAGCCCCGTCCTTTGCAGCGCGCTTATGCACGCGTGATATGTAGTTTGTCAAGCGAAGCCGCGTTTTTTCAGCTCCGCTTCTGCACTCTTGCGCCGACTACAAATCTTGGCCTTGCATTTGCTGTGCCGCAGCAAGACCCAACGCATAGGAAATATCGTCATACATTTGGTTAAAACCGGCAAAGAGAGCTTGGTTAAGTGCCCTGCCCTCTGGGCTTGATGAAAACGCGACATAGGCGTCAAGCTCGTCCTCTTCCAAAGGGCCATAGGCCATCATCAAAAACCCATAGAGCCATTCACGGGTATCGACACGGGTTTCGTCCTCTTGGGCCCAAACATCCGACAGGATTTCTCCTTCGCTCATCTCAAACCCGCCGCCATCGACCAAGCCTCGATAGAACTGAAACGACGCGTTCAATGCGCCGGTGACATTGGCCTCGATCAAGTCATTGGCCTCAATAAACGCCGTTACGCCCCTAAGTTCCTTGTCCTTGGCATCATAGTAGGACTGTCGTGCGGCCTGTTCGATGGCATCATCAATCATGGCCTGACGCGCGCTCAGCTCAAGCTTTACGACTTGCTTGCCGAGGTCTGAATTGAAAAAGGCCAACAGGGAATCGGTGTCCGCATCCCCTAACGCCGCCCCAAACTGGGCCCGCACCAATTGTTCCATTTTGGAAATATCGTAGATTTGATCGAGCAAGGACTGCCAATGGGCGTTCTGACCACCGGCAAACATGTCGGTGGCCATTTCCTGACCATAGGCGACACCTTCGTCACGCATAATGGTCAATAGCGCGTCCAATTGCAGAGCGTCCAACACATCGTCCGACGGCTCTGCATGGACAGGCAAAGCCAAAGTCATGGCCAAAAGACCAGCAATAAAACGGCGCAACATTCCGGTGTCCTTATCCTGTACACCCTATAACGGTAGGCTCCCTTGTCGGGATTTCCAAGGGGTCAGCGCCTTCATGAGCGGATTGTGTAAATTTCTTGTTGCACCCTCCCCCGTAGCGGTCTAAACGGCCCCTCACCAGACCCCCGCGGAGAGGTGCCGGAGTGGTCGAACGGGGCGGTCTCGAAAACCGTTGTGGGTGCAAGCCTACCCAGGGTTCGAATCCCTGTCTCTCCGCCACTACATCCAAAACTCTTGGTGAAAGTCAGCATTTTAGGATGGTGATACAACCTGCAGTCCGACGGTTATCCCCACGCATTGCAGGCATCGAAATGATGCGAGCATCGCACAGGTCACGTTTTGCAGATTGGGCTAATCGGACTGATTGTCGGTGTGCCCTCC
This sequence comes from uncultured Pelagimonas sp., assembly GCF_947498515.1. Taxonomy (GTDB): domain Bacteria; phylum Pseudomonadota; class Alphaproteobacteria; order Rhodobacterales; family Rhodobacteraceae; genus Pelagimonas. Next base: position 237,165 of record NZ_CANMKO010000003.1, on the reverse strand, counting down.
CATTAATCTACAGACAGTCTCCGAGACAGCTTACTGAGCCTACATCCTGACGATCACTCTTAGACCCGCGAACGACAGGACCGACATTAAACATGGCTCGTCGCGTCGTATCAGTACCCGCGACATCGCCCAACAGGTGACAATCGCCACGGCCACAATATGCCCATACTCCAAATAGATATTCTAAAACATGCCATTAGTCATTCACAATAAACAACTAGTCTATTTGCCAGCAATGGGCAGGAGCGAAAGGAGCCCTTCCTTCCTAAATACCCGCCCATGACGCTTATTTCGGGTTGCCGCGCGGACATCCGCTACAAAATGGTGAGGCGGATTTTTCATCTTGAGAAGGAGAATGCCACCGGAAGGTTTGAGGTTTCAAAAACTTTTATAGGGGCTTTTGGCATTGCAAAGGACACGCTCGAACAGGCAGAAGTAGCCATTCGCTGCGATCGCAAAATCCCTTTGCAAGCGAACTCTCAGCTTGCCGGACGAAAGACCACTCGTGACATTTACACCAATGACGCAATCACGACCTCTAGCCAGCAAGAGTCACGGTACAAAAGAGCTCACGTAGTCGCTGACATTGACACCGAACCTGCGCTGAAAGGCGCGGCGCATGCGTTGAATGTCTCCAAAACCGCTCAGCCGCGCGACGTCTTTTAACGGAAGTTTGTCGGCAAAGAGCCCACGCGCATGATCAATGCGGACCCGTTCCACAAACTGCCCAGGGTTCTCTTGCAGATCGCGTTTGAAACGGCGGGTGAGCGTTCGCGGGTTCATACCTGCGGTTTGGGCTAATGTCTCAAGCGACCAGTCGAGATGCGGTGCGGCAACGACCTGCTCGATCAATCGGGTCAGTGCATCGTCTTTGGTAAACTGCCCGGCCAGATGCATGGCATATTGGCTTTGCCCTCCTGTGCGCCGCAACTGAACCACCAGTTCCCGTGCGACAGCCAACGCGACTTCCGTTCCGCAATCCGAGCGGATTATGGACAGGGCTAGATCGATCCCTGTTGTGACTCCCGCTGATGTAAAGATCCGGTCTTGCTCCGTGCAAATCTGATCAAGGTCCCACAAAACGCGATCATACTGTTTGGTTTCAGCCAAACGGGACCAATGCGTTGTCGCTGGCCGTCCATCCAACACGCCTGCCGCAGCAAGCAGTAAAGCGCCGGAACAGATCGAGATGACGCGCCCCTCGGGCTTGCGGTCAAGATGGTCAGCAATGACCCCGCACACGACACCATTAGGGATCAAAACATCAACACCAGTGCCGCCTGGTATAAGCAGATCATCGCAGTTCGAGTCAGATGACAGCGACGCATCGGGCATCAAACGCATGCCGCAACCGGCCCTGACAGGACCCCCATCAACCGACACGTATCGCACATTGTATCGCTTTTGACCGTTTGCAAGGGCCGTATCAAAAGCCTGAACCGGACCAGATACATCGAGCAGATTGACGTCATCAAAGATCAAAACGTCGATTGTTCGAGATTTTCCAGTTTTGTCTGTATTTGACGCCATGTTGACATATTAGACATACCCGGAGTGATTTACAAAGCCCATAACGCAACCTGATTTGGGGAACGACGATGCAAAGGTCATTCGTGGCGCGGAACAGCAATTACTTGGGTTTGCTGGTGGCCAACACAATCCTTGGGTCAGCCATGCCGATGCTAATCATTCTCGGCGGGTTGGCCGGCCTAATGCTTGCCCCTTCAACTGCGTTGGCAACGCTACCGGCGTCCCTTCAGACACTTGCAGGGTTGCTCTCTGCTGGGCCGTTTTCGCTCATGATGAGCAAACGAGGACGAAAAGCCGGATTTGTCGCCGGCGTTGCCTGTGCCGTCTTGGGGGCAATGATCGGCGCTAGAGCCCTGTTTGTTGATAGTTTTCCATTGATTTGCTTGGCTCATCTGACATTGGGCGCAGCACTTGCATGTTTCCAGTATTTTCGGTTCGCGGCTGCTGAAACTGTCAGCGCAGAGTGGCAACCCGTTGCAATCTCTCTAATGCTTACATCCGGCCTAGTAGCCGCCTTTGTCGGTCCACAACTGTTCATCGCAACCAAAGATGCACTGGCCCCGATCCCATTGGCGGGCGCATATGCGGCGCTTGCTGCTCTTTCGATTGTTGGTTTGGGTCCTCTGGCGTTGACGCGACTGCCCGTCCCCACACATGGCGCGGCACAAAGCCTAAGGGAACGTCTGTCCTCCCTATCGGTTTTGAAGCATCGGTCAGTTCGGCTTGCTGTTGGGATGGGAGCCGTTTCTCAAGGCATCATGGTTTTCTTGATGGTCCCGACGCCGCTTGCTATGATTGGCTGCGGTTTTGATGAGGACATGGCGGGTGATGTCATCCGTTGGCATGTTGTGGCGATGTTTGCGCCGAGCTTTTTCACCGGGTTCTTGGTCCGGAAATTTGGCGTTCATCAAATCGCGCTTATCGGGCTGGCACTGCTGATTATGTCCTCGATAACAGCGCTTAGCGGGCAGACCTCGGCACATTTTTACGGATCGCTTGTCCTGTTGGGGATAGGATGGAACTTTGGGTTTATTGGCGCGACGACGATGCTTGCAAGCGCAGTATCTGAAGACAAAAAGGGGGTCGTTCAAGGCGCGAATGAAACTGTGATCGCACTGGTGTCAACGGTCTGCGCATTCGCCGCGGGCGCAATTATAGCTGGATTTGGATGGGCAGTGCTTGCCGTTGTTTCGCTTGGATTGCTCGCGGTGGCACTGGCGGTGTCTTTGAAAGAAATCCGCCTCGCCAGACGGCTTTAACAAGTGGCCCAGAGCATGCGCATTTGGGCTACTTCTGATCCGGGGAAGGCTCCCGACAAGATTAAAGGATGACTGTGAACATGGGAGAACGCAGATGGATTAACATGTTGGTCTAGATGTGTCGCATGCGATTGTGCGCACTATGCTTTATCGATACCAAAGATGTGATCAATCCTGGCGCGAGTTGGCCTGTGTCGTCGACGAGGCTGCGGACGTTTAGAAAGGCTTTTCTCACTGTGGAGAACAAGTGATGTCGCAAAGGCGTTGAACGCAATTGGCGAAGTTTCCCTAGGCTTTTACAATCCCTTGCGCGCGCCACTGATCAAAGATTTCAAGAGCCTTTGCAGCAAAACCTTCATCGTTAATATGGGCCTCTACATTATGCTGTTCCACATTTTCCGGCAAAGTCTCTCGCAATTCGGACAAGAAGGCATCAAGCCCTTCCCTATCGTGCAGTTCGGCACCATCCCGGTCCCATTCGCCACAGCCACCCTCGGGCAAAAGGAAAGCAACCGGCCCAGTGGCCGTTGACAATTGATCCGAATGTGCCCGCGCGACGGTACGCCGCTCGTCGGCATTCAGGACAACAGAGGTAATCAGGCGATTGTGCGCATGGGTCGGGTGATCGGTCCATTTGTCGGGCACCCCTTGCCATCCGACGATATCAACCAAATCATAGCATCCACCGGATACAATTTGCGGTGTTCCATTCTTGCCTGCGTTGGTTAGCCGGTCCGCGCCAGCCGAAATATTCGACCCGTGAATGTGATTGCCAAGCTCTTGGGTACAGAAATCGAACACACAGGCGAATGCACCCTGCGCCGCAAGGCTTTCATAGGCACGCCCGCCCATACCGGTGGCGTGGAACACTGCAACCTCAAACCCGCGCTCTTCTAGCGCTGGTTTCAAAAAAACCATGTAGCGCAGCGCCGTTTTTCCCAGTGAAGTCATCCCTATCATTGGCTTTGAGGCATCCGGTTTTTCAACCGCATTGGCGGCACCCAAAACCGCACCTGCTGCTTGGCTTAGGGAGGCTTTGCAAACGCTATTGAGCCCATAAAGGCCACCAGCCCAAAGGATCATCTGCGTATCTGCCGCAAGCCGCTCTGGCGGAATGAGCGGCGAAAAGGACACCGTGGATACGATATATTTCGGCACACCCAAAGGCAGCGCGGCGGTGACGTCGAGTGCCAAATCGGTACCCATGGAACCGCCGAGCACCATCATGCCATCAAAACGGCCCTCGGCATAAAGCCGCGCCGTCAAAAGGACCGCACCATCAGCCATGATTTGCATAGCTTTGTTTTCATTCTTCGTCGCGATGGCGGCGGCAATGCTGCTGCCGCCTTCTTGGGCGACATCATGTTTGGAATAATCCGTAGGTTTTGAGGGATCGCCCAAAACTGACACATCCATCGTGACAACCTGACCGCCTTGCTCACGGATTACACTCGCCAGATAGTCGAGCTCATCGTCTTTTGTGTCATAGGTTCCGATAACGAGGATCGTTTTTCCAGACATTGCATGAACTCCTTAAAGCTTGATCCAAGCGGTCTTGAGGTTGATGTACTTTTCGATCGCATGAAGCGATTTGTCGTGCCCGTTGCCCGACTGACCAACACCACCCAAAGGAACCGTTCCATCGGCTCCGCCATAGGTGTTTACGTGCATGACGCCGGTGCGAACGGATTTCACCATACGGTGCGCACGGCTTAGGTTGCTGGTCCAAACGCCCCCCGCCAATCCATACACTGTCGCGTTGGCAAGGCGCGTAGCTTCGGTTTCGTCAGAAAAGGATGTGACGCCCAAGACAGGCCCGAAGACCTCTTTTTGGGTCAAGGTCGCGTCCGGCGTGACGCCGGTGATGACGGTGGGTGCCATATAGAATCCGCCGATGTCTTGCAGAATACGTTCACCGCCTGTGATGACCTCACCGCCCTCGGATTTCGCGGTCTCAACAAACCCAAGGTTCGCAGCCAATTGCACTTCGGAGTTCACCGCGCCGATGGCGGTCGTCATATCCAACGGATTGCCCACGGGCATCGCCTCAGCCGCCTTCACAACTGCAGCGACGAAGTCATCATGGATCGAGGCTTCGACCAGCAAACGTGACCCCGCAACACAGACCTGCCCTGAGTTGCGGAAAATGCCGCCCGCGGCTACTTTTGCCGCTTCGTCCAAATTCGGGGCGTCTGCAAAAATGATGTTGGGGGATTTGCCGCCGAGTTCCAGATAGACCCGCTTCATATTTGATCGCGCGGAATATTCCATGAGCCGACGCCCCGTGCCGCCCGATCCGGTGAACACCAACACATCGACATCCATCGACAGCCCCAGCGCCTCTCCAACGATGGCACCTTCACCAGTGACCGCGTTCAAGACACCCGGTGGCAGGCCCGCGTCATGCGCCAAATCCACCATCCGCATCAATGAAAGCGAGGCAGTTTCTGCGGGCTTCAGGACAACAGAATTGCCCATGGCCAAGGCTGGCCCAAGTTTCCAAGCGCCGATCATCATCGGAAAGTTCCAAGGGATAATCGCGCCGACTACGCCCACGGGTTCCTTGTGGATCAGACCCAAAACGTCGGCGGAGGTTGGAGCGATCTCGCCATAGATTTTATCAAGCGCTTCGGCATAATAACGGATCGTTCCCGCGGCTGATCCGGGTTCGGCCTTGATGGCCATATTGATTTCGGTGCCGTTGTCACGCACACCGAGAACCGCAAGTTCAAGCGCATTGGCGTCAATCAGGTCGGCCCATTTCAACAACACCTTTTTGCGCGCCGCCGGCGGCATCCCCGACCAACGCCCGTCGTCAAAGGATGCCCGTGCCGAAGCGATCGCAGCTTCCATATCAGCAGCGGTTCCACAGGCCACTTGCGTCAAAACACTGCCATCTATCGGTGAGACAATATCCATTGTTGCACCATCTGATGCGGGAACCGACTTGCCATCGATAATGTGACCACGCTTGGCAACTGCTGCGCCGCGCAATGCGTCGATCTGGGATTGATCCATTATTTTTTACCGTGCTTGAGTATCGTGAAGGTCGTGATCTTCGTCCGGCTGATGGGCCTTAAATTCCTTTATCAAGGTGCGGATATGCAGGCCGATCACCAGAAGGATCAGGACGAAGATTATGAATGAAATCGGTCGGTCGATCATATCAAGCGGCGACTTCAGACGTGGCAAGGCGGATCGCAGCTTGGTCTCCATTATGCCACCAAGAACCATCCCAAGGATGATCGGAACAATTGGTAGGTTGAGCCGCTTGAGCACCAAACCAAGAACCCCAAACACCGCAGAGATGATGACATCCGTCAGCGAGTTGCGCAGCGAATAGACCCCAACGAAAGACAACATCAGGATCATGACGCCCAAGAAACGGGTCGGAATGCGAATGATCTTGGTCAGCAGGTTCGTCGAGAACAGCAAGAAGACCAACACAATCACATTCAACGCAATCAGCGCGAAATACAGGCCATAAACAAGGTCGATATTGTTTTGGAACAACTGGGGGCCCGGGATCACATTGTGAACGTAGAACACCGACAACATCATCGCTGTGAGCGCTTCGCCCGGGATACCCAAGGCCAAGAGCGGGATCATCGCGGCAGCGGGCACAGCGTTATTTGCGGCCTCGGATGCGATCAATCCTTCTGGTGATCCTTTGCCGAATTTCTCGGGCTCTTTGGATGTTTTCTGCGCGTAGGTATAGCTCATGAATTGAGCGGTAAATTCACCGGTGCCGGGTATCATGCCAAGGATAACACCAAACCCAGAGGCAACCGTTGCGACCCGTTTGTACTGCATAAGCTCTTTAAAACCTGCTCCCAATTTCCCCGAAATGGGCTTGGCATCTGGGCTGCTGTCAGGGGCCGTGAGCAGGAAGAAGGCCTGACTAAGTGCAAACAAACCCAAGACGACGACAATCAGATTGACGCCAGACGACAGAAAAGATTGATCAAAGGTGTAGCGCTTGGTGTAGGTCACCGCATCAAGGCCAATCGTTTGTAGGAAAATCCCAAACATGCCCAACATACCTGCGGCCATGATTTGACCTCGATGCGCGAGAACCACCAAGATGATGCCCAACAAGGCGGCCAAGAAAATCTCGCGACTGCCGAACATCGGGGCGATGATGGCCAAAACTGGTGACAAGAGGATCAAGCAGCCAATGCCAAAGATGCCACCCCAGAACGAGGCACTATAGGCCAGCGAAACCGCGCGGTGGGCCTCTCCGTTTTCTGTCATTGGATACCCGTCATATGACGTTAGTGCATTCACCGCCGTCCCGGGAGTGTTGATCAAAACCGCGGGGATTGCGCCGCCAAACATCGAGGACCCATATATGCCCAACAACATTGTAAGGCCGACAATCGGGTCCAACCCAAATGTCGCCGGAAGCATGATTGCAATTGCAACGGCGGGTCCAACACCGGGAATTGCGCCAATGATCACGCCGCCGATCGACCCAACTAACAAGGCGACCATGACGTCCCATCTCGCCAACATTTCTAGGCCTGCTAGAATATTTTCCATCGTCAGATCCTATTAGAAATATGTGAGCATGAATTGACGCAAACCATCGGGTAGCTGATCGTAGATCAGCCCGGACGGCAGGTTCACTTTCAAAAGGGTCTTAAATAACAAGACTGTAAACAGGGCACTTCCCCCTGCGGCCATCAACATCTGGGCGCTACGGTAGCCGACACGCAGAGCAAGCAAGATGGCAAAGACAATCGTAGTCAAAAGGTATCCGGTGTAGGGCACCGCAATGGCATAGACCATGAACCAACCCGCATATTCCAGCGAGGAAACCCAAAGCCAGACTTCACGCCAACGCCCCTCGATCCTTTCTGACAGTGCGGATCCGAGAAGGTGAAAACACGCGAAAGCGGTCATTAGGCCTAGCGACACAGCAGGCCAAAACCGTGGCTGAGCAAATAGCTTAGCCCCGTTCTTATAGGCTGTCTGGTCAAAGATCTGGCTCAGCAAGAAGACAGAGATCACAACCCAGAACCAAGCAAATACAATATCTCCTGGTCGGCGATATCGCTTGAACAACGCCTGCAATGTCTTGGTATTTGTCAAAGTAATGCTCCGGGTTGGCCTGCAATGACGAGTCTATTCAAAGCAACCGGGCGACAGCGCCGCCCGGTTCAATTACGAAAGGCAGCGCTTACTTAGACAAAATCGCCTCAATCGTTCCGAGCGTTTCAATGTCTTTCTCGATCTGGGTGGCGACGGCATCGGCATCCTGCCAATAGACAAGTGCCCCCGTTTCAGCAGCCAACGTTTGCGCGCGCTCTGACATGACTGTCTTTTGTGCAACCGCGATGATCTTGTCACGCACGTCCTGTGGGGTCTCTTCATGCACGAAAAGACCGTTCCAAAGCGCGACGTCCAGATTCGGCGCAAGCTCAGAAACAGTCGGTGCATCAGGTGTCAACGCAATGCGTTCGGACCCAATGGAAGCCAGGACTTTCACATCATCAAGGCAAGGCAGGATCAGCTGCAATGTTGTGTTGATTACGTCGACGTCGCCAGACGCCAATGTGTTACAATCCAAAGCGTCAAACGCTGCGTCGGCTGCGTATGAAAAGCCCATCTCGGACGCCAAGCCAAGTGTGACCTGCGTCGGAACAAGCGGTGCACCAAAGTGCCCCAATACAACATCATTTTCCTGCGCATGCGCAGCAAGGCCAGCCATATCATCGTATGGGGCATTCCCACCCGCTGCGATGACAAATGGATACGTCAGGAAATTGCCAAGCGGCACAAATGGGTTCGGGTTCAGCTCAGCGATACCGAGCTGCGGACCAACGACAGGAATGGCGATGATAAATGACCCAATGGTGTACCCATCAGCCGGGGCATTCGCGACCTCGATCGCACCGGGAAATGGGCCGCCGCCGCCGCCCGGCTTGTTCACAACCGCTGCTGGAACACCATAGGCCGCGCTAAAATCCTCCGCGATCATTCGTGTCAGCACGTCTTCAAGATCACCTGGAGGCCAAGGCACAACAAATTCAACTGGCTTTTCAGGGTACTCAGCCTGCGCGCTTCCCGCGATTGTGGCCAGTCCCAATGCCACGGCCGTTGCCGTTCTAGTCAGTGTGGTCATCTACAGTCTCCCGGTTGATCGGTTCATTATTTGAACCAGTGGTTTGAAAAAAAGGTTGCCTTGTTAATTTGTGTCTGTCAAACTTTTTCTGAAATTAAACAAATCGGCGGTTCCAAATTGTCCTCTGCGTTAAAATCTCTTCACTTGCTGTCGTTCTTTTCAGCAACCAGTCCAGAAATCGGCCTTTCAGCGCTTTGCCGATTGGCCAAACGTGACAAGGCGACAACGCATAGGCATCTTCAAGCGCTTGAAGAGGCTGGTTTTGTTGAGCAAAATCCGCTCACCCGGCAGTACCGCCTTGGGCCGGCGCTTTTGCAGTTGGCGCAAACGCGAGAGCTGACTGTGCCGCGCAAGGAAAGCGCACTTCCGGTTCTTCGGGCGCTTGCAGAGGAAACAGGGGAAACGACTCATGCGTCGGTTTTGTCTGGGACGGCTGTTTTTGCGTTGGCTTCGTGCGAATCAATTCAGCACAGCACGCGAGTCGTGGTTGATCTGAACAAATTTCCGCTTCATGCGACGGCCTCGGGTTTGTCAATTTTAGCCTTTGGTCCGGCCGAGCTTATGGAGGTTGCAGTGGACAACCTCGAAAAGTTCACGAACCACACCATCAATTCGAAGGCCTCTTTAGAACAGGTCGTGCAATCTGTTCGACAAACCGGATTTGGACGTACAATCCAAAGTTTTGAAGATGAGGTCTCGAGCCTCGCAGCGCCTGTCTTTGACAAAACCGGCAAGATTGCGGGCGCGGTTTCTGTGGCTTGTGTCGCGACGCGATTTACCCCCGAACTCGAACAAACATGCCAAAAGCATCTCGTAACCGCCAGCCGTGAACTAACCCGCGGTTGGGGCGGCACCGTTCCCGAGCAGATAGAGGCCCTTTGGGCCGCCACTCTGAAAAGCTCTAATACATTGGACGCGACATCATGAAAGACTCAAATTTTCTAAAAGAAAACAATGGGCGCCATATGTGGCATCCCATGACGTCCCCCAAGGACAGCCATGACAATCCGCCCATAATCATCACAGGCGCGTCCGGTGTCAGCGTCTCAGACATCGATGGGCATACCGTCGTGGACGGCGTTGGCGGGCTTTGGAACGTCAACTTGGGGTATTCGTGTCAGCCCGTCAAAGACGCAATCGCCAATCAATTGGACACTCTCCCTTATTACTCAACGTTTCGCGGCACATCCAATGATGCCGCCATTGAACTGTCCTATGAACTGGGCCAGTTTTTCGAACCAGATGGCCTGAGCCGCGCCTTTTTCACCTCCGGCGGATCGGATTCCGTTGAAACAGCGCTGCGTTTGGCACGCCAGTATCACAAACTGCGTGGCGAGGCCGGACGTACCAAATTCCTGAGCCTGAAAAAGGGGTACCACGGCACCCATATCGGCGGTGCCTCTGTTAATGGCAACGCGAACTTCCGCACGGCTTACGAACCGCTTTTGCCGGGCTGTTATCACATTCCGGCCCCCTACACCTATCGCAATCCGTTCAACGAAACAGATCCCGAGCGCTTGGCGCAGCTTTGCGCCCAAGCACTTGAAGACGAGATCGCCTTCCAAGGGGCCGGTACAATCGCCGCCATGATTATGGAGCCAATCCTGGGCGCTGGCGGGGTTATTCCCCCGCATAAATCCTTTGCTCCAATGGTGCAGGAGATTTGTAACCGAAACGGGATTTTGTTGATCACAGATGAAGTCATCACCGCCTATGGCCGCACTGGAGCCTGGTCTGGCGCACGTCTTTGGGGGATCAAACCCGATATGATGGCGACGGCCAAGGCCATTACCAACGGCTATTTCCCGTTCGGGGCTGTTATGATCGGTGATCGCATGATCGAGGCTTTTGAATCTGATCCAAACGCCAAAATTGGCCACGGTTACACCTATTCTGGCCACCCCGTTGGCGCGGCGGCGGCCCTTGCGTGTTTGGCAGAAACCAAGCGTTTGAACGTGGTCGAAAACGCTGCGGCACGCGGCACGCAACTGTTCGAAGGGTGCAAGACTTTGATGGCAAAATACGACATCATTGGGGATGTGCGTGGTGGTCACGGCTTGATGACTGCGATTGAGATGGTCAGCGACCGCACCACCAAAAAACCGATCGACGCGGCAACAGCGGCCAAAGTCTATGAAGGTGCCTATGCGGCCGGGGCGATGGTTCGCGTGTCCGGGCCGAACCTTATTTTGTCACCGCCGCTCGTGCTGACCGAAACCGACGCCAACACCATTTTGTCCGCGCTCGATGCGGGTTTCGCATCGGTTTGAAGGGAATAGGAATGTCAGAGAACTACGTTGCCCTTCTGGGCACAAAAGGTGGCCCTGCGATCCGTCCGGGATCATCGATGCCAACGTCGAACCTGTTTGTCCTGAACGATAAGAAAATCGTTGTGGATTGCGGACTTGGCGTCACCAAAGGCTTGGTCGATCAAGGCATGCAACTCAAAGACCTGTCCCTGATCTTTATCACACACCTGCACTCGGACCATTACCTTGAACTCGGACCGCTTCTGCACACGTCTTGGACGGCGGGGTTGAAAACACCGGTCGACGTCTATGGCCCGCCGGGCCTTGTCAACTATTGGTTGGCGTTCTTGATGTCCATGAAGGCCGACATAGATCTGCGTATGGAGGACGAAGGCCGCCCAGATATACGAGAGTTGGTAAAGGTTTATGAAATCGATGAAGGCACCGTCATGGATCACGACGGTCTAGTTGTTTCGGCCATCCGAACCGAACACCCGCCCCTTACCGATTGCTATGCTTTGTCCTTCAAAACGGCTGATACCCATGTCGTATGTTCCGGCGATACTGCCCCCATTGCCGCCCTCGAACACTTTGCAAAAGGCGCGGACCTTTTGGTGCATGAGGCAATGCTAGAAAGCGCATTGCCAGCCTTGATGGAAAGGATAGGCAATGGCAGCGACAAACTGATGGCTCATTGGTTGCGGTCCCATACATTTGCCCATGACGCGGCAAAAACGGCAACACGAGCAGGCGTTAAACGGCTGGCTTTGTCGCACCTCATTCCATCAGATGACCCGAGTTATAGCGAAACCGATTGGCAAAATGCTGTTGATGAGCATTGGGAGGGTGAACTGATTGTTGGCAAAGATGGTTTGAAAATCGCCCTGTGAACCAAGAGATGTTGGCCCGCGTCCGTCTTTTTATTATGATTTTTATGTGCCCAAATGGTCGCGCCGGTGGCCGGTGCGACAGCGTTAACCGGGCGAACTGTCGATGTCGGGTTGACGATCATACCTCGTGAGCTTGGGGGAAAGGTTCCGACGTCTTCAAACGACATGCCGGCAGAGGGATCACGTGGATACCTGGCGCTCACCAGTTTTCGGCTAACATGATGTTACGCTGGGTATCGTTTCTGGCAAAATAAGATTGAGCAGCGAAAGCTTCTGCTTCTGACCGGCTCCGCCCCCTTTGTATTCGGTGATCACTGCGCGCTCAGCCTCGTAGTCCCCAACACGCGGTTCAAAGGCTCGGTTTTGTCTGGTTCGCCAAACGACGGAGCCTCTGTGCCGTCCGCGCGAGCCATGTCTCTGATATTGACAACCGGTCGAACAGCCGCATTCCAGTGCATGGTTCTACACTCATCCCAAGCAGTAGGGATGGATATCGGTCTTGGGGGCTGGCTTGGCCTCTTTCGGCGCAGCCAGCGGATTTGCGCGACGCAGTGGTGCGTCAAACGTGACCCCGCGCCCCTGCCCCAACATTGCAGTTTACGCCCAAAAAACGGCGCAACACGCATGTCCGGTGCCTTGCGCGGTTCCCGGAAGGGTTGACCGTAAAAACCCGCCTCATGACTGCGTTCAGAAACGCAGAAGCGCCCCGCCTCAACAGAGCCCGAGCGCTTTTTGCAGCGCACAGTTTTTGGGTGCTCGGTCAGTTGACCACGGCTTGACGCGGGACTGCCGTCTTCTCCACTAACAATTGGCCTACTTATGAACCGTGCCACCGGGTTGGGTTCGCCACGATCTTGATGAGATTCTTGAATAACAATACATTGCAACGTCTTGCGCAAAAAGAAACGTCATTGCCTTTGATGCGCGGCTGCTGGCCCTTAGGTCGCCATGTAAGCAGAATTCGACATGTTCAGTCCGGTTCATTCTCGGAACGGCGCTCTGCTTTTAGCGCCCTGCTTGGCGGGCAAACTTCCTGCATGAACTTTGCCAAAGTTCCCCCGAGATTATCAGCCTTCATGCCATACTTTACAAACTGGCCTTCTCGCTTTTTCCAGATCAAGTCCGCGGACTCCAGAATTGAGAGGTGTTTGGAAATGGCGGGTTGAGACATATCGAAACGTTCAGCAACGACGCCAGCCGTCAATGGCCCCTCTGAGAGATAGGCCAGTATTCGACGACGCGTTGTTGAGGCCAAAGCTTCGAACACTTTATCAGGGCTTGACATGAGTTAACCTTTTAACTTATTGGTTATATCTTTAAGATCATATTTGTTATCACCGGGGGTTTCAAGATGTACCTGCATGCAACAGATCGCGTATTTCCCAACAACCAAAGCAATGCGATGCGCGGCACGATCCGTTGGGACGCGCCCAAATCGCTCTGGCTGTTTGTCATGATGGCAGGCGGTCTTGCTGCGATCTTTTTCACCCCAAGCTGGAGCGGGTTTCTTGTATTTCTAGGAACAACAGCAATTACAGTTTGTGCTGGTCACTCCGTCGGCATGCACCGACTTCTTATTCACAAGGCATTTCACACACCTAAATGGTTGGAATATATCCTTGTTTGGCTTGGCACCCTTGTTGGCATGGCGGGTCCGTTTGGTATGATCCGCGCCCATGACATGCGAGACTGGCATCAGCGTCAGACCACTTGCCCCCCTCACCCCAGCCATGGTGCAGGGTTTTGGCGCGATGCTTGGTGGCAAATGCACTGCCGGTTCGATCTCGACAATCCGCCAGATTTTGCAATCGAGCCTGAGATCGCAAATGACCCTGTTTATAAGTGGATGGAACGACATTGGATGACACAGCAACTTGCCGTAGCGGTCCCGCTTTTCTTTTTGGGCGGCTTAGAGTTCGTGCTGTGGGGTGTCTTCCTACGCGTAGCAGTATCGCTCAATGGCCATTGGATCGTTGGACATTTCGCACACAAAACTGGCCACCAAGGATGGATTGTCGAGGGCTTGCCAGTACAGGGGTTTAACCTTCGTGGCCTTGGGTTGGTCACCTTTGGAGAAAACTGGCACTCCAACCATCATGCCTTCCCACATTCAGCAAAGCTTGGCATTGAAAAGGGTCAGTTGGACCCCGGTTTCTGGTTTATCAAATCCCTCGAGGCGCTTGGCCTAGCGCATTCGATCCTTGGACCGGCTGACCTCCCCAAGCGCGACGGTTTAACGAGAGTAGAACAAGAGGAGATCGACGCCTTGCGACCAATGGATAAGCCGATTTTTTATAACCTGCAAAACTCGTTGATTGACCAAAAACAAACATAAGAACCGCTCGTGGCTTGACTCAATTTGGATTGGGCTAGCGTTTGGTCAGTTTGCAATGGTCCAGGACGGTTGTTGCCAAACCGAGAAAAAGAAGCATCCGCTGTCGTTAAACCAGAGGCGTTAACGGCAGGAGCCTTGTACCATTCAGCCTTCCAAATTCACACGAGTGACATCAATGTCGCCCGGTTCATCACCGGCCAACTGAGTTTACAACCGATACATCCAACTGACTGTGGCTATGCCCGTGGCTGAAATGGCCAAAGTCAGGGGTCAACGTGCCCAAACGGCTCCAGTATTGGATATGGCAGATTTGTCAGATGCAGATTTACCGGGATAAACCCTTGGCCGGTGCGCGTAACACCTCCCGCGATTTTTTGGAGATCGGGTTTAAGCCCGTCTGACAATTCGTCGGCCAATAGTCTGGCGATTCCGGGGGCCGCAACGCTCGTACCGGATAGACGCACAAACGATCCACTATGTGAACCCGCGCTAATTATTCCCGACAAGATCAGGCTATCATCAGCTCGTGCAACGGCATTGGGCCCTGTTCTAGTCGTCAATGGATCAGTGCCATCCGCGTGTTCAGAAACAGGCGTGATCGGTCCCGATGCCGAATAGGGCGAGACTTCGAGCTGCTTTGCAATGGCACCACCGATCACTATGGGCGAGGCCCCACATGCAAAGCCACTTAGCGACCCGGCACGACGTACAAGCGATTTTGTCCCCATTGGATCAGTCGCAAGAGGAAGTCCATATTTTCCGAAACGTTGATAATTGCGATCATCTAATTGCGCCTGTCGACCACCGGGATCAAACCCAGGAAGGGTTTCATCCCGCCGCACCCAAACCTGTACAGAGTTCAAAGGCAGAAAGAGCCCTTTTGCCCCATTCGGAGGCGCGATTTCGTCGGGTGTGACCGCAACCGTCCACTGCCCCGCCGGGGCCGTGGGGGCATTTTTGGTAAGGCTGCTATTGGGTGCCAGTGTCAAAGTCACCAACCCGCGCCCAATTGGATCAGGTGCTCTGGAATAGCTTAACCGCGCCAACATTCCCTGCTCGTCCACTAGATCATATGACAAAACGCCTGAGCCATCCGTTTTCAAAACCGGACTTGTTGGTCCGACAGGCGGGCATACCGAAAGGGTCACAAAATTCTCGGCCTTTTGCGTTCGTGGCATCCACATTTGTATATGCGTTGCCGTCCGATCATCCGTTGGATCTTGCAGTGTCAGAGTTTTGGTTTTGCGATCATCGTCGGGAAAGGTCACTTCGGCATGGGTCTGAGTTAAGTTGCCATTTCCCGCTGGCAAGACAAGTTGTCGAACCTGAGCACCCGCTTGATCAAGGAACTGTTGGAACAACGCTTCGATTTCGCCAGTTCCGTCATGCGGTCCGCTGTAGTTTCCAAAAGAAAAATTCAAAACAACCGGTGCAGGTTTGTCGCCTATACGAAACCGTGATGCCTGATGGTGTAGCGATTGCAACGCCAGTGCAATTGCCGGGAACGAGCTTTGACCCGTTGTATCCGCGGTCACGCGCGGCGGGAGTGAGACACAGATCATCGGTCTTGTCTGCAGCCCCTCCTCCATTGGATGCCCGGCCGCGACGGCGGCAATATGGGTGCCATGAGAGCGCCGCAGTGAGACCGGCGAAAACTCTCCATTCTGGAAATCAATCTGACCGGTTTCGTGATAAAACGCCGCCTCATCCAAAAGATCGCAGTACGTGTGCTGCGTCAGATACCGGTCAATTTTCGCCTTATCAAAAGACCTTCCAATGGTCTCAGGCGCGGATTCCCCGTGCCCCCTGCCCGCTGCCATCACCCAGCTAAAGGCCACCCGGCTAGAGCACACTCCGTCACGAAACACGTTGTTGGCGATGGCAATGCCATCGTCGATCACAGCCATAACAACGGACTTTTTATCCAGCTGAATTGGCGTGGGATCAACAAACCGCGCGTCCAAATCGATCATATCATCAGGGTGGATCATACCGTCTTTGATCGCCACGATCCCTAACGTGCGGCCTGTTTCATTCAATTCAAGCAACAGTTTGTGACGTATAAAGACAGCAACCAAACGACGCCCCTGCGCGGCCTGCCGATCCACAGGGCTGTAGACCGAGGGGATCAGGAAATCTTGGGCGGGCAATTGGGCGGCCAGATCCTCTAGACTGACATCGCGTAAATCCAGCATGACAGACCACCATGCATTATCCGGCGTCTCAGGCCGGTCGGCATGAAGCTGCAGGCGCGCGGCCAAGAGCGCATCAAGAGGAGGATGCGCCGGGGCGTTGATTGCGGGGGGTGTTTCGATCCAACGCATCACCATGGGTTACCCCTTGGTCCCATTGTTTGGATCACGCCATTCGGCCAATGCCTTGGTCCACAACCAGTTCAGAGGTTTGGAAGTAATGCACGGCCCCTCCAGTCGTTGAATCCTGGTCTTGGCCCAAACATGTTCTTTCTCCTTGGCCCAAACATCATCCTCTTCATCAAGGCCTTCATCCTGCGTGTCGTCGCTGTTCCAAACGCTTCGGCGCTTTTGCTTGTCGTGTTCTGCATCGTACAAGGCATGCCAGTTGAAATCGCTGTTCCAGTCAAACTCGGTGCCGATGAATTTACTGGCGGTCCATTCTGTGTTGCCCTGACATTCGGAGCTGATCAGATCAGCAAGGGTTAGCCCCAACAATGAGCCGGCGGCGCTGTCGACCGGGAAATGTACGCCCGCGACGGTGCGATTGACCGCAATCCTAGACGCCGTCCGCATGAGCATTTCACCCCAATATCCATTGTCCGAATAGGGTGATTGGCCCGACGCGCGCAAAAGCTTCCAAAGCAACCGTGCGGTCAGAAACGCTTCGGTCGCATGCCCGCTTGGTAACGCGCCATGGTTGGGCGTTGGGATCATCGGTTGGACCTGAGGCGAATATTCAATCGGACGTTTGACGGCGAGAATGTATTTCATCTGCATCTCAACAAAGTTCGCAAAGCGCAAACCAGCCTGCAAAAGCTCGAGCGTAAAGGGCGTTCGCGCCGGGTCCAGAAAGGAAATCGTCGCATAAAACGGCACAGGCGAGGCAACTTGGCTCAGTATTTCTGCGGCGCGATCTGTCCGGATATCGGCATATCCCGCCACCCATTTCATTTGCTCTCGAAACGTTTGCTCGCTTGGTCGGGTCATGGAAATCACCTCGCGCGTTTCAACGCGTGGGATGTCTTCCTCCATCATTGCCAGCTTCCAAAGCGAGGCTTTGACTCCATCCTTGTGTTTGGGCGCGGTGATCGCAACCCGCGACCCCAGCTCTGATAACCAAAGGCTAGAGCGAACATCGGGGGACAAAAGCGTCAGGTTCGCAACATCATTCTCATGTAATGCTGGGACCTTGTCGTGAATATGCAGCGGGTTTCCGACCACGCCATCCCTGCTCCTGAGCAGGGCTTCGGCCAGAACCGGGTTCTCGGGCATGCCAAAGGCGGCTTGACCGCCAAAAGCCGCGAATGCTGCGGAGTTTCCAAAAGCGGCAAAGGCGGCAAAGGCCGCTGATGGGGCGCCATAATCCTCGGTGCTCATAAATCCTGTCCTTTCCTAAGTCCTAAACTATTCGGGGAGACCAGCTGCGCGCAGCGCCCCGGCAAATCGTTTGCCCACCTCAAATGGCGCGCTTGGAGACGACCGAAGCCAGGCTCCTATCGTCAAATTAGGCTGCATGCGTGTTAATTCCTTGAGCGCGTTTTGCGCGGCCTCTTCGTCACCCGACAATTGATGCGCGACCACCAGCATTCTCAAGGTTGACGCATGGGTTCGGTTCAACCGAAGCGAGCCTTTGGTAAGCTCAAGGGTTCGTGAATAATCACCCGCAGTCAGGTTGGCCCCGGCCGCCAGCGCGAGAAAGAAAAACCGATGAGGGTCAAGCGGGGCCAGAGCGAGGGCCTGTTCGGCATCGCGAACTCCTTCTGCTCCGCGGTCCTGAAACGCATAGAGCATGCCACGCAAAAGCCGACCATGCGCATCGTTCGGATTCAGCGCCAGAGCTGTGTTATAGTCATCCTCCGCATCATCGAACCGCCCCATAAGATTTGTCAGAACAATACCGCGGTTCACCAATGCCAAACTGTTTTCCGGGTCCATATCCAACGCCCGCGAGGCGCAATCCAATGCCAAAGTCGCGTCTTCATCGGCGTTCTCTGACCACCCTTGTTGCGCCTTAAGCACATGCCACCTCGCCATCCAAGCAAGCGCGCTTGGGTGATGTGGTGCCCGGTCGATCAACGCTTCCAATAGCTTTTTGGCCCAGTTGAAATCGGACGGTGACAGGCGGTGCATCAACCCAACGGCCGCCCATAACATCGTATAATTGTTCAGGCTTTCAATAGGGCGCGACCGCACCCGTTCGATTTCGTTCAAAACGATATTCTTGCGAAGCCTTGAGACGATCTCATGAACAACGCCTTGACTGGAAAAGATCTCAGACTCTTCAAACGAATATCGTTCAGAATGCAGCACGTCGTCACTTCGGCTTTCGCCAAGATCAATATCCAGCACCACGTCGTTCCCTTGTCGGCGATACCGACCGGTGACAACGAAATCAGCCCCTAGTCGGTTGCCAATCTCGCGCTGGTTGACCGTTTGAAGCCGGTAGGGCCTGCACGACAAGCGTGAAATGACCCGCGCTTCTCGCGTCCGGGACATGGCCCCCGAGATTTCATCGGCAATCAAATCCCCCAAGGCGCCGCGATACCCTTCTTGGGCAATCGGACGCGGGGAAATAACGGCGATGGTCGGCAACATCTCACCATTCAAAAGACGCGGTTGGATGGCTGAACTTGGGTCAAAAGAACTGGCTCGGAATAGGCGTTTTTCCTGTCCCGAAGTCTTCAGGGCGACATCGCCGATATCTTCGAAATCGAACTCGGCCGCGACCTCGGACACTTCTTTAACGTCAACAGACACGATCGTTTCGCCAGGTTTGGCAAGTGCGGCCATATCGCGGGCGGCAACGGCACTGTTGCCTGTGACGTCAATCCCGGCCCGAATGCGCGCATTGGAAAAGCCCGACACCGCGCGTCGCAAGGCTTGGGGTAGGTTTTCCATCACCAGCGTCAGGTGATTTTGTCCCCTGTCGACAATCAATGTTCCATCCGTCACCGACAAAGGTATCTGGCCTGCATCCCCTTGCAAATGAACTACCGCGGCATCTCTGGTTTCAAAAGGTGCCGCCGCTTCGGCAAAACCTGCTGACTGGGTGGCCAAACGGTGTTGTTTGCCGGTTGGGTAATTCAGGATGAAGCCACGCTTTGGAACCGTTTGCAGGATGGTGCGTTTGCTGTCACCGATCGCGCGCCGAATATCGGCAATACATTGGGTGAGGCTGTCATCTGTGACGTTGAGATCGGGCCAAATGGTTTCGATCAAGGTGTCCCGAGGGACAAGTTCACCAATTCTCTCAATCAGAAGGGCGAGGGTTTTTTCGGTTTGAGGGCGCAAATAAACGGTATCACCCTGCGCATCCAACAATTGTCGGCGCGACGGAACATAGGTTAGTTGTCCAAGTGGAATCTCCACCAAGGGCCCGAAATCCGACGGCACTCCTTCCTCCTTTTGACGTATGTCGTCCACGTTCCGCCCCCCGGCCCACGTGGTCGTTAACTTATGACATACATCTTTTGGTATAATTGACCAAAGGGCAATTCTACCAAATGAAAAATAGGTGATACGCATCTTTCCATCCGGCGATACCCTGTTCGTCATGCCATCCTGTACGGTCAAAAAAGAATTGTGTTGATGTTGCATGGGGATTTCAATCGGTCCGACGTGCCGCTGCATCCCAATACTTTGGGGGCGGGTTGCAGCGGCGTTTCAACTCAGATGAACTGTTGTAGGAACACGCATTCCTTGTCAGTCGCGCTCACCAGAGTTAGGTTGTCGTAGCCGATGGGCTTGCCCGTTTTCGCGGATTTCGCACCAATTGAAATATTACGACTTCCAACGGTCCAGAAATGCGGCAAGGTCGGGTTTTCGATGATGAAACCGTTCACATGGGGCGTTCCCGTCCGTGTTGCGATCAGCATGCCAGACTTGCCCAAATCAACCTCCATTGTTCCGATCGCCGGTGGTTTAAAGCTGATGGAAGTCTCAAAATCGACCAGTTTTTCGAGCGGAATGTAGCGCCCCTCGCTTGCCGGCAACGCCGCTGTCGACAGATCGGGATGCGACAGGTTCTGCGTCAAACCAAAGGTCGGCTGGTCTCCTCCCCCCGTGCAATGCATCCAATGGGTGCGGAACCGATTGCCTTCGGCGTCCGTGGCTTCGGCGAAATAGGCCCCACCGTTTTCGAGTTTGCCGACGTGATCACCGCCATGGAGGTCCATGTTGTAAAACACATGCGTGGTCAGCGTTCCAATAGAATAGGTGCCGGATGCGTTTTTGATGACAGGCTCCAATTCAATCGGAGCGGTGATGTAGGGGTATACCGTCACGTCGGTGATCGGCTGCGGAATATTTATCATGACTATTGTCCTTTTCTTGGATCACAGGTTTTCAGGCAGCCAATCAGCTCTGGGTGACCAACGTGACTTTGGCGTCGGTGATGTGGGTCGTCGGGCCCTGCGGCGCACGGCGGAAACTGAAATTCGCGGTGCCAGTTTCCCAACCGCCGACAAGCGTCATCTCGACCTGCAAAACCGGGCTTGTGTCGTTGTTGACTACAACCGGTGCGTAGCCATCGAGCGAAACAATATAGTTTGGCCCATTGACGTCAGAGTATTCCTGATAGCTCCCGGTGAGCTGCGCCGTCACAATGTTTGATGGCAGGATTGCTTGCGTGACACTGCCGATGCCGGACACCATCCGATTGGGGGTGTTCACCATCAATGACAACGTTAACTCCGGTGCTCCGGCCATTCCGGTTGAGCAGCGATAATGGACTGGAAACAGCCCGGTTGCGGTATTTTCAACTTTAGCGTCCATGGTTTTTTTCCCTGTTTCTTGCGTGTGGTTGTTCGGGCCAGACCCAAGTGATCTGGTCACTGGCACCCTGCCCTGCCGCAAATCTGAACGCCTGAAATTGATCCGAAGAATTCACGAAATTTTCCTGTCCGAGCTTTCGTCTTTTTTTCGGGTTTCCTTCACGACTCCGGTGCCGCTCGCCGACTAGCGTTTTCTCAACACCGAAAATCGCCAAGGGAGACGGAAGATGTCGAAGAACAGCGAAGCCTTGAAATTCAATACCGATCTGCTGACCAACAAAGGGATGCTCATTTCCTTTGCGACCCTGCTCGCCAAGAAATATCCCACCCCCGATGCGATGATCACCGCAGCCAACGGCTTTATTCAGACCAAATCGCAAAATGGCATGGCGGATTACGCCACCGATTACGACGCGGTGCTGGCCTCTCAGCAGGTCATGCAAGTCTACACACTGATGTATTGGAACGGGTTCTACAAAACCACGCTCATTGACCCCAAAACTCAGGCCAAGAGCACGGGGCCGACGCTTGTTATTGCCGCCACATTAGACCCGGACAAACCCTATCATATTGGTCTCGGACGATCTGAAATCATCGATCCGAGTTTCAAAGCCCTGACACTGCAATGGGATAAATCGGGAGTTCAAAACAGCGCTGGCAAGCTGATCTTCAATCTCATTCCGACCCAAACCAACACCACCGAACGGGTCTTTTCCGGCACTTGGACAGATAGCGATGACAAAAAGCACCTGGTAATCGGCACGGAAACTTCAGGAGATGTGAGTGAAAAAGACAAGAAACTCTTGCCCCCTGGCCTTGTCGAACTTCTGCCGCTGATTACGGCATTGGGGTCAATCGTTGCGATGGTTGGCGCCGTTGCCGCGATGCTTTGGATCGGCAAGCAGTGGAAAGAGAAAAACCTCGACCGGGCGGAAAAAGAGCGAGCAGCCAGAGACAATCCAGACAACCAACAAGACCAACAAGACGCGCTACAGGCCCAGCAAGACGATCAGGATGCCGCCGCGGCCCAGGCTGGTCAGGCGGACAATGTTCAGGATGCCGCGCAACAGGTCAGGGACATTCCGGACGCACAATTTGATCAAGCTGTCCGCGCAAACGACGCGGCGGCTCCCCTGCCCGATGTGGCCGATGCCCGCGCTGGGCTTCGGGCGGCAGCAGCCGAACAGCAGGTCGGCGAACAACGTGACGCCGCCGCCGCCTTGGCCGAGCAAGCAGACCCTAGCCCGGTAGTCGTTCGCGAAGGCCCGGAGGGCGAAGGCGGAGGTGTCGACGTCGATAGCAGCGTCCTAGCGATGCCAGAAGAAGACTAACCCCCAGATTTCAAAACACGGAGAGAGACAATGGCGATGACCGCAACCGATGCGCCCAAAACGAAACCCAAACTCGACGACCCCAAGTTGATCAAAGATGCCAATCGCTTTGCTCTGAAGATGGTGCAGGACAAAACCCTGTTGCTTGGCTGGTTCGACACGCTGACCAAAGCGTTGCAAGACAAGACGTATGAAGTTCAGATAATGGACAATTTCATCGCTCAGAAAAGCCTCAATAAGGTCGATGATTTTAATACGACCTATGATTATGTGATTCAGGCGCAGCAAAAACTTCCGGCGTACAAAATCTATTACTGGTCAGGGCTTTATAAAACCACGCGCTCGACTTCTGGCAGCTCATCCAGCGAAGAAGGCAGCGTGGTTTCGGTTGTTGGTTCGGGCAAGAATAATGTCGCGCCCTTTGTCTCTGTCGCCAAGGCCGAGCTCATTAACTACAAGTTCAATCAGCTGGTTCTGAGCTGGGACAGCTCGGATGGGCTTAACGCAACGTCTGGGCGTCTGATCATGGGCGTGCGCAATGTGGCGGGCAAAGCCCGGCGCTCTTTTGCCGGTATAATCACAGAGGGCGGCACAAAATACACCTACGCCGGTGTGCTCGTTGATCCCAAAAGCGAACAAGGCCAAGGCGCGACAAAAAAGGCCCCGCCACAGACCAGCTCAAGCCTTAAGACGTTGGAATATGCCAATCAAATTATCAACATGGTCAGTCAGGCGCTGTTCATGGCCGTGAATATTGGCATGCTTTATAAGACCGGAAAAGAGATTCAAGAGCTGAAGAAGAAAATCGACAGTGGCGAAGGCAGCAAGGCCGATGAGGACAAGCTGAAGAAGGCCGAGGACGATCAAGAGGTCAGCGAGAAGGCCGGTGATCAGGCGGCGGATCAAGCCGAGGATGTGCGCGAGCCAGTCGAGGAAATGTCGGACGAGGAGTTCGAAATCGGATCTGAGGATGCCTCTCCTTCTTTGGAACCTGAAGAGCTCCCCGATATGGAACCGCCTTCGGATATGGAAGACCTGGAGCTGTCTGAAGAAGAGTCCGAGGTCGCCCAAGACGCCATCGAAAGTGAGGTTGAGGCCGAGGGTGAAGAGCCCAATACCGTCTCAGGCGAAGGCGAAGAAGGTGAGGAAGGCGAAGGCGGTGCCATGGAGGATGGCGAAGACATTCTAACCACCGGGGCCGAAGACTTCATCTAACCTTATCTCCGCGGTGTCTGGCCTCCTCCCTCCGGACACCGCCCCTCCTCTCAATCAGGATCAGACCCATGACAGATTCACCCGCAGCCATTACGGCAGCGAAGTCTTTCGCGACGGCGCTTGCCTCCAATATCAAATTGCTCAACGCTTTTATCGCAGCCGAGCGTAAGATCATTCAGATCAACCCGAAATTCAGCACGGCCGAACTCGACAATTTCTTGGTTCAAAAAGGCTATAGCTGCACCATTGATCAGGTGGCGCAATATGGCAAACCCATCTTATCCGAACCCGCCCATTGGGCCGGCACCTATCACACACAGGTTTGCCCCAAAGGTGAAACAGATTGGTCGGATGGCCCTCTGTTGGTGATCGGCAAGGATGGCAGTGTCACGATGGATGGTGTCGCCGAGCCAAAGGTCACGTTTTCGTTTCTAAACATGACCTTCAGTGAGGCCAATCTCCTGTTCTACATGGCCACGCCCCCCGGCAAAAAAGGCGACAACAGTTCGAACAAAACCAATGCGACCAACCGGGTTCCGGCCTTTATGGGCACCTATTTAGGCAAAAAGATCACCGGGTTGGTTGTTCCTCCCGCGGCCCCCAAAACGTCCAAACATGAAAGCTCTTTCATGAAGACGTTCAATTTGATCGCCAAATATATGGGTCAGATCAATCAGGCCTTCATGATCTACGACCTGATTAAAAAAGCGACCAAGGCCCAAGAGGCCGGCGATGAGGCCGAGGTGATGAATGTCCGCGGCGAACTCAGCCCCGAAATCTCGGAAATGAGCGAATCCCAAGGCGAGGTCGCGACACTTCAGCAATCGGAAATCGAAACCCAGATGGGGGAAACCGGAGAGACCATGGAAGAGGCGGCGGACGCGCTACGCGCACTTCAAGCCGATGATCTTGGTGTCGACGAAGTGCCCGATGTGGCCGAAGCCCAACTTGACGAAGCAGGCGCAGAGATCGGCGAAACTGCTGTTGAAGACGGCGGGCTCGATATCGCCGCCACAGCAGGTGAAGAGGCCGTTGGCGATTTGGCCGTTGATGCACTTTTGGATGATGCCCTGCTGCTCGTTCTTTTGTGAACCACCCTAAAAACCCAAGGAGAAAACCAATGGACAAGGCACAAGAACTCAAGGTGATGCAAGCCTTTTACGACCGGATCTTTGAAATGGTCACCTATTCCACCGGCAACAGCCCGGCGGTCAATGACCCGTCCAAAACCCTCGTTCAGCTTGTCACAGATGGGTCCATCAACCTGAGTGATTTCAAGAACATGGCCAGCCCAAACAACCCGGCCGGTGATCTGACCAGCGCCGAGGCGTTTTATGATCGGTTCAACATCACCGGCGGTATCACCCCGGTTTACACACCGTCCGGCAACGCGGTGGGCAAGCTCTTTAAGGAAATTGTTGACGGCGCGGACGCGACGGTTGAGCCGTCAAAGAAAGACATTGCGGAATACAAAAACGCAATGAAATTTCTCCATTCCGAGGTCAAGACCACCGATCCGCTCACCGGAAAGTCTAAAATCAGCCAAGGGCCCAGCCCGACTTATACGGAGTATCTCAAATACCAAAAGAACTATGCAGATGCCCTCGCGAATTATCGCGCCACCTTCCTCAACTATGACCTGAGCAAACCAAAGCAGCAGGAAAAGTTCGAAGCAAAGGTTCCTATACTTGAAAACGCCATCCAGACGGCTTGGGAAAACTGGAACAATCTCGGGGCGAAATCCGAAGTCGAAGAGGTCCTCGCTTTTCTGGCGTCTAGTGATAACAACATCGTTGCCAATGTCATCAATGACACCAAATCCCTTATGGCATCGTCCCAACAAGAGGCACTTGTTCCCGGGGGTGGCCCTTGGTGGCTGACCTCTGCGTCACCTTCAAATTTTTATGACAGCAATAAGGCCGAGGGTTGGATGAGCTTCTCGCTCAACAGCAACTATCTCCACACATCCGACAGTTCCTATATGGCACAATATCAGGAATCCGCCGGATCATCTTTCCTCGGCCTGATTGGTTGGTCTGAGAAATCCGCTGGAAAAACCACCCATAAATCCCATCACATGCAGGGCAACAACCTGTCGATCACCGGTCAAATGATGACCGTCACGATTGAACGCCCCTGGTACAGCTCCTCACTCTTCAACCTGAATGATTGGAAACTGTTGGGCCAGCCCAAAGGATGGGTCTCAGAAGGCAATCTAAAAGCCATCTCTCAGGCGCTTACCAAAGGCCATCAAGAGATGCCTGTGGTGCCAACGGCCTTTGTCATTGTCAAAGATCTGTCCATCACGGCCAATTGGACAACGCAGGATAGCGACGCTATGAGCACCGCGGTTTCAGCCAGTGGCGGCTGCAACTTTGGGCCGTTCCATTCGGGTGGCTCAAGTTCCAGCAGTTCGTCCCACAGCACATCGACCAGCACGTTCAGCGGCGGCACCCTAAGTATGCCCGATCCCCAGATCGTGGCCTTTGTGAACCACATCACACCGCTAAGTCCGCCAGAAGCTGGCTGACCCATAACCCTAGCGCGACGGAGACCGATGCCATGACCAACCCCATTCTTCAGCTCATGCCGACACCATACAGGCTCCGTCGCGCCACTTATGAAAATGCTTACTCCCCGACCAATAGTAACGGAAATTTTGCCTCGGCCTATGCGCTGCGTTCGCTGGTCGATCCGATCCCGTTGCTGACACAGGAGTACGAAGCGGGAGCCTCTTGTGAACAAACCTATGGGGATGTCCTGAAAGGGGCGGACGGAGGTGGAGACCATAGTTTCGCAAACCTGTTGATCAATGACGCGCGGCAGGTCTTTCAAGAGGCGGCCCTGTCAACGCTTTCCGTCGCCCCATCGCAATGGCGCGCCGTTTCCGCTCTGCCCCAAGATTGGATGAAACCCAATGTGGAAGGCTTTGAAGAAGCGGTATTTCACCCTAAAAGGCATAAATTGACCGGTTTGGGACATCAGTTCCAAACCCTTGACCCCGGCAAACCTTTGGCTTTGCAATTGTTCAACGAAACAGGCGCGCGCCCTGCCCGGCCTGAAACCGAGGTTGAAAAGGTTACAATTTCCGTTTTGCAGGTCAACATTTCACGGCCTTGGCTGGATATGGCCCTTTTCAAAACCAGAGGCTGGTCACTGCCGGGGCAGCCTGCTGGCTTTGTGTCCAATGGCAAAATCAACGCATCAAACACCGGTCTCTTTCCGCTTGTCGTCACTGGATTTCTGATAGGTCAGACGCTTAGCGTCTCGGCCAAGTTCGCCACCGAAGACGAAATGCTTCTCAAATCTGGAGCCGCCTCGGACGCAGCAATCGGCCCCTTTTGCTTTCCAGCCGACGAAAAACTTCGCCAGCACCCAAAGAAAAAACCTCCAGAGCTCTATTTGTTTGGCATGGTGTCCCAAGCATTGCCGTTTTCGCCCAATCCTGACTAGTAGACACTATTCATGGCGCGCGCATTGTTCCGTCCGACTAAGTCCGGGCAGAGCCTTCAAAAGGCGACCTTTTTCACGCGTTTCTGACCTTCTTCTCCGTCAAATCCTCTTCGCAACCTGACATCCGAGGGACAGAAATTTCGATCAGAAACCTTTGCAAAGAGTGCCTCTTTAAGTCACCGGATTTCTACTTTGCGCTGCAAAGGTTCCACTGTTTATTGCCCAGTTTCGTCAAAGTTGGTGGCCAAGTTTTTGAGCATGCCAAGACATTGCTCTAACTGATCCACTGCAATGTACTCGTCGGCTTTGTGCGCCTGTTCGATAGAGCCCGGCCCACAAATGACTACGTCCATACCGATGTTCTGAAATATGCCTGCTTCGGTTCCGAAAGGCACGACCCCAGCGTCGTTTTGTCCAGTTAAGGAGGCCACGATCTGGCGCGCTTCGTTTTCCAAGGTCGGGACAAGCCCATCAACTTCACCGACCACTTCAGTTTGGATAGACGCTTCGGGAAAGACAGCCTGCATCTTGGGGAGCAACACCTCGCGGCAATAATCTTGGAGGCGCGACTTTACAAAGTCGGCATCGCGTTTTTGAACCGGGCGCATTTCCCAATTCACCTGCGCTTTGGGCGCTATGACGTTGTGCACAGTCCCACCAGTCAAGGCACCAACGTTAACCGTCGTCCAAGGTGGGTCAAACGGGCTGTCTGGCTGGGCCATCGTGCGTAGTTGGTCTTTGAGATCAAGCAAAAAAGCCACGTAGCGCGTGGCGTATTCAACGGCATTGACACCTAGATCAGGCGCAGAGCCGTGACCCTCAAGCCCTTGGAATTTCGTCGTATATTCGTAACACCCTTTGTGCCCTTCGATAATACGCATTTCAGTCGGCTCGCCGATAATAGCGACGCTGGGGGTGATCCCTATATCGCCAAGAGACTGAGCAAGATGGCCGGCCCCGATGCACCCGACCTCTTCATCATAGGTAAATGCGAAATGCAGCGGCCGGTCCTGCACGGCCTGCGCAAAGGTCGGAGCCATAGCGATCACGGCGGCGATGAACCCCTTCATATCGCAGCTACCACGCCCATAAAGGCGACCGTCCCGTTTGGTCATTTGGAAAGGATCAAACGACCAATCTTGATCTGTGACGGGCACAACGTCGCTATGCCCAGACAGCACAATCCCACCGTCTTTTTGTGGCCCCAGTGTGGCGAAAAGATTTGCCTTTGACCCGCTGGGATCGCGCAACAGATGCACCGCCGCACCGCATTCTTCGAGATGCGACGCAACATAGTCGATCATCGCAAGATTGCTGTCGGCCGAGACTGTCGGAAAGGCAATCAGGTCACCGAGGATGTCGATCGTTCTCGCAAGCACGTGGCTACGCCTTCACGAAAAGCTTGCGCTCAATGTCGCAAAACGGTTTTGCTGGCCCATC
Organism: uncultured Pelagimonas sp.; assembly: GCF_947498515.1. Taxonomy (GTDB): domain Bacteria; phylum Pseudomonadota; class Alphaproteobacteria; order Rhodobacterales; family Rhodobacteraceae; genus Pelagimonas. Next base: position 208,369 of record NZ_CANMKO010000003.1, on the reverse strand, counting down.
TTCGGTAATCAAGATCGTCTCCGTCGTCTCAAGCCCCCAAGTCTCCATCCAGAGTGCAGGCATAAAATGAAACACCATTCCGGGCTGCAAAACGGTTTCATCCTCGGCGCGGATAGAGGCCGTGCGTTCCCCCCAATCCGGCGGATAGCTTAGGCCAATCGGATAACCCATTCGCCCCGCGCGTTCGATGCCGTGTTTGGCCATCACATCCATAAAGGCGTTTGCGATGTCGCAGGTGCGATTGCCTGCGCGTGCCATCTCTAAACCCGCGGCGATGCCCGCAAGCTGCGCGTCCTCGGCGCGCTTCATCTCATCCGGTGGCGTACCAAGGTAGATCGTTCGACACAGCGGTGCATGGTAGCGGCGATAGCAGCCAGAAAGCTCAAAGAACGTGGCCTCTCCTCCGCGCATAGGATCACCATTCCAAGTCAAGTGCGCGGCAGTTGCATCAAGGCCCGAGGGTGTCAGTGGCACAATGGCGGGGTAATCGCCCCAATCGTCACCGACTCCCGTTATTCCCGCATGCATGATATCGGCGACCAGATCATTCTTGCGCACACCCGGTGCGGCACGTTCAAGGGCAACCTGCATCACCTTTTCGGAAATGCGCGCAGCCTTGCGAATAAAGCCAATCTCGGCATCTGACTTTACTAGTCGTTGCCAATTCACAAGACCTGTCGCATCGGTCAGTTGAGCATTGGGAAGCTCTGTTTTTAGCACGTCATGTGCCTTGGCGGAGTAATAATAGTTCTCCATCTCGACACCGATTTTGGCGTTCTCAAGGCCGCGCTTGGTAAGCACTTGGGCAAGGTCTTGCATCGGGTGGATTTGGGTCGATTGAACGTAATGGTCGCCATAGCCAAGGATATTGGCCTGATCCATCCAACAGGTGCGCCGCCCACCGAGCATATCCATGTGGCGCCCCCACCAGATCGGCTCGCCTGTTTGGGTGAGGATGACGCCTTGATGAACGTAAAAAGACCAACCATCGTAGCCGGTTAGCCATGCCTGATTAGACGGGTCGGTGATAAAGATCGCATCAAGCCCGGCGTCCTGCATTGAGGCACGGGTCAACTCGACGCGGCGGTTATATTCGTCTTTGCCAAATGGTGCGTTTGTCATCCCAGCACTGCCTTTACGGCATTTGCCGTCGCTACAACGATGTCATCGGCCTCGTCCGAGGTAAGACAAAACGGCGGAGCGAACCCGAGGATATCCCCCTGCGGCATCGCCCGCGCAATGATGCTGTTCTGTTCCATAAGCTTCGCCGCGATCTGTGGTCCGATCTTGTCTGCCGCATCGTAAAAGACGCGGTCTGTCTTATCTTTTACAAACTCAACGGCGCATAACATACCGGTCCCGCGTACATCACCGACTTGCGGATGATCAGCCAATGCATCGCGCATTTTAGCGTTCAACTGTCCGCCGACTGTTCCCGCGTTTTCGACCAAGCTAAGCGTGTCGATCAATCGAAGATTGGCAACCCCGGCAGCCGCCCCAATTGGGTGTGCGGAATAAGTCCAACCATGGCCGATGGGTCCGTTTTCGTCCGTCCCCTGTTCAAGAACACGCCACATCCTGTCCGACACGATAGACCCGGACAAAGGGGCGTATGCCGAGGTCAAACCCTTGGCGATCGTGATCAGATCGGGCTTCATATCGTAGTGATCAGAGCCAAACATCGTCCCCAAGCGACCAAAGCCGGTGACAACTTCGTCGGCTACCAACAAGATGTCATGTTTGTCCAGAACCGCCTGAATGGCGGGCCAATAGCCTGCAGGCGGAGGAACAATGCCGCCAGTCCCGAGAACGGGTTCACCGATGAAGGCTGCGATGGTCTCGGCCCCTTCGTGTTCAATCATCTCTTCGAGTTTGGCCACGCAATGCGCAACAAATTCGGCTTCCGATTGTCCAAGATCGGCGCGGCGGAAGTAATCCGGCGCTTCGGTGTGTAAAACCTGGGCCAAGGGTAGATCAAATTTTTTGTGAAACAGCTCTAGTCCAGTCAGCGAACCGGTCATCAGACCGGATCCATGGTAGCCGCGCCATCGCGATATGATTTTCTTCTTTTCAGGCCGTCCCAGAATGTTGTTGTAGTACCAAATTAACTTGACGTTGGTTTCATTTGCATCCGACCCAGATAGTCCGAAATACACCTTTGACATGTGATCCGGAGCGCGATCCAGCACCATTTTCGCAAGGGTTATCGACGCCTCGGTACCATGCCCGACGTAGGAATGATAATAGGCCAACTCCTTTGCCTGATCCGCGATCGCCTCGGCGATTTCCGTTCGACCGTACCCGACATTAACACAATACAGCCCGGCAAAGGCATCGAGCATCCGATTGCCATCCCTGTCCTCGATATGACAGCCCGATCCCCCCTTGATCACCCGCTGAGGGATATTTCCCCGTGCGAATTCCGCGAGATGCGTTGAAGGATGAAAGAAGTTCTCTCTATCCCATTCTTCCAGTTTGTCATTGTGCAGCATTGCTAGCCTCCTTGTGATGATCCAAGCGGATCAATGTCATATGGAAGGAGCCTTTTGCGCGCAGAGGCCAATTTGGGTTGGTCCTCATCAAGGGCGGGAAGCTCCTCTCACCCAAGCAGCAGCGCGCAATGCCTTTATTGCCAAGGTAGCGAAAGCATAGGAAAGATTGTTTTGATTTGGAACCATAAAAACGTGGGAAAAGAGGATCAGCGTATCGAAGGCTGCATAGACGCGGCTTTGGTTCCAGAGCAGCCTTCAGCCGCAGCGAGCGATCCGCCGTTGTCCATTTCTTGGTTGCCGGTTTTTCTAGGGCATTGACTAGAAGCCAAACGAACGAGGCGCAGCAGTTCAGTTTAACGGTCGGCCGAGGTGCAATTTGGAGGCCAGTTTCACCAAAAAATATTGTTTAGCACCACTTGGAAAGCCAGGTCCGGTCAGACCACACAGACCGGTTAGGATATGATTTTCGGGTCGTCGCCCATTTCCATACCTGGGAAGACAACGGTTTCGAGAAAGGTTTTGTCAAAACCGTACAAGCTCCGCATAACCCAAGCCGTCAGGCTGCGAACGTCTCTTGTCGAGTTTAAATCCCGTCCATCATATAGGTCAGAGCTTTCTAAGCCCGGCCACTCTGTCACAACCCGGCCACCATTCAATGCCCCACCAGCAAATAGCATAGCGCCACCGGTTCCATGATCTGTGCCATCTGTGCCATTGGTTTGCACCATGCGGCCGAATTCGGTCATGGCCACGACCGTTGTCCTGTCCCATACGGACCCCAGCTCGTTACGGATCGTGAGGATGGTTGCAGCAAGTTGATCAAGCATTTTGGACAAATTCACCGCCTGATTTGCATGGGTATCCCACCCTGCGATCGAAAAGGCGGCAATACGGGTTTCTCCCAAAAGCCTCTGTGATGCAAAGCGCGCAATTGCCTGTGTGTCTCGGCTACCATTGACTTGTTTGTTCATTGCCTTTTGCACGTCTTCTAACGACATGTCGCCATGCGCATGGCTTTGGTCGGCCAAATGCATGGCTTGATCCAATGCGTTTGCAAAAAGCGGGTGGCCCTTCATGAGGGCGCGGGTTTCCTTCAAGGCCTTTGAGGGAATAACCAAATCCGCGGTGGGGGCCCATTGCGATACCGGGGCCTCCCCCGCGAGGATCGGCAAATTGCTCCGCCCAATTGAAAACGCGGTCTCGGCCTTTAGGTTGCCAAAGCCTTGAAGCATGCGATTTAACCATCCCTCCCGTTCATTTGCCGGGGCGAGGTTAAGGGTGCCAGCCTCAAGAAGGTCTTGACCATCAAAATGGCTTCGCTTGTCGCGATACGGCGTAGAAACCGCATGTGCAAAGCTCAACTCCTTCTTTTGCCACAAGTCCATTAACGGCGAGAGAGCTTGGTGCAATGCAAAAAAACCGTCCAAATCCGCGGCGCCTTTTGCCTCCTCTTGCGCAAGTCGCGCTCTCATACCGGCGAAATGCGGATCACCATAGGGTTGAATGGCGGACAGGCCGTCCATCCCGCCACGCAGGACGATGACCACAAGCCGGTTGTCACCCGGTCCGTTTGTCATCGAGATGGGAGTGATCACTGGGTGGGCCTCAGACGAGCAGGCCGAATTCATTTGATCTTGGTTCATTGTGTTTACCCCTTACATCAAATGAAATTCTGGCGCGCCCAGAGCAAGGCCAACCGCCTCCCACGCACTATTGGCCTGAGCCGTCGATTTCTTGAGTCGGTCCGGCACTTCGGGACCAAGGGAGAAAACGGCAATATCAGTCTTGTCAGGAAGGTTTGGTTGGTAGAGCACAGGCGTGGACATCGCCCATTGGAGCCTAGCGGAAAGCCCTTGTGGCGTCACCCAAGCGGCCCCGGACTCAGACCAACCATCAGGCCCCAACGGTTCTTCCCAAGGTTGGCCCATCAACGCCATCGGATGCATCAGAGTTTTTTGGATTTCACCAATCGACTTGGCAGAAGTGATATCCGTATTGATCGCAATTGCACGCAATGCAGATGAAACATAGTCGAATGGTTTCTTGACCTTAAGGCATTGCTCTTGCCAAGCTGCCGGGTGGCTCAGCAACACGCGATATACTTCTGTCAAGTATCCGCCTGTCTCGAGATACCGTGTCGCCATCTGATCAATGAGCCCTGCGTCCGGCGTATCCCCTAAAAAATGCACAGCGATCTTTGTTGCCAAATGGTGCGACGTATGGGGATGAAGGGCGAGCACATTCAACACCGCCTTCACATCCTCCAAACAGCCCTCATGACTGCCGCCGTACGTAACGCCTAAAACCGTCTTGGCACCGGGTTCAGAGTATTCCGGCTTGTAAAGAAACCCTTCGGAGAAACTGTAGGTTAGACCGGTAAACAGCCGCGCCAACTCTGTGACATCCGCTTGACTGTATTTCCCTGCGACACCCAATGTGTGCAGCTCAAGAACCTCGCGGGCGAGGTTCTCATTCAATCCACGCGCTCCATCACTATCCAAAAGCGCGGCGCGACTGTTCGGTCCTACAGAGTGGAACTGGTCAAGGTATTGCAGCATCAACGGGTTCGTTACCGCCGCGATCAGCATGTCACCAAACCGCCCCGCGATGTTGGGGCGAATAGCGGACTCAAGATAAGTCGACATACCGCGACTGCCCACGCCGGTTTTGCCCAACGCCGTGAAATGGTCACCCCAAAAGAAGCAAAGGCGTTCGCGAAACCCCTTTCGTGTCCAGGCGCGACGAATGAAGTGATTTCGCATCCAGTGGATCTGATCTCTGCGCGCAGAGACGGCCTCATCGCGCAGCTTTATGCGGGCATCAACTTCCTCGGTCTGATCCGTCGCCTTGAGACGCGCATGCCCCAATTGCCGGCGCACATTCAACCGTTTTAGGAACTGCGGAAAACGTTCGATCTTAAAGCTAGCCTCGATCGGATCGGGCTTGCCCAAATCTGTGAGGATATGATCGACACTTTGCGGCGGCTCAACCGTTGGCGAAAGGCCGCATCCAAATCGCCGCTCCGCAAGGATTGAATTGAACTCACCGGGTTTTCTCTTTGAGCTTTTCCAAACACTAGGTGTGCCATTTTCGGCCTTACGCCACCCCAAGGGTTTGGGCTTCAATTCATCGGTGCGGGCAGGAAGAACGTAAAGATCGGTTTCCGAATGATGCGGGCTATGGTGGCCCATGTATAATTTGCAATCTTCAAAGGCATCGATAACCCATAGCGGGAGCTGAAATAAATCAGATTTCTTATGATACAGGCTGATCTGAAGCTTGGGCCGCAGGTCTTTGATTAGATTGGTCGCGCCTTGCAATGCCGGGTATTCGAAACCTTCAATATCAAAGCTCAGCATTCCACGCCCCGACAACTGACGGTCCTGTGAAAACTGATCAAGCGTATTTGTCGGAACAACAATATCGCCTTTCGCAAGAAATTTACTTGCGCCCGCGTTTCCTGACTCAAACCGCATCTCGCCCACTGTGTCTGAAAGACCGAAATTCAACGACTCAATTCGGGCTATATGTGCTGAGGTGGTATGCGTGCGCTCGGTAAGGTGCTCGAAGTTCAACGGGTCGGGTTCAAAAGCAAAAACAGAGCCCTGCGGGCCAACGGCCTTGGCAAAACGAAGTGCCGTGGTGCCAGTAAGTGCCCCGCAATCACCTACCCATTCGCCCGGACAGGCCTTTACTTGCGGGTGCTGATATTGCGCATACCGAGAAATACGAAGATATCCGTGGTCCCCCGTAATCCTGTGCTTGAGGACAGAGGCGAAAACCAGTCTGCTTTCCTCATCAGCAAGATGGGCGAATATCCTCTCGAAGCGGCTTCTATACTTATTGAAAACATCCCGGTCGAATTTGTGATTGGAAAACTTTTGGTCACAATCGAATGCAAATTCTGAAATGCCCTGGGCAGCCAGCCTTACAGCTTTTTGACGCCCGCTGCTTCCAAATACAACGACAGCAAGTTCTGGTCTCTCACGAATTGGGAGTGTGGTGCGTCTATCGGATTTCACACTGCCTTTTGGGGCAAGTTTTACCAAATGCGGCGTGTCACCTATGTTTTTTCGAAACCAACGACCTGCTTCTTTGGCTTCGTTCTCAAAGCAAACTACCGCATAGCTCCTAGTAGGGTGCGCTGCGCTAAAAACAGATCTGTAGAGCGGAGCCTCTCTGATATAGTCCAACAATTCCATTCTTTAATGCCACCTGTTAAAATAGGCGAAATCGGAGACAAATCCCCGCCAACCGTCCTGATAAACCTGGTAAATCTATCTCATCTGAAAATTTCTTTCTCCTGAGACACTAATGTTTCTTTGCCGAATTTTGTCAAGAGATGCCAAAAGCTAGGCTTCAACCTTGAATCCAACGACGGTGGTGTGGCGCGCGTGCGCAGAAATTTCGTTGCACAAACCACCCAAAGGCATGTTTTCGCTGTCCCAAGACGGCTTTGCTCCAAAGGCGAAAGGGTGGCGGTGTGCACTTGCCTCCTCCGCAACCTGTCTGCCGACGTCCTGCACCACAGCCTTTCGGGCCACCGCCCCCATGCGTGGCAGCCTATGAAAGAAAAGACCTTACCAATCAGTTACCCAATCTACGATTGCCTTGTCAGTCTACCGTCGGGTTTCCCGGGCACGCAGTGGTGGTGGCTCCACTCAGTGACTAATGCCATCACCAGAGCCTCACATCTGTGGTGAAAACTAGTTGCTGTACTTCAATGCCACCACGTGCGGGCCATCAGACTCTTAAAAGACCAACATTTGTTCAGTAACGCCCAATTCGAATGGTCTGCTCAATTGCATTTGGTTCGCGAAAACGCTGCCTTATCACTGGTACTGATAGATGGCGTCGAAGTTAAACAAACCGTAATCCCCGGATTTGCGATGGAAATCACGCCCGTAACTGATGACGCTTCCAGCGGCGTTTGTACTCCAGTTCCATTGAATTCCAACCCCCAACACAACTAGCAAGCTATTGCCTTCTTTGTACTTTTGAAAAGCATCCAACAGAATGCGCGTGTCGGGAAATGATGCACTACTGTTATAGTCGCTCATCACCAACTGATCCATCCGCCCCACATCAGTACGCTCGAACAGCAGATGGATCGGATCGCCCCATGAAATGATAAGACTGGCCTTGGTTCCATCAGCACAGACATGGCGCAGGAATTCGATCCTATTTTGGCCACCGATCGAGCCGTTCTTGTCCCAGCCAGTGACCGGCTCAAAAATGACAACAGTCGTGAATTGCCAGTAATACCGCGCCCCCATAAAGTCGCGGATATACCGGGATGCATTGCCGTAATCCCCGACATTGACCGTTTCCAGAAATCTAGGCAGGAACGCCGTGATATTGGCGTCAACATGGGTCAGGCAATCGCCGCAAACTTCGCGAATGGCATTTGCGACCTCTTGCGCCTCATCATCAAAGATTGCCGCGATCCCAGCCGGAGACATGAGTGGGTTGTTGTCCGGGTCATTTTGATTGCGCAGGGCGCTAAGAACCGCGTAGGCCATAGGCGCATAGACCATTGCTCCGATCAAAGAAGCCCCGGCCGCGCTCACATCGCCCATACCGCCATGAGTATCGGCATAAATTGCGCGAAGCACGTTTTCAGAATTCGATGATGCGGTCAGGCGGCGGTGCAAATTGTGGGCCGCGTTCTCGACCACATCGGGCGCGTTGTGCTCTTCTAGCAGGACATGCAAATGCGCAGGTTTGTCGGCATCGGAAGCGTTGCGCCAATTGTCGATATGGGTCTTTAAATTCAGAATGACGTCCGTTTCTTTGATCGCCAAATCATAGGCGTTCACCCGATCCGAATGGGTGCGTGCTTTTTCAAACTGGTGATCCATGTGATCCGACAAACGGTCAATCTTGTTTGACACTTCGGCAATCATTTCCATGATGACCTCATCGGGTGACGGCCCTCCAATGATCATCGTGACGATTTCAAGACCCGCACCAGCGAGTGCAAAGCCAGCCGAAACGCCTTCAAACGCCGTCATGCCTTGCATCACCTGATTGATGCGCCCCAAACTCTTGCCAGCCTCGGCCAGCTCATTGGCGTGCGTCGCCCATGCACTGACTTGTTCGGACACGGTGTGTGCAACATCGATCCCTTGTTTGATTGTTTCGATGTTTTCTTTTGTGGCCAATTGATTTTCCCGACATGGCTAGAAGACAGGCGCACCCCATTGGGTGCGCGGAAAAGAAAGAGAATGACACGAAAAACGCGACGCCCGAGCCGCAAACATGTGAAAGCTTCACATATTATGACCCACCTTGGCTACACTGCATTTTCAACAGCAGATTTGGTTGGAAACGCTGCTTTTGGCTTGATCTGCAGCACTGATATTTTTGGGATAAATCCTATAACGGGGATTGTCCCCATCTTCTTCGAGCGGGCCTGGTTATTGGACGGATCAATTATGAGGCAGCTAAAAAAGTAACAGTCAAACGGAGATGGACGCCCGCAACCGACTTTTCAGAGGCTTTCATCATCAACAGATGGCCGTGAGATTTCACGCAATGTCTTCCAAAGACGTCAAAGCGGTTTCACCGCGGTGAATCCTCGGTTCCTTTGTTGCCATTTCTCGTGCCATTCATGGCAAATTCTGCTCGAAAGAAACCGTTCCTAGTCCGCGACAAAACCATAAAATCCCAGGTCGTGCGCCTGTGTTCTATTTGCTATTTAGGTTGGCCATCAACTGATGGAATTTTTCACCTTGGACCGCGACGTGATCCCGCAGGGCCTGTTCGGCCGCGCGCCCATCACCGCGTTCAAGCGCAGCAACAATGGCAACATGTTCCGCCATTGATTGATCCATCCGACCACGAAACCGCAGCTGCTCTTTGCGGTACGGTTTCAAACGATTTTGCAACTGTGCCGCATGTTTGGCCAAAAATCCATTGGCCGCGCCGCGATAGATCGCTTGGTGAAAGGCTTCGTTCTGAGCATAGTACCGATCAAAATCCTGAACCTCGATGGCCTCTTGGCACTTGGAATTGGCCTCACGCAATTGTGCCAATCCGGTGTCGGTGATCCGAGATGCCGCCAACCGCGCACAAGCGGCCTCCAACTCGGCCATTGTCTCAAACATTTCCATGAGTTCAACGGGCCCCGGCAGACGTACAAACACACCGCGTCGCGGGATTTGTTCGGCCAAACCAGTCCCAACAAGCTCTTGCAGCGCCTCGCGGATCGGCGTTCGGGACACTTCAAATTGCTCCGCAAGCCGAACTTCGTCCAGCTTGTCACCATCTTCATATCGCCCTGAAAAAACCTGTTGCTGCAGGGCTTCGGCTATTTGCGTTGCGCGTCGAGATTCCATGCTGGGCATCTAACACTGCGCCTTTTCAAAATGCAATGACCGCTATATTGTATACAATATCATTGATTGTGAATGCAAAGCCTGTCACACACACATCAGACTTTCTGCAAAAGGGACCACGACATGAGTCTATTTGGAGATTTGATCTCGACCGTGTTTGAACGCCGGTATCGGGGGGCGTTGCCCAGTTTGACGGATGACCGGCCTACACATGAGCTTGCAATTGATTTGCTGGGCAATCATGGCGAGGTGTCCGGTGGGTCCTTGGCCACTCTGATTTTGAACAGATATGCCGCCATGGATGGCGATGAAAAACGAAAGTTTTTTGAATTCATGACTCATGAGTTGGAAATAGACCCCGCTCAAGTCACGGAGACCTTGGCTACCTATCAGGCCACTCCGTCAAAAGACAGTTATCGGGCCTTTGCCACCGCTTGCGAACCCAAGCGACAAGAATTGGCACGGCGTCTTAACCAAGTACCGGGTGCGACTGGAAAATTGGTTGGCCTGCGCAAAGACCTTCTTGGCTTCATTCACGAACATCCCAATCTTGCCCCTTTGGATGTCGATCTTAAACATCTGTTTTCATCGTGGTTTAATCGTGGGTTTCTGGTGCTGCGGCCTATCAACTGGTCCAGCCCGGCTGAGATTCTCGAAAAGATTATTGCCTATGAAGCTGTGCATGCCATCGACAGCTGGGACGATCTACGGCGAAGGCTTCAGCCCTCGGATCGACGCTGTTTTGGATTTTTTCACCCTGCCATGGCCGACGAACCGTTGATTTTTGTAGAGGTCGCGCTGACCCGCGGTGTCCCCAATTCCATCCAAGACCTCTTGGCTGATGGCCGCGATGCGATTGAGGCAGATGATGCCGATACCGCCGTTTTCTATTCGATCTCAAATTGTCAGGCTGGATTGGCTGGCATTTCCTTTGGCAATTCCTTGATCAAACAAGTCGCCGCGGACTTGGCCCAAGATCTTCCAAACCTACGTAATTTCGTGACACTCTCACCAATCCCCGGCCTGAACCGGTGGCTCGACAAAACCGGACAATCGCAGCCCAACTCGGCGGACGACGAACAAGCCAAGGCCGCGCAATACTTGCTAGAAGCGAAGCGTGCAGATGGATTGCCGCTTGATCCTGTTGCTCGGTTTCATCTGGGCAATGGCGCGCAAATCCATGCCGTCCACGCCCGCGCCGACACCTCTGAAAATGGCATGAGCCAATCGAACGGCGCGATGGTCAACTATCTGTATGACCTCAAGAAAATCGCTCGAAACCACGAACGTTTTGCCACCGAGCAAACCGTCACAGCCTCCTCTGAGGTGCGGACGCTGAGCGCTGGTGCTAAATCCGGAAATTAGGAGACCACGATGACCAATCCGCTTTATGACACTTTGTTCGGGTGCCACACCGGCAAAACATCCGTGTTTCTGACGTTGCCAGACGGGCAAACCATCACCTATGCGGCCTTTCTTGAAACCGCTGCCCGCTACGCCACGTTGCTAACCCAGCTTGGTCTGGAACCCGGGGACCGGTTGGCGGTTCAGATCGCAAAGTCACCGCAGGCTCTGGCGATATACGCCGCTTGTGCGCAAGCGGGTATTGTTTTTCTACCGCTCAACACCGCTTACACAGCCGATGAAGTTCGGTATTTCGTTGAAAACAGCGGGGCGCGGGTTGTGGTATGCGATAGTGACAACGCCCCTGCCCTAAAGGACATGGCGGATGCCTGTGGCGCGCAGCTGGAAACACTTAACGCTGACGGTTCTGGGAGTTTCCATAGCAAATCGCACCCCTTGGCCAGCAGCTTTGTAACTGTCGAGCGCAGCGAGGATGATCTTGCTGCGTTCTTATATACATCTGGCACAACCGGTCGTTCCAAAGGGGCAATGTTGACCCAAGGCAACCTGCTGTCGAATGCGCGGGTGCTTGTCGACCAATGGCAGTTTAGCAAAGACGACGTGCTGCTTCATGCATTGCCGATCTTTCACACTCATGGGCTTTTTGTTGCGTCCAACGTGACACTTATGGCCGGCAGTCAGATGATTTTCCTACCCAAATTCGATCTGGACCAAATTATTGCCCAACTGCCCAATGCCACAACGATGATGGGTGTTCCGACCTTTTATACGCGACTGTTGTCTGACCCTCGGTTCGACAAAACCCTGACCCAGCATATGCGCCTGTTTGTTTCGGGGAGCGCTCCGCTTTTGGCAGATACCCATGTTCAGTTTCAGGAACGCACAGGCCACCGAATTCTGGAACGCTATGGCATGACTGAAACCAATATGAACACGTCCAACCCCTATTCAGGGGACCGGCGCGCCGGAACGGTGGGTCTTCCGCTTCCCGGCACCGAAGTCAAAGTCACCGATAGCGCCACAGGAAAAACATTGCCCCAAGGTGAGATCGGAGAGATCGAAGTGCGCGGCCCCAACGTGTTCCAAGGCTATTGGCAAATGCCCGAAAAAACCGCCGAAGAGCTTCGCTCTGATGGGTTTTTCATCACCGGCGATTTGGGCTGTTTTGACGCCGATGGCTATCTGTCAATTGTCGGTCGGAACAAAGATCTGATCATTTCGGGCGGCTATAACATCTATCCAAAGGAGATCGAGTTGGTGTTGGATGACCAGCCTGGTGTGCTCGAAAGCGCCGTTATTGGCGTACCACATCCTGATTTTGGTGAAACGGTGGTTGGCGTGCTTGTGGCTGATGGCTCTCAGGAGCTTGATCTAGACGCGATCAAAGCCAGTGTTGCCACCACCCTTGCACGTTTCAAGCACCCTCAACGCCTTATTGTTCTGCCTGAACTTCCGCGTAACACCATGGGAAAGGTTCAGAAAAAAGCACTTCGAGATACTTACTCTGGGCTTTTTACGACCTAAAAGAACATCGGCTAAATCGTTGATTTTGAATTGGTTCTACGCATTGAAACACCGCGATGTCTCTGGCGACGTGGTGTTTTCGGTATCGCTTTTGCCATGCATTTGGCGTTGTCGCCAGTTACTCACAAAAATGAAAAAACTGCGTAGATGGATTTGATCGTCTACGCAATAAGCCTGTTTGGCATCTTTGCTGGCCCTGTGAGCCGTAAAAACAACTTACGCAATCCCCCCCTCGGGTAGGAGCAACGCCGTGAGTGTCGCTTGCCATTTTGAACGTCGGAAATGTCATCCCAACCGCCCATTTATCGCATCTCCTTTGGGGTCAAATGTCTTTGAGCTGCGCGTTCAAGTAATCGCCCGTCAGGCGGTAATGAGTGATCAAGCGTTCCGCCGCCAGGGCCGCGTCACGTTGGATGGCCGCCGACATGATGTCTTCGTGTTCTGCGGGAATATTGCGGCTTTGGTATGAATCACTTCCAGCCGCGAGATATCGATACCGGATATTGAGGTCGTACAACTGACTACAATACTTAAGGAGCATCGGTGACCCGCAATTGTCGAGCAACGCCATGTGAAAGGCTTTGTGCGTATCCTCAAAGGTCCCATCACCGTTGTCCGCCGCCTTCTTCATCCGGTGATGGCACAAAACCAAAGCCTCTTCCCAATCGGAATCAGCATTGTCGACCGATTGTCGAACAGCCATATCTTCGAGCGCACAGCGCAACATCAGAATTTCGGCAAAATTCGCCTGACTGGCAGGGGCGGCCCGAAACCCGCGCTGATCGATCCGTTCGACCAACATATCAGATGTTAACAAGCTCAATGCCTCACGCACCGGAGAGGCCCCTGTTTCCAGCAACGTGCGAAGCTTTTCGATCTTAAGCTTTTCTCCAGCTGGGAGTTTCCCAGTCAAGATCATTTCCCGGATCGACAAATACGCGCTCCGCGTCGCGGAGGTTTCTTTTTGACCCCTGTCATCAATAATATTCATAGAACCGAGTTCCCGGGTTTATCTGAAGTCAACCGACTTGGTGGACAATCCAACTGAGACGGACAAGGAGCCTTCGTTAATCAGCCAGCGTCTTAGCGTATAGCTGCGCGCTCCGCTAGCATGCATCGGGTCTGATTCGGCCAGAGTTTGGGCGTGTTCAAGGCTTTCAGCCCGGTAAACGATCATACCGACCCCCTCCATGGATGCCCCAGTTTCATCCGACATTGGCCCCGCAAACGCCAGTTGGCCCAGACCTTCCAACTTGGCTTGATACGCCAAATGCTCGGGCAAATTTGCCTTAATTTCCTGCGGAGACTGAGCCGGCGAGCTTAGCGCCACATATAGCTCCAACGCCAATGCGCCCCGGGCTTTTGCCTCCGATTTATAGTCGGTCCAAGCAACCATGGATTTTCCCTTCAAAGTTTAAAATATCGATATTTGTTGACAAACGAGATTATAGTAGTCAATTTTTTTGTCAAACGAACAAGGAATCTGAACATGAAATACCTGGTGGGCGAGACAGACAGCGGCACAGCCGTCTTTGCGATCGACGGCAATGACGCGGTGAACTTGTCAGATCTAGACAACAAAGTTGGCCCGGATTTGATGGGGTTGATCGAAAGCCCCGAGCTACAGAAATCTCTTTCTGGGGTGTTGGCCAGCGCGCCAAAAGTGCCGGTAGACTCGATTACACCTGCCCTGCCCGTGGCAAAGCCGGGAACGATCATCTGCCTTGGTCTAAACTATGTCGACCACATCAAGGAAGGTGGTTACGAGATACCAGAATATCCAGCCTTGTTCATGCGCGGCAAGAATTCGATCATGCCCGCGGGGGCCCCGATGGTCCGTCCGACCGTGTCGGAAAAGCTTGATTATGAAGTCGAACTGATGGTGATTGTCGGTAAAGGCGGCCGCCATATCAAAGAAGAAGACGCGCTTGACCATGTCTTTGCCTACACCGTTTTGAACGACGGCTCAGTGCGTGACTATCAGCGCAAAACGCATCAATGGACGCCGGGCAAGAATTTCGACAACACCGGTGCCATTGGCCCGTTTGCCGTCACACCCGATGAATTGCCCGTAGGCGCAGTTGGGCTTAAAATCGAGTCGCGTGTTGGGGATGAAATTCTGCAAAGCGCCAATACCGATGACATGATGTGGTCGGTTGCCAAAACCATCGCGCTGATTTCGGTCTACACCACGTTGGAACCCGGTGACTATATTGCCATGGGCACACCTCCGGGTGTTGGGCATGCCAAAACCCCGCCACGGTGGTTGCGCCCCGGTGAAACCGTCGAAGCCGAAGTCGAAGGCATTGGCATTTGCAAGAGCCCAATTGTCGACGAAGATGATTTCAACGCATCGGTGGCCGCAGGATGAGCGCGCCAACAGGACAAGAGTTGGCCGAGCTACGCGCAAAGGCACAATCGGATGTGCGTGCGCTTCGAGATCGGGTCGACCACTTGGGTAAAGACGCCATTGATCTTATTTTGCGCCAAGCCCGGTCTCATTACGCATGGACTGACAAGCCCGTCGAAGATGAGGTGATCCAGCAGCTTTATGAAATCACCGCCGGCGGCCCAACAAGCATGAACACCTGCCCGGCCCGTTTTGTCTTTGTCCGCTCTCAAGAGGGCAAGGAACGGTTGGCCAAGGCCCTCAAGCCAGCCAACGTTCCCAAGGTTATGGGGGCACCGGTCTGTACCATTATCGCCCATGACCTCGACTTTTGGACCGAGCTGCCATTTTTGTTCCCACACGAAGATCGCCGCCCGCATTTCGAAGGCAAAGCCGAGCACGCGGAAACAACGGCCTTTCGCAATGGCACCTTGCAAGGCGGATACTTTATGATCGCCGCGCGGGCGCTTGGCTTGGATGTCGGGCCGATATCTGGGTTTTCTAACGCGATTGTCGACGAAGAGTTCTTTGCCGGCACCAGCCTGCGCTCCAACTTTCTATGCAACATTGGCTATGCAGACGAGACAGCTTTGTTCCAAAAACTGCCGCGTTTTGCATTTGACCAAGTGTGTAGCTTTGCCTGAGGGGGCCAAAATGGCTGTGAAAATGAAAACTGTCGTAACCTATCGCGCCAAGGCCGAGTGCCCCACACATGCGCGCACGGAAATCGGCATTCGCGATTTGACCTGTATCGTTGACGAGCCTCTGGAACGCGGTGGCACAAACCTAGGGGCGTCGCCGACCGAAACGGCGGTGGCCTCATTGATCGCCTGTACCAACGTGATTGGCCACAAATGCGCCAAACGGTTGGGCATTGATGTTGGGGTTCTGACCATCGACGCACGCGCCAAATTCGATCGGCGTGGTGTTCTCATGGAGGAAGAGATCGACATCCCCTTCCCCGGCATCACCTTGACGGTCACATCGGACGGCCCGGCATCAGAAGCCGACATCGCTTTGGTCGGTGAGGAGACCGCCAAATACTGTGCTATTGCCAAACTGTTTTCGGCAGCGGGAACAGATTTGACCGTCAACTGGGTAAAGGCCGCGACATAACACACTGATAAACGAACATCTAAGGGAGGAAAAAGATGACAATTTGGACAAAAGGGCTTGCCCTCGGGGCAATGCTGGCATGTACAGCGATCCCAGCGATTGCACAGGAAAAAATCTCAGCCGTGGTGATCGACGGCTACCCGGCACGGGCGCTTTGGGTAAAAGAGTTTACGAATTTCTTCATTCCCGAAGTCGACAAACGCCTTGCTGAAACCGGCAACTATGTGATGGATTGGCAAGAAAGCTATGGCGGCTCAATTGTGAAGCCCAAGGGCGTTCTCGAAGGCGTTCAGCTTGGACTGGGTGACATTGGCATCGTCACAACAATTTTCCATTCATCAAAACTGCCGAGCCAAGGCATCGCCGCGGTGACTCCGTTTGTGTCCACCGATGCCCGTGCCGTCGCCAAAGCGGTTGACGAAATCGCCCGTGAATTCCCGGCCATGCAAAACGAATTTGCCAAGCAAAATCAAGTCTATCTGGCCACCGGCGTTGTTTTGGACACCTACCAAGTGTTTTCGACAAAAGAAGTCGCATCGGTCTCTGATCTCGAAGGCTTCAAAATCGCCGGGGCGGGTATGAACCTGCGCTATCTCGAAGGGATTAACGGCGCGGCAGGAGTCCGTGGCGGGCTGACCGACTTCTACAATATGCTTCAGACCGGTCTCGTCGACGCGGCCCAGCTTTGGCCAGAGGCGGCGGCGACCTTCAAAATTTCCGAAGTCGCCCCTTATATGTTGCGCGCAGATTTGGGCGCGGTGAACTCCAAAACCATCACCGTGAATGCCGACTATTGGAAGAAGCTTCCTGCTGAGGTCCAAGAGGTTCTGCAAGCTGTTGCTGTAGACTACCGTGATCACCTGTCAGGCTTGGCAATGGATCGCGCAGCGGCGGCGGCGGATGCCTATGTTGCAGCGGGTGGCACAATTGTTGAGGTCTCAGACGAAGATCGCGCCACTTGGGCAAATGCGATGCCTAACATTGCGCAAGAATGGGCCAAAACTCTCAATGACGCGGGCGAACCCGGTTCCGATATGCTGGCGGCCTATTTGAGCAAACTAGAAGCAGCAGGCCACACCGGCGTGCGCGACTGGACCCAAGAGTAATCAAAGCCAAAGGGAGGTCAGTATCATGTTAAAGACCGCTGTTGCTGGCCTGTCCAAGGTCGCGAATGCCACTGCAATCATTGCCAATGCCGCCGGAACTCTGGTTGTGCTGGGGTTGGTTTTGATCGTGAATTACGATGTTATCGCGCGGGGCGTGTTTAGCGCCCCGTTTCGCGGAGCCTACGAAGTTGTGCAGTTTTCGGTCGTGTTGATCGTTTTCCTGCAACTACCCGACGTGGTGCGCGTTGATCGATTGACGCGCTCGGATGGGTTTCTCAATGTCTTGCATCACCGCAAACCCGGCCTGACCGCAACCTTGCGTCGGATCATCAATGCCATCTCGGCGATCTTTATGGGTTTAATCGCCTATGCGGTCTATCCGGATTTCATCGAGATGTATCACACCAAAGATTACTTTGGCGTCCCAGGTATCTTCACCGCCCCTTGGTGGCCGATCAAATTGGTCATCACAGCAAGCGCGGCGTTGTGCTGTCTGATGTTCGTTATCAAAGTCATCACCGCCCAGGATCGCCCTCAGCTCATCCGAGCTCCAGAACATGACGAGCCCACTACATGACTCCCATTGAAATAGGCCTGATTTCGGTCATCGCCATCGTCTTTTTGATCTATGCGGGTGTCTACATCCCCATTGCTCTGGGTACGGTGTCCTTTGTCTCCATCTGGTTGATGCGCGACAACTTCACTTTGGCCCTTAACCTGCTCAAAATCGCCGTTGGCGACAGCGCGATGGAATACAGTTTCGCCACCATCCCGTTGTTTACCTTTATGGGGCTCATAGTCTCAAAGGCGGGGTTAGGACGCGACATCTACGAAGTCATGACCATGCGCTTTCGCAAGGTCAAAGGCGGGATCGGCATGGCCACGGTTGGGGCCAACGCTGTGTTCGCTGCGGTGACCGGATCGTCGATTGCCTCCGCCTCGGTTTTCACCAAGGTTTCTGTCCCGCAGATGATCGCCCAAGACTACAACCCACGCTTTGCAGTAGGTGTTGTGGCAGGAAGCTCGGTCCTTGGTATGATCATTCCACCCTCGGCGATGTTGATCATCTACTCGTTTGTGGCCGAACAATCGGTTGGTGACATGTTCCTGGCCGGTGTCGTACCCGGCATAATGCTGGCTATCGCCTATGTCGCCGCAATCTGGTTCATGGGGCGCTTTACCCCCGGGTTTGTGGGTGGCCGCCCCGCCGAAGATTACGAACTGATGTCTGGCCGTGAAATCGCCTCCAAGACACTGCCAACCCTTGGACTAATCACCGTGGTTTTGGGCGGTATCTATACCGGTTGGCTAACCGCCGTCGAAGCCGGGGCCACGGGCGCGCTGGTTGCTCTATTGATCGCCCTTATCCGCCGGTCCATGTCGCTCAAAGGGTTTTGGGAGGCATTGCTAGAAACCGGTCACATCACGGCGGCGATCCTGTTCCTGATTACGGCCGCCTCGATCTATAGCCGGATGCTCGGCCTTGCCGGTCTCCCAAATCAGCTTCAGGACATGTTGGCCGGAAACCAATCATCTTTCGTCATGATCATGATCATCTATGTCGTCATGATGCTCTTCCTCGGCACGTTACTCGATACGGCCTCGATCATTCTGATTGTTGTGCCGCTGTTCCTGCCGTTGGTCGAGGCCATGGACCTGTCGCTGATCTGGTTTGGCATCATCACCGTTGTCGGTGCTGAAATTGGTCTTTTGACCCCACCGCTTGGCATTTCCTGCTTTGTTATCAAATCCACACTGAACGATGATCGGATCTCGCTCAAAGACGTGTTTATGGGTGCCCTGCCTTTTGCCTTTGTCATGTTGATCATCCTGATCATCTTGATCCGCTTTCCCGCTCTAAGCCTTGCAATTCTGAACTAGGAGACGTTGCCATGCGCGATGTTACAGTTGACAATATAACCGACGTGTTCACCGGCTACTTTGGCAAAGACACTGACCCCCGCACCCGTGAAATTATGATCTCATTGGCTCAACACCTGCATGATTTCACCCGCGAGGTGAACCTAACCCATGATGAATGGCGCAAGGGGCTGTCGATGCTGGAACATGCCGGGCGGATCACCACGCCAGAGCGCAACGAATTTGTGCTTTTCTCAGATGTGCTTGGCCTGTCGTCTTTGGTTGACATGATGCATAGCAAACCTGACGCGACAAGCTCTTCAGTGCTTGGGCCATTCCATGTGTCTAACCCGCCGCCTCTGGCGATTGGCGGCGATATGAAACGTGACTTCGAAGGCCCGGTGTTGTTGGTCGAAGGACAAGTGCGCGACACCGATGGCAATGCCATCCCCGGAGCGCAAATCGACATCTGGCAAACCGCGCCAAATGGCATGTATTCCAGCCAAGACCCGGATCAGGATATCCATTCCTTCCACGGTTTGATGACCGCCGATGACAATGGTGAGTTCTGTTTCACCACGGTGCGCCCGGTAAGCTACACGGTTCCCTCCGATGGTCCGGTTGGTGAGCTTTTGGAGGCCGCCGGTCGCCACCCATGGCGCCCGTCTCACCTTCACTACATTGCCACAGCACCGGGGTTCCGGTCGCTGGTGACAGAGGTGTTCCCCGATGATGATCCCTATCTCGACGAAGACACGGTTTTCGGAGTGCGCAAAGATTTGGTGATGACCTACCACACCCGCCCTGCCACCGAATTCCCCGATGGCTTGGCCCTATCCGGGAGCGTGATTGAGCCATTTCTATACGTTAAGTTCGATCTGATCCTGTCCATTGACGACGATACGTAAAATGAAGCGCTCTTGAAGCTGCACAAAAAAAGGCGTGCTCCTATCCATCCGGGGCACGCCTTTTTTAGTTTGCCAGAACCTAGCCCCCAGCCAATCAAGCAGACTAAAACCCTTTGTTGTGCGCAACCGGTTGGCAATCACCTTGTCCTCCGCTCTGGCGTCAAGATAGCAATGCGTGTGGAGCGGATATTCCCTGACCAAACGGTTTCCAACCAACGCGTTTGACGGATCATTTCGCAGTACCAACGCCACCGACGCGCCGACGGAGAGCAGCCTGTAATAGCACTGCTAAATCCAAACCCTCACCGCCATTTACACTCGCTATGCGGCACTTGGCATGCCGATCACAGAGCGCGTTGGCTAAGCCCGTGTACAAAAGCGAACAATTTCCTTTGGGCAATTTGTCATCAATACTGATCCCAGAATGACACCCGGCCGACTCCCTTTACGAAATCCGTCAAACCAAAGGCTCCGGTTTCGTTGGCATCGTCCCGCCCACCTTAGCCAGGGAAGATAATAAACCTGTTTTATCCCCCAAGAACCACTACCCTGCGTTTAAACAAGCCGGAGCGATATCAATGCGAAATAACAATTTCAACATTTCTCAATGGACACCGCGAGGACTGGCTACCGCTACAATTTTGAGCTGTTCCGTGGTCACGGCATCTGCCGACGGGCACGAACCAATGATCGACAAGGACGCCAGCAAGGTTCTGTCCGATATGTCTGCTTATCTGACTGAACTCTCTGGTTTTTCAGTCGATTTTGATGCCAGCACCGACGTCATCACCCAAAACGGCCAGAAACTGAAACTTGCCAAATCAGGGAGCATTGCTGTCAATCGCCCCGGACAATTTCGCGTCTCTAATCACGGGGCGTTGGCCGATCTGGAGTTTTTCTTGGACAATGGGCAGCTCACGTTGTTTGGAACGCGGGTGAATGGATATGTGCAATTGCCCGCCACAACCACTGATGATGGCGTGGCCGTTGTGAGGGACACGATCGGGTTTGATGTTCCAGGCGCGGATCTTCTCACAAATACGCCGATGGATGCCAAAGACAGTGACGTCTTGTCAGGTGTCCATGTCGGAATGACCACACTTGGCGGCGACCCTGTGCATCATCTCGCGTTTCGTGGCTTAGACGTCGATTGGCAACTTTGGGTCAAGGATGGCGATGCTCCCCTGCCCGTCCATTATGTCATCACCAGCAAACTGTTGGCCGGGGCCCCGGAGTATTCCATCCTGCTGTCGAATTGGAACACCGAACCGATGTTTGATGCGGCAACTTTTGCGTTTTCACCGCCAGATGGGGCGACAAAACTGACCACGGTCGCAATTGATGCGGCGGGCAATATCAGCGACACGTCGGAGTAGTAGCCATGAAGATAGCAAAGAAAACAGCATTGGTTGCGGCCCTGGTAACGGCGTTCACATTTGAGTTTGACCCCATTTCCCTAGCCTCGGGGCAAGCAGGGCCAAAGCCTGTTTCGGCTGAGATCGGCCGTCCTCTGACGCCCGGAAGCATTGCAGGCGTGGCAAGACGCACAAACCGCAGGGCGATGCGCCGCGGCGCATATTACAACTCATTGCCAAGCGCAAAATGCGTACGAGCAACCGTTTATGGATACGCCGTCTGGGATTGCGGCGGGCGCTACTATCAAAGCTCCGGCAACGGATATGTCATCGTCACGTTTTAAGACACGCCACGTAGGAAAATATATATACTGCCATGGTCACGGCTATGGCGGTATTTGCATTGAAACGGCGCAAATTCAGCATGCACCGACTTCAAAACGCGCTCACGCGTGGCTAAATCCGAGGTTCCCTTGGGTGTTGAGAAGGCGCATCAGAAGAAGAACCAACGTTGATATCGATTTCGACAATAGCTGCCAGAGAATCCCGCACTTGGGTCCTGAAAACAACGCAGGTCAGACTAGCCAGTGTCGGTTCCATCCAAGCGCCGCCGCTTTGGTAGACGAACATCGGTCCAAATTGGCAAGTGGTCGGAGGCGATTTTGGCGCGTTTGCTTTGATCAACACCAGCATCCAACATTTCCAACCGTGTGCTAAGAGCAAAGCGGTCAAGCCCGGCCAATGGGCGCGCGCTATGGAAGGATTTCCCCGGGCTGATAACGTCAAAATGATCGGTCAATGGCTCGAGGCCAAGATCGGATGACCATTCATTGAAGTCCCCCATCACCACCGCATCCGGGACGTCTTTGATTTTCAGATGTTCCCTGATTTTGGCCAATTGCGCCCGCCGATACGGGCGCAACAACCCAAGATGCACACCCACAACGGACAATCGATTACCTTCGTCGCCCACATCAACCTGAACCGCTCCACGCGGTTCCAAACCGGGCAGTTCCAGATGGTCAACCCCGTGAATGGTCAAACCTTTGCGCACAAGAACCGCGTTGCCATGCCACCCCAAACTGACATCATTTTTGGCAAGCTCGGCGATTTGAAAATCTGTTGCGTGTTCAATCATGTCCCGTGCGATGGACGATGGCCGGTCACCCAACCGCTTATCAACCTCTTGAAGGGCGATAACATCGGCATCCAACGCGTTGATGACATCAATTATACGCCCCGGATCGCGGCGAAAGTCCAAGCCGACCGATTTTTGGATATTGTAGCTCGCCAGTCTAAGACGCCCGTCTTTGTTCACGATGTCGACCAACTTTGCTGCATCCCCGCGATCAAACCGCGTGATCGCACCGCTGGCAAGTTAGGGAGCAGCGCACGGACTGTCCAGCACTTGCACGGAAACCTCCAATGCGAACGAGGTCCGACAAGGTCACGAAACGGTTCCGTTTTTGGCAAACACATGCTAAAATCAATATATCAACGACAGGAGAGTCGATGACAATGCCCATTTCAAAGCCTTCCTCGAAAACAAAGAACAAAACCGCGTGGTTTGTTGGCACGTTTGTGGGCCTTTTGGGGCTGGGAAACATCGCGCAGGCCGATCCGGTCCAAGACGTCGCCGATGGTTTTACCCATGACTTGGCCCCGCACATTGCACCTTGTACAGCGCCGGCCAAACTTGGCATTTGGCCGATAGATTACAAGACGCAGCCGATAAGCCCCGCTGCTGCACAAACGCTTTATGATACGCTCATGGCGCATCTGATTGCCGGAGCTGGTGATTGTATTGACGTTATGGACGGCGCTGGAATTGGCGTTGTTCTATCCTATTTGCACCAAACCGGCGCGTTGCGAGATGCCGGTGGCAATCCTGTCGCCGCGCTTGAGGCCGCGAACCAAGATGTCGATATCGTTGCCCTGCCACAGCTGACCGTTCGAAGCGGGCGGGTGACTTTGGCGATCAAGGCGGTGCGTCGAGAAACCGGCGAAACTCTTGTCCAAACGCCGGCTGTTTCACTTTCCGATAACATGACAACATCGGCGATGATCGACACGGCCCGCGATCTCGACGTTGCTCTATCTGATGCCGCCAAACAGCTTGCTGCACAGGCCCCCGACCTTAGCCGAATTGTTCCCGCAGGGGTGTTTTACCAAGGGTCGGGGGTGCAGCCCGAATTTGGACGGTATTTTCAAGATCGGCTTGTGTCTGAACTCGTCGACAAAGCTGCAAACCTTTTAACGGGCAAGGCGTTGCAGGTTGTCGCGCCTGAATTTGATCTTAGCCAAACCCTTGGAGAGTCGCTGCGAGCCCGTGATCTCGACCCATTGGCGCGCATTTCGGATCGCGATGGCGCAGACGGGCTTTACCAGATGCGCGGCACCTATTGGGTGTTTGACGACGTGATCGACATTACAATGACGCTTAAAGATACAACCGGGCGCTCCGCCAGCTGGCAAAGCCGTCTGAAACGCGCGGACTTGGGCCCGCTTTCGGTAATGCCCGCCAATCCCGACCTTGGGGACAGATCGGAAACGACCGAAAACTTTGCTGTCTTGATGACCTCTCCCAAGGGCTCGGACCCTGTTTTTCATCCGGGTGAGGAGCTTGTCGCCTATGTTCGTTCTGACCGTCGCGTTTGGCTTTATTGTTTTTATATTGATGCGTTGGGCGACGTGACACAGGTCCTTCCCAATATGTTTCGCAAGGATTTTGCCCAGGGTCACATGCTCACCCCGTTTGTTTTGCACGCCTTGCCCGACCCGCGCAAAGATCCGTTTCGGTTTCGCATCAATGCCGATACCTTGGGTGAGGAACGGCTCAAATGTCTCGCCACCACTCGCAATGTCAGCGACGATCTGCCCGAGGTATTGCGGGGCACAAGCTTTGATCCCATCCCGCAAAGCACCGCGGCCAATATCGATACGATCTTTCAACAGCTGCCCAACACGCAGCTGGCGTCAACAAGCCTAACCATCTCTATCGCGCCCAAAGGCCCTGAAGCCGACTAACAGGCCAAGTTCCGCCGCAAAATTCCGCCCCGAGATCCGGCTTGATTCACCTCAAATCGCAAAAACAAAATATATTGTAAAATGAATACATCGGCACCGTTAGGAGAGTGTTGCTGGTGATGAGTTAAGAGAAACGGTTGCCGAATGCATAACAGCAGGAGGAGCCGCTATGCGCACAACAAAAACCATACTACCCATGGTGCTGGCCTTGGCGTTTGCCGGGCTGCCACCGGCACAAGCCGATACGGCAGCGGAGAATAGCGCGATCATCAGCGGACCATCTGTTGAGCGATCGCATGCCGACAACGTCACCGCCATCATCAAATCATTGGCCCCGATAGCCGGGCAAAGCACTGGCCCGGTGATCCAGCCCCTTCCGGATGTATTCTTGCCTCCGGTGGTGATTGAACGCCCGGTCCAGATCATCATTGATCGCCGTCCAATCCTATTGGATTACCGGTATAGCTTAGATATGACGGTGTATTTCGCCTATGACAGCGCGTTTCTTACACCGCCCGCAAGGCAATACTTGGCCCTTTTGGGAGAAGCCTTGCAAGCCCCGGAAATGGCTGGCCATCGGTATTTGATCGCCGGACACACCGATGCCCGCGGGCCCCATGACTACAACATGGACCTGTCTTATCGGCGGGCGTGGGCGGTGAAACGTTTCTTGATGCGACACTATGCAATCGCATCTTGGCGACTTGAGGTTGCCGGCTGGGGGGAGATGTATCCACGTGATCCATCAGATCCCTATGACGCCAGTAATCGGCGGGTGGAATTCACGCTGATCGATGTCGCAGAACGCATCATCGAGCCTCCCGAACAACCGCCAACACCACCCAAGCCGATGACACCGCCACAAGTCAGCGGGCTCTATGTTCCGGCTTTGCCGCCCTGCCCTGTTGGTGTGACCGGCACAACCAACAGCGCCCTGGACCTTGATGATTTCACTCCGGAACCCGGTGTGGATTGTGACCCAAGGTTGGAACGCTCTGGTTCCGTCATCGTTCGGCCTGATGGCCGCATGATTGTCCAGCCATAAGCGCCCGACAGGACGCACATCATCGCATCCGGGCCCACGCATTCGGGCCCCGATAGACACGCCGCGTGGCCGCCTTGGCCCCGCCGCGCCTTTCCGGGCTGCTTTTGGCCCGGAGACAGATCTGGCCTACAAGGAGACTTTTCAATGAAACTATTCATCAAGGCCTTGATGACATCCTCCATGACGCTTGTGGTCATGTTGGCTCTGTCTGTCGCCGCCGCCCCGGTTCACGCGGGCGAGCAACCCAACCTGTTGATCATGGGCGAAGACGCCGATCAAGACACGGTGCCGCGCAATTCGCGGGTCTTTAACCGCGTCTTATTGGCCCTGTCCAACGAGATGCAGCAAATGGGCTTTGCGGTCTATGACGAAACCGCCGTTACGATGGCGGTGACCAACCCGGCCCGCGTTCGTCGCACAGATGCTGAATTGCTAACGGTTGCGAAACGCGTGCCCAATGTGCCCATTGACGCGGTGGTTGTGTTTCAAATCTATGCCTCGGCGGAACAAAACGTTTACGCCCCCGGTGTGATTGATCTGCGCATCCGTGTCACTGGTCGCATGATCCATGTCCAAACCGGCCGCGCCCTTGGGAACTTCGAGGTCGCCTATGGCCCCGGTGAACTGCCACCGCTGCCACCGGGTTGTAACCGTGATTGCGTGCTTGAACAGGTTGGCGCAGAAGCCCGCCGTATTGCCGCGGATGTTGGCGGTGTCTTGGCCATCAAACTTGATGCGCTGTCCCCTGCCCGTCCACAGGCTGTTGTACCCGCTCCGGCTCCGCAAACAGGTATGGCCCCGGTTGCAACTGCGCCATTGGCTCCACAGGCCGCCGGTTGCGTGGGTCTAACCACCGCCTACACCCTGTCCTTTAGCGGGTTTGACACCTCCGAAATGACCCGCATCGAAGAGTATCTGGTTGTGTTCAAAGGCTATGATCATCACCGCCCCGTGCGTGTGACCATGACCTCGGCGGAATACTGGTACGAGACATGTTCGGACACCGCGCGCCTCAACCGCAACCTACGCTTGATGGCGGAACAGTTGGGCGTCCAAGCCCGGATATCCATGGTGGGCAACCGCTTTGATGTCCAGAAAATCGGCCTTGGGGCCAAGCGTTAAGCTCCCCCAATTCCGAGGGACGGTGCCGGCCCCCCGGCTCCGTCCAATTCCCCGAAATTCTAGACAGGATGGCCCCATGTTCCGCACCTTTGCCCTTGGCACCGCCTTTCTTCTGCCCCTCACCCTTGGCACCACGGTTCACGCTGAATCGCGCGGCCTCACGGTTGAGTTGCGCGCCGCCCCTGAGGCGACAGCCCCCGTCGCAGGACATGTCGAGCTATACACCAACAGCTACGCTTTGGTGATCGGCAATGACGCCTATTCCGATGGTTGGCCAAGCCTGTCCAATGCCATTGCCGACGCCCGCGAAATCGCCGCCGGGCTTAGCGACCAAGGCTTCGAAGTCACCCTTGTCGAAGACCTCGACAGCGTGCAATTGCGCGATACCTTACGTGAGTTTTTCGCCATCAAAGGGGCCGATCCCGAGGCGCGCTTGCTGCTCTGGTATGCCGGGCATGGCCATTCCATCAAGGGCGAAGGCTTTCTTGTTCCCATCGATGCACCGGCCCCGACAGTGCCGGAATTCAAGGTCCGTTCGCTCCATATGCGCGACTTTGGCGGATTGATGCGGCTGGCGGATTCCAAACATGTTTTGGCAATTTTTGATAGCTGCTTTAGCGGCACGATTTTCACCACCCGCGCCGGTGCCGTGCCCGCCGCCATCACCCGCATCACCACCCAACCAACCCGACAATTCATGACGTCCGGTGACGCCGAACAGCAGGTCAGCGATGACGGGACTTTTCGCCGCCTGTTTTTGCGCGCACTAGCCGGAGAAAGTGAGGCGGATTCCAATGGTGACGGATATCTGACCGGCACGGAACTGGGCTTGTACCTCTCTGATACAATGGTGAATTACACCGAAGATTCACAAACCCCGCGCTATGGAAAACTACGCGATCCTGACTATGATCGCGGCGATTTTGTCTTTGCCTTACCGGGCCGCCAAACAGTGCCTTTGGATGATTTCGCCGCCACCTCCCCGGCAACAAACCCCGATGACATCACCGAAGCCATGGCGGAAATAACCCTTTGGACAACTCTGGTGGTTAGCCAAGACCCGGCCGTGGTTCAGACCTATTTGGATGCCTATCCCACCGGTCGTTTTGCCAAGGCCGCCATCGCGCGGATCGAAGAACTAGAGACGATTATGGCCAAACGCGAAGCCGAAGAGGCCGCCAAACGCGCCGCCGCGGAAACTGATGACGCTGCACAACCGGCACTCCCCGAAACGCCCGCGCAAGATCCGGTGGCACCGGACGCGGAGGAAACGGCCTTTATGCCCGACATCGCCGATACCGATGCCGCGCCTCTTACCCTTAAAGGCGGTGTAAACCTGTCTAAATCCGAAGATGGTCAAGAGGACAGCGATTGGCTCCCCAGCGTTTCGGAAGGCAGCAGTGATTTCTTTCAACTCACGGCTCGGCGTGATCTGCCAGCGGGATTTTTTGGTAGCGGAGGAGCTGTCGAAGAATTGGACAGCCCCGACAAAACAGCGACCCGTGACGTTGGCCCGCAAGGCTATCGTGTCGCCGGTAGCGCATGGACCCTGTCCGACCCGCAAGGCGACAGCCAATACAAGATCGACCAAGACTGGATTCACATGCGCGCGCCCGGTAGCCACGACATCTGGAACTGCAACCGGGGTCTTGCCCCGATCTTGTCGGTCCCTGCCCCGGCCTCTGATACGTGGTCAGCTCAGGTTTGGTTTCAACTCCCGGCGCGCATAGGTAGAAGCCATGTTGGCTTAGCACTCTGGAATGGGCGCGAAGACTCTCCTGTTCATACGGTTTACTTTGGGCCCTCAGATACCAAGAACCTCCCAGTTTCAGGCTCTTATCGCTCTGATTGCTCAGGCGGCAGCACCGATCTGCGCAACCGCGACGACACGTCTGGTCGCTTTAATCTCGAATACTCGGGCGGGCGCGGATGGCTGCGCATGGCGCGCAATGGCGACACGCTTAGTTTCTATTTTAAATCGCCCCATATGCACAATTGGCACCACGTCGGCACAATGCAGGTCGAAGGCAAAGACAACCTGACGCAAGTCGGCTTGATTACCAAAACATGGGGATCGGAACCCGTGGTCGCGTCTTTTGCCGATTTCCGACTGATCCCCGGTCATGCGGATGTAGAACACTGGACACCACAGTATTTTGGCAAACTTGCCAGCGACGGCGAGATAACCTTTCGCGGCGAAGATTTCGCCGATTTTGAATGGAATGACCCGGCTGGGGATTCCATCCACGAGATCACAGACAGCCAAGTGACCATCAAAGCCAGTGGCGGGCGCGACATGTGGAACTGTGACCGCAGTTCCGCCCCAATCCTGTCGGTTGATGTGCCGCCACTAGATCGCTGGAGCGCAGAGGTTGATTTCGACCTTCCGGCCCGTATCGGACAATCCCACATAGGTCTGGTGGCTTGGAACGGCGAATTTGAAGATGCGCCCGTCCACAACCTATATTTTGGGCCGTCCGGCACTGGGGATCTTGGTGTCGCCGGTTCAAACGCCATCGATTGTACAAGCCATGCCAGTGACTTGCGCTCTCAGCTTGGCAGCTCAGGTTTGTTCAACATCAACTACAATCGCAGCAGCGGTCGCCTTCGGATCGCGCGGGATGGCGACAAGATTTCCTTCTTTGTGAAATCACCGGAACAGCGCAATTGGGAACATGTCGGCACAACCCTTGCCTCGGTGCGAGACGCTTTTGACAAGATCGGTTTGGTTGCCAAAACCTGGGGCTCGGAACCGGTCAATGTCACCTTCTCCAATTTTCGCATCATTGCTGGTGAAACCGAGCCAGATCGCTGGTTCCCATCTTATTATGCCAAGTTGCGCCTTGGTGAGCCCGTCACATTTGCCGGAGAAGATTTTGCCGATTTCGAATGGAGCGATCCCGACGGCAACTCCGTCCACGAAATACGCGGCTCAGCAGTGCGCCTGCAAACCAGCGGTGGGCACAATGGCGTCTGGAACTGTGATCGCAACAAATCACCGATCCTGTCTGTGGCTGTCCCACCGCGCGACGCTTGGGTGGCGCAAGTGCGCTATCGGATGGGCCCGCGCAAATCTAGCACGACCGCCGGAATTACGCTTTGGAACGGTGCGGAACATGGTGACACCAAACAAATCACCTTTGGCCCAATCAATCAAAAGGGCCTGAATATCGGCGGGGCCTACTCGGATGACTGTACGGCCTACCCCGGTGATCTGGCCAAACATGCCGGGAATTCCGGAACGTTTATGGCCCCCGAGGGCGGCGACGAAGGGATTTTGCAAATCGTCAAATTCGGCGCGTTCTTCAAGTTCCGCTTTTTCGATCCTGCAACCAACACCTGGTCTGAACTGGGCACCTTAAAAAGCAGTGTCAAAGATAATTTCAACCGCATTGGCCTAACGGCAACAAGTTGGGGCAATGACCCGGTCGAGGTGGAGTTTCGCGACTTTACCCTAGTGCCCGGCATGTTCAACTGAGGGGAGCAACGAACATGACAACCCATTGGAAAACGACAATTTTGGCGGCCACTCTGGCGGCGCTATCCGGCGGTGCCACTGCACAAATGGCCTATTTTGACGCTGATGATTATGGGCAAACTGATTTGCTGGTGCGCGAAAGCACCGGCAACGCCAGCACCTATATCGCCAGCAACAAAGGCGCGTTTGAGCCGATCCGCGAACTGCCCGAAGATGACCCTATTCGTCAATTGGCCTTGGCGGTTGGCCGGGTCGATCTACTCAGTGTTGGACCCGACGGCACACGTGGTCTTGGCACCTGTACCGGGTCGGTTTTGCCGGGTGGTTGGGTCATCACCAATCACCACTGCATTCCCGGTCGTGATGGTCATGAACTTCTGGCCGCCTCAATTCTCATTGGCTACCTCGAACAGGGTAAAGAAGACAGCAACCACTACCGCCTGTCGGTTGATCCGTCTGATACCCATGAACTTCTGGACTTCAGTCTGGTGCGACTGCAGGATATTCCACCAAACGTAACGCCTTTGGTTTTTGAAGAAACCCTTGTCGATCCCGGCGACAGTTTGATGGTGATCCATCACCCCTTGGGCCGCCCTCAGGTGATGACGCGGTTTCGCTGTTTTGCTGCACGGTCTCAGGACGACGGCCCAATCCTACGGCATCGCTGTGACACGCAACCGGGGAGCTCTGGCTCGATCCTTTTTGATCGAGAAATGCGCCCTGTGGCCCTGCATCACAGCGGCGGCATGACCGCTGATGATGATACGAGTTTCAACAAAAGCACCCGGATCTCGGCCATATTGGCCCAATCTGGCTTGCTACGCGATATCTCGACAGACGCTGTTGAACATCGTCCAACAAAAGCACCCCAAGTCGCACCACCCCCACAAGTTGAAGCATCCCCTCCGTCCCCCGGCCTGTCGGCGGGCGGCATAAACGATCTTTTGCGCAGCAATTGATCCGTAGACACATTTTATAAGGAGAGAGGCAAATGACCCTAGCGAAACGCACTTTCAAAAAGGCTGTTGCCCTCGCGCTGTGCCTCGGCACCGCCGGGTTTCCGGCCTGGACCCAGCAGTCGGACGAGGTTCAAAACCTAATAACACAACTGGCCCCCATTGCCGGGCAACAGGAATCTTCGGCCGTTCCCGAAGCAGCCGAAATTCGCGGCACAACCGTGTATCTGTTGCGCAGCGTTAGCATCGATCTCGAGGTGTTCTTTGCGCTCAACAGCGCCGATCTCAGCCAACGCGCCCGCAGTGATTTGGCCGCATTAGGCCATGCCTTAGCGTCGCAACAGTTGCGCCCCTATACCTATCTGATTGCTGGTCATACGGATTCACGAGGCGACGCCCGTTACAATCAGAACCTGTCGGAACGACGGGCGGATATGGTGCGACGTTATCTGATCGACAACTTTCCGATTGATCCGGCGCGCCTGATTTCGGTGGGTTGGGGGGAAAGCCGGTTGAAATCCCCGGCCGATCCAACCGCGGCGATCAATCGTCGTGTCGAGGTAACCTTGGTTGTGCCCGTTGGCGGCTATGCGCCCGCCTATGATCCCGAGGCCAATGCCGAAGCCGCACCAGAAGCCCCCCCTGAGCAACCGCCAGAGGCCGTTCAATCCGCACCCGCCGCACCACCTGCGGTGGCCCCTACACCGGAATTACCCGGCAGTATGAACACCGACAAAGACGGCAATATCACCATCACTTGGTGATCCTTCACACGGTGCGGCCCAACCCGGGCCGCGCCCCCTTCTCGAAAGTGCCTGCAATGACCAATCGATCCGTCTTGAGCAACTTTTTGGGGTCCAGCCTGTTGGCCCTCGTCTTTATAATGTCGGCAGTCACGCTGTCCGCGCAAGACGTTCAGACAAACGCCCGGATATTGCAGGGCCATGCCGGAGCAGTGAAATCCGTAGCCTTTTCACCGGATGGAACCCAAATTTTGACCGGCAGTTGGGATTGGAGCGCCCAGCTCTGGGATGTGGCCAGCGGTCAGGTGATCCGCAACTTTGAAGGTCATGATGAACGCGTGACCTCGGTCGCTTTTGGCCCCGATGGGCAGCATATTCTAACGGGAAGTATTGACGGCACCATGCGGCTTTGGGACAGCCAAACCGGGGCCGAATTGCACCAGTTTACGCGCCCCGACGAACGGATCACCGCCGTCGCCTTTAGCCCCAGCGGTCGCCATGTTCTTGCGGCGACGAACCAAGGGGTTGCGCATCTTTGGGATGTGGCATCGCGTCGTGTCTTGCGCGAATTCCGCGGCCATTCAGACGCCTTGACCGCCATAGCATTTAGTCCCGATGGCAGTAAAATCCTAACCGGCAGCGCTGACACCACCGCCCGGATATGGGATGCGGCCACCGGACAAGAAATGCATGTTCTCTCTGGTCATGACGCGTCGGTGTTGGCGGTCGCCTTTGGACCCGATAACACCCAAGCCCTCACCGGAAGTTGGGACGGCACCACCCGGCTATGGTCGACCTCCACCGGGGTCGAAAAACGCCTTTTTCCCGGTCATGGCACCTCGGTGCGCTCGGTGGCCTTTTCGCATGACGGCAAGACCATCCTAACAGGAGATTGGAACAGCACCGCTTGGATTTGCGACACTGAAAGCGGCGAAGCGTTGCAATCTTTCGCTGGTCATGAGGGGGCGGTGGACGCCGTGGCCTATAGCCCCGATGGACGTCATGTTTTGACCGGCAGCTGGGACAGCTCGGCGCGGCTTTGGTCCTTACCCTCTTCGCTTTGGCCGAAAGAAACTTCTTTGGCTGCGGCCGCTCCGACACCTCGCGCATCCCCGGCGACGTCCCTTGCCCCTTCTGCTACACCCGTCCCGCCAACGCCCGCCGCACGGCCGCTGCGTGATGATATTCTGGTCTTGGTAATTGGTAACCGCACCTATGCCGAAGCCCCACCAGTCGAATACGCCCATAACGACGCCAACGCCTTTGCCGCGTTGTTTCAGGACATGCTTGGTGTTGTGCCTGAAAACGTATTGGTCGAGACCGATCTTACGTCGATCGGCATGGCCCGTTATTTCGGCACCGATGACCTTCCCGAAGGCAAGCTTTATCGCCGCGCCCGCTTTGTCGATGAAATCATTGTCTTCTACTCCGGCCATGGCGTTCCGATGTTTCGCAACGAAGGCCTGCCGATTGGCTATCTTCTCCCCGTGGATGTGCCCGCCGCTGAACCCGGCTTTGGGGCATACCCGCTGGATATGTTGATCCGGCGGCTAGAAGACCTGCCGGTAGAGCGTGTTACGGTGCTGCTTGATGCCTGTTTTTCTGGTCTGTCCAATCAAGGCAGCTTGGTTCCCGGTGTCTCGGGTGCTTTTGGGGTCGCGATTGCCGCCCCGGTGGAAAAGGCCAAGGTGTCGGTGCTCACCGCCACCGATTTTCAAAGCCCGCAATTTGCCCATTGGTTACCGGAAAAACAGCACGGAGCCTTCTCTTGGTTTGCCCTCGAAGGGTTGCGCGGCAAAGCGGACAAAGATGCCGATGGTCGCGTGTTGCTGAGCGAATTGCGCAACTATATCGACAAAGGCCTTGCGCTTGCTGATCTTCGTCAATCGCCCAGCCTGATGCCCGGAAGTCAGGACGCGGTTCTCGCAGAAATTCCCAAGGCGGAGTGACAACACATGCCCCATAGGTTTGCACAAACCGGCCTCCGTCTCCTTTGCATTATTGTTCTGTGTGCTGGGCTTATCCGACCTGACGCGGCCTTTTCTCAGGCTGATATCCCGGCGGAAACCCGTCTTGGCGATCAATTGGCGAATATGGTTGGCCCCCAGGACATGCCCCCTCAAAGCCGCATCGCCTTAGCGCCACCGCCCCCCTTGCAAAGCGCCCTTCCCATGGCACAGATCGAAGCCGTCATGGCGCGGGTGGTGCAAAACATGGTGGCCGATTGGCCCGTAAAACCCCGTATCCTTGCCGGAAGCGCCGATTTGCGCAGCACACTCGCGCTTGTTCAAGGGCGTCAGGGTCAGGAAGCTTGGCGTCAAACCGTTGATGCAACGCTTCGCCAAGAGGCGGAATTTGTTCTTGTGGCAGAGACCGGCATCGGAGAGGGTCACGTCACCTTGCGTTTGACCCTTGTTGCCTTGGAAGACGGCCGCGTACTGGCCAAAACCCGCGATGTTGCGATCGACGCGCCGGCCAGTTCGCCGGTTGCCAGCCCACGTCAAGCCATTACCGCAGCGATCAACGAGTTCCAACAAACCGTGCCAGCGGCGCGGGCACAAATAACCATCGGCCCCTTTGTCAATGAACGGTCAGGCATTGAAACCCCGCTTGGCCGCGGCCTAGCAGACATGGCCGTTGAGGCTTGGCTAACCACGGCGCAGTCCGTCACTGCAATGTTGCGTGACGCCTCGCCCCCCGTTGTGACACGTGGCGCGCCCCCTCAATCCGGCTTTTTCCTTGCCGGTACGGTTCGATTAGTCAATCGAGATCAGTTTCAATTGATCCTTCGGCTGTCGAATGGTCAAAACCTATGGGCAACCCGCACGCTTGCTCTGTCAGCGCTACATCTGCCACCGGCGTTGCGTGCGTCTTTGGACCCCAACTTCGCAACCGATCAGACCCTTCTTGAACAGCTACAGAGCTGGTCAAATGGTGCCGGACCCGCCGGTATGGACATGCAAGTTTTGGGCGGAACGCCAAGTGGTTTCATCTCCTGTAAAACCCCCAATTTCAGCGACCTGCACAATTCTTGCCCAAACAGTCTGATCCAACTGGTCATCACATCGGACACGCCCGGTGCGCTTATGTGTTTTTCACTGGACGACTCTGGTGTTTTTTCGTTGATCTTGCCCAATGCCTATGCCGCTTCTCCGTGGGTTTCTGTAGGCCAATCGTTGATCTTGCCCGACAGCTTGCCACCGTTGCCCGACGGGACGCGGATGTTTTGGCCAGCGATGGGGCCACCCTCCCAAACTCTCGTATCATGTCTGTTGTTTGAACACCCCGAACAAAGCCCAACGCAAACCTTGGCCAAGATAGACGGAGCGGTTCTGCGCGGCTCAAAGGCGCAGAGTTTTCTGGGAATTTTAACGGATTCCGCCCCGATAGGATCGGTCGCACAAAGCGTTGAAATTATAGATTAGCCCAAAAGCGTGTGATCGCTCTAGTTCGCAAAAGACGTCCGTTCGCGCGAGGCAAACTCCGAAGGAGACTGCCCCTCCCATTTGGAAAACGCCTCGGAAAAATTCTGCCGTTGAGCGAACCCCAAAAGCGCGCTGGTTTCCGAAATCGACAAGCCATTTCGCAAGGCTGTACGCGCCCTGTCATGTAAAACGCCGTTTCGGACATCCGCAAATGATGATTTTGACTTTTTTAAGTGTGCTTGAACGGTGCGAACCGGAAGGTCCAATAGAGCCGCCGCATCCTGCAAACTGAAGGGGCAATTACTGGACTTCAGCGACGCAATTTGCATCTCTTTCACCAATTCAGACAATTCGCTTACCTCAAGGTTCTTCTCCTTGAAAACGCGCACCAAGTATTTGGACACAAGCCATCGTTTGGTATCGCCAGAGTCCATGGAACTGCGAAGCACAGCCTCATTGAATTCGATAATACCGACTGGCCCACTCCTGAGGCTAACTGCCTCAGGAAAGAGGGTGAAATGGGCGCTTTTTGCCCCCGGATAGGTGAGCCGTAAATCGAGATCGGCTGATTTGGAGGCTTGCCGCAACAGGTAGGTGTACAACGCAATCATGTACTGAACATTGGCACTATGGCCCCTACCGCTCCCTTTGCCGGGATCAACGACAATTTTGCATCGCCCGCGTCGCAAGTGAACGGTTTGCTGGGCAGAGGACAGGCAGAACTGAAACCCATCTTTTGCAGTAGCAACCGCGTCCCAAACCGTTGGGGCAAGGGCGACGGCCTTTCCAAACAGCCCGATGGACGACAGATCAGGGTTTAGCCCAGCCCGCAAAAAAAGCTCGTCCCCCTGCCCTAAAAATCCCACCCGCTCGAAAACATCATAATAGGTTTCGACTGGTATTTGTGTCTCAGCGAATTTTGGCAGTTTGAGACCAGAAACTTCGCGTTTCAATCGGCTGCGGTTGCGGGAATTTTCCAACAGAAACAATTCAATGGGCGCGCGAATGAGGGCACTGCGGACCACCGGCTTTCGCCCTTCCTTGATATGACAAGTCACGGCTTGCGCGTTGGTCGACACCTTTTTGCAATCCTTGTTTTGTAACTTCTAGGCAGCCTGAAGCTACAAAACCTTATCACGCTAGGTACCGGTATGATCAAGGTCAAAAAACCTTGATCAAATTGATGGACTTACGGCAAACAAAGACGCCGCCCCCAAAGTAACAGCGCCCATGGGCGACCACGGGCACTGTTTGTTTTCAAACCGACACAACAACCTTTCCGACGGCCTGCCCGCTGCTGAGGCGGTTATAGGCTTGTTCGACTTGTTCCAGCCCAAATTCCTGCTGATCTAACAGGGGTGTCATTGCTCCGGCATCGACAATTTCGGCCAGTTTGCTCAAAATCTCACCGTGCACGGCCCGGTTGTGATCGTACAGCATTGGGATCAGCATAAAGATCACGTGCAAAGACAGCCCCTTAAAATGAGCCCCAGACAGGTCAAGATCGACCAAAGCTACCGTCGAGGCCACATGGCCATTCAATGCTGCGGCTTCAAATGAGTTGGTCATATTTGCCCCCCCCACGGAGTCAAAAACCACGTCAAAACCCGCGCCAGCAGTGTATTTCGCCACGTAGTCGGCAACGGTTTCTAACTTAAAATCAATGGGTTTTGCGCCATAGCTTTCGATCACCGCCATTTGCGCTTCCCCGGAGCCGGTGGCATAAACATCCGCGCCAAAATGTTTGGCCAACTGCACCGCCAAGTGACCAACACCACCAGCGCCCCCATGTACCAACACCTTTTGCCCGGCCGCGATACCGGCGCGCAGTAACCCTTCATAGGCGGTGATACCGACCAAAGGCAGTGCTGCCGCTTCACGCATGGTCAGGGTTTTGGGCTTAATGGCAATCAGGCGGGCATCGGCCTGCATGAACTCGGCCAAGGCCCCTTGCAAATCGGCCAAGCCGCCTGCGCAACCGTAGACTTCATCGCCAACCGCAAAGGTGGTCACCCCCTCGCCCACCGCTTCAATCGTCCCGGCAAAGTCCATCCCCAACACCGCCGGTAGATCGGGTGACAGTGGCAAGTCTTTGCCCATGGCGCGGATCATAGTGTCAACGGTGTTTACGCTGCTGGCAGCGATACGGACAACAACATGCCCCGCCTTAGCCGACGGTTTGGGCAGGTTTGCCAGCTCAAATTTTGCATCGCTGCCATATTGGCCGAGGGTCATCGCTCTCATTTTTGGTCTCCTAAACCTTAGTGTTGGCATTGACCTACACCCCCTGCATTCACGAATAAACAAGTGTAATCGAAGTTCAGTATTCCGGTTTTCTAAATAATAACAATCCTTCACACCACCATGCCCAAAGCAAAAGACCCAACCGAATGTCGGTTGGGTCTTTTGTAGAGCACATCAAAGCGGCGTAGGAAAAACTCTCCCCTAAAGGAGAAGTTCTATCTGCTTTTCAATCTCTTCCATGACGGCCTTAACGTGGGTGGCATCCGCTGCCGCCGCATTCGGCGCACTAAACCCAGCCCCATCATTGTCAAAATAAGCCCCCGAAGCATTGGCGAAATCCGCAGACAAGGCCGCCTTGATCAAAATATCCGCTCCGATGTTCAAATCATTGCCGGCAACACCAAACCCTTCTTTTACCATTTTTGACGCCAAAAGCGATCCGGGGTTGACTGCAACAAACACCGGGCCACCGGGATGTTGGCGCGCTATCTCTTGGGTCCAAATGGTGATCGCCAGTTTGCTTTGCGCATAGGCGGCAAAATCATCCAGCCGGATCTTCCCCGCCATGGCGTCGACATCCACCCGTGCCTGCGCTGCCGAGGACAAATTGACAACGCGCCCTTCTGATCCGAGCAAAGGCAACAATCGACGGGTCAAGTGATACGGTGCCAAGGTGTTGACAACAAACCGGCTATCGTGCCCTTCGGCGGTGATAGGATGCGCAATCTTGTAAACACCGGCATTGTTAATCACCACATCCAAACGCTTATGTTTGGCGATGATTGCGTCGGCCATGGCGTCAACTTCACTTAGAACCGACAGGTCAGCTATGTAGCTTTCGGTTGTGCCACCGACCGATTGAACGGCGGCTTCCAACTTGGCCTGACTGCGCCCATGCAACAGAATATGATGCCCCGCCGCGGCCAGTTTTTGTGCCGTCAACAGGCCGATCCCATCGGTGGCCCCTGTGATAAGAATGGTTTTCATTGTCGGTCGTCCTTATTGGGCAAAGTCAGGTAGAATTTCTTGGGAAATCTGGTCTAGCGCCGTTTCGACATTTGACTGATTGAAGCGCAGGTTCAGCGCAACATGGTTAACGCCAAGTGCTTGGATGTCACGCAGGTAACGGAGCAAATAGGTAGTGCCGGATTGAAACCCCATATGAATGGGGCGCGGCGGCGCATTTGGGTCCGCCAACACATCCACATAGAGCGATTGCATCACAGGTTTTTGCCCCGCACCAGCCCGCGCAACGCGGTCGCGATAGTCGGATATGACACGGCCTTGGGTCACCGGGTCACGTGGATAGGTCATCCAACCATCGCCGTGTTGCGCCACCCAATCGGGCGATTGTTGGCTCCCTCCCGTGATCAGCATCGGCAGGCGCGGCCCGCTCGGTTTGGGAAGCATGTCCAAATGTCCGGGCAACCGCCCCAGCGTGTTTTCAAATACTGAATTGTCCTCGGCCATTGCGCCGATATAGGCCATGGCCTCGCGAAAGCGCGCGCCTCGATCGTCGAACCCTTGCCCCATCGCCGGAAATTCTTCGGGCCGATCGCCAGAGGCGACACCAAGCAACAACCGTCCGTCAGACAAGACATCGACCGAAGCCGCCGCCTTGGCCACATGGGCCGGGTGGCGCAGCGGCAGGACAATACTGGCAACGCCAAGGGCGATGTCCTGTGTCGACATGGCCAAAGCCCCGAGATAGACAAACGGGTCAAAAAGCTGTCCGGCATCGCCAAAGGACGGCACTTTAAACGGCACGTCGCGCAACCAAACCGATGTAAAGCCAAGCCGCTCCGCAAGTTGGACACGTTCGATATGATCGTGCATTTTGGGAACGGCCTGATGGGCGTTGTTTTCAATCGGCACCACCAACCCAACCGTCAAGCGGCCCGGTTGAAACACCGTGTTATAGGCCCGGTTCAGAACCGGAAAGCTCTGGTTGTCTTGCTGATCCAACATGTCTCTCTCTTTCATGTCTCATTTGCCGCCAAAACCGCGGACCGCCTCACCATCCGAAAATAGACATTGCAGAACATGTATAAATGGTCGATTTCTATATGCATAATTCGCGTTTGGGATATAATGATATGGATACGCAAAGCCTTCGTCTGTTTGTTCTAGCGGCGGAACGGCTCAACATTAGCGGAGCCGGGCGCGCATTGGGCATGGCCCCAGCAGTGGCAAGCGCCCGCTTGGCCAAGCTCGAACATCTTGTCGGGGCTGATCTTCTGCATCGCTCAACTCGCAAGGTGTCCTTATCGCTCGAGGGGGCGGAGTTTCTCCCCTATGCGCGTGAAATTTTGGCGCAAGAGGACGCGGCACTGGCGGTATTGGGGCGTGGACAACTCAAGGTCACCGGAACACTGCGCTTTACCGCGCCAAGCACCTTTGCCCAGCTATATATCGCGCCGATCCTACCGGATTTTTTGGCTGAACACCCCGGCATGACCCTCGACCTGCGCCTGTCCGATAGTCAATTTGACCTCATCGAGGGGAGCTTTGACCTCGCCCTTCGCAATGCCGCCCTTAGCGACACCAGCCTGAAAGGCCGCAAATTGGCGGATGACACGCGCATTCTGTGCGCTTCGCCAGATTACTTAAACAAACACGGGCTGCCCAAGACACCGGCAGACCTGCTCGAACATACGCTCGTTGCCTTTCAAGACATGCATACCCGCATGCTCGCCGGGCCAGACGGCACGACGGGGGAGTTCAATCCGGCCAAATCCGATTGCCATCTGATTGTCGATGACGGGTTAAGCCAGAAGCTTGCCACCCTGTCTGGGGCCGGGATTTCGATCAATTCGCGTTGGAGCGTTCATCAAGAGTTGTCCAAAGGCACGCTGACGCAGGTGCTTCCTGAATATACGGTGGCGGACCAATCGGTGTTGTGGCTGGTCTACCCTAAGGCCAATGTGCTTTCCGCCAAGGTGCGCGCGTTTATGGATTTCCTCATCACCCGCATAGGCAAGGCCCCGGTCTGGGACAAAAACTAGCCCCTAATTGGCGCCCTCTCCTTGAGCAGATGACGCCACCCGTTGCCCCCGGCTATCCAGACCGGGGATCAGCGCCCAAAGCGGCCAATAGCGCACGTGCAGGACCTTTCGCAGTGGGGTTTTGACGATCAAAAGCAAGAAGCCAATCGACAGCAAACACCAGACCGCAGGCATTTCATTGAGGTCCGAGGTGGTCAGCCGCGCCAGAAACGGCCCCAGCAACACGTGATAAAGCACCAAACGCCACGAGCCGAACAATATTGGAAAGATGAACATGGCAAGCGGATAGGTTGGAAAATCAATCCGGAACAGCCCGCCCAAGACTTCGGGGCCGCCGGTGAAGGCCAAAATGCGATCCCCAATGCCATTGATCGGCACCTCCCAAGCGATATGCCAGCTCCCCGAGACCGAACACATTTGTGGGCCACAAAGAATACTACCGGGTGTACAGCTCCCGGCCCATTCGAACGGGTAGACTTGGATCAACATAACAATCGCGGAAAAGGAACAGAGGGCCAGCCCATAGGGCAACACCGCCCGCCGCACCGTCTCGGGGATGAAATAGAGGGCCATGAGTAGGCCAAAGAACGGTTGGAAACAGATGTGGAGATAGCCAAGAAACG
Organism: uncultured Pelagimonas sp.; assembly: GCF_947498515.1. Classification (GTDB taxonomy): domain Bacteria; phylum Pseudomonadota; class Alphaproteobacteria; order Rhodobacterales; family Rhodobacteraceae; genus Pelagimonas. The sequence goes on along the minus strand of NZ_CANMKO010000003.1, from coordinate 167,246 downwards.
TCGCGATCTGGTTTTCCGGCAAACCGCATTGGTCAATCACCGAATAGGTGTAACCCTGCAAAAGCTCCATCAGCGAAAAATACAAAAGTGGCGACCATAAAAGCGGGCTTTCCTTTTTGTAGATCGCATAGCTGGTCGCAGCCATCCCCACCGCAGCCAACCCGATCGAGGCCTCTCCGCTCCAACACATCGCATGGTCCTTAATCAAATGGTCAAAATCTTTGACCCGACCCTAGCGGTTGCGCGCGCTTTTGCCCAAACCCTTTTGACTGTTACTTTTGTTAGGCTCTGTTGACGCAATGGCGCAAAAGAAAACGGGCAAGGGTTTCCCCCTGCCCGTTTGGTTTTAAATGTGCACCGGGTTTAGTGGCCCAAGATTTGGCTCAGGAACTGCTGGGTGCGTTCGGACTGCGGATTGTTAAAGAACTCTTCTGGTTCGTTTTGTTCAACAATCTGGCCATCCGCCATAAAGATCACCCGGTTCGCCACCTGACGGGCAAAGCCCATCTCGTGGGTCACACAAAGCATAGTCATTCCCTCTTCGGCCAGCTCGATCATGGTGTCGAGCACCTCTTTGATCATCTCCGGGTCAAGCGCCGACGTCGGTTCGTCAAACAACATGATCCGTGGCTTCATGCAGAGCGAACGGGCAATCGCCACACGCTGCTGCTGACCACCGGACAGCTGACCGGGATACTTGTTGGCCTGATCGGGGATCTTGACCTTTTCGAGGTAATGCATCGCGGTTTCGATGGCTTCTTTCTTGGGTGTTTTGCGCACCCAGATCGGAGCCAAGGTACAGTTCTCAAGGATCGTCAGATGCGGGAAAAGATTGAAGTGCTGAAAGCACATGCCAACCTCTGAGCGGATCTTGTCGATGTTCTTGAGGTCTGATGTCAGCTTGGTACCATCCACCGTGATTGAGCCGGCTTGATGTTCTTCAAGCGCGTTGATGCAACGAATGAGCGTCGACTTTCCCGAGCCCGACGGGCCACAGATCACGATCCGCTCGCCTTCATAGACGGTTAGATCGATGTCGCGCAGCACGTGAAAAGACCCGTACCACTTGTTCATATCGTTGATTTCAATCGCCACTTGGTCGGAAACGGTCATCCCACCGCGCGGTGCTGTTTCAGTTAGTAGTTCAGACATGTATCTTTCCTCCCCTACCGGTGTCCGCGGTTGAGTTTGTTTTCCATATAGACCGAATAACGCGACATCCCGAAACAGAACACGAAGTAGATAAACGCGATCACGAGATAGCCGGTATAGGCCGTGGTTGGGGTTGCCCAAGTTGGGTCGGTCAGGGTGGCGTTCATCATGCCCAGAAGGTCAAAGATCGAGATGATCAAAACCAGCGTGGTGTCTTTGAACAGGCCAATGAAGGTGTTCACAATGCCCGGAATGACCGTGGTCAGAGCCTGAGGCATAATGATCAGCCGCATTTGCTGCCAAAAGGACAGCCCAAGCGACATGCCGCCCTCATATTGACCCTTTGGCATGGCTTGCAAACCGCCCCGGATCACCTCGGCCATATAAGCCGACGAGAACAGCATCACACCAATCATGGCGCGCAGCAGTTTGTTGAAATCCACACCCGGAGCCAAGAAGTAAGGCAACATGGCGCTGGCAAAGAACAGAACCGAGATCAGTGGAATGCCCCGAACCACTTCGATGAAGATCACCGAGGTGTATTTGATGATCGGCGCATCGGACTGACGCCCCAAGGCTAACAACATGCCCAAGGGCAGCGATGCCACGATACCGGCAATCGCTACAACCAGCGTGATGGTCAGACCACCCCATTGGTTTGTTTCCACGACTGTGGTTCCCAGAGCGATGTCCAATCCGGCGGTGATCAGCGGCAAAAAGGCAAACAAGCCAAACAGCGCCGTCACCATCAGCAAGATCGGAGCCATGGCCGCAGCCACTTCGCCCAAACGGCCGTCTTTGGCAAGCCACCAGCCCGCCCCGGTCACACCGGCGATGATCAATGGAAACCAAACCCCGGCGAAGATATGGCTCAGGTCCCCGTCGTCCTCAACCGGCATCCCGTTCAACAGAACAAAGGAAATGATCGGGAACGCGGTCAACATCAAGCCAGCCACCAAACCGCGACGCGGCATTGGGAACACCAGCCAAGCGGTGCCAACCGCCAGCAGGAACATGGAAACGTTCACACGCCAGACTTCTTCCTTGGGATAGAAGCCATACATGAACTGGTACCATTTGGCCTGAACATAGGGCCAACAAGCCCCGGCATTGACCACACAGGCCTCGCGTTTCTGGCCCTCTGGGTCACTAAACGTGGCCGAGAAAATCGAGAAATCGAGGATACCTGCAATCAGCCAATACAGGAACAAGGCCGACCCAACGGTCAGGATCGTCATCAGGATCGAATTGATCGCTTTGCCCGTGGAAGAATAATCCGCCATCGACGCAAAGATGTTTTTCCACAACCAGCCACGTAAACCCACTTCTGTCGAGGGGGGCGGCAAGGTCGGGGCCTCCGTTGTGCGGAGATATGCGATGTTTTTATCTGTCATCTTTTCTCTCCCTTACCGTTCGACCAGCTTAACGCGGTTGTTGAACCAGTTCATAAACATCGATGTCAGCAGCGAGATCGTCAGATAGACGATGATCACAACCGCAACGATTTCGATGGCGCGCCCAACCTGATTAAGGATGGTCCCGGCAAAGACCGCCACAAGCTCCGGATAGCCAATCGCGGCCGCCAAAGACGAGTTTTTGGTCAGATTCAAGTATTGCGAGGTCAGCGGCGGGATGATCACCCGGAACGCCTGTGGCAAGATCACCTTGCGCATGGTCAGACCACCCGGAAGGCCCAGGGCCTCAGAGGCTTCTGATTGTCCTCTTGGAACCGCCTGAATACCCGCCCGCACGATTTCGCCAATAAAGGCCGCGGTGTAGGTGGTCAGTGCCAAAAACAATGCCATGAACTCAGGGGCGATATAAGACCCGATCCCACGCTCAAAACCCCGGCGCAGCATCGGTCCTTCGGACACGAAATTTGGCCATTCAATTGTCAGCGGACGTCCAGTGATCAAAAAGACCACTGCCGGAAGGCCGACTAGGATGCCGATTGAAACAAGGAAAACCGGGCTTTGTTTGCCGGTGCTTTCCTGTAATTTCTTGGCGTATTTCCCATAAGCGATCGTCGCCCCGATGGCGATAATCACGGCAATCACCGTAAGATAGAAACCATCATGCGTGATCGGAAATGGCCCATAAATCCCTTTGGTGTTGTACTGCAAAAGCCCCGGTACAAATGTCCCGGAATCCCGTGGACCCGGCGCAATCAAACGCAGCGCGGCATTCCAGAAGAAAATCTGCAACAACAATGGGATATTGCGCATCACCTCGATGTAGATCGTGGCAAAGCCCTTGATGACAAAGTTGTTGGACAGACGCATGATCCCCATCAAAAACCCAAGGATCGTGGCAAAGAAAATACCAACAACCGCGAGGATAAGGGTGTTTGCAACCGACAGTTTCAGCACATCAAAGATGGTGCTTTCGCCCGGAACATAGCCAATAAGCCATGTGCCAAAGGTTGTCAGGATCTGAACATCGGAAGGGCGGTCAAAGAAATCAAAACCGAATTCTTTGCCTTGGTCTGCAAGGTTCTGAGCAGCGTTCTGAACAGCCAGATAAATCATGGCCAGAATGATGATTGCTAAGACACCTTGGAAAAAGAGCGACCTTGCCTTGCTATCGTAGACAAGTGCCGCCAGGCCCGTGCGTTCGGGCTCTTGATCGACTTCGTTGGTCGTAGTCATGTATGTCTCCCCGCTGTGAAAAAAGGGGCGAAGTATCGACTTCGCCCCTTTCCCACATTGTTATGAAAATGCGGTAGTCAGGTTCCGATCAGCGGATCGGAGCAGCATACAGGAAGCCGCCCTGGTTCCAGAGCGAGTTCACGCCACGGTCCAGTTTCAGAGGGGTGTTCACACCAACGTTGCGCTCATAGCTTTCGCCATAGTTGCCTACGGCTTTGATCGCTTTTGCGGCCCAGTCTTTGTCCAGACCAAGAGCGGCACCATAGTCGTTGTCACCAGCGCCCAGGATACGTTTCACCGATGGGTTGTCAGAGCCCATCATTTCGTCTGCGTTCGCAGCGGTGATGCCATACTCTTCGGCTTCGATCAGCGCGTTCAGTGTCCAGCGAACAATTTTGTTCCACTGCTCATCACCGGCACGTGTCGATGGGCCAAGCGGCTCTTTGGAGATGGTTTCAGGCAGAACGACGTGTGCGTCAGGATCGGCCAGCTTCAGGCGCTCAGCCGCCAGACCGGAACGGTCGGTGGTGAAGACGTCACAACGACCTGCGCCATAAGCGGCAACAACTTCGTTGGAGTTTTCCAGAGCAACGAGCTCGAAAGTCATGCCGTGCTGCTTGAAGTAGTCGGTGATGTTCAGCTCGGTTGTTGTCCCGGTGTTGGTACAGATAGTTGCGCCATCCAGCTCAGTTGCCGAAGACACACCGAGATTGGCTGGAACCATCATGCCCTGACCATCGTAGTAGTTTACGCCGGCAAAGGAGATGCCCAGATCGGTGTCACGGGTAATGGTCCATGTGGTGTTGCGCGACAGAATGTCGATCTCACCCGAAGACAGCGCGGTGAAGCGGTCTTTTGCGGACAGAGATACATATTCTACGGCTTCTGCATCGCCCAGAACAGCGGCGGCAACAGCGCGGCACATGTCAACGTCAAGGCCGGTCCACTTTCCCGAGTCATCAGGGTTCGAGAAGCCGGGAAGGCCTTGGCTTACGCCACATTTGAGTTTGCCTGCGGCTTTTACGTCGTCAAGCGTGCTAGCGGCTGCGGCGCCTGCGGTGAGTGTCGCGGCGGCTGCAATTGTCAGCAGTGTCGATTTCATTTGGTACTCTCCAGTTGGAAAAAACAGTGCGCCCATTTGTTTGGCCTATTGGGGGCGCAGATTGGGCAGTTGGCCTGCCATTGTGCAATGCTGTGCGACGCACCGATCCCTTGACGTCCGAGTGGTTCGTCACGGGGGTTGGCCTAGCCCAGAGATTCGGTGTTGCATTCAGCATAGGAGGCGACGGTAGCCACTTGATCCCGCTCTGTAAATCCAGCTTGGCGACAGATTGTCGCCTGAAATCGATCTCATCGGTATAGGAGCCAAAGCGCTTAAAGTTTAGGATATTGTAAAATCAAATGAAATTTCGTTTTGGGGGCCATTAGTAAACATGATAACAGTGATGAATTTTTGTGCGAACCGCCGTTTTTCAGCGGGCGGTTCCGCATTTTGACGGGTAAAAAGTACAAATTTTTACAAAAATATACGCCGATATTGCCCTGCGTCGACGCTCAGGACCGAAACACCAAACAGATATGCCAAGCCCGACTTTGTACCTAGTTCCGAAAAGTCTCTAGAACGGCCCATCCCCTTGCCCCCAAAGGGTTTACGTAGGGGAATGGGCCGTGATTTTAGCCTTTGGCCGCCGTGACCATAACCTCCACCAAGAAGTCCGGGGTCGCTAATTTTGCCTCAACACAGGCGCGCGCCGGCGGGTTCTTTGGATCGATCCACGCATCCCAAACCGCGTTCATTTCACCAAACAAGGCCATGTCCGCAACCCAGACCTGCGCCGACAATACCCGTGACTTGGAACTCCCGACTGACGCCAAAAGCCGATCAACCGAGGCCAACATATCTTTTGTCTGGCTAGTCATGTCTGGGCCGCGCCCCACCTGCCCGGCCAAATAGATGAGATCGCCATGCTCGACAATCTGTGACATGCGCGGGCCTGCGTTGTGACGGGTGATATCCATAAAGTGCATCCTTCGTTGGTCAAATTTTCCTGTCTCATTGGTAGAAGCCTTGGCTCTCAACGCAAGCCCCGCACTGTTGGGCAATCATCGAAGCGTCGTTTTAAAACATCGACCATGTCGTTTTTGGTCGCGACTTGTGCGGATTCGGACCCAATCATGGGCCTATGGATATGAAACTCCCTCGCGTTTTGCGCATTGAATTGGTGATAGGGGCTCGGCGCGGCCGCGCCGCACGCGGGCGTCCAGTTTAGGCAACGCGCCTATCCCTCCAAACTCCATATTCAGGATTCTCCTATGACGTCTATGCCCCGCCGCGCCAGCGGACGGTCCGGAGGACGTGCGGCCCGTGTCGCCGCCCGCGCCGCCGCCCTCACCCAAGATCAACGCCCTATTCGCCCCGGCATGAGCGGTGGCCAATACCGCCCTCTGAGCGATCGGCAAATGGTGCAAATCCATGAGACGGCCTTGCAAGCTCTCGAAGAGATCGGCCTTGCGGATGCGCCGCAATCTGGCATCGACGCGATGGTTGCTGTTGGTGCGACTTATGGCGATGATGGCCGGGTTCGTTTTCCTCGATCATTGGTCGAAGATACGCTGGCAAAAGCCTGTAAAGACCTGACTTTGTTTAGCCGGGACGGTCAACACGATCTCGATTTAGGCGGGACCAGGGTCCATTATGGCACTGCCGGGGCCGCCGTCCATATGGTGGATTTGGACGGCTCAAACTATCGCGACAGCACCCTACAAGACCTGCATGATGCGGCGCGCATAGCCGATACCTTGGACAATATCCACTTTGTTCAGCGCCCCATGGTCGCCCGAGACATCACCAACAACCTGCATATGGATCTTAACACCATTTACGCCTGCTGTTCGGGCACAACCAAGCATATCGGCACCTCTTTCTCTGATCCCTCTCACGTGCAAGACGGGCTTGAGATGCTTTATATGATTGCCGGAGGGGAAGAGAAGTTTCGAGCCCGCCCGTTTGTGTCCAATACCAACTGTTTCGTGGTGCCGCCGCTCAAGTTCGCCACCGAAAGCTGCGAAGCGATGGAGCAATGCATCCGCGGCGGTGTGCCCGTTTTGCTCTTGGCCGCTTGTATGGCCGGGGCCACCGCGCCTTCGACAATCGCCGGGGCGATTGCCCAAACCGTGGCCGAATGTCTGGCCGGGCTGATCTATGTCAACGCCATCAAACCCGGTCACCCGGCGATCTTTGGCACCTGGCCCTTTGGGCTTGATCTGCGCACTGGGGCGATGTCGGTCGGTTCGGGTGAGCAGGCATTGCTTTCGGCGGGTTGCGCGCAGATGCACCAGTACTACGGCCTGCCCGGCGGCGCGGCGGCTGGGGCCTCGGATAGCAAACTGCCCGACATGCAGGCAGGATGGGAGCAGATGTGTTCCAACGTCATGGCGGGTCTCTCTGGCCTTAACATGGTCTACGAAGCCGCTGGGATGCATGCCTCGTTGCTTGGTTTCTGTCACGAAAGCCTGATCCTTGGTGATGACCTGATTGGTCAGGCCATGCGCTGTGTGCGCGGGATCGAGGTTGACGAAGAAACCCTTGCGCTTGATCAGATGCGCGATGTTTGCCTAACCGGTCCGGGTCACTATCTTGGCACCGACGCGACATTGGGCCGGATGCAAAAGGATCATGTCTATCCCAATCTGGGCGACCGCACCTCACCCAAAGAATGGGAAGAGCGCGAGAAACCCGATTTGCTCGTTAACGCGGTGGCGCGCAAAGAGGCCATTCTCGCCACGCCATCGCAAGCGCGATTTGACCCGGCATTAGATGCCGCCTTGCGTATGCGCTTTACCATCCATCTCTAAGATCGGTAGGGTGGGGTTCAACCCCACCTTCCCCTCGCCTTCTTGTTGGATGCCCGATGCCTTACCTGATCCTTGCGCTTGCCATTCTGGCCGAAACCATCGGCACCACCGCATTGCAAGCCAGTCAACAATTTACCAAACCCCTGCCCGCTTTGATTACGGTAATTGGCTACGGCGCGGCCTTCTATCTCTTGTCGATCGCGCTCAAGACCTTCCCGGTTGGGATTGCCTATGCGATGTGGTCCGGACTTGGCATTGTCTTGATCGCAGCGATAGGATTTGTGGTTTTTGGGCAAAAGCTCGATCTGCCGGCGGTGATCGGCATGGGCTTTATCATTGTCGGGATCGCCGTTATTAACCTGTTTTCCAATTCTGCCACTCACTGATCCCGCATCATCCCGCCGAAAAAGGCGCTATTTCGCGACAACTCATCAAAGCCTCTGGCCTTTTGGGTCTAGGCCCGTTACGGGCTGCGCAACTCTCGAATATTCTTGCGAACAAGGCGGCCCTCTCATGGACATGCGCAACATTGCGATCATCGCGCACGTTGACCACGGCAAAACGACACTGGTTGACGAGCTACTGAAACAATCGGGCGCGTTTCGTGCCAACCAAGCCGTGGCTGAACGGGCCATGGATAGCAACGATCTCGAACGCGAACGTGGCATCACCATTTTCGCCAAACCGACATCGGTGGAATGGAAAGACACGCGGATCAACATCGTTGATACCCCCGGCCACGCCGATTTCGGCGGGGAAGTCGAACGTATCCTGTCGATGGTTGACGGTGTTGTTCTTCTGGTCGACGCGGCCGAAGGCCCGATGCCCCAGACCAAATTCGTGACCTCCAAGGCGCTGGCGCTTGGCCTGCGTCCTATCGTTGTGGTCAACAAGGTCGACAAACCCGATGGCGAACCTGATCGCGCTCTGGACGAAGTCTTTGATCTCTTCACGGGCCTAGACGCCGATGACGATCAGCTCGACTTCCCACATATGTATGCCTCGGGCCGCGCAGGCTGGGCCGATCACGAACTTGACGGCCCGCGCAAAGATTTGAGCGCGCTGTTTGACCTAATCGTCAATCACGTCCCTGCCCCCAAGCAGATTGCCCATCAAGACGAAGATTTCCGCATGCTGGCGACCACACTGGGCGCTGACGCCTTTGTGGGCCGCACGTTGACTGGTCGTGTTGAAAGCGGTCGCATCAAGGTTGGTGCCTCGGTTCAAGCGATTTCGCGCATCGGTCAAAAGATCGAAAACTTCCGCGTCACCAAAATTCAGGCCTTCCGTGGCTTGCAAAACCAAGACATCGAAGAAGCCGCAGCTGGTGACATCGTTACTCTGGCGGGCATGTCCAAGGCCACCGTTGCCGACACCATCTGTGCGCTGGCTGTAGACGAGCCGCTCGACGCCCAGCCGATTGACCCGCCCACCATCACCGTAACCTTTGGCATCAACGACAGCCCGCTGGCTGGTCGCGATGGTAAAAAGGTTCAGTCGCGGGTGATCCGTGACCGTCTCTACAAAGAGGCCGAAAGCAACGTTGCGATCAAAATCGCCGACACCCCCGGTGGCGAAGCCTTTGAAGTTTCGGGCCGTGGTGAACTCCAGATGGGTGTTTTGATCGAAAACATGCGCCGCGAGGGTTTTGAGCTTTCTATCTCGCGCCCACAGGTGATTATGCGCGAAGAAAACGGCGTGCGCATGGAGCCGGTCGAAGAAGCCACCATTGACGTGGATGACGAATATTCCGGCGCGGTGATCGAAAAGCTGACCGGCACACGCAAGGGTGAGCTGGTTGAGATGCGTCAAAACGGTGGTAAGACCCGCATCGTGGCCCATGTGCCATCGCGTGGCCTTATCGGGTACCACGGTGAATTCCTCACTGATACGCGCGGGACTGGTGTTTTGAACCGGGTCTTCCACGGCTGGACCGAACACAAAGGCAGCATCCCAGGCCGTCGTGCAGGTGTTCTTATTTCGATGGAAAACGGCGACGCCGTTGCCTATGCGCTTTGGAACCTCGAAGATCGCGGTAAGATGATGATCGGGGCGCAGGCCAAGGTTTATCAGGGCATGATCATCGGCGAACACAGCCGTGAGAACGATCTTGAGGTCAACCCGCTCAAAGGTAAGAAACTGACCAACGTTCGTGCCTCGGGTACCGATGAAGCGGTGCGTTTGACCACACCGATCACGCTGAGCCTTGAAGAGGCGATTGCCTATATCAACGACGACGAACTTGTTGAAGTGACGCCAAACGCAGTGCGGCTTCGCAAGCGCTACCTTGATCCGCATGAACGCAAGCGGATGGCGAAAAAAGACTAAACAGATAAAAGCCCCGGATATTCCGGGGCTTTTTCTTTAGGAGACGCAAAAGGCAGAGAAGCGCACCTGCCCGGTCTCATCCGGTGGTTGCACGACAAGATTGGCAACATGTTCGCCCGCACCGCTGCACAAAGCCCCATTCGGGTTTCCATTCAGCTCAAGCTGGCTCCAGCCCGCACCGGCGGTGCCTTGAACAAAATCACCCTCTCGCGTGACTGAAATATCGCTCAATGATCGCGCTGAAGACAGCTCAGATGGCGCGGCCTCTTGTTTCTGACCCAGACCACCACAGGCGCTCAACGCTCCACAGGCGACAAAAACAACCCCAAGCTTGCGCATTTCAATTCCCCATTTTTGCAAAATACATAAGCCGGGTAGACCGCAGGAGCGTGGTTTGCAAGGTTTCTCCAAAAGCAAAGAGGCGCAGGGTGGCAGTCCCTGCGCCTCTCTCTTGGATCAAAAGACCCTATTCTCTAAAGGTCAGCCTTAGTTACAAGGAGCCTTGCGCGCCACATAGTGACCCGCGGATTTCATGTGCTTGCTCTCTTTGTAAACAGCAGGGTAATGGATCTTGACCATCTGACCGTTGCGGTATTCCCACTCAGTGTGAGCCGCCATGATCAGCGTTTTCGACGTGCTATAAGTCGCCGGAACCCAGATCTTGTTGTAGCACGCTACAACGTTGCCTTCCCATGCGAATGCAGGTGCAGCCAGAGTCGATGCCGCCAAAATTGCGACTGCAAGAACCTTTTTCATAGTCTTTCTCCCAAGAAAAAATTAAAGGTGCTGAAAGTCTAGCCAAGATGCCAAGGAAGGCGCGACAGGAATTCCATACTTGCCTGCTTAAAAACCGGGTTTCGTACCAAAAACCACGACTTTAGCGTGAATCTGTGCCTGCCAAGCCATAATCAAACGCTTTTATCCACAGCTTCGACCGCCACAAATTTTTCCAATTCGGAAACATTTCCTGACAACGAAAAATTCGTCGCCAAAATGGAAACAATAAACCTGCATTTTCCCGAATCACTGGCGCTGAAAAGCGTCGATTTCTGCCATGGCGGGAGATTGCCAAATCAAACTCATCGTCGGCGGAAGGTGGCCATATGCTGGTGGGTACCTTGGGCTACCAGCAATATCTGGCCGATTTTCACTCCAACGGGCGGCTTGTTCCCTAGCCGCCCGTTTGGATTTTTCAGGTGTAAAACGCGACTAAGGCGCGCCTCAATCACTCGGTGATTTCGACCACCAAAAGCTCTCGCTCAGACGCGCCACGCGCGTGGCTTAGTGCCTCTTGATAGGCATCTGAATGATAGCATTCCTCGGCGGCTTCGACGCTTGGGAACCGCGCCACAACATTGCGGGGGCGTTCTTTGCCCTCAAGCTGAACATAGCGGCCGCCGCGGGCAATAAACGATCCGCCATGCGCGGCAATTGCCGGCCCGGCAAGTTCGGCATATTTGCCATAGGCTTCGGTATCTGTGACGGTCACATGAGCGATCCAAAGTGCGGGCATGTCTTATCCTCCGATGGCGGCTTCTGCCGCTTTGATTGCTGCGTCGGCATTGGCCACATCTTTGGCCCCACCCTGCGCCATGTCCGGACGACCACCGCCGCCCTTACCACCAAGCTCAACCACGGCAGCCTTGACCAGGTCAACCGCCGACACTTTGCCTGTCATGTCCTCGGTCACACCAGCCGCGACAGCCGCCTTGCCGCCCGCATCCGCGATCAGCAACACAGCACCAGAGCCGATACGGGATTTGTGTTCGTCGATCAGCGCTGGCAGGTCTTTGCCGCTCACACCGGTCAAAACCTGCGCAACAAATGCGACCCCATTGACATCACGAGGCTCGGCACCGCCGCCCTGCCCGGCCCCACCGGCCATGGCAAGTTCCCGCCGAAGCTGGGCGACTTCGTTCGCCAAGGCTTTGCGTTCGTCCATGAGGGCTTTGACCCGCGCCGGAACCTCGGCCACTGGTGCTTTGAGTTCACCCGCGACGGTATTCAAGGCTGCGGATTGATCCGCTAGATAGTCCATAGCCGCTTGTCCGGTCAGGGCTTCGATCCGACGCACACCGGCCGAAGAAGCGCTATCGCCCAGCGAAACAAAGGCCCCAATGTCGCCGGTCTGGCGCACATGGGTGCCACCACACAATTCCAACGAATAGGTCGCCCCGTCGCTGCCCTTGCCCGATCCGGCCAATTGACCCATCGACACAACACGAACTTCGTCACCGTATTTTTCGCCAAACAAGGCCTGTGCGCCAATGGCACGGGCATCATCGGGCGTCATGATCCGGGTGCTAACCGCGCCGTTTTGACGGATATAGGCGTTCACCTCGGCCTCAACCTTTGACAACTCCTCAGCGCTCAGCGCTTTGCCGTGGCTAAAGTCGAACCGCAATCGATCCGGCGCATTAAGCGAGCCGCGCTGTGCCACGTGATCACCAAGCGCGTTGCGCAAAGCTTCGTGCAACAGGTGCGTCGCCGAGTGATTGGCGCGAATGGTGCTGCGGCGGGTGTGATCAACCTCAAGCTCAACTGCCTCTCCTGTGGCCAATGTCCCTTTGGACACCACCACCTTGTGGGCAAAGATTTTGCCGTCAGCGAACTTGCGGGTGTCGGAAACCGTTGCCGCATCATCGCGGTTTTCAAGACGGCGGATCACGCCCTCATCGCCAACCTGACCACCACTTTCGGCGTAAAAGGGCGTTTGGTTGGTCACAACCCAACCTTCGGCACCTTCGCCCAAAGTGTCGACCTTTTTGCCATCGGACACCAAGGCCAAAACCTGACCCTCGGCTTTTTCTGTGTCATAGCCCAAGAAATCAGTGGCCTCGGCCCCATCGAGCACGTCAAACCAAACCGCGTTGTCCGCCGCATCGCCCGAACCGGACCACGCCGCGCGCGCCTTGGCTTTTTGCTCTTCCATGGCGGCGTCAAACCCATCGGTATCCACCTCGCGGCCCTTTTCACGCAGGGCGTCTTGGGTCAAATCGAGCGGGAAACCATAGGTGTCATAAAGCTTAAACGCCGCCGCACCGGGCAATTGCGCGCCTTCGTCAAGCCCGTCGAGTTCGTCATCGAGAAGTTTCAGGCCGCGGTCCAAGGTCTGTTTGAAACGGGTTTCTTCAAGCAACAATGTCTCTTCGATCATCGCCTGCGCCTGGCCCAATTCGGGATAGGCTTGCCCCATCTGGCCAACCAACGCCGGAACCAACTGGTGCATCACCGGATCTTTGGCCCCAAGCAGATGCGCGTGACGCATGGCGCGGCGCATAATGCGGCGTAATACATAGCCACGGCCATCGTTGGACGGCATCACACCATCGGCAATCAGGAACGAGGTCGAACGCAAATGGTCAGCAATCACGCGATGATGGACGTTTTTGTCACCATAGGGATCAACCGACGTGGCATTGGCCGAGGCTTCGATCAGGGTTTTGAACAGATCGGTGTCATAGTTATCATGGCTGCCTTGCAACAGCGCGCCGATCCGTTCCAACCCCATGCCGGTGTCGATCGACTGCATGTCGAGCGCCTTCATCGAGCCGTCTTCGAACTGCTCGTTCTGCATGAAAACAACGTTCCAGATTTCGATAAACCGGTCGCCATCTTCTTCGGGTGAGCCGGGAGGGCCGCCCCAAATATGATCGCCGTGATCATAGAAAATCTCGGTGCAAGGACCACACGGGCCGGTTGGCCCCATTTGCCAGAAGTTGTCAGAGGTCGCGATCCGAATGATCCGATCCTCTGGCACACCCATCTTTTTCCAAATCTCAAAAGCTTCGTCATCGGTGTGATAAACGGTGGTATAGAGCTTGTCCTTGGGGATGCCATATTCTTTGGTGATCAGCTCCCAAGCGAATGGAATGGCCTCTTCCTTGAAATAATCCCCAAAGGAAAAGTTGCCGAGCATCTCGAAAAACGTGTGGTGGCGCGCGGTATAGCCGACGTTATCTAGGTCATTGTGCTTGCCCCCCGCCCGCACACATTTCTGGGCGGTGGTGGCGCGTTGGTAGTCACGGGTTTCAACCCCTGTAAACAGGTTCTTAAACTGAACCATACCCGAGTTGACGAACATCAACGTCGGGTCATTGCGCGGAACCAGCGGGCTGGAATCAACGATCTCATGCCCCTGTTTTGCGAAATAGTTCAAAAAGGTCGACCGGATGTCGTTCAGCGTCGCCATGATAATGCGTCCCACAGATAGGTATTTTCCCGAAGATGTACCCGCCTGCCCCGGCACTGTCCATGGGGCAAGGCGGTTCAACCGATTGAGGAGGCTGAGCCAAGGCGTTTTTCAAAGAAAAACTCGGCATATGGGTTGTCATTGTAGCGTGGAATGTCTTGCCAACCGTCATTGCGATATAGCGAAAGCGCAGCGGTCAATTTGCCGTTTGTATCAAGTCGCAGACGCGTCATTCCCAAACTCCGGGCATGATCTTCGATTTGGAACATCAACTGCTTTGCAAGGCCCAAACCGCGCGCCGAAGGAGACACCCACATACGCTTGACCTCGCCCATGCCATCGCTTTGCCCTTTGAGAGCGCAGCAGCCGATGGGCAACCCATCGGACATCGCCAGCAAAAAGACCCCCTTGGGCGTGCGAAGGCTTTCGGCTTCGGGGTCGCCAGAAGTCTGCCTGTCAAACGTCACGCCCAGAATTTCCGACAATTCATCGCAATAAGCCTGAACACAGGTTTGAATTCTCAGGTCATCAGGATCGGCAATTAAGATTTCAATTTGATCCCGCCCTAAAACCGTCGCCACCAAATCCATCGCTTGCAAAAGGTGTTCGGTGTTTGAATACCTGCTCAACACACCCTTTGCGGATTGATCGGAAAGGGTTTCATATTGTTCAAAGGCCGCCTGCCCGGCCTTGGTCAACTGTGCCACTTTTCGGCGCGCATCGGTCTGAGACGGGCCCGTTTCAATAAGCCCTTCGCCTTCCAAGCCGCGCAACAACCGGCTCATCAAACCGGAATCAAGTCCGAGATAATCGCGCAGCGCGCCGACATCATTTTTCCCATGTCCGATCGCGTTAAGAACACGCGCCGTCCCCAAGGGACGCCCAAGCCCCAAAAAGGAGTGATCCAATGCGCCGGTTTGCGTCGTAACGGCCCGGGACAGGCGGCGAAATCGGGAAATATCAGTCAAAGTCATATTACCTGACTTAAGTCAGATAAGTGTGTTGTGCAAGAAAAAAGCGCCCAAAGTTCGGGCGCTTTTCGTGTTGTTTAATGCGGATCAGTCTTCAACCAGATCCGGGTCATCCTTGGGCATATCAAACTCTAGCCCATGAGCAGCCCGTATTTTGTCTTCGATCTCGTAGGAAATACGAGAGTTTTCGCGCAGATAGTTTTTGGCATTTTCACGCCCCTGCCCGATCCGCTCATCCCCATAGGAATACCAAGCCCCGGATTTTTCTACGACACCCGCTTTGACACCTAGGTCAAGGAGCTCGCCCATTTTCGAAATTCCTTCGCCATACATGATGTCGAATTCAACCTGCTTGAAGGGCGGTGCTACCTTGTTTTTCACCACTTTAACGCGGGTTTGGTTGCCAACAACTTCGTCACGATCTTTGATCGCACCAATGCGCCGAATGTCCAAGCGAACCGAGCTGTAGAATTTCAGCGCATTGCCGCCAGTGGTCGTTTCAGGCGAGCCAAACATAACGCCAATCTTCATCCGAATCTGGTTGATGAAAATCACCATACAATTGGACCGGCTGATCGAGCCGGTCAATTTACGCATGGCTTGGCTCATCAACCGGGCTTGCACACCCACGTTGCTATCACCCATGTCACCTTCGAGTTCCGATTTCGGCGTCAGGGCCGCTACCGAGTCGACGACAACCATGCTCACCGCACCGGAACGCACCAATGTGTCTACGATCTCAAGAGATTGCTCGCCTGTATCGGGCTGCGAAATCAGCAGCTCATCAAGGTCAACGCCCAGTTTCTTAGCATACTGAGGGTCAAGCGCGTGCTCAGCATCGACAAAGGCGCAAACACCACCTTTTTTCTGCTCTTCTGCGATGCAGTGCAGGGTCAGCGTTGTTTTACCCGAGCTTTCCGGCCCGTAAATTTCAACGATCCGCCCTTTGGGCAAACCACCAATGCCAAGCGCAATATCCAACCCCAGCGACCCTGTTGATGTCGCCTCGATCTCTTGGATTGCGTTGCCATCGCCGAGTTTCATAATCGATCCCTTACCGAACTGACGTTCGATTTGGGCCAAGGCGCTATCAAGCGCCTTTTGTTTATCCGCGTTTTTCTTATCCATTGTCAGGAGATCTGCCGTTGCCATTTGTTCCAACCCTTATCCCATAGGCCGCGTGGCGCGGCAATTGGCTGTTTTGTTCTCATATTGTTCTTAACCTTAATGAGATCAAAACGAGAACACTGCAAGTAAAATCTTTCCTTTCACAGGTTGGCGCAGGATGGTTAAAGGAAAGTTAGGAAAACAGGGGCGATTGGCGATGTTGGTGTTCTGGAAGCAAAAATTGGTGTTCTTAGCGGTCCCCAAGACGGGGACTTCGGCTTATGAGGCGGCGCTAACTCCGATCGCATCGATGGTTGTCAACGATCCGCCCGAACTCAAACACGCCCCCGTTTACCGCTACAATCGATTCTTTCGTCCAATGTTTGAAAAAGTCGGTGCCGAGAACATGGAGTTGCTGGCCGTGATCCGCGAACCGATTAGCTGGCTCGGCTCTTGGTATCGCTACCGCCAACGCCCCTTTCTAGATGGACGCCCGACCTCGACCAAAGGGATTAGTTTCGACGAATTCTGTGACGCATATGCCAAGGGCGACCGCCCACCATTTGCCAATGTCGGCAGTCAATCCAAGTTCATCGAACCCCGCCCCAATGGCGTATCTGTTACCCATTTGTTCAAATATGAAAACCAAGCTGGGCTGATCGGTTTTCTCGAAGATCGGCTTGGAGTTGCCTTGGAATTGCCGCGCACCAATGTCTCACCGCAGCGTGACTTGGGCCTGTGCGAGGAAACCGAGGCGAAGGTTCGCCGTAAATGCGCCGAGGATTTCTCTGTTTGGGAGCGTGCAACCTAATTAATGAAACTGGTCGTGAACGGTTTCCGTCAACTCGGACAATGAAAAGGGTTTGGGCAGGAAAACCGAGTTTGGAATTTCCTGGCTGCCTTCTCCAAACGCATCTTCAGCGTATCCCGACACAAACACCACCCGAGTTTCCGGACGATCATTCAGAGCAATTCGGACCCATGTCGGCCCATCCATGCCCGGCATCACAACATCGGTCACAAAGACATCCACGGCCAGCGATTCATCTTCCAGGAGTTTCAGCGCCTCTTCTGCGGTCTCGGCCTCAATGACCGTATAACCGCGCAGTCGCAAAGCACGGGCAGCAAAGGCCCGTACCGGGGCTTCGTCTTCGACCAAAAGAACAACACCGGATCCTTTTTGCGGAAGCTTTTTGGCCTCTTCCTTCTTGGGTTGAGGCGCAACCTCAATTCCGGCTTCGTGAGCTGGGAACAACAGGGTAAAACACGTGCCCTGCCCCACCACACTATCAACAAAAATATAGCCACCGGTCTGTTTGACGATACCGTAAACCGTCGACAGCCCAAGCCCGGTACCTTCACCGGTGCGTTTGGTTGTGAAAAACGGTTCAAACACTTTCTGGAGTTTGTCCTGCGGGATACCCGACCCTGCATCATTGACGCGCACCGACACATAGGTGCCGGGTGGCACAACTGCGCGATCACGTTGCAGCGGTTCACGCAAAACGCGGCGCTCAGTTTCAATGGCGATTTCGCCTCCGTCAACCATCGCATCACGGGCGTTAACAACAAGGTTCATCATCACCTGCTCAAGCTGACGACGATCCCCACGTACCGCTGGCAAAACCGGATCATGATGCAGGTTCAGCTGAACTTTCTCTCCCACCAAACGGTTGAGCAAATGCGCCAGATCAGACAGCGTGTCCCGCAAATCCAAAATTTCAGGTTGCATGGTTTGCTTACGAGAAAAAGCCAAAAGCTGGCCAACCAGTGCCGCAGCACGATTGGCGTTTTGATTGATCTGAACCAAGTCGCCATAGTCAGGGTCACCCTGATCATGACGTAACAACAGCAGGTCACAATGGCCGGAAATCGCAGTCAGTAAGTTATTGAAATCATGGGCAACACCGCCCGCCAATTGGCCAATCGCCTGCATTTTCTGACTTTGCACGAATTGTGCTTCGAGTGTTTTGAGCTCGGTTGCATCGTTAAGAACCGCGACCAAAACCGGTTCACCATCTTCAACAACACGGTTCAATGTGACCTGTACAAAGACTTCTTGGTCAGCCCGCGTAAGGCGGAGGAATTCCGAGCGATGGAGCCCCTTTCCTGAGGCGGCTTCCTGCAACCAGTCGGTCAGCGCACGCCCCAACCCTTCCATGTATTCCGTCAAGTTGCCGGGTTCACCTTGTCCGAGGTCCAGCATACGGCGGGCTTCGGGATTGGCGCGTAGAACTTTGCCATCCGGCGCAACCTTGATGAGAGGCACCGGCAAGCTGTCAAAGCTCCCTGCATTATCGGAACGCTCTTCTTCTTCTACGATAGGCGAAAGGGTCAATTCCATCCGCCCCGCACCGGCCTCAAGACATTGGACCAACACCCGTTTGGTACCTGTCTCGGTTTTCATTTCATGGACGCCGCCTGGACGTAGCGGCAAATCCTCAAAAACATCATCCAAGCGCTTAGCCCGGTGCCCCATCAGCTCCCGAGCAGGCGCATTCATGAACAAAACGGCCCCGTTGCGGCCTAGTGTCATAACCGCGGCGTCCCCGCGCGCCTGCTGGCTGCCATGGGCTGCATCAGGCTCAAGGCGCCACAATACGAGCCCCGGAGGCACACTGCGCACGTGAATGCGAAAGCCTTCAGAATGGCTCGTGATGTCTTCGGTGGCAGCCCCATTGGCCTGCACCTTGTGGTAAAGCCGGTACACAACACCTTCGGAGCTGGCAAATACATCGCGCAGAACATCCGCCAAAGGCGCCCCAATATCGGTTGTAAACCGTTCGCGCGCCGAGAAATTAGCGTGTTTGAGATTGCCCTCGAGATCACAGACAAAACAAAAAACCGGTTCCTCTTCAACCAGTTCGATCAGCATGTTCACTTGCCGTGTTTTGCGGGCCCGTCGCAGCAAATCATAACAAAACCACCCAATTGACATGGCCCCAAGTGCGCCCGCCCCAGCCAGTAGGGCGGCGTTAAAGGCCGGTGGAAGTGACATGAATAAAACACAGAGAACGCAAAACACCGCAAGTGTTGCCAGCAACAAGCTGCCGCCGCGCGGAGTAACCATAAAGGGACGATGCCCGTCATTCTGAGCTGCAATAGCCAAATTTCAGCCCCTATCCGCCGATTCGTTCACAGGGATAACATCCCCTCGTCGTTAATTACCGGTTAACCCTCACCACAAAACAACCATAGGTAGCATGAGAAATAAACTCAACTCTTTTCGAAAACCGCGCAGAAAAACCCATCTCCGCCGTCACTTGGCAAGAATTGCCGCGACGTGAGGAGAGACCATTCACCATGGCGTGTTAGGAATGCAGCGACTTGATCAGAGTTTTCCGCCGGGATCACCGAACACGTCGCATAAGCCAGCTTGCCAACGGGCCCGACAAGCGTCTGAGTTGTATCCAAAATTTCGCTCTGCACAGACACCAAATCTTGCAAATCAGACGGTGAAAACCGCCATTTCCCCTCTGGCGACCGACGCCATGCACCGGACCCAGAACAAGGAACATCACAAAGGACCAAATCATAAGGCCCGTTTGGCTTGGTGATTGGGGTGACCAGCGCCCCGGCCCGCGTAGCGCGTGCTGGCAAATCCTTCATTCGTCGCGGATCGGCATCATGAGCGTCGATTTTTCCGGCCATTTGGGCCGCCATCGCCAGGCTCTTGCCGCCTCCGCCCGCGCAATAGTCCAAAACCCGCAAGCCGGGTTCCAAGGGCAGCATATCGACCACCGCCTGAGAGGCGGCGTCCTGAAGCTCAACCTGCCCCGTGAGGTAAGCTTGCGATTGGGCCACCTTGCGCGCGCCGTCGGTGACCAGCAAGCAAGTCGGAGATAGATCATGGGGAGCCGTTTCAATACCCTCTTCCGCTAACAGGCGTTGAGCCGTTTCTCGATCCGCTTTCAACGTGTTAACGCGCAAAAACACCGGAGCGCGATTGCGGAGCGCATGAGCAGTTGCCTCGGCCTCGGGTCCCAAACCGTCTTGAAAAACGTCCCCCAACCAATCAGGCAAATCCCAGGCTTCAAACCCCTCCGGTTGGCGCTCGGATTGTTGCTCTGCCTCCGACAGAGGGGCCGGTCCATGGCCTTGTCCGGCAAACATCGCCTCTACATCCGCCCCGGTTTCGCGCAACAACCCAAGAATGCGGGCCCGTCCTGTCTCTGCGCCGCCCAAAGCCGCTGTACTGCGCCATTTGCGCAGACAGTCAAAGACATGATCGCGCACCGCTCGGCGGTCCTTGCTTCCGGCAAAACGCGAGTTGCGCGCCCAATTGGTCAGCGCTTTTTCGGCGGCGACGCCTTCACCAATACGATCAAGAATGTCAGCGGCGGCTTGCAGGCGGGCGGCGGGTGTCATGGGGACCTCATGAATTGCGTTCCCCCGCCATATGCGAGCCAACGCCACAGGAGCAAGCGCAAAGCGATTTTGGCCACCAACGACCGTGGGCCGGGCAGCAAAAACCGATTTACTTCTGGGCTAATATGGCGGCCGCCAATTGCGGATCGGTTGCGGGGTGCCAATCCCGTCCCTTTTTCGGTCAATGACCGCTGTGCCGTTTCAGATCGCGATCCGCAAGTGGCGCGGGAATGATCCTATTGTCCTGGTTAACCGGTGTCGACAATCCGTTAAAGCCGTTAAACAACCCTTGCATAAGCGCCCGGTTAGGCGCGGCGGATCGGTGTCAAATCTGATTGCTTCAATACATCCAAGCCGCGCCGAATGGTCGTTTTGCGCACGGTATCGGCCCCTTGATGCGCGACTTCGATCTCAACCTGATGCACCTCGTCGGCCTGACCGCCGAAACAGGCATTCATCGCCTCAAGTATACCCACATCCTCAAGTTGGTTCAGACGGGGGCGCGAATTATTGCGCGGACTGGGAACCGTCGCCGGAAACAAATAGATACATGGCGGCGGCAAACGGTAATGCCCGACCTCTGTGAGGCGATCGGGGGAAAGGGACAATTTCGGACAGGGTCGCGCCGCCGTGCCACAGATCCAATCCCAGACCACCAACCCGTCGATCCGTTGATTGCGATCAATCATCTCGGCGCTCAACCGGGTGTGAATACCGGACCAGACATTGTGGCGCGGATCGGCCCCCGGATTGGAACAGACTGACCAAATCACAAACTCATCCGCATGGGGCGGGCGTTCGAAAATATTGGTATTGTTACCGTCCAAACAACCCTTGAGCTCAATAAT
Source organism: uncultured Pelagimonas sp. (assembly GCF_947498515.1). Classification (GTDB taxonomy): domain Bacteria; phylum Pseudomonadota; class Alphaproteobacteria; order Rhodobacterales; family Rhodobacteraceae; genus Pelagimonas. Next base: position 145,777 of record NZ_CANMKO010000003.1, on the reverse strand, counting down.
CGCGGTGCGATCATTGTTGAGCGTCACCGCGTAATCATGTCGGTTCGCCTCTCCGGCGCTGGCCCAATCCTTGATGAAACCGCCAAACCGCATGTGGTCCAAAACCTGGGCCACGAAGCCACGCTTTTCCTTCATCGAGGCGGAATACTGACCACGAATACGCTCAATGGCCCCGCGAAACAGGCCGGATTGGTAAAAATCCTGCTCGTCCAACCCATGATCACCAAGCAAATGCGCCTCACGCTTTAGGACCTCGGCAAATTCAACGATTTTGAGCCGCAGCTCGGCGTTTTTCTCGCAGGGAATTTCGCTCATGCGGTCTGGCCCTGCGTCGCCGGGATTATCTGTTCAAAAAGATGCTTGGTCAGGTGGCGAACGACCGGCACAGCAACGCCGTCACCGGTAAGATGATAGGCCTCATTGTACCGCTCAGGCAGCTGAAAGGTTTCCGGAAGGCCCATCAACCGCGCGGTTTCACGAGTCGAGATGAGACGCGAGCGGATGCTGTCGTTTTCGACGACCATAATAAGTTGACGCGATGACCCGCCTGCCGGGGTTCGCAAACATCCAGCAATTTCATCAAAACGAATTTCGGCGCGTTGTACCTTGATCCCATGTTCAACGCGGGTGCGTTTGTAGATGGTCCCCACCATACGCACACCCGATGCCTTAGCGGTTTCAACCTTGGCAAGATTGACCTCCGACATCATCGACAAAAGCGTGCGGGTCTCGGATTTGTTGTGCCATTTGGTTGACTTGGGCTGATCCTCAACCAAATCAGCAAACCGCAAAACCCGTTGCGGTGGCTGCGGCATGTCCCACCATTGCCAGTGTTTTTGAACAGCTTTCGGCAAAGCGTCATAAGCGTTGCAAAGGGCCTTATTGTGCCATGGCTCCTGTGGAGCCGTGGCCGTAACCCCCTTTGGCAAGGGCAAATCATTGCGCATCGCCACGATGATGAGCCGCGGACGTGATTGCGGCACAAAAAGCGCCGCATCCATAACCAAGGCCCCAAAACGATAGCCCAAGTCGCGCAACGCCCGGCAGATGGCGGTAAAATCCTTGCCCTTGTGAGAGGTCAGCGTTCCCAAGACATTTTCCAGCGCAATCACCGCTGGAGCGCGGTTTTCATCCCTCAAAGTCTGGATATGATGCACAAAGGGCCAAAATGTGCCCGATCGCGCGCCCTTTAGGCCACCGCCCATCCCCGCCAATGACAGGTCCTGACAAGGGAAACTGCCCCAGATCAGGTCGGGCTGACCCGGCATATCATCCGGCCCAAGGTTGCGTATATCATCGACAATGAGATGCTCCGCACCCCAGTTTCGCGCATAAGACGCCCCTTTCTTTGCATCAAAGTCATTGGCCAACAAACACGTCCAGCCGGTCCCAAGACCAGCGCGCGCCATGCCGCCTCCTGCAAAGAACTCGTAGAATCTGCGCAACTGCCTCTCCTTTTGCCCTCTTAGACCATGCGGATCAGAACGGAGCAAGAACGTATCGTAACCCTAGGTCGACGGGAAAAATCGATATTCCACATGGACTTTCTCGGGTAAATTTGTCATTTTTTGTTAAATCATCAAAGTGAGCCCCCATGTCCGAGCAAACGGCCTCTGCGCCGCCCCCGTCCCGTGCCCAGATTTTTACGCTCGCTTGGCCCTTGGGACTAAAGGCGGTGATGGTTCACGGGGTGATTGCCATTGACGCCTTTCTTGTCGCGCCTTTGGGTGAAAAAGCCCTCGCGGCCATGGGGCTTGCCGGGGCAATCGGCGGGCTTTTGCTCGGCTTTCAATTTGCCTTTTCCACCGCCAGCCAAATCCGCATCGCTCAAGCCTTTGGATCGGGAGAAAAGGTTCCTCTGAAAACAGGGTTTTACGTCGGGTTGTTGATCAACCTTTTTCTCGCGTTGGCTGGGATTGCCCTGGTATTGGTCTTTGGCGACTTTATTCTAAACACGTTTGCCCATACCCCATGGATCGCACAACAGGCGCAATCATACTTGATGGTGTTCTTATGGATGGTGGTGTTTGAAGCCTTTGGCCACGCTTTTACCAGCCATTTTAATGGGACCGGCGAAACCAAAATGGCCTTTTACAGCCAGCTTATTTCGATCCCGATTAATGTGTGCGTTAGCATCGTGTTGATCCATGGATTATATGGAATGCCCGCTTTGGGGGTGACCGGGGCCGCGCTTGGCACTGCGGCGGGATCTTTGGCGCGCGTTGCCTTTCTGGCGCAACGGTTTTGGTCAAAAACCGGGGCTTATCTAGATGTGGTTGGTTGGCGCAACGACAGTTTTGTCGAAGCCACCCGCCGCCACATGCGCTTTGCTCTCCCGATTGCAGCGACGTTTTCGAGCGTCACAGTCACAAACTCGGTCTGTTCTTTTCTCTTTGCCAAAATGAGCGTCAACGCCTTTGCCGCGATGACGGTGATCATGCCTTGGATTCATATGGCTGGGGTCTTTTCCATCGCCTGGGCTCAGGCAACTGGCATCATTGTGGCACAGCTTTTGGGCCGCCATACCTCGCCTGGGGATTTGGATATTTTCCTAAGTCGCGCGTGGCGTGTGTCTTTTGCCGCAAGTGGAATTGTCTCTCTTACCTATTTGGGCGTGTGCCTGGCCTCGGGTTGGATCTATGCCGAACTCCAAGAAGAAACACGCGCCGCGTTGTGGAGCTTTCTACCGGTGCTGTTACTGCTTCCCTTTCCCAAAGGGTCCAATGCCATCTGCGGCAACACCCTGCGCGCTGGCGGCGATACGGTCTATGTGATGAACATTTTCTTGTCATCACAATGGTTGTTCCGCATTCCATTGACTGCGCTGTTCATCCTGTACTGGGACCTGTCTGTAACTTGGGTTTTCGCCCTATTTTTGGGCGAAGAGTTGGTGAAATTTCCACTATTCCATTGGCGTCTCTTTCAAAAAAGATGGCAGGCCGGCGGCCTCTCGGAATAATTCCTAAATCGTGTTAGAATTACACTTTTAGGAGTTTGACATGGCAGTTTTTGAACAAAACGTTGACTTACACATTCAGTCGAGCACGCAACTGCGTCAGATTGTGGAGATGCCGTCACTCGTAACCAACAACAAAGTTATCGACCATATTGACCCATTGGCAGGCCGCTTTATTGCCGCCTCGCCGTTGATGATCCTGAGCACCAAACGCGCAGATGGCGGGCTGGATCAGACGCCACGCGGTGATCCAAGCGGCTTTGTCAAAGTGGTGGACCGCAATACCCTCGCCCTGCCCGACCGTCCCGGCAACAACCGAATGGATGCGATCGAGAATATACTGGCGACGGGCGAGGTAGGGCTTTTGTTTCTGATCCCCGGACATGGCGATACACTAAGGATCAGCGGCAAAGCCGCCGTGGTGCAAGATGCGCAATTGTCGGAAGACCTAGCTGTGAATGGACGGCCTTCCGGGTTGGTTGTTTTGATCCGGGTAGAACGGGTGTTAAGCCACTGCCCAAAGGCGTTTATTCGTTCGAAGGCTTGGCAGCCCGATGACTGGCCAGACACATCAGACGTCCCGAGCCTTGCCGAGATGTTACAGGTCCACGGGGCTTTGGCCGACAGTCTCGCTGATCTTGACGCTTTGATCGAGACGTCAAACACAGACGAGTTGTATTAAAGCAAAACGGCGCACCCGTTAGGCGCGCCGCGTGTCTTGATTGTTGGGGGGGTTAACCCACCCGGTAATTCGGGCTTTCACGGGTGATTTGCACGTCATGGACGTGGCTTTCCTTGAGCCCTGCCCCGGTGATTTTCACAAATGTGCAATCATTGCGCATCGAGGCCACGGTTGGGCATCCGGTATAGCCCATGGCCGCGCGCAAACCGCCAACCAGCTGATGGATCACCGTGCCAGCGGGACCTTTGTAAGGCACCTGACCTTCGATCCCTTCGGGGACCAATTTGTCACTGGCCGCGTCCTTTTGGAAATAGCGATCGGCAGAGCCGCGCGCCATGGCGCCGAGGCTGCCCATACCGCGATAGGCCTTGAACGAGCGGCCCTGATACAGAATTACTTCGCCAGGGGATTCATCGGTGCCTGCGATCATGCTTCCGACCATGGCGCACGAGGCCCCGGCGGCAATCGCCTTGGCGAAATCACCCGAGAACTTGATGCCGCCATCGGCGATGACGGGCACATCACCTGCCGCTGAGGCGCAATCATCAATGGCCGTTAGCTGAGGCACACCAACACCGGCAACCATCCGTGTCGTACAGATCGAGCCAGGCCCAATGCCGACCTTGACCGCATCCGCCCCGGCATCAATCAGCGCCTTGGTGGCGTCGCCAGTGGCGACGTTCCCGGCGATGACCTGAACGTCATATTTGGCTTTGACGCGTTTGACCGCCTCCAAAACCCCTTCGGAATGACCATGCGCGGTGTCGATCACCACAATATCAACCCCGGCATCGATTAGCATTTCGGAACGGGCAAACCCGCTATCGCCAACCGACGACGCCGCCGCCACCCGCAACCGGCCTAGATCATCTTTACAGGCCGTTGGGTTGAGCACCGCCATTTCGGTGTCTTTCAATGTCAACAATCCGGTCAATTTTCCGGTTGCATCGTGGACCAATAGTTTTTCGATACGGCGCGCCCGCATCAGGCTTTTGGCCTCTTCAAGATCAGCAGGCTCTTGCAGCATGGCAAGGTTGTCCGAGGTCATCATGGCGTGCACTGGCACGTCATCGCTTTGGGCAAAGCGCATGTCGCGGTTGGTCAGAATGCCCATGACGCGACCATCGGCGTCAACAACCGGGAAACCGGTAAAGTTATAGCGTTCAACCAAGGCCTTGGCCTCGGCCAGTGTTTGATCAACGGTCAAGGTCACCGGGTTATACACAATGCCAGATTCAAAGCGTTTGACCCGGCGCACTTCGCGCGATTGTTCTTCGGCGTTCAGGTTCTTGTGAATAACCCCGATGCCACCGGCCTGCGCCATGGTGATGGCCATGCGGGCCTCGGTCACGGTGTCCATCGCAGAGCTAAGCAACGGGATGTTCATGGCAATGGATTGGGTCACTTGCGTGCGCGTATCCGCAGTGCTGGGCAGCACGCTGGAGGCGTTGGGAACAAGCAAAACATCGTCGAAGGTCAGGGCCTCGCGAATCTCCATGGGGGTACTCCTTGGGCAGATATCGGTTGGCACGTCCCTATTGCATGGGATGGCCCCGGTGGAAAGAGGGAAAGCAATGGAAGGTGGTGTTTCATGTCGCGACCTTCGCCTGCGGCGGCTGGGTCGCGGGGGCCTGCCCCCTCTCGATCAGACAAATCAAATCACCCCCGACGTTTTCTAGGCGAAATGAAATAGGGGCGGCAATGTTTTGCCTGTTTTACAAATGGTGGTTGATTGGCCCGATTGTGAAGCGCATTCAAAAAGGGGGAATGTGCAAGGAGACTGGTGATGAGCGCACCTTTGGCAGGTTTCGTTATTCTGGATTTGACCCATGTGTTGGCCGGACCCTATTGCACCATGACACTGGCCGATCTGGGCGCAGAGGTGATCAAGGTCGAACAACCCCGTACAGGGGATGACACCCGCGCCTTTCCGCCCTTTAAGGATGGGAAATCAGCCTATTTTGCCACGATCAATCACGGCAAAAAATCCATCGCTTTGGATTTGAAGGATGCCGATGACCGAGTGATTTTTGAGCAATTGGTGGCGCGGGCGGATGTCTTGGTTGAAAACTTTCGCCCCGGTGTGATGGAGCGTTTGGGTTATGGTTGGGACGATCTGCATGCGGCCTATCCGCGGTTGGTTTACGGAGCGGTAAGCGGGTTTGGCCACACAGGACCAGACGCCAAACGCCCCGCCTATGACATGGTGGTGCAAGCACGCGGTGGCGTGATGTCGATCACTGGCGAAAAGGATCGTGACCCGGTTCGGGTTGGGGCCTCGATTGGGGATATCGTCGCCGGTATGTTTTTGGCTCAGGGGGTCTTGGCAGCCTTGTTGGATCGCGATCGGCTTGGCAAGGGGCGCAAAATCGATGTCGCGATGTTGGACAGTCAGTTGGCCCTTTTGGAACATGCGGTGGCGATGACCTCGGTCAATGGCAAAGCCCCAGGTCCATCGGGCGCACGCCATCCGTCCATCACCCCGTTTGAGACCTTTCATGCCAGTGACGGCTTATTTGTAATCGCGGCGGGCAACGACCGGCTGTTCGAAAAGCTTTGCGTCGCGCTGCAACTCCCCTTGTCGGACGATCCGCGTTTTTCGACCAACCCAGCACGGTGTGAGAATGCCCGCCTTTTGAAACGGTTGATTGAGGCCATCACATTAGGGGACACCCGCGCCGGTTGGATCGCCAAGCTCACGGCGGCAGGCATTCCCACCGGTCCCATTCAAAACGTGGCAGAAGTGCTTAAAGATCCACAGCTTCTTGCGCGAAACATGGTTGTGGATGTGCTCGACAAAAGCGGTCGGGCGGCCTTTACCGCCGCTGGCAATCCGATCAAGATGACTGACAATCCTGACCCGCCGACCCGCGGGCCCGCCCCGGACTTAGATGGCAACCGGGGTGACATTCTCCGATGGTTGGACGACACATGACATTGCGGTCGGCGCGGGCCACTGATGCATCGGCCTTGGCGGCGCTAGCGATTGAGGTTTGGGTACACACATATCTGCGCGAAGGGGTATCATCTTTCTTTGCCGATTTTGTTTTGAAAACCTATACACCGCAATATTTTATCGATGCTCTTCAAGACCCAAACGAAACCCTTGTCGTATCGCAAAACAAAGTCGGTATTGATGGGTTTGTGCGGGTATCGCAAAACCGACCCGCCCCAGTGCTCGGGTGTGGGACGGTGGAAATCAGCTCACTCTATGTGCAACCCCGCCATCATGGTCGCGGCATAGGTCACGCCCTTTTGCAGGCCGCATTGGACAAGGCCAAGCGATTGCAAACCCCAGACTTGTGGCTGGCGACCAATGCCGAAAATCACCCGGCAATCCGGTTTTACCTTGCCAATGGGTTTGAGCAGGTCGGCGAAACCACCTTTTGCATCAAAGGCGAGGCCTACCCAAATGTCGTGTTTTGCATCACTTTGAACGCCTAAACCCAATTAGTTGGTGCCAATGACGCCTTTAGACACGCTGAGGTCGTGCATCTGCTTTCCCTTTCCGTCGCGCACGCTATTTTGCGGCACGCGCGATCAAGGAAATATGAAATGACCACCGACACTGACACCCCTCTGGTGATTTTCACCCCCTCTGGTAAACGTGGCCGTTTCCCTGCTGGAACGCCGGTTTTGACAGCGGCCCGTCAACTCGGCGTTGATTTGGATTCGGTCTGTGGCGGGCGCGGTATTTGTTCGAAATGTCAGATCACGCCAAGCTATGGTGACTTTCCCAAACATGGGGTGAGTGTTGAGGACGGGGCCCTTTCGGAATGGAACGCGGTTGAACAACGCTACGACGACAAACGCGGGTTGAAACCGGGGCGGCGGTTGGGCTGTCAGGCCACGGTTCTGGGTGACATCGTCATCGATGTACCGCCGGAAAGTCAGGTTCACAAACAGGTTGTGCGCAAAGCCGCCAGTGCCCGTGTGATTGAAATGGACCCGGCAACGCGGCTCTATTTCGTCGAGGTAGAAGAGCCCGATATGCACGAACCCACCGGCGATTTGGAGCGGCTTGAACGCGCGCTTAAATCCCAATGGGACATTGACGGCATCGAAATTGACTTTGCGGTATTGAGCACCTTGCAAACTGTTCTACGCAAAGGGAAATGGCGGATCACCGTCGCGTTGAATACGGCCCTAAAAGGGGCGGTTCCGCGCGTCATTGCGGCTTGGCCCGGGTTGCATGAAACCGGGTTGTTTGGCTTGGCCATTGATCTTGGGTCAACCACCATTGCCGCGCATCTGACCAATCTGGAAACAGGCGAGGTTGTGGCCTCCTCCGGCATCATGAACCCGCAAATCCGGTTTGGCGAAGACCTGATGAGCCGGGTGTCTTATGCGATGATGAACCCCGGCGGCGACAAGGAAATGACCCAAGCGGTGCGCGACGCGATTGACGCGCTGAGCCAAGACATCGCCAAAGAGGCCGAGATCGACACCAGCTTGATTTTGGAAACCGTATTTGTCTGCAACCCGGTCATGCACCACCTATTGTTGGGCATTGATCCGGTGGAATTAGGGCAAGCGCCCTTTGCACTGGCCACATCCGAAGCCATCAGCCTTTCGGCAGCGGAATTGGGTCTTGCCGCCCTGCCCCAAGCCGCGCGCATCTATATCCTGCCTTGTATCGCCGGCCACGTAGGCGCGGATGCCGCCGCCGTGGCGCTTAGCGAAGAACCCGGTAAGTCCGAGGATCTGGTCTTGGTCGTCGATGTAGGCACCAATGCCGAAATTTTGCTGGGTGACACCAGCCGGGTTTTGGCCTGTTCCTCCCCAACTGGTCCCGCCTTTGAAGGGGCGCAGATCAGCTCTGGCCAACGCGCGGCACCAGGGGCTATTGAGGCGATCCGCATTGACCCGGTGTCAAAAGAACCGCGTTTTCGGGTGATTGGCTGCGAGCTGTGGTCAGATGAAGACGGATTTTGGGACTTTACGGCACAAACGGGTATCACCGGCATTTGCGGGTCGGGTATCATCGAAGCCGTGGCGGAAATGCGCATTGCCGGTTTGATGGACCCGTCCGGCTTGATTGGATCGGCCGAGCAAACCGGAACCACTCGCAGTGAACCAGAGGGGCGCACACACGCCTATCTGATCCATGATGGAACCGCCGAAGGTGGGCCACGTATCACCGTCACCCAAGGTGACATCCGCGCGATCCAATTGGCAAAATCGGCACTCTATGCCGGGGCGCGTTTGTTGATGGATGTGCGTGAAACCGACAAGGTGGATCGCGTCGTATTGGCCGGAGCATTTGGCGCACATATCTCGCCTCTGCACGCCATGGTGCTTGGCATGATCCCGGATGTGCCATTGGACAAAGTGCAATCAGCTGGCAACGCCGCGGGAACAGGGGCGCGGATTGCCCTCTGTAACCTTGCTGCGCGCCGCGAGGTCGAAGGGTTGGTGCGCGAGATCACCAAGGTCGAAACCGCGATTGAACCTAAGTTTCAAGAACATTTCGTGGCCGCCAACGCCATCCCACATGCCACCGATCCCTTTCCCGAGCTTTCGACCCAAGTCACCCTGCCTCAGGTGAGCTTTAACACCGGTGGTGGCGATGAACCCGGTGGGCGCAAACGGCGTAGGCGCCGGGGGTAACCTGATCGCCAACCATGTGATCGGACCCGCCTTAGGGCGGGAGGATCCCCGACCAATCCGCTTGCATTTTTCGGCGCGCAAGGGATTGACCACATTTCCCAAATCGCCTAGCACACATGTCTGAGCGAGCGGGTATGGTGAAAAGGTATCACGGCAGCTTCCCAAGCTTTAGTTACGAGTTCGATTCTCGTTACCCGCTCCAAATCCCCCAAAAAAATCCAATAAAATCAATAAAATAAGGGGTTTGCAGGTTTTTTTGGCATACATTTTGGCATACACTTTGGCATACACTTTTCGGTTTCACCCACCGAGTTGCCGTGCAATAGTCGCGCCGGGTGAATATCGAAACGGGTGAATTTCGGTGACTGATAGCGACAATCTGATCAAGCGAGGGGCGACGTGGTATTTCAATATGCGCGTCCCGAACGAATACAAGAAATTCGAAAAACTCCCTTTCGTCAGGTTCAGCCTGAAAACCCGTGACAGGCAAGCGGCCACGCAAAGGGCGATCGAGGCGCGGAAAAGAATGCTCTCCCTCTGGATGGCCCAAGACCTCGGCCAAGAGCAAAACAGCCTGCAGCAATACGAACGGATCGTTGAACACTGCCGAACGCTGGGCTTCACCTATAAACCGCTTTCCGATCTATCTGACGGCGATCTGGTGGCGCGTCTGATCGCAACAGAGGGCCAGCCCGTAACATCTGCCAAGGCTGCTCTGGGCGTCGTAGAGAAGCCGCGCGACATCACGTCAATGATGTTCGACCTTTACCGAGAGGCCAATGAGGACAAGGTTCTCAAGAAATCAGAACATCAGCTGCGCGTCTGGAAAAACCCATTCATCCGGGCGCAGAATATTTTCATTGATCTGGCGGGTGACGTTCCGATCGAGGCTATCAGCCGCGCCGATGGCCTTGCGCTGCGCGCCTCGCTGTTAGAGCGGGTCAAATCCGGCGAGCTGGCGGCCAACAGCGCAAACCGGATCACGACTTGCCTTTCTGCCATGTGGAACGTCTACGCCAAGCGGGCGCAAATCACGGCACCAAACCCTTTCGGATCACTCAACATCAAAGAGGACAAGAAGAACGTGCGAAGCCCCATTCCAGAAGAATACATTTTGCTCATGCTGAAACCCGGCGCGCTTGACCGCCTCAACCCTGAATGCCGCGCAATCGTTCACACGCTGATCAATACGGGGTGCCGCCCCTCTGAGGTGATCGGCATTCAGCCGCAAAACATCCGCCTTGATAGCAACATACCTCACATCCAGATTAGGCCAGATGGCCGGGATCTAAAGACGCAGGACAGCGAGAGAGACATTCCGCTATGCGGCGTGGCGCTTGAGGCGATGCGGCAATTCCCGAGCGGGTTTGCCCGATACGCAGACAGGCCCACTACGGCCACGGCGAACATCAACAAGTTTCTGAAAAACAATGAACTGGTCCCGGCCGATCCACACAGACCGGGGAAATTCCTGACGGTCTACAGCCTGCGTCACAGCTTCCAAGATCGCCTGACGGGGGCAGAGGTGCCGGAGCGGATCGCGCGCGACCTCATGGGGCATAAGCTCGAAGGTGAGCGCTATGGCGGCGGTGCCAACCTCGAACACACCGCGCGCATTCTGGCTGGTATCAGCCATTGACGGGGGCATAGAGCTTACGGCCATTACCCAAGTTAATTTTTGCCTATACGGGAAGCCTCTCGACAATCGGCTAGAAACCAATCCACACTCAAACTGCGAGCCATTAGGAGGCAAAGTGTGAAGAGATCAGATTTAGCTGACGATATAAATTCGATAATTCAAAGGGCGAAAAGTAAAGGCATAACAGTCGAAGAAATATATGACGTTCTCGGAGCCGCGACCAATACCTTCCATGATCAGGATGGGTACTTTAAAATTATCGTGGAGCAATGGGAGGCGATCAGAGAAATCGAGCTTGCCAGAAGGCACCAAAAATCCCCAAAAGATTGGGAAGAATGGGAAGACGGGCTTGAGGATGGTGAATTGATTGAAGCCTCAAACTGCTACGCAACAAAGGCTAATAAGGCCTATGCTCCAGGTGTGCGGTGGCCGCCCGGCTTTCCTGATTTTGCGCCCGGAACTCCTCGGGAAAACCTGATCGAAGCAGCTGCCTATCTTGTGGCCGAAATTGAGCGCATTGATCGCAAAAGAGAAGGCTGACGTTTTTCCTTTGAAAATGCCCGCCCCGATATGGGACGGGCTGACGGCCTAGACGGAGGGAAGGAAGCCCGCGTCACCGCCTGCGGGTGTTTGGCTGAACAAGGCCTGGCACCGCCCGCTGACCTACCTGCTTAGGCTTTGTTCGGCGCGACCATTTGCAGACGCGCCCACGGTGGAAGCTCAACGCGCACAAGGCCGTCGTTCTGCTTAATCACCTTCAACTCAGTTGCTTTCTGACTTTCCGGCGGCTCAGGCTGACGCCAGCAAGCGGCCTTAAAGTAGAGAGAGCCTTTCATCCCCGACTTGACCGTCAAGGTGTTCGGCTCTTTCAGGTCGTCAATGCGAATATCCGCGACCTTGCGCATGTCGCCGGCCGGGTTCAGACCGAACACGACGCCCTCTTGCAGCTCGTTGATTTCGCCGCCGAAGAATTGCTTGATGGCGCGCTCCGTAATCCCGACCCGGTAATAGCTTTCGCCGGTCGCGGACTTCTTGAACGAAATGGTGATGCCCGATGATCCGAGCGCCTGCGGTAATGGTTGTGCGTAGATCACAGTACATCCTCCACGATATGCCAATCTTCGGCCATGACATCGCCCATGCTGGGTTGCCAGACGCCAAGGGAACCATCTGCGGCGCACAGGTCGATGTGTGGCCGGTAGGTGATTTCGGTGCCTTCTGGGAACATGGTGGACAGCGGGGGGCGCAGATGCGTGAAGGTGCTACCCGGAACCAGAAACACGAACATGCCCTTTCCGTTCCAGCCTTCGCGGGCCAGCTTATTGCCGCGCTTGATCGCCTCAAGGGCTCTGCTGAACGACATGCCCGAGCGCTTACGGTATAACCCTTCAAAGACGCCGGTGGGCAACCATGAAATGTGTCCGAGGTGCGCTTCGTGGTTCGGCACTGTCTCTTCATCGTAGGGGTATTCCACGAGGTAGCCCGCGTCGTTCTGGTCTTCGCCGTCTGGTATGTCCCAGCCGCGATAGTCGTTGTATTCGCCCCGCGTCATGGGCTTGGCCATTAGGGTTTTGGTCCCGATGTACTGTTTCATCACACATCCTCCGTTTCGGTGGTTCGGTCAACGGGCATGGACTGTGCGTAGCCCATCATGTCGTGGGTTCCGCCGACCGGCACGTTCTCGTTGCCTGTCACGCGCTGACGCACGGCGGTATTGCGGAACACCAGACCGAAGCACTCTTTGAGCGTGTCGGCTTTGGCCTCGGCAACCAGCTTTGAAGTCACGGCGCTTTCGAGTTCTTCAACGCGCTTGGTCAGCTCTGCGTTCCGGTGATTGGCTGCTGAAAGGTCGCTGCGGGCCTCTTTCAGTTGCTCGTTGCTCTCTTTGAGCAGATCGCGGTTGGTGTCGGCGCGCTGCGCGTCCCGCTCGCCCTGCTTGATGGCCTCTGTGACCATTTCGAAGGTGGCCGGTTTCAGAGCGGCTTCCATGAGCGCTGCGTTGATTTGGTCGCGTAGTTGGTCTTTCAAGGTTTCTCTCCTACTTGCGGTTCTTGCGGGCGGTCTTACGCGCTTGGCGTTGTGCTTTGGCTTTGGGCCGTTTGGCCTTGCCAGATGGTGATGGCTTCGGGCGGTGCGGCTCGTGATGAACGCTTTCGCGGATCTGCCCGCCCATTCCGATGAATGCGGCCATAGCGGCCAAAACTGATTTCCCGTTCTGTCTCATGGGCGAAACAGCTTTTTGGGCTGGATTATTTTGTCTGAGGTGGCGTCTTCTGCGGCGTTAATCAGCGGCGATTTCTGCATGGACTTTGAGTAACTTGAGAGAACCGTGTTGATTTCGCTGACCAGATCGAGGCCCACGTCTGTTGGGATGTCCTGATCGTCGTCTAATTCGAAAATTCCGTTCGCAAACTCTTCGATCCGTTCCAAGAGTGCGAATGCGGTCACTGACGCCAGAGCGTTGACCTGCGCCAATTCCAGAGCGATCGAGGCCGGATTGCCCCCGGCGACTGCGACGATTGCTGCGGCTTGTTTGTCCATATGCGCTTTCATGGCGCGATCTTCTTTGGTTTCAGCTTCCAATGTCTTCGTCCTTCTTTGGCAAAATGATTGCGAGGGTGAAAACGGCGGTATCCGTCCCGTGCGCGCCCGGAATGATGCTTTCTCCCATCACCCCTTCTTCACTGGCGAGAATGCGACCGATCCCCATTTTGGCGGTTTGGTGGCGCTCTTTGACGTATTGCTCAGGCGCTCGGCAGACTTTGAGAAAGTCGCCGTCGATGCTCACCGATCCTTGCAGCGTCTTGATCCGGTCCTTCTCGACCAGCTCGAACCCCAGCTTCGCGGCCTGTTCGCGGAGCAAAGAAATTTTTTGGGCGTCTGTCATGCGTTCTCCAATGCTGCGCGGGCGCGCGCGATTGCGTTGTCTTGGGCTGCGAATTTGGCTTTCAGGGCTTCCATCCGTTCGAACACGGGCAGGAATGAGGGGTCTTCCAGCACTCGGCGCGCTGCGATCTTGTGGGCCCGGTCAACCTCGGCTTGCGTCATTGCTTCCCCCCGGTCGAGAAAATCACGTGGCCTGACGCCTTCATAAATTCGCCGTTCTGCAAGATGCCGATGGCCTCAAGCGTTTGATGGCCAATATCCAAGGCCAAAAGGTCCGCGGTCTCTTGCAAGCGCTGCTCTTTGGTCAGCCCCACTTCACCGCCGGGGCGATTGATACGAACCCGCGACGCGACCGAATAAACCTCGGGCTTCTTCATCACGATGAAACCGCGACCATGCAGGGCGGCTATCAGATCGCCCGTCGAAATTTTTTCAGCTTTCTGGCTCATGAGGGCCGACCCCTGTAAATCGAAACCCCGGTTTCCTTGAAAATGTGCTTCTTCGCGCCCTCAATGAACGCCCACATATCCAATCCCGCCAGGTCGCAAACTTCGTTCAAATCACGGCTTGGCTCGACAACGTAATTCACGTCACGATCCATCGTGTTGCCCCGGCAAACCTGATAAACAGCGTCCGCAAGGGCAGAGTTCAGGACGGCGTTCCAAAGCTGAAACGACCGCATTCCCATGATCGGCTCGCTCATGTCGTATTCGCTCTGATCAACCGTCCCGAAATCACTCATGACATCGCTGCCATAGCTTCCGCTGCACTCGCTGCGGCTTCCAAAAGCTGATCCGCCGTGGTGCCCGAAACCTCGGCCTCAGACCAACGACCAGTGTCACCGCCCTTGCCGTCACGCTCCACAATACGAACCGGCAGGGTGATCACACCGCCCAAGTCAATCTCCGAAATCTCTGGAACCCAATACGTCTGGATCGGCTGCTCAGGCTCGCCGCCTTGGCCCAGCTTATGACCCATAAACGTTCGCCCAAGCATCGCAGAAATCCGCATCCCACGAGCAACCTCGCGCGCACCAGAAAGATCAAAGCCAGTGTCAACAAGCGCCTCAATAAGAGCGTCTGGCGGCTGGGGCCCCTCTTCCTGATCCGACACTCCGTCAGACTTCGCATCAGCATCAACGCACCCGTCACACGGGCAGCCATACCAATAACCATCACCGGAAATATCCTGTATCTCCGTCCGGCTACCAACGTGCCGCATAATCGCCGTCGCCTGTTCACCGTCACGGTCAAACGAAAAACTGAGCGCCTTGCCCCCAACCGGCGACACCGCGTCCAAGTCTGGCAAACCATACGGCCAAATCTTCTGGGTCATACTTTCTTCCTTCTTCTTCATGCCTCTGCAGAGAGGACTTTGTTTTTCAAAAATTGGTCTGTCGGGGAGAGCGGGGGGTATAAAAATAAGGTTCCGAAAAAAAATCGGGACAGGTGGGGGGGGTGGGTAGGCACAGGAATGACCCCCCTCCCCCCCTTTGCCCTGCCTGCCCTGCCCTATGGCCTGCCCCCCTGTGCGCCCCCCTATGGTGGGTGGGGTATGTGGGTGGGTGCCTTTGGATTTGGATTTACTTGTGCATGTGTGTGCGTGTGGGTAGCACTGGCCTGCCTGCTGCCCGTGCGCTGCGCTGTGCCTGCGTGATGTGAGGGCCAACCAGAGGATGAAAGGAAGGTTCTTGCCCGTCGCTGTGCTGCTTGGACCACTGTCGCACTGCGTCCCATTGCTGGGCGTATTCTGTGCCTGTTGGCATGTGCATATACCTGAGTGAAAGAATTGTTTCCCTGCTGGCCCCGTGGGAGCGGAAGAATTTTGTTCTCCTATGCCCCGTGGGATTGCAAGAACACCTTCCCGATTAAACCCGCTTTTGCAGAACGCCCGTTCTTTTGCGGTATCGCAACGCAAGCAAACCACTACATATAGTATATGAGTAGGTGAAAACCCGGTCTCAGCCCCGGTATTTACCCAATCGCCTACTACATCTTGTGCCTGCTCTTTTGGGCCAAACTCACCCCAAAAACCCGCCCCGTGCATCAAATCAACTGTTTTGCTAACAACCGGCAAACCAGCTCTTTTGCACTCAAAACCCGCCAGATCACCCGTGCTTTTGCGCTCTCTCGTCGCGCTCAGCCCATTCAAACGCGCAACCACACACACAGCTAAACGAGACAGACCACCACCCCAAAAAGGATTTGTGATCACAAGAAAAGCCAATGATTTCAGAGAAGTAAGAGGACGGAAGGAAGGAAGGCCACCCTCCCGCAAATCCCCAAAAAATGCTAGGTGTTTTGGATTGTGAGCAATGGCGGTGGTGTGAACATGGTCGAGTTGCTGGCGTGTAGCTGCATGGGTAGCGTCGCAGCAAGAGAAGGCCACAACAGAGGCGTGTGCATGTCTGGTGGCGCTCTGTGCATGACGCGCGCCAAAGCAAAAGACGCGGCCTGTGTGGCTCTGTGTGTGGTTGTCTGTGTGTACTGGTAGGTGTGCAAACTGGTGAAATTCCGGCCAAGCCAGATCAGTGAAAGCAAAACCCTTATTTCTATGGACAAAACTCACTTGCGCACACTCGCCACAAGCGCCGTTAGCCTGTCTTTGTCGTCAAAAAGATCACTGATGCGGTTGCGGAATTTAGGTGGCGTCAGGTCCAGCGTGTACCCTGTAATCTGGTCAATTCTCGCGCTCAGGATCACCAGCAATTTCATGATGCCAAGCTGGAAAGCAATCTCGGTTTTAAGGGCCGCAAGCTGCGTGTGATACGGGTTCTGCACCGATATGGACGCTATGTGACTTACGGTGCCTTCTGACCCGGTTTTACCCTGCCCCTTGTACTGGTGGATGCGCGGCCAACTGTATGCTTCCCCTAAGTGTCGATTAGCGGAAAGCTGGCCAACCAGAACGTCAGGGTTTTCAATTCCATTCCAGCTTGGACACCATTCGCCCCGTGCAAACTGCCGCACTGGCGGTGCCTGTTCACGGCTCAACGAACTGCGCACAATGTCGGCCAGCAATTCAGCATCGGAATGCGTGTCACGGCTTGCAGACATGGCTCCAACGCCCGGTGTGTCTACGATTGTCCCAAGTGTCAGGACGCGCACCAAACTACTCGCGCTCGATCCCATGCCGCTAAACGTGGCGTCGGATAACTTTGACGCGGATGCAGCCTCATTGATGTAAGCCCACCGCAAAAAGTCAAAGATATTTCCCGATCTACTAACGCTCATTTGCGATCTTTCTACACCTGATTTGGGGTTAAAAAGCACGATTGATAACCCCTGTTCAACCCCCTTTAAATCTGTTTCGATAGTATTAATCGCAAAAAAAGTTTAACGATAACCAAGGCGATACACCGTTAAATGCCTGTATCCATTGAGTAAAACGGCATTTTGGAGCGTTAGAAATAAGTGTCGCTTTTTGCTTGATCTTAATTCCGTTTTGGATGTAACCTAGCTTCATCAGCACCGCTGACCCGGAGTGAAGACCGGAAACCCCACATGGAAGAGACTACGATGAAAATCCGTATCGAAATTGAACTCGACAACGCCGCATTTTTTGATGCGCCCGGTGCAGAGTTGGGCCGCATTCTGTCCAACCTGTCACGCTACACGAATGAGAACCCAGACCGGGCAAGCCTCGTCGCTGCACTTGGCACCAACAAAGACCCGCGCGCGCTATTCGACCTGAACGGCCACATGGTCGGAACC
The DNA here is from genome assembly GCF_947498515.1 of uncultured Pelagimonas sp. Taxonomy (GTDB): domain Bacteria; phylum Pseudomonadota; class Alphaproteobacteria; order Rhodobacterales; family Rhodobacteraceae; genus Pelagimonas. Next base: position 128,291 of record NZ_CANMKO010000003.1, on the reverse strand, counting down.
GTCCGCACCGTGGGCCGCTGGAATGCGGAGTATTGATCATGCTCAACGCAATCTCATTGGCCAGCATCACCGCAATCCTGAGCTTGAGCATCTACGGCGCGTACATCGCGCGCCCATGCCCCAGCGAAGACGGAATTGCCTGCACTTGGAACGCAACCACGCAAGGCAACGGCACCGGCCACAGCTTCACCGCTATCTCTGAACGCCGCGCAATCTACTGGAACTGATCATGATCAAAATCATCACCGACCACTTGCGCGAAGTCACCCCAACTCAAACCGCCATGAACTGCCTGTCAGGGGCCGCGCTATTCATCATCCTACTCGGCGCAACAATCGCCCTGTTCACAATCTGAGGGGCGAACAAGCCATGAGCGATAGCAGCTACACCAACTCAGACTTTTCAGACTTCCGCGCCTACTGCCAACAGGCAACCCAATCCCAACTCGGCGCAATCATCGAAAAGGAAACCGCAGCAGGAAGACACGCCTGCGCAAACATCGCCGCAGCAATCCACGAAGAAAGGGCCAAGCCATGAAACACAAACAAGATTTTCCATCGTTCTACGACACCCACACAGCCGCGAAACGTCGCCGCGCGGAGCGCCGTGTCCGCAAGGTCGCCCAACCTGTCAACGTAGAATGGTGAGCCTCTTTCTTGCCCCTCACGCTGTCAAAGGAGGGGCAAGCGACGGGAACACCCCGACAACCCACATGGAGAACACAATGGACTATCTGACCCACTACGAACCGCTTGCACCCGCTCAAATCCCCGCCGAACTGATTGACGCGCTGGAAAGCCGCAACGGCGGTCAAGCATTCCTGAAAGTGCATCTTTATTACATGAAAGACGCGCGCCGCCGTGGCCTCAAGCTCTCAATTTGCCGCGTCGTAAAAGGTGGCGCATGGGAAAACACGTTCCCTATGTCCTCGTACAATGGCCTCATTCATGTGTGCGACCTCAAGCGCCAGAACAACAAAACCGGCGAAGTCTACGCCCAGATCATCCGCGACAACATGGACGCAATCACGGTCATGGCACTGACCACGATGGCCCCAGACTTCACCAAAATCATGCACCTGATTGATACCGCAGCGACCCCAAAAGCAGCGGCCTAAAACCGCGCCGGAGTGAAGACCGGCGCACCATCAAACCCACATGGAGACAAGCGAAATGGCTATTCAGACAATCGACCAAGCGACCTACGCCAAAGAGCGCGCACTGTGCATCATGGCGCAGAATTACGCGGAACAGGTTATGAGCGAAGGCGGCGACAAACGTGTGCGCAATCACCTGACCGCAGAGGAAGCCAAGCACCCAGCCTATGCAGCATGTGACAACGATATGCGCGGGCGTGTGGAGCAATTCGAACTGTTGAACGATACGCCCGAAGTATTCACCTGCTATGTGGATAGCACTGGCCGTGCATCAGTCTGGACTGGCCTGCCCCTCTCTCAACGCCCCGGCACCGTGTCCTCAAAGTGGCGCGTTCACAGCCACATCGGCACCCACATGCACCAATACTATTTCACCATCGCGGGCCGCGAATTTACAGGCCGTGGTTTTGGTGAGGGCATGTGCATCACGTTGCGCGAAACCGCAGCCAGCAAAGCCAAGCGCGCAGAGGTGGCGGCATGAAGACCGCACTTATTGAGCGCATCATCATCACGTCGAAACTGTCCGACGTTCTGGCCGAACGCAACCTGTCACAAAGCGAATTAGCGCGGCGCATTGGCGTCCATCCCTCGGTTGTAAACCGTGCCTGTAACGACAAGCGCGGCATGAACATGCGGATGCAAGCGGCCATTGCGGTCACGCTTCAATGCCAACCGTCAGACCTGTTTTCCTATACTGTGAAGGGATCGTAAGCCATGAAGCTCGAAACCATCGACGCAGTTACCGAACTGTCCAAGAAATACACCGACCTCAAAGCCGAACTTCTCACAATCAATGGGCGTGACACTGTTCGTCTATCAGCGGAAGAGGATCACGTTACCGCCCCCGGCGCTTGGGTAGACTACTGGAAAGAGGAAAACGCCCAGCCAGATACAGACGCTTGGCGCTATAAACTGTCCCATTCCTTCTATCCTGAACACGAATACACCGGCCCATATTCGCACCCCGCCCAAGAGGGCTGTTGGATCATGGCCAAGCGCTATTTGACTGACGTTGGAGCCATCAAGACACCAGCCGACAATTCACATTTGGACGAACAAACCGCCCGGATGATGAAGCAGGCACAAGAGCGCCGCGACACTATCGCAAAGCCCGTCATTGGCGACATTATCGAAGACAAGAACGGCACCCGCCGCCGCTTCTGCACCCCGTCCTATAACGGCGACGATATGCAGACCACCAAGAACATGCGCGGCAGCTATTACATCGGCCACCATGACGGTTGCGGATCGTATTCGGGCGGTTGCGGTGGCTCAATCAAAATGGCCGAACTGACCCGCAAGGGCAAAGAACCCGCCCGCTTTTGGACGTTCAAGCGCGGTCACGCAGGCGCGGGCAATGGCGTTGACCTCTTCATTGATGTGACCGTGTGGAACTGGTCAGGCGACTTCGCAGAGGTGTGGGGATGAATGCGCCCAAGCCTGACTGGCACCTTGTCGCCTATCAGCTGGTGCAGCCCGAAGGCCATACGCCAGCCGCAACCGACCATTTCGACGTGTTCGAAAGCCGCGCCGAAGCCGATAGCGCCTACCTGGCCCTAAAAAACCTCAAAAATTTGTCCTGCGCGACCGTCGCGCAAATGACCAACAATCGCACAGACTGGATGTAAGCCCATGACAATTGAAACCCAAAAAATAGCCGTTATGTCCACCGCTCATTTGACGCGCGACGCTGCAATATGGCTTGAGGATCGGGCGTCGGATAGCCTTATAGAACGGTCTTGCGGCGTTATTGAGCCAACATACCTCATTTGGGATATGGGTCCGTCAATCCTAATAAGCAGAAACATCAGCTTTGGTAGCAGCGTCGTCGGATTAGGCAGCATCCGTGCCTGCATAGACCATGCTGCCATGGGCTGCCCTGACGCCGCATTCATCCTTTTTGACCGTGACGCAGACCAGATTGATGGCCTGCCAGTTTACGATTGGTGACGCCCATGAGCCTGTTTGACATTGACCAATTCGAAGACGCCCAGCCCATTCACGCCCCGTTGATCGTTGACAGCTTTGCTGGTGGCGGTGGCGCGTCCACTGGTATTGCGCAAGCGCTTGGCCGTGAACCTGACTTCGCAATCAACCACTGCGAAACCGCGCTTTCCATGCACGAGGCAAACCACCCCGGCACCGAGCATCTAATCACGTCAGTCTATGCGGTTGACCCGCGCGATTTGGTCAAGCGTGGCCAGAAGGTCGGCCTGTTGTGGGCATCGCCCGATTGCACCCACTTTTCCCGCGCCCGTGGCTCAAAGCCCGTGTCGAAAAATATCCGCGATTTGGCTTGGGTTTGCGTCCATTGGATTGAACGCCTTGGCCGGGATCTTGCCCCCGATGTGATCTTGCTCGAAAACGTCGAAGAGTTTCGGACGTGGGAAGACTTTGACGCATGGTGCGCGGCATTCCGCAAAGCCGGGTATGTCCAAGAGTTTCGTGTCTTGTCCGCGTGTGACTATGGCGCACCGACGATCCGCAAGCGCTTGTTCATGGTCGCGCGGCGTGATGGCAAGCCCTGTGTGTGGCCAAAGCCGACGCACGGCGACCCGAAGTCAGAGGCCGTCCAGACTGGCAAACTCAAACCTTGGGTTTCAGCCGGTAGCTGCATCGACTGGTCTATCCCCATGCCGTCAATTTTCGACACAACGGCACACATCAAAGAGACAATGGGCGTTCACGCCCAGCGACCACTGGCCGACAACACGATGGCGCGCATTGCCAAGGGCATCAAGCGCTATGTGCTGGACGCCAAAGAGCCCTATTTCGTGAGCCACGCGCAACAAGGTGGACGGAGCCGGAGCGCATCAGCGCCCATGCACACGCTATGCGCCAGCCCGAAGGATCAAAACCAGATCGTCGCAACCAAGCTGGAAGCAATCAGCGGGTTTATGGCGCAGCACAATGGCGGCGTTGTTGGCCGTGATCTATCCGCGCCACTGTCCACCATCACGACACGCGGAACGCAGCAACAGATTGTTGCGGCTCACATGATGAACATGCGCGGCTCTGGTGGCCGTGGTGCGCGGTCTCTGCACGATCCGGCCGCAACCGTCACGGCGCAAGGCAACCACGCGGCATTGGTCGCGGCGTTCATGGTCAAGTATTATGGAACATCCGTCGCGGCACCAATGAGCGACCCACTGCACACCCTGACCGCCAAGGCGCGCTTTGGGCTGGTGACAGTTGATATTGATGGCGAAACCTACGCAATCACCGACATTTGCATGAGGCTCTTAACGCCGCGCGAACAATTCCGCGCTCAAGGCTTCCCAGATAGCTATCAGATCGACCGTGGTCACGATGGCCGCAAGCTGACCAAGACTGAACAGACGCGCATGTGCGGAAATTCGGTTTCCCCGGCGATTGCAAAGGCACTGGCAGAGGCCAATTGCCCCGATTTGGTGGTGATGCAATGAGCGGCCTATTCTCAGACCTGCCTGTGCTACGCAAGGGCGACACCACCACGCCCAAGCGCATAGCCTATCTGGAAAGCATCGGTCAAAAATCCATCTTTGATTACATCGAAGAGGCGAAAGACCCGATCGAGGCGGTGGCAAAAAAAACCGCTTGGACCGAACCAACCCGCACCACGATCAAGATCAAAGCCTATGGCCGCGATGATTACGAGGTGACGGTTTACGACGACGAACCCGGCCCGATTGACGTTGAGGTGCGCGGCTGCAAGGCCACGGTTTTGCGCGGGTTTTCTGGCGGGTTCCAGACCTACACCCAAGCGCCGGAAGGTGGACTTGGCTGGACCGAAACAGGGTTCCGCTCATGGTCAGGCGCGAACGTGCCATTTGAACGCGAGGCTATTGAGGCCGCGATTGAGCGCTACATCGACGCCCCGACAAAGGATGGGAACGGATGTGGCGGCAAGCTCAAGCCGTGGTGGTCAAGCGCGGTCACGCAGGGAATGAACAACCTGACTTTCATGCTGCAATTCGATGGCCCCGACCTTTGGAGCCAATGGGGGCCGGAAGAACAAGAGCGCATCAAATCGGCCAAGTGGGGCCAGATACACGACGCCCTGAAATACATGGCCGACAACGGGTTCAACCCCGCCGACCACAAACCAAGCCACTGCAAAACCAAATGGCCCCGCTTCACCCTTGAGGGCGGGACATGGGTCATGGGCAGCACCCCAAAACAACAAGCATTGGAGCTTTGAATGCCGACCTATTCAGCTTTAGCCACCTACGCCACGCCCGACGGATCACAGGGAACCGCGCGCATCCGCTTTGACGCGCCGAACATGCGCGAGGCGGTAAGCCACGCGAACCGGGTCATATCAGCCCGAGCGAATTGCGCCGGGAAACTGGACGTTGATTTGCGAGAGGTCGAGCCAGAATGACCCCGACCCTTTCCCTGATTTGGCTGGCCGCATGGGCCGCAATCACCGCCTACGAATACTTCGAGAAAAAGGACTGACCATATGCCCAAGTTTCAAGTGAACATCGCCCAATACGTCCGCGCCTATGGCTCTGTCACGGTTGAGGCCGAAACCGCAGAGCAAGCGGCGGAAATGATCACGCTGGACCTTGTGCGCGCAGAATTTGAGCCGCACGGCACCGGCAACGATCTGGATTATTCCAACACATGCGAAACCTGCATCACTGAGGTTTTGGACGAAGACACCTGCGATAAGATTTTAGACCTGTATCAAGAGGTTCCGACCGTGGTCGAGACATTGCCGGTATTCATCCGGCACCGCCAAAGCCCGGTGGTGGCGGTCATATGAGCCTCAAAGAAGACATGGCGGTTTTGGAAATTCGCCTTGAGCGCGGCCTGACTGGCAGTGACCAGCCAATCGGCATCACGTCAGAGGGCGTTTACGAAAAAGTGGCGGAAATGAAAGCCCGGATCGACCGCCCCGCAACCATCAACAACGCACACCGCTAACGGAGACCCCACATGGAAACCCTAGAAGTCAGCAAGAGCCAAACCCCGTCCAACGTTGTCGCAATGCAGGAAGGCCACCCGCCACCGCCAGCAATCGGAGACAACCAGCCGCCACTTGATGAACGTCTGGATATGGCGATGGACAGCGGCGAAGACATGGCCGATTTGCTCAAAGAACTGAAAGAGGCCAAAGAGAAAGAGGCCGAAGGTTTGGACATGGGCAAGCGCGTAGATCGTGAAGAACTGCGCAGCATTGCAGCCAGCATTCCCAAGGTCAAAACACGCTTGGACAAGCGCGGCAAGGCCCTGACCGAAGAATGGCGCAAGCAGACCGCGAAAGTGGACAAATGCCGCAAGACCGTCCGCGACACGCTGGACACCACCCGCGACACCGTGCGCAAGCCCTTGACCGATTGGGAGGCCGAAGACGCCAAGCGCGCCGACCGCGTTTCAGATGCGCTCATTGCCTTGGACCCGGTAACAGCCATGATCTACCGCGATGTAGACAGCCTGACCGCCAAGATTGCAGAGATTGAAGCCATCCAGATTGGTGAAGATTTTGGCCCTCAACAGGACGTGGCGACCGCCAAGAAGGCATCGACCCTTGAGCAGCTTGGTCAAGCTCTGGAAACCGCGAAGGCGACCGAGGCACAGGCGGCAGAACTGGCCAAGGCCAAGGCCGAACTGGAAGCGGCGCAGCGCGAACGCGAAGAGGCCGAACGGAAAGCCGCGCAGGCAGAGCGTGAGCGCATCGCAGCGGAACAAAAGGCAGAGGCCGAACGCACGGCAAAGGTCAAGGCAGAGGAAGAGGCCAAGGTCGCAGCAGATCGGGAACGTGAGCGCATCGCGGCACAACAAAAGGCCGAAGCCGAACGCGCGGAAGCCATGAAGGCCGCGCAGGAAAAGGCCAAGCTGGAAGCCGAGCGGCAGGAGCGCGAAGAGGCCGAGCAGAAGGCGCAGCGCGAAAAGATGCTGGCCGAACGCAAGGCATTTGTCAGCGGTGAAATCTTCAAGGCGATTGACGGGAAACCCCGCGCCAAGATCGTTGACGCAATCATGAACGGTGAAGTGCCACACGTTACCGTGGAGTTGTTTCAGTGATCGTCAATTTTCTCAGAGGCATTCGAAAAGCCAAGCGGATCAATCAAGATCAAGTCGCGGCCCGAATGGATATGTCACGGGGCCGGATTAGCCAGCTTGAGCAAGCCCCTTGGCATGAGGTTGCACCTCACCTTCCAGCGCTTTCACGGGCGCTGGATGTTTCCCCCGGCATGATCCTAATCACATCGGATCAGGCATTGACCCGCGCCGTGCGCGAGATTTGCGAAATGGAACCGGATCAAGACGGCGACACGATCTTGGCAGCCGAAGACGTGGCAAACTTGAAGGCGATTATAACATGAGCGAACAATCGAAATGGTGGCTCAAGACCGCCGCCGGGATGATGATTTTCGGCACGTTCCTTTACCTTGAACTGCATGGCCTTGTGATCCTGTTCAATACAAGCGTGACCTACTTTGTTGTGGGTCTCGTTGTTCCGCCAATCCCCATGATTGCAGCGGCCTATTCACTGTTCAGCAACGGAGGATTGCCGCTATGACCGAGACAAAACGCGCGCCGCTCGTCACCCCGGAAGAGTTTGCGAGCCAGCTTTCCCCGGTGACACCGAAGTCAACGCAAGAGGTGCTTGAGGCGCTTGGCAGAACGGACGTGAAGTCGAGAATGGCCGCAGTCATTGCCAATCTGAGAAAGGCCGGCATCATCAAACCCGTGGGCTTTCGGCATGGGAACAAGTGGCTTTTGGCGAAGGACGAAGCCGAGAAGCGCATACCGGAAGAACGCGAATTGTGCGGCGTGATGGTCAAGCGCATCGGCAAGGTCAGCTTACCAATTTTGCCGGAGTGGGCGGCATGAGCGACCCCAACAATTGGTTTTCAAAGCCCGAAGTCACCGAGGGATACGCCTTTTCATTCTATCCGGTTCGATGGACGCCATACCGGAAGGGATACACCGGGAAAAAGCTCGGACGATGGCAGAAGATGAACGGTTACGCCGGATGGGAGAACTGCGACCCACCCGGCGCAATCCACAAAGAACCGCGCGAGCTGGCCGACGCATTGGCCCGGATCAAGGAGCTTGAGGATAGCTTGGACATTCACCGGGCGCGCATATCAGAACTGGAAGGAAAACCCGATGAATAATCAAAGCGAAATCTGGCAACACGTCAAGTCTGGCGGGCTTTACACGATCATCACAGACGACGCCACGATCATGACCGATTGGGTGCCAAAGAATGCCGCGCCGGTTCATGAAGGCGCGCTCATGGAAGCCGACCTAACAACCGTGACCGCCTACATGACCCACGGCGGTACGTGGATGGTACTGGCGCAGAATGACGACCTTGAGTGGGTAGGACGGCCATGCACGGTCTATATGTCCCTCTTTGACGGGCAAGTATGGATCAGGCCGCACACTGAGTTTCACGATGGGCGGTTTATCAACCTATCGGTGGATGAAGTGCGGGATTGCCGACCAGAAGCGGAAAGAAACGAGGCCGCTTTGGCCGCTACCACCCACACGATGAACGTTGCCCGCCGGATCGTCAGGGAAGTGGTTCACGGATCGCGGCACGTCACCCTTGGCGATAAGGTTCTGGCGAAGATGGACGCCGCAGAAAAGGGTCACTGCGTCCATTACACCCCAAGCCTTATGGCGATGGGCGATTGCGCGACTTGCGGAAAAACGCAGGAGACCCACCCGTGAGTAAAGAACAGCTTGAACTGATAGCAGGCGCACGGATTGAGCCGCCGGAATGCTACGACGAAGTGGTGGCGGCTATGGAAACCGTGTTTTCCAATCAGCCCGAAATGGAAGATTGGGACATTGTTCGTCTGGCCTCCGACATCTGGCAGTTTGCCATGTTCGATGTTCAGCCGGAGCCGGAAGACGTTGAGAAGTCGGTCCGCATCTACCGGGAAAGGCGCAACGCATGAGCCGCCTCAGATCAGTATTCACAATTCAGCGCGCGCCAGACGGGAAAGGCTGGCGCGCAAAGCAGGACGGCTATCCGTTCTTTTATGAGGGGGAAACCGCAGAGGAATGCTTGACCAAAGCGGGCCGAGAACTTGATGAAGCCGCCAAAATTTTTGACGAATTTCACAGCGTGAACAGCGGATGAAGTCAAGGGGATCAAAAGGATCAAAACTGTCAGATCGGGTTTTGATCCATGTTAGAGAGGGAGATTTGGGGGATGCAGGAAGAAGGACCGCAATGCGAGGCAATTTTCACCATGCGTTGCTCAGGAAACCCGGATGATTGTTTCGATTGTGCGGAGTTTGTGACGACTTGCGATAGATGCCACTGCGCCGGTCATACAGACGCCGCAGGGTGGCATGGAGTTGATCTTGGCAACGGGAATGTGCGCGTCCTTTGCCAAGATTGCGCGGAGATAGAAATTGATTAGGGGGCCAAGCGGCCCCCTTTCTCTATTCTGGCCGTTTAAGCCGACCGCACCAAACCTTGAAATCCTCTTCGAGCCTCAGAAAATTGGCGCCGACTTTTGCGCCCTTAATCTCTGCCCGTGACTTGATCGCCAGCAGCTCACACAGCGCGGCCTTGGCTTCATCTTTCGACTGAACAAGCCGACCGCCGCGAATTTCCTCTGCCCAATCCCAGAACGCCTTATCGTCGCACAGAAGGACCGCGCGCTTGATCCGGGCCTTACCCTCTTCGAGCGCCTGCATCGCGTCCTCGTCGGGTTCCTCTTCGTCGTTGATCGGCACCAGCACCATCATGAACCGCTTGCCCGCCCCCAGCGCGTCGAGCGCGTCTGCAAGCTCACGATCCGGCATTTGCATGGTCAGCTTTGTTCCGCCGGATGTCGAATACCGAGTGCCATAAAATAGCGCCTCAGATTGAAGGTGTGGAATATCGCTTTCAGTTTGGTCAGTCATTCACCTGGCCCCCATCATAATTTCACGAAGCATTGATTTGTTTGAGCGTCGGAACATCCGCATCAGCACGTCCTCTGCCCCTTCTCGATCACGGTTCACGGTGAATGAGGCCAGCAGAACGGCCCAATGGCGCGGGTCTTGTGGCGTATCAAGCTCAAAGCCCACGTCACCCCACCAATCGGCCCCTGCCCTCTCCTGCGCGGCGTGTACGGTGTGATGCAACGGCAGGACGTGACGCCAATTCGGTTTAAGAGCCATGCCAGTGAACATACGGATGTGGGCAAGCTCAATTCCATCGGTGCGTCTGGTCAACGCGCAGCGCCCGAGCGAGTGCAAAAAGGCGAAGTGGCGCTTTTCGTCCGCGCTCCAACGCTCGTTTGGAAGGTTGTGGATCATGCCGCGACCTCATTCCCTGATTTGACGTGTGGATTTGCCACCCAGCGTGAGAAAACCTTTGGCGTTTGGCTGATTTTCTGACGGATGGTGGATACTTGAGAAACAGAAGTCGTTTTCACTGGTCTGGTAGGCATCCAAATCCGAACTCTTGGTGAAGGTTTTTGTTTGGTTTTCGTTGTTGACACAGTTGGTGTCTCACCAAGCTCACTCGTGAGACACTTATCGTCGGCCAAAAATGCGCCCTTAACCACCTCAAACGCCTTGATAAATTTCATCAGATCGGAGTGCGGCAAGTAGCGCTCAATAAGATCCCGAACTGCGTCCAGATCGACCGCACGGCCACAGGCTTTCCCGACCCATCCGTTTACACTGGACACGCGGCCACCAAGGGCGCTGTCAGAGTAGATGTGAACGCCAATCTGACAGAGGGCGGAAATCTGGCGGCAAACCGTCGCCCGACCAATGCGCAGCGACCTTGCCAAGCGACCGGTGGATATGAACGCCTCGTCAAAGCCATCTGCCATGCGGGTCAGGTATGCGCGGGTCAAGCTGGCGGCGACACGGCCAATCGCGCTTGAGCGCTTCCCTGAGTTGATCGAGGCCGCATCAATTGCCTTTCCGGCCAGACGGGCAATCAGATCAATTTCGGTTTTGAAGGGCCGAGCCTTCTTTTCCCGCGCATAGGCTGGGACGTGATCTACTGGATGTGATGTATTTGACATTTGTCTTTCGGAGTTAAAATTTCGTTTTTCACCCGCGCCCTGTTTTTTGGGCTTGTTAAACCTATTTTGGTTTTATAAAGATTGTCAACAGAAGGAATGACGCTTTCTCGGAGTTGAAGCACATTCTCAGAGGCGGCTTCCGGTTCACCCCCGGAGCCGCCCATTTTATTGAAGGGGTGAGCTTCATGACACATGCAGAAAAAACGATCATTCGCCTGATGCACAAGTGCAGAACGGTTGAGGATTTACGCGACTTTTGGCTGAAAAACTTAGGAAATAGTTACAAAAAGTCTCAGGCCATTAACGCGGAGAAGGAGCGCTTGAAGGGCAAACTGCCGCCAGCATCGGCTGTTCAAGAAATATGCGAAAACGTCGATAAGATCGTTACTCGCAAGGGCTTGGAGCGCTTCTGGATTGAGATACCACCAGAAATGCGGCGGCACCCAAGCGTCCGAGAGGCCGCTCAATTCAAAGTGAACCTTATCGCCAGAACGGGTTGACTTAACTCTATTTTGAATTTACTTACGACGTGCCTAATGTGAAGATTATGGCAAACATGGAGAAATCAAAAAATGTCTATGACCGAAACCGTCACCACAAATGCGCCTGAAATCATGTCGCAAGGTGGTCTACCCGCAGCCCATGCCGCAGACGCAGGCCTGCCCGCACCGGTAAAGCAATCCGATATGATCTGGTCGCAGATCGCCCGCCTGTCTGATCCATCGGTGCCCGTTGATATGGATCGCTTTGAGCGCTTCATGACCCTGCACAAAGAGGTTCAGGCCAAAGAGGCCGAAACAGCGTTTGACGCGGCGAAATCAGCGGCGCGCGCAGAGGTCGGTGTGATCTTGAAAAATCAGGACAACGCCCACACCAAATCCAAGTATGCCGACATCGACCAGATTTTGGCGCAGCTTGTCCCTGCAATCTCAAAGCACGGGCTGAACGTCAGCTTCCAGCCTTGGGATGCAGGCGAAGGATGGCAGGGGTTGTCCATCTATGTGTCTGGCCACGGTCACAAAGAAGTGTCGCAGCTTAAAATGCCGCTCGACGGCACAGGGGCCAAGGGTAACTCGAACAAGAACGGCGCTCAGGCGGTCATGTCCACCTTGACCTACTTGCAGCGCGCCTTGGTTCGCATGGCGTTCAACCTGTCAACCGGATCGGACGACGACGGGAACTATGGCCAAGAGGCGCAGGTAATGCCCGACAATATGGTCAATTACATTACTGAAATGCTGATCGACACAGGCACACGCCTGCAAGCCTTCCTTGGGTCGTATCAGGTCGAAACCATCCCTCAATTGTCACCGCAACAGGCAGACGAAGCCATTGCGTTTCTTGAGAAGAAAGTTGCCCAGAAAGGCGGTGAAGCATGAAGAACGAACAGCAACACAGTGACGAATGGTATGCGGCGCGCGTCGGGAAGGTCACGGCTTCGGCTGTGATCAAGATCACCAAGCGGACAAAGGCGGGCAAAAAGACCGCCGACTATGACAAGTACATGCGCGACCTTCTGGGGGAACGCCTGACTGGCGAGCCAAAAGATTTCTTCCAGAACAAGTACATGAAGTGGGGCAATGACGTGGAGCCGCAAGCCCGCGCGATCTACGAAATGCGGACAGGAAACGCGGTCGAAGATGCGCCGTTTGTCGATCACCCCTACATCGACAAGGCGGGGGCATCACCGGACGGCTTTGCCGGTCTGGATGGCTTGGTCGAGATTAAGTGCCCCGAGACTTCGACCATGATCGAATACATCGAAATGTTCGACGCGGACGGCTCAATCAAGGAAGATTACCTTGTGCAGATGCAGTGGCAAATGGCCTGCACTGGCCGCGCATGGTGCGACTATGAGGTTTTCGACCCTCGCATCAAAGACCCTGACTTGCGCGCATTCATCCGGCGCATCCCGCGTGATCCGGCGATGATCGCTGAAATTGAGGCGCAGGTCGTCCAGTTCCAGACCGAAATCAATGAGCTTGAAGCCAAAGTGCGTCGGGTGATGGGAGAGGACGCATGAACCTGCAATTCGTCGTAGGCATCTTGGGGCGCGACCCCGAGCATCGGACATTCAACAATGGTGGCGGCGTGGTCAATCTGCGCGTCGCCACCAAAGAGACTTGGAAAGACCGCCAGTCAGGCGAGCGCAAAGAGAAAACCGAGTGGCACAGTGTCGTGATCAACGGCTCAGAAGCGGCCCTCAAGTACATCTGCGACCGCTTTCGCAAGGGTCATACCATCATCCTTCAAGGCAAGACCGAGACCCGCAAATGGCAGGATCAGAACGGCAATGACAAGTATTCAACAGAGCTTGTCGTCTTCGCGGGCGGCAGCACGATCATGGGGCCATACCAGCATGTCAAAACTGAAAACAATCAGGGCCGTGGCGGCGAACAAGGTGGCGGATACGGCGGCAATGGCGGAGGAAACGGCCGCTCTGGCTATGGAGATAACGGCGGAGGCGGCTACGGAAATTCTGGCGGCGGTCAAGGCGGTGGCAACGGCAACTCTGGCGGCGGCTCTGGTGATCGCGGCTACGGTGGCGGCGGCGGCGGTTCTTCTGACGGTGGTCGTGGCGGCGGCGGCGGTTATGGCGGCAACGGCGGTGGCGGCAGCTATGGTTCGGGTGGCCAAGGCGGTTCGCGCGATATTGACGACGAAATTCCGTTCGCGCCCGTGAAGCTGATCTAAGCGCTCTGCCTTTCACTGTCCCGGCGCAAAACCGGGGCAGCATTGGGCAGAGACCCAGAAACCCACATGGAATGGAGAGAAACCATGTTTTTCAAGAAAGCCAAGAAGGCACTAGAAGAGAAATCCAACCGCTTGCAGGGTCGCACCGATCTGCTTGAGGCTGTCTGCGCAGCCGCGGCGCTGGTCGCCAATGCTGACAACGATATTTCTGATGCGGAAGTCGATGCAACCGTCAAAGCGGTCAAAGCAAACACCGCTCTGGCCGGGGCATTCTCGCCAAGCGACATCGACAAGAACATCAACACAGCGCTCACCACAGCCGGTGGTGGTCGTGTTGGTCAGCGCCAGCTTATGAAGGAAATCGAAGACATTTCCGGTGACGCCGACGATGGCGAAATCATCATCCTGACCGCGCTGGATATTGCCGAGGCGGATGGTGACATTTGCGACGACGAAATGAAGGTTCTGAAAAAGATCGGTGATGCGGTCGGCCAGAACGTCGAAAACTTCATCTAATGGGCGGAATAAAGAAACGGGTGTTGGCTGGGCTGCTTAGTGCAGCCATCACCGTTGCGGCACTAGAAGCCGTGACCCCGACGCTCTTTGACTGGATTTTGGAGCTGATCGGGATCGGTCTTGTTTGGCTGGCTGCAAAGCTGGCGGCCGCCACCCCCGAATGACAATTCCTGCCCCGGTACGCCGGGTCAGTGATGGTCGCTTGAGAGAGGAAAGAGCATGACACCACACACGGACCACACCCCAAACCCAATCGCTCTTGTGGGCAGCGAACCGCTCACCATGTCGAGCAAAGAGATTGCCGATCTGTTGGAGCTGCGCCACGACAACGTGAAACGCACCATCAAAACCCTTGCAGATAAGGGGGTTTTTGATCTTCCTCAAACTGAGGAACATCAAATTGAGACCGGACATGGCCGTAAGCACACCATTCAGGTCTATCTCTGCGACAAGCGCACCAGCATGATCGTGGTGGCGCAGCTATCGCCCGAGGCCACGGCGCGGATCGTTGACCGATGGCAGGAGCTTGAAGCGGCTCTTGCAAACTCGGAGACCGAAGACGAAGTTCTGCATCGCGCAATGCTAATTTCTACGCGCCGTATAGAAGCCTTGAAGAACAAGGTTGAAGAACAGGCCGACCAGATCGAAGCATTGGACGGCCAGAACACCGCACAGGAGCAAATCCTGCGCCGCTTGCTGGGTTCCGGGGAGTTTACATCATTCCGCGACATCAGCATCAAATTCGGCCTCAAAACCGGGGTGGTTCGTCAGGTGTGCCAAGAGGCGGGCTTGCTTCACGCGACACAGGCGGGAAAGGTCAACAATCTTGGCCGGGACATCTTCTTTGAAAAGACCAAGACCGTCACCAACCGAGAAGGTGATCCATCCATTGCCTATGAGGCGAAGCCATACCTTGACCATGCGCCACAGATCGTCCGTCTGGCCTTGTGGAAATACGGATTACATGCCTTCATCAAGCCGCGCAGCAAGCCCCACGCCATTGAAATTGCTGATCAATTTGACGCGCTATGTGACGAGTTGAAGGCGCTTGAGGCGACCGGATACGAGTTCCAAGATCGGTATTACAAAGCCATATCTGACGACCTGCACCCAGATTTTGACCGCTGGATCACGCACGGCTCAGTCAGCGGGAACGGCGGCGGGTATCAGAGCCAAAACCTGATTTAAGAATAGCTGGCCGAAAGGTTCTTCACACATTCCACCTACGGCCCAGCTGGCCCGCGCCTCTTCCATGTGCGCGGGCCATTTTCTTTGGTTTTTCTTCATTTTTAAATCACTTTTAGGTTTAAAAACTTCTCATTTTAATTTAAAAACATTTCAACAATTAACCAAGAAAATACCATGCCGAGCCGTAAATACTCAAAAAAAGACAACAACCACGACGCCTTAGTTGGTGCGTTGTCAAAGATGGTTCCAGTGCTGGACACCTATCAATATGGTGGAAAGCTGATGGACGGACTGGCCCGTATTAACGGCGGCGGATGGCACTTTTTTGATGTTAAAAATCCAGACACGGCCTATGGCCGCAAAGGGCTGAACGATAGCCAGCGCAAACACGCGCTCAAACTCGGAAGCCCGGTTTACCTGCTCTACACAATGGACGACGTGATCAACTTCGCGTCAGGGAAATTCGACGCTTTGAAGCGGTTCCCTGACGACAAGGTGAGCGCGGCTGATCTGACATGAATTGAAAAGTGGCCGGCCTCCTAGTGTGAAGATGGGAGACCGGCCGTGTGAAACCCCACATGGAATAGGATACACGGATGCCTACCTATCAAGCGCTCATGAACCCGACAACCCAAAATGGTCGGACCCACCGTAGAAATCACCACAAAGAGCTTCGTGAATTTCGGTCTATGCCGCTCGAAGACATTGGCGCTTACATCCTAATTTCACACCTCATTTTTCAAGATGGTGCGCCAACGGTTCCAGCGCATCGCCCTGATATGCTCGTTGAAATGCTTGGTCGGGGTGTTCCGAACGGGGCAGAAATCGTTGACCGTCTGATAGATCGGGAAATGATCGTACCGCTGAACGGCCTGTTGATTACGCAGGCCCAGCGGTCGAATTTCAAAAAGGTTACTCCCAAGAAGCGGAGCTAACCCCATGCAAATGCCAAGTGGACGGACCCTTAGACCCCAGCAGTCTAAGGGCATATCAAAGCTGCGCGAGGCCATCGCGCGGGGAAGCAGGCGGATCATGCTGCAATTGCCAACAGGCGGCGGCAAAACCCTCACATCAGCGGCGATCATCATCAGCGCAATGGAGCGCGGCAACAGAACGTGCTTCACGGTTCCGGCAATCAGTCTGATCGACCAGACGGTCGAGGCGTTTGCCGAAGAAGAGGTAACGCAAATTGGCGTGATCCAAGGCGATCACCCGGATTTGGACATGAGCCAACCGGTTCAGGTGGCGTCAGCACAGACCCTCTCTGCGCGCTCACCCAAGAAGGCAAAGCAGCGGCGCTTAGCCACCCTCAAGAACAGGCTCAAGAAGGCTGAGGCGGCGCGTGACACGGCCCTGACCAATCTGGAAGAGGCCGACAAAGAAACCCTCTTCGACATGGACATGGAGCGCGACGAAATTCTGCGCCAGTTCGATGAACGGTCACAACAGATCAATGACCAGATGCGCCAGGCAGAGGGCGAGACATATCACGGCTCACGACCAGACGTGAAACTGGTGATCGTAGACGAAGCACACGAACAGCACGGCTCCATCTATGAGTGGATGGAAGACGAGCCCGACACGATCTTTATCGGCCTGTCAGCGACACCTTGGACCCGTGGATTGGCCGACCATTGGGACGAATTGATCATCGTCGCAACCGTTCAGGAAATGATTGACGAGGGGTTCCTGTCAGACTTCAAAGTCTTTGCCCCGGACAGCCCCGATCTATCCAAGCTCAAGGTGCGCAATGGTGAATACACCGACGCCAGCACGTCAGAGCTTATGTCTGAGGACCGCATTGTCGGTAACGTGGTCAAAGAGTGGAAAGAGAAAGGCACACCAGACAAGACGCTCCTGTTTGCCTGTGACCGCGCCCATGCGCAGACCATGCGTGACGCCTTTGTCAAAGAAGGTATCCCGTGCGGATACATCGACATGGACACCAGCCGCGACGAGCGGAAGGAAGTCGCACGGAAGTTCCACAGTGGCGAATACAAGGTGGTTTGCAACGTCGGGACGCTCACAAAGGGCGTTGATTGGGACGTGCGAACACTGATCCTTGCGCGCCCGCTTTTGTCCGAAGCGCTCTATGTCCAGATCATCGGGCGGGCGCTGCGCACAGCGGACGGCAAAGAATACGCGATCATCCTCGATCACAGTTCCACCACGGAAAACCTCGGTTTCGTGACCGACATCCACCACGACAAAATGAAGAAAAGCGGGCCAAAGGACGACGACGAACGGGCATACGACGAAGCGCACGAGAAGGCGCGCGAAGAACGCAAGCCCGTGGTCTGCCCGCGTTGCACCACGTCATTCAAGATCAAAGGCGATCCAATCTGCCCGTCATGCGGCTTCAAAATCGAAAAGAAGGAACACAACGCCGGTCCGTCCAAGCACAAGCACGAAGAGGGCGAATTGAAGGAAATCAGCAAGAGCCGAAAGGTATCTACGGCTGACAAGCAGGCCTTCTATTCGGAGCTTCTGACTATCCAGCGTGAGCGAGGCTACAGCCCCGGATGGGTTGGGCAGAAATACCGCGCCAAAATGGGCGTATGGCCCCGCAAGCTGCAATCGGTCGAGGCCCCGGTTTCCAAGGCCACCCGCAATTGGGTCAAGTCGCAGAACATACGGTACGCCAAGGGTCAAAAGAGGGCGGGTCAATGATCAACCCAACAGCGGAGAAAGCCCGCGGGCATTGGCACGGTATCCTGCCCCAGCTTGGCATCAACGCCGACTATCTCAAGAATAAGCACGGCCCCTGCCCCATGTGCGGCGGTAAAGAGCGGTTCCGGTTCGACAACAAGAACGGATCGGGCACGTTCTACTGCAATCAATGCGGCCCCGGTGACGCCTTCAAGCTCCTGCAGGAATACCACGGATGGACGTTCAAGGACGCGGCCAAAGAGGTGGATCGGATCATCGGCCACGACCCGTCACCGGAGCGCCAAATTGTAGATCCCGAAGAAGAACGCCGGAGACAAGAAAAGCGGGATATGTGGCGCGCATCATGGCCGTCACGGGAACGGGACTATTCGGCGGCCTATCTGGCCTCTCGCGGCCTGACGTTGCCGGAAATGGGATTGCGCACACATCCGAGCCTTCGCGGTCTGGATGGCAATTTCTATCCGACTATGCTCGGCGTCGTGTCCGATCCTGACGGCAATGTCGTGACCATGCACCGCACCTTCCTGAACCCGCGCAAACCGGGCAAGGCGGAAACAGAGACACAGCGCGCGCTCTTACCCGGCAATCTGCCTGACGGCTGCGCAATCCGCCTGTCAGACCACGGTGACGTTCTCGGTGTCGCAGAGGGCATAGAAACGGCGCAGAGGGCCGCTGCGCTCTTTCAGGTTCCGGTGTGGTCCACCATCAACACGTCCGTCATGAAAAAATTCATCACGCCGCCCAATGTGCGCAAGCTCATGATCTTTGGCGACAACGACCTGAATTTTGCCGGTCACTATGCGGCCTTCGAATTGGCGAATAAGGCCATGAACCGGGCGCGCAGGAACGGGATAGATGACTTCGAAGTGGACGTTCAGATGGCCCCGGAGCCGGGTAGCGATTGGGCCGATTTCTGAAAGCGGAGCGAGGCATCAATCTTTGACCGGAAGGTTGTTAGTCCCGCCCTGCGCCGCTGGACATAGTTGATCTGGGTGGTGGTGTTGTCGTCTTTCAGGCGAAAATCCACCCTCACGTCTGGATGCGTGGCCATGAACGCCGCAACCATGGGGTCAACCCACGGGCGGCTTTCATAGTGACCGGGCAATACCTCAACCACGACCTTTTGCATACGCGCGCCGGTTGCCGGGTGAAGCTCCCAATAGGAGAATTGCGGGCGGTAAACCCACAAAACTTCTCGGCCATGATAATAGGGAAATTCCGGCATGATCTGGATCGACCCAATCAGGCCTTTCCTCTCAAGCTCCTTCGCCTTGTCCAGACGGTACGCCGTGTGACCATCTTCGAGCGCCTTGCCGTCGTTGGTGAAGAATTTGCCACGGGCAGAGATTGCCTTGGCCTGATAGCGCCTGCGCTTACGGCGGTTGCTCTTTGTGTCTTTGTATCGTCTGACCATCGTTATAGACCCAGCATTCGCAGGAAGAGTGAAGACCCGAGTTTTCGGCTTTTCTTGAGCTTGGCCAGACGCTTTTCGCGTGGCGCGTATAGCGCGCTGAACAATTGCAAGGGCATTTCGATCCGCGCGATGTCGGCCTCAATCGTGAAGATCACGATGTAGCTCGACGGGATGTGATTTTCTCGGGCAAATTTTTGCAGGCTGTACTTCGGAACACCGCACTTTGCAGACAGACCATCCAAGTCTTTGGCAAGACTTCTGAAAAACTCCTTTACGGTCATGAACACCCCATATCAATGATAGTAAACCGATACTGAGTTTATCCCATGTCTCGATCCCAAACCAATTGTTTCTAAAAATGGGGTTTGTTTAAACAAAAAAATGATTATATACCTTTAGTCGTTTAAATTCTTATAGTTGCACAGGGGGTCAAAAATGCCAAAACCAATTCCAGTCCTTACGAGCTACAAAGATATTGAAAATGAAGAAGATATGCTGCGCTTTCGGTTCCGCGCCTACCGCCAAGCTGCCGGTTGGTCGGTCAAGGCAGTAGACGCGAAAATAGGTGTAAAAGGCTTCACAAGTAGGTTCGAAAAACCTGGCGGGTTGTACCGCTTCGATTACATTTGGAGAATGATTTTCGAACTTGGCATTGACGAGGGCTTTCTGTTTCGCGGGAAAACCGGGAATGTCAAAAGCCACATCGCCAGACGTGTTGAGGCCATTCTAAAGGTCGGTCGTACCATTCAAGACGACGAGGTTATCGCAGTTCTTGAGGCGGCGGGCCTTGACCCGATCGAGGCACTTTGAGCAAGGGCAAAGTAGGCAAAGGTGATCATTGGACAATCGGGCAATTATTCGCCCGCCAAGGTCTCCAAGAACCATTACGGTCAATGCGGCTGAAAGCCCGGCCACCCCATTGGCCTTGAAAACATTCAACAAATAAGAGGTGTGTGAGTTTCCGAACATTTCAGTTTCCTTTGTAGTTTTTTTTACCTTTTGGTTGATAAATGCTTTTAGAGAGGGCAAATGCCTAGTGAAATAGACAACCACTAGGCATCTTGAAAATGACCAAATTCGATGGCGAAGATTGGAGCGCTAAGATCAAAGAGTACCGCAAGATTATGCGGATCACTCAAGTAGACTTGGCCGCGACCATCGGAGTTGACACCATGACAGTCAGCAGATGGGAACGGGGCAAGGTTCTGCCGTCGATCAGGCAACAGGCCAAGCTGAAAGACCTAATGTTGATTGGGTCCAGCGCGGCCCAGCACCCCTTGATCCGCCAGCTAAAGCAACTGCCCGGATCAGTGTCGGTGGTCGGCCTACACGCAGAAAAGTACCTGTATTCCATCGACCCAGACGACATTATGGGATTTGGGAAAGGTGATCGGACCGGGATCAATCCGATGCAAGACGCATCCGAATACGCACGGGATCAGTTTTCGGATGTCGGGGGATTTCTCGGTATCATCCGCGACGGATACCTTGGATACGAGTTTGTGACTAAGCGGACTGTTGGCGGTGAAGTCACAAAGGCAAGAACGCTGGCAAGCGTTGTGCGGATGTCAGAGTTTGAACCGCTCATTGTGATAACGCGGGAGTTGGTTCACCCAGACACCCCCGCGTTTGAAATGCGGATCACCCGTGAGGATGATCTATTCGATTAACGGCGCTCTTTGCCGAAATCTTCAATGCGGGCGGCGTCAACGTTCTTCGCCTGCATATTGCTGTAGATCATCAGTGCAGCCGACACGGCCGACAAAATGCCGGATAGCTCGGGGAATACCGATGTCAGCGGTTGCAAGGCCACGACAAGCTCTGCAGACGCGCTTGGCGAGCTTAGGATGCTGTTGATCACCTGCATGAACCCGACGCCACCAATGGCCGTCACGGCTCCACCAATGGCCGTCTTTTGACGCGCCGTTGCCTGCAGTGTGCGGCTTTCGGTGATGTCCTTCCGGGGATACGCGCCGATTGCCTCAGACGCGCCAGACAGGACCGCAAGCGCCAGACCCTTTATCTCGGCGTCAGTGTCGGTTGCAGCGGTGCCGCGGACAGAGCTACCAAAGAACGGCTCAATGAGGATCGCAGGAGCCTTGCCAGAATACAGAGACTTGCCGCCACGGCTCTTTCCACCGATGGTCTTGACGCCACGGTCACGAAGGCCAAGCGAAGCGACTATCTCGCGCTGAACAGCCGCCGCAAGACGTAGGGACAGTGCGGTGCCGCTGGATAGAACCTCAGATCCACTTGCGCTGGGATTGTCTGATCCGTTGAAGTGAAGCTCGATCGAGGCTTCCGGTTTAAACCGATCTACTTCGTCGTACACGCGGGCGATTTCACGGGCATACCCGCCACCAGCAATCCGGTGGAAAATCTTGATGTCCAAGCCAAATGCTTCACCGTTAGCTTTCAACAGCTTGGCAAGGCGTGAGTTCCACACAAATTCCGTTTCTTGGGTGTCGATGCGGATTGCGCCTTGAGATACGCTGTTGTGCCCGACAACGATTGCGAGTTTCTTCATGATTGCACCTGAAATTTGATGGAAAAGAAGGTGCCCCCGGCACGAGGCCAGGGGCGTTTAGCACTTACCAGCTCTTGCCGGAGCCGGTTTGGTCGGTGCGGTCGTCGTCGGTGCCAGCAATGCCGTCTGGCCCCTTGTCAACAACGATGGTGCGACCGTCGCCGGTAAAGTCGCCGGCGGAATACTTCGCGTCGAAGACAGCGTGAACAGCCTTGGCGTCAAAGATGTCTACGCCCTGCGCTTCAAGCTCTGCGCGGGTCATGACTTCGCCGGTACGGACGTTCTTGACGATCATCTGATTGGCGTACTCGCCAGAAAAGACAGTGCCACGCACAAGGTCAGGGAATGCTGCGGCAGGCGATGCGATGCACAGTGCAGTAGCGATGATAACGGCCAGAGCCGAAAAGATATGTTTCATGTTTCTCTCCAATTGTGCCCCAATAAAAAACCCGCGCGGTGGGGCGATCCGCGCGGGTATTCAAAAATCTGCGATGTCAGGTTTGGCCGCCGTTATGCGATGCGGAAGCCGAACCGCCATTTGTACGTGTCGTTTCCGTCCGGGTTGTACCCATCCGGGCCAACAACAATTCTGGCGTCAGCATATGGGCTTGCGGTTTCGCCTTCGAAGGTAAAGCACAGCCAAGATTGGCCCGCTGGTACAAAGAGTGTGGCGTCGTGTAAGATGTTAAACTCACCAACCGCCAAATCCGAAAGCTGGAAACCTGACGCGCCACCACCGGGCAGATCGTCAAGGTTCACCCGGCGTAGGGTGCCATCATCAATACGAACAACTGCCTGCTCGTCACCATCCAAGGCGGCGACTTCTGCAGCGGTTGCGAGGGTGATACCGTTCACGACCGCCTGTGCGTCCACATCAAGGTTCAGACCGACGTTGTTTCCAGCGTTGAGGATAGTGCCGTTTGCGCTTGTGAACGTGTCAGTTTGTCCACCGCCACCGCCACCGCCAAGTGCAGCCATCGTTGTACCATCGTAGGTGTAGATACCGCCGGTTCCAGCATCACCATAAGCCTTGCCGACAACAGGAGCGAAGAACGCCCAGCCGGTATCGGTCAGGTAAGCGATCTGGCCGTCCTGACCGGCCCAAGCGCCCGTTCCGGGGGCCGCAACGTAGTAGGCATTCCCTGCAGCCGCGCCGCCGGGTGGAGCCGTTGCAGTGATGCTCTGCAAGACTGAGGTGTTGTTGATCGCGTTCAGGATCGCGGACATGCGAATTGGGCCGTAGGTTCCGCTTGCTGCGGTTCCCGGTGTGCCCTGATCGTTGCCATCGAAGAACGTCGTTTGGGGGTTCAAAGTCATAGTTGGGTCTCCAATCGTGACCGGATCAGGTCAATTCAGCCTGACCGATCCAATCGCCTGCGAGGGCTTCAAGGGCGGTTTCGAGGGCTTGCAGGGCGGCCTTGACCGATACGTTGTTGGGGATGGTGTTCCCGGTGAACGTGCCAAGGTGCGTCGAGTTTGCGGGGCGACCAAGCAATAGATCATAGTCACGGACATCACCGCCAAGCTGCTGCAGCGCCTCTTCAACGTTGTCGGTGGTGAAGAAGTTGCCAGCGTCGTTGATCAGGCCGGTATTCACCGCCGCAAAGGTGGCGACCCGCTTGTAGGCGGTGCCGGTCCAAAGGTACGGATTGCCACCAAACCAAGCGACGGTGCCCTCATAGGCCGCAAGCGTTGCCGGGTCTGCAGAAGGCGTGACCGCGACCGACGCCAGAAGGATAGCCTTGAGCTTTGCCGGTCCTTCGGTGCCTGACCCAGCGGTGCCGGGGGTGCCGCCACGGTTGATGTTTACATAGTCGGTGTTGAGGTCGAGGGCCATTTAGGTAATCTCCGCTTTCCCGATCCAGTCAGCGGCTAGAACGGCGAGGTGTTGTAGAGCGGCTTCAACATTGTCGGTTGGGAAGTGGTTTCCCGCGTCGGCAATGTTCAATCCGGTAGCGTTCGGGGTGTCTTTCAGCATCAGCTTGTAAAGATCGGGCGCGGCGATTGGGCCGTATGTCCCGCTTTCGGCTGTGCCGGGGGTGCCAAGGTCGTTGCCAGACACATAGAAGGTTGCCGAAACGGCTGGCGCGGTGTGCGCAGCGGCTCCGATCCAATCGACCTTCTTCTTGTTGTCGTCAATCGCGGCCTCGGCCTCAGTGAACAGGGCTTTGGCGTCGGCGTTGTCGGACAGAATGTCCAACGGGAACGTGCCAAAATCACGGTCGGTGTCGCCAATGCCCAGCAATCCGGCAACACGCCGGTTGATGCTGTCAAAGACAATGTTGATATATCGGGTGCGCATCCACATCAGGAAATCTCCGCATTTTGCATGAATAGGTCGGAGCTTGGCTGTTCGGGATGGACCCGGCTCCAACGGTTGCCGTCAGCGTCGATCACGACGTTTGGGGCTTCGGGGGGGTAAGGGTCGGCGGCGGGATTTGACGTGTCCAAGAAATACCAATCGTCCGCATCGTCGTTGAGTAGCTGGATGTGCCGGATTGCCGGATCATGCGAGGCGATGATGTCGGCAACGGTGCCAACAACGATCCGCGTCACGACCTCTTCGGGTTCGTCCGCATCGTGTATTGCCTTCCAGATGCGACCATCTGCGGCCAAGATCACATCAGGCGCATTCGCAGGGGTTGCCACGGGTGCAAGCCCCGGCTCTGTCAGGGTGACATCAGCATACCATTGGCGCACGTCCTTGGTTGCAAGGATCAGGTGCGTCTTGTCGGTCGCTGTGAAGTGGACAAGCTCAGTGACGGATTGGACAAGTGAAACTCTGTCTTCGTCAAAGGAGTAGTGACCGTTGAAAACCCAATCGGGTTCATCGGTTAGATTACCGTGCAATGGCATGAGGCATTCCCAAAAAAAATGCGACCCCCAGAAGAGGCCGCATTTGTGATTGTCTGAAACCTACAAAGAGGCCTGTTTTTTGTCAAATTTTAGTAGAACATTTTGTTGAACGTGCGGGCGGCGTGGGCCTGCGCTGCGTCCAATTTCTTCCACTGATCCCAATACTCTTTGCCATCGGTCTTTCGAGCGAGGCGGCGCGCAGCGGATATATCTGACATGACTTTCAGGTACTTGCGGATTTCGGTCTTTTCAAACTCGCTGTTGTAAATGTTTACCCAATACTCTTTCCCGCCATGCTCACGCCTAACGCCAGCCTTCATCGCGGCGACAAGAATTTTCTCCCAATTGCCCTCTCCCTTAAACACCAGAGCCAAGTCGCGCTTGTTCTCTTCAATAAAGGCTTTGAACTCAGGGTCTTTCACCAGTGACGGCATGTGCGCCTTAGCAAACTTCTTTGGATCATCAATAGGCTGGCCATAAGCCTCTGCAGCCCGCGCGCCAAACTCTGCCGCCCGGAGCCAGGCATCTTTCGCCTTGGTCGTGACGTTGTTTGAGTTTTCGTAGGAGCGGGAAATAGCGGCCCGGTCGTCATACGAACCGTAGAAGATGGATGAAAACTCATGCGCGCTACTATCCGCGTCATGACCGGCACCATAAGCCGACGCCTCATTGGCAATCCCGGCCACCATGCGCCCCATACCGCCAGTGTAACCAAAGATCAGGTGATCAACGGCCTTGGGGTGCAGGTCGATGCTTCCTGATTTGGTCAGGCTTCCGCCCGATAGCTTATTGAGCGACCGTGCGATGTCCTGCGACAACCAGCTCTGACTTGGTGACATCTGTTCTGACAGGGGCGCTCCGTTGTCGATCCGGCCATAGTGGACCTTGGACCCAAAGAAATTGTTCTCGTTTGCCACGACCTCGGCAACAGGCTCGAAGGCGTCAGGAACAAACGTGCCCCACGACACACCGCCGGTTGGCGACCAAGAAGTCATTGTCTCAGACGACAAGTCTTTGAACGCCTGTGCGGGGTCCATCGTTCCCATGCCAAGCGCTGTGGCCACACGGCCAGCGGTGACGAAGGTCGAGAAGTTGTAAGGCAGGGGCATCTTGAAATGCGCTGTCTCGTCTTCCGAAAAGATGTTGGGGATGATCAAATTCCGCTGCTTCATGTAGAGCGGCATCCGATCCCATTCCTCTTCCTCTCCCTGCATCATCTGGTTGATCACTTCCATGCCGACGCCAAGCGCGGTCAGGGCAATCATCGGCTTCACAAGATGCTTGGCGTTCTGAGCAATGAACGCGGCACCCTGAACCGCCGGGTTGAAGAACATGGCATAGCTGGAAATCTCGGATGTCCACTCGCCACGGCGGTTGAAGTTGACGGTGATGTCCTTCGCGGCGTTTGCGGCCTCAACAGCATCAATCCCGCTCTCACGTAGCGCACGGTATGTGGCAAGACGCATGGCGTTCTCCGTCGCCTCGTTGGCCACGCGCATAGCCTCAAAGTAAGATTTTGCCGTGAAGATCGCGGCTTTGCTGGCTTTGCTGCGGCTATGGTGCTTTGCGCGTTTGGCCAAGTCTGACTTTGTGGTGCGAACGTCGGTGTATTTGGCGAACGCTGTTGCGCCACCTTCGCGCTTAAACTCACGCACCCACTTATCCCATTGGTGCTTGTCGGCATCCGGCATAATCGCATTGCGCCCCGAGAAATAGAGCGCAGGCGCATAATACTTGGCGATCTTGGACCGAACTCCGCGGTATCGGGCATCATTCTTGGCGTTGAATTTCTGTGAGATAATCAAGCCGGTTGTGATGTCTCGAACTGTGTTTGTTGCCAGAAACTTCGGGCTCCACCGGGTCAGTGATGCGGATCGGAATTGAGTAATGGGTCGAGCAATCGACCGTGCGAACCACGAAATCTGAGCGAAGCCGATCTTGCTATAGGCGCGGGCCAAGCCAGCATCATGCAGGCGAATAAGTACCTCTTTCCCGCCCTCTTTCATGCTGATCACCGCCGGGTCATTGCGGTCTTTGAAATCGTACTCGCGCATCCACTGAACGACGCCGGTTTCCACATTGAGCATGGGGCGAGACTTGCGTTTCACCTCTGACCAAAGCGGGCTTTTGTTCTGGCGAACGGTATTCAGGAAGGTTTGACCCACTTCGTTTTTGTGGGCGCGCACAAGTGCCTCCCCTGCCCCGGCAACGATGTTTGAAACCACTTCATCGAATTTGGCTGCACCCACTTCGGCACGGCCTTTCGCGGCGCGTGTCTCCCGGCCGGAAACGCTGTTGCCCTTCCCTGCCCGTGATCGCTCGCCTTGCAGCTGCTCGGTGACGGTCATTCCCTCGACCTCTTCAAAGCCTTTCAGCGGGACGTAATGGTCATACTCGCGCCAAGACGCGGCCTCTTGCTTGGACAACAGGCCAGCCCTTACGCGAACCTCGATCATATCCTCATGCCACTTGTCCACCAGCTCACCGATTTCTTTCAGTGCCCGCATCTGGTCGGCGTTGTTCTTTGCCAACTCAGAACGGATTGCTGCGCGGTCGGTTTGCGTCAGGCCAGAGCCTTCGGTACGCCCGAGTGTCCGCGCAATGCGCTCGTCGCGCTCGTCGGCGTGGCGGTCGATCAGGTAAGCTCCAACAGCGGTTTGGCTCAACTCGTGCTGGCCCATGAGCTTTGCAATCGGCTCCTGATAGTCGCGCTCCATCTTGTCGAGGGCAACGCCAGCCTTACTTTCCACCAGAGACATGCGGTCGTAGGTGGATCGCTCGCCTTTCAAGCCAAGCGCCCGGTCAACATTCTTCCAAGGCGCAAACGCATCCTGAAAGAGAACGCGGGTTGTTTGCCACCACGAACCGCGCTCAGAAGCGCTATCCTTGATTGCGCGGAATAGGCCGGGGTCAGCGTCGGCATAGGCACCCGTGGTCTTACGGGCCAGATCAACGGCGCGGGCATGTCCTGTGCGCGCTCTGCGCCCCACAACGCCGCTGTCAACGCCATTGAAGACATCGGCGGCTTCCACTGAGCCGGAGCGTCGAAGCGCGTCCAGCATGGCGGAGAAGAAACGACGCACCTTTTCGAAGCTACGGGCAATCTTACCGGCTCCACTCCCCTTGGTGCGCGCCCATTCGGCAAAGGCTTCGGCAATGGCCTCTTCCGTCTGAACCTCTTTGCTTTCACCGGCATAGCGTTCATCAATGCCGTAGCGCTCAATCCACCCTGGCGCTTTGGCTTCAAGTGCGGCCCATTCTTCTTTGGTGAAAAGGTTCATGGCCCGGAGCGCGTGAATTGCCTCGTGGTTGAGGGTATCCGTTCCGCCAAAGGTGGCGCGCAACAGGATTTCCATGTTGCCCTCTCGCGACCGGAACCGGCCCAGATCATCGCGTGGGCTTCCGTCCATTTCGGTTAGATCCACATCCTCAAGACCCAAGGCATCAAGACGGTTGCGCAGCTCGTACATGGTGCGTGGCTTCTCGGCCTTGAAACCGTCGCTGACTGTACCGGCCTTGCGGGCCTTGCCGTTCAGATCGCTTGCAAAGGCATTGGCCTTCTCCCGATCAGGGAACACAAAGCCCCAGCCCTCTTTGTCTTTCTTGCGCGTGACATAGGAGCCACCAAGCTCTGCCGCCAATTCGACACGGCGCAGGTGTTCCTCTTTGTCTTTGGTGAAGCGCTTAGGACGGACGATAGGCTTATCATCCACCACCGAAACCACATCGACCTTTTCGGCTGTTGGAATTTCAAGCTCTGCGGCTTCGTCAACGGGCGGTAGGTGGCGTGGTCCGGTCGCGGGCAACATGCCTTCCAGATTGTCAACGAATTGCTCTAGTGTGTCGCCGCCGATGGTCTCGTATGACAAGAGGTTTTCGACATAGCGCTTGCCGTCTTCGGTCATTTGCTTGTCGAACACGACGACCTTGGTTTGAACGCTGGTTCCTGCGCGTTTGAACGTCACTGCGGGTAGGTCGATCGAGGCGGTCATATAAACGCCCATACCTTCCATGCTCTGCGTTGCCATTGCGAGGTATTTGTCTGCCGATGGTCCGCGCGGGATGATCGCAACAATTCGACCGCCGTCGTACAAGTGGCCGGCGGCTTTCTTCAAATGCTCCATTGCCAGCTTGCCGCCACGGCCAAACGGCGGGTTCATGGCAATACCGTGAAACTTGTTCACGACGGGCAATGTCTCGAAGTTTTCATCAATGCGTCGGTCGATGTTCGGCGCGTTCAATGACAGATCGGCCTGCAGGTTGTAGGACGGCTCAATCGCGGTTTGATGCACGGTGTCGGGGAAGAACCGAGCAATGGCACCATGACCCGCTGACGGCTCCAAGGCGCGCTCGCCTGCGTTCAAATCCAACCATTCGACCATGCGCAGGCCCAATGGCTCAGGCGTGGCGAAATAGTCGGCTCCACGGTGGTTCTGCCGCCCCTTCTGTTGGGCAAAGAACAGCGCCTTGGCTTCCTGAAACGGGTCCATAACCTGCGCGTCATGATCGGCCTCTTTGCCGCCTTTGCCTTCGCCCTTCTTTGGCTTGTGCGTGGCGCTGGATTGAAACCCGCTGATGATGGATTTGCGCAAGCCACGGGCTTGATCGCCCATTGCGAGGCTTTCCGCCATGTCGGCGCGGCCAGAAATGACATCGGCAAACAGGCGCTTCTCCATCTGCGTCCCGGTGTTGTAATACCGGAAGATCGCATCCGAGGCCTGACCCACGCGATAGATGCGGCCCTCAGTCTGGATCAAAGTTGTCGGGCGGTTCGGAATGCCAAGGTTATGAATGGCGCGTTGGTGCTTGCCGGTGGTGTCGTGACCGGACCAGCCGTCTTTGCCGCTTTCGGACTGAGTGATAACCACATCGACGCCGCTATCATCCATGTTGAACGTGGTCTGGTTTCGCAGCGACTTGCCCGCGCTTACGCCTGACCCGACAATCGCCGCGTTTGGGAATGCCTCAATCAGAGCATCGCGGGCGGGTTTCATGCCGGTGAAATCCAACTCGCTGACCCACGGGTTTGCAGCCTGAAACTCACTCCAAAGAGCCTCAAGACCTTCTGCGCTTTGGTTCTTATCTGCGGCCTCAAGCGTATCAAACGGATTGAACCCGCCGCCATATTGCCGGTCATGGAACACCACGACCTTACGACCAAGAGCAAGGTCTGCCCGGATGTTTTCAATCGCACCCTGCGCCTTGATTGCCTCAAGCAACTGAATGCGCTTGTGATGCGAGAAAGACTTGTTGAACGCCGTATAGAGCGGGCGGAAATGCTTGTCTTCGTGCATCAGTTTGAATGCCGCGTCGATCTGGGTTCCAACACCGCCATCAACGTCCAGCCACATGCGCTGGTAATCGTGATCCACTTCCAAGACACGACCATCCATGACGCCCTCACGGCGCAGGCGCTCGTTAAACCGGCGGGCCATCATCGCCATATCGACCATGTTTTCAGGCTCGGTCAGCTTGTTGTAGCGCATCCGGTATCCGAAATTCTGGATCATGAATTTCTCGCGCCCGTTTGGCTGGTTGTACGATGTGGCGTCGATCTTTTCGAAGTCGAACAGGAAGCCCTCTCCGTACTCAAGGCTCTTGGGCGTCGTGAACGGCGTGGCAGAGAACATGGCGACGTGTGGGCGAGGTTTCTTCTTGTATTCCGATACCAAGCGCTGACGCTCTTTGCTGATCCTCTCTTCTAAGCTCCGGGCCCGGTTCTCAAGCTGATCGGCTTCATTGTTTTTCCCGGCTTCGACGGCGACCAAGATTTCAAGGCGCACCTTCTCAAGCTCTGTGATCTGTTCGTGCAAGTGCATGTTGGCGCGGTTGACGAGGTGATCCGGGTGCAATGCCAGCCCCCGGAAGTCATCGCCACGGGCCAGAATATCGCCCTTCATGTTCTCGGAGATATAGTTTGTCTCGTCGGGGATGATCAAATCCCACTCAATATCTGCAAGGGCTTTGTTCTTGCCAAGCGCGCCGTTGATCGTGACCAGATTGACGCCCTCATACGAGGTGTCGGTGTCCTTCGGCTCGTTGTATGGAACCCCCAAAGCGTCAAGCGCCTCTTTGAAGGTCTTGAACGTCGGGCGCTTCGTCATGATCAAGATGTTCTGTTTGCCAGCCGCATAGAAACGCTTGGCCAATCCAGCGGCAACATAGGTTTTCCCGGTGCCGGTGCCGTTGGTGTTCATGTACCCATAGCCAGCCTTGCGGCCATCCTTCGGGGCAAAGAACCGTTCTTCGATCTTTAGAACGTCGTCGCGCTGTTCAGGGTGCAGCGCAGGCAGCATCGCATCAATGCTGTCAGGGTCGCCAAACTTTGGCTTTGTATCGGTCTGGTTGGCTAGTTGTTGAGCGTTGGCGTCAGGCTCGCCCCGAGGTCGCGGTGTAGCAGCTTCGTGAGCGTCAACAATCGCTCCCGGCTCAGCATCGGGTGTTCCTTCGACGCCAGATTGAGGGCTTCCTTCGTATTCAGGACTTCGGGTAACGCCTGCATCAGTTCCGGGTGTTCGTCCACTGTCTCCTGCAGTGCGGGGCGCTCGTGCAGGAGCGGTGCCAGCATCAGATACAGTTCGATCACCACCGGATCGGCCTTGATCCGGTCCCTCACTTGGTCCAGCGCTTCGTTCAGTGCTTCGTCCGTCATTGGGAACATCTGCTTGCCCCACTCCGTCCGTGGGTTCTTGACCTTGTTCCAGATCGTTTCCGCTGTCCCGAAATTCATCTTGAAGCTCCTTAGTTTTGGTACGAACCGCGCGGCTATCGTCCATGTCGGACACATCCGCGCCATCGTCTTCCATGTCGTCGCGCACGGAATTGTAAGCATCGCGAAGGTAGCGCGCAACCGTGTCCATCTGCAGGCCGGTTTGCTTGACAAAAGCCTTGGCGAATTTGGAGAAATCTCGGACCCCACGCTTGATGTAAATCGAGGCGGCTTTGTAGGCCAATCCAATCAACTCAGGGTCAAGGCCTGCGTTAAGCTGCGTACCGTCCAACTTCTTTTTGAAGGCCGCGCCAATGGCGTCAAGCTCTGCCAGTTCGTCGGCTGAGAACCCGATGTCGTCAAGGTCGATTTCATCATCCGGTTTCTTGACCGGCTCTTGATTTTGGGCGTTACCCGCCTGATCTGAAACGGGTTTTTTCTTAACCGTCTTTTTCCCTGCGTCGTCTATCTTCCCCTGCAGGAAATTTTGCGCCCCCACTTCATCAATGGACGCGGCGTTCAGGAATGGGTTGTGTTCATTTCCAAAATGCCCCTCAATCGCCGCCCAATCTGCATCCGGCAGGTTTCCAAGCCAATCAGCGTAATCAGCGACACCGGACAGGTTTGGATTGCCGCGCAAATCGTTGCCGCCACCCTTCATTTTTCGGGCGTAGTTTTCTCGGAAATTATCGGCTGCGGTTCGCTTCTTTCCAGCTTTCGGCTTGGGGGATGCGCCCGCGTCGGAAAACATATCCGTTTGATCGCGCGCGCCAGTGTCAAACAGGCCATCGTCAACGGGCGCGTTACCGCCGCGCTTCGGCTTGGACATCTGCACTTCGGCCTTGGCCTTGTCGGTGACAGGCTCAACGCCAGGTATTAGGGTTTGTTCGCCTGCGTCGGTTTGTTCGCTTGCAGGTTTGCCATCACTGACTGGCGCGTTTTGTTGCACCGGTCCGAGTGCTTCTTGGCCTCGATCTTCTGTTCGCGTGTCGCCTTCGGGTCGCGCATCACTTGTTGCGCCTTGATCCAGCCGTCCTTGGCTGCTTGCAGGGTCCGCTCTGCCCGCTGGCGCTTGGTCATTCCCCGGCTCTGGGAAGGGGATTGGGTTTTCATCAACTAAGGCTCCTTTTTGTTCCGGCGCGAAATCAGGGTTCGATAGATCAGACCAAATCGCATCAATGACTTCGCCACCATCCCGATCAAGTTTGTCAGTAACACGGGCCAGTGATGCGGGGTCAAGATCAATCCCGTCTTCATGGGCCTCAGAAATGACCGCTGTTCGAATATCGTTCAGACGCTCAATGGGCTGGCGCATGTCCTTTTCCGGGTGCGGAATGCCGGTTGGCTCCACATAGGTATCGGCCTCGGGTGTAACTCTTCCTGTGCGAACTTCTGCCAGCGCATCGTCATAGGCCTTATGGTGCTGCACAAGGTCGTATTGATCAGCGCTAAACTGAGGGGTTCCGCCATGCTCTGCCAGCAACTTGTCTGCAAGCCATTGCGGTTCTACATACCCGTTCCCGTCGTCGGGCGCTTCCGGGTAATGCTCACGAATTTCACTGACAGGGATATTGTCAGCTGACGGCGAACCCTTGCGGCTGAAAACGCCGGGGCTGTTGCGCGATGTCATGCCGCCAGCCTTGAGGATTTGGCCGATGGGCCCGTCAGGGTGAATGCCCTTCGCATTCTCGCCTTTGACACCAAAATTCATCCGCTTGAACAGGTAAGTGAATGGCTTTTTTTGAAGGTCTTTCTTCGGGGCGTTTGCCTCAATTTCAGCAATGCGGCTTTCCGCATCATCCGGCACAGATGACGCAGTGGCAGCGCCGCCATCGTCAGGTCCAACAGCGCTGAACACGGCCTTGCCGGTTTCGTCCCGATCAACCTTGTAGAGATTGCCGTCTGAGCCTGAAACGTAATTCAGCTTTTCTTCGGCCTCTTCCTCAAACGCCTCGGGGTTGCTTTCTTCGGTGTCTGCCGCGGGCTTTTTCGAAACGGGCGTAGGCTCTGGTGTCGGTTCCGGCGCGGGTGCTGGCTCAGTTGCCTTGCGGATCGCATCTGCGGTGCCGGAGCTTGGCGGTGTCTCGGGCTGCAATGGCTCCGGGCGGACCTTGTTTGGCAGGTCTGGTGTCGGTGTCTTCACATTGGGCGCGGCCTCGTCAAGCGGCGGAACGCCAGCCTGTGGGGGCATGGGCGGGGTTTGCTGGGCGTCGGGCTTCTTTTTGCTGTACGCAGCGGTCGCAATCTCTGCAGGGGCCGTAAACACCTCGGCCAATGCCTCAATGATCACCTCTTGAGCGCTAAACTCCTGACCCGCTGCGGCGCGGGCTGCGGCTTCACCACCACCACCAGCGGTGGCTTGGATACCAGCCCCGGCGATTGCGCCTTTGACGGGCGACATGGCCCCTTGCGCGACCGCTGTTGCCTTCATGCCAAGCGCTTCTGCGGCGGCAATCACAACGCCGCGCTTGAGGCCTCGGGCCTCGGCATCACGCATAAGATCGGGGTCTTTCAGGACTGCGGCCGCATCTTCAACCGAATTGATCTTGATGCGCTTCTCCTGCAGGTACTCGGCAATAGACGACCCGTATTCGGAAGTCATGGCACCGCCACCCAAGATTGCAGAGGCAACACCGGGGTTTTTGGTAATGATACCGGCGGCTGCAGACGCGGCCAGTTGTGGCGAACTTTCAAGCCCGACCTCGGCCAAGAATGCGCCGGTTTCAAGCGGGCTTTCCATCAGGACGTTGAAGGTATCGGACCATGTGTCTTCGGCTGCAGCGAGGCGCTTTTTCACGTTCTCGGCACCGGCAGACATCGGCAGGGCTTGGGCCTCTTTGCTCAACTCCTGCAGGCGCACCAAGGCTTCACTGCCAGTGACGGCCTTCTTGGTGGCCACGGCGTCGAGGCGCTTTTGGTTGCCCTTGATCGTTGGTGTGTCGGCCCCAATGCGCTCCATCTTCGCCTTGGAACGCAGGAAATCAATCTCTTCTTGAAGCTGTTCGGCGGCTTCGGGGTCGGCCTCGGCAACGACGCTAAGCTCCGCCTCAAGTGCAGCGGCTTCCTCTTCGTAGCTATCGGCGCGGGCCTGATAACCACCCTGCGACGCATAGCCTTCTCGGGCTTCACGGATCGCTGATGCTGCGCGGGACGCCTTATATGCGGGAACCGATTGCTTTACGCGGATTACACCACGCTCAACGGCTCGACCGACTGCGGTTCCCTCGGGGTTGTTCGGGTCAACGGGTTCCGGCGCGACTGGATCATTTCGGCCGGCGATTTCGGCACCGCCAAGCTCAATGGCCTGACGACGTGCCAGCGCGGCTTGATCCGGGTTAAACCCGCCCATGCCAAAACTCATGTCCGGTTTCTGGCGCGGCCCTTCCGGCTTTGACGCTTGAATGATTGCATCGGAAAGGGCTGGCTTGCCCCCGGCTGGACTGATCGCGGGGCCGCCAATCGGGGCCATAGGCTCCTGCATTGGAGAGCGAGGCGCAGAAACATCTGGCCCGCCAATCGAAGGCAGTGCGTCCATTCCAGCCGGGGGGCTGACAGCTGGGGTAACGCCCGGAGCGCGAGGCATGGCCGGAGCCTGCGTTGCGACGTTCGGGAGGGCTACAGGCTGTTCGGTTGGGCTCAATGGAGCCGGTTTTGGTTGTGTAGATCCGCCAAGGCCACCGGCCAAAGCTCCAAGGGCGGGACGGTCCTCAAACCCAGACGGGTTCCGGTCCTGCAGGCCGACCTTGTGGTAAAAATCAACCTTATCCATATCTGGCAAGGCGGTTGTCCGAACCTTTTCGGCAAACTCACCATCGGACAGGTGGTCCAGCTCAGGGAGAAGGCCACGGATTTTCTTGAATTTTTCAATGTCAGACATGGTTTACCCGCTGCTCTGGATCATGGCGCCAATTTGCTTGAGGCGGTCGTCTATGCTGCCCGCTGCCGGTGCCGCCGGTTGTGCAGGCGACCCCGCCGGGGCTGGGGCATAGGGGTTTGCTGCGGCGCTTGATTTGCCACTTCCACCGCCGTTCAGCGCTTCAAAGGCCTCTTTGTACGTGGCACCAGTGCCGCGCATGTAGGCGATAATGTTCTTGTTTCCCGACGTGTTGGCGGGTGGGAAATAACGACCATCCGCATCCGTCGTTCCACCACCGCCACCGCTCGACGCGGGTCGGCCACGACCGCTGGATTTGCGCCCACCGCCCCCGGTGCGACGAGCCTTGGCCGACGCGCGCGCCGCCATCTGGATTGTCTTTGCGCGCTCTTTCGCGCCGTACATCACCATGCTTTGCAGGTCGTCGGGGTCTAAGAACTCCGCTCCGGGGATGGACATTCCAGAGCTATTCAGAGCGCCGATCAAACCTTGACGCTGGGCGTTCGCGGCCCGTAGCGCTTCTTCCTCTTCCATGCGGCCAGAAATCGCGGCGGCTGCTTGGTGAGCCGGGGTATTCCCGCCCATGCCGTTTGCCTCGGCAATAAACGCCAATGTCCGCGCCAGCTTCATACGCACGTTGTCGTTCATGAGTGGCTTTTTCTGGCCGTCGCTTTGACGGATCGAAGACGCAAGACCTTCTGAACGCGATTTCGGTCGCAGGCTTTCACTCGGGGCCGCTGTGGAGCCTGGCATCCCGGTCTTTGCGTCGGCATCACCCATTTTGGTTCCGAAGTTGCTGAGTGCGCTCCGAAGGCCGTTGCCGGTTCCGTGATTGATGAAGGGCGTCCCAACTCCTGCGCCACCAGCGCCGCCAGAATTGGACGACATCTTACCGCCCATGAGGGATTGAATTGCGCTCGTAATGGACATTACAGGAACCCCCCGAGAAGCCCGCCGATCATGCCAATGTTCTGCATTCGGTTCTGCTGATCCATTGAGTATTGCTGCATTTCGGCCTGATAGTTGTTGTTAATCATCCCAGCTAGATCAATGCCTTGGGTGTTCGGCAGGTTGATCAGGGGCGATGGTGAAAACTGTTCGCCGCTGATTGCGGTCATGTATTCGCCAAGTGCGTCATTGCGCGATGTTCGATCGAGGCCATACCGGCGGCTCTGCTCGTTGCCCGCGTATTGCTGGGCCTGAGCTGCGAGGCCTGTCAGTGCGTTTGTCTGGGCCTCTCGAACCGGTCGCATACCATCGTCAAATGCTTCGGCACCAATGGGGATACCTCGGTTCTGCAAGCGCCCCTCTGTCCGCATCTGGTCGCGCTCGAAGTCACGCGAAATGAGGCCGACATTGTTGTCATAGAACTCTTGAGCAATGGCATCTGTACCTTGCGGCGTTGCGCGGTCTGGCAGGTTAATTCCGCCACCCAGCAAGGCAGACTGCAGGCCAAGCGCCCCTTCTTCCTGACCCTCTCGAAGCTGCTGTTGGAACGGGCTTTCAATTAGGGAGACAGCGGATTGACTATCTCGGCCACCCTGACCGGCGACGAACTCACCATTAGAGCCGACGTGTCCGTAAACAGAGTTTCCATAAGGCGTATAGGTGTTGAGGCGGTTGATGTTCGCCTGCGCCTGCGCCGTGTCGTATGGATTGGGTGCGCTTGGGGCGCTTCCGCCTTTACCTGAGCCCATTTCAAAATCTCCGTTCAGATTTCAGTAGGCCAAGAACATGAGCGTCTTGACCATCGGTCCCGCCCTCACGCAGCAATCCTTCACGACAAAAACCCAATCCCTCGCATAGCTTGAGGGACCGGGTGTTTTCGGCGCTAATTTTGCTTGTGAGCCTTCGGCACCCCAATTGCTCAAAGGGGTAATCGAATAGCGATTTAAGAATGTCTTTGCGGCACCAATGCGGGGATGTGGCCGCTATATCGACCAAGATGTTTGAGCCGTCAAAAGCGTAGTAGACGACGCCCGCGATTAGTTTGCTTCGATTGTTGGATAGCACACCAATAGCCCTATGTGAACTATAGATAACGTCACCGCCAATTTGGCCGCCAACGAACTGCGCAACATGATCATCTGCCCCGTAAAGCAACCGTCCGACAATCATACTCTGCGCCTCGAAACACGCCCGCGCGCCTCGGCTGTTCGGAAGTCAACGCGGGTTCCGCGCCCATAAATCCGGTAGGTCAGCTGCATCGTGTCACCGCGCGAAGTCACGGGCATCACCACTTGCCGATAGTCGTTCCCGTCGTCGTGGGACGTGAGCAAAGAAAGCCCTTCGAGTTGCTGATCACCACGCGCGGAAATCTCCAAATCAAAGTCGCCATCTGCAGAGAATGTCCCGCCAGCCAGCGACACAGAATAGGCCGTTTTGGTATCCGATCCGCCCATGTCGATGTGGCCAACGATGTCAATTCCCGCGTCCGTATTGCCGACGCCATAGCGGTAGATGTGACCGCCCTTGCTGATGAAAAACGTGTCGTCACCCAAGGCGCACCAATCCACCGCCGGGATGGTAGACCACCGGACCCATGCGCCGCTGCCCAAGCACTTGACGAACTGCAGGATATTGCCTTGCAGGTCTTCGCTGTTCAGCAACAGGAACTTGCCCTTTGGGTCCAAATAGGTCTGCCAAATGCCCCAATTCTCGTAGTGATCCACCAGATATTCGGCATCGACCTTGCTTGAAAATGTCTCCTGCATCGCCAATTCAGATCCGCGAAAAACGCTCGTCATGCTCAGGACACCGGCTTGCGTCTGGACCAGCAGGTCCGCACCCAGCTTGCAGGTGGATTTCTTGGACGTGATCGGTCGGGCGATTTTGTACCGGCCCGTCAAGCGCCAGTCTAAGCTATCGCCGGGGTCGATCCCTTCGTAAACGGCAACGTCACCGGCGGTCGTGATGATCACCAGCACGTCATTCGCACCGTGCGAAGCATCCACAGTCCAACTCGCCATTTCTGCGATGGAGCCGCGCATGTTCCCAAGGCGAGACAAGGGGAATAGCGTCAGATCACCAGCGATTGCGCCCGTGGCGGCATAGTAGAAATCAAGACTGTCATTTTCCCAATAGTAAAGGCGCTCATTGTGAGCCACCACGCCGCCAAACTCTGCGGGTCCACCAACCCAATTGGACGGGGTGACATTGGTGCCGTCAAAGTACCAGCTGCCCACCGTGCAACAGAAAACCAGATGGTTTGAAATATGCGAGTAGGACATCTTGGCACCGCCGCCGGGGTGCGAAAACAGCAAATCCCCGGTCAAGGCGTTGCGCACCTTGCCGTTGCTATTCGAAAGCAAGACGCTCTGATTGTTGAACTCAAACGGCATGAGCGTTGCGGCAATCGACCCCTCAGATGTGGTCAATCGCTCGTATCCGGGGCGCGTATAAAGGCGGCGCTTGTCGATCATCATGTTGTCAATCAGTGAGGCCGTGCCAGCGCTCAATGAGTGGTCCCAAGTGGTCGTATCCATCCCGCCGATAGGGACAACAATGGGGATGTCTTTCTGTGTGGAACGCGCGCCGCTCATGTCTTAATCATCCAGTTTACGCCGACATACGGCGGTGTGATGGGAACCGGGGCCCCTCCCCCAGCTTGGTCAATGGTCATGCCGGATTGCGCAGCGCCGATTGTTATTCCCGATTGGGCGGCATCAACCGTGACACCGGACGGATCGACTGATGTTGCGCCCGGAACCGCCCCTACCGCCGCGCCACCGGCCACGGCTGGACCCGCAACGAGGCCCGTGTGTGAATGGCCCGGATCGGTGACAGCGTGTGCGTGGCCCGGATCATTGACAACGTGCGTGTGGCCACCGTCTGTGACGCCGTGCGTGTGTGCTGGCATCTGTGCAGCGGTCAGGGTGATATTGGTTGCGCCCCCGGTATCCAGAAGGCCCGGTGCAACCGTTCCGCCTGCCCCGATTGGGTAGCGGTCGCGGAAATTCGGTAGCTGGTTGGTTCCGATTGCGGCGAAAAGATCGGGATATTGCGCCGCATCAAAGGTGGAGCCGTCCAGCATGAGCCAGCCATCAGGGGCAGTTTTCGCCAACGTGGGCTTCAAATCCCCCACATCGGTTGCCAAGACGTAAGACGAAGTGATGAAGGCAATGACTTCCTGCATCTTGGCCGCTGCGGCCTCAACGTCATAGGTCCGTGACCGTCTACGGATCGCGGATGAAGACATGCCGGTGATCGTCGGTTGTGCCATTAGCCAAGCACCACGCTATTGCTTGCGAAGAACCCGGCAACGGAGCCGTCATTTCCGCCTGTGCCGTAGGTGATCGGTCCACCAGCTTGCTCCTGCGCTTTGCGGCGATCGAGGGCGTTGACGGCTTCGCGCTGTTCGACGTTGAACGCCTCGCCAAACTCACGAAGAATGCGCCACTTCAATTCCAGCTTGAACACGTTTTCATCAAAGATAACGCGGTCTGTGTCCTGCGTGATGGACGGCTTGAAATGGTCTTCGGGGTCAACAATCGGCCATCCGCTCACGTATTCAAAGGTGAACACGGCCTCTTCGTCTGGAACCGGGTTCATGAGGATACGATCAGCGCCCAAGCGCCAGCGGTTCTCCATTGTGTTGACCGGCAAAGCCTTTTGAGCGCGCCAGTTTTGGGCGGTCTCGTTGCCATGCGATGAATTGAAGGGGGAAGCCTTGTTATAGAACGTGGACGATCTGATCCGGTCCATGTCGTTCGGGTATGGGACACCCTGAGTGCCAGCCGGGACTGTGAACTCTGCGGTGCGCCAAGCGCCTGCCCAAATAACCTCTCGGTTCAAATGGTAGCAGGCGTCGTTGACAACGCTTTTCAGCCGCCGGCCGATTTCACCAACGGGCGCGGCTTTGGTCGCTGAGCCATAAACTGCGTCAAGCTCAGGGAGTGACGCCGTAACCGACGCCTCGTTGATGATTTCGATGATAGGGCGGCTGAAAGGCATGGCTTACTTGGCCTCAATAGGCTTGTCGTTGCGAGGCAAGTCTTTCATTTTGCGGGTGCGAGGCTTGCGGCTGGACGCGTCGTCCTTCTCCGGCTCGGGCTGGCGCGCTTGAACATCAGCCATCGCGCGGGCGTTTCCGGGGTTCAGGCCATTGGCTTCAAGTAGCATCGCATCAAGGGCCGGATCGGTTGGCTCGTCTTCGGGGCCAGGTGTGAACGATTGCTGAATTTGATCAGGCGTCACGTTGCGACCGGCAACCGCTGCCGCCAATTCAACCGCGCGCTCAGATGCGCTTAGTTGCTGCTCAAGGTTCCGGTTGGCAATTTGCTGACGCTCGACTTGGGCTTTCAACTCTGCAAGCTCTGCAGCCATAGACACCGCATCTGCAGTACCGGACCGAATTTTGAGATAGTTGACAGCGCTCGAAACAAGCTGACGACCGCCCATACCAAGGTCCATGACTTGATGGTCTGACAGGTTAGCCAGTTCTTCGACGGTTCGGATGTTGCGCATCCGCAAGGTTTCAGCAACCGCACGGTTGATCTGGGGCCATTCGACCAACGGGGTTCCATCAATCGGACCATCGCCCTCAATGCCGTTGCGGAATGCGGCGTAGGCGTCACGGTAGACCCTGCGGTCATGATCCAGAACCTTGCGGCGCACAGTCTGGTTGTTGGTGCCTGCGAACAGGATCAAAACCATTTCGACCTCAGTGTAGCAGACATGGCCCTTTTCGCGGCTTGCAACGCCGTCGATCACTGTATCCATGTAAAACCGGGGGATGGTGCCGATAGCCTGCGTAGGGACGCCCGCGTCACCGCCCATAAAGGACGTGCCGCCGCTGTCACCGCCAAAGAAGTCTGTTCGTTGCATATTCATGTTTTTCGCTCTCCATAAAAAAACCCGCCCCCAAAGGGACGGGCTTGCTTCTCAATGTGTGCCGGGTGGCAGGTCTTAGGTGACGAGGTAGATTTCGCCGTAACCCTCGGGATACTCGGGGATGTTGTCAGGAACCGACACGTTTTCGATCAGGGGCCCGACATCCGACATTGCCTTGGCAGGAAGCGCCTGAGCGCCACCAGTTCCGACTTGGCCGGGGGTGAAACCGGGGTCGAGGGTCAGCATGTCGCCCTCTACAACACCGGCTTCCATTTTCGCGGCCATGCGGCCTTCGATCATGATCCAGCCAAAGAGCGGTTTGGTAATGTCGTTGTAGTCAGGATTGACCGAAGCCATGCTGACACCGACGCGGCCAAGCTGTGTGCCATCGGCCTTGGCGGCGGTGAAGTTGTCACCTTCCATCACAAGCCAATCGCCCACTTCGGTATCGTCGGGAACGATCACCAGCATGGCGATGCCGGAGTGTTCACCACGGGCAGAGTTGAAATTGACACGACGACCAAGCATGGCGAGGTAATTCGTGTGTGGACCATCTTCGTTTTCGTCGTGGACCCGGTTCATACCCGGCAGGCCAGCGATGGGATCGGAAGGGTGGTACTTCTCGGTAATGGGGTTAGCAGTCATTGTGCTTTCTCCGCAAAAAAAGAGTGGGTCAGGCCATCCAGTGATGGACAGCCTGATTTTCGATTAGTCTACGATCCGGCCTTGCAGGATGCGGTTGGTGATACCCATGTTACCGGCCCAAGTGATAAGCTGGGTGGTGGCGTCTTGGTTGATCGAGCCACGCTTATCCAAAGGCACAAAGTCACGGTCTTTGTGGGTGCAGAAATACAGGTAATCCGTATTCAGGAAGTACATGCCGGGAGGGGCATAACCCCAGAGGCCACCATCAAAGATCACGTCGGCACCCATGAACTTGAGCGAAGCGTAACCGGCCTGAGCCGAACCGTCCGAAGACGTGATCCGCTGAATGGCCTGCAGGCTTTCCCAATAGTAGGTGTAGTACGTGTTGTCCGCGACGATCAGGTCAACGGTATCGGAACCACGAGTGGTGTTCAGATAGGTTGCGTTCATGGCCGCTTGGATGCGGTTAGAACCTGGCGTCACACCGTTTGCCGCGAAGGAGTAGACGGTATTCCGCCAGAAATCCCACACGTTAGCGTCAATGCCGCCAACAGTGTTCAGCGGGTTGTCAGGCACCAGCAATTGCAGGCCACCGATCTGCTTGCCGCCATCTGCCGTACCATCCGAATACACGTCGGAAGCAATGGCGTTAGTGATGGATTTCACGGCGTTGTCGATCCGCTTGCCCCACTGATTGTACCGGGCGGAGTTGCCGGAGTTAATCAGGTCTTCCAAACCGGACATCGTGACCGCAACGGCCATCTGACGCCAAGGGAAGGTAACAGCGGTGAAAACGTCGGACGGGCTGATGTCCAAGATTTCATAACCGCTGTAGCGCTTGACGGTCTGGTTTTCAGCGTATTCCAGATCATGCTGGATTTCGCGTCCACCGTCTTCCTTCGACATATTGCCTTTCTTTTTCAGGCGGCGAAGCAATGCGGCGTGGCTTGTCACGTTGTCGTGGATCTTCGGACGCAGCTTGTTGAGGGTCATTACGGTGGCTTCACCGTAGTTAATGTTTGGGGCAACCATCTGTGGCACCTCCTATATAATGGTTGGTTTTAACCGCCGAACTCAGCGAAATGTTGCACCATTTGAGCGGTGGACATATCGTCAAAATTTGGCGGCGTTGCTGCTGCGGGCGTAGATGAGGCAACGGATGCTGCCGCCTGCGCACGAGCGACCTTCTGCTTTGCCTGTGCG
Source organism: uncultured Pelagimonas sp. (assembly GCF_947498515.1). Classification (GTDB taxonomy): domain Bacteria; phylum Pseudomonadota; class Alphaproteobacteria; order Rhodobacterales; family Rhodobacteraceae; genus Pelagimonas. Next base: position 85,025 of record NZ_CANMKO010000003.1, on the reverse strand, counting down.
AATTGGTCGGCCTGCTCATTTGCAGGAGGCGACGGTCGCACCGGGTTTTGAAGGCCTTGAATAAGGCAAGCCTTTTCATAGAGCGTACCCAGATCATCATCTGGGTTAAATTCAGCCAAAGTCGCCATGTCGCGGCTTACAGCTTGAAAGTGCGGATGCAGGATCACGCCATCCACCATTTCACTGGCGAATTGCTGAACCTTAACCACGTCAGGATCGTTTTGAACCGGGGCTTGCTGCATCTGCTGGGGCTGTTGGGCCTGCGGTTGCTGCGGTGCCGGTTCTTCATTTGCGAAGGGGTCGGAAAACGGATCGTCTTCCTTAGCGGTTAGTCCAAGACGTTCAGCAAGTTGCTTCTTGTCGATCTTCAAAGACTTAACCGCATGTTCCATATAGCCCAAAGGGTCTTGACTTGCAAATCTATCCATCTTGGCCAATTCGCTGATGTAGCCAAACTCGGACATGCCAGCCGCCTTGAGCTGGTCCTTGTACGGCTCAAACATCTTGGCGACCGGCTCATATGCGGTTTTCAGGTGCGTGACTTCGCCCAAGCGCTTTTGGAAATGGCGGTCCATGTCGGCCTCACGGCGCTGCATGAAGCCTTCCACGAATGCGCGGGTATCCGGGTTCATCGCGTCAAGCTGGGCGCGTTCCTCTTGGTTCAGCGACGGGACTTTGAAACCTTCACCGCTCTGGTTGGCCTCTTGATCCGCTGCGGGCGCTTCACCTTCGGCGGGGGCTTCCCCCTCTGCAGGCGCTTCCTTAGCTGCAGGCTCGCCTTCTGCGGGGGCTTCGCCTTCTGCGGGGGCTTCACCCTCGGCTGCGGCTTGTGCCTCTGCGGGCTCCGCCTCTGCCGCCGGGGCTGGGTCTTCCTCTGGCTTCTCGCCTGAAAGCTCCTGCGCGGCTTCTTCCATAAGTGCCGCGGCCTCTTCGGCAAAGGTCAATTCTTCCGCCTCTTCGCCCTCTACTTCGGTGTTTTCGGTCTGGTCTGTAACTTTGGTATTCATGGTCTCGCTCTCCATAAAAAAACCGCCCCCTAAAGGACGGCTGACTTTCGTTTCGCTCTCCGGGTGGCGCTTAGATCGCGCCGCCCCCTAATTCCGCCACGCTCTGCGCAACGGCCTCTTTCACATCATGCCCGGTGATCGCCGGGGTATCGGTGATGATTGGTGCCTCGGGCTTCTCTTCGGCAATCGTAAGGCCTTGATCTTTCAGGCTCCGGTAGTAGGCCGATTTGCTGTCATAGTGCAGGCCGTCGGCCATTGACTGCATCGCGTCCATACCATCCTGAACGACCGCCGGGGCCGATAGGTTGGGATTGCGAAGGGGCGCAGCGCGCATACGGCGCGGCTTGTTCCGAACGCGGGTTGGCTTGTGTGCGCCAAAGATGCGGTTGAACTTATCCTGATCCATGATCGCCATCAGACCGTCCCTACCAAGCGGCTATTCAGATCAACGTCATGCGCGCCAGCGTTGTTGGACAGGATGTATTCGTAGCTCGAAAGCTCCATGCCCAAAACGGCGGTTGGCAACGTGTCTTCATGCACAATGAGGTATTGCTTGCCGTCTGGCCCAAAGCCCCGGTTGTGACCGGTCAGCTTCACACTGAGGTTGCTCCGAATTTCTTCGGCGGCCTGATTGATACTCCCGGTGACAATCAGATGGTAAAGGTTCCCGTTACTCTTAGACATTGGCGCTCTCCTGCCGTTGCTGTTGTTGCTGTTGTTGCTGTGCCGCCCGGTCCTCACGCTGCATGTTCATGTCAGCGATTGAGTGTGCGGCTTCCAATTCGCGGTCTTTGTCGTTCTCGACCGATTGGCTTGCGGTTTGGATGTGGGCTTGCGCAATCTGCGCTTGGCGCTGCTGCTGGCCCTCTGCGGCTTGGAACTGGTGGTCCTTCGCCTGCTTCATAAGCTCTAGTTGCGCCTGCATTTTCTGCAACATGACCTTGATTTCGCCGTCGCTCGGGCCTTCGTCCTTCTGCGGTGGTGGCTGCATGTCCTCAAGAACCGCCTCAAGCTCGCGCGCTTGCGAGAAGCCACGGACAGAGAACATGATGATTTCTTTGGCGACGGAGTAGTCCATTGCCCCGCCAGCGACGACTGACGACATGGCTTGCAAAAGCTGAACGAAGGCGGTCAAGAACTCGATCCGCTGTTGCTTGTCTGCCTGGCGGTCAACCTCGATCGTATCCTCAGTCTCAACGCGCACGGTATAGGATCGGCGGAAATCCGATTGCAGGACGTTCATCACGTCTTCCCATGTCGGATCGTCTTGCATTTTCCGGGCCGCATCTGGGCCTTGGGTCTGGGCAACCTTCATGATCTTCATCATCTTGTCTTGCGCATCAATCGGCAGATCGACGCCAGAAATGGCTGACAGGATGTGTGGCTCGAAGTGTTCGGCCATCAATTCGCCCATGATGGAAATGGCCTCGGAAATCATGCGGGCCAACAGGCGCTTGCGCTCGTCAAGGCGTAGGGTCGCAAACTGCCCCTTGATCCGTTGGGCCGTGGCTGTCTCTCCCGCGTCTGATGCGCCGCGCAGGATGTCGGACAGGCCTGAAACCTCGTACAAATCCTGCTTGGCAACCTCACGCGATTTTTGCAGCTGGTTGAGGGTATCGACCATTTCACGGATCGGAGCCCACTCGACCATGTTCCGAACGCCCTTCCCTTCCATTGTCGCCATCCAGTTTTCGATGGGAACAAGTGTGCCGTCCTCTTTGGTCAGCATCTTGGAAAGGGTTTCGTGTTGTGAACCGGCGTAGGCACCAACAGCCCGGATTTTGTCAGACAGCTTGTAGATCCGGTCTGTCAGGCGGTTAATCTCTGCGGCCTGATCTTCGTACAGCATGTATTCAGGCACCGGCTCGTCATTGGTGCTTGTTTCGATCACCTGCAGCGGCTTGGGCGTTGGAAAGAAATTGCGTAGGCCATACGGATCGTCTTGCTCGTCAAGCAGGCCGTGCGCGTATCCATCGCTGAGCCAGTAAACCTTGCGCTTTTTCTTGTCCCAGATTTCCCAGACATCGGCGCGCTTGAACATCTGGTGTTCCGCGTCGTCTTCGCGCGCATCGTCGTCAATCTTGGCGACACGGCCCTTATTGAGTTTGACCATCGCGCCCTTTTTGCCGAACCGCTCGACAAGCTCGTCACGGTCCATGCGGGAACGGTACGCGACCCAGCGTTTCTTGCGCCAAATGCCCTCGGGGCTGCACAAGAAATCATCCCATGACACATGCTCCAAGAAAACATCTTGGTTTTCAATGCTGGGTGGCCGATCCGGTGGAAGCTGGACGCCCTGCATCGCTGCGGCCATGCGTTCTTCCGTTGACGCCATGTGGCCTTCGTCAATCTCCGGGCGATAGATCACTTTCAAAACGCCCCGGCCGACAATCAGGTAATCGTCACGGCTCGCCTTAACGTGCGTTTCAGCGTCGTGAACGTCCGTCATATATTCGAGGCCATTTTGCAGAACGATTGCGATCACACGGGCAAGAGCGTCTTTCTGCTTGAAACGGCGCTCAACGATAGGCTTCGGCATTTTCTGGAAAAGCGCCGGCTGCAATGTCGCCACGTTTGACCAGAGCGTGTTCATCTTGTTCTTATTCGCGTTGGACTTTTTGCCGCGATACTTGTCAACGAGCTTCTTTGCGTCGGCTTTCCACTTCGCGTGGGCCTTGGCCGATGTCTCGATTTCAGCGGTCCAATAGCGCCATTGGTCCATAGAAGACTTGCCGAAATCTTTGTCCGCTGTTTCGATCTGGCCGGGGCCGGTATCGTATTCGTTCATCGGTCTGTGTCCTCTTGCGGTGCGGCCCACCCGGAAGGTGTGCCAAGCGGGCTTGTGGTGACTTTCCCGCTCTCGACGTGGCCACCCTGCGGCGCTGTGGGCTTGTCCTGCGGGCGCTTGATGATGATGGGGCGGCTCATGCAGGCGTAACGAACGTCGTCCGCTGCGTGGTCTTCCTGATCGGTGTTGATGTCTTCGATCCGGGTTTCATCGTGGATCATGGCCGGAATGGTTCTGATGCTGTCCCGGCAATTGTGGGTGAAGTAAATCAGGGGCCGCTTTTCGCCGTCGTTGCACATCTGCCCGGTTAGGCGGGCGCGCAATTGGTCCCAGCCGCCGGATGCGTTTTGCGTTCCAACACGGGCGTTGTTGGCCTTCTTGAGCATTTTGATACCGTCGCCGGTCTCGTTGTAGAGCGTTTCAGCGGGGCTCGGCCCTGACTGCGTTCCCCACATGGCCGGGTCGCAAACCGTATAGGCAAACTCTTCGCCCATTGAGCGCTGCAACATACCATCGCGCACTTCGTCCACGTTCATGCGCAGGCCGGTGTCAGGCACAATCATGCCGTGATCATCCTTTTTGCACCCGTACCACTCTTTGTACCGGATCAGAGAACCGCGCGGGAACGGGCCGTATCTGCCATCTGCGATTGCCCACCAGCCGATCGAGAATGGTTTTGCGAAGCCCCAATCCATCGACCTTATCCGCGTCCATTCAGCGGGCACCCGGAAGGGTTCAATGACGTGCTTTTCCGCTGACCAGTTGTCGAAGAACGCGCCGTCGATAACATCCCAATCGCCGTCTTTCATGGCTTTAACGAGGCTTTCGGAACCAAGGCCAGACAGGCGGGCCTCATATGTCGGATCGCTTTCTTTCAGGCTTGGGTTATCGTCCAGACGCGCCGGGATGTACTGGCGCAGCATACCGCCTTCATCGTCGCTTGTGCGTCGGATGGTCATTGGTTCGATGTTGTCGATGAACGTCCGCTTGACGAACAGGTGCCCGATGTTGCCGGGGTTGGAGCCGCACAGGATGCGCGGGAACATTCCTTCGTAATGAGCAGGCAATTTGATGCCGGTCATACGAACCCGGTTGCGCAGGAAACGATAGATTTTGTCGGTAAACAGGGTCAGCTCGTCAATGAGCAAAACATGGATTTCCGCACCCTGATACTTGAAGCGGTGCTTCTCCTGCTGAACGTGGCACAGGTGGATCTTCGAGCCATTCTTGAAGCGGATTTCGCTTTCGATAATCTCGCAATCGCCGCTTTCCACCCAAGGCTGCAGGAGGGAGCGATAGCCGCTTGGCCCTTCGACGTGGTTTTTCACCAGATCGTCAAAGATACGCCGAAACAGGTAGACTTGAAGGCCGGGGATTTCGAGGCACCAGTTGATCGAGGCGATGCGCATAAGGTGGCTTTTCCCGCCGCCAGCCGCACCGCCATAGAGGATTTCCGTCGCTTTGGATGTGAAGGCCTGAATTTGCTTTGTATGCAGCCCGAGGCTGATTACAGGAGCGCTCACGACGTTTGATCTTCCTCGTCTTGGTCGGCCTCAAGGGCGTCTTCGTATTCCTCACGCTTCTGCAGGTCTTGCAGGGCCGCTTGAGAATTGGGGTCGTCGGCGTTGAACAAGACCAGTGTCGGGGTTTGAGCCCCGGCCTTGTCTTTCTCGCCTACGCGCTGCAGGCCCGCATGGGTTTGGGCCAGTGTGGTCAGGGCCGATAGCTTATCGTGCATTTCAACCGTGATGCCGTTGGCTGTCTGCTTGACCGCCTTGATTGCCCGCGCGGCGTATGCCGGGATTTCGGAGCTATCTTTGACGTGAACAAATGGAACGCTGTCCATGACCAAATCGCCATTGGCGTCCGTGACCGGATTGCCCTCTTTGTCCTGCACCGCAATCTCTTTGGTGCCAAATTCCACAACGTCGGTGATGTTCGAGAACGCGATTTGCTCTACCTCGGTGCGAACCCGGTCTTCGGTCGCCATAGAGCGCTGCGCCAAAAGCTCAGAGATACGCCCTTTTACACCGCGTCGGCGCATCATGTTGCCAGCGCGCCGCGAAACCGCCTTTTTGTCGGTCAACATGCCGGTGTCGAATTGCGAGTAAGTCGCCTCATAGGCCTTCTTCGCGTCCAATACCTGAACATAGTTCTGACAGAACAATTCGGAAATTTCGTCGGGGTGCTTAGGCATTCTTGTTGCCACCCTGCGAATTGCTCTTTTTACGCATGTTGATGTCGGCCCATTTGGCCGCGACCTCTCGCTCCTTTAAGCTAAGCTCACGCTCTTTCAGGTCGTTGCTGCGCCGGTTTTCTCGGGCTGTGTTACGGTTGCGCACGATGTTGGACGCAAGGCCACCAAAGGCGCAGATCGCGCCGACAATCGCCAACCACTCATGCAAAGTGAACGCGCCAGCGGTCGCCATGACAGCGCCGCTCAACGTCGAAAAGGAGATTATGCTTTGAGAGGTGTGAGGCTCGGTCATTGGTTTCTGTAAGCCTCAACCGCAATTTGCAGGTCGCCGCCTGTGTTGTTGAACTGAAAGACGACATCATCAAAATTGACGCCGTGTAGCTCTACGGCCTGATCATCGCCGTTGATTAGGCACCCGGTTGCGTTGACCGGAGACACGCCGTCGATTGAGAACCGAACGTTTCCGCCGCCGGTTTCCCACATGCTTTTGATCATGCCGCGACGGCCAGCAAGCGCCGGTTCAATCGTGGTCAACGGAACGTCCGCGTTAACCCCGAAGCCGCCCGTGTTGTTGATGCGGATCGCAAACGGATCAACGTTGCGATGTTCCGCCACGATTTGTTGGGCGAGTGTTAGATCGCCCTTATTGAAGTCATTTGAGGACATGCCTTACTCCGCGTATGCGTCGAGAATTGTCATGAGCTGATAGGCCCGGTTCTTGGGTCGCGTTTCCGCGCCACCGGTTGCGACCGACGCCTTTGTGGGGTCTGATCCGGTAAAGGCGTCCATCACGCGGTTGCTGCCGCCAGAACCGCCCCATCGCCACCCTCGGAAGTTGTGGGTGTGGGACTTGAACTCGTCGGCTTGATAGGCACCTTGGGTGGTTGCATTGCCGCCAGTGTTGCGCAGGAACATGCCGTCAACGTTGGCCGGAAACACGATGTCAGCGCCCGAGACAAATTCGGGATACATTGCCGCCCAAATCGGATTGGCTGTGGCCCCGCCTGCAATGGTTTCGCCGCCCTCGACCCATGCGATACCGTTGCTCAGGTCCGCGGCCTTGTCGCGGCCAGATGTGGTGCGATGGATGAACTCGCCAACACGATCTGCGCGAGCGGTGCGCCATTTGTCGGAGCCGAAATGCGCGTCGAGTTGGGCAATGATGTCACCCGCCGGTTTTGAGAAGCTATCGCTACTTGTTCCCATTGCCTCAACCCCCGACGAAATTCAGCGTTTCGGTGGCGTTCTTAAAGACGCCCGCCAAACTTACCGTGGTTGAAAGTAGGTTGAACTCAATGGTCGAACCGGGGGTCCAAGCGGTAAACGGCGTGAGGGTAATGATTTGGATACCGCCGCCTTGGTGAGTGTACGAGGTGCCGACACCAACAGGTGAACCATCCACATAGACGCTGAACCCTAAGCTGCCCACTGGCTCGTTAAGGGTGATTACGATCTGCTCGAAGCCGGTAAGGGTGGAGCCCATTGCGGGCGAAAAACTTTCGATGAAAGGACCAGCACTGATCGGTCCTAGAACGCTAGAATGTGCGGACGCCGCCGAGGTAAAACGCTTCTTTTTCATGGCTGGGCTTTCTGAGGGGTCTTGATCGGTTGAGGGCCGCAGCATCGCGCCACGGCCCCCTGTTTCTTATTGAATGCTTGGGTCGAACGGGTCGGCGTCCAAGTGATCTTCTACGCCGTCGCCATCGCTGTCGATGAAGCCGCCGCCACCGCCACCACCGCCGCCAGCAACCGAATAGTTGCGGTTGACGAAGGCGCTCAAGCTGCCGCCGTCCTGCGCCAAAACGGTTGTAGGGAACTGGAAGGACAGCGCCGCGCCTGGCGCGTAGTCTGTTGATGGGTTGTATGTTGCGACTGAACCCGCAACCGACCAGCTACCCGGAACTGCAGACCCGGAAACAAGGTCTGTTGGCGTTGGGAACGTTGCAACGTTTGGAGCTTTATCAAAGGCAAACGATGGACGGTCGGTTCCCGCAATAGTCGCAAGATCGGGGATGCTCGAACTGACGAACGCCATTGCGGGGATTGGCGCAGGCGCTCCCAGCGGCCCCAAAACTTGGCTATGGTGGAAAGCTGCTGAATGGCTCTTGCGCTTCTTCTGCTTACTCATGTGCGGTTCCAGACAATGTTTAGTGCGCCTGAAATCGGGGTGCCGTCTGTGGCTGTGACACCAAACAGACCCAGCTCAAGCAGGGATGGGGATGCGAACAAATCGCCGTGGTTGATCACCACATCAAAGACAAGCGGGTCGCCCGTCGCGGCAATTGTGCATGGAATGAAGTTGGCCGAGAAATCACCGGTCGTCTGGATGAACCCCGGAAGTGTCGCAGCGTTCACAGCCTTGGAAAATGCGATTTGCGGGTTCGTCGGAGAGGTGAAGGACGCGGACACCGGGGAAGCCGTCAATGTCGCTGGCGGCGGGGGCGCAATTGGCCCGAGTAGCGCAGCGTGTATTGCGGCAACAGAGGTTCGTTTGGACATGGTGGCCTCACATAAAAGGAAAGCCGCCCCAAATTAGGGACGGCTTGTTTTTGATTGCTCAAAGAGCGAGGGCTTTAGTCCTCGTCGGGGGCAACGTTCCAATAGTTGACGGTGACGTTGGCTGTGAGGGCCGCGTCCAGATCGCCGTTTGCGTCGATGGTCAGAGCCAAGAAGCCCTCAATTTCGGCGCGGTCCAGCAAGCGGATGGTGCCGCCGGTGCTTTCCTGTTCGCCGTTGTTGTCGGCAGGAGCGGAGCCGTCTTTGGTCCAGCGCAGGTTTGCATCTTCAATGTAAATCTCTGCGTAGGTTGCGGTCGCAGGGATCGCGGCCAGAGCAACACCAGCTGCGCCAGTGATTGCCAGAGCTTCACCGGCCAGTTGCAGGCGGATCGGGGCTTCGGCCAGAGTGAACGGCGCAACGGTGACGATGGCGGTCTGGTCAACAGGTGGGGTGACAGTCATGTCCCAGAACTTGATGTCGTTTTCCTGCAGAACGCCAGCTTTGAAAGGCATGTGGCGGTCAAGCTCAACAACGCGGCCATACTGCGCATCACCTACGGTGGTGTTGGTCGCGTATGCAGTCGAACGTTCAACGTCAACAGAAGTGTCAGGAGAGAAGTTGGAAGAGAGGGTCATTAGAGGAACTCCGTTAATGTAGTCTGTGATTGTCTCCGTCCCATCAGACAGAGTAACCGCAACGCGCTCGATCAGATCGCCGGTTGCGGTATCCCACCCCCACTGGCCGTCACGGTTGACGGTGATCGGGGGATCGAATGGTGGTGTGGCGGCTGTACCGCCTGCTGCGGCGTCCTGATCGAAATAGTCGATAGGACCGGGCAGAATGTTTTGCTTGCGGCTCAAAGTCATCGCTTGTTGTCCTCCGCTTCTGTGCGGATTTCAGCGTAGATTTCCTCGCCGGGGTTATGGGTCTCCATAACAACGCGGATAAAGCCGCCACCGGGCACTTCTTCACCGAAAGTCGCCAAGTCAACGCCGGGGTCCAGACGAGAAATGCGGGTCGCTTCTTCGTCGGTATCGTCGTGGTCGCGCCATTCCAGATGGCAAACAGACTGAAAGCCGCTGTCATGCACCTTTTTGACTTTTACGACCTCACGCTTGTTGTTTGCGGGGTCAGGCTTGCGCTCCGATGTGTCGCAGGCAGAGAGGAACAGCATAAAGCGGCGATGGCCGATGTTCAGCCAATCCGTCTTATGGCCAGCTTCCGTGAGAACAGCGCGCGCGCGTGACGTTCCCTCGCTTGGTCGGTCGTCGGTTTCGAAAAGGATTTGTCTCATGCGGTGTGGTCCCAGCGGTGAAAGTTGGCGGCGGTGGGTTTAGTCGAAATCATCAACGAGCAATTCGACGGCGTAGGAGCCGCTGTTTACGTCGGTCATTCGGACCGCGTAGAACCCTGACCCGCCTTGATCTTCTGTCTCGTCAATGATGCTCTGAGCGCCGCCGTAGATAAGCTCAGGATAGGCTTGCAGCTGGTATGCTTCGGCGTCGGTCATGTCCAAACGGCGCTTGTGGACAATCTCAAACGATGCGTCGATCACTCCAGACTGAGGAAGCTCAAGGCGTTTATTCTGGTCGAATTTTTCGTTCTTGATGCCTGCAGCCTCGGCGTAAGTGCCGGTGATGTTGATGCCGCGAATTGGCTTAACGCTTGTGATTACACCGCCGATTGCAACGGGGCGGATTGAGAGGCGCACAATCTCGTCAAGACGGCGCTCATACGACCCCTTGGCGAAGTCGTTTTTTGTGTGGCTGTTGTTGCCGGTCCCTACGGCAATAAACGGCGTCATGTCGCCTGCAAGCTCAAGCACGGCAAGAACTCGGTTAGGTGAAACTTCGGCGTATTTTTCGGCCATTCGAGGCTCCATAAAAAAACCCGCCGGGCGGTTAAGCCTGACGGGTTTTAGGTCTGAGGGAGTATTGAAATCACAAGTCTTTCGATGTTTGCAACTTATCAAAGGCCCGTATTAAGTCAAGTTTTCGTTTTTAAAAAGTCGTTTGAGGGTTAAAAATTCCGATCTGCGCCAGACGATCCACCCACTTTGACAACATTTTCTCCGGGCAAGTGCCGATCCGCACGGCGGGCAGGTCTGGCGATCCGGGCTTGTGGACGACGACGCAGGGAATTTCGGTGACATCAAATGGCAGGGCGGCGACTGCGGCCAGATCGGTTGCGTCGATTACGTTCACATGCCGGGTCTCCGTTTCGAAGGCCAGCCTTGCCAGCGTGACGAACTGCTTGATTTCCGCCGCTGCGTCTTGGTGGCTCACGATGTCCACTTGGTAGGTTCGGTTAAACATTTCTCGCTCCATATTGCTCAAAATTGGCATACATTTTGGCATACATTTTGGCATACACTTTGGCATACATCTTGCAAAGTTTGATTTTTGCAAAGCCTGTAAAGTCGTTGATTTTATTGGAAAACAGGCGTCAAAATGGGCCGGGTGCCACTCCCGTTACCCGCTCCAAAATCCCCTGCCTGTGCTTTCGCCGATCCTCAAAGAAATTATGTATTCTTTGCCAGTCGCTTATTGGGCAATATTAAAGTCGAAACGGAACTATTGCCCCGCTTCGGCCTTTTCTTCAAGCTCGAGCCATTCCTCTTCGGCCGACGCCAAGGCAGTTTGGCGTTCAACCAAAGCCTCGGTGGCCTTTTTGAATTTCAGCGGCTCTTTGTGGAACAGATCCGGGTCGGCCATGAACTCTTCAAGCTTGGCGATCTCGGCTTCCAACCGCTCCATTTCAGCAGGCAACGCCTCCAATCGATGCTTGTCGGTAAAGGACAGCCCTTGTGGTTTATCAACAGGTTCCGAGGGCTTAGTGATGTCTTTCTTGGCCTTTGGCTTGTCACCCGTCTTGCTTGCGGCCTCAGGAGTGGGGTGTTTTTGACGCTGGTAGTCACTCCACCCGCCTGCATAAACAACCGCCTGCCCGCGCCCCTCCATCGCCACGGTGGTTGTTGCGACTCGATCCAGAAAGTCTCGGTCGTGGCTAATCAGAAGCACTGTACCGTCATAGTCATCCAGCAGTTCTTGCAACAAATCCAACGTCTCAACATCAAGGTCATTGGTCGGTTCATCGAGCACTAGAATGTTGCTTTCACGGGCCATCAGTTTGGCCAAAAGCAACCGCGCCTTTTCGCCCCCGGACAAGGATCGAACCGGCGCGCGGACTTGACGTTCATCAAACAAAAAGTCCTTGAGATAACCAACCACATGGCGCGGTTCGCCGCGGACCATGACTTGATCGGCCTTGCCGGACACACCGATTTCCTTGTCGCCAGCTAGACTATCCCAAAGCGAAACGTCGCCATCCAATTGCGCGCGCGCCTGATCAAAGACCGCTGGGATCAGGTTTGTGCCAAGTTTGACGGTCCCGCCATCAGGCGACAGCTCTCCCATCAGAATATTGATCAAAGTGGTTTTACCGACGCCATTTGGACCGACAAAAGCGATGCGGTCGCCGCGTTGAATGGTCAAATCAAGGTTGCGCACGATCTGCTTGTCGCCAAACGCATGCGTTATACCTTTGGCATCTAAGACTTTTTTACCAGATTTGGGGCCCGCAGAGAGCGCCATAGCCGCCTGCCCCTGCCGCCTAATCTGACCCGAGCGTTCCTTACGCAGGTCTTGTAAGGCCCGCACGCGGCCCTGATTTCGCTTGCGTCGGGCAGAGATGCCTTCGACCGCCCACCGCGCCTCGGCCTTGATCTTTCGATCCAGCTTGTGCCGCTGCATGTCCTCGTCATCCCAGGCCTTATCGCGCCAGATTTCAAAGGCAGCAAACCCCTTTTCCTGACGGCGGACTTGTCCGCGATCAATCCAAAGCGTCGCGCGGGTCAGTTCGGTCAAGAAACGGCGATCATGCGAGATCAGAACAAAGGCACGACGGGTGGATTTCAACTCATCCTCAAGCCAGCCAATCGCCTCGATGTCCAAGTGGTTGGTCGGCTCGTCCAAGAGCATCAAATCGGGCTCTTCGGCCATCAAGCGGGCCAAGGCCGCCCGGCGACGTTCCCCACCCGACGCGGTTTCAACCAAACGGTCTGGGTCAAATTTCAACCCTTCGCCCGCGCGCTCAACTTTGTACATCTCAGATGGGTCCAGGTTGGCAGAGGCAAATTCGCCCAATGTGGTGAAACCTGAGAGATCCGGATCTTGCTCCATATAGCCGACCGAGGTGCCCAACGGCACGACGCGGTCACCGCGATCTGGTTCAACAAGCCCCGCCATCACCTTTAAAAGAGTAGATTTTCCTGACCCGTTGCGCCCGACAAGCGCCACACGATCCCCCGGTTGTACATTGAGGGAAAGATCATCGAAAACCGGTTCGCCGCCAAAGGTCAGGGAAACACCGGAAAGTTGGAGAAGTGGAGATACAGCCATGCCAGAGCGCTAGGCAATGGCGCGCCCAAGGTCAAGGCTTAGCGCGCCCAAATTCCATGCATGGAATTTGCAAAACGCGTGTACGCGTTTTCAGCGCGACCCGGCAACCGCCCGCAAGAGCCTTTTTCGGGCGTCCGGGATTGTCGCTATTTCCACCCCGGTAAACACATGAAGCGTGTTCATCTCGTGGTCCACCACAGCATGATCGCTCACCCATCCCCCCATCAACAAATAGGTCCGCAACATCGGAGGCATTTGGAGATTGGCTTGCTTGGCATCTCGCTTGATTGTTACGTCTTTTTCAAAGGGGATAACATTTGTGGCCTTGACCATAGGAGCCCATTTCCTAGGGGCCAAATGCCGTTCTTGCAGTGCAGCAAACGCGTCTTGATACACCACAGGGTTTGTTCCGGCAAAAGACACACAGCCGAACAAAAGCTCAACCTTGTTGGCATCGACATAGACGGTCATGGCCCCCCAAGCGACGCGCAATATATCTGGGTCGCCGGAAAAATCGGGATGGACACAAAACCGCCCCATCTCAACAATACGGCCCTCAAACTCATGCAACTGGGCCAGCTCATAAAACTGAGAAGAATAGCTCTGACCAATTTCTCGGCCATCCGGAAACTGCAAAAACCGAAAGCAACAGACCAAAGCGTTGGTTGTGCGATCTTCGATCAAAACGTGGTCACATAGCGCATCAAAGCGATCTGAATCGATACCACCAGACCGGTCAAAGGCCAGCCCGCGCAACCGCTGAACACGATCGATGTCCGTATCCGTTGTTGCTTGGCGCGCTGAATACCGCCCTTTGATCAAATTGATCATCTGCCGTTCAGCCTCTTTTTAGCTTTCAATCGCTCGCAAACCAATCACGGCGGGATGACTGCACAATAGCACTCCTCCACCGTTCAAATTGGCTTGTGCTCAATCAGCCACCAAACAACTGGTCGGTGCTTAGACCACCGATATTGCCGAATAGCTTGCGGATAAAGCCGATATCACCGTCACCAGATTGCGTCACACGACGATTAAGCGGGACAACTTTCCCGTCTTCGAGTCCATAGGTCACGAGGTTATCAACCACCCCGGCCTCATCAAATGTGATGGCAAGAACTTCGCGAGTGACCACCTCAGGCCGTTTCCAAGCAAAGTGGCGCACTTCGGATTCGATGTAGTAATAGCCGCTATCGCGCAACACGCCCGATGCGGTTGGCACACCAATGACATCCTCAACTGACGCACGCGTGTCGATACCCGGCACGATTTGCTGCAGGTCTTCTTCGGGTGGCATATAGCCATGGGACCGATACCGCGAGGTGCATGACGCCAGCGCCAAAAGCACCAACCCTGCGATCGCGAGTTTCGCTGTTCTCTTCGTCCCGTGCATTCCGCCCCCTTGCTTTGGCCTGCTACGCCTCCTATTCCGCTTACATAAGGAATGCCCGTCATTCAAGCACAGGAAAACCCGACCAGATGCCGCCAAAGCACCCGACAGCCCCACAAATCCCCGTTTCTGACCTTCGTCAAACCGGAGCCACCCCGTTTTTGTTGGAGCCAAATGCCGACGCCCGCAGCGCTTTGGCCGAGGAATTGAATGCCGTGTCCCTACGTAAAGTCCGCTTTGTTGGCGAAATTACGCCACATGGTCGCAATGCTTGGCAACTTAAGGCCGACCTTGGGGCCACGGTTGTCCAATCCTGCATTGTGACGCTGGAGCCTGTGACAACGCGAATCGACACAGAGGTGACGCGCCGTTTTGTTCCGCTAGATAAAATGGAGATACCTGACGCCGGTACCGAAACCGAGATGACCGACGAAGACGACATAGAGGAACTGGGTGAAACCATCGATTTCGACGCGATTCTGACCGAGGCCTTGTCGCTGGCGATGCCAGCCTACCCTCGCAAAGAGGGTGCCGAGGTCACAGACGCGCAATTTTCTGGCCGAGGAGTCGCCCCAATACGCGACGAAGACATGCGCCCCTTTGCTGGTTTGGCCTCCCTGCGGGATAAATTACAGAAAGATGACGGCGAAAGCTGAGAATCAGCTTGCTCTTTTAGGCGTTCTGCGTATTTTCGCGCCTTCATGAGAACACAACGCTTGTGTCTGCCCTACGCTTAGCGCTATGAGGCCGAACACATCGGGATAATCAGGGCAGGCCACAGCCTCCCCTCTTACGGTAAAGAAGGTTGAGACATGGCTGTCCAGCAGAACAAAGTATCCAAATCGCGTCGCAACAACCGCCGTGCGCATGATGCGCTGGTTGCTGCAAACCCTAACGAATGCGACAACTGTGGTGAGCTTAAGCGCCCACACCACGTTTGCCCATCTTGCGGCCACTACGCTGAGCGCGAAGTGATTGCCCAGGCCGACGAAGTCGAACTGGACGAAGACGCAGCATAAACAACCTGTCAGGCCACCCTGTATGACCTCTCTGAAGGATCATAGCGTTTTGCAAAACGGGGCTGGCTCGGACCGGATCGTTATTTCGGTTGACGCCATGGGCGGTGACCGTGGGCCGGCGGCAGTTGTCGCCGGCATTGCGCAATCTGCGCAAAAGAACCCAACGCTGGATTTCATCCTGCATGGGCCTGAGCAAGAGCTCCAAAAACTGGTCAAGAAAAAGCGTGATCTTGATGGTCGCTGTGTCATTCGTGATGCCGAAGGCGTCGTGAAAATGACCGACAAGCCAAGCCAAGTTATGCGCAATGGCAAAGGCACCTCGATGTGGTCCGCCCTTGAGGCCGTCAAACAGAAAGAGGCCACCGTCGCTGTAAGTTGCGGCAACACCGGTGCGTTGATGGCGCTGTCGATGATCCGACTGCGCAAGTTGCCCGGCATCAATCGTCCGGCCATTGCGATTCTCTGGCCATCGCGCAACCCATCTGGGTTCAACGTGATGTTGGACGTCGGGGCTGATATCCGCGCCGATGCACAAGATCTTTTACAATACGCCCTTATGGGCACGTCCTATGCGCGCAACGGGCTTGATCTCGAACGCCCACGTGTTGGGCTTTTGAATGTCGGCACCGAAGAAAACAAAGGGTTTCCCGAGCTCAAAGAAGCCTTTGACCTGATCGCAGCAAATGCCGATCGCGCTCAGTTCGAATTTGTCGGCTATGTCGAAGGCGGGGATATTCCCGGCGATCGCTGTGATGTGATCGTCACCGATGGGTTCACCGGCAATATTGCGCTGAAAACCGGCGAAGGCACCGCCAAGCTCATTGGGGACAACCTCAAGAATTCATTTTCGCTTTCCCCCTTATCCCGTCTTGCCGGGCTGATCGCCCTGCCCGCTTTGAAGCGGTTCCAGAAAAAGATCGATCCGCGCCGGGTGAATGGTGGGGTGTTTTTGGGCCTGAATGGCACTGTTGTGAAATCCCATGGCTCTGCCGATGCGACAGGGATTTCCGCGGCTGTAAAACTGGCCTTTGAGCTGGCACAAGCCGGATTTGGTGACAGGTTGGCGGCACGGGTTGCGTCTGCTGCCGAGCTCGCTCAAAATGACGCAGCGGCAGACGACCGCGACGCAGAGGACAAGAGCAAGACATGACAATTCGCGCCACCGTGATCGGGGTTGGGCATTACCTGCCGGACCGCATTGTAGAAAATGCGGAGTTTGAGAAAACCCTCGACACAACGGACGAATGGATCAAAAGCCGATCCGGCATTGAACGTCGCCATTTCGCCGCCGAAGGTCAAACCACATCCGATCTTGGCACCCGCGCCGCACAGGCGGCGTTGGACGACGCCGGGTTGGCGGCCAATGACATCGACGCCATCATTCTTGCCACATCCACCGCTGATTTAACCTTTCCGTCGGCGGCAACGATGATTCAGACCAGCCTTGGTATGACACGCGGCTTTGCTTTTGACGTCCAAGCCGTTTGCGCCGGGTTTGCCTATGCTTTGGCCAATGCCAACGCCTTGATCGTCTCGGGTCAGGCCAAACGGGTCTTGGTCATTGGCGCGGAAACCTTTTCACGCTTGATGGATTGGACCGATCGCGGCACCTGCGTGCTATTTGGCGATGGGGCCGGTGCGCTGGTGCTTGAGGCACAAGACGGCCAAGGGTCCAATGCCGATCGCGGCATCCTGTCGACCGACCTGAACTCTGACGGGCGTTACAAAGACATTCTGTATGTCGACGGCGGTGTCAGCACCCATAGCACCGGTCATTTGCGCATGCAGGGCAAAGAAGTCTTCCGCCACGCGGTGGAAAAGCTGGCTTCGACGGCCAATGCCGCAATGGACAAGATCGGCATGACGGCGGATGAGATCGATTGGATTGTCCCCCATCAGGCCAATATTCGCATCATCAACGGCACCGCCAAAAAGCTTGGCCTTAGCCGGGACAAGGTTGTTGTAACGGTTCAAGACCACGGCAATACCTCGGCGGCATCGATTCCCTTGGCGCTCTCGGTTGGCAAGGAACGCGGTCAGATCAAGCCCGGTGACCTCATCGTGACCGAAGCGATTGGCGGCGGATTGGCCTGGGGGGCCGTTGTTTTACGCTGGTGACGCTTTACGTGCCTGATAAAGCACTGCTTTCAACCTATTGATATTGACTTGGCTTTTATGCCTCGCCTAATCTCCTGTGAAAACCGGGAGGGATGAACATGGGCGAAACGACCCTGACACGTATGGATCTTAGCGAAGCTGTCTTTCGCGAAGTTGGTCTGTCACGCAATGAAAGCGCCGACCTTGTCGAAGCTGTGCTTCAACACATGTCGGATTCGCTTGTCGAAGGTGAACAGGTGAAAATCTCATCCTTCGGAACCTTTTCGGTGCGCGACAAAGCGGCCCGCGTTGGTCGCAACCCAAAGACCGGGGAAGAAGTGCCGATCCAGCCACGCCGTGTTTTGACGTTCCGTCCCTCTCATTTGATGAAAGACCGCGTGGCAGCTGGTAACAAGAACTGAGGCCTGACTTATGGCGAAGTCCCGGGATGCGTTTCGCACCATTTCCGAAGTTGCGGAATGGTTGGAAACGCCCGCGCATGTATTGCGCTTTTGGGAAAGTAAATTCACCCAGATTAAACCCGTAAAACGGGCTGGCGGGCGGCGCTATTACCGCCCCGCCGATATGGAATTGCTGGGTGGAATCAAACAGTTGCTGCATGAAGATGGGATGACCATCAAGGGTGTGCAAAAGGTGCTTCGCGAACATGGCGTGCGCCATGTGTCGTCATTGAACGCCATTGTAGTCGATGAGGATGAGGCCATGCCTTCATCCGAAATCATCGAGGATGCGCCCTATGTCGAGGTCGAAGTACCCGATTCCGTTGTGGCCTTCCCCGGCACAGAAGCCTCTACAGAAACAGCCGAGCCCGCGCAAACTGCCGATATGTTTGCAGAGCCTGAGACATCTGATGAGCCAGTTGCCGACGATGTGTCAGACATCGACGAACCCGAGCAAAAAGATGCAGGTGCCGACTCGGAGGGCGGTGATGCTGACGTGGATGTCACATCAGAAACGCCTGATACTCCAGAGACCAACAAAACGCCGGATCACCTAGAAGACGAGGATTTGACCCCGACTGCTAAACCTGAACCGGCGCAGATGGGCGAGGGTATTGTGCCGGATGAACAACCTGTCCGTGCGGAGGAATACGCTGATTCTTCGGTCGAATTGACCACGACCACAGAAAAAGACGTCGAATCGCGGACGGATACGCCGGAAAATGACGCCATCCCAAGCGTGATGGAAGACAATACACCGGTTGACGAAAAGCAAGAGCTTGACCAAATCGACGCCTCGGAAGGCGAAGAAGTGGAACATGACGCGCCTATAGCTCAGAGCGATGAACCGAATAGGGATGCCCCGCTTGCAGAAGAGCTTGCTCCGTCTAAACCGGTTGAAAAAGAAGAGCCTGTTTCGACAAGCTTGGACGATTTGAAGGCAGAGGACGCAGAAACGCCGACCGAGGATCAAAACGCCCCGGAGCCAAAAGTCGATACTACCCCTCGCCCTGCCCTCTTGTCGCTAATCGCTCAAGTCGAATCGCTGTCCCAAGTACAGGCGGCCGCCTTGCGTCCACACTACGATGCATTGCGTGACCTGCAGAATAAGCGTCACTCAAACTAACATTGGTCATCCACAGGTTTTTCTCAAACAAGGGGTTGCCCCCGCTTAGAAATCCAGTATGACACTCCGACAAGTCGGGCTATGGCGCAGCCTGGTAGCGCGTCCGTCTGGGGGACGGAAGGTCGCAGGTTCGAGTCCTGCTAGCCCGACCATTTAGCTACCAATATAAACCCCCAATCGCGGCTAGTTCGGGCCGAGGTTCTTTGAAAAGTAATTTGTTTTCATAAACTGGCTGTCCATAGGGCGTTCAGTGAACAAAAAACACTCAACTTTGAATGGTTTTGCATCGCATTCTTGATTGCGGTGAAAAACACTGTATCGTCGGTTCTAATGCGATGGAATTGAAAGCAAAAGGCGGCAAGTTAAATTGCCGATGCACTATATGGGCCATCTCTATATTGCGGACGACAATGAAGAATTCGCAGATTACCTTGCGACTGTGGCCACTCGTGAAGGGTGGACGGTTACAATTTGCACCAACGGCCTAAAACTTCTTGAGAAACTCCGCTCTGAAGATGGCGCGGCTTTTGCTCTGGTCGACATTAACATGCCCGAAATGAACGGTATTGAGGTTATTGACGACATTGTTGATATCAACCGCCCGTTGCGCATTCGGTTTATCACTGGTGGCAGCGACGTGACGCTTTTGGCAGCAAAAATGATTGCATCAGCCCGGTCTCTGTCTGTGGGTCGCAGCATCTTCAAACCAGTGACGCTGGATGCCTTCCGCAAATTGCTTGCAGAAGAAGAGATTGAGCTCGCCTCGCTGCTTACCAAGGCACAATCCTCCTAAACGACGTCGAAATTAACCATTTCGCCTGTTTGGAAACAGTGTGTTAGCTCGCTATTTGTTGACGTTAACCTGTCATTTCCTATGATTTGCAACAAGGGGTGCTCAGATGATCTGAGCTTTGGGGCTGATCGTGCTGCGATCGCGGCGCGTCTATGGATAACTTTGGTCTTCAGCCTTTTTGATAACGTCGACGCGCGAGGCCTAGTATGACATCCGAGTATCAGTTCAAGCCAAACCCAAGTGACAATCCAGACATGAGCGCAAACAATCAAGATATGACGGCGCAATATGACCGACTTTTGCAAAGCCCACGTGGGGGAACCTACGATTTCACCTTGCAGGCCCATGACTTGGCGCGTGTTTTGGTGAATGGAACGCTCTTGCTAGACAACCATGACGCCATGACAAGCGGTCACCTCACCAAGCAAGTCGATCTTGCCCCCGGCAACCACCACATCCAGTTGCGCTATCACGACAACGAGGGTGAGGCGACGTTGCGGTTTTGCGTCGGCGACGCAATGGCCAAGACCAACCTGCTTGAAATCTCCCAATCCGGAAGCAAAGCCACGATCAGCTAAACACAGTGATTGCAGCGCTAAATGCGTTAATCAGACCTGTTGCTTTCGACCTGAGCTTGCTATTCAACTCGCCAAGTCAACGGGAGGCGCGATATGACCGGTGTTCTGGCCAGCCAGCAGATTGAAACTCTGATCACGAGCGGGGCGCTCTCTGCGGACGTCGATTTCATCGAAGGACAGGTACAACCCGCCAGCCTTGATTTGCGGTTGGGAACCGTTGCCTATCGCGTCCGCGCCTCTTTCCTGACCGGTGAGAATCGCAAGGTCGCTGATCGGCTTACAGAATTTGAAATGCACCGGATCGACCTGTCTGATGGGGCGGTTCTGGAAAAGGGCTGTGTCTATGTGGTTCCATTGATGGAACACTTAGCACTATCCAGCGACATTCAAGCCATCGCTAATGCCAAAAGCTCTACCGGCCGGTTGGACCTTTTGACCCGGGTAATCACCGACGGCGGCGTTGAGTTTGATCGTATCCCGGCAGGGTACACCGGCCCGCTATACGCCGAGATTTGCCCACGCTCTTTCTCCGTTCTTGTTCGGCCCGGCATGCGGCTTAACCAAATTCGGTTCCGCCAGGGCCAATCGATCCTAAGCGATCAGGAATTGCGCGACTTACACAATAGCGACGTTCTAGTTGCCGGTGGTCCGGCGGTAATTGGCGAAGGTTTGGGGTTTTCCGTCGATCTAGAACCCGGCTCTGGCAACCTTGTTGGCTATCGCGCCAAACCACATACAGGCGTCATCGACCTTGATCGTATCGGCGAATATGACCCCAAGGATTTTTGGGATGAATTGCGCACCGATGGTCGCCAGCTCGTCCTTGATCCCGGTGCCTTTTACATTCTAGTAAGCCGCGAAGCCGTCCACATCCCCCCCGGATACGCGGCTGAAATGGCCCCCTATTTAGCAATGGTCGGGGAATTCCGCGTGCACTACGCTGGCTTCTTTGATCCCGGATTTGGGCATGCTGCGGCCGGCGGAACCGGTGCGCGTGGCGTACTCGAAGTACGTTGCCACGAAGCTCCCTTCGTTCTCGAACATGGGCAAACCGTTGGACGCTTGGTCTATGAACGGATGTCAGAGGTTCCAGAGACACTTTATGGCGCGGGCATTGCCTCGAACTATCAGGGCCAAGGCCTAAAACTCTCCAAACATTTCAAGGCATAATCCTACGCCTGAGACTGCTTTTGCTCTTTGCGCTCCCGGCGAGCCCGACGTTTTTCGCGGATCGCCTGTCGTTCCCGACGCGCTTTGCGAATTTCCTCGCGGCTTTGACCGTCTTCGGACTCGACCTGAGACATGGCGTTTTGCTCGGGTTGCTGTGCCTCTAGCATAGGCTCAGGCTTGCGCAGTTTCTCAACCTGTTTGAAACCGGCATCCACGCCCGTTTTGACAGCTTTTCGCACAAACATGCGCGTTACCATATTTAAAACTTGGTTGGCATTCATGCTCGGATACCCTCCACTCTTTTCCTCTATATACCATATATAGCGCGAATTTGTAGAGGTTTCTCAAGACCTGCACCAAGATTGGCCGTTAGATTTAATCCTCAAACAGCTCGCTCTGGCCTTCGTCGGTTTCTTCTTCGGCATCAATATCGCCGTCACCCATTTGTGGCATACCGGAGGAAAGCGGGCGGCTTTCCAAAAGGCCAGCGGCGCGCAGTTCCGCCAAACCGGGAAGGTCACGCGCACTTTCAAGGCCAAAGTGATCAAGGAACTCTTGTGTCACGACAAAGGTCACCGGACGCCCCGGCGTCATACGGCGACGACCAAACCG
The DNA here is from genome assembly GCF_947498515.1 of uncultured Pelagimonas sp. GTDB lineage: Bacteria > Pseudomonadota > Alphaproteobacteria > Rhodobacterales > Rhodobacteraceae > Pelagimonas. Next base: position 62,888 of record NZ_CANMKO010000003.1, on the reverse strand, counting down.
AATCCATTCCATTTCCAACAGTTGATCGATTGTGCCACGTGACACCCCAACACCGCGAATTTCTTCGATCTCGGCGCGGGTCACCGGTTGATGATAGGAAATAATCGCCAAGGTCTCGATAGCGGCGCGGCTGAGTTTGCGGGTCTCAACCGTTTCGCGCTGCATCAAGAAACCAAGATCAGCAGCAGTACGTATTGCCCAGGCATCTCCGACCTTGACCACATGCACGCCCCTGCCCTCATAGCGTTTGCGCAGATGAACAAGCGCCTCTGCCGCGTCACAGCCATGAGGCATCCGGTCATTCAGCTCTTTGACCGACACAGGATCGGCGCTGGCGAAAAGAATGGCTTCGACCATGCGCTCTTGTTCACCCATCGGCGGGGCGTCAAAAAGGCTGTCCGTCTTGGGCTCGTGCACGGTATCACTCACGCGGGATCTCCCTGCGGCGTAGTTGAATGGGGGCAAAGGTTTCCGATTGCTGAATCTCGGCCTTCCCTTCCTTCACCAACTCAAGCGAGGCGGCAAAAGTCGCGGCGGTGGCAGAGCGCCATTTAACCGGGTCGTCGTCCCAACCCTCAGGAAGGTATGAGATAATATCCGTCCACTGTCCGGAAAACCCGATCATGCCGCGCATCCGGTCCAATGCCATTTCCATGGTAAACACTTTCTCGCGATCCATGACAAAGGGGCGGAATTCGTCTTTGGTTCGGATTCGGGCATAGCCCTGCATCAGGTCGATGAGTGTCGCGGTGTATTTGACCTTGCGCACCCGTTCCATGTGTTCGGGAATACCGCGTACAAAAAAATCGCGGCCCTTTTGATCACGCGCCATCAGCTTGGCGGCGCAATCGCGCATCGCCTGCAATCGTTCCAATTGAAAAGCCAGATGCGCGGCTAAATCCTCGCCCGACGGTCCCTCTTCGGTCGGATCAGGTGGCAAAAGCAAGCGTGATTTCAAGAAGGCCAACCAAGCCGCCATCACCAAATAGTCCGCCGCCAGTTCAAGCCTCAGGGTCTTGGCCTCTTCGACAAAAGCCAAGTATTGCCGCGACAGATCGAGAATGGAAATCTTGCGAAGGTCAACCTTTTGGGTACGCGCCATCGACAGCAACATGTCCAACGGCCCCTCATAGCCATCAACATCAATGACAAACGCCTCGGCGGCGAGGCGGTCATCAACGGTGAGCGGAAGCTCTGGCGAGTCGGTTTCTGTCATCTGCGTTCTGGAACCCGGCGATGCGTGGCGTTAAGGGATCAACGCCTCAAACTCAGCGTGCAGCGCCGCGATGTCAACATCTACGGGGTCTTGACGTGTCGCAAGTGCCGCCTCGGCGCGCGTTTGGGCTGTGTCGGTCATCTGTCCAACCCGATCCATAATTGCAACCATCTCAGCGAGCTTGCCATTACAATGTAGAACCGCGTCGCAACCCGCCGCAATCGACGCGGCGCTGCGCTCGGCAACGGTGCCCGACAGGGCCTCCATCGAAATATCATCGGTCATCAAAAAGCCGTCAAACCCCATATCGCGGCGGATCAGATTGATCATTTTCTCTGAGACTGTGGCGGGTTGTGGATCGATCTTTTCGAACACCAAATGCGCCGTCATACCAAAGGGAAGATCGGCAAAGGGCGCGAACGCCGCAAAATCAACAGCGTCCAATTCTGCACGATCGAGGTCAATTCGAGGCAAATCAAGATGGCTATCAAGCTGCGCCAACCCGTGACCGGGGATGTGTTTCATCACCGGGAAAACGCCCGCGTCTTGGTGCCCTTGGGTCACCGCTCGCCCAATCTCAATGACGGTTTTCAGATCAGAGCCATAGCACCGATTGCGCAAAAACTTGTGGGTACCCACCCGAGCGACGTCGAGCATCGGAGCGCAATTGCCGTTGATACCATGGGCGCACAGTTCGCGACCAATGATGTGATAACGTAGGCGCATAGCCTGTGCGGCACGCGCGCCAAACCTCGCAACATCGTCCAGCGGCGCAAGCCATTCGGTTGCCAATGGCGCGCGAAGACGTTGTACACGACCGCCTTCTTGATCGATGAAAACCGGCGCATTCCATCCGACGCTGTCCCGAAGGTCAGACGTCAGGGCCCGAACTTGATCCGACGTGTCGATGTTGCGCGCAAACAGGATGAAGCCCAAAGGAGAAGCTTCTGCAAAAAAACGCTTTTCCTCGACCGAAAGGGCTAAACCTTCGCAACCAAATATGGCTGCGCCAAAACGATTCATTTGGTCACAACCGGAATACAATCCACGTTTTGGGCCATAAAGGCGGCGCAGAACCGACGGGAATCCGACAGATCAGCAAAGCCATGCACGCGCAGGCGGTAGAATTCGCGACCGCCCCGTTTAGCCTTTTCGATCACGCGATCTTTGCCCGCCAAATAATCGCCAAAACGTCCATCAAGACGCGACCATTCCTTGCGGGCCCCATCGGGTGAATTGAAAATCCCAACCTGCACGAGGCGCGTGCCTGCGGGCAATGCCGCCGCTTCGAGCTCACGTGTGGTGCCGTTGGTAGAAGACGCCGCCGCCGGGGCCGCATCGGTTTCTGTCGCTGTGGCCGCTCCTGTCAAAGCGGTAGTTTTCAAACCGGCGGGACGCAAACGCGGACGTAGTGAACGCGCCAAGCCCGGCGGGATATCTTTTTTGACGGCAGAAGCCAGTTCTTGTTCGATTGTAGAGGGTGCTGGTTCCGCTACGGCGGTCACAACGGGCGCTGTTTCGCCGGGTGCCAAGGCACTCAGCGGGGCGACCTCAGCCGCCAATTGATTGGCCAACGCCTGAATAGGGTCCAATTCCTCGGCGGGTTGAACCAAAGCCTGCGCCGGTTCGATTTCCATCAGCTCTGCTTCGCGCGCAAGAGACGCCTCCATCGGCATGGGTGCCGGATCGGGGTCAGCAATCAGCGCACCAGCCGCAACATCTTCGGACGCGAGACCCGCGGCGACAGGTGCCAAAACCAGACGGTCCGCAGGCCCTTCGGCGGCCCCCTGCCCGGCGACATTGTTGACAGCAAGGCCTTGATGATCCGCCAGGGTTCCGCCCGGGTCTTCTGGGGCGACGCGCATTGGGCCGGCCATGGCTTGCACGATTGGCACGCCGCTGACATCGCGTGCCATCACGCGGTAGCCCCAAACGCCAACCCCAACGATCAGCGCGATTGACGCTGCTGCGCCCATCCATGTCGCTAGGTTTGCAACTTTGCCAGAAGCAGGGGCCGCATAACCGGCCCCATCATAGGTGTAATCTGCCATTTTGCCTCGTCTTCCCAAGGCGATACATCGCCGCCCCGGTGGTCTGCTGTCGTGTTGTTTTGCGTATTTTGCGGTTCAAAACACGCGGCCTGTGTGACCCGACGAGTGCGTCTTTTAGCGCATTTCTGTTGCCGGGGTTACGCCCAAGATACCAAGACCAGCGGAAATAACAACTGCCACGGCCCGCGCCAGCGCAATTTTGGTCAGTGTGACATTGGAGTCATCCTGCAAAAAGCGCAGTTCGGTTTCTTTGTTGCCGCGGTTGTAGTGCCCATGCAAATCCGAGGCGAGTTCTTGGAGGTACGTCGCGATGCGGTGCGGCTCATGAACACGCGCAGCAATTTCGACCTGACGCGGCCAATCCGCCAGCTTAGCGATCAAGGCGATTTCAGCCGGATGCAGGTTGGTTTGATCGACCGCGGCCAATGTCGCGTCATCGGTTGCAACGCCTTGTTCGGCGGCGTTGCGCAGCACCGAACAAATACGCGAATGGGCGTACTGCACGTAAAACACTGGGTTTTCGCTGCTTTGCTCGACCACTTTATCGAAATCAAAATCCAGCGCCGCATCCGATTTGCGGGTCAACATATGGAATCGCGCCACATCGGCCCCGACCATATCGACCAGATCACGCAGGGTGATAAAGGTCCCTGCCCGCTTCGACATTTTGAACGGTTCACCATTTTTGAAAAGCTTCACCAATTGGATCAGCTTGATATCGAGCGGAACCGTGCCGCCGGACAGCGCCGAAACAGCCGCCTTCATCCGTTTGACATAGCCACCGTGATCGGCCCCAAAGATGTCGATCAGCAGGTCAAAACCACGCTCAACCTTGTCGTAGTGATAGGCGATATCAGGTGCGAAATAGGTCCAAGCCCCATCCGATTTCTGGATCGGACGGTCAACATCGTCGCCATGTTCAGTCGATTTGAACAATGTCTGTTCGCGCGGTTCCCAGTCTTCGGGCTTTTTGCCCTTTGGCGGCTCCAATACACCGCGATAGATCAGATCCTTGTCGCGCAAACTATCGATGGCAGCTTCAATCTTGCCGGTGCCATAAAGCGCTTTTTCAGAAAAGAAATGATCCATCTCGACGCCCAAGGCTTTGAGATCGGCGCGGATCAACTCCATCATCGCATCGGTCGCATAGACGCGCACATCCGCCAGCCAGACATCTTCGGGTTGGTTCAAATAGGCATCACCAACCTTGTCTTTGAGCGCCTGACCAACCGGAACGAGATAATCGCCCGGATAGGTTCCGTCCACGAATTCAACCTCTTGGCCGTGGGCCTCAAGGTAGCGGAGGTAAACCGAGCGCGCCAAAACATCGACCTGCGCTCCACCATCGTTGATGTAGTATTCGCGGGTCACATCGTAGCCGGCAAAATCCAACAAAGACGCCATGGCATCGCCAACAATCGCGCCGCGGGCGTGGCCCACATGCATCGGACCGGTCGGGTTGGCCGAGACGTATTCGACGTTGACCTTTTTACCGTGGCCCATGGATGAGCGGCCAAAATCCGTGCCCGAGGTCAAGATTGCCTTTGGAACCCCCTGCCAGATCGACGTCGCAAGACGCAGGTTCAAAAAGCCCGGTCCGGCCACATCGGCGCTGGCGATCCGGTCATCCTCGACCAGTTTCGCGGCCAAAGCCTCGGCAATGTCGCGCGGCTTTTGTTTGGCGGGTTTGGCCAACACCATCGCGGCATTGGTCGCCATGTCACCATGGGCCGCATCGCGAGGTGGCTCAACCGTCACCGGGGCGAGGTTGAGGTCCGTAGGCAGCGCACCCTCGGCTTGCATCGCATTGATCGAAGCGAGCACCAGCTCGCGAATATCTGTAAAGAGGTTCATCTATCGGCTCCGAAACTTGGGGCTGCTCTATCATGACTGGCGGCGGGGTCAAATGGCTGGTTTTTGGGTGTCAGGCCTGACCGTTTGCTAAATCCGGTCGTGGTGGACCAAATGCCAGCACTTGCGCCCCAGTGACATCACGCAAGGTATCTTTGGGACCAAGCAGGCGCAGGCCACCGCCCTTGCCTAGAACCGCCACCGGGATCGCATCGGGATGTTCGGCCCGCCAATCATCGGCGCTGAATTCTTCGGTCAAATTGGTGGTGCGGAACACCCAGCCTTCGGCCATTTTGGCATTGAGTTCAAAGAAGGTCTCATCACCGCAAATGGCGCGCCCACCCAAGGTTACCGGTAGGGCATGGCGGGAACTGGTTTCGCGGACACGTCGCAGTTGGAAAACGTTGGAGCGGCCAAATTCCGGGGCAAGGTCGGTGGCCACAAGCGTGTTGTAGGCATCGTTGTCCGTGGCGCTTATCAACATATCAAAAGCCACCAAATCCAACCGATCTTCGGCGGCCTCAGATAGGATGTCGCCATAGTAGACCGGCACCCCCGCCTCGCGAGCGCTGCGCAAATGGGCGTGATTGGGATCGGCTAACAAGACCTGAAGGTCGAGCTTTTCGAGGGCCTGTGCCAAGGCAACCGACCAACGCGATCCACCCAAGATCAAGACCCCCGGCGTGGTGCCCGCCGTTAGGCCCAAGGCCCGCGCCACAGGAGTGAGGGTGAAGCCATGCAGAACCACAGTCGCCAAAACCAAGGCAAACGCCAGTGGTGCAATCCGTGCGCCGTCGACGATACCGAGTTCCGCCAATCGTTCACCGAATAACCCGGCGACAGCCACCAAAACCACGCCGCGCGGGCCGGTCATCGCCACCAAAAGCCGCTCTTTCCATGGGACATTGGTAAAGGCCAAAGCAGCCAAAACCGGTAAAGGTCGGGCGATAAAGATAACCGCCAAGACGAACAAAGCCGCGCGCCAATCCAGCGCCGCCAGTGTTGCCGCGCTCATATTCGCCGACAAAAGGATGAAAACGCCCGAGACCAAAAGGACGGTGGCGTGCTCCTTGAAACGGCGCAGCTCGACGTAGCTTGGCAGGTCCGAATTGGCAATCCATAGGCCCATAATGGTCACCGCCAACAATCCGCTTTCGTGCAACACGGCGTCGGAGGCCGCAAAAACGGCAATAAGAACAACAAAGAGCACCGGGATCTTCATGTACTCCGGCACCCAGCCGCGCCGGAAAGAATTGGCTATCCCCCAGCCACCCAAAACACCCAGAACACTGGCAAAACCGATACCCAGGACCAGCTGTTGCACCGCATGTCCGGCGCTTTCAGCCGTGTTTAGAACAACAACAACTTCAAAGGCCAGAACCGCCGCCAAAGCACCAACCGGATCGTTGACGATGGCCTCCCACTGCAATAAGGCGGCGGGGCGTTTTTGTAATCGTGCTTGGCGTAACAACGGCGCAATCACGGTAGGACCCGTGACGATCATGATACCGCCAAACACCGCCGAGGAAGCCCAGCCCAAACCGGCAACGTAATGCAGGACCAGCGTTGAGGCCAACCACCCAAGCGGCGCGCCAACGATGACCAATCGGCGCACACCTTTGGCAGCATCCGAGAGGCTATGAAGGTTCAAGACCATGCCGCCTTCGAACAGGATAATCGCCACGGCAATGGCGACCATGGGTTGCAACATATCGCCAAATTGCTCCGCCGGGTTCAAAACACCCAGACCCGGACCAACCGCCAAACCCGCAGCGAGCATCAAGACAATCGCCGGAAGCCGCAGACGCCACGCAAGCCATTGGCTACCAACCCCTAAAACGCCAACCAGCGCCAATGCCACCACCGGGTCAAGACCCGTACCTGAGGAAACCGCCATGCTCTGCCCTGTCGTTGTTCGCGTTAATGCTTAGCGCAGCTCAAGCGCCCAGTCGATCACCATCCCCGATTTGACGCCACGCGACACCGGATGACAGAGCATCAAAATAGTATCCGTGGCCGAGACAAGCTGCTCACGTGTCCAATCTCGGTTATGTTGAGGCAGCCCAACACCCAGCATGCGAACCGGTTTGTTTTCAGTAGAAAACCGCTGCAACAAAGCTTCATAGCCTGTGCGGTTGGTACTATCTTCTTTGCTATCCTTTGGCTCAGGAATAGTGATGACGCCCAAAGTGCGACCGGCGACCATGCCGTCTTTGAGCGCCGCCGTCAGGCCGGTGCTCCGGGCAAAGGTGTCAGGCCGTTGGCCCCGAGCCGTTCCCTCCATCAAGGGCAACACATCTATATAAATGTTAACGGGCTGCTCTTCCCAAGCATCTTTGAGCAACCGCAAGATGTCACGCCACCCCGAATGCATGGCCAAAGGTTCGATCTTGCTGGGATGTCGACTTGCTAGGGCGCGCAGCGCCAAATCATCAACGCCTATCGCAACAACCGTCGCCCCAAACCCCGCCAATCGTGTACAAAGCGCCGCGCCCAAAGGGTGTTCGGCCCCAGCCACCACGGCCACTTTGTTTTGAAAGCGTGACACCCCTAACACTCACTCTACCTCAAATTGATTTGGATGTATGTGACACAAAGGTTAACCGGGGGGAAGAGCGCTTTGACCATCACGATCAAGAACATGGGTTCCCGTCAAGTCGGCATGTTGTTGCAAGGCAAAGCGATCAGTCATACCAGCGATGTAATCAGCCACCAAACGGGCCCGGCTTGTCTCATCCTCAATGGCTGCTGTATCGCCGCGCCAACGGTCCGGAAGCATAGATGGATCCGCCATAAAGGCAGGAAACAAATCATTCAGCGCAATGGTCACACGACGGCGTTGCTCCATCACAGAGGGCGCGCGATACATGTTTGAAAACAGAAACTTCCGAATTTCTTTCAACTTGCTCCACATCCCATCAGAAAAGGCAATGACAGGTCGCCCCAATTCGCGAATGTCCTGCGCAGTTTTACACCCCGACGCATGTAATCTTGATCGAGATTCTGTCAAAACATCCGTCACCATGACGCCAAATACCCGGCGCAAGGCCTCGTGGCGCCGCCGATAGGCATCTAGGTTCGGAAAGGTTCCGTCGACCTCGCCATAAGCGTCTGCAACAATTGGCAATTCCATAATTTGCTCTTCTGTAAAGAGCCCGGCCCGCAAGCCGTCATGCAAGTCATGGTTGTTGTAGGCAACATCATCGGACAATGCAGCAACCTGTGCTTCGGCACTGGCATGAGTATGTAACTCCAGATCGTGCAAGGCGTTGTATTCGGACAAAGCATAGGGAATGTCGCCTTCAACCGGGCCGTTGTGTTTGGCAATCCCCTCAAGCGTGTCCCATGTCAGGTTCAGCCCATCAAATTCGGCATAATGCCGTTCGAGCGAGGTTACGATCCGCAAGGTTTGGGCATTGTGATCAAAGCCACCATAGGGTTCCATCAAAAGCGCCAAAGCATCTTCGCCGGTATGCCCAAAGGGCGTGTGCCCAAGATCGTGAGCCAAGGCAACGGCTTCGGTAAGGTCCGTATTCAGGTCCAAAGCATTGGCGATTGTGCGCGCTACTTGCGCCACTTCGATCGAATGGGTTAGGCGCGTGCGATAAAAATCGCCCTCATGTTCCACAAAAACTTGGGTTTTATGTTTCAACCGGCGGAAGGCCGAACAATGGATAATCCGGTCGCGATCCCGTTGAAAACATGAGCGATGAGCGCTCTCTTCCTCGGCATATAGACGTCCCCGGACCCGATTTGGATCGCAGGCAAATGTTGCGCGCATGGCGGGCGCTCCTTGTCGCTTGTCCCAAGCCGCCATATATTGCATTCAACGCCCGAGATAAACCACGAGGATTGCAATGCAATTGCCACCAGTAGTGACCCCCCGCGCCTATGAGCGCCTCTCCGAGATCGGTGCCGCAGGCGACGGCATGGCCTTGCGGGTCGCGGTTGAGGGCGGCGGATGCAGTGGATTTCAGTATGAGATTAAGCTGGACGAGCCTGCTCGCGATGATCTTGTCCTTGAGGCCGATGGCGAAAAGGTCGTTGTTGACCCTGTATCGCTGCCATTTCTGGCCGGCGCGACGATTGATTTCAGCGACGAGTTGATCGGTGCGCGCTTTACCATAGAAAACCCAAATGCCAGCAGCTCTTGCGGCTGCGGCACATCTTTCTCTATGTAATCAGCGCCTTACTTCTATTCAGCCGGGTAAATTCGTGCCTTACCCAAAGACGGTGACGCGCCGGATTGCTCCGACGCGTTTTGCAGTGCGAGTTTTCTACGCACCAGGCTTTCTTCGACCACCAGCCAAAGACCCGATGCGATAACCAGCATGACACCTAATATCGTTCCGGTTCCGGGGAACTCGTTGAAGGCCACCATGCCGATGGCAACCATCCACACAAATTGAAGGTTCATCAGCGGTGTCGCCACATAGGCCGGAAGCAAACGCAATGCTTCCGCAACCACATAGCGGGCGCCGAACAAGAACACCGCATAGCCCATGATCCAACCGGCATCGACCAATGTCATTGGCCGCCAGACAAAGGGCAAAGCCACGCCCATGGCAACCATCAGTGCCAAATTGGGCCAGAACACTTGCGCCAGGGGCGCGCGCTCCACCTTGGCAATGACCCGCGCCAGCAACATCGACGCCGTTCCGGTGAGCGCCGCTAGAAACGCCCAGGCATGACCCTCTTGTGCACCGCTCACACCGCCTGGGGTCAGGAAAAACACGCCACAGGCACCTATGCTTAGGGCGACCCAAGCCAAGGGGCGCGGGCTTTCGCCCAACATCGGGCCAGACATCGCCGCCGCGATCAAAGGCATCAGGCCAATGAACAAAAAGACGTCTGCGAAAGGCAAGAGCAGGAAGGCTTTGAAAAACGCCAGCGAGGCAATGACGGTTAGTGCGGACCGCGCGACCATGGCCTTGATCGAGCTGATTTTCAACGTCCCACCGCCGGTTGTTCGGGCCGCGCCCGCTGCCATCAACACCACAAGCGCCGAGGACAGGGCAAAGAGTTGCGGGGCCTCATAGCCACCAGCGATGAATTTGGTGATCCCATCTGCGGCGGCCATCATACCTGTATATACAATGACCAACAGAGCGCCGAGTGTTGTCGCCTTCATGCCCGACCTGCCCGGGCGAACCCTTCGAAAAAAGCACCAAAGTCTGAACTGCTTTCGGCAGCAATATCAAGAACGTCACGGGCTTCTGGCGAAAGCTGCGGGGCCATACGATGGCGCATGACTTCCCAATCGGTGCTGCGCGCATCATCAAGCGACAACATCACCTGACTGATTTCGCGCAACGCAGTTGGACGTTGATGGCGATCAAAACGCATCCGTCCGCCACCAAATGACTTGCGGAAGATCGAGGACCCTGCAACGGCTTGATGCCAGTTGCAGACGAGGAACTCATGGTAATCATCGTTCAGCGGCACATGGTCCCCCTCGTCGATCTCAAATCCCACTGTTTCGCCCTCGAGCCAATCCGTCCAAATTGTGGGCGGAACCACACTCGCATAGCGCAGAGCAATACAAACCTCGGCCAGCAAATCAGCGTTTTGATCCAAAAAGGCGGTCAGTCCGGCGAAATGCAAGCTTAGCTTTCCTTCTACGCTAAGTTTCGGGTCACGTCGACCATACTCGCTCAGGTAGAATGAAATATGTGTCAATTCATACGCAGCTTTCTTGTTGGGAAGCGTAAAAGTACGCGTTCTTGCCGCAAAATTGCGCAATCTATCATCCAAACCGGCATCTTTGACCGATTCAACCCCACGTCGAATCATCAGGCGGCGCGCCTCGGCACGTTGCAAATCGGACAGCTCTGCCATGGGCAAGCGTTCGGATTTGGCAAAATCCACCATACGTTGTGCTTTGTCTCCCGGCATTCCCAGATCCTCAAGGTCTAGGGCAAGAGACAGCAAAAAGCGGTAATATTGTGGGAAGAATTGCAGCCGTTTTTCGGCCTGTTCGTAAAATCCTTCGTAAACCTGAAGGGACTGGGAGGACACCGGTTGGCCGGTGCATTCCAGAATATTCAAAAGTTCCGCGTTTTCCTTGAGCCAAAACACATCCTCTCCGATGCGGCGGGATTGGGAAAAGCAGCCCAGAAGCGCGGCAACCCGCGCCTCCAGAGGCAGAATCCGGGTCGGTACGTTGAGCGCGACGACATTTGTCATGATAAGAACTCCTCTTGTTCTGAGAGGCAGAGCAGCAAACGCCCTACCCGGATTCTGAAGCCTTTGGCCTAGAGATTAGGCAGTGACCGGGCCGGACCAGGATGTGAACGCTTCGACATTGTCACCGGCTTCGGTGCTGTCACCAACGGGGCCGCTCCAGGACGTGAACATTTCAACGCTGTCACCGGCATCGGAATTGCCGCCAGCAGGGCCGGACCAAGATGTGAACATCTCAACATTGTCACCCGCTTCGGTGTTGCCGTCTGCCGGACCGCTCCAAGACGTAAACATTTCAACCGCATCGCCGGCGTCTGTGTTGCCTGCGGATGGGCCAGACCACGAGGTAAACATCTCTACGTTGTCACCGGCATCTGTGTTTCCGCTTGCAGGACCGCTCCAAGACGTGAACATTTCAACGGCGTCACCTGCGTCTGTGTTGCCTGCTGTTGGGCCGGACCAGGATGTGAACATTTCGACGGCGTCACCGGAATCGGTGTTGCCCGCCGCAGGACCGGACCAGGATGTGAACATCTCGACCGCGTCGCCGGCATCAATGTGACCATCCGCAGGGCCAGACCAAGACGTAAACATCTCAGTTGCATCGCCGGTAAACGCACTTGTTTCAGCTTTGGAAACAGTTTGTTCAGAAATCATGTGCTTGTGTTGAGCTGACATTGGAATTCTCCGTTTTGAGAGTTGCGTGTTTTTGCCCCCCAAAGCTGCCACCTTACCGCGTTTGCATAATAGTTAATTCCCGTTAAGGTTGTGCTCAAAATCAGTTATCCACATGAGCTTCGCCTTTCAGCTAACTCTCAGAAAACATTTATAAAAGTTGTCCACATTTTTGCTTTTCTTGTGGATAAGTATAAACTTTGCAATGCAACACTTATTTGCAAATTTTACAGGTTCCGAATCGCATTGATTCCTTGCACCCGCCCCCCGCTTTCAGCGATAGAAAGACAAAGGGAGAGCGCGCATGAAAATCGCCACGTTTAACATCAATGGTATCAAGGCGCGGCTTCCCGCGCTTCTCGATTGGCTGGACGACGCGCAGCCAGATGTGGCACTGCTGCAGGAAATCAAGTCAGTTGATGAAGCGTTTCCGCGTCAAGAGTTTGAAGATCGCGGTTATAATGTGGAAACCCATGGGCAGAAGAGCTTCAACGGTGTTGCGATTCTGAGCAAACTGCCGCTAGAGGACGTCACCCGCGGCCTTCCCAACCTTAACGAAGATGACGAATCAGACGAACAAGCCCGCTGGATCGAAGCCACGGTTATGGGTGAACGCGAGGCGATCCGGCTTTGCGGATTGTATTTGCCCAACGGCAACCCCTGCCCCGGTCCAAAATATGATTACAAGTTGAACTGGATGAAACGCCTTGAGGCGCGGGCCCAACAGTTGCTGGATGATGAAATGCCCGCGCTTATGGCCGGGGACTATAATGTCATCCCTCAATCCGAAGACGCCGCCCGCCCGCAAGATTGGACCGAGGACGCCTTGTTTCGCCCCGAAACCCTCACCGCCTTTCGTCGCATCCTGAACCTTGGCTTTACCGAGGCATTCCGCGCCCGCACCCAAGGACCAGAGCACTATAGTTTTTGGGATTATCAAGCCGGCGCTTGGCAGCGCAACAATGGCATCCGTATCGACCATTTCCTTTTGACACCTCAGGCTGCGGACATGCTTGTTGAGTGCAAGATTGACAGCGCCATTCGCGGCCGTGAAAAGCCTTCTGACCATGTTCCGGTCTGGGTTGAGCTCGACATTTAAACGGCCACGTCGCAATCCGCGACCAATTGAGGGCGGCCCCGCCCCTTGTGCGCCTTGCGCATCGGGGCACATCGCACTACTTCTGTCAGGAAAGCGAAACAAACCGGAGGCCCATGCTCAATGCCGATGCATGCCCAAGAAATCGAAGACCTGCTGCGCGAAAGCTTTCCTGATGCGGAAATTCAGGTTGCTGGCGAAGACGGTGTTCATATGTCTGCCATGGTCGTCGACGAAAGCTTTCGTGGCAAAAACCGTGTTCAGCAACAGCGTGCCGTTTATGCCGCGCTCAAGGGCAAGATGGATGGCGCAGCCGGTGAATTGCACGCGCTGGCCCTAACCACCAAAGCCCCGGAATAATCCGATGTCCAGCGTGATGACTTATCTCGATAGTGTTTGGCCGGTTCTGGCCAGTTTGGCGATTGTCGGGGTTATCACCTACGGATCCATAATGCCCTATATTCGCAAGGATCGCCAAAGGCGACTTGAAGAGGAAAACCAAGATGACTGATGCAAAAGCCAGAATTGATGAAACCGTCAAAGCCAATGACGTTGTTCTTTATATGAAGGGCACCAAGGATATGCCGCAGTGTGGCTTTTCCAGCCGTGTCGCCGGTGTTTTGAACTACATGGGTCTGGAATATACCGATGTGAACGTTCTCGCCGACGAAGACATCCGTCAGGGCATCAAAGACTATTCCGACTGGCCGACTATTCCCCAGCTCTATGTCAAAGGTGAATTTGTTGGCGGTTGCGACATCATTACTGAGATGGCTCTGTCTGGTGAGCTGGACACGCTTCTGGATGACAATGGCCTTGCCTATAACAAGGAAGCGGCTGACAAAATCCGCGAAGCCAACGCCTAAGGGTTAGTGACAGACCAAAAAGAAAAGCGCCCCGCATTTGGGGCGCTTTTTTGTTTTAGAGATCAGACCAACAAGCCTGGCAGTTAGGCCAGCTTTTCTTCCACCGAACTGGCCACGGCCTCGGCTTGCGCGGCGAGTTCTGCCAATCCATCGGAAACGTTCGACGGGATCACCGGAACCTCGACTTTTTCGGGCATCGGTGGGGGCGCGCTTTTGAGTTCATCCAATTCGGACTGAATGGCCGCCATCTTGTCCTCGGCTTCGCGCAGTTTTTCCTCAAGCCCGGCGGTTTTATCCGCCAACATCAGGCCCGACATCAACAACATGCGTGGCTCTGGCATCCGACCAATCTGACCTACCAAAACAGCGGCCTCTGCATCAAGCAATTTGGCAGCGGATTGCAAATACTGTTGTTCGCCTTCTTGGCAAGCAACTTCAAACGACCGGCCACCGATGATGATTTCAACTTCGATCTGAGACATTACGCGTTCTCCTCACCGGCGGCTTCGGCCAAAAGCGGCTCCATCGCCGCCAGAACGGCATTGGTTTCGGCGGCTTCGGCGGCCTGCGTCGCCCGCAGGCTTTCCAGCTCGGCCAGCATCGCCTTGTTGATCAAATGCGGTTCACCAACCCCTTGGGCATTGGCCTCGCGCAACGCGGAAACGGTTTCCTCAAGCGCTGCGTTTGAGCTGCGCAAACGCTGTAGCTCACCGTCCAACTGCGCCATGCTCTCGCGTTGAGCTAGCAATTGCTGTTCAAGCGCCGCATCATTGCCGCCATCGCCACTTGGTTCGGAACTCGCTTCGGACTGGCGGGCAGTCAAAACGTTAAGCCGCTCCTGAAGCTGAGCATTGGCGATCTTCTCGTCTTCCAGCTCTTCGCGTAGGGCTTCAAGTTCAGCGCTATCAACGGCGGCCACTACGGGCGCGGCAACCGGTTCTTCGACGGGGGGTTCGACGGGGTCCCCGGTGGCGTCTTCTGCCTCCGTTTTAACCACTGCCGCTTGCACCACTTCGGCCGCTTCTTTTGCTGCGGCCAATTGTTCCGTCAAAACCGCCGATTCATCTTGTGCGACCCTTAGCTTTTCAGCCTCAACCGCCGCCGCTTCGCGAGAGACATTGGCCTCAATCTGAGCCGCCTTCGCATCCTCTTGGGCAGCAACCAAGGCCGCCTCAAGCTCAACAAGCTTGTTGGCCGCCTCCGGGTCCGCTTCGGCCACGGGGGCCGTATAGCCCTCAACCTGTTGCGAAATCCGCTCTAACGCCCGCGTAATCCGGCCGTGCAATTCATCGATTTGGGTCATCCTACCCCCTAGCCTGCTTTGAGCCCTTTTTAGCGCTATCACAAACGAATCGCGCTTTGGCTCGCTTGGCAAAAAGTTTAACAAGCGCTTACGGAAAAAGCGCCCCCTATTAATTCCAATGTCTTAGGCGGAAATAGGCCTGTTTGTCCACATCACCACATGACAGGCATGCTTGCACTTTGCCCCAACGCTGTTATTGAGCGCGCAATCCCCTATCTGGCCAAAGGATCGAACCCGGTGGATATCCAAGAGCTCCGTACAAGCAATCCCGAACATTGGATGCGTGCAACTGCTATCCGTGCCCTCGCACTGGATGGGGTTGCTGCTGCAAACTCCGGTCACACAGGTATGCCGATTGGCATGGCCGACGTGGCAACCGTGCTGTTTTCAAAGCACCTCAAGTTTGACGCGAAAAACCCCGAATGGCATGACCGTGACCGGTTTATCCTGTCGGCAGGCCACGGCTCGATGCTGATCTATTCGCTGCTTTATCTCTGTGGCGACCCCGAGGTTACCTTAGACGAGATCAAGAATTTCCGTCAGTGGGGCGCGAAAACCGCCGGTCACCCGGAAAACTTCCTTCTCAAGGCTGTTGAAACCACCACCGGCCCCTTGGGTCAGGGTATTGCAAACTCGGTTGGCTTTGCCATGGCCGAAGAAATGCTGCGCGGTCGTTTCTCCAAGAAAATCGTTGATCACCACACCTATGTCATCGCCGGTGACGGTTGCCTCATGGAAGGTGTGAGCCAAGAAGCCATCGCCCTTGCGGGTCGCTATGAGCTTGGCAACCTGATTGTCTTCTGGGACAACAACGACATCACCATCGACGGCAAAGTGTCTCTCTCTGATCGTACAGATCAGGTTCAGCGCTTTAAGGCGTCTGGCTGGCATGTTCAGGAAATCGACGGCCATGATCCTATTGCCATCGACGCCGCCATCATCGCCGCCAAAAAGGCCGGCAAACCATCGATGATCGCTTGCAAAACCCACATCGCTTTGGGCCACGCCGCGCAAGACACGTCCAAAGGTCACGGCGCATTGACCAACGAAGAGCAGAACGTTGCGGCCAAAGCCAATTGGGGCTGGGACGCCGGCGTGTTCGACATTCCTGCCGAGATCAAATCCTGGTGGGAAGAGGTTGGCACTCGTGGTGCATCCGAACGCGAAGCATGGGAAGCGCGTCTGGCCGAAGTGTCCACCGCCCGTCAAACCGAATTCGAACGTGTGATGACCGGTGGCGCGCCCAAGAAACTTTCGGCCGTTGTCAAAGCGCTGAAGAAACAGATCAGCGAAGAGCAGCCCAAAGTGGCCACTCGTAAATCGTCTGAAATGGCGCTGAGCGTGATCAACCCAATCATGCCCGAAACCTGTGGCGGCTCTGCTGACCTGACCGGGTCCAACAACACCCTGACCGCAGATCTTGGCACCTTTGACACCGACAACCGCAAAGGTCGTTATGTCTATTGGGGTATTCGGGAACATGGCATGTCGTCGGCAATGAACGGCATGGCGCTGCATGGCGGCATTCGCCCCTATTCCGGCACCTTCATGGCCTTTACCGATTACGCCCGCCCTGCGATGCGTTTGGCGGCCCTGATGAAGGTTCCAACCGTGTTTGTCATGACCCATGACAGCATCGGCCTTGGCGAAGATGGCCCAACCCACCAGCCGGTGGAACATCTGGCGATTTCGCGCGCCACGCCAAACACTTTGGTCTTCCGCCCATGTGATACGGTTGAAACCGCCGAAGCCTGGGAAGTTGCCATGCGTCAGACCGGCACGCCGTCGGTTCTATCCTTGACCCGTCAGGGCTTGCCGACGGTTCGCAAAGAGCACAAGAACGCCAACCTTGTCGAAAAAGGAGCCTATGTTCTGGCCGAGGCCGAGGGCAAGCGTCAGGCGATCATCATGGCGACCGGTTCCGAAGTTGAAATCGCCCTTGCTGCGCGTGATCTGCTTCAGGCCGAAGGTATTGGCACCCGCGTGGTGTCCATGCCGTGCTGGGAGCTGTTTGAACAGCAGGACGAAAGCTATCGTCGTCGTGTTCTGCCCCCTGCCGGTCCGGTGCGTGTTGCCGTCGAAGCCGCAAACCGTATGGGTTGGGATCGCTGGCTTTGTGGTGAGCGTGGCAATGCCAAGAAGTCGGCCTTTGTGGGTATGGACGGCTTTGGTGCCTCCGCCCCGGCAGGCACTCTTTATGAAAAATTCGGCATCACAGCCGAAAACGTTGCTGAGCAGGTTAAATCCTTGCTGTAAGCAGAAGAGAGACGTTAAAGAAAAGGCCGCCTCTTTAGGCGGCCTTTTTTTATTGTCGTGTCTGATTTTGGGGTCAATGACGCGTTGCGCCCTGCCCCAGCCCATTCAAAACCGCCCGTGCGGCACGAAGTCCCGGATGTTCGCCCCCAAGGCCGAGCCGCTCCATGGTTAGGCGCATCGCCTCTTGTTGGGTTCCCGGTGCGTCAAGCTCGTGCAACACCGCATCGGCGATAGGCCCCGGCAAACAATCCTTGCCGATAAACTCCGGTACGGCGCGAGTCTCAGACACCAGATTGACCAAAGTCACCGTGTCGACCAGCATCATTCGCCCGATGATCTGACGGCTGAGCCAGCTCATGTCATAGGCGATCACCATCGGAGTGCCCGCCGCAGCAAGCTCAAGAGACACTGTTCCCGACGCCGCCAAAGCCACATCGGCGGCGCGAAATGCCGCCCGCTTGTCTGATCCATCGTCCTGTCGCGGATCGATGACCAAGGGTGCACCCGGCCAATCGCTCACCGCTTCTTGGACCGCGTCAACCACGTTGCCCGCCGCCGGAAGGACCAATCGCAGGTCGGGCCGTTTTTCGTGCAGCAACGCCGCCGCTTGCGCGAAAATAGGCATCAAACGCCCGATTTCTGACCTTCGCGACCCAGGTAAGACCAAGGCCATCGGCCCCTTTATTGCGTGTTTAACGCGAAACGCATCGGCCTCGGCTTGGGTGGCAATCTGGTCCGTCACCACCGGGTGACCGACAAAATCACAATCCATTCCAGCGGCCTGCATGTATGGCGGCTCAAAGGGCAGCAGCGCCAAAACCTGATCCACATGATGCGCCATTTTGCCCGCGCGCTTAGGACGCCACGCCCACACCGTCGGGGCAACATAATGCACCACGCGAACATCGCTCACCTCTTTGACCAACTTGTTCACCCGCAAGGAAAACTCGGGCAAATCAATGGTGATCAAAACATCGGGCTTATCGGCAATCACTGCATCTGCCGTTTCGCGGATACGCGCCTTGAGATGACGATATTCCTTGAGAATTTCCGACACCCCCATGACGCTGATCTCATCCATGGGAAAGAGGCTGTCCAAGCCCTCTTTCTCCATCAACGTCCCACCAATGCCGCGGAACTCGACGTCAGGCACCAGCTGTCGCAGGCCTTGCATCAGCGCTGCGCCAAGCTTGTCGCCCGAGGCCTCGCCCGCTGTGATGAACACCCGCATCTATTCCGGCCTTTCTCTGATCCAAAGAAACAAGCCTTCGGCATCAAGCCGGCGCAGGGTCTCTTCGAAATTCAACACCATCACGCCGTCCGCTTCGATCACAATACCAGCCAATCCCGCTTCGGCGGCATTGCGCGCCGTATCCGGGCCAATTGTGGGAAGGTCGGCACGGCGTTCCTGGCCGGGTTTTGGTGCCTTATAAAGAATGCCGCCCTTGACCTCTTGCCCGGCGGCCCGCAGCATGGCATCGGTGCCGTCCTCACCTTCGCGGGCGGGAATGCCGCTTCGTGCGACGATACAGGCTTGACCGAGATCGTCTCGGGCCTGATCTGCGCTGACATCATCACCAATACGGGCCAAGCGATCGGCCTCGGGCGATGGCTGAGAAAAGGTCGGAACACCGGCATCTGGCAAAAGGCTCGGCACGGCCTCATGGGCGGCGAGCACCTCAAAACCAGCATCCTCAAACATCGCAATAACAATGCGCAATGCGCCGTCATCGCCACGCCGCAAGGCCCGAAAAATGCGCGGCACCATCAGCAGAGTGGCCATATCCAACTGCCGCCACTCAAACTCCGGTCGGCGGATCGCGCCACACATACAGATTTGCGTCACCCCCTGCGCCTTGAGCCAGCGCAGCAGGCCACCAACCTTTTCGAGCCGAAAGACATGATCCGGTGCCAAATCAGTTGGAGCAACATGTTCGAGAGCACAGACAATCGGGCGGGTCGGCAGTGTTTCAGCCACCACCGTTGGCAATGCGCCCCGTCCTGCGATCAATGCCAACATACGTGTTTAACCCGGAGTTAAAAAGGATCGGTCGCTGTCGCCAAGGATAAAGGCCACGATTTCCGAGACATAATCGCTGTCGGTTTCTTCGCCCAATCGGCGTGCACGGTCCTGAAAGGCCCCCTCGCCCTGCGCCAACATCTGAAATGCCGCCCGCAAGGCGGTGATGTCACTACGCGCAACGCCGCGACGTTTCAAACCAACAAGGTTCAAACCATCAAGCTGCCCGCGTGGCCCTTGAACGAGACCATGAGGAATAACGTCATTTGTGACCATGGTCACCGCGCCGATAATCGCACCACGGCCAATACGCACAAATTGATGAACGCCAGAGAGGCCACCAACAATGACCTGATCCTCAAGTACACAGTGCCCGGCCAGCGCGACGTTATTGGCAAGGATCACGTTATTGCCGACATGAACGTCATGGGCGACATGGCTCGACGCCATGAAAAGACCGTCATCCCCAACCTTGGTGAGACCGCCGCCCCCCGCCGTGCCGGTGTTCATTGTCACATGTTCACGAATGCGATTGCGCTTGCCAATCTCTAGCCGGGTGTCTTCGCCATCAAACTTCAAATCCTGAGGGATTTCACCGATCACTGCGAATGGGAAAATGATGGTTTCTTCACCAATCTCGGTTAGACCAGTCACCACCACATGCGATTTGAGTTCAACCCGAGGGCCAAGCACAACCTTGGGGCCAACATGGCAAAATGGCCCGATGATACAGCCGTCGCCAATCTGCGCACCGTCTTCGACCACAGCCGATGGGTGAATTTTCGCATTCATGCAGGAAGGTCCATCATCGCCGTGAACTCGCATTCCGCCGCCATTTCACCGTCAACTTCGGCGATACCGGCGAATTTCCAAACTTTGGCACCGGGTTTGCCGCGGACGGTTTTCAGGTTCAGACGCAGCTGATCACCCGGAACAACCTTGCGCCGGAACTTACATTTGTCGATCGACATAAAGTAAACCTTCATCTCCTTGTCGGCCATATCCATTGCCACACCCACCATAACAGCGGCGGTCTGGGCCATAGCTTCGACAATTGTCACGCCTGGCATGATCGGAAGGCCGGGGAAATGGCCCTGAAAATGCGGTTCATTCATGGTGACGTTTTTGATGCCGATACCCGACGTGTAACCGTCAATGTCTTCGACGCGGTCCACCAACAAAAACGGGTAGCGGTGCGGAAGAATACGTTGGATCAGTTGAATATCAGCGCTCAGCAGCGTGTCAGTCATGAAGCTTGCCTTTGTTTTTCTGTTGCCCTCTCCCTACCAATCGCCGGGCGTCGGGGCAAGTCAGCGTCAGGGGTCGGATGGCTCTTGTGGGAAAAGTGCGTTGATCTCGGAAATCACCAAATCGGTGACATCAATTGCGGATATCGATGCAAAAACATTGCGTTTTTCCATGACGACAACGGCATTTGTATTTTGCATGATGCGGTTCAGAATTGGTCCCGCCGAGGTCAAGAAGTCGCGCCGCGCCCCATCTCGGCGCTCGCTCAACTCGCGCGCTTTCGTGTCTTGTTCGCGGCGCAGCTTTTGAACCTTCTGATCAAACGCATCAGCAAGCTCGCGAAAAGCTGCAGGCTCCATCGCTTTGCGCTGATCTGTCAAAAGCATCTCTTCGTCGCGCAACTCTGTTTCGATTTGGCGGTTTTCGGCGGCTATTTCTGCCCCCGCGGTCTCTAATTCAACGGTTAGTTTTTGACCAAAGGCGCTTTGACTAAAAGCACGATCGAACTCAATTACCAAAACCGGGCTTTGAACCGTACCGGTGTCGAAGCCCCCAACAGACTGGGCTTTGGCCCCAGCAGTCCAAACTGACAGGGCCAAAAAAAGAGTCGCGAAAGTTAAAGCGCGCCGCACGCGATTAGAACTGCTTTGAGACCGAGATATTGAAGTTGAGCGGTTTGTCATATTTGCTCTTCTTCACGGCTTCGGAGAAATCAAGACGAAGCGGGCCAAGAGCGCTGTTCCAGAACACAGATACCCCGACAACGTGACGCAGATCAAAATCATCTGAAACAATCTTGCCGCCTGCCGATTCTGCCAGTTCGTCGTAGCCATCATTGACCCCCCAAACCGATCCGACATCATAGAACAAACCACCGGTCAAACCGTATTCCTCGGGAAGACCAAGCGAGAAGTCCGCTTCGAAACGGGCCACAGCGTAGAAGTTACCCCCCAACGGGTCGTCAATGTCATTGGAATCGCGAATTTCACGCGGTCCAATACCATTGCTTTCAAAACCACGCATGATGTTTGGGTTGGTGCGGAAACGGTCGGTCGCCCGGCTCTCGCTTTGGGAATAGTTCAGAGCACCACCTTGGAACGACGCGCGCAAAGTCACTTCTTCGTTCCATATTTTCGTCTGAGCCACGGCTCGCACATTTGTTTTCACAAAGGCCGAGTTCCCGCCGACCCCGGAAAAATCCTGACCAAACTCAAACCGGAAACGGCTTGTCGGGCTCAAACCCGCGCGAATTGTGTCGTAGGTGTAGGTGTATCCAAGCGAGCTATCGTAGCGCGGACCAAAATCTGCTTCTTGCAGGATCACGGCACCAACTTCTTCCTCTTCGCCCTCATCAACACGCGGGGCCCCAAGGTCGGAATAGTCCAAAGTGTAACGCAGCTGCAGACGACCATTGTCAGAGATTGGGAACGCCAAGAAAGGACGGAAGATCCCGTTGGCCGTGTCGTAATCCGCGTTGTCGTTATCCGATTCCGCGTAATTTGCGATGAACCCAAACTCCAAATCGCGCCCAAGGAAGGACGGCTCGCTAAAGTTCAGGTTAAAGCTTCTGGTTGACGACGACGTGTCAAAGGAAAAGCCAAAGTTTTGGCCACGCCCCAAAAAGTTACGCTCCCTAAAGGACAGGTTCACACCGATGCCGTTATTGGTGGAATAGGACCCACCAAAACCGATCGATCCTGTTGGGCGTTCTTCGACATCAACGTCAACAATCACTTGTTGAGGTGTTGAACCTTCGCGCGCTTGCACATCTGCGGTTTCAAAATACCCCAGCGCCCGAATACGCTCTGCGCTCTCGCGTACGGCACGCGGGTTAAAAGGGTCACCCTCTGCAAGCAAGAACTGTTCGCGAATGACGCGATCAAGGGTGGTGGTATTTCCTTCGATATCGATACGCTCGATAAAGATGCGCGGCCCGCGAGTTAGCTGAAGCTCAACATCCAGAGTCAAATCGCGATCATTGCGGGTGATACGTGGTTCTACCCGCAAGAAGTTCAGACCTTCGCGCACCGCAAGAGTTTCAAGGCGGGCGATTTCGTTTTCGATACGCGCCGGAGAATATACCTTCCCCGACCGGAGTTTGAGTTTCTTTTCGAACAACTCAACGTCGACTTCGGGAAGATCAGACGTAATAGTGACTTCGCCAACTTGGAACTGTTGCCCCTCCTCGACATTGAAAGTCACAAAGTAGCCGTCACGTTCCTGTGCCAGCTCAGAGTTTACACCGGTGATGCGGAAATCAACATAGCCGCGCGAGGCATAGAAATCGCGCAACAGCTGCTTGTCAAACTCAACCCGGTCTTCAATATAGGTGTCTTTTTGGATCAAGGCCCGCAAAATGCCCGCCTGTTTGGTAGCCATAACCCGGCGCAAACGGCGGTCAGAGTAGTTGGAGTTACCAGAGAAACCGATACGCTCGATTTCAGCAACACCCCCTTCGAAGACTTCAAAGACCAGATCGACGCGATTGTCCCGACGCTTGATAACTTTGGGAGACACCCGCGCGGCAATTCGGCCCTGCTGGCTGTAGGCTTCGGAAATACGCTGGGCGTCTGCCTCGGCAATGCGCGGGCTAAAGACGCGGCGCAGTTGAGTTTGCACGATACCGGCCAACTCATCATCTTTGAGACGTTTGTTACCTTCAAACGAGATTTTGTTGACCGTCGGGTATTCAACCACTTTGATAACAAGCTTGGACCCCTGTGGAATAATATCCACGGTCTCAAACAAGCCCGATCCCAAGATACGCTGATAAGCGTCGTTTAGCTGCCCTGCAGACACTGACTGGCCGCGCGCAATCCCCGCATAGGACAGGATGGTCGATCCTTCGATGCGTTCGTTGCCTTCAATCGACACACTGTTGAACACGTAACTTTGGGCGTAAGCGGCCCGTGGCAGGGTGGCAGCCCCGACACCTGCAGTTAACGCGATTGCCACGGCCACAACTTTGGCAGCCCGTGACACTTGGTTTTTCTGCTTAAAACTCAGCGGCGCTTTACGCGCCGAAATGACCTGTGCCATCTTAACAATCCACTCCGACATCCCTCTGAAACTGAGTATCGGGAATGGTGGCCCTTGTCAAAAGGACATGGCAGGCATTTGCCGGTGTTTTTGTGGAAAATCCCCTACGGCTGGGGGACTATTGCGCCAAGGTCCCAAGATATGCGCCCAAGAACAGCGCAAAGACGATGGTAAAGACATATAGCAACCGGTCCCAGTTGATGGAGACCAGCAAGCTGACACTACGATATCCTGCTTGAAGAGTGCTCATGGATTCGGTCCTTTCGTTTCTAAGACCTGAATACATGGTAAATCCGGCGAGATTACGGCACCCGCCGGATCAATTGTGTCATTTAGCAGAACAAATCACTGCTCACACCGAGGATCATCACCGCCAACACGACAATCAAACCAAGTTTCATCAAGAGGTCGAGCGCTTTTTCGCTTGGCTGACGGCCTGTGACGGCCTCATAAGCGTAAAACACCAAATGCCCGCCGTCCAAAACCGGGATCGGGAACAGGTTGATCAGGCCAACAGCCGTCGACAAGACAGCGACAAACCAGATGAAGTTGGATGTGCCTTGGCTGGCCATATCACCCGAAGTTTCAGCGATTCCTATTGGCCCGGACAGGTTACAGGTGCTGATCGCTCCGGTGATCATGTGCCACATGCCAGACAGCGACCCGGACATGATGCGGCCAACTTGTTCAACACCAGCCCAAACAGATTCCCCAAAACCCGGTGTTGCCGTGGCCGGTTCAAACAGAATGCCGCCGATCACGCCGATCCGGTAAAAGGTTTTAAAGCTGTTATCCGCCTGAGGTTCGTCAACGCGGCGAGGGGTCAAATCGGCTTCAACCTCTTGACCATCGCGCCAAACCGTCAAGGCCAATGACGCCCCTTCCGATCCTTCGACCTTTTGCTTGAGCTGATCAAAGGCAAAAACCGGTTCGCCATCAATGGCGACAATCACATCACCCTGCTGAAGCCCGGCATCCCGTGCCGCCGAACGCGGCGCGACTTGAGTCACAATCGGCGGATATACATAAGGACCCGATACAATCGTTTCTGCCCCATCGCGCATCACCGTGTAGTCTAACAACGGTTTTTGGGGCAGCGCTTTCATAAAGGCTTCGTAGGCAACGGCATCGTCAAAAGCAGGCGGTGAGCCGCCCTCAATCGCCAAGATCACATCACCAGACTGCAATTCCTGCGCAACAGGCATAGTGCGCAGTTCACCAACGGTCAAAGGTTCGGTCACGACACCGCGCGCCATAATGACAGCAGTGAACAGAATGATCGACAAGATGAAGTTGAATATCGGGCCCGCGGCAACCGTCGCCGTTCGCGCCCAAAGCGGGGCCCCATGCATGGTGGCGCGCATCGCCTTTTCGTCCATACCATGGATAGTCTCGCCATCTATTCCACCAGACGCATTCGCATCGCCGCGGAATTTTACGTAGCCACCAAAGGGAATGGCCGCGATCTGCCATTTGGTGCCAAAATCGTCGTAGCGCGACCAAAGAACGGGGCCAAATCCAAGGCTGAACACCTCGGGATAAATGCCGGATTTCTTGCCAACAATGTAGTGGCCATATTCGTGGATCGCCACGATGATCGACAAGGCCACAACAAAGAACAACAAAGTCCAAAGCAGGCCGCCAAATTGCGGAATCAACGTCGTCAGGTCCAAAGCATATGCCTCATTGGTAGATTGCTATTATTGCGCCATGATCTCATCCGCCCGTACCCGAGCGAGATGGTCTGCCTCGGCGACCTTATCAAGGGTAATCTCGGCAGGATTATGACTTTCGTATGTAGAAAGGTCACTCAGTACCTCTTCGACCACACCGGCCATGCGCGGGAACGTGATTTGTTCAGCGATAAACGCATCAAGCGCGCGCTCCTTGGCGGCGTTAAAAACCGCGCCCATCAAACCACCGGCTTCCATGACCTCGCGCGCCAAGCGCAAGGCGGGCCAACGGGTTTCACAGGGATCGCGAAAGGTCATTTGGCCCAGCTTGACCAGATCGAGCCGTTCCACAGGGAGCGATTTGCGGTGCGGATAGTGCAAGGCGAACCCAATGGCATGGCGCATATCCGGGGTGCCTACATGGGCCATCAATGCGCCATCGTTAAAGCCAACAAGCGCATGGATCATCGATTCCGGATGGACAACCGTTTCAATCTTATCCGCCGAGACACCAAAGTATTCTTTGGTTTCAATCAGCTCCAGGGCTTTGTTGAACATGGATGCACTATCAATAGTGATGCGCTGGCCCATATCCCAATTGGGGTGGGTCGCCGCTTGGGCCGGGGTCGCTTTGGCAAGGTCTTCGATTGGCCAATCGCGAAAGGCCCCGCCGCTCGCCGTTATGACAATGCGTTCGACGGTGGCCAGGTCTTCGCCAATCAGCGCTTGAAAAACCGCACTATGTTCGCTGTCGACCGGTAGGATATGCGTGCCATGCGCTTGGGCTGTTCGCATGATCAATGGCCCAGCACAAACAAGGCTTTCCTTGTTGGCCAACGCCAATGTCGCGCCGGTTTGCAAGGCCCGCAGCCCCGGCTCCAAACCAGCTGCACCGACAATGGCCGACATCACCCAATCGGCCGGACGGCTGGCTGCTTCGATCAAGGCCTGTCGCCCCGCGGCCGCCTCTACACCAGTTCCGGCCAAAGCGTCACGCAATTCCGCAAGGCGCTTTTCATCAGCAGTCACAGCGATTTGCGCGCCAAGCTTAATCGCATCGGATGCCAGCTGCGCAATATTGCGGCCACCGGTCAGTGCCACAGTCTCATAGGCGTCTGGATCACGAGCGATCAGGTCAATCGTGCTTTGCCCGATGGACCCTGTTGCGCCAAAAATGGATATGCGTCGTGTCATTGAGGTTAGAAAACCATGTAGACAATAAGGACTATCGACGCGCCAACAACACCATCAAACCGGTCAAGCACGCCGCCATGGCCCGGAATAAGGTTGGAGCTATCCTTGACCCCTGCCCGGCGCTTTAACGCGCTTTCGGCAATGTCCCCAAGCTGGCTACCAAAGCTCATAATCATCGCGGTTAAAATGAACAAAGGCCCGAAATTTCCGGTCACATACCCCACAAACCCAATACACCCAGCCGCAAGCCAGCCAGCAATGACACCAGACCAGGTTTTCTTGGGGCTAAAGCGCGGCCAGAATTTGCGACCGCCAATAGATTTGCCAGCGAAATACCCGGCAACATCGGTTGCGATGACAATGGCCAATAAGAACAGAACCGATTTGGGTGAGGCCATGTATAGGCCTGCCAACAGGTTACCGGTTAGCAGAACCGCCAAAACATAGGGCGCAAAGAGATGCATATCACGTTTGACACAAATGGTCAGAAGAGCGGCCAACACCACAGTCGCAGCAAAGGCATATTGGACCAAAATTCCCATGAACAATGGGTAAGTGGTAAAGACCATCGCGGTGGTTACGGCGGCCATGATCTCGGGCAACATAGGAAAGCGCGGTTCGTGCATACGCGCCAATTCCCAGACCATAAGCCCAGTCGCGATCGAAATTAGAATGGCAAAGTAAAAAGGGCCAGCCCAAGCCGCCCCTATCGCGAGAGCCAACATAACAATGGCCGAAATCGCCCGAGGTCCTAGATCACGCCACTTGTCGGTCATGCGTTTACCCCTCCAAACCGTCGATCACGTGCGCCATAACCATTGATCAAACGGGCAAATTCCTCGGCGGTGAAATCCGGCCAAAGCGTGTCGATAAATTCGTATTCCGCATAGGCCGATTGCCAAAGCAAGAAGTTGGAAATCCGCGCTTCACCGCTTGTACGCACCACCAAATCCGGATCAGGTAAAACATGTGTATCCAGATACTTAGGAAGGGTTTCCTCATCCACGCTTGCCGGGTCAAGTTTGCCGTCATGGACATCCTGCGCCAAACGGCGTGTCGCGCGGGTCACCTCATCGCGACCACCATAGTTTAGCGCAATCGTCAGGTTTGTTCCGGTGCATTCTTCGGTGATCTTTTCCAGATCGTCCATCAATTGGATAAGTTTCGCATCCAGTCGCACCCGATCACCAATAAACCGCACCCGAACATTGCGATCACGCAAAGCACGGGTTTCCTTGGCAATATAGCGACGAAACAAGCTCATCAGACCGGCGACTTCAACCTGAGTGCGTTTCCAATTTTCCGTGGAAAAGGCAAATATCGTTAGATATTTTACGCCCACGTCCGGGCAAGCTTCGACCACTTCCCTTACACGTTTTGCACCGGCATGATGCCCAAACAGACGCGGACGTCCGCGATTGGTCGCCCAACGGCCATTGCCGTCCATGATGATCGCCACATGGCGCGGGCCAGTGCCGTCACGGAGCGGTTTTGCCATCACATCGTCCTTTGTTTGTTCAAAACACTTGGTTTGGGCAAGCCGCCCCAAAAACGCGAAAAAGGCAGCTTAGCGCTGCCTCACGCAAAAGGCGGTCAAATAGGACCGCCCCGTCTCTTAGATCTGCATGATCTCTTCTTGTTTGTTTTCAAGCGCATCATCGACCTTCTTGATGTAGTCGTCGGTCATTTCTTGCACTTCGCCTTCCCAAAGTTTCTGGTCGTCTTCCGACATCCCATCATTTTTGGCTTTCTTGATCTGATCCATCCCATCGCGGCGCACATTGCGGACCGCAACGCGGGCATGTTCGGCGTAACCGCCGGCCACTTTGGTCAGCTCACGGCGACGTTCCTCGTTCAGCTCGGGGATAGGCAGCATAATAATGGTGCCGTTGAGCTGTGGGTTGATGCCCAACCCGGATTCGCGGATGGCTTTTTCGACTTTGCCAACCAACCCTTTGTCCCACACATTGATTGTGACCATACGGGGTTCAGGCACGTTCACCGTACCGACTTGATTGATTGGTGTCATGGAGCCATAGGCATCCACCATCACAGGTTCAAGCATCGAGGCCGATGCACGACCGGTTCGCAACGAGGCGAATTCCGTCCGCAAATTGGCCATAGCACCGTCCATGCGGCGGGCGAGATCATCTGTGTCGAGTTCGAAATCTTCGGACATGGGCCCTCGGTCTTCTTCTTGTTTTCGATTGCTTTCGTTCTATGCGCTCGCGTTCAGAATGTATAGGCGCGATGACATATCATTTAATTCACGCTTGTTTCCACTGGCTCAACCGTCGTCTTCACCCCGAAAAATCTCCGCATAGAAAGGGTTCATTTACCTAATTCCGGCATCACTAATCCCAACAGAAAACCGAACTGAAACGGCCCAATGCATATCTGCCTGATCCTCGCCCCCGGCTTCCCGATCCTCACCTACGTATTGCTTCGCGAAGTTGTGAGCCGGGCCAATAATTTAGCGGGTCGCCCATTGTTTTCGGTTGAGATCAGAACTGTAACCGGCGCGCCGGTTGCTTCAATCGACGGAATCGAAATTTCCCCTGATCGAACCGACTGGGAGGATCCACCAGGATGGGACTTGGTCGTCATTTGCGCGTGCGCTCAGCCGCTGAAACGGCTGCCCATGGGGTTACGTGGTTTCTTGTTGCGTGCTCAGACCGCCGGCGGAACACTGGCCGGGTTTGATAGTGGTGTTACGGTGCTTGCTGCACTTGGATTACTGGATGGATATCAAGCGGTTTTGCCCATTGATCCAACTGAGGACGAGGCCGATATTCTTGCCCGTGTTGCGCCAAGCGATCAACTGTTTTGCTTTGATCGTGGTCGCTTGACGGCTGCAACCGGGCTTGCCGCTGGTGATGCGCTATTGGCTTGGGTCGCACGGGTTCACGACCCGGATGTCGCACGCGAAGTTTCAGACGCTTTGTCGTTGGGACGCTTTAGAAGCGATGGCGATGCCTGTCACCTCCCCCAAGCGCAAGACCCCATTCTTGCCCGCATGCAGTCGATAATGGTCACGCATTTGGGCGACCCACGCCCGATGGATCAAATCGCCTCGGATTTGGATCTCAGCCCTAAACAACTACGGCTGCGGTGTCGTAAGGGGCTTGGTCAAACGCCCACCCAAGTCTACCTCAAACTGCGTCTGGAACGGGCGGAACAGCTTGTTCGCGACACGGTGCTCAGCGTCGAAGATGTGGCGTTGGCAACTGGCTTTGCCTCGCCATCATCCTTTACACGTAGCTTCAAATCCCGCTACGGGGCCCCACCGCGCATCATGCGCCAAAACGCGTAGCAAGGTTATCCAGTAACTCTTGTGTACGTGCCTTTGCCGGCCAAAATCCCGCGGAAACCACCCGGCTCGTCCAATGGGAATACAATCAAAGGAAGGTTGTTATCGCGTGCCAAGGCAATCGCCGAAGCATCCATAACTTTTAGGTTTTTGCTCAGGACTTCATCAAATGTTACGCGGTCATAGCGCTTGGCATCGTCATGCTTTTGCGGATCTTTGTCATAGATGCCATCGACACCATTTTTACCCATAAAGATCGCTTCGCACGCCATTTCATTGGCGCGCAAGGCAGCAGCCGTGTCCGTTGTGAAATACGGGTTACCGGTTCCGGCCGCAAAAATGCAAACCCGCTTTTTCTCAAGGTGGCGCACCGCGCGGCGACGAATGTAGGGCTCGGCCACCTCATCCATGCGGATCGCGCTAATCACCCGACAAAACACGCCCATTTTTTCCAACGCGGATTGCATCGCAAGGGCATTCATGACCGTGGCCATCATCCCCATGTAATCCGCTGTCGTGCGTTCCATACCTTGAGCGCTGCCTGAAAGACCGCGAAAGATATTGCCGCCTCCGATGACCATGCAAATCTCGACACCCATGTCATGGACCGATTTGACTTCTTGGGCGATCCGTTCAACCGTCGGTGGATGCAGGCCAAATCCCTGATCCCCCATCAGGGCTTCGCCGGAAATCTTCAACATTACACGATTAAAGGTGGTTTCTGCTGTGTCGCTCGCGGTCATGTTGCGCTCCGTCATGACTGGGGGATATGATCGCGCGCATATTTGGCGCAAAACCGGGCTGGCCGCAATGGCCAGCGGTGGAAAATCGGCCAAACAAGGGGCAGACGGAGCATATTGAATGAGCGCGCAAGGCGATGACATCATCGCACAGCTTGACCCGGCCAAGCCGGTATTGATCGCTGGCCCGACGGCCAGCGGAAAATCAGCCTTGGCATTGGCCATTGCCGAGGCACAGGGCGGCGTGATCGTCAATGCGGATGCCATACAGGTTTTCGACGACTGGCGCATCTTGACGGCGCGCCCGTCGCAAGAGGATGAAACATGCGCTAAACATATGCTTTACGGGCATATTCCCGGAAATCAAGACTATTCCGTTGGCCATTGGTTGCGAGAGGTGAAACCACGCCTCAGTGCCAAAGAACGCCCAATTATTGTTGGCGGGACAGGGTTGTACTTTACCGCTCTGACCGAAGGGTTGGCCGATATTCCGGCCACCCCGCCCGATATCCGCGCCGAATTTGAAACGCGGCTGGCACAAGATGGTCTATCGTTATTGGTAGCCGAATTAGATGAACAAACACGTGCTCGGATAGATTTGCAAAACCCTGCTCGGGTTGGGCGCGCTTGGGAAGTATTGAAAAACACCGGACGCGGTATTGCAGAGTGGCAAGACAACACTCCGCCGCCTTTGTTGCCTCTCGACCAAACCCACCCGTTTGTTTTTGATGCCCCAAAGGAATGGCTCACGCCTCGCATTGAACGTCGGTTCGATCTGATGATCAAACAGGGGGCCTTGGACGAAGCCCACGCAAATCTTGATGATTGGCACCCTGCCCTGCCCTCGGCCAAGGCCATTGGGGCCGCTGAACTGATCGCCCATCTGCGTGGAGAAATAACGCTCGAGGATGCCTGTCTGCGGGCCACAATCTTGACGCGGCAATTCGCCAAACGCCAACGCACGTGGTTTAACGCCCGCATGAAGACATGGTCGAGGATTTCTCCTCAGGAGATGGGCACATGAAACCCCCATCTTTCCTGACAAAACCTATGCCGCCCGCCCCCGTTGCCGAGCCTGTGTCATCAAATCGGAACCGCCCCTCTCTCCCCATCATAGAACAAGACCCTATCAAAGCCGGCTCGCTTGCCCTGCTCACTCAGGCGGCTCCATGGCGCTATACGCTTTTGCATGACCGGCCTGACAATGTGCTGATCTACCTGACTCGTGGGCAAGGTGTGATCATCGTTAATGGTGTCCGTCGCGGATTAATCGCCAATCAGGCAATGTTTTTGCCTGCTGGAACGCTGTTTGCACTCGATTTCCCAAAAACCGCACAGGGTTTGATGATGCAAAGCCCCAGCGGTCTGACCACCCGCATGCCGCGAGAATGCTTGCACATGCGGGTCCGTGATAGCTTGGCCCAGGCCGAAATTATATCAGAAATTGACACGATGGGCCGGGAACTGATGCACAGCCGCCCGTTAATTGACGAAGCGCTAGAGGCGCATGTGCGCCTGATAGCCGTTTGGCTGCATCGCCAAATTCAGGCCGGTGCCTGTGAACCATTTAAGGACAACGCCGCCTGCCGCCTCACCCAACGGTTTGCCCAGAACGTGACACGCGATTTCTATCGGCCCATGGGTGTTTCTGATTATTCTGAACGGCTTGAGGTGACGCCAACGCACCTCACCCGTGTTTGTCGAAAATCCTGTGGTAAGACCGCAGCAGATTTTTTGGCCGAGAGAAAACTCTACTCTGCTCGGCTTGCTCTGAGTATGTCAAAAATGCCGATCAAAGATCTTGCATCCGCGCTAGGGTTTTCTTCTGCTGCCTATTTTACCCGGTTTGTTCAAACTCAATCGGGGCATTCTCCGTCAGGTTTGCGGCGACAATCCCAGCCCAAAAACCGCCGCTAGCCCAATTCCAATTTTCTAAATTGTCGTTTTCAAACCCTGAAAAGGTCGTTTCCCAACAAAGGGAATGTCGCTTTTGCGACCCATGATGTCGAATTCTATCATTGACCTTAAGGGCCATCTCGGGCGCTATGGAGGTAAGGGGTGTCATGACGGCATCGCAAACCGAGGGACATCCTTGGATTTGCGGTCTGTGACAAAAAAAGACATCCTAAATAAATGATAAGTCTCAGGGAGAAGACGATGACTTTCCACTCACCAGCCAACGGCGTCCATCCGGCTGCAGAAATGTATGCCAAAGAACTCAAAAATGGCGACTTGGATCGCCGTGAATTTATGGCGCGCTGTACAGCATTGGGTTTGACGGCAACTGCGGCTTATACATTGGGCGGACTGACACGCCCGGCTTTGGCCGACGGGCACGCTCAAAAAGGCGGCACTATTCGGATGCAAATGGAAGTCCGTGCCCTCAAAGATCCGCGCACCTATGACTGGACCCAGATCGCGACCTTTACCTCGGGTTGGCTTGAGTATCTGATCGAATACAACAATGACGGCTCTTTCAATGGTATGCTTTTGGAGAGTTGGGAAGCCAATGAAGACGCCACCGAATACACGCTCCATGTCCGTAAAGGTGTAAAATGGAACAACGGCGACGATTTCACCGCCGAAGATGTCGCGCGCAACATTGCCATGTGGTGCGACAAGGAGGTCGAGGGCAACTCGATGGCTGGCCGTATGTCGAGTATGATCGACGCCACCACAAACAAGGCTAGCGACGGCGCAATCACCGTTGTTGACAGCCATACCGTCAAGCTAAAAACCAACGCGCCGGACATCACAATCATTCCCGGCATGGCCGATTATCCAGCCGCCATCGTGCATTCAAGCCACGACCCTGCCACCATGTATGAGAACCCAATTGGCACCGGTTTCATGAGACCCGAACTCCTCGAAGTTGGGGTCAAAAGCGTGTTGGTGCGCAACGAGGACCACGAATGGTGGGGCTATGCTGCGGGTAAAGGCGGCCATGTCGACCGGGTCGAATTCATCGACTACGGCACTGATCCAGCTGCCTTTGTTGCGGCCTTCGACGCCGAAGAAATCGATCTCAACTGGGAATCGGTTGGCGAATTTGTCGACGTCTTTGATGGACTTGGCCTTAAGCGGTCCGAAGTCGCCTCGGGGTTCACCATCGTGATCCGCCCCAACCAGCTTGCAGAAGACGCAGATGGCAAAAAGATTTATGGCGACAAACGTGTGCGTCAGGCGCTTGCCATGGCGGTCGACAACGCAATTTGTTTGGAACTTGGCATGTCCGGTTACGGCGTTGTTGCCGATAACTGCCACGTCGGTCCGATGCACCCGGAACATGACGCAAATGTCACCCGCCTTCCCCATGACCCGGCGAAAGCTAAGGCTTTGATGGATGAGGCCGGCATGGGTGACTATGAGCACGAGCTACACTCGATCGACGATGATTGGCGCAAGAACACCACCGATGCCGTGGCGGCTCAGCTCCGCGATGCGGGTATCAACGTCAAAAGAACGGTTCTTCCCGGCTCTACTTTCTGGAATGATTGGGTGAAATATCCGTTCAGCTCGACAAACTGGAACCACCGTCCATTGGGCACACAGGTTCTTGCTCTGGCTTATCGCTCTGGCGAGGCATGGAACGAAGCGGGCTTTGCCAACGCTGAGTTTGACTCCCTACTGGCCGAGGCCAACTCAATTGCGGATGTCGACAAACGCCGCGAAGTGATGGCCAAAATTCAGGCGATCATGATCGACGAAGGTGTGACCTTGCAGCCCTATTGGCGCACCGCAATTCGCCATACACGCGAAGGTCTTGTCGGAGTGGACAAACACATTTCCGACCTACCGCAATTGTATAAATGGGCGCTCGAAGCCTGATCTAAGTACAAATTGGGCGCGCCACATGGGGCGCCCTTTTTCGTCCTGAGCCAAAACAAGAGACACATGCGCCGGATTTTTCGGTCAGATTTGTGTCCAGCCACCAACAGGGGCACCCATGGGACTATTCATCCTTAGGCGTGTCGGGGTCATGATCCTGACAGCGCTTTGTCTGACCTACATCGTCTTTTTCCTGACCAACCTCTATCCGAACCTCGAGAAACTCGCCAAAACCCAAGGCAACTTTCGAATGTCAGATGAGGCTGTTGCCAGCTGGTTAACCGATCGCGGCTATTTGCAATCCACTCCAAAGAAATACGCCGAATGGATTGGGGTTGTGCCCTCGTTTCGACAGGTTGAGGAAGATGGCTCAGTCAATGGTCGCTGCATCAAACCTGGGATGAAACCCGAAGAAGCGCCGCATTATTGCGGAATCCTGCAAGGGGAATGGGGGTGGTCTTCGGTCTCCAAAGCTCCGGT
This sequence comes from uncultured Pelagimonas sp., assembly GCF_947498515.1. Classification (GTDB taxonomy): domain Bacteria; phylum Pseudomonadota; class Alphaproteobacteria; order Rhodobacterales; family Rhodobacteraceae; genus Pelagimonas. The sequence continues at coordinate 27,859 of NZ_CANMKO010000003.1, read as the reverse complement.
GGTCAAAGTTCTGTCAACACGGCTTGCCAATACCGGTTATCTGATGATGTGGGTGATGATTGTCATGGTTCCAAGCGCCCTGATCATCGGGGTGCTGGCCGGGATGCGCGAAGGGTCCGCAACCGACAGAACCCTGTCCAGCGTGTCGATCTTGTCTACAGCGACGCCGGAATATGTGTCCGGTGTGATTTTCATTGCTTTGCTGGCGTCCTCAAAATCACCGATAAACCAGTGGTTGGCTTCCAACGGCTGGATCGAAGGCAAAGCCCTTTTCAAAGGGTCCGCAGCCAAGGCCATGGAAACCCCCACTTTCGAAAACTTCACCCTGCCGGTTCTAACAATTGCGCTTTATGGCATGGGGTACATCGCCCGCATGACCCGCGCCTCGATGGCCGAAGTGATGACCGCCCAATACATTCGCACCGCCCGTCTCAAGGGGGTGAGCTTTGCCAATGTTGTGGTCAAACATGCGCTGCGCAACGCGCTTATCGCGCCGTTTACGGTCATCATGTTGCAAATCCCATGGTTGCTAAACGGGGTCGTAATTGTCGAAACCCTATTCCAATACAAAGGCTTGGGATGGGAACTTGTCCGTGCGGCGGGCAACAATGATATCGAAATGCTGCTTGGGATTTCGGTGGTTTCGGTGGTTGTGGTTCTGCTGACGCAGCTGATCTCAGACATCGGCTATGTCTATCTCAACCCACGCATTAGCGTAACATAAGGAGGCGCTCATGGATCCGTTAAGCTGGGGCGCCATTTTCACGCAAATTCTCATTCAGTTCACACCGGTTTGGGTGGCTTTGATCGTCCTGTACACCGTATCGATCCGCTACAAACGGCGGCTTGGCCTTTATGGCAAGCTCTTTGACAGTATGATCGGTATGATCGGTTTTGCGCTGGTGATGTTTTGGGTTTTCACCGCACTGTTTGCTGGGGTGTTTGATCTGATCGGCACTCATGACCCTGTCGCACAGATTTCTGGAATGAAAAACAAACTACCCGGAACCCCGGTGCGCGGCGCAGAAGAGGGCGAGTTTGCCCATTACCTTTTGGGCGGCGACACACTGGCCCGAGATGTATTCACCCGCATGGTGATGGGCAGCACGGTTGTCATTGCCATTGCCCCCCTTGCCACGTTGTTTGCCTTTATGGTGGGGATCACGCTTGGGTTGCCAGCGGGGTATTATGGCGGGCGGCTTGATACCGGGCTAAGTTTTCTGGCCAACCTCATCCTCGCCTTTCCTGTCATCTTACTCTTCTATCTGTTGGTCACACCGGAAATTGTCGCAACAGGTTTGCCTCAGTTTATGGCCGTTGTTTTGTTCGTTTGTCCCGTGGTGTTCTTTGCCGTTCTGATCCATTCACGCTTTCGTACCCAACCGAGCAAGAACATACGTTGGCTAGTCGTCGTTTTGGTGCCATTGATTTTGTTGTACTTGTCGCTCATCAACGAAAGTGGCTCAAAGATCGACTTCTGGCCGCTGGACATGTTCGATATTCCGGGCGGAACCTTGGTGGTCTTTGTGTCGGTGGTGTTCGTTAACTCACCCACCGTGTTCCGGATCGTGCGCGGGCTGACGCTTGATATCAAAACCCGCGATTACGTCGCCGCCGCACAAACACGGGGCGAGCGCCCGTGGTACATCATGCTTTGGGAAATCCTGCCGAACGCTCGCGGTCCGTTGATCGTCGATTTTTGCCTGCGGATTGGCTATACGACGATCCTTTTGGGGACCTTGGGGTTCTTTGGGCTGGGTCTTCCACCCGAAAGCCCGGATTGGGGATCAACCATCAACGAAGGACGCAAGCTTTTGTCGGTGTATCTGCACCCTGCTCTTCCGCCTGCTTTGGCTTTGCTAAGTTTGGTTTTGGGGTTGAACCTATTGGCTGATGGTCTGCGCGAAGAATCCTTGCGCGATTGATGAGAGGGACGGACCGGGTCTAGCCCCCGGCCCCCCCGGAGTTTTTTTGGTAAGATGTAGGCCCAAGGCCCCGTCCTGCCCCCCGCCAGGGAGACGCATATGACTGATGACTATGATGGACCGATTTTAGAGATCGAAAACCTCTCGATTTCCTTTTTCACCCGACTTCGGGAAATCCCAGCGGTGATGGATTTCTCTGTTACCGTTATGCCCGGAGAAGCGGTGGGGCTCGTTGGGGAATCCGGCTGTGGTAAATCCACTGTTGCGCTTGGGGTCATGCAAGACCTTGGCAAAAACGGCCGGATTGTCGGTGGATCGATCAAATTCAAAGGGCGCGACCTTAGCCTCATGAGTGCTGAGGAGCTACGTGACATTCGCGGCTCTGAAATCGCTATGATCTATCAAGAACCGATGGCCAGCCTGAACCCGGCGATGAAAATCGGCAAGCAGCTGATGGAAGTCCCCATAGTTCACAAAGGTGTTTCTAACGAAGACGCCTATGCTCGGGCGCTGCAGGTGGTGACCGATGTGAAGCTGCCAGATCCCAAGCGGATGCTAGATAGCTACCCGCATCAACTGTCTGGTGGGCAGCAGCAACGCATTGTGATTGCGATGGCCCTGATGGCGGAACCGTCGTTGTTGATTTTGGACGAACCCACAACCGCTTTGGACGTGACAGTAGAAGCTGCCGTTGTCGAACTGGTCAAAGAGCTTGGCAAAAAATACGGGACTTCAATGCTGTTCATCTCGCACAACCTTGGGCTGGTTCTAGAGACCTGCGACCGACTGTGCGTCATGTATAGTGGAGAGGCGGTTGAAACCGGGTCTATCGAAGCTGTGTTTGACCATATGCAGCACCCTTATACGCAGGCTTTGTTTCGCTCTATCCCACTCCCTGGAGCCGATAAAAATGCCCGCCCATTGGTCGCAATTCCCGGCAACTTCCCCCTTCCTCACGAACGGCCACCGGGCTGCAACTTTGGTCCGCGCTGCGATTATTTCGAAGCTGGACGCTGTGATGCGAGTGACATTCCCATGTCCCCCGCCGAAGGCGATCGCCACGCGTCGCGCTGTTTGAGGTTCACCGAAATTGACTGGAACGCCCCGATAGGCCATGGTCAAACCGTCGAGAAACCCCAACCCGGGCCGGTGGTTTTAAAGATGGAAAACCTTCGTAAATATTACGAAGTCGCGGCCAATGCGCTTTTCGGTAGCACCGGTGAGAAAAAGGTTGTGAAAGCCAATGAAAGCCTCAGTTTTGAGGCGCGCGAAAGTGAAACACTGGCGATTGTTGGCGAATCCGGCTGTGGAAAATCCACTTTTGCCAAGGTCTTGATGGGACTTGAAACCGCGACGGATGGCCGGATTCTTTTGGACAACCGCGAGATTCAGGACATCCCGATTGAAGCGCGCGATACAGGTACAATCGCGGATGTGCAGATGGTCTTTCAAAACCCATTTGATACTCTGAACCCGTCGATGACGGTCGGGCGTCAGATCATCCGCGCGCTTGAGGTGTTCGGGGTTGGCAGTAGCGATACCGAGCGGCGAGACCGAATGCTCAAATTGCTAGATCTGGTCAAGCTGCCCCGCGCCTTTGCCGATCGGATGCCGCGTCAATTGTCGGGGGGCCAAAAACAGCGGGTCGGTATTGCCCGCGCATTTGCTGGGGACGCCCGCATTGTTGTTGCAGATGAACCCGTTTCGGCCTTGGACGTTTCTGTACAGGCCGCTGTCACCGATTTGTTGATGGAAATCCAGCGCGAACACAAAACCACGTTGCTGTTCATTAGCCATGATCTCAGTATCGTGCGCTATCTGAGCGACCGTGTGATGGTGATGTACCTTGGTCATGTGGTCGAGTTGGGCACAACTGATCAGGTCTTTGCCCCGCCCTATCATCCCTATACCGAAGCGCTTTTGTCGGCGGTTCCGATTGCGGATACCAGCATTGAAAAGCAACATATCGTTCTGGAAGGTGACATTCCTTCGGCTATGAATCCGCCTTCTGGGTGCCCTTTTCAAACGCGCTGCCGTTGGAAATCTCAGGTCCCCGGCGGCCTCTGTGAGACGGAAATCCCCCCCATCAAGACGCTGTCACACGGGCATCAGATCAAATGCCACCTAAGCGATGGACAGTTAAACGAAATGGAGCCCGTGATCAAAATCGCAGCTGAGTGACCCTCTCGAAAACCCGCTATTCGGTGTCCAATTAGTGTTCGTATTGGGCATCCGTCAGCGTTTTCATAAATGCAACCAAAGCGTCAATTTCACGATCGTTGAGAGCGGGACCGTGGGTCAACTCTTTGGTTGCCAAAGTCTGAGGAACTTCAGGCATGCCAAATACGCCACCAGTCTCTGGGTTTATTTGGCGGGCTTTGGCCGTGGTGTTGTAGCGATTGTAAAACAACACAACCGTGCGCAAATCATCGAAGACACCGTTGTGCATATACGGCCCCGTAACCGCGACATTGCGCAACGTCGGAACCTTGAACTTGCCCGCTTGGCTTGGGTCAGTGACCAGTGGATTGGCCAATAACCCAAGATCCTTGGTCAAAACCCCATTTTCGGCCCGCAATGATTGGTTCACCGGAACGCCAATATTATGAAATTCGTAGTTGCTAAACGTTTCTTGTGGGTGGATTTGGCTGCGCTGCAATTGATGACAAAGGTTACAATTGGTGAATTGTTCGGAAAAGAACAGGATGCGCCCAAGCTCTTCTTCTTTGGCCAGCTCAACTTCGCCACGCAAATACCTATCATATTTGCTATCGAAGGGCGCAAATTGGTCTGTTCGTTCGAACATAGCGATGGCCTGAGTCATGGCTGAATACGCTTCATCTGGTCGGTTTAAGATGCCCTGATCAAACAAACTATCAAAAGCCGCAACATAGGACGGGTTTTCAGCGAGGCGCGCAACGGCCTCCGCCTTGTCGGTCAGGCCCATTTCGATTGGGTTGAGAGGCGGCCCGCCAGCTTGCTCCATCAAATCAGCGGCGCGACCATCCAAAAATTGACCACCTACCCACGCCCCATCATCGCGTTGATGGAACGGTGGTGCAAAACTGGCATAACTCGCCGTTGGTGCGTTTCTGTCACCAATCGACGCCCCGTCATCGCCCAACGACGCGGCCCCTCGTGGATCGGCAAACCCATTTTCCGGTGCGTGGCAGCTTGCACAGCTTTGTGTGCGGTTCTTTGATAGGTTTGTATCAAAGAACAACGCCTCGCCCAAAGCTTCGATGCTCGGATAGGATACAGACGCATTCTCGGCCCTACCGATACCGGGCAAAGCCAACACAGTTATCAGACCAATCAAAACTGTCTTATTCATTTCTCACCTCGTCCGACCCACTATGCTTGCGGCCAAGCATCTTCTTTCAACAGGAAAGCTTTGACGCAAGCTCAATCAACACTAATCCAACCTCTACGATGCGGTCTCGGGCTTGCTGCGTGGTTTGCGGCGGTTCTTTTTTACATAAAATGGTGAGATCGTTGAGAGCGACAACAACTCTTTCTGAAGCCTTAGCGGAATGCGATATTCGAAACGAAAATCCGACACATCCTCGTAGATGGCGCTGACCTGCGCTTCTATCAATTTACCCTCGAAATCAAAGACTGTGGTCGTTTGCCTAAGCTTGGCCAGATGCGTATCAAACATGACGGGTTCTTCCGGCGTAATCCGGCATCCACCGCGGCCGAGCGTCGTTACAAACACGGGAATTCTATCCATCCCCAAACGCAGCGTTACGGGAATGCGACATGCCTTGCGATTGTACAACATGGCCATCGCCAACCTGTAGGATGTATCGGCAAGGTACAGAACCCCGATCACGATACCGACAAGAACGACCAAGATCGCCATGCTTAGGGACCTGTCCTTGGCCAGCACACGATTGACGGCCTCCCAATCAACTTTGCCGGCCTCTATTATGCCACCGTCCCTTTCCTGTTGAATATTCTGAAAGATTTTTCCATCCGAATCCGCACAAGCAATCAATGCCTGTTGGTTCAGGTTATGAAGCATCCCTTTCAAACGACGGGAATCTTGGATTTCAGCCGCCGTAGCTATTCTTTCGGCTTCGCTGATCAGATCAGCAACCACCATTGATAGGCTTTGCAACCCGTTTTCACGCAATTGAACAACCAAGTGTTGATCATCAATGTTGTCCACTATTTGCCCGAGCTGTAGGGCCCGCTGGGCTGAAATCGGCCCCTCGAACTCCAAATAACTGACCAAGACATCAGAAAGATGCGAAAGCTTTGATGGCATTTGGCAGCTTTGTGCGCTGACTTGAGATACAATGACCCACGAGAATACCAGCGCAAAGGCACCGACCTTGCGCACACAACCAAACAAACCTAACACCCATGCCATCGCCAAATCCGCATGTTTCACCAATGGAAACATGATGACCGAAAACAGATAACAACCCCTAAAGGTCTAACTGCCCCAGATCTTCTTGACGTAGTTTTTTGTTTCTCGGTAAGGCGGAACACCGCCGTATTTGGTCACAGCTCCAGGCCCGGCGTTATAGGCCGCAAGCGCAAGACGCCAAGATTTGAACTTCTTGTACTGCATTTTGAGGTAGCGCGCGCCGCCTTCAAGGTTTTGCTTGGGATCTTTTGGGTTCACCCCCAAAGACTTAGCTGTTGCTGGCATGAGCTGTGCCAAACCAATCGCCCCAGCATGCGATTTCGCATTGGGGTTAAAGTTCGATTCCTGTTTGACCAATCGCAAGAAAAGATCCTCGGGAATGCCATGTTTGCGCGCAGCAGCACGTGCCATCGCCGCGTATTCACCATTGTAGCGACCACGATACTTGGGAACCGACCCTTCCGAGCCAGCCGGAATATCACCATATTTTGTTGGGGTTACGACGGTCGGCGGCTTTAGGCGAACGGAATTGTTATATTGCTGTGACGCTCTGGTATCGAGCACGCTGGTTTGGCTTGAAAACAATCTTGCCCGACTTTTGGTCGACAAAACATCGGCCAAAGCCGCCTGCCCCGTCATGCCCAAAACCAGCGTCGTTACCACGCCAAAACGCAATCGCACCATGATAGCCACCCGCCCATCATTTTTTCATTGCGGGCAATATACGCGAATTTAAAGTTTCCGCTAGGGTCTGATACGCAGGCCCTTTGTTTCCGCCCATTCGCTGGTATAGGTTCGGCAAACATTTGCCGAAAGATTCGCACAAGAGCGCAAGGAGAGAGTATGGCCGGTTCCGTGAACAAGGTGATCCTAGTGGGTAATCTGGGACGTGATCCCGAGGTCCGCAGTTTTCAAAACGGCGGCAAGGTCTGCAACCTGCGCATCGCCACATCCGAAACATGGAAAGACCGCAGCACCGGCGAACGCCGTGAAAAGACCGAATGGCATTCGGTCGCGATCTTCCAAGAGGGCTTGGTTCGCGTGGCCGAACAATACCTCCGCAAAGGCTCCAAAGTTTACATCGAAGGCCAGCTGCAAACCCGCAAATGGCAAGATCAGTCCGGAGCCGATCGCTATTCAACCGAAGTCGTCCTTCAAGGCTTTGGCGGCACGTTGGTAATGCTCGATGGTCGTGATGGCGGCGGCGGCGGTGGTGGCCAAGGTGGCGGCTACGGCGGCGGCGGCGACTATGGCGGTGGCCAAGGTGGCGGTTATGACGATCCCGGCTATGGCGGCGGCCAAGGTGGCGGCGGCGGTCAGGAAAAATCGCGCCCACCGGCGCGCGATATCGACGACGAAATCCCGTTTTAAGACCAAAGGCCGGCCATTGTGTCGGCCTTTTCATTTGCTTCGGGTGTCTGAGCTTTCAAAAAATCCATTACCCCTCCGCGCACCTAAACCAAGCGCGCGGAAGCGCATAATGTAACAACGTTTTTGATGTTTAGATCAGCTGATCTTTCAGTAACGTCAGCACTTTATCCGACGGAACATCTGCGGTGACAAAGCTATCACCGATGCCACGCGCTAGAATAAACCGAAGTTGGCCATCGACAACTTTCTTGTCCTGCCCCATCAGGTCCAATAGCGCTTCGGCCCCCGGCAAATCGCCCGGAATATCTGACAGATCGCATTTCATCCCCATCGCTTTTAGATGCGCACGCACCCGGCTTGGGTCTTCCTGACTGCACAATCCCAAACGTGACGACAGCTCAAAGGCCAAAGCGCACCCAATCGCCACCCCTTCGCCGTGCAACAAGCGGTCCGAAAACCCGGTTGCCGCCTCAAGAGCATGGCAAAACGTATGACCAAGGTTAAGCAAGGCTCGGTCCCCTTGCTCGGTTTCATCCCGCAAAACGATCTCGGCTTTCATTTCAACCGACCGTTTGACCGCGTAAATCCTTGCCTCAGCATCACCTGCCGCTGCCCGTTCTCCATTGGCCTCAAGCCAATCCCAGAACGCCGCATCCCCCAGCAACCCGTATTTGGTCACCTCACCATACCCAGCAAGGTAATCGCGTTTCGTCAATGTCCCAAGCACATCGATATCGGCCAGAACCAAAGACGGCTGGTGAAAAGCCCCAATCAGGTTTTTCCCTTGTGGTGCATTGATCCCGGTCTTGCCACCGACCGAACTATCGACTTGCGCCAACAAGGACGTCGGGATCTGCACAAACCGCACGCCACGGCGCAAAACGGCCGCGGCAAAGCCCACAAGATCGCCAATCACACCGCCGCCAAGGGCTATAACCACATCGCGCCGCTCAACCTTTTGTTCCAACAACCATTCCACGGTGCGGGTGAAATGCGGCCAGCTTTTGGTCGCCTCCCCGGCGGGCAAAGTCATCGAAACATGCTCGACCCCTTCGATCTCTAGGGCACGAGTTAGTGTTTCAAGGTGCAAGGCCGCTACGTTTTCATCACTAACGATAGCAACTCGCTGACGTTTGAGAAGGGGTGCAATATGTGCCCCCGCTTGATCCAAAAGCCCCTGCCCGATCCGCACTTCGTATTCGCGGCCCTCTAGGGGGACCTCGACCACTTCGATCATGTCGCTACCTCCAAAACATCCGGACGCTCTTGCAGCAAAGCATCCTGAACACGACGCCCCATTTCTTCAAGCGTCGCACCACCACCGGAAAGCACCGACATATCCGCCAATGAATAGATGGGAACGCGTGTCTGAAAAATCTCGCTCAAGGTTTTCTTGGGGTTCTCAGTTTTCAACAACGGACGTGTGTCCTTGTGACGTACCCGTTCCCACAAAACCTCAAGGTCCGCATTCAGCCAGATCGACACGCCTTTTTCGGTGATCATCTGGCGATTGCGCTCTGCCAAGAACGCCCCGCCGCCAGTCGACAACACACAAGGTGTTCCCGCCAAAAGCCGTTCTATCACCTGACTTTCCTTGTCGCGAAAAAACGGTTCACCGTCGCGGGCAAAGATTTCGGCGATGCTCATATTGGCCGCTTCTTCGATCTCATGATCGGAATCAAGGAAGTCCACCCCGAGCTGGGCCGCCAATGTGCGACCCACCGCCGTCTTCCCTGCGCCCATCATGCCAACCAAAACCACGGTCTTGCGCAAAATCACGTGTTTGTGGGGTTGCTCCTCGGCCATCTCTCGCTCATTCCTTATTTCGTTGCGTGAATGACGTGAACCGGCCAAAAAGGCTAGGTATAAGTTCGAAAAAACGACGTGGCAGGGAAACGATCCATATGGGGCGCTTATTGAAATGGCTGTTCATTCTGGCTTTGCTGGGGGCGCTCGCGCTTGTGGCCTATGCCTATATCGGCCCGTTTTTTGGGGCAGATTTCAGCCCGCCGCAAACAGAAATCCATGTACCTGTTGAGCTGGATGCGAATTAAACCGATTCTCTGGGCCGGTTTGGCCCTTGCTGCCCTGCCAAGTTTTGTCGCAGGCCAAAGCAACCCCGCCGCACAAAACGCGCCGGTTGCCCAAAGCGCTTTGCCGCCACAAATCGAATCAACCCCCTTGGAGTCACAAGGCCCCGGCGCGGTTGGTCTGCTGCCCAGTACAAAAACCGGCCTACCGGGGAGCCTCTGGCTTGGCTCAGACCCAGAAACTTTGTCAAACCTGATCCGCGCGGTTGACCAACCGGTCCCGGCGTTGCGCAATCTGATGCGCACCTTGATGGTTGCCGAGGCCGATCCTCCCGCCGGCGGGGCTGCTTCTGTTGCCCATCTCGGCCATCGTCTCGATTGGCTGTTGGACCATGGGTCGGTCGACGAAGCCTTGGCCATGCTCGACATTGTCGGCGTTGATGACCCACAACTGTTTTCCCGTTGGGCCGATCTCAATCTCTTGGTTGGTCGCCCCGACCCCGTATGTCGGACCTTGCTGGCCCGTCCACGCCTATCAAGTGACTTTGGCTTGCGAATTTACTGCACGGCTCGCGGCGGCGATTGGAACCGCGCAGCATTGATCCTGCGCAGCGCCGAAACCTTGGGCGAATTGGACAGCCGTAAATCCGACCTCTTGGCGCGTTTCCTTGATCCGGAACTGCACGAAGACAGCCCGCCTTTGTTGCCGCCAGTCCGGCCAACTCCTCTTGAGTTTCGCCTGTTTGAAGCCTTGGGAGAGCCCCTGCCAACCGCACCATTGCCGTTGCAATTTTCGGTGCTTGACCTCAACGGTGACAACGGGTGGCGCGCACAGATCGAAGCCGCAGAACGCCTTGCCCGGATCGGCAGCTTGCCTGCCAATCAACTGCTGGGCCTTTACACGCAACGCCAAGCCGCTGCGTCCGGCGGGGTTTGGGACCGTGTCAGCGCCTTGCAACGTTTTGAACAAGAGCTCACCCGCGGTCGCCCCGACGCGGTTTCAAGCGCTTTGATCGAAGTCTGGCCACAGATGCGCAGTGCGCGATTGCTTGACCCGTTTGCCGACTTGTTTGCGACCCGCTTGTCTCAGGTCGACTTGTCCGGTCGCGCCCAGGGCATTTTAAGACGCGCGGTGTTCTTATCACCTCAGTTCGAAGAATTGGCCGCGACCCTTCCGCAAGACAATGCCGAAACAAGGTTTTTCACCAGCATCGCACGTGGAGGCCCGCCATCCGAAACTGATCTCCCCGACCTTGATCATGTTACACCGGTGGCATTGGGTTTTGGTACTGCGGATATTCCGGAAACTCTTAAGGAACAGCTTAGACAAGGGCGTTTGGGCGAAGTCATATTGCGCGCTATGTCGTTGTTTGCTAGTGGCGCACAGGGCAATGGCCAAGATATGACTGATGCTTTGGCGACCTTCCGAGGCGTTGGGCTTGAGGAAACGGCGCGCCGCGCCGCCCTCCAGCTCATTATCTTGGATGCTGAAAGAGCCCGGCGATGACACCAAATCGTTGGATTTCGGTCTTTCTAGAAGCCATTGCAGCCGAACGTGGCGCGGCCTCCAATACCTTGGTGGCCTATGAGCGTGATCTCGATCACGTATCGGTTTGGCTAGGTGATCAAGGGTCTGACTTTTTGGTCGCAACCCGCACAGATATCGAAGCCTATCTTGTACATTGCGATATTCTAGGTCTGTCCCGGGCCACACGCGCCCGTCGCCTATCGTCGATCAAACAACTCTACCGTTTTGCCTTTGAAGAAGGGTTGCGCACCGACAATCCAGCGGTCCAAATCACCGGCCCCGGTCGTGACAAACGTCTACCAAAAACCCTATCCACCGATGAGGTTGACCGCCTCCTTATCGCGGCGAGTGCCCATGGCCGCACCCAACATGACCGGTTGCGCAACACCTGTTTGATGCAGGTTCTCTATGCCACGGGAATGCGGGTGACCGAGCTGGTCTCGTTGCCCGTGTCCGCTGCACGCGGTGACCCGCGCATGTTGTTGGTTCGCGGTAAGGGAGACAAGGAACGCATGGTTCCGCTTTCACCACCGGCGCGAAAGGCCTTGGCTGTTTGGCTGGCGGCACGCGATGCTCAGGATGCGCTGGCGCAGGAAAAGGGCAAAGCAGCATCCAGCTATCTGTTCCCCTCGCGGGGGAAATCCGGCTATCTGACCCGCCATGCGTTTTATTTGCTGATCAAAGAGTTTGCTGTCGAAGCGGGAGTGTCACCGGACAAGGTTACGCCGCACACATTGCGCCACGCCTTTGCCACACACCTCTTGGCCAATGGCGCGGATTTACGGGCGATCCAAACCCTGCTTGGCCATGCGGATGTGGCGACGACCGAAATCTACACACATGTGCTTGAAGAACGGCTCAAAGAGCTGGTTTTGGAACATCACCCATTGGCGGATGACTAACCGGCTTTGACATCGCGGCGCAACTCCAGCGGCAAAACATCTTCTGATGGCCAAAATCCTGAGGTCAGACCAAGGTGATAGCCTTGCGTTAACCCCGCCTTCTCCATGGCGGCGCGCGCGCCGATATGATCGTAAGTTAGGTCAAAAAACTCGACTTTCCCTTGATCCAACACCACAAACCGCCCGGTTTGGCATCCGTCATTGGGCGGCATGCCAATCACGCCGGCATTGATCCATCGAACGTCCCCTATGCGACGATCAAAGGGGATACCGCTATGCCCGGCGAACACATAATTCGGTGTGCCCTTTCCTGATCGCGTCGCAAGTTCTCTTAGCTCTTCATCAAATTCGGCTTGCGGTGAACAGGACCAGAGAAAACGGCTGATGTCTGTGAGGCCTCCATGGATGCAGAAACAATCGGGGGCGCTTTCCCCACGTCCGAAACTGATTGAATCTGGCAGCTCCATCATCCAATTGCGCGCGTCTTGATCAAGAGCCGCGCTCGCAAAGGAAAACCAACCAGCCGACAAGAGATCGCAGGTCGTGCCCTCTTCAAAACCACATCCGCAATCCTGCGCACCGCTGGCAAGTTGCCTTTCGCAATTGCCTGCCACAACGGCGCATCCCCAATCACGGATCTCGGCAACCGTCTCCGCTGGGTTTCCACAATAAGCCACCACGTCGCCGGTGCAAATACAGCGCTCGGATGGAATGCCCCGCCGCTGCGCTTCGGCACGCATCGCCTGAGTGGCTTGCAAGTTCGAATATGGGCCACCAAAGATCAAAACCGGCCCGTCTTCGTCAAAAAGATGCACATTACGAAAGGCTTCCATGGCCTGCTCCCCTTGATTGCGCGCCGCCCCGGCCCCATAACCTGCGTAACCATAAAGGAAAGCCCAACGCATGGAAGCCGAGACCAGCCTGATTGACTCCGCATTTTGGATCACATCCTTGTCAATTCTGGCGCTTTTGACCCTATCCGCCTTTTTCTCAGGCTCGGAAACCGCGCTGACCGCCGCGTCGCGGGGCAAATTGCGCGCCGCCCATGACAAAGGGTCCCGTGGGGCCACAACTGCGCTGGAGATTACCGAAGACAATGAACGTCTGATCGGGTCGGTCTTGCTGGGCAACAACCTTGTGAATATTTTGGCAACCTCGCTTGCCACGGCCTTGTTCACGCGCCTTTTCGGTGAAAGCGGCGTTGCGCTTGCCACCTTGGTCATGACACTTTTGGTTTTGATTTTCGCAGAGGTCCTGCCCAAGACCTACGCGATCACAAACCCCGAAACCGCCGCTGCGCGTGTCGCCACTCCGATTAGCTTTATTGTGCGCTGGTTTGCGCCGGTGGTATCGGCTGTGCGTCTCTTGGTGCGGGGCGTGCTTAGTCTCTTTGGTGTGCAAACCGATCCCGACAGCCATATCCTTGCCGTACGTGAGGAAATCGCCGGTGCTTTACAGCTTGGCCACTCCGAAGGTGTCGTCGAAAAGGAAGACCGAGACCGAATTTTGGGTGCCTTGGACTTAGCGGAACGCACCGTCGAGGAAATCATGCTTCACCGCTCTGGCATCGAAATGATTGATGCCGATGCGCCACCTCAGGACATCCTTGCGCAGTGTCTACAGAGTAGCCATACCCGCCTACCCGTCTTTCGAGATGACCCGGAAAACATCATCGGTGTGATCCACGCCAAAGACCTGTTGCGCGCCATGTATGGACTTTTGGACGGGGCAGAAACGGCTGCCGATGCGCTCAAAGGGTTCAAGGTGACAGATGTCGCGATGAAACCCTATTTTGTGCCCGACACCACGGCTTTGGATGATCAGATGCGGCAATTTCTACGCCGCCGGACGCACTTTGCGCTGGTCGTCGATGAATACGGATCATTGCAAGGGCTGATCACACTCGAAGATATTCTCGAAGAAATCGTTGGTGAAATCACCGATGAATTTGACCCAGATGCCGAGCAGGAAATTCGCAAGTCCGAAGATGGGGATTACCTCATCGAAGGCGCTATGACGATCCGTGATTTCAATCGTGCAACCGATTGGACATTGCCTGATGATGAGGCCAATACGGTTGCCGGACTGGTCATTCACGAAGCCCAGATGATCCCTGTTGTGGGTCAAGTATTCTCTTTCCACAACTTTCGCTTTCAAGTCATGGAACGTGAACACAACCGGATTACACTGTTGAAAGTCCGCCCTCTGGTCAGTGCTGCTATGCAAGCGACTTAAGCTGCGTCAGAGATCGGTTCCACGTCGGCCTTTTCAAGTTTGAAATGTGAAACGCGCTGCGCCAGTTCGACCGCCTTTCGAGTAAGTATTTCAGATTCCGACAGCGTTTCCTGAAACATCGCCGCGTTTTGCTGGGTAGAACGATCCAACTCGGCCATCGCATTGTTGATTTCTGACAAGCCAATTGATTGCTCTTTGGTACCCGATGTGATGTTGGCCACATGGCCGCTGATTTGAGACACAGAATCCGAGATTTCACCCAGTGCTTTGCCGGCCCCGTCGACAAGCTCGCTGCCGCGCGACACCTCATCGCCACTTGCGGTAATAAGGCTTTTGATTTCACTCGCAGCCTCAGAGGCACGCCCTGCCAATGCACGTACTTCGCTGGCCACAACTGCAAAACCCTGACCGCTTTCACCTGCACGCGCAGCTTCGACCCCGGCATTGAGAGCAAGCAAGTTCGTTTGAAAGGCAATGTCATCAATCACACTTGTGATCTTGGAAATTTCTTTTGACGAGCCTTCAATCTCATTCATTGCGCCAACGGCCTGATCGACAACTGTTCCGCTTGTCGCCGCGCGATCCTGAGCACCTTTGACGATACCATCAACATCTTCGGCACTTTGGGCAGCTTGGTTGACCGTGTTCGTCAATTCTTCCAAAGCGGCTGCTGTTTCTTCCAATGTCGCTGCGGAGCGTTCCGAACTCACTGCGACCCGTTGAGCGGAATCGTTGATGCCTCGACTGCGTGCTTCCAATTCAGAAGACATCGCTATGATATTTCCGATCAAATCGCGCAACGTTTCGACGGTTTGATTAAAGTCCAACCGTAGCTTTTCATACAGGCCCGAATACTCATTTGTGATGTCCACCTGCAGGTTCCCACAAGCAAGGCCATTCAAACCTTCGGCCAACTCCTCAACAATATCCTGCTGCATTTGCATGTCAGCTTCACGTTCAGCGCGTGCGAGTTCCTCTTTGGCTTCCAGCTCGGCTTTGGTTTTCATAGCATCGCGAAACACCAGAATGCTTTGCGCCATTTGTGCCATCTCCGTTCGTCCCTTGGTGTAGGGAACCGGCTCATCATAGTTGCCTTCTGAAAGGGAATGCATTCTGTTTTTCAAGCGCTTGACCGGTCGACTGATGCTTACGGCCAAAAGCCCACCGATGATCATAATCGCGGCAATGCCTGCGCCAATCAATGTCATCAAGGTGTTGCGAACCTCTGCTGTCATGGCTTCGATGTCGGTCACAAACGTGCCAGTTCCAACCATCCACCCCCAGGGTTCGAAAGGCAAAACATAGCTCATCTTGGTTTCGAACTGTTCGCTGCCCTCGGTGGTGCCGCGATTCCAGATGTAGTAAAATGCCCCGCCTTGCGGCCCGCTCTGTGCCAGAGCAATCCCTTCTTGGTAGATCTTTTGGCCGCTTTTATCTTCTAATTCCCACTGATTTGATCCCAACAGACTATCCCGCGGATGCGCCGTCACATTGGCCTCATAGTCCGAGGCAAACATGTATTCGGAACCACTGTAGCGCACGATCGCCAGACGCTTGGCCCCTTCGGCTTGGGCGTCTTCAAGTGTCATCTCCCCGGCATCAACCTCGGCTTGCAACGCAACCAACTGACTACGCGCGGTTTCAACAACATCCTTCAGATGCGCTTCTCTCAGAGCATAGGTATTTCGCTCCATCATCGAGACCGACACCCAAGCTGCGCCAAGACTGGACGCTATGAAAAAAGCGATCAGCAAATAGACTTTGGAGGCGATACTTAGACGAAAGAGTGCGGACATTCATGCGGCTCCGATATTCGGGGGTTTGGCTTACATTTCGACCGAGCCTAGGCATCAAATATTTATCTCTGCTGAAATAAGCAGCAGATCGTCCAAAAAAGCGCTTAAAGTTAAAGATTTCCCGCAGAGGTATCAAAAGCGACACAATGTGTCGTGTTTGGGGAAAGCGAAGGCATTTGCGGCTTCCTAGACTTATCTCATATCCGTAAAAAACCACCTGCAAGGAGACTGCCATGAAGACCACCACCCGTGTTGTCGTGATCGGAGGCGGCGTTGTAGGAGCATCGGTTTTGTACCACCTGACCAAGCTGGGTTGGTCTGATGTTATGTTGTTGGAGCGTTCTGAGCTTACCAGCGGCTCAACCTGGCACGCGGCAGGTGGATTTCACACCCTAAACGGCGATACCAACATGGCCGCACTTCAGGGGTACACGATCAACCTTTACAAAGAGTTAGAAGAAATCACCGGCATGTCATGTGGCTTGCACCATGTCGGTGGCCTAACCCTTGCCGATAACCAAGACCGGTTTGACATGTTGTTGGCAGAACGCGCCAAACATCGTTTCATGGGCCTTGAAACCGAGATTTTCAGCCCTGACGACATTAAAAAATTCGCACCGATAATCAACACGGATGGGATCATAGGCGCGCTTTATGACCCGCTTGATGGCCATCTCGATCCGTCGGGAACCACCCATGCCTATGCCAAAGCCGCGCGCCTTGGTGGAGCGGACATCGTCACACATACCAAGGTGATTGAAACCAACCAGCGCACCGATGGCACATGGGATGTCGTCACCGACAAGGGCACCATTCACACCGAACATGTGGTGAATGCCGGTGGCCTTTGGGCGCGAGAGGTCGGGGAGATGGCCGGTGTTTACCTGCCACTGCACCCGATGGAACATCAATACATCGTCACCGACGACATTGCCGACATCTATGAACGCGAGACCGAACACCCCCATGTCATGGACCCGGCTGGTGAAAGCTATCTGCGCCAAGAGGGCCGCGGTCTATGTATTGGATTTTACGAACAACCTTGCCGCCCATGGGCTGTGGATGGCACGCCTTGGGACTTTGGTCACGAATTGCTCCCGGATGATTTTGACAAGATCGAAGACAGCATCGCCTTTGCCTATAAACGTTTTCCTGTTTTGGAGACCGCCGGGGTCAAATCGGTGATCCACGGGCCGTTCACCTTTGCCCCCGATGGCAACCCGCTTGTCGGCCCCATACCGGGGCTGCGCGGCTATTGGAGCGCTTGTGGTGTCATGGCCGGGTTTAGCCAAGGCGGCGGTGTGGGTTTGATGTTGGCGCAGTGGATGGTGCAAGGCGAATGCGAACGCGATACTGCGGCGATGGACGTAGCCCGCTATGGGCGCTGGATCACACCGGGGTACACCTTGCCCAAGGTGGTCGAGAATTATCAGACCCGCTTTAGCGTCTCCTACCCCAACGAAGAGCTACCCGCCGCAAGGCCGCTTCGCACGACACCGATGTATGACGTCTTTGACAAGATGGGCGCGGTTTGGGGGCAGCAATACGGGTTAGAAGTGCCCAATTACTTTGCCGCTCCAGATGAGCCGCGCCTTGAAACACCGTCTTTCCGCCGCTCCAACGCTTTTGAGGCCACTGCGCGCGAGGTCAAAGCCGTACGCGAGGCCGTCGGGATCAACGAGGTCCAGAATTTTGGCAAATACAATGTGCAAGGATCGGGCGCGCGCGCCTGGCTTGACCGTATCATGGCGGGGCGCATCCCCAAGCCGGGGCGGCTTTCCCTAACGCCAATGTTGTCCCCCAAGGGGCGCATCATCGGGGATTTCACCGTAAGTTGCCTGAGCGAAACGCATTTCCAAATCACCGGCTCATATGGCGCGCAGGCCTATCACATGCGGTGGTTTATGGCGCATGAGCCAGAGGGCGATGTGACCCTCGACAACGTATCGGACCGGCGCACCGGGTTTCAGATTGCCGGACCACGTGCCAGGGATCTTTTGCAGGCAGTTGCACGCCAAGACATCTCGGACATGCGGTTCATGGATGTGCGTCAGGTCACCATCGGGCTATCGACCGCCATTGTGCAGCGGGTGAGCTATACCGGCGATCTGGGCTATGAAATCTATGTAGATGCCATGGAACAACGCGCCCTTTGGCAGACCCTATGGGACGCGGGGCAACCTTTGGGGTTAAAACCCTTTGGCATGCGGGCGATGATGAGCCTGCGGTTGGACAAGTTCTTTGGCTCTTGGGGGCGTGAGTTTTCACCTGATTATACGCCGGCGGAAACCGGTTTAGACCGTTTCATTTCATGGAAGAAAACCACCGATTTCATCGGTCGCGCCGCCGCCGAGGCCGAGCGGAACGCCCCACCAGAGCGGACCTTGGTGGCCTTTGAGGTTGACGCAATAGACACTGACGTAAATGCCTATGAACCCGTGTGGATAGGGGGAAAGGTTCAGGGGTTCTGCACGTCAGGCGGGTATTCACATCATTTGGGCAAATCGATTGCGCTCGCCTTGGTGCCCCGTGCAATGGTATCAGAAGATATGAAGGCCGAGATCGAAATCCTTGGAAAGATGTGCAATTCTCGCCTTTTGACTGCCCCCTTGTTTGATGCAAACGGGGATCGAATGCGCGGCTGACACAACCACGGCGATATTAGCACAAAGAAAGCTCTGCGTGATTGTGCCATTTGCGGCTATGGTGCGGCCATGCTTGATATTGCCATTGTGATTCCCGCCGCCGGGGCCAGCCGACGGATGCGGGGCCAAGACAAATTGCTACAGGATGTTGGCGGCGTGCCGATGCTGCGCCGCCAAGTCGAAACCGCCTTGGCAACGGGCGCGCATGTGTGCGTGACCTTGCCCGATCATGATCATCCACGCGCCGCAGCGCTTCAGGGGTTGCCCGTGCAAATGGTCGCCGTGCCCGATGCCAATTTGGGCATGTCGGCTTCGCTCCGGCGTGGGGTTGGGATGTTGCCACGCAATCAACGCGCGGTGATGATCCTCCCGGCGGATATGCCGGACCTGACAACCGAAGATTTGCTGGCCGTCTATCAAGGGTTTTGCAACGAGGCGCATCCGACCTTGCAACAAGCCACAAGCGCCGATGGCACCCCCGGTCACCCGGTTCTGTTCCCAGCGGATTGTTTTACCGCGCTGATGGCCGTATCCGGCGATCAAGGTGCGCGCGCGGTTTTAAAGGCCAACAAATACCGGTTGCGCCGGGTCGCCTTGTCGGATGATCGTGCCCTTGTCGATCTCGATACGCCCGAAGCTTGGGCCGCGTGGCGCGCCAAAACGGCCGAAATGGTTTAAGGGCCCCCTTAACTCACACGCGACTTAAGCAGCTCGGTTGGAGTCAGACCAAATTCGGCACGAAAGCATTTGGCAAAATGGCCCGGAGATTGGAAGCCGCAAGCAATCGCGACTTCGATCACCGGCATTTTGGTTTGTGTCAAAAGGAAATAGGCACGACGCAGGCGCAGATGCATGTAATAACGTTTTGGGCTTTGGCCGAGGTGTTTGTTGAACAACCGTTCCAATTGCCGCGTCGACACACCAATTTCAGCGGCGATTTGCGGTGGAGTCACAGGGAATTCCAGATTGGATTCCATGATTTCCAGCGCCGCGACGGTTGGGGCGTTTTTGACCCGCGTGCGCGCCGAGGCCTCGGCAGAAGCGACTTGTTGAACCTGTTGAAGCGTCACATAGTTCATTGATTCCGAGACGCGGCCGGAAAACTCTTCGCCCATATATTCGGCGACAAACCCCAGAAACAAATCAATCGCCGAGACGCCGCCAGAGCTGCTGCACCGCGTTCCATCCCCGACAAAGGGGCGTGGGCTAAGCTCATGATCTGGGAACATTTCACGATAGGCATCGCGAAATTGCCAATGCAGGGTCACAGCCGCGTTTTCGACCAACCCCGCATAGGCCAGAACAAACGCCCCGGTGGTAAGCCCCGAGACACGCACCCCACGGCGCGCATGTCGCCCTAACCATACCGTCAATTTCGGGTCTTCTAGCGCGGCCACATCCGGCCCGCCGACGATGACCACCTCTTGGGGGCTATGAATGTCGTCCAGCGATTGGCAGGTAAATTCGCGGGTACCAATAGACGAAATGGGTGTTGGCCCGCTGCTGTGGATGGACCATGTGAACAGCTCCTGCCCGGCGGTGTAATTGGCATTTTGCAACGTTTCCAGCGCCGACACCAAAGACAGCAATTGATATCGCCCCATCAGGACAAAGTGGAAATGCTGATGTGCCTGCATGGGTGCTCCCGGATTGCTGTCAATCATTTAGAAGACCGACGGAAGCACAGAGTTAGAAAGCGCGCAATGATTCAGGCGCGTAGCTGGGCGACAACCAATTGCGCCTGATAGGATTTCAACGACGGGCGCGCCGCAGCAAACCGCCGATTGCGACGGTCGGGTTGGGCAAGATCGGGGAACAGCGACAATAATTCACCGCGTTGCGCCATGTCCATTCCCGCCAATGACAGATCACCGGGTTGAAAGCTTTCGGTCCAACATCCATCGGATTTCACCAACTCATGTCGATCAAACATCAGATGGATATAGCGCACCCCTTGCGGTGGAATGGCCCGGCGCACGCCCGCCAAGCCCAAAAGATCTTGGGCGGCGACCAAAACCTCATCCTCACCAAAGAGTAGCTGTACCTGAGCCGAGCCCAGCGCGACGCGGTGTTGCGGAGAGACCATCATATCGCGCTTGGGCAGTCCTGCGCCCAGCGCACCGGCAGAGATACGGATGGGCTGCAAGGCGGGAGCGGCCCGCAGGTCTGAGCAGCTCAGGGTTTTTGACCCGATCCAGCGCACCGGTTGAACGCCGTTGTCGCGCGTTTGCACCAAGTCGCCGATGCGCACATGTTCGGCGCGCTTTTGCCCCTGTTCCATCTTGATCCGGGTGCCGGGGGTAAAACAGGGCGTATAGTTGATGTTCTCGATCTCCGAGAACGTCAGTGTCGCACCATCCAACCACGTCACCGTGCCATGTTCGGCACCAAGCATGTCGATCGTGGCCGGGCCGGTGATGTTAAGCGTATCCCCCCCGGTTTCCCCAGCTTCGCCACCGGTGATTGTCGCATTGCCGGTGGCCATAGACGTTGCGGTGACGTCAAACGTATCATCCCCATCTTCGCCCAGCGCGGCATCACCGACACCAAGGGTAAAAAAGTCATCACCCTCGCCCCCAGACAGGCTATCAGCACCCGCGCCACCATCCAGCGTATCAGAGCCTGCCCCGCCAATCAGGGTGTCATCCCCCGCCCCGCCATCGGCACTATCGTCACCACCGCCGAGATCGACATTGTCATCGCCCGTCGACCCGGTAAGCGTATCGTCCTGTTCAGACCCAACTACAGTTTCGATTTCGGTAAAAGACGCGGTATTGGCCCCAGACGTCACAACACCGCTTTCGGTATCGCCGGCCCCGTTTTGGCTTAGGTCGATGTGGGCACCGCTTGTCAGGTTCGACAGGTCAAGCGTATCTGCATCACTTCCACTGGTTGCGGTTTCCCCCCCAACAATCGTGTCATCACCAAATCCATCCCGGATGACAAACGTGTCGGCATCCGCGCCCCCCGATAGGCTGTCATCCCCACTATCGGCATCAAGGGTATCATCTCCGTCTTCGCCATAGAGAACGTCATCGCCCAAGACACCGGCAAGGCTGTCACCCCCGGTCCCACCGTACAACGTGTCACTGCCATTGGAGGCCGTTCCGCCCCCATAAAGTGTGTCGTTCCCCGCTCCGCCATAGACAAGGTCATGGCCTATCGAATGGCCAACATAGTCATCCCCATCCCCGGCAAGAACCGTATCATTGCCAGACCCGGAATAAATGCTATCCGCACCCTCCCCGGCATTCAGGGAGTCGTTGCCCCCTGACCCTTGCAGGACATCGTCCCCCAAGCCACCAATCAGGGTATCATCCCCTGATCCGCCATTCAGGCTATCGTTGCCTCCGGCCCCATCGATATTGAGATCAGTGGTAATGCCCAGCGCATCAACATAATCTCCTTCATCGGTTAGAACCAGACGTTCGACCTCCGAGAAAGTGATCGTATCACTTCCCAGAACCATGTTGCCCATTTCATCGCCTGTATAGGTGACGGTCACACTAACCGGGCTGGAATGGATCATGATGAGGTCGCTGTCGGTCCCCCCTTCACCGCCAACAAGCACATCATTGCCGGTGCCATTGTACAAACTAAAGTAATCGCTGCCGTCTTGACCGTATGCGGTGTCATCGCCCGTTCCCAGAACGATGGCATCATCCCCCGTACCGGCATAGATGACATCATCCCCGGCTTGGTCATATACCGTGTCATCCCCGGCATCGGTGATCAGGGTGTCGTTACCTGCTCCGGCCTGAATGTGGTCATTGGCGGCAACACCATCTTCGGCATCAAGGTAATCATCCCCGTCGCCCCCAAACAGCGTGTCGGCACCATCACCACCATAGATCGATGTTCCACCATCCCCAGCAACAAGCCAATCATCGCCGCCATTGCCTTTGATCTCAACGAGGTCGTCATCCCCTACGATCGTATCGTTATGGGAGGAGCCGTCGATCTGTTCGATACCGATCAGCGTGTCACCGGCGGCCTCACCGCCGCTTTCCTTAATACCATCGGTGAGGTCAATATCGATCCCGGAACCAGAACTCCAATAGGCCGCGACATCCCAGTTCCCGAGTGTCCCGTCTAGCGTGTCCGACCCTGCCCCACCTTCGAGTAGCGTATAACTCGACCCGAGTGTCGAATTCCCCACCAGACTGTCGTTGCCTGCTCCACCGCTTAACGAGTCATTGCCTTCCCCCGAAATCAGCGTGTCATTGCCTGAGCCGCTATTAATGTCGTCATTACCATCACCGGCATCGACATACATCGCGTCATCAGCTCCAGCACCCCAGAGGCTGTCGTTTCCGCTGGTTAGGGTAAAGGCTTCGATCTCAGAGAAGTTTATCAGGTCGCCATTGGCCCCGTTGGTGACCGTCCCGGTTTCATTGGTGGTGACCCAAACCGACAGCGGGCTCGACATATAGCTGAAATCAAGGGTGTCGGTGTCTGTGCCACCTTCCCCGCCTTCGACAATATCGTTCTCGAACCCATACCAAAACCCAAAGGTATCGGCCCCGTCACCGCCATAAAGACTATCGGAGCCTGCCTCGCCAAAGAGGCTGTCATCCCCTGTGCCACCATAGATCGTGTCGTGTCCATCGCCGCCGTACAAAAGGTCTTCACCGCTTTGGCCGTCTAGGTAGTCATTCCCCTCACCGCTACCCGATCCGCTTTCGTCATCCAGCGTGTCATTGCCCGCGCCGCCCAGTAGGGTGTCATCCCCCCATTCGCCTTGCAGCCAATCATCCCCATCGCCGCCATCAAGGCTGTCGTTGTCGGCATCCCCATGCAGCGAATCCATGCCGTCGCCACCAAGCAGGGTATCGGCCCCCCCGCCACCATCGATCATGTCATTGCCGGTACCGCCATCGACGCTATCGGCACCGTTCAAGGACCAGACGTTGTCGTTGCCAGCCCCGGCATTGATGCTGTCCTCATCCCCGGACATCCCAAAGGCACCCGTCGCATCGTTGTTGTCGACCCAATCCCCATCGGCATCAAAATAGAACTGGCCAATCTGATCGTCGCCCCCGGTTCCAGTGACAACACCATCACTGGCCGTCAAAACAACGTTTTCGATATTGGTAAAGCTTAGCGTGCCCCCGGACAGGAAATGCACCGTCCCCCCTTCGGACCCGGCATAGCTGACGTAGTCAACATCACCGACCCAGAGGAAATCGTTGTCGCTGCCGCCTTCTCCACCATCAACGGTGTCACCTGCGGCACCATAGATGTGATCGGCCCCGTCGCCACCGTAGAGTTGATCGTTTCCGGCTCCTCCGGTGAGCGTGTCATCACCGCTATCGCCTTGAAGTGTGTCCTGACCATCACCACCAATGATACGGTCACTATCTGTGCCGCCTTGGATCAGGTCTTCGCCATCACCACCATCAAGCCAATCTGACCCGCTCTCCCCATAAAGGCGGTCATTGCCATCGCCACCCATGATAAGGTCATTGCCGCCACCGCCATAAATGGTATCGGCACCGGTGTCTTCCCATCCACCTTGTAGGTAATCATCATCAGTCCCGCCGGTGATCAGGTCTCCATCGGCCCCACCATCGATGTAGTTGGCTCCATCGCCACCATCGAGCGTATCAGCACCCGCTTGGCCATAAATCTCATCGGCCCCGGCCCCGCCAAAAACGGTATCTGTCCCGTCACCCGCATAGACGGTTGTGTCACCGTCCCCTGTGGTGATGGTCTCGCTGCGAAAATCGCCTGATAGGCTGTGGTCACCGTCATTGGTAACCAACGTGTCAAAATATCCCCACTGCGTTCCACCGCCAAGGGTGGCGTCACTGGTGCCGCTGTAACCGGATTGGCCAATCGTAAAACTCGACGAGCCATCCGAAATGGTCAACGCCCCACTCGATTTGTCCATAGTCAGGGTGTAGTTGGCCGGAAGCGTCGAAAAATCCAAGGTATGACCAACACCACCTTCGGTGATGCCAGACCAAAACCCAGCCGAATTCCAATTGCTTGTGGTTACGCTATAAAACGCCATTGCATGTCACCCAGTGCCTTGCCACCCAAAGGCGGCCCCCGACGTGGACGATAACCTTGGGCCTATAAGGATTTCGGTAACGGAATTGGGCACAAAAAAGGCGTTTGCACAGAATTTGAGAGATATTGTCGGCGCGACCGCGCGCTTAGGGCGTTCGTTTGGTACTGATACCCCTGTCGCAAAGGGACGTGACCCACCGCCATGCCGACCGCTCCCTCCCCCCCTTCGCATCGCAACCTTCTGGCCACCAATCAACAAAAAAGGGGCAGCCCAAAAGGGCCGCCCCGTCCCAGCCCAGTGCGATAAGCGCGGGCTGTGCTGCATATTCAGTTGTTTGTTACGACCAGCTTACTTGGTCAGAAGCGCGGCTTCGTGCTTCTTGAGCGAGCGGCGGGCAGAGCCATAAGCCTTGACACCTTCGGCGTGCTCCAATTCTGGGAACAGTTCAAAGATTTCCTGACGCTGGGCGTTGCCGATACCTTTAAGGCTATAGTCACCCGGCTGGAAGCTTTCGGTCCAAGCGCCGTTCGACAAGATCACCTCGTGGTTCTCGAACATGACGTGGATATAGCTCACGCCGAGGCTTTCGACCTCATCCACACCGTCCAGACCGGTCAGGTGCTTGGCTGCGACCAGAACTTCGCGCTCTTCAAAGTACAGAGCGGTCTTGTCATTGGCGACCAACACACGGTGGTTCGGCGAGACCAAGAGGTCATGCTCAGGCAGGTTGTTGCCCAGCGCACCCTTCTGGATCAGGATCGGCTTGAAGTGAGGCTTGCGCGCCAGATCATGCCCGGTCAGGTCTTTGCGACCCAGCCACTTGATTTCCTGAATGCCGTTGTCCCGTGTGATAACACGATCCCCTTCGACCAGATCCTCGACCAAACGCTCACCCGATGGGGTCGCAATCAGCGTACCCGGAGTGAAGCAAACGATCTCTTCGATCTCAAAGAACTCCATGGTGCCGGTGACTTCGCCGTCGCCGTCTAGGAATTCAACGGTGCCGTCGGTCCCGTTGCCATTGCTGTCAGGTGTCTGGTCAACAAGACGCCAGTCAACATCGCGTTCGCCAACACCACCCAGATCGAGGATATCATAGTCATCCCCTTCCGAACCGCCATCAACGGTGTCATTGGCACCGGCTTCGGCACTGTCGACTTGGATCATGTCACGGTCTTCGCCGCCACGGATGCTATCGTCACCGTCGCCACCGTCGAGCGTATCATTGCCCTGACCACCGATCAGCGTGTCATCGTCTCCGCCACCCTCTAGGATGTCTTCGTCGATACCACCAAGCAGACGGTCATCACCCGAGCCACCAATCAGTGTATCGTCATCGTCGCCACCATAGAGCGTGTCATTGCCCAGCGCGCCGTCGAGATAATCACGGTCGT
Organism: uncultured Pelagimonas sp.; assembly: GCF_947498515.1. Taxonomy (GTDB): domain Bacteria; phylum Pseudomonadota; class Alphaproteobacteria; order Rhodobacterales; family Rhodobacteraceae; genus Pelagimonas. Next base: position 1,639 of record NZ_CANMKO010000003.1, on the reverse strand, counting down.
TCTCGGTATTGACGTCAACATCATCGGTCTGAGTTAGCTCAGGTGTGTTGGAGCCATTGATATAATCATCGCCCTGACCGCCATCCAGCGTATCGGAACCATGACCACCAATGATCGAGTCGTCACCTTGACCACCCATGACTTCGTCGTCGTCGATACCGGCATCGATGGTGTCGTTATCCCCGCCACCGTCAATGGTATCGGCATCGTCACCGGTAAAGATCAGATCGTTGCCCAGGTTGCCCTGAATGCTGTCACGACCATCTTCGGTGTTTGGATCACGATCAAAGCCCAGACCCGCCAGTGGCGTGCCATCCGCAAAGGATGGATCGTCGTTCTCGTAGTCAGAGAAGGTGTCGATACCCGCGATGATGGTGTCATCACCCTGACCGCCAAAGATGGTGTCAGCACCTTGGATGTCGTTGACGTAATCGTCACCGCCGCCAAGATCGACAAGGTCATCATCAATACCCGGTGCAACACTGTCATCCCCGCCACCGGCGTTGATGGTGTCGGCGTCGTCACCAGTTTCAATGGTGTCGGAGCCCGACGTGCCATCAATGCTATCCAGATCGTCAGACGGGTCTTCGTCTTCGTCAAAGCCGTTCAGAGGATCAAGCGGTTGCTGATCTGGGCTGACTGGGAACACATCGGTATCGATGCGACCTTGCTCAGGCTCAACAGTGACGATGATCTCACCGGTGTCGGTGCCGCCATTGCCGTCATCCACGGTGTAAGGAATGGTATCCTCACCGATAAAGCCGTCTTCTGGCGTGTAAGTCACGGTGCCATCGGGGTTCAGCGTCGCGGTGCCATTGGTTGGCGTGCCAACCTCGGTCACTGTCAGCGGATCACCATCAGGGTCCGTGTCATTGGCCGCCGGGTTGTCGATGATGACGGGTGTGTCAACATCTGTCGTGGCTTCGTCATCCTCAGCGACAGGATCGCTGTTGCCGCCGCCGTCACCAACCGTCACGGTGACTGTTGCCGTGTCCGTACCGCCATTGCCGTCGGAAATGGTGTAGTCGAATGTATCGGTGCCGGTGAACCCGTCATCAGGTGTGTAGGTCACTGTCCCATCAGCGTTGACTACGACTTCGCCGTTGGCAGGTTCAGTTGTTCCTGTCACCGTCAGAGGGTCATCCTCAGGGTCGTCATCATTGGTCAGAACAGAGATCACAACAGGCGTATCAACAGCCGTTGTTTCCGCATCATCATCCGCATCCGGATCGGTGTTGCCCTCTGGTGTTACGGTGACAACGATCTCACCAGTATCGGTGCCGCCATTGCCGTCATCCACAGTGTAAGGAATGGTATCCTCACCGGTGAAATCATCGGCGGGTGTGTAGGTCACGGTGCCATCGGGGTTCAACGTCGCGGTGCCGTTGGTTGGGTCACCAATTTCGGTCACGGTTAGCGGGTTGCCATCCGGATCAGAGTCGTTGCCTGCCGGATCTTCGATCACAACTGGCGTGCCCTCTGGCGTTGTGGCTTCGTCATCCACGGCCGTCGGAGGCGTGTTTTCGCCCTCTGGTGTCACGGTGACAACGATCTCACCAGTGTCGGTGCCGCCATTGCCGTCATCCACAGTGTAAGGAATGGTATCCTCACCGGTGAAATCATCGGCGGGTGTGTAGGT
>NZ_CANMKO010000002.1 GCF_947498515.1 uncultured Pelagimonas sp. | reverse complement strand
CTCAGGCTCAGGCTCAGGCTCAGGCTCAGGCTCAGGCTCAGGCTCAGGCTCAGGCTCAGGCTCAGGCTCAGGCTCAGGCTCAGCAATCATGTCTTCCGCAGCAGTAGCAACTTCGATCTTTAGCGGGTCTTCTTCTTGCGCAAGCGGCTCGGTCAAAGCGCCGTCGTCAGTGTCTGTACTTATGTCGTGAAATTGCACGACTGGTTCAGACGCCTCTAATGGGGCGGACAAATCCAGTTCTTGCTGAACATGTTCCTTTGGCGGTTCACTACCTTCGCTGAGAACGTTCGTTTCAACCGCGTCGTTCCCTGCGAGCGCATCTATCGATTCCTCGGCGGCATCATCAGACACCGGAGTTTCAACAACGTCCGGCTCTGCTTCGGCAAGGGGGGCAGCATGGACGGGCGTCAATGCCGCGTCATCCGCTGCCACTATCTTGATATGTTTTGACAGGCGTGTTGGCTCGGGGCCGTTCCACTTGCTGCTCGCACCAAAGAACACCGCGCCATTGAATTGGCCCTTTGGGGCGATGGCGGCATGTGCCACGGGTTCAAACCCGTTTTGCGTAGCAAACCCTTCGGCTTCGTCCAACGTTTCGCGGGCCACGGCGGCGATATATAACCGGCCATTGCGCGTCACATAGTCATAAACCAGATCGTCAACCGCATAGGGCGTCGCGCCATCCAACGCGGTGCGGGCGGCGACGTCTTGGGCTGTGGCATCCCCACCTAGATCAGCGATATCCAAATATCGGATTTGCTCATTGGGGATGATCAACGTGACTTGGGCACCGGTTGGGTCAAGGTCTTCGGCGCGATTGCGCAAACCCAAAACGGCGGCGTCGAGGTCACCGCTATCTAGCGGAACCTCTTGTATTTGTGCCCAAACATCACCGGTGCGGCGCAACAGTGCGATGCCTTGAAAGGACAGAGAAAGTGCAAAATTTGGTACCATGGAGCCGTCTTTACCAGCCTTACCTTGGCTATGGGAGTCTAATTGCCTGATGCGAATATAATACAGCAACTGTTTGCCGACGCAAAGAAACTTCGCGCATTGACCCTTGTAACCGGCAGGTTCCAGCGCAACATGACCGACATGTTTTATCCTAGGAGACCCTCATGCGCGTCCTATCCTTTGCCATTGCCCTGCTTTTGACCAGCCCGGTCCTTGCGGAAACCGTTCCAACTATCACCGTTTCGGGTGAAGCCAGCGTCGTCACAGCGCCCGATATGGCGACACTGTCGTTGGGGGCGACCGGTCGGGGCAAAGACCCGATCACGGCGATGAATGCCACTTCCGAGATTTTGGATGCGGTCATTGCCCGGCTACGCGATCAAGGGCTGGAAGAGCGTGACATCCAAACCTCTTCGCTGCGGCTCAACCGAATGGCTCGCTGGGATCGAGAAAAGGAAGTTGAGGTTTTCCAAGGATTTGAAGCCAGCAATATGCTCTCGATTCGGGTTCGTGACTTGTCCCAGCTGAGCGAAGTCTTGGGGGCGGTTTTGCAGGACGGGGCCAATAGCCTGTCGAACCTGTCTTGGGGTGTTCAGGATGCTCAGAAATTAGAAGACGAAGCCCGCCGTCGAGCGATCAAGGACGCCATAGCCAAGGCCGCGCTTTATGCGGATGCGGCAGGGGTGACGGTTGGCGCGGTCCAATCCATTCGCGATACGGCTGAGCCAATGGTTCAATCGTCTATGGCGCGCTCGGCGCCTGTGATGGAGGCCATGGCCGCGGATGTGCCGGTTGCCGCGGGCGAGATCGAGGCAACCGCGCGGGTGACTATGGTGTTTGAAATTGCGCAGTAAGCCAAAAAGATAGGCGGGGAGTTTCCCCGCCTGACCGTCGTTAATGTGGCCGCCTGACAGAGTTGACAGGCGGCTTTTCTATTGCGCCAGATTATGCGCTGGCTTTGGCCAGAGCCTGTTCCAGATCCGCGATCAAGTCGGTCGCATCTTCGATGCCAATCGAAATGCGCACCACATTCGGGCCCGCACCAGCGGCGGTTTGTTGCTCTGGTGTGAGCTGACGGTGGGTTGTCGAGGCCGAGTGGATCACCAAGCTACGTGTGTCACCCAAGTTCGCCACATGGCTAAAGATTTCTAGCGAATCCACAAACTTGACGCAAGAATCATAACCGCCCTTTAGCGCAACGGTGAACAGGCCACCGGCCCCTTTGGGGCAGATACGTGCGACACGATCATTGTAGGGCGACGAGGGTAGACCGGCATAGGTGACCTCTTCGACCGCCGGATGCGCTTCGAGCCAGCTGGCGATGGTTTGGGCGTTTTCCACATGGCGCTGCATGCGCAGCGACAGGGTTTCGGTGCCCATCAAAGTATAATGCGCCGCCTGTGGGTTCAACGTCATGCCAAGATCGCGCAGACCGATGGCAATGCCGTGGAAGGTAAAGGCCAGCGGGCCAAATGTTTCGTGGAACTTGAGGCCGTGATAGGCGGGCTCCGGCGCGCTGAGCGATGGGAACTTGTCGCTGGCGGACCAATCAAATTGGCCGCTATCCACGACGATGCCGCCGGTGACGGTGCCGTTGCCGGTTAGGTATTTGGTCAGCGAATGCACGACCAATGTTGCGCCATGTTTGATCGGATTACAAAGGTACGGAGTGGCCGATGTGTTGTCGACGATCAGTGGCAAACCCGCCTTGTCCGCAACGGCGGAAATCGCATCCAGATCGGTGATGTAACCGCCCGGATTGGCGATGGATTCGCAGAAAACCGCGCGAGTGTTGTCGTCAATCGCGGCGGCAACGGCGTCGAGATCATCGAAATCAACAAATTTAGCGTCCCAGCCGAACCGTTTGATCGTCTGGCTGAACTGGGTGATCGATCCGCCGTAAAGACGGGTGGACACAACCACGTTCAAACCTGGACCCATCAAAGGGAAAAGCGCCATGATTTGCGCCGCGTGACCGGACGAACAAGCCACCGCACCAACGCCGCCCTCAAGCGTGGCAACACGTTCTTGCAACACGGCTACGGTTGGGTTGGTCAGGCGCGAATAGATGTATCCAACCTCTTGCAGGTTAAACAGGGCGGCCGCGTGTTCGGCATCACGAAACACATAGGCCGTTGTCTGATAAATCGGTGTCTGGCGTGCGCCTGTGGCCGGGTCCGGGCGGGCTCCGGCGTGGATTTGCAGCGTGTCAAAGCCATAATTTGGGGCGTCGGTCATGGTTCTCTCCCTTAATTCGTTGCGACAAGGGGTATGCGATTGCTGACCACGCGGCAACGGGGCATTCTCAAAAAGACTGTTCTGGCGATCTGATTGGAACTTTTGTTCTGCTTTTGGCGAGGCTCGCGAAACTTTCGTTCCGCCAGATCATCGCATCCAGAACCCTTCGCGTTTGATTTTGTTGCGAATGGCCTGTTCCTTGCGGGGCAGGTCGTCGCGATCAAAGAGGGCGCGTACTTTGTCACCCCGGTTTTGGTAAATCATTCGTTTGAACGGATCATAGGCCTTCAGAACCTTTTTAACCTTGTTCGGTGTGGCAATCGCGGTGAGTGTTTCGACCACCAAATCGCTTTCACGGGCATAGAGCAAAGGCAAAAGCCGATAGTGGCAAGTGACATCGCCATCCAACATCCCATCGGGCAAGGTATCGCGCCCGCCGCCCAATGCGTGGATCACCAAAGGCAAAGCCACCTGATCCAACCAAGGATCAAAGCTTTGACAGACCAATTCGGGTGGGGCGTTGTCGCGGATTTCGAGCGCGTATTTCAGGAACAGGTCGCCAAAGATTTTGGGGCATTTGTAGAAAAAGAAACCGGCGTTGAAATACAGGTAGCGCCGCCAATATTCGTCTGGCCAACTGGTATCGAGCGAGCTTTCGAAATCGAGATCAAAGCGATCATAGAGCGATTTCCACGTCTCATTATAGCCCGGCCCATAAAGTTCAAGCTTGGGCCAGGTATCTTCGCGCCGCATAGAGGCGGTGGGCCGGTCAAAATCAAATGGAACAGTGTTGAGATCGCCGGTCACCAATGTATCGGTGTCAAAGAAAACGAATGGCTCACCCTCGGGCAGGGCGGCAAGCGCTTCGATTTTGTTGCCGTAGGGATAGGCATGTCCGAAATGCTGGCTCTCGAAAGAGATAAATGTCGCCCCCAGTTCTTCGAGCAAAGCGTGACAGGCCGGGTCGGCAATGCGCGGGTCATGGGGCCAAAGCGGGCCGGGTAGGGGTTGCGCGATAAAAAGGCGAAACCGTTTGGAACGGGTATTGCGTTTCAAGGACGCCGCAAACAGCACCGCCTCGTATTGAAGGCGCCCGGATTGCGCGACTATGCAAATATTTACAGTTTGAGGTGCGCGCGCTTTGCGTGCCATGCTGTGCCTGCCCGTGTTTGTCTTTTGCGGGCACTATAGGCAGGATTTTTGGCGTCCAAAAGCGTTGATCTGTCTTTGATCCTTGAATTCAAGCAGGAGAGCAGGATGCTCGACGTTTTTTTGATTGTTTTGGCCGCCGCAGCAGGGGGGAATGGCGATGCCGATGCGCCGGTTGTTGCCGCTATTGCGGATACGGCTGCGGAAACTCTGGTCCTTGATACCGGGGATGCGCCCGCGGCCGCACCGGGAAGCAGCAGTGGCGAGGATCTGCCGCCTGGCGCAAAACCCGAAGTCGCCGCCGAGCCCGAAGAGCTTCCATATGAAGCAGAGCAGCAAGTGGCCAGCGGGCGTTTCACAACAGCGCTAGAGGTCAAACCGATCATGAACATGACCCGCGCCAATTGGGTTGCGGTGCGCGATTACAATGGCCAAGACCTTGTTTATGTGACGCATATTTGGTCGTGGCGCTGTGGTTTGGTCGCAATGAAGTTTGCAGTGAACGACAATGAACTTGAGGAATGGCCACTTCCCAAGTGTCATGATGATACCAATAGCCCAAATGCGATGTTGCCCGAAGACGGCTTGCCCTATCGGGAATTCCCGGCTGGGTCGGTTGAAACGCTCACGGTTGAATTGATCTATGATGACCTCACCATTGATCGCGCCACATTTAACCGCAAAGGGGTGATGTTGCCCTAAACGCGGCCTCACTCTGATTTTCCCAAAGCACAGAAACTTGCCAATTCTCGATCAAACAGCGCGCCATTTGGCGCGCTGAACCCTTGCAGGCCAAGGGCCGCCGCGCTAAAGCCAAAACTAACTCGAAATACGCCCGACCCAAAACACGAAAGAGGCCTGCCCAATGTCGATTGACATCGAGACCGCCGCAAAGGTGGCGAAACTTGCCCGTATCAAAGTTGAAGATGAGGCGCTTCCGGCGCTGGCGCAGGAATTCAATGATATTCTTGGGTTTATCGAGCAGTTGAACGAAGTCGATGTCGACGGTGTTGAGCCGATGGTATCGGTCACACCGATGCGTCTAAAGCGTCGTGTCGACGGGGTAACAGACGGTGATCAGCAGGAAAAAGTGCTGAAAAACGCGCCAGATGCGCGCGAAGGCTTTTTTGCGGTTCCGAAGGTGGTAGAATAATGGCTGATCTCAACAACATGAAAATCGCCGAGGCCCGTGACGCATTGCGCAAGGGGGATGTGACGAGCCTTGAGTTGACCGAAAGCTGTTTGACGGCGATCGAAGGGGCCGGCGCGCTAAACGCCTTTGTGCATAACACGCCGGATATGGCTCGCGATCAAGCCAAGGCCGCCGATGCGCGGATCAAGGCCGGCGATGCCCCCGATATGTGCGGTATTCCCTTGGGGATCAAAGACCTGTTCTGTACCAAGGGTGTTGAAAGCCAAGCGGCATCGAACATCCTCAAAGGGTTTAAGCCGGAATACGAAAGCACCATCACCAGCAAGCTGTTTGAAGCGGGGTCGGTTATGTTGGGCAAGCTCAACATGGACGAATTCGCCATGGGGTCGTCCAACGAAACCTCGGCTTATGGCAATGCGGTGAACCCGTGGCGTCGTGGCAATGACGACGCTCAACTCACTCCGGGTGGAAGCTCGGGCGGGTCAGCGTCGGCTGTTGCGGCCGACCTATGTCTGGCCGCGACTGGCACCGATACGGGCGGTTCGATCCGTCAACCGGCGGCCTTTACCGGCATCACCGGCATCAAGCCAACCTATGGCCGTTGCTCGCGCTGGGGCGTTGTGGCCTTTGCGTCGTCACTGGATCAGGCCGGCCCGATGACCAAAGATGTACGTGATGCCGCCATTATGCTTGAGGCCATGTGTGGTCATGACCCAATGGACAGCACATCCGCCGATCTGGCCGTGCCGAATTTTGAGGCCATGCTGACCGGTGACATCAAGGGTAAAACCATTGGTATTCCTAAAGAATACCACATGGATGGCATCCCCGATGAAATCGAAAAGCTTTGGGCCGATGGCCGTCAGATGTTGCAAGATGCCGGTGCTAAGATCGTGGACATTAGCCTGCCGCATACCAAATACGCGCTTCCGGCCTATTACGTGATTGCCCCGGCTGAGGCGTCTTCGAACCTCGCGCGTTATGACGGTGTACGCTATGGCCACCGCGCCACGCTTGAGGCGGGTGATGGCATCACCGAGATGTACGAAAAGACCCGCGCCGAGGGCTTTGGTCACGAAGTTCAGCGCCGTGTCATGATCGGCACCTATGTTCTATCGGCCGGTTTTTACGACGCCTATTACAACCGCGCCCGCAAAGTTCGGACATTGATCAAGAAAGACTTTGAAGATGTGTTTGCCCAAGGTGTTGACGCGATCCTGACACCGGCCACCCCATCCTCAGCCTTTGGTTTGGGTGAAATGAAAGACGCCGATCCGGTCCAGATGTATCTGAACGACGTCTTTACCGTGACGGTGAACCTTGCCGGTCTGCCGGGGATCGCGGTTCCTGCTGGACTAGACAAACAGGGTTTGCCCCTTGGGCTGCAACTGATTGGGCGTCCTTGGGAAGAGGGCGATTTGCTAAATACCGCCTATGCGCTTGAGCAATCTCTTGGTTTTGTAGCCAAACCGAGCAAATGGTGGTAAGCGCCCCCAAAGGTTAACACCGATAGGTGAGGCAGGAGCGAAGATGCGGTTAATGATGTTGAGTGTGGCGGCGCTTGCCCTTGTGGCATGTGGTCCCAAGATTCCTGACAGTGGCGCGGGTGTCGTTGATACCGGCACCGGTGTTGGGTTTGGCGACTACGACAATTATGACGCTCAACGCGAAGCCCAGCTGAATGGAACCGCTCCTGCGACGATTCCTGGCCCTGTTGATGTGCAAGCCACGCCGTTGGACAGTGCTGAGACGGACGCGGCCCAACGCGCTGCGTCGACCAATTCCGGGGTTGCTCCTGTGAATGCTTCGCCCGCCAATGCGACCCCTGCGGTTGTGCGCAATTCGGACGGAATTTCCGGTGAAAACGATTTTGATGCGGTTGCGGCACAACGTGATATTCAGGCGGATGCAGCATTGATCGCGCAGAACCGCGCGCAATATACGTTGATCGCCCCGACCGACCTGCCCAAACGTCCCGGTAGCAACGCCCCTAATATTGTCGAATACGCATTGCGGACCGACAACCCGGTCGGCACGTCGCTGTACAAACGCTCGAGCTTCCGGGCTGAGGCGAAATTCAACAAAGCCTGCGGCGCTTTTGCCTCGGCTGATCTGGCCCAAGAAGCGTTCTTGGCCCAAGGCGGGCCGCAAAAGGATCGCAAGGGTATGGACCCGGACGGCGACGGTTTTGCCTGTGATTGGAACCCCAGCCCGTTCCGGGCTGTGCGCGGCGGGTGACTTAGACCTGTGATTGGATCTAAGGACGCAATCGCTTTTCCTTCAGAAAACTTCGGGCCGCGGCGCAATTGCGCGCGGCCCGATTTGATCGTGTTGCACTACACAGCCATGACAAGCGCCAGTGGCGCACGTGATTGGCTTTGCAACCCAGAAGCCGAAGTTTCGGCCCATTACGTCATCGCCGAAGATGGCCATTTGTGGCAGTTGGTGAGCGAAGAGGATCGCGCTTGGCATGCCGGGGCAGGGGCGTGGGGCGGGATACAAGACGTGAATTCCCATTCGATTGGGATCGAAATCGCGAACACAGGGTCACAACCCTTTGCTGACCCGCAGATGCGAGTTCTAGAAAATCTGTTGCGCGGGATCATGACGCGTTGGGATATTCCGGCTGATCGGGTGATTGGCCATTCTGATTGTGCCTTGGGGCGCAAGATCGATCCCGGTCGGCGGTTTGATTGGCTGCGCTTGGCCCGTCAAGGATTGGCCATATGGCCAGATGCCGCGATGCCGGGTGATTTTGCCAAGGACTGTGCCGCCTTTGGCTATGTTGCCGAACAAGGGCAGCAAGACCAGCTTTTGGACGCTTTTCGTATGCGGTTCCGGCCATGGGCTGTGGGACCGTTGGATGATATGGACCGGGGTCTTGCGGCCGATCTTGCGGCGCGCTGGCCGTTTCAATCTGAAACAGACTTCGTGGTGTGACGCTGCTACATTATGCGCTTCCGCGCGCTTGAATGACATCTGTTGTGAGGTGATGGCCGATATCGCTGCTGCGCTGTGTCATTCCAATCGATAAGGCAGAACCCCGCGCAAGGCCGGATCAATAGACAAGCGTTTCTCTAAGGGAGGAACGGAGCGTTGGTGGCACTTGGTGCGCTCACAAATACGACAGGAAATTCCGATCGGTTCAAAGGCCGCGGCACGGGTGAAATCCATATCATCGGCATAGACCAAAGCAGCAGCGTGGCGCACGTCACAGCCCAAAGCAATGGCGTAGCGCCGCGTTGGGGCCCCGAAATGACCGCCGGTTTTGCTTACGTCGCAGGCAAGTGAGATATAGCGCACCCCGTCTGGCGTTTCGGCCAGTTGGCGCAGGAATTGACCGGGCGTTTCAAAGGCACGGTGCACGTTCCAAAGCGGGCAGGCCCCGCCGAAACGGGCGAATTGCAGGCGTGTTGCGGAGTGGCGTTTGGTGATTGTCCCAGCTTGATCGACACGTACGAAAAAGAACGGGACCCCTTTGGCACCGGGGCGCTGCAAGGTGGAAAGCCGATGCGCGATTTGTTCAACCGATGCACCGAAACGGGCCGAGAGAAGTTCCAGATCATGGCGGGTTTCTTGGGCGGATTCCAAGAAGTCCTTGTAAGGCATCATTGCCGCCCCAGCGAAATAGTTGGCCAAACCAAGTTTGGCGATGGCGCGGGCTTCGTCGGATTGAAAGCGCGCCAGATCAAGCGTGGCATCCAAGAGTTGGTTTTGCCCAAGCAAGGCGACCTGAACCAGCAATTGAAAGGTTTGGGTTTCCACTGGTGCCAGCGCGCTTAGCGTCAATTCTTGGCGGTCAACGTCAAAGCGGCGCATCGGTGTGGTTTGGGTGAAGCGCACCGTGACACCTTCACGCGACAGGCGCGAAATCGCAGCGTTGCGAATGTCGGGTTCTGTGCTCGATAGCTGCGCGTAATGCTCGGCGGCGCGATCAACCGCATCAATGTAGTTGTCACAATAGTGAAAGAAATCACGCACCTCTTCCCATGGGCTTGGGCGGAGCTGGGCGTCTTCGCGGCCAAGGGCTTCGTCGAGCGAGGCCAATCGTTCATGGGTTTGCTTGTAGGCACGGTGTAGCGCCAGAAAGGCGCGGGCAAAGGCCGGTGCATTGGACGCCGTGAGGCGCAGGTCGGCCAGTTGCGGGGCGGCCTCACCAAATACCGGATCGGCAAGGGCTTCTCGCATGTCCGACACCAACCTCTCGGCGTCGCCTTGGCCAAGTTCGGTGACGTCAAAGCCAAATTCCTGCGCCAGTGCCAAGACAACCGTGGTCGACACCGGGCGGTTGTTGTTTTCCATCTGGTTCAAATAGGGCAGGGACACGCCCAGCTTGGCGGCAAAGTCTTTTTGCGTCAGGCCAAGCCGCGTCCGGATGTCACGAAGCTTGGCCCCGGCATAGAGCTTTTGAGTTGCCATGTTTGCACCTTTGCGATTAACTTATCGCAAGTTTGCAAGGTAAATCAGGTGGCGTCCAGCCCCCGAAGCAGTCTTTCGCGACGTATGACCAGAAGAATAACGACCACCGAAGCCGCAGACGTGCCCGCCATCATGAAGAGCAGAGGCCAAGCGCCGGTTTCAGTGCTCAGCAAAAGGCCGGCCATCGCAGACATCGCAGCCCCGCCGCCGAGCATGATCGCGCCGCCCAAACCCGAGGCCGTGCCGGCAAGCCGAGGCCGGACCGACAACATGCCAGCCGTCGCATTGGGAATGGTCATGCCATTGCCGATCCCGACAAAGGTCATAAAGCCAAAGAACACCCATTTGCTATCAAGCCCAGAGGCAAAAAACACCATGAGCATCATCATTGGAATGGTGACAATGATGCTTCCCCAAAGGACCATTTTGTTCACGCCGATCCGGGCTGCAAAGCGGCCGGTGATGTAGTTGCCAAGGAAATACCCAACTGCCGGTGCCCCAAAGAAGAAGCCCAATTCCGCGGCGTCCATGCCATAGAGTTCGGTTCCAATAAACGGGGCCCCCCCGACATAGGAAAAGAACGCACCAGAGGAGAGCGCCGAGGCCATAGCATATCCCCAAAATCGTGGAGAGGTGAGAAGCTCGGGGTATTCACGGACTTGTTGGCGCAGGCTTTGGCCGCTCCGGACATTGGTTTCACCAACATCCTCATAGGCGATCCACAAGATAAGCAGCCCAACCCCGAGGAGGAGCCAGAAGTTGGCCTGCCAGCCCATTAGCTCGCCCAAATAGCCGCCAATCACCGGACCAACCATCGGCACAACTGACATGCCCATGGTGACGTAGCCAATCATCGAGGCGGCTTGGTCTTGGGGGTACATGTCTCGGACAATGGCGCGGCTTAACACCATGGCGGTGGCGCTGACGGCCTGAAACATCCGGAAGATCAGGAAGCTATAGACATCGGGCGCAATCAAACATCCGATGGTGGCGATGCAAAACAAAGCTATCCCTGCAAGCAAAACCGGACGGCGCCCAAAGTGATCAGACGTTGGCCCGATAAAGATTTGCAAAAGCGCATTTGCACCCAGATACCCGGCCACAGCCAGCTGCATCACCTGATATTCGGTGTCAAAATAGGCTGTCATCATCGGCAGCGATGGCACAAAAATGTTCATTGCAAGGGCTGATAAGCCTGCCAGTAGAACCAGTGTGACAATATGTGGCGGGGTGGTGCGGTCCCGAAATCGGACCTCAATACGGGTATCCATCCCGTATCGGTAGGCTTCAAAATCTGGTTTGTCCATGAGGGCTATGACAAGACAGGTTAGTTTGCAGTTTTGCAAGTTTACAATTGGGTAATATTCTTACTTTGCAAATTTGCCAAGAATCCCTTGAGACAAAGGGTTTGCCCTGTATTTTCACGCCAAAGCTTTTGCGCGCCGATCTGGCAACCTCCTGCAATGCGCACAATGCCTGTGCGCGGATTTGCAGGAACCGGGGGGAGGGCGCGACTTGGATAGGAAAGGGATGGCACATGAAAGACATTCTCCAGGAACTGCATGACCGCCGTGAAAACGCGCGTTTGGGTGGCGGACAACGCCGGATCGACAGCCAGCACGCCAAAGGCAAGCTGACTGCGCGTGAGCGGATCGACCTGCTTCTCGATGAGGACAGCTTTGAGGAATACGACACCTTTGTTGCCCATCGCTGCACCGATTTCGGCATGGAAGACAACCGTCCCTATGGCGACGGAGTTGTCACCGGCTGGGGAACGATCAACGGTCGCATGGTCTATGTCTTTAGTCAGGACTTTACCGTTCTGGGTGGCTCGGTCTCTGCGACCCATGCCCAAAAGATTTGCAAGATTATGGACATGGCGATGCAGAACGGCGCGCCTGTTATCGGGCTGAACGACTCCGGTGGTGCGCGTATCCAAGAGGGTGTCGACGCGCTTGCCGGTTACGCCGAGATTTTCCAGCGCAACATCATGGCGTCCGGTGTTATTCCGCAGATTTCCGTCATCATGGGCCCCTGTGCCGGTGGCGCGGTGTATTCGCCAGCGATGACCGACTTCATCTTTATGGTCAAAGACAGCTCTTACATGTTTGTCACTGGCCCTGATGTTGTGAAAACCGTGACCAATGAGGTCGTGACCGCCGAGGAACTTGGCGGGGCAAGCACCCACACCAAGAAATCGTCGGTTGCCGATGGCGCGTTCGAAAATGACGTCGAAGCGCTTGCCGAAGTGCGCCGCTTGGTCGACTTCCTGCCGCTTAACAACAAAGAAAAGCCGCCGGTGCGTCCGTTCTTTGATGATGTTGATCGGATCGAGAATAGCCTTGATACCCTGATCCCCGAAAACCCCAACATGCCCTACGACATGAAGGAGTTGATCGCTAAGGTTGCGGACGAAGGCGATTTTTACGAGATCCAAGAGGATTTCGCCGGCAATATCCTAACCGGTTTCATTCGCCTTGAGGGGCAAACCGTAGGTGTTGTTGCCAACCAGCCAATGGTTTTGGCGGGCTGCCTTGATATCGACAGCTCGCGCAAAGCGGCGCGGTTTGTTCGCTTCTGCGATTGTTTCGAAATTCCGATCCTGACCTTGGTCGACGTTCCCGGCTTCCTGCCCGGCACCAGCCAAGAATATGGTGGCGTTATCAAACACGGCGCGAAACTGCTCTTCGCTTATGGCGAAGCCACGGTGCCAAAAGTCACAGTGATCACCCGCAAAGCCTATGGTGGGGCCTATGACGTGATGGCGTCCAAGCACCTGCGCGGCGATGTGAACTATGCCTGGCCCACCGCCGAAATCGCCGTGATGGGCGCGAAAGGCGCGACCGAGATTATTCACCGCGCCGATTTGGGCGACGAAGAAAAGATCGCAGCGCACACCTCGGAATATGAAGATCGCTTTGCCAATCCATTTGTGGCGGCTGAGCGCGGCTTTATTGATGAGGTGATCCAACCGAAATCAACCCGCCGCCGTGTGTCCCGTGCCTTTGCTATGCTGCGCAACAAGCAGATTAGCAACCCATGGAAAAAGCACGATAACATCCCGCTCTAAGGACGATCATGGCCAAGGGAAACCATAAGTCTCGTCAGAGTTGGCATGAGCTGCGCGATGGTGCGCAACTCACGCTGACCCGGCATCTGCCGGCGCGTTTCGACGTGTCAGCAGAGACCACTCTGCCGCCTGCGCGGCGGGGGCGGTTGGCGCGCCAGATCCGTCAAGATCTGTGGCGCGAACTTAGGGGCTTGCGCGGTTTCTCTCCTGTGGTAGTCATTGTCGCCACGGAAGAGGGGGTAAAAGTGACTGCGGGCGGCCAGTTTTTGGTGCGCGGAGCGGTTCCGACCAACCTTTCGACCAAGATTCAAGCGCTGTTGGACAGCCCGGCACATCGTGCACGTTGGTTGTCTTGGGCGCGGGTGCGTAGCGTATGAGCTGGCACACACGAGTTATATCCCTGGGTGCGCCCGGGATTTTCGCAGCCCCGGCGGGAGGACCCTTCGGGGGTCGGGGCTGCACCTTACTCATCGCCCTTTCAACAACACTGTTTATGGCGCTTGGCGCAGCAAATGCATCTGCCGAAGAACCGGTTGAGGTGCCTTCGGGCCTTGATGTGGTGTTCCACGATTGGCTGGACGATCAAGGCGCGCATCGTTTTCGTTTTATCGCGCCTGAAATCGGGCAGGGCGGAAAGCAGTTCGATGATGTGGTCGATGACATGGCGCATCTGTGTGACCAATTCGTTCTCCCTCAGCTGGAAATCCAAGAGCTTCAGGCATCACAGGTTGTGATCAGTCTTATGGCCGAACCCGTGGATTTTGGTGAAATGGCGCCCGGTGTAACCCAGTTTTTCGAGAGTTATAGCGTCGAAAACGGCCTCTGTATCTGGGAGCTTTTTTGATGCGTACACAATATCTTGCGGATCGACTCTCATGTGGACAACTTTCTGAGGCTTTGCAGTCACAGGATTTTCTCTCGGGATTGGGAACGTATCTTTTTGACATCCTGTCCGTTAATTTGAGCCCAGATTGCTCCCAAGCAGTCTTTACCTCGAAAAGGGGTCTGGCATGGCTTTGCGGCTGTGTTGGCCTCGTTGAATCTGACAGGAGTCTTAGATGTCCAAGAGCATCAAACTGCTTGCCATGTTCGCCATCGTTGCAGGCGTTTCCGCCTGTGGTGGCCAACAAGAAGAAGAGTTCGTTGTCGTTGATCCAGAGCCGATCAGCGTTGAGCCCGTCTACACCGGCAAGTACAAGTAAATGTACCCCGGAGCGGGCCTTCGGGCCCGTTCCGAACCATACCGCGCGCGACGTTGGTGTGAAAAAGCTTTGCAAAGCTTTGGCAAACCTCTTGCATGAGGTCGCATCGCAAGGCACCCCCCGTTGGGAAAACCATTCGGAGGGCATACCATGCTAAAGCATCGCGGTTTCCCCGGGCGTTTGCCGGGAACTGATTTCCAATTCACAATCCGTCGCCCCAACCCCAAGGGCGTCACTGCCATCACCGTGCGTGAGAGGTTTCGCGACCGTCGTCCGCCGGACCGTCGCGCCGACGCGGCCTTTATGACGGCGCTGTGGAGCCATTTTGGCGACCAACCGTTTGAGCGGGGAAATTTGGATGCCGGGCGTCTAAGCTGGCTGTTTGGCCGCGAAGTGCTTCCGTATGACGATCCGTTTGATCCCGAAAGCTATGACGCCTTGCTGGTGATCGACGAAACTGCGGCCCGCGCCGCCTTTCCTGAGTCTTTTGACAATCCGGAGCAATTGGCATGATCCTGCTTGCGGCCATCCGATTTGCGCAAAACGCTGCCGAAATGGGCCTGCGTTTTCCTTTGCGCTATGCGATGGCCAATGGCTTTGGCAGCTTAGGGTTGAAAAGTGAAACGTGGACCCAAGACACGATCATTTTTCAACGTGACCCTTCCCTTTTGGGGCGGCTCGGACATTCCCCTGTCCGTCCGCCCCGCCTTTTCAAGGCTTCGGAAATTTCTGCTACTCGGCAAGGGTTTGCCGAGGAATCCTCATGTAAACCACGCTCATGGACAGATCGGTCGTTTTCGTGGTCCATGGCGGTATCCGCCATAAGGATCATTGAGGAGAGCAAAACATGCAAAGATACAGATGGATTGCAGCAGCGGGAATCGCGCTTAGCGCGTTGGCCGCATGTGGTGACACAACAGGCGAGCAAGCGCTTGCCGGTGCAGGGGCAGGCGGCGTGGCCGCGGCTGTCCTTGATCAAGACCCGCTTGTCGGTGCCGCCATCGGTGCTGCGGGCAACATCGCTTATTGCAAGAAATATCCGGACCGCTGCTGATCACTTTCAGCACACGGTTCGCGTTGGATTTGACCGGTCTCGTCCCTGGGGTTCCCTAGGGTACGAGGGCGGTCTTTTTGTATGTTCTGGCGCGCTTTGCGCAGCCAGGCCCGAGACATAAGGAAAGGGACAGATATGTTCGACAAGATCCTGATCGCCAACCGTGGTGAGATCGCCTGCCGCGTCATCAAGACCGCGCGCAAAATGGGTATCAAGACTGTTGCCGTCTATTCAGATGCCGACAAACAGGCGCTGCATGTGCAAATGGCGGACGAAGCCGTTCATATCGGCCCGCCACAGGCCAACCAGTCTTATATCGTGATCGACAAGATCATGGATGCGATCCGCCAGACCGGCGCACAGGCTGTGCACCCGGGTTACGGTTTCTTGTCGGAAAACTCCAAATTCGCCGAAGCCCTTGAGGCCGAAGGCGTGGCCTTTGTCGGCCCCCCAAAGTTCGCGATTGAAAGCATGGGTGACAAGATCACCTCGAAAAAGATCGCCCAAGACGCCAAGGTGAGCACCGTTCCCGGCTATATGGGTTTGATCGAAGACGCCGATGAGGCGGTCAAGATTTCGAATCAAGTTGGCTATCCTGTCATGCTCAAAGCCTCCGCTGGTGGTGGTGGTAAAGGTATGCGGATTGCGTGGAATGACGAAGAGGCCCGTGAAGGGTTCCAATCGTCCAAGAACGAAGCGGCCAACAGCTTTGGCGATGACCGGATTTTCATCGAAAAGTTCGTCACGCAGCCGCGCCACATCGAAATTCAGGTTCTTTGTGATGCGCATGGCAATGGCATTTACTTGAACGAGCGTGAATGCTCGATTCAGCGCCGTCAGCAAAAAGTTGTTGAAGAAGCGCCATCACCCTTCCTTGACGAAGCAACCCGCAAAGCCATGGGCGAACAATCCGTCGCTTTGGCCAAGGCCGTTGGTTACACCAGCGCCGGCACGGTGGAATTCATCGTTGATGGCGATCGCAACTTCTACTTCCTAGAAATGAACACCCGCTTGCAGGTGGAACACCCTGTAACCGAGTTGATCACCGGTGTTGATCTGGTGGAACAAATGATCCGTGTCGCCAATGGCGAGCCGCTGAGCATCACACAGGACGACGTGCAGCTGAACGGTTGGGCAATCGAAAACCGTCTCTATGCCGAAGATCCATATCGTGGTTTCTTGCCCTCGATCGGCCGTCTGACACGCTATCGTCCACCGGCTGAAATCGCCGCTGGTTTGTTGTTGGAAAACGACAAGTGGCAGGGCGATGCGCCAAGTGGTGACAACGCGGTGCGCAATGATACCGGCGTCTATGAAGGCGGCGAAATCAGCATGTATTACGACCCAATGATTGCGAAACTCTGCACATGGGCACCAACCCGTGAGGCCGCAATCGAGGAAATGCGTGTGGCGCTAGATAGCTTTGAAGTTGAAGGCATCGGTCACAACTTGCCGTTCCTGTCGGCGGTGATGGATCACCCGATCTTCATCAAAGGCGACATGACCACCGCCTTTATCGAAGAGCAGTACCCCGATGGCTTCCAAGGCGTCACCTTGGCCGAGGCGGAGCTACGCCGGGTTGCGGCCGCCGCTGCTGCCATGAACCGTGTGGCGGAGATTCGTCGGGCGCGTGTCTCGGGTCGTCTCGACAACCACGAGCGTGTCGTTGGTGCGAATTGGAATGTTGCGGTTCAGGGCGAGAGCTTTGATGTCATCGTCAATGCGGACCAGAACGGATCGACTGTTCAATTCTCAGATGGCGAAGAGCTGCGCGTTGAAGGCGATTGGACGCCGGGCGATAGCCTTGCACGGATGACTGTGAATGGCGCGCCATTGGTGCTCAAGGTTGACAAAATTACCCATGGGTTCCGCATGCGCACCCGTGGTGCCGACCTCAAGGTCCATGTTCGCAGCCCACGTCAGGCCGAACTGGCGAAACTGATGCCTGAAAAACTGCCACCGGATACCTCGAAAATGCTGCTCTGCCCGATGCCGGGTCTGATCGTCAAAGTGAACGTGTCCGAGGGCGACGAAGTTCAGGAAGGGCAGGCGCTTTGTACGGTTGAAGCGATGAAAATGGAAAACATCCTGCGCGCCGAGAAAAAGGGTGTGGTCTCCAAGATCAACGCCGCAGCGGGCGATAGCCTAGCCGTGGATGATGTGATCATGGAATTCGAGTAACCCTGTGATCCGGGCCACCACATATCTTTCCGTATCTGCGGAAACCAAGCGTCAACCCTTCTCGGCTAAACCTGTCGGAACGGATGTTTGGCGATTGGACGCGGCTTATGGTGGCCCGATTAAATATCTTTGGGCGGATGGCGGTGCTTTTGGCGCTTCTGTCGGCCTGCACGCTCGACAAAGAAGCCGAGTTGCGCGCACAGCTAACGGATTGGGTGTTTCTAGCGCAAACCCGTGTTTTCGTTTCCAAAATGAGCTGCACCGCTGCGGTGTTCGATCTGGTTCGCCCCGAGATCAGCAGCAAAGTCGAACGGGCGAAATCCATCGAAACGGCTTTGACGCGGGTGCGCAACGGGCGACCGGTCTTGTTCGATATACCCGATCTCAGCCCAAACGAGATTTCCCAACAATTGATGTCCAAGGATTTGGGCAAAGGGCTTGGCATGTTGTCGACGGGCGTCGGCCCAGCCAAGGAATGTATGGAAGACGAGGTTGCAGCGGGGTATTATGCCGTGCTGATGTCGCCGGACACGCGTACAATTTACGATCCGGCTGGCGACGCGCTTCTGATGATCTATCCGCCTGGAAACCTCGCGTTTTTCCTTCGTGGCAACGTGTAACGGCGCTCTCATCATCGCAAAGCCGTTTTGTTGCTCCCGGTCGGTTTGCTTATCGCTCGCGGATCTCTTGTTGGCGTAGCGGGAGCTTGTCGATTGAGCGAGAAATCTCGCGCATGTCCCATGGGGCCGGTTTGCGGATGACCACGCTGCCATCTTTGGCCAACACCACCAACATAAACCCACGGGCGCGCAATTCCTGGCGCACCGCACTGCGGGCTTTGGGGTCGGTGTCGGTGATCACCACCACATCGCGTTCTAACAAGACTTCTGGGCGATCCTCAATCAACCGCATCTGTTCGGTGAAACGAGGGTCGTTAGGATTGTCTGCAAAAACGACGACAATGCGTTTTTGCCAGATCCAGTCCTCTAAGGTCGTTTCCAATGCGTCCTGGATCAGGGTAAACGGTTCCTCGGCCTCTGTGGCGGAAAACGCCATAGAACCAAGGGCTACGGGCAACAGCGCCGCGATGGCGAGACGTGAAAATGCGTTCATACCCATAGATATAGGCGCTGGATGGCGCGCTGCACAGGGCACATTGCCCGATGACCGCGAAAATTTTAGCATTAACGACATTGTCATAAGCAAGGCAGCAGGGTCCAAGGCATCTGCAATTTCCCGCGTCACCCGTGTCGCGGGTTCCGAAAAGGGCCGCTGCCTCATGGACGTCATCCTGCATATCGGTGCGCATCGCACCGGCTCGACCAGTTTTCAAAACTACCTCCGGGCGAACCGGAGCGAATTGTCGGCGCAGGGTGTTGGGTTTTGGGGCCCGTGGCGCACCCGCAAGGGCCTTTTGCATGGGGTCGCCGATCGTCCGGTTAACTCTGCGCAGGCGCGTCGCTCGGCCGGCCGTGTGCAACTAAATCTTGCCGGGGCCAAAGGGCAGGGGGCCAAGGTTCTTGTTGTTTCGGATGAAAACATCATCGGGACTGCACGGCGCAATTTGCGCAAGCGGGTGATGTACCCCGACATTGGCGAACGCATGGCGCGGATCAATGTGGCTTTTGATCCAATTAAACGTGTTGTTCTGCAAATCCGGTCGCCTGATCGTTGGTGGGCCTCGGTGATGTCCTATCTCATTCCGCGCGGAGAAGCGGTTCTGGATGAAATGGCGTTGGATAACATCGCAAGCTCGGATCGCAGTTGGCGCCATGTTATCACCGATCTAGCCTGTGCTTGCCCAGACGCCGAAATCGTGGTGACACCTTTTGAACGTTTCGCGCCTCATCCGGATGATTTGCTAGGTGTGGCCATTGGCCGTGCCAATATACCCTCCGCCGGGATGGGTGAATTTTGGGCCAACCGCAGCCCGAACCTAAGAACGCTGCGTGATGCCTTGATGGATCGCGGTGATTTCCCTGACCTGCTGCCCGATGACACCGGGCGCTGGCAACCCTTTAACGCTTTTCAGGCCTCTGCTTTGCGCGAGGCCTATGCCGATGATCTGTACTGGCTGCGCGCCGGGGCAGAAGGATTGGCAAAACTGAGAGAAGATCCCATGCCCGCAAGATCAGCGAACAAGCTGGCGGCGGTGCTGACTGAGAGAGGACAAGCCTATGACCGATCTGCCCGACGATTGGAAGAAACTCGCTGAAAAAGAACTCCGCGGACGTCCGCTGGACGATCTGACATGGAATACATTGGAAGGGATTGACGTCAAACCGCTTTATACGGCGGATGACACTGCAAACCTTGACCATATGGGCGGCACACCCGGTGTTGGCCCTTTCACCCGTGGCGTTAAGGCCACCATGTATGCGGGCCGCCCCTGGACGATCCGCCAATATGCTGGCTTTTCCACCGCCGAAGAATCCAACGCCTTTTACCGCAAAAACCTAGCTGCTGGTCAGCAAGGGGTCTCGGTGGCCTTCGATCTCGCGACACACCGTGGTTACGATTCTGACCATCCGCGTGTTGTTGGGGATGTCGGCAAGGCAGGCGTGGCCATCGACAGTGTCGAGGACATGAAAATCCTGTTTGACGGCATTCCGTTGGACAAGGTGTCGGTCTCGATGACGATGAACGGCGCGGTCATCCCGATCTTGGCGAATTTCATTGTCGCCGGTGAAGAGCAGGGGCATGACAAATCGCTTTTGGCGGGCACCATTCAGAACGACATTCTGAAAGAGTTCATGGTTCGCAACACCTATATTTACCCACCAGAACCCTCGATGAAAATCATCTCGGACATTATCGAGTACACCTCGAATGAGATGCCGAAATTCAACTCGATCTCGATTTCGGGTTACCACATGCAAGAAGCGGGCGCGAACCTGGTTCAAGAACTTGCTTATACCTTGGCCGATGGCCGCGAATATGTTCGCGCCGCGATCAATGCGGGTATGGATGTCGATAAGTTTGCCGGCCGGTTGTCGTTCTTTTTTGCGATTGGCATGAACTTCTTCATGGAAGCGGCGAAACTGCGCGCTGCGCGGACCTTGTGGCACCGGGTCATGACCGAGTTTGACGCAAAATCGGAACGCTCCAAAATGCTGCGCACTCACTGCCAGACCTCTGGCGTGTCTTTGCAGGAACAAGACCCTTACAACAACGTGATCCGCACAGCCTATGAGGCGATGAGCGCAGTTTTGGGCGGCACACAATCCTTGCATACCAATGCTTTGGACGAAGCGATTGCTCTGCCGACCGAGTTCAGCGCACGTATCGCCCGCAACACGCAGATCATCCTTCAGGAAGAAACCGGTGTGACAAATGTGGTCGATCCGCTGGCAGGGTCATACTATGTCGAAAGCCTAACGGATCAGTTGATCAATGACGCCTGGGCCCTGATGCAAGAAGTCGAGGAAATGGGTGGTATGACCAAGGCGGTGGCGTCTGGTATGCCAAAACTGCGGATCGAGGAATCGGCGGCGAAACGTCAGGCGATGATCGACCGTGGCGACGAAGTCATTGTCGGCGTGAACAAGTACAAGCTTGAGAAGGAAGACCAACTCGACATTCTCGATGTCGATAACGTAGCGGTTCGCGAAAGCCAAATCGCCCGTCTCGAAAAAATGCGGGCTGATCGCGATGAAGCGGTATGCAGCGCGGCCTTGGCCGAACTGACCCGCCGGTCCAAAGAAGGTGGAAACTTGCTTGAGGCCGCCGTTGAGGCGGCACGGGCCCGTGCGTCTGTTGGAGAAATCAGCATGGCTATGGAAGACGAGTTTGGCCGCCATCGCGCCGAAGTGAAAACCTTGGCCGGTGTATATGGTGCCGCCTATGAAGGCGACGAAGGGTTTGCTGCGATCCAGAAAGACATCGAAGCCTTTGCCGCAGAAGAGGGGCGTCGCCCACGGATGCTCGTAGTCAAAATGGGTCAAGACGGTCATGACCGTGGTGCCAAGGTGATTGCGACGGCCTTTGCCGATATCGGTTTTGACGTTGATGTTGGCCCGCTGTTCCAAACTCCGGACGAAGCCGCACAGGATGCCATCGACAATGACGTTCATGTTGTCGGCATCAGCTCGCAGGCCGCCGGGCACAAAACCCTTGCGCCGCAGTTGATCGAAGAGCTGAAGAAACAGGGAGCCGAAGATATTTTGGTGATCTGTGGTGGGGTTATCCCACAGCAGGACTATGATTTCCTCAAATCCGCCGGGGTCAAAGCTATCTTTGGACCGGGGACCAATATTCCTGAGGCGGCGCAGGATATTCTGCGTTTGATCCGCGATACCCGTAAGTAACGCACATCGTAAACAACGTAATTGGCGCGCCCCTGGATACCAAGAGCGCGCCTTTTTTGTTTAAGCAGCTTGGGCTGCGTCTTCGGAGCTAGGTGTTGACAGGCGCAGGGCCGCAAATCCCAAGACGCCGGAGACCAAAGAGCCGAGCAAGACGCCAAGACGCACGTGGTTCATAAGTTCCGGATCGGCAAAGCTGAGTGATCCGATAAACAGTGACATGGTAAAGCCGATACCAGCAAGACAGGCCACGCCGTAGATTTGCGCCCAATTGGCCCCCGCTGGGGGTTGGGCTAAACGTAGTTTCACCATCAGCCAAGTTACGCCAAATACGCCGATCTGTTTGCCAAGTACCAATCCAAGGGCGATGCCCAATGGCAAAGGTGCGGCCAGATCAGCGAGACTTAGACCAGTGAGAACAACACCCGCATTGGCAAAGGCGAAAATCGGAACGATTAGGAAGAGGACATAGGGGGTCAACGCGTGTTCAAGGGAATGCAGCGGAGATTTTCCCCATTTATCCTTGAGCGGGATAAAGAACGCGGTGATGACGCCTGCCAGAGTCGCGTGGACGCCCGATTTCAACACCAAGACCCACATGATCACGCCTAGAAACAGGATCGGTGCTACGCGGTGTACACGACGTTTATTGAGCCAGAACATCGCCAAGACTGGGACGAGAGCCATAAGCAGGTAATCGATTTTGAGCTCAGCTGTGTAGAACAGGGCAATGATCAAGATAGCGCCAATATCGTCGAGAATAGCGAGGGTTAGAAGAAACACTTTGAGCGATGAGGGAACGCGGTCGCCGACCAGAGCCAAGACCCCGAGCGCAAAGGCGATATCGGTGGCGGCGGGAATAGCCCAGCCAGACGCGGTTGCCGGGTTGCCCCAGTTGAAACCCAAAAAGATCAGCGCCGGAACCACCATGCCGCCGACCGCTGCCATTCCGGGCAACACCACATCGGCGGGGTTCTTTAGCTTGCCTTCCAAAAGCTCGCGCTTGAGTTCAAGCCCAATCAAAAAGAAGAAGACAGCCATTAGCCCGTCATTGATCCACAAGATAAGGGGTTTTTCCAGACCGCTGCCGTTCAGGGTCACGGAAAAGATGCTGTTGAGGACACCCTCATATGTCCCCGCTAGACCAGAGTTGGCGACGATTAGCGCCGCCAAAGCAGCCGCCATCAAAAGCAACCCTCCAGAAGCTTCGTGTCGGAAAAAGCGGTCAATTGCGCGTAGCAGCATCGGTCCCTCAGATTTATTGGAAATTTCCTGACAAAATCTGTAGTTTGAAGGTAGGTTTTCAAGGGGAAACTCCGGTTATTACGGGATTTATCCCCGGATTTCGGGCGATTTGGCCACAAAGGACACAGAATGCTGGAACTCGATCACATTGCCGTCTTGGGCGAGACACTCGAAGAGGCCGCAGCCCACCTTGAGGCGGCGGTGAACTTGCCGCTTTTGCCCGGCGGAAAACACGCCCGCTTTGGGACGCATAACCGTCTTTTGGGGCTCGCGCCGGAAATATACATGGAGGCGATTGCCATTGATCCGGCGGCGGAACGCCCCAAGGAACCGCGTTGGTTTTGGTTGGATGAATTTCGCGGACCTGCGCGGTTGGATAAATGGATATGTCGTGTCAAAGATCTTGATGCCGCTTTGGACGCACTGCCTATGGCGGGACGTCGGGTTGATTTAGAACGCGGTGATTTACGCTGGTCCATGGCGGTGCCACAGGATGGGCTGCAGGCCTTTGACGGGCTGTTTCCAGCGTTGATCCAATGGCATAGTGATTTAATGCCGGGGCGGGTCTTGCCTGCGGGAGGGCTAGAGCTAAAGCAACTCACCGTGTCGCATCCGGATGCCGATGCCATGATCGATCTTCTAGCCCCTGTCTTGCGCTCGCCACTTGTGACATTTGCGACCGGCAAATCGGGGCTGACGGCGCGTATCGCAACCCCGCAAGGTGAGGTTGAATTGACCTGACCGGCGGGGTTGCTCCAAGCGGCAAGTAGATGTCTTGCAACCCTGCGCGTGCTCAGGCACAAGATTGCGCGTCGGACCGATCTGATTTTCTTACAAAGAAATCTCGCCGGATCGCCTGACAGCTGCTTGGTGCTGACGTAAGGTAGTCTCATGTCGATTTGGTCTCGGATATCACAGGCAGTGGCGGCCCTCGCCTCGGGCGAAGGGCTTTCGGCGGTTTTTGAAAAACTGCGTAGCCCGCCGGAACGGTCAATCGCCTTTACGATTGCTGTTATTGCCCTGTCTGCCAAAATGGCCAAGGCCGATGGGCTTGTGACCCGCGACGAAGTCACCGCCTTTCGTGAAGTGTTCCAAATCGCAGTCGAAGACGAAGAAGGGGCAGCAAAGGTTTTTAACCTTGCACGTCAGGATGTTGCCGGTTTCGAGGACTATGCAAGCCGGATCAAATCCATGTTCGGGTCTGAACCCGGAACCCTATGCGATTTGATGGAAGGGCTATTTCACATCGCCATGGCCGACGGCACCTACCATCCGGCCGAAGACACGTTTTTGACCGAAGTGGCAGCGATTTTTGAAATCGATGAACTGCGGTTTCGGACCATGCGCGCGCGTTTTGTTCCAGATGCCACACCGGACCCATATACGGTTTTAGGGGTGACGCCGGATATGCCGATAGAAGACATCCGCAAGCATTGGCGCCAGTTGGTTCGCGAAACCCACCCCGACGTTATGATCGCCCGCGGTGTTCCGAAAGAGGCGGTGAAACTGTCTGAACGGCGGATGCAAGACATCAATGATGCTTGGGCCGAGATCAGCGGGAAAGGGATCTGATGCGGCTTGCTACCTATAATGTTGAATGGTTTGACGCGCTTTTCGACAATCAGGGGCAGCTGTTAAATGATGGGGAATGGTCGGCGCGCCACAATGTAACCCGCGCCCAGCAAATCGAGGCGTTGGGCATGGTGTTTACCGCGCTCGATGCCGATGGCGTCATGATTATTGAGGCCCCGGACACCAACTCGAAACGTTCGACCACCAAGGCGTTGACGACATTTGCCGAGAGTTTCAATTTACGCTGCCGCGAGGTGGTGACAGGTTTTGCAAACGATACCCAGCAAGAGATTGCCTTTCTATACGACCCTGATGTTCTGAGTGTTCGCCATGACCCGCAAGGCGCTGGAAACACGGATGCGCCGGGGTTTGATCAGGTGTTTGAGATTGATTTGGATGTCGATGCCGATCGGGATGAGGTCAGGTTTTCCAAACCGCCGCTTGAGCTTGTGGCGACGGCGAAAAGCGGAGCAACATTTCGCCTAATTGGGGCCCATCTGAAATCCAAGGCCCCACATGGCGCGCGGTCGCGTGATGAAGTCATGCGGATTTCAATTGCCAATCGGCGCAAGCAGTTGGCCCAAGCAATTTGGTTGCGTCGCCGTGTTGAACAACATGTGTCCAAAGGCGAAGCGACAATCGTGATGGGCGATTTAAACGACGGCCCCGGTTTGGATGAATACGAAAACCTGTTCGGTCGAAGCTCGGTCGAGATTTTGTTGGGCGAAGGGGCGCATGCCCTTTTCGATCCGCATGCGAGCCAAGCTTTGGGAGGCCGTTTGAACGCGCACCCGACCACGTCTCGCTTTTTCCTCAAGGACAAAAAACGCTACCTTCAGGCCCTGCTTGATTACATCATGATATCGCGCGACCTTCGGTCAAAAAACGGGGAATGGTGCATTTGGCATCCGTTTGATGACCCGCGGTGTTGGGCACTGCCGGAGTTGCGTCAGGCCTTGTTAACTGCCTCGGATCATTTTCCGGTCACATTGGATATCGATTTGTAACCCAGTTCCCCCTTACATGCGCGCGGTCGCACGCATATATTGGGGCCATGACACGTTTTGCTACCCCATTGCTCATCGCAAGCCTTGCTGCTGCCCCTTTGGCGGCCCAAGAAGAAGAGGGCCCTTCGCTTATCGAGCAGGGCGCCCAGTTGTTTTTCAAGGGGTTGATGGAGGAAATGGAACCGGCGCTCGAAGAGCTTGAAGGGATGGCCCAAGAAATGGAGCCGTTTCTCAAAAAGTTCTCGGCCGAGATGGGACCGGCTCTTAAGGAGTTGATGGGCGAAGTCGATGATTGGAGCGCTTACCACCCGCCTGAAAAGCTCCCCAATGGGGACATCATCATGCGCCGCAAGTCAGCCGAAGAAATGGATGACAGCGCCAGAAAAGAGCCCGAAGAGGTCGAGCTTTAAGACGTTTCGACGCTGTGCTCTTCGGCTTCCAATGTCGCAGCAAGCGAGTTGAACCGCGCTTCTGTGACTTCCCCATAAAGAGGCGCTGAGTTTTCCGAAAGGTGGAGTGACAGCTTGCGCTTGGCGGGCTTCCACTCCAAATGTGCCTCTTCTTTGGTAAGTTTTTCCATCCACAACATCGCCCCAAGGCGCATGGCTTTTCCCAAGATTTCGGCCTGCAATTGGTCTTCCTTGTCGACCAAATCAAACAGCGGTTCAAAATGGGTACCCTCGGGCTTGTTGCGATAGCGATAGAGCAGGGCAATGCCCAAAAACACCCGTTCCGAGTGTTTAAGCCCGCCCAAATTGGCGCGGGTCGCATTGTCGAAACAAATCTCGGCTCGGTAATCGGGATGGGCGCGCCAGCTGACATCGTGCATCAAACAGGCCGCCTTGATCAGACGACGACGCGGTGCATCGGCGTCGGGAAACAGCGGTTTCACAAAGTCATAGAGCCGTTTGCCAAATCCCGGTATCCGGGCGTCCTTGGCCTCGGCAAAACGGCTGGCTTCAATCAACGGATCGCGTCGGCGCAGCTCCTCGGACATTTGTTCATATAGCATCCCTTCGCGGATGCCGTAGCTAGAGATCGCGATGTCCTTGGGTTTAAACCGGACAAGTAGCTCTGACAAAACTTCGGCGGCATAGGGCAATAGGCCCATCCGTGTCGAAGAGATGCCACATTTTCTCCGTAGCTCTTCCGGGTCATGTTCGCCAAGGAATTCAATGGTTTTAGCGACCGATTCCGTATCCATCCGGTATTCGTGCAGCACATGAAGCGGATAATTGCGTCGTTCCATGTCGACCTTGGCCAAGGCCCGCCAGCTTCCCCCAACAAGGAACAGGCGGTCACGCTGTTTGCCCATATGGTCCTTGAGCTCTTTCATGACCGTGCCAATTTGTTTTTCCCGCGCTGGGCGGCCGCCTTCGATATCCATCAGCTTGAGTGGTCCAAGCGAAGAGCTTATCCGCCGCCCGACTTCACCATGATTGATTTCGGCAAGCTCCATCGACGAACCGCCAATGTCACAGATCAAACCATAGGACCCGGGCCAACCCAAAAGCACCCCTTGCGCCGATAGCCGTGCCTCTTCGTTCCCGTCGATCACATAGACCTTGAGGCCTGTTTCGGCTTCGATCTGATCGCGAAAGCTTGGGCCATCTTGGGCGTCGCGCATGGCGGCGGTGGCAACCACAGTCAAAGGCGGCAGGTCCATACCATCCGCAAGGCATTGAAAACGCCGCAAAGCAACAAGCGCGCGGTCCTTGCCTTCTGGGTTGAGATGCCCGGTTTCGTTCATCCCGGCGCCAAGGCCGCACAGAATTTTTTCGTTGAAGAAGTATGCTGGGCTTCGTGCCGCGCCGTCAAAGACCACCATACGGACCGAGTTTGATCCGATGTCGACCACGCCAACCCGGCTTAAGGCGCGTGATTTTGGGTCGTCAAAAAGGGGCTGACCGAACTGGGCCCAATCATCCTGCGGAAGGCTGTCTTGCATTGGTTTTGACCCCCGATCTTTTGGCCATATGGCCAGAGGAATGGCCGGGGGTCAATCACTTGAAAGCGCTGGGTTTACTGTGACCAATTGTCCAGAAACAACCCAGAGGTTAGCGGAAGAGCGCCAGAAGGGTCTGTGGCGATTGGTTGGCAATCGATAGGGCCTGAACCGCAAGCTGTTGTTGCACCTGAAGGGCCTGTAACTTGGCCGAGGATTCTTCCATATTTGCGTCGGTTAATGCGCCAATACCGGATTTAAGGGTGTCGGTCATTTTGGACACGAAATCAGCCTGCGTATCAATGCGCCCCTGGTCCGAGCCAAAGGCGGCCGAGGCTTCGACGGCAATTTGGATCATACCTTCGATACGGCCCAATGCTTCGTCGGCACCGGAGGCCGTTGAAACATCCAGATCACTCAAATCTTCGAGGCCACCACCAATTGTGTTGCCAGCGTCGGCGTCCAAGCGGTTGATCGCAACCTTGATGGTGTCCGACCCGCTAGTCGAGGAAGAGGACATCGAAATGCTCGATCCAGAGAAGGTCAGGGCCAAATCACTGCTGTCGTGATTGTTGGTATGGGCAAAGGTTTGCCATTTCTTACCAAGCGCATTCACAACGTCCGCCATCGTATCCCCTTCGGCGGCAACATAGGTGAGATCACCGGCGGCCATTTCCGCCTGTGTTTCTGCTGAGGCGGCGGTGGATCGGAAATCTGCCTGAGTAAAGCTGGAATCGTCCGCATCGGTGCCAAAGACCGAGATCGAAAAGGCGGCACCGGCTTCGGCCGTCAG
Source organism: uncultured Pelagimonas sp. (assembly GCF_947498515.1). GTDB lineage: Bacteria > Pseudomonadota > Alphaproteobacteria > Rhodobacterales > Rhodobacteraceae > Pelagimonas. The sequence goes on along the minus strand of NZ_CANMKO010000002.1, from coordinate 566,038 downwards.
GCCGCTGGCGTCGATGGTCGCGGTCTGCGTGGCGTTCAATGTCGCTGTTGCCGCGTCGGCCGCATAAGTCCCGCCCGAGGCCGCCACGGTGGACGCGTTGGTCGACAGGTCCTGTTTCTTGACGTTCATCGTGGTCGTCGAAACCCCGTTAGATGAACGGTCAAGAGATGCCATAATGTTGATACTACCGGAATCGGCGGTAGCGTCTTGGTTGATCAACAGGTTTTGACCGTTGAATTGCGCGGCCTTGGTGATGTCGTTGATCTGGGTGGTTAGCGCTTCGATATCCGCCTGGATTTTCGAGCGATCAACGTTGTCCTCCTGGGCGGCAACAATCTTGCCTTTCATGTCGGTCAACAGATCGGTGATTGTCTCGGCCCCTTGCCGGGCGACGGCAACGGTGGCTTGGCCAAGGTTCAGGTTGTCAGAAATCTTTTTGAAGCCCGCGACATCGGCTTCCATGGTTTTGGAAATCGCCCACACCGCGGCGTTGTCGCCGGGCCGTGCCACTTTTTTACCGGTGGAAATTTCGGCCTGTACGGTGCTCATCTCTTTGTTGATGGATTTGAGCGTTTGCAGCGCAACACTTGCGCCATTGTTGGTCAGAATACTCGACATCGGTCTCGCCTCATTTTCAGGTCAAGGCGCTTGCACGCCAGAGCCGCGTCTTTCACGGCTAGTCCAGCGTCTTCTGACGGATGCAGCTCCGAAAATTCGGACTGCGCCACTTATTACCAAAGTGCAAATTCACACTGTCATGAGGGGATTAACCGGGCTTTAACACTTTGCGGCCCCCCAAGGGTCATTTCATGGCCAAAATGAGGCGAAACCCTGTGGATAAGAAAAAGCCCGACCAAAGAGCCGGGCGTTTCTTTATCTGTCTTGTGGTTTGATTAATCGCCGTGGGTCAATTTGGGCACGTCCTTTGCCCCCGCAGACCCGCGCCCCGAAAGAGAGGGGTATTCCATAAAGAACTTGTGACAGTTGAACGGTTTTTCGCCTTCGGGCACCGCATGTCGGGTGAATTTGCCACTGGGTTCCATGACCCAGCTCTGCGCCGTATCCGCAAGGTTTGCCGCCATGATCTGGCTGACAATCTGGGCTTTGACGGTGGCATTTTCGATTTCCACCCCGGTTTCGATGCGCCGGTTCAGGTTGCGCCCCATCCAATCCGCCGAGGACATAAACACCCGCGCCTTTTTATGCGGGAGCCCGTGACCGTTGCCAAAACAGACAATGCGCGAATGTTCAAGAAAACGGCCAACAACCGATTTGACCCGGATGTTGTCGGACAAGCCTTTGATACCCGGACGCAATCCACAAATGCCCCGCACAACGCAATCAATCCGCACCCCATCTTGAGACGCCTTATAAAGCGCATCAATAATGGTGGGTTCGATGAGCGAATTCATCTTGATCCAGATTTGCGCAGGCCGGCCAGCGCGGGCATGGGCGGCTTCGGATTCGATCATTTCAATCATGCCGGATTTGAGCGAATGCGGGGAAATCAGAAGATTGTCCAACGACGCGGGGCGGGCATAGCCGCTGAGATAATTGAATATCTTGGCCGCATCGCGCCCAAGCGCGGTGTTGCAGGTAAAGAAGCTCAGATCGGTATAAATCTTGGCGGTGATCGGATGGTAGTTGCCGGTGCCCCAATGGGTATAGGTGACAAGCTTGTCACCTTCGCGGCGCACCACGCTGGAAATCTTGGCGTGGGTTTTCCAATCGAGGAACCCATAAACGACTTGCGCCCCAGCCCGCTCAAGCCGCCGCGATTGGCGGATATTGGCGGCCTCGTCAAAGCGGGCTTTCAGCTCAACCAAAGCGGTGACGGACTTGCCGTCTTCGGCGGCTTCGCACAAAGCTTCGACAATGGGCGAATAGTACGAGGTTCGATAAAGCGTCTGCTTGATCGCAACCACATTTGGATCCATCGCCGCTTGCCGTAGGAAACGCACGACCATGTCGAAGGTTTCATAAGGATGATGCAGCAACATGTCCTTTTGTTTGATCGCCTCAAACATGTCGCCATCATGGTCTTGAACCCGTTCGGGAACACGTGGCGTAAAGCTCCGCCAAAGCAAGTCGGGGCGGGCGTCAATCACCAGTTCTTTGGTATCGGTGATCCCGATCAGACCCTCTTGTTCGATGACGTCCTGATCGTTCACGTGCAATTCGCGCATGACAATGCCGCGCAATTTGTCCGACGCGCCCGCCGTGATGGTTAGGCGAACAACCTCTCCGCGACGGCGACGTTTCAAGGCCACCTCAAATTCGCGCACCAAATCTTCGGCTTCTTCCTCGACCTCGATATCGCTGTCGCGCAGGACCCGGAAACCAAAATGGTCGCGGCAGCGATAGCCGGGGAACAACCCGTCGATGTGCAAAAGCAAGACGTCTTCGAGAAGGATAAAGCGGTGTTTGCCGTCAGACGCCGGAAGTTTCATGAAACGGTCAATTTGCGCCGGAATGGGCACTAGCGCCTGAAGGCCTTTTTTGTCTTTGACCCGCTCTAGTTGCATCGCGATGCAATAGCCCATGTTGGGAATGAACGGGAACGGGTGTGCCGGGTCGATTGCCAAGGGGGACAGAACCGGAAAAACCAGATCCAAAAAGGCGTCGGACAAGAACGACGTGTCATCCTCGGTCAACCCGTCACGGTTGACGATCTCGATGCCTTCGTTTTCCAACTCTTTGCGCAGGTTGACAAAAACTCGTTGCTGTTTGGCCATGAGGTCGCGCGCGTCTTGGTCAATCAGCACCAACTGCTCGGCCGGGCTTAGGCCATCGGCGGCAGGGGTGGTGTTGCCCGCTTGGGCCAATTCCCGAAGCCCGGCGACGCGGACGGTGTAAAACTCGTCCAGATTGGTGGCCGAGATCGACAAAAACCGCATCCGCTCAAGCAGAGGAACGCGCGGGTTCTCGGCTTCTTCCAGAACACGCCAATTGAACCCGAGCCAGCTTAGCTCGCGATTGTGAAAGCGGTTGGGGCCGGTGATGTCCAGGTCGGGCAGTGTCGCGGCGGCGGGAAGCGGGGATTTGAGAAAGTCAGCTTGTGTCATAGCACCTTATGCATGTTTGTCTGCAAAGCTTTAATGACATGTATCAATCACTCAAGCCCTAAAGCTCTTTGCGCGCTATGTTGCCGTGTTTAAGCTTCGGAACTGTCTTCCATTTCAGCAAGGATTTGGATCGCAAGCGGACGGTTCACACCAGAGGGGCGCGTGAGCGACGCCCGGTCCAGCCGATCCACTATTGTGCGGGCGGCATGGTAGCTGCGCGGCATTTGGCGTAGCAAATAGGGGATGACGTCGCTGGCGGGAACAATCTGGCGATCGTCAAACTGTTTCACAAGCAGCGCCGAGAGCAACATATCATCCGGCCCGCTAAGTGCGGCGGATTGCGCGGCCATGATGCGGCTTTGCAAATCAGGAAGGTTCATGTTCCACAGATTAGGGGCCGCCGTTCCCGTGAGCAGTAAGGAATGACCCTGAGCCAAGACCAAATTGTGCAGATGAAACAGGGCCTCTTCGGCACGCATATTCCCGGCGATCTGATCGACGTTTTCCACACAAATCGACCCGTCTGCCAAATCGGGGATGTCGGCATATTCCAACCCCTGAGCGGCAACGATCCGTGCGCCGGACATTTTTGCCCAAACATGGGCGAGATGGGTCTTCCCCGATCCGGCCGGGCCGTTTAGCACCATCTTGCGTGACGGCCAGTTTTCCCAACCTTCAACCAAGGCCACAGCCATGGCGTTGGATTCGCTGACAAAAAAGTCTTCTCTTCCCAGCGCCGTCAGAACGGGCAGGGGGATCTGCAATTGCTCGACCAACATTATGATTCCTTGTTTTCCGCCTGACCGCGATAGAGAAGGCTGCCCTTATACTGTGACAAAGCAAAGCGCGCCAAGACCCCAATTGCGGCTGCGACCGGAACCGCGACCAACATGCCCACAAATCCAAACAAAGATCCAAAAACAGATAGCGCCAACAAAAGCCAAACCGGGTGCAAACCAACGGATGAGCCAACAAGGCGCGGGGTAAGCACGTTGCCTTCGATCAACTGACCCGATTGGAAAATTGCCCAGACCGCGATGATAGAGGGCCAATCGCCCCAGAACTGGAACAGGGCCAGCCCAATGGCCAACGCCCCACCGACAAGCGCTCCAACATAGGGGATAAAGGTCAAAATGCCGGCAATGACCCCAACCACCAGTCCGAATTGCAAGCCGACCAGCCATAAGCCAAAGGCGTAGTAAACGCCAAGGATCAAACAGACCGAACCCATCCCGCGCACAAACCCGGACAAAACGCCGTCAATTTCGCGGGCCAGAAACCGGACGGTTTCGACATGGTCACGCGGCAGCAAGGAGTCGATGCGCTCAATCATGCGGTCCCAATCGACCAACAAATACACCGCAACAACCGGAGCGATGAGCAACAAGATCGCAAGATCCACAACCGATTTGGCCGAGTTGAATAGGGTGCCGAGAACCTGAGCGCCTTTTTCTTGAATGATCTGGCCGATTTTCAAAAGCGTGTCATGCACGATGCCGCTGTCATCGGTCAGGTATGGAAACCGTTCGTTCAAAAAGGTTTGCAGGTCGGTCAATAGTTGCGGGGCCGTTTGCGCCAATGACACCGCCTGTTGCACCAGAGTTGGAATGACCGCCAGCAACATGACCGTGAATGTCACCACACTGATCACGGTGATCACCGCAGTCGCCGCGTTGCGCGACAGGCCCATGCGTTCCAATCGGTCTGCAACCGGGTCGAGGAAATAGGCGATTGCGCCGCCCATAACAAAGGGAAGCAGGACATCGCCAAGCAACCATAAAACCAAGGCGGAAATGGCTGTTGCGATTCCCCAATACTTAATCTGATCTTTAACGGGCAGGGCCATGGGTGCTCCTTGTTCTCGCTCTACATCGCGTGGAACCGGGGGCGTTTCAAGTGGTCATCCCGCTTTATCAGGCCGCAAAAGTGATAATAACAGCTGCCTCTCTGCTTCTCCGCTGTCGCCGCGGGTGCGTGCCAACTGTTCCAGACCCAAATGCGCGGCATAGAACAACCGCGCCTTGGTGGCGTCTTCGTGTTCAGACGTTCGTAGATGATCGTGCAAAAACGCGATCCGCTGGGTGTCCACCTCGACCAAAGCCGCCTCGGCGTTTGGGTCGGCTCTGGCCCATTCCCGAATCGCGGGTTCCACGGCGGCACCGCCAAATCGGGTGGGCGAGTGACTGGCAATTGTAATGAGGGTGAGCAGTGGGTCTTGACCGGCAGGCAGGTTTTGCAAATCGGTGATGATCGCGTCGGTGGCCTGGTGTTTCCATAGCGCCAGCATCGCGGTTTTAAATGCGCCTAAATCTTTGAAATGCCAATAGAACGACCCTTTCGTTGTCTTTAGGTCGCGGGCAATTGCCTCGGCTCGTAAGGCGGAGGGTCCGCCTTGCGCCAGGGTGCGAAACCCGGCGGCCAGCCAGTCTTCCTGTGACAGTCTCTTTTGCGTCATTGCCCTCACCATACGGGTGCGTATTGACTCACTGTATGCGTTCACCTTAACCATACGCAACCGTATGGAGCTTTCAAAATGTCAAAAACCTACCTCACCCTAAGCGCCTTGATGGCTGGAATCGTAGCTGTTCACGTCTTTATGGGCGGGCCGCAATATGCTGTGCCGTTTATGCAGGAGCTTTCAACGCCAGACCTGCGCGCTATGTCCCAAGTACTCTGGCACGCGGTGACTGTTGCGTTGATCTTGGTGGCGCTGGCCTATCTTTGGCTTGGGTTTCAAAACAACAGGGCGTTGTTTGTGTTTACATCTGTGCTGCAACTCGGCTGGGCCATGCTTTTCCTGTATTATGGCGTCACACAAATGGGCGAATTGGCAACGCAGCCGCAATGGGTTTTGTTTCTGGGGTTTCCGGCGGGCGCATGTTGGGCTGAGGGTCGGCGGAATTCTTCTCAACTATAGGGATAATCACGGAAAATTTGATACTGAGCGGTTCAGGTCGTTTATACTGACCTCATGGAACGACCTGATTTAGATGCCAAGCATTTGGTGCAAACGATTTTAGAAACAACAGGCGAGGCGCTTATGGAAGGTTGCTTTGCAACCTTTAGCGCCTGCTTTACCCTTCCGCAGATTATCGAAACCTTTGAGAAAAAGCGTGTGGTTACAAGCTATACGGAATGGAAAGGCATTTTTGATGATGTGCGCAGCTATCATAGGCAGCTGGGGGTGACCCAATTGGTGCGCACCTGCCTTGAAGTGAAGGTTCTCTCCGATGAAGAGTTACGGTGTACCCATGAAACCCGCCTCATGAACGGCAACCAGCTTTTGTCGCGCCCTTTTCCGGTTCTCTCCAACATGCGCCGGTTGGATGACGGCTGGAAAGTCACAGGGAGTTCTTATGCTATCCCTGATAGCCTCGGGTATACACGGGCGCTAACAGGCCCCCCAGACAAGGAATAAACAACCCACCCTTGCCAAGCGGCACGGCTTAGCCCAAAACCGCTTGGACTCATGTATCAAGGGACATAACGATGCGCCTTTCCCGCTATTTTCTACCGGTCCTCAAGGAAACACCTTCCGAGGCCCAGATCGTCAGCCACCGCTATATGTTGCGGGCCGGGATGATCAAACAGTCCAGCGCCGGGATTTATTCCTGGTTGCCGCTGGGCTTTAAGGTTCTCAAAAAGATCGAGAATATCGTGCACGAAGAGCAAGAGCGTGCGGGTCACATCCCAATGCTCATGCCAACGTTGCAATCGGCGGACCTTTGGAAGGAAAGCGGGCGGTATGATGACTATGGCGAAGAGATGCTGCGCATCAATGACCGTCATGGCCGGGATATGCTTTATGGTCCCACCAACGAAGAGCTGATCACCGATATTTTCCGCTCCAACGTGTCGAGCTACAAGGACTTGCCTTTGACGCTCTATCACGTCCAGTGGAAATTCCGCGATGAAATCCGCCCGCGCTTTGGCGTGATGCGTGGTCGCGAATTCTATATGAAAGACGGCTATAACTTTGACCTCACCAAAGAGGATGCGTTGCACGCCTATAACCGTCATCTGGTGAGCTACCTGCGCACCTATGAACGCATGGGTCTTCAAGCGATCCCTATGCGCGCCGACGGTGGTCCTATTGGCGGCGATTATACGCATGAATTCCTTGTTCTTGCCGAAACAGGTGAGTCCGAAGTGTTCTATGACAGCGCCGTAACCGATCTGACCTTTGGCGATCGTGACATTGACTATGATGACGTGGCACAGTGCCAAGGCGTTTTGGAAGAGTTCACCACCAAATACGCCCGCACCGACGAGACCCACGACGAAGCTCTGTTTGATGACGTCCCCGAGGAGCGTCGTCGCACGGCGCGCGGCATCGAAGTTGGTCAGATTTTCTACTTCGGCACCAAATATTCCGAAGCCATGGGCGCTACGGTTCAAGACAGTGACGGCAAGGCCGTTCCTGTTCATATGGGCTCGCATGGTATTGGTGTGTCCCGTCTCTTGGGCGCGATCATCGAGGCCTCGCATGACGACAAAGGCATCATTTGGCCAGAAGGCGTAACCCCGTTCCATTGTGGGATCGTAAACCTGAAATCGGGCGACGACGCGGCCGATGCCGCCTGTGAAGCGATCTACAAATCACTGACCGCCATGGGTCTTGAACCGCTTTATGACGACACCAAAGAGCGGGCCGGGGGCAAGTTCGCCTCGATGGACCTTATTGGTTTGCCATGGCGGATCACCGTTGGCCCACGCGGGTTGAAAAACGGCGTGGTCGAACTGACCTCGCGCCGCACCGGTGAGAGCGAAGAGATGCCGCCAGAAGCCGCAATCGAGCGGATCGCGCAGATCTATGGGAAATCAGCGGTTTAACCCCCTGTTTCCTTAAATACTGAGAACAGCCGCCGTCCCAAAGTTGGGGCGGCGGTTTTTTGTTGATTGCTGGTTTTCGACCTCGGCAAAATTGCATCTTGTTTCCGGCTCGGGCATGATCTCTCCAAAACGGAGGCAAAGAAGATGCGTGCTTTGATGATGGCGATGATGGTCCTCATGGGCGTTGCGACATTGGCCAATGCAGGGAATTTCGGCAAATATGGTGTCTCTGCTCAGGTTCCGCAGGGGTTTGCCATTCAACCGCCGCCCGGCAATGACGATGGGCGGCGATTTGTTGATAGGAACGGGGCCGAAATTCGCGTCTGGGGCGGTTGGCGGATTGAGAACATTACAGGTGATGAATCTGGAATGCGTGATTATTATCAAGAGATTGGCGGCGTTGTGACATACGATGCACGTGGAAATGGATGGTATGTTTTGTCCGGATACTTTGGACAGTCGATTTTCTACCTAAGGGTCGAAAATGGCATGACATGCGAAGGAGAAGAGGCCCGCGCCTCGTTGGAGTTTATTTATCCCGAAGACAGCCGCGCGGCTTATGACCCGCTGGTTGGGCTGCTGGCGAAATCCTTGGGTTTTGGTCCGTGCTAGAGGGGCTGGTATGATTTTGCGAAGCCTGGCCTTGGCCGGAGGGTTGACGGGGGCGGCGGGATTGTCGCAATTTCCGGAGTTTTCTCAACAATATATGCAGCGCTTGGGCGGGGCTGTGGATGAGTTGAGGATAATTACCGATCAATATGACCGCGATGCACAATCGGCTGGGCTTGAATTGCCGGACTACATTCAGGCGCTGTCTGAGGAAGGGGACCTAAGCAAAACCCAAGCCGGCAATATGCAAGCACATGTCAATCGGTATCAAGCCCTGTCGACAGCGTTGACCTCGTTGCAAGGGGCGGGGCCGTTTATGCGCGCACGTTTGGGGGCGCATATGGCCGATCAAGGGGTTGCGGCGCGCGCCTACGAAGATTTCAAACCTGCAATTCCGGTCACCTTTGAAGGCGCGGTGTTCGCGGGAACCGGATTTTTGGGTGGTTGGCTCGGAATGAGCGCTTTGTTTGCACTGATGCAAGCCCTCTGGAATTCCGTCACCGGAGTGTTCCGGAGACGGGCCTAGCTAGGGAGCGCAGCAAATTCCGTGCACGGAATTTGGTCATGCTTACCTTACGCGACCGCTTTTACTTCGGCGACAATCCCGTCAACGACCTGCTCCAAAAGACCGGGGTCTTCGCATTCGGCCATAACACGGATTAGGGGTTCTGTTCCTGATTTGCGGATCAACAGGCGGCCTTTCCCTGCAAGCAGGCCTTCGGCCTCGGAAATAGCGGTTTGAACCGATGTGACATCCAAAGGCGCTTGCCCTTCACCGAAACGCACATTTTTCAAGAGCTGTGGAACCGGATCAAAATTGCGGGTGAGCTCAGAAGCCGGACGCCCACTACGCACCATTTCCGCAAGGAATTGCATTCCTGCCATCAACCCGTCGCCCGTCGTGGCATAGTCGGTCATGACGATATGGCCGGATTGTTCACCGCCAAGGTTCCAGCCGTTTTTACGCATGGCTTCAACAACATAGCGGTCGCCAACTTGCGTGCGTTCCAAACGCAAACCTTTGGCTTCAAGGAAGCGTTCAAGCCCAAGGTTCGACATGACCGTGGCCACCAAAGCCCCGCCAGACAAACGTTCTTCGGCGGCCCAACGTGCGGCCATCAGGGCCATGATTTGATCACCGTCTGCGATTTGGCCCTTTTCATCAATCAGGATGATCCGGTCCGCGTCGCCATCCAGGCAAATGCCGACATCCGCGCCGTTTTCGATCACCGCCGCCGCCGCTTTTTGCGGTTTGGTAGAGCCGCAACCTTCGTTGATGTTCAAGCCGTTTGGTTCGACCCCCAAGGGGATCACTGTCGCGCCAAGCTCCCAGAGGATCTCCGGTGCGGTGCGATAGGCGGCGCCATTGGCGCAATCAACCACAACCTTGATCCCGTCTAGGCGAAGACCCGAGGGCAGGGTGCTTTTGACCCGCTCTTGGTAACGCGATCGCCCGTCATCAATCCGCCGGGCCCGACCGATGTTTTCGGGATGGGCAGGGCGCACGCCCTCTGTCACCAAGGCTTCGATTTCGCCTTCAACCGTATCGGAGAGCTTGAATCCATCTGGCCCAAAAAACTTGATACCATTGTCAACCGCAGGGTTGTGGCTTGCCGAAATCATAATGCCCAAATCGGCCCGCATAGAGGGGGTTAAAAGGCCAACGGCAGGCGTCGGAACCGGGCCAAGAAGCAGGACATTCATGCCCGTCGATGTCAGCCCAGCGGTCAATGCGTTTTCGAACATATAGCCCGATAGGCGCGTGTCTTTGCCAATCACAACCCGGTGCACACCACCGCGTTCGTTGCGAAAGTATCGCCCAACAGCCGCCCCAAGCATCAAGGCCATTTCGGCGGTCATGGGATAGTTGTTCGCAGTGCCGCGCACCCCATCGGTACCAAATAGCTTACGTGTCAAAGTGTTCTCCCTTCCAAATGGCTTTCCAGACATCAACAGCTTGTGCCGTTTCAGCGACGTCGTGGACGCGGAGGATCTGGACCCCTTGGTTCAGAGCGAATAGTGCCGTGGCTACGGACCCGGGCATACGTGCGGAGGCTGGAACAACCCCAGTGATCTTGCGAATGAAGCCTTTGCGTGACGCCCCAAGCAAGATCGGGCAACCCAATGCATGAAACAAAGAGATGCCATTGATCAAAGCAAGGTTGTGCTGAAGGCTTTTGCCAAAACCAATGCCCGGATCAACGATGATTTGATCGCGAGAAATCCCAAGTTCGGCCAGCATAGAAATCTGGGCGTTTAGAAAATCAAACACGTCCAAAAGGACGCAGTCATAGCTAGGGTCAATCTGCATGGCATGCGGTTCACCTTGGGCATGCATGATACAAACCGGCAGGTTCTGATCGGCGCAATAGCGCCCTAGCATCCGGTCATAGGTAAACCCGGACACATCATTGATGATACTGGCCCCGGCATGAACGGCGGCTTCGGCAACGCTTGATTTGCGGGTATCAACGGAAATCGGCAATGGGTGTTCATGGCGAACGGCGCGAATGACCGGTTCAATCCGGGCAATCTCGGCTTCGGCGGGAACGGCTTCCGCGCCGGGGCGGGTGCTTTCGCCACCAATGTCAAAAAGGTCCGCCCCGTCCGCAACCATTTGCGAGGCCCGCTGCAAAGCGCGTGCCGGAGAGGTATGAAGCCCACCGTCGGAAAAGCTATCTGGGGTGACGTTCAAAATCCCCATCAAGCGCGGTTGATCCATGCTTATCCCGGCGATACTGGACCGTGGGGCGCTGATATTGGCAAGCCATTCGGCGGGTACGTCATCAATATGAATGATGGTTTGGCTGTCATCGTCTCGTCGGTGCAAAACCGCGTGGGTGAACCATCCCGATCCCCCGGCGACCGCCAATGCATTGGACGGACGCGGGATGTCAAAACGGACAAGTGGTCGGTAATACTCGTTCATTCTACTTCCGTCACTGATCCTTGCCAGCTTAGCAAGTCCCTTGCCTAGTCGCTAGAACAAGCTGTCGCCCGGGGCAAGGGTGCGGATGGCGACAGGTGCCGCTTCGGGCAAAGCTTCGCCGATGACAACCATCTCACAGGCATCGATCTCCCCGGCAAACCATGCAGATAAGGCAACGGCATCTTTTGGTTGAATTTCAGGGCCTTGAACGGAATCTAAAACCACTTTGGACGGGGCCCAAACACAGATTTGATCGTTCTTCATGGCCCAATCAAGTTCGGTCCGGGTTGCAACAACTTTGCAACGCAAATCACGCGCGGCGAGACACCACCCATTTTGTTCAATCGCCAATAGGTCGATCCGGCGTTGGGTCATCACATGCCCGGATTGAGGCCGCGCGTTTTCAGGCAATCCGACACAGAGGATTAAAGGCGCTTTGCGCTTTGCCAAAACATCAATCCATTGCGGCAGACGCGGATCTTGGATCGCGGCATTTGAGAGATAAACAACCCGCGGGTGGGGCTGTTCTTGGGCAACTTCATCCGCCAGACTTTCTAAATGGTCTGCTACGTCGCGTTTGGACCGCACGATTTCAACCCCTAGCGCACCGGGCCCACGGTCAATCTTTTCGATCCGGACAAAGGTGCGAAGCGCTTGTGGTTCAAACAAAATTCGCTCAGCAATGCGTTCCGCCAGCGTTTCCAGAAGGTTCAGCCGTTCAGCTTCCAATTCATGTGCAATCGCTTCGGTGACGCGGTCGTAGGACAAGATGCGATCAACATCGTCGTCGATATGCCCTTTGAAGGGAAGAACTTCGACGACAACATTAAAGCGCACCCGTTGGGTTGTGCCACGTTCGTCTTGAAAGGCCCCAATTTCAACGTCGACCACATGGTCACGCAGGCTAATGCGGTCGCGCGGTTCTTCTCCGGCGGTGGCAATGGCCCGTTCAGACGGGTGGGCAAAGGCAAGGCGGGTTTCACTGGCCATCGTTCACGGCTCCAAAGGCGTCAGGTTCGCGCGGTATACGCGCAACGCCCGGCAAAGGAAACCAGCAGAGGCGGCAGCCAAAGCAGCGACAGCGACACAGTTAGGGTTTGTAGAAGAGGTGAACGCCAATTTTCGCAGTGCGGTCGAATTTACGTGACCAATTCGGGCTCACGGCGGTGGTGTGGTAGTAGGTGGCACCTTTGGTCAACTGGCGCGGGGCACCGTCCAACATAGCCTTAGCCACTTTGCCAACACGTTCCCATGAGGCGGGTTCGTGAATGTTTTCGGGGCGGCCATCACAGGTATAGGTGAACTGACAGGCGTATTTGCGCCCGGTCCCTTGATTGATCACACTGCAGACCGAGTTTGGAAACTTCTTGCTTTCAACGCGGTTGAGGATCACTTCGGCAACGGCAAATTGCCCTTTGACCGTTTCACCGCGGGCCTCAAAATACAAAGCTTCGGAAAGACAGCGCCATTCGCTACCACCGTTGGCACGTGGTTGCGATGCCAGCCAAATCTTGTTGTACCGCACATTTGACCCACCGGGTAAAGACGCCGGGGTCGCTTGGGGGATAACCGTGACGAGTTTGGTTAGGTGGGCGGCATTGGCGTTATTAAGCGCGCGCTGCTCCATCGACATCAGGCGTTTGGCTTTGCCATGGGTGCTATCGGCAAAGGCAGGTTGGCTGGCGAAAACGCTGGCCCCAACAATGGCAGCAACAAGGCTCAAGCATCTGATCATCGACTGTCTCAACTCTGGTTAACTTCCCTGGCAAGGGACTCACCCCCTCGCAAACCCGGCTTACATACAAAATTACGCAAATTGCGTAAACCCGGCCAGATTTAGGGGTGCTTGCCTAAAAAATCAGCTGATTTTGTCGGTGATCGCTAATTGTGCTGCTGCCAGCCGGGCGACGGGAACGCGGAAAGGCGAGCAACTGACATAGTCCATACCGACGGCGCGGCAAAAGGCAATAGAGGCGGGGTTGCCGCCGTGTTCACCACAGATCGATAGGGTCACATCCTTTTGAACCATGCGCGCGCGTTCCGCCCCAATGGCCAATAATTCGCCGACGCCTTCGATGTCAAGAACATGGAACGGGTCTTCGGCAAAGACACCTTGTTGCACATAATCTGACATGAACCGCCCGGCGTCATCGCGGGACAATCCATAGGTCATCTGGGTCAAGTCGTTGGTTCCGAATGATAAAAAGTGGGAGTGCGGAACGATGTCGCCGGCACGCAAACAGGCACGCGGCGTTTCCACCATCACGCCAAGGTGATAGGTGAAGTCTTCACCACGCTCGGCACGAACCGATGCGGCGACCGCGTCAATCCGCGAACGAACAAGTTCAACTTCACGTTTTGCGGACACCAGCGGCAACATAATTTCTGGAACGACTGGTTCGCCAACGGCGGATGTATCCAGCGTTGCTTCGAAAATTGCCCGCGCTTGCATGTCATAAATCTCGGGCAAAGTGATTCCCAAGCGCACACCGCGCAAACCCAACATTGGGTTGTATTCCCCCAAAGCTTCTACGCGCCGTGTCACATCGGACACAGGTAGATCGAGCGCTTCGGCCAAATCCCGCAATCCGGCCCGATCTGACGGCAGGAACTCGTGCAAGGGCGGATCAAAGAGGCGGATGACAACCGGCAAACCTTCCATGATCCGGAAGAGCTCTGAAAAGTCAGCGCGCTGCATCGGCAACAAAATCGCCAAAGCCGCTTGTCGGTCTTCGGGCGTGTCGGCAAAGATCATCTCGCGCATGGGCGTGATGCGATCCGCCTCAAAGAACATGTGCTCGGTCCGGCACAGCCCAATGCCCTGGGCCGCAAAATTGCGGGCGGTGGCGGCATCGGCTGGCGTATCGGCATTGGCGCGAATGGAAATGTCACGTTCGGCATCGGCCCATGTCATCAATGTCTGAAACGCGTCGTCCAATGTGGCCTCAACCGTTGCCGGTGCCCCGGCAAGGATTTGACCATTGGTGCCATCAAGGGTGATGGTATCGCCTTCGCGAAACACTTTGCCATTTGCCCCGGTGATGGTTTTGCGCTTTTGGTTGAGCTTCATGCGCGCCGCGCCAACCACACAAGGGGTGCCAAGGCCGCGCCCAATAACGGCGGCGTGGCTTGTCATACCGCCCCGTTCGGTCAAAACGCCGGCCGCTGCATGCATACCACGAATATCTTCGGGGGATGTTTCGCGGCGTACCAGAATGCAAGGCTCGTTGCGTGCATGGCTTGCCTGCGCCTCGGCGGCGGAAAAGACGATCCGACCGGTGGCCGCACCGGGAGAGGCGGCGATACCGGCCCCGATCACATCACGTGGCGCATCCGGGGCGATCTGACGGTGCAGCAATTCCGAAATGGCGCGTGGCTCGATACGCATCACCGCTTCTTGGCGCGGGATAATCCCGTCTTCGGCCAAGCGGACCGCAATGCGGACCGCCGCCCGTGGGGAACGTTGAACACGCACACCATCGAGAATATGCACCTCACCGCCGACAAGCGTAAATTCGATCTGCATTTCTTCGCGCAGCTTGTCGCGCATCAGGTCTGCGTGCTCTTGCAGACGCGCGAAAATCTCGGGTTCTGCTTCCTCAAGAGAGGGGCCACGCGGGTCGCGGACGAGGTACAGGCTTTCGCTTTCCAGTTGCAGCGCTTCGCGCCCTTGGCTTTGGCTCAGATAACGGCCCGTGACCTGTGGCAATCCGGTTTCGGAATTGGCCAACTGCAACACGCCCGATCCGCATTCCCCCTGACCAAGGCCCAATGCCATCTCTTGCACAACAAGGCCCAAGCCCGCATCAAGCGGCGCGCCCTTGGCTTGTCTGAGCAATCGCGCGGTTGTGCCTTCCCATGCGCGGGCCATCGACCGCAACACCTCAGAAAGCTGTACCGCTGGATTTTGAGGGAAGGGCTCTTCGGCCTCATCCTCATAGGCGCGCAGGGCTTCACATAAGCCATCCGCCCCCGTGGCTTCGATCTCTTCGAACATGTCGGGGTCAAGCCGGGCTACGTGGATCGCAAAGCTTTGGACAAACCGGAAATAGAGCTCTGCGGCGGCGTTTGCACCAAGGCTCTCGGACAGGTCGGCCATGCGGGCGTCATTCATGCCGATGTTCAAAATCGCGCCGGGTCCGCCCCAATCGGGGTCTTCGGAAGAAGGTCGCACGCAAAGCAACGCGCCGTCCCCAAAGGTTTTCACCAGGGCCTGCATATCCGGCATGTCACCACCAGCGATTTTATGCACCATGTTGAACGACAAGGACACGGTGCGTGGCACCGGCAAATCAAGTCGCACCAGTCGCTGAAGGCATTTGGCACGCCCTCCGTGTGTCGGCGTCGCCATGGGCGCGTTAGCGGTGATTAGGGTCACATCGGAGTTTTGGTCGTCTGGTTTCTGCACTGCGGCACCTTTTTCTTGCCGGGCAGCATAAGGAGGCTGTGCGCTCTGGCAAGCGGGTTTAGCGAAACGTTAACGTCGCAGGGGGCGACGCGGTCGGCATTTGACGTCTCATACCGTAATTATGCCTAACAAACAAAGAACGGGCGGCTTGTTTTAAGCCGCCCGTTCTTTTGTTTCGCGGGTCACTCCCAACAGCTCACCAATACAGTTGTATCTGCGGCCAGCGCGGTCAAATCCTCGGGGGCCATAATGCTGGCTCCCCTATTGGACACGGCACGCACGCCGCTGCTGTTGAGGAAGGTCAGTAATTCGCTAGTCTTGGCGGCAAAGCTGACGTCTTCGGGAAGGCGGCGATTGCCGGTATCACCCTTGGTTTGCATGATGCCAACAACAAGCCCTCCGGAGTCAAAGACCGGCCCACCGGCGTCACCGGGCAAAGCGGCCAACGCCAGACGAACGAGCTCATCTTCTCCTGCTAAGCCTTGCAGGTCTTCCAAGGTGCCAAAGGTTAGCGTCGGGGCGCTTAGGCGACCACCAAAACTATAGCCCGCAACGGCGATTTCCGATTGCAAGCGTGGGGTGTCTGTTCGGAATGAGGCCACGCGGCGTGGGGCCAAGCTTTGGGCCGGGCGTAGAACCGCCACACCCAATGTGTCATCGCTGGCGATAACCTTGGCGTCAAACACGCCATCCAAGGTGACACGCGAACATCCCGCCACGGTCGCCGCACTGGTCAAAACACTGCCACGATTGTCGACGAAAAAGCCCGAAGCGTTTTCGCGCGGTGTACGCACCTTGAGGCCTGAAACGAGATCAACCGCCTGACCGGCATCGGTGACGGCGGCCGGATCCAACACGCCTGCGGTGCGTTCCCAGCTGTCTTGCATAAGGCCAAGCACACGGGCGCGACGTTCTTCGTCACCGGTTGGCCAGATCAGCGTAAAGCCTTTGATCTCACCATTTCTAAGGCCAACTTCGGTGTGACTGGTGATCCGGGCGTTTTCACCCGTTAGCAAAAAGCCGTTTTTGTCCCGCTTGCGGGTGCCATCCAGCGGCACGATTTCAAGCGTTTGCATGATCTCATAGAGACCATTCATGGTTTTGCGATCCCCCGGTTGGCTAATCAGCAAAACCTGCGCGCCCTCAACAACACCAGTGCCGTCCAAAAGCGCAAAGGGCGCTTCGTAGCGATCAAAGGCGACGGCCCCCAAGGGGAGCTGCATAGAAATACCCGCGCGCGGGTCGTTAAATTCGGCCATGCCCATGCCGTCGAGAATGGCGTTATATTGACGGAGCAATTCGGCGCGCTGCAACGTGGTCAGAATACCGGTTTTTTCATAACCGTTCTGAACCTGCCAGTCGCCCATGGCGCGGCGGGTTCCCCGGCCATAGGCCCCATCAATGGCTGCGGAATAGACGCCGGCCCATTTCATCGCGATCTGAAGGTCTTTGCGCTCGTCTCGTGTCAGTTTGGCTTCGCTGGCGCGGGCCTGACGCGGAGTTTCCTCGACGATCTCAGGCTCAACGACAGGTTCAGGAGCCGCGTCTGCTTGTGCCGTGGGGGCCACTGGCGCGACGGGTTCCGCTTCTACGGTTGGGGCGGCGGGCTCTGGTGTTGGTTCGGCAACCGTTGGTGACGGGCGCGGGTTGAGGTCAGACAACACTTGCGCCCCAACCGGCCAGAACTGCCGTGCATAGGCGCGTGGCACTTCGATGTAGGCGTCACTAGGGATCAGTCCGCGACGCTGAAGGTTTTGCAAAACCGATTGCGCCTGATCGCGGCTATAGGGGCCGAGGGCCACGCCATACCAGCCACCACCAAGAGAGAAGCCATTCACATCCGATAGCGACCCGGCATATTCATTCACGCTTTGTTGGGCACCGTTCAAGGAGGTGCGCGCTTCGATCTGGATAAAGACGGCATCTTCCTGAGCAAACGCCACGCCCGCTGTCAGCATCAGCGCCGCCAGCCCACCAATCAAACTTTTCTTCATTCGCAATTTCGACCCCGGGTCACAATCATTGTCCTGTCCATTTAGGCATTCTTAGCAGAAGCTTGCCCGGTTGCACGTCAAAAGTGGCATGTATCCTTGACCCAGAGTTGACCCCAGCCGCCAGCGCGCCTAATCAGGCGGCACGTATGGACGCTCCTAGAGACCGGGAATGATGTGATGGCCGAGACTTTGCCCAAACCAAGAAGCTTTCAGGAGATCATCCTGCGCCTCCAAACCTACTGGGCGTCAAAAGGTTGTGCGATTCTGCAACCTTACGACATGGAAGTCGGGGCAGGGACCTTTCATCCTGCGACCACTTTGCGCTCGCTCGGTACCAAGGCTTGGACCGCAGCCTACGTGCAACCGTCACGTCGCCCAACCGATGGCCGCTACGGTGAGAATCCGAACCGCCTACAGCATTATTACCAGTATCAGGTGATCATCAAACCAAGCCCACCTGATTTGCAGGCGCTTTACCTTGGTTCGCTCAAGGCAATCGGCATCGATATGGCGCTGCACGATGTGCGCTTTGTCGAAGACGATTGGGAAAGCCCAACGCTCGGCGCTTGGGGTCTTGGCTGGGAAGTCTGGTGTGACGGTATGGAAGTCAGCCAGTTCACCTATTTCCAACAGGTCGGCGGTCATGATTGCACACCGGTCTCGGGTGAGCTGACCTATGGGTTGGAACGTTTGGCGATGTATGTTCTTGGCGTTGATCATGTCATGGACATGCCGTTCAACGATCCACAATCACCAAGCCCACTGACCTACGGCGATGTGTTCAAACAGACCGAACAGGAATATTCGCGCTGGAACTTTGATGTGGCCGACACCGATGTGTTGCTGCGCCACTTTGAAGAGGCCGAGGCCGAATGCGCCAACATCATCGCCCAAGAACATGATGATCCCAAAACCGGCAAGCGCATCATCATGGTGCATCCGGCCTATGATCAGGCGATCAAAGCGTCCCACATCTTCAACCTGCTCGATGCGCGTGGCGTGATCTCGGTCACCGAACGTCAGGCCTATATTGGCCGTGTTCGGGCGCTCACCAAAATGTGCGCCGACGCCTTTGTGCTGACCGAAGCCGGTGGTTTTTCGGGGGGGCATGCGGCGTGAACGCAGGCAAATTGATCGGTGGGGGTATTGTTGTGAGTGCTTTGATTTTCGGCGCGGTTGTCTACTATATGCAGGTCTATCACTACTACGACGAAGTGAAGGCCAGCGGCACAAGCGACGTGCAAATGACGGTCATGGCCTCGGGCGAACCCGAACCCATCCTGTACGAAGATTTCAAAGCCATCGACGCCGAAAGCTCGCCTATTCGCTATCGCGCCTGTTTCACCACGCCGATGTCGTTTCCGATGCTGACCGAAACCTATGAAAACTACGAAGGCGCGGCTCCGAAAAACGCACCCGATTGGTTTGACTGTTTTGATGCCGCCGCCATTGGGGCCGAGATCGAAGCCGGTACCGCGCTGGTCTTTACCGGACAGCGCAATTTTGAATGGGGCATCGACCGTGTGGTTGCCATCACCGATGATGGGCGCGGCTATGTCTGGCACGAGATTAATCAATGTGGTGACAAAGCCTATGACGGCTCGCCACTGGGCAAAGATTGCCCGCCCCGAGATGAGGACTAACCGATGCCCGATTTGCTGATCGAACTGTTTTCCGAAGAAATCCCCGCGCGTATGCAAGGCAAGGCCGCGTCGGATTTGCAGAAACTGGTGACCGACGGACTGGTCGAGGCCGGTTTGACCTATGCGGGGGCACGGGCCTTTTCGACGCCGCGCCGGTTGACCTTGGCGCTTGATGGGCTGTTGGCCCAGTCGCCCACGCTACGCGAAGAGCGTCGCGGCCCCAAGGTTGGTGCGCCGGACAAAGCACTCGAAGGGTTTATGCGTGGCGCAGGCGTCACCCGTGATCAGCTCGAAGAGCGCGAGGACAAAAAAGGTAGCTTCTACTACGCAACCGTGGTGACCGAGGGCCGCCCGGCGGCCGAGATTGTCGCCGAGGTTTTGGAAAAAACCATCCGCACTTTTCCATGGCCGAAATCCATGCGTTGGGGGTCGGGCACGCTGCGCTGGGTGCGCCCATTGCATTCGATCCTGTGCATCTTGGTCGATGAGGCGGGGGCCGAGGTCGTGCCGCTTGACGTTGATGGCATCAAGGCGGGGCAAACCACCCAAGGGCACCGTTTCATGGGCGGTGACCCTTTTGAGGTCACCTCGTTTGAAGATTACGAAACCCGTCTCAAGCGCAACTTTGTTGTGCTGTCTGCCGATGAACGCGCCGATGCGATCTGGAATGACGCCACCAATGCCGCCTTTGCGCTGGGCCTTGAAGTTGTTGAAGACAAGGGTCTTTTGCGCGAAGTCGCCGGTTTGGTCGAATGGCCGGTTGTGTTGATGGGCGACATTGATGACGAGTTTTTGGAGCTGCCGCCAGAGGTGCTCCAGACGTCAATGAAAGAGCACCAAAAGTTTTTCTCGGTGCGCAACCCCAAGACCGAGCGCATCGAAAAATGGATCACCGTGTCCAACATCGAAACCGCCGACAATGGCGCGACGATCCTTGCCGGGAACCAAAAGGTTTTGGCGGCGCGTTTGGCGGATGCGAAATTCTTCTGGGAAAACGACCTGCGCGTTGCCAAGCGTGAAGGGCTTGGGGCCTGGACGGACCGTTTGTCCAACGTGACCTTCCACCGCGAGCTGGGCTCACAATCGGCCCGCATTGATCGCATCGCCAAATTGGCCCGCGCGCTTGCCCCGATGGTTGGGGCCGATGCGGATCTAGCGGAACAGGCGGCGCGCGTTGCCAAGGCCGATCTCAGCTCTGAGATGGTCTATGAATTTCCTGAACTTCAAGGGCTTATGGGGCGCTACTATGCCAAGGCTGCTGGCCTCCCGGATGAGGTCGCCAATGCCTGCGAAGAGCATTATTCGCCGCTTGGCCCGTCGGATGATGTGCCATCTGCCCCTGTTTCGGTAGCTGTCTCATTGGCGGATAAACTTGATACTCTTACCGGTTTCTGGGCCATAGACGAAAAACCAACGGGATCGAAAGACCCCTATGCGTTGCGCCGCGCCGCGCTGGGCGTGATCCGCTTGGTTCTAAGCAATGATGCCCGACTACATCTCGACCGCTTTATTGATGCGCAACTGGTGCGTCACGAACGCCATATCCAAAATGGCGCTGATGATGCTGATCTTGAGGCGTTGGATTCACTGGTCGATGAAATTGCTGACCATGGTGTCTTTGGGGCCGCCTTGCGCACCATTCTGGACCGCGTCAAAGGCGAAGGGGCCGAGGCCGAAGAAGGCACCGTTTTGCGCACCGTTGGTGACAAAGTGCCCGATCTGTCGACCGATTTGCTGGCCTTCTTCCATGACCGTCTCAAGGTTCACCTGCGCGACGAAGGCATTCGCCACGATGTGATTGATGCCTGTCTGGCGATGGAAGGCGGCGATGACCTGCACTTGCTGGTTTCGCGTGCCAAAGCCTTGGCCGCGTTCCTGAAGACGGATGATGGCGAAAACCTTGTCCAAGGGTTCAAGCGCGCCAACAACATCCTGTCTCAAGCTGAGGGCAAGGATGGGGTTGAATACTCTTACGGCGCAGATGTGAAATTTGCTGAGGAAGACAGTGAAAAGGCTCTGTTTGCCGCGCTGGACGCCGCCGAGGCGAAGATTTCACCCGCCATGCAGGCCGAGGATTACGCCGCTGCGATGGAGGCCATGGCCTCGCTTCGTGCGCCGATTGACGCGTTTTTTGAAGCTGTTCAGGTCAATTCAGACAACGCCATCGTGCGCCGCAACCGTTTGAATCTCTTGTCGCGCATCCGCACGATTTGTTCGCAGGTTGCGGACATGACAAAGCTTGAAGGGTAAAACACGGCTCGGGGTTTTCTAGGGCTGGTGGGGTAAAACCCCACCCTACGGATTTTTGAAAGGGTGGGGTTTTTCCCCGCCCTTTGGTGTTTTGGAGGCGTTTACCCACGCATTGCGTGATGTAACAGGATCGGCACCGCCAAATCCTCTTCATCCGACAGATGGCGGTTCAAAAAGCCGCCGATCCCGTCAACGGTTTCCCTAAGCTTTCCGGCCTCATCATGCATCTGTGCGGGTTCTAGCGTCGCAAGCTGCACGATCCGGGTTCCGGTGCGATTGAACTGATCCAAAAGCCCATCCAAAGCATCGTGATCCGCTTCTAGCATTTCAAGCCCGCGGGCAAAGCGGGGATCGGCGGCCTCCAACTCTGGAAAGAACGCACGATCCTCCCAAGTATGATGGCCATGCAGATTGTTGAACAAAAGGTTGCCGAAATGCGCCAACCGCGCCGCATAGGTGCGATCTTCTAGCGCGTGCTCCAAGTAATCTTGGGTGTCTTGCAAGATTTGCCCCGTCAGCCCGCGAAACATTTGGTGGGCTCCCATCCAGTTTTGAATGGAGCGTGCGAAATTCGGATGCTCTTGCCAGCCATCGCGTGGCAATATCCGCAGCAAAGCCTGCATCTCATCGGGCAGGCCCTGCCGTGTGGTGATGTCATATTGGGTCATGGCATCCAGATAGGTGTTCGTTATAACATAACAAACGTCGCTGGGCGCACAGCGATGGCGCGTAGGTGCTCAGCGCAGGCGCAATAAACCCATCAAGGCGCGCCATTGCCCAAGGGCAAGACCGGCCAAAATCATCACAAGCGCGATGTAGAACCTAACGGGGAGGTCTTCGCCCAAGAGCCAAGCGCCATAGATCATCGCCCAGATCGGCACCTGATAATTGACCAATGTCATAAACACCGACCCCGCGCTTTGGATAACCCGGATACGCAAAAGGTTCATCGCAGCGGTTTGCATTAGGCCGAGCATCAAGATCGCGCCGCCGGGGCGGATGCCTTGCCAATCGGGAACGCCTTCGACCCACAGCATCAAGGGGATCAACACAACCGCGCCAACCGTCATGGTCAGGGCGGTCAACGTAAGCGGAGCGATTGGCGGGCATTTGCGGGTGAGGACCGACGACACCGAGTAACAAAACGCCGCCGCCAAACAGGCGAGTTGCGCCAAGGGGGCGGTGGATTGACCAAGCTCCAACAAGCCCGGCCCGATAAGGATCAAAGCGCCGCAAAAGCCAACGGCAACACCCGCCGCCCGCCGTGGGATCATCCGCTCATCACCCCAGAAATGCGCCAAAACCAAAACCATCAAGGGGATCGTGGCCATGGCCAAGCCGCCGAAGCTTGACGGGACATGTTGCAACCCCCAGCTCAGAAACAAAAACGGTACGGCGGTGGTTAGTAGGCCCAGAATGATGATCGAACGCCAAAGGCCGGGTTGCGGGTCCGGAAGGCCCTGACCGGCAAAGGGCATCGCAATCAGCAACACCAAAGCCCCAAGGGCGGTGCGCGCGGTTGCAACGGTGATGGGCCCATAGCCTTCTAGTGCCACCGACATGAACATAAATGCACTGCCCCAAACGAGGGCGAGAATGCAGATAGACAGCCAGTCGGTGCGTGTCGCGGTGTCGGTCATGGGGCCTCTAAGTGTTTGGTTAGAGCGGCAAGCCAAATGGTCTGAGCGACCTGTGGAATTGTTTTACGTTCCATCATGTTGAACACTATTTTGTGCGGCCGCCTTAGTTCTTGAATTTCTTTTGGCCAGAGCGCGATGGATATCTTGAAAAGCGCCATGGCTTCCTCGCTATCCCCAAGCTCTGCATGTGCAATCGCACGGGATCTTAAGAGGCCGTTTTTACCTCCGGGTTCTTTGCGGGCTTCGGCGGGGGAAAAATAGAAAACAACCTTCGCTCTGCGCTCCGCACGATCACAAAATTCCAAGCGTTCAGTGGGTGGGATGTCTGTATTGGCGCACTTACGGATAAAACTGGAGTACTGCACCAAGAAGTAGAAAGCGCTCAGAAAGAGAATAGGGAAGACGATCCAGATGGACATCTTGATACGTTTTTCAAGCTCATCCGCTCGCCGTTCTCGATCTGTATACATCGCACCACCTCAAAAAATGGGGGTGCCCCAATATCTAGGGCACCCCTCGTTTGACTAGGTTACGGTTCAAACCGCAAGGCGCTTAGTTGCGCTCTTTGTCAACCATTTTACCAGCAGAGATCCACGGCATCATGCCGCGTAGTTTTTCGCCGGTGGCTTCGATCTGGTGCTCGTCGTTGTGACGGCGGGCTGCTTTGATGGTTGGCTGACCAACCGCATTTTCCAGCATGAAGTCACGTACGAACTTGCCGTCCTGAATATCGGTCAGAACGTCTTTCATACGGGCTTTGGTTTCGTCGTAGTTGAGGATACGTGGGCCGGTGACATACTGGCCGTATTCTGCGGTGTTGGAGATCGAGTAGTCCATGTTGGCGATGCCGCCTTCATAGATCAGGTCAACGATCAGCTTCACTTCGTGCAGGCACTCGAAATAGGCCATTTCTGGTGCGTAACCCGCTTCAACCAGAGTTTCAAAGCCACAACGGATCAGTTCAACCAGACCGCCGCACAGAACCGCTTGTTCGCCGAACAGGTCGGTTTCACATTCTTCGCGGAAGTTGGTTTCGATGATGCCCGAGCGGCCGCCACCGATGGCGGAGCAATAGGACAGGCCGATTTCCAGCGCTTTGCCGGTTGCATCGCGGTCAACAGCCACAAGACAAGGCACGCCGCCGCCTTTGGTGTATTCGCCGCGCACGGTGTGACCGGGGCCTTTGGGGGCCATCATGATCACGTCGATGCCTTCTTTGGGTTCGATCAAACCAAAGTGGACGTTCAGGCCGTGGGCGAATGCGATGGCAGCGCCTTCACGGATGTTGTCGTGAACGTATTTCTTGTAGGTTTCGGCCTGCAATTCGTCGGGCATTGTGAACATGATCACATCGGCCCAAGCAGCGGCTTCGGCGATACCCATGGTCTTAAGGCCTTCGCCTTCGGCTTTTGCGATCGAAGGGGAGCCTTCGCGCAGCGCAACAACAAGGTTCTTCGCGCCACTGTCGCGCAGGTTCAGCGCGTGGGCGTGGCCTTGCGAGCCGTAGCCGAGAATGGCAACTTTTTTGTCTTTGATGATGTTCACGTCGCAATCGCGGTCGTAGTAAACGCGCATGATGATAATCCTTATCAGCGTGGTGTTGTTTGGTTGAGGGCCACAATAGGGGTTTTGCGCCGGTGAAAACAGCAAAACACATAGGGTTTCAGCCTAAATCGGAGTTTTCATGCGTCATTGTGAGTGTTATGTAGGTATTCATGCTTGATGACACCGATCGGCGCATTCTGCGCTACTATCAATCCGATCCCGAAGCCCCCGCCGCACGGTTGGCCGAATCCGCCGGTGTGACGGCCACGACGCTATCGCGCCGGTTAGATCGGATGCGCGACACCGGTGTTCTCAAGGGCGTGCGCAATGTCATCAACTGGCCCGCCTTGGGCTACGAGGTCGAGGTGTCCTTGCGCGTCACGCTAGATAAAACCGAGGCCCGCGCCTTTGATGAATTTATCCCCGCCGCGCGTTTGGTGCCCGAAGTCATTGAAATTCAAACCTTCCTTGGACAGGTTGATGTTCGTCTGTCGGTGATTGCCCGCGATATGGCGCATTATCAACAGCTGTATCGAGAGCAATTGTTGGTCCTGCCGCATATCAATGACATCGAAGCCTTGATGCAGGTTGCCCGCGTCAAAGGGCAAGAGGCGCTGCCGATATGACAAAGCCCGGTTTTTCAGGCGATTGGAAAGGCGGCTACGGTTCCACCCTCCCAATTGGGCACATATTGCGCCATGAGCATGGTCGTAGTTGGACCCGTTTTCATGCGCTCCCCGGTTCAAAGCGCTACGCAGAAACGACGCAAGACCAGCACGTTATTCTTGAACGTGCCGAAGCGTTGTCCACTGCTCTCTTTGGTGGTTGTGCAGATATGTGGCTAGTGTCTGTTGTGTTTCTGTTTGGGACGGACGCACCGAAAACGATCACTCTGGCCAACGATACCCTTGTCCTTGAGTTGCAATCCTGTGCCTCTCCGACGGCAGACACTTTTGACGATGACGTAACCAGTATCGGCATTTACGCCAAACAGGTGGATCTGAATTGTCAGGGGCTGCGGCTTCTTTGGCATGAAATTGCAGAAGACGTCAAAAGAGCACTGCTATTCGATCCGGTTAGCCACAGAGTATTTGCGCCTTACGATGGAGGGTTTGATCTTTTCCTAGAATCGGGCGCGCCCAAAAGGGATTTCGAAGCCAAGTTCCCTGATTGGATGCCAAACACGGGGGGCAATTGTGATTGATCTTGATGACATTGATCGCGCATTGATCCGGGCATTGGCCGAAGACGCGACGCGCAACGCCGGGGCCTTGGGACGTGACCTAGGTCTGTCGCAACCGGCCTGTTGGCGACGGATTAAGCGGCTCAAAGAGGCGGGGGTGTTTCGCGGCACCCGACTAGAAGTTGATGCCGCCGCTTTGGGGTTTGGCGTCACGGTGTTTTTGGGGGTGAAACTTGCCACCAAGGGGCGCGTGTCTTTGGAAGACTTTGAGCGCGCTGTCACCGCGATCCCCGAAGTGCAGACCGTGGAACACGTGCTTGGCCTCTATGATTATCGCCTGCGCGTTGTCGCCCGTGATATTTCCGATTTTGAAAGGGTGCTGCGCCGCCGAGTGATGACCTTGCCGGGTTTGGGCAATGTCGAGGCAAATGTGCTGTTGTCCGAAGAACGCCGCCCCGGACCAATCTGAGCCGCTTTGATCCCCCTTTGATCCCGCGCCAAGCTGCGCTAGGCATGATCTCAACGAAATAGGAGATCATCATGGCGCTGCTTGATAACGTGGACCCGAACGGGCTCGAAGAATTTTCGGTTGTCTTTACCGACCGCTCCCTCAACCATATGTCGGCCGCGTTTCAGCAAGTGATGCGCGACATTTCCGGCATGTTGAAAGAGGTCTATAAGGCAGATGCGGTGGCCTTGGTGCCCGGTGGCGGGACCTTTGGGATGGAAGCGGTGGCCCGTCAATTTGGCCGCAATGCCAATGTTTTGGTGGTGCGCAACGGTTGGTTTTCGTTCCGTTGGAGCCAGATTTTTGACGCCGGAGGCTTTGCCGATACAACCGAAGTGATGAAGGCACGCCGGACAGGAAACAGCGCCGATGCGCCCTTTGCCCCGGCTCCTATCGAAGAGGTTGAGGCTAAGATTGCCGAGTTAAAACCCGATCTGGTTTTTGCTCCGCATGTTGAAACGTCGTCTGGGATGATCTTGCCGGACGATTATATCACCCGGATGTCGGCCGCGGCACACGCGGTTGGTGCGTTGATGGTTTTGGATTGCATCGCGTCGGGCTGTGCCTGGGTCGACATGCAGGCCACCGGTGTCGATGTGTTGATCTCGGCCCCGCAAAAGGGCTGGTCTTCGACCCCCTGCGCCGGCTTGGTGATGATGTCGGAGCGCGCCGTGGCGCGGATGGGCGAAACGGAGTCCGATAGCTTTGCCGTTGATCTCAAGAAATGGCACAGCATCATGGCGGCCTATGAGGGCGGTGGACATGCCTATCACGCGACCATGCCGACCGAAGGGTTGGTGATGTTTCGGGACGCGATGATCGAGACCCGTGACTATGGGTTTGAAAAGCTGCGTGAGGCGCAGTTTGAGCTTGGCAATACTGTGCGCGCGGTTTTGGCCGACAAAGGTGTCCGTTCGGTCGCGGCAGACGGATTTGGCGCGCCGGGCGTTGTGGTCAGCTATACAAGTGATCCAGAAGTCCAATCCGGGCGTGCCTTTGCGGCGCGGGGGATGCAGATTGCCGCGGGTGTTCCATTGCAGTGCGATGAGGGCGAAGGGTTTTCGACCTTCCGCCTTGGCTTGTTCGGATTGGACAAGCTTTATGACGTGGATGCGACCGTGGCGCGGTTGCGCAACGTATTGGACGAGGTTCTTTAACCCCGCTGGGGGCGTGGCCCCGACCGCCGATGGCGACCACCCATGAGTTTATTTGGAAAGATGAAGCAAAGGGCTTGGCTTAGCCCTTTGCCCCCAGACCAAGTTGCATCAAGGTTTTGCGAACCGGTTTGACACTATAAAGCGCATTTAGCGCAGCGGCGCGGGTATCGCGCAACAACGGGTTGGAAATCATCGACGTTTTGTTGAGCACGGTGATGCCTGCGACCCGGGCGCGGATATCTGTGATGCGGGCGCGGTGATAGGCGTCGAGCATTTTGGCATCCCCCAATGTGTCGGGGCTGGCGATGGCAAGGTCGCGCAACGCTGTGATGTCCTTGAGGCTCATGTTAAGACCCTGCGCGCCAATCGGCGGGACGACATGCGCCGCTTCGGCCACAAGGGCAAGGCGTTGCGCGCACAGGTGGTCGGCTTCTTGGGCAATGATCGGCCAGATGGTGCGCTGAGAGGCGATTTTCAACGGGCCAAACAGGTGACAGCTGCGCGTCGACATGGCGGATTCGAGGTCTTCGTCAGAAAGTGCCATCAGGGCTTCGGCCTTGGGCCCTTCTTCCATCCATACCACTGCAGATGAAGGTCTACCGTTGAAATCTGGCAATGGGACAAGGGTGAAGGGGCCGCCCGTACGGTGAATTTCGGTAGATACATTGTCGTGTGGGATCGGATGCGTGACGGCAAAGGCAAGGGCCTTTTGCCCGAACCGTGTGGTTTTCACGTCTATGCCGGCGGCTTTGCGCATTGGCGAATTACGCCCGTCAGCGGCGATTACCAAACGTGTGCGCACACGCGATCCATCGGATAGGCCGACGCGCGCCTCCGCTTCGCGGGTAAACAGAGTGGTTGTTGCTGTGCCGGGGCGAAAATCAACATTGGGCAAGGCATCTAATTGTGCCGCCATTTCGCGGCGGAGCAGCCAGTTGGGCAGGTTCCATCCAAAGGGCAAATCCGAAATATCAGAGGCGTCGAAATCTTTGGTGACCCTTGGCTCCGGCTCGGGTCCACCCGCATCGACAATCCGCATGGTTTGAAGCGGCATGGCGTGATCGGCAAGGCGATCCCAAAGACCGGTTTCTGCTAAAAACGCCTGAGCAGGTTGTAAGAAAGCTGTGGTGCGAAGGTCGGCACCAGCCGCC
This sequence comes from uncultured Pelagimonas sp., assembly GCF_947498515.1. GTDB lineage: Bacteria > Pseudomonadota > Alphaproteobacteria > Rhodobacterales > Rhodobacteraceae > Pelagimonas. The sequence continues at coordinate 537,123 of NZ_CANMKO010000002.1, read as the reverse complement.
TCGCGGTCTGTGACGGGCGGCATTGGGTCAAGGCAAAGCACCGAAAACCCGGCCTGTGCAAAGGTGGCGGTTGCGGTCAGCCCAGCAATCCCGCCACCTGAAATTACGATGTCAAAATCCATGGCCGCCTCGTCTTTGCTCTTCTTGCCCTGATATGTAGGGCAACGAGGGGCAAAGTGCCATGCGGCCAAAGTGATTTTGACTTAGCCGCCGACCATGATGATCAGCAAGATGACGTAGATCACCGGAACCAAGACAACAGCGGTCATGGACAGTCCGACCAAACCGAATAAAGCGGTGTTCACAGCCAAAAGAGCAACAAGCGCCAGCGCAATAAGATAGGCCCATTTTTCCGTTGCGGCGGTTTTGTCTTCGGCGGCGTCTACGGGGGTGATTGTTGCGTCGGTCATGGCGATCTCCAATGAATGAGCCCTCCATCTAACGGAGAATGCTGCACTGCGGCATTAGCAAAAGGTCGCAGATTCGGTTTTGTGATCAACTAGGTCAATTGCGTGAGAAACTGAGAGAGGTCGTCCGTGTGGTGATGTATGTGATCCGCAGGGGTCGCGGTCGGAGCGACATGTACGGTGCGCATGCCCATGGCATGAGGGGCCGCCAAGTTGCGCGGATCATCTTCGAACATTGCTGCCGTTTCTGGCGACAATCCGTCAAGGCCAAACACCCGTTCAAAGGCCAGTGCCTCGGGTTTGGGGGAATAGCCCGCGTGTTCAACACCATAGATGGCATCAAATGCGGTATCCAACCCACGGGCGCTTAGGACACGGGCCGCGTAGGGTGCGCTGCCATTTGTATACACAATCCGACGACCGGGGAGGCGTTTGATCAAATCCGCAAGATTGGGATCGGGTTCAAGCACGTCAAAAGAAATGTCATGGACCTCGTGCAAATAGCCGTCAGGATCGATGTCATGTTCGCGCATCAGCCCGGCAAGCGTTGTACCATGGTCGCGCCAATAATCGCGGCGCAACTGATCGGCCTTGGCTTGGTCAACACCAAGGGTGCGCATCACAAATGCGGTCATCTTGGCTTCGATCTGTGGGAACAGCTCTTGGCTTGGGGGATAGAGGGTGTTGTCGAGGTCAAACACCCAAGTACGAACATGATCGAAATAACGCTTTGGCATGGGGTTCATCTACGGCAGGGCGGGCGTTGTGGCAATGGACTGCTTGAAACTTGGGCCGTGCCGCGCTTAACGTGTCGCAATGCGACAAGGAGAGGCGCGATGAACCAGGGGAAAATCAGTCATGTCAAAGGCAACAAAGATGCCTACACTCTGATCCTGGAGGCGATTGACAGCGGGTTGTATCGACCCGGGGATCGGTTGGTTGAAAGTGAGTTGGCCGAACGGTTTGGGGTTTCCCGCACACCTATTCGCGAGGCGCTGCAACGATTGGAAACGCAGTCTCTTTTGGCGCGCGACGGTCGGTCTTTGATTGTGGCGTCGCTGGATCACAACCAAATGGCCGAACTCTACGCCGTGCGCACCGAGCTAGAGGGGCTCGCGGCGCGGTTGGCGGCGCGTCATGCCACCGAAGAAGAGGTGCAAGTTCTACGTGACATGGTCGAGGAAGATCGTGCCTTGATGGACAATCCGCAAGCTCTTGCCCGCGCCAACCGCCGCTTTCACACCATGATCCACAAGGCGTCACACAATCGGTTTTTGGTTCAGCAGTTGGATCTTGTCCATCGCTCTATGGCGTTGATGGCGACAACATCCTTGGCGGCGGAAGGGCGCGGCGAGGATGCTTTGTCAGAGCACAATGCCATTGTTGATGCAATCGCACGGCGCGACGAGGATGCGGCGTATAAGGCGCTTCGCGATCATATTTCTGTGGCCTTTGTGACGCGTTTGAAATTGGATGCCAGCCAGCAGATGGATTGATAGTTGAGGCCACCTCTAGTGGTGGTTCAAATCTCCGCCCGGTTCGTCAGGCTCGGAATGGCCATGCTCGGTTTTATCCCAATAAAACGGTTTGGTCAGGGTTTCCCAGACCGCCTTGTATGCGGCGATCGTTCCCAGCGGGAAATAGGCAAACAAGGTTGGGACCCACGGCACCAGGCTACGATGTGGGCTGCGAGAAATCGCTGCGTAGCCGATAAGAATGGTGATCGCTTCCGCGAACAAGAAGATACCAGTGAGAATTTTGGCTTGGGTCACGTCCAAAACGCCGTTCAAAGGGTGGGGCAATCCGAATAGGATAAGCCAAAATGACCAAAGGATAGGAGCCATGGTGAATTGCACCAAGGTTGTCAAAAAGATCAGCTGCACACCCGCAAATTTCCACCCACCCAGATCGGCGTATAATTTCCGTGGGTTGCGGGTGTGGACCCACCACGTGATGCCATAGCCCTTGAGCCAACGTGACCGTTGTTTGACCCATGGCCAAAACCGGTTGTTTGCCTCTTCGCGTGTCACGGTCTGGATCAATTCGGTGCGATACCCATGTCGCGCCAACCTAATGCCCAAATCGGCATCTTCCGTCACATTATGTGCATCCCAGCCACAGACTTCCTCAAGGACATGTCGGCGAAAGAAGACCGTGGTTCCACCAAGGGGAACCGCAAAACGGAGTCGTGACAAGCCAGGTAACAGAACGCGAAACCAGCTGGCGTATTCAACGGCAAAACACCGCGACAGCCAATTGGCGCGCGGATTGTAGAAATCAAGAATTCCTTGCAAACACCCAACATCGGCAGGGGCGTCATGGAAATGCTGAACAACTTTGTTGATCTGGTCCGGTGCCGGGGCGTCTTCGGCGTCATAAATACCAACGATGTCGCCACGGGTGAAGCGGAACGCGTAGTTCAAAGCCCTCGGTTTGGTCATGACCTCGCCCGGGGGCACCTTGATGGTCCGTATCCATGGCGGCAATTGGGTTCGCGCTAGTGTTTCCAGTGTCGTGGTGTCCTCTTCCTCAAGGACCAAAACAATGTCTAGCAGGGTCTTGGGATAGGTCAGGCGCGACAAACGTTTCACCAAGGTTCCGGCAATTTGTCTTTCGCGGAACAGCGGGACAAGGATCGACACACGAGGCGGGTTTTCAGGCAGGACGGCTGGCTTGACGGGCTGTTGTTTGGGCAGGGCAAAAAAAGCCGCCACCTTGAGCCCTTGCGAGAGGATCAGCGATGTCAAAGCCAAGATCAAAGCCCCAGCAAAGAACACAACGGGTTGCCAATAAAGGATAGCGAAACACAGAACCGCGGCGGCCAAGGAAAAGTAGCGTGCGCTCTTGGTGCTGCTGCTTAGATCACGGCAGCTGGCCTCATCAGGGACCCATGTTTCGGCGTGACGCGCCAAAGCCGCGCCGTGTTGCGCCGCGATTTCGTCATGAATGTCGGCCTCCAAGGTCAACCCCATCATCACAGGGCCGATACCGGGCGGCAATTCGGGGAGAAGGGCTTCAAACTGATCGGGGCGTGAGGTTGCTAACACCAAGGTTTCGCCGATCCGCATCCATGGATAGACCCCTTTTTCAAGGCAAAAAGCCGCTGGCAGCACGCCAACCATATTCTCGGAAGGGGGATGGACATCGCGTCTTAGCGCCAAAGCGCCATAGTGCTGGGCCTGTGCCTCAAGCACTTCTTGGCGTGATACGATCGCTTCGGCGGCAACAACATGATCGAAAGGTTGATTGAGACGATCAGCTTCGGCCAGTGCGCCTAGCATAACACGCGGCGCAATCTGACCGTTTTCAGTCAAGATATGACTTACCGGTTGGCCGCGTTTGCTGCCTGCTTGTGTCAACAAGCGTTCCGCCATGTCCAGACGTTGCGTGCTCATAACCCTACCGCTTCAAAGCTGACAGGAAAATGGCATGCAAAGCCTTAATAGTTGGTTAATTTTTGCCTAGGAACCTTCGGCCATTGACGCGGCAAATCGCTCAAAAAGGTAAAAACTATCTTGAGGTCCCGGCGACGCCTCTGGGTGCTGTTGCACAGAGAACACAGGGCGGTCCTGAAGGCGAATGCCACAGTTCGAACCATCAAACAAAGAGACATGCGTTTCGACCACACCATCAGGCAGGCTTTGGGCATCTACGGCAAAGCCATGGTTCATTGAGGTGATCTCAACCTTGCCCGTGTCATGTTCTTTGACCGGGTGGTTGGCCCCATGGTGACCGTGGTTCATTTTGATGGTCTTTGCACCAAGGGCCAGGGCCAACATCTGATGCCCCAAGCAAATCCCAAAGAGCGGCAGCTCGGTTTTATCAAGCAGTTCTTTGATCATCGGAACGGCGTATTCACCGGTCGCGGCGGGGTCACCCGGGCCGTTGGACAAAAACACACCATCTGGATTGTGGGACATGATGTCATCAAAGGTGGCTGAGGCCGGCAAAACCATCACATCACACCCCGCCGACGCAAGACAGCGCAGGATGTTGCGTTTGGCCCCGAAATCCACGGCGACAACTTTGTGTTTGGGGTCTTTCTGACGGGGGTATCCATCCGGCCAAGCCCACCGCATTTCATCCCAGCGATAGCTTTGAGCACAGGTCACATCCTTGGCCAGATCAAGCCCTTCAAGCCCGGCAAAGGCACGGGCTTTGGCAACCAGCGCTTCGATATCGAAATTGCCATCCGGATCATGGGCAAGGGCCACATGCGGCGCGCCTTGCTGGCGAATTGCGCGGGTCAAGCGCCGGGTATCAACGCCGCCAATGGCAATCCGCCCACGCGCCGCAAGCCAATCCGAGAGCTCAGACACGGCACGCCAGCTTGAACTTTGTGTTGGAGCCCATTTCACCACCATACCTTCGGCCACCGGATCGCCGGTTTCGTCATCCTCGGGTGTGGTGCCTGTGTTGCCGATATGGGGAAAGGTAAAGGTCACAATCTGCCCGGCATACGACGGGTCCGTCATGATTTCCTGATAGCCGGTCATCGCCGTGTTGAAACACAATTCGGCGGTGGTTTGTCCGGTCGCGCCAAACCCCTGTCCCATGAAAATGGTTCCATCAGCAAGCGCTAGGCATGCGGTTGGTTTGGTCTGGGCAGCAGACATGTCGACTCTCCGGGCATTTGGCAAATTGCGCGGAAACTACGGCGCGGCGAGGGCAGGGTCAAGGGGGGAGGTGAAATGAATAATCGTTTTAAAACAGCACTTTAAGATGCTGCTCTCGACTGTTGCCATGTCGGGGGGCTTGGGGTACGTTTCGGGCTTGGGCCAGAAACTTGGTCCGACAATGGGGACGGGATAGCTCATGGAACTGCGTGCACGCGTTATGGCGTCGATAAAACAAGCGATGAAGGACAAGGCCACGGCCCGTCTCTCGACGCTCAGACTGATCAGCGCAGCGATCAAGGATCGCGATATTGCGGCTCGGGCCGAAGGGAATGACGACGGGGTGGATGACACCGAAGTGTTGGCAATCCTTGGGAAAATGGTGAAACAACGGCGCGAAAGCGCGCGCACCTACGAAGAGGGCAACCGGCTTGATCTGGCGGAGCGCGAGTTGGCCGAGATTGAGGTGATCGAAGAATACCTCCCCAAAGCGCTAAGTGATGCCGAAGTCGACAAAGCCGTCGCGGATGCGGTGAGCGAAGTCGGCGCAGAATCAATTCGCGACATGGGGCGTGTCATGGGCGCGCTCAAGGCGAAATATACCGGTCAGATGGATTTTGGTGCGGTTGGCCCCAAAGTCAAAGAGCGTCTCGCCGCTGGTTAACTTGGCGTCAGCCCATCTGGGCTGACACATCATTACGCCTCGGGTTGCGGAAACCCTTCGGCGATTTCGGCCAATGCGTCGGGATCGTCGATGCGAAACCGTTCGACAAAGCGGGTCTTGAAACCAACCCGCCCGCGCCGTGCGCCAAAATTCTCACCATGATTTAACACATAAAGCACCGCAGGCATCGACAGCGGCGCAAGGCTGTGCCCGGCCAAATCGGCCAAATAGGGAAACATCCTGTGTTCATGCGCCGTCATGGCGCGCAAAAAGGCGGTGCTTTGCGGAAGAGCGGGATCATGGGCGATGGCCGCACAGGACCCGCAAAGTTTCCAGAACGGTTTGCGCAAAGGTTCCCTGAGCGTCGGAGCATCCGCCAAGGCGATCACCCCGGTGCCCGCATCCATGACATAGCCCGCCTCAACCAGATAGCCGCCGGGGGCCTGACGGGTTAGCATTTCGTTGACAACGCCCTGACGTAGCAGGTCATCGGCGTCAAAGCTCATCACATAGCCGGGGGCCAAATCCATATTTGGCAAATGATCACAAAGCGCCGCCAGTTTGCGCCACTTGTCGTTGCCGGGTTCGGGGTCATAAAAGGGCAAATAGCTGATGCGCGGATCATCGGGGAGGGTTGGGCGTTCTTGGCAACAGATCACCGCATTCCAATGCGAATTGTCCTGCGCCAACAAACATTGCAGCGTCGCGTTCAGGCGTTCAACAACGCCGGGCCAATCGCCAACATGATGCGGGCCGACTAGCGGGATGAGGAACGTGACCTGTTTGCGTTGCGGCGGCACGTAATGCGCTTCTTCGGCGCGCAATTCCAAGGCCGCGATTTCGCTTTCGACCGGGTTTAGGCGTATCATCAGCGGGGTCGCCCCCAAAGACGCCGCAAGTTTGAGAGCAGCGCGATGCGGTTTTGATGTCGCGGGGGCCTGAGCCATAGTGCACCATTTATATCAGGGATGCGCCATCTGGCGAATCCGGTCGCTGAGTTCGGCATAAAGCGCCGTCCTCTCGTCTTCGCTCAGAAACGCGCCAAGCTCAACCTCTCGTCCGCCGCCTTTTAGGGTCACATAGTTGGGAACCGGCCCGCCGGTTGGGTGCAAGGACAGTTTGACCCAATAGGTCTGTGCCTCCCAACTCTGGCTCTCGCCTTTTGTCGGGGTGTGGGTCAGGCGGGTCATGTCCGGGGTTAGGGTCAGCACTTCGATAATCTGGCGATCGCGACCATTTTTGCGCAGCGCATAATAAAGCGCGGCCGTTGCCGCCAGCATAAAGGGCAACAACCCCCAAAACAATTTGGTCCCCATCACCGCGATCAACGGCATCGATGCAAAGAGAAAGAACCCTAAAATCATCGCCGCAAACCCCTCGGGCTTGAGCGCATTATAGGGCCACAAGTGCAACTCGGCATGGTCAGGGGAAGGGGGCGTGTCGGTCCAGCGATAAGGCATAGGAGCGAAATTAATACATTCCCCTTGGATGTTAAGGGACAAGGTGCCGCGCCTTGCCCCCAAAGGGCGTTGCGTTTACCCGGCACAAGCCGCGTTGAAATGCTCGACAAACAGCAAATCCCAGCTGCCGCCATAGCCCTGATACATCATCTCGGCCATGTCTTCGTAGCCTTCCCAATTGTGGTGGTTTAGCTCAACTTGCGTTTCGCTGGCGCTAATTGGGGTAAAGGTCACGTCGACATGCCCGGTTTTGTCCTCGGGCAGGCCCATGTGAAAGGTCATCTGCAAAAACGCATGTGGCTCGAACTTCAAAAAGGTGCCCCAATGCCATTCTTCGTCATCAAGGGCCGTTTCAACGATGCGGCCGCCTTCGCGGGCCTCGACCGTTAGTTTTTTCGCCGGGCCACCGGCGCGCATCAGCGACATAGAGCGTTTTTCTAACGGCCACCAGCTTGCCATATCGACAAAGATGTCAAAGGCTTTGTCCTGTGAACAGGGGACCGTGATGGTTTTGACAATCGGTTCCAACATGAGATGTCCTTTTTAATTGGGTTTTGTGCGGCGGCGGACTTCGGCGGCATAGGCCCCCAAAGCATCGCCCCAAAATTGATCGAGATAGTCGCGCAAAGCCGCCAATCCAGCGGTGTCAAGGTGGTAGATGCGCCGCGTGCCCTGCGCCTCGGCGCGAACCAACTGCGCCTCAGACAACACTTTCAGGTGTTGGCTGACGGCTGGTCGGCTAATGGGTTGGGTTTTGGCAAGTTCGGCGACACTGCGCGGCTGAGCCGCGACCGCTTCAAACAAGGCGCGCCGGGTTGGATCGCTTAGCGCGGTTAGGGTTTTCTGTGACGGCGAATCTTTGTAAGTCATAACTTACCGTAAGTGTGAGCTAACTTAAAGATCAAGTCTCTTTTGTCACGAGGAATAGCTGGGCGTGGAGTAGGTGCTCAGTGATCAGAGCCAAAATGCTCGGAAAAGCTGGCCGTCAAAGAGCCTAGGCCCCCGGTGTTGAGGTGCCATGTGCCTTGGCCTAGGGTGTCGATCACAAGAAGGTAACAGTGGAAAGCACAGGGATCATGATTGCCTATGTCACAGTCGGTGCCGATGACATCGCGCGCGCCAAGCGGTTCTACAACGCGATGCTTCCGGCTTTGGGCTACAGTCTTAAAGAAGGGCCCGAGGGGTTAAGTTATGCCTTGCCCGTCGAGGCGGGGCAGCGCCCGGTGCTGCCAGATTTCTATGTCAAACCAACCTTTGATGGTCGCCCAGCGTCGGCGGGCAATGGGGCGATGGTCGCCTTTGAAGCCCTCAATCAGAAACAAGTGCGTGACCTTCACGCCGCAGCGCTTGAAGCCGGCGGAGCCGATGAGGGGCAGCCGGGATTTCGCGCCGCCTATGGGCCGAGCTTTTACGTTGGCTACCTACGTGACCCGCAAGGCAACAAAATCGCGCTGTTTTCGAGCAACCCAAACGAACCGGGACGCGATGGATAACGCCTGACTGCTGCCTCACGTATCATTTGTTCGCAACTTGCGCGATTAAGCCCCGGTGTGAACCGCCTATTTGGGGGGCTTGTTCCACTGATTTCCCGCCGCTTCCCAGGCTTTGTAGCGTTTGCGATACTCTTGCAGCTCAGCCGTCGGCAGCGGGTCGCGCGGATCGCCGCTTAGGGCATAGCCCATGCCTTCGATATACCATTTTGGCAGCTGATAGCTTGCCTGACGCACGCCAAATTGTTCGTTCTGGATGTGGTGGATCATTTCATGGCGCAGCGTATAGCCATGCCAACCATCTTCGCGGATCAAAATTCCATATGTGCCAAGGGTAAGCGCCTGACTGTGATCATCGCCAAACTGCGCCGAACAGGATTTTGTTGAACAAAACAGAACCCTCGGGCGGTTTTTGAAGGGAACAAACTGCCCCTGTACGGTGCGCGCCGCATCGGCATAAAGACGTTCGGCCTTCTGCTTTTGAGCGACATCTTCCAAACAGATCGACGCGCTGACACAGGTCAGGCCGTATTCCTGTGGGGCCAGAATGCGCCCGGCTTTGTCCGGCGTGCAGGCCACAAGCGCCATCGCCAGTCCACAAACCCAAATTGTACTTTTAAACATATGCCCAAGGCCCATTTTCCGCGTCGTTTCAAGGCGAGTGTGTCAAACAACGCTGGATTTGACCATGGCGGATTTAGCGCGGCTGAACCTGCCATTCTCTGGTGCACCATGTGCGCTCTCCCGAGCCTTGCTCGGCAACGGAGAGGCAGGTTTTGTTAAAGGCTTGCAAGCCAAAAAAGGACACCGCGCAGGCGATGGCAATCAATGAAAACAACGTAAGCTCCCCCAAAGCCGCGCGGTTTGGATGTGAGTTGCGTCGCCACAACACCAAGGAAAGGGCGAAAGGCGAGAAAAAGATCAGGCCTTGGACAAGGATAGAGCGGGGCGGGGTTCGCCATGCGCCATACTCTACCGGGACCACCATTTCGGTGACAAATATCCACGACATAAGCGCAAAGAAACCGAGCCAGATGACCTTGGCCCAAATGCTTTTGGGAAAGACTGGGAGAAGGAAGAGCGCAAATGTACCGCATAGGCCGACCAGTGCGATGAAGAGAATAGAGAAGGCGGGGATAAACATGGGCGGTCGCCAGTTGGGAATAGATGACCTGTCTTTGCCGGGCAGGGAGGGACGTGACCATGACAAGGGTCAAGACATCAGGTTGAGGTGGCGTTTTCAGTGAAGGGCAGGAGCCAAACAGCCAAGCTGCCTATCGTCACTCCTTTGCTGCGACGGTCCGCCGGACGCAAAAAGGCCCCGCGAAACTCGCAGGGCCTTTTCGATTTTCAGATTAGGATCACCCGATTAGTGGGCTGGACCCTTGTCCCAGTCTTCCTGCTTTGGAAGCTGCTCGAACGTGTGCTCGGGCGGAGGCGACGGCAGGGTCCATTCCAGGGTGTCTGCGTATTCGTTCCAAGGGTTGTTCTCGGTCGCTTTGGCACCGGCGCGCAGGGCGTAGATGACGATCCCGAAGAACAGCAAGAACGAGGCAAAGGACAAGAACGCACCCAGCGACGACCAGTAGTTCCATGTGGCAAAGGCCTCAGGATAGTCGATGTAGCGACGTGGCATGCCCTGACGGCCCAAGAAGTGCTGAGGGAAGAAGGTCAGGTTGGCACCGATGAAGAACATCCAGAAGTGGATGTGGCCCAGCGTTTCCGAATACATCCGGCCTGTCATCTTGGGGAAGTAGAAGTAGATCCCTGCAAAGATGGCAAAAACTGCGCCCAGCGACATCACGTAGTGGAAGTGTGCAACCACATAGTAGGTATCGTGGTAACCACGGTCGACGCCCGCCTGCGAAAGAACAACACCGGTGACACCACCAATGGTGAACAGCATCAGGAAGCCCAGAGCGAACATCATTGGTGTTTTGAATTCAACCGAACCGCCCCACATGGTGGCAATCCAAGAGAAGACTTTCACACCGGTTGGAACCGCGATGACCATGGTGGCCAGCATGAAGTAAGACTGCTGACGCAGGCTCATGCCGACGGTGTACATGTGGTGCGCCCAAACAACAAAGCCCAAGGCCCCAATCGCGATGATCGCCCAAACCATAGGCAGGTAGCCAAAGACCGGCTTGCGCGAGAAGGTCGCAATTACGTGGGAGATGATACCAAAGCCCGGCAGGATCACGATGTAGACTTCGGGGTGACCGAAGAACCACAGGATGTGCTGGTACAGGATTGGATCGCCGCCACCGGCAGGATCAAAGAAAGTGGTGTCAAAGTTACGATCGGTCAGCAACATGGTGATCGCGCCGGCCAAAACAGGCAGTGACAGCAGGATCAGCCAAGAGGTGACAAAGATCGACCAAGAGAACAGTGGCACCTTGAACAGGGTCATGCCGGGGGCACGCATGTTCAGGAAGGTGGTGATCATGTTGATCGCACCAAGGATGGACGAGGCACCCGAGACGTGAACCGCAAAGATCGCCAGATCCATCGAGTAACCTTGCTCATTGGTCGACAAAGGTGGGTAGAGAACCCAACCAACACCGGAGCCAAGCTGACCGTTACCACCGGGCGAGAAAACCGAGCAAACCGCGAGGGTTGTACCGGCAACATAAAGCCAGAAGGACAGGTTGTTCATCCGAGGGAAGGCCATGTCCGGTGCGCCAATCTGCAACGGCATGAAATAGTTGCCAAAACCGCCGAACAGCGCCGGAATAACCACGAAGAACATCATTAGGATGCCGTGGCCGGTGATCAGCACGTTCCAGAGATGCCCGTTGGGGGTACATTCCTCAACCGTGCGGGCGATCAGGAACCACCCTTCTTGACACATATACTGAACGCCGGGCTCCATAAGCTCCATGCGCATGTATACGGTGAAAATAACTGAAACCAGACCCACAAGGGCCGAGACGATCAGGTAAAGAATCCCGATGTCTTTGTGGTTTGTGGACATGAACCAGCGGGTAAAGAACCCCCGGTTGTCCTCATGCTCGTGGCCGTGAATGGCGGCGTCTGCCATATCGTGCCTCCCTTTTGTCCCTACAATAGCGGGCGCGAAGAGAATCCCATCGCGCCCGTAAATTCTATTCATGTTTTAGAAGGTGATCTTTTGGTCGGCAACGGTGGTATTTGACGCAGATCAAACAATTTTGTCGCAGGGGGTGGATGATTTTGCCCAAACCGGGCGTTCAACCGGTTTTAGACCGGAAATTTCGGTGCCGACGCGTCGCTGGGCGCTTCCTAGCTTCAAAAAAATCGAGGTCGTTTTTTGAGACTGGAACATCAGCCACAAGCGCCGCAAATTCCGTGCACGGAATTTAAAAATCCATGCATGGATTTTGTTGCGCGCCGCGAGAGCAAAAAGCGCCTCACAAAGCGCGCAACATGTCGACGGGCAGGGGGGTTAAGCCGCCAGCGTGACTTTTTCTTCTACCAACTGCTCGGCGACAACATGCGGGGGCAGGCCAGTTTTGGCCGCCTCTGTCAAAATCGCATCAAGATTAGCCGCCAAGGCCTGCAACTTGCCTTCCAGCCACTCGGGCCCTTGGGCTTCGCCAAGGATTTCCGGCGTCGCATTGATGATGCCCCCGCCATTGGCCACAAAATCAGGTGCGTAAAGTATCCCGCGCGCCGCCAGACGGTCACCATCTTCGGGCGTCGCCAATAGATTGTTGGCCGCGCCACAGACCATTTTGCACGTCAGGGTTGGAATTGTCGCTTCATTCAACACGGCGCCGATGGCGCAGGGGGCAAAAATATCGACGTCTTGGCTGTAAATCTCATCCAACCCAACAACTTTGGCGTTAAAGGCGACAACTGCCTCGTCCAACGCCTCTTCGCTGACATCGGTTACAATCAACTCGGCCCCGGCTTCGTGCAACATATCGGCCAAATGCATGCCGACATGGCCCAAACCCTGCATCGCGACGCGTTTACCCGCCAGATCAGTGCTGCCAAACCGGTGTTTAGCGGCAACTTGCATCGACAAAAATACGCCGCGTGCTGTGATGGGCGAAGGATCGCCGGAGGCACCGGGAAGGCCCGCAACATAGGGTGTCTTGCGCGCAATGACGGCCATGTCGTCGGGGGTCATGCCCATATCTTCGGCAGTGCGATAGGCTCCGCCAAGCGTATCAACGGCCTCTCCAAAGGCTTCGAGAAGCTCCGGTGTCTTTTGTGTCGCAACATTGCCGATGATCACTGCTTTGCCGCCACCTAAGGCCAAATCGGCCGCGGCGTTCTTAAGCGTCATGCCGTGGGACAGGCGCAGCACATCGACCAATGCGTCGTCAAAGCTCGCGTATTCGCGCATTCGCAATCCGCCAGCGGCCGGGCCACGTGCGGTCGAATGGATCGCGATCAAGGCGCTCAACCCGCCGGGCAGGTCTTGAATATGCACAACGCGTTCATGGGTAGATATGGGCAATTCGGTGATGGTCATGTAGGGTCCTCCTCAGATTGAAACAGGATAGTCGCGGCTGTGGATGCTTTTTCACTATTGTTACCTGTCTTTTGAGGCATTATTGGCGGAAAGCTTCAATATTTAGAGACTGACGAGATAAAATGGATGACCTTGACCGCAAGATACTGAGACTCCTGCAACAGGATGGCCGTATTCGCATGGCAGATTTGGCCGAACAGGTCGGATTGTCACCAACCCCCTGCGCCCGCCGGGTTGCGCGTCTAGAGGAAGACGGGGTGATCACCGGTTATGGCGCGCGGGTTGATCAACGCAAAATAGGGCAGGCGGTCACCGTTTTTGTAACGCTTGAGCTGGATCGTCAAAGCGTTGAAGTGGTGTCGGAGTTCACCAAGCGTGTTGCACTCTTCGAAGAGGTGATGGACTGCCAGTTGATGACTGGCAGTCCGGATATCTTGATGCGGGTCGTTGTGCCCGACCTTGAGGCGTTTGATCGCTTCCTTCAATCGCGTCTTATGACGGTGCCGAATGTGCGCAATATGCGATCAAGCTTCACACTACGCACCCTAAGCCATCGCGCGGCCTTACCTATGACCGGACGGGTGCATTAACCCAGTTGCACCGACACACCGCCATCGACCAGCATCGGGGCCCCGGTGACAAAGCTCGCTCGCTCGGACAATAAAAACATCGCTGCCTGAGCGATTTCTTCGGGCTGGGCCATGCGCCGCATGGGGTGCAACCCATTGATAAGGGCATGCCCCTCGGGATCGTCACCCGCCATGGCGGTTTTGGTGCCGCCGGGAAGCAAGGCATTGACCCGAATTCCCTGTTGGGCGTGCTCATTGGCCAAAGATTGCACAAAGCCAATTAACCCGGCTTTGGCGGCGGCATAGGCGGACATCCCCGGAAGGCCGGCGTTGGAATAGCCAACAAAAGAAGAGGTGAAAACCAAGGCCCCACCGCTTTGCATCGCCGGAACCTGCGCCTTGGCCAGATAAAAGGCCGAGGTGAGGTTTGTCGCGATCACATCTTGCCAGTTTTGCGATGACATTTCCGAAACCGGCACCATGTCACCAACCATCCCAGCGTTGTTAAAAGCGCCATCTAATCCTCCAAAGACCTCCTTGGCATGATCCACCAGTTTCTGAGCGTAACTTTCATCGGTGACATCCCCGGCCAGGGCGGTTGCCTGACCATTGCTCTGGCGGATTTGCCCGGCAATTTGGTCCAGCTCAGCGGCGCGCCGTGCCCCCAACACGACATTTGCGCCATGTCTGGCGAATAACAAGGCCGCAGCCGCCCCAATACCGCTGCTGGCTCCGGTGATGATGATCGTTTTGTTTTTAAGGTCCATATCCTGTTCCTCTCGCGTTTCGGATGGGACGGGGATGGCCCATCGCCGACGGGCAAGGCGACCCGGATCATGCTGTTGCAAATCCGCGAGCAGGCATTGCGCAAGAAACGGAGTGGCTGTGTCAGGGTCAGGAATTCCTGACGGAGGTTTTCCGGACTGATGACATCGGTGCAAACAGCCTAAGTTGGGCTCAACTGCCAAACTCAACGACGAACAAAATAGCTCCCGCGCTGCATTTCCTGGGGGCAAGAACCGGAGACCACTCATGGCCTATTTTGACCCGAGCTTTGAAACACAATCCCCCCTGCGCCGAGGCCTTGGGGCTATGATCTCTCGTCTGACCGAAACGCCATTTGATGCACGCCAGCGCCGCTTGGCCGCGCGTGTCACCGAACTGCGCGCCTTGTCAGACGATCAGCTCGCGGCGATGGGTCTTACCCGCTCAGACATTCTGTTTCATGTGTTCGGAAGCCGTCGCTAACCGCGCGCACCCAAAATCCATGCATGGATTTTGTCACCGCGTGGGGCAGGCCGATCGTGTCACACCAGCGCCAAAGACCTCTTCAAAGCTGGATTTGAGCGCTACGTCGACATCATCCATGCTCACCGGTAGGCCAAGGTCGACCAAAGACGTCACACCATAATCGGTGATGCCACAGGGGACGATGCCATCAAAATGGCTCAAATCCGGTTCCACATTCACTGAAATCCCGTGAAAACTCACCCATTTGCGCAAGCGAATACCGATGGCGGCGATCTTGTCTTCGGCCATCGCGCCGGTGATCGTCTTGGGTTTGTTTGGTCGCTCGATCCAAACGCCAACACGCCCGTCCCGAATATGCCCCGTTAGTCCAAAATCACGTAGCGCCGCAATCACCCAAGCCTCAAGGTCGCGCACGAAACAGCGCACATCCCGGCCACGTTTCGACACGTCCAGCATCACATAAGCCACGCGTTGGCCCGGCCCGTGATAAGTATACTGACCGCCGCGCTTGCTTGGATAGACCGGAAAGCGGTCGGGATCTTTGAGATCCTCAACCTTGGCGCTGGTCCCAGCGGTATAGAGCGGCGGGTGCTCCAGCAACCAAATGCATTCCTCGGCATCGCCTGTCGCAATCTGTGCCGCGCGCTCTTCCATAAAGGCAAGGGCCTCTTCGTAAGACGTGAGGCCCTCGCTGATTTTCCATTCCACCATCTGATCGGCCCCTTCCACTCTCGGCGCGCCTCATCTCGACACGACATCGCATTTGAATGCCACAGATAAGGCAGGACGGGCGGATTTGCCATAAGGAGCGTGGATTGCATGCGCAGTTACAAAGGCGCATTTACCCCTGCGCGAGGTTTTTATCAGCCCAGGCCTTGCACCTGTCCCAAGTCGCCGGGCCAAACAGGATATTGGCAAAGCCATTGCTGGCCAAGATTTGCGACCCGGTGCCATAGGTTTGGGTACAGGCGATGTTCCACTGGGAATGATCATTATACTTC
Organism: uncultured Pelagimonas sp.; assembly: GCF_947498515.1. GTDB lineage: Bacteria > Pseudomonadota > Alphaproteobacteria > Rhodobacterales > Rhodobacteraceae > Pelagimonas. Next base: position 521,200 of record NZ_CANMKO010000002.1, on the reverse strand, counting down.
GCGCCAACCCAACATTGCTGCTCTGCCGAGGCAGCCCCAGCCAGTCCAATAAGGCCAATCGCAAGCGCCGCGCTTTTCATGGTGACCATGATGTCCTCCTTCCTCTTAAGACATCTGGATTTTACTCTAAATTCGAAAGTTCGAATATGATGTGCAGCAAATTTTACCGTAAAACCGCGCCCGGTCAGAGGAATTTTAAAAAGGGTAATTTTTCCTCTTCACATCCCGGCCACGCTTCGTTAGAGAGCGCCCTACCAAGCCTAGACAGTGCGGTCGTGGCGGAATTGGTAGACGCGCAGCGTTGAGGTCGCTGTGGGGTAACACCCGTGGAGGTTCGAGTCCTCTCGACCGCACCATTTACTTAACGTCGATGCGTTCATGTGAACGAAAACCCCTTAAAAACAAAGCCCTGTTAAGCAAGACAACATTGCGTTGATTGCCTCTGAGCGTAATTTTGTGCATGTTATTACCCGTAAATTACCCGCGGAGCGTAAAAATGGCTTCGATTACCAAAAGCAAAACTGGATGGAGGGCGCAGGTTGCCCGGCGTGGCATCCGGACCTCAAAACACTTTCCGACTCAGAAAGAGGCCAAGGATTGGGCCACTCGTACCGAGTATGAGATTCTGAACGGTGACAAAATCGCTGCCAAATCCCTATTGGGCGGTCTGTTCGATCGGTATGCGCGGGAAGTGAGCACCACCAAAAGGGGAGAGCGCTGGGAGGTCATCCGGCTGAAAAATCTGGGCAAGGACCGAATTGCCAAGATCAAGCTTGAAGACCTTGCCGCGAAGGATTTTGCTGACTGGCGTGATCGCAGATTAAAGGAAGTTGCCCCAGCGAGCGTCATTCGTGAGATGCAGCTGATGTCCTCAGTCTTAAATGTGGCACGACGGGAATGGGGAATGATCAATAGCAACCCCTTGAGCGATGTCCGCAAACCGCCCAAACCCGCGCCGCGCGATAGACTTCCGACCGAGGATGAAATCGAGCGCATGCATTATTGCGCCGGCGATGATCTGAGCAAGGCAACAGCTCGGGCCTATCATGCGTTTCGATTTGCCGTAGCGACGGCAATGCGGGCAGGGGAGATTTGCAACCTCACATGGGATTGCGTTGATCTGGACCGACGCGTTGCGCATCTAAAGCAAACCAAGAATGGCCGCCCTCGAGACGTGCCTTTGTCCTCTCAAGCCGTTTCGCTACTGGAAGCTTTGCCCAAGAATGAGAGAGTGTTTGGGTTGGAACCTCGCCAGCTCGATGCCTTGTTTCGAAAGACGCGCGATCGAGCTGGTGTGGTTGGTTTGACGTTTCATGACAGCCGACATGCGGCGATCACGGCATTGGCGAAGAAACTGGAAGTTTTAGAGCTTGCCCGAATGGTCGGGCATACCGATCTCAAAATGCTGATGGTCTATTATAATGAGAGTGCGGAATCCTTGGCTAAACGTCTGGGTTAGCTACCAGCTTGTCTTTGCGTTCCAGTGATCCTTCTCTGACCCAGCGCCGCACGGTCCCTTCGGTTTTTCCAACCCGTTTGGCGTATTCGGCAACAGTAATCCACTTTGGGGGCGGCGTAATGTGCGCTGCATCTAGTTTCTGTTCCAACCGATCAATCTTGTCATGAAGCCGATCGAGGGCTGCTGCGTCGACGGCTATCATCTGCATGGGCGGTCTCCTATTTGTGATGCCGCTATAACGGCGGCGCGTTCGTCCAAATCTGCGAACCATTTTCTTCGGTAGCGGCGCTTTGCATCGACCAAGGCGCGTCGATCGACTTCGATTGCTCCGGCCTTGATCGCCAGAGTCCGTTTTGCTTTGCAGATGTCGAAATGCGGGTGTCTTTGGGGTTGAAACCATTTTCGATCGACACCGATCGTGTCGGCCATAACCATCAGCTCAGCGATGCTATCGGCCAGCATGTGGCACATGACCATGCGGCCGACGCGGTGCTGCGGGTTGTCGACGTAAACGCTCATAGCGGCCACCAAGGGCCAAAACTGTCGTTGGTTGCGTCCACCCAAACTGCCAATTTCCAGAGTGCGTAGGGCAGGGCGATGAAAGTCAGCGCCCCGCTTCCGATCAAGATCGCTAGGGTGAACAATCCGCAAGGGTTCAATTTGAACCGGGTCAAAACGAAACCTCCAGCATTGCCGATTGAACATTGCGTAAAGCGGTTTGCTGATGTTTCGCGAGGCGGCGGAAATCTGCGACCAGCAGAGCTTCGTCCTTGTTGTCCAAGTCCGTGTTGGGCTCTGCGCCGGTTTCAATGCCTTCAAAGAAATAGGCGACGGGTTTCTCCAACGTCGCTGCGATGTCCCACAAGCGTGAGGCACTGACACGGTTTGCGCCGGTTTCGTATTTCTGAATTTGCTGGAACTTGATGCCAACGGCCTCAGCTAGCTGCTGTTGAGTGATCCCTTTGAGCCAGCGTTGGTGACGAATGCGTTTTCCCACATGGATGTCAGCAGGGTGGGTCATTGCTCACCGCCTTTCGGACCAGTGGTAGGGCGGGACTGAAAGCCGAACTTCTGGCAAAGGAGATTGCGCCGATTGGAAAGGTGATGAATCTCAGCCGATCCGGCTCGATCCAACGGTGTGCCGTTGATCATGCCCAAAAGCCGATCCATCCGATCGTGCTCGATGCAAGCCGATGTTCCATCTTCCAGCAGCTGTCGTTCTTTTGCACGTAGCCATGCGTCTTGCGTCAAGGCACGTGGAGGCAGTGGGCCGCTGGTCGGGGCGATTAGCCAGGGGCGGATGTGTAACGGAATGTGCGTCGAGGGACGTCCGCTGGGGTGAGGGTGTTGCATATCGATCTCCCATTTGAACCGCGCAATGCCGAGAGGTTTGCGGTGTTCAAATTTAATATTGCGATATTCGCAAGTTGAGCGCAATCCTCAAGTTGCGATAATCGCAATAAAATGCCAGCGCAAACCCTTTACGTTACTTGAGCCTGAAAGTTCTGCGCCAAAAGGGCGGTTGACTGCCCGGCATTGGGGGCGGATGCTGGAAATTCGCTGCATAAGGTGTATGATCAGATCGCGGCCATAAAAGCGGACTTTTACCGTGGTCAAGTTGCTGACATAGGGCTTTTGGGGGCAAGAAACCATGTGAGCGCGGTGCCAAGTGGCAGTATGCCCACGCTACTCTTCGACTTCCCAAATATAGCGACCCTGATGCCGCAGTCTCTCTGGATGCAGTACAACCGTACTTTTCCCTTTAAGCCAATCTCGACAATACTGCCCACTTGATGATTTTACTCCATCTAAGGCGTCACACAGATTTGAAATGGTTGACGACAGCTTATTTCGACTTTGAGCGTCAAAAAAATCAACATGGGTTTCGGCGTATAACATGAGCGAGAATGCAAATATCTCCAAAGCGTCAGCATCCTCACGCCACGCAGTCAAATCCGTGCTATAGTCTACGTCTGGCAACGAGGGGGTGGTCCGATAGTTCCGAAAGAAAAATAGGTCGAGGTTCGCTTCGTCGCCGTTCTTCAAAAATGTTGGATAAGTTGCCCGCGCTAACTTCAAGTACTTCCTTGTTTGTGCATCTGAATCCACAACAAACGCAGATGCGTCCTTGAGCATTTCACGGCTATCGTAAACTATGCGCATAAAGTGGCTTGGGTCAGATTGAGTATTAGCCCACAACCGAGTTCCAAACTTGCGTGCGGCGTTCCAGTTTACTCTGCCATCTAGGTCGAATGCCAGTTTGCAAACGTACGGTGAGGTTGTCTGTTTCGAGTAAAGTTTCTCAAGAGCTCGGTCAACAACATCTATTACGCCTCCTTCTTGATCCGTCATTTCATAGGTCTGTTCACGACGCATCCTTCGAAAAGCGGCTTCCAATACGGTTAACTGTTCAACTGTTTTGACGTGGTCCAATTGCTCAGAGCAAATATTCAGTATGTTGTTTCTTAGAGGGCTTTGCGTGCACAGCAAACGAATTGGTGCGGACAGGTCATTTGAGAAGATTGCGGGTTTAGCAAGAGTAGAAACTAGCTGTCGTAGTTGATCCCCGCTCGGTAAGATATATCCTAAGCTATCTAAACAGAAATCGAGTAGTTCGTTGTTTTTTGGGTGCTCGTTTAGAGCATTCGTCAACGCCACAGCAACCTTTGTTGATGCTGCTCGTTTGTTGTTTGTCCTTATTTGAAGAGCCAAATGAGTAGGGAGCGTTCGCTGACCTGCGACGACGTGCTCCAGACAACTATTTACCAACGTAGTGGTGTCCTCAAACTCTGTGTCCAGAAACTTCGCATAAAAATACTCCATAAAAGTACGGTGTGTGAACTCGAAGATATTCTCACCTACCTCATGAAGTATCCATGCACGACCAGTGAGGTGCGCAACCATGTGCTGGGCAGCGGCGGCCGACCTGCCTTCGCGATTGTCGATGTAGTCAGATTTGAAAAAAACTCGTGCTTCTCTTTCCAGGTCGTCTTTTCCGATAGTGCCGCCATACTCCTCGTTTTCATAAAGAAGGGCAGAAAGGTGCTTAAACAGGTCAAATAGACGGTAGCGTTCCGGTAGGTCTGGAGTAATGTCTCTGAACTTGTCCCACTGGTCAAAAAGCAAGTCGGCACAAAACGCGTAAAGATTTGCTCGATTGTCCGGTATCTCACTCTTCTTATCATAGATAATAACGATTAGAGTCAGCAGCAGCGGGCTTCGAATAAGCTCTTTTGCTTTTTTCCCCGCATCAGCTAAAAAACCTTGGAGTCTGGAGTTCACCTCACTATCGCACCGCTTTAAAACTGTGCTCGAAACATTTCGATAAATCTGTTCGATAGCGCTATCGTTTAAGTGATCAACACCTACATGGGTGAAACCATCGAGAGGTTGCGTTTCGTATCCAACGTAGCGTGATGTGACTAGGACTTGGCACAACGGAAATTCTTTCCGAAATGAAGCAATTTCTTGAACAACTCTTGCTCGGTTTGACGTCGTAAGAACCTCGTCCAAACCGTCGGCTACAAAAAACACAGCACCGATGCGAAGATGGTACAGGATAGTTGATGTGAGGTCTAGTTCGTCTGCATTAACCAGTGAAGACGACACAAAATCGAAAATATAATGTTTCAATGAGAGGCGATCATCTTCCGCCGCCTTTGAGATATACGTGCGAAGCTGTATGTAGATCGGTAGTTTTGTCTGTCCTCCAAGATATCTGTTGCAGCTTTCTAAGCATAATTTCTTTGATAGAGTGCTCTTACCTCCGCCGGGGTCACCTAGCAAAACTGTGCTGTTGATGTAATCGAACGTCCTTTCCCAATCCTCCGAAACACGGTGCCGAGATATGTTTTTTCTCAGGTCTTGATACGGATTGAAGTTCCTCTTCCTATCGATGCGACTCACCGGCACGTCTACATAAATTTCGTCTAATGGCACTTGCACCACGTCCCCCGATGCGCCGTGTACATCAACGGAGTTCATGGTACGTTTAAGCGCTGTTACATAGGCTTTTAAGGGGTCGCGGTCGTCTGCTATCTTCTTTGCGATAAGCTCAGCGCTTACTTCGGCGTGCTCTATCCACTCTCCATCTTTGGTTTGTATCTTTTGGATGAAAGAGTTTAATATGCTTTCCGCGCGCCGAGCGTCGTCGTCTCTTCTCTTTTGCCAATCTAAACTGAAATCTTCCGGCATCTCGCGTGATACCGCTTTTGCAGTAGTTGCACTTATCGTCCGCAAGCAGTCCGCTAAGTTCTTGGCGAATTCTTTCGAGTCTTTGCGATTTGCGCTGCCACGTGACTGGTGGATGTACTCAATCAGCGTCAAAGCGTTATCGTGAACGATGTTCGATCCAAAGACTGCAATTAAGTAGTCAAGTAAATTTGAGTTGGCAAGATCGACTAGCGTAGAGTTCGTCGCTGGAGTGAGTGATTTATAGTTGCCAATCGCTCTTTGCAACGCCTCCAAAACTTGATCGTTTTCAGAGGAATCCTTTCTGCCTTCCAGTCGAAGCCGCATTCTGTAGGGTAGATAGTATTTTTGAATAAAACGCTTTGTGATTTGCCCTGCGATGGCAGTAACACCATTGACGACGAGACCTTCTGAAATAGCCAAAGCAAATACCTTTGAGTTGTTTCGGGCAATGTGCACTATCGCGTTAGGTATCTCAACTGCTTTCCTGAGGATTTATTCACTGCAAACGTTTTGTCCGCGAATCGGTGATCCTCCGAAAAGCGATGTCGCTCGATGGGGGTCAGCTTTGGCGGGCCGCAGCGCGTAACGAACACCGAGTGCCAAAGCCTGGATTGGGCCGGAGGTAACCTTGACGACATCGACTGACACCACTGACAGGCGCGGAAACTGGGTGCCAGCTCCAAACGCCTAGAGATGAAGCGAACGGCCCAGACCCGACATTGATTGGGAGGCCAATCGTTGCGTTGCAGTTTCCCGAGACCAGCCATTCAGCAAACCGCGCAGCGTTCTCGATGGCCGAACGGAAGAACTGCGTACAAAGGAGGTATTTGCCGTGGCTGCATCAATGGCCGCTTTTGAAGATCTCTATCATATACATATTGAGGAACCTGCCCAAATGGGCGTGCTTCGTAAAGTGTAGACTCTCAATCAGAAGGGGCTAAAATATGAATATATTCTGCAAATTCGCGCAATTGTTTAAGGAGGTAGTCACTTGGTGGATTTTCGTCAATTCAAGGAAGCTCTCGCCCAGTTTCAAGAAGAGTTTTCAACTGAACTTATGGACTTGGAGTGGGTCGCGATCGAACTGCATGCGGGCTTGAACGCCGCAAGCCCGGAAATCATTGTTAAGCTCGCTGGCAGCATGGATTCGACACCAGAGGCATTGCGTTCTGGATCGGCTTTCGAGCATGAAGGTCAAGGTTATTCAATTCGAATGATGGCAAACAGGGAGATCGTTGCACAACTTGAATCGGGAACCGCTGCACGGCCGGAAGGAGCTCCATATTATGGGACGTACGGTGGTCCAATAATGGTTAATGGAGTGCTCGTCGCAATATCAAATTGGCATGTTTTTTGCAGGAGTGGGAATAACTCTACCATCGGAGAAAAGATACAGATCGACGGAAAGACTGCCGCATCCCTGTATGACTTCGAGCCCGTAAACGAGTTTGGAAACAACGAGTATGATATTGCATTTGCGGAGTTCGATGATCCTGATGATGTTGAAGCTCGATTTCGCGAGTGCTCGAGTGGTTCACGCCTTCGATTTCCGCGTCGACTGGCGTGGTCTGTTGCGTTCGGCGAGGCGCATTACACAGTCGGGGCGCGTTCTCCAACTTGTGGTCATGGAAAACTACTGGGAGTTGCAAATATCCGGGTGAAATATGGAAGTGGCCGAGTAATTCCCTTTTCAAATCAACTATTGTTCTCAAAAATGTCAGATCGAGGAGACAGTGGTTCACTGGTGGTCGACGAGGAGCGGCATGAAGCTGTTGGTTTGATTTTTGCAGGTGACGATGACTCTAGTTACGCCAATTTTTTACCCGGCTATCCAGGTTTTTTGACAAGGGGCAGCATAGATTTGGGAGCGACGGAAACTTTGATGAGCTTTTCGTATCAGCCAGCAATGCGGGAGGGAGGAGTACTATACAGCGGTAACAAACCTATGTCGATGGATATGCCTTTCGAGAGAAGTGGGGCGGTACCGTCAATAGATAGGGAATCCTTCCCTCGGGAACTGATCGACCCCAAAAAACGATTAAAACTTTTGGATATAAACGACAATTATCAAGTTCGAATTCTTGATGTTCGAGGGAGTTGGGTCAAGGCCCAGCTATTCGCCCGACGCGACCAGAGGCCAGGCTATGGTATAGAATACCGTGCGCATGTAACAGGCTTTTTCAACGCCAATGCACCAAACCGCTTGTACTATCTTGATTAGTGCTTCGTGCTCTTGCCCTATAGAATAAGGTGTTTAGTCTGGCCGAGTCTAAAGGTCGGCTTCATTGGAGCCACTTTTCGTTCTGCACAAAAAAACCAAGTCAGGTGTGTTGTGCCAGTATCGATCATTTTGACACAACGCGCTGAGTCCCCGGAAATATTTAAATTTCTTTGTCGCAAATTCCTGACGAAACTTGGTTTAGATTTGGCAAGTTTCTGGCCAACTTATGGAAACCGGACTTTCGAACGAGGTGCAGCATTTGGAACTTTGCGCTCGAAGCCGCCTTGCGGCGGCGCAGCACCGCGAATGCGGCAAAATCAGGTGTTATCCCGGATGCCCGATGACTGTTGTCAGCCAAAGCGGACCCGTTTTACCCAGACTTTAGCACATGCAACATCCGTAGGTCGGGCGGGTTCCAGTCATTCGCTCCCGGAAAAAAGGCTGGAACCAATGCAAGATGACCAGACATACAGCTTGCGCCGGAAGATGCCATTTTTTTTTCGTTTCAGCTTTTCGCAGATGCCCACACGCGTTCCAGCCAGTCGTCTGCAGGTTGTTCTGGATTCTTTTCATGATCCGCTATAGCTTCAAATCGATGTAGATTTCGGTGCCTGCGTTTGGCGAACATCCAGCAGCCGATCTTCTTCGTTTACTTTGTGCAGGGGAGCTTAGATGTTAGAACAAGCGTATTGGATTGCAGGAATCGTGGTCGCTGCTGTAGCTGTTTTCGGGTTACTTCGGTGGCGCAAAAATCAGTCCACGGATATTAACCAAAATGCGACAGTTTCTGGGCAGGGGAACACCGTAAATCAACACATGGATAATAAAGGCAGTGGCCAATAAGTGATGGCCTTTTTGCGATCAATAAAAAATCGGTTTGGGGCGAAGAATAGAACTACTTCTCAGTTGACGGACATTAACGGCAACGGGAACAATGTCGATCAGTCCGTCAACAATAACACCTATATATTTGTTGATCCAAATGCTTCGGCGGACCTTCAAGATGTTGCCAAAAATCCAGCGCGTCCGGTGTTAAAACGCGCCCTAAATGCCTCAACTCTTGCTCAAGCCGCGCGCAACAATGAAGACCCTGTGGTTGTATTTTTAGCGGGTCCATACATAAAACCTGAAAGCGAAAGTGAGTCGAAGAATTCGGCAGCATCCAAACTTAGGTTTGAACTTTTTCACCGGCTAAAAGATCAAGATTTCGACGTTAGCTTGGGAACATATCCTAATTTGGTAACCTCTTTTGCGGCCGGGACTGGAGAGTTCCACAATGCGGCTGACGCAGAGCTAACTCACGCAAGAGACGTAGCCTCTCTTGTTGTAATGATCCCCGATAGCCCAGGTTCGTTTGCCGAGATCGGTGCGTTTAGCCTCAAGAGGGAAATTTGTAGGAAAATGATCATTCTTGCAGACGCAACTCACGAAAAGAACTTAGGATACCTCAACACTGGGCCAGTTGCGTGCGCACAGGCTTTTGGTTCTAAGGTGGAACGTGTCGATTACAAGGATGTGGAAGGTTGCATTGAAATTGTTAGTGCGTTTTCGAATAGAGTGAAGACCCAAATCCAACTTCAGTCGAGGATAGAAGCATGAGCGCCGCAGATCCTCTATTCGCGTACTTGGCAGTATTAGCTGTTATTCAGCCAGGGCGAGTTCAAGACATTGAAAGATTCGCGCCAGAAGTGCTCCCACCTAAAACAAGTGAGGCCTTCCTCGCTTCAGGAGCCTTCAGAGAAGCACATGAGTTTGCAAGGCAGCACGCGTACATTTTCCCGGTTCGAAAAGGAACATATTTCCTAACGTCTAAGGGACGTGAACTGGTAAGGCGGGACGGTCTCCACAAAGAGATCGATAACCTCAGATTGTTCTTGATGAAAGCTCAAAGGAAGAAGTACAAATGAGTCGCGAGTTGGTGTCACCATCGGAATGTTCGCTGTTTCGGCGAGCAGGTATACAGGTTAACTTTATAAGGGCTCGCGGATTTAAAGGATGCTCCGGATTTCCGGACTCATCCACAAATCCGGAGCATCCTTTAAATCCACGTGCTCAAGGCAGTCTTCTGGACTGGACTCTCTGAGATGCCAACTCGCTCCTATCTCCTTCCAAATGATTTTCAACATATTGAAGCGATACTGCGCTCAGAAAACCCTCAGGTTGAAGATGCCCAATTTGAAAACTTTCGTGACCAAGGGATCGCACCACTTCTCAGCTCCCTTGATATAGCCATCGTTTTGGGGATTGGCCCCCAACTCGTTGTCTCAATTACCAAGAAGCAAGAAAAACACTATCGCTCTTTCCCGATTCTGAAAAAAGATGGAACAGAACGAACGATTTCTGCACCAAGGGTTTACCTAAAAGTAATTCAATGGTGGATACTCGAAAACATCCTGAGCAAACTACCTTGCCACAAGAACGCCTTCGGTTTTTCACGCAATAAGTCGATCCAAGACAACGCGCGCTTTCACGCTGGATCAAAACACATCTTGAATGTCGATATTCAGTCTTTCTTCGACACTGTTACCGAGAGCCAAGTACAAGGAGTTTTCGCCAAGCTTGGGTATAGCGATGATACTTCAAAAACCTTATCCAATCTTTGCACCCTTAAAGGTAGCCTGCCTCAAGGGGCTCCAACGAGTCCAAGTCTAGCAAACCTAGTTCTGGCCGATACTGACGATAAACTTGAAAACCTGGCGAAAGTAAGAGGTATGAAATACTCAAGATATGCGGACGATATAACCTTTAGTAGCGATGAGTTCATTACTGCAGGATTTCATTTAGAAGTCGAAAAATTCCTGAAGGACATCGGTTTTCAATTGAAGTCGGCCAAAACCAGATACGCCGGCCCCGGCAATAGGAAGGATGTAACAGGCCTCATCTGCGGTGATTTTGTTCAACCCCCGTTGGAGTGGCGAAAAAATAATCGGTCGCGCGTTCACAAGCTTGGCAAAAAGGCATTCTTGGAAAAGGAAGACGTCGCATATCTACTTGGGCTCAGGGGTTACGCCATGCAATTTCCAGATGCAGTTCAAATGAGAACGCTGTTAACATCCGCAGATTTCTTGCTGGCTGGCCAGCAGCACGAAAATAGGCCAGTTTAGCGATCTAACTGCCGACACGCTGAAAGAGATTAAAGGTCCGCTCCGGGTAAAGTAACCACAGTGTTCTTAAGAACTTTGGATGTCTGCTTTGGGGCGATTCGGCTCAAGATTTCGCCTTCTGCCTCTGACTTTGCAAACTCCGCTTTCTGCGCATTCCTGACCTTGGTACGGAGCGCAGCATTGATGTTCTGGCCGATTGTACTCTGAATAGCTGCTTCCAGAGATTCTGCCCGAAGCCAGTGTGGAGGCAGCTAACGGCAACTCTCCGCCCTTCGCAATCACGGAACAGCATTTAGATGCTGTCGGGCGCAGCTAGTGACCGATAACGCCCAAGTCGCGACGTATCCAACGGCCCTTTGGTCCGCCGAGTGTTCGTGGCTTTCCTGACGCCAATTAGCGTCTTTGTTAACCAGGTCATGTGACAAAACAAGTGCAAAGACGCCACAAAGAAGCCCGATCGAACGAGTTTCTATCAGTTTAACAAAGTGTTAACAGCGGTCGTCGGGTCAAGAATGACCGCTTGGAATTGTTCGCGTCGACGGCGGGTTGTTACAAGTTTAGGGGATTCTATGACTGACGATGAGCTTATCCGGAGTCTTCAGGAGGTTCTAAAGGCTGAGACTCTCGAGCGGAGATTTGAGCTTTTGCGGCGTTTAGAAGAAACAGACGCTCCGACGGCGTTAGTTTTTGCCATACTGCCTGAAGCTCTGGATCAGTGGTTGCTGTCGTTTCACCAAAAAAGGCGAGAATAGTAGGGATTTCCTGTGCTTGCGGTTTTCTGGTTCCACCAAGCATTTTGGAAACCTTGTCGTTAGACAAGCCTAATGCTTCCGCCAACGCAGCTTTTTGTCCTCGATCAGTTCCTAGTCGAGCCTTGAGCCATTCAGGTGTGATTTCATCCATGGGCGTATATTGCGATTTTCGCACTAAATAGTATATTTCCAAATTCGCAATGTTTGCTGTTGCTATAATTTGCGAATATCGCAATAAATGAAGAATGATGGAGCCAGCAAAAACCGTTATCGAAATTTGTGGTGGTATAGATGCTGTCGCAAAAATTTGTGCAAGAGATCGCTCCCGCGTGACCCGTTGGGGTTATCCAAAGGAGCGAGGTGGAAGCGATGGAATGATCCCAACTCCAGTTGCAAATCGCTTGTTGGAGTTTGCGAGGGAGGAAAAGCTTCCCTTGAGGGCGGAGCACTTTTTCCTTGCAACGCTTGCGAGAGACACACAATGAACCGTCATTTGCAAAAGCCTGTTCCATTCACAGACAATCACACAAGGCAGGCGGAAACTTCTTGGGCTGATCAGGGCCAAAACACGGTTTCTGAAGAAACATCTTTCCAGATTGATCGCCTCAGCCTGCAAGACGTTGCGCGAGCCCGGTTTCGCGATCTGCTGAAAGACACTTGGCCGGGAACCGACCGGGAAACAGCGCGCCGCGCTGCCAAATCTCTGAATGTGCATGAAAAGACCGTCCTAAATTGGTTGGCCTGCACGCATTCTGCGCCGTTCGAAATCGTTTTTGCGATCGGCTGCTTCACCGGCGTTTATCGCGTGATGGACGTGATGACGCGCGGGCAGGGGCGTTTGCAGGTGTTGAACCTCTTTGCAAAAGGGGTGCGCCGTGTCCTGGGAAAATGACATTTTCAGTCTGATGTATTCGGACTTTGGAGCAGTTGGCGTCGAGGAGCTGACCAGCCAGTTTGGCCTTTGGGTCCGAAACTCTATCATTCATCTTTGGGCTGGCTATGTTGGCTTTCATCAATGGTTTTACCACCCTGATTTGCGCGGGATCCTGCAGGCGGTTTTGATCGCCTATTGCTTGCTTCAAGTTGTCCAGCTGTGGACGCCGGGTGATTTCACCTTGGTCGCACTGGATAGCGCTTGGGACATTGTCGCGGTAGCTATCGGCATCAGCTGGGCTTGGTCGGATGCCATGCGCGGGGTGCCGAAATGAGTTTCATAGAAGCCCTGACCAACTCAACGATTGGCCTCTGCGTGGCGGTTCTGCTGACATTGTATGCACTGCCGTTTTGGGGATACGAGCCATCGGTGGTTGAATCCTTTGAAATCACCGCGCTGTTCTTTGTCGCCGGGTTCATCCGGAACTGGACCATTCGCGCTGTGTTCCACCGCTATGTAAATCGCGGGGGCCAGGCAAAATGACCACCCAAGTCTTTCAACACAACACCGGTCGCACTCACGGGCAAACCGGTCAGGCGCGCGGATTGCGTCGCCGCCAAAGCAGCGGGGTGTTCTCCTCCTCGATCTTCCCGACACCTCGCTGCTTTTTGGATTTTCAAATGTCGTGCCATTGGCGCGGATGCCTGCGCCGGGTTTCGGCGTGCTCACTCCCTGAGTTGGATACTTGGCCGGTGCTGCGGCATCGGCCGCTTTTTTCCACGTTGGAATGGGCCCCGTGTGTGCGCCGGGTTATGCGCGCCGCCTTGCCTAAACTGCCCGGACATCCCGGAGCCCAGTCTGCGCCTGCTCGCGCGGCTGGGCGATTTTTTATGAGCGAGGTGAGATGATGGTTGCGCATCTGCAGGCAGTTGATGAGGAATTGGATGTCTATCCAATCTCGGTGAATGACCGACTGGATTCGCATTATTTCTTGCAATTCAACCACGACCGATACGAGCGCAGTGACTTTCGTCGCAAGTCATACCGCGACCCTGAGGTTGGGTTTTTCGGGTTGGAATTGTTCTTTAAATCGCATGGTGAAGCGCCACTTGGCACCTTGCCGCAAGATCATGATTCATTGGCGTTCCTGCTTGGATTGCCGCTTGAAAAGTGGATGGGCTTGGTCGAGCGCAAGTTTAACCCGCTCTACAATTGGAAGCCTGTGATGTGTGACAACGGCCAGGTCCGGCTCGCGCATCCTGTTGTCCAGGAAGTCATGGAAGCTGCGCTTCTGGGGCATCGGGAACACAGAGCCAGCAATGAAGACAAGGCGGTTTGGACCCGGCGTAAGCGGCTGAAAGAGGCGCTAAAATCTTGCGGGTGCAGCGATGATTTGTGCAGCGATGATGTGGCGGTTGGCTGGATCGATGATTGGCTGAGCGAGCACCACCATGGGCAACGCCGTATGCCACAATTCCAAGTCTCGATCGGGCGGGCTTTGAAGGTGGCCGCGCAAGAAGGCGTTTTGAACCGGACGCGCATGGGTCATTGAAATCAAACGATAAATCGAAGCGTTTGTAGACGGAACAGTTCTCCACAGTTCCGGAACAGTTCCGAACAGAATGGAACAGTTCCAGACATAAGAGAGGACACGAAATGAAATAATAACGATAGCCGGCCGCGCCATCAAACGAGCGAAGGGCCAGTGAAAAGCGAAGGGAGCCTAAAGTGCTGAGAAAGGGGTTGGAATGCAAAGCGCAAAGGCTGTGACAAAAGAAAAACCGGAGACAGGGCGGGCACGGGTGCGTCGGTTGCTGATCCGACGGTTGAATGATGTGGGCTTGCAGAAACGGCATGGAATGAAGGCTGAGGCGCATTTGGACATGCTCGGCCGGCTGGAAACCAAGCTGGCCTATATGAGTGAGGTCAATTTGAACGGCTTGGCTGATCTGGTGATTGCCAAAGCTGAGAATGAGCGGTGGCCCAAAGAGGTGACGATCTTGCAGTTTGGCAATCGCTTACAGCTGCCACCGCCTCGCCGTGTGGATTACGCGGTGTCGGTCATGCGATCGGCGATGGGCAAGCAGGCTTTGGCCGGTGGCTATCATGTCGAGTTGCTGGACATCGCGCGGCGTTGGGGCCCGCCGCCGTCGAAATATGAGATTGGCCAGCTGCAATCGCGCTCGATCGAGAATGTGCGCAAGCATGACCAGGTGATGGCGCGGGCGCAGAAGAACGTGGCCAGCCGCGATGATCAGCATTGGCTCGCTTGGTATCTCGGTCTCAAAGAAGAATGCGAAGCGATCCTGAGTGAAGCGACAGGAGAAGTGTCATGATGCAGATGACAATTGAGGCGGGCGAACAGGTTCAACCAACCGCAAGTACGACCAGGAAACCGATCGCGATCTGGGACTTGCTGCAATGGGCTTTTCGTTCGGAATGCGCGCAGCTCGACTTTGATGAGATTGGCAGCGAGGCGGGTGGCCGCGCTGGCGTTGGGATTGAATATATCCTGATGCAGCAAAGCATTCTGGGCTGTCGGCCTGATGGTGGTGGGTCGTCTGATCCGCATCATGACGCCGATATCGTGGCCTCGGCGCTGTCGGCATTGCCTGATCATGTCGGCGGGCGATCGATGGCGATCTCAATTGCTGAGCTGGCGCGGGCGGGGCAGGTGCCGGATTGGATGCCGGATGCCACGCCCTGCGTGAAGCCAGCGGATCTGCATACCAATCGATATGGATGCCAAGCCAAGACGGCAGACAGTTCTGAACTCGGCGAACAGGGCTGGCCCAAGCAACCGAGGCGCAACCGCAAGGGTGTGATCGTCTATGATGTGGTGAAGTATTGCCCGGTAGTGATCCGTCCTACAGCGGAACAAATCGGGCGTGCGCATCGCGCTTATCTGGCGTGGTGGGGCGCGCTTCTAGAGCTGCGTGGGACGCTGCAACTCTCGGCAATGCTAAGCAAGTTTGAGGTCACCAAGGCGATGCCTGCACTGGAGCCTTGGAAATAACTCTTGACGAAATCCTAGCCCAATTGACATAGTGCAGTCGGACCCAATAGCGCCCGCAGGAAACTGCCGGGCGCTTTTCTATTGGGGCAATCCAAACATTGGAGACTGCTTTGCCCAAGAAGCCTTGTGCGCATCCGGGATGTTCCCGGTTGCTCGATGTGACGCGCACCTATTGTGACCAGCATGCCAAGGCGGAAAAGCAAGAACGTGGTCGCTTTGCCGATGCGAAGCGATCGGATCGACCATCGCGGCGCTGGTACAATCTGGCGGCATGGAAGGGAAAGAATGGCCGGCGCACACGCCAGCTCAGGGCTGAGCCTTTGTGCACGATGTGCCCCGATCATTCGAAACAAGTCGCGACGGTTGCGGATCATGTCGAGCCGCACCGAGAAGACCACGGCAAGTTCTGGTTCGGAGCGCTGCAAAGCCTCTGCAAGAGCTGCCATGACAGCAAGAAACAGCGCGAAGAACGCCGCACCGCAATCAAGGGTGGGGGGCCTGAAAAAGTTCAGAGCCTGCCAACAGAAGACCGGCGTGGGTAATGAGATTTTTTCGCGCACATTTTTTTAGGGGGGGGTATGCCTGATCTGACTGCTGAGACTGAACTCAGCTTTGAACACCAAGTTGTTGCCCGTCTCGGCGGCTGGCCGGACTATTTTGGATTAGCTGAAGAACAGCATGCATTGGCGATGTTGGCGGCGGTGATCCGCGCCAAGGTGATTGATGAGCCGGTGTTTCGGGTGGTGTGCCTTTGGGCGGGGCACATGGCGGCGCATGATCGCGTTGCGGCCAAGATCGAAGACCAGGGCTTTAAGCCGTCTGAGAATAAATACCTGTCGGGCTTGGAGCAGCAGCAGGCGTTTCACGAAAACAAAGCGATGAAACTGCAGCGTGAGTTGCTGGCCACGCCCTATGCGCGGGCCAAGGCAGGTGGATCAGCTCAAACTGATTTCCTCGATCTGTTTGATGCGCCGCCAGAATCCGCGCCGCACGGATCCAAAACGGTGACGCCATTCCGATCAATGAAACGTCGAGGCCAAGGCTAACACATGCTTGATTGCCCTGATTTTGCCCCAATCACCCAACGCGGGATTGAATGGGCCGAGGATGTATTGTCTGGCAAAATCCCGGCCTGCAAACGCGTTAAACAAGCCTGCAAGCGGTTCAAAAACGACCTGAAACGCGCTGGTACCGATCAGTTTCCCTATGTCTTTGACTTTGAAGCCTCGGAACACATGTGCGCTTTTCTGGAAACCTTGCCGCATATCGAGGGAGCTTGGGCGGCGCGCGGCGAAACCTTTGAGCTGATCGGCTGGCAGGCGTTTCTGATTTGCCAGATCGGTGGCTGGCGTCACATGGTCACCGGGCTGCGCCGGTTCCGCACTGCATATATCGAGGTAGCGCGCAAGAACGGCAAGTCGACCTTGCTGGCTGGTGTGGGCCTCTATTTCCTCTCGGTGGATGGTGAGCCGGGGGCCAAGGTTTATTCGGCGGCGGCGAGCTCTGACCAGGCGCGCGAGGTGTTTGATCGGGCACGTGTGATTGCTCAGGCGGAAATGCCAAGTGGCTCGACCTTGGAAGATGAGGTTGAGCTGTCTGTTGAGCAGCACAAGATCAAGTCGGCGGATCCGGCGGCGGTGTTTCGCCCCGTCGCCAGCCAGACCAAGTCGAAAGACGGCAAGAACCCACATTGCGCCATCATCGATGAGCTGCATGAGCACGAAAAACGCGACGTTTGGGATTCAATGGAATCCGCGTTGGGCGCGCGAGAACACCCGTTGCTGATTGCGATCACCACGGCGGGCTACAACACGGCGGGCGTCTGTTTTGAGCAGCGCCGGATGGTGGAACGCATCCTTGATGGGGTGCTGAGCAACGACATGTATTTTGGCCTGATCTTTGAGGCTGATGAAGGCGATGAGCCAGGTGATCCGGAGACTTGGGCCAAGGCCAATCCGAGCCTCGGCAAAGCCAAACGCCTTGATTACATGGAAGGCGAATGGGCCAAAGCCCAAGCGACACCAGCGCGGATGGGGGAGTTTCTGCGCAAGCATTTGGACATCTGGACGTCGGTGGGGGCGGCAGCGCTGGATATGGATATGTGGCGCGCGGCTGAAGATGAGACGTTGCGGTTGCGCGATTTTGCTGGGCGCAAAGCCTATATCGGGGTCGATCTTGCAACGCGTGAAGACTTCGCGAGCGTCGTGGCCATCATTCCCGATGGTGATCGCTTCATCAATTTCTCCTGGCACTTCTGGCCAGAAAACAAGGTGCAGGCACCGGGCAATGAACATGTCTGGGCATGGGCGCAAGAGGGGCTGGTGCTTCACACACCGGGGGCCGAGCTGAACCTGAACTTTGTCGAGGCGCTGGTGTTTCAGCTGGCGGGCATGTCTGAATTGGCGGGCGATTGGGTCTTCAAAGACCTCGCCAAACTGGATGTGCAAATGGTCACCTATGACCCAACCTATGCGGCGCAAATGGCAGCGAATTGGGAAGGGGCTGGCATCGACGTGGTCGAGCTGCGCCAGCGCGCCACCAACATGCATGTGCCCTTTGAAAAGCTGATCTCGGCGGTTGAGGACAAGCGTTGGATCTCGGATGGCAATCCGGTGCTGCGCTGGATGGCGGCGAACACCTTGATGAAAAAAGTCCAAGGGGGCGACTTCATCTATCCGGCCAAGCTGGTGCCCGAAGACAAGATTGATGGAATTTCGGCGGCAATCACCGGGCTTTGGCCGTTGAGCCAAGTTGAAGAGGTCGATGAAAACGCTGCCAACCGTGAAAGCTACTTCAAACGGTTGATGGAGCAGGCATGAGCATTTTGAACAAAGCCTTGGGCGCGGTTGGGCTGGTGCGCAAATCCGCATTGGTGCAGTTCACCGATGGCCGGGGGAGCGGGCATGGTTCGGGCTATGCAGGCGAAACCGTGACCGCGAAATCGAGCCTTGGCCTGTCGGCGGTCTGGGCTTGTTCCAATTTGATCAGCGGCTCACTGTCATCCTTGCCCTTTGAAGTGACCAAAAGTGATGCAGATGGGTTTGCCCAGGTCGATGCAAGCCATCCGCTGCATAGCGTGATCTATGAAAGCCCGAACTTCGATCAGACAGCCTTGGATTTTTGGGATTTCATGAGCCTGTCAATCGAGCTTTGGGGAAATGCCTATGCTTCGATCGCGCGCAAGGACAATGGCGAGATCAAAGCGCTCTATCCGATCCATCCCGAGGTGATGCTGGTGCGCCGGCTGCAAAACGGGCGGATTGAATATCGTTGGGTGGATGAGGGTAAAAGTTACACCAAACTCGATCGCGATGTGTTTCATATTCGCGGGCCTGGCGGCCGCGCGCTTGGCGGCATGTCGGTATTGAGTTTTGGCATGAATGCCTTTTCTTCGGCGCTGGCGGCTGATCGATCGGCGGCAGAGATTTTCCGCAATGGGCTGCGCCCCTCCGGTGTGATCACCTTCGCCGATTGGTTGAATGATCCGCAGCGCGCCGTGGTCGATAAATTGGTCGAAAAATACGTTGGCGCGCAGAATGCTGGCAAACCCTTCGTGGCCGAAGGTGGCATGCAATATACGCCCATTAGCATCAATCCAGAAGATGCGCAGATGCTGGAAACCCGGCAGTTCTCGGTCGAAGAAATCTGCCGGTTTTTCCAAGTTCCGCCCGCACTGATTGGCCATGCCGGCAGCTCGACCGCCTGGCCAACAAGTGTCGATCAACAGGTGCTGATGTTTGTGAAGTTTTACCTTCGCCGCCGGGTGAAACGCATTGAACAGGCGGTGAAAAAACAGCTTTTGACACCGGCCGATCGTGCTGGTGGCTATGCGGCGCGGTTCAATATGGAAAGCATGCTGCGGGGCGACAGTGCCAGTCGGGCCAGCTTCTATCAAACCATGCTGCAGATCGGGGCATTGACGATCAACGAAGTTCGAAAGCTTGAAGGCAAGCCGCCGATTCCGGGCGGGGATGTGCCTCGAATGCAATCGCAAAACATCCCGATCACTCAAACAGAAGGGGGGCAAGATGGGGCTTGAGACAAAAGAAATGGCTGTTGATCTAAGCAAGGCCGCTGAATCCGGCGTCATTGAAGGCTATGCCAGCCTGTTTGATGAGGTTGATGGCGGCGGCGATGTGGTTGCACCGGGGGCCTACAAAGCCAGTTTGAACCAGCTGCAAAGCGCAGGGCGCAAGGTCAAAATGCTTTGGCAGCATGATCCCGAACAACCCATCGGGGTTTGGGATGAGGTGGCTGAAGATGACAAAGGTCTGCGCGTCAAAGGTCGGATTTTGGACACTGTGGAAAAGGGGCGCGAGGCGCGGGCGTTGATCGAGGCAGGGGTGTTGGACGGCTTGTCGATCGGCTACCGGACCGTGAAGGCTAGCAAGGACACCAAGGGGCACCGGGTGTTGAAGGAGCTCGAGCTTTGGGAGGTCTCGATCGTGACGTTTCCAATGCTGCCAAGCGCAACGATAGCGCCAAAAATGGCAGTGCCAGATGAGATTTTGGAAAAGCTCAAAGCCGGGGATCGGCTGACTGAGCGGGAGTTCGAACGTATGACCAAGGGGCTTGGTTGTTCGAACTCACAGGCGGAGCGTGCCGCGCGCATCCACCTGAAGGGGCAGGGGGAACCTGCTGCAGCGGAAACTGAGACTGAGGCGGTGGCGTTTTTTACCGCATTGAATGGGGCCTGACCCCACTTTCTGACATTTAAAACGGAGGTTTGCCATGTCTGGTGAAACCAAATCCGCAGCCGAGTTGGCAGCGGAAACCAAAGCTGCGTTCGACAAGAGCCTCGACGCGGTGAAAGAGATTGCTGAGGCCGCTGCGGGCAAAGCTGAAGCGGGCGAGCAGCTGTCGCAAAAGGCCAAAGACAAGGCTGATGAAGCGCTGGTCACCATGAACGAGCTGAAGGCCGGCATGACCGAGCTGGAGCAAAAGCTTGATCGCGGTGGGAATACTGATGCCAATGAGGCCAAGTCGATTGGTCAGATGTTCGTTGAAAGCGACGAATTCAAAAGCTTTGAAGCTGATGGGTTCAGCCGCAACAACAAAGCGCGCATCGAGGCAAAAGCAACGATCACGCTGGCAACCACGGATACCGACGGCGCGGTTGGGGCTGGTGTTCGCGCCACGCGCCTGCCGGGCATTCAGGAAATGCCGCAACGCCGGATGACCATTCGCGATCTGCTGATGCCGGGCCGCATGGATGGCAACACGCTGGAATACGTCCAAGAAACTGGGTTCAACAACAATGCTGCGATGGTCGCCGAAGGGGCGGTGAAGCCGCAATCAGATATCAAACTGGCGGATATCTCGACCTCGGCCAAGGTCATCGCGCATCACTTCAAGGCCTCGCGCCAGTCGCTGAGCGATGTGGCGCAGCTCCGGTCTTTGATTGATCAGCGCGGGCGCATGGGGTTGAAGCTGAAAGAAGAGGGGCAGCTTCTGAATGGCGATGGTACCGGGCAAAACCTGATGGGTCTGATCCCCAGCGCCACAGCCTATGCGGCGGCCTTTGCGGTCACGGCTGAAACCATCATCGACAAGCTGCGTCTGGCGATGTTGCAGTCCGCATTGGCGGAATATCCAGCGACAGGGCACGTGCTCAACCCGATCGATTGGGCGCGTATCGAGCTGACCAAAGATGGCGACAACAACTACATCGTTGGTGGCCCGACTGGCGATGCCCTCGCGCCGACTTTGTGGCGTTTGCCGGTGGTGGAAACCCAAGCGATGCAGGTCGATAAATTCCTGACCGGGGCGTTCCAGATGGGCGCGCAAATCTTTGATCGCTGGCTGGCCTCGGTTGAGACTGGTTATGTCGATGATGACTTTGTGCGCAACCTGATCACCATCTTGTTCGAAGAACGGCTGGCGCTGGCGATCTACCGTCCGGAGGCCTTCATTTACGGCGATCTCGGCTTCGTCGCCTAATCCACCAACCAATCAAAGGGGCCGTTTGGCCCTTTTTTCTTTTTGAGGAGAATGACATGGAATATTTGGTGAAACGCCCGCATGAGGGTGACAAGTGGTACAATCCCGGTGACATCCGCGAGGCCAATCCGCTGACCGTGAAACACTTGGTTGATCGCGGGGTTCTGGTTGTGAAGCCTGCAGATGAGGACCCTGTCGAGACGGTCAAAAAACCTGTGACGAAAGCCGCAGGTAAAAAGGCCAAGGCAACGCCGGAAAACAAAGCCGCGCTAGCGCCATCCGACAAGGCCGATAGTGGGACGGACCAGAAGCGCGAAACTTCGGACGCCAAAGAGTAATCCGGCGTGTGGCTTGAACGGGTGTCCGGACCATCACAAAACGTGATCGAGATTGAGGATGCGCGGGATCATCTGCGCATTCTTGATCAAGACAATGACAGCGAAATCCAAGCGGCGATCTCGGCGGCAACGGCTTATCTCGATGTCGATGAAGACGGGTTTGGTGGGCTTGGGTTTCCGCTGGTATCTCAGCAATGGAAGTTGCGGGTGCCGGGTTTTGCCGAGGTGATGACACGTCTGCCCTTTGCCCGCGTGACGTCGGTGGATGCAATTGACGTGATTGGTGCGGATGATGTGCCAGCAAGTGTTCCGCCCCCTGACTACATGCTGACTGGCTCCGGTCGTTTGAAACAAGTGGTTCTGACTTCCGGCGCGTCTTGGCCAAATGTGGCTGACCGACCTGATGCCGTGACCATCCGCTTCACGGCTGGTTGGGCGGACGTGGATGCCGTTCCCGGCGACATCAAAGCGGCGGCGCGGCTGTTGATCGGACATTTCTTTGAAAACCGCACGGCGGTTGCTGATGGTCCATCGGCTGAAATCGCGCTTGGCGTCGAGCGACTAACAACCCGTTACAAGGCTTTCGCAATCTGATGGCCAATCCGTCGAAATACGATCGCAAGCTTGGCTTTGAACGCTTGGGGGCAGGGACCGCCAATGGCTTCAATGAGCTGAGCGAGGATTTTGCATTGGCGTTTCGCGCTTGGGGTGCGCGCCGCGATGTTTCGGATGCCGAACGTTGGGCCGGTGGTGATCAGGCAGGCCTCAAACGCAGCCGTTTTGTTATTCGATCAAATGCCAATGCCCGCACGCTGACCTCGGATGATCGGCTGGTTTTGAATGGGGTTTGGGATGAACAGGGCGCGCTGCAATCTGGTGAGGTGTGGGAAATCACTGGCATAAAAGAGGTTCAAGGCCAACGCCACGCAGAGATCGAAATCTCGGCGCAGGTCCGGAGCGATCCAGCATGATCAAGTTTCGCATGGATGGGCTGCGCGAGCTGGAAGCGATGCTGATGGAATTGTCCAAACCTGCGGCCAAAGCCTCCTCGCGTCGGATTTTGAAAAAGGCCGGCAAACCCATGGCCGAGGCTGGGGCGCGCAATGCGCCAGAGGATCAGGGCCATCTGAAAGACAGCTACGGTGTTGGCACCAAGCTGACCAAACGCCAGCGCCGTCAGTATGTGAAGCAAAGCGAGGTTGAGGTCTTTGTTGGACCCAATGATCCATCTGCTGTGCAAACCGAGTTTGGCAATGAGCACCAAGCGGCACAGCCGCATTTGCGCCCGGCCTTTGAGGCGAAAAAGTATGAGGCGCTGCGCATCATTGGTGCTGAGTTCATGGCTGACATTCAAAAGACCATCGCGCGCCAAAAGCGCCGCCTCGCAAAGAAAAAGGCCAAGTGATGCAGGAGGCTTTGACGGCGCTGCTACTAGCTCACCCCCCGCTGACCCATCTGGTTGGAACGCGGGTGCATTGGATGCGTCTGCCCAAACAGGTCAAGGCTCGGCCCTATGTGAACCTGCAGGAGGTCTGGTCGTCTGAAGGATATCATTTCCGCGGTCGATCGGGCCTGACGCGCACCTCGGTCCAGGCGGATGTCTGGGCCAAAACCTACGCGGATGGCGTCGCGGTGACGCGTGCGCTGAGCGACGTGCTCTCGGGATATCGGGGCACGGTGGCCGGGGTGGTGTTTCAAGGAATATTTGTCCGGCAGGCGCGTGATCTGTCGGGCGAGACCGCAGGGCGGGAGCGCCAGCTCTTCCGTCGATCTGTGGATTTTGATGTCAGCTGGGCATTGGAGAGCTAATCATGAGTGACGCACAAATCGGGTTCGACACCAAGTTCGAGCGCGGCAACGGAGCAGACCCCGAAGTGTTTGCAGAGCTGGGCGAGGTGATCAATCTCAGCGCGCCGGGGATTTCGCGGGAAACCAAAGACGCGACGCATTTCCAGTCGCCAGAAAAGTGGCGCGAGTTCATCAAGGGGCTGCTCGATGCAGGTGAGTTCTCGGTCGAGATCCACTTTGATCCGGATGGGCCGACTGCGGCTCAAATGATGGCCGACATCATTGAAGACGGGCCGATCACCTATCGCATCACCTTTCCAGATGGCACCGAATGGACGTTCTCGGCCTTGGCCACCGGGTTTGAGCCGGGGGTGCCGATGGATGACAAAATGACCGCAACCTTCACAGGCAAGCTGACCGGCAAGCCTGCATTTGTTGATTAAAGCGAGGACCCTATGGGCAACAAAGTAATGGGGCAGTTTGATCTGCCAGCTGGTGACAAGACCTACAAAATCGAGTTCACACCTAATGGCTGGTGCGAGCTCGAAGATGTCGTTGGTTGTGGCACTATGGAGTTCCTCAAACGTCTCGAAGAGGCAGAGGAAAAGCTCAACTTCCGCGATGTACGCCTGCTGATGTGGGCCGGGCTGATCGAGCATCATGATGGCATCACCCTGAAAGACGCGGGCAGGGTGATCAAAGACGCCGGTGGTCTTGAGGTGGTGTTTCAAAAGCTTGGCGAAGCAGTCAAAGCCAGCATGCCGCAGGGCAAGGATAGTGGCGGCGATGGTGGCTCGGGAAACGCCGAAGGGACGTCCTAGACTGGGCGTCCCTTTGGGAAAGCTGGATCGAAGCCGGGCAGGATCCGGATCGCTTCTGGCATATGACACTGCGCTCGATCGAGCGCATCATGACCGGCGCTGCCAAGCGGATTGAGCGCGAACAGATGTTTCTGGATGTCGCCGCCTGGCAGATCGGTGCCCTTGTTCGGGTTGGGTTTCACAAGCCCAAAGACTTCCCGGATTTGAACAAGTTTCTGGGGCGTCGGCGCAAGCCACAACAACAAAACTGGCAGGATATGAAAACTGTGGCGCGCATGATGACTGCGGCCATGGGTGGAGAGGTGCGGAAAAAATGAACTCAGTCATTGGGGCGCTGCGGGCCGTGCTTGGCATGGATAGCGCCGCCTTCACCGATGGGATCGGCAAGGCGCAAAAACGCGTCACCTCGTTTCGCAAATCCATGGAAGCGACGGGCAACAAAATGCAAAGCATTGGTCGGCGCATGTCGCTTGGCATCACCGCGCCGCTGGTTGGTCTTGCGGGCCTGTCAGTTGCCTCAACCCGCTCCATGTCTGAGCTGCAAGACCTGGCCAATGTCGCTGGTATCAGCGCCAAACGGTTCAAGGTTCTGTCGATCGCCGCCAAGGATTTTGGCATCGGCCAAGACAAGCTGTCGGACATCCTCAAGGATGTGAATGACAAGTTTGGCGACTATTTCCAGACAGGTGCTGGGCCGCTGAAGGACTTCTTTGACAATGTTGCGCCCAAGGTTGGGTTGACGGCGGATGCGTTCAAAGGCCTGAGCTCCGAAGAGGCGATGGGCAAATATGTGCAAGCGCTGCAGGATGCCAATCTGTCGCAAGCCGAGATGACCTTTTACATGGAGGCCTTGGCTTCGGATTCCACGATGTTGTTGCCGCTGTTCAAAGACAATGCGGCTGCGATCAAAGAGGTCTCCAAACGGGCCGAAGAACTAGGGCTGACCTTGAATGGCAAAACGATTGAGGCGGCGCGCGCGGCAGGGCGTGACTTTGGCATTGTCTCTGAAGTGCTAAAAACCCAGCTGCAAAGCGCGCTGGTGGAACTTGTGCCGGTCTTTGCTGATCTGGCCCGTGTGGCGGTGCCGCTGTTGAAAAAGCTTGTCGGGTTTATCTCGAGCCTTGCGACGGGCTTTGCTAATCTGTCGCCTGAAACCCAAGGCTTCATCGCGGCGGGTGTTGGTCTGGCGGCGGTGTTGGGGCCGCTGATTGCCGGAGCTGGTCTCTTGGCGACGGCTATGGCTCCGCTGGCCGGGGTTATTCTGGCGGTTGTCTCACCACTCGGGTTGCTGGCGGCCGGGGCCGCTGCGGCGGCCATTGCGATCTATACCCATTGGGATGAGCTCAAACAGAAGTTCCCGACGATCACGGACGGGATCGAGGCGGCGATTGGGGTCTTGCAGGCGGTATTCACGCGTGGGTTTGAGGCTGTGAAGGTGTTTGCAGACGGGGTGATCACGCAGGTCACGCTGTTGTTTGGTGCCATCGAAGCTTTGATCAGTGGAGACTTTAGCGGCTTTGCCACCAAGATCGCGGCGATGTTGCAGAACGCCATCAAGACCGTGGTGGCGGTGCTGGATGTGCTGTTTGGTGATGCGGTTCGCGCAACCCTAGAATTTGGCAAGAAGCTTCTGACCTCGATCACCACCAGCGTCAGTGGTGCCGCCACGCAGGCGGTGGCGGCGATCAAGCAAATGGCGCTGGATATCGCGGCGGCGATAGAAGCGGAAATCCAGAATGTTGTTGCGGCAGCGCTCAAAATAGGCGCGGCGATTATTGATGGGATCAAGCAGGGCATCAAAGACGGCTGGGCGGGTATCAAAGACTACATCCATAGCTTGGCAATGGAGCTGCCGGAATGGATTCGCAAACCGCTGGGCATTCATTCGCCAAGCCGGGTCTTTGCCGAAATCGGTGGGTTTATTGTCGACGGCCTGGTCCAAGGCCTGCAGGGCGGTCAGGCATCGATCAAATCCTCGGCAGATGGGTTGGTAGGCATTTTGCGTGACACCGATATGGCCGGGGCCTTTGGCGAGGTTGATCAGGCCATCGAGGGGATTGGCGATACGGCGGGTGATGTGTTCTCGGCCTTGGGCGATGCGATCAAAGGGCTGATCTTTGAGGGCAAGTCGCTGGGTGAGGTGCTCTCAAATGTGTTTTCTTCAATCGCCAGCAGCGGCATGTCGCAAGCCGGGTCGGTCTTTTCCGGAATGGCCCAAAACTTGGTTGGCTCACTCTTTGGAGGTTTACCAGGCTTCAAAACCGGCGGCGCGTTTGATGTCGGCGGGGTTGGCGGGATGGATAGCCAGCTGGTGGCGTTTCGCGCCTCGCCCAACGAGCGGGTGCGCATCACCACGCCTGCGCAGGAAAAGGCATTTGCCAACATGGGCAGTGGCGGCGGTATGAATGTGGTGATGAACATCCAGACGCCGGATGTGCAGGGCTTCCAGCGCAGTCAGCCACAAATCGCCAGTGACATGTCACGGATGTTGAACCGGGCAGGTCGCACGCGATGAGCGACTTTCATGAGGTGAGCTTTCCGGTGGCCATTGGCCTTGAAGCTGAAGGCGGCCCGGAACGTCATGTCAATATTGTTGAGACCAGCAATGGGTTTGAGCATCGCAACTCGGCGCGCCGAAATAGCCGATGCCGTTATTCAGTGCCGCTGATCAATCGCGATGCCGATGAGCTGCATGAGCTCAAAACCTTCTTTGAAGCGCGTGGTGGCAAGCTCTTTGGCTTCCGGTTCAAAGACTACAGCGACTTTCAAAGCTGCCCGCCAATGCAGGCAATTTCACCGAACGATCAGGTGATCGGAACGGGTGGTGGCTCGGTCACCAGCTTCCAACTGGTCAAGCTTTATGCGGATGCTTTGGGATCATGGGTGCGGGCGATCAACAAGCCGATCGCGGGCACGGTGCAAATCGCCGTCGATGGGGCCCCAGCGACGGGATGGTCGGTGGATGCGACGTCCGGAGTGGTGAGTTTTGACACGGCTCCAGAGGCTGGCGCGCAGATCACAGCCGGTTTTGCCTTTGAGGTTCCTGTGCGGTTCGATGTCGATCGCTTGCCTGTGCAATTGTCGACGACATGGATTGGCTCGGCTGGTGAAATTCAACTGATTGAGGTGCGTGTTTGATGTCTTTGCCCAATGATCTGCAGGTGCATCTTGATGGTCGCGCCACGACGATGTGCGTGTGCTGGCGGGTCGCGCTTCAAAACGGAACCACCTTTGGCTTCACCAATTTCGATGAAGAGATCGCTTTCGATGGTGTCAGCTATGAGCCGCAATCTGGGTTTGCGCCAACCGAGTTGCGTGAAGGCACCGGGCTAGAGGTGGATAGCCACGCGGCCGAAGGGGCGATCAGTTCGGATAGCATCCGCGAAGAGGATATTCGCGCCGGTCTTTGGGATGGGGCCGAGGTTGAGATTTGGCGGGTCAATTGGGCCGATCCGGATCAAAGATACCTGGCGCGGCTCGGGGCCATTGGTGAGCTGCGGCGCGGCACGCAAAGCTTTGAAGCAGAAATGCGATCTCTGGCGCATGAGCTGCAACAACCGGTTGGCCGGATATTCCAGCCCAAATGTGATGCGGTGCTGGGCGATACGCGATGCGGCGTGATGCTTGGGGCACCAGCCGAGGGGCAGGTTGTGGCGCGCAACGGCGCGCGGCGGCTCACGATCTCTGGGCTGGGAGGATTTGCTGACGGGGTGTTCTCTCGCGGGCAATTGACCTGGACCAGCGGGGCCAATGTTGGCCTGATCCGTGATGTGCTGGATCATCGCGCTGGTGAGTTGGTCATGGTCGAAGCGCCTGCTGCTGCGATTGAGCCGGGCGATACATTCGAGCTTCAACGTGGCTGTGATGGATCGATCGACACTTGCCACACCGTGTTTAACAACGCTGTGAACTTCCGTGGCTGCCCGCATATTCCGCCGCCAGAAACCCCCTTCATTCGGCCAAGCGAGGGCGGTGCCAATACGGGGAAAGTGCTGTGAGACAGGAAGAGATTGTGCAAGCGGCGCGGGCTTGGATTGGCACGCCCTATCATGATCAGGCTTCACTCAGAGGTGCGGGCTGTGATTGCCTTGGGCTGTTGCGTGGCGTGTGGCGTGAGTTGGTTGGGCCAGAACCTGTGGATATGCGCCCCTATGCCCGCGATGCAGGCGAGGCGGGGTCGGTTGAGCTGATCGCGGATCCGGTGCGGGGCTTCATGGATGAGGTCTCGCTGCAAGATCGACAGCCCGGTGATGTGCTCTTGTTCCGCATGCCGCATATGAGGGTCGCCAAACATTGCGCGTTCCAATCCGGGCCGGGGATGATCATCCATGCCTATGAGCGGCGCGGCGTGGTCGAGATGCGCATGCCGGTTGAATGGCGCGGGCGCATTGCCTTTGTGTTCCGCTTTCCTGATCTCGCACAAAACGGGGTGTCCTGAGATGGCGACAATCGCATTGGGGGCCATTGGCGGGATGATTGGCGGCTCGATCGGGGGCAGCATTTTGGGCGTCTCGGCCATGGCGATCGGTACAGCTGTTGGCCGCATGGCTGGGTCCTATGTCGACAATTGGGTCGCGGCTAGCCTTGCACCGGCGCAAAAGGTTGAAGGGCCCAAGCTGGAAAACCTGACCGCCACCAGCTCAACCGAAGGCGAGGCGATCCCGCGCATCTATGGGCGGATGAAATGCGGGGTGCAGCTGCTTTGGGCGACGGATTATGAGCACGATCGCAAGAGTAAAACGCGCGGTGGTGGCAAGGGTGGGCCAAAGCCGAAAGTCAAAGAAATCACCCATCGCTATTGGGCGGATTTTGCGGCCGCACTTTGCGAAGGTGAGATCTCCGGCATTGGCCGAATTTGGATCGAGGGCGAAGAGGTCTCACGTGATGAGTTCACTTTGCGGGTTTATCACGGCTCTGAAACCCAAGAGCCTGATCCGCTGATCGTTGAGAAGACCCAAGGCCCGGTGCCGGGTTATCGCGGCATTGCCTATGTGGTGTTCGAAAACTTCCCGGTTCACAACTATGGAACCATCCCGCAGATGTCGATCGAGGTGTTCAAAGCCCCGACATCCAGCACTTCGATGGAAGGTCAGCTACAGGCGGTGGCGATGATCCCGGATGGCGAATTCGTCTTTGCCACTGAGAACGTGATGAGCGATCAGACGCCGCAATCGAACGTCTTCAGTGATGCTTTTGAGCTCATGGGGTTCGATAGTGATTTGCTCAATCGGGGCCATTCCACGCCTGAGGTCAATCACGCGCGCCGGGACGCGACGGATTTTGAGGTCTCGCTGGAACAGCTCAATGCACATCTGCCGAAGGTGGAAAGCGTCAGTCTGGTGGTGACTTGGTACGGGTCAGATCTGCGCGCGGGGGACTGTTTGGTGCGGCCGGGCGTGAACCATGCCACCAAGGTCAGCGAACCGACCTGGACTGTTGGTGGGCTGTTGCGCTCGCAAGCTTATCAGGTCAGCAAAAAGCTTGATGGCTCGGCCAACTATGGCGGCACGCCAGCGGATTTTGCGGTGATCCAAGGCGTGCGCCACTTGGTGGCGATGGGCAAAGCGGTGACGTTTTACCCCTTTGTGATGATGGACATCCCAAAGGGTAACATCCTGCCTGATCCTTATAGCGACAATGCCGGTGCGGTTGAACAGCCCGACATGCCCTGGCGCGGCCGCATCACCTGCAGCCCGTCGATGGGCTATGCTGGCAGTGTTGATCAGAGCCAAACAGCTGTTGATCAAGTCGCGGCGTTCTTTGGCACGGCGCAAGCGTCTGATTTTGTCATCAGTGGCGACAGCGTCACCTATTCCGGCGATCCCAATGACTGGGGCTATCGCCGGATGATCCTGCACAATGCGTTTTTGTGCCAGATCGCGGGTGGTGTTGAAGCCTTTTTGATTGGGTCTGAGCTGCGCGGGCTGACGCAAATCCGTGGACCGGGGAACAGCTTTCCAGCAGTGGATGCGTTGATTGCTCTGGCCGCAGATGTCGCGGCAATCCTGCCCGGTGTTCAACTCAGCTATGCCGCTGATTGGTCGGAGTATCACAGCTATCGCCCTGATGACGGCTCGAGTGATGTGTTCTTCCACCTCGATCCGCTGTGGTCTGATCCCAACATCGCTTTTGTTGGCGTGGACAATTACCTGCCGCTCACAGATTGGCGGGATGGCTCGGATCATCTCGACGCCGGCATCGCCAATTCAATCTATGATCTCGACTATCTACAGGCGGGCATAGAGGGGGGCGAATACGCCGATTGGTACTATGCCAGCGCAGCTGATCGCTCTGCTCAAAACCGCACGCCGATCACCGATGGCTTGGGCAAGCCATGGGTCTTTGCCAACAAGAACATGCGCGGCTGGTGGGGGAACCCACATGTTGATCGCATTGGCGGTATCGAGGTCTCCAGTGCCAGTACCTGGGTGCCGCAGTCCAAGCCAATCACCTTCACCGAAATCGGCTGCGCGGCCATCGACAAAGGCACCAATCAACCCAATGTCTTTTATCTCGAAGATGGCGGCTCGGAGAGCTATCTGCCGTACTTCTCCCGCGGCCGGCGTGATGAGGCGATCCAGCGGCGCTACTTTGAGGCGGTGCTTGGCTATTGGAATGATCCGGCGCACAACCCGGTCTCATCCGTTTACGCTGGGCCGATGATTGATGTCAGCCGCTGCGCAGCTTGGGCTTGGGATGCGCGGCCGTTTCCCTGGTTCCCGGCGCTGTCGGATGTCTGGTCTGATGGCCCCAACCATGATCGTGGCCATTGGCTCAATGGGCGGGCAGGGGCGATGCCAGTGGCGGATCTGTTGCAGATGCTTTGCGCGCGCTCTGGCATGGATTTGGCGCGCATCGATACCTCAGAAATCTGGCAGGTCATTGATGGCTATTACATCGGCTCGATCGAGAGTGCGCGGGCTTCGATCTCGGTTCTGGCGCAGTATTTTGGCATCGATGCGGTGGAGAGTGACGGCAAGATTGTCTTCCGCAGCCGCGATCAGCAGGCGCATCATCCGCTGCACTTGGGCGAGCTGGTGCATGGTCGCGAGGATGATCCCTTTGAGATCACCCGCGCGCAAGAAACCGAACTGGCCCGCGCGCTAAAATGGACGGTGCTGAACAGTCAGGCTGGCTATGAGGCGATGCCGGTTGAGGAGCGCAAAGGGGCTGCACAAAACGTGCGGGAAAGCGCCACCAGTATGATGCTGGCCACATGGTCGGGTGGGGCGGAACAACGCTGCCGCGTGGCGTTTTGGGAGCAGATTGTCGGGCGCGAGGCGATCAGCCTGAGCCTGCCACCAAACCGCCAGGCGCTGCGGGCCGGGGATGTGATCTCGCTTCCTGAGCGCGATGGGTTTGAGCGTTGGCGTATCCAGCGTTTGAACCAAGGTGATGCGTTGAAGGTTGAGGCGGTGCGCCATGATCCTGAGCTGCATGACATGCCGCCCGGTGCGGCGCGGCAAACCAAGATGCGACCGCGCGCTCTGATCGAAGGGGCCCCATTGGTGCGTATTCTCGATCTGCCGCAAATCCATGAGGATGTGCCAGCGCATCGCCCCTTTGCGGCTGTTTGGGCGGACCCATGGGGCGGTGGCTATGACATTCGTCGCAGCACATCCGAGGATGGCTTCACCTCGATCGCCACGGTGGAAACCCATGCCTCGATCGGCGTGCTGAAAACCGACCTGCCAGCTGGACCGCTGTGGCTCTTTGACGAGGCGAACAGTTTTGAGATCGAGCTGCTGTCAGGCAGCCTGACGGCGGTCTCGGACGCAGAGCTATTCGCCGGGGCCAATGCGCTGGCGATCGAGGTTGCGCCTGACCACTGGGAAATCCTGCAGGCCGGGCATGTCGCGTTGATTGGCACGCGGCGCTATCGCCTGTCCCATCTGCTACGGGGTCAGCGCGGCACCGAATGGCTGATGCCTGACGTGATCGCGGCCGGGGCGATGATTGTGCTGCTTGATGAAAACTTGGTGCCTTTGCCGATCTCGATGGCTGACATCGGCGTGCCGACAAACTGGCAGGTCTCGGGCTATTCCGCAGCAGCGAAAGTGACTGAGTTGGCCTTCACGCCCGAGGGCACAGGTCTGATCCCCTTTGCGCCGACGCATCTCAAAGCCACGGCAAGTGGCGCTGACATCGAGCTGAGCTGGGTGCGTCGTGACCGGTTGTTTTCCTCAGAAAGCTGGTCGCTGAGCGAGGTGCCGGTCTCTGAAAGCAGCGAGCTTTATCAGGTCGAGATTTTGACAGCGGCCGGCGCGGTGCTCCGGACGGATCAAACCGACCAGCCGAGCTTCACTTGGACGGCGGCGATGCAGACGGCTGACACTGGGGCCGCGCGATTCCGCGTCGCACAGATCGGCGCGCTTGGACCGGGGCGCACAGCTGAAGCGGATCTAACAGACATCTAATTCGAGGCCCGTTCAACACGGCTTGGGCCGAGACGGGCACAACAGCGGCAAGAGGCGTGATGCTGAGCCGGAAAAGGAGGCGTGTGAACATGGATGACAAGGTTGGTGGGGTGATCTCTTCCACAACATGGAGCGGGGCGGTGATGGCGGTGACGGGGACGTTGACGCTCACCGATTGGATGGCCGTGGTTGGCTGTCTCTGCGCGGTGGGTGGCTATGTCTCCAACGTGCTGCACAAGCGAGAAATGCGCCGATTGGCCCGGCTCGAGATCGAATTGAAATACGGCAACAAAGGATAGTCCCATGAAAAAACCTGTTCTGGCTGGAACGGCCGCTGCCATCGCAGCGGCCGTTTCTTTTATTGCGCCTTGGGAAGGGCTGCGCACCAAGGCCTATCCCGACATCACTGGGGTTTGGACGGTTTGCTATGGAGAAACCCATGGCGTGAAACCCGGTGATCACTACTCCAAAGCGCAGTGTGATCAGATGCTTGGCGAGCAGGTCGCAGCCTTTGCCGGGCGTCTGAACAAATGCATCGATAATGACATCGAGGCGGTGATGCCCCAGGGCATGAAGGTTGCGCTCTATAGCTGGTCTTACAATGTCGGGACATTCGCCGCCTGTGGCTCCACGCTGATGCGCAAGGCCAATGCTGGTGATCTGGTCGGGGCTTGCAATGAGCTGCCGCGCTGGAATCGGGCAGGCGGCCGGGTGGTGCCGGGCCTTTCAAACCGACGTGCCGCTGAGCAAAAGCTGTGCCTGTCATCGCTGGAACCTGCCCGGTGATCCGCTGGCTTCTATTTGGCTCCATTCCACTGCTGTTGATCGCGATCGGCATTGCCCTTGGCTCCGATCGCGCGAGCACGAAAGCCGCGCTCGATCAGACCTCGCGCGATCTGCAGCGCACCCAATCCTACATTCAAACTCGCAAAGGGATCGATGATGAAACCTCTGATTTGCCTGTTGCTGCTGATGTTCAGCGTCAGCGGTTGCGCGACCTGGCGCAATGAACCGCAAAACCCGCAAGGCGCGGCTGCCGCCATTCTGGATGCGGCGCAAACGCCAGCCAAAGCCCATGCCGCTGCCTTGGCCGATGGCACGTTTGAAGAAGCACGCGACACCGGGCTTTTGCTGATCACAATCCTGTCGTGCCACTGGCGCAGCTGTCCCAAAGAGGAGCGCTAGTCATGGCCTTTAAAGGCGACATTCCCGCACCCGCTGGTGTGCCGGTCCTGATTGCGGGGCCAGTCAGCGGCGCGGTGTTTTTCCAGAACCTCGGGGCCAATGCCATCCGAGTTATGGCGACGACGGATGCCACAGCGCCAGCCGACTTCACCGGCGGCTGGCGCTATCGCACCGATGCGCCCGAGAGCCTCGATGTCGCGGCGCTCATGCCCGGCGTTCCTGGCGCGCGCTACCTTTGGGTGTTGAGCGAAGGGCAAACCACCCTGGCGGTTCAATTTGGGGATATTGAAGATGCGTAACACGATGTTTCCACATGCGAAGGCCAGCTCTGGACCACTGATGCTGTCCAAGCATCTGGGCGGTGGTGTTGTTCCTGCCGATCGCGTTGAAGCTTTGATCCGGCGGGCGGCAAGGGACGGTGTAATCGCTCTGATTGACGGCGATCTCAGTTTGGCAGGTGATGTGTTGATCGATCGCCCCGTGCATCTCAAAATCGCGCCCGGCGTCACTGTTTCGATGGCTGACACTCCGACTTGGACGCGCGGTGTGCAGCTGACAGATCGCTCGAACCACTATGCCGGCATGTTCACCTTCCGACCGGGATCTGAGGGGGCGGTGGTTGAAATCCGGGGCGCGCTCGATGGCAATCAAAGCGCGGCTGGCACGGTTGATGGCGCGCCCGTGGCTGTCGGCGGGATCTTGGCGGTCGGGCATGGCTACGATCTCGGGCACTCGTCGTTGACCTACCTTGGCCGACCTCACTTCGTGAATGTCGCGCAAGCCGGAATTTTGATCCGAACAAGCTTTTGGGGGCAGGGGGAATGGCAGGGGGCAGAGTTCCTCTCACCACAACTGCCAACTGATCCTGAAGACCCGTTTCCACGCACGCCAACGGCGCAATGGGATGATCCGGACCTGCCGATGATCGAGGAGGAATAGCAATGCTTGCTCTCTTGGTACATCCGGATGTGTCAACAGCTTGGACCTGGGCTGATCTCTTGGCCAGTGAGCGGATCACTTGTGAGATCACGCCGTCTGGCGCTGATGCGCTCAGCCATGCGCGGTCATTGACCTATGACGTTGTTCTCGCAGCGCCGAACCTAGGCGATATGTCTGCCATCACGCTTGCAAAGCGTTGCTCACGTTTGAGCCGCCCAGTGCCTCTGGTCATCTGGGGAGACCGTTTTGCGCCTGATCTTATCACCGCTGCTTTTGCCAGCGATGTCGCGGATTTTTGCAACGGGGCCGCGCATATCGCAGAGGTGGTGGCGCGTTTGAGGACTGTAGCCGACAAGGCGCAACAACCAACATTTGAACCTCGGGTGCTCAAAGATGGGTCCTCAATCAATCTGGAAACCGGTGAGGTGACGGTTGGCTCAGAGACGGCTCGGCTGACTCCAAAGGAAGCGGCAATCCTTGCGGTTTTGATCCGAGCCGGCGGGCGCATTTTGTCCAAGCAGGAGATCCTTGATGCCGCCTATGGGCATCTGTCTCAGCCAGAGCCCAAGATCGTAGATGTCTTCATTTGTAAAATCCGCAAGGCCTTGGGTGGTCCTGCGATGATCGAGACGGTTTGGGGGCGCGGCTACAGGTTCAAAGGGGAATGGGCATGAGAGTGCCCAGCTATCTGCCCGGTCCAGTGACCGCCTACATCGAGCATGTCGGATTTGGAAAACCGATGCGCCATCTCGCCCGAAAACGCGCAGCACATGCCAGCACCATCAAACGCCAGATCGACAGGATCACTAGAATCGAGGCGGGCAGTCCGCTGGTTGCGGCCGCGTTGCAGGAGGCGGATTTGGACTGGGGGCTGTGGGTCGATAACCTGCCAAGTGCAGATGAATGGAACAGCACCTGTCAGCTGATCCTGTCTCGCTTGAGTAAGCGAGGGGCTTTGTTGGCCTGGTCCAGCGGTCTGGATACGGCGGCGGTGATGACAAGCCAAAGCAGCATGGAGCCAACTGTTCTGGCCCGATGTGCAAGCCACATTGCGGCACTGCTGCAAATGGCGGGTTGGATTGTTCCAATCGACGCCAAAGCAAGAGTGTTTTGCCTGAAACTGTCGCCAGCCGGCCGCGCCCATTTGATCACGCAAACCGCGGAAATCGAGAACCAAAACACACCGCAACTTAAAGACGCGCGCCATGGTCCGCAGAAGTATGACCCGCTCGAGACCCTGTGGCAGCGCCGGCATCAGCAAGGCCAATTCAAGATCGATCCCGAGCTACAAAAAGTTGGTTTGTGGATCCGGCAGGACGCAATCCAAACCCGCGCCAAATCCCTGAAAACGGTGTTGGGGCAGGGGGTACGTGCAAATGCATCTGAAGCCATGGCGGCGGCACGTCTGGCCTCCGTGATCCAAGACCTCGGCCCCGGCGTCATGCCAGAAGTGGTCTGGGCCTATTGCGTCACCAAAGAGCCGATCGAAGACCTCGAGGTCCGGTTGGGACTGCCGGCTCGAAGCGCCAAGGCGCTGTTGCGTGAGGCTTTGATCCGCGCGCAAGTGGTCTATCGACAGGCGTTTGACAGATCAGAACTAGTTCAGGTCGAAATAGGTGACAGCTCCAATTTGCCCTTGCTAAGGCTTCGCGTTGCTCAACGGGGAAGCAAGACCCGTCAGATTAGTTCAGGTATCTGAAAGAGGTTGAAAGCTTTGCTAGTCAACTGTGCTGATTTTTGCATGCAAAGACCGAGCCCTTGTGTAGACAAGAGTTGAAACAACCCTTGCGTGCGATGGCGTGCAATTGTAGCGTTGTGTCATAATCGGCGGTCCCTACTAAGTATTGACGATGCGACCAAATATTCCTTGTGGGGAATATTCGTCTTTGTTACCTGTGCTGGAAAAGGAAAGTTGGGTTGGCATGAGTGACATCAAAGGCAAAGTCGTGGAAGTTCGACACTCACAAGACGATGACGCATCGGCGAAAATCGGTGAAGCACTTCAGCAAATGCGCAAGTTTTCCGGCTTGACCCAAGCTGAGATGGCTCGCCGTCTAGATGTCGGTCAGGCATCTGTTTCCAAAATGGAAAAAGGCCGATCGGATGTGCATGTTTCCACAATTCAAAAGTATGTTGAGGCACTCGGTGGAAAGCTCAGGGTTAGTGCGGCATTTGATGCAGATAGTCCTCTTTCTTTGCATGTCAGAGAGGCCTTCGATGTCGAGCCAATGCATGATGATCAACTCATCTTTCCCATCTTTTCCGAAGAAGAGTTTAGACACCAACGCGACGTCGTTTTAAGTATCCGGCCACAGTATTCCAGCAAAATCATGACCGGTGAGAAAACTGTAGAACTAAGGCGGCGATTTCCGGTCTCGGCTCCAAGAGGCACTGTAGCCTACATTTACTCTACTTCTCCTGAGCGAGCTATGGTCGGCGTCGCTGAGATTGTTGCAGTCAAAAAATTGGCGATTGATGAAATTTGGCAAAGATATTCAAATGTTGCGTTCATCGAACGACCGGACTTTGATAAGTATTTTGACGGTCTCGAGCACGGAATGGTACTTGAGTTTTCAAACGTTCGCCCCTTCGAGAAACCAATGTCTCTTACCGACTTGCGAGAACGTTTTGGGTTCGAGCCTCCACAATCTTTCCTGTACGCCAAGTATGATTTAAGAAGGGCAATAAAAGATGAGTACTCCGTCGTATCTAATTGATACGAATATAATTATTGGCCTTGAAGACAATCACGCTGTAAAGCCTGCCTATTCCAAGTTTTCGCAGCTGGCAGCGAAACACAAAGTAGACGTGTTCGTTCATGAAGCCGCGCGCGATGACTATAGCCAGGACAAAGACCTGGCCCGCCGCAAAATTTCGCTGAGCAAGTTGGACAAATACCAATTGCTTGAAAAAGTGAAGGGGCTCAAGGAAACTGATTTAGAAGCTGCCTTTGGTCGAATTCGCAAGCACAACGATGTGGTCGACGCAACGCTGTTGCATGCTGTGAGCATAGGGGCCACGGATTTCTTGATCACCGAAGATCAAGGTCTTCATAACCGTGCTCAGAAGCATTCGGCTGATTTGGGCAACCGGGTTCTTTACATCGAAGATGCAATGCAGTTGCTGGCGACAACTTTCGAACCACGTGCTGTGCCAATCAGACACGTAGTCGACGTGTCGGCACATACCATCCCGCTTGATGACAGTTTTTTTGACAGCCTAAGACAGGATTACGCACCGTTTGATGAATGGTGGAGGACCAAATGCGTGTCTGAACGACGTCCGTGTTGGGTGGTGTATGACGATGATGAAGTAGCCGGGCTAATTGTCAGAAAAGATGAAAGTGGCTCTGACACGGATGCCACGCAGAAACTTCCGAAGATTCTGAAGATTTGCACCTTCAAAGTCAGCCCAGAAAAACGAGGGGTCAAATTAGGAGAGCTCTTGCTCAAAATGGTCCTTTGGTATGCCCAAAAGAATTCTTACGATTTGGCTTATCTGACTGCGTATCCTAAGCAAGAAGCACTAATTGCGCTGCTCGAATTCTATGGGTTCTGTAAGACCGGAACAAAGGGCAACGACGGTGAGTTGATTTTTGAGCGCAATTTCTCAAAGAGCCGCTTAACCGTTCAGGCAGGACAAGAAATTTATGACGCAGACAGAACCAACTATCCTCGGTTTGTTTCTGGACCGGATGTCCGTGGTTTCGTCATACCCATAGTGGAAGAATTCCACGACGTGCTTTTCCCTGACCTTAGAGATGTTCGGCAACCGGATTTATTCCTAGATGTTGGGGGCAGGACTCGCCCGAAGCGACCAGGGAACACAATTCGAAAAGTATATGTTTGTCAGTCTCCGTCCAAGCTTGGAGATGCGGGTTCTGTATTGTTCTTCTACAAGTGCAAGTCGGACAATCCTCCGTCTCAGTCTTTGACCGCTGTTGGTATCCTGGAGAGCGTTTCCGTAGCAACCTCGACCAGAGAGCTCATACAATTGACAGGCGGTCGGTCAGTTTACAGCGAAGCGAAGTTGACGGCCTTCCAGGCGTCTCCCGAAAACTCCTACAAGGTCATAAATTTTTTACTAGTAGACTACCTTGAACCGCCGCTGTCACTGAATGATCTGGAAACCTCTGGAATCCTTACTAGTCATCCGCAAGCTATCACTGAGTTCAAGGATGGGAAGCTGATGGATGCATTGGAACGCAGTAGCCTGAGTTTCAAGCTATGACGCAGGTTGTTGCAATTTTGACTGGCTTGTCGGGTGTTGGGAAGAGCTGGCTCCTAAAATTAGCCCAACAACGAGAACGATTACAGGTTTTGTCTGCAGGGGAGCTCATTGCGGAGTATCGCAGTGAGCTACAAGTCTCAGAAGTTGCGTACGACAAGCTGCGTGAATGGGATATTGTAGAAAACCAAAGAGCGCTGGTCTGCGCTTTTAAAGCGCGAGTCGATCCTCAATCTCGGTTCGTTATCCTTGATGCCCATGTCGTTGTAGATACCCCCGACGGACTAGAGCCGATTGAATCAGAAGTGTTTTCAAGTATCGGGACGTCACTCATCTTCTTTCTTGAAGATGAGCCGTCACGTATTGTGCAGAACCGACTGCAAGACAAGTCTCGAAGGAGACCTTTACGCGACCGGTGCTCAATCAAAGTTCAGCAGGAAATTGCCAAGAAGCGAGCACAACTGGTCGCTACAAGTCTTGGGGTTCCCCTGCATGTATTATGTGCTGGGGATGTCGATAGTTTCCTAAAAATTCTGTTTAGCGAAGATAGTGTGTAGTATGTCAGATAGAAAAACTATCGCGTTTTGGTGTGAAAAATCAGGCAGTAGTGATGAAACTTTCGCTGAGTTTCACGTCAATTTA
The DNA here is from genome assembly GCF_947498515.1 of uncultured Pelagimonas sp. GTDB lineage: Bacteria > Pseudomonadota > Alphaproteobacteria > Rhodobacterales > Rhodobacteraceae > Pelagimonas. The sequence continues at coordinate 481,283 of NZ_CANMKO010000002.1, read as the reverse complement.
TGGCATTTTTCCAACAAAAAACGGGAAGATTTTTTTGAGATTGGCGTGATGGTCGATGACCCCAGTGTTTTGAGTTCAATTAAGGTATTCGTGCCTTTTAAGCTTGGATACGAACAGATAGGGGATCTGGGGAGCAAGTTTATTGAACCCAATTTGGCGCAAGGAATTTTTAATGAAACTCTTGCCCCCGAATTCGCTCCCAACAAAAGATCAATTGAATTAAATAGTGGCGTTGGGACTTACTGTGGGGTTCACATTTTCTCAACAGACAACGCCCGAATAAATCAAAGTGAACTTGGTCTCCAACCCATCGACGGAGGGACGCTACTGGAAATCACATCGGCAGCTCTGAATTCTTTAGCGAGGCAATCGAATCCTAAAGTTAGGCCGGGTTACTTTCGACTGCGATTGCATCCCCAAATTTCGAGGGGGCGCCCCTTTGTAACCTACATCACGCCGACCGACAAAGCCTTGGGTAGCGGTTACGAAGCGATTGAATATATTGATTGTCGTTTGAATGAGGCGAGAACAGTGCCAGCTGCCGTTGCCACCGCTGCCAGTGAAGCTCCACACGGCGTGGCCAAAATGAAGAGGGTGGTCTTCTTGGCGGTTGTTCCTGTCGTCTCATCAGTAACTTCGTCTCATGCCGAGTGGCACAAGAGTCGTCTGCTAGAAAATGAGATTTGGGAAGACTATGTCCCTCAAGGTCTTGATGATGGTATGGTTGTGTATCACTGGCGAAAGATTTTTGACGCAAAAGATGAAAAGATGCTGCAAGGGTTTTCCGCTTTTGTAAAAATGCAAACTCGGAAGGCCGATATCAGCCTGATTTTCATTTACGTGGGCATTTCCTTGCTCCTGGGTGTCCTGGGGTCGGTTGTCGCATCATACTTTCTAAGCTCTTCGGGAGGAGATGACAGCGTAAGACTGTCGTTTCCTTCGTCGATAATTCATGCATCTGAATTTCCAGACAGCTGCCTGAAAAACGAATGCCTTGGTGGCTATTCAACCGGCGACTAGTTCGAGAGCTGATCGGCCGAGTTCGGAGGCCATTATGACGTAGCCGAGGCGTGCATGGCCGGTGATGCTTACGCCCTGTTCTTTGCTCAAGCCTCGTACCGAAAAAGTCGGCGTCACATCGTTAGATCTTGTGTATTTGCCAAAATAGTATAGTTTGCACCTCCAATTTGCGAGGGATTCATGAGAGCTATAGACCTATATGCCGGCATCGGGGGCTGGAGTTTGGGCCTGAAACTGGCCGGATTTGAGGTGGTTAACTCGTATGAGTGGTGGCAGCCGGCTATCGATACCCACAATGGCAATCATGGCTCTAGCTTGGAACCCACGAACATTCGCACGTTGGATTTAGATGATCTACCCAGCGACATCGACCTTGTCGTCGGTAGTCCTCCGTGTACTCAGTTCTCATATTCAAATCGTGGTGGAAGCGGTGATTTGGCTGATGGGCAAGTCGACCTCGAACGCTTCTTTGCAATTGTGGATCGGCTGAAACCTAAGTTTTGGGCAATGGAAAACGTGCCTAGGGTGGCTAAGTTTCTTGAGGCCAGCTTTGCCGACCCGGCATCAAGCCTGTATAAGTACAAGCGGCTAAAACCCAACATTGAGGTGTTTGATTTTTCCGAATTCGGTTGCCCTCAGGCCCGCCGGCGATGCATTGCAACAAACATCCCATTGGTTGAGATAAACAAATTCAAATCTAGATGTGCCGCTCTAACGCTTGGAGATGCGACGAATTCCCTTTCGGTATCTGGGCGCATAACCGATCCGGTTTGGGGCGTTGAGTTGGACCGTGCTGAAGTCACCGAGCAAGAGCAAGAGGAAGACTTGAGCGGAGAAGAACTCCGGCTCAATCGTGAATCCAAGATTTTCCACCCTGTTTACAACAATATGTCGTTTCCGGATCGTTCGGATGCCCCCGCTCGTACAGTTACGGCAACTTGCACTCGGGTTTCACGAGAAAGCATAGTTGTTGAAAACGATACCAGGGATGGCTTTCGCCGCCTCACAGTTCGGGAGCGCGCTACTCTACAAGGCTTCCCGATCACCTACCAATTCTATGGGAAGTCATTTGCGGAAAAGGCAAAAATGATCGGGAACGCCATTCCGCCCACGTTTAGTTATGTGCTCGCTTCTTTTGCCAGCGGAGTAGATGCTGACCACTTCGTTCCTCACGCGAAGGCTGGCATGGAGCTCGAGCTTCCTGCCAAAACTGCTCCAAAAACAAAACCTGATACTGCAGGACGATCTTATCCGGCCAAGAGGCGATTTCGAGCCGCGATACCTGGACTGAGGTTTAAAAGTGGGATGCGCTTTGAATTTGCGAATGAGGCCACGGAAAAGCAAACTACGTGGTCGATGCGGTTTTACTCAGGAAACTCTAAGGACATCCGGACGCATCTACTGGACGATTCTTTAGGGGAAAAGCTTCTTAACAAGGCTGCTTTGTCAGGAGCTTCGGTTGCCCCCAGTCAGTCGCGAAAACGCCTAGAGACACTTGTTTCTGAGGTGGACGGTGATGGTCTTCAGGATATTTGGACCAGGCGCAGCAAGGGGGAGAGCCCTTATGCTTGGGTGGACTTGCTCGGTGAGCTGGCGGATGCCGTGCATACTCAACTGAATGAGACGATTTCAGACGATGATGCTGAAAATCTGGTTCTCGAACTAGTCGGGATTCGTGACGGTCAAAGCAAATATGCAAATGAAGCCAAGTTGCGCAGAAACGCTACGCGAATAATTTCTGGTGCAATCGTCGGTGTTTGGTTCAATCGCATTTATGCCAACGCTCAAATGCTGAAGGCGGCGTAGAGGGCAACTTCCAAGGCGACCTTTGCAACGCCGGGAGTGCCACACCTTGGCGACCTCCTTCCGTCGATACTTTTGTTTTGCAAACGTTGGCACCAACAATTGCCACATGTTCATCGAACCATGACGACGCTCTTTGATGTTTGAGCATCAATCGACTCGACTCCTGCGTGTATCCGGGGATTATCATCAGCATAACTTTTGGAATGCATTGATGTTAAACACCCTTCAAGAATCCGGCTATCAGGTCGAAGTCCTTTCCCACGCCAGAGCAATTTTGGATGTGGACTTTCCGCAAGTGGAAGAAGAACTGACAGCAGTTCTCAAGGATTTTAAAATTCCAGTGAAAGAGTTGATTGCTGGTGGGGGCGGGGAAGCCAAGGGAACTCAGAGGCTTAGGAATGCGCTTGCCGACAAGTCATGGCCCAAATTCCATTTCCACGTTGAGCGGAAGATCAATGGCAAAGTTCTGGAAAGCCAGTCTCATGAAGTTGATCATGTACGCGAGATGGAAGCCGGCCGTGTTGCGCTGGAGATAGAATGGAACAACAAGGACCCATTCTTTGATCGGGATTTGGAAAACTACAAAAGGTTGCATGCAGATGGTGCTATTTCCGTTGGCATTATCATCACGCGTGGAACGTCTTTGCATGAGAACATGCGGGAGATTGTAGGTCGATTCCTTGATGATAATGATATCGGGTCACTCGATGATCTAACACAGTGGGGCTACGAGCCCACTTCACGCCAGAAATCGGCCATCAGAACTCTGATCGATCGTAAGAAAGACCCGTTGAGTTTCCGCGATGCATTTTGCCGAAAATTTGTTGCTGACAAGTTTGGTGAAGCCACGACGCATTGGCGAAAACTTGAAGACAGGATTCACCGCGGTGTCGGAAATCCGTGCCCCTTGCTTTTGATTGGGTTGCCAGACAGCATTGTTGATTTCAGTTAAAGCGGGACGGATAGGCAGTCTCGATTCTCCTAAATTTGCGGGCCTCACTCGCTGGTTTAGGGAGCGATTTTGCGCAGGTGGCGGCACATTGTTCAAAAGGGCGCATTTTCAAGAGTTTGCTACTCAAACATTACACCAAGGCTCAAGTGCAAGTGTGGTTTTCCGGAAAAGTCCGTTTGAAAACAAAGCGGTCGCGTGCGACCTTAGCTGCCTCTCGACCGCACCATACATCTTAGTAAAGATGTGGTAGATTTAATCGGGGTGCTATTACCCCCCACTTTTCCCCTCAGGCTGTGCCGATTTATAACCTCCGTGAGCGGGCATTCGCTGCGCCTGTGAGGTTTCTGCGTGGCCCCATGTCGACATTGCTGACAAGGGGGGCGAGTGATCTTCTAGATCCTAGTTCAATAGGCTCTCGGTGCGATCACAGCCAAGAGCTCAACCATAGGCAATCGCCAACTTTTGAGATCCAAACCCATGGCAGGTGCAATGCGGGCAGGGCGCTATGCGTCAACGATGGCGCCGCAAAACATCCTGGATTAGATTTCGCCGTTTTGGGGGAGGAGACGCTTGCGTCCTTTGCCCGGACGGCTGCCATTCAACGCGGGTTCAAGCGCAGGAAGCCAAACGCGGCGACGCAATGCCCGCCGCCGCGCTAACTTTTACAGGATCATATCGCTGGCGGTCATCGCGGGGGCACCGTCGAGATCGATCGAGAAGTCGCTTGCACTGTCGCCATCGACGTCGATGTATAACCGCCCGATGGCTCCGTTGTAACGCACCTCATTGCCCGCGCCGGTGTAGCTGCTGACAAAGCTGAGGGTGCCGGAAAAGCCCGACAGATCAATCACATCCACACCTGCCTCAAAGTCAGTGATGGTATCTAGGCCCGCTCCATGGATGCTTTGACCTGCTGCGTTCCACACAAAGGTATCCGCACCAGTGCCGCCGCCTAGCGTGTCTGTTCCGGTACCAGCAATTAGTCGGTCATCGTCAGCGCCACCAAACAACCGGTCATTGCCGCTGCCGCCGTTCAACGTGTCGGCCCCGGCGTTTCCAACCAGCGTGTCGTTGTCGGTTTGGCCGAACAATTCATCGGCCCCGTCGCCCCCCCGCATGATGTCGTTGCCCAAACCGCCGGCCAAAAAGTCGTTGTCATCTTCGCCGTTGATGTTGTCGTTGTCGGCCCCGCCGAACAACCGGTCGTCTCCGCTGCCGCCGCGCATCGTGTCATCTCCTGCCCCACCGGACAGGGTGTCGATGCCGTTTTCGCCATCCAACTCATCTGCACCCGCGTCACCTCGCAACAAATCATCGCCGATGCCGCCCGCCAAAAAGTCGTTGTCGTCATTGCCAGACAGTCTGTCGTTGTCGGCCCCGCCGAACAATCGGTCATCTCCGTAGCCGCCCGATAACGTATCGTCACCTGCGCCGCCCGCCAGCGTATCGTGCCCGGCCTGACCCAGTAATTCATCGGTACCAGCGTCGCCGCGCAACAGATCGTTGCCAAGCCCGCCATCAAGGACGTCATTGTCATCGTTGCCACTGATCTGGTCGTTTTCGGTACCGCCAAACAGCCGGTCGTCGCCAAGCCCACCAGATAGGGTGTCATCACCGGCACCACCGGATAGCGTGTCGATCCCGTCGCCGCCGAGCATGATGTCTGTGCCGTTATTGCCGCGGATCAGGTCATCGCCTCGCCCGCCGTCCAAAAAGTCATTGTCGTTTTGGCCCGAAATATCATCGTTGTCGTTGCCACCAAACAGGCGGTCGTTACCCGTTCCACCGGTCAGGGTGTCATTCCCGCTTCCGCCGGCAACGGTATCTGCGTCGCCTCCACCGTCAATCATATCTGCGCCTGCGTCGCCGCGCAGCAGGTCATCGCCGTCACCGCCCAACACAGAATCCGCGCCGTCGCCTGCGTTGACTGTATCGGCCCCGCCATTGGATGTGATCGTGTCGTTATCATCGCCGCCCAAGATCGTATCGTGACCATTGGCACCGGTGATGTCGTCATTGCCGATCCCACCTTCGAGGAGGTCACCAACGGCAGACCCCACAAAGAAACCACCATCGATGGTGTCATCGCCTTCGCCGCCCCGGATCGTTTGATCGCCGCCTCCGCCGCGTAATGTATCGTTGCCACCGTTTCCTTCGATTGTGACGTTGGACACGTTGCCCGATCTGAGATCGTCCCCTTGCTCCGAGCCAAGTAGCACATCAATATTTGACAGGGTGCCGCTGGAACCGGTCGTCGAATAGGCCCTGCCACCATTCACACCGACAACTGTCAAACCTGATGTCGTTAGACCCGTGGCATCCAACGTGTTGGTTCCAATACCTCCGTTGATGTCGTCAAGGTCATCGTCGCCCACGATAAAGACGTCGTTACCGTCGCCACCGACAAGGCTGTCGCGCCCGGCACCCCCTGTGATGGTATCGTCGTTGTCACCACCATCTATCGTGTCGATCCCGGTACCGCCCAAAAGAACGTCATTGCCGGCATTGCCCTCGATACTGTCGTTGATTTCGGTACCAGTGATCGTTTCAGCATCACCATCCCCGGTGATGTGGAAAACATCATCGCCGTTAAAATCGAAGAAAAACATCTCAGACACATCAAGCGCGGACTGTGTGTCCATCTCCACCTGAATGGTGGCGCTTGCACCGGTGCTCCGACTGAACATCCCAAACCCTGAATTTAGGGTGGTGTTGTTAAACTGTGTGATCTGAGTGTCGGTAAAGATAAGCGTGCGGTCAGCCGACATTTCAGTCAGTGCAAGCCCCTCCCAACCTGTCAATGTCATGTCTGTAAAATCAACAAGAGGCACGCCACTGATTGTGTTGATGACGTCCGAGTCTCCTCCGACCTCCGCACCGCCGTCCCAATCGGCCCCCGCGACAACGTCTAACCCAGAATTGACTTGAACAAAATCGTTGCCACCCTGGCCCCGAATTGTATCGACTCCCCCTCCCATGTCGATCGTATCATTGCCATCGCCAAGGTCGAAAAAACTGTTACCGTCGCCGTCAAAAACCCCGTCGTTGTCCGCACCCGCAAACACTGAATCGTTGCCGGAATCCGCAAAGATGCGATCTTCCCCGTCACCGCCATGGATCGTGTCTTGATCGGCCCCGCCGTTTAGCGTGTCGTTGCCTCCATTGCCGATGATGTAATCATCGCCAGCCTCGCCAAGGATGCTGTCCGCGGATTGCAAAGCGGTGTTTGAATTTACATGCCCCGTGACCGAGACCGTCAATAGATAGGTTGAATCTGCACTGACGACACTGTCATTGAACTCTTCAACTCGAAGATAGACGATTTGCGTTGAACCGGTATTGTTGGTCCATGTCACAAGCGAGTCAAAGTCCGTATGTTCGCTGCCGAACCCATCCAATGGCCCGTTTGAGTTATCATCGTTCTGATCCAAGACAGCGTCCGAAATATCGAGCAGTTTCAGCTCGGAATCAAAACCCGACCCACCGGCCGAAGCGTTGGCAAAATCGATGTCCGCAATCAATTTCTCACCAATGCCGACGGTCACTTCGTAATAGTTGAACGCGTCATTTCCCTCGCCAACAATCGTTGTGTAGGGGATCGTATCATCGGCAACTAATGGGTTCTGCTGGGTCGACCATCTGAATTGATCGTCAATCGACAGGGCGTTCGCGATTACATTGTTCGTGGCTGTGTTGTCCAAAAACAGGAAGTCAGTGTCCCCAATGATCAGATCATCGCCAGCGCCGCCCGATAGGGTGTCGGTGGTTGCATCGCTGAGCTCTTGACCAATGATGATATCGTCGTCGGCCGTACCCGTGGCGGAGTTGCCGGTCGTGGACAATAGGGCAATCGCCATAATGCATTCTCACTATCGTTGTTTCGGCGCACCAGCGACCAAGATGAATTTAAGGGGCATTGATTGGAAAAATACGTAGCTCGCCCCGGCTATAAATATCCAAACCGTGCTGGAGTTCGCAGTGTGTTAACGAAGAGAAAAGCAGTAAAACGGTATGTTGCCAAACCAAACATGCAATTCCCGGCGGTTTTACGCGGTTTTACGCGGTTTTACAGGGATCTGGCTCTGGCCCTACAATCAATGGCAGCAAAACGATCTGCGCGTTGCAGCTTATAATTGATGCCGGTGCGCAAACTATCGTAGCACGAGCGCTAGTCTAGGGGGCTTCCACGCCTTTTGCGCAACCAGTTTTCTGAAGTATTGGCAAAAAACGGCAATACTTTCAGGCCCGGTTTTCTTAGGTCGGCCCTCAGCTCCTTTGACACGATCAGCTGGTACAACCCAAATTCCGATCTCAAATTCTTTCTGGTTCGCACCAGAGCACCCATCCGGTCGAACTATGGAAAAAGTCATGTGGTGCAAGCATCGGCCGGCGTTGATTTCCGGCAAGTTTGCGAAGCGAGGCCGCAAATCTCGGGCTGTCAATTTGGATGCCGGTTTAGGTCCCGTTTTGGGGAACATATGAGTGGTGCCGGGAGACATCCAACACCCCCTTGAACCGCCCCCTCCGAGACGGGCCTTCTTGGTGTCCTGTACGAATTCGGCCAACTCCCCAAAAGGCGGGCCGACATGATCAAGGTCGTTTTTCTTCGACCGCGCCATTTACTGAACGCCGATGCGTTCAAGTTCCCCACAAATCTTAGCGTCATGGAATGGAAGCGTCTTAAAAGGGTCTGACTGGGTGGTTTCGGGCGTACGTACCCATTCCGCAGGTGCCTAGGGATAATTTTGAGTGATCCATCAGGATAAAAATCCACAATGAGTGGAATGAAACGGCCCTTGGGAGACGAAAAGAAGATCTACGCCAAATGCAGGACTTACACTCTAGAGCCACCATTGCCACGTTCACCTGAACATTTTGAAGTCCATTGCCTGACAGCCAATGTTGTTTCATACCGTTGTGGTTGAGCAATTGAAGTAAGGGCAAAAATGCAGGTCGATCTATTGAAGGCAGGGGCTAAGTATTTGGCAATGCTTGCAGAAAAGGGGCTGGATATTTCTGTTAGACAGGACTTTGACAGCATACCAGCCGCGGCCCGCGCAGCAGGGCGTGACTATCAGCTCCCTACGTTCCAAATTGACCGGACCGATCACACCCGTGCGTCGACCTTTTGGGTGTTTTTGAACCAAGGGGATGTCAGCGTCGGTAGCGCCGCCGCCATCCGCCAGGACCTAAAAGGTGAGAATGTTGCCAACTACTTGATGCGCACCGCACGCCACCAATACCCTAACCCCACCGGCTCGGCGGTGTCTCATGTCTCCGAGGCGCTTTCCAACAAAATGGCAGGCTCTCTGGCCTATATTGGCGAGCTCGCCATTGCTCCGCAGGCCAAGGGCGATCGCGTTGCCTTGGCGTGTTTTATGCGGCTTGTGCAAATTCTAGCGATCTCGGAATGGGACATTGATTGGACCTATGCGTTTATTCCGCATCGCCATCTAAACGCCAACCTTGATAAGCTTTACGGGTTTACGCAACGCTTGCCGGCGGCTCAATCCTGGGTGGAACCGGTGCCTGAAAAAAGGTCAAGCTCGGAATGGTGGGTCGGGGCCCCGCGCGCAGAACTCATCGAGTTTTTGCGCGCTGATGCGCAGCTAAAGGATATCCTCTGAGTAATTGGCAAGAAGGGTTTTACCTCCAAGGTACAAGGGGGCAATGATCCGTCGATACCGCCGCGCAAACCGTTCCCCTGTTCGAAGGGTTTCATCCAGAAACGGGTGCGAAATCACCGGTTCGCCTCTGTTGCAGGCTTCGATATGTGCCTGAACAAGTGCGGTATTGGTTTCGGGGCTGAAACCGTCAAGTGTCTGTTTTAAATGACCTGTTTCTTCCAAATAGAAGTATTTGCTGGCCAAGCTGGATTGGCCGATTTGGAGAGGCTGAATTTGGTTTGCATCTGACGGGGGGCGCTCGAAAAGATCGACGCGATGTGCGATTTTATCAAAGTTTTCAAGCCGCCCCGCGCTTGCCACCCACCAGTTCAGAAAGCTTTCCAACGTAACCACGTCGCCCGCTTTGGCGGTTTGAATGCCGACGCGGTGAAGGGCAGAATCTGCGTTTTCAGACAGCGCCGATGTGATGCTGTCCGAATTCTTCGGGCTTTCGATTTCGATGATTGGTGACTTGGCTGAAAAATAGCTGAAGGGGATATCAAATGCCGACGAGATTGTGTCGAGCGTCGAGGCAGATACTTCTCGCTCATTTTGCAACATGGATCTGAAAGTGGTGTAATTGATGCCGCAAGTTTTCGCGGCCTGGCGTGTAGAAAGACCCCGTTGGCGATAGATTTTTTCAATCTTGTCGTGGATTTGAGCCATGAGTGTTCAACATTTTGCACAGTACTGGTCAATCTATTGCATCTTCTGCCTGTGCTGGCAACAGTCGCCCATGGGTTGAATGCCGTAGCCGTTAATAAGTGTGGGAGACAGGATGTGGGCGAGGAGTATAGCGAGGGGAGCTCAGACGGCGTCGGTATGGACAGCACGGAGGAACCCACAACCAAAGTTTATTTTGAAACGATCCTAGATCGTCGTCTGGATCGTATGGTGGAAATTGCCGATCACCTTGGGTTGTCCTTGGATGACGTGGTGAGCGCAATAGGAGTTGAGGACAACAAAATTTTTCTGGAGGTGTCCGAAAGCCCGTCTAGCCTGCCGCGATATATGGCGTCCAAGGTCAAGCCGTAAACGTCACACAAAGTTTCGGCGGCCTCGACTGGAATTCGGCGAAGGCCGGTTTCCCAATTGTTATACTGGGTCTTGTTGAAACCATTTTTTCCGGCCCATTCTGTTTGGGATAGGGTCGAAAACCCCAGCCGGATAGCAGAGAGCCTTATGCCAATTTCTTTGTAACGAGACGTGTTTTCCATGGGTCTTTATTCACATTTTGTGGACAAGCCCGCAAGAGGAAACAATGCCACGGATTGCCGTATCTTTGCCAATCAATCATCGGGTCCTTGCCGGGCCGTTTATCAAAGTTAGAAATGGTCACAAGAGACGCAGCGTTGTGTCGATGGTCACTTGATCCTTGCGCGCAATGCACGCTTTAGTCGGTCATGGGTGACGGGGAATAGACATGGCGAAACGGGTTTTTATCACCGGCGGGGCAGGCGGCTTGGGCCGTGCTTTGGCAACACAATTGGTGCAATCTGGTGCACAGGTGTTGATCGGCGACATCGACGACACCGCCGCCCAAGCCACCGCGGCCAAGGTTGGCGCAATCGCAATCCGCTGTGATGTCACCTCAGAGGGGGATTTCGCCACTGTTGCCAATTGGTTGCAAGACAATTGGGGCGGTGTCGATCTGGTCATCAACAATGCGGGTGTCGCGCAGATGGGGGCGCTTGATCAAACCCCGATCGACGATTGGCATTGGATTCTCAACATCAACACCCTTGGCCCGGTGCGCGCCGTGCAGGCGCTTGGCCCGTTGATGCCGCCGGGCAGTCAGATGCTCAATATCGCGTCAATGGCGGCGATGCTCTACCTGCCCAATTCCGCCGCTTACAACGCCTCCAAGGCCGCGCTTTTGGCGATTTCTGAGACCCTGATGCTCGAATGGGAGCCGCGCGGCATTTCTATCCACGTCGCTTGCCCGTCGTTCTTTCGCACCGATCTGGCCCGCAATATGCGCGCCGCCGATGATACCACCCGCGCCGCAACCACCCGTATGGTTGAACGGGCCCGCGTTGGCGCGGACGAGGTTGCCGCCACCATTCTCGTGGGGCTAGCGGCGGGTGACCCGCATATCCTAACCCACAGGCCGGCGCGCAAAAGCTGGCTTTTGAAGCGCTATCTACCGTTTTCGATGTACATGTCGATGATGCGCAAAGAGCTGGCCAAGCTGAATACGCGGCTCAAGACCCCCTCGAAAACAAAGAGCTAAAGTGACGCCACGAAACGCCCCGCTTTGCGCCGCGTCGTGATTGGCGCGGGCGGCAAGCTGACGTAACCCATGTGCAACGTAAAGCGCAGGGACCAAACATGCCGACCACATTAGAATTGCCGAAAAATCAGCTCAACGGCGTGCTCGCCCGTATTGCTTTCTTGCCCGAACCGCTGCGTCTGCGCGCCTTTGACGTTATTTTTGGTCGCCTGATCCGCGCCTTTGCCACCGTCGGTATTCGCACCCGCGTTTTGAACCCGACCCGCGTTGAGATGACCCTGAAAAACCGCCGAAAATTCCGCAATCATGTTGGCGGAATTCATGGCGTCGTCTGCCAAATGCCCGGTGAATTTGCCGCTGGTATCCTGCTTGCCCATTGGGTGCCAAAGGGGGCGGTGGTTGTGGTGCGCAGCATGTCGGCCGAGCTTCACAAACCGATCCGCGGCGACATTCGCGCGGTTGCAACCCTCCCCGAAGAAAAACTCCGCCCAGCGATGGAACAAGAAAAAGGCGAGGTCACTGTGTCGATTGAACTCACCGATAGCAGCGGTGAACACCCGATTGCCACCGACATCACCATGGCGTGGTTCCCCAAAAACCGCGACTGACGCGAGGTCTTGCTGGCACCTTGGGGCGATCTTTTTAAGCTGACCAAAACAGATGTCTTGGGGGGAACATGCGCAAAATCTTGATGGGGGCCGGGGCCGGTTTGGCACTTTTGACCGGGGTGATCGGCTACAACACGTGGCAGTTCACGCCGCAAGCATCGCAAAGCGCCGCGCCCTATGTCCTTGGGGCCGACATTGACGCCGCCGCCCAATCGCTCTCCAAAGCGGTGCAATTCAAGACCATCGCCAATGGCAGCCATCAAGAGGAATTTGATGGGTTTCTGGCGCTGCTGAAATCCGAATTTCCGCTTATCGCCAATAAGTTGACGCTTGAACCCCTTGCCAATAACACCCAGCTTTACAAGTGGGAGGGCACCGATCCCTCCCTCGCGCCGGTTCTGCTTGCCGCTCATTCCGACGTTGTGCCGATCTCCTTTGGCTCGCTTGATCGTTGGAGCTATACGCCCTTTTCCGGCGAAATTGCCGATGGCTATGTTTGGGGGCGTGGTACGCTGGATGATAAGGGGGCGCTGATTGCCATCATGGCCACGGTCGAACATCTTTTGGCCACTGGCTTTACCCCCAAGCGCACCGTTTACCTGTCCTTTGGCGGCGATGAGGAAATCGGCGGCGACGGGGCCTTGACGGTGGCCAACCTCCTGATAGCACAGGGTATCACCTTGGACTGGGCGCTGGACGAAGGCTCCTTTGTTCTCCAAGATGTGATCCCCGGTCTCGACGTTCCGGTGGCAAGCATCAACCTCGCGGAAAAGGGCTATGTCACCGTTAAACTCGTGGCGCGCTCGCCCGGAGGGCATTCGGCCTTGCCGCCTCGTGTCACCGCCGTTGGCCGCATTGCGCGGGCGGTGGATGCGCTGCAAACCACGCCGGTTCCCGGTGGGCTGAGCGATGTTTCGGGCGCGTTTTTTGACAATCTGGGCCGTCATTTCAGCCTCGAAAAACGTGTGCTGTTTGCCAATACATGGCTGTTTTCACCGCTTCTGAACGTTGTCTTGTCGGACGCCGCCACCACCAACGCCATGCTGCGCACCACCACCGCGCCAACGATGTTGGCCGGTTCAAACAAGGAAAACGTGCTTGCCGCCGAAGCTTCGGCGGTGATCAATTTCCGCATTCACCCGCGCGACACCATCGACAGTGTCATCGCCCATGTGACCGAAACCATCGACGACCCCGAGGTCGAGATTGTTGTCGATCGTCAGTTTTCGTCAAACCCCTCGCCGGTCGCCGATGAGGCCAGCGCAGGCTATACGCAAATTAAAACCGCGATCACCCAAGCCTTTGGCCCTCTGGCCACGGTGCCCGGTCTGACCATCGCCGCAACCGATGCGCGCCACTATGCGCTGGCGGCGAAAAACGCCTTTCGGATCAATCCGTTCAAGGTCACCAATGATGATATCGCCCGGTTTCATGGCATCGACGAACGCCTGTCGATTGAAAACCTTGAGGCGGGGATGAATTTCTATGGGGCCCTGCTGAGCAAGCAATAAGACCGGCCAAAGGCATCAAGGGCGGAAACCGTCCTTGATCTCTTTCATTGCCATCCGGTCGACCACACCCGGAGCGATCAGGCGCAACCAACGCCCCAAACGGGCCTTGCGCGTCATCACAACCTCGCGCTTGTTGCGCGTCATACCCGCGAGGATCAGGCGCGCGCAGGTCTCGACTGGCATGGCCTTGTCGTCTTTGAGCATCGACACGCCGGGCGCCGTACCGCCCTGCGCGAACCCTTGTTTGCGAATATTGGTGTCGACGGTGCCGGGATAAGCCAAGGTCACGCGCAAGCCCTTGTGGCCAAGTTCGGCGCGCAGGGCCTCCAGAAATCCGTTCATGGCAAATTTGGTGCTACAATAGGCGGTGCGGCCGGGCACCCCAACCAAACCCGCCAGCGAACTCACCCCAACCACCTGTCCTTTGCTGGCCAGCAAATGGGGCAGGGCGGCTTTGGTCAGCCAGACAACCGACCAGTAATTGACCACCATCAGGCGCTCGTACCATGCAAGATCATCGTCATTGATGGTCTCAAAATTGGCATGGGCGGACATGCCGGCATTGTTGATCAACACATCAATGCGCCCAAGCCGCGCCATGGTTTCATCGATCAAATGGCGGCAGGCAGCGCGATCCGTTACATCGGTCGGAATGATCTCCACGCGCGTCCCCTTCGCGCGCATCTCCGCTGCAACAGTTTCAAGCGCCGCCCGCCGCCGCGCCGCCAGAACCACAGCCACGCGCCCCTCGTCACGGGTTGCGATCTGGCGGGCAAGCTCGGCCCCAATCCCTTCGGAGGCCCCGGTGAGAATGATAACCTTCATTGCGCCTTGTCTTTGCGCGTTAACCAAAGCCCGAACAGCACCGCTGTGACATACATCGAAACGGAATAAAGCGCGGCGGGCAGGGCGATTTGGAAGTTCCCAAGCACTGAGAGCGCGATATAGAGCGCGAGGGTCGAGTTATGGATGCCAATCTCAAAGCTGATGGCGCGGGCGGAGCCTTCGTCCAATCCGCGCATTCGCGAAATGTGATAGCCCGCCAAGAGGCTCACCAAGTTAAAGACAATCACCGCCGGGCCAAGCGTGGCGAAACTATCGGCCAAAGCCTGACGTTCCGATACAATGGCGATCAAGGCGAACCCGGCCAGCACCAGCGCAGAAAAAACCTTGAAAGGTTTTTGGGCGCGCGTGGCGAGGGCGGGGGCAAACCGACGAGTTACCATGCCAATCGAGACCGGCACCAAGACCACCGCAACCACCTGCGCGACCTTGCCAAATTGCAGCGGTACCACCGCGCCATCCGATCCTTCGGGCGCGAAAATCGCGATGGCGATGTTGGAGATCAAGGGGAGCGTGACAATCGCCAAAACCGTGTTGATGGCGGTTAGCGAGATGTTCATCGCCACCTTGCCGCCGTATAAGTGGCTGAAAAGATTGGCCGTGACCCCGCCGGGCGAGGCCGCCAAGATCATCATCCCCACCGCAAAGGCCGCCGGAAGGGCAAAGCCGTAGACGATCAACAAACACGCGATCGGCAATAGGATGACTTGCAAGACCAGCGCCAAAATCACCGCGCCTTTGTGTTGGGTGACGCGGGCAAAATCCCGCAGGGTCAGTTCCAGCCCAAGGCCCAACATCACCAAGGCCAAAGCGACCAATAGCACGTCTGGTAAAATGCTCATGATATCCATGGTGTCGTCTCCCTTACCTCGTTAACTCTCTAAATCCGCGGCCGCGGCGCGCCCGGCCTGACGCCCCGAAAAGATACAGCCGCCCAAAAACGTTCCTTCAAGTGCGCGATAGCCGTGATAGCCGCCGCCGCCAAAGCCCGAGACTTCGCCCGCCGCATAAAGCCCCGGCATCACCTCGGCGCCGCGCCCCTCAGCACGGCGGAAACAACGCCCACCCAGATCGGTTTCGATCCCGCCAAGGGTTTTGCGGGTCAGGATGTTGAGCTTGACCGCAATCAACGGCCCGTGTTTTGGGTCCAAAATCTTATGTGGTTTCGCGGTGCGGATCAGCTTGTCACCGATGTAATTTCGAAAGGTCCGAAGACCCATAACTTGCTGATCTTTGGTGAACTTATTGTCGATCTGGCGATCTCTGTCCGCGATCTGACGGCGCAGGTCATCGACTTGCAACATCTCGTTCCCGGCAATGCCATTCATCTTGCCAACCAAGTCGTCCAACGTCTCCGCCACGGCAAAATCGTCGCCATATTCCTTGAACGCCTCAACTGGACCGGTGGCTTTGGGGCCAAAGGCGCGGCCCAGTACCATTTTCCAATCCCGCCCCGTAAGATCGGGGTTTTGCTCTGATCCGCTAAGCGCGAATTCCTTTTTGATGATGCTCTGGGTAAGCACAAACCACGTGTAATCATACCCGGTTTCCATGATGTCGTGCAGGGCACCCAAACTATCATATCCGGGATAATTTGGTGCTTTCATACGCTTGCCCGTCGCGTCAAACCACATCGAACTTGGCCCCGGCAAAATGCGAATGGCGTGGTCGGGCCAAATCGGATTCCAATTGCGCACCCCTTCGACGTAATGCCACATGCGGTCCTTGTTGATGGTGTTGGCCCCGGCCTGCTCCGAAATACCGATCATACGACCGTCGACATGGGCGGGCACCCCTTTGATCATATGTTCAGGCGCTTTGCCGAGGCGCTTGGGCCAACTCGCCCTGACCAGATCAAGGTTGCCGCCAATCCCGCCCGAACAGACAATCACCGCCCCGGCGCGCATCTCAAAGGTCCCGGTCACATCCCGGTTGCTCGGGGCCCCGCGTGGCGCATCATCCTTGGCTAGACGGGACCCGATCACCCCAACGCATGACCCGTTTTCAACAATTAGATCATCCACTTGGTGGCGAAACTTAAAGGTAATCTTACCCTCGGCCACCATGGCCCGCGCGCGCTTTTCAAACACCTCAACAACACCGGGGCCGGTGCCCCAAGTGATGTGAAACCGCGGCACCGAATTGCCGTGGCTCGAGGCATCAATGCCACCGCGTTCCGCCCAGCCGACAATCGGAAACAGCTTGAGCCCGAAGCCGCGCAGCCAGTCCCGCTTTTCCCCGGCGGCAAATTCCACATAGGCCCGCGCCCATTTTTGCGGCCAATAATCCTCATCGCGATCAAACCCGGCGCTGCCCTGCCAATCGGCCCAGGCCAGATCAAAACTGTCTTTCACCCCCAACCGACGCTGCTCAGGGGTATCAACCATGTACAATCCGCCAAGGCTCCAAAACGCCTGACCGCCAAGATTGGCCTCGCTTTCTTGGTCAAGGACAACAACCCGCAACCCGGCCGCCGCCGCTTCGGTTGCGGCGACAAGCCCGGCCAATCCGGCCCCAATGACAATGGCGTCCGCCTCTTGGTTCATCTATCCCCCGCCTAAAGCGCAAAACCTGCATGCAATTTCGTATTCGATACACTATTGTATCGAAATCAAAGTGAGGCAACGGATGAATCTTTCCCGACGCGACGTCATCTCGAATCCCGACGGCGACCCGGCCCGCCAACGCCGTCCCAAGCGTGACGAAGTGCGTGATCGGTTGATCGACGGCGCGGCGCTGGCCTTTGCCGAAAAGGGCTTTGCCGGGGCCTCGATTGATCTGATCTGCAAAAAGGCCGGGTTTTCGCGCGGGGCGTTTTATTCGAATTTCGTCGACAAAGATGCGCTGTTCTTTGCGCTTTATGACCGGCGAACCGATCGGCTCTGGGCACGTATGTCCGAGATCGCGCAAGCCGCGCAAAACGCCTCTGATCCGCTGGCCAAATTGACCGAGCTTTTGGCACGTCCTGACGCGGATGAGCTGCGCTGGGACATCCTCAACAAAGAGTTCATCATCCACGCCTTGCGCAACCCAGAGGCGCGGGCGCAATTGTTGACATCGCGCACCGAAAGCCGCGCGCGGCTGGCGCAAATCCTCACCGGGTTGCGTCCGGATTTGATCGATGATCCTACAAAACTTGACCGTCTTTGCCGGTTCATCATCGCTCTCCACGAGGGTGAATTGACCCAAATTGGTCTGGATTCGTCTTTGGCGGATACGCCCTCACTGCTCTCCGAATTCATCCCCGTCGTCCTCGCTGCGTCAAAGCAGTAAGGCTGGGGCATCAAAACGCCGCGCTGTTTCTGCGTGCGAAATTCTAGGCTTACCTTGCGTTTCCTCGGTATTTGGTTTCTAGTCCCTTAGACGGGATAGATTCCCGGGGGGATAGTAATGAAGAGCGACCTCACCGTCAGGCTCGCAGACCGGCTGTCACGGTTGCGCGCCGACAAGGGTTGGACCTTGGACCAGTTAGCGGGCGCAAGTGGCGTCAGTCGTGCCGCCTTGTCGCGGCTTGAAAATGCCGAAGTCAGCCCATCTGCCGATGTGCTGGATAAACTTGCGGCCGCCCATAGCATGAGCCTGTCACGCCTGCTCGCGATGACCGAGGCCAGCTTTCCAGCCCACATTGAACGCGATGACCAAGCCATCTGGCGCGATGGCGACACGGGTTATGCCCGCCGTATCGTGTCCCCCGGTGCCGCCGCCTTGGCCGGTGAAATCGAGGAATGTCGTCTTCCGCCCGGTAGCGAAATCACCCAAGACGGTGATGACCTTGAAGGGCAAGAGGTCCATCTCATTGTGATTTCGGGCTATATGC
The DNA here is from genome assembly GCF_947498515.1 of uncultured Pelagimonas sp. Taxonomy (GTDB): domain Bacteria; phylum Pseudomonadota; class Alphaproteobacteria; order Rhodobacterales; family Rhodobacteraceae; genus Pelagimonas. Next base: position 462,827 of record NZ_CANMKO010000002.1, on the reverse strand, counting down.
ACGCCGATCAGGGCAACAACACCTATAGTTTGGGTCCGGGCGACGCCCTGCGCTTTCGTCAAGCGGGGGCTTTGCGCCTTGTCACCGCCAAAGGACAGGGGTGCAAATTCATGATTTGCCGCTTGTCGGGCTAATTCAAACCGGTTTTCCACCCGCCTTGGCGCCACTCCGGCGCGTCACGCCCCCCCAAAGCGGTCCAGATTTCATTTCGCCAATTAAACTCCGGGGTGAATTGGCCCATCGGGCCAAGAGGGGCTGGCCCCTCATCGCGGTTTTTCATCGAAAAACCGCCACCCGCCCGCCGCAGGCGCAACACCGGTGCCGTAGGCACATCAACAGTTTGGCACATTGACCGCCAATCCACCCAACGACGTCTCTTTGTATTTCTCATGCATGTCATGCCCGGTCTGGCGCATGGTTTCGATCACCGCATCTAAGGGCACCAAATGGTCACCATCCCCGCGCAAGGCAAGGGATGCCGCCGAGACTGCTTTGATCGCGCCCAATCCGTTGCGTTCGATACAAGGCACCTGCACCAACCCTTTCACCGGATCACAGGTCATGCCCAAATGATGCTCCAGCGCAATTTCTGCCGCATTCTCAACCTGCTTGGCGCTGCCCCCCATCACCGCACAAAGCCCCGCCGCCGCCATGGCTGATGCGCTGCCGACTTCGGCCTGACATCCGGCCTCGGCCCCCGAAATCGACGCGTTGTATTTCACCAAACCGCCAATCGCCGCCGCCGTGAGCAAGAATTCCGGCACCTTGGACCCAACCGCGCCGGGCACAAAATCAAGCCAATAGCGAATGACCGCGGGCACAACCCCCGCCGCGCCGTTGGTCGGCGCGGTCACAACCTGACCACCGGCGGCGTTTTCCTCGTTGACCGCCATGGCGTAGGTGCTCATCCAATCGTTGATCGTATGCGGGGCGGTCAAATTCATGCCACGCTCGGCCTCAAGCTGGGCCAAAATCCCCGGCGCGCGGCGTTTGACATTCAAGCCACCGGGCAAAATCCCCTCACGTTCTAACCCACGATCAATGCAGGCGTTCATCACCTCCCAGATCCGCGCGACGCCTTTGTCCAAACTCTCCGAACAGCCGCGCGATATCTCATTGGCGCGTTTCATCTGGGCAATTGTTTTGCCAGACGCCGCCGCCATATCGAGCATCTCGGCTCCGCTCTGAAATGGGTAGGGGACCGGCGTGCCGTGATCGACATCCTCGCCCGAGGCAAGCTCACCTTCGGTCAACACAAACCCGCCACCAATCGAATAATAGGTCTCTTGCAAGATGACATCACCCTGCGCATCCGTCGCCATCAAGATCATACCATTGGCATGACCAGACAGGGCCGGGCCAAAGTCAAAGACCAGATCAACCTTGGGATCAAACCGCAACGGCTCCAACCCCTCGGGCGTGACCTGTCCACTGTCCCGTATCGCCGCCAAAGCCGCCTCGGCCTTGTCAAAATCGTAATCCGCCGGGGCAAATCCGGCCAATCCCAACACCGTGGCGCGATCGGTGGCATGGCCAACCCCGGTAAAGGCCAATGATCCATGCAGCGATGCCCGCAATCCATGCGCCCGAAATGGCGCGGCGCGCAGAGCGTCCAAAAACAGCGCCCCGGCCACCATTGGCCCCATCGTATGGGATGAAGATGGCCCGACGCCGACCTTAAACATATCAAAAACCGATAGAAACATGTGCGCTCCAGAGATGTCGAGTGAGTGTGTGTGTAAGTGTGCTTCGCGAGGGCAAGTTTCCTATAGTAAACTTTTCTCCTATTGGAAACTCCCCTGTTTGGGGGAAATGCGGTCCCTTAAAGGGCGCTGCCTTCTGGGGGGCGGGCCAATACCGGGGCGCTGAACGGGCACGGCCCCAACCCCTCGGCCTGTTGCGCCGCCTTCACCGCCGGTTGGCCTTCCAATCGCACGACCAATCTGTGCAACTCTGGATAATCCGCCAGAGAAAACCACCCGGATTTCGGCTCCGGATATAGTGCAAACCAACGGAGGCAGCAGGCCAGATAATAGTCAAATACCGAGACCGACGCACCGCCAAACCAAACATGCCCGCTCTTGGCTTCCTGCTCCAAAAGCCGCAGATGAGCGGTCAGCTCCCCAAACATGTGCTGCCGCAAAGCGGCTTGACCCGCGGCATCATCCCCGATGTATTTGTCCGGGTAAAACGTCATCCGTAGCCCGGCCTGAAGCGTATTTGACAAGAAAAACAGCCACTTCAAGAAGGCGCCGCGCGCCGGGTCCGTCGAGGCTGGGGCCATATTCCCATGCCGATCGGCGAGCCAAAGAACAATCGCCCCGGTCTCCGAAATTGGCCCATCGGGTGTTTCAAGCGCCGGAATATGCCCGGCGGGGTTTAATCTGCGATAGGCCGCACCGTGCTGTGCACCTGTGCGACGATCCACCAGACGGGTGTCATAGGGCTGGCCCATCTCCTCAAGAATCAGCCGCACGATGAGCGACGCATTGTCCGGGGCGTAGTGCAAAACGTAGTCTGTCATGGGGTCACGATAGGCGGCTGGCGCGCCCGTGGCTGCCCGATTGCGCCGCCCCATCGGCCAAAAACGCCGACCGGCCTCGCAAACTGCCGCTCGCGCAAATGTGTGCGCCTGCCCCTTGTCCAAAGGGGCGGGGCGCGGGCAATCTTACGAGTAAGGAGACCCATCATGCAAAGACGTTCTTTTCTGTTATCCGCCGCCGCTGCTTGCCTCGCGACACCGTCATTGGCCGGTTACGAAATCACGCGCAGCGATGCGGAATGGCGCGCCATGCTGAGCAATCTGGAATACAAGGTCATGCGCCGAGAAGGCACCGAGCGCGCCTTTACCTCTCCCCTAAATGACGAAAAGCGCACAGGCTCTTTTGTGTGCCGGGGCTGCGATCTGCCGCTTTATGCTTCCAAGGACAAGTTCGATAGCGGCACCGGCTGGCCGTCTTTCACCCGCGCCATGCCCAATGCCATTGCTACCAAGGTGGATCGCAAATTGTTCCGCGCGCGCACCGAATGTCATTGCCGTCGCTGTGGGTCGCATTTAGGGCACATCTTTGATGATGGGCCGGCCCCAACCGGAAAACGCCATTGTATCAATGGGGTAAGCCTGAAATTCGTCGCGGCTTAGCGCAGTACCCCTTTTGTTTCCCTCAGTTTGGTCACGCCAAACGGCAACGGGTTCCGCAGTAATGCGCGGAACCCGTTTTCCGTGAGTGGTTGTAACTATCATTGGATAGGGTGACGTTGCGTTACCTAAATAACGTAACGCAACCAATGCGTGTGTGTCCACAAAAAAATTCTAGTCCGAAAAATATCGAAGGCAAAATGGGATACATGGGTGCACTAACCCTTTTTTTTCAAACAAAAAAACGGCCCAGAAAATCTGAGCCGTTTCTTGTATTTTAAATGCGTTATTTAAAGCTGCGGCTGTCTTTGATTTGATCCCAGGCCCAGACCACTTCTTGTAACTGGTCTTCTTGGCTGCGGTCCCCACCGTTCATGTCCGGGTGAAGAACCTTGATCAACTTCTTGTAAGCCTTACGGATTTCGGCCTTGGTCATTGTGTCCTTGGCCTCAAGAATATCAATCGCCTTGCGTTCGGTTGGCGGCAATTTGCGTCCCGCACCACCGGCTTTGCCGGGGTTACGCGTGGCGTTGTCGCCCAAAACCTGATGGGGGTCTTCGATCCCCAAACGCGCCCAGGCCTTGGCCTCGGGGTCGCGCCAGTCTTTGGTTTTACGCTCCCAAACCTTGTCCGAGCTCTCCTGCGCATTCATTTCTGCTTCGGTCTTGCCGTCGAAAAAGCTCCACTTAGCGTTGTATTCACGCACGTGGTCTTTGCAAAACCAGTAAAAGTCATCTAGCACATCCGGCGCCTTTGGCGCACGGAATTTGCCCGGCTCTTCGCAACCGTCATGTTCACATACACGCGTAGATGTGGTTTGTTCCCCTGTCATGCCCTTCCGGCCGCGCGGGTTTTTCTTCTTCGCGGACTTAATGGACATGTCGAAACCAAATGGATCATCTCTGCTCATCGGGCACCTCTTCTCGACTCGGACGCCAGAGTTTAGACTAATCTGCGTAACTTTACAGGGGGCGATTTGCCAAAAATGTCCAAGTCGGCGAAAATTCACAAACGGTTGAGCGACGCGCTGTCGATTACAACCCTAGATGTACGAAATGACAGCGCCAAACATCACGGCCATGCGGGCGACGACGGCAGTGGTGAAAGCCATTTCCACGTCACCCTGCGCAGCCCGGATTTTGCCGGAAAATCGCGCATTGCCCGGCATCGTATGGTGCACAAGGCCATGGGCGCTGAACTGGTGGCGTCAATCCATGCTCTGTCTTTGGACCTCGACGTTTAACCGGCCCATAATTTGGTTTTGGGATGAAACTGCGACCAGGCGAACCAAAACGCCTGGTGGCTGCCAAGGTTTTTGCCGTCTGGGCCGACGGCTTTGACCCCACCGGCGTCAAGAACCAGCCGAACATTTTCTACCTTGATCTCTTGGCCCCGTTTCAGCGCCAGAAACGCTTTGCTGCGTTGAAAGGCAACCGGGGTGCCGCTGGCGGTGATCACGCCGATCACATCCTCGTGCACCGGCAGACGCGGATCGACATCGCCAACCGGAAAGATCGGCCCCCCCGCGTCGCGCCCATTGCGAAAATCATGGTTCTTCCCCAGCGCCAGCGCTTCGACCAAAACCGTGGTCTCGGGATGCGCGGCTTTCCAAGTGCCCCAATCGGTGGTGATCACGCTCACCTGTTCCAGCTGCAATTTACGTTTCGCCAAGGGGCCGGTGACCGCCTTGCCCGTAAAGGTGTCAAACACCGATTTTGAGCGCACGTCATACATCACCTTGTTGGACCGGATTAATAGACCCGAGGTGCGCAAAATCGGGCGTCGTATCCCAAGCGCCAGCCGATCGGTGAAATAGGCCTGCGCCGCGCCGCATAACGTACAATAAGGAATGCCCAATTTCCGCCCGCCGAGCGTGTCATTGACCATTTCGCGCACTTCCATGATCTGGCGCGGATAGGCGCGAAAGGCTCCGTTCACCTCGACCCCAAACACGATGTCATCATCGTCTAGCCATGTGGCGTCGGCGGCGCTGCTCACCTCGGGGTTATCGGCGGCGGGGATGCAATTGCACGGCTCATCGGTGCGATTGTAGCGCCGGTCGTCAATCAAGACCCCGCCCCAAGACACATGGCGCCAATCAATATCTCCCTCGACAAAAATCTTGCCCCACCCCGGCACGACACTGGTGAAAATGGCGCGTTTCGCGGCAAGGTAATTTGGCGGCGCGGGAATATCCCATGCAATCAAATGATCGGTAATGATCCCCCATTGATTGCTGCGCGGCGGGCTGATCTTCAAAAGCTGCGCGGCGCTTGCGGTCAGGTCGCGGTTCAAGGCCCCGCTGGTGACAAAGCGCATCATGTCGCTGATGATCCACGCCAACCGCGGGTCGCCGGATGTCGCGACCGTTTCCAATGCGGCAACCTGTTCGGGTCCCCAAACCGACTCTGTCATGCTGGTGACAAAAGCCAACTGCACCGCGCGTTCGAGTTTGGGATCAAGCGCGCCATCAGGCACCATTGGCGGTGTGCCAAATTGCGTCACCGCATAGCTTGTTGGGCTTTGAGCCTGCGCGGGTGTTGTCGATGCACTCACAGCCGCCATCGCCCCCATGACAAGGGCCAAAGCCATCAGTCTACGAAAGCCAAAGGCAAGCGGAGGATAGTTGAGAAACGGCATGATTCACCCCTGTCAAAACACGTCCCGATCCGCCGATCACGGCTACACCGGGCTTGGGGCAAGCATAGGGCGGGCATGCGCTCTCTCACCAATCACGATCCCTTTAGGATCAAGTGAGGGGTCTTAAAAGCCAACCTATAGAAAGGACAAGAGGACGCGCCGGAAATCGGCCACGCCCTCAAACTGGTACCAAAACGGATGAAATCCCCCCAGCAGGGTCTCTTGGAACAATCACTTATACGTCACCGTCTCGCTCAATACCGAGACACCGTTAGCTTATTCAGCCTTGGTAACGCTTTCTTAACGCTTTCGAAGAAATCGCATCAGTCAGGGATTCCTTACCCCGGGTCAATGTCGGGGATTGCTGTGACAATGACATCTCATTTGTCCGCGCTCTTGAAGTTGTGTGCATATACACCTAACTGTATCCCCACTCCGCTGAACGAGGCCCAGATGACCCAGACACGCGACTATTCTCATTTGCTCGATTGTTCGTGTAACCTGCTGCGCAGCTCGGCTCGGCTCATCACCCAAGCCTACGAGACGCATCTCAAACCCGCCGGAATAACGCCTCCGCAATTCACCATTCTGGCGGCGCTGGCCAATACTGGCCCGCTGCCATTGTCCGATCTAGCCCAGGCATTGGCGCTTGAGCGCACCGGCCTGTCGCGCAACCTTCAGGTTCTGGAACGCAAAACTTGGGTCCAAAGCGGCGCGGGCGAAGACAGCCGCCAACGCCTTGTGTCCCTGACCGACGAGGGCTGGGCGCAGCTGCATCTCGCCATGCCGCTTTGGCAATCGGCTCAGGACGAGATCGCCGATCTGCTGGGGGCCGCACAGCTGGACGATCTGAAATCCACCCTAGGCGCGCTCACCCGCTGAACCGCGTCTTTTTTCACCCCGATAGGTGCATATACACCTAAATTACCAAAGGACCAAACCAATGGACATACGCGACATCTTCCTTTTGCAACTGGGGCTTAGCCTCATTGTGATTGCTCTGCTCTTTGCATGTTATCTGCGGCCGTGGCTGCGTGACAAACCCTATGACACCGCGCTGATCCTCTTGATCGCGCCCCATACCTTTCGCCACATCGGCATGACTTTTCAGGCCCCCGGCGTGGTCAGCCCGTCAATGCCAGCTGGTTTCGCAAATTCTGCCGGGTACGGAGATTTGGCCGCCGGTCTTTTGGCGTTGTTGGCGATTGTTGCGCTGCGCCTGAACTGGCCATTTAAGCTCGGGTTTGTTTGGCTGTTTAGCTTTGTTGGCATCGCCGATCTGGCCAATGCCCTGCGTCAGACCGAAGCCATCACGCATATGGGTGCGATGTGGTTTGTCCCGACCTTCTTTGTGCCGCTGCTGCTCATCACCCATGTTATGGTGGTGGCGCGCCTGCTGCGTGGCCCGGTTCCAACCCTCGGCCAACCGACGGCACCCTAACTCGTCAAAACTGCCTCAAATCAGCAATTGATCAGGGTCTTTTTGCCGCCTTCGGTGATAAGAGCCTGATCTTCCACCGCACTGGCGAAATCCCCGATCGCACCACCTTGTGCCGTGTCTCGGACACACCGGCGGCATATCCGCTTGCAACTTGGCGCGTGATCCCCAAAACGGGCAGGCATCTGACCAAGGGGGCCGCCGCCATGCCTGTTCATTTCCCAAGCGCCCTGTCTGGGCCACATTGCCCTGATGAGCGGCGATGATTGGCTATCTCGGTCTCTTTGCCTCGGCGTTGATTGCCGCCACGATCTTGCCGATGCAGTCCGAGGCTGTACTGGTCGGGCTGTTGATCGGTGGCGACCATCCTGCTGCGATTTTGGTTTTGGTGGCGACCATCGGCAATGTGCTTGGCTCGGTGATCAACTGGTACCTTGGCCGCTTTGCCCTTCGGTTTCGGAACCGCAAATGGTTCCCCGCGTCTGACCAACAACTGATCCGCGCGCAGGGTTGGTATCACCGCTACGGGCGTTGGTCCTTGCTGGGAAGCTGGCTTCCTATTGTCGGCGATCCGCTGACGGTGATGGCCGGAGTCTTACGCGAACCGCTTTGGTCGTTTCTGCTGTTGGTCACAATCGCCAAGGCCGGTCGTTATTTGGTCCTCGCAGCGGTGACTTTGGCGTGGTTTGGATAGGGCGTTAACTCCTGTTAACCGGTTTTAACTGCTATTGCCCCTAGGTGGCGTATCCATCGGACGGGATATGGGCAATCCCCCCCAACCAGACCTAGAATCGGACAGATTGCTTTTGCCGACCTGATCCGAGGGGGCAATTGCGCTTTGGCAATCTCCCCCAAACGCGGGTGGTTTTGGACCATTTGCCCCGTTGCACAAAAAGCGCCCGGTCCGTTACCGGCACCGGGCGTTGGGTTTGCGCTTTTGCAAGGGCTTCGCCGGGTGGGCCTGCGCGACAAGCGCGCTTTCGCCCCCGGATCGCCGCTCAAATTGGGTTATAGACCCAATTTGGCTGCAACGATCTGGTTGACCGCCTTGGGGTTGGCTTTGCCGCCGGTGGCCTTCATGACCTGACCGACAAACCAACCGGCAAGCTTCGGATTTGCCTTGGCTTTTTCGACCTGCGCCGGGTTGGCCGCAATGATCTCATCCACCGCGGTTTCAATCGCGCCGGTGTCGGTCACCTGTTTCATCCCGCGTTCTTCAACGATGGCTTCGGGGTCGCCGCCTTCGGTATAGACGATTTCAAACAGGTCTTTCGCGATCTTGCCAGAAATGGCGTCGGACTTGATTAGCTTAATGATACCAGAGAGTTGCTCAGGATTCACCGGGCTATCCGTGATGTCGTGATCTTCTTTCTTGAGACGCCCAAACAGCTCGTTGATCACCCAGTTGGCGGACAATTTGCCATCACCGGACCCGGCCACAACTTTCTCAAAGAAATCGGCGCTGACGGTTTCGGCGGTTAGGACCGAGGCGTCATATTCGGATAGGCCGAAGTCATTGACAAAGCGAGCTTTTTTCTCATCTGGAAGCTCAGGGAGCGAAGCCGCAATATCGTCAACCCACGCCTGTTCGATCTCCAATGGCAAGAGATCGGGGCAGGGGAAATAGCGATAATCATGCGCTTCTTCCTTGGAGCGCATCGAGCGTGTTTCACCCTTGTCAGGATCGTACAAACGGGTTTCCTGATCAACTTCACCACCGCCTTCAACGATTTTGATTTGGCGTTCCGCCTCAACCATAATCGCCTGCTGGATAAAGCGCATGGAGTTCATGTTCTTGATTTCGCAGCGGGTGCCCAGATGCGAAAAGTCCTGCGTTTCCATGTACTTCTCAAACTGGCCTGGACGGCAGATCGACACGTTGACGTCCGCCCGCAGGTTGCCGTTTTGCATATTGCCATCACAGGTGCCGAGATAGCGCAGGATCTGGCGCATCTTGGCGACATAGGCCGCCGCTTCCTCTGGTCCGCGAATGTCGGGGCGGCTGACGATTTCCATCAGCGCAACACCGGTGCGGTTCAAGTCAACAAAGGACATATGCGGATCCATGTCATGGATCGATTTACCCGCATCTTGTTCGATGTGAATGCGTTCAATGCGGACGCGGCGTGCAATGCCCGGTTCCATATCAACGATGACTTCGCCTTCGCCGACAATCGGATGATAAAGCTGGGAAATTTGGTATCCCTGCGGCAAATCCGGGTAGAAATAGTTCTTGCGGTCAAAGGCCGATTTCAGGTGGATTTCCGCCTTGAGGCCAAGCCCGGTGCGCACCGCTTGTTCGACGCAATATTCGTTGATGACGGGCAACATGCCGGGCATGGCGGCGTCAACGAATGCCACGTTTGAGTTCGGCTCAGAACCGAATTTGGTCGAGGCCCCGGAGAAGAGTTTTGCCTGACTGGAGACCTGCGCATGCACCTCCATCCCGATGACCAATTCCCAGTCATACTTGGCCCCGGCAATGACCTTGGGCTTTGGGGTGTCGAATGTCAGGTCCAGCATGGCGTTCCTCGGCTCTCATGGAATGAGGCAGGGAATACGCCAAGGCGGGGCAGGGGGCAAGAGGCAGGCGAAAGGAGACGCCAGGCGCATTGTGATTAGCGCAATTGCAGACCGTCTGGGGTAAAGACAAGGCGGCGACCCGCGTCCAGAGCCGGGGCAAAATGCTGGGCGATGCTGCCTATGGCGCGTGTTGTGCCAAATTTGACAAGATCGACATCATCACCAAGGCACATATTTGGCTTGCCCGGAACAGGAGCCAGAGCCCAGATAAGCGGATGCAATTCGCGTAGATGGTCTTGCAAAATCCAGCTGAAACAATCCATTAGCCTCATGCGGGAACTGTTGTCTTCGCTCGGTGCTGCAATAGTTAACCCGCTGAATGCGGCCATAACATTGGCCATATGCTGAGACGGGTGGCGGCCAAGAATGTCATGCATCCCCTCGACAAAGAGTTCGGGCTCAACGCGGCGAAACGCCGAAGGGTCGATCTGCAATGCCCCCATGAACACCCAAGTGTAGGCACCTGTCCCCCAGATATCTTTGAGCAGAGCAACCTGTCGGCGTGCCTGAATATCTAGCAGTTCCAGCGTCCCATGATTGCGCGGCAACAGCTCGCGCCCCAAGGCCAGAAGGTGTGAGGGATTGGTGGGATCAAGATCAATCAGATCTTCGAAGTCGTCTGACACCCGCTGTGCCGGTCGCGGATCGGCTTCTAGGACGGCGCAACGCACCTCTGCCCAAAGTGGCGAATCAAGTTCAAACGGGTCGTATCGATCCGCCAATGCCGCCGCCGCCTGGATATGGGTGTCAAAGGCGTCTCGACGCTGCGGCGCAAGGTCGCGAACCCGTGACGCTCCGCGCCAAAGCTGGGCCAGATCAACATGGGCCATGGCCAGAATATAGGCCAAGGTCGGATCATCAGGGCAGTCTTCGAAACTGGCCTCTAGCGAGGCGAGAATGACTTGCGCCTTTTTGGGTTCCGCTTTGCTAACCATGGCGTGCATCGCGGTCAGAATGTCAGAGCGCGCGCCCTTGGCCATGATGTGCGTTACAGAGGCCAAACCGGGCGTCAGTTGGCGGTTTTCCTCGGCGGTGCGTATCTCTTTTGCCAAGGTGTCGCAGGCGTCCTGCCGAACAAGGAACTGACCGCGTTCAAAGGCTTTTTTCTGGGCTTTGGCATCTGGTGCGGGATCGCAAACCGGAATGTCAACGCGGGGGCGCAGCGGAGCAACTTCGGCCGTGGCCGGCGTCGTTGGATTTGGCATGGAGCTCTCATTGTCGTTAGACAGGAGGCCCTGACCCGCCCTGAAGGCGGCTATTTTTTCTGATAGAATTCGCATGGTGGCAGCATGTCGGTCCTTGTTACAGGCTCTAATCTGCCGGGGCTTTGCGGCCAAAACGGGGCACCAAAGCGGTTTGTCGCGGGCGATGTGTCGGTCATTCAGCGGCTTTGATGCGGGATCAAGAACGCAATGTTGCCAATTCACGAACGACCACAAGTCTTGCGCGAATCTTTGAGTTGCGGCACGTATCGTGCCCATGTTGCGTGCTGCCCTACTTTTCACGCTTCTTGCGGCGCAAGCCACTGCCAATCCTGGTCCCGCTCCATTGGAATCTGCTCCGATGCCCGCGGTCGGGGTTGCTGCTGTGCCCTCGAAGCTCGCTGTAACCGCCTCTCTGCGCCCTGTGGCGCGGCGGGCGGTTCGTCCGTTGCCAAATGCCCGCTGGGGAACCAAGGGGGGGCGGTCTAGCTGGACTCGCGCCATCCAAACCAGCCTGCGAACCCATGCCTCGGTTCTGCCCGAGATGGTGCCGCGTGACATTGCCGCCTATTGCCCGGCCTATCCAAGTGCGAGCCGCGAACAGCGCGAAGATTTTTGGGTTGGCCTCGTGTCCTCGCTCGCATGGCACGAAAGCACCCATCGCCCCCATGCGGTTGGCGGTGGTGGCTTGTGGTATGGGCTGGTCCAAATTCTACCCGCCACGGCAAGGCACTATAAGTGCAAGGCGCGCAGCGGTCAGGCGCTTAAAGATCCAGAGGATAATCTCTCCTGCGCCATGCGGATCATGGCGGTGACGGTTCCGCGCGACGGCGTTGTCAGTGAAAACTGGCGCGGGGTTGCGGCGGATTGGGGGCCGTTTCATTCCAAACGCAAGCGTCAGGACATGAAGGATTGGACTCGCAAGCAAGACTATTGTGTTGGGATGTCCAGTTCACTGCGCCCTGTGGCCCGTCCAGACGGCATTGGGCCAGAGCCATTACGCCCGCAAATGCGTCCTCTTGATCCGATTGGACCAAACATGCCCCCGGCGCTAGAGGCCATCAATTTTGAGCCTGAAGCGGTCAGTGAAGGCTAATCCTTTTGCGTCTCCGCCCCGGATCACGTCCGGCTGGGGCGGCGTGTTGCATCGACCAAAGACACAGCCGGGGCTTTGCGCCCCGCCAACCCAAGGGTTGCCCTGCGCAGCATCGCAATTCCGTCCTCGGATTTCGCCGGAAGGGCCGAGGCTGAAATCGGTTCACCTATGGTAATTTGATAGGGCTGTCGGGCTTTGTTCAGGGTCTCATGGAACAAGGTGATGTCACGCAGGGTTGGATGGATGCGATCAAACAGATAGAACATCGCCGAATTGCGCGCCTGAATATGCACCGGGATCACCGGCAGATCGAACTTGCGGGCAATCATCGCCGCCGAGGCCATCCAAGGCCTTTCATGCAGGCTTAGCCCACGTCTTTTGGCGAGCCGCCCAGATGGAAAAATCACTCCAAGCCGTCCCGCATCCACCGCGTGACGGGTGTAGGCCATGGTGGCGCGGGTCTTGGCATGGCTGCGCTTTTCCTTGCGCCATTCGACTGGGGCGATCACCTCGCCCATCTGGGGGAGAACGCGCAGAATATCGTGATTGGCATAGTAATAAATGTCGGGGCGCACCTGACGCAGCACATGGTTCAGGATGATGCCATCGGCAATGCCGGTTGGATGGTTGGCAACAATCAGCGCCGGGCCATAGCCGGGCAGGTGGCGCAATCCAGTGGTCTCAACATTGCGCGCCAACAGATTGCCCATGGTGGTCATGATGTGATCGGCGCTCATATCCTGAAGCGTTTCGCCAATCTGCAAAGTGCGGTCATAGCCCAACATTCGGTTCAACAGGGCGCGCATTAGGGCGGTGCCCGGACGGTTTTGAAAGAGCCAGGGCGCGCGATCTTGGATCAACGGGTCGATACGATGTTTCATGCCTGCAAAAATCGCAGGATTCGGTGACAGCCATATGACACAGGGTGGGGCAGGGGTGCCTAGATGCCGAAATGGTGGCGGGTCACTTGAATGCCACGCGCTTGCAGCGCCTTTTCCAAGTCTTGATGTGGCGGCACGCAGTCTTGAGGGAGAATGATACGCTTGCCACCGGCCAAAATCTGCACCCGTACCGAAAGATCAAGTCGGGTTTTCAGGCGCACGGCCTCAACCTTGTCGATCGCGATGTCCCCCCGCCGGTTCCCCGATTGCCAACGCATCAAGTTGTCGGTGAGTTCAAACCAAACCTGTTTGTCGACCGCAAACTCATAAGCCGCCGGAAGGGACGGGAGGAACAAGAGCGCAATAATCCAAGGAGCCGCGTCAAGCTCTGACCACAGGATCAACAACACCAGCCAAACCCCCGCCAAAACCAAGGCCGCCCGAAAAGAGCGCGCTTGAGAGCGATGCAAAAGCGGGGGAACCTGAGATGGGGTCATTTCAAAGTCGTCTCTTTGGTCAAACTAGGACGCGGTGCGCCCGCCTGCGAACCCTAAACGAACAGCCCGCCAATAGAAAACCAGAAACCCAATTGTACCCGTTGCCCGACCAATGACTTTGTATTTGCGGCTTTCAACTCTTCCAAGTCCTTGGTGCAAAATGCAGCAGTGGCGCTGTTTATTGGGTTCTCTTTGGAAGAGCACGTCCCGCAAGATTATCCGCTATGCCCGATTGACCGGTTCGTCGATCTGAATGACATGTGTCAGTGCCACGCGGTCTTTGACAGCCACAAAGGTCGCCCATCTGCCGCCCCCTAATTGTTGATCCATCGCCCGGCAGGGCATTGCGCAACGATCTGCCGAAAGGGTCGCTTTCGGGAGAGCAAGCTGATGGGCCATTTGTTCGAGAAAACCGTATCGAGGTGCATTGCGAATGGATGGGTGAGCGGGCAGAGCCTTGCCGCAAATGCCCGTTTGATCGAAGCAGATGCGATAAAGCAAAACTCCACGCCAAAGGATAATTGGGATCGCAGCGTTGTTGATCCAGCGGGTGCACCAAGCGATGTCATGGAGTATTTGGGTGTTTTAGCCGATGCCGCTTTTGGAGCTGCATCGGATGTGGAACCCAAGTTTACATCTCGCTCAGGCCCTTCGAGCCAGTCAGCCGCAGTCCCCAAAGGGCCAGCATTCTTTTGTTACTCCACCAATTCCCCGATCAATACAAACCACAGCGTCATCGCCCCGTTCAAGCATGAAAACATGCATTTACGGGCAATGGACGTCGAAGACACCAGAACAATCTGACGGGCCGAAGTGGGCTTGGTGCACACCATGTTGGATCGGATCAAGGACCGGCACGGTATTGATCCTGAACGGCTTGTCGCAGAAAGCGCGTACGGGATTGGGCCAATGCTGGGTTGGCTGGTTGACCGCGACATCACCCCGTAAGCCGGTGCTGGACGAAGCGGGCCATAAGACCAGCAGCTGGAGCCGCACTGATTTCGAATGAATACCCGAAAAAACCCAATACATCTGTCCTAAAGGCGCGCTGCTCAAACAATGCAGACGCAATTCCTCGGACCCGACCGGTGGGCCGACCAGCAAGCGTGTCGCCAGTTATGAGGCTCTCAAACACACCTACCAAGCATGCCCGCCCTGGATGCCATGCAGCCCGAACTCCGATGTGCGCAAAATCCTCGACGAAGAACATGAAGACGCCCACCAAGTCGCCTTCGATACTGCAAAGACAAAGAAATATGCAATCTCGAAGGGGGCAGGAAGAAGGTAGAGATACTCTTCGTCCACCTCAATCGAATCCTCGGTTTTGGGCAGCTCAGACTACATGGACCCTCTCGGGATCATGCCCATACCATGACCCGACCGGGCAGCGCATGCGGTGCAAATGATGAATATCCGACTTACCGCCACCGCCAAATTCTTCCCAAACTGGCCAAGATATTTCTTGCACCGCAGCAACCGCACAAGGCTTGACTAAAAGGCGCCCGTGCGCCGTCTGGGTCGCCCCTTTCGCCGTTATTGGTCTGAAAATTTGCGGATTTTTCGGTATGCATGTAAGTCTGTTTTGCGCAGATAGTGCACTTTGCAAAGTCCGCACTTCGGTCTCGGGCGCGGCCAGCAACCGCTGCGATGCAATGTGAGAAGCCGTCTTTGATGAGCAGTGTTTGAAGACCCGCCGCTTCGCCACATGCAACGACAAAATTGCCGAAAGCTTCCTGGGCTTCACAGACATCACTTCCATCCGCCTCTGGGTGCGCCTTTTGTCAACATGACCTAATACTGCTTAAAAGCGCGCCCAGCCATGTTTCAAAAATTTGCGTTCAGTTATTTCGTTAGAAAATCATATACTGCCGACACCATTGTTTGGGCCACAAAAATGGCAAACGCAATATCGGCCAAAGCGAGAATTTCGGCGGGGAAATCGTTTTCGTCAACAAAATCAAATCCCACAATTACTTTGATAATAAAGCTCAACATACCAAAGCAGGCCACAACAAACATGATTAGGGAAAGTCTTTTTTTCATAACCTCTACAAGTATCCAAATGTTAGATAACTTTCATTCCGCGCCAGATCAGCCTGTCTTTGCACGCCAACACAAGCAGAAAGAATGCGGAATGCTTTTGAGATAATCGCCTGTGATGATGACGATTTTCTGATTTTCCACTATGTCATTGGACTTCGGCCCTTGAAAAGGTTTTTTCGGAATGAATGCCCGCTCAGGGGACGGCAAGGCAAACACATTTTGACCGCTTGTCGGGAGTTCGTGGTCAACCGACGTCGGTCCGCTTCGGGCTGACACCGGTCGTTCAAAGGGCTGGGCGGCCAGCCCGGAGCCACCGAAGCGTGCCAATGTCAGCGAAGCGCAGATTGCGACCTTTGCAAAGTCAGGGCCTCGGCCAGACAGTTCTGGAAAAAACGCTGCAACGCCGCGAGAACAGCGGTCATTGGTGAGCCTTGCAGCGAAAATTTGGGCTAGATGACGGCAGCGCGGACGGAGCGGGCGTTCAAGAGTTAGCCTAACTAACCTCCGCGCATCTTGCTGCCCGTGACTTCTCAGCCTGCCTTTTGAGACCATCAATTGTGGGTGCCACAGCTATACCGCGTTCCATGATCAGGGTGTGGCACTGAAGGTTAAACGCAATGGAAACGATGGATCGAACAAAGCCCTCATCGAACGAACGCATGTCTAACCGAAAGCTCAAGTTCTCTACTTTGGCTCCATCGAAATGAAGCGAGGCATCATTGCCAGTGCGTGTCCCCCAGTAGAAAGCTTGGTCCCAACCGTTTAGGCTAGTTGAATTCCCCAGAAACTCGCTGACAGCAGCCCCAGCTCTGGCTACATTAGGACCTTCGCTCCACAATTCCACTACATCCCAACCATCATCAGTGAGGAAGTCCTGAAGACGAAGTTGAGGCTCGGATAACATCGCCTTGGCAGGTATGAGCATAACGGGAAACTGCCAAGCTGCCATTTCGTCTCTCCTTAAGTAACAACAATAAATGTATCTTTAGACAAAAGCACAAATTTTGTCTGCTCTGGGCTCACTGCAGTCATCCGACAAGTTTGGTGGGTCAAAACCATGATTTCACGTGCTGAAGGTCGGGTGTGCGGACAAAGCACCATTTCGCTGCACTTGCGCCAAGGTCTGCTTGCTAGAAACTGAACATGGTCAAAATCGGTGGCTTCCGCCGGTGACAGAAACGATTGAATTCTGGCAATCTCGAGATATGAAAGAGTTTCGGAAGGAATCCGTTGAGGACGTGCATCAGCCGCCCTATCCTCACTACTGGAAGCGCGGTTTGCAAAGGTGCCGACGGGCGTACTCAAGAATGTGCCGGCGCTGATGAGGGCGTCGAAACCGGCTACGAACAAGGAAGAAAACAGGCGGATAGGCTCAATATCCGTGAGACGGTTGCCAACACCATTAAAAGCGATATCCAATAGCTAAGATTTTACACCTTATGCTCCCAGCCATTTCAACCGGCAATCGAGGCAAATATGATACTAGAAAAAGTGATTGATGCTGGAGTTCGGCTAGCCGAGAAATATCTCTCTGGCCAACTTGACAAGATAAACTCTGATGAAGACCTACTATCTAATACAAATCTCGACGATCGCATCGTCCGAAAAGCCCGATCGATTTTAGACCTGAACCCTGTTGATATCCGTCTAAATGTTTCCACACCGAAGACCTTAGAGCGTCTCAACGCGCATAACGCCTTTCTTACGGAGTGGTCCGATAGCATACAGATCAAAGAGTTTGGCGAGACTATCCGCGTCTCATCTGTCTATATTGCATTGGATGCGCACCTCACACCAACGAGGGCTCGCATCGAACCCAATATCGAGCTTCCAAGAAAGCCCCTGGAACAGATACTAGACGATGAACCCCGAAATATACTAATCCTAGGCTTACCCGGTGCAGGTAAAACCACCACGATGAAGAAGGTGGTAAATTCTCTAATTACTGGACGAAAATCCTTTGAGAATGGCGCAAGCTATCCAATCCTCGTTCGCTTCAGGGACGTTGAAACAGATATCAGGCCAGATGAAGTATTATACTCCGAGATATCAAAACATGTTCACGTAACCTATGAGGACAGCACTTCAAACGACTTGCCCAAGGATGCGAAAAAGGAACTCGAACAAGTTCTGCGAACCGAGAAGAAGCGCGCATTCTATAAGTTGATTGAGTCTACAGAGCCACTGATTGTGCTCGATGGCTTTGATGAACTACCCAACCAAACTATGAAGAAGGGCGCGCTTTCTGAGATAGAATTTATTGGCCAACAGTTTCCAGGAATTCGGTTAGTACTGACGTGTCGTACGGGGGAAATAAAAAATAACGTCTATTCGTTCTCAGAATACGAAGTAGCCCCCTTAAGTGAACCACAAATCAATGATTTCACGTCTAAGTGGCTTCCAAATCCGGAGAAGCGTCTTGACTTCTTAGATCGCTTACACAAGAGTCCATTTAACGACACCGCTATAAAGCCTCTCACACTAGCATTTCTGTGCATGCTTTATAGCTCAACCGGTGAAATATCCGAGCGACCTAAGACGATATACAGAAAGATTGTACGGCTTCTACTTGAAGAGTGGAATGAACAGCGTAAAACTCCGAGACGATCCCGGTATGCCAATTTTGATGTGGACGAAAAGTTTGACTTTCTTTGTGAACTTGCTCATTGGATGTCTGTTGAAGCAAGAAGATACACAATTGATAGAAATGATTTGATATCAGCTTATCAAAAAATCTCCCGGCGCTTCCGACTTCCCACCTCTGAAGCCGAACTCGTAGTAGATGAACTTGAAAGTCATACTGGTCTCTATCTAAAGGTTGGGTTTGATAGCTTTGAATTTGCTCACAAGTCCCTTCATGAGTACTTAGCTGCAGAACTAATTGTACGATTGCCATATCCACCGACGCGGAAAGATGAAATCGAGAATCTCGCTGCAGAAATTGCCGTTGCGGTTTCGATATCTTCACGGCCAAGCGAATACTTATCAGACGTTATTAAAAGATGCTTCATTCCAAATAAACTTGGCAGTGAATATTTTTACGCGTTAACAACGAGACTGGATGCAGAGAAGCCAAGCTTCGAGAATGATAATACCGGTATGGCCAATGCGCTGTTTTTAGTAAGCCTTTGGTATACAAATGGCTCGGTACCAAAAACTCGGAAAATGACAAACAATATGGATACCGCCGAACTCTCCATACCAATTGATGATCAGGAAGGGGGTGTTCCGGTGTTGGAATGGCCAATCTTTCATCATTTGTTTAGTGTAGAGGAATGGTCGAAATTTCTCGAGGAAGTTCTGCAACGATCTGATGTTAAGTGTCGACATGGTGTTGTTTCCATAATCCCGCCTGCCAAATCAGATATTTCGCTTGCGTACAGAAATCACCTAGTTCTACCCAAGCAGTATTTCGAAAACTTTGGAGCCATAATTCCTCGCGAAGCATTTGAATAGGCTTTGTGTCCTATAAGATTTACGAAAACGGTCGTTTTACGACACACGCACCTTTACCGGAAATATCGAAACAACTTGCGCCATATACCTTTGGCAAAACTGCCTTTGATTTTGTCACGTTTTTGGCAACACCGCGAGAGGGCGGACATTCGTGCATCGTGCAGCATCGGTGAGTCTGGGCTCAGACCCGCCTTTGAGCGTTGAAATCAGTCGTGTTGAGTATGAATGTCCGCTCTAGGGAATTCGAGGCAAACAGTTGGCACCTGCGGCAATGCCCTTCGCAGTCGCCCGACATTGGTTACTTTGGGCTGACTGCCGTCATTTCGGGTCGAAACGAACGACGCTGGGCGAACCAGGGCGAAGCTGGATCGTGCGTAGGTCCGCGAAGCGCAGATAACGGAGTTTGCGAAGTCCGTTCGGTATGGAAAAGACGTCTCTAGTCGGGCATTTCCAAAGGGCTTCTTGAACCCAATCGATAACTCCCCAAATCTTTTGTCGAACAACAAGTCATCCGCGTTCAAAGAAATAGAGGGTGACAAAAATCACCCGACAATACAGTATCAAGTATGCATTTAGTCAAAAGGAATCATTCCAGTGCTCATTTTTCTTATTGCTATTTTTGCTGGATTGATAATCCCGGCGCTTGGGGCAGATAGCGCTTCAAATGACGATGCTAACAATGGCGATGACATTGAAGATGGTCACGACGGAAATGATACCGTTCCTGTGGATATCCCCGAGGTTTTATCGTTTGTTGGTTCAGACGAAGATGAAAGTTTTCGAATACCGACGGTGGGAAGCATTAACGCCCAAGGCGGAGCTGGAGATGACACATTCATGGATGTGCTATACGGCGACGAAGTGCTACCCGAAAACGCAGGAAGTGACACTGGCCCTGTGACGATCGAAGGCGGCTCGGGCGATGACAAAATTTCATTGAGATACTTAGGTGCACAAGATGCAACACTCTCTGGTGGTGAGGGCGAAGATCTTATTCGTTTGAATGATGTATATGATAATGCCGGTGATCGGTTCGTTGTTTTGGGAGAGGGAAGCGATACACTTGCGGTTGGGCTTAGTGATGAACTCCAGGCCCAAAATATCTCGATCGAGGATTTTGACGAAACCGAAGATCTGTTGGTTTTTGAGTTCCCGTCCAATCTAGGTATTTATCGAACACTGGACGACGCTGGCGAAGTTACTTTTGAATTATCGCAAAATGCTATCGAGGGAACTAATGATAATGCGGTGACCCTTACTTTAACCAACCTACGTTCGGATGGTACAGAGAGTACATTGTCGCAAACTGTAATACTAAACAATAGTGGGCCGATATCAGAAGATTCAATTAGCATCGCTCGGTTCGAAGGTGGCGATCAGCCATACGATGATACTGAGCCAGCGATTATCCTGGCCGAAGCGAATGGTGGCGTGATTTCTGTGGCTCCTGATACAGTGGTTGTAACAAGCCCTGGGGACGACGAGGTCTTGGTTAATAATACCACTTCCAGTTATTCTGGTAATCAGACTACCGTGTTTACCACCGCTGGAAACGATACGATTTCTTCCGCAGGTGAAGGTCGTTCTGGTATCCGTGCAGGTGAAGGCGACGATATAATCAATTACAATGGCGTTTTCAGTGGCCTAAAAGGGGAGAGCGGAAACGACACAATCTCTGCCGAAGGTAGTTCATTGCAATTATACGGAGGTACGGGCGATGATGTCTTGACCGATGTGAGCGGAGGCAACAGTGTCTTCGGGGGAGACGGAAATGATACCCTAACCGGCAGCGGCGTCTCGGCATTGAGCGGTGGCGGAGGGGATGACTTGATCCGGCTTACCCCTGACGATTATTGGGATACCTCGAACCACATGGGCTTTATATTTGGTGGAGCTTTCGCAGAAAGCGGGGACGATGTCATTGAGATGTACGTTGGGCAATATGCTGGTTTGGGGCCGTACATTGGCGACTTTGATCCAGAGGAAACAGATAAGGATACCATTCGTATTACCGTGTTGGAAAGCCATTTGGATCGTGGGCCTGCCTTGGTGACAGAATTTGGCGCAGAAGATAGAATTGAACTGACAGCACCGCAAGCAGTTCTGGACGATTTAGAAATCGAAACAGTACTTGCGGACGATGGCACCACATTTAGCTACATGTTTAGTTCCAATGGTACGGCCTTGCTTGAATTACAATTGAAGGAAGGTCACGGGGAAAATGGAGGCACTGGCAGTCTTTCTAACCCGCAGTTTGCACTTGTTGCAGCTTAGCAGTTTTCGCCTCGAATCCACTCAAGGCAGACGACCGTCGCCCTAGAACCTCACCTTAGTCTATATGTTTCATCCCTTGATGGCAGCGTTTCCCCGCGGGATGCACTTCTGGAATCGGGCGTGATGTTGAAAGGCCACAGAGCGTGCAAAAACTGTACAACACGGGGCCGTAAGTCGCAAAACCAAACCCTGCCGACCAGTGTGCAGCCCGACTTGAGTGATCCATATTGAAAGCGAGTGCATTCTTGGCCTTTGGTCTATCGGGATGATGGCCTCAGGCTCAGGCAGGCGATAGCCCAATGCACTGTGTGGTCGCTTGGTGTGGAAGTGGTTCATCCACCTTTCGATGATGATTTGAGCCTCCCGAAACGAGTAGAACATCTCACCGTTCAGCAGTTCATCCTGTATCTTCCCGTTGATACTTTCGCAGTACCTGTTCTCCCAAGCTGACCCGGGCTCTATGTGTGCGGTCTTGGCTCCAACTGTCTCGCTCCAATCTTTGACGGCCTCAGCAATGAACTCAGGACCATTGTCTAACCTAAGGTAGGCAGGCAACCTGCGCAGGTTAAACAGGTCTGTCAACGCATCGATAACCTCAGTCGAGTTCAGCTTCCGTTTGACCCGGATCGTCCCATTGCCCGGCAGGCGCATCCAGAGGATGCTGACGCGAGGGGACATTTTCGACTATGTTCGTCCAAGATGTTGAGCGCCCTGAACTCCCAGCCATCGTCTGTCCGGTGATGCAACAAGTCATACGACCAAACATGGTTGCGATGTTCAGGCCGCAAGCGGATGCACGACCCATCATTGAGCCAGAGCCGTCCCTACTTTGGTTGTTTCATTGGCACTTTAAGCCCCTCTCGCCGCCGCAGCCGTTCGACACGTTTGTCGCTCACTTGCCGGCCTGCGTCTCTCAGCAGGGCAGCAATTCGACGGTAGCCATATCAACCAAGTTGGCGTGTCAGCTCGATCATGTCCTCGACCAAGCGTTCTTCGTCAGCGCGTCCACGTGGCAGTCGACGCTGTGTCGATCGGGGTTGGCCCAGAACACGGCAAACTTTTCGCTCGGATACCTTGAACCGGCGACGCACATGATAAATTCAAGCCCGCCGACGCGAAGGGCTCAGGTCCCTCTCAGCGTTGCTTCGCAAAGCCTGCCGGTCAGCGGTATTACCGATGCAGCTTCTTTCAGGATCAACCTGTCTAAGGTCAGATCAGAAACCGCACGATGCAAACGCTTGTTCTCTTTCTGAAGACGCTTCAGTTCCTTAAGTTGTTTTGATTGCATTCCACCGTACCCGCCGCATCTCTTTCAAACCATCGGCATTCGATGCTTCGATCTTCCAGCGGTAATAGTTTGGTTCGGTCACATCGATCTGCCGGATCGCATCTAGGCGCGGCATGCCTTGCCCAGCCCGAACCTCAACTTGCCGTAACTTCGTCACAATCTCTTCGGGCTTGGGTCGTTTGTTTGCCATTTCTAGCCCCCGTTTCCTAAACATAGGGGTGGACCACTTCAACAGGAGAGGCTCAGATCACAACCCAGCAGGGGCAAAAGAAGAGGCCAATAGCCTTGGATATCTGCTCCAATCTGATAGACGTGAGTTGTGTCGCCTCTGGGTTGGGGGCTATCGTAAAAAAAATGTGAGAGATTGGTCATGCCTAGCGAGTTTATTTTTCGGTTGCACACTGGTTCAAACAGTTATGGCGCATCTTTTACAATTCCTTTTACGACAGAGACGGTGAATGTCACTATCGATTGGGGGGACGGAAGCGGCCCAATAACGTATACATCAACCCCTGTTTCTCATAGGTATAACTCTCGCGGAAGCTTCGATGTGACGATTTCTGGCGACCTGTCTTCTCTAAGTTTTGGCGGTTCCAACTTTCGATCTACTTCCGTTGAAATTGTTCAATGGGGTGATACGGTTTGGCAGGATATGTCGGGAATGTTTTCGGGAGTTGATAGGCTTGTAATATCGGCAACGGATTCCCCTGACTTGTCAAACGTAACTAGCATGAACGACATGTTTGGTCTTCATCCGTGGGGACGAGTTAGTAGGTTTAATTCCGATATAGGTGCTTGGGATACGTCCAACATCACCGATATGGGGTCGACATTTTTCTCAGCAAATTCGTTTAACCAGGATATCGGTAACTGGAACACGTCTAACGTAACAGATATGAGCCATATGTTCGATGGCGCTCGCTCATTCGATCAGGATATAGGTGGATGGCACACCTCGAGTGTCGCAGATATGAGCCACATGTTTGCCAACGCTGACTTATTCGATCAGGATATCGGTGGGTGGAACACCTCGAGTGTCACAGATATGGGGTCGATGTTTTATAGGGCCGACGCGTTCAATCAAGATATTGGTGGGTGGAATACCTCCAGTGTCACAGATATGTCGTTTATGTTCGAGGGTGCCGATTTTTTCAATCACAATATCAGCAATTGGGATACTTCCAGCGTTACGACGATGCGGAACATGTTTACCTATGCCTACGCCTTCAATCAGGATATTGGCAATTGGGATACGTCCAATGTTACCGATATGCACAGGATGTTCTTTGCTGCAAGTGTGTTCAATGGATCAGTATCACATTGGGATACGTCCAGTGTTACGGATATGGGGTATATGTTTCATTTTGCATTTGCCTTCAATCAGGATATTAGTGCTTGGGATACATCCAGTGTCACCAACATGAAAGGTATGTTCAGTCTTGCAAATACCTTCAATCAGGATCTTAGTGCTTGGGACACATCCAGCGTTTCTGATATGGGCTCTATGTTTTCTAACGCAACTATATTCAATCAGAACATCTCCAGCTGGGATACATCCAGTGTTATAAACATGGATCATATGTTCAGTTCTGCGAGGGCGTTCAATCAAGACCTCAGTGGGTGGGATACGTCCAACGTTCAGAGCATGAGAAGCATGTTTTCGGGCGCGGACGCGTTCAACCAAGCATTTTCATGGGATACATCCCGTGTCAAAGACATGAAGCACATGTTTAACGGGATCGACACAGAAGTCGCGGTGGATCGTGTGACGGTGGGTGACAGTGGGTCAAACTTGCTTGTCGCAACGGATGACGACGAGCTTTTATATGGTCGTGAAGGCAATGATACGGTTGATTATTCCGGGTCAGATCACGAAATCCGGATCGATTTGTCGAGCGACTATCGGGCATGGGGCGGTTTTGCCCGAGGAGACCTATTGGTCGACGTGGAAAACATCATTGGCACGTCGCACAATGACACGATTTCCGGCGACGTATATGACAACCTCTTTGTTGGTGGCGCCGGGAATGACCGCCTGCGGGGCGAGGGGGGGGATGACACCTTAAGGGGAGGGGCAGGTCGCGATTTGTTGTATGGCGGCAAGGGCAACGATTTGCTCGATGCCTCGGGCGGCGATGCCGAAAGCCAGGAGTGGGGAGATTGGGTCCGGGCAGGGCTGGGTGAGGATACAATCCTTGGCCATGCCGGTTTGTGGGCCAACGACGAAGGAATAGGCATCACTTATAGCGGCCAGTCTGATATTGGTGGCGTGACCATTGTCTCAGATGCCAACGGATCAGGCACCGTGGTCAGCGGCGATGGACGTGTGAATGACACATTTACCTATGCTAACTGGCTGGCCGGGTCACAGGATGCGGACCATATAACAGGCGGTGATTTCGATTTCTTAGAAGGGTTCGAAGGCCACGCAGGGGACGATACCATCGATGGCGGTGGCGGGTCTCAGGACTTTGTGGACTACCTGTATGAGACATGGTCAGATCACGTCGGCACCAGTGTCACGGTTGATCTTTTCACTGGCATTGCCATCGATACGTTTGGGGATACCGACACGCTGATCAGTATCGAACAGGTCCGCGGTACAATCTACGACGACACCCTGACGGCCGCGGGTCTGGTTACAAATGTTCGTTTTAGGGGGGATGACGGTGATGATACGCTTACCGGTGGGGATGGTCAGGATACCCTTAGTGGCGGCATTGGCGACGACAGTCTTGACGGTGGTTCGGGAGATGACACGCTAGACGGTTACTATGGCGATGACACGGCACATGGTGGCGACGGCGATGATGTGATTTGGGGCTACTATGGTGCCGATACGCTTTCTGGTGGTGCCGGCAACGATACCCTCTTTGGTGGGGAGGATGGCGATCGGTTGGTTGGCCATGACGGGAATGATAGTCTAGAGGGCAACGCGGGCAGCGATACCCTTTACGGGTTGAACGGCGACGACATCCTAAAAGGCGGCGGTGATGCCGCCAACTATCTCTCGGGTGGGAATGGTAATGATGTCTTGTCTGGCGGGGACGGTGCGGACACGATCTTTGGTGGAAACGACGATGATCGGCTCGTTGGAAATGCTGGAGACGATAGTCTACGCGGCAACGCTGGCAGCGATACTCTTTATGGCCTTGACGGGGATGACACCCTAAGGGGCGGTGGTGATACCGCCAATCTCCTCTCGGGTGGCAATGGCAATGATGTCTTGTCTGGCGGGGATGGTGCGGACACGATCTTTGGCGGAAACGACGATGATCGGCTCGTTGGAAATGCTGGAAACGATAGCCTGCGCGGCAACTCTGGCAGCGATACCCTATATGGCCTTGATGGCGACGACATTCTGCGCGGCGGCGGTGATGCTTCTAACTATCTATCAGGCGGAAGTGGCGACGATAGCGTTTATGGTTCACACGGGAGCGACCGCTTGCTTGGTGGCCTAGGCGATGATCAAATTGCCGGAGGCTCGGAGGGCGACAGCCTTAGCGGCGGGGAGGGTTTGGATACCCTATTCGGCAACAGCGGGGCCGACATCGTTTCAGGTGGGGATGGAAATGACGAAATCTATGGGGGGGCGGGCAACGACACAATAACCGGTGGCCTTGGTCGCGATACGCTGGATGGAGGCACCGGAGGCGACGTGTTTGTCTTTGCCGACGTCGCCGAGAGCAACCATGGCGTCAATCGCGACATCATTGTCAATTTTGAAGTGGGTTTGGACCAGATTGACCTGACTGGCATCATGTCTGGGCTAAGCTTTGTCGGTCGGACAGGCTTTTCTGGGGCCGCTGGCGAAGTGCGCTACAATGGTACAGTTGGCCGGCTCTATGTTGATATCGACGGTGACCGTGAAGCCGACTTGTCCATCGACATAGTAGGTGCACCCTTGATCAATGCTGAGGATCTGATCCTCTGATCGGACGTTCAACAGTCTTGTTCGCCATCTGCCGCTCTAAGTTTCTGCAGCCGCGTGGCTATTGTACGTTTTCAGAACGCAACGCAGCTATCTGTGCTGTTGGCTTACAGGTTGGCTATACTGAGACCTCATTTTAGCGATTGGACATTGCTGTGGGCGAGGTAGATCGCGACGGGCTAGGCGCAGAAACGGTTCTGCTTTTCCACCAGATCGCCCGGCTAGTCCCACCTCAGCCCAAAACTGATTTTCTGTAATAGCTAGTGTAATTTACTGTAAAACCAAGTGTCACTGTAGGGAAGTACACCTTATAACAGTGATCTCGGAAGAGGGTGGATGAACCCGGAAGATTGCGGGTAGCCTTGAAAATAAAGGCTTTCAGCAGTGGCCATTCTGATAAGGGCCATTGTGGTAAGTATTACAGTGACGGTCAAAGCGGCCATTCACCCACGATCGGAGCGGAACCCAATTGCGCTGTGCATCGACATCAGCAATGCGCAGGAAGCTGACTGTGCAAAACTGCATAGTCAAAATAGCTTTCGGGCCTTGCCTAGCCAATCCGGTCATGCAGAGCCTCAAAAGAGTGCAGCATTTGCGGTCAGTGTCGCGGAAAGTCGGTTAAGCCATGTGTGTTTGGGATGGCAGGCCCGCGAATGGCTGCTGCCGATTGTGGGTTTCACATGCTGCTTTTCTCAGCTTGTGGTTCCCGCACCCATTTGGACGCCGCCATGGATCATTATCATGGGTGAAGGCAACGGGTGAACTCTCCTTAGATCGCAGTGCGGCGAACCTCGCGGCTTTAAGCATGAAACAAATATTAATATCACGTTTTGACCAAATGGTTCTTCCGGTTATGGTCTGCGCGGTGGGGATGCGTTTCCCGCAGAAAATTTACTATTTTCATTTCTCTAGGGATTTAAGCCATGGTCACACTCTCCGGCAGCAGCCTGACACTCACCGACACATTGGTCGATACCGCAAGCCTCGGGTTGAACGGTGCAAATGGAATCGCCAGCGCGGTGGTGAACGGCACCACCTACATCTATACCGCTTCGGCCTTTGACGACGCGATCCAGGTCTCGACCCTGTCGGCGGATGGAACCCTGACGCCGGTTGCTGTCGTCAATGATGCTGCTGGCACCTCTATTGATCAGGCCTATCAGGTCAAGGTTTTCGAAGTGGCCGGCACTCAGTTCCTAGCCGCAGGAGGATTCAGCGATGATGGGGTCACCATCTATACGATTGGGGACACCGCCCCTTACCTGACCTTTGCAGATGCTGTTTTTCAAACGGATGACCCAGATTACAATTTAGATTCTACCTACGATATTGAGATTCTAACCCTATCCGGGGGAACATTTCTTTATGTCATGGGCAACAATATCGACGGTTTAAGCGTCTTCGAAGTGGCTGCGTCAGGTGGGCTAACAAGCGTAGAGAATGTCGATGATGATGCGACTTTGGAACTGAATGGACCCCATGGCCTAGCCTCTTTCTACTTAAACGAAACCCAGTTTATCGCCGCAACCGGATTTTTCGATGATGGCGTCTCGATCTTTTCAGTGAATGAGACCACCGGTGCCCTAACGCATACCGCTAGCATTGACGGGGCCGCGGATGGTGTTCTCGATGGCGCGGACTTCCTTGATGCGGTGGTCATTGATGGCACTGCCTATCTCTATGTCCCCGAACAAAGCGGCAATGCCATTTCGGTTCTGTCCTTCGATGGTAGCTCGATTGAACTGGAGCAACGAATGCAGTCCGATTCCGCGTTGGATGGGGCCCGTGAAGCAGAGATCGTCGAGATCGGTGATCAGCTTTTTCTTTCGGTTACGGCGTTTTACAGCAGCCAGGCGCATTTTTTTGCAATCGACCAAAACCCCTTGAGCGGACACACCGGCGAGCTGACAGTGCTGCAAAGCCTTGTCGACAATAATGGCGAAGGGGCGCTCAGCAGTGCAGCGCGCCACCATTCGGTGACCATTGACGGCACCACCTACCTGCTGATCACTGGGCGGAGTGATAACGCCGTCAACGTCTATGAGGTCGGTGGCGGCGATGACGTGGTGACGGGGGGCAATGGCGCGGATGATCTGTCCGGCGGCGCTGGTGCTGATGTCGTCTCCGGCCTTGGTGGTGACGATACGATGCACGGCGGCGCAGGGGATGATCAGCTCGACACCGGGTCAGGTGATGACAGCGCCGATGGCGGTGCCGGCGATGACGTTTTGCAAGGGTTGGGCGGGGATGACACGCTGCTTGGCGGCACGGGCGATGATGATCTTCTTGGCGGCTCTGGCGATGACAGCGTTGAGGGCGGTGATGGTGCGGATGGGATCGTGGCAGGGTCTGGCAATGATTTCGCGCGCGGCGATAACGGCGCTGACTGGGCGCGAGGCGGTTCGGGGGCCGACACGCTCTCGGGCAATGACGGCGAGGATACGCTGCGCGGCGGCGACGACAATGACCGCATGTTCGGCGGCAATGACAATGACACACTCGCAGGCAATGCGGGCGATGATTATTTGCGCGGCGGCAATGGCGATGACGCGGTTTTTGGCGGCACTGGCGACGACGATCTGGGCGGCGAGGCCGGCAATGACATGCTCTTGGGCGGGTTGGGCGATGATCTGATGCGCGGAGGAGATGATGACGATGATCTTCTGGGCGGCCGCGGTGCAGACACGTTATCGGGCAATGACGGCAATGACTTGCTGCAGGGCGGCGCGGATGCTGACCGGCTAATTGGCGGGCTTGGTCGTGATACGTTGGAGGGCGGATCTGGCGCGGATGTGTTTGTTTTTTCGAGCGAATTGCAAAGCGCACATGGGTCGAACCGTGACGTGATCACGGATTTCGAGGATGGCGACATGATCGACCTCTCGGGCTTTTCTGGCACGCTGACCTTCGTAGCGGGCTACACGGGTGCCGCAAACGAAGTGCGCTACAACGCGACCGTCGGGCGGCTTTATATCGACCTTGACGGCGACAGTGCGTCCGACTTTTCGGTCGATGTGACCGGAGCGCCAACCATCGATGCGAGTGATCTCATTCTGTGACGTAAAAGGGTCGGCGGCGGGAGATGATCTTCTCGCCCCCAAACCGGTCGTTCGGCTACCTAGTCGAACGACCTTATTGAATTTCCGGATGGCGGTCATTTGCGACAACCAGGAAACTTTATGGTGGGTTTCAGAAAACCAACCCGCTGAGCATATAGGTCTGCAAGAGGTTAGACCTCAGGCCAAACGTCACCGTCAAGCCGGGCCACAGCTCTCCCGCACCACCAGATCCCCATGCAGCAGCTCTTGACCAACCGCCGCTTCGCGGCCTTCTAGCGCGTCAAGCAGCAGCGTCATCGCCCGCTCACCAATGTGGCTGCGCGGTTGGCGGATGGTGGTCAACGCCGGGGTGATGTTGTTGGCAAAGGGGATATCGTCAAACCCGATCACCGAGAAATCACCGGGAACCGCATAGCCGCGCAGACGCAAGGCCGAAATCACCCCTATGGCCGTATCGTCGTTGTAGCAGAAAAACGCCGAAGGCAACGTGTCTTTGATAAACAGCCGCTCCACCGCTGCGCGCCCGCCTTCGCTGGAACCATCGCCGTCAATGCACCAATTTGTCAGCGGTTCGGCATATTCCGCAAGCCCTTGACGATAACCCTGTTCGCGCCGCTCGGACACCATGTTGCCGGGCCCGCCGGTGACATAGACAATCCTCCGGTGCCCGAGTGATACCAAATATTCGGTGGCCATTTTGCTGGCCGCCACATCCTCAACCCCGACAAAGGCAATCGCCCCACCGCCAACGCGCCCATCAATCGGTCGCCCCACTGCCACCGCCGGTGGCAGGGTGGTGATTGGCTGTGGTTGCCCTGCCACCGGCAAATGCCCAGTTAGCAAAATCACCCCATCCGCCATGCCGGTCGACAGGAAACGCATGTGCGTCGCCTCAAGGCTGACTTCGCCATGGGTATTGCCGATCAACACTCCATAGCCGCGTTCATTGGCGACTTTTTCCAGACCGATCAGGATGCCCGGAAAATTGGGGTCGGCGATTGATGGTGCCAGCACCAACACCATGCGCGAGCGCTGCATGCGCAGGCTCTGGGCCATGGCATTAGCGGTATAGCCGGTGCGGGCAATGGCGCCGGTTACTTTCTTGCGGGTGCTTTCCGCCACTTTCTCCGGGTTGCGAATCGTCCGGCTGACGGTGGCAATCGACACCCCTGCCAGCTTGGCAACATCCTCGATAGTGGCGGCTTTTTGAACGGGCTGCTTCACGGTTTTGGGTCCTGCCGCGCGCCAGCAATCGGGGCGCGGTATTTGCTGACATTTCAGTATCTTTGCCTAGGGTATAGCCCCTTGCTGAGTCCATGAAAAGGTTTCCATAGCATTATGTAAAGGTTTACATGAGCTGTGAAAAGGTTTACACCGAGCTTCAATGCGAGGCCAAAAATGCGCCCGTACCAGGGAGGAAACACTGTGCCGGATGGCAATCTAACGACCACTGCTGTGTTGGCAGCGGACAGGATCAGTAAATCCTTTGGCGCCGTGCCGGTGCTGTTTAGCGTCTCAATGGAAGTGCGCGCTGGTGAAGTGCATGCGCTGATTGGTGAAAACGGGGCCGGCAAATCCACCTTGATGAAAATCCTCTCAGGCTTTCTCGCCCCCACTTCTGGCCGCATACTTCTTGATGGGCACGAAGTGGCTTTGCCCGCCAATGGCGAGGCGGAGGCGCTTGGCGTGGTGCTTATCCATCAGGAGCTCAATCTGGCGGAGCAGATGACCGTGGAGGAGAATGTGTTTCTGGGCCGCGAAATTTGCCGCCGCGGTATTCTTGATAAACCCGCCATGTCGTCGATTGTGCAGCAATATCTTGACGACATCGGCCTAAATATCTCTCCGCAAGACCGCATCGCCGACCTTCCGATCGCGCAGAAACAGATGGTCGAGATTGTCCGCGCCATGAGCCGCGACGCCCGTGTGTTAATCATGGATGAGCCCACCGCCACACTGACCCAAGCCGAAACCGATCTGTTTTTTGCCCAGATCGAAATTCTGAAAGCCAAAGGCGTCGGCGTGGTCTTTGTGTCTCACAAGTTGGCCGAAGTCAAAGCCATCGCCGACCGTGTCACGGTCTTGCGCGACGGCCAATGGATAACCACCCGCGCGGCGGATGAGCTGACGCCTGATGCGATGGCGCAGATGATGGTGGGGCGCGAGCTTTCCGATCTTTACCCGCCCCTCAACGAGGTCGACGTGGACGCGCCCAAGGTGTTGGAGGTGCGCGATCTGCAAGCGCCTGATGTGCATGGGGTAAGTTTTGGCCTGCGCCGCGGCGAGGTATTGGGGTTTTCCGGTTTGATCGGCTCAGGCCGCAGCGCGGTGTTTGAAGCGATCTGTGGGCTGGCGCCGATTGAGGAAGGGGAGCTTTTGCTGGACGGGCTGCCCGCGCATATCGCCACCGTTGCTGCTGCGCGCGAAAAGGGACTGGTTTACCTGACCAAAGATCGTAAAGGTAAAGGCCTGTTGCTGGACAAGCAGATGAAGCCCAACTTGACGCTGTTTGCCCTGCCCAAATTCCTGCGCGGACAGACCATCGACACCCGCGCCGAGACAGCGGCAATGGAGCGCGCCATCCGCCGCTTTGACATCAGAGCGCGCGACCCCAATGTGCTGGTCGGTGATCTGTCGGGCGGCAATCAGCAAAAGCTCTTGTTGGCAAAAGTGATGGAATGTGACCCATCGATCCTGATCATTGACGAGCCCACCCGCGGCATCGATGTCGGCACCAAACAACAGATCTATCATTTCATCGCCGCTATTGCCGCCGAAGGGGTGTCGGTGGTGGTGATCTCTTCAGAAATGCCCGAAATCATTGGCATCAGCCACCGCGTGGTGGTCATGCGCGAGGGCGAAATCACCGGCATCCTGACCGGGGACCACATCAACGAAACCGAAATCGTGCGCTATGCCGCCGGATTGAAGCAGGAGCGCCCCCATGACTGAAACCGCCATGTCAAAACCAACCAAGACCCTCATGCGCAGCTTTGATTTCAAAACCGCTGGTCCCGCCATCGCCTTGCTGATCCTTTGCGTGATCGGCTTTACGCTCAACCCGGCGTTTTTGTCCGAAGGCAACATCACCAACTTGCTCACCCGGTCAGCCTTTATCGGCATCATCGCGGTGGGGGCCACTTTTGTCATCACCGCCGGCGGCATTGACCTCTCAGTGGGATCGATGGCGGCGGTGATCGCCGGGGTGATGATCATCGTGATGAACGGCGCAGTGGACACTTTCGGCAGCGGGCTAACCACGGTGTTGATCGGCTGTGGTTGTTCTGTGATCCTTGGCATCGGCGCCGGTTTCATCAACGGCTTTCTGACCACCAAGGGCAAAATCGAAGCCTTCATTGTCACCCTTGGCACCATGGGCATCTATCGCAGCCTCGTGACCTATTTCGCCGATGGCGGCACGCTGTCGTTGAACTACGATATTCGCGGCACCTACCGCCCGGTCTACTACGACAGCTTTGGCGGCCTGCCGATCCCGGTCTGGGTGTTCATCGTGGTGGCCATCTGTGGCTGGTTCCTGCTCAATCGCACCGCGTTTGGCCGCTATTGCACGGCCATCGGCTCCAACGAACACGTGGCCCGCTATTCGGCGATCAAGGTCGACCGGGTGAAAACCCTAACTTATGTGATCCAGGGACTTTGCGTGTCGCTTGCCACCATCATCTACGTGCCGCGTTTGGGCTCGGCCTCCTCTTCGACAGGGGTGTTGTGGGAACTTGAGGCCATCGCTGCGGTGATCATTGGAGGCACCGTACTCAAGGGGGGCTACGGGCGCATCGGCGGCACCATCCTTGGGGCGCTGATCCTCACCACCATTGGCAATATCCTGAACTTCACCGACATGATTTCCAACTATCTGAATGGCACCATGCAGGGGCTGATCATCATCGTGGCGGTTTGGCTGCAACGGGGCAACTTTGGCCGCAAATCAAAGGCAAACTGAGCACAATCTGAGTTTCTCGCAACCACTTGCGCGAAAGAACCGGGCGCCACCGGACAGGTGAGCTGCGTCCAATCGAAAGGGAGGAAGACATGAATACATTTGGCAAAATAGGGGCGTTGGCGACTGCGGCGACCCTTGCACTGACCGGTATGGCTAGTGCAGAAACCATCAAGATCGGGGTCAGCTATCCCACCCCGACCCATGCTTGGGCCGCCGGCATGAACTGGCACGCAGAACAGGCCGAGAAACGGCTCGAAGCGCTCTATCCGGATGTGGATCTGGTGTTGATCAACTCACCCGATCCCTCGGCTCAGGCCTCAGCACTTGAAGATCTGGTTTCCGTACATGGCATCGACGCACTGGTCGTTCTGCCCTTTGAAAGCGAGCCGCTCACCGATCCGGTGCTGAACGTGAAAAAATCCGGTGCCTTGATCACCGTGGTTGACCGAGGGCTTAGCCAGCCGGGCATCGAAGACATCTATGTCGCTGGCAACAACCCGGAACTGGGTCGGGTTTCTGCGATCTATATGAAAGGCCGGCTCAAGGAGGGCGACAACATCGTCGTGCTGCGCGGCATCCCGACGCTGATTGACAACGAACGTTTTGACGCCTTCATGGCTGAGATCGACGGCTCCGGCATCAACGTGCTGGACCACAAACACGCCAACTGGAACCGCGATGACGGTTTTGAGGTGATGCAGGATTTCCTGTCGCGTTTTCCTGACATCGACGCGGTTTGGGCGCAGGATGATGACATCGCCATTGGTGTGGTTGCCGCACTGAAACAGGCGGGCCGCGACGGTGACGGCATGTTTGTCGTCGGCGGCGCTGGGATGAAAGAAACCATCAAAGGCATCATGGATGGCAACGAATTGGTGCCGGTGGACGTGCTTTATCCGCCGTCAATGATCGCCACCGCGATGGACGTCACCGTGGCTGCGTTCAAATCCAACGGTCCGGTGGCCGGGCGATATATTCTTGGTGCGACTTTGATCACCAAAGAAAACGCCGCCAGCTTTTATTTCCCAGACTCGCCGTTCTGATCTGAACAGCACGGGAAATCCGGGGAAAGGTCTACTCCCAATAGCCTTTCCCAACTTGCCACACCCGCCATCCTCACTCGATCTGCTTGCGTCGCGATAGCCACGTGACGCAGGCACCAAAACCAAGGAATAAAGCGATGAAAACCATCAAAGGCCCGGCCCTCTTTTTGGCCCAATTCGCCAGCGACACAGCCCCGTTCAATTCCTGGGACAGCATCACCAAATGGGCTGCGGACTGTGGCTACAAAGGCGTGCAAGTGCCCAGCTGGGACAGCCGACTGATCGACCTTGCCTTGGCCGCCAGCTCGCGCAGTTATTGTGACGAATTTCTCGGAACCGCCCGCGAAAACGGCGTTGAGGTGACCGAGCTTTCAACCCATCTTCAGGGCCAGTTGGTGGCGGTGCATCCCGCGTATGACGAAGGCTTTGATGGCTTTGCGCCACCCCAAGTGCATGGCAACCCCAAGGCGCGACAAGCTTGGGCGGTTGAGCAGATGAAGCTGGCGATCACTGCGTCCTACAACCTTGGCATCCATCGCCACGTGACCTTTTCCGGGGCCTTGGCCTGGCCCTATCTCTACCCTTGGCCGCAGCGGCCGCCGGGGTTGATCGACACCGCCTTTGACGAGCTGGCCCAACGCTGGCGTCCGATCCTCGATCTGGCCGGCAATATGGGCGTCGACATCTGTTATGAAATTCATCCGGGAGAAGACCTGCACGACGGGGTCACCTTTGAGATGTTCCTTGAGCGGGTTGGCAATCATCCGGCCTGCAACATGCTCTATGATCC
Source organism: uncultured Pelagimonas sp. (assembly GCF_947498515.1). Taxonomy (GTDB): domain Bacteria; phylum Pseudomonadota; class Alphaproteobacteria; order Rhodobacterales; family Rhodobacteraceae; genus Pelagimonas. The sequence goes on along the minus strand of NZ_CANMKO010000002.1, from coordinate 427,506 downwards.
CAGCCACTACGTGCTGCAATGCCTTGATTATCTGGAAAACATCGACATCTACCGCGACCGCATCAAGATGTTTCACGTCAAAGACGCGGAGTTCAACCCAACCGGACGGCAAGGCGTTTATTCGGGCTATCAGCCCTGGGTCGATCGGGCTGGACGGTTCCGCTCTCTGGGGGACGGACAGGTCGATTTCAAGGCGGTTTTTTCCAAGATGGCGGCCAATGATTTTGACGGCTGGGCCGTTGTTGAATGGGAATGCTGTCTCAAACATCCCGAGGACGGCGCGCGCGAAGGCGCGGCTTTTGTGCGCGACCACATCATCCGGGTAACCGAGAAGGCATTTGATGACTTCGCCGGCGGCGGGGCGGGTCAGGCGGCCAACCAGCGCATGTTAGGGATTTAGGCCGCAAACGGCGGCAACTGTGGCCCCATGGCGTGCCTCCGGCGGGCTTATTTGAGCAAGATGACATTGGCGGAGAAAGAGCATGAGAAAGATCAGACTGGGCATGGTGGGAGGCGGCAACGACGCCTTTATTGGTGCGGTACATAGGATTGCCGCGCGGATTGACGGGCACTTTGAGCTCATGGCCGGGGCGTTGTCATCGACGCCCGAAAAAGCCCGCGCCTCTGGCGCTGCTTTGGGGTTGGAGGCGGCGCGCAGCTATGATGATTTTAAATCCATGGCCATCCGCGAAGCCCGGCTCAAAGACGGGATCGAGGCAGTGGCAATCGTCACCCCCAATCACATGCATTATCCAGCCGCGCGCGAATTTCTCAAGCGCGGCATTCACGTGATTTGTGACAAGCCGCTGACCAGCACGTTGGCCGACGCACGGCGGCTGGCGGCGGCGGTGGAAAAATCTGAGGCGTTGTTTGTATTGACCCATAACTACACCGGCTACCCGTTGATCCGGCAAGCGCGTGAAATGGTCGCCAATGGCGAGCTCGGCACCCTGCGTGTCGTGCAGGTCGAATACCCGCAGGATTGGCTGACCGAGGCGGCGGATCCCGCCAACAAACAAGCAGGTTGGCGCACTGATCCTGCCCGGTCAGGGGTCGGCGGCTCCACCGGCGACATCGGCACACATGCTTTTAATCTCGCCTGTTTTGTCAGCCAGCTGACGCCTGAAAGCCTTGCCGCCGATTTGCAAAGCTTTGTGCCGGGCCGGCCGGTGGATGATAACGCCCATGTGATGTTGCGATTTAAAGGCGGCGCGCGCGGCATGTTGTGGTGCAGCCAAGTGGCACCGGGCAATGAAAACGCGTTGCGGCTAAGGATTTATGGCGAAAAGGGCGGCATTGAATGGGCTCAGGAAGATCCCAATCGCATGTTGTTCACCCGCTTTGGCGAGGCGACCCGCATTCTCACCCGTGGCGGTGCCGGAGCCAGTGGCGTGGCCAATGCCGTTAGCCGCACACCGGGTGGCCACCCCGAAGGCTATTTGGAAGGCTTTGCCAATCTTTATGTGCAAGCCGCCGGAATGATCCGCTCCCATCACGCAGGAGAGACCTTGCCCGAGGCCCCATTGCCCGGCATTGCCGAGGGCATGATGGGCATGCGTTTTGTTGACGCCTGTGTGCGCAGTTCAAACCGCAATTCGGCATGGGTGGCGATGTCTTGAGCCGTACATTCTGATTTGATTCCTGTCGAATCCGCCAATTTGAGTTTAAGGAGAACTACTTGAGTGATCCAATTTGAAAGTTGGAGCATGGTTGGCTGACCCACAACCCGTGTTTTGATCGTTCGGCCGGAGTTTTCCAAGGGTTTGGGCACAGGGCGCTCTCTGCTCATCTGAACCATTCATTCGTGTGAACGGTTGGACGTTACTGATTGCTCTGTGCGAGCGGTGTCACCTCTTGGCGCAAGGCTAGAACGAATTGACGACGCGAGAGCGCGCCGTGACCAAAAGGCATCTCCTGGCTTGATACAAGGCAGGCCTTGGAACAGTTTTTCCAGATTAGCGGGGGCCTAGATTGATTTCCGAGGCCGCCTAAAAGTGGTGAAAATGAGTAGAGCGCCGGGGCCCCAAAAATGGATCGAGACCGAGTGTAAGAATGGGTGCTTTAGCTCGTTTAGCGGAGAAAGTTTGGTTCCTTCCCGATATGTAGATCGAACATGTCCGCTCTGGGCTGACACGTGCCGTCCCCTAACATTTTCACAGAACGTTCAGGACGAATACCGCGTGCCGCACCGCCAAGGCGGCTTCGAGCCCAGACCTACAAGTTTCTGTACACAACGCAAATGTCTTCAAAGCGAGTGGCTGTTTGATCCTACCAGCTTGACAATTGTTCGAAGCGATAGACACTATGCGTGCCTTCAGTGGTTAAACAGAGTTCCTGCACATGCACCTCAAGTCCGTTCTTTTCGTCTGCTTTATTACGGCGCAACTAGCACAAGCAGAAACGGTTCGGGTGCCAGAGTTGCCTGATGGTAGTGTTGACGTAGAACAAATGTTGTCGGGTTTTAGGATCGTATTCCCGGTTCTTTCCTCTGGTGAGCAAGCTTCTGATTTTTTAGGACGGTTTCTTGGTGAAGACTTTAGCGGGAGTGTAGTTGAAGCTGACAATTCGGTAGACTTGAGCATTGCAATCGACGCTCCGACACTCTCTGAGCACGCTAATTTTCTGATAGCTGTATTGGCGATAGATGCAATTTGTGCGCGCAACGGGCTTCGTCCTGTGCCTGTGCGTTGGAGCGAAACAAAAAAACGAAAGGGCAGCAACTGGGAGGTTTCGACGTCCTGTTCGCCCTCGAAAGAATAGGTTTATTCGAACCGCTTTGCTGGTGGTTCGCGGACATTGAACGTCCGTCGACGTACGGCAGCTGTGTCCGCTTAGCTGAACTTGGGCCGTTAAAAATGCTGCGTGAGGTGTCGAACGTCCGTTTCAGAAAAGCGGCAACGCAGCGTTAGGGCACCCGGCCAAGGTCGGCTGTGGGCCGTTCGCCACATTCGACACAAAGGGCGGAAACCGGACTTTCGCTGCGGAGTATCCGAACGGCAGCTTTTTACAGTAAGTAAACGTTTCAAACTGCACCACTGCATGCCAGCAGCGCAAAAAAAGCGAGAACTGACTGCATCAACAGCAAAGCGCAGCCTCAGGCGAAACGACTTCAAGGGAGTTTCAACAAATTGGTATGCAGCTTTAAACAAAGGACTTCATGCAATCTCCAAATTTAGTCTGTCCGAATCCACCTTAAGACGAGAAGCGTGATCTAACTTATGGTAAAATCCGCCGTAACATGGACATTATGAGGGGCCAGTGTATTACACTCGGTAAGTTGCAACATCAAATTCCTGAGGCCAATTTATGAAGATCGAAGTTGCTTGCAGAGCAGACGACACCACTAAGGCGAAGGGCGACTTACTGGAAGGCTTAGCAACCGACCTCCTCTCAGCTCAAAGCTTCAAAGTGATTGAAGAAATTCGCGTTATCGGGGCTGAACTCGACCTCCTTTGTAAGCACGAGGTCAGCGGGAAAGAAATTTACGTAGAGTGCAAGGCACAGGCCGGAAACATAGGTGCCCCAATACTTCGGCAGCTCAATGGGACAGTTGACGCATATGACTACGCTGAAGGATGGCTTGTTTCCACAGCTGAGTTTGGAAAGGAAGCTAAAGGCTTCGCAGAAATGTGGAAAAATAAGCCTGCCGATAAGGCTTCTCGGCTCAGTTTTTACACGCCCGATCTTATCATTAAATCGCTCAAAAAGGCATCGGTAATATGTGACCCACCTATTGAATTGGCATCAGCGTTTGTGGGATCAAGTGAAGCGATTGGGGAATGGACGCTCGTAATCTCTCCATTTGGTCGTTTTTGGGCTGCTTATACTCTTTTGGGAGGAGCACCACATGGGGTTATCTTCTTTGGGACAAAGACCGGACAACGGATTTCCGACAGCGAAACCCTCAATAATATTGCCACTTTGGAGAGCGTCTTGTGCGATTATGACGTTACAGTTGGCGTGGAGGTTAAGACCGAAACGAAGAACGTCACCGACATTACGCCACCAAACGTGGTTGAGGTTCAAACCGGTGAATCGTGGGATGACTATCGCCCTGCTAGACCACAAGATTTCATTGGTCGAGATGATACGCAAAAGCACATCCTGAATTTCTTAGAAAATGCTCGCACGACAGACGACGCTACCAGAATATTTGCTATCACAGGAAATTCTGGTTTGGGGAAAAGCTCGTTAGTGGCCAAAGTTCGAGATAGAACCAAAAATAAACACTACAAGAAGAAGCTTTTTACGTTTGCGATAGACATGCGAGGCGCGCGGAACCCCGCGTATGTCTCAGCATCCTTGATCAAGTGCTTGGAACAGGCCCAAAAGGCAGGTTTTGGAAAGCAGATAGACATTCAACTTACAAATCCGAGCACTCCCTTATCCTCCCCGAGCATCTCTGAATATTTGGAGAGTTTAAAAAAGGAAGGCAAGTTTGTTTGTCTCATTTTTGATCAGTTTGAAGAGCTTTACTCAAAGCCTGAACTATACAGTGTCTTCACCGCCGCAAAGGACCTTATGATTGATGTCGCCTCCTTCAAGGGAGCCTTCGGGTTGGGTTTTGCGTGGAAAACTGACAGCACAACGCAGCAAGACCATCCCGCATACCACATTTGGCATGAGCTATCCGATCACAGAAGAGAATTTAAGCTAAATAGCTTCAACAAGGGTGAGATTTCTAAGGCAATCACTGCATTTGAGAAACAGGCCGATTTCAAGCTGACTGCAGAAATCAGGCATCAAATCTCGCATTCAAGCCAAGGGTTCCCATGGTTGCTCAAGAAATTGTGCATTCATCTTTACGAGAACCAAGACCAGCAAAATGGCACAAACTCGACCCTTTTGGAGTTGGATGTAAAAAACCTATTTGAAAACGATCTCCAAACACTCAATCAAAGGGAAGACGCAAGTCTAAAGCTCATCGCGGCAAAAGCGCCAGCGGACTGGAGTGAGATCATAGAAATCTCAGGGGTGGCAACCGTAAACAGTCTTGTGGCCAAAAGATTGATCATCAGGAGTGGTGATCGCCTGAACGTGTACTGGGATATCTTCAGAGACTATCTGTTGTCTGGGAATGTGCCAGTTGTGCCGTTCAACTACATCCCTTCGTCCGATATCAACGCCATGCTAAAAGTCGGTGAAGTGTTAGAAAAAAATCGACTTCAAACCTCCGAGACTATCGCTTCTAGAACAAGCCTAAATGAACGAACCGTTTGGAATATTGGTGCTGACTTAGTACTGTTTGGAGTCGCTGAAAGGCAAGGAACCTCTTTTAAGCTTCATCGCGACATGGCTGATGGAACCGTTCGCGGTATTTTGTCGAGGATCAGGAATAAGATCGACAAACACTCTCTGAAAATTGATCTCTATCGGAACCACGCGGGTCAAACGATTGCTAAGCCCGAAATTCTAAGTGGACTGAAAGACTGCCTTCCAAACGAGAAGTTCTCAGACAAAACTTGGGGTATCTACACGAACAGGTTCGTTAATATTTTCGTTCAATTAGGTTTTTTGGCTCGTTCAGGGCCGAGATTTACCGTCCAAGACTCCGGGAGCGTTGTTTCAAAAGTGTCGAGACGTTCTCGATCAAGTGAAGTGTTTTCCGCTATGGCATCCCCAGCAAGTGTCTGTGATGCCTTCTATGTGCTGCAGAATAATTCAGATGTCGAAAACGCAAATACTTTAGGTTACCGGAACTCAGTCTCCGTTTTGAAGAGGTTCAACCTTATTGAGGTGGAAAATGATGTTGGCAAACTCAACGTTCAAGCGCTTGCAAAGTTTGGAGGAGTTCCCGAAGCGGTATGGACTTCCGCGAAGAACGAAGTGGCGATTACCAAGTGTATAGAAGCATTGAAAAGAAATGTGTCACTGTCTGGGCCAGAGCTGGGTGCTTTCGTTTCTGACGAGTTCAATTTAAACTGGACCGATGCTTCCAAAGCGCGGACAGGGAATGCCCTCAAACAATGGGCAAATTGGATTATTGAAGGAAGCAAAGAGGCCGAGATTCCGGAACCACCTGGACGCAAGAAGCGCTCTGATGCAACTCAAGTATGATCTGTAGATTTGGACCTGATTGAGAAAACTGTGGCGCCGCCCTCTAACATGTCTAATTCGTTTGGAAAGCAGTCGTTGGACACGGTTACCATGAAGTTCGGCTTTGGGCCGTAAGTGATTGCGCCTTACGCGAACTATATTTGTAATGCTGCACAACAGGAACTGGCGGCTTTGAGCCCAAAGCACCGAATGCTATGCGGCACCCTAACGTCAGTTTCTGAACCGATTTCGGACATTTAGGACCGCCTTACGGGCGAGAACGCGCGAACTCAGTTAGTCTTGTCTAGAGGGTTAGGCGGCAACCCTCTGTTTTGAGAAGACCTAGTTTGATATGAGTTCAATTTGCCTGCTGGCACATACGTCACAAAAGTCTTTGAGATTCCAAGTCGCAAAATACCCGATCTTGATGTTTCTGTCGTCCATTATGAGGCGTAGCACACAGTCCACCATTGATAATGGCCGCCCGGCGCGAGAGGATTCGAATGAAAGCTCGATAGCATCATCTCTATACTGCGCGTCGTCTATGAACTGAACTTTTGGTGACTTTAGTTCTTCCTCAAATAAGGACATTCCAATCCTGTTTCGGGTAAACCTTGTTCTAAGTGTTTCGTATGCGATTGGCCAAGGAAGTATGATATCGAAAGGTTGAACTAGCTCGAAAACAGCTTCCATATCTTCTTGAGATGCAGCTGTATCTCGCTGGTCATAGCGAGAATACCAAACGCCTGTGTCTATGAGAACTCGCGCCAAGGGCTAGTCCTCTTCGTCCACGTTCCCACCGTCGGATGCACCGAATCCAACCCATGCTGCAGCCTTCCTCTTGCCAAAGATGAACTTGCCCCTGTTCTTGTTTGTCGAGCGGTCCCGGTAGATCACGTAAATTCGGGTCTTCTTGTTGATTTCTACCGCGGCTTGTAGATCGGATTTGAGCCGCTCAATTAGGTCGTCGCTATGGGAATACTTCAACAGGGCCATGGAATCCCCGCACTCCTTCGCTTCATGGTCATCAAGCCAAGCATAAAGCCCCTCGTAGTCGCCTCGGACGCCTAAGTCGTACGATATCCAGACTGTGCTGTTCATAATCAGAAGATCCTCTCAATTTGCTGCGCAACATTCAATTTTTGGTTCCTAAATGTCCATCCCCAGCAAAGCACCCAATACTACCGCAAGGCATTGTACTCTGCGCGACTGGTGGCTTTACACCACAATAAGGCCTTTGGCGCAGCTGCAGCAAATTCACCCTTGGTTCGCTCTGCCGACTTCGGGTAACGCGTTGATCTCATAGGCGCGGCGAATGGCCGGTTCAGAGAAGATGCATTGCAGCGTGAACCGACGCGATGAATGGCTGGTATGGGCCGTCCTTGCCGATCTCTGGCTTCTCGGCCCTCGACTTTGCAAAGGTCGCAACCTAACTGCGCGTTGCTGACGTTGGCGCACGGCACAGCAAGCGGGTTCCGCGCTGATTGGGCTTGAATGGCCGCTTTTGCCAGGGCGAAGCGTTGCCCTTGTGACTGCAGCGAAAGACTGCTTCCCGCCCGACCTGCAGATGCTGCACTAGCGAAGGCTGGGCCAAGACGGGTCCGCCTCGGGCTGACACCGGTCACTAGGCTGCGGGGATCACAGGTGATTTCGCTGCGGCCACGTTGCCGCACCACTGCAGGCCTGAGTTGAGCCTAGTTTTTCCGGTGCTAGGTTTCGCGTAGATGACTGCTTCGTGCAGCGAAACCTCCGTATCACGCCATTGAAAAAACTTCGGATTAGTCTGGAAGACCGTTCACGCGGAATGAATCAAGACAGATTTGGCTGGTGTATGCGGTGTTTGGGTCGGATATCGAAAGTTCAGAACATGACTGATAAACACGATTACCCAAGTTCCTGATTTAGTCGTCGCGCGCGTTCTTCTTCTTGGTGCCTTGCCAAATCTATTGCCGCAGCTCTGGCATCGGCAGCTTCTCGCTTCTCCGCCCGCGATGCTTCAAGCGCAGCTTTTTGCTCCGCCTTACCGACCGAGCGTCGAATATCTTCCAGATTGCCAAAACGATGATATTGCGGGTGAAACCTTACTTCACCTTCAACTTCAAAGGCAAAGGCATGACACGCGGCAGCGTCTCCGTTCAATGTTGGTTCTAAGTCAGACAAGGTTCCCGTTGCCGCCGCATCATCCGCAATTTCGCGAAGCTGCCGAGCGAGGCGTTTTGCCGCGAATAGCTGCTTCAAATCGTACTCAGATAGAGAAGCAATTTGCATACAATTAACAGCAATACTGTCGAACACTTCTTCTTGTGCCTCAACCGTGTTCGCAAGCAGTAAAGCAATGCCGACTGCCACTTTTTTGTTTCCCATGTCGGTTGTCTCTCTTAGTGGTGAGCGCTTAGCTGGTTGTCGTATTGACAACTAACCGCATAGTATTTGCAGCTGCGGTACTTTAGGCAATGTTGCTTTTGTCCGCAGTCATTCCCCTTGGCCGTGAATAATGCTGCGCTGAGCTTCAATTGGCTGACTTCAACTAAATGCAGTCCACAGGAGACTTTCCGCACGCTTTGATCCGTGGGAGATTTGCATAAAAGCAGTTGGTTGAAAGTATCGGCCCTGTTGGGGCTTGCCTGCGTCTCCATTCAAAGACCAAGCCCTGCCTGAATTACCGTCCGCCGGTGACATCCATGATGGTGCGGGTGACATAGCTTGCGCGATCCGAGAGCAGCCACAAAACAGCTTCGGCGCATTCCTCTGGTGTGCCGGGGCGGCCCATGGGGGGCGTGTGACCGATTTGGTCTAGCCGGTTAGGGGCACCGCCCTTGGCGTGGATTGCGGTTTCGATCAATCCGGGGCGGATGGCGTTGACGCGGATGCCTTCGGCGGCCAGTTCTTCGGCCAAGCCAATGGTCATCGTTTCGATTGCCCCCTTGGACGCGGCGTAGTCGACGTACATGTTGGGCGATCCCAAACGGGCCGCAGCAGAGGAGATATTGACCATCGCCCCGCCTTTGCCCCATGCGCGCATCAGCATAAGGCATTGTCGCGCGACCTCGAAAGCCCCAAAAACATTGACCTCGAACACCCGTTTGACCTTGTCCGGGGTTTGGTCGGCAAAGCTCCCGGTGGGGGAAACGACCCCGGCATTGTTCACAAGCCCAATACGCCCCGGCTTTAGTTCACCAATCTTGGCAAACATCTTTTCGATGGCTTTGGGTTTGGCGACATCGGCCTGCAAAAGATAGGCCTGTGCGCCCATGCTTTCGACCATGGCGGCGGTTTCCTCGGCGCCGGCTTTGTCAGTGCCGTAATGCACAACAACGCGGCTCCAACCGTTGAACCCGGCCATTTGCGCAGTGGCAGCACCGATCCCGGCGCTGGCCCCGGTGACAATTAGCAGGTCACTCATGTGACTTTGAACGCGCGGCTGATGTCATCCAGCGCCTCTTTTTGTTTAAGGCTTAGCGAACCCGACCCGGCGGTTGAGACCATTTTGATCACCTCCATCACAGGGGCAAACCCATTGGCCCCCTGTAGTTTAAAGAGCTTGCGAGACAGACGGACAATTGCCTGATCCGGACTTCCGCATTCGCCCACCATCCATCGCCCCAAGACACCCAATTCTTCGGCGTCTTGCAAGGTCAATTCACACGTCTGGGCAATGGCCGCGCTTAGGGCATCACGCTGTTCGCGGGTGGGGAGGTCATCCAGCTCGACAAAAGCCGCGCCAATACTGGCCAATGCAATATCGGGGTCTTCGATGGCTTCGACCGGGTGGATATTGGTCTTGCGGGTGAAGCCAAACCGGCGTGCCGCAAGCCGAACATCATTTGCAGCGTCCAAGACTTCGCTGGCCATATCGGCGGCACCGCGCGCCCGGATGACAAAGAAATAAAGGGCGGCAAGGGCCCCAAGGGCGGCAATAATAAAAGGCATTAACACAAACTCCTGAACTCTTGTGCCGCCACATTGGCGCGACGGCACAAGAAGAACAAGGGCTTAGCTGGCCAAAATCCGGCTCACCATTTCGCTGGTGTCTCGGCTTAGGTTCGGCTTGGCCATGATGCGTTCGAGCTGTGTCTTGATAAGCGCCTGACGATCGGCGTCATAACGTTTCCAAGTCTGAAAAGCGCTGCACATACGGGCGGTGGTTTGCGGGTTTTTGTCATCAAGCTTGATCAACCAATCGGTCAACAAGGCATAGCCGCGCCCAGACACATGGTGGAAGGCGGCGTGATGCATGGCCAAGGCCCCGAACACCGCGCGGAACCGGTTGGGATTGGTCCAATCGAAATCAGCGTGCTGGGTAAGGGCTTCTGCCCGCTCAATCGCCGCCTCAGGTTGCGACGCACCAATTTGCAGACCGAACCATTTGTCCATGACAAGACGGTCGTCTTTCCATTGCTCATAGAACTTGCTTAGGGCCTCATCTCCTTTGCCAACGCGGATCAGGTTGGCAAGCGCCGAGAGTTGCAACGTCATGTTGTCAGCGCCCTCAAACCGCTCTTGCGCAGCGGCACCACCATCCAACCGGCTGATCAAAGTCGCGGCGCTGGCCCCCAGCGCACGCTTGCCAGATTGCTCGGCGTCGGGTTTGTAGGTGCCCTTGACCTGTGCCTCTTTTGCCAGTTGTGGCAAGAGGTCCTTCCAACCCTCAGCCCGCGCCAGAACAAGCCGCTCCCCCGCGGCCCAGATCGCCTCAGGATCGGGTGTCACGCCTTGGTCGGCCAAGATTTGCGCAATTTCCGACGCACCGGGCAGGTCGAGCATCAAAGAGCGATAGGCCGGGTCAAGTGTGCTATCGCGCAAGACTCGTTCCAACCCATCAAGCCAGATCGGGTCCGGCTCGGCCCCATCGCGGATCATCGCCACAAGGCACTCTTTGGCCAATCCTTGGCTGGCGTCCCATCGGTTGAACGGGTCGGTATCATGGGCAAGCAAAAAGGCGCGATCGACATCATGGCTAAGCACAACAGGCGCAGAAAACCCGCGATTGACCGAGGCCACAGGGCGCGTAGGCAGCCCGTCAAAGCTGAAACTTTGTTCGGCTTCGGTCAGCTCAAGGATTTGTGTCTCCAAAACCTCGTCGCCATTCGGGCCAATCAAACCAACGGCAATCGGGATGACATAGGGCTCTTTGACATCCTGACCGGGGGAGGGCGGCGTGTGCTGCTTTAGCGTTAGGGTGAAAGTGCCATCGTTCCAGTCTTCGGACACGTCCACCAAGGGCGTACCAGCCTGTGAATACCAACGTTTGAATTGGGTCAGATCGCGCCCGGTGCTGTCTTCAAAGACCTTGATCCAATCCTCAATCGTGGCTGCATCGCCGTCATGACGTTCAAAATAAAGATCAACAGCCTTGGAATAGGCGACATCCCCAACCAGCGTCTTGAGCATCCCAATGACTTCTGCGCCTTTCTCGTAAACGGTGGCGGTGTAGAAGTTATTGATTTCCTGAAAGCTTTCGGGGCGCACCGGATGCGCCAGCGGCCCTTGATCTTCGGGGAACTGACGGCCCCTTAGGGTGATCACATCTTCGATCCGCTTGACCGGAGCGCTGCGCAGATCGCTGGTGAATTGACCATCGCGGAAGACGGTCAAACCCTCTTTCAAACAGAGCTGAAACCAATCGCGGCAGGTGATGCGGTTGCCGGTCCAATTGTGGAAATACTCATGGGCAATGATCGCCTCAATGCGTTCGAAATTGGCGTCAGTCGAAGTTTCGGGTGAGGCCAGAACACAAGACGAGTTGAAGACATTCAGCCCCTTGTTCTCCATCGCGCCCATGTTGAAATCATCCACCGCAACGATGTTGAAAACATCAAGGTCATATTCGCGGCCATAAACTTCTTCATCCCATGTCATCGAGGCAATCAGCGCCTCCATGCCAAAGGCGCATTTGCCCTCATCACCGGGACGCACCCAGATGTTCAGTTCCACGTCTTTACCCGACATGGTCTTGAACGCGCCGGGGTGATTGATCAGATCGCCGGCGACAAGCGCAAAGAGATAGGCCGGTTTAGGCCACGGGTCGTGCCATTCGGCCCAACCATCGCCCTTGTCCTTGAGATTGCCGTTGGAAAGCAAAACCGGCATGTCGCCCTCAACCCGCACGGTGAACACCGCCATCACATCGGGACGGTCGGGGTAGTAGGTGATCTTGCGAAAGCCTTCGGCCTCACACTGGGTGCAATACATGCCTCCGGACATATAAAGCCCTTCGAGCGCGGTGTTGGCGTCCGGGGCGATCTCAACTTCGCACTCCCATAAAAATGGGCCCGATGGCACTTTGCAGTGCAGGCCATGCGCGTCGACCTCTGGAGAGACCTCTTCGCCATCAATCGCTGTACGGATCAGATTAAGCTGTTCCCCATGCAAGAAAAATTCCTGCTCGGGTGCATCGGGATTGGGGGCAAAGTGGATTTTTGACACCACCCGCGTCGCCCCGGGCGATAGATGAAAGGTCAGATGCACATCTTCGATCTGCCAACCAAAGGCGGTGTAATCTTTGAGATAGATGGTCTCTGGGGTGATTTGGGGGCTCGCGTCTTTCATGACATCCTCACGGGGGAAACTCGTTGAGCGCGAGCCTACGCGCCCCTCAACCGCGCTGCAACCAACGCCCTGCCTTCATCGGGTCAAAAAGAAGGGAGCGAGAGGTTTAACCCCGCGCTCCCTGTTTCAGAATTGACCCTAGATGGGCTTATTCGGCGGCGCGTAAATCCACCGGCTGAACCGTGGCAGGTTCCTCATCCCAATAGATTTCAGGAAGCTTGGACTGTTTGGCCTGACGCGCCAATGCCCAATCGCGGGCGGCGCGGCTGCTGCGTCCTGATCCCATGCGCGCCAGAAGGCGGGTGACCCATTTGACATAGGTCCAGAACCAGACGCGCAGCGCCAACATCGATGGGGTAAAGATCAGCGTCAGAACAGTTGAGACACCCAAACCAAAAACCACAGCCGTTGCCAAATTTGTCCACCATAGGGCGGTGGGCGAGTTCACGGAATAACCGCCGCCAAAGAAATCTAGCGAAAGGCCAAACATCATTGGCGCAAGGCCCGCCATGGTGGTGATGGTGGTCAAAAGAACCGGGCGAATACGGTCTTCGGCGGTGCGAATGATCGCCTCGATCCGCGGCATGATCCGCGCGTATTCCTGATAGGTATCGATCAGAACAATGTTGTTGTTCACCACAATCCCCGCCAAGGCCACAATCCCGGTGCCTGTCATGATGACGCTGAAATACTGATCCATCACCAACATGCCAATCAACACACCCGTGGTCGACAAAACCACCGCCAAGAGCACAAGCGTTGCATTGTAGAAGGAGTTGAACTGCGCCAGCAGGATGATGAACATCAGACCCAAAGCTGCACTAAACGCCGAACCTAGGAAGGCCTGACTTTCGGCTTGGTCCTCTTGGTCACCTGTCCACTCAAACTCAATCCCAGCGGGGAGCGGTTTGGTGTCGAGCCATTTGGTAATATGGGCGATACGTTCATTTGCAGTGAGGGGAACAGGCTTGGCATCGCCGTCATCCAAAGCAGACTGAACATCGGCGACTGATCCTGCCTGATCCAATGCCACCACCTCATAGTTGGTGCCATCCGAACCGGTGACGGTCTCGCCGCCTTGTGGAACAGCATCGTCGCCAAGGGTGCGGAGCGTCGCCAACAAGACATCGGTGCCGTCTTCGACACTGACAATATTGACTAAACCCGATCCGACATCGGCCTTTACATCAAAATAGCGCTTTTGATCGATCCGGTTGATCTCGGCCAGTTTCTCAACCGGCTTGCGGGTGACAAAGTTGGAGAGAGGGATCAGACCGTCGCGGGTGCGCACTTTGAGCGAATCCAAGGTGCTGAGCACCCGGTCTTCTTCCGGAAGGCGCACACGAATTTCGATCTCTTCGTCCGAGCCTTCGGGTGTGTAGCTATCAAGCAAGATACCGCGCGTGACCAGTTGGACCATGCCGCCAACCGTGGCGACATCCGCGCCATAGCGACCGGCCTTTTCGACATCGACCTCAATTTCCCAATCAATACCGGGAAGGGGGCGTGTGTCTTCGATTAGGGTGAGGCCGGGGGTCACATCGTATTGCGCCCGCGCCATGGCCGCCGCATCCAAAAGGTCCTGCCAATTGTCGCCCTTAAGACGCAAATGAACCGGTTTCCCCGAGGCCGGGCCACGGGCCTGCGCTAGGATTTCGATCTTGATACCGGGGATTTGTTCAAGCTTGGCGGTGAGATCATCAATGATCACGTCGCCATCAAGCTTGTCATAGTCATGACCGGTTTCATCGGCATAGGCGCGACGATCTTCCCATGGAATGGTTTCAAACTGAACCTGCCCAATGGTGTCTTTGGGGGGCTGTGCACCGCCGGTGTTGTTGTCCAAACCGCCGTCACCAGCAAAGGCAAAAGCGTTTAGAATACCGGGATGGGCTAGAACGATCTTTTCAGCCCGTTCCACCAATGCGTCTTTTTCGGCCAAGGATAGGTTGCCACGTGCACGCACATAGACAATCGCTTGTTCCGGTTCACTTTCGACAAAGAATTCGACGCCGTTGTTGTTTTCGCCGAAATAGGTGAACACGTTTATGACCACAAAGATCACCGCGCCAACGGAGACCAACGGCATAACCGGGTTTCCAGCGATGAATTTGATGAACATGCCAAAGGGCGTACGGCGGTAGGCGCTGTCGATATGGGTGCGTTTGCGGCGGTATTCGGCGCTGTCCATAAAGATCGAGGTGATGATTGAGAAGATCAGGAAAATGATGACGCCGGGCATGCGCGCGCCAAAGCCTGTGGCCTCGGTTTCGGATAGGTAGGATGGGTTCAGTACCATCATTGCACCAACAAAGACACCGAAGATGCCGACCAAAACCAACACCGCACGCACAACCCATGGCAAGCGGGCGCGCATTGCGTTGCCCATCACGTGGATTTGGCGCGAGAAGCGGCCAGAGACACCGCCCATGACGGGCAGATAGATCAGCGCCACAATAAGCGAAGCCGAGAGAACAAAGATCAGAGTGACGGGCAACATACCCATGAATTGACCCGGAACGCCGGGCCAGAATAGCATCGGCAAAAACGCACAAAGCGTCGTCGCGGTTGAGCTGACAACCGGCCAGAACATCCGTTTGGCGGCCTCAACATAGGCGTGCATCGGGCCGGTGCCCTCGGCAATGCGTTTGTCGGCATATTCCACCACAACAATCGCACCATCCACCAACATGCCCACGGCCAAGATCAGGCCGAACATCACGATGTTAGAGATTGTTATGCCCATGAGGGCGAGCGTCAGGAAGCAGAGCAAAAACGATGTCGGAATGGCAAACCCAACCAAGAGGGCAGGGCGTAGACCAAGCGAGGCCAAAACCACGATCATCACCAGCGCAATCGCGGTCAGAACCGAGCCCTCGAGCTGGCTCACCATACTGTCGACCTGACGGCTTTGGTCGTTTGAGGACCCAACCTTCATGATGGCGTTCAGCTCTTCGGGCCATGCCTTGCGGGCCTCTTCGATCACCGCACGGACCTCTTCCGAGGTGTCGATGATGTTGTACCCTTTGCGTTTCACAACCTGTAGCGCCACGGTGGTTTCGCCGTTGAAACGGGCGGTGCCTTCGCGGTCCTCGAATGTTGGGTTGATTTCGGCCAGATCCCAAAGCGTCACCGACCGGTTGCCGTTGGTTTTGACCGGCAGGTTAAAGACATCTTCGGCCTCGTCAAAGTTCGACGGAATTTTGACGGCAAAGGTCCCTTGATCGGTGCGCACTTCACCGGCGGCGATCAGCTGATTGTTGTTTTGCACAACGCTGATCAATTCGGCGGCGGTGACGTTGTAGCTTTCGAGGCGCAGCGGGTCGATGATGACCTCAAGCATCTCATCGCGATTGCCCGCGATCCCAGCTTCAAGAACGGAATCAAGGGCTTCGACCCGGTCTTGCAGGTCTTTGGCGACCTTGTTCAACGTCCGTTCCGGCAATGGGCCGGTGAGGTTGACGATCAGGATCGGGAATTCGGAGAAGTTGATTTCGTTGATCGAATACTGCTCGGCCCCGTCGGGGAAATCGGCCTCGGCGTTTTTCATCCCGTCGCGGACATCGGCCATGATTTTGGTCTTGTCCCAGCCAAATTCGAACTCAAGCGCCAGACCGGCGTAACCTTCAGAGGCGGTGCCGGACATGCTCTTGAGGCCATCGAGATCGGCCAGCTCTGTTTCCATTGGTTTGACCAAAAGATTTTCCGCATCGGCGGCGGAAATGCCGGGGAAGGGCACCGATACAAAGAGAGCCGGAATTTCAATATCCGGCTCGCCTTCTTTGGGCAATGACAGGTAGGCGTAGCCCCCAACCACAAGGGACAACACGATAAAGGCGATAACCATTCGGGCGCGTTCAGAGGCCCAGTCGATGATGCCGGTCATTGGATGACCTCCTCAAAGCTGGGTGCCACAGGCACGCCATCGGTCACGTATTCTTGGCCGACGGTGATCACATCCACAGTCTCGGGAAGCCCGGCGAGCCAAACTCCATCGATGGAATCGCGGAGCAGCTTCACCGCAAGGAATTGCGCGGTGCCGTCTTCGGCCACATGGCGAACACCCAAACGGCCATCGTTATCAAGCGTCAAAGACGACTGTGGCAACAAATGCGCCATGGCCCCTTCGGCCTCAATCGCGAGATCAGCGGTTTGACCATCACGAATGCTCAGGTCTGGGTTGGGAAGGGTGATTTCCACGCGGAAGGTGCGGGTCAGTTGATCGGCTGAACGCGACACAAAGGTCACTTTGCCCACAACGGTCCGTTCATCCACAAGACGAGCACCGGCATTGGCCCCCAACTTGACGCGATTGACCTGAGCTTCGGGGACAAAGCCGACAATCTTGACGGGATCAAGTTGGATCACGGTTGCACAGGCAGCCCCCGGTTGCAGCAGCGCGCCAAGTTCGGCGGTATCAGTTTCCAACAACCCGGCAAAGGGCGCATGGATGCCAAGACGGTCAATGCTCATCTCGGCCCCGGCAATGGCCGCTTCGGCGGTTTGGATCGACGTGCGCGCGCTTTCTTCGCCGGTCTTGGCGGATTGCACGCCGGCCTCGGCCCCATCAAGTTGCGATTTGGCCAAGATAACCGCGGCTTTGGCCCCTTCGACGGCGCTAATGGCCGTTTCAACGGCGGCGCGCGCACCTTCGACTTGGCTTTCTGCCGTTTGGACACCGGCTTTGGCGTTCTGAATCTCGCTTTGCGCGGCTTGTACTCCGACGCGGGCAGATTCGACTTGGCTTTTGGCTGTTTGCACCCCGGCCAAGGCCCCTTGAAGGCGGCTCTTGGCGCTTTCGATGCCGCTGGCTGCGGCTTTCAATCCGGCGAGGGCGCTTTGCACCCCGGCTTTGGCGGCTTCATTCGACGCTTCGGACCCGGCCAAACGGGTTTTCGCGGCAAACCCACCTTTTTGCAGCTTCTGAGCCGCGTTGAGATTGATTTCGGCTTCGGTCACGCGGGCCTGCGCCTCGATCAATCGCGCTTCGGCTTCGGGGAGGCGGGTCTCTGCTTCGGCCAGCGACGCCTCGGCGGCCGGAACGGCGGCTTCGGCTTCGGACAAACGCGCTTCAGATTCTGGAATGCGCGAATTGGCCTCTTCTAGCCGGGCCTGAGCCTCGGGAACGCGGGCTTTGGCCTCTTCTAGACGGGCCAACGCTGCGGGAATACCGGCATGTGCTTCTAATAGGCGGGCTTCGGCGGCGGGGACGGCGGCTTCGGCCTCAGAAATGCGCGCTTTGGCGGCGGGAACCTGAGCCTCTGCTTCTAGCAAACGCGCGGCGGCTTCGGGCAAACGGGCCTTGGCTTCGGCCAAACGTGCCAGAGTTTCACGCAAATTAATGTCGCTGGTGCCGGGATCAACGGCGCAGAGCAATTGGCCCTCTTCGACCATTGTGCCCTTGCGAAGCGGATCGGAAATGATTTTTCCGCTGGTTTCGGCCCGAACTTCGATTTCGCGCAAAGCAGCAGTTTCGCCGCGTAGGTAAACCGCATTGTCGATTTCCTGAGCAACCGAGCGCAGAGCCATAACACGCACTGTTCCCTCGGGAATGGCTTCGGCATTGTCGGCCTCGTCGTCGGCCTCAACTGCGGTTTCCTCGGCAGGTGCGTCGCTAGTGTCGACACCCGCAAACCCAAGCAAGCGATCACGTTCAAAAACAATTCCGTATAAAACGGCGGCCACCACTAAGGCGGTAATCAAAGAAAAGAGGCGCATACCTGACCCACTGTCCATCTATCTCGTGGTGCATTCGCACCAGTTATATGTAGGGGCACAAGTTGGAAAACAAAGCCCCGCCGTTTTCTAAACGGGTTAGTTCAGTTTTAGGGTGTCGCAGAGTCATCTTCAACCACGCCACCCGTGTTTTCTGTGTTTAAACCCGGCCTCAAGGCAATTTTCTGACAACATAGTGCCAAAAATGGGCAGTTGAGGTCCCTTGGCGCCGCCCGTGTGGCGCGGTATGAGAGGCAAAAGCACAAGTTTGGCCGCTGGGGCCAAGGAGGCAATGTGAGCAATCCGGAAAGCTTCATCGAGGAAGTTACAGAGGAAGTCCGCCGCGACCGCGTTTTCAAGTTGATGAAACGCTACGGCTGGGTTGGTGTACTGGTTGTGCTGGGCATTGTCGGTGGAACCGCATGGCGCGAATATCAAAGCGCAACATTGGCCGCAGAGTCGCAGGCTTTTGGCGATGGAATCTTGGCGGCGTTGGAAAACGAGGATAGCGCAGTGCGCGTGTCTGAGTTGGAAAACCTGCCGACCTCTGGCTCGGATGCCAAGGCGGTTCTTGATATGCTTATCGCAGCCGAGCAAGGCAATGAGGGCGACGACGCAGCCGCGATTGAACGTTTGCAGGCTGTTGCCAACGATGCCAATGTGCCAACGATCTATCGTCAGATCGCGAGCTACAAAGCCTTG
The DNA here is from genome assembly GCF_947498515.1 of uncultured Pelagimonas sp. Lineage (GTDB taxonomy): Bacteria > Pseudomonadota > Alphaproteobacteria > Rhodobacterales > Rhodobacteraceae > Pelagimonas. Next base: position 408,504 of record NZ_CANMKO010000002.1, on the reverse strand, counting down.
GCGCGTGGTGCCGAGGTTTTGTCAGTCGAAGACCGTCAGGCCGGATTTGAAGCCTTGGCCGTAGCTGGTCAGCCCTTGCGCCTTCTGGCCGAGGAGCAATTGGCCCTCATCGAAATAGAGACTGGCGACAAAGAAGCGGCATTGACCCGCTTACAAGCGCTGATTGTGGACTCCGAAGTGACCGCAGGGTTGCGCCGCCGGGCAAGTCAGTTGATTGTGGCGCTGGGTGGCGCAGTCGAGCAAAGCTGAGCCAAAGAGCTGGCAAGAAAGGGCAAACCATGGCGCAAAAAGCAAAAACGCTCGGTTTTATCGGGGCCGTTGTTGGGGCTTTGGTCTTGGCAGGCTGTGCCGAAAAAGAAGAGATTCTCCCAGGCGAGCGCATGAATGTCCGCGACATCTTGCAAAGCCAAGCTGGCTTGGATGAGACACTGGCCGAAACTGGATCACAGGCGGTGTCCTTGCCCGGTGCCCAATCGAATGGGTTCTGGTCGCAAAGCATGGTGTCTCCGCATGCGCGTGTTTCACACGCGGCCCTTTCTCCGTCACTGACCCAAGTGTGGGCAACGGATATTGGCGCGGGCGATAGCCGTCGTCAGCGTTTGAATGTCGACCCCGTACTGGCAGATGGTCGGGTTTTCGCGATGGATTCAGAACATGTGGTCAGTGCGGTTTCAACCGCGGGTCAGGTGTTGTGGAGCCGTGACCTTACCCCGTTGCGCGACAAAAACATCGAGGGGCAGGGCGGCGGTCTGGCCTACTCGGACGGTAAACTATTCGCCGCGTCTGGCTTTGGGACGCTTTCGGCCTTGGATGCAGCCACAGGCAAAGAACTTTGGGTGCAACGGCTTGGCGGTACTGCCACCGGGGCTCCGACCATTCGTGATGGCGTATTGTACATCGTTTCGGCGGATCAAGTTGGCTGGGCGATTGAGGCTGAGTCTGGTCGCATCCGTTGGCAGATCGAGGGCACAGGTGACATCAATAACGTCGCCGGCGCACCGGCCCCTGCGGTAAGCGACAAACATGTGGTTTTTGCCTTTGGCGCGGCCACGGTACAGACAGCCTTCCGTCAGGGCGGCTTGCGTCTTTGGAATGCTGACATTTTGGGACGGCGCAACGGCGTTGCCATTTCTGGTGTTGATGACCTAACGGGCGATCCGGTGATTTCCGGCGATACCGTTTATGCCGGGAACCATTCCGGGCGTATCGTGGCGTTTTCATTGCATGACGGTGAGCGGCTCTGGACCACCCGTCAGGGCGCGCTTGGACCCGCTTGGCCGGCTGGTGGTTCTCTGTTCTTTGTCTCAGATCGCAATCAATTGATCAGGCTGGATGCTGCCAATGGCGAGCAAATTTGGGCGACGGACCTCCCTGGTTGGGTGCCACGCAACAAGCCAAACAGAAAACGCGATAGCAGCTATGCCAACCATGGTCCGATCCTCGCCGGGGGACGGTTGATCGTCGCCGGGTCAGATGGGCAGCTGCGCAGCTTCTCGCCTGTTGATGGGTCTTTGGTGTCGTCCGTTGAGATCAAAGGCGGAGCCACCACGCGCCCAATCGTTGCGGGCAATACCCTCTACGTGGTGTCGGGAGACGGGGTTTTGCACGCCTTTAAATAAGCGAGCCAGATCGGCCAGACGCCCCTAAAACGCGTGCACGTGTTTTGCAAATTCCATGCATGGAATTTGGGCGGCGCGCGTGCCGGTCTGTCAGGGCTTTCCTGTCCGAACAAAATAGGCTAAGCGGGCGGCTTGATCCGGAGTGTCACCCATGTCTTTCACCCTCGCCATCGTTGGCCGCCCCAATGTGGGCAAGTCGACCCTGTTTAACCGCCTTGTGGGCAAACGCCTTGCGTTGGTCGATGATCAACCCGGTGTCACACGCGATTTGCGCGAAGGCGAAGCGCGTCTGGGCGACATACGCTTTACCGTGATTGATACCGCCGGGTTGGAAAATGCCACCGACGAATCGCTCCCTGCGCGGATGCGCCGATTGACCGAGCGCGCCGTTGATATGGCGGATGTCTGCCTGTTCCTTGTGGACTCGCGCGCCGGGATTTTGCCGGACGATATGGTTTTCGCCGAAATCCTGCGCAAACGCGCCGACAAGGTTCTTCTTGCGGCAAACAAGGCCGAAGGGAATGCCGCGGATGCCGGGGTGATCGAAGCCTACAGCCTTGGTCTCGGGGAACCAATGCGCCTTTCTGCCGAACATGGCGAGGGCATGAACGAGCTGTACTCCGCTCTTTTGCCAATCGACGAAGAATTTCAAGCCCGTGCCCAAGCCAACGCACCAGAGGTTGAAGTCGAAGTTGACGACGAAGACCCAGACGCACCGCGCCCAATTACAGCCGAAAAACCCTTGCAGATCGCCGTGGTTGGCCGCCCGAATGCAGGCAAATCAACGCTGATCAACCAGATCATCGGCGAAGATCGTTTGTTGACCGGCCCCGAGGCCGGAATCACCCGCGACGCCATTTCCGTTCAAAAAGAATGGAACGGTGTCCACATGCGGATTTTTGATACCGCCGGGATGCGCAAACGCGCCAAGGTTCAGCAAAAGCTTGAAAAACTATCGGTCTCTGATGGGATCAGGGCGGTCAAATTCGCCGAAGTTGTCGTCGTTTTGCTCGACGCGGCGATTCCGTTTGAAAACCAAGATCTCAAGATCGCCGATCTGGCCGAGCGCGAAGGCCGCGCCGTCGTGGTTGCGGTCAACAAATGGGACATCGAAGACGAGAAACAAGAAAAACTGCGCGACCTGAAAGAGGCCTTTGATCGTCTGTTGCCACAGTTGCGCGGTGCACCTTTGGTGACTGTTTCGGCCCGCACAGGGCGTGGTATGGAACGGTTGCAGGCCGCGATCATGAAGGCGCATGACGTTTGGAACCGCCGCATTCCAACCGCGCAATTGAACCGCTGGCTTGGTGAAATGATCGAACGTCATCCGCCGCCCGCGCCGCAAGGTCGTCGCATCAAATTGCGCTACATGACCCAAGCCAAAACCCGTCCGCCGGGCTTTGTTGTGATGTGTTCTTTGCCTGACAAATTGCCCGAAAGCTATTCGCGCTATCTGGTCAACGGCATGCGCGAAGATTTCGATATGCCGGGCACGCCGATCCGGCTAACGATGCGCGGGCAGGGCGACAAAAACCCCTATAAAGGCCGCAAGAAAAAGAACGCTGGGGCATTGAAAAAGCACCTTGGCAGTTTGCCTAAAGCCAAAGACTAATTGCGATTAGCGGGGCGGCATTGATCCGGCCCTTGCAAAATCAATAGGTTAGAATCCAAAGCAAAGGCCTTCGCAGAGACGCGAAGGCCTTTTTTCATTTTAGGCCGCTGGCAAGAACGTCGCCGTCATCGCGTCCAATTCATGGCGATCCTTGTCAAGCACCGCGACAAGGTTTTGCGACATCGCATCTGGGAAAATCTCTTCCTGTTTGGCGCTGATCCCGGCTAAAATCGCCTTGGCCACATCGGCGGGGGCGGTCTTCTCGGATTCGAAATTGGCGGCCATGTCGGTATCAACCGGGCCGGGATAAACGGTTCCAACATAGGTCCCTTGGGCGGCCAGTTCGGCGCGAAACGCTTGCATCAGCGAATGCACAGCGGCTTTGGAGGCCGAGTAAGTGCCCAGAACAGGGAAATTCGACAGGGCGGCAATCGAGCTGAGAGATACAACCCCGCCGCCGCCGTTGGCTTTGAGAACTGGGGCAAATGCTTGGGTGACGGCCAGTGGCGCAAAATAATTCACGTCCATTTCGACCCGCGCCTGTTCAATAGCGTCGCCGGACATCGAACTGGTAAAACCGGCGACACCGGCATTGTTGATCAACAAGGTTGTATCCGAGGCCAAGGTGGCGGCGCTGGCGATCTCGTTGGCTTTGGTCACGTCAAGTTGGATGGCGATAACTCGATCTGGGTGGGCGTTGACAAGTTCGGCCAAAGAGTCGGTGTCGCGGGCCGCAGCGTATAGTTTTGAAACGCCAGCTGTGAGCAGTTCTTGGGCTAAGGCGCGGCCAATGCCGCGGTTGGCGCCGGTCACAAAGACGACAGAGGAGGGGAGATCGGTCATGGGTGCTTCCTTTAAAATACCAAGTGGTACTTTATTTGAGGTGTTGAAGCGGATAGTCAAGGTGTTTAAATACCGATTGGTATAAAATGTTCGGAGTGAAAAGATGGCACGAGGTCGGCCACGCAAAAATGACCCGGACAAAGTGTTGTCCGAGGCACTAAAGCTTTTTTGGAAACGCGGGTATGCGGGCACCTCGATGAACGACATCTCTGAGGTCACTGGCATGGCCAAACCGGGGCTGTATGCAACGTTCGGTGACAAAGATGCGCTCTTTATCAAGAGCTTGGAACGCTATGTTGAACAATATGGTGACCCGGTGCGCATCCCGTTTGAACAAGGGACAGGGCCGTTTCGCGAGGATCTGAAAAGCTATCTCAACGGTTTGGCGGATGGCGTCACATTGTATGAGCAACCCCATGGTTGCATGTGTATTCTGGCCAGTTTTGACTTTGGTGACACGTCCGAGCCGGTTGGCCCGCGTTTGGCGGCGCTGAAATCCAAAGGAGTAATTGCTTTACAAAATCGGCTGCGCCGCGCGTTTGATGAGGCCGAGCTTTCTCCCAACGCCGATTGTAACCGCTTGTTGATGTTTTTGAATGCCCAGATTGTCGCCATGGCGTCGTTGGCCCGCACGGGTGTTGGACGGGATCAATTGCAAGTGATTGTCGATATGGCTCTAGACGCCATGCCTTGGGCCGAGAACCAAGGGAAAAGGCGCGCTGATGAGGGCGCGCCCATACTGGTTTAGCTCAGCGTTCCATCGCTGTTTAGGGTCAGTTTGCCGCCCAAATAGGGGGCCAACACTTCGGGCAACGTTACAGAGCCATCGGCTTGCTGACCGTTTTCAAGCACAGCAATCAAACACCGGCCCACAGCAAGGCCTGACCCGTTCAAAGTATGGAGAAACTCGGGCTTACCACCATCGGCGGGGCGGAAACGCGCGTTCATCCGGCGGGCCTGAAAATCACCGGTTGTCGAAACGGAACTGATCTCACGGTACGTATTCTGACCGGGCAACCACGCTTCGATATCAAAGGTGCGGCGCGCGCCAAACCCGGTATCCCCGGTACAAAGCTCAACGGTGCGATAGGGGATGTTCAGCTTTTCCAAAATCCCCTGCGCACAGCCCAACATGCGCTGTTGTTCCTCATCCGATTTCGACGGATGGGTGATCGACACCATTTCGACCTTTTCGAACTGGTGTTGGCGCAACATGCCCGATGTATCCTTGCCCGCAGAGCCCGCCTCGGAGCGGAAACACAGCGTATGCGCCGCCATGCGGATCGGCAGGGCGCTTTCCTCAACGATGTCATTGGCCACGGTATAGGTCAGCGGTACCTCAGACGTCGGCACAAGCCACCACCCATTGGTGGTCTGATAGCTGTCTTCGCCAAATTTCGGCAGCTTATCAGTGCCATACATGGCTTCATCGCGCACCAAAACCGGCGAGTTCATCTCGGTCAGGCCGTTTTCATCCACATGGGTGTCGATCATGAACTGCGCCAACGCGCGGTGAATCCGGGCCACCGCCCCCTTGAGCATTACAAAGCGGCTGCCAGAAATCTTGGCGGCCAGTTCAAAATCCATGTTGGCAGCAACACCGGCCAGCTCAAAATGCTCTTTGGCCTCGAAATCCAACGCAACCGGCGTGCCCCATTTGTGGACCTCGACATTGTCGTCCTCATCCGCGCCATCGGGCACATCATCATAGGGCAGGTTCGGAATAACCGAGAGCTCATAGGTCAGCTTCTCGTCCAACTCCTTGGCCTTGGCCTGCATATCGGCAACTTCGGTCTTTTTCTCACCAACAAGTGCGCGCAGCCGTTCAAACTCGGCCTCGTCCCCCTTGGCTTTGGCGGCCCCAACCTCTTTGGCGGCCTTCTTTTGATCGCTCTGCGCGGTCTCGGCGGCGAGGATCGCGGCGCGGCGCTCGGCGTCTAGCGCCAAAAGCGGCGCGGATGCATTTTCGATCCCACGGCGCGAGAGAGCCGCATCAAAAGCAGCGGGATTGTCACGGATGGCGCGGATGTCATGCATCGGTCTGTCCTATAGCGGTTGAGTCGTGTGGCGGGCTTATGCCCCAGTTTTCGGCGCGAGGGTAGGGGGAGGTGGTTAATCAGGGATGTCGATACCCTTGGTCTTGGCCCAAGCGCGCCATTGGGTTTTGAAGTCGGGCCAATGCAGAGTTTCCTTGGGCCAGTGTTTTGGCCACTTTGTTCCTGCTGGGAGCTTGGTTGATCCATCGCCAAAAATGTCATCCAGAAATGCGATGATTTGTGGAGTATTGGTGAAGTCGATAAAGCTAACAGCAGCCCCTTGGAGTGTAGCGGCTGTTAGGGAGGTTACCGGGTCAAACTTCGCCGCGCTGAGGTCTGCTCCTTGCAACTGCGCCTCGCGTAAATCTGCCCCCATCAAATCCACGTCACGGAGGTTTGCCCCCTGCAACCGCGCTCCGTTGAGGATTACCCGTTGCAACTGCGCACGGAAGAGGTCTGCCCCCGTCATCTGCGCATGAAAGAGGTTTGCCCCCTGCAACTGCGCCCCGCTGAGCATTGCCCCCTGCAACTGCGCGTTGCTGAGGTTTGCCTCCTGCAACTGAGCCTCGCGGAGGTTTGCCCTTTGCAACTGCGCTTCGCTGATCTGGGCCCCTTGCAATTGCGTCCTGATCAGCTTTGCTCCCTGCAACTGCGCGCCCAGCAATTGCGCCCTGTCAAAACTCAGCCCTTGCAGGTCCATTGCTTGTAAATTGGCGGCCGAAAGATCAATGGCCAGTGATGTTGCATCAACCCTGTCGATTTGGGCCAATCGCCCAAGGACCTGCACGGCGTTTTCAAGGTCCGACCGTGAGATTTTTAAGGTTCTTGACCACTCTCTTAGCTTTTCATCATCCTCAGTTTCCGGTGGCTGTTGCGCCGGATAGACCTTGGACAATTCTCGGACATAAACGCTCAACAAGCGCGACACACGCTCCGCTTCTTCCGGTTCCTCGCGCACCAACCCTTCAAGCCGATCAATGGCGGCGTTGCGGCGCACCACGTCGTCTTCCCAAAGGGTTTCCCAGTTCTCGCCAACCTTCTTGGACACCTGTCGCATGGCATGTAGATCGGCGGCGGCTTCGGTGATCTTGTTGTTGAAAAGCGCGGCGCGCGCCGTGTCCGTTTGTTGTTGGGTCAACCGCAAGCGTATGACCGTAAAGGGGAGCGCGATCACCGCCCCCGTCACCGCCGTCAACCCAGCAATCTGAGCCAGCAAAAAGCGAAAGGCGGTTTGCGCCTCTTTGTTTTCGGGTGGGGCCATGTCCGGTATGTTGATCAGCAAGCCAAACAAACCAAAAACCAGCACAGATAAGAGCGCGGCCCAAATCAACCCAGCGACAAGCGTCAACGTCGCCATTCCAAGGAAAAGCCCGGAATTGGTGGTCTCCATGCCTTGCCATTTTTGCAACCTGTTGAGCCAATCAGGCCGCTCTTCACGGGTCGGAAAAAGCACGCCAGCAAAGAAGATAATCAAAAACAGGGTAAACGCCAAAACGGCGAGACCAGTCCAAAAGTCATCACTGGTTATCGAAACGTGAAATAGAATCGGGCTTGGGTCTGGAGTATCTGCCATCAAATCACACTGAAAAACTTGCGGTTTCACTTTAGGGGCGAGTGGTCTGATGGTCCACCCGCTGGTTGCGCAGGGATGTCTATTCCAATGCTCTGAAAATTTTAGAGTCTTTTGTGGCCAGATACCCATCGAATTTAGAGAAGGTGTTAACCCTAATGCGGAATGAATATGGGCGACGGTCAGAACGGGCCGCTTTGACGTGTAAAAAACAGGAGCCAAGGTGCCAAAAGGCACCCATGAAACATATGTCCAGCATTCTTACGAACAATGGTGCCATGGTGGCACTGCAAACGCTTAAATCGGTCAACTCGAGCATGGCCGATGTGCAAAATCAGATTTCAACCGGCAAATCCGTCGCCAACGCCAAGGATAACTCGGCGATTTGGGCGATTTCGGCGGTGATGACCTCGGATGTCAAAAGCTTCAAAGGCATTTCCGACAGTTTGAACCTAGCGCAATCCACCACGGCGGTTGCCCGTCAGGCATCGGAAACCGTGACCGACCTTCTGACTGAAATCAAAGGCAAGATTGTTGCCGCCCAAGAAGAAAACGTTGATCGCGACAAAATCCAGACCGACATTGTCGCTTTGCGCGATCAGATCGGTGCGGTTGTTGGTGCGGCGCAGTTCAACGGTTTGAACCTGCTGCAGAACAACACGCTGACCGCGGAGAGCGTCAATGTTCTGGCTTCGCTTGACCGTTCCGGAACTGGGGTCCAAGCCTCTGAAATCACGGTTGCCCGTCAGGATCTTAGCGCTGGTGCGGCAACAGCCGGTACCACCGGCACCGATGTTGGTAGCACCAACGCAATTGCCGATGGCGCAACTGCCGAGGCCTTTACCCTGACCGGCACGCCCGAGGCAGGCATGTCCTATAAGATGGTGGCAGCAGGTGGGGTGAACTTCTCCTCCGAAGTTGCTTATGTGGCCCGCAACGGCGATACGCTGCAAGACGTGACGGACGCCTTGGTCGCCAAATTGAATTTCCAAGCGAAATCAGACGGTTTGGACGTCAGTTTCGCGGAAAATGGCACCACAGCCGGCCAGGTTGACATGACCAACAATTCCGGCGCGACCATCACAGTGGCCGCTGCGGACGCGGCACAATCGGCCAACAACACCGAAAACGACGGCACCATCGGCGGTAGCCTCGAAATGCTCAGCAATTTTGATGTGACATCTGGTGACGGCGCAGATGCAGCTTTGGAAGCTGTTGAATCACTGCTGCAATCTTCTATCGAATCTGCTGCGAATTTCGGTTCGGTTCAGGGGCGGATTGAAACTCAATCCGACTTTATCCAAGGTTTGACCGATGCGTTGAAATCTGGGATCGGATCGCTGGTTGATGCGGATATGGAAGAGGCTTCGGCCCGTTTACAGGCCATTCAGGTTCAACAGCAGCTTGGTGTTCAAGCGCTCTCTATCGCCAACCAAGCACCGCAACAATTGTTGTCGCTGTTCAAAGGTTAAGCTGTCGAATATTGAGATTTCAGGGCGGGCCAATTGGCCCGCCTTTGGCGTTTTAAGCAAGACATTGATGATAGACTCGCGAAAACAGCGCGGATAGGTGGGCTTTGAGCGCGACGCCGCCTTGCATCCACCCTTTGCAAAGCATAGGTTCCGCCCGACGTTCGCGGGGCATCGACCCCGCTTTTTGCATAGGAGCATCTCATGGATCAGCAGACCATGTCTTCATTCGTCATGATGGGTTTGATTTTTGCCATCATGTACTTCCTTCTTATTCGCCCACAGCAAAAGAAGATGAAGGAACACAAAGCCATGGTCGAAGCGCTGCGTCGCGGTGACCAAGTCGTCACCCAAGGCGGGCTTATCGGCAAGGTTGTTAAAGTCAAAGAAAACAACGAAGTAGACGTCGAAATCGCCGAAGGTGTCAAAGTGCGCGTTGTTCAGTCGACCATCGTTCAGGTGACGTCGAAAACCGAACCTGCCGAAAGCTAACTCATCATGCTGCAGATTGATCTCTGGAAGCGGGTTCTAATCTGGGGAACGATTGTGATTGGGTTGGCGCTTGCGCTGCCCAACGCATTTTATACCCGGGTCGAAACCGCAAATGACGCCACCGCCGCGATTGAGCTGGGGGCGGATACCACGGAAAACCGTGAAATTGCGGGGACTTGGCCCTCGTACCTACCATCTGGATTGGTCAATCTGGGGCTCGACCTGCGCGGTGGTGCGCATCTTCTGGCCGAAGTTCAGGTCCAAGATGTGTACGAAGCCCGCATGGAAGCACTTTGGCCCGATGTGCGCGACGCTCTGCGGGGCGAACGCACCACAATCGGCACCATTCGCTGGAATTCTGACGCGGTCAAGCTAGGCGAATTGCGCGTTCGGATTTCTAAACCCGAGGGCATGGAACATGCGCTTGGTATCGTTCGCGGATTGGCGCGCCCGGTTGTTTCGCTCACCGGAGCCGGGGCAACTGATCTTGACGTGAGGGGCGAAGGCTCTGAAATTGTTGTCACGTTGTCAGAAGCCGAACAACAAGCCACAGATGAACGCACCCTGCGCCAGTCTCTTGAAATCATCCGTCGACGGATTGATGAGGTCGGAACGCGTGAACCCACAATTCAGCGCCAAGGCTTTGATCGGATCCTGATTCAGGTTCCGGGAATCGGTTCGGCACAAGAACTCAAAGAAATTATCGGCACCACCGCTCAGCTGACCTTCCAACCTGTTGTTAGCCGGGCCTCCAATGCCGATGCGCCGGCCGGAGTTGGCAACGAAGTCCTGCCATCTCTGGACGAAGAGGGCGTGTTTTTCATTCTTGAGCAAACGCCGGTTGTGACCGGCGAAGAGCTTGTCGATGCGCAACCTGCGTTTGACCAAAACGGTCAGCCTGCTGTGAACTTTCGCTTTAACCCGACGGGTGCGCGCAAGTTTGGCGATTATACCGCCAATAACATCGGCTCGCCCTTTGCCATTGTCCTTGATGGCGAAGTCATCAGCGCCCCGGTCATCCAAAGCCATATTCCAGGTGGCTCTGGCATCATCACCGGCAACTTTGATGTCGAAGAAAGCACCAACCTTGCCGTGCTCTTGCGCGCGGGTGCCTTGCCTGCGGGCCTAGAATTCCTCGAAGAACGGACAATTGGCCCGGAATTGGGGCAGGATAGTATCGATGCCGGTAAAATCGCCACGGCCGTTGCCTTTATCGGTGTGTTGGTCTTTATGGCGCTGAGCTATGGGTTGTTTGGCATCTTTGCCAACGTCGCCTTGATCATCAACATCACCTTGATCTTTGGAATGTTGTCGATGCTTGGCGCGACGCTAACTTTGCCCGGTATCGCGGGGATCGTGCTTACCGTGGGTATGGCGGTTGACGCCAACGTGCTGGTCTTTGAACGTATCCGCGAAGAACTCAAAACCGCCAAAGGCCCGGCGCGAGCCATCGAACTTGGCTATGAAAAAGCCCTGTCGGCGATTGTCGATGCCAACATTACCACGTTTATCACCGCTGTTATCCTTTACGTGATGGGCTCTGGTCCGGTGCGTGGCTTTGCCATCACCTTGGGTCTTGGCATTATGACATCCGTCTTCACTGCGATCTTCGTCACACGGCTGCTGATTGTTATGTGGTTCGAAAAACGCCGTCCCAAAACGATTGAGGTGTAACATGCGACTAAGACTAGTTCCTGAAAACACCTCATGGGATTTCTTCAACCGCGCGAAAATGTGGTTGGGAATCTCGGCCTTGCTGGTGCTTGTTTCCATCGGGGCCTTTGCTTCACTAGGCCTTAACTTTGGCATCGATTTTCGCGGCGGCACCACGATCCGGACCGAAAGTACGCAAGCGATTGTTGTGTCCGAATACAGGGATGCTTTGGCAACGCTGGGCCTAGGGGATGTGGTGATTTCCGAAGTCTTCGACGTGAACTTTCGCGAAGACCAACATGTTGCGATGATCCGCATTCAGGCCCAAGACGGGCAGGAATCGGTGACGTCAGACGTGATCGAGAACGCCAAAACCGCTCTGGCCACCGTGGCACCGGACATCAAGTTTGTGTCGGTTGAATCGGTTGGTCCCAAAGTTTCGGGCGAACTGATCTCGACGGCGGCAACAGCGGTTGCCTTGGCGATTGCGGCGGTTCTGTTCTACATTTGGCTGCGGTTTGAATGGCAATTCGCCCTCGGGGCGGTTGCGGCCTTGGTGCATGACGTGGTGCTCACAATCGGCGTATTTGCTGCGGTGCAGATCAAATTTGATCTGGCCATCATCGCCGCGCTTTTGACCATTGTTGGCTATTCTCTGAACGATACCGTGGTTGTCTTTGACCGAGTGCGTGAGAACCTGATCAAGTACAAGTCCAAGGATCTCAAAGAGGTTTTGAACCTGTCAATCAACGAAACCCTAAGCCGGACTTTCATGACCTCGGCCACCACATTGCTGGCGCTGATTGCGCTGTTTGTGCTGGGCGGTGATGTGATCCGCGGCTTTGTTTTCGCGATGATCTGGGGCGTTGTGGTCGGGACTTATAGCTCGATCTTTGTGGCCTCTTCGATCCTCTTGCGTCTTGGTGTCAAACGCGATTGGTCCAAGCCCGTCGACACGACCGGCAACCAATTTGGCGACGTGGATGCCTGATATCTTATCCAGCCTTGCCTCGCTTCCGGGGCTAGGCTGGATAGCCTTTGCCGCTTTCATTAGCGGCCTAGTGCGTGGCTTTACCGGCTTTGGAACCGCCCTCGTGTTCCTTCCCGTAGCGGCGCAATTTCTCCCTCCTTTTGCGGCGATCCTGACGTTGACCTTTATGGATTTGCTAAGCCCGCTGCCGGTGCTGAAACCGGCGTGGCGTGATGCCGATAAGGCGGATTTACGACGCTTATTGATCGGCACCGCGATCACCTTACCTGTCGGGCTGGCGGTTTTGGCGTTGGTCCCCCGCGACGTGTTTCGGCTTGGGGTCAGTGGGTTGGCGCTTGCGATGTTGCTCGCTCTGATCCTAGGCCTGCGCTATCGTGGTGTGATCAAATCGGCGATGGTCTATGCCATTGGCTGCGCTGCCGGTTTTCTTGGTGGGGCGGTTGGTTTGCCGGGGCCTCCGGTCATCATGTTTTACATGGCACGCCCGCTGCCCCCGCAAGTGATCCGCGCCAACACTTTACTCTATCTTTTCGGCTATGACTTGATGATCATGACCGCCATCGCCGCCTTTGGCCGGATGGAGCTTGAATGGGCTGTATTGGGTCTTTTGATGGGTATTCCGGGCATGCTGGGCAATTGGCTCGGCGGCAGGCTCTTTCGTCCGGGGCTGGAAAAGGTATACAGAGCTGCGGCCTATTCGGTGATCGCCGCCTCGGCCGTGTCCGGCCTGCCATTCTGGAGCTAAGGAGCCCCCATGCAACTCAATGAAATGTCCTTCAAAGATGCGGTGCCTGTGGATGGCTATGGCCCCGGTTTTTTCCGCGTTGCCGATCAGGTTTTCGAAGGTCCATTGTTGCTAACCGCGACGGGTGTTTTGCCTTGGGGTGGATTAGACGACGACGCGGCTTTGGTCGCACTCAAGGACCAGATCGATGTTTTGTTCGTCGGTACCGGAGCCGAAATTGCCCATATCCCGGCCGATCTGCGCCGCAAGCTCGAAGAGGTCGGGCTTGGCGTCGAAAGCATGAGTTCCCCATCCGCCTGTCGCACCTTTAACGTTTTGCTTAGCGAAGGCCGGCGTGTCGCGGTGGCGGCGCTTCCGGTTTAAAAGAAGCACGTTAAACTTGGCACGGTAAACGAGGTGGGGGGAACCCTTGATCAGAGTCAAAGCGTTAACAGCTTTTCCTCATTAGGCACCAAATGAACAAGGGGGCAGTATGGATTTGCAAGTGACTGATCTGGCCGTGGCGCGGGGCGGGGTTCCTGTTCTCGAAGGGCTGAACTTTAGCGTGGCCGATGGCCGTGCCTTGGTTTTGCGCGGTCCAAACGGGTCTGGCAAAACCACCTTGCTGCGCACCATCGCCGGGTTGCAACCCGCGCTCGAAGGTGAGGTCATCGGGGCAGGGGAGCGCATCGCCTATGCGGCCCATGCGGATGGGTTGAAAACCGCGCTCACCGTTACCGAAAACCTGACGTTTTGGGCCAAGGTCTTTGGCAATTCTGATATTTCTGCGGCTTTGACCGGGTTCGACCTTTTGGACCTTGCCGATCGGCCCGCCGGGTCCTTGTCGGCCGGACAAAAACGCCGTTTGGGTTTGGCTCGCCTGATGGTCACGGGCCGCCCAGTTTGGGTTCTGGATGAGCCGACCGTGTCGTTAGATGCCGCATCGGTGGCCCTGTTCGCCGAAGCCGTGCGCGCACATTTGCAAGCGGGGGGATCGGCGTTGATGGCCACGCATATCGATTTGGGCCTTGATGAGGCCGACACCTTTGATGTCACCCCATGCCGCGCCAAACCGCGCGTCTCGGCACTTGATGAGGCCTTCTTATGATTGCGCTTTTGATGCGGGACCTGCGCCTTGCGGTGCGTGCGGGGGGCGGCTTTGGCCTTGGTCTGGCGTTCTTTTTGATTGTCACAGTTTTGGTCCCGCTTGGCGTCGGCCCCGAAACCGCACTTTTGTCGAAAATCGCTCCGGGGATATTGTGGATCGGGGCGTTGCTCGCCTGCCTTCTGTCGCTTGATCGGATTTTCGCTCTGGATTTCGAGGATGGCAGCATCGATTTGCTTGCCACCGCGCCGCTCCCGATGGAGGGGATCGTCACAGTCAAAGCCTTGGCGCATTGGCTGACAACCGGCTTGCCCCTTGTCCTCGCCGCTCCGGCATTGGGTGTACTGTTAAGCCTGCCGCAAGGCGGGTATTTCTGGATCGTCGTGTCTTTGTTGGTTGGCACACCGGCGCTTTCGGTGATCGGCACCTTTGGCGCGGCGCTGACCGTCGGCTTGAAACGCGGCGGGTTGTTGATGTCGTTGCTGGTGCTGCCGCTCTATGTTCCAACTCTGGTGTTTGGGGCAGAGGTCGCGCGGCGCGGCGGCGAGGGTTTGGTGGTGCAAACACCTTTGTTGATGCTCGCCGGGATAAGCTGTGGCGCGGTTGCCTTGCTTCCCTTCGCCAGCGCGGCGGTGTTGCGCATCAACCTGCGCTGATCCGACCCACGCGAATGTGAGCGTTAGGATTGCTTTAAATCAAGGACCTCTGGCAAAAGGTGCCGCAAAAGATACTCAATTCCGCTGACCCAACCAGTGGCGGACAAAAGTGATGAGCGGCAAACTTGCGCCTCGCCGCAATATGAGGTGTAAATTGCCGCGCGCAACAAGGACAAGTCACACCCATGTCAATCTGGGAATACGCCAATCCGGTGAAATTCATCAAAACCACCGACCGAATGATGCCCTATCTGGCCGTCGGCGCGGTGGTCTGTCTCGTTTCTGGTCTCGTCTGGGGGTTCTTCTTTACCCCCGATGATTACCGCCAAGGATCAACCGTCAAGATCATCTACCTGCATGTGCCAGCCGCTTTGATGGCGATCAACGCGTGGATGATGATGTTGGTGGCCTCACTGGTCTGGATCGTGCGCCGCCATCACGTCTCGGCCTTGGCTGCGCGGGCGGCGGCACCGATTGGGGCGGTCATGACGTTGATCGCCTTGGCGACCGGGGCGATTTGGGGGCAACCGATGTGGGGCACATGGTGGGTCTGGGATCCACGTCTGACGTCTTTCTTGATCCTGTTCCTGTTCTATTTGGGCTACATGGCCCTATGGGAGGCGATCGAAAACGACGATACCGCCGCGGACCTGACCTCGATCCTCTGCCTTGTTGGCTCGGTTTTTGCGGTTCTGTCGCGCTATGCTGTTCTCTTTTGGAACCAAGGCCTTCACCAAGGCGCGTCGCTGTCTTTGGACAAAGAAGAGCACGTTGCCGATGTGTTTTCATCGCCGCTCTATGTCTGTATCGCGGGCTTTGTCTTGCTGTTCATCGCGCTGGTGTTTTTGCGCACGCAAACTGAAATCCGGGCCCGTCGCGCGCGCGCCCTTATCGCACGGGAGCGTTTGGCATGATGCCTGATCTGGGAAAATACGCCGACGCGGTTTTGTCGTCTTATGCCGTGTCGATCCTGTTGCTGGTGGTTTTGGTCGCATTGTCGATCCGCCGGTCGCGGAAAATGAAAGCCTATCTGGCCGACATTGAGGAGCGCGTGAAAAATGGCTGAACAAGAACCGAACAAAGGTGGTATTTCGCCGCTTATGCTCTTGCCGCCGCTGATCTTTTTGGGATTTGCGGTGATGGTCTATTTCGGAATGCAGCGTGGCAATACTCGCGAACTGCCCTCGACCTTTATCGGCCAACCGGCTCCGGCGCTGACTGAAACGGCGCTAGAAGGCTATGACGGCATCACCCGCGACATGATCACCTCGGGCGAGGTGACCTTGGTGAACTTCTGGGCAAGCTGGTGCCCGCCGTGCCGGGTGGAACACCCCAACCTGATGAAAATGCAGGCCGACGGCTTGCGCATTGTCGGGGTGAATTTCAAAGATAAAACCGCCCAAGCGCAACAATTTCTAAGCGGCGGCGGTAATCCCTTTATGGCGGTGGCCTTTGATCCGCCGGGGCGCACTGCGATTGATTGGGGGGTCACCGCGCCGCCCGAGACCTTCATCTTGGACGGTCAGGGCAAGGTGTTGTTCCGTTACACCGGCCCGCTTGTTGGCTCCGATTATGAGCAACGCTTTGTACCGGCTTTGGAAAAGGCGTTGGCGGACGCGGCTAACGAAAGCTGATTAAAGCTCACAATAGGCGGTTGGTTCGGACCCCGGACAGCCGCCTTTGATGTCTTCGGAACCCGCATAAGCGCCCACTACGGCCAGAACCAGCAGGGCGGCGGCTTGGATCAATGTGATGGTTTTCATGGGCTCAGGCCTTTTGTTGTCTTGACTACAACATGGGGCACCTAGCTTAAAATGGTAGGGGGGAATTCCTGACCCTTTGCTTCAAACCCGATGAATTGACTAACAAATGCGCGAGTTTTCGCGTGATGCCTCAAATGCTGTGCGATTTATTGCTGGTGCTTGCCGCGCCACATGATGAAAAGCCCCGAGGCAACAACAATCGCACAACCCGCCATCGTTTGCCTGTCCAAGCTCTCACCAAATAGCACAACGCCAAGCCCTAGGCCGAACAACAAGCGTGTGTAACGAAACGGTGTGACACTGGCCACGTCACCGGTGCGCATCGCCCGCATGAGGGCGCTATAGGCCAAGACTCCAAAACCAACCGCCGCCATCATCATCAGGGTTTGCTGAATACTCATGCTGACAAAGCCGCGCTGTTCCCAAAGGGCATAGAGAGCACCTGCGGCAATGATTGCCGCAAACCCAAACACGCCAAGCACGGTTGTGCTTAGGGATTTGGGCGCGGCGCGGCTGGCCAAATCGCGTCCGGCAAAACCAAGCATCCCGAGCACCGCCAAGATTGAGAGCGGTGAAAAGCTCTCTGGTGTGGGTTTGAGGATCAGCAAGACGCCGATCAGGCCAACAAAAATGGCGCTCCAGCGACGCCACCCGACTTGTTCCCCAAAGAACAAGGCGGCCCCAAGAACCACCACCAAGGGCGTGGCCTGCAAGATCGCGGTGGCGGAACTTAGCGGCGTCAGAGCCAGCGCGAGGACGTAAAACAACCGTCCTGAAATTTCGAAGACAACCCGGATGCGCATTGGTTTTGATAGGACGTCGCGGGTGAAGATCACGTCCCCTTGCCACAATGCCCAAAGCCCAAACACAACCATGCCCCCAAGGCCAAAGAGCACAAGAACCTGAGCCACGGGCAAGCCCTGGGCCGCGGCTTTGATGGCGGCATCCTCAAGCGCAAACCCGGCCATTGCAGCAATCATCCAAAGGCTGCCGATGAGGTTTTCACGGTGGAGGGGCATAGACGTCTTTCAAGTGTGGGTCGTTGATTTAGTTGGGAAATGACCAAGGTTCGCGTTCGCGACAGGCTTTGATCGATCGTCCTTCGGTCCAAGTGACTTGGTCGTTATCGGTTTTCCATAGAACCCAGTGATAGGTCTGGCAAGATGGTCCGGCCCCTTTGTCATATACCGCCAAAGAATAGCCGTCAGGGGCACTTCCGTTTTGCAGTGTCTTGGGAAAACCATGCGTGTCCAGGCACTGATCAATCTTGCGTTGGGGTACGAAGCCGCGCTGTTTTGGGTGGCAAACCCAGCGCGCCAATGACGTCAAGCGTCGCTTGATATCATCCGAATCTGATTGAGAAAAACCATGCAACCCTAGACGGGATATGAACGCGTCTTGGCTGTCACTTTTCTCGGCTATCTGCACAATCCGTGCATCGAATGCAGCTTCGCCTCCGATTGTGATGAAAGGGGTAAAATGAAGGAATAGAAAAAAAGGGACACAGAACGCAACGAGTAACATTTTCAGGCGATCTTCGATTTTGGCACGGTTTGAAAGGCCTAAAACCATCACATACTCTTTGAAAAATTGCGGCTTGAAAGGGTGGTTGGCTCGTATTGGCGCATGAAGATAACCATTTTAGGCACCTCCATGCATTTTTTTAGCATACCGTGGGTTCAATCCAACGGTCTTACGACTTGGCCAAATCGCGCAGCACGTAGTGAAGCACCCCGCCATGCTCGATGTATTCGATCTCAATCGCGGTATCGATCCGGCATTTCAGGGTGATCTCTTTGACCGTTCCGTCGCCCATGGTGATGGTGCAGGGCACGTCTTGGAGCGGTTGCACAGAATCCAATCCGGATATCGAAACGGTTTCCGCTCCGGTAAGACCAAGAGTTTTGCGTGTATCGCCACCGGTGAATTCGAAGGGGATCACCCCCATCCCGACAAGGTTGGAGCGATGGATGCGCTCAAAACTTTCGGCGATCACCGCCTTGACCCCCAATAAGTTCGTCCCCTTGGCCGCCCAGTCGCGCGACGACCCGGCCCCGTATTGCGCACCGCCAAAGATTACCAAGGGCGTGCCCGCCTCTTGATAGGCCATAGCCGCGTCAAAGACCGAGGTCTGTTGACCATCCGGGCCTTTGGTAAAGCCACCTTCAACACCATCAAGCATTTCGTTCTTGATGCGGATGTTGGCGAACGTGCCGCGCATCATGATCTCGTGGTTGCCTCGACGCGAGCCATAAGAGTTAAAGTCACGCGGGGCGACCTGACGCTCGGTAAGATACTGACCGGCCGGGCTTGATTGCGCAAAGGAACCCGCTGGCGAGATATGATCGGTGGTGATCATATCGCCCAGAACCATCAAAACCTTGGCCCCGTCGATATTGCTAATGACGCCCGGCTCGGACCCCATGTCGCGGAAATAGGGCGGGTTTTGGATATAGGTCGATTGGGCCGGCCAATCATAGGTTTCCTGATCCGGCACCTCGACGCCGCGCCACTTTTCGTCGCCTTTGAACACATCCGCATATTTTTCAAGAAAGGCGTCGCGGGTCACGGTTTTCTCGACCAGCTCGGCAATTTCTTGGTTGCTGGGCCAAATGTCTTTCAAGAAAACGTCGTTACCGTCTTTGTCTTGCCCAATGGCGTCTTGGGCGAGGTTGATGTCCATGGTCCCGGCAAGCGCATAGGCGACGACCAGAGGCGGCGAGGCGAGGTAATTGGCACGCACATCCGGCGAAATGCGCCCTTCAAAGTTACGGTTCCCCGACAGGACCGAGGTGGCCACAAGATCGCCCTCGGCAATCGCATCGCTGATTTCTTTCTGGATCGGACCGGAATTGCCGATGCAGGTTGTGCAGCCGTAACCCACGAGGTTGAAACCGATCTTGTCTAAATCCTGTTGCAGGCCCGCAGCCTCAAGATAGGCCGAAACAACTTGGCTACCCGGAGCCAGAGAGGTTTTGACCCAGGGTTTGCGATTTAGACCCAAAGCCGCAGCCTTGCGCGCCACCAACCCGGCGCCGATCATCACATAGGGGTTCGATGTATTGGTGCAGGACGTGATTGACGCGATGACAACCTTGCCCGATTCCATCGTGTAATCTTCGCCCGCAACCGCGACTTCCTTGCCCATTGGGCGTTTAAACGTGTTGGCCATCTCATCGTTAAAGGCCACGTCAGCGCCATCAAGCGCAACAAAATCCTGTGGGCGTTTGGGGCCGGAAATGGCGGGAACGATGGTGCCCATATCCAACGTCAATGTGTCGGTGTAGATCGGCGCATACTCCGCCCCGCGCCAAAAGCCGTTTTCCTTGGCGTAGGTTTCGACAAGCTGCACGCGCGCCTCATCCCGGCCGGTATTGCGCAGGTAACGCAGGGTTTCGCCATCAATAGGGAAGAAACCACAGGTCGCACCGTATTCGGGGGCCATATTGGCGATGGTGGCCCGATCCGCCAAGGGCAGGCTGTCCAACCCTTCGCCATAGAATTCAACAAATTTGCCGACCACCCCTTTGGCGCGCAGCATTTCGACGACCTTGAGAACCAAGTCGGTGCCGGTGGTCCCTTCGACCATTGCGCCGGTGAGTTCGAACCCGATGACTTCGGGGATCAGCATCGAAATCGGCTGGCCCAGCATGGCGGCTTCGGCCTCGATCCCGCCAACACCCCAGCCCAGAACGGCAACACCATTCACCATGGTAGTGTGGCTATCGGTGCCAACCAGAGTGTCGGGATAGGCAACCTGATCACCGTTTTGGTCGGTATCTGTCCAAACGGTTTGGGCAAGGTATTCAAGGTTCACCTGATGGCAAATCCCGGTGCCGGGGGGAACCACGCGGAAATTGTCAAAGGCGGTTTGGCCCCATTTGAGGAAGGTATACCGCTCCATATTGCGTTCATATTCGCGATCAACATTCATCTGAAAGGCGCGCGGGTTGCCGAATTCGTCAATCATCACCGAATGGTCGATCACCAGATCGACAGGCACCAAGGGGTTGATTTTGGCGGCCGAGCCTTTGAGCGCGACAATGCCATCGCGCATGGCTGCAAGGTCAACAACCGCCGGAACGCCGGTGAAATCTTGCATCAAAACGCGCGCAGGGCGATAGGCGATTTCGCGTGGATTTTTACCACCGTTTTCGCCCCAGTCTGCAAAGGCTTTGATATCCTCAACGGTGACGGTCTTGCCGTCCTCAAAGCGCAGCATGTTTTCCAAAACCACTTTGAGCGCAGCGGGCAGCCCGGAAAAGTCGCCTAGCCCGGCCTCTTGTGCGGCAGGGATGGAGTAATAGGAAACCGACTGGTCACCAACTGTGAGTGTTTTGCGCGTCTTGGCGCTGTCCTGGCCTACGGTAATGGGCATGATAACCTCCGATGGGATCGTGACGTGAAAAGAAACGTGTTTCGAATTGCCCTTTCTGCCCGTGCCGAAAACGGACGAAAGATGTCTACATTAATATGGCGTCGCGGGGTTGATATACCAAGGAAGTTTCGTCCAAACTCGCTTGGGTTGTCACAACGTGGTCGCAAATGAGTGATTGGCATGACAGCCCGCTCTCTTTTACACCAAGGGGACAGAGACGGAGAATAGAATACCCATGCGCAAGCTCATCCCTCAGATCATTCCCATGACAGTTGCCGCTTGGACGGCGTTTTCAGGGGCGCTTTGGGCGCAGGAAAACCCTGTGGTGGTAGAGCTTTATACGTCGCAAGGGTGCTCGTCTTGCCCGCCTGCTGATGCGCTTTTGCATGAATTGGCCGGGCGTGACGATGTGATTCCCTTGGCGCTTCATGTCGATTATTGGGATTACATCGGCTGGAAAGATGTCTTCGCTCAGCCCAAATTCACCAAACGCCAGCGTGGATATGCCCGTGCCGGTGGATGGCGCACGATTTACACGCCTCAAATGGTGGTGAATGGGGCCGAAGACGTGGTCGGGTCACGCCCGATGAAGGTCACCGATTTGATCCGCAAACATGCCAAACGCGCACCTCGCGTTGATCTTGATGTCACGCGCAAAGGCGGCAAGCTTTTGATCAAAGCAACATCGTTGCAAACCGGTGAACCTTGCGACATCCACATCGTCCGCTACGAACCGCTTGAAAAAGTCAAAATCACCCGGGGTGAAAACGCCGGTCGTTCGCTCGCTTACAGCCATATTGTCAAGGATTGGCAAAAGGTTGCGCGTTGGGACGGGCAGGGGACCTATGAGGCCAACCTATCCCTCAAGGGCGATGAGCCTGTGGTCGTGATCCTACAGGAACCCGGTCACGGTGACATTGTGGCAGCGGCGCGTTTGCGCTGACGCCGGGCTTGGCGTTCGGGTTTCCAACGCCGATGAATCCACATCCATTGCCCCGGATTCTCGTCGATCCGCGCTTCTAAACGGCGCGTGGCTTCGCGCATCATGTCGATCGGCTCACCGTGGGGAATTGGCTCTTCGACCACTGTGTCGAAATGATAGCCACCCTCACGGCGAATGCCGAAAACCGGCACCAACAACGCATCGGTGCGCAGAGCGATTTCAGCGGCCGATGTCATTGTTGGCGCGGGTTTGCCAAGAAAGTCGATCACAGGGGCCGAGCTGTCATAGACATCAAACAACAGGACAGCCATGCCACCCTTTTTGATGTGTTTGATGAGGCCAAGTGTACCTTTGCGCCCCTGTTCAAAAACCGGTTCACAGATATCACGCATGTTTTGAACGTAATGCTTATTGAAATAGGGGTTGGACATTGGCCGGACCAGCCCACCGATTTGAAACCCACGCGCCAGAAGGGAACAGCGGGCGCATTCGGTTGCGCCGAAATGAGCCATCACGAACATCACGGGACGTCCATCTGCCTTGGCTTGTTCAATTGCGGCCAAGCCCGGTCCGCTGACAAATGCCTTGGCGCTGCGCTCCATCATTTCAGGGATGTCGTAGTTTTCGATAAAAGCCCGCGCCACGTTGTCGATCACATCTTCGGCGATGCGCGCTTGCTTGTCCTTGGGGCAATCAGGCCAGACATAGTCGAGATTGGCGTAGATACGCCTGTGCCAACCGGCAAGCGGCGAGATACACCGCCGGACTGTCCAACTCACCAGCTTGAGGCGGGTCCTGATTGGAAACTGCAAGGCTATCCAAATCAAACTGCGAATCGCGCGATCTGCGATCCAGTCTTGCCAACCGCCGTGCTGGCGCTTTGCCTTTATTGATTTTGCCAAAACTGGGCCTCATTCGATGTTGAGACCTGTTTTAAGCTGTGCCTGTGATGGCGGCAAGCGCTGCTCTTTTATTCCTCTTCGTCGGGGTTGAGCAATTCGATCTCACCGACATTGACCAAGTCACGGATCGCGGCGACCACTTCGTTCATGGCCTTTTCGCCGATTTTTGGCTTCACAGCACCCTTCGCGTCGGCCTCTTCACGGATGTTGTCGGCCATTCGTTTGGACATGTTTTCCAACAAGAAATCACCGGCACGCTGTTCTTGTTCGTTGCCGTCGCTGGCTGCAGCAATCGCCGTGGCAAGCGATTCTGGTTTCACGTCACGGGTGATTTTGGGTACATCAATGGCGTTCAAACGCTCTGGGATATTGCCAAAGGTAAAGATGGCTTTGCGCACCGCATTGGCAAAGGTTTCGTCTTCTTTCTCCAAATCGCCAAGCAACTCTTCTCGCACTGCGGAGTTCGAGTAGTTCAGGATGGAGCCCAGCCGTTCCTCTGGTTTGGCTTTGAAGGCTTTCGGGGGCTCGGCATCCAGCTGTGCCGCAATGGCAAGGCCAATTCGGTCAACCGCATCCGGGGTCACGCCGGTTGTCATTGAAACGGCATAGGAAATGCGCCGGGCTTTGTCACCGGGCAGCTTGGCCAAGACCTGAGCGGCTTTGCCGACGTCAATTTTCGACATCATCACCGCGGCGACTTCGGTGGCTTCGGAATTTACCAATTCTTCAATTCGTTCGACATCAAGCGCATTGATCCGTTGCCACGGATCACCGGTTTGACGCACGCCCGCCTCTTTGCGCAACCGCATCGCCGTGCGTGGGCTGATTTTGCCATCCAATGCGGACAAAGCACCGGCCATATCCCCCGGAAAAGACAGGCCAATTTGTTCGAGTTCATTTGAGAACTCTTCAATCACATTATTGAGCGTCTCGCGATCTACATAGCGCATGTTACCCATCAAAAGGGTAAGCTCCGCCTGTTGGTCATCAGGCAGATCCGTGAGCGGAATATCCGCGTCTTCGTTCAGCAAAAACTGAACGACAATCGCGGCTTTGGTTTTGCGCGACAAGCCAGCCGGAACAGAGCCAATAGGGCCAGGAAGAGCAAGAGCTGTCATTGCGGTCCTCTTAATCGCAGGGAAGTTGCAACAAGAGGTAACGCCGATAGGTTTCTGGCGCGTTAAGCTTGTTTGGCTAAATGGCCAATTTTAAACAAATGCGTCAGCTAGAGACAGGTTTGCAGCTTTGCGACGTGGCATCGTAAACCGTGCCTTCGGCGCAGGTCATCATTTGAGCATGATTAGAAGAGCATTCGGCCGATGCTAAAACGGGCGTCAGGGCCAATGCCAGAACAGAAAAAACAGTTTTGAATGTCATTTTGCGGTTCTCCTCCGGGGGATGATCCCCGGAGGATACCATAAATTCGCTATTTTGCGAAATTAGTCTTCGCCGAACACGCGGGCAAAGATCGTGTCGACGTGTTTGGTGTGGTAGGCCATGTCGAATTTTTCATTGATCCCATCGGTGCCAAGCGCCTTGACCACGTCTTCGTCGGCCAAAAGCTCTTCGCGGAAATCAGTGCGGAATTCCCAGACTTTCAACGCGTTACGCTGAACCATGACATAGGCATCTTCGCGCGACACACCCGCCTGGGTCAGGGCCAGCAACACGCGCTGTGACATGACCAGACCGGGGAACTTGTTCATATTGTCGAGCATGTTCTCAGGGAAGATCAGCATTTTTTCGATAACGCCGGTCAAACGGGCCAGTGCGAAATCAAGTGTCACACAGGAATCAGGGCCAATCGCACGCTCAACCGAGCTATGCGAAATATCGCGCTCATGCCAAAGCGCGACGTTTTCCATCGCCGGGATCACCGACATGCGCACCAGACGCGCCAAACCGGTGAGGTTTTCGGTCAGAACCGGGTTCTTTTTGTGTGGCATCGCCGACGAGCCCTTTTGACCCATCGAGAAGAACTCAGCACCTTCAAGAACTTCGGTACGCTGCATGTGACGGATTTCGATGGCGACGTTTTCGATCGAGCTGGCGATCACACCGAGGACAGCAAAGAACATCGCGTGGCGGTCACGCGGAATAACCTGTGTGCTGATCGGCTCTGGGATCAGGCCAAGCTGATCACAGACATGCTCTTCGACGGCGGGGTCGATATTGGCGAATGTGCCTACAGCGCCGGAAATCGCACCGGTGGCAATTTCGGCCCGTGCATCGCGCAGACGCGATAGGTTACGATCCATTTCTGCATAGAAACGCGCGAAGGTCAGGCCCATGGTGGTCGGCTCGGCATGGATGCCATGGCTGCGGCCAACACGAACGGTGTCTTTGTGCTCAATCGCGCGCTTTTTCAGCGCAGCGAGCAGCTTGTGCATATCTTCGATCAGGATATCGGCGGCGCGCACCAACTGAACATTGAGGCAAGTGTCGAGGACGTCGGAGGAGGTCATGCCTTGGTGGACAAAACGTGCCTCGTCCGAGCCAACATGTTCGGCCAGATGGGTCAGGAAGGCGATGACGTCATGTTTGGTGACAGCTTCGATTTCATCAATGCGGGCGACGTCAAATTCGACATCCTTGGCTTTCCAAACCGCGTCGGCATTTTCTTGTGGGATCACACCCAGCTTGGCCTGTGCGTCACAGGCATGGGCCTCGATCTCGTACCAGATGCGGAATTTGGTTTCAGGGGACCAGATGGCAACCATGTCGGGGCGGGAATAACGCGGGATCATTGGCAAACCTTATTGTGAGTTATTGGGGCGAGCGGGGGCGTCATAAACCGACACCGCCCATGTCACAAGGGCAGGGGGCTGAGACTGATTGCCCTGATCAGGTTTTATTTGCCATTGGGGGTTTGAGGAGGGCGACGCAAAGGGGATCAAAAAGGTTTCTCAAACGGCCAAATGGGCCACCAAACAGTGACCCAGTCAGCAAGGAAAAGAGGCGATTACAAGCTTTGGAGAGACGGGGTATCTTGTGACGCTTGGGTCGTGTGGTCCGGAAACAAACTGGCAAGAATATGCGCAGTTTGATGTGTTGAGGGCTGAACTGATGCGGTTAGCATCCAGATGGACAGCAAAAACAAGCTGCGAGAGAGATGAGAAAACATAACCTTGATCCTAAAGACTGCTTATGGGGGCCGTTTCTTTGCGGCCTGTATTTGGTATAGGCGGTTAGCTAGGCGCAAATAGGGAGGATTTGAGGTAATTGTGTCCAATATGTAAACAAAGTTTTAAGCAAGGTGACTTTACGTCAAAAAGCGGCAATTCCCTTTGGGAAAAGGTATAGGTTTTTGAGGCAGTTAAGCGATTTTCTTGGCGTTTGGTCCCTTGAGCGGGACATCCGGCAAGCGGACGGATCACAAGCGCATTTTGAGGGAACCGCCCGTTGGGATGCGGATGATGACGGCGCCAATTATCTCGAGATGGGGCAATTGGTCATGCCGGGACAAGGGCAGTTCCGATCAGAGCGCCGCTATCGCTGGGGCAATGATCTGCGGGTCTATTTTGACGATGGTCGCTACTTTCATTCGGTACCCGCGGACGGCGGCGAGAGCGCGCATTGGTGTGATCCGGACCAATATGATGCCTCTTATGATTTTGGCCAATGGCCGAATTGGTCGTGCCAATGGGCGGTTCGCGGCCCGCGCAAAGACTATGTAATGACAAGCCGTTACCGGCCTTTGCGGTGATTGTGCTAAGGTACATCAAAGATGCGGTATACAATTGTATTCCTGTAAGATGTTGAAATAAAACAAATTCCTTCTTTACAAGCCCGCGCGCTCTGCGCATGTTCCGCCAAACTGCAAAGGTTGCGCCCATGCCCCCGATCCAAGACCATCCGCTGCGTTTCAAACTGGCCAACGAACTGCACGCCCGGCCGTTCCCCTCGCTCAGCGCGCCGTGTCGGGCGATCTATTTGGCCATCAAACAGCCAAAGGATGCCGCATCACGGGACCGGTCTCAGGATTTGGTCCATTTGGTTGCATTGCTTGACCGATACGGGGCGGCCCATCCGCAACCGGGCGCGACGCATTACTCCGGGCAAATCGGCCAGCATATGTTGAAATGGGAACAGCATACCGAGTTTGTGACCTATACGGTTTTTCTATCCGGGCTGGGCGAAAAGCCGTTTGATCCCAGTGATTTTGACGTGTTCCCAAGCGATTGGTTGATGGATGCGCCCGGCGTGCGTGTGACTTCGGCGATGCTGCGCATTGCGTCGCGCGTGCCCGACAAGGACATCGACAAACACTTGTCGGATTGGTTTGTTCCCGAAAGCCTTGCCGTTAGTCGGGTGCTTGATGACGATGCCGTGGTCGCCGGGGATTTCCGTATTGATCCGTCAGGGCATCAACGCTTTGCGGTGTTTGTGCGCGATAGCGTCGGTGAACGTCGCGCCGGGCGGATCGCGCAACGGCTGTGCGAGATCGAAACCTACAAGGCCATGTCGATGCTTGGCTTTACCCGTGTGCGCGATATCGGGCCACGGCTCGCCGAAATGGATGGTGAGTTGATGCGGCTCATGGAGTTGATGGCCAATGATGATGGTCAAGAAGAGGCGACGCTGCGCGCGCTTTTGCAAGTGTCGACCGAATTGGAAAGCCTCTCGGCGCGCACATCGTTTCGGATGGGGGCCAGCGGGGCTTATGAGGCTATTGTCCATCAACGGATCAAGGTGCTGCGCGAAGAACGTTACAAAGGCCGCCAGACCTTTGCCGAGTTTATGATGCGCCGCTATGATCCGGCGATGCGCACCGTCAAAAGCGCCGGTGTGCGATTGGACAGCATGGTGCAACGCGCCACCCGTGCCGCGGATTTGCTGCGCACACAGGTTGAGGTTGGGCGTTCGGCGCAGAACCAACAATTGCTGCACAGCATGAACCAACGCGCCGAGTTGCAATTGCGGTTGCAAGAAACCGTCGAAGGGCTTTCGGTGGTTGCGATCAGCTACTACGCCGTGTCCTTGGCGGGCTATCTTATGTACCCTTTGGCGGGCGCGGTTGGGCTCTCTAAGGGGATGATGACCGCGCTTTTGGTGTTGCCGGTTGTGGGGCTGGTGTGGTGGATGATCCGGCGCATCAAGCACAAGGTAGATGCGGGCGGGGATCAATCCGGGCCGGACATGTAACGGGTGGCTTTGGGTTTAGGTTTCTAGTGAAGCCGTGGCCTGGATGTTGGGGAAGGGGGCCAGCCCCCTGCGCGCCAAGGCGCGGACCCCCGGGATATTTAGGGAAAGAAGAAGCTTTGGCGGGTTACTCCGCGGGAACCGCCGCTGCTTGAGTGGAGCGGGACAGTGCTGCGTTTGTCGCCAAAGCCCCGGCTGTGATTGCCGCAAGTGTGAGCAGGGCGGCAACGGATAGCGTTGGAATACCGGAGAGACCGGCACCAATGGTGCACCCTCCCGCCAGCACGCCACCCAAGCCCATCAGAACCGCACCGGCCATATAGCGTAGGGTTTCGGGCGCATTGCCAAAGCTCTGCCAAGCCAAGCGACGACCGGCGGCGGCGGAGAGAAAACTCCCCAACAAGGTGCCGCCAATCAGGCCAAGGCCGAAGTTGGCAGGAATGGAGGAGGCGGCGACCGTCCAGAACAATGTGTCCGTCCAAGGCGAGGTGAAGGCGAGGCTTTCCATCGCGACTGGGTCGAAGTCATCATAAAGGATGTAGCCGGTTCCAACCCAGCCGAGCGGCACAAGCGCGCCGAGCAGAGCCGCGAGGATCAGGGTGGTTGGACGGTTGCCAGAGCGCAGGCCAATGGCCAGAGCGGCCAAGGCGATCACGCCGGACCAGACCAACGCCCCACCGGGAAGCGCGGCAAGACTAATAGCGTCGCCCATGTCATAGGTGATGCCGGTCAGAGCCGTACGCACCGGGGCCAAGGCCCCTTTGAGTGTCGCATGGGCGACGATGGCAAAGAGGACCAAAACGCCAAAGGCACGCAGGTTGCCAGTTGCGGACAGGACCGTCAGGCGCGAAGCACAGCCGCGTGTCAGGATCATCCCAGCGCCAAACATCGCCCCACCGATCAGGATCGCGACATAGGGGAGTTCGGAGGCCATGAAACGATGCTCATCAAAGGCAATCAGCTCGGCAGCAACGGCACCTTGGGTGCCGATGATGGCCACGGCAAGGGCGGTCATCCAAACACCCATCGCTTGTCTGCGATCTTCACCGACCAAACCGCGGCGAAAACAGAATTTGGTGCGCTCTGCCAACACGCCAAAAAGCGCCCCTAGGATCAAGGCGAAATAGACTGCAACCTGTGGTGCAGTCAGCTCTTCAAAGCCAAGCGATTCGAACATGACGGTCTCCGGGTTTGGAACAGCGTTCCGTTTGACGGTCAAAAATCGCTTTGGCAAGCGCCTTCCATGCACGCATTCGCATGTTTGTCGGGATGGAGTTCTGTTATTCTGGGTTTTTGCAGGAGGACTGTTCTGCGGTTGAGGTGTTGGCAAGGTCAAAGGTTTCGGTCTGGACGCAAGCGTAACCGCCTGCATCCTTATTTATCTGTCACCCCGGATGATGGGTGAATTGCGGTGCGTCATCGCCAATCGCCGACCACTCGGGTTTTTCGGAAGTGAACTCATGGAATTTGACCGGCAGGGTGATCTCGTCATCCAACACATGTGCCGAGATTGGAAAGCTTTCGTCATCTGACAGGATCTCACCAAGGCCCGTGCCGCAGATTTTACAAAAACATCGCCTGTATGTGTAGGCTTCAGTTGGTTCAAACACTGTTATCGCCTCACGGCCTTGCAAAAGCGTCAGATCGGCCTTTTTGACAAAGACAAGGTCACCAACCCCAAGTTTGCGACAGCGCGTGCAATGGCATTTGCCCAACATCGACGGTGGCGCGGCCAGCTCAATCTGAATGGCTCCGCAGCAACAACTTCCCTTGATCATAGTATCCTCCCACTAAATTTATGAAGAACAATAAGCGAACATTGGGGCGAGCTCCAGCCAAAAGGATGTCCATTGTCACTGGGAGAAGGGCAAAGAAAAGGGCGACCCAAGGGCCGCCCATATTCATCTATGTCAAGGGGTGTTAGCGTCCGCGAATGCGCGGGTCGAGCGCGTCGCGCAAGCCATCACCCAAGTAGTTCACCGATAGAACCGTCAAAGAAATCGCAATACCGGGGAGCAGAACCCGCTCGGGGTATTCCTCCATCCGCACCACAGCATCGGCGAGCATCTTGCCCCATGTGGGGAAGTCAGACGGGAAGCCAACGCCAAGGAAGCTGAGCGCGCTTTCGGTGATGATCGCCGTTGCCAGACCCAAAGCCGCCGACACCAGAATCGGCGACAGCACGTTGGGCAACAGGTGACGGCGGATGATCTTGCCGGGCAGGGTACCAATCGAGCGCGCCGCCAGAACAAACTCGCGCTCTTTGATCGCCAGAACATCACCACGCACAATCCGCGCGGTCGGCATCCAAGAGGTCACCGCGATAATCGATACGATCAGGATAAACATCCCGCCTTCGGGCCCAAAGGTCGACGTGAGCGGTTGTCGGAACAAGGTCACCGCCAGCAACAAGAGCGGCAATACCGGCAGCGCCAGAAACAAATCTGTGGTGCGCATCAGCAGGCCATCAAGCTTTTTGTAAAAGCCCGCAGCCACACCAATCGCGGTGCCAATCAGCAGAGACAGCACCATCGCCGCCCAGCCAACCGCCATCGACGCACGCCCACCCGAGAGGATTTGCGCCATTTGATCGCGGCCCAGTTGATCTGAACCCAATGGTTTGTTCCAACCAACTTTGGCATCACCATCCCAGATCGCCGTATAGATCGGGCGCATGTTCTTGTTGCGGATGTCGATCTTTTGCGGATCAGCATCCCACAGGAACGGGCCAATTAGCACGGCCAAAGTGATGAACATCAAGAAGCCAAGACCGAACATCGCGCCTTTGTGCTTTTTGAACTGGTCCCAGACATCTTTCCAACGGGACCGTGGCGGTTTGTCCGGGCCTTTGTCTTTCAGGGCTTCGATTGGGGCAATGGTCTCAGTCATAGCGGATCCTCGGGTCGAGCAGGCCGTAGAGGATGTCTGCAATCAGGTTGAAGAGCACGATGAGCACGGCAAAGATAAAGGTCAGGGTCATAACACCGGGAAGGTCGTTGGCAAAGAGCCAGGTCAACAACAGCTGGCCGATGCCGTTCACCTTGAACACGTTTTCGGTGATGATTGCGCCGCCAAAGATCGACGGAATACCAAGGGCAATCACGGTCACAACCGGGATCATGGAATTGCGCAGCACGTGGACAAGAACCACGGCGCTCTCGCTCAACCCCTTGGCGCGGGCGGTGCGCACGTAATCTTGGCCAAGGTTATCAAGCATCGAGGCACGCATGTAGCGGCTGAGCATCGCAGTGATCTGCAACGCAAGAACCATGACCGGCATGATCATCTGTTGCAGCTGTTCTTTGAAGCTTGCCCAATCATTGACCACATGGGTGGTGTCATAGATCGACGGGAACCATCCCAATTGCACCGAAAAGATCACAATCAGCAGCGGGCCGGTAAAGAACGGTGGGATAGAAAAGCCGATCATCGTCACAAAAGTCCCGGCCTGATCAAAGACCGAATACTGACGATAGGCCGAATAGATACCGATGGGCAGGGCGATCAGGATCGCAACCACATAGGCCACACCCACAACCCACAGGGTCTGGGGGATACGCTGGATTACGATGTCCATCACCGGCGACCGGGTCTGCCAGCTGATCACACGTTGTTTGCCTTCGGACCAATTGGTGCCGAACATGGCGTCAATGGCGACTTGCGGTTCGATCCAAAAGACCTGAACCAGCCATTTCCAGTATTGAACAAGGGCGGGTTCCCCCACACCAAGCGCTTCGCGCATCTTCTGTTTTACTTCTGGTGGGACAGTCAGCGGCACCTGGGCCATCGGGTCGCCCGGGGCCAGCTGGAGCAGCATGAAGATGACGAAACTGATGAACAGAAGCGTCGGAATAGATAGGAACAACCGCCTGATGGCATATGTCAGCATGCGGCGCCTCGGATCATAAGTTTCATTGGGATTTGGGTCCTTGCGAGAAGGGCGGGTGTGCACCAGCCCATCACTTGAAAACGAAAGCGGGTGCCGCAGTTTCCTGCGGCACCCAAAGTCGTATTACTTAATACGGTGCCAATCGGCAACGTTCCACAGTTCGCTGTCCCAAACGTTCAGCACAACACCACCCAAAGAGTTGGAGTGCGCCGAGAGACGGCCACGGTGAACGAGTGGGATCATCATACCTTGTTCAAAGGCGATGGTGCCCAGCTCTTTACCGATGCGCGAACGCTCGGCCATATCGGCGGTTGCCGACAGTTTGGCGTGCAAGGCGTCAAACTCTTCGGAGCAGAAGCGCGAGATGTTCTCACCCTGCCACTGGCTGTCTGGACGAGGAGCTTTGTCGCACAGGCCGTTGCCCAGGTAAGCCTGAGGATCGGTGCCGTTAAAGGTGTTGGCGTACATTTCAACGTCGGCATAGAACTTCTGGAAGGTGTCAGGCGAACCTGCATCCCCACCAAAGAAGACCGAACCGTCGA
Source organism: uncultured Pelagimonas sp. (assembly GCF_947498515.1). GTDB lineage: Bacteria > Pseudomonadota > Alphaproteobacteria > Rhodobacterales > Rhodobacteraceae > Pelagimonas. Next base: position 376,175 of record NZ_CANMKO010000002.1, on the reverse strand, counting down.
TGTTGCGCAGTTCGACTTCCATGCCGATTTCGCCCCACCACTCTTTGATCAGAGCTTGGAAATCCTGACGCACGGCGTTGGTCGAGGTCTGGTACAGAATGCTGAGAGGCACACCGTCTTTTTCGCGGATGCCGTCACCATCGGTGTCGACGATACCTGCATCGTCGAGCATTTTGTTGGCACCTGCGATGTCCTGAACGTCACAGCCTTCAACGTCGATTGCGAATGCTTCTGGGGCCGGAACCCAAGAGCAAGATACGCGACCCGCTTGGCCGTAACCAACTTCGACCAGCAATGGGCGGTCGATGGCCATGGACATGGCTTTGTAAACCGCAGGATCGCTCAGGAACGGGTGAGGACGGATAACCGAGCGCTCATCCGGGCCCAAATCGGGCGATGGGTTGGTGTTGTTGAGCATGATGCGCTCAAGCAATGGGCCAAAGCCCGCAACCGGTGTGCCTTTGCCGCCTTCTTGCATTTTAGCAATTACGTCGGGTGCCAGCTGAAGGTTCCAAGCGTAGTCAAATTCGCCTGTTTCCATAACGGCCGTGCCCGATGCCGCCGCGGATCCGCCACCTTTAAAGGTCACTTTGGCGAAGGCTGGCTTGTCAGCCACGCGGTAGTTTTGGTTGGCGGACATGACGATCACGTCATTTGGCTTGAACTCATCAACCACAAACGGGCCAGTGCCGATTGGGTTAAAGTTCTGCTCGGTGCAGGTCGATGACGCGGCACCCAGGCAGGATGCAAACTGGGCTTTTTGCAGGATCGGGCTCTCGCCGCCGACAAAGGGGCCATATGGGTTGGGCGTTGGGCTTTCGAAGGTGATGACGACGGTGGTGTCGTCTGGTGTTTCAACCGATTTCACACCTTCGAATTTGGTCAACTGGGCGCAACCACCCTCTGGGTGCGAGCAATATTCGTAGGTAAACGCAACATCCGCCGAAGTGAAAGCAGACCCGTCAGACCATGTGATGCCGGGTGTCAGCTTCCAAGTGATCGACGTCAAATCTTCGCTTACGCCGCCATTGGCCACGGTAGGCACTTCGTTCACCAGCCAAGGGACCAGCTCGCCTTTTTCGTTATAGCGCGCCAGCGGTTCGATAATCATCGAAGCTGATTCCACGTCCTTGGTGCCGCCCGACAGGAACGGGTTCAATATCGACGGGGCCTGCCAATAAATGATTTTGACTTCGCCATCGCCGCCGCGTTCCGCGAATGCAGCAGGGGCCAGTGCGAACGATGCCGCGGCCCCAAGCATCAAAGACTTGAGTTTCATGTCACTCTCCATGTTGTTTGGGCAAGGTTCTTTGATGACCCTGTCCACATTGATTAATGGGTTCGAGATTGGCACCCTCCGAACGCAACCGCAAGCAATTGCCCAAAAAATATGCACAAACCGAACCCACACTACGCAACATCGAAAACAGAAGTCTGGCAAATTGCAAGGGCTGCGTTTGTGAAACGTATCGGCATCTGCGGAAAAAGTTTTGCAGGGGTTTACACTTTGTCGACACAGGCACTAGCCTTGGCACCCAAATGAAATTGGAGCGCTAACCATGCTTGATGCAGCCCCCGAGGCCACCAACACAGGTCCTATCGCCCGCATAGAAAAACTGCGGGTTGAGTTTCAAACTAAGGACGGACCTGTCCTTGGGGTCGAGGATGTTTCGTTTGAAGTCGGGTCGGGCGAAACCGTCTGTGTTGTTGGCGAATCGGGGTCCGGAAAATCGGTTTCCTCGCTGTCTTTGATGCGATTGGTTGAATATGGCGGTGGTGAAATTTCAGGCGGTCGCCTGCTTTTTGATCGCCGTGAGGGCGGGGTTATCGACCTGACCGAGGTCGACCAAGACAAAATGCGGGGGATTCGCGGCGACGAGATCGGGATGATCTTTCAAGAACCGATGACCGCGCTGAACCCGGTGTTCACCGTTGGCCGCCAATTGACCGAAGGGTTGCGCGTGCATCGTGGCATGAGCAAAGCTCAGGCCACCGAACGCGCGCTCGAACTTTTGCGCGAAGTACGCATCCCTGAGCCCGAGCGTCGTCTAACCCAATATCCGCACGAACTGTCGGGGGGTATGCGACAGCGGGTGGTGATTGCCATGGCCATGGCCTGTAAACCGCGCCTGTTGATCGCGGATGAACCGACCACGGCCCTAGACGTGACCATTCAGGCGGAAATATTGGCACTGATGGACCGGTTGAAACGCGAAACCGGCACGGCGGTGATGTTCATCACCCATGATATGGCGGTTGTGGCGCAAATGGCCGACCGTGTGGTTGTCATGTTCCGCGGCAACAAGGTCGAAGAGGGCACCGTCGAAGAAATCTTCGAAAACCCCCAGCATCCATATACTCAAGCGCTCTTGGCAGCGGTTCCCAAGCTTGGTGAAATGACCGGCAAAGACCTTCCCGAACCGATGCGTCTTGTCGGCCAAGAGGATCACAACCCGGTGCCGATCAAAGGCAGCGATGAGGTGATCCTGACGGTCAAAAACCTGACGACGCGCTTTCCGGTCAAGGGTGGGTTCTTCCGACGCACCGTCGCCAATGTCCACGCGGTCGAAGATCTGTCGTTCACTATCAACAAAGGTCAAACATTAAGCCTCGTTGGCGAATCTGGCTGTGGCAAATCAACTGCCGGCCGTTCGATCCTGCGTCTGGTGGAGCCGCAGTCGGGTCAAGTTGAGTTTGATTGCTGTGATGTGATGTCCTTGGACGCCAAGGAATTGCACACCGTCCGGCAAGACATGCAGATGATCTTCCAAGACCCCTTTGCCTCGCTCAATCCACAAATGGTGTTGATGGATCAAATCACCGAGCCGCTTTTGAACTATGGTTCATATGACAAAAGTGAATTGCATGACCGCGTCGCCAATCTGTTTGATCGGGTGGAACTGCCGCGCAGCTTTATGCGCCGCTATCCGCACGAATTGTCTGGTGGTCAACGCCAGCGGATCGCCATTGCGCGCGCTTTGGCGCTCAACCCGAAACTGATCGTCGCCGACGAAGCAGTGTCGGCGCTTGATGTTTCGGTTCAGGCACAGGTCATCAATCTGATGATGGAACTGCAGCAGGAGCTCGGCCTTGGCTATCTCTTTATCAGCCACGATATGGCGGTTGTCGAACGGGTGAGCCACCACGTTGGCGTCATGTATTTGGGTCGGATCGTTGAACTAGGGCCGCGCCGCGCGGTGTTCGAAGACCCGCAACACCCCTATACCAAAGCTCTGATGAGCGCGGTTCCGATTGCTGATCCTCGCAAGCGCAAAACCGAAAAAGACCTCAACTTCAAACCGATCCCATCGCCAATTCATCCCGTTGGCTATGAACCCGGCCCCTCGGAATACAAAGAGGTCAGCCCGGGCCACAAAGTCTTGATTTCAGATAGCGGGTATTGAATATTTGGCTGCCGGACATCCTCGGCGGCCAAAGGTATTTTAGATGACATACATTGGAAAAGTCAGACACGTCCTCGCCTGTCTGGCTTTTTCCTGTGTGCTCTTGGGCTGTGCCGCCAACACTCCCACACCTATTCCACCGCCCAAATCGGACGCAGCTTTGCGCATCGCGTCGCACAATGTGCATTTCATCCGGCTTGATCGCGCCACTGGTCCATGGTCGCGGGCCGATTGGGACCGGCGCAAAGGGGCCTTGGACGCAACGTTCAAGGCCTTGGATGCGGATATCATTGCCTTTCAGGAAATGGTGAGCATAACCGATGGCCCGGACCGCTCGCTAAACCTTGCGCGCGATGCGCTTTTGGCCCGGAATCCGGAATACGGCGTCGCAGGAAGCGGCGATTGGCGGGTCTTCCCAACGCGGCAACCGATCTTTTATCGCAAAGATCACATCTCGGTCTTGGATCAAGGGTGGTTCTATTTTGATGATCCCGCCGAAGTCGCCCGTGAACAACATCTCAAAGAATTTTGGATATACTATTGTTCTTGGGCGACATTTCGCGACGCGTCGGGGCGGGTCTTTCACGTTTACAACGTCCACTTCCACTACAGCGACCCGGACAAACGGGAACAGGCAGCGCGCATTCTAACCGACAAAATCGCCCCCATCCTAAAGCGCGGCGACCCGATTTTTGTGGTGGGAGACACCAACGCATTGGAGGATGGCCGCACGGTTCAAACGCTTCGCAAGGCGGGTTTGAAAATCCTTGAAACGGTGGGGGCGACCTTTCATTTCAATGCCGGGCTTGGCCTTTACGGCGCGATTGATCGCATCGGAACAACACCCCAGATCCAACAGCTTGGCGGGCCTTGGATTGTCCGTCAACAATATGGCGGCGGCTGGCCCTCCGATCATTATCCGGTGGTTGCGGATTTTCGATTACCGTAACCCAATCCGCCCCGTGACACGGCTGGGCAAAGGCGTAAGGTGGCCGCAATTCAGGCAAAAAGGGATGCCCATGGCCCAAACACTTAGCCCGCGCGCCATTTTGGAACGGCTTGTCGCCTTTCCCACGGTCAGCAGCGACAGCAACCTTGATTTGATCGATTGGGTCGAAACCTATCTGCAAGGCCACGGCATCACCTGTCATCGCCACTGGAATGACGATGGCGACAAGGCGGCGTTATTTGCGCATGTCGGGCCTGAGATTGCGGGGGGCGTTGTGTTGTCGGGCCATACCGACGTTGTCCCGGTTGAGGGGCAAGATTGGGTCACGGACCCGTACACGTTGGTTGAGCGCGACGGGCGTCTTTATGGGCGCGGTTCGACCGACATGAAGGGCTTTGATGCACTGGCGATTTGGGCCATGGTCGAGGCGCAGAAAAAGGGCGTCACCCGCCCGCTACAAATCGCGCTAAGCTTTGACGAGGAAATCGGTTGTACCGGGGCCGAAGGGTTGGCCAAGGCGATGCAGATTTTGCCCAAGGCCAGTGATGTGATCGTTGGCGAACCAACCGAGCTGCGCGCGGTGTTGGGCCACAAGGGCTTTGTTAGTTTTGATGTGCAAATGCAAGGGTTTGAAGTCCATAGTTCAATCCTGCAAACCGGGGTCAGCGCGATCATGTATGGTGCGAAACTGATCGAATGGTGCAATCAGGTCAACGATGCCCAAGCCGCCGCCACGCCCCAAGGTATGGCCGCGTTTTTTGACCCGCCTTACACCAATGTTCACGTCGGAATGATCACCGGTGGCACCGCCCATAACATCACCGCCAAGGATTGCCGCTTTGCGGTTGGGTTCCGGGTTGTGCCAGGCGAGAGCCTTGATCAATGGCGCGCAGCGTTCGAAGAGGCGCGGGCCAAGCTAGAGGCCACAATGCAAGCCGTGCGTCCAGAAACGGCGATTGTGGCGACGGAAATGTTTGACCTGCCGCCCTTTGCGCCAGAGGCCGATAACACCGCCGAACAATTGGTGCGCCAACTCACGGGCGACAATTCCGACGGTTTTGTCAGCTATGGAACCGAGGCCAGTCATTTTCAAAATGCCGGGTACAAGGTTGTCGTCTGTGGGCCGGGAAATATCGATGTGGCCCATCAACCCAATGAGTTCATCACAACGGCGCAGTTTGAAGAAGGGCAGAGGTTCATGGAGCGATTATTGGCGCGGCTAACTTAGCAATTTGTACAAAACCCGCTCCGAATTGTACAAATTGGCTGGACTGGTCTGATACCCTGACCACTTGCTTTGTTAAGCAAGGGCTGGCAGGGTGTCGTCATAGGCCACAATGGCCAGAGGGCCCTTGGGCCCCAAACCTCACCCTAATCGCTCACCCAATCATGGAGCCCTTCATGCCCGTTAAAAACCGTTTTGCCGAGTTGCAGGATGAAATCACCCTGTGGCGACGTGACATCCACGAGAACCCAGAGATCCTGTTTGACACGCATCGCACCTCGGCGCTGGTGGCGGACAAGCTCAAGGAGTTTGGCTGTGATGAGATCGTGACAGGCATCGGGCGCACCGGCGTGGTGGGTGTGATCAAAGGGCGGGAATCCGGTTCGGGCAAAGTGATTGGCCTGCGCGCCGATATGGATGCTCTGCCTATTCTTGAAGCGACCGGTTTGGATTATGCCTCCAAAACGCCGGGTGCGATGCATGCCTGTGGCCACGATGGCCACACGGCGATGCTGCTTGGGGCGGCGAAATACCTTTCTGAGACGCGCAACTTTGACGGCACAGTTGTTGTGATCTTTCAGCCCGCCGAAGAGGGTGGCGGTGGCGGCAAAGAGATGTGCGATGATGGCATGATGGACCGTTGGGACATCCAAGAGGTCTATGGCATGCACAACTGGCCGGGTCGCCCGGTTGGATCCTTTGCCATTCGTCCCGGTGCGTTTTTCGCGGCCACCGACACCTATGATATTACGTTCGAGGGCAAAGGCGGCCATGCGGCCAAGCCAAACGAGACCATCGACACCACCGTGATGAGCGCGCAGGCGGTCTTGGCGCTGCAAACCATCGCGTCGCGCAATGCCGACCCGGTGGATCAGGTAGTTGTTTCGGTGACTTCGTTTGAAACCTCGTCCAAAGCCTTCAATGTGATTCCGCAATCGGTGCAGATCAAAGGCACCGTGCGCACCATGTCCAAGGACATGCGTGACCTTGCTGAAAAGCGCATTAATGAGATTTGTCAGGGGGTTGCGGCCACATTCGGAGGCACCGTCGATGTGACCTATAACCGGGGCTATCCGGTCATGGTCAACCACGAGGTTCAAACCGAATTCGCCGCCGAAGTGGCGCGCTCTGTGTCGGGGGCCTGCGAAGACGCACCTCTGGTGATGGGCGGAGAAGACTTTGCCTTTATGCTCGAAGAGCGCCCCGGTGCCTATATTCTGGTTGGGAATGGCGACACCGCCGCCGTGCACCACCCAGAGTATAATTTTGACGACAATGCCATCCCGGCTGGCTGTAGCTGGTGGGCCGAAATCGTCGAACAGCGTATGCCGATTGCCTAAAACCGCTCCGGCTTTGGTACGGAAATTGAAAAGGCCGCTGGGATATCCCGGCGGCCTTTGGTTTTTTAAGAACGCCTTGGCGGCTATCGCCCCTTGCGCTTTTTCGATCCTTCCATGGTTTTCTTCACCATCTTTGAAAAGGATTTATTGCGGGCGCGTTGGCGGGCAATGCTTTCGGTATTGTACTCGTCTTCACGGAGCAGTTTGCGCCACCGGTTCAGCCGGTCTTCGTCAAGTTCGCCTTTGGAAATCGCCTTTTGAACCGCACAGCCCGGCTCGGCTTCATGGGCGCAATCGTTGAATTTGCATTCGGTCGCGAGAATTTCGATATCCTCAAAAACCGCGCTGATGCCGTCTTCCATTCCGGCCAATTGCAATTCGCGCATGCCGGGCGTGTCGATGAGCCAACCACCATAAGGTGTTGGCACAAGCGAGCGATGCGTGGTGGTGTGACGACCCCGGGCATCATCCTCGCGGATGTCCTGCGTTTCCGCATTCTCACCGGTCAATGAATTGCGCAGGGTGGTTTTTCCGACGCCTGAAGAGCCGATAAGCGCCAAGGTTTGGCCGTTCTTGCACCACGGGATCAGTTGCGCGACGTCGTCAGGGTCTTTGGCGTTCAAAGCAATGGCCGTGACCAGCGGCGAAATACGCTCGGCCTGACGTTGAAAATCGCGCGGATCGTCAACCCGGTCGGCCTTTGTCAACAAAACCAAAGGCATGGCCCCGGCGCTTGTGACCATGGCCAAATACCGTTCCAGCCGTGGCACGTTGAAATCGGCGTTACAGCTGGTGACGATGGCGATGGTGTCGATGTTGGCGGCGATGCGCTGTTGGTAATTGACGTGACCGGCGGCCTTGCGCGTGAGATTCGAAACCGGATCAAGGCGGTGCAGGGCTTTGACGCCATCGCACAGCAGCCAATCACCGACTGCATATTCGCCAGCAGACTCGATTGGGATCAGCGATTTTGTGCCGTCTTCTGTGAGCACCAAAAGCAAGTCGCGCTGGACCTCATAGATGCGGGCAGGGGTAAGCTCGCCCGTGTCTTCTGTGACTTGGCGTGCAAAGTGGTCCGACCATCCAAGGTCGGAAAGAGTAAAGTTAGTCAATGTCTTAGTCCCGTAAAGGCATGCGTAAACCCACCGCCGGATGGGCGGTTGGTAAGGCTTGCTCGGGTCAGCAGATTAGTGATCTGCGACCCGGAGGATGGATACAATCTCCAAAAAACCTCCGACACTCGGGTTGATGTTGGTGGTGAGGTAGCGATTTGAGCGCCCCGGGGCAAGGGGTTCTGGCAAATTGTCCCACCTGTTGTTATGGCGAAGACACGAACAAACGCCGGGAAATGAAATGAGCGATCCAGTCAATATCATGTGCATCAAATGGGGCACTCTGTTTGGGCCTGAATATGTGAACCGGCTCTATTCTGGTGTGCGTCGGAACATGTCACGCCCGGTGCGGTTTATTTGCATGACCGAAGAAACCGATGGGTTGCACCCTGATATTGAGGTGATCCCGCTGCCGGTCGAACCCTACTTGGAGCCGATGAACAAAGCGCTTGCGGTGGCGAACCGTCAAGGTGCGATGCGCAAGACGTCTTTGTTCAAACCCGGTTTGATCCCTGATCTCAAAGGGCCAGTGTTGGGGTTTGATTTGGACGTGGTGATCACCGGGTCACTGGACGAGATCCACGACCTTGCTCCGGGGACAATCGCCATGCGCCACGATTGGGTAGAGGCACGCAAGGGCCGCCCAACCGGACACGGATCGGTGTTTCGATTTGATCCAGCGGCGCATCCGTTCTTGTATAATGATCTTGCCGCCAACCCCTATGAAGAGGTGGAAAAGGCGCGTGGATCGGAGCAACGATATACCTCGCACAAGGCGATGGACAACGGTGTTTTTACTTATATTCCCGGTGATTGGGTGGTGTCGTTCAAGTATGACTGCAACCCGTTTCCGATGAATTACTTGCGCGCCGCGACGTTACCCGAAGCGGCCAAGGTGGTGTGTTTTCATGGCCGTCCCAAAATGCCGCAAGCGATCGAGGGCTACACTGGCTCGCTTATTCGATATGCCAAGCCCTGTGGCTGGTTGCAGGATCATTGGGTTGATCGAACACGTGACGATTTGGGCGCGCAGTGGGCGTGAGGCGAGGGGCAAATTCCATGCATGGAATTTGGGTGCTCTGACGTGAGCGGTGTCTGTGAGGCTGACGTTGTAGGGGCGGTGTCCCCTTTTGCGCCGAGCTGAGACTCCTCGGAGTTTGTTTGCAAGATTTAGAACCGACCCTATGTGGGGAAGGCAATGCTCCGCCATGATGGTTTGCGAACCCTTGCCCCTATGCGGGCAGACAGGGTAAGAGCGGGGCGAGAGAGATTGAGGAAAGGACGTTCGCATGGCGCGTCGAGTAGTAGTAACAGGGCTAGGACTGGTCACTCCGCTGGCATGTGGGGTCGAAGAAACATGGTCACGCCTGTTGGACGGACAATCAGGTGCGGGCACAATCACCAAGTTTGATGCCAACCACCTTGCCACCAATTACGCCTGTGAAGTGCCTTATGGCGATGGCAGCGACGGCACATTTAATCCGGCGGATTGGCTCGACAAAAAAGAGCAACGCAAGGTTGATGAGTTCATCTTGTTTGGTGTTGCGGCGGCCATTCAGGCGGTCAAGGATTCCGGTTGGGAGCCTGAGACCGACGAAGCGCGTGAGCGCACCGGTGTTATGATTGGCTCGGGTATTGGTGGTTTGAATTCGATCGCCGATACAGCCGTTTTGATCAAGGAACGTGGACCGCGCCGCGTATCGCCGTTCTTTATTCCCGGCGCTTTGATCAACCTGATTTCGGGCAATGTATCGATCAAATTCGGATTTAGAGGGCCAAACCATGCGGTTGTCACCGCCTGTTCAACCGGGGCCCATGCCATTGGCGATGCGGCGCGTTTGATCAAATATGGTGACGCGGATGTTATGGTTGCCGGTGGGGCCGAGGCCGCGATTGGCGAAATCGGCATTGCCGGGTTCAACGCTTGCAAGGCGCTGAGCACCAAACGTAGTGATGACCCTAAGGCCGCAAGCCGTCCCTATGATGCGGACCGCGATGGGTTTGTCATGGGCGAGGGGGCCGGTGTTGTTATTCTCGAAGAATACGAACACGCCAAGGCGCGCGGTGCCAAGATTTACGCAGAGGTCTGCGGGTACGGCTTGTCCGGCGATGCCTATCACATCACAGCGCCATCCGAGAATGGTGAAGGTGGTGAGCGCTCAATGCGGGCCGCTTTGAAAGATGCCGGTCTGGACGCGTCTTCTATTGACTACATCAACGCCCATGGCACATCGACCATGGCCGATACCATCGAGTTGGGCGCTGTTGAGCGTTTGATGGGGGATGCGGCCGCCAAGGCGACGATGTCGTCGACCAAATCCGCCACCGGGCACCTTTTGGGGGCTGCAGGCGCGATTGAGGCGATCTTCTCGATCTTGGCGATCCGCGATCAAGTCGCCCCGCCGACCTTGAACCTTGATAATCCTGCGGTTGAAACCCCACTGAACTTGGCCGCCAAGGCCAAGCATGAGCGGGAGATCACCTATGCCTTGTCCAACAGCTTTGGCTTTGGTGGCACCAATGCCTCGGTGATTTTCGGTAAGGTGGAGTAACCTCTGATGTGGCGGAGCCTCGCGTCTAATGCGATGACCTTTTTGGTTGTCGTGGTCTTTGTTCTTGCCGGCGTTCTGCTGTGGGGACAAAATCAATATAGTGCGCAAGGTCCGCTTGCTCAGGCAATTTGTGTTGAGGTGCCACGTGGCACCTCTATGCGCAAACTGTCTCAGACCCTCGAAGAGCGTGGGGCCATATCCAACGGCTCCATCTTTCGCCTTGGGGCAGATTACACCAAGAAAACCCAAGCGCTCAAAGCCGGTAGCTATCTGGTCAAACCCAATGCGTCGATGGCGGAGATCACCGATGTTGTGACCCGTGGCGGCGCGTCGACCTGTGGCACCGAAGTGGTTTACCGCATTGGCGTGACACGGGCCTCGGTGCAGGTCCGTGAGATCAATCCAGCAACGGGTCGCTACGAAGAGATGGCGGCGTTTAACCCCGCTGAGGATGACGACCCAGCTGCCTATACGGCGGTTCTAGAAAAGGCGGACACCCGGTACCGGATTGCTTTGGCCGAAGGCGTGACCAGCTGGCAGATCGTGAATGCGTTGAATGGCATCGATCTTTTGGAAGGCTCGGTAGAGCAGCCCGCCGAAGGGGCATTGGCCCCTGATAGCTATGAGTTCAGCCCGGGCGATAGCCGCGATAGCGTGATTTCCCGCATGGTGGATGCCCAAAAGCTCATCCTTGCCCAGGCTTGGGAAGGTCGGGCCAGCGGATTGCCCTATGAGACGCCGGAAGAAGCGTTGGTTATGGCATCCATCGTTGAGAAAGAAACCGGTGGCGATGGCGAACGTGGTCTTGTGGCCAGCGTCTTTGTGAACCGCCTCGAAAAGGGTATGCGTCTGCAAACCGACCCGACGGTGATCTATGGCATTACCAAAGGCGAAGGCACGTTGGGGCGCGGTTTACGACAGTCTGAACTACGCAAAGCGACCGCCTATAACACCTATGTGATTCCGGCCTTGCCGCCGACACCGATTGCCAACCCCGGTCGCGCGAGTATCGAAGCCGCGTTGAACCCGGAGCAATCGGATTTCATCTTCTTTGTCGCCAAGTCACTGGATCCGCGCGATGGTCACAATTTTGCGGTGACCTTGGATGAACACAACCGCAATGTCGCCGCCTATAGGGCGTTGGAGCGCGCCAATTAATCTGGGCGCGCTTAAATTCCGTGCACGGAATTTGCAAATTTCATCGATGAAATTTGGGTCCAGACGCGAGCTTTGGTCAAAGCCTTTCTAGGCTGCGTTTGAGGCATCCGTAGTGCCCGCACTCCGCTTGGATTGTCAGCGATGAATGGGGCAGGGCGCGATGCAACGCTTTGGCCATTGCAAGCGGGGCCCAGCGGTCCTTGGCCCCATGGATCAACGTGACCGGGCAGTGGACCAATGGCAAATGATGCGCCCAAGGTAACACATAGGCAGATAGTTCTCGCAGGTAGATTTGTTTGTGCGTGGTCAACCCTTCGGCCAATGCGCGCTTTACACCGGCGCTGGTGATCAACTGTGTCTCATCTAGGCCTGTGCCCCGCGCCAACATGCGCGCCATCATACCCGGTGAAACCCTTGCCAAAGTGGATTGAACGGCGGTCAACGCGCTGAGCTGCGCATGAGAGCGGGCGGCGCGAAACACTTGTGCCCCGGCCATATCTTGCAGGAAATCGCCAAGTTCCAAGGGGGCGGCGGCGGACATCAGGGTCAGCTTGGCAATCTTTTCGGGGGCCAACGCGGCCAGACGCAATGCACAGGCGGCCCCAAGGGAAAACCCGATCAAATGCAAAGGCCCACTTGGAAGAGACAGCGCCAATTGCGCAAAACTTGGTGCGTTTCGATCCAAAACCTCAATCTCTTGCACAGCCAGCGACAGCTCGGCCCCGGAACCGGGCAATCCGTGCAAATACAGAGGCCTCATGTGCCGGAAATCTCGCGTTGCAGCTTTTTGGTCAGGCCGGAAAACACGAGTCCGTAGGATGTTTCGATCCGGTCCCGCAATTCAGCTTTGGAAACAGCCGTCCAATCCACCCGCACCCAAGAGCGGTGGAAATAGGGGGCTTTGACGCCGCGCCCCATGTCGATCAAAAGTTGGGCATCTTCGATGGATGGCGTCTTCACCGATACGCCATCTTGGATCACGCCGATGCAGGCGAACATCTTGTCGCCGACCTTCCAAGCATCATGGCCACCGCCCCAAGGGTCGGACCACGTTGCCCCGGCAAGCCCCTGACAAATCTCATTTACCAATTCACGTGTCATGGGCACAGTGTGGACCGGTTTGACCTAGTCGTCCACAGTGTCGTCGATCACAAAGCGCGGCCCGGCACCGCGTTTGGCGGCGCGATCTTCGGCATTGTACAAGGCGCAGGTTTCCAGCGACAGGCACCCGCAGCCGATACAGCCATCAAGCCGATCGCGCAGACGTTGCATTTGCGCGATCCTCTCATCCAAGACTCGGCCAAATCGGCGCGACATGCGCGCCCAATCGGATTTATTGGGACCGCGCGATTGTGGCAGCGGCGCAAGCTGATCGCGAATGTCGGATAGGGGAAAGCCGAGTTGTTGGGCGATGAGGATGAATGACAGCCGCCGGATGTCCGTTCTGGCAAAGCGGCGTTGACCTGCATCATTGCGATAGGGATGGACAAGCCCCTCTGATTCGTAGTGCCGAATGGCCGACGTGGCGAGGCCAGTGCGTTCGGCTACATCGCCAATTGTTAAATCATGTCTCTTCATCTTGTTGTTTCCAAACGTTTCTTAGCTCTTGCCCTCAAGTGTACTTGAAGAATTATCCTGATGCCAGTTTTGAAATAGGAGGCAGCAATGCAAGCGAAACTGGAACATGTGAACATCACCGTCCCCGACGCCCGCGCCACGGCGCAATTCTTGCAAACACTCTTGGGTTGGGAGACCCGCTGGGAAGGCGCGGCGCTAAACGATGGATACACTGTGCACGTTGGGAACGAGAGGAGCTATCTGGCGCTTTATTCCCCCAAACCGGACCTCAAGGGGCAGGCCCCGCGCTATGATCACAGCGGCTCGCTCAACCATATTGGTATCGTTGTGGATGACTTAAAAGCGGTTGAGGATAAGGTCGCCGCGCTTGGGTATATCCCGCACAGTCACGCCGATTACGAACCAGGTCAGCGGTTCTATTTCGACGGACCCGATGGGGTGGAATACGAGATGGTCAGCTATGATTGATCTGTATCTCTGCCACACTCCACCCCGTCAAATCAGCTGCAGCTTTGTGCATCCGCGTCTGGCCTTGCCTTGTTTATGGCAGCGCCGCGCACGCCGACGTTAGACGCGCCGCTGATTTACAATAACGTAACTTGCCGCCGGGAGTGCGATCTGCGATCTCGGCGGTATGTTTGGTTTGTCCCAGTTTCACAAAGGCATTGCGCTGCGCCTTTTGGCAGCGCTGTTGATTACCGTGATGTCAGCGGCGGTGCATGGCGCGGCAAAAACGGTGCCGGTTGGGCAAATCATGTTCTGGCGCTCGGCTTTGGCGATTGTTCCGATCATCGCCTATCTGATTTACCTCGGACAGTTCCCACACGGATTGCGAACCAAACGGCCCGGATTGCATGTCACACGCTCGCTTTTCGGGGCGTTTTCGATGGTCTTGTCCTTTGTGTCCTTGGCCTATCTGCCTGTCGCCAATGCCCAAGCTTTGGCCTATCTCGCTCCGGTTCTAACGCTTCCCTTGGCGGCGCTTTTGCTCGGGGAACGTCTGACGATGGCAGTGATTATTGCCGTTGGGTTGGGCTTTGCCGGGGTGATTGCCCTGCTCTGGGAGGCCTTGGACCTGCAAGGGCAGGGCACCTTGATCGGGATCGCGGCGGGGCTTGGTTATGCGGCGACTATGGCCTTTGTCCGGGTGCATACCAAACGTATGACCGAAAGCGAAAGCAGTTCGGCCATTGCCTTTTACTTTGCCATTGTCGCGGCTCTAGCTGGTTTGGTGACGCTGCCCTTTGGCTGGATCAGTCTAAGCGCGGAGGCGTTTGGATGGTTGGTTTTGGCCGGTGCAAGTGGCGGTATCGGTCATATCGTGGCAAATGAGGCCGTGGCCCGCGCCCCGGTGAGCGCGCTTGCCCCCTTTGATTTCACGGGGATGGTTTGGGCACTGGGTCTCGATCTGGTGATCTTTGCGCAATTTCCCGGTGCCTTGGGCCTTGTTGGGGTGGCCTGTATCACCGGCGCGGCGCTTTTGGTGAGTTTTCGAGGCCAGCGGACTTGACCGCCACAATGTCATGCGGCACATATGGGGCATGAACAAAAGCAGCCCTCTCATTTGTTGCATTATTACCTGACATCGTCGGGTGCCTGAGATTGGGCCCGACATTGGCGGGCGCTCTTTTGTTTCGAACCTTCTATTTCTGAACCAGACTTGCTAAGCCCGCCGCGACCCCTGCTAAGGACGTGAGCCATGGACATTCAGCTAACCAACAGCAAAACCCGCAAAAAAGAGCGGTTTGAGCCGATCGACCCGAAAAACGTCCGGCTCTATCTCTGTGGTCCGACGGTCTATGACCGCGCGCATCTGGGCAATGCTCGGCCCGTATTGGTGTTTGATGTGCTGCAACGGTTGTTGCGCCATGTTTATGGGGATGATCACGTCACCTATGTGCGCAATTTCACCGACGTCGATGACAAGATCAACGCCACCGCAGTCGCGCGCAAAGAGGCCGGGGCAGAGGGCACGTTGGAAGAGCTTGTGCATGAGCGTTCGAGCGAGACCATTGAATGGTATCATCAGGATATGGATGCGCTTGGGGCGGCGCGGCCCGATCATGAGCCGCGCGCAACCGAATATATCGGCCAGATGATCGCGATGATTTCGGACCTGATTGCTAAGGATCACGCCTATGCCGCCGAGGGGCATGTGTTGTTCCGCGTGCGATCCTACAAGGATTACGGCGCGCTGTCGGGGCGCTCGGTTGATGATATGATCGCCGGGGCGCGGGTCGAAGTGGCCCCGTTCAAAGAAGACCCGATGGATTTTGTCCTATGGAAGCCTTCCACCGATGATCTACCCGGTTGGGAGAGCCCGTGGGGCCGGGGCCGTCCGGGGTGGCATATTGAATGCTCGGCGATGAGCTATGAGCTTTTGGGCCCGTCCTTTGACATTCACGGCGGCGGCAATGATCTGACATTCCCGCACCATGAGAATGAGATCGCGCAAAGCTGCTGTGCCCATCCTGACGCGGAATTCGCGCGGGTCTGGTTGCACAACGAGATGTTGCAGGTTGAGGGCAAGAAGATGTCCAAGTCCTTGGGCAACTTCTTTACGGTGCGCGATTTGCTGGAACGGGGCGTACCGGGTGAGGTGATCCGGTTCGTGATGCTGTCGACGCATTACCGCAAGCCGATGGATTGGACCGAGAAGAAGCGGACAGAGGCCGAGGCCACGCTTCGCAAGTGGCGTGCTGCAGTTGCTGATGTAAAACCTTCGACTCCCCACAAGGCTGTTCTTGCTGCAATGGCAGATGATTTAAATATCTCTCAAGCTATTTCCTTCCTCCATAAGCTTTTTTCTGTCGCTACCGGAGCGCTTCCTTTTGAAATGTATGATTTTGAAAAAAAGGTTTCGTTGTCTGATTTTCTCGCATCGGCGCAATTTTTAGGCCTGTTGACCGATGAATTGGGGGACTGGGCCAAGGCTCCGTCGTTTGATTTCACGGTATTGGCCGAGAAATTGGCTGCTGTTCGCACAACTGCCATGGAAAACAAAGACTTCTCCGAGGTGGACCTGATGAAAAAGGCCCTTATTGACGCCGGTGTTGAAGTGCGCATGTCAAAGGCCGGTGTTGAACTGATGCCAGGGCCGGGTTTCGATGCGGCGAAACTGGAGGGATTGTGATGCGATTTCTATTTTGTTCCGCCCGGCGTTTAGCCGGGCAGCCCCCGACCGCCCCCATGGGCGGGGGCTTCACCCCCACCCGCGGTCGAGGGCAGCCCTTTGTGATTTGCACTGACCCGCTTGATCAATTTGGGGCACGGACCTTGGTGGTAGGAGAGCACGCATGACCAAAGAAAAACTCTACCTCTACGACACCACCCTGCGGGATGGCCAACAAACCCAAGGTGTGCAGTTCTCAACCGAGGAAAAGCTGCGGATCTCTGCCGCCTTGGACGAATTGGGTGTGGATTACATCGAAGGGGGTTGGCCTGGGGCGAACCCGACCGACAGCGCCTTTTTCGACGATGCGCCCAAGACCCGCGCCATGATGACCGCCTTTGGCATGACCAAACGCGCCGGGCGATCCGCCGAGAATGACGATGTCTTGGCGGCTGTGTTGAACGCCGGAACCCAAGCGGTGTGTTTGGTTGGCAAAAGCCATGATTTCCACGTCACCACGGCGTTGGGTATCACGCTTGAGGAAAACCTAGACAACATCCGCGCTTCGATTGCCCATATCGTCGCGCAGGGACGCGAGGCGCTTTATGACGCCGAGCATTTCTTTGACGGTTACAAAGGCAATCCCGACTATGCGATCCAAGCATGCAAGGCCGCCTATGAGGCCGGGGCGCGCTGGGTTGTGCTATGTGACACCAATGGCGGGACGTTGCCGCATGAAATCGGGCAGATTGTGCGCGATGTGATTGCCGCTGGCATCCCCGGCGACCATCTGGGCATTCATACCCATAACGACACCGAAAATGCCGTTGGCGGCAGCTTGGCGGCGGTGGACGCCGGGGCGCGCCAAATCCAAGGCACGTTGAACGGCTTGGGGGAGCGGTGCGGCAATGCCAATTTAACCACGCTTATTCCGACGCTGCTGCTTAAGGAACCCTACGCCAGTAGCTATGACATCGGCGTCAAACGCGAAACGCTAGAAAGCTTGACGCGGATAAGCCGAATGCTGGATGAAATTCTCAACCGGGTGCCGATGAAACAGGCGGCTTATGTCGGGGCCTCGGCCTTTGCCCACAAGGCCGGATTGCACGCCAGCGCGATCCTGAAAAACCCAACGACCTATGAACACATTGACCCGAGCATTGTCGGTAATCGCCGCATTGTGCCGATGTCCAATCAGGCGGGGCAATCGAACCTGCGGCGACGTTTGGCCGAAGCGGGGCTTGAGGTGCCCAAGGATCATCCGGGCCTGAGCCTGATCCTTGATAAGGTCAAAGAACGCGAGGCGCAGGGCTATTCCTATGACACCGCGCAGGCGTCGTTTGAGATTTTGGCGCGGGATGTATTGGGGCGGATGCCTGACCTGTTTGAGGTCAAACGCTATCGGGTGTCGGTGGAGCGGCGCAAGAATAAGTACAACCAAATGGTGTCTCTCTCTGAGGCCGTTGTTGTCGTCAAAATCGGTGATGACAAAAAGCTTTCGGTCAGTGAAAGCATGGATGAATACGGAAGCGATCGCGGCCCGGTGAACGCCCTAGCCAAAGCGCTAGCCAAGGACCTTGGGCCCTATCAGGCGATGATCGACGACATGCGCTTGGTCGATTTCAAAGTGCGCATAACCCAAGGCGGCACGGCGGCGGTGACCCGCGTTATCATCGACAGCGAAGACGCACAGGGGCAACGTTGGGCCACCGTTGGGGTGAGCGCCAATATCGTCGATGCCTCGTTTGAGGCGCTGTTGGATGCGGTGCGCTGGAAGTTGGTGCGGGATGGAGCGCAATGAGCGATAGAAGCCCGTTTTTCATCCTACATAGCGACTTGCCGCGCGAAGGGCCGGGATGCCGCGCCGATCTCGACAAGGCCCTAAGCCACATCACTGTGCCCCAAAACGCTCGTATTCTTGATGCCGGCTGTGGTCCGGGGGCCGATATTGCCGGCCTTTTGGCCCATGCGCCACAGGGGCATGTCACGGCGGTTGATGGGCAGGCGCATTTTATTGCCAAAGTCACCGAAGGCTGGGGTCATGATGCGCGAGTCACGGCGATTGCCGGGGATATGTTGGATCAAACCGAGCCGTTTGATTTGATCTGGTCGGCAGGGGCTTTGTACTTCCTTGGCATCGAACGGGCTTTGGCAGAAATGGGCACGCGGTTAACTCAAGGCGGCGCTTTGGTGTTTTCCGAACTGGTCTATCTGGTTGATGATCCAGCGGAAGAATTGCGGATCGATTGCGAGGCCGAATATCCCGATATTGGCTCGATTGATCGTTTGAAAGACCGGGTGGTTGCAGCTGGATACCAGATCCGGGCGGCTTTTCCGGTGTCTGATGAGGCTTGGGAAGAATACTACACGCCAATGGATGCCCGCGTTGCCAAATTGCGGGATGGGGCCAGTGCGGAACTTGCCAAAGTGCTTGATGAGGGCGCGGCCGAAGCCGCGATTTGGCGCAAATACAAACGGCAATTTGGCTATGTACAGATTGTTGCGGTGAAAGAGACATGAGCGATCCGTTTCAGGACAATCCTGATCTCGTCGCCTGCGCCGCTTTGGTTGAAAAGGCCGATGCGGATCGGTTTCAGGCGGCAATGGCGGCCCCGGTGGCGGCGCGTGCGGTGTTGTTTCCGATCTATGCGTTCAACATCGAGGTGGCGCGTGCGCCATGGGCCAGCAAAGAAGAGTTGATTGCCAAGATGCGCCTGCAATGGTGGGTGGATGCCTTGGATGAGATCGAGGCCGGTGGGATTGTACGCCGTCATGAGGTGGTCACACCTTTGGCGATGATCTTGCAGGGCAAAGATATGAGCCGCCTCAAAGGCGCGGTTTCAGCGCGTGAGAAAGACCTTGAACGCGCGCCGTTTGAGGATTGGGATGCTTTGCACACCCATGTCGACCAGACAGCCGGGGCTTTGACGCTTGAGGCCGCGGCGGCATTGGGCGCACCCCCGGATATGTTCGATCGCATTGCGGTATGGGCGCGGGCGGCGGGCTTTGCGCGCTATTTACAGGCGGTTCCAGAATTGGTGGCGCGAGGGAAACTACCCCTTCCGGATGGGCGTCCTGAGGCGCTAGAGGATCAGGCCCGAAAGGTTTTGACGACCCTCAAGGGGGCCGGGGGCCTGCGCGGGTTGCACCGTGGGCTTGGCCCGGCGGGGGCGGCGGTGATGGAGTGTTGGCAGGCCAAGGCACTTTTGCAGGGAGTGGCCAAGGATCCCAATTCCGTTGCCGATGGGCGCGTACAGCTCAGCGAATTTTCGAAGCGATTGCGATTGCTGATCTTGTAGGGGCAGGACTTGTAGATCGTAGACATAGAAAGGCCGGGCAAAATGCCCGGCCTTTTGTTTTAGGTTTCCGAGAGGCTCTTGGGCCGCAGCACCAACCAGATCAGCGCCGCACCGGCAAGAGCGAGGAAGGGGACCATGGCGACGTTCACCGCCATCCAGCCATCCTGAGCCGAGCCACCGGAGCAGTTCATCAAACCACCTGAGCTAAGCGAGGCAAAGGTCACGCCGCCAAAGACGATGAAGTCGTTCATGCCCTGCAAACGGCCACGTTCCTCGGGGGTATGAGACCCGGCCAACATGGCGGTTGCGCCAATAAAGCCAAAGTTCCAACCGATCCCGAGAAGGATGAGCGCGACAAAGAAGTTTTCAAGCGCCACACCCTGAAGGGCCACAAAGCCCGCGCCCGCCAGAATGACCAATCCGGTCGCGATGACCTTTTCACTGCCAAAGCGGGCGATCAGGTGACCGGTAAAGAAGCTTGGCACATACATCGCCAAGACGTGGGCGGTGACCACATAACCAGCGATAAAGGTGAATTTCTCGCGCAGGGTGCCTTCGGGCAGCAGGTTGGTGATGTAGTCGGGGATTTCGGTTTCCCCGGTCAGGCCACAGCCGACCACAGCCAAAGGCGTGGAGGTCATGACAAGGTTCATCAGGGCGTAAGACACCATGGCGGCGATGATAGCCACGGCGATGCGCGGGGTGCGCAGCATTTCCATACGCGTGCGCCCTTGGGGGGCGTCAGCGTCTGGTTTTGGGGGCTTGGGAATGTCGAGAAAGAAGAACAGCATCGCGCCAAGCGCGTTGATGATCGCGACGGTCAGATAGGTGCCGAAGAACGGGATCGGGCCAAAGGCGAGCGAGGAAAAGTTCCCCAACTGCGGGCCAATGACTGCCGCCATGAGGCCACCGGCCATAACATAGGAAATCGCCTTGGGTCGGTATTCATCTGAGGCCGTGTCCGCAGCGGCAAAGCGGTAGAAGCCTTGGGCCGACATGTAGACGCCTGTGACGAGGCTCCCCATCAGGAAGATTGCAAAGTTGCCTTGATAGAGGCCAAAGGCCGAGATCGCGGCCCCGAGTGCGCCCATAAATGCCCCGAGAAGGAAACCCGCGCGGCGACCATGGCTTTGCATGAAGTTGGAAACCGGCGTCGCGGCGAGCATTGAACCAAGCACGATCAGAGAGATCGGCAGGGTCGCAAAGCAGGGGTTGGGGGCCAATTGCTGACCTGCCAGACCGCCGACGGTAAAGATCATCGGCATTTGCGAGCCCAAAATGGCCTGAGCCAGAACGAGCACGGTTACATTGCGGCGGGCGCGGGAGTCATCGGCTTGGGGCGAGGAAGAATGAGTCATGCGCGAATGGGTAAGGGGCTGTGACGTATATCACAAGAGGTGAATGTATGTTTCAGCGCGATGTGATGGCTTGGCTGTGGAAGGGGCCGAACATAAGACGCACCAAGGCGGGTATTGGGCGCAGGTTATCGCAGTTAAAAGGAATGCTACCGCATTCATAATTTACGTGTTCAGGAGAGGTGATGGTAAAATCAGGCTGAGGTGGGGAGGAGCGTATAGCAGGGCTTCAAGGTTCACCAAAACAAAGACGCATTGTGTCGGTTCCACCCCTTGATTGCTCTGGCCCTGACAGGACCAAACCCCCAAGCCAAGCAAAATAGCCGTTTCCCCAAGGGGCCCCTCGGCGATTTGGCGTGTCTTGGCGCTTTGATCCTACCTGATCGGGCAGAGGCAAGAGGTGGCTCCGATACAAAGCTTGTAGGTCTGGCGGATGTTTCGTGCGGAGTGTTTCGGGGCTTGGGTTTCCGGTTTGGCGTGGGTAACTAGGGGCATGGGATCGGTTTTCATTATTGGTGGGTCGTCAGAGGCTTGGGACTTGGCGCGAACTATGCCGGAGGCGGTTGTATGGTTGCCTGAGGTTGAACGTGTGCCGCGCGAATGGCCGTGTCCGGTTGTGACCGGCGCACTGCGGCCCCAAAACGGATGTGACATGGTTATTGTTGCCCCGCATCCCTGTGATCAGCGGGCGGCGCGCCTTGGCCATCGGGCAGGGCACCAGATTGGGGCCCGCGTTCTTCAGGTCAGACGCCCGGTTTGGAGTGCGCAACGTGGGGATCGTTGGGTTGCTTTGAGCAAAGAGGCGGACGCCGCGCAGGTTATAAAGCCGGGCGCGCGGGTCTTGACCACGCTTGGGCGTGGGGGATTGCCGAACCTTAGGACGTTGAACGCTTTTGTGATTGCGCGGCGTCTTCGCCCCGATAGCGGCGCGTTTCCGTTGAAATATGGGCGGTTTATCGATGCCCGTGGGCCGTTTGAGGTGGCGCAGGAAATGCGGTTTTTACGCAAGGAACGGATTGATTGGCTGCTTTTGCGCAACGCAGGTGGACCCGGTGGAGCGCCGAAACTTGAGGCGGCACGCCGTCTTGGGGTTCGGGTGGCCTTGGTCGCGCGTGAACCTTGGCCCGGTGGCCCATGTGTTGGAACGGTAGGGGAGGCAATGGAATGGCTGGAGCGGAAATAGGGCGTATCATCACCTCGGATGCTTGTGTGGCCGAAGGGGCGGCGTGGTTGGCACAACACGAACCGCGTTTTGCCAAGGCGCTTGAGGCGACGGGGCCTTTGCCATTGCGGTTGCGAGACGATGGGTTTGCCCAGTTGCTAAGCGCGATTGTGAGCCAACAGGTGAGTGTCGCCTCGGCGCGTGCGATCTGGTCACGGTTGGAAACTGCGGGGATGGTGACGCCCGACGTTGTGGCCGGGCAAAGCGAAGAGTCCCTGCGTGCGCTGGGCCTATCTCGGCAAAAGGCAACCTATGCCTTGGCTTTGGCCGAGGCAGGGATTGATTTTCACGCCCTGCGCGAGATGCCCGATGCGGACATTGTCAAAACCTTGGTTGCCGTCAAGGGGATCGGGGTTTGGACGGCTGAGATCTATTGCATGTTCTCCCTCGGGCGGGCGGATGTCTTTGCCCCCGGTGATTTGGCCCTTCAGGAGGCGGCGCGCGTCTTGTTTGAACTGCCCGAGCGCCCCAAGGAACGCGAGCTTCGCCAAATGGCACAAGACTGGAGCCCATGGAGAGCGGTTGCGGCCCGCACGCTCTTTGCCTACTACCATGTCGCAAAGGATCGAGAGGGCATCACATGACACGCGTACTCAAGGCAGGCCGCAAGGCACCGGTTTCAGGCGAGACACGGTCTTGCGTTGTTTTTCTACATGGCTATGGGGCCAATGGGGCCGACCTGTTGGGTCTTGCTGATCCGCTGGGCGAACATCTTCCTGATACGTTGTTTGTCGCCCCGGATGCGCCAGAGGATTGTGCCGGGTCACCCATGGGCTACCAGTGGTTCCCGATCCCGTGGATTGATGGATCCTCCGAAGAGGAAAGCATGGAGGGCATGGACCGCGCGGTTCAGGACTTAAACGCCTTTCTGGATGCTTTGATGGTAGACGAAGATTTGTTGCCCGAACAGGTGGCGATCTTTGGCTTTAGCCAGGGGACAATGATGGCGCTGCATGTGGCCCCGCGCCGCGAAGACCCGGTGTCCGGTGTTGTCGCCTTTTCTGGCCGCTTGCTCCAGCCCGAGCTTTTGACCGATGAGGTGGTGAGCAAAATGCCGATCCTTTTGGTGCATGGCGATCAAGATGACGTGGTGCCGGTGCAATCGCTCCCCGAGGCGGCCGAAGGCTTGCAAAACGCCGGGTTCAAAGAGGTCTTTGCCCATATCCAAGAAGGCACCGCCCATGGCATTGCCCAAGATGGATTGTCAGTCTCCTTGGCGTTTTTGCGGGATAAATGCGGGTTCTAAAACCGCTGGGAAATTGATTGAACGGGAACGTCGTACCAAAGGGTGCGGCGTTTCTTTTTGTTCTGATTTCGGGAACGAAGTCGGAGTTTTTACCCTTTTGTTTTTGAACGGGAAACAAAAGACAAGCGCGCTTGACGCCATGTGGCGTCGGGTGAATAGTGCGCCGAGCTTTAAATTATAGGTGGTGTTATGACGGTCGCGCTGTTGGGTCTTTTGGCCATTGGCATGTTGGCATTGATGGTCGGGGATAGTGACGACAGCTCCAGCTCTGATGACACGGATGCGGGGCCGGACGATGGTGCCATTTCTCCAAGTGCAGATGCTGAGGTGGTCGAGGGCACGTCCTCCAACGACCTTATGGACGCTTTGAATTTTGAGCGTGTTACCCTTGAGGGCAGAGACGGGGATGACACGTTGGTAAGCGGGGTCTTTGCCGATAGTGCCGATTTACGAGGCGGAGCGGGCGACGATCTGATCACAACGGCGGCCTCCAATACCGCGCTGCGCGGAGGAGAGGGCGATGATACGCTGGAGGGAGGCTTTAACGCTTACTTGTCGGGTGGGGACGGCAACGATAGCCTGTCTGCGGATGAGCAGAGTGTTCTTTTGGGTGATGCAGGTGATGATGCCTTACAGGCCCGCGAGGGGTCCTATTTATACGGTGGCGACGGCGATGACACGCTCGAGGCATCCGATCCATTTAATGCGCTGGGCGATCTGACGCCGATCAACCTGGAGGGCGGTTCGGGGGCGGATACCTATCGCATCGTGGTGTCCCCTGATGAAACAGAAGGGAGCGAGGCCCTTCCTGCCTATTTGATTTCAGATTTTGACCTTGCCAGCGATGAACTCAGGATCGCGGCGACTGATGGCAGCGATCTTCGCTTCCTTATCGTCGATGCGCCGTCGTCAGAGGGCAGTGTTGTCAATGTATATCAGCGACTTGGGGTAACTCCCATTGCGACGATAGGTTTGGCCGGCGTGGACGCTGCTGATATTAACGACGGCGATTCAGACGAATTCCTTCGATTTGGTCAGACCGAAGGCGGTGATCTGATAATTCGCGCCACTCCGGCGCTTGAGGGAACAACTGGCGCAGATCAAATTGATGTTGCGGGCGAACCATGGGTCACAACCGGCGAAGGAAATGACACGGTAGCGGTGCTTACTGACACGGCAAGCTATGTTGACCTTGGTTCTGGGGATGATGTCTTTTCAGCGAACGGCGAGGCCACGGTTCTAGCGGGTGATGGCGAAGACACAATTAATGTGGGCCCCGGTGCGGTTGTGGAAGAGAGCGACGGGGCGGACGATATTTTTCTCGACCTGTCCGATGCGGCCAACTCGACGTTGGTTTCGGAGATTGATTTCGGAGATGACACGGACAGCCTGGAGATCACCCTGCCCACATCCGGTGGGCCGGTCGTTGCCCTTACCCTTCATGAGGGGACCGGTGGGTCCAACGGATATGATGACCATTCCATGATATTGGTTCAGATCGAGGACGGGTACAGCGGAGCGATTGACGACACTCTGATGCAGGGGATTGCAGATGAAGCATTCCATGGCGATCCTGTTGAGGGTCTTCCAGCGTATCGTACCATTGCCGAGATCGATTTGGGTGCACGCTATTACGACGATTTCACATACACTTGGGGCGCCGGTTTGAACGAGGTTGTTGATATTACCTATGACGGTGTGTTGGCCGGGACGTACCTAGAGGATGTTTAGCGCCAAAGGGGCAACTGGGCCTTCTGTCACGCCACTGTCACCAAAGCCTGCAAAATTGCCGCCACCTACTCTATCTAGCGGGGGTTGTCAGAGTTCAAACGCGAGATATAGTGGTTTCAGAGGTTGGGGCGGTGTTCCCGCCCCGGTCGCTAGCGGTTAAGTGACAGGGCGAGGAAAGAGTCCCAAATGGACGGTAATTTCAGAACTGATTTTGTGAGAGAGGCGGGTGCGCTTAAGCAGCATCCGGCGCTTGTGTTAAATGCGGATTACCGACCGCTGTCTTATTACCCACTTAGCCTTTGGCCTTGGCAAGATGCGGTAAAGGCGGCGTTTTTAGACAGGGTCGACATCGTCGCCGAATATGACGAGGTGGTCCGAAGCCCCAGTATGACGCTAAAAATACCGAGCGTCGTCGTCCTTAAAGATTTTGTTCAACCTAGAAAGCGCGTGGCCTTCACGCGCTTTAATCTTTTCTTGCGGGATGAATTTCGGTGCCAGTACTGCGGCACCAAGGCAGATTTGACCTTTGACCATGTGATCCCGCGCGCCGCTGGTGGGATAACGTCTTGGGAAAACGTTGTCGCGGCCTGTTCGCCCTGCAACCTCAAAAAGGGCTCGCGAAGCCTGCGTCAGACCGGCATGGCTTTGCGCAAACCACCACGTCAACCAACGGCGCCGGAATTGTTGAACATGGGGCGGCGTTTCCCGCCAAATCATCTTCACGACAGCTGGGTCGACTTTTTGTATTGGGACGCAGAATTGCAGGCGTAAGGGCCGCTCCCTAACGGCTTGCGGTTGGTGGCGCTGGGCGTTTAGGTTGCCGCTATGGCCGAGACCCCACTATCCCATCAGATTGCCCAAACATTGGCAGAAGAGATCATTCGCTCTGATTATCAGCCCGGTGACAGGCTGGCGCAGGATCATATTGCCAAACGGTTTGAGTGTTCGCATGTGCCCGTCCGCGAGGCGTTGGGCCAATTGGTCACGATGGAGCTTGCCGAGGCGGTGCCGCGCCGGGGTGTGCGGGTTGTGCGGCTTAGCCAAGACGACATCCGGGATATTCGCGACATGCGATTGGCGCTAGAGCCGTTTGCCGTGTCTTTGGCGGCCAAAAAGGTGACGCCAGAGCATTTGGCCAAGATCGAAGAATTGCGGATCGCCTGTGATCGCGCCCAAGACGCCGTGTCATGGGAGCGCGCTAATCGCGACTTTCACTTGGCGATTCTCCGTCCCTGTGGTCGCAAGCGTCTTTTGAAAACCGCCGAAAATCTACAAAATCTGTCCGCGTGGCATTTCCATGTAAAATGGAGTAGGGGCTGGCGTCGCAAAAGTGACCCTGACCATTTGGCGATTGTTTTGGCGCTGAAAAAAGCAGACGGAGCAACCGCTTCTGCGGTTCTTAAGCGGCATTTGTCACGCGGCTAAAGCGCAGCCTATCAAAAAAAACGGTATATTTAGGTTCATGCATGTTTGCGTAAACCTGCCCATTGGGCAGGAAAACTGCTTGCGTCTGAATTCAAAATATCAATAAAAAATCACTATGAGGTTAATCACTCTGAAATTATCTATAAAAGGAATACCCATGCAAATCGCACTCCAACGCTCACCCTTGCTGACGCGCACGCTCCTCTTGGTGGCTGCGGTGGCGCTCTTGACGCTTTCTGCGAAAATCAACGTGCCGTTTTATCCGGTGCCAATGACCCTACAGGTCGTAGTTGTCTTGTTGATGGGGGCGGTCGGTGGCGCTGCTTTTGGTGTTCAAGCGGTTGGGGCCTATTTGGTCGCTGGGGCCGCCGGAATGCCGGTTTTTGCGGGAACACCGGAAAAAGGCCTTGGTCTGGCCTATATGGCCGGTCCAACCGGTGGGTATTTGATCGGATTCCTGGTCGCTGCGCTTTTGGTAGGGTGGGCCGCTGATCGCTTTGGCAAGGTCGGAATGACCCTTGCGTTGCCGGCCTGTTTGATCGCGATCTATGTCTTGGGGGCCGCTTGGTTGGCGCAGTTTGTACCGGCTGACAAAGTGCTCGCCTTTGGGGTGACCCCCTTTGTGTTGGGCGATGTTGTCAAGATGGTCTTGGCTGGTGTCATAGCTTGGGCCGCGCCCCGCAAAGTGACGGCCTTTATCAAAGGGACCCACGATGTTTGACCTTGATCAGCCGTCTGTGACCCAATCGGCGGATCAAGCGGAGGCGCTGCTCAAAGCGCCTCTGCTCGACCTGTTGCACAAAGCCGCTGAGGTGCATCGCAAGCATCACGACGTGACAGACATCCAAAAAGCCAGCCTTCTAAGCATTAAAACCGGTGGCTGTCCCGAGGATTGCGCCTATTGCCCACAATCGGCGCATCACAAAGAGGTCGGCCTGCAAAAAGAGCATTTTTTGGACCCATCCGCGGTGGTTGCCCTGGCGCAAAAGGCCAAACATGCCGGGGCAGAGCGGTTTTGCATGGGGGCGGCGTGGCGCAAGGTGCGGGACGGGGCCGAGTTTGATGCGGTGCTTGAAATGGTGCGTGGTGTTCGCGCCTTGGATATGGAAGCCTGTGTCACGCTCGGCATGTTGCAGCGTCATCAAGCCCAAGCCTTGGCCGAGGCCGGACTAAGCGCCTATAACCACAACCTAGATACCGGACCGGAGTTTTATGGTGAAATCATCGGCACCCGCACCTATCGTGATCGGTTGGACACGCTGGACCATGTCCGTGCCGCCGGGATTTCGATTTGTTGCGGTGGGATCATTGGCATGGGCGAAACCATCCGAGACCGGGCCGAAATGCTGGCGGTTTTGGCCAATTTCGACCCGGCCCCGGAAAGCGTTCCGATCAATGCGCTGATCCCGGTCAAGGGCACGCCCTTGGCGCATCTGCCGCGCGTCCGTGCCCCCGAAATCATCCGCATGGTGGCCACCGCACGCATTCTGATGCCCAAGGCCCGCGTGCGCCTGTCGGCGGGGCGCGACGGGTTCACGGTCGCAGATCAGATTTTGTGTTTCATGGCCGGGGCCAATTCGATCTTTTATGGCGACGCTTTGTTGACCGCGCCCAATAGCGCGATGTCCCTCGACAAAGAGCTATTCGAAACGCTCGCCGCGCTAGATTAAGGCAAGGCCCCATTGTGGGGCCTTGCCATTATACAACAGGCGCTAGTGGCGGGGTTTTCAAGTGGTCCCGTTTGATCCAAACCTTGGCCCCCTCGGGTCCAGCTAGCGCGGTGGCACGGGCCCCATAAGGAAGCCGCAGCCAACTTTGCGGAGCAAACTCTTCGTCGTTTTCAACAAAGCTGCCGGAGAGCACCAAGACTTCCATTCCGGCATGGGCGCTTAGGTCCACCTCGGCACCGGCGTCCCAAACTTCCATCACCACATCTTCGTGTTCATCTTGAAACAGCGGCAAGGTTTTCACCCCATCCGCGGTCGAAAGATATCGCGCCTTGTTGGTGTCGATGCGGACATGTGTGCGATCAGCAAGGTCAAACTGCCAAAGCTTTACAAAGATCGTACAGCCCGGCGCAGTGGCAGGGGTGTGGGACGATTGCGGCGGGTTGCGAATATAGCTTCCGGTTGGGAAATCGCCGTGTTCATCCTGAAAGACGCCGTCCAGAACCAAGAACTCCTCACCACCAGTGTGGACATGCGGAGAGAACGTGCTCCCCGGTGCAAAGCGCACGATGGTTGTAGCCCGCGCGACCTCTTCGCCAATCCTATCCAACATGCGCCGCTCAACCCCCGCCATCGGCGACGCAACCCAAGGTGTGTCGGCATGAACCGAAACCCGTTCGTCAAAGTTTACATTCACATTCATAGGTTTACCCCAATGCGGCCACGGATGGGCGTTGTGCCATCCGGTCTTGCCATGCCAACAGGCTAGCATAGTCTTGTGGCACGTCGATCTTGGCAAATCCGGCAAAGGCCAAACCGGCAAAGGTGGTGATGTCGGCAACGCTAAATGCCTCACCCGCGACCCAAGGCTGTTGCGCAAGTACGCCGTCCAAATATTGCATCCCCTTGAGGGCCGCGTCCTTTTGATGGCTGCCCCATTCGGCGCATTGATACCCTTCGATCTCGGCCCCAAGGCCCGGTGTGGCATGGTGAAAATAGGTGGCAACGGCGTCCAAAAGCCCGGCTTCGGCGCGACGCTGCATCATGGCAATCTGCGCGCGCTCTTTGGCGGTTGTGCCGGTCAGGGTCGGGGCGCTGTCCAAATGGTCAAGGTATTCGGTGATGGCGGAACATTCGGAAATGCATGTCCCATCCTCAAGTTCCAACACAGGCACCGCAGCAAAGGGGTTTTTGGCCCGAAAGGCATCTGTCTGATGTTCGCCTTCGGGGACGTTGACCTGAATAAACTCGGCACGATCCAAAAGACCCTTTTCGGCCAATGCAATGCGAATGCGAGCGGGGTTAGGAAACCCCTGTGTTTCGTAAATCTTCATGTTGGCTCCGTTTGTCTATCTAGTGATAGATAGAATGCTTAGCGTTGCGTTCATCACCGGTCAAGCCTATCTAGTGATAGGTCGCAAAAGCGTGAGAACATGATGGACACCAAAGAGCAAATCCTAGACCACGCGGAGCGCGCCATGCGGTTGCGCGGCTATCACGCCGTTAGCTTTCGGGATTTAGCGGACGAGCTGGGGATCAAATCGGCAAGCATTCATTACCATTTTCGCCACAAACATGATTTGGGAGCCGCGGTGGTCGAGCGCTATAGTGGTAAGGTGGCCGCGACTTTGGGATCGCAAGGCGCGTTGAAACGTCCCAAGGCCGTTGCCAAATTCTGTGATGTCTATGTGACCGCGCTGAAAGGGCAGGGGCTGCAATGCCTGTGTAGTATGTTGTCAGCAGAAAGCCGAGGTTTGCCCGAGAGCGTTGCCACCCCAGTCGCCGGTTTCTTTCAGTCCAATCTCAGCTGGCTACAAGCGTCTGGTTTGTCAGAACAACAAGCTCTGCAAATTCAAGCCACGCTCCAAGGCGCGATGAGCATGGCTGTTGCCCTCAACCAAACGGATATCCTTGAAAGCTTGGTCCAGGAGATCAAAACAACCTACGCCTAACGCCGTTGGTTTCTTCTTTCGTCAAATATCCCGGAGTGAATTGCCGCGCGCGGCAAGAGGGGCTGGGCCCTCATGCCTTCTCCAAATTCGCCCAACCTAACGGCGGAGCGCCCAAAAGGGTTTCAAAGCTTTTTACGCCGGTTTGGGGAGCTTGAATTCACTCGCTTCGGCCCGGCTCAGCTGTTCGCCCTGTTTGCGTTTTAACAACATGTCGCGGGCTTTGGCGTATTGGTCGTCCTGCCAAAAGATCAAACAGCCGTTGCACCCCTTGCCACAACACCCCTCAACCCCAAGGCGGTTGGTTTTGAAGCGTCGATCCGTGGCTCCTTCGCCAATTTCCTCGACCAAGGTGTCGCGGCGTTTTTCATAAGCGGCGTCGTCGCGTTTGCCCTTCATTTCAAGCCCTTGGGTGAGCTTGTCAAAGCGAATGCGGGCCCATTGCTCTTCGGTCAAAGGGCGCTCTTTGCGCATCACTGAATAGACCGGGAAACGGGCCTTGAGATCGTCAAGATCCTCGTGATCAAACAGCGCAAAGGGGATGCGGATCACAGTTTTGGACCCACCGTGAACGACATCAAGTTTCTTTCCGTCTTTGGCTTGTTCAAAGTCATACATGCGCAACAAAACCGTTTCGCGCGCGATGGGTGAGACGAATTCCAATACCTCACCAGCGTCGAGTTTGTTTTTAACCTCAACCAAAAACGCATCTTCGGTGACATCAGTCACAACCCCGGCATATTCCCATTGGGCAATGGCGGCGGTGTGTTCGTAATCGTGGGAATAGTTGGTCAAACGCCCCTCATGAAAGGCGAGTGTATAGCCGCGATTCCCAACCGATTCCAATTCACGCATATAGGGTTTTGGGTCCCAATTTTCGGGGTCGGCATAGTAATCATCAATGGCCATGCGATAGGCGCGTGCGACGACGGCGGCGTAATATTCGGACTTACCACGCCCTTCGACCTTGAGACTATCCACACCGATTTTCAGGTATTCATCGAGTTTCGGCATGATGCAAAGATCACGGGAATTGAGGATATAGGAACCGCGATCATCCTCTTCGATCGGCATCAAGTCACCGGGGCGACAGCCCTCTTCGAGCAGAAATTCAAACAGGTCGGCATTGTCTTCGGTGATCTTGATCTCTTCGCGCGTACCATCCTTGAGGCGCAGCTTGAGGCTATAGTTCCAGCGGCAGGAATTGGCGCAATTGCCTTGGTTCGATCCACGTTCCGCCATGAAGTTCGAAAGCAAGCAGCGACCTGAATAGGTCATGCACATCGCCCCATGCACAAAGGCTTCGAGTTTGATATCCGGACATTTTTCGCGAATTTCCACCAGCTCCGGATAAGAAACTTCGCGCGCCAGAACCACAAGCTCCGCGCCTTGGGCTTTCCAGAAATCCACCGACAACCAAGAACAGATATTGGCCTGAGTCGAGATATGCAGCGGCAATTCCGGGGCGCGGGTTTTGACATATTGGAACACGCCGGGATCGGCGATGATCAAACCGTCGGGTTTCACCTTGCGCACGGTGTCGATGTATTCATCGAGCTTTGGAATGTCTTTGTTATGACTAAACAGGTTGAGCGTCAGATAGGCGCGTCGACCATGGTCATGGCAGAATTGAACCCCCTCGATGACCTCATCGAGGCTGAACTCAGACTTGGTGCGCAGGGACATATCTGGCGTGCCAAGGTAAACGGCATCCGCCCCGTATAGAATGGCCATCTTGAGCTTGCGCAGGTTGCCCGCTGGCATCAGGAGTTCGGAGCGATGAGTCGTTAGATCAAAGGTCATTGGGCATTACCGCAGTGCTAAGGAAGGCGTCGTTCTACGGGATATTGCGCCGGATGTGAACAAAGAAGCGTTGCGGCAATTGGTGCCGCACAGTGAATTCCTCCCCAAAACCCTAAAGTTGGTTTACCTTAGGTAAGCATGTAGGAGGGGGACGACATGGCCAAACCAATCACATCTATCACGATCGTTGGGGGCGGCACCGCGGGCTGGTTGGCGGCGGTGTTTTTGCGAACCAAAATTGCCAAGAAAATCAAAGTCACGCTGATCGAAAGCCCCAATGTCCCCACCGTTGGTGTCGGTGAGGCAACCGTGCCAAATATGCCTGCCACGCTGCGTGAACTTGGGATCGAGGACCGCGATTTTTTCAAGCGCTGCAATGCCTCTATCAAAATGGGGGTGATGTTTCGGAACTGGAACGTCGATCATCGCGGCGATTTCATCAGCTATATGAATCCGTTCATCACCCCGCCAATGATCGACCGTATGGAGGCAGGTTACTTTTTCCATGCGTTTGGGGCGGGCAAACGCGATTTTATTCAAAGCTTTTCACCTTTAATGGATTTGTTGCAGGCGGGGAAATGTCCGCTGTCCTTTGGCGGTAAAGATGATCCCATGCCGCGTGTCGGATATGCCTATCATCTCGACGCGGGTAAATTTGCCGGGATGTTAGCCGAAATCGGCAATGACCGTGGCGTTGAACACATTTTGGATGATGTCCAAGATGTTGAGCTGGATGATCGTGGTTACGTGGCGGCGCTACAGTTGCAAGAGCATGGTCGTCATGAGGTGGAATTTGTCATTGATTGCACCGGGTTCCAGGGGCTGATTTCGCAAAAAGCATTGGGCGAACCCTTTGAAAGTTACAGCGACTATTTGGCCAATGATCGGGCCTTGGCGTTGCAAATTCCACACCCGGATCCGTTGCGTTTGCCAGCGGCAACCAGTTCAACAGCCCTAGGAGCGGGGTGGAGTTGGTCCGTTCCATTGTTTAATCGGATCGGGACGGGCTATGTGTTTTCAAGTGCCCATCGCAGCGATGACGCAGCGCGAGACGAGTTTATGCGCCATCTCGGTGACACAGCCCCAAAAGGAGCGGAGCCGCGCGTTATTCCTATGCGGGTGGGCCGGACGCGCCGGGCGTGGGTAAAGAATTGCCTGTCTCTTGGTCTTTCTGGTGGGTTCATAGAGCCTTTGGAAAGCACTGCGATCCATATGATTGATATGGGGCTGCGCTGGCTGCTGCTGTACTTTCCATCGCAAGACGCTGATGACGCAACGCGCGATCGCTATAATCGAACCGTCGACGCGATGTACAACGAAGTGCGCGATTTCATCTGTTTGCACTACCGTCTCGGCAATCGGACGGATGACCCATATTGGATCGATGCGCGCAGGGAATTAAAGCTACCGGATAGATTGGCGGAAAACCTTGAGCTTTGGAAACACCGGTTGCCCAGCCCATTGGATCTGCCGACGCAATTCCTGTTTACCCACCATACGTTTCAGGCGGTGTTGCTTGGCAAGCAAGTGTACCGAAACGGCTACGGCGACGGGACCTTTAGCAGACCCTATGTCATGAACGAAAAGAACTGGCGTGAGTTTCTTCGCAAGTCTGCGGCCCACACGCGGGCAACGGTAGCTTACAAAGCGGATCACCGTCAGATGTTATTGGCATTGCGCGGAGAGATGGGCAAAGGCGCGAACGTCGCAACCAAGCTCGGCGAGGTCGAGGGGGCGCTAAAGCAGGAGCATGCGCTCTTCTGACGGAGCGGGCGCGTGCGCGGAGTGCGTTGCCCAAAAAGGAAAGCGATTTGTTCGGTTTAAATGTGAAACGGGCACCGCGATTGCTCGGGTGCCCGTTTGAATTTGAGATCGTAGAAAAGGCTTAGCCTTCGACAGGGGCCTTGGCCGCTGCTGCCGCTGCTGCGCGGGCTTTGCCGCCGTTTAGCGGATCGTCCTGACGTTGAACCGAGCCTTCGAAATGGGCACCGGATTCGATTGCGATTGTCTTGTGGATGATATCCCCTTCGACACGCGCGGTGGCGGTCAGGCGGACCTTGAGACCACGAACACGACCAACGATACGACCATTGATGACCACATCATCGGCAATCACTTCGCCTTTGATGGTGGCGCTTTCGCCAATGGTGAGCAGGTGGGCGCGAATATCACCTTCCACTGTGCCTTCGACTTGAATGTCACCGGTTGTCTTGATGTTGCCGGTGATGTGCAGGTCTGGGCTCAGGGTTGAGGCCGGTGGTTTGGCCTTGGGGGCAGAGGGTTTGAAATCGCCTGCCGGTGGGCGCGGTGCATCCGGTGTGGCGGGCTTGGCCGCGGCGGGTGCATCTTCGGGTTTTTGGCCCGGTTCATTGATTTTGCTTTTAGAAAACATCGTTTGCAGCCTTGATATAGATCATCGGGTTGACGGGTTTGCCGCCGACGCGGACTTCGTAGTGCAAATGGGTCCCGGTCGACCGTCCAGTATTCCCCATATCACCAACACGCTGCCCGCGCGAGACCCTTTGGCCTACCTTAACACGAATTTTTGACATATGTGCGTAACGGGTTTCGATGCCGAACTCGTGCTGGATCTTGACCAGACGGCCATAACCCGACGACCAACCGGCGTGAATGACCACACCATCAGCGGTTGAATAGATCGGCGTGCCATGTGGCGCGGCAAAGTCGGTTCCGGCGTGCAAGCGACCCCAGCGATAGCCAAAGCCCGAGGTAAAGCGGAACTTATCCTTGAGTGGGCTGGCAAAGGGGGCCTTTTCGGCGGCGATACGGTAAAGGTTCAGACGGTCCATCTGACCCAAAATGGAATTGGCGCGGTTGGTGTCTTCGGTCGGCTCAGAGCCGCGGGTGGTAAAGCTCAGCGGGGTGAGCGGGCCACCTTGACCGGAATAACCTTTGCGGACTTGGCGCAGGATGGTGTCGGGGTTCATGCCTGCGGCTTTGAACATTTTGTCGAGCGGTTTGACCGAAACGGTCATCGCTTCTTCGAGCTGGCGGAAGATGCGGTCGTTTTTGTCTTCCATCGACTCGATCTCGGCCTGCATCTCTGCGGCCCGGATCAAGGCGTCTTGGGCATCGGCAACAACCTGATCGCGTTCGGCGGCGGTTGCGGCCAACGCATCGGACAAAATGTTGAGGGTGCTATCAGAGCCAACCGATGCGGAAGCGACGGTTTCGCCACCTTCGATCTGTTCTTCAAGAGCGGCGAGGCGGTCACCAACCAGTTCACGCTCTTTCATAGTGTTGCGGAGGGTTTCCTGGATCACGTCAATCCCGGTTTCCAATTCGCGACGGCGGGTTTCGCTATCCAGCAGTTCGGACTGCATCACCGAAA
This sequence comes from uncultured Pelagimonas sp., assembly GCF_947498515.1. Lineage (GTDB taxonomy): Bacteria > Pseudomonadota > Alphaproteobacteria > Rhodobacterales > Rhodobacteraceae > Pelagimonas. The sequence continues at coordinate 340,696 of NZ_CANMKO010000002.1, read as the reverse complement.
TCTGGCGCAACGCGGCGTTAAACCGGTTCTGCGCGGCCACGGCCTCGGAGGCGCGTGTATCTCGTTCGGACGACAGGGCGTTCAAACGTTGTTGATAGGTGATTTGTTCGCGACGTGCTTGTTCGCGGAAATTGCCGGACCCGATTGAATCCATCAGCAAGATTGCTGTGGCGATAATCGTCCAAGACACAACCCCAGCCGCGCCTAGAAACGCAACCGCCTGTGTGCCGGATTTCAACCGGATAAAGCGTGTATCATTATCCGAACGCAGGAATAACCGGCGCTCTGGAAAAAAGCGCTCAAGAAGCGCATGTGTCTTTATTGCCAGACGTGTTCTCACGCGACTGTCCTTATGTCACCCGTCCCAATGTAGCGCGCGGTTGTCCCCCTCCGTCGCCACCGCAAAAGCCTTAGCGGGGCGTTACGCATTCCGCAAGAATTTTAGGCGAGTGATTCGGAGACATGAGCGACCTGTGGCCTAAATGGCAAAAATCCGCCGATTCAACGGGTTCTTGGCGGCTGTTGATCCGCAAGAGGCCAATAGAAATCCGGCGGAATGCCAGCATCGGCGCGCTTTTCCTCGTTAAACGGAGGTTTCAAGGCCCCGTGGAAATATTTCCGAACAAGAGTGTGAAAGGTGTCTTTCGGGTCATGGTTGTGGCGACCGCAGAGAAAGTGGAACCATTTGCTGCCATAGGCAACATGGCCAACCTCTTCGCCGTAAATAATCTCAAGGGATTTCACCGCATTATCGGCCTTGGCGCGGCGGAAAATCTCGATCATGCCGGGGGTGACATCAAGGCCACGGGCCTCGAGCACCATTGGGACCACGGCCAAACGGCCCATGAAATCGTCCTTGGTATCCTCGGCGGCGCGCCACATGCCTGCGTGTGCTGGAAGCGCGCCATAAAAGCTATCCAGTTCTTTAAGACAATCGCAGATCAGATTGAAATGCTTGGATTCTTCGTCAGCGGATTTGACCCAATCGTCATAAAACCCAAGCGGCATCTCCGTATCCGCAAAGCGCGGAATGATGTCCCAGTGCAAATCCACTGCGTTCAGCTCAATATGGGCAACTGCATGCAACAAAGCGATGCGGCCCTGTGGGCTTCCGGGTTTGCGTTTGGGAACGTCGCGTGGGTCCAAAAGCTCGGGCTTAGCCGGGCGGGACGGGCGCAGGGGCGGATCGGCCCGGCCAACCTCCAATGGCGTCCCGGCGTCGCGCGCCGCAAACCATTGTGCCGCGTAGTCGCGGGATTTCGCGGTTTTTTCAAAACCATCGGCGGTGGTCAATACGTCCACCGCCATCTCGGAAAGGGTCATTTTAGCCATTTACGCGGTCTGCCATGGCGTGGGACATTTGCCAAGTGTGCTCAGCTACCCAGCGGTTAGGTCTTTGACGGCCTGCAAAACCTCTGCGGCGTGCTCTTTGACTTTGACCTTGCGCCATTCCCGGACGATCTGGCCATCGCCATCAATTAGAAATGTGGCGCGTTGAATGCCCATGAACACCTTGCCGTACATTTTCTTTTCGACCCAAACGCCAAAATCCTCACAGGCTGTGCTGTGCTCATCGGACAAAAGGGGCACGGCCAGCGCCTTTTTGCTGATAAACTTTTCGTGGCTTTCCATACTGTCCTTGGAGATGCCAAAAACCGAGCAATTCAATGCCTGATACTCTGGATAGAGCGCTGTAAAATCAAGGTTTTCTGTTGTGCATCCCGGCGTGTTGTCACGCGGATAAAAGAACAAAACAGCCGGGTTTCCGCGCAGATCGGCCGATGACACATCTTCCCCAGTGCTTGATGGCAGCGAAAATTCCGGGGCGGGCGTCAAAACTGTGTCAGACATACGTGTCTCCTGTTGGTGAATGCTTTATGCTGGCGCTAGGACCAGTTCGTTAACAAGAATAGTCCTGTGGGACCGGGCAGCAAGTAGGCATGAGTTGAGCGACACCGAAATCCAGAAAACGCCGCGCAGCCGTCGTCGCAAAGGCGGGCTGATCGCGATGCTGGCCCTGTTCGTCGTGTTGATCGCGGCGGGTGTCGGCGCGGTTTTGATGGTTGGCCGCCCGGTCGATGCACCGCCGTGGTTGCGCGACAAGATCGAAGAGCGCATTGCCGAAACGGTGCCCGGCATTGATATCGATTTTGGCAAAATGAGTTTGCTCGTTCAGCGCAGCGGCTTGGCGCGGGTGATCCTTTGGGATGTGTCGATCCAGAATAAACAGGGCGGCCAGATCGCAGCGCTCTCTGATATCGAAGCTGGCTTGTCACCCGCCGCCTTGTTGCGCGGTCAGCTGGTGTTGAAAGAGGCGCAGGTATCCGGTGCTTTTGTGACCTTGCAGCGCGACGAACAAGGACGGCTTGGTTTGGCGCTTGGCGATGCTTTTGCCGAAAACACCGATATGCCAGATGTGACCGAGATTTTACGCCAGATTGATCAGGCCATGTTGGATCCACGTTTGGTTGAGCTTAACCTGTTTGAGGCTGACGCCCTGACGCTACGCTTTGAAGACAAGCGGGCCCGCAAGGGTTGGACGGCCGATGGCGGGCGTATCCGACTGTCGCGCAAGGACGGTGAATTGCAACTGTCCGGTGACGTTGCGCTTTTGGGCGGCGGCGATGGTGTGGCAACCATTTCGCTTAACGCAGATAGCGAGATTGGCGATACATCGCTTAACTTCGGCGTGTCCTTTGACGATCTCGGATCGCGCGACATTGCCACACAAAGCCCGGCACTTGCATGGCTAGAAGAGCTTGATGCGCCGATTTCGGGAGCCTTAAGATCCCGAATGCGTCAAGACGGGTCGTTGGGCCTATTGAACGCGACTTTGCAGATCGGCAAAGGGGTTTTGCAACCAAACCGGGCGACCAAAGCGGTGCCTTTTGACGGCGCGCGGACGTATTTTACCTATGATCCGGAAACTGCCCTTTTGTCTTTTGATGAAATTTCGGTGTCGTCATCGCTTGGGCACATCGCTGCCGAGGGCACGGCCCAGCTTCAGGGTTTGGACCTTGGCTGGCCCAAAGCGTTGATTGGCCAGTTCCGTTTGTCTGATATCAAACTTGCCAAGGGGACTCTCTTTGAGCGGGCCTTGGATGTTTCGGGCGCGGAAACGGCGTTTAAAATGCAGTTGAACCCGTTTCAGGTGTCTTTGGGAAATATCCGGGTTACCGACCCTAATTTCCCACTGCAAGCGCGGGGCGAGTTGATAGCGCGAAGCGATGGCTGGGCTGTTTCATTGGATGCAACCGCCGAAGAAACCCAACCGGATCAGGTGTTGTCCTTTTGGCCAGCCAGTTTCAAACCGAAACCGCGCAAATGGGTCGCTGACAATGTTCGGGCCGGGGTTCTAAGCGACGCGACCTTTGCGCTCCGGGCGGAGCCGGGCGAAAAGCCGGAAACCTATTTGGATTTTCGCTTTGCGCAGGGCGAAGTCACCGTGAACCGCGCCTTGCCGCCGGTCAAACAGGGGGTGGGGCGGATGACGATGTATGCCAACCGCCTAAGCCTGCGGCTGGAAGCCGGGCAAATGACCCCCAAACAAGGTGGCGTCATTGATTTGGCCGGATCAGAATTTGTCATTCCAGATATGAAGCAGAAACCGGCAACTGGTCAGCTGAAGTTGGCGGGGCAAAGCAGTGTCGAAGCAGGATTGTCGCTTCTTGACAATGAGCGCTGGCAGGTCATGCGCAAAATCAATCGGCCGGTGGATTTGGCCTCAGGTCGGGTGGTGTTCAAAGGGCGCGTTGAACTTCCACTGGTCAAAGGCACCAAGCTTCCTGATGTGAAAATGGCGCTGAGCGGACAGGTGCGCGATGTCAGCACCGCGAAATTGGTGCCCGGACATACCTTAACCGCCGATGTGTTGGACTTGTCGGTTTCCAACGATCAAGTTTCACTTGAGGGGCCGGTATCCTTATCTGGTGTGCCTGCCAAAGGTCGGTGGCAGCAATCGCTAACGGGTGGGCCAGGGGAGGTTGTTGCCGATGTGACGATCTCTCCGAAAACCATGGGAATTTTGGGTGTGGCCCTGCCGGATGGTATGATCAACGGCTCGGGAACCGGCCAATTCTCATTGGCATTGGTCAAAGGGCAAGTGCCTGAGTTTACACTATCCTCAAATCTAAGCGGCATCGGTTTGGCCATTCCTCCGCTTGGGTGGCGGTTGTCGCAAAACGCAACAGGTCGATTTGACGTGTCGGGAACCTTTGCCAAGCCCATGACGATAGACCGGCTAGATTTAAAGGCGGGTGGGCTTGATGCATCCGGTAGCATTGTTCTGACCCCCGAAGGAGGCTTTCGGCAAATGTCGCTTGCTTCGCTCACGATTGGGTCGTGGCTAGATGTGGCTGGGGTGATGAAATCACGCGGTCCGGGCAAGGTGCCCGCGATAGAAGTCACATCAGGATCAGTTGACTTGCGACAGGCAACGTTTGGAGGGGGGGGCAGCAGCGGAGGCGGCGGTGGTGGCGCCGCATCCCAAGGTGGGCCGATGGCAGTTACGCTTGAACGATTGCGGGTCACAGACACCATCACAATGCAAAAGTTTCGCGGAAATTTTGATATGTCCCAAGGGCTTGAGGGCCGGTTTGACGCCAGTCTTGGCAAGCGCGCCGATATTCAAGGCCGGGTTATTCCCCAAAATGGGCGCAGCGCCTTTCGGATCACCGGTGAGGATGCAGGAGATATCCTGCGTGACACGGGCTATCTCAAAACCGTGTCCGATGGCACGTTTCGACTTGACCTAGCCCCGGTCAAAGGCACCACCGGAAGCTATGACGGCAAGCTCGACATCGAAGGAACCCGCCTGCGCGATGCTCCGGCGATTGGAGCCTTGCTAGACGCGATCAGTATTGTCGGCCTTCTGGATCAGCTCAACGGACCGGGGATTTTCTTTGCCAATGTCGAAGCCGATTTCCGCCTAACCCCCGACAATGTGGTGTTGAAACAAGCCAGCGCGGTTGGCCCGTCGATGGGGATTTCGATGGATGGGTTTTACGATCTGGGATCGGGGCGCATGGATATGCAGGGCGTGTTATCCCCGATTTATTTCGTCAACGGCATCGGTCGGATTATCGCGCGCAAGGGCGAAGGGCTGATTGGCTTCAACTTCAATCTCAACGGATCGGTTGACAATCCGCGCGTGGCGGTTAATCCGCTGTCGGTCTTAACGCCCGGAATGTTCCGGGATATCTTTCGCCGCCCACCGCCCAAGGTGTCGCAATAATATCAGCGAGTTGCGCTATGCAGTTGAGTGATTTTGATTTCGATCTTCCAGAAGAGTTGATCGCCACACGGCCCGCCCGGCCGCGATCTTCGGCGCGTCTTTTGGTGGCGGATGGCGCCTCGATCCACGATCAGGTGGTGACCGATCTGGTTAACTGGCTACGGCCGGGGGACCGGTTGGTGCTAAATGACACGCGGGTGATCCCGGCGCGGCTAAGCGGTATTCGCCGCCGGACAAGCGCACAGGGCGAAACCGAAGCCAAGATCGAAGTGACCCTTCTAGAACCCCGCGCCGACGGCACATGGGCGGCTTTGGTCAAGCCGTTGAAAAAGATCAAAGAGGGCGAAGAGGTTCGCTTTTCCGATGAGTTGACCGCGAGTTTAGAAAGCAAGGAAGACGGGCAGGGGCATTTACGGTTCAACCTAAGTGGTGACGATTTTGATGCCGCGTTGAATGTGGCGGGCGCGATGCCCTTGCCGCCCTATATCGCCGCAAAACGCCCGGCCGATGCACAAGACCATGATGATTATCAAACGGTATGGGCCCGCAACACCGGTGCCGTAGCCGCGCCAACGGCATCGCTGCATTTCGATGATGCGTTGCTGGCACTATTGCGGGCTAAAGGCGTCGAATTTTCTCATGTGACGCTGCATGTCGGGGCAGGGACGTTCCTTCCGGTCAAGGTTGATGACATCACCACCCACAAAATGCATGGCGAATGGGGGCAGGTGTCTCAGGCGGTTGTGGATGAGATCACCGCGACCAAAGCCGCCGGGGGGCGGGTCATTCCGGTGGGCACAACCGCTCTGCGATTGATCGAAACCGCCGCACAAGATGGCGAACTCAAAGCTTATGAAGGTGTGACCGACATTTTCATCTATCCCGGTTTTGAATTCCACGTCGCCGACGCGTTGATGACCAATTTCCACCTGCCGAAATCCACTTTGATGATGCTGGTCGCCGCCTTGGTTGGGCACGATCGTATTCTCGACATCTATGATCATGCCATCGCCGCGAAATACCGCTTTTTCAGTTATGGCGACGCCTCACTTTTGATCCCGCCGCCTCGCAAATAGGCGGGACCTGTCCCAAAGACGACATTTTCACAAAACATGTCGTTTGTGGCACAGTCGAATCCGGATCAACGCCCTAGCGGTCGGGGTCTGTTTTCGAACCGGTGAGGGTGCCATGCTGGACGTGTTGAAGAATTCTTGGGCTTTGTTGTTGGGCATGTTGCTCTTGATGCTGGGCAATGGCCTGCAAGGGTCGTTGCTTGGGGTGCGTGGACCCGAGGCGGGGTTTTCGACCGGCATGATGTCGATTGTGATGTCGGGGTATTTCGCCGGTTTCTTAATTGCCAGCCGCGTGACGCCGGGCATGATCCGCCGGGTCGGCCATGTGCGGGTGTTTGCGGCGCTTGGGTCATTGGTCTCGGCGGTGTTGATCTTGTTTCCCGCCGTTGTCGATCCCTTTGCTTGGACGGCGGGGCGGGTAATCATCGGGTTTTGCTTTTGCGGTGTCTATGTGACTGCGGAAAGCTGGCTGAACGACAGTGCCAGCAATGAAACCCGTGGTCAGACGCTTTCGGCCTATATGATTGTCCAAATGGCCGGGGTTATCGCCGCGCAGGGGCTTTTGTTGGTGCCTGATGAAAGCGGTTTCTTGCTGTTCGTGATCCCATCGGTTCTCGTTAGTGTGGCATTTGCGCCGATTTTGCTGTCGATTTCACCTACACCTGCTTTTGAATCGACCAAGCCAATGACGCTTCGTGAACTCTATGGCTACTCGCCACTTGGGGTGGTTGGCATGTACTTGTTGGGTGGCGTCTTCGCCGCTCAATTCGGGATGGCCGCGGTTTACGCCGCCGAAGCGGGCCTGTCCTTGGCGCAAATTTCGCTCTTTATCGCGTCTTTCTATATTGGCGCGCTGGTGCTGCAATATCCGATTGGCTGGATGTCCGACCGGATGGACCGGAGGTTGTTGATCTTTGCTAGCGCCGCCATCGGGGCCGTGGCGGCTTTGATTGCCATGATGTTTGGAAGTTCGTTTGGCATTCTATTGGCGGCGGCATTTGCGATTGGCGGGTCTGCTAACCCTTTGTACTCATTATTGATTGCCCACGCAAACGACCATTTGGACTCCTCTGACATGGCCAGCGCATCAGCGGGGTTGCTATTTGTGAACGGGCTTGGGGCCATCGCTGGACCACTGGTGATTGGTTGGGCCATGGCGATGGTCGGACCTCCGGGGTTCTTTCTCTTGATCCTCGTTTTGCTCACCTTGATGTCTTGCTACGCGTTGTTCCGAATGACGCAACGCGACGCCATTTCCGTCGAAGACACCGGTCTTTATACCGCTCTGTCCCCTGCCGCGACGCCCATCGCGGTCGAGGTGGCACAGGAATACGCCATCGAAGTTGCGGAAGAGTTGGACGATGAGGCCGCTGGCGACTGAAATCGCGTAAGTTGTGTTAGAAACTGACAGAATTCGTGACTTGGGTTGAAGATTCATTGCGCGTTAATATATTTGCGGGGCAACAATGTTGCGTAGCGTGGGAGCAGGAGGAAAAATTATGTCATCCCCCGAGGAGATTCTGTCGTTTTGGCTTGATGAGGTTGAGCCGAAAGACTGGTACATCCAAAATGACGCGCTGGATCAAACGATCCGTGAGCGGTTTCAAAGCACCTGGGAGGGGGCGATGGACGGGCGCTATGCCCTGTGGTTGACCTATCCAAGCGGGGCTTTGGCTTACATCCTCTTGATGGATCAATTCAGCCGCAACATGTTCCGTGGCAACCGCAAAGCATTTGCCTCTGATCGGGTAGCACTTGCGGCCGCCAAACAGGCGATCAAACGCGGTTGGGATCTTAAGATTGATGAACCCGCGCGCCAGTTCTTTTATCTGCCGTTGATGCATTCGGAAAACCTCTGTGATCAGGATCGTTGTGTGCGCCTGATGAAAGAGCGGATGCCACAAGCGGGCGAGGGCAACTTGTTGCACGCGCAAGTGCACCGTGAAGTCATCCGCCAATTTGGCCGCTTCCCCTATCGCAACGAAGCGCTAGACCGGCGCTTTACCGCAGCCGAGCAAAGCTATGTCGATCAGGGAGGCTATGGCCTAACCCTGCGCCAGCTTCAGGAAAAACAGGCGGCTTGATAAACGGCCTGCCTGTTGCGGCACCGCCCCCCCTGCGCTAGCGTCCTAAGGAATGCCAAATCAGGAGGGGCGTATGGCCGCACAGCAATTCGACATGATCGTGATCGGGGCGGGCCCCGGCGGCTATGTGGCGGCCATTCGTGGCGCGCAACTGGGCCTAAAGGTGGCCGTTGTCGAACGCGAGCATTTGGGCGGCATTTGTCTCAATTGGGGCTGTATCCCCACCAAAGCCCTGTTGCGATCCGCCGAAGTTTTTCACCTTATGCACCGCGCCAAGGAATTTGGTCTCAAGGCCGAAGGGCTTGGCTATGATTTAGATGCGGTTGTGAAACGCTCGCGCGGTGTGGCCAAACAGTTATCTGGTGGCGTCGGTCATTTGCTGAAAAAGAACAAGGTCACGGTGATCATTGGTGAGGCTACGATCCCGCAAAAGGGACGGGTGAGCGTCAAAACCGACAAGGGATCCGAAGAGTTAAGCGCCAAGAACATCGTTCTCGCGACGGGCGCGCGGGCGCGCGAACTTCCGGGGCTTGAGGCCGACGGCGATCTGGTTTGGGCCTACAAACACGCGCTTAATCCGCCACGGATGCCGAAAAAGCTTTTGGTGATTGGATCGGGTGCAATCGGAATTGAATTCGCCAGCTTTTTCAACACACTGGGGGCCGATGTGACCGTGGTTGAGGTCATGAACCGTGTTTTGCCGGTCGAAGATGCCGAAATCAGCGCCTTTGCCAAAAAGCAGTTCGTCAAACAAGGGATGACGATCCGCGAAAAGGCCATGGTCAAACAGTTGGACCGTGGCAAAGGGCAGGTCACGGCTCATATTGAGCAAGGTGGTAAAACTGCAAAAGAGACCTTTGATACGGTCATTTCTGCGGTTGGAATTGTCGGAAATGTCGAAGGCTTGGGGCTTGAGGCCCTTGGTGTCCGTGTAGACAGAACGCATGTCGTGACCGACCCATATTGCCGAACCGGTGTTGAAGGCCTCTTTGCGATTGGTGACGTTGCGGGGGCCCCGTGGCTTGCCCACAAGGCCAGCCACGAAGGGGTGATGGTTGCCGAGCTGATCGCCGGTGGCAAACCCCATGCGGTTGATCCAGATAGCATTGCCGGTTGCACCTATTGTCACCCACAGGTGGCCAGCGTCGGCCTGACCGAAGCACAGGCGAAAGAGCAGGGTTACGAGGTCAAAGTCGGACGTTTCCCGTTTATCGGCAACGGCAAGGCCATCGCGCTTGGTGAACCCGAAGGCATGGTCAAAACGGTGTTTGACGCCAAAACCGGGGCGCTTTTGGGCGCGCATATGGTAGGCGCCGAGGTGACGGAATTGATCCAAGGCTATGTTGTTGGCCGCCAGTTGGAAACAACAGAAGAGGACCTGATGAACACGGTGTTCCCGCATCCAACCCTGTCGGAAATGATGCATGAATCGGTTCTAGATGCCTTTGGAAAGGCCATTCATTTCTGACCTGAAAGGGAGAGGATATGGCAGGCAACAAAACGAAAATGACCACGGCATCGGTGGGTGACTATTTGTCATCCGTTGCGCCCGACCGGCGCAAAGCCGACGCCCTGGTTTTGGATGAGGTGTTTCAAAAGGCCACCGGCTGGCAACCGCGAATGTGGGGCGAAAGCATCGTTGGTTACGGCAGCTATCATTATGTCTATGACAGCGGCCGTGATGGCGAATTCCTTGCCACTGGTTTTGCACCGCGTAAGGCCAAGATGGTCGTCTACATCATGCCGGGCTATGCGGATTTCTCTGACATTCTGTCCCGGCTCGGCCCGCATAAGCTGGGAAAATCATGCTTGTACCTTGGTGCCCTAAATCGCGTCGACCTTGATGTCCTGGGCGAGTTGATCCAAGCCGGGCTAGAAGACCTCCAGCGCCGCTGGCCGATCACCGCGACGTAACCCTTTCACATTGCGAAAAAAAACGAGGGGCTGGCCCCTCGGTCCAACGATGAGTGGCGTGATTACTTGTTGTTTAAGCGGTTCAAAAAGGCCTGCGCCTTGGGGGCCATCCACGCCCACAACCCCGGTGCGCCGTTTTCAATCTTGTGGCCGACACGAGCAGAAAACATCTGCCAATCCACCTTGTAATCGACCCAAGACCCACCACCAGATTGCAGGTTTTGAACCGGTGGCACCATGCGATCCAGCGATTTGGCAAATTGCGCTTCCGGCGTCGTGTTGGCTTCAAACTCATCCCAGATGGCGCGAAATTTTGCGCCGATATCGTTGGGAAGCAAACCAAAAATCCGATCCGCGGCGGCCTGTTCTGCCGTTTCGATTGCTGCCATGTCATGATCGCCAAAAACTGGCGCATCGCCCGCGTCAATTTCCACCAAATCATGTAGCAAAAGCATCTGGATAACGCGATTTATGTCGCAACCTTCTGGGGCCTGATCCGCCAAAGTCAGCGCATATAAAGCCACATGCCAGCTATGCTCGGCACTGTTTTCGCGACGTGAGCCATCACACAATGTGGTTGCGCGGTTGACCGACTTTAAACGGTCAATCTCGACCAGAAACGCCATCTGATCGTCTAAGCGGTTGGAACTCATGTCCTGTCCTTTACAATCGGGCAGGGGCCCCCCGCCTTAGAGGTGTTCGTTATCAGTACCGGGGGCAAGGGCTTTGGGGGCTTCTTGGCCCTGTTTTTTGGCCTCAAGCGCCGTTTTGACATGGTCGTTTAGGAACAATCGGGCGCGGCGTTCGGCAAGCCGAATGCGCACCGCCGCACGGAAAATCTCTTCTGAGCTCGGAGACGAGGCCCCTAAAACATTCGCGACCTGATCGGGTAACTGTTCGTCTCCCAATGCATCCATCGCCTTAATGACGTCTTGTGCAAGCTTATCAGAGAGTTCTTCTACAACAGACATATCAGCCTCTGTTTTGGGCAAAGTGCGGGCCGCAAAAGGCGCGGCCCGATAGGATTAGCGGGTGTTTTCAGTCAGGCGCCGTTTGACGTAGCCGGTCACGGTATCGATCATCGGATCCATGTAAGGCTCCTCAAAGAAGTGGCCGGAACCGTCGACTTCTTCATGGGTGACCGTGATGCCCTTTTGTTCATGCAGCTTGTTGACCAAGGCCGTTGTGTCCGTAGGCGGGGCCACACGGTCGGCTTTGCCGTTGATGATCAAACCGGAGCTTGGGCAGGGTGCCAAGAACGAAAAGTCATACATATTGGCGGGGGGCGACACGGATACGAAGCCGGTGATTTCCGGGCGACGCATCAACAGCTGCATACCGATCCATGCCCCAAACGAGAAGCCAGCTACCCAGCAATGCTTGGAGTTGTTGTTCATCGATTGCAGGTAATCGAGCGCCGACGCCGCATCGGACAATTCGCCAACACCTTGGTCATATTCACCTTGGCTGCGGCCGACGCCACGGAAGTTGAACCGCAAAACGGTAAAGCCCATGTTGTAAAAGGCATAGTGCAGATTATACACGACCTTGTTGTTCATGGTGCCGCCAAATTGCGGATGCGGGTGCAGCACGATCGCAATAGGTGCGTCGCGGTCTTTTTGCGGGTGGTAGCGGCCTTCGAGGCGGCCTTCGGGTCCAGGAAAAATGACCTCGGGCATAGGGCGGTAACGGGCTCCTGATACGGGTGCATGCACATTCTTGACGAATTCGCTTGGGCACCTTAGAACGGTTCTAAATCCAGGCGATGCCGGGATTGGGCTTTGATGCAGATAGGCAATTGCCGCGCCAAGGTCAATTGTTAGCGCAAGGGCAGCTGAAAATCAGCCGCCCAGTGGCGCATTGGGGAAACAAAAAGGGTGGGCCGACATGAAACTAAGCACAAAAGGCCGGTATGCCATGGTGGCCCTGACAGATATTGCGCTGCAAAACGCCGATGCCTTGGTCACCTTGGGCGATATTTCGAAGCGTCAGGACATCTCGCTCCCCTATCTTGAGCAGCTTTTTGTCAAATTGCGGCGGGCTGGATTGGTAGAATCAGTACGCGGACCAGGGGGCGGGTACCGGCTGGCGCGGGTGCCATCGGATATTCGGGTCGCCGATATTCTGGCCGCGGTGGATGAAACCGTTGACGCGATGCACAAAGGGGCGGGGGCCTCGGGGGGCTTGTCGGGAAGCCGGGCGCAATCCTTGACCAACCGCTTGTGGGAAGGGTTAAGCGCGCATGTCTATGTGTTCCTGCACCAGACACGGTTGTCCGATGTGGTCAAAAATGATCTGACGCCCTGTCCGGCGGTGCCGACATTGTTTTCGGTCGTGGACGACGAAAAGGTCGAATGAGGGGCCAACCCCTTTGGGCCCTAAGGGCCAATTCACCCCGGGATATTTAGGGAAAGAAAACACCTTGGACCGTTGTTACTTGGATTGGAATGCCACGACGCCTCTGTGTGAGGAAGCGCGCGCTGCGATGGCTGCGGCGATGGATGTGGTTGGCAATCCGTCATCGGTTCACGGTGAGGGTCGCAAAGCCAAAGCCGTGGTTGAGCGCGCCCGAGCGCAAGTGGCCAGTGCCTTTGGCGCGGATGGCGCGGATGTGGTGTTCGTCTCAAGCGCGACCGAGGCGGCGGCCTTGGCCTGTGCTGGGCGCGACTTGGTTGGCGCGGATATAGAACATGATGCGGTCGGCGCGTGGATTGATCCTGTTTTGGATGTTGATCAAAACGGGCGTGTGACGGTGTCGGAACCGGGGCGGACCGCGTTGCAATTGGCCAATTCCGAAACCGGGGTGGTTCAGGATTTGCCTTCGGGGTTGGCCGTAGTCGATGCGACACAGGCCTTTGGCAAGATTCCAGTGGCGTTCAATTGGCTCGGGTGCGAGATGGCTTTGATCTCGGCGCACAAGCTTGGCGGCCCCAAAGGCATTGGTGCATTGGTGATCAAGCGCGGCACCGACCTAGCGGCACAGCTTAAAGGCGGCGGTCAGGAAATGGGACGACGCGCCGGAACAGAGAATGTCATTGGCATCGCCGGCTTTGGCGCGGCGGCCGAGGCGGCGGCCCGAGATTTAGACGCGGGTTGTTGGACCAAGGTTGAAGAAATTAGAAACATTCTAGAATCAACTATTGCGGCTGGTACGAAAGAGACTATTTTTGTCGGGAAATCCGCGACTCGTCTGCCTAATACCTCTTGTTTTGCTGTTCCCGGTTGGAAGGGCGAAACGCAGGTGATGCAGATGGATCTGGCGGGATTTGCCATAAGTGCAGGCAGCGCCTGTTCAAGCGGCAAAGTGCGGGCCAGCCGGGTGCTGACCGCGATGGGATATGACGAGAGGGTTGCCCAATCGGCGATCCGGGTGAGCATCGGGCCCACCACCTCGAAGGAAGATGTGACGCGTTTCGCAGAAGCGTGGCTCAAGGCATATAAGCGGCACTGCGAACGGGCCGCATGAGAAAAGGACATGAGATGACAGCTAAAGAAGACGTGGTCGTCAAGGAAGGCGTTGATCAGGAAACTGTGGACGCCGTCGCGGCTGTCAGCACCTACAAATATGGCTGGGACACCGAGATCGAGATGGAATACGCCCCCAAAGGCGTGAACCCCGATATCGTGCGTCTGATTTCCGAAAAGAACGACGAACCCGAGTGGATGACCGAATGGCGTCTGCAAGCGTTTTCGCGTTGGGAAAAGCTTGTCGAGCCGGATTGGGCAATGGTTCAGTATCCTGAGATCAACTTTCAGGACATTTATTACTATGCCCGCCCCAAAAGTATGGCCGAAAAGCCCAAGTCGATTGATGATGTCGACCCCAAGCTTTTGGAAACCTACAAGAAACTCGGCATTCCGCTTAAGGAACAGATGATTTTGGCCGGGGTTGAAGGGGCCGAAGACATGCCCGCCGAGGGCCGCAAGGTTGCTGTCGATGCGGTGTTTGATTCCGTCTCCGTCGGCACAACCTTTCAGGCCGAGCTGAAGAAAGCTGGCGTGATCTTCTGTTCGATCTCCGAGGCAATTCGCGAGCATCCTGAGCTAGTCAAGAAATACCTCGGCACCGTTGTGCCGGTTTCGGATAACTTCTATGCGACGCTCAACAGCGCGGTGTTCTCGGATGGGTCGTTTGTTTACGTGCCGCCGGGCGTGCGCTGCCCGATGGAATTGTCGACCTATTTCCGTATCAACGCCGAAAACACCGGCCAGTTCGAACGCACATTGATCATCGCCGACAAGGGGTCATACGTGAGCTATCTCGAAGGTTGTACTGCGCCTCAGCGTGACACAGCCCAGCTGCACGCCGCTGTGGTTGAGATCATCATCGAAGAAGACGCCGAAGTGAAATACTCGACCGTTCAAAACTGGTATCCCGGTGACGAAGAGGGCCGCGGTGGCATCTATAACTTTGTGACCAAACGTGCCGATTGCCGCGGTGATCGTTCCAAAGTGATGTGGACGCAGGTTGAGACCGGCTCGGCCGTGACATGGAAATACCCGTCGTGCATTTTGCGCGGTGAAGAATCGCAGGGCGAGTTCTATTCCATCGCCATCGCGAACAACCATCAGCAAGCCGATACCGGCACCAAGATGGTGCATTTGGGCAAGAACACCAAATCGCGGATCGTCTCCAAGGGGATTTCTGCTGGCGTTGCTCAGAATACCTATCGTGGCCTTGTGTCGATGCACCCTAAGGCCAAGGAATCGCGCAACTATACCCAATGTGACAGCCTGTTGATTGGCGACAAATGTGGGGCGCACACGGTGCCTTATATTGAGGTCAAGAACAACTCGTCACGGGTTGAGCACGAGGCGACCACATCCAAGGTGGATGACGACCAGCTGTTCTATTGCCGCCAGCGCGGCATGGACGAAGAAGAGGCGGTGGCCTTGGTTGTGAACGGGTTCTGCAAGGAAGTGCTGCAAGCGCTGCCGATGGAATTCGCGATGGAAGCTCAGCAGTTGGTGGCGATTTCCCTTGAAGGGTCGGTGGGGTAAGTCGCTTCGGAAAGGGCGCGTCGCATGGGCAACTTCATGTCATACATGATCGCAATTTGCATTGGTTTACTGGTCAGTTTGATTGTTGCCTATGGTCGTGCTCCCTACGGTGATGTGGTTCTGCTCGCCTTTGCCTTTCCTGCTTTTTGGTATGTGTGGGATTTCACGAGCACACTTCAGAATCCGGATGTTCAAGGGACGTGGTTAGACCGCCGCTGGGAGGCCAGCAAAAGACCAGGAGCAATTTGCTTCATGAGCGCGGTTTTGTTCACCATTGCGATAAGCACGAGTATGGCCACATGACCGAGCGGAGAAATAGAGACTGGATCACATGCTGAAAACCCTGCTCACCACCGCGATTCTAACCGGCATCTTTTGCGCTGGGTTTTCGGTGATGGTGAGCCAAGTGGCGGTGCAATTGTCGATGACGGCGGTGGTGGTGATTTCGTTTATCTCGGGGTTCTTGGGAAGCACGATCGCGCAACTGGTCCAGAAATGGCGCGGCGAGAGTTAAGAAAGGAAGATGGCGATGTCCGATTTCAACAAAGGCGGTATCTGGGATTTCCTGCCTTATGGCTTGCCGGTTCTGGGCGGGGCGATTGGCATGTTCTGGGCGCGTTATGGCACCGATCATTTCAACCCTGTTTTCGCCGTCGCCGGGGGGGTGATTTCCGGAATCTTTCTGGCCAAGGGTGTGACCCATCTGGCCGACCGGTTCGGTTGGCGCAAGTAAGTTTAGGAACGCGGTATGAGTGGCACCATCAACATTCCAGCCCCCGAAAGCACGGGGGCCGATTATTTCGACCTCGGCGCGGCGCTTGAGGCGTTGGACAGTGGTGCGCCATTGGTATTCCCACCGTTCCACATCACGCGTTTGCGCATCGGTGGCCATGATCTGACGTTTTGTTCGAATTTTGACCGCGACCCGGTGCAAAAGGCGCAACGCAAGGGCGCTTTCTTTGAGGCCGAGGATTTGGCCAAGGTGGCCGAACATCTTCCCAAAGCGCCGCGTGTCTTGGACGTGGGGGCCAATGTCGGCAATCACGCTATCTATTTCGCCACGCAATGTGACGCGGCCAGCGTGATTGTGGTTGAGCCGAACCCGCTGGCGCTTGCGCCACTGGTGGCCAATATCGTTCTGAACAACCTGACGGATGTGATCCGCATGGACGCGCTAGGCGTTGGCCTTGGGGCAGAAAGCGAAGCCGGGCTGTTTATGAAACGCCACGACCGCAACCTTGGCGGGACTAAGATGTTGCGCGGGCGGGACGGAGACCTAGAGGTTCATGCCGGGGATATGCTCTTTGAAGAGGAGCAGTTCGATCTGATCAAGATCGACGTCGAAGGCATGGAGATGGAAGTCTTGACCGGGCTTGAGGCGACGGTTGAACGCTGTAAACCATTGCTGTTTATCGAAGTTGATGACGCCAATGCCGAGGCTTTCCAAAGCTGGTGTTCCAAGCGCGGCTATCAATCGGTGTTTGAGGTCCGCCACTATGGGGCCAACATGAATTTCTTTATGAAATATGTCGGAGAGAACGCATGATCGTCACCACCACGCCAAGTGTCGAAGGTTATCAAGTCGCTGAATACAAAGGTATTGTCACCGGCGAAGCTATCCTTGGAGCCAACGTGTTTCGCGATATTTTTGCCGGTATCACCGACATCATCGGGGGCCGCTCTGGTGCCTATGAGGCCAAACTAGGCGAGGCCCGCGAAACCGCTCTGCGAGAGTTGGAAGAACGCGCCGCCGCCCTCGGGGCCACGGCCGTCGTCGGCGTCGATCTCGACTACGAGGTGATCAACAATATGCTGATGGTCTCAGCCAGCGGAACAGCGGTGGTATTGGGTTAAACGTGACGCTTTTCCCTAACATATTCTGGCAGTCCGTGGTGCCTTGCTCCCAACTTGGGCGGGAAACCCCTTGGTTGACGGGGGCGCTATGACTGATGTGATCCCACGACCGGAGCTGACCTTGCCCGCTGCGGAGGCGGCGCTTTTATCTCACGCCTATAAGGGCGCTGAAGTCATCTTAGAATACGGCTCGGGCGGTAGTACCGTCATGGCGTCCGAACTGCCCGGGAAGCGGGTGTTTTCGGTCGAATCCGCGCAGGATTGGACCGAAATGATGAAAGGTTACTTGGCTGCTAATCCACCGGTGGTTGGAACCCAAGTCGAGATGATTTGGGTCGATATTGGCCCGACCAAGGAATGGGGGCATCCGGTGGATGACGCCCATTGGCGTGCCTATCCCAAATATGCGCTCGACGTGTGGCGTCGCCGCGATTTCGTTCAACCCGATGTTGTGCTGGTCGATGGCCGCTTTCGTCAGGCCTGTGCCTTGGCCACTGCCTTTTTGTCAACCAAACCGGTTGACCTGTTCTTTGATGATTACGCTGGTCGCAAGCATTATCACAAGGTCGAGGACTACCTCGGCCCCCCGCAAATCACCGGGCGCATGGCGCATTTTCGCGTCACGCCCATGGCCATTCCACCGGAAAAACTGTTCCAGGTGGTCAAGTTTTTGCAGAACCCCTAGGGCTGCTGAGGAAGGATAAAACATGCTGGAAATCAAGAACCTGCAGGTGAAATTGGAAGAAGAGGATAAGCAAATCCTCAAAGGTGTCGACCTGACCGTTGAGGCGGGCAAGGTGCACGCGATCATGGGGCCGAATGGCTCTGGCAAGTCGACCTTGTCTTATGTGTTGTCCGGCAAGGGCGGCTACGAAGTCACCGGTGGCGACGCCACTTTGGCGGGCGAAGACCTTTTGGACATGGAAGCGGAAGAGCGCGCAGCAGCGGGCCTTTTCCTAGCATTCCAATACCCGGTTGAAATCCCCGGTGTGGGCAACATGACCTTCTTGCGCACGGCGGTGAATTCGCAGCGCAAAGCCCGCGGTGAAGAGGAAATGTCAGCCGCTGACTTCCTCAAGCTGGTGCGCGCCAAGGCCAAAGACCTCAAAATTGACGCAGATATGCTCAAACGCCCGGTCAACGTTGGCTTTTCTGGTGGTGAGAAAAAGCGCAACGAAATCCTTCAGATGGCGATGCTTGAGCCCAAGATGTGCATCTTGGACGAAACCGATTCCGGTCTTGATGTTGACGCGATGAAGCTGGTCGCTGAAGGGGTGAATGCTCTGCGTGACGAAGGCCGTGGTTTTCTTGTCATCACCCACTACCAGCGTCTTTTGGATCACATCAAACCCGATGTCGTTCACATCATGGCGGCCGGTCGTATCGTCAAAACCGGCGGTCCCGAGCTGGCGCTGGAAGTTGAAAAGAACGGCTACGCTGACATTCTTGCGGAGATCGCATAATGGCCGCTCCTTTGGTGAAACAGGATGCAACACAGGCGCGTTTGGACGCGCTTGACTTGCCCACTGGCGGCTGGTCCACACCGGCGCGTCAGGATGCGTTGGCGCGGGTGCAAAACATGGGGTTGCCCCATGCCCGCGACGAATATTGGAAATACACCAAGCCCGCGACGCTGGTTGATGCGACTGCCCCAAAGGCCGCCGTATATGAGACCGACGAAGCACCGATGTTTGGCGACATGGATCGGTTGAAAATCGTTTTTGTGGACGGTGTGTTTGATGCGGATGCCTCGGACGATCTGAGCCTTGAGGGGATCACGATTGACCGTCTCTCAGATGCAAAAGATATCCATTGGGCCAAAGACTTGTACGGCGCTCTTGAAGTAAAAGGTCAAGACCCGGTTGAACGCCCCTTGGCGGCGTTGAACACTGCTTTTGCAAGTGACGGTGTGCTGATCCACGCCACGAAAACCCCGTCCAAACCCGTCAACCTGATCTACAAGCATCAATCCGATAGCTCGGACGCGATCTTGCATCATGTGGTCAAGGTCGACAGCGGAGCCAGCCTAACCGTGTTGGAAAACGGCCCGGCGGCAGCCCGTTTCAACAAGTGCCTTGAGGTCGACATTGCCGATGGTGGCGCGTTCCATCACGTGCGCACCCAAGGGCGCGATCACGAACGCCGCGCGGCGACACATATGTTTGCACGTCTGGGTACCGAAAGCACGTTCAAAAGCTTTACCATGACCGTGAACGGCGTGCTGACCCGCAACGAATGTGTGATCGAGCTGACCGGTGACGACGCAGTGGCGCATATTGCCGGGGCCTGTATGGGCGACGGTGATTTCCATCACGATGACACCGTTTTCATCACCCATGACGCGGTGAATTGCGAAAGCCGTCAGGTGTTCAAAAAGGTGCTGCGCAACGGGGCGACCGGGGTGTTTCAGGGCAAAATTCTGGTGAAACCAGATGCCCAGAAAACCGATGGCTACCAAATTTCGCAATCTTTGCTGTTGGATGAGGATAGTCAGTTCCTCGCCAAGCCAGAGCTTGAGATTTATGCCGACGATGTGGCTTGTTCGCATGGCTCGACATCTGGGGCGATCGACGAAGACGCGCTGTTCTATCTGCAATCTCGGGGCATTCCGCATTCGATCGCCCAAGATTTGCTTGTGCTGAGCTTTCTGGCCGAGGCCGTGGATGAGATCGAAGACGAAGCCCTGCAGGAGGAAATCCTGACGCGGGCCGAGGCGTGGTTGTCGCGGCACCGCAAAGACTAGGGCGCACCGGGTTATGGCATTAAGCAGCGATATCATCGCGACTTACCGGGGGCCGGGCAAGGTGATTGCCCGGCTACGCGCGGTTGGGGAGCGCGAAGACCGCGCCCTCGTCTTTGTGATGGCCGCAGCCTTTGTGATGTTCATCGCCCAATGGCCCGGACTGTCGCGTGCTGCGCATCTTGCCGGGACATCGATGTTGGAACCGATGGGCAAATCCTTTGTCATCACCGTGTTCGCCTTGCCTTTGGCGCTTTATTTTGTTGGCTTTGTCAGCCATTGGATCGCCCGGTTGTTCGGCGGGCAGGGTACATCGTATGGGTCGCGTCTTGCTTTGTTCTGGGCGTTTCTGGCGATGTGTCCGCTTTTGCTGCTTTATGGGCTGGTGGCTGGTTTTGTTGGGCCGGGAACACAAGCCGAGTTGGTAAAGCTCTTGTGTTGGTTGGTTTTTTTGTGGTTTTGGTTGGCAGGTCTGCGCACTGTTCACAAGAAAAGGGCTCCATAATGGGCCAAATGGCATTGACCTTGGTGTTACGTAGTCTCACCGAACCCCGATTGGTGGCGCGCTGGCTGATTGGTCTGCGGCTG
Organism: uncultured Pelagimonas sp.; assembly: GCF_947498515.1. GTDB lineage: Bacteria > Pseudomonadota > Alphaproteobacteria > Rhodobacterales > Rhodobacteraceae > Pelagimonas. The sequence continues at coordinate 320,209 of NZ_CANMKO010000002.1, read as the reverse complement.
TCAAATGAGGCGCTGCTGACCTGTTTTGCACTGGTGGTGGTTCTAAACACGCTTCTCTTCGGGATCGCGGTTTTGGTGGACCCGACACCACTGCCGTGGTTTTTGGCGCAACCGTCGGTCTATGGCGTTTTGCAGGCCGGATCGCTTTTGGCGACGATGCTGGCGTTTTTGTGGGGCGGACGGTTGTTTAGCGGCACGGCGCGCCTTGCCGACATCGCGGTTCTGGTGATCTGGCTGCAAGCCTTGCGGGCCTTGGTTCAGGTTGCCTTGCTGATCCTAATGCCAGCCTCGGCCTTTTTAGGCGGTTTGGCGGTTTCTTTGACTTCGGTCATTGGCTTTTGGATCTTGTTGCACTTTTTGGACGAAGCCCATGGTTTTGGCAGTTTGCTAAAGGCACTTGGCACAATTGTTTTTGGATTGATGGGCATGGCCTTTGCCCTGTCGATCCTACTGACCCTGATCGGGGTCGATCCTACAGGGATTAACGGATATGTATGACGTCACCAAAATCCGCGCGGATTTTCCCATTCTGAGCCGTGAGGTGAATGGCAAACCTTTGGTCTATCTTGATAGCGGTGCCTCTGCGCAAAAGCCGCAGGTGGTGATTGACGCGGTCACCAAAGGCTATGCCGAGGAATATGCCAACGTTCACCGGGGGCTACATTACCTTAGCAACCTTGCGACTGAAAAATATGAAGGCGTGCGCGAGATTGTGGCCCGGTTCCTTGGGGCATCTGACCCCGAAGAGATTGTGTACACCACCGGCACCACAATGGGCATCAACATGGTCGCCTATGGATGGGCAATGCCCAACCTAGAACCGGGTGATGAGATCGTCCTAAGTGTGATGGAACACCACGCCAATATCGTCCCTTGGCATTTCCTACGTGAACGCCAAGGTGTGGTGTTGAAATGGGTTGATGTTGACGATCAAGGCGGGCTTGATCCGCAAAAGGTTATCGACGCGATTGGCCCGAAAACCAAGCTTGTTGCGATTACCCACATGTCGAATGTTTTGGGTACGGTGGTGGATGTGAAATCCATCTGTGCCGCAGCGCGGGACAAGGGTGTGCCTGTGCTTGTGGATGGCTCGCAAGGATCGGTGCATATGCCGGTCAATGTCGAGGATATCGGGTGCGATTTCTATGCGATTACCGGTCACAAGTTATACGGCCCGTCAGCTTCGGGTGCGATCTATATGAAACGCGCCCGCATGGATGAGATGCAACCGTTTATGGGCGGTGGCGATATGATCCGCGAAGTTCACAAAGACTGTGTGAGCTATAATGATCCGCCGATGAAATTCGAAGCCGGCACACCGGGTATAGTTCAGCAAATCGGCATGGGGGTGTCGCTAGAATACATGATGGGCGTCGGCATGGAGAACATCGCCGCACATGAAGCGGACCTGCGTGACTATGCGATTTCCAAACTAGGCGGAATCAACTGGTTGCAAGTGCAAGGCAACGCTCCGGGGAAGGGGGCGATATTTTCCTTCACTATGGACGGGGCAGGGCATGCACATGACATTTCAACGATTCTTGACAAGAAGGGTGTTGCCGTTCGCGCGGGGCACCACTGTGCCGGGCCGCTGATGGATCATTTCGGCGTCAGCGCGACCTGTCGGGCGAGTTTCGCGATGTATAACACCCGTGATGAGGTCGACAAATTGGTTGACGCACTTGAGTTGGCCCATGATTTGCTAGGATGAGGGACGGCGCTGTTTCCGTTGGAAATGCGCCCCGCCCACCATCCCACCATCTCCCCATGGGGGACTGAAAATTTTTGCAACGTGGGGGATTACCTGCGTTGCAACGGCCCAAAGCTCGGCCTATAAGGCCAATGTATGCACCTGTAGCTCAGCTGGATAGAGCGCTGCCCTCCGAAGGCAGAGGCCAGAGGTTCGAATCCTCTCAGGTGCGCCAAAAATCCATTATTTTTGTTTGAAAACAAGGCTCTGAGATTTGGGTTTCCCCGAGTTGCCACATTAAGTTTACTTGAGCATGCTCTTTTTGGTGCATCACGGGGTTTGGGGGCTGATGTCATGAGGGGACTCGTGGCCTGACTAAGCATTTATTCAGCGCGTCACCCAGCTATCTAGGGGTAAGATCAGTGCGCGCGTCAGTTTTGTATGCCGAAAACCGTGCTGCAGCTCTGTCTGTTATGACAGGTCTCCAAACACAGGTCGCAACAGGATTGAGATCATGTTGAGCAGGGGCCGGGCGTAGAACCGCGTTGCCCCACTATGACAGATGTCCCATCGCATTTCGGTTCGCCATCGCGCTCATTGCTTGTGTTGTGTCGAGGTCAGGTGTCCCGCGGCTTGGTCACAGTCGCTTGCCCAAACTGGCAAAACTTGTTTTACTTCAATGGTCCAATGGCAAAAGTCCGAGTATTTGATCTGCCACCGACTAAAGTGCGTCGGCCGGTCTCACTCTTTTGGAGACATTTTCTCTCTGAAAACGGCACATAAGTTTGGCTTTTGCTGTGAGACGGAGCAGGACGGGCAATTTGTACAGGTATGCGCATATGATAAAACACGACCAAGGGGGCCTAAGACAGGTAAGCCGGAAATTTGGGTTGCTGGATTGGTTCCAACAGAAACGCCGTACTTATTTGCCGCCCTCTCATTGGGAAACCAAGGAGATTGAGGATGATTGACCCCGAATATGTACGGACTTTTGCGCAATACAATGAGTGGCAAAACACTCAGCTTTTGAAAACGATGCGCGGGTTGAACCAAGAGGTATTGTTTCAGGAACGAGGGGCCTATTTTGGGTCAATCTTTGCGACAGCCAATCATGTTTTGTGGTCAGACCAATTGTGGATGTCGAGGTTCGCAGGTTTTCCAGCGCCAACAGCGAACTACGCCAAAGGTACAGAGATGTCTTCCTCTCTTGAAGACTGGGCAATTCAAAGGTTTCGACTGGATCAGGCGATTTGCGATTGGAGCAACCGTATCAAAGCCGTCGACCTGACGGGGGAGCTGAGCTGGTTTTCTGTCGTCAATCAAAGAGAATACACGAGGTCCAAGGGGCTATGTGTTGTTCATATGTTCAATCATCAAACGCATCACCGGGGGCAGCTTCATGTGATGTTGACGGCGGTGGGATGCGAAGGCGCGACAAGCGACCTCACGTTTATGTCTGACGCTGAGGATTGCGTCGGACCGTAAGCCTGCTTAGCAATGGCTATGAACCATATGGATAGGGAGGCCCGATATGTTCAACGCGCTTGTTGTGACCAAGGACACAGAGAGCGGCAAAACCGCTGCTAATGTGCAATCGATAGGGCTAGATGATCTACCTGCCGGCGATGTAACCGTTGCGGTCGACTATTCCACTGTGAATTACAAAGACGGGCTTTGCATTGGGCCGGGGGGCGGTTTGGTGCGCAATTATCCGCACGTGCCGGGGATCGATTTTGCCGGCACCGTCGAGGCGTCTGATGACCCTCGTTATGCGCCGGGCGACAAGGTCGTTTTGACCGGTTGGCGTGTGGGCGAGGCACATTGGGGTGGATACACGCAAAAGGCGCGCGTCAAAGGGGATTGGCTTGTTCCGCTGCCCGATGGGTTGGATACGCGCCGCGCGATGGCGGTTGGGACTGCGGGTTTCACGGCGATGTTGGCGGTGATGGCGCTTGAGGATCACGGGCTTAAGCCGGGGCAGGGGCCGGTTTTGGTCACTGGGGCCGCCGGTGGTGTTGGCTCTGTTGCCACGGCTATTCTTGCCAATCTTGGCTATGAGGTTGCCGGTGTTACCGGGCGCCCGGAAACCGGCGATTACCTGAAATCTCTTGGGGCGAGCCAGATCGTCGCGCGCGAAGAGCTAAATGAAACCACCAAACGCCCGCTTGAGGGCGAAACGTGGTCCGGCTGTGTTGACGCAGTTGGCGGGGCCATGCTGGCGCGCGTTTTGGGCCAGATGAAATATGGTGCCTCGGTTGCGGCGGTTGGGCTTGCGGGTGGTGCGGGGCTTCCTGCGACGGTCATTCCCTTCCTTCTGCGTGGAGTGAACTTGCTTGGGATCGATTCCGTCATGCAGCCCTATGACAACCGCCTGCGTGCTTGGCAGCGTGTCGCGACCGACCTGCCGATGGACAAGCTTGAGGCAATGATCCAACCGGCGACCCTGTCAGATTTGCCAAAACTGGGCGCTGATATTCTTGCCGGACAGGTCAAGGGCCGCGTTGTTGTTGACGTGAACGCCTAACAAATAGGCAGAGCTGACGCCAACGGGCCTTGGCTCTGTCAAATTCTTGCCGAAGTGTTTCGCTAAGTTGGCACCTGTTCATGTGATAGGTGCCTTATGTTTTCGTCCGATTTTGCGCTGTTTCAATTCCGTGGGCCAATGTCGGTCCCGGTCAGTGTTTGCCCCAGCCTTTTGTTGCTGATCTTCGTCTATGTCGATGTCGCCAACCCCGAGTTTTTGGCCTTTGACCTGATGTTTGTTTTTCTGTTGATCCTGTCGATTTTCCTTCACGAGCTTGGCCATGCCTGGGGGTGTTTGATCCAAAAGGTTGCGGTTGGTCGTGTGGTGTTGCACGGCGGTGGCGGCTTTTGCGAACATAGTCCGGCAACCTCCCACACAGAGGATGAATTGATCGTTGCGATGGGCCCCATCGTAAATCTGGCACTATGGGCGATTTGTTCGCTGTTAACGCCTTTGGCACCGAACGAAGAAATATTCTGGGTGTTGGCGACGCTCTCGTGGATCAATCTTTGGCTCGCGCTGTTCAACTTGATCCCGATTCAACCTTTGGATGGTGGCAAGCTGTTCTACCTGCTTTTGGGGCGGCTTGTGCCCTATCACATGGCTCAGCGTATCGCCGGTGGCGTTGGTCTTTTGGCGTGCTTAGCTCTCCTTCCAGTTTTGTTTTTAAGCTGGTGGGCTTTTGGCATGGTGTTATTCTTCCTGCCGTCCCTGCCGCTACATTGGCAAATGGTGCGGGGCAGGGCGCTCTGATCGCGCCCCAAACAGTCGTGTTGTGACGGATTACTTGGTTTCGAAAAACCCAACCGAGTTGCCATCGAGGTCAAGCGCATAAAAAAAGCGCCCCGCCGGTAGCGGAATCGGTTCTGACACAACCTCGCCGCCCGCCTCCCGCACTCGCTGCATCGTGTCTTCTAACGCCCCTTGCGCCGATAAGTGCAGGGTCGACCCGGTGCCACGCACCGCCGGTTTGCCCGGATACATGCTTAGCGCGATGCCGGTTTTCATATCTTTTGGCTGAAAAACCGCCATCGGGTTTGGGCCACTGTCATCTCGCGTGACCTCCCCTTGGGTTACGGCCTTGTAAAACGCGATCGAACGATCAAGGTCTGTGACCGGCAATTCGCCCCACACAAGAAAATGCTCTGGTTGATAGGTCATGATGCTATCCTTTTGTTGCACTCCGGATAGGGTGACATGCCACCTTGTCATTTTATGACAGCTGCCCGCTGACACGTGCCAAGTGCTTGACGGCACCGCGAAACCTCGCTTTTCTGCGAGGCAGATAATTCGGGGGGCACTATGCTGGATATCAATTTCGTCAGATCACAGTTTCCGGCGTTTCAGGAGCCGTCTCTAGAAGGGCAGGCGTTCTTTGAGAATGCTGGCGGATCGTATACCTGTCAGCCCGTCATTGATCGGCTCACCCGGTTTTACACCCAGCGCAAAGTGCAACCCTACGCCGCCTATGAGGCGAGCCGCCTAGGTGGCGAAGAGATGGACGAAGCCCGAAGCCGATTGTCGGCGCTTTTGGGCGTTGAGGGGGATGAACTTTCCTTTGGGCCGTCGACAACCCAAAACACCTATGTGTTGGCCCAAGCCTTTCGCCAATTCATGCAACCGGGCGAAGCGATTGTCGTCACCAATCAGGATCACGAGGCCAATACTGGCCCGTGGCGGCGGTTGGCCGACGAGGGGATTGAAATTCGGGAATGGAAGATTGATCCCGCCACCGGGTCTCTGAACCCCGAAGATCTGGAACCCTTGCTGGATGAAAACGTCCGGCTGGTGTGTTTTCCCCATTGTTCTAACGTGGTTGGTGAAATCAACCCGGTGACTGAAATCACCGCTTTGGCCCATGCGGCCGGGGCCTTTGTCTGTGTCGATGGTGTGAGCTATGCACCGCATGGTTTTCCGGATGTGGGGGCGCTTGGGGCGGACATCTATCTGTTTTCGGCCTATAAAACCTTTGGTCCGCATCAGGGGATCATGGTGATGCGCCGCGCGCTTGGCATGGCCTTGCCCAATCAGGCGCATTATTTCAATGCCGATAGCCTCTATAAACGTTTCACACCAGCGGGCCCCGATCATGCCCAAATCGCCGCCTGCGCCGGGATGGTGGACTATGTCGATCGCATTGCAGCGCATCACAATGTTACCGCTGCGCAAGTGCATGACCTTGAGCGCGATCACGAAACCAAGCTGTTGCAGCCGCTTTTGGATTACCTCTCTGACCGCAACGATGTGCGGTTGCTTGGCCCGAAATCCGCGCAAAACCGCGCGCCAACCGTGGCGATTGAATGTCCCAAACCCGGTGCCGAGCTGGCCAAAGATTTGGTTGCCCACGGTATCATGGCGGGGGGCGGTGATTTCTATGCGGTTCGTGCGCTTGAAGCGATGGGGGTCAAGCCAGAGCATGGCGTTTTGCGGCTGTCCTTCACCCACTACACCTCGGAACAAGAAATGCAGCAGCTTATCAGCGCCTTGGATGTCGTTTTGTGACGCCGCGCCCTTGTCATTAAACACAGCGGGCTAAGTTGCGTGGCATGACTGACCTTGCCCCCATCATCCTCTGGTTTCGCCGAGACCTGCGCTTGCGTGATCACGCGGCGCTTACCCATGCCGTCAATTCAGGGCGGCCCGTCATTCCGGTCTTTTTGAATGACACGTCCGTTTCCGACTTGGGCGCGGCACCGAAATGGCGACTGCACAAGGGGCTGGAGGTCTTTGGTGCGGCCCTGTCGGAGCTTGGCTCGCGTTTGATCCTGCGATCCGGTGATGCGGAGCAATGTCTGCTTCAGCTCTGCGTCGAAACTGGAGCCAGCGGAGTTGTCTGGCAGCGGGCCTATGATCCGCAAAGCGTTGCTCGCGACACCCAAGTCAAAGCCGCGCTCAAGTCGCAAGGCCTTGAGGCGCAAAGTTTTGACGGGGCTGTTTTGCATGAACCATGGACAGTCAAAACCGGACAAGGCTCAGATTACAAAGTCTATTCCGCCTTTCGACGGGCGGTTTGGGGGCGTAATATCGTTCCGTCCCTTGCGCCCGTTCCTAAACCGACATCGCCCACAACTTGGCCAACAAGCGAGGCTTTGTCGGACTGGCATCTGACCCGACCAATGAACCGCGGTGGGGCGGTATTGGCGAACCATAACCCGGTTGGCGAAGAGGCGGCGCTTGAACGGTTGGAAACCTTCATCACGGATGACCTAAGCCGCTATGCAACGGACCGCGATCAGCTTGCGGTGCACGGCACCTCACGTCTGAGCGGCCATCTTGCACTGGGCGAAATCAGTGTCGCGCGCTGCTGGCAGGCCGGTCAACACGCCTTGCAAATGGGCAATCCCGGGGCCGAGACCTTTCTAAAAGAACTGCTATGGCGTGAATTTGCCGGCTATCTGCTGTGGCATTCTCCGGACATGCAAACCAAAGCCTGGCGCCCGGAATGGCGCGGTTTTAAGTGGAACACCGACCCGGATCACCCGCATTTTATCGCTTGGTCTCAAGCCCGAACCGGTGTGCCGCTTGTTGATGCTGGGATGCGCGAGCTTTATGTCACCGGCACCATGCACAACCGGGTTAGGATGATTGTTGCGTCATATCTGACCAAGCATTTGCGGATGCATTGGCGTTTGGGGCAGGCATGGTTTGCCGATTGTCTGACCGACTGGGATGCGGCCTCGAACGCGATGGGCTGGCAGTGGGTGGCCGGTTGTGGGCCGGATGCCTCGCCGTATTTTCGCGTGTTCAACCCGGATACACAGAGGGATAAATTCGACAAAGGTGGACGATACGTTCAGCGCTGGTTGGCAGAAACATCCCCGTCACCCGATGCATTGGCCTTGTCCTATTTTGATGCCGTGCCTCGAAACTGGGGGCTGTCACCTAACGCGCCTTACCCGCACCCGATTGTCTCTTTGGCTCAGGGGCGGCGCGATGCTCTAGACGCCTATGAGCGATGGAAAACCCAAACCGACGAAAAATGCTGAATTTTGGGGCGAAATGCGCCTTAGGGTTGTAAATGCGTAACCGCAACATCTTGCGTTTAGACAAAAAGCGGCGCTATGTGTTGGGGTATCTTTATTTGCAAGAGTAGTTCACCCATGCCCACAGCCGCAAAACTTGTTGCCGCCGTCTTTCTTGCCGCACTTGCCTATGGTGTTTCGGAGTTGATCAAGACACAGATGCCCGCCAGCACGGCATTTGGTGTATTTTCGCAGGTGAATGCGGTGATCGGATTTGTCTGTGGCTGGGCCATTGTCGGCAATCGCGCCGGGCGCGGTATGTCTGCGGCGGTGTCCAACGGGTTCACCGGAACGGTTGCGATGGTGTTTTGGTGCCTGTTCGCGCAAGCAGTTTATGAGATGGTTCAGGAATCGATGAAGCACCGGTATGATGGCGTTGTCGAAGCCTTTGCCGCCATTTTCGAACTGTGCATCAAGCTTGGCGAAAATCTGGTCAATGGGCCTGTGCTTCTTAGCTTGTTGATCGGTGCAATTGTGACCGGTTGGGTTAGCGAGATTGCATCGCGCCACTGGAGGTAACTCTGGCTAATTTGTTTTTCTATGGCACTCTGTGCCATGCGCCGCTCCTAGAACTGGTTCTTGGCCGCGGGTTCGATCAAATCAACACGCGTCCCGCGACTTTGGAAAATCATGCGGTGTATTGGGCCAAAGACCAAGCGTTCCCAATGATTTATGCCGAAGAGAACACTGTGGCCGAGGGGCTCTTGGTTTGCGATCTTAGTCAAGATGATCTGGACCGACTGAACTTTTACGAAGGTGGGTTTGCTTATGAGTTGCGACCCGTAGAGGTGGCTGTAGATGGGCGGGTCTTTGCGGCGCAAGTCTATTTCCCGGATGAAACCCTATGGGAAAAAGGGGCGCGGTGGTCGCTTGAGGATTGGGCTGCGACTTGGTCACGTATGACCTTGCGGGCCGCCCAAGAAGTCATGGTGCGCCGTGGTCATGTGTCGGCCCAAGAGATCGTGCATCTCCTGCCGTTTTTCCGCGCCCGTGCTTGGGCGCAGGAATTAGCCGAAACGCCCGCACCGCAGACCCTTAGAAACCCGATGTCGTCGCAAGATATAGACATTGTCGAAGACCGTCCGGGGTTTAACGGCTTCTTTCAGGTCAAAGCCTTTCAGGTCAGCCACAAAAAGTTTGACGGTACCCAAAGCCCGGCTTTACCGCGTGAAACCTTCATGTCCTTTGATGTGGCGTTGTTGTTGCCCTATGACCCTGTCACCGATCAGGTTTTGTTGATTGAACAGGTGCGGTTTGGCACCTTTAATCGAGGTGATCCCGCCCCATGGGTGTTGGAGCCGATTGCCGGGTTGGTCGATGCCGGCGAAGCCCCTCGCGACGCCGCCATCCGTGAAAGTGCCGAAGAGGCGCATCTGAACCTGACCCAATTGATAGACATGCCCAAGGTCTATGCCTCACCGGGATATTCGACCGAATTCTTTCATTGCTACCTTGGCATCTGCGATCTTGGCGGGCGCGGGCAAGGGCAGGGCGGCCTTGCGTCGGAAAACGAAGACATCCGCAACCATGTGATTTCCTTCCATCACGCCATGGATCTTGTCGACAGTGGTGAGGTCAATGTTGCCCCTTTGGCGATGATGCTGCTGTGGTTGTGCAGAAAACGAGAGAGTTTGCGCGCGCAACTGTGATTGCAGTGGCTTGAGTTCAGCGCCGCGCGGTCCTAAACCTGTTTGATAAACGCGACGAAAGGACTCGGAATGCGCATTGCCTCTGACTTGGCTCAGGCCATCGGAAACACCCCTCTTATCCGTCTGAACAAGGCGTCCGAAGAGACGGGATGTGAAATCTTGGGCAAGGCCGAGTTTATGAACCCCGGTCAATCGGTCAAAGACCGAGCCGCGCTCTACATCATTCGCGATGCGGTTGAAAAAGGCCTTTTGAAACCGGGCGGAACCATTGTCGAAGGCACAGCGGGCAATACCGGTATCGGTTTGGCGCTTGTTGGGGCATCGATGGGGTTCAAAACCGTGATTGTTATTCCTGAAACGCAAAGTCAGGAAAAGAAAGACATGTTGCGCCTTGCCGGTGCTGAGTTGGTTCAGGTGCCCGCCGCACCCTATGCCAACCCCAACAACTATGTCCGCTATTCTGGTCGCTTGGCCGAGCAGCTGGCCAAGACGGAACCAAATGGCGCGATCTGGGCCAATCAGTTTGATAATACTGCCAATCGACAGGCCCATGTTGAAACAACTGGTCCCGAAATCTGGGAACAGCTGGGCGGCAAGGTTGATGGCTTTGTCTGTGCGGTAGGATCTGGCGGAACACTGGCCGGTGTGGCCGAAGCGCTGCAACCCAAAGGCGTCAAAATCGCCTTGGCCGATCCCGAAGGCGCGGGCATGTTCAAGATTTATACCGGCGACGAAAACCCCGGAAATTCGATCACCGAAGGCATCGGGCAGGGCCGGGTCACCGCCAACCTCGAAGGGTTTACGCCGGACTTTTCCTATCGCATTCCAGATGCGGAATCCCTGCCTGTTGTCTTTGATCTTTTGGCAAACGAAGGTCTGTGCCTGGGTGGGTCGTCTGGCGTAAACGTGGCCGGTGCGCTTCGCATGGCCAAGGAAATGGGACCGGGACATACCATTGTGACCGTGCTGTGCGACTATGGCACACGCTATCAGTCGAAATTGTTCAACCCCGAATTTTTAAAGGATAAAGGCTTGCCGACGCCCCCATGGATGACCAAGGCTCCGGCGAGCATTCCAGGTGTATTTGAGGATTCATGACCCGATTGCTGCGTGGCTGCATTGCCGGGCTGTTTGCCCTTTTTGTGTTTCTGTCCCCAGTCTTGGCCCAAGACAGCGGCCCGGACTATACGACATGGGAACGGATCGCGTCTCAGGCTGAAACGGCGCTTGAGGCGGATCAGTCCACGGATGACCGGCTAGAGCAAATCCGTGCCCAAGTTGCGCAATGGCGCGATCAGTTTTTGGGCGCTCAAAGCGGCAATGATACACGCATAAAAACGGTGCAGTCGCAGCTAGACTCCCTTGGAGAACCACCTGCGGAAGGCGAAGAAGAAGCGCCAGAAATCAGCGAACGGCGCGCCGAGCTCAAAGAGCAACTGGCGCGGCTTTTGGCACCGGTCAAACAGGCCGAAGAGGCCTATACGCGCTCCAACGGCATCATCAGCGAAATCGATCGGACGATCCGCAACCGGCAGGCCAATGCCTTTTTGACCCTGGGTCCGTCGCCCCTAAACCCAACCCATTGGGGCCAGGCGATTGCGGATTTGCACAACTCTGTTTTGGCATCCATTCAAGAAGCACAACGCAAATGGTCGTCGCCGATCCTGCGCAAACGCGCTCAGGCCAATCTTCCTCTTGTACTGGGCTTGGCCTTTGTGGGCGGCATGTTGTTGTTGCGTGGGCGTGGCTGGGCGCGTCGTGCGTCACGCTCGTTCACCGAACGCGGTTCCAATAGCCGCAAAGTCATTCGTTTTTTTGTCTCATTGGGCCAAATCCTCTTACCGGTACTTGGTGTCTATTTGCTGACCCAAGCAGTTTTGGCACTCGGATTTGCCGGGCCTCGCTGGACGCTGTTTTGGGAAAACGTACCGATCTGGGCGGCAGGCATGTTGGGCATCCATTGGTTGGCTGACCAAGCCTTTCATGACGATGTCGATATCGCCGTCATGCCTCTTGCCCAAGAAGACCGTCAGCGTGCGCGGTGGATTTCCGACGTGCTGGCCATTTTGTTTGTGGCGCGGGGGTTTGTTAAAACCCTGACTGAATTCGATAATTACTCGCCTGAAACCCTCTCAGTTATCGAATTTCCGCTGATTGTTTTGACGGGGTATTTCCTGTTCAAACTTGGTCGTGTGCGCAATGACGCGGCGGTTGCCGGCACTTTGGCGGCGCGCAACGCGGATTCAGGTATCTATCGTTTGCGTCTGGCGCGGTTGCTTGGGCGGGCGTCGCTCATCATCGGTATACTTGGTCCGGTTCTAGCCGCCATCGGCTACACCAATGTTGGCGTCGGGATGGTTTACCCGGCTGTTGCGACCTTGGCGCTGATTGGGATCACCTTTGTTTTACAATCGTTTATTGGTGATCTGTCGGCTTTGATTGGTGGCAAAGAAGAGGAGGAGTCTGAAGGGCTTTTTCCGGTTCTTGCCGGTGTCGCATTGTTTATATTGTCGCTGCCAATTCTGGCGCTGATTTGGGGCGCGCGGAAATCTGATCTCACCGAAGTGTGGGCCCGTTTCCAAGAAGGGTTCCAAATCGGCGAAACCCGGATTTCACCCAGCGATTTCATGATCGTCATCATTCTCTTTGTGATTGGCTACATGATCACCCGCTTGATCCAAGGGGCGATGCGCAGTTCGGTTTTACCACGGACCAAGATCGATCAGGGCGGTCAAAACGCCATTGTCTCGGGCATTGGTTATATCGGTATTTTCGCTTCTGCCTTGATTGCGATTACGCTTGGCGGGCTTGATCTGTCCTCGCTGGCGATTGTGGCTGGTGCCCTGTCGGTTGGTATTGGTTTTGGCCTGCAAAACATCGTGTCAAACTTTGTGTCTGGGATTATCTTGTTGATTGAACGACCCATTTCCGAAGGGGATTGGATCGAGGTCAACGGGGTACACGGTACGGTGCGCGATATTTCAGTGCGTTCCACCAGGATCGAAACATTTGACCGGTTCGACATGATTGTTCCCAACGCCGATTTGGTGTCGGGGACAGTGTCAAACTACACCCGAGGCAATGTTTTGGGGCGCCTTATCGTGCCGGTCGGGGTCGCCTATGGCACCGATACCCGTCGGGTTGAAAAGATCTTGCTAACGATTGCGCGCGACCACGACATGGTTTTGATGAATCCGGCCCCATATGTGGTGTTCCGTGGCTTTGGCGCGGATTCGATGGATTTCGAAATCCGAGTGATTTTGCGGGATGTGAACAAAGGTCTGGGTGTGCGCACCGAGATCAACCATCAGATTGTTGAACGTTTCACCGAAGAAGGGATCGAAATTCCCTTTGCACAGCGCGATATTTGGTTACGCAATCCCGAAGCCTTGCGCGGGGAAACCCCACAAAAACCAGAGGATGAGACATGAGCGACCCCCTTTACCGTCAAGACGCCTATGCGCGGGATGTCTCTGGTGTTGTGATTGGGCACACGGATGAAGGCGGGATTCTTGTCGAGCCTGAGCTGTTTTATCCAACAGGTGGTGGCCAGCCAGGTGATAGCGGGTGGTTGGAATGGGACGGCAAGCGTTTGTCTATTGCGACCACTGTCAAAGGCGAAAATGGTGAGAGTGTCTTGGTCCCGGCTGAACCCGAGGCCCTGCCACCCAAGGGTGCGCATGTGGTGCAGGTGTTGGATTGGGAGCGGCGTCACAAGCATATGCGGGTGCATTCGGCGCTGCATTTGCTCAGCGTGATTGTGCCTTTGCCCGTCACCGGTGGCGCGATTGGGGCCGGGACCGGGCGGCTCGATTTCAAAATGCCCGAACCGCCCCAAGACGTGCAGGTGTTAGAAGATAGTTTGAACAAGCTTATTGATCGGGATTTGGAAGTCACCGAAGGTTGGATTTCCGACGAGGAGTTGAGCGCCAATCCGGGGCTGGTGAAAACCATGTCGGTGCAACCGCCACGAGGGGCCGGGCGCATTCGACTTGTGCGGATTGGAACCGGCACCGAACAAGTCGATCTGCAGCCCTGTGGCGGCACCCATGTGGCACGTACGGGGGAGATCGGAACTGTGCGGATCACCAAGGTACAGAACAAGGGCAAACAGAACCGGCGGATCAACATTTCTTTGGATTGATAGCTGATGCTTCGCGCGCGGTAAGGGTGTTAAAAGGGATGCTTCCGCATGCTTTTTGGGCGCGTTGAGAGGTGACGATTTATTTTTAGCGGGTTTGTTGGAGAGGTGTTGCAGGGGCTGCGCAGTTCACCAAAACAAAGCGCCTTTGTCTCAGTTCAACCGCTTAACTGATTGCGCCCTGACCTATCCCCGCCTCTGCGCCAAGGAAAATAGCCGTATCCCCTAAAGGGGCGCCACGGCGATTTTCATTGTCTCAGTTGCGTGGACAGGTCTTTTCGGGCTCAGGCAAGAGGTGGCTCCGAAACAAAGGCCCGAACACAGGCTTGGGTCAGATTCGGAGGCGCAGGGCGCGCCAAAGCTTGGGGAGCAGAATAAACCATTGGATGTAGCCGAGCAGGCATGTCGGAAGCCAAAACAGGAGAGTATAGCCCCATGGTTCGGTCAGGCCTGTGCCTATAAATGGATCGTAGAACGCGGCCGACAAAACGCTGAGTGGAAAGCTTATCCAGGCCATAAGAGCAACCGGGTAGAGATAGATTTCGCGTCGCAGCTGCGGTTCTGCGGTGGCCCAACCCCAATGAAAAAGGGCAACTGATACCAAACATAGCGCGAGGTAACAGATGTGCAGGAAGGCTTGTAGGTTAAGTCTTTTTAAGCGGAACACCGTAGAGTTCCAGCTTGTGGCCTTTGAGTTGATAGCCAAGCTTTTGGGCGATCTTTTCCTGAAGGGCTTCGATTTCTGGGTCGACAAATTCGATGACTTCGCCTGAATTCATATCGATTAGGTGATCGTGGTGTTCGCGTTCTGCGTCTTCATAGCGGGCGCGACCGTCGCCGAAATCGACACGTTCCAGAATACCGGCTTCTTCGAACAATTTTACCGTGCGATAGACCGTGGCGATTGAAATTCCGGAATCGCGGGCCGATGCGCGGGCATATAGCTCTTCGACATCCGGGTGGTCCTTGGACTCTTCAAGCACTTCGGCAATGGTGCGGCGTTGGCCGGTCATGCGCAGGCCCTTGGCGGCACAGCGATCTGTTATAGTGTCACTCATTGGCGAATGGCCCTGGCTTGTCGAAACTTTCGCCCCTGATAGGCAAACCTGCGTCTCAGGCCAAGACCAAAGACGCAGGCTGTGGATAACCGGATCAGTTGTAGAGCGGTTGCATGCCCATCTGCATGTGCAGCGTGTTTACGGAGCCTTCATCAAGCCCCATGGCCCGCGCCAGACGATCAAGATACTGCGCCTCGGCGGCGGTATCGACACGGATTGTCATCAGCGAGGCTGAATAAACTTGCATGCGCTGAGCTTCGGGCGTGTCCTTGGCCAGCGCTTCGGGATCAACGGCCGCTGTGAATTGCGCTTGAATAAACGCGATGTCTTCTTCGTCGGCGTCGTCACCGATGGTGTCCAGCAACTTGGCTTTTTCGGCCTCATCGATGTCACCGTCGCATTTCGCGGCCTGGATCATAGCGCGCAGCATCAACCCAGCGGCTTCTTCGGCCTGTGGGGCGCTGTCTTTGGTGTTGAAACTGTCGAGCAACCCGCCGAGACCTTGACCTTGGGCCGCGCCAGCCGCCGCTAACATCCCAGCGAGACCCGCACCGCCGCCAAGGCCCGACAACAAGCCGCCCTGCGCACCATCGCCGCCACCCATGAGCGAAGACATGTCAAAGCCGCCTTGCATCTTTTCCATCATCTCGGCCATCGGGTTGCCATCGCCGCCGCCCATCATAGCGCCAAGGCCGCCTTCTTGGAATTTGGCCATCATGTCCTGCATCGGGTTTCCGGCACCCTCTGGCATTTGACCCGAAAGCATCTGACCCATCTGGGCCTGCATTTCAGAGGCAGGTTCTTGACCTTTGACTTGGGCACCACCGCCCAACAGACCACCAAGACCACCGCCACCGGCTAGTTTGTCCACTCCGCGCGCGGTGGCATATCCGATGGCGACCTTGGCCAGCGTTCCCATAAGACCCATTGTTCAATCCTCTCGGTTTTATAATTTGGAACCAGAGTGACAGCTTGGGCGCAAATGGGTAGGGGGAAAAACCGCCAATGCGCGGATATGACTTAGGTCCCGCAAAACGTTGCTTTGACCACCTCGGACGGCTGTGGGGGGGCAGCAAGGTCACTTTCATCCGGTTGATCGTCAAACGGATTCGCAAGAACGCGGTTTAAGCGGTGGAACAGATCATCATCGCCGGCCACGGCCGCGTCGATCATTTGTTCGATCCGGTGATTGCGCGGAATAAAGGCCGGGTTGGCTTGTTTCATGATCGTATCAGGGGCTGTTTCCCTCTCGATCCGTGACTGCCAGCGGGCGCGCCAACTATCGAATGCAGCGCGATCCACGAATTGGTCGCGGCCGGTGTCATTGACCAAGGCACGGAAGGTATTGGTGAAATCGGCCTGATCTTTGTGCATCAAGATCAACAGGTCGGTAATCAGTGTTTCGTCGTCGGGAGCAGGGGAGGCAATGCCGATCTTTGCAGCAAATCGGGAGAGCCAATTGGCCCGGATCAACTCGGGCATCGCATTGATTTGCTTGGTGAACTGATCAACTGCCCTGTCTTGGTCAGGCATAAGCGGAATAATAGACGTTGCCAGTTGCGCCATGTTCCACGCGATAATATCGGCTTGCGCGCTATAGGCATAGCGCCCGCGTCGATCGATCGAGGAAAATACCCCATGCGCGTCAAACCCATCAAGAAAGGCGCAAGGACCATAGTCGATGGTTTCACCAGACAGGGTGCAATTGTCGGTGTTCATCACCCCATGGATAAAACCAAAAGACATCCAATGAGGGATCAAAGCGGCCTGTCGATCCATGACCATTTGCAAGAGGTCACTGGGGTCTTGGGCCTGTGGGTAATGACGATCGACGGTGTATTCAAATAGGGTTTTGAGCGCGTCCGTCTCGCCACGGGCGGCGAACACCTGAAAGGTGCCGACGCGGATATGGCTTTGGGCGACGCGGGTTAGCACGGCTCCGGGAAGCGGGCGGTCACGAATGACGTCCTGCCCGGTGCGCGTTGCGGCAAGCGCACGTGTCGTGGGCACGCCAAGCGCATGCATAGCTTCAGATACCACATATTCGCGCAAAACTGGACCAAGCCAAGCGCGCCCGTCACCACGGCGGCTATAGGGGGTTTGGCCCGACCCTTTGAGTTGAATGTCGCGGCGCAGGCCGTTTGGATTGACAACTTCGCCCAACAAGATTGCGCGCCCATCGCCAAGCTGCGGATTGTATTGTCCGAACTGGTGCCCTGCATAAAGCTGGGCAATCGGCTCGGCCCCTTGGGGAAGCATATTCCCAGCAAAGTAGGATGCCAGTTGGGGATCATCGGTGCCCGTGATCCCCAATTCCGCCGCTAAGTCGTGATTGAAGGCAATCAGACTTGGCGCTTGAACCGGGGTAGGTGGCTGATGGCTGTGGAACGGGTCCGGCAGCCGCGCATAGGAATTGTCAAAAGGGATGTGCAAGGTCATGGGTGTGGTCATGGCCAATAGATAGGGCAGGGATGTGCCTTTGTCAGGGGCCAACCACCAGAAAGACCAATCAAAGCTCTTTGCTCATCAACACATATTTGTCGCGTCTGGCAAAACGGGCGCGGGTGTAAAACCGCTGTGTGTTTTCGTCGTCGCGGTCAACTTCTAAATGCAATGCCCGCACGCCACCGTCTCCCAATGCCTTGGCGAGACCACTTAGCGCCTCGCTACCCATGCCGCGTTTGCGCACAGCTGGGCGGATGTACAGTTCATCGACAAAGGCATCCATACCGCCAAATTCCAGCGACCAGCCAAAGGTGATGGCGATATAGCCTACCGGGGCTTTGCGGGGGCCAATCATCCAGATCGCGCCGTGAGGCGAGCCTGATAACAAAGGGGCAACCGCGGCGGTTTGCTGTTCTTGGTTGGTTTCAAACCCCATTTCCGTATGAAAGGCGGCAATCAATGGCAAAAGCTTGGGCGCATCGTCTTCTGTTGCAAGCTGAAGAGATTTCATAGGCGGGCCAACCTTTCGGTGATCAGCGCAAAGAAACCGTCAGAATCGACATCGCCCATAAACGTGGCATTGGGCGCGCGGTCCGTAACGTTCCACCAATCGGCAACTGTCATGCCGCGGGTCAATTTTGACTGGGTTTCGATCTCGACATTGATATGACGGCCCGAAAATAGGTCGGGATTGATCAGGTAGGCCGTGACGCAAGGGTCATGCAACGGAGCCCCGGCCGAGCCGTATTTTTCCTTGTCAAACCGCTCAAAGAAATCGGTCATCTGCGCCGTTGCGATCCCGACGGGGGTATCAAGGGCGCGGAAGGCATCATTGCGCGGTTTGGTCACAAGGGCTTTGTGCGTCACATCCAACGGCATCACCGTGATGGGTGCACCGCATTTAAACACGATCTCGGCGGCTTCGGGATCAACATAGATGTTAAATTCAGCTGCGGGGGTGATGTTGCCGACCTCGAAATAGGCCCCACCCATCAATACGATTTCTTCAATCCTATCCGCAATATCTGGGGCGCGTTGTAGCGCCGTGGCGATATTGGTCAAAGGGCCAAGCGGGCAAAGCGTGACAGTTCCGGCGGGTTCCGCACGCAGCGTCTCAATGATGAAGTCAACGGCGTGTTTGTCCTGAACCGGCATGGTTGGCTCGGGCAGAGTGGGGCCATCGAGGCCTGTCTTGCCGTGCACATGTTCGGCCGTCACCAAAGTATGAGCCAAGGGGCGATCACAGCCCGCGTAGATCGCGACATCGGGCCGCCCGGCCAGTTCGCAAACCATGCGGGCATTGCGCGTTGTAAGCTCAAGCGGGACATTCCCGGCCACTGTTGTGATGCCCAAGATCGATAACTCTTGGGGAGATCCCAGAGCCAGAAGAATGGCGACGGCATCATCCTGTCCGGGGTCCGTATCAATGATGATGTTCTTCGCTGTCGTCGCGGCCATTCGGCATCTCCTTTAGGTGTGCGCAAGTGGTGACATGCGAAGGGAACAGGATCAAGCGCATGGGGGCCGACCTTGGAAATAAAGACGGATGTGATTCTACAACTTGCCCGTGCAACAAGCCTAACGGGGACGCTAAAAAGGGGAGGTGAAGGCGAAATTTCCCTTATACCGCTTGGTTTTAGGAGCTTTTCTCACAGATTTTTTTGTATAATCTGAGCCTATGAAAACAAGACTTATTACGTGTAAAAGCTGCAATCATAGAAATCGGTTTGGCGCTGGTACTTGCAGCTATTGCTTCAAACCAACAAGCTATTTGAACAGGATCTGGTTTGTTCCGTTTTTGGCAGCGATCGGTTGGCTGATCTTCTGGATGCTTTGGGTCTAGACCAGCGCTTAGCCTAGGCTGAACAGCTGGCCCCACCCAGCACACAGAACTTGGCACAATGTGGATGGTTCAAGGGCACGGCGCTTTCCGCGTCTTTCAATGTGTGTCCCATTTCAAACTGCGGATCATAGGGCAACAATGTACAGGCCAATACCGTTGGCTTTTGAGCCCCTTTGCGTTTGACCACCATGCGCGAAGACGCACACATGACGCTGTCGGGGGATTTGTTCAGTATTCCCCAACACTCCGTCGTGATTTCGGGCACATCCACGGTTTCATCCATCTCGGGGAACAACACAGTCGTGCCCGGATTCATGGCATCAATGTCAAACCCTTCTTGGGCAAATAGGGCGGCATACCCGGAGCGCGAATCTACGTCGCTTTCGTTCCACATGGTCCGCCCAGCAACGGCCATTGGGATGCCGGCATCGCGAAGCCAACGCATCCCCGTCAAGGTTTTCTCAAAGGTGCCTTTGCCGCGTTCTTCGTCATGAAATTCGGCGCTGTGGTGATCAACCGAAATACGCAGGGTCAATTTGCCGGGGAAGTCAGCATTCAATGCCTCTAGCCCGTCTTTGACGCGCCGCCGCATCATCGGCAGCATCGCATTGGTGAGGATCAGCACCTCATACCCGCGTTCCAAAGACACGCGCGCCATGTCGATCATCTGCGGATTCATAAAGGGCTCACCACCGGTAAAGGCGATTTCGCGCACTTGCCATTTACGCTCGTCCAATTGATCCAAGTAGTTGGTCACCTCATCGGCGGTGATGTAAACCAGCCGATCGTTTTCCGGTGAGCTTTCGATGTAGCAATTTGCACAGGTGATGTTGCACAACGTTCCCGTATTGAACCAAAGCGTCTGAGGATCACTTAGGGCAACACGTGCGCGCTTGTCCCCCTTGGCAGTGATGCCGGGGTGTTCGAATTTGCCCAGTTTGGCGTCAACATTGTCTTTCATGGTCGTCCTATGCGCGGTTTGAAACACACTTATGGCCTCTGCCAAGATGTGACCAGAGCATGAAGATTTCACTGACGCCATTGTGATGGATCAATTGGATGTTAGACTCCGGTGAAAAGATCAGTTAAACGCCCCGGTGAATGAACCCGTTAGCGCTAACGACCCAAAGAGAGGCCAAGCCATGGTATCACGCGTCATTCCGGTCGAGAATTTTGACCTTGTCATATTTGGAGGCACCGGCGATCTGGCTCGTCGAAAGATCCTTCCGGGGCTGTTTCGGCGGTATTGTTCCGGCCAAATCCCCGAAGACGCCCAGATTATTGGGGCTGCGCGCTCGGACGATGGCGACGATGGATTTCGTCAAATCGTCGGCGATGCGATCCGCGAATTTGGCGGAGGGCGCCATTGCGAGGATGGTACGCTTGAGAAATTCTTAGACCGAATCTTCTATGTGCGCGTCGACGCGATGGGCGACGATGGTTGGCTTGAGCTCAAGGAGCGGTTGCGCGATGGCGTCACCAAGGCATTCTATTTTTCGGTTGGGCCTAGCTTGTTTGGTGCCTTGGCCGAACGGTTGCGTGGATTTGGCCTTGCGGATGATGACAGCCGGGTTGTGGTCGAAAAACCCTTTGGTCACGATCTGGAAACCGCGCGGGCGTTGAACAAAACGCTGGCTCAGCATTTTGACGAGCATCAAATTTACCGGATCGACCATTATCTTGGTAAAGAAACGGTGCAGAACCTGATGGCGGTGCGCTTTGGCAATATGTTGTTTGAGCCGCTCTGGAATGCGCAATACGTCGATCATATTCAAATCACCGTGGCCGAAACCGTCGATGTGGGCGGTCGTGGTGGCTACTATGACAAATCTGGCGCGATGCGGGACATGGTGCAAAACCACCTGATGCAGCTGTTGTGCCTGATCGCAATGGAACCACCCGCCCGGTTTGAACCGGATTCGGTGCGTGACGAAAAGCTCAAAGTTATCCGTGCGCTAGACCCGGTTGACTATCACCACATTGCCCGCGGACAGTATTCGGCGGATGAACATCAGCCGGGCTATCGTGCCCATGTCGGCGATCCCCGCTCCAAAACCGAAAGCTTTGTGGCGCTGAAATGCCATATCTCCAACTGGCGATGGGCGGGCACGCCATTTTATCTGCGTACCGGTAAAAAGCTGCGCGGTCGTGGGTCTGAGATCGCTGTGGTGTTCAAAGACGCGCCGCATTCGATTTTTGGCGAAGAGGCCGGGCGTCATAGCAATGTCTTGGCCATTCGCCTACAACCGGATGAAGGCATGACCCTAGACGTAACCATCAAAGAGCCGGGACCCGGTGGGATGCGGCTTTTGGATGTGCCGTTGGATATGAGTTTCGCAGAAGCCTTGGGCGATGACGCGGAAGACGTGCCAGACGCCTATGAGCGCCTGATCATGGATGTGATCCGTGGCAACCAAACCCTGTTTATGCGCGGCGATGAGGTCGAGGCGGCTTGGGCTTGGACCGATCCGATCATTGAAGGCTGGAACCGTCGCGGCGAAGTGCCTAAACCCTATGATGCCGGGTCCTCGGGGCCGGAAGATGCGCTGATGCTGATGCATCGTGACGGGCGCAAGTGGCGGGAGATCAAAGCGTGATGCAGGGCATTTTGCGTTTTGCTAGGAAGAATATGTTGCCGCACGCGGGGGAACCCGCGGGAGACGGGCGCAAGTGGCGGGAGATCAAAGCGTGAGCTACGAATTCATCGAATACCCAGATCGCGATATGCTGGCTATTGATTTGGCCAACCAGCTGTCTGACGATTTGGAAGAAGCGCTGCATCACGAAGATCGCGTCGCAATGGCCGTGCCGGGGGGAACATCACCTGGGCCGGTTTTTGACGACCTGTGCGGATCGGACCTTGATTGGAGCCGCGTCGACGTTTTGCTAAGTGACGAGCGTTGGGTCCCCGAAGATCACGAACGGTCCAATACCCGGCTTTTGCGGCAACGTTTGTTGGTGAACCGTGCTGAAAAAGCCCGGCTTCTACCGATGTATGCCCCCAAACCGACCCCCGAAGAGGTGCTTCCCGAACTCGAAAGCATCATCGCGCCCGAGCTGCCCTTGGCGGTGGTTTTGTTGGGCATGGGTGAAGACATGCATACCGCGTCGCTGTTTCCAGAAGCGGACCGACTCGAAGAGGCGCTGCTTCCTGGCTCGCCAATTCTTGTGCCGATGCGTGCCCCCGGTGCGCCCGAACCCCGCATCACATTGTCGGCGCGGGTTCTTGATGGCGCGCTGCGCAAACATGTGTTGATCTTTGGGGTGGCCAAACGTGCCGCTCTTGAGAATGCGAGGGGCAAATCAATTTTTGAGGCCCCGATTAACGCCGTTCTAAACGGTGCCAAGGTTCATTGGGCGGAGTAAGCGAATGTGGATTGATTTGAAGAACCACGCCGGACGCGTTGCAGACCGGCGTATCGAAGACCTGTTCCAAGACCAAAGCCGTGCGGCAAACTTTAGCGCCACGGCCTTGGGCATGTTGTTCGATTTCTCCAAAACCCAGATCGATGGCGAGGTGATGGAGACGCTGATCGCCTTGGCCAAAGCGTCAGAGGTGGAAACCCGTCGCGACGCGATGTTTGCAGGCGAAAAGATCAACGAAACCGAAGGCCGGGCCGTGTTGCACACTGCGTTGCGTAACCTTGATGGTGGTGCCGTTTCGGTGGACGGGGCGGATGTGATGCCCGAGGTTTTGGCAACCTTGGACCGGATGGAGATCTTGGCGGAAGACATTCGCAAAGGCGAGATCACCGATGTTGTCAATATCGGTATTGGCGGCTCCGACCTTGGGCCGGTGATGGGGGTGCTGGCGCTGGCTCCATATCACGATGGCCCGCGTTGTCATTTTGTTTCCAACGTTGATGGGGCGGATATCGCCGATACGTTGCGTAGGTGTGACCCGGAAACGACGCTGTTTATCGTTGCGTCCAAGACCTTTACCACCATCGAGACCATGACAAACGCACGCACTGCCAAGGCGTGGCTTGCCGACAAAGGTGTGTCGTCCGACGGGCGCTTTGTGGCGCTTAGCACCAATGTTCCGGCGGCCGGGGCCTTTGGCATTCCGGCGGAACGGGTGTTTGGGTTTGAGGATTGGGTTGGCGGTCGCTACTCGATGTGGGGGCCGATTGGCCTGTCGCTGATGATTGCCATCGGCGGGGATGCGTTCCGGGCGTTTTTGCGCGGTGGTCAGGCCATGGATCGACATTTCCAACAGGCCAATCTGTCCGAAAACCTGCCGGTTTTGTTGGCTTTGGTCGGGATTTGGCACAATCAAGGCATGGGCTATGCCAGTCGCGCCGTCCTTCCCTATGACAACCGTTTGATGCGTCTTCCAGCCTATCTCCAACAGTTGGAAATGGAGAGCAACGGCAAAGGCGTCGCCATGGATGGCACGGACTTGCCGGTGCAATCCGGGCCCGTTGTGTGGGGGGAACCCGGCACCAATGGACAACACGCGTTTTATCAGTTGATCCACCAAGGGACGGCTGTTGTGCCCTGCGAGTTTTTGGTGGCTGCCGAAGGGCATGAGGATGATCTAAAACATCATCATCAACTGTTGGTTGCCAATTGTTTGGCCCAATCCGAAGCTTTGATGCGCGGCCGGTCCTTGGAAGACGCCCGTGCCAAAGTCGCGGATAAATTTGAAGGGGATGAGCTTGAGCGCCAAGCGCGCCAC
Source organism: uncultured Pelagimonas sp. (assembly GCF_947498515.1). Classification (GTDB taxonomy): domain Bacteria; phylum Pseudomonadota; class Alphaproteobacteria; order Rhodobacterales; family Rhodobacteraceae; genus Pelagimonas. Next base: position 296,156 of record NZ_CANMKO010000002.1, on the reverse strand, counting down.
CGCGTGTTCCCCGGCAACCGCCCGTCGACCACTTTGATTTACGAAAAGCTGGACCCGGAAACTTTGGGCAAAATCATAGCGCTATACGAACACCGGGTGTTTGTCGAAGGGGTGATCTTGGGCATCAACTCTTATGACCAATGGGGTGTCGAGCTTGGCAAAGAGCTGGCCACGGCTTTGGGGCCTTTGGTTACTGGTGACGCGCCGGTTGAGGACAAAGATGGATCAACGGTGCAGCTGTTGAGCTTTGTTCATCGCCATAGCGCGTAAAGCATCGGGGGAGAGGCGGGGCGCTGCCCCGTCTCGAGGCAAGCTCGAGACTCCCCGGGATGTTTTTGGAACGAAGAAGACCCGAGGCCGGTTGTTGGCCTTGGGTTATTTTATGTCAAAACCCGGTGGAGCGAGGTCAAAGCCTGCGAATTGAAACGCCGGGCTGACTGTGCAACCGACCAAGGTCCAATCGCCTGTCGTGCGTGCGGCTTGCCAATGGTCCTTGGGGACAATGAGTTGCGGGTTTTGACCGGCCAATAGATCGGGGCCCAAGACGTGATCCTTGCGGGGGCCGGTATCGGTGTCGGCCATGGATAGGATCAAAGGGGCCCCGGCGTAGTAGTGCCAGATTTCCACCGCATCAACGCGGTGCCAATGGCTGCTTTCCCCTGATTTCAGCAAGAAATAGATGCAGGTTCCGGCGGGGCGTTCCCCGTCGGCCGCATTGGCGATCCATGTCTGGCGATAGTGCCCGCCCTCGGGATGGGGGGCCAATTGCAATTGGGCGATTATCTCGTCTGCCGTCATGACCGTACGGTCCTCTCAAGGTTGGTTAACAAACCGGGCGCACCCTGACGCCGTCAATAACCGCTTCGAGCAGGAGGCACAAATGGCGGCAATTCAAAACGGCATTCGGCATATGGCCGAGCAAATCGTGGCCCGCGAGGGTGGCTATGTGAACGATCCCGACGATCCGGGTGGCGCGACAAAATATGGGGTGACCATCCATACAATGCGCCGCCTTGGCCTTGATATGGACAAGGATGGTCAAATCACAGCCGAAGATGTGAAACGGTTGAGCCGCAACAAAGCGGTCGAAATCTTTTTGCAGCATTATTTCTTGCGTCCACGCATTGCTGAGCTTCCGCAGGCTTTGCATGAAACCGTGTTCGATATGTATGTGAATGCGGGCGGCAATGCGGTGAAGATTTTGCAGCGTTTGTTGCGACAGATGGGCGAAGAGGTCAGCGTTGATGGCGCGATTGGTCCGCAAACCATTGCGGCCTGCGCACGCGCCTATGCCAAGGCCCCCGATCACCTTGCCGATGCCTATGGCATAGAACGGCGCAACTACTATTTCAACATTGCGGATCGACGCCCCGCCAGCCGAAAATATGCCCGGACGCGGGCCGGCGGCAAAGGCGGTTGGATCAAACGGGCCGAAGAGTTTATCTCGGCGCGCTACCATTTGACGGATGCGCAATTTGCGCAGCGGGTGGCGTCATGGGGTTGATCGAACGCATTTTGGGTGTGGTGTTTGGCGGTGGGCGCAATGTCGTTGCCGAAACCGCAGAAGTGTTTCGCGTCAATGCCGAGGCGGATGCGGCGCGGGATCATGATTTGCGCAGCGCTGCGCTTACGCAGTTTGGGCATGAGTTTGCCGTTGTGCGGCGCGGGTGGTTTGATCGTTTTATGGACGCGATGAACCGGGTTCCGCGTCCGGCGATGGCCTTGGGAACGATGGGGTTGTTCGTTGCGGCGATGGTTGATCCGGTGTGGTTTGCCGCCCGTATGGCCGGGATCGCCTTGGTGCCCGAGCCGCTTTGGTGGCTCTTGGGGGCAATTGTCAGTTTCTATTTTGGTGCCCGACATCAGGCCAAAGGCCAAGAGTTTCAGCGCGATTTGGCCGCAACCATGGCCGCGGTTCCGCAGGTTGTGAAAACGGTGCGTGATGTTCACGCGCTGCGCGATGTGACGCCAGATGAGGCCGAAGAGCAGGGCGAAAGCTTTGCTGACAACCCGGCTTTGGCCGCTTGGGATGCAGAGCGTCGGTGACCCAACACGCGACAAAGTGAACAAGGGGTCCTGACATAAGTCATTGGACGACGGAATCGATGCGCGTATAACCACGCCTATGATTACAGAGCTTGGCCACTTCACCCTGATCCTCGCCTTTATGGTCGCCATCGTGCAAGCGGTGGTGCCATTGATCGGCGCCCATAAACGTCTGCCCGGCTGGATGGCCGTCGCGGAACCTGCTGCTACCACACAGTTTGTGTTGGTAGCAGCTTCCTTTGCAGCCCTGACATATGCCTTTGTTGTTTCCGACTTTTCGGTGCAATTGGTCTATCTCAATAGCCATTCCAGCAAACCAATGTTGTATAAAATCAGCGGCGTTTGGGGGAATCACGAAGGCTCCATGTTGCTATGGGTCTTCATCCTTGCGCTGTTTGGCGCGATGGCGGCCTGGTTTGGCGACAACCTGCCACCCACTTTGCGCGCCCGCGTCCTTAGTGTTCAGGCGGCGGTTGGCGTGGCGTTCTACGCCTTTATCCTTTTCACATCGAACCCGTTCTTGCGGTTGGATGTGGTGCCGATGAACGGGCAGGATTTGAACCCGCTGTTGCAGGACCCCGGTCTCGCCTTTCACCCACCGTTTTTGTATCTCGGCTACGTTGGCCTTAGCATCTGCTTCAGCTTTGCTGTGGCCGCTCTGATCGAGGGGCGCGTTGATGCGGCTTGGGGGCGCTGGGTGCGGCCTTGGACGTTGATCTCATGGGTTTTCCTAACCATCGGTATCGCGCTTGGGTCTTGGTGGGCCTATTACGAACTTGGCTGGGGCGGTTTCTGGTTCTGGGATCCGGTTGAAAACGCCTCGTTCATGCCATGGCTCTTTGCGGCGGCTCTCTTGCACTCGGCCATTGTGGTTGAAAAGCGTGAGGCGCTCAAAAGCTGGACCATCCTTTTGGCCATCATGGCGTTTAGCTTCTCACTTATCGGGACGTTTATCGTGCGCTCGGGTGTTTTGACCTCGGTCCACGCCTTTGCCACCGATCCGGAGCGCGGCGTGTTCATTTTGGCCATTCTGGTGTTCTTTACCGGCGGGGCGCTAACCCTATTTGCCGGGCGGGCTAATGCGATGCAGGCCAAAGGCGTCTTTGGCGTGGTCAGCCGCGAAAGCGCGCTTGTTGCCAATAACATCCTGCTGGCTGTGGCCAGTTTGGTTGTCTTTGTCGGGACCATGTGGCCGCTGGTGGCGGAAATGGCCTTTGATCGTAAGCTTTCGGTTGGAGCGCCGTTCTTCAACATGGCCTTCACACCGTTCATGGTCATCCTCGGTCTGATTTTGCCGATTGGCGCGATGCTGAGCTGGAAGCGGGGGCGTGCTGATCGCGTGATCAAGCAACTTGTCCCGGCCTTTATGCTTGCGCTGGCGCTTGGCGGTTTGGTTTGGGCGATGCAAACCGGCAAATCCATGCTGGGTCCTGTTGGTGTCTTCCTTGGCGCTTGGCTTGTTTCTGGCGCGACGATTGACCTTCTAAGCAAGATTGGCAAAACTCGTGATTATTCGCGCTTGTTGCGCCTGCCGCGTGCCGATTGGGGCAAGGCGGTTGCGCATGGCGGTCTTGGGATCACTATGCTGGGCATCGCTGGTTTGATGGCCTGGGAAGAGGAGCGCGTTCTGGTTGCCCAGATCGACGAACCTTTCACCGTTGGTCAGTTTGAGTTCATCTTGCGCGGTGTCGATACCGTTCAAGGGCCAAACTACATGTCGGATATGGCCGAAGTCAGCGTTCTGAAAGGCGGGCAAGAGATTGTGCGCGTCTATCCAGAAAAGCGCAGCTATCCGGTTCAGCAGATGCCAACCACCGAGGCGGCGATTGATTACCGGTTTCTGCGCGACGTCTATGTTGTGATCGGCGACGCGCAAGCCGATGGCGGCTATGTCATGCGGATCTATATCAAACCGCTGGCCAACTGGATTTGGGCGGGTTGTATTCTGATGTCACTTGGTGGGCTGCTAAGCCTGTCTGATCGTCGCTATCGTGTTGCCGCAGGTGCGCGCAAAAAGGCGGCGGTGATCAAGGGGGTTCCGGCGGAATGAAACTGCTCAAGACTTTGATTGCGGCGCTGATGTTGGCGTTTGTGTCTCTTCCGGCTGCGGCTGTGCAACCGGATGAGATGCTTGCCGATCCGGCGTTAGAGCAACGGGCACGCGACATTTCGGCAGGGCTGCGATGCCTTGTGTGTCAGAACGAAAGCATTGATGAATCAAACGCCTCATTGGCGCGTGATTTGCGGCTTTTGGTGCGCGAACGGATCATGGCGGGCGACAATAACGACGAAGTTGTTGACTATGTTGTGGCCCGTTATGGCGAGTTTGTGTTGCTGCAACCCACCACAGGCGGCTGGAACTGGCTTCTGTGGGCGACGGGGCCTTTGGGGTTGCTCTTCGCCTTGGTTGTGGCGGCGTTTTACCTGCGGGGCCGTGCACAGGCGCCGGCGAAAGCCAGTGAAGGGTTAAGCTCCGAGGAACAGGCCCGTCTTGACGAGATCATGAAGGGGTAGGGGCGCTGCCCCGCCTCGAGCTTTGCTCGAGCCTCCTCGGGATATTTGGGGAAAGAAGAAGCATGGGCGTTGACGCAAGGGTGTCAGCACGGTAGCCAAACGGTAGGGTGACAGGATCCCTAGGCTCCGCCATGCGCTAAACCTGTTGTCGACTTTCAGTGATCTGCCTTTTTTCAGGCGATACCTCTGGACAAGGGCGGACCTCCTAACCACCTTTGGTGGTGCGGTATCGTCAGAACGGAGGGACAGATGACCCGTGAGACGATTTCGCTTGAGATCAAAGATCTTAAGCAATTTGCCAAGGCGCTGCGCGCCGAACTTCCTAACACCCCGAGCCATGTTGAGACATTGGGCCTTGTTGCGCGTGCGGCCGGGTATCGGAATTTTCAACATCTTAGGGCGCAAAACACCCCCAAGCCGGTCGCCGATGACAAGCTTGTGGCGCGGGCGCTTGAGCATTTTGACGACAAGGGGCAGCTTAAACGATGGCCGGGGAAAACCCGCATTCAAGGGCTGTGCCTTTGGGTCTTGTGGGCCCGTTTGCCTGCGCGTCAGACGCTGACAGAACGCGACATAAGCGGTTTGATTGATGCGATGACCCTTTTTCGCGATGCTGCCCAGATCAGGCGCGGGATGATTGAACACGCCATGCTAACCCGCAACCTTGATGGGTCAGCCTATGAGCGCGTGGAGCAATTGCCACCGCCCGAGGCCTTGGCCCTTATTGCGAAGCTGGCCCCGTGACGCGGGGTTTCGCTTTGCCATTCCGGCGTCATCGGTATTTGATGCGCGCAACAGGTTAACGGAGTTCCCATGAAATACGACACGATCACCTATGTGGTAGAAGACGACATCGCCACAATCGCGATCAATCGCCCCGATGTGATGAACGCGCTGAACACGCAGATGCGCGCGGAATTGGCCGACGCCTTTACCCGTGGCGGCAAAGAGGCGCGTGTGGTGGTTTTGACCGGCAACGGCAAAGCGTTTTGTTCCGGTCAGGATTTGGGGGATGGCAAGAACATTGCCCAGCTTGATTTGCAGCGTACGTTGAATGACGAATATGTGCCGATGTTGCGCGCGATCTATGAATGCCCGGTGCCGACAATTGCCGCGGTCAACGGCGCGGCGGCGGGAGCCGGGGCCAATCTTGCGCTGGCGGCGGATGTGGTGATTGCCACCGAAAGCGCCTATTTTCTTCAGGCATTTAGCAAGATTGGGCTGATCCCGGATGCGGGTGGCACATGGTTTTTGCCGCGTCAGATCGGGCTGGCCAAAGCGATGGGCAAGGCGCTCTTCGCCGAAAAGATCAGCGCGCGGCAGGCGGATGAATGGGGCATGATCTGGGAAGCGGTTCCCGATGGCGAGTTTGAGATCATCTGGAAAGCCCGCGCCGCCCATTTGGCCCATGGTCCAACGCTGGCCTATGCGCGGATCAAACAAGCGATGCGCGCATCTTATGACAACACGCTTGAGGATCAACTGGCGCTTGAGGCGAGCCTGCAAGGGCAATGCGGCAAATCCCGCGACTTTATGGAAGGGGTCATGGCGTTTTTGGATAAACGCAAGCCCGACTACGAGGGGCGCTAAACCTCGGGCTTTTCACATAGCAAAGGGCGCGGAGTTATCCGCGCCCTTTTTGTTCGTGAGTGGTCTTGGTTTAAATGTAGTCATCCGCTGCACTTGCCGGATCAGCAGCAGGGTCAGCGTCATCCGCTTCATCATTTGGATCAAGCGGATCTGGGTCTTTCATCAGATCATCGTAGGTGACCAAATACTGACCGCAATCCGCACCCATATCATCGGGCGTGGCATAGCAAAGGTCATCCACCGCGCCGGACCCGGCAAGATTGACCTGCATTGACGACACGCCATCGACGGAAATGTCGATGGTTTGCAAGGAGTTGTCGCCAATACCGGGAATGGCGACTGAGTCGAGCAGCTCACCTTCGGCATCAAAGAGATCAATCGACCCGCCGTCTTCTTCGACATCCAGAACATTGAGGCTCACAACGTCGCTTGGCACGTCAAAATCAAAGGTGATGGTGCCGCCACCGGCATTGTCATCGGCATCCGAAGCATCGTTGTCTTCGGAAATGATGATTGCATTGCCTTGATCGTCATAGGCCAGATCGCTGTCGCCACCGGTCGGGTTGGCGGTGTCAAAGATCATCGCATCGTTTTCACTTGCGGCATCATCCCCGGCGCGTTGTGCCGTGACGCTAAAGCCATCAAATTGCAGCGCGGCGGTGTCACCCGATGCAGCTCCGTCAAAGCCTTCACAGGTCTCGTCGGCGTGCTCACCGTCGGTGGTTTCGGTGACGCGTACCTCAAGATTGTCGACGCGCAAGATTTCGTTGTTCGCCGAAATGTCAGAAACCAGACGGAATTGAACATTCTCGCTCGCCCCATCCAGAACGCCGCCGGAATAGTTGAGCGTGGTCATGTCGCCATCAAAGGTCTGACCTGTTTGATCGCCAACCATAGCGGTGCCGGCATCATTGACGCGGAATTCATCAAGCAGAACCCAATCGCCACCGTCAATCTGGGCTTCGACCCGCAAACTATCGGCATAGTGGCCGCTGTTCTCGAAACTGTCGATGTTAACGGCCTGAGCATCAAGGCTGAACTCGACCGGGCCATCGGTTGCAACTTCGGCCAACTCAACACGGCCGTCATTGTGACCATTGGTGAACAACGCCTCTTGTTCCACATTCCAACGATCGCTGTGAACGATAGCGTCCGAGCTTTCGGGCGTGTCATCGCCAACAAAGTCCTCGCTTAGTGCGGTGACCATGACCGAGCTGTCGCCAGTGGACGGAACATCGACCGCTTCGGTGGTGGTGACTTGAATGTCATCGAGGAAGATTTTTTCGTTGCAGGCCGAAATGTCGGACACGATGCGGAATTCTGCTGTGCCATCAACGTTGTCGAGCACACCGCCGGAATAGGTCAGAGTGCTGCCGTCAGAGCCAAAAGTTTGGCCGGATTGATCGCCTACGAGGGCAGTACCGGCGTCATTGACCATAAAGGTGTCCAAGGTCTGCCATTCGCCATTGTCGAGGCGCACTTGCACCTCAAGGCTATCGGCATAGCGGCCAGAGTTTTCAAAGGCCTCGGTGTTATTGGCGCGGGCGTCAAAGCTAAACGTCACTGGGCCGTCGCTCTCGACCGCAGCCAATTGCAGATCGCCATCCCAATAGCCGTTGGTCATCAGCTCGCCATAGACGGCCTTGAAGTCGTTTTCGACAACATTGTCATTGGTTTGACCGCGACCACAGCCCGCGGCGATGTCGTCCATGTCTTCGTCAATCGCCGTGACGGTTTCGTAAACCGTCGTGGTGTCATCGCCCGAGTTGCCGGTGCCACCGGTGAGGGCAAGGCCCGCGCCATTGTCACTATTTACAACGGCGGTGAGATTGCTGAGGTCGATGCTATCTGCGGTGAGGTTGGAATCGCCGCCATCTATGTAGAAGGTTAGGGTTGCTTCGTCGACGTCACCGCCCGAGGTCCACGGCACGGTGCCAAATTCCAGACGCACGTCATAGGGTTCTTGGATCTGCGCACCGTTGTCCAACTGGTTCATGGTGCCGGAGGCGACGGTATATCCGGTGACGTTTTCACCGTTGGAGCCAACATTTTCGTCAAAGTCGGGGTAGATCGTCAGAGCAGAGGCATCGACATCATCGGCAAGGTTAAAGAACAAACCGTCAAGGTCGGTGGTTTCCGGGTTTTCGGTGACCACGCGCATGAACAGGTTGCCATCATCTTCGATAATCGTGACGCGAACCTGAGGGTCGCAACCCAGTAAAACTTCGGTTGGGGTGGATGTGGCCATGGGGAGCTCCTGCGCAATCGGCAAACTGTAAAAATTTGACCAATTCATGCCGAAATCTGTTCGAAATTGCGCGGGTTTTAGCGGAAACAATGCGTTTCGGCCTTATCGCTGCCACATTTGGCAATGTATGCGCTAGATGCTGGGAACAATGGCCAGCCTGCCTAAAAACTGTTTCCATAAAAATTGACGGAAACAAGGCACGAAAAAACCCGGCTTTGGGAAAAGCCGGGTTCCTGAATTTCTGATTCGAGTGCCGCTTAGCGGGTTTCAATATCCGAATAGTCGCGCTCGGTCTCACCGAGGTACAACTGACGTGGACGGCCAATTTTATGTGCCGGATCAGACAGCTGCTCTTTCCACTGCGAAATCCAACCAACGGTGCGCGACAGCGCAAAGATCGGTGTGAACATCGAAGTGGGGAAGCCCATCGCTTCGAGGATGATGCCCGAATAGAAGTCGACATTCGGGAACAGCTTTTTGTCAGCAAAGTAGGGATCGGCTAGCGCCGCTTCTTCCAGTGCTTTGGCGGTTGCCAAAATTGGGTTGTTTTCAACGCCGAGCAAATCAAGAACTTCGTCAGCGGACTGTTTCATCACAGTCGCGCGTGGGTCAAAGTTTTTGTAAACGCGGTGTCCAAAGCCCATCAGACGGAACGGATCGTTCTTGTCTTTGGCGCGGGCGATGTATTCCGGAATATTCTCGGGTGACCCGATTTCCTTGAGCATTTCAAGGCAAGCTTGGTTTGCGCCACCATGAGAGGGGCCCCAGAGACAGGCAATACCAGCGGCAATACATGCAAATGGGTTGGCACCAGAAGACGAAGCCAAACGCACGGTTGATGTCGAGGCGTTTTGCTCGTGATCGGCGTGCAGAGTAAAGATGCGGTCCATGGCACGGGCCAGGATCGGATTAACGTTATATTCTTCGGCGGGAACCGCGAAACACATGTGCAAGAAGTTGGCCGCGTAATCGAGGTCATTGCGTGGATACACGAAAGGCTGACCGATCGAGTATTTGTACGCCATGGCCGCGATTGTGGGCATTTTGGCGATCAAACGATGCGACGCGATCTCACGCTGGCGCGGATCGGCAATATCGGTGCTGTCGTGGTAGAAGGCCGACATCGCGCCGACCACACCCACCATGGTTGCCATCGGATGCGCATCGCGGCGGAAACCACGGAAGAAGTTGTGCATCTGTTCGTGGATCATGGTGTGGTTGGTGATGGTGGTTTCGAACTTTTCCAGTTCGGCAGCCGTCGGCAATTCACCGTAAAGCAGCAGGAAACACACTTCTAGATAATGCGATTTACCGGCCAGCTGGTCGATAGGGTAACCACGATGTAGCAATTCGCCCTTGCCGCCATCAATAAAGGTGATGGTGCTGTCACAGCTCGCGGTCGAGGTGAAGCCGGGATCGTAGGTGAAAACGCCCGCTTGGGCATACAATTTACGGATATCAAGCACATCCGGGCCAGCCGTCGGCGAGTGGATTGGCAGGTCGTAGGACTGCCCATCAATTGTCAGCGTCGCGGTTTTGGTCGTATCAGCCATGCGTGTTTTCCCTTGTTCTCGAACGTAAGCGGGCCACTTCTGCGGCCCGCAGTCTTTGTTGTATTCGGGAAAGGCCGACGCGTTATACGGTCAGCTGTCTCCCCCATTTGCGGCCTGGGTCAACCTCTCAAGGCTGATCTCCTGACCAAGTACAAGCATCATGTCAAAGACGCTCGGTGTGGCAGCCCGGCCCGCCAGAGCCGCCCGAAGGGGGCCAGCCAGCTTGCCGAATTTCATGCCATTATCTTCTGCAAAGCGGTTTAAGACCGCCTCAAGTTCATCCCGGGTCCAGCTAACATTTTGCAGCTGCGGCGTCAACGCGCCCAGTATACCACGGGATACCGTATCAAGGTTCTTAGCCGCTTTTGGCTCGACCTCAATCTCGCCTTCGATCAATGCAAAGTGAGCCTTTTCAAGGAGTTCTGGGAAAGTCTTGGCCCGGTCCTTGAGACAATAAAGCGCGGCGTTCAGCCGCTGTGACTGAACGTCCGTCAAGGCAGGTAAGTTCGCCGCCTCGCGATACATCACGATTTCATGCAGCAACGCAGCATCGTCAGTGATGGCAATGTGTTGACCACAGATATTCTCCAACTTCTTAAAATCAAACCGAGCGGGCGATTTGCCGATTCCGTCGGTCCCGAACCACTCCTTTGCCTGATCATCCGTAAAGAATTCGTCATCACCGTGGCTCCAGCCCAAGCGCGCAAGGTAGTTACGCATGCCAGCGGAGGGATAGCCCATGGCCTGATATTCCTCGACACCAAGGGCACCGTGGCGCTTGGAAAGCTTCTTGCCATCGGGGCCGTGGATCAACGGAATATGGGCATAGGTGGGTAGATCCCAACCCATAGCGGTGTAGATGCCCATCTGACGTGCAGCATTGTTCAGGTGATCGTCCCCGCGAATAACATGGGTCACGCCCATATCGTAATCATCTACAACCACAGCCAACATATAGACCGGCGTGCCATCGGAACGTAACAAAACCATGTCATCGAGGTTTTCGTTTTTGATCCGAACGGTGCCCTGAACTTCGTCGTTGATGACCGTTTCGCCATCCTGCGCGGATTTCAGGCGCACAACATATGGCGCATCGGGGTGCGTGGCGGCATCGGCGTCGCGCCAGGGGCTTTGGAAATGCGTCGATTTGCCCGCGGCACGGGCCTCTTCGCGAAAGGCTTCGATTTCCTCTTGGGTCGCGAAACACTTGTAAGCCGCGCCTTTGGCCAAAAGCTCATTGGCAACTTCGGCGTGACGATCGGCACGGTCAAACTGGCTGATCACCTCGCCATCAAAGTCGAGGCCAAGCCACTCCATGCCTTTCAAAATGGCATCGGTGGCTTCTGGGGTTGAGCGCGCGCGGTCGGTGTCTTCGATCCGCAGCAGGAATTTGCCGCCACGGCCGCGGGCATAGAGCCAGTTGAACAGCGCTGTGCGCGCGCCGCCGATATGCAGATAGCCAGTGGGCGAGGGGGCAAAACGGGTTACGACAGCAGTCATCTTGGTTAACCTTTTGCTAACAGGGAATGGAGTAGCTTGGGCTGTTCCTTAAACTCAGGCCCGGCCTAGGGCAAGCAAAGCGCAGGCCAGAGCCGTTACCCAGAGCCGTTACAAGGCAAGCATGGCACAGGCCTATCACATTGTTGCTGCGATTTTATTGCGGCAACGCGGGTATTTGTTCCCGTGGTCCCCGGTCCTTTTGGCCGTGGGGATTGGCGCGTATTTTACCCTGCGCGCCGAACCGGACGTGTGGATTTTGATAGCGCTTGGGCTGAGTGGCACCGCGATCATCGCGTTTCAAGGTCGCGCAGGCCCGGTTTTCGGGCCAATTATGGCGGCGGTTGGCTTGGTGGCTTTGGGCTTTTCGCTGGCCGGTGCGCGCGCCCATATGGTCTCTGGTCCGGTGTTGGACTTTCGATATTACGGCCCTATCGAAGGGCGCATTGTTGGCATTGATCGCTCTGGCTCTGATGCGGTGCGTCTGACACTGGATCGCGTGGTTCTTCAACGCATGGACCCCGACGAAATCCCAAAACGTGTTCGCGTGTCTTTGCATGGAAAACAAGGGTTTATTGATCCCGAACCCGGTGCCACGATCATTTTAACCGGTCATTTGTCGCCCCCCGGAGGGGCCGTTGAACCGGGGGGGTTTGATTTCCGTCGCCACGCTTGGTTTCTCAAACTTGGCGGCGTTGGCTACACCCGCAGCCCGGTGCTCTTATTAGATCCACCGGGGCAAGGGCAGGTTCTGTTCAAAGCGCGAATGTGGCTATCGAAACGAGTGCAAAACCTATTGCCGGGGGAAACCGGGGCCTTTGCGGCGGCGCTGATGACCGGGGACCGCTCGGGCATGGGGCAGGACACGCTGCGCACTCTGCGTGAAACCAACCTTGCGCATTTGCTGGCGATTTCAGGCCTACACATGGGGTTGTTGGCTGGGTTCGTCTTTGCAGCCTTGCGCGTTGGGCTTTTGCTCATTCCACGTGCGCGCCACAACTGGCCGGTGAAAAAGCTGGCGGCGGCGGGGGCCTTGCTGGCGGCACTTGGCTATTTGTCATTGTCGGGGGGGAGCGTCGCAACCCAACGCGCCTTTATCATGGCGGCGGCGGCCCTCACCGCAACGATGTTGGATCGCCGCGCCTTGTCGCTACGAAGCGTGGCCATGGCGGCGCTCGTCGTTTTGATGCTGCGCCCCGAAGCCTTGGTGTCACCCGGATTTCAGATGTCTTTTGCCGCGACAACCGCCCTCATCACCGTGTTTGAACAAATCACGCTCTGGCAACAGGGGCGCCAAATGCCGCGCTGGTTTGCCCCCGTCATGGGGTTGGTTGTGTCTTCTGCGGTGGCAGGGGCGGCAACCGCACCTGTGGGCATGGCGCATTTCAATATGTTGTCGCAATATGGTTTGGTCGCAAATTTGTTGTCTGTGCCGGTTATGGGTTTGGTGGTTGTGCCTATGGCGGTTTTGGCCGCTTTGTTGATGCCTTTCGGGCTTGATTGGATCGCGCTGAACCTGATGGCCTTGGGCTTGGATTGGATTTTGGGCGTCGCTCAGTGGGTTGCCAGCTGGGAAGGAGTGACACGCGCCGTCATCGCCCCGGATGGTCGGGTTTTACCATTGCTGGCGATAGGTGGCCTGATCCTGTGTTTGTGGCGCGGCACGGGGCGGTTGGTTGGGCTTGCGCCCGCCGCCTTGGCCGTTTTCCTTTGGATGGGAACGGAACGTCCCGCCTTGTTGATTTCGGACACCGGCACCTTGGTCGGCGTCATGACCGATCACGGGCGGGCCTTGTCGCGGCCCAAGGGGTCGGGATTCGTCGCCGAGAATTGGTTGGAAAATGATGGGTTTGCCGGGTCTCAACGGGACGCAGCAGGTCGATGGCCGGGGTCAATAGAAGCCCGAGTGGCACGGGCGCAAATCGGGGCCAAGGAGGTCATTCATTTGCAGGGCAAGCGCGCTGTCGCAACGCTAGAGCTTTGTTCGGCGGGCCAAATTGTGGTGGCAAGCGCCAATGCGCAGCCAAATGGGGCCTGTGATGTCTTCGATCCGGCGCGCTTACGCTATACCGGTTCGGTGGCCTTTTGGGCCGAGGATGACGGATGGCGCATGGTGACGGACCGTCAAACCTCGGGCATTCGGCTGTGGCATGGGGCCAAGCAGGAACCCCTCCGCCTTGCCAAAAAGGCTCAGTAGGTGCGTATCAAACCCACCAAACGGCCCTGCACGCTTACCGCACCTTCGGGGAGAACGCGCGATTCATACGCTGGGTTCGCAGCCTCAAGTACGATCATGCCACCGCGGCGGCGAAAGCGTTTCAAAGTCGCCTCATAACCTTCGACCTGAGCGACAACGATATCCCCTTCGGCGGCGTCATTGCTTTCGCGGATCACAACAACATCACCATCGTTGATACCGGCGTCGATCATGGAATCGCCTTTGACTTCAAGGGCGTAGTGTTTTCCGGCACCCTGAACCATCTGTCCCGGCACCATCACACCGGGTGGAACGTCATTGATCGCCTCAATCGGTTGACCTGCCGCAATGCGGCCCATCAAGGGAAGCTTGGCAATCGCACCATTGGCGATGTTTTGCGCGGCGCTTGGCGTGCTATCAGGGCGATCACCATCAATCACCTGCGGACGGAACCCGGCGGGGGCACCCCCAAGGCTTTCGGGGAGTTTGACAATTTCAATAGCGCGGGCGCGATGGGCCAACCGGCGAATAAATCCACGCTCTTCCAAGGCGGTGATCAACCGGTGAATCCCGGACTTGGATCGCAGGTCCAACGCGTCTTTCATTTCATCAAAACTAGGCGGCACGCCGTCTCGGGTCATGCGCTTGTTAATAAAGTCCAAAAGGTCCAATTGCTTTTTTGTCAGCATGGTCTGCTCCCAACCTCGTGTCAGGTTTTGTTCTACCCCTGTTCTCGTTTTGTGTCAACGGATCTGTGGGTAAATCAACCAGAGGTTCATTTAGAGCGGGATGTAGTCCACTTTTTCACCCACTACGCGCGCGGGGTCATTGGGCGCGCGCACAAGCAATGCGTTGGAGGCACCCAAAACGCTGAGCAAGCTCGAATCCTGTTTCTCAAACGCGGTCAAACCGTTCGGGGACACCTCGGCGCGCATATAATGTTCGCGCGGGCCATTTTCGGCGATAGGGGCGGCGAGGGTGGTTTGGAAACGCGGCGCGGCGGAGCGGGCAAGACCCATCAAGGCGCGAATGACCGGGGCGACAAATATGTGCCCACAGACCATCGCCGAAACCGGATTGCCCGGAAGCCCCATCATCATCGCATCGCCTAAGCGACCGGACATCAACGGTTTTCCGGGACGCATGGCGACTTTGTAGAACGCGCGCTCCATGCCAAGATCACCAGCGACTTTGGCGACAAGATCATGATCGCCAACCGACGCGCCGCCAATGGTGATCACCAGATCAGCATCATCCACAAGATCAAATACGGTGCGCAGGGAGGCTTCGGTATCGCGGGCAATGGGCAACAAACGGGGCAGGGCCCCAAGGTCGCGCAACATGGCATGAAGGCCAAAAGTGTTGGAGGCGATGATTTGATCCGGGCCGGGGTTTTCACCGGGCATGACAAGTTCGTCTCCGGTGGAAATCAGCGCGACCTTGGGTTGCTTGGCTACGGTGACGGTCGGGACATTCATCGCTGCCAAAAGCGCGACGTCATTGGCGGTCAAACGCCGCGGCGCGCCAACGGTTTGACCATCGCGAAAGTCGCCGCCGGCGGGGCGGATGTTGTCACCCGAGCCCAAGTCGTTAACCACAATGTGATCGCCCTCGCGGGTGACGTTTTCCTGTATGGTGACATGCGTGACGGCGTCGGGCACCGGCGCGCCGGTAAAGATACGAATGCAGGACCCAGCGGGGATATCGCCGTCAAACCGGTGTCCGGCCGCGGCCTCCCCTACGACCTTGAGCTTTTGACCCTCCTCAGGATTTATCGTGCCGTATCCGTCCATCGCCGAGGCGGCAAAAGGCGGTTGATCACGCCGCGCCTGTACCGGTTTGACCATCACCCGCCCGGCGGCTTGGATCAAAGGCACCTCTTCAGAGGCCAAGGGTTTGGCGAGGGCAAAAAGATGGTCAAGCGCTTGGGATACGGAGATCATTCATCGACCTTTTCAAGTTGTTCTTCTTCCCATTCGGCGTAGGTTTTGCCGCCTTGGGTTTTCCAAGATGTCCGACCGTTGGAGGAACGGCCCGCTACAATAGCCGCAGCAGCGGAAGGGCTGGAGAAAGCGACATTCTCAGCCAGTATCGCTTGTCCGTTGGTCAATCGAATTGTGCCTTTGGCTACCAATTCATCGTGAAGTTTCCAGTAGTGCGTATTCTGTTTGCGATCACCAGCCCACTGTGAACGAACTCTAGACCCTTTTTGGAGTATGAACTCGTCACCAGCGACTACAGCGCTTGCTGAAAGATCGTTTCTTTTTACAGTGAAATAGAACGTTGTAGGATTGTCATTTTGCCCGATGGACTTGGAGGCGTCGAGTATCAGATTCTGACGGGTTCTCGTCTGAAACATATCCACACGAATGGCCGGAAGCACCATGTGTAGCGTGTCCAAAAAGCTTTCCATGTTGGCCGTGGCAGCTTCGTTCAGGCTTGCCTTGGGGGGGATGTTGCCGTTTTCCAGCCGCATCACACCTGCATCTTTGGCGATCTCAACCAAACGGCTTTCGAGGTATTTGACATGCGCTTTGTGAAGCCCATCACCGGCCGTTGTCACCAATACGGCCTCGTCCCACCACTCTTTTTGGCTGGCATGCTGGCGTAGACGGTCGGCCATGTTTTCGGCCTCGCCGATATAGGCAAGCGCGCCTGTCTCATCTTGTCCAAGCAACACGTAAACGCCGGTCTGCTTGGCTTCTGGGCGACGCAATCCATCCGGCAAACGGATTTTAGGAATACGCAATACATGGCCGGTCCAATTGAACACTTCGGCGGTCAACATCCCATCGGGGCGACCGTCAACGAAATACAACTCAAGGGACCGACCTTTGTTCATGATGCCTCGTAACGTCCTGACTTTCCGCCATCTTTCAAGATGACGCGGGTGCCGCCGATCTCCATGGCTTTGTCCACCGCTTTGACCATATCATAGACCGTTAGCGCGGCGATCGAGACGGCCGTCAACGCTTCCATTTCGACGCCGGTTTGGCCGGTGGTCTTGACCGTCGCCTCAATCCGCAAGCCGGGAAGATCGGGGTCTTGGGTCAGGTCGACCGAAACTTTGGTGACGGGCAAGGGGTGGCAAAGCGGGATCAAGTCGGGGGTTTTCTTGGCGCCCATGATGCCCGCCAAACGCGCCACGCCGATTACGTCGCCCTTTTTGGCGCGTCCTTCGGTGATCAATGCAAAGGTCTCTGGGGCCATCTTGACCCAGCCCTCAGCCGTCGCAACTCGCGATGTGACGGCTTTGTCGGACACGTCGACCATATGGGCATGGCCGTCTTCGTTGAAATGGGTCAGGTCGCTCATGTCATGTCCTTATTTACGCAGAAACCGGGTTGGCCAGCAGAGTTCGGGTGGCGGCGCGCACGTCGTCCTTGCGCATCAGGCTTTCACCGATGAGGAAGGTCCGCGCGCCATGGGCGGCCATATCGGCAAGGTCCTTGGGCGTGTTTAACCCGGATTCCGATATCAGCATCCGGTCAGATGGCACCATTTTGGCCAAATCGCGGGTGGTATCCAAGGTGGTCTCAAAGGTTTTAAGGTTGCGGTTGTTCACCCCGATCAGCTTGGATTTCAACCGCAGGGCGCGTTCCATTTCTGGCGCATCATGGGTTTCGATCAAGGCATCCATACCCCATGAAAAGGCAGCATCTTCAAGCTCTTGGGCTTGGGCGTCCGACACGCTTGCCATGATGATCAAGATGCAATCGGCCCCAAGCGCGCGCGCCTCTGCGACCTGATAGGTATCATACATGAAATCTTTGCGCAGGGCGGGCATGTTGGTGGCTTCGCGTGCGGCGACCAAAAACTCTTTTGCGCCTTGAAAGCTCGGCGTGTCGGTCAACACGGACAGGCAAGTCGCGCCGCCGTCCTCATAGGCTTTGGCCAATTTGGCCGGTTCGAAATCGGCGCGGATCAACCCTTTGGAAGGGGAGGCTTTCTTGACTTCGGAAATCAGACCATAGCCGGTTTTTTCGGCGGCAAACAAACGGTCGGCAAAGCCACGCACCGGTGATGCCTCGCGCGCGGCGGCCTCGACCTCGGCTAGGGAACGGGACGCTTTGTCGGCGGCCACTTCTTCAAGCTTGTAGGCTTTGATCTTGTCAAGAATGGTCGTGCTCATGAGGATGTCCAGTTAATCTCAGTGTTTCCATTGGCTTTAAGCCAGTCGTTGACCTTGGAAAAGGGGCGGGAGCCGAAAAAGCCGCGCCGGGCCGAAAGCGGCGAGGGATGTGCGGTTTTCAATATCAGGTGTTGATCGCCGGTGATATGCGGCGCAAAGCCTTGGGCGTGGCCACCCCAAAGCACAAAAGCGCGCGGGCTTTCGCAGAGGCGGGTCAAGACCTGCTCGGTCAATTTGGCCCAGCCGAGTTTCTTGTGGCCGTTGGCCTCACCGGCGGGAACGGTCAGCGCAGTGTTCAAAAGCAAAACCCCTTGGGTCGCCCAGCCGCGCAAATCGCCGGTGATCGGGGCACTGCCCAAATCCTCGACCATTTCTTTGTAGATATTGGTCAAACTGCGGGGGAGCTTCACACCCGGTTCCACCGAAAAAGCCAATCCATGGGCGTGGCCGGGGGTCGGGTAGGGGTCTTGGCCAAGGATCACCACTTTGACATCCTCAGGGCGGCAGGCTTCAAGCGCAGCAAAAACTTGGTGTCGGGGCGGAAGGATGTCTCGCGCATCTTGGTCAAGCTTGCGCGCGATTTCGGGCAAATCATCGGCAAAGAATGGGAGATCAGCCCAAGCTGTTGGACCTGTCAAAGACATGCTGATCTCCTCTTTTGTGAAATCCGAAGTTCCTAGCGAGGATCAGGCGGCTTGTGTCGCTTTGGCCAGGGCTTCGATCTTGGCTTTGGCCGCGCCGCTGTCGATGCTTTCGCGCGCCATTTCGACACCAACCCGCAAGTCAGCCGCCTTGCCCGCCACGGTCAATGCCGCCGCCGAATTTAGCAAAACCGCATCGCGGTAAGCCGAATGTTCTCCGTCCAACAAGGCACGGAAGGCAACGGCGTTGTCCTCTGGTGTGCCGCCAAGGATGTCTTCGAACGGATGGAGCGGCAGGCCTGCGTCTTCGGGGTGCAGTTCTGCTTCGTGAATACTACCATCCTCTTCGAGGGCGGCGACCCAGCTGATCCCGGAGATCGCCAGCTCATCCGTACCATCGGAGCCGTGCACCAACCACGCGCGTTCCGAGCCAAGCTGACCCAGAGTTTCGGCCATCGGGCGGATCAAATCGCGGGTAAAGGCCCCGGTCAATTGACGTTTCGCACCCGCCGGGTTGGTCAACGGCCCGAGGATGTTGAAAATCGTGCGCGTGCCAAGCTCCATACGCACCGGCATGACATGCTTCATCGCCGGGTGGTGCATCGGGGCCATCATGAAACAGATGCCGACATCGGCCAGCGCCTTTTCAACAACATCCGCGCCGATCATGACGTTGATGCCCATCTGACCAAGCGCATCGGCGGCCCCGGATTTCGATGACAGGTTGCGATTGCCGTGTTTGGCGACAACCTGGCCGGCACCCGCCACAACAAAGGCGGTGGCGGTGGAAATGTTCAACGTGCCTTTGCCGTCCCCGCCGGTGCCGACAATGTCCATCGCGCCACTGGGGGCCTTAACCGCGTTGCATTTTGCGCGCATCACGGCGGCGGCGGCGGAATATTCATCAACGGTTTCGCCACGGGTGCGCAACGCCATCAACAGGCCGGCAATCTGGGCCGGGGTGGCGTCACCTTCGAACAAAACGGTAAAGGCTTGTTCGGCTTCATCACGGGTCAACGGGCGATCAGCGGCGGCGCCAATCAGCGGTTTCAGCAGATCGCTCATGCTGGTTCCTTTGTCAGATCAAGAAAATTTTGCAGCATCGCGTGCCCATGTTCCGAGCGGATCGATTCCGGGTGGAATTGCACGCCTTGGATCGGCAGGCTTTCGTGTTGCAGCCCCATGATGGTGCCATCTTCCAGCTCGGCTGTGACCTGAAGACAGGAGGGCAAATCATCGCGGCGCACCACCAAGGAATGATAGCGTGTGCCAAGAAGCGGCGAGGGCAGGCCTTTGAAGACACCTTTGCCTTCGTGCTTGATCTCACCCATTTTGCCGTGAACGATTTCGTCGTGGCGCACAACCGTGCCGCCAAAAGCCTGACCAATGGTTTGATGCCCCAAACACACGCCCATCAACGGGGTGCGGGTTTCGGCGGCGGCCTCGGTCAGGGCCAGACAAATGCCCGCCTGATCGGGATCACAGGGGCCGGGCGACAGCAGAATGGACGACGGTTTCAGCGCCATCGCCTCTTGCACGTTTAGCGCGTCATTGCGGTGAACAACGACATCAGCGCCCAATTCGCCCAAGTAGTGAACAAGGTTGTAGGTAAAGCTGTCATAGTTATCTATCAGAAGAAGCATGGGTCTACGCTGTTATGGGTGGCGGCGGGCCGCTTGGTCGCGGTATACATGCACAGGCAGTCAGACCGGCGTCAAGGGGCGCGGGTCTCTCAGGACAAGTGCGATATAGCACGCAATGGGCAAAGAACGGGTGAGGAACGGCACATGGCACGGGGCTTTTTGAGCGGATCAATCTGGGGTGTGGTGATTTGTGGTGCGGCTGTTGGGGCGCTTTCGGTGGCGACCGGGCCGCTCAAGGACGGTTTAAAACCGGCCAATGATGCGCCTGTTGCCCCGGTATCGGCCCCAGAGATGAGCGAAGCTGCGCCTGCTGATCCTGTTCCACAAGCACCAGAAGCTATGCCTGCCAAGCCAGAGCCGGCGCAAACACCTGATACAGCCGACGTCGCAATAGATGCGCCAGAGCCATCAACCTTAGATGCTGAGAAGGCGGAGCCAACAGAGGTCGCCGCCGCACCCGAAACCGTTGATCCGGCAAAACCGGGGCGGCGCCCAACTCCGGAAACTGCGTTTGAGACGCCTCAAGCACCGGGTGGAGCCTTGGACGCCCCCGAAGCACCGTTTGCGGTTGGGGCCGACACAGCCTCACCTGAACAGCCGGTAATTGGTGACGCCCCCGCCGCGCTATCCGGGGCCGAACCAAGTTCAGAGGCCGCACAAGTGAGCGTCGGGACGGATGGCCCTGTTCAGGCCATTGCACAGGCCGATATTCCTGGTGCGCCCAAGCCAGAAACCTCGTTGGATATTTCTACAGACCCGGCCCAGCCACCGGCCCCCGCCGTTCCAACCGAAGAAACCGCTTTGTTGCCAGAGGAAGGGGAGGGCGATCTTGTCCCTGCAATTGAGGCAGACGTTGTAGAGGACGCAGTTGAGGACGACCCCCAAGAGGCCCCCGAAACCGTTGCAGAGGTGAAACCGGAGCAAGAGCCGATCCCGGAACCTGTGGCGGACACGCAAGACCCTGAGCCTGAACCGAGGCCAGAACCGGCACAGATTGCGGTGGTTGAACCAGAACCCGAAGCGGCCGCCAGCCGCCCATCAATTGGCAAACCTGCCGGATCCTTGTTGAACCGTGATAGCGGTATAACAACGTCACGCTTGCCTCGTTTGGGTGGAGATGATGCGCCTGAGGTCGATAAGCCGCTAGCGCAAACCTCTCCTTTGATCCAGTTCGCAGCGACACCCAAAACCACCCCAGCCGAGGGCCAACCGCAGATTGCGGTGATTTTGATTGACGATAAGGTCGATACTTGGGGCCCCGAGGCGTTGAAAACCTTGCCACTTCAGGTCAGCATTGCGATTCCTCCATCCCACCCAGAGGCTGCAAAAACCGCAGCGGCCTATCGCAAACTCGGGTTTGAAGTTCTGGCGATGGCCGATATCCCGGTGGGTGCCCAACCCTCGGATGTCGAAGTGACGCTGAGCGGCACTTTGCAAGCCGTCCCCGAGGCGATTGCCGTTCTCGAAGACCCAAATGGCGGCGTGCAATCCAGCCGCGCCGTTTCGGATCAAACTACTGCTTTTCTCGCTGAAAGCGGCCATGGCTTGGTCATGATGCCCAAAGGATTGAACACCGCCCAGCAATTGGCGGCCAAAGCCGGTGTGCCCTCGGCTAGCCTATTCCGCGACATGGATCGTGACAAACAAGACGCCGCCGCCGTGCGACGCGCCTTGGATCAGGCCGTGTTCCGCGCCAAACAAGACGGCTCGGTTGTCATGCTGGGGCGTTTGCACGCAAACACCATTTCCGGGTTGATCCAGTGGGGCTTGCAAGACAAAAACGCCTCAATCTCCATCGTCCCCGTGTCCACGGTCTTGATGGAAAACGCGAAAAAATAAGTGGTTAAAGTTGGGGCGAGTCACGTGTTCAACCTGCGCCTTGAACCCGGGCATTAAAGAACCGCCGTCAGTCTCAAGCGGACGTGTGCCATGGCGATTCTCGCTTTCCGACTACTGCAACTTGATTGCCTAGGCCACCCAAGCGGGGCCCTTAAAACCGCCAAAGCGGCCGTGTTTTTGGACCTCGGTATTGTGAGTGATATCCATCCTTTGTGGTGGGTTTCGTGTGTAGAACTCTGGCAACCTTCGCGAAGAGCCCCTGTGACGTGGCCTCCGCAACAGTAAGACGATTGGTTGACCTCGCATTAGAGGTCGTCATCACGCAATTTGCGGGTCTTTTTAGCCAAGTGAGCTCAACCCTAAGGCTTTCTTAGATCTACCGAAGTTTGTCGAAACAATCCTTGGTACCCCTCAAACAGAAGCTTCGGGTTTTGAGTGTGTTAACGGGTTTGCTGTACCTTGCGTAAATTCAAGCTCAAACAGGGGCAGAGGCCTGTGACTGAACCCAGAACGCCATTTTTAGATATTTTGGCAAAAATCCCTGGTGCTGATTTACGACCGCAACAGTTTTCCGAAGATGTTGCGAAGCGGCTTAGACGTCAACAGATCCGCGGCACCATTGAGCAAATGCGCATCATGCTGCTGTGCAACACTTTTTTTGCACCGGCTCTGTCACTTCAGGTGTGGAACAGTGGGGTTAATGGGTTGGTCATTGCCTGGACCGTGTCCATTTTGATTTTTTCCTGGTCACTTTTTTGGGTGTGGCGTCGCGAATACAAAACAGATGGGAGCGCGCGCGACATGCGCCGCTTTGTTGCTCAAACTTTTGTCAATTCGTCGTTCTGGGCGCTTGGCATGGCGCTTTTCTTTCCCGTCGCCGAGGGGGACCAAAAGGCGATTGTGACGACCATTATGGCGGGGTCACTTGCTCTTGGGACTGTGGGGTTTTCACTCGCACCATCTGCCGCATTTGTTTACCTCGCGATTCAAACGATCTTCAACAGCCTTGTCGCGTTTTTCACCGGGATGGTGACCGGTTCGTCTGCTGATTTTTTGGTGTCATTTCTATGTGTTGCAGCCGGAGCAAGCCTCTTAAATGTGGTGGTGGAACGCGGAAAATCCACGATCGAAGCATTTAAAAACCACGAAGAACTCAGCGAAAAGAGTGAAGTCATCGAACTTCTGCTCAAAGACTATGAGGAGCAGGCAACACAGTGGTTGTGGCAGACAGATGCAAAGGGCAACATTGTTCGATGTCCTGAGCCCGTTTTGAAGCTTCTTGGCGTCAAGAACAAACGGGGCGCGTCCTTGGCGACGCTTCTCTCTGACGGGGCGGATACCGT
The DNA here is from genome assembly GCF_947498515.1 of uncultured Pelagimonas sp. GTDB lineage: Bacteria > Pseudomonadota > Alphaproteobacteria > Rhodobacterales > Rhodobacteraceae > Pelagimonas. Next base: position 272,913 of record NZ_CANMKO010000002.1, on the reverse strand, counting down.
GTCCGATGAGGATATTAACCGGCTTGATCACGCGTTCTGCGAACAAATGGAATTTCACGACATTCGGATTGCGCTTACCGATCCTGACTTGCAACAAACGCGATGGATTTTGATGAAAGGTCGACCGCAATTTCACTCTGATCGCTTTATTGGCTATCGAGGGATTTTTGCGGACGCGACGGTTATCGTCGAGGCGGAACGAAAGGTGCAATCAAAGAATGATGAACTTCGGCGCGCGTTAGAACAAGCCCAAGCCGCTGACAAAGCCAAGTCTGAGTTCGTTGCAACGATGAGTCACGAAATTCGAACGCCGATGAATGGTGTTCTTGGGATGTCTGACCTCTTGGCGGAAAGCGAATTAGACAGTCATCAACGCGGCCTTTTGGATGTCATTCAGTCGTCAGGTCGGAGCCTGCTTTCCATTATCAATGACATCCTCGACTACTCAAAAATAGACAGTGGGCACCTCAATCTGCGGGCCGAACCCTTTTTGCTTTGCGATCTGATCGACGACCCGGCCAAGCTCCTGGCGGCGCAGGCGTCAAAATCAGGTGTCGAGATTTTGACACGCGTTGGCACCGATCTACCCCAACTGGCGGTTGGTGATTTGCCCCGGTTAAAACAGGTTGTGACCAATCTTGTTGGGAATGCCGTGAAGTTCACACAAAACGGCAATATCTTCATTGACCTCCACAACGTACAAGACAGCGACGGCGGATTTGTCATTCAAGTTGATGTTCACGACACAGGTTGTGGAATCCCCGCGTTAAAACTCAATGAGATCTTTGAAAAGTTCACTCAGGCGGATAGTTCACTTACCCGCCCTCATGTGGGCACAGGCCTTGGGCTTTCTATAAGCAAAGGGCTTGTAGAGCTAATGCAGGGTGAGATCTGGGTTGAATCGCAAGAAGGTCAAGGATCAACGTTTTCTTTCAAAGTTCCGTTAAAGAGGGCGAAGGACCGCGGTGCCTCACTACCAATTCAATTGCCCCAAGACGACAGTGAAAAGAACGTTCTTCTTATCGACGCAAACGAGAAAAGCGTTGAAATCAATGAGGAAAAGTTGCGATCCTGGCGCTGTAACGTCGTTTCCGTAACGACGGGATCCGGTGCGATTGAGCTACTTGACACCCCATCAAAATCAGCCATTTCGTTTGACGTTGTTCTTGTCAACGACAACCTGTCCGATATCCCTCTAAACGATCTTGCCGACAAGCTTCGCAAGCATCCACGTTCAAAGTCTTCGAAACTGATACAGTTGTGTCAAATTTCGAGTTCACAACTCAATGAATTTCAAGACAATCGTTGGGACGTGACCCTACCTAAACCAGTGGGGACAATCCGGCTTTTGAATTGCTTTCTATCTGATAGCCCCGATGCAATAGACAGGGATTCAGAAGGTGGGGAAACCCCCAACATGGGGCGTGTTTCAACCGATCTCTCAATCGCCTCAGAGAGACAGAATGTGACCGAAACGAGCCACCGGGACACCGCTGATATTTTGATTGTGGATGACAATGCAACCAACCTCAAGCTGCTGAAAATAATCATAAACCGCATGGGACACAAACAAATCGAAGCCAAGGACGGAGAAAAAGCTGTTGCAGCTTTTGAAACCTACCGACCACGCCTCATTTTCATGGATGTCAGCATGCCAATTATGAATGGGTTAGACGCAACACGAGAAATCCGAAGGCTTGAACGGAAAAACGATTGGGCTCCCTGTCATATCGTTGGATTGACAGCGCATTCCTTGGAAAGCGACAAGAAGTCTTGCTTGGCTCACGGAATGAATAGCCATATGTCAAAGCCGGTCTCGCTCGACGATTTACGACGTACGGTTGCAGAAGTGGTGATGTGTCCGTCCTAGTGATGCCGGTCTGACAAGTGGTCCCAGCTTGCCATCGCAATATTCCAGACCGGCAGGGCGAGACGATGACATCTGCCTGCATCTTAACCCTGATGACAGTATGCGATTTCAGCCTCTTTCGAGCGGACTGCAAGACTGCGCGCAAAGTGGTTGGGGGTCCAAGATCGCGTAAGTTTCAGAAGATGGACAGGCCTTCCGCCGATCTGCTGTCTATTCCCTCTCTTTGCTCAAAATGCACTATGCCAAAGGTGGGTATCGCTGATCTCAAGCATCAAATAGAATGTCACAATCTAACCCCATGAAAAATCTAGACGTTCACGAGTGGCCAGTTTTTATAAGGCATTGGACTTTGATTTGATGAACCACCGGGACAAAAGATTTGCTATGCAAACTCTGCATTCTGCGCGACGCTGACATTGATCAAAAGGTTTCAAAAAGCTGATCCCTCTCTAAAACTGGGATGTCGGCTATTTTTGGGCCCAGTCTTTTAGGGTGGTCTCAAGATCCCCGTAGCCGGTTTGGCGGTGCTCGAATTGCAACCCCATTCGCTCCGCGTGTTGTTGGGCAAGGGCGTGCAGGTCTGGGGCATCAGTTTGGGCGAGATAGACGAGTTTTTCGTAATTTCCGAAATACATCGGCAAAAGTTCTGGGTGGCGATCTAAGCCCAGGGGTTTCCATACAAAACTATCAAACTGGCGAACCAGAAAGTCGGTAAGGAAGAACGAGGTCACTTCGCCGCGATCTTCAAACGCCTGAACCCCATCGAAGAACGCATAGCAATGCGGGCCTTGCACCATCTCAACGCCAAGCTCCTGACAAGCGGCTTGCAACAGCCCACCGGTGCCGCAATCGGCATAGACCACGTAAATTTTCGAATAGCAGTCGCGATGTTTGGCAACGGCCTCGCGCACCGCGTCGGTGATGCGGTCAGGGTGGACATGCAAAATCGCAGGAAGGCAGGTCAGATCAAGGTGATCCCAGCCATTGCGTTTTTTGAGATCAAGAATTTCACGCGCCAAGGCCCCGCAGGCCAAAAGCAACACTTGCCCGTCGCCGGAAGGGGCCAAACCGTCGGCGGTTAGGGTGGTATCGTTAGGGGCGGTGGGTGTCGTCATGGGACACATGCGCCAGTCCCCAACGGGCCAATAGCGCGAATACGAGAAGAACAGGCAAAACGTTCAGAGCACCCCAAGTCGACATCGCCATGACAGTTACAGCAGCAGCGGCAATCACCGTGACTAACAAAAGCGCAAAGGATGTTACTGGCATTCGACTCTCCTCTTCCTTGTCAGTATGTCGCATGAAACCGTAAAGAAAAAGGCCAATTTTTCAGAGGGTATTATTATTGGTTGTCGTCCATCGGTACGATTTTGACAGCGGTGCCATAGGCGACGATTTCAGAGGCCCCTTTGGCGATCGCCGAAGTTTGCAACCGCATAGAAACAATGGCGTTTGCGCCCAAACGCTCCGCATCTTCGACCATGCGATCCAAGGCTTGTTCACGGGCACCGGCCATCAGCGAAGAATACCCGCCCAGCTCACCTCCGACGATGGATTTGAGAGCGGCAACGATGTCCGTTCCCACATGTTTGGCGCGCACGGTGGCGCCGCGCACCATGCCCAAAGTCGCCACCGTTTTGTAGCCTGCCACATTTTCCGATGTAATGATCAGCACACTCAATACTCCATTTTGTCATAATGATCGTCATCCGCATTGCGAAGACGTTCTTGGATCACTTTGTAAATGATATACCCCACCAAACCGGCGGGAATAAGCGCGAGCCAGCCATAGGGCACAGCAATTGCGGCAAAAATCAGAGAGGTCAGCCAGAAGGTCGCCGCAGTGCCAGCCAAACAACAAAACACAATCAAAACGAATTTATCTAAGGGCATCAAAATCTCCCACTCTCTACAATATATAATATCGTGCCCTGTGTTAAAAGACCCCAGCTAAAGCCGGGGTCTCAAAACAGAATCGCAAGGATCGGCGCGGTGTTACCCGGCGGCCAATTGGTTGTGCTTGCGGGCCATGTATTCCTTGGCGGTTTCCACGGCAACGGCGGCATCGCGGCAATAGGAATCTGCGCCAATGGCTTTGCCGAATTCTTCGTTCAGCGGTGCGCCGCCGACCAAAACAACATAGTCTTCGCGGATGCCCATTTCGACCATCGTGTCGATGACGACCTTCATGTACGGCATGGTTGTGGTCAGCAGAGCGGACATGCCCAAAATGTCGGCTTCTTCGGCTTTGATCGCGTCGATATAGGCATCGACGGCGTTGTTGATGCCAAGATCGACAACCTCAAAACCCGCACCTTCCATCATCATCGACACAAGGTTCTTGCCGATGTCGTGGATGTCGCCTTTGACCGTGCCGATCACCATTTTGCCCATGCGTGGCGCGCCTGTTTCCGCCAATAGCGGTTTCAGGATGGCCATGCCGCCCTTCATTGCGTTGGCCGCCAAAAGAACCTCAGGGACAAACAAAATACCATCGCGGAAGTCTGCTCCAACAATGGTCATGCCGCCAACCAAGGCTTCGGTCAGGATGCGGTAGGGTTCCCATTTGCGTTCCAATAGGATGTTTACGGCCTCTTCGATCTCTTCTTTGAGACCGTCATAGAGGTCGTCGAACATCTGTTGGACCAGCTCTTCATCATTCAGTTCGGAGAGGATGATGTCGTCTTCTTCGTCGGACATGGGGCGTTTCCTTTAGGCTGGCAGGTCGCGGCTGCACGTGATCTTAGGCGACTATTCTTCATTTTTTCCAAAGGACAAATGGCAAATTGCGACATTGGGCAATCTGGCAGCGACCTGAGGGCGGTGTTGGCGCAATTGTGTGTTGGGTTGCGCGGTGTGTTCCTGTTGTGTTCTTATGGCGCGATGACTGACTCGCTTCGCCCTGTTGACCCCGATCGCCGCAAAGGTCGCGCCGCGCTGAGCCGTGATTGTGGGCGATTTGAGCGGTTCGCCAAAGTGGATGAGGCGGATGGTTGGGACATCCCCGAGGAGTTGCCAGCCATTCGGACAGAGGTGCGCGACGAAACCCCGCGCAGTGTGATCAACTACGTGCGTTCGCCCGACCTGCCGTTTGATCGAACGTTGAATCCGTATCGGGGCTGTGAACACGGGTGCATCTATTGCTTTGCGCGCCCGACCCATGCCTATTTGGGCCTGTCGCCGGGGCTGGATTTTGAAACCAAACTGATAGCGCGCCCTGACGCGCCCGAGGTTTTGGCGCGTGAGTTGCGGGCGAAGAAATACAGTGTCGCGCCGCTTGCTATTGGAACGAACACCGACCCGTATCAACCGATTGAACGGGATCGCGGGATTATGCGGCGCTGTTTGGAGGTTTTGCAGGCCTTCAACCATCCCGTCGCCATTGTCACCAAGGGCGCGTTGATTGAACGGGATTTGGATATCTTGGCGGGTATGGCCGAGCGCGGTTTGGTACGGGTCGGCGTGTCGGTCACCAGTTTGGATGCCGATCTGAGTCGCAAGATGGAGCCGCGTGCCCCAAGCCCTAAGCGGCGCTTGCAAATGATCGAGCGCCTGACCGGGGCAGGGGTGCCCGTGCGGGTGATGGCGGCCCCGCTGGTGCCCGCGCTGAGCGATCCTGAGCTTGAGGCAATCCTGACGGCCGGACGCGATGCAGGGGCGGATGCGGCGAGCTGGATCATGCTGCGCCTGCCGCTTGAGGTTGCCCCGCTTTGGCAAGAGTGGTTGGCCGAACACTATCCGGATCGGGCCAATCGCATCCTCAACCATCTGCGCGATATGCACGGTGGAGAGCTGTATTCGGCGCAATGGAACAAGAGGATGCGCGGGCAGGGCGTTTACGCCGAGTTGATCGCTCAGAGATTCCACACGGCGGTACGACGTCTGGGATTGGCGATCGAGACGCCGGCCCTGCGGTGTGACTTGTTTCAGCCACCCTTGCGAGTCGGCGACCAGATGAGCCTGTTTTGAGCGGCGCGCACCAAATTCCGTCGACGGAATTTGCAAATTCCATGGATGGAATTTGGATGCCGGTTGCCGCACGCTAGCGCAAAAGCTTGACCGGCTCGCGATTGCAGAAGATGACGGTTTGTCCGGCATTTTCGACGGCGCGAAACCCGCGTCTGTCCAATTCTGCCAGAAATCTGTCACGTCCTACGATCCTGTCGATATCTTTGCTTTGACGTCGTACAATCCCGCCCTCTGCGGCGGTGCGCGCAGAGAAGACAGAACGTATCCAGTCCTCTGGTCTTTGGGTGATTGGAACATGGGTCATGACCAAAGCCTGCCCATGCCATGGTTTAAATCGCCTTAACCGCGGCGGCGGCGATTGCGCCGCGCAGGGGCCGCGCCACCTTCACCTGTGCCATCGCTCTCTGAGCTGAATCCACCCATCTTTTCGGCGATTAATTCGAGGGTCGGGATATCGCCCTTGGGCGTGTTTTCAAGCGCAGCGCGCATGGCCTTGAGGTGGTTTGGCATGGTGCCACAGCAGCCACCGATGATCCGGGCACCAGTATCGCGCGCAAGCACAGCGTATTCGCCCATCAGTTCAGGCGTGCCATCATAGTGGATGTGCCCGTCGTGGTATTTCGGAATACCGGCATTCCCCTTGGAAATGATCGGTGTTTCGGTGCCTTGGGCAACAAATCCTTTGATGGTGCGCAACAGGTCAGAGGCCCCAACCCCACAGTTCGCGCCAAAGGCAATCGGCTTGTTGGGCAGGCTGTCGACCAGTTTGACCATATCGGCCGAGGTCACGCCCATCATGGTGCGCCCAGCGGTGTCAAAACTCATGGTGCCACACCAAGGCGCGTCGATATTGGCAAAGGCTTCGGCGGCGGCGCGGAACTCTTCGGGGGCCGAGATCGTCTCGACCCAGAGCACATCAGCCCCGCCATCGATCAAACCTTTGGCGGTTTCTTCGAACATCTCAACCGCGCTTTCATGGCTTAGCGACCCCGCTTCACCCATGATTTCGCCAGTTGGGCCAACGGACCCGGCAACAATGATGTCACGCGGGCAGGCGTCGGCGATTTCGCGACCCAACTCAGCGGCCAGTTTAGAAAGTTCATAAGCGCGATGACCGGCGTCATGCAGCTTGAGACGCGACGCATTTGCCCCAAAGGAGTTGGTCAAAAACAGATCGGACCCGGCATCAACAGCACCGCGATACAACGCGCGAATTTTATCCTGTTCAATCTCGTTCCAAAACTCAGGCGCATCACCCGATTGCAGGCCCATATTGAACAGATTGGTGCCCGTGGCCCCATCGGCCAAAAGCCAATCACGGGTTTCAAGGGCGCGGGTCAATGCATTGGTCATGGGGTCTGCCTTTATAGGTTTGGGCGCGGTTTTTCACATCCTGCACCTTTAGGCAAATTCATAATCTGCAAGATCGTTATGAATTTGGCGCTATAGGCCGCTAATTTCGTAGTCGCGCGGGATACCTTGGGTGATGCGCCCCCAATCAGAGGATTTCACGCGCGCCTGATGGGCTTCAAACGCGGCCTTGTTCAGGAACTCTTCGGACACATCAAACCGGCCCATTTTGGTTTGCGAGGCGACAATCTCAAATCGTAGACAACCGGGTTCGGCGCGGGTCAATTTGATGTGCTCCACCAAGGCGGTCCGAACATCGTCCAAACGATCCTCTGGCACTTGGATGTATCCCTCTAGGGTGACAGTCATGGAGTTTCTCCTAGTATAAAATGTCTACAGCGTTGGAAACGTTAAGTTGTTTGGCGGCCCAGTAAACGGGAAAGCGCAGCGCGTTGAACCATATCGCCAGAGTTTCGCGGGTTAGCATGGGCACCTTCGGCATGACCTGATCCGCGGGGTTTTTAGACCGGCTGGGGATGAGGGTGAGGTCAGGTGTGCCCAGCCAATAAAACGACATCCAACTCCTTGGGAGATGAAAACTGTCGGTGACCAGAATGGCGGAGTGCGCATTCATCGAAAGCTTCTGAGAAAACAAAGCGTTTTGGAGCGTCGACTGAGCGTTTGGTTCGACGATGATCGCATCGGGTGGGACGCCGTTTTGCTGCGCCAGCTGCGCCATGAGCGTCGCAACATCGGTCGCTCCGCGCGGCCCGGCACCGGTGAAAATGATTTTGTCGGTCTTTCCACGTGCGAATAGGCGCGCACATGTTTTCGCTCGTTGTCGCGAAAATGGATCAAGCTTGCCTGTTGATGGGTCCATGCCCGAGCCAAGACAAAACACAACGTCGCTTTTTGGCGCTTTGGCCTCGGTCGTCCAGAAATCACCAAAGGTCCAAATCGACACCGCCGCAAAGGTCGCAAGAAAAAGGCCGGACCCGATAAGGCCCAGCCTGATTATGAAGCGGCTTATTCCCACTCAATCGTGCCCGGAGGCTTGGAGGTGATGTCATAGGTACAGCGGTTGATGCCCTTGACCTCATTGATGATCCGGGTCGCGGTCTCACCAAGGAACTCGTGGCTAAACGGATAGTAATCCGCCGTCATACCGTCGACGCTTGTCACCGCACGCAGGGCACAGGCGTAGTCATAGGTGCGACCATCGCCCATCACACCGACGGTACGCACCGGCAGGATGGCAACGAAGGCTTGCCAGATGTCATCATAAAGCCCGTGCTTGCGGATCTGGTCGATATAGATCGCATCCGCCTCGCGCAGGATTTCCAGCTTTTCGCGGGTGATTTCACCGGGGCAACGAATGGCAAGACCCGGTCCGGGGAAGGGGTGGCGACCGATAAAGGACGCGGGCAGGCCAAGTTCGTGACCCAAGGCGCGGACCTCGTCCTTGAAAAGCTCGCGCAGCGGCTCGACCAGTTTCAGACCCATCTTCTCAGGCAGGCCACCTACATTGTGATGCGATTTGATTGTCACCGATGGACCACCGGAAAAGGAGACCGATTCAATCACATCGGGGTAAAGCGTCCCTTGGGCAAGGAACTCGGCACCGTCGATTTCATCGGCGTATTTCTGGAACACGTCAATGAACAGTTTACCGATAATTTTGCGCTTGGTTTCGGGGTCGGACTGACCGTCCAGCTCACCCAAAAACAGATCGCTTTCATCGGCATGAATGACGGATAGGTTCATGTTGTCGCGGAACATGCCTACGACTTCTTTGGCCTCATCCTTGCGCAGCAACCCGTGGTCAACAAACACACAGGTCAGCTGATCACCGATGGCTTCGTGCAGGAGCGCCGCCGCGACCGAGCTATCAACACCGCCCGATAGGGCACAGATGACGTTCTTGTCGCCGACCTGTTCCTTGAGCTTGCCGATCATCTCTTCGCGGTAGGCACCCATTGTCCAGTCGCCAGCGAATCCAGCCAATTTGACGAAGTTTTCGTACAGTTTGGCCCCGTTGGGGGTGTGATGTACCTCGGGGTGGAATTGCACAGCATAGAAGTTACGCGCCATATCGGCGGTGATCGCATAAGGCGCGTTGGGCGAGGTGCCATAAACCTCAAAACCGGGGGCCAGCTCGCTGACGTGGTCGCCGTGGCTCATCCAGACCTGTTCGCGATCCTGATCGGATTGGAACCAACCGTCGAGAAGCGGAAGCGATTTCACCGATGGGGTCACATAGGCGCGGCCAAACTCGGCGGTGCCTTGGCCGCTTTCGACCTTGCCGCCGAGCTGATGCATCATGACCTGCTGGCCATAACAGATGCCAAGGATCGGTACACCGAGGTCAAAAATTTCCTGCGGGGCACGTGGGCTGCCGTCGCGGGTGACGCTATCTGGGCCACCGGAAAAGATGATCGCCTTGGGCGACATCTCGTGGACCATATCCATGGTCACGGCCTGATAGGGGTGGATTTCGCAATAGACGTTCAACTCACGCAGGCGGCGCGCAATCAACTGCGTCACCTGAGAGCCAAAGTCGATGATTAAGAGGCGGTCATGCTGGGTGCTGGTCATGCGCTCTAATAGGCAGCAACGACCAGAAGTGCAATATTGATCTAGCCCAATGCACACGGGTCTGAACCCGGGCTTGAAACGCAAACGGCCCGCAAGGGCGGGCCGTTAAAACAAGGAATGCTAATGCGTTTAGAAACGCATCACAAAACCCAACTCCAAAGTTGTGAAATCGGCATTGAAATCGTCAACTGCGATCCCCAGAACTTCCAGATCCTTGGAGCCGAAATCGTGTTTGAGGACGCTGGCGCGAATGGAATAGCGCTGGTTTAGGGCGTGTTCCATGCCAATCCCATAAACGAACCCTGTGAAGCGTTCGGTATGTTCACCTTTGAGGCCAAGGCCTTTGGCCGACGCTGTAATATCAGCAGCCGCATAGCCAAGCGTTGCAAAGGCCAAAGACTTCTCACCCATCAGCATACCGGCTCGGACCCGAAGCGATCCAAGGCGGTCTATTTTGGCGTTACAGTCGAAGTTGTCGTTGGGGCAAGATTCTGACCCGTTGATATCTTGTCCTGACAGGCTCAGCTCTGCGCCATAAACAAATTTGCCTTTTTGCCAGTTGTGACCCAGCAAAAGACCATAGCCCACGCCGTCAAGATCACCTTCTTCAGCAGGGAAGTGGGTACCAGCCGAGCTAAAGTCGCCGAAATACGATCCCGTGCTTTTTGATAGGGTTAAGCCACCGTACAAGCCGCTCCAATCCGTGCTAGGCGCGGTGGGAACAGGGTCTGTGGTAACTTGGGATAAATCGCCAGCCATCGCAGCAGTCGTCAGGAAAGCGGCGGTCAATGCTGTTGTGGTTGCGGTTGCAATCTGAGGTCTCATCCGGAAAACACCTTGATAATATAAACAATTTCTTGCGGCCTATCAGGGGCGAGATGGAATTAAAACGGGCGCAAAAAAGTACGAAATTTTCCTGTGTTTTAACGGCAACTAATGGAATGATCGCGCAAAGACGACCACCGATTGCGGTAGGGCAAACCTAGGCGATCTCAGCTTTGCCCGTTCTACTTGGCAAGAAGACGCTCGGCCAAGCCAGTTGGGAACAATTGCGTGCGTCCAGCCAAGGCTTTTGGCAGGGAAATCCATTTGGCGTGCATTTCGATGCCGTCTTCTTCGGCAAAGGCCACGAGATCGGCTTTGTATATGTCGGGATTGGCAAAACGCGCCGCGTAGATCATCACAATTTCATGGCCGGTTTCCCCGTGATGGGTAAAGAGGTTTTCCATGACACCGATGTGGTGAATGTCGGTGATTTCTTGGCCGGTTTCTTCTTGGAGTTCACGGGCAAGCGCATCAATGGCGCGTTCGCCAAATTCGATGCCGCCGCCAAGCGGGCGCCAACCCTTGATTTGGCCGTTGTCGTCATAGACCGGACCGGCAAGGATGTGATCTCCGCGGCGAAAGATGGCGATGCTTAGAACGCGGATTCGTTGGGCGGGCCGCCACGGGGGCGGGGTTTGGGCAACGTCGGGACGTGGGCCAGTGTCCGCGTGATGGTCACAGCCGCAGCCCGATCCGCAAGAATGATCATGTGCCATAGGTCGCCCCCTTAGTTTACCACACGTTTGTGACGCGCATTGGTCCGGTTGACAACGGGGGGCAGACCAAGAAGCCTGTGAAAGAGTTCAACCAACCCCGTACAAAGGAATGCCCGATGTCTTGGCTACCCACATTGATTACCGCCACCCCAGAAGAGGGATATGACCTTGCGATCAAACTGTCGCGGATGGCGGTGAAGAAAACCCAACCCAATGACGAAGCGCGTAGTGCCATGCGCCCCGACTATGCCAATAACGCCGATAGTCTGACACAGGTGTCCCATGTTGTGGCGACCAACTTTCAGACCGTCGCGCAGGCGAATAACTACTGGCGCGACTAAGGGGCGGCGCTTGGTGACGCGCGATTGGTCAAGGTTTCTTGGTACTGCCAATGGCGGGCGCGTTGCTTTGCTTTTTACGCGGGCTAGGGGGCGTTGGCGCGACTACCGGGCTGGATTGCTGTAAGACCTGTTTGCCTAGGGTCCGGGGCGAGGTTTCGCGTGCCTCGTACTCGGCGCAGTCTTGGGTCTCTTTGTTGCACATGGTGCAATAGGTTTTGTCGCTTTGATCATCTTCAAAACAACAGCCTGATGAGCTTAGGGTTTCCAGAGGGAAGCTTCCGGGGACCTGACCACATACAAAAATGTTCATGTTGGCTTGGCTGCGGCTGATCGGGGTCCGCTTGGCGGCATAGGCCTCTGTACAGATCAGAAATGAGGCGCAGGCAAGCGCGGCGGTTTTGAATAGTTGGGACATGTGACAGGCTTTCCGGGGTAAGAGGAGGGCGCGTGGTCTGCCCCTTACCCTAGAGAGATGGGATGTCACCGATAGTCTGGCATGCCATACCGAGGGTATACCTTACTTGGGTGGGGATAAGCCATGATCGTCAAACACCTCTAGTGCGGCGTTCAAGGCGTTGATGGCGGCGGGAAAGCCCCCATAGAGCGACATTTGCCAAATGGTTTCTGCGATCTCTTCTTGGGTAAGCCCAGCTTTGAGGCCACCGGCGATATTAACCTTGAGCTGGGGGGCAGTTTGCCCGCCCAAGGCCGTTAACGCCGCAATGGTGGCAAGATAGCGATCCCGTAAGGGAAGACCCGGGCGTGCGTATTGACGGCCATAGGCGAAATCCACCACGCCTTCGGCCATGCCGGGGATCAAGTGGCCATAGCGTGCTTCAAGCGCGGCCTCCATGCCGGGGTTAAGCTCTTCTGATAGCGTGCGGCCGGTTTCGGTGGTGTTGGTCATGGGAATGGTCCTAGGAGAAATAGGTCGTGTGGGACGAGGGTTTGAGCGGAACTGTTGTTTCCTGTGCCCGTCGCCATGTAGGTGAACCTTGGCTCCTGACCAGTCCTGACAAAAAGATTGAACCTGCCGGGCGGTTTCTTCGTCGGGATTGACCACAAAGAAGGTGCGACAGTTATAGGCCGTTGACCGAACAGCCAGTGTCGGGAGGTCAATTTCACCGATCCAGTGATCGACCTCGGCGTCATGCCCGCCTTTAAACCGCGTGTTGTGGTGGTAGATGATGGCGGTTCTATCCTTTGCAAGGGCGCGGACTTCGCCAATCGGTATTTGTTTCGACAGCTTGTGGTCCCGTCTGCGATCCGGCTTGTCATCGATAATGCCATTGTCGGGATCAGCAAACACAAGGTCGCAGGCGCTAAGCCGTGTCTGGACGGTCTCAAACCATTGGGTACGAAAACCCGATCTTTGCGCCGGGCCCTTGGGGGCAATCAACGGGTCAGAATGAAATTGCGCCTCTAATAGGCCGCTGTTCTCGATGGCGCGTAAGGATCGGCCTGACGCAACAACACGCTGCAAGGCGTCAAAGAGGCCAGGGTCAAAGGAACGCCATGTCTCGGATTGCTCGAGATACCGGATATGCGCGCCGTCGCTATTGTGCCCTTCATCCGGGTGTAGATACCACGCGACCCCCAATGTGCGATTGGGGATGAGCCGACGAAGGAGCCCAAATTTCACATAGTCGCCAATATCGCCAACATATCTATTTTGCATACCGTCTCACTCTTTAAACTTTTTACTATGGGACCAAGTAATTGCCTGTGTTGGGGTTTATCCCATACTCTCTGATTTCTCAGCCCCGCGTTGTTCACCGCGGTGAATGTCTTCTTGCCACGACCAATAGGCAATACCGGCCCAAGTCAGAAGATAGATAACCCCGACACCCATGATGGCCTCTCCGGGGATGGGGCCAATATCGGCACGCCGCGCCGCTTCGTCAAAGCTAGTGGCGGCGGTGGGGTGAACGGTAAGCTTTCCGGCAAAGGCGAGGGACTGGATAATCAAGATCCAGAGATAGTTGCGCCGGATACGCCGCCCTACCGCCGTCATAACCGACACATGGTAAGTGGGCTTCATATAATCGTCGGCGAGAACCTTTTGCCAGTCTTCCTCGAGATGCAGATCACCGTCATAGAGCATGGGAGCGTAGAAATGCGTCTCAAGCCATCGCGCCCGCGCTCGCCAGACGTTGAAATACCGATAGCGCCGCGCCTCGAGCATCAGGAACAGGATGATCAGCACACCGACCAAGACCAAAGGTAGGGGGGAGGCCTCGGGGGAGGCAAAGCTAATCGACAAGGCCACGCCCAAGGTGACAACGGCCCAATTGGTGGTTGTGTCGAGCCGGGTCCGCCAAATCGTACTGCGATAGACTTCGCCGCGATACAAATGCGCCACCGCGCCGATTTCAGCCGGGGTTAGGGCATTGCGATCCTGCGCATCCATAAATGTCTCCTCCTCAGGAACAAGCATGGTGCCCGATGGGGGCTAGTGGGTCAAAGGCGTTATGGGGATGTCGCCTTACCTGGGCCCAAATGTCGCTTTTGCACTTGGAACGCCGCTAACCTGTGACGCGAGGCGCTGGGCATCGGCTATCACGGACCCCAAGCGAAATTCAGGACGGACATGAACCCATGGCAGAACCAGCGCGCAGACGATCCCGTGGCGGTGGCGGCGCAGCCCGCCGGGCAGAACGCACCGCAGTAAGCATCGAGACCGCCAAATACATCGAACGCAATATCCCCAACTTTGAGGTGTTGAGTGAAGAGGCGTTGGATATCATCGAACACAACGCCGAAACGGTGTTGGAAGAGATCGGTGTGAACTTTGTCGATAACCCCGCCGCGCTTGAGCGGTGGCGCGAAGCTGGTGCCGATGTTCAGGGCGAGCGGGTCCGTCTTCCGCGTGGATTGGCACGCAAGCTATGTGCCACAGCGCCGAGCCAATACACCCAACACGCGCGCAACCCGGAGAAGTCGGTTGTGGTGGGTGGCAATAACCTTGTTCTGGCCCCGGTCTATGGACCGCCCTTTGTGCGCGATGCCGAAGGCGGGCGCCGCTATGCCAAGATGGAAGATTTCGATAAGTTCGTGAAGCTTGGCTATATGTCGAAATGGTTGCACCATTCCGGTGGTACGGTTTGCGAACCCACGGACGTGCCGGTGAACAAGCGCCATCTCGATATGTTGCTGTCGCATATGGTCTATTCCGACAAGCCGTTCATGGGCTCGGTCACCGCGCCAGAGCGCGCCCAAGACAGCGTCGAGATGTGTGAGATTCTGTTCGGCAAAGAATTCGTTCAGGAAAACACCGTGATGACGTCGCTCATCAACATCAACTCGCCCATGCAGTTTGACGATGTGATGATGGGGGCGCTTGAGGTTTACGCCAAGAACAACCAAGCCTGCATCATTTCGCCGTTTATCGTTGGCGGGGCGATGGCTCCGGTTTCGGTTGCGGGCACGTTGACACAGGTTTTGGCCGAGGTTTTGGCCGGTATCGCCTATAGCCAGTTGATCCGACCCGGTGCGCCGGTGATCTTTGGGGCCTTTGTGTCGTCTATCGACATGGGATCGGGTGCGCCGACCTTTGGCACGCCCGAGGCGTCACATGTGACCTATGGCGCTGGGCAATTGGCGCGGCGTCTTGGGTTGCCTTATCGCTCGGCTGGGTCGTTCTGTGGCTCCAAGCTTCCCGATGCACAGGCAGCCTATGAAACCGCGAACTCGTTGAACATGGGGTTGTTGTCAGGGGTGAACTTCATGCTGCACTCCTGTGGCTGGCTTGAAGGTGGCTTAGTGTCGTCGTTTGAGAAATTCGTTATGGACGCGGATCAGCTCGGAACGCTGCACGGTCTCGCCAAAGGGGTGGAGATGGATGAAAACGCCCAAGCGATGGACGCGATCCGCGAAGTAGGGCCCGGCGGGCATTACCTTGGCTGCGCCCACACACAGGCGAATTTCAAAGAAGCGTTCTGGAAAACCGATCTGCTTGACTACAAACCGTTCGAGACGTGGTCAGAGGAAGGTGGACGCGATACCGTGGCCTTGGCCACCGCGCGGGTCAAATACCTGTTGGACAACTACAAACAGCCAGCCTTGGATCCGGCGATCCATGAGGCTTTGACTAAATACGTCGCGGATAAGAAAGCGTCGATGCCCGACAGCTTTACCTAAAGTTTGGGTGTTTCCGGCGGGCGGCCAAGTTTGGCGCGCCCGTCTGGCCCTGTCACGTCCTCTCTGGTGATCAGAGGGGGCGTTTTTTTAGTCGTAGCTGGCCTGAGTTTCGCGCAAGACGCGGGCTTCGCCCATCATGGCGACTAGGATCTCAACGTGTCGACTCACTGAATATCCCGAATCGTTTCCGCAACGGCGATCGTTAAGGTCCGCTTCAATTTCCATTAACCTCATAAGCGCCGCGCCGGGGCGTGGAAGGTTACCATATCCTAAAAGTCTATGGAGTTGTGGGTTGCGGCGATAGTCCTGAGCGCCGATGCGTGCGGCCCGAATAAGAAGGCGGGGGCGGCGCAAGTCGCTGAGAATGCTTAGTATATCTTTCATTTTCGCTCTCCGAATAGCCGTGATTCTGAGGAAACATTCTCACAGGTTGTGCGCTGTTGCGTTGCGCAGGTTGTTGGCGTTCGCAGGGGTTAGAAACGTTTATACTTTGGGCACAATGATGGCATTTGTGCGACTTTGTTAACCTAGCAGTAATCTACACACGCCTAGGTTGCGACTTGTCCCTCTGGGGATAAATCTGTGGAAAACGAGCAAATATAACGGGAATACGCGAGATGGGCGAAGCGAATTTGGACAGTGCAGTGATGGGGTTGCCCAAGTGGGTGCCGGACGCAGCGCGTGTCTATCTTGCGCATACCGAAAAGGGGTGCACAATTCGTGAACTGGCGCGTCAGGCGGGCTGTCATGCCTCGACCGTTCTGCGTCAGGTTCGCCGTATCGAAACACGGCGCGATGATCCCCTTGTTGATGCCGCCCTGCGCCATCTTGGTCAGCCATCCACAGGCAAGTCAGAGGTTTCAAATGTCGCAGCGCTTGATGTCGGAAAGGACAAGAACTTGATGACTGCTGCCCAAGATACCGTAACCCCCCCAGATGAAACCACACTGGCACGTGAAGCGCGCCGGGTGTTGCGCCGTTTGTGTGAAAGCGGCGCTGTCTTGGCGGTCGCTGCAGAAATGGAAAAGGCTGTGGTCGTGCGTGACACGGGCGAAGGAGGCAGCACCCGCACCGCCGTGGTTGACGCCCCGATTGCGGAGGCGATGGCCTTGCAAGATTGGATCGCCTGCGATGCGCCGGGACGGATTTCTCGGTATCGGATAACATCAACCGGCCGCGCAGCCTTGAGCCGTATGGTGGCAGAGCAAGAGAACAAGGTTCGCGGATTTGCAGAAGCCCAGGCCGGATTTGACACTGGTCGGGCCGCAGAGGCGGCGTTGGAAGAGGTCGAACGCGACCCGCGTGTGCGCAAAGGGCGTTATTTGCTGGCGGAAAGCCCTCTCACGGCTTTGTCACGTCGCAAAGACAAAGAGGGCGCGCCGTTTTTGTCCGATGAGTTGGTGGCGGCTGGCGAACGTCTGCGTGAAGATTTCGAATTGGCGCAGATTGGCCCGCGTGTTGCGCAAAACTGGGATCACTTTTTGACTGGAGACACTGGCAATGCTGGTGAGCCAAAAAGTGGGACTACCGCAGCACAGGGCCGTTTGCAGGCGGCTCTCAAGGACTTGGGTCCGGGATTGGGCGATGTCGCCTTGCGCTGCTGCTGTTATCTCGAGGGGCTGGAAACCACGGAAAAGCATCTCGGATGGTCGGCACGTTCCGGCAAAGTTGTCTTGCGGATCGCTTTGCAGCGCTTACGCCGCCACTATGAAGAGCTCTCCGCCAAAGGCGGCGATCTTGTGGGCTAACGCGAATACAGTTCAAAACGAAAAGGCCCGCCAAAATGGCGGGCCCTTTGTTTTTGCAATCTGTGAGGCTTAGGCCGCAGAAGACGCTTTCTCTTCGAGGTGCTTCATCAGGTTTTCAGGGGAAGACACGCCGTAAGGATCTTCGCCGTGGTTGTCCGACAGGCCGGGCTCTTCGAACCATGCTTCGACCTGACCGTCGTTGATGATGGCCGCATAGCGCCAGCTGCGCATGCCGAAACCAAGGTTGTCCTTGGCAACAAGCATACCCATTTTGCGCGAGAATTCACCGGAGCCGTCTGGGATAACTTTGACGTTTTCCAGATCCTGCGATTGCGCCCATTTGTTCATGACAAAGCTGTCGTTGACGGACAGACAATAGATGTCATCGATGCCGTGCTTGGCGAAATCAGCAGCGCCTTTTTCAAAGCCGGGCAGCTGGTAAGTCGAGCATGTGGGCGTAAAGGCACCGGGTAGCGAGAATAGGATGACGCGCTTGCCTTTGAAATAATCCGCGGTGGTCATGTCCTGCCAGCGGAAGGGGTTGTCGCCGCCAATGCTTTCGTCACGAACACGGGTGTGGAATGTTACGTCGGGGAGGGTGAAACCAGCTTTCATCGGGCACCTTTGAGAGTTTGGAATGTTTCTAAACGCGGGGTACCCAAGCGTGAAGCGAGTCGCAAGAGGATATGGCGCATTTGCGAGATTGGTTTCGCAGCGCATGGCGGCAATTCGCTGCACACAAGGCTAAAAGCCCATATTTTGCAGCGGTGCAGGGGGAACTCGCTACATTTGGGGATGCGCCGCTGATTTCTCAGCTAAGCTTCACTGGAAAAACCCCCTGCAAGTCCGTATTAGTGACGTAGCGTGAAACCTTCGCGGGGAAAAATCTGTGCGTGATCTCAAAATTCCGTCTGAACGGCATCCTGAAAAGGCGCATCGCCCGGACAATGCCCAGCCAAAGAAACCATCTTGGATCCGGGTCAAGGCTCCGGGGGGCGAGGGGTATAACACCACGCGCCGTATTATGCGTGAGAACAAGCTCTCGACGGTGTGCGAGGAAGCGAGTTGCCCCAATGCAGGGGAGTGCTGGAGCCAAGGCCACGCCACCATGATGATCATGGGCGAGATTTGTACGCGGGGCTGTACCTTCTGCAACGTTGCCACCGGTAAGCCGGACACGCTTGATGCGTTTGAACCGGGACGGGTGGCGGACGCAGTTAATAAGCTTGGCTTGAACCACGTGGTCATCACCTCTGTTGATCGGGACGATTTGGAAGACGGCGGGGCGGAACATTTTGCCCAGACCATCCGCGCCATTCGCCACCGCGCGCCCGATACAACCATCGAAATTCTGACACCGGATTTTCTGAAATGTGATCCGTCTGTTTTGGAAATCGTAGTCGAAGCCAGACCGGATGTGTTCAACCACAACCTTGAAACGGTTCCCGGCCTATATCCGACCGTGCGCCCCGGTGCGCGCTATTTCCATTCGTTGCGCTTGTTGCAGCGGGTCAAGGAAATGGACCCGTCGATTTTCACAAAATCGGGAATCATGGTAGGGTTGGGTGAAGATCGCCAAGGTGTGAACCAAGTCATGGATGACATGCGGGCCGCCGACATCGATTTTCTGACCATCGGGCAATACTTGCAGCCCACACCCAAACACCACGTGGTCGACCGTTTTGTGACGCCTGACGAATTCAAGGCCTATGAAACAACCGCCTTTGGCAAAGGGTTCTTGATGGTCTCAGCGACGCCTTTGACCCGGTCAAGCTATCATGCTGGTGATGACTTTGCGCGGTTGCGTGCGGCGCGTGAGGAAAAGCTGGGCCAAGCGTAAGGCATCAACGCGAGGTCATGTAATCACAGCAAGCGGAGGCGGATCATCTGATCGCGCCTCCGTTTTTTTGACGTGGCCGTTGTTACATTATGCGCTTCCGCGCGCTTTATGAGATGGTGTGATAGGTGACGGTCGATCGATAGCGGGAGGGTTGTTGATGGCAGTGGTGGATCAGGATTCACCAAAGCAAAATCCTTTTGCGTCAGACCCATCTCTCACCTGACTTGCCCTGACCGAAACTGTCTCTGGTCTCAAGTAAAATGGCCGTATCCCCATGCTATGGGGCCCCTCGGCAATTTTTCTTGCGCCAAGAGCCACCCCCGGCCTTTTTGGGCAAAGGTGAGGGATGGCTCCGAAGCAAAATCAGTAGTCGCTTTTCGGTGCCGTTCCCGGCGCAGGAAGCGCTTTGACATAGGCGGCGACGGCGTTGCGGTCTTCGGCGCTAAGGGCGGCAAAGTTATCTACCACTTCGGCCATATGACCTCCGACGCTATCGTAATCCGGAGTGAAGCCGGATTCGAGATAGTATGCCACGTCTTCGGCGGACCAGGTTAGTTTGTCCGGGGTCAGGGCAGGGATCGTGCCTTTGCCCGATGGGTTCGGAGCCCCAGCCATCCAGCGAGACGTATCTAATCCGCCAAGCACGTTGCGCGGTGTGTGGCATTCGGCGCAATGGGCCTGAGCCTCGGCCAAGTAACGACCGCGTTCCAGATCGGCGGGCACATCCATCACGTAGTCGTCGTTAAAGAACAGCAACTTCCACCCCCCAAGAGAGCGGCGGATGTTAAACGGAAATCCAACGTCATGTGGTTTGGAGGGTGTCGCATCGGCGGGTAGGGTTTGCAGATAGGCAAAGAGGTCGGCAATGTCCTGATCCGCCATCTTGTTGTAGGCGTTGTAGGGAAAAGCCGGGTAATAATGTTGTCCGGCGGGCGACACGCCGCGCGTTACCGCATTCGCCAAATCCACTAGCTCCCAGTTTCCGATGCCCTGCTCTGGGTCGGGGGAAATATTTGGAGCGTAGAAAGTGCCAAAATCCGATGGGAAGGCCATGCCACCGGCTAAAATCAACTTATCCTCTGCCTTGGGCACATGGTGGCACGACGCACAACCTGATGCGGTGAAGACATGCTCACCCTGGCCGACATCGCCAGTCAGATTGGCAAAACGGTCAGGCGCGACCCGATCCGGGGCGGTGAGCCAGAGGCCGATTGCGACGCCGAGAACGGCCGCCGCAACCAACAATTTCAATACGCGGCGCATTTACTTGGGCGCGCGATAGGTGTCATGGCAGCCTTTGCAAGAGGCTCCGAGCGCACCCATGTTGGGGCCGATTTGATCCTTGCCCTGACCAGCGGCGGCTTGCATGGCTTTGGCGGCTTCACCAAACGCGCCCCATTTGGCCATCACATCATCGATGTTTTCCCAAAGGTTGGGTTGGGCACGGGTGCCATCGATTGACATGGTGTCGGTGCCTTCTGGCCACAGGGCGGGCTGATGGATCATCGACACGGCGACAAGGTTGTCGGCGGCGGCCTGTGCGGCTTCGGCGGTGTAGTCGACTTGACCTTTGGCCATGCCACCCAGAATGCCGAGGTTCAGCGCCATCAGGTTAAATTGACCCTGACGGGCTTTGACGGCCTGAGGCACTTCGGCGAGGGCAGTCGTTGCGAGCGTGGCCAAAATGGCTGCGGTGGCGAAAGACTTTTTCATTGGTATCTCCCTGGTTTCAATACTTCCCACCATAATATGCACGGCGTATGTGACAATCCTATTCTGAATCCCCACACTTGACCCAGAGATTAATTTGTGGGTGCCTTTGGCTATGTTTTCAAAGTGATAATGGATTGGATATGACATGCGGCTTTTAGGCTTGGTGATGATGGTTTGGCCGGGGTTGGCATTTGCGGAGATGTCACCGGAGCTGTCACAGGCGCGCGAGCGGTATTTGTCCGGCGATTACAGTGGCATATGGTCCGTTATTGAGGCCGAGGCGCAGGGCGGCGACCCCGTTGCCCAGAACATGTTAGGCGCGGCATTGACCACGCCGGATGGCTCGAAAGGGTTGGAGTATAACGCTGAGTCTGGGCTGGCTTGGTATGAACAATCGGCGGCGCAAGGCTTTGATAAAGCGGTCTATAACCTCGCCTTGTTTTGGCAAACGGATCACGAAGGTTTTACCGCCGACTACGATTTATCCCGCGCTTTGGCGGAAAAAGCCACCTCTATGGGCTACATCCACGCGCCCAATCTGATTGGCGACATGTTCCATCAAGGCAAGGGCACCGATAAGGATTTGCTCAAGGCCTTTATGCACTACAAACAGGCGGCCGATATGGGGTCTTATGTTGGGCTGCGCGCGGTTGGATATGCCTATTTCCATGGCGAAGGTGTCGAGCGCGATATTACGCTTGTTCGGGATTATCTAGACCAAGCGGTGGCAGCGGGCGACACGCGGTCGATCCCCGATTTGGCGTATCTTTACGAGGGGAGCGAAGGCCTCGATGCCGATCCACTGCGCGCCTATACGCTTTACCTCTATGGGGTTGATCGCGGCAATTCCAAAGCGGCCCTGTGGTTGGCACAATTCTCTGTTGATACGCGGTTTGACGGGGTTTGGCGCGATCCGGTCAAGGCCTATGGATATTGCCTTAAGGCTTTGGAATTAGGACATGACCCGGATCAGGCTGATCCGATTTGTGCGGGAACCTCCGCCGATCTTTCCGATACTGAAAAGGAAACAGCCCGCCTGTTTGCGGACGGGCTGTGACCGGTTAGGCAAGATCACCAAGGGCGGTCTCGAGTGCGCCATTCAAGCGATCCAAATCTTGATCTTGGGTCGCCCAATTCGATAGGCTGATGCGAAAGCCGTTCTGGCCTTGCCAAGTTGCGGCACCAAACCAAGCCTCGCCAGATTGCTGGACGTGTTTGACCACCTTGGCGCAAAGCGCATCCTCGCCGGGGCGAGTGACAAAGACCTGATTGAAATGGACCTGATGTGGCACGTTAAACCCTAGCGCCTCTAAGCGCGGGACAAGCGAGGCGGCTTGATGATGAAACCGCGTGACCATGTCATCCAACCCCTGTCTTCCAAGCGACAACAAAGCGGCCCATGTTTCCGCGCCACGGGCGGCCCGGCTAAACTCGGGGGCGAGGTCAGACGGGGTTGGATCGGTTTTTGGCAAATACCCGGCCCCAATCGCCATCGAAGCGCGCAATTCATCGGGGTGACGACAAAGCGCCAGCCCCGAATCATACGGCGCGTTCAAGGTCTTATGGGCATCGACAACCCAGCTATCGGCGCGTTCCAATCCCGCCAAAGCAGGGGCGAGTTGCGAAGATGCCCTTGCCCAAAGCCCAAAGGCCCCATCCACATGCAACCACGCACCGGCGGCCTGACATTGATCTGCCAAGGCGTCAAACGGGTCAAAGGAGCCGGTGCAAACATTGCCCGCCTGCGCAAGCACAAGACAGCTTGGGTCAAGGTCTGGCATTTGATCGGCGCGCATCCGACCTTGATCATCAACGGGAACAAATTCGATAGCGTCGCTGCCAAGGCCAATCATGCGCAAGGATTTTAGAACGGTGGCGTGAATTTCGGCGCTAGCAATTACCCGAAGGGCAGGGGCCCCAATCAATCCCTTGCCGCGCGGGTGGCCAAGCCGGTCCAATTGTCGATCGCGGGCGGTCATCAAGAGGGTCATGTTGGCCATCGTGGCCCCGGTCGTAAAGGCTCCGGTGCTTTCGGTCGGCAGGTCCAGAAGGTCAATGGCCCAGCGAATGGCGATCTCTTCCAGTTTGATCACCGACGGACCTGTGTCGGAGTTGGCGGTTTGATCCCAAGCGCTTAATAGGGTGCGCGCCCCGGATGCGGCAGGGAGGCTCCCGCCGATCACATAGCCAAAATAACGCCCCGCCGCGCTTGCCATCGTACCCGGGGAACCGACCCGGTTCATAAGTTCAAGAATGGTTTCGGCCGACACCCCTTGGTCGGGCAAGGCAAGGTTGAGCGCGTCGAGGTCGGATTTTTCGGCCAAAACCGATCGGTCCGATAGAGTCTCAAGATAGGCACGGCCATATTGTGACCCAAGCGCATATGCCGAGGCTTGGCGAGACAGGGGAGGTTCAGGTATGGTCATATCGAAAACAGCCTATATAGGGAAACATCTATATTGATATTTGACGATATGGACGCGGAGTCAAGCGCCAAGGTTTTTGCGGCGCTGTCGAGCCCGGTGCGGTTGCAAATCATGCTGTGGATACTGGACCCGCGCTCGCATTTCCCGCCGCAAATCGACGGGGATTTGGTGCGAGATGGGGTCTGTGTCGGGGCGATCACTGAAAAAACCGGCCTGAGCCAACCGACCATCAGCTCACATATGAAAAAGCTGGCGGCTGCGGGGCTGGTGCGCGGACAGAAGTTTGGAAACTGGATGTTTTACAAGCCAGATCGCGCCATGCTTGGCCGATATGGTGGGGTGTTTTCGGAATTGGCGGCGTATCAGCCGGAATAGCCCGCCGCCCGCACGCCAAGTTAGTCCTCGAAACGGACCTTGCCGATAAAGGGCAGGTTGCGGTTACGCTGTGCGTAGTCGATGCCATAGCCTACGACAAATTCATCCGGGATCTCAAAGCCAATCCAGTCGGCGCGTACATCAACTTCTCGCCGAGTCGGTTTGTCGAGCAAGGCAATGGTGCGCAAGCGGGCCGGCGCGCGGCTTTCGAGCAAATGGATCACGTGGTTTAACGTGTGGCCGGTATCGACAATGTCTTCGACCAAAAGCACATCACGCCCTTCAATTGGACCGCGCAAGTCTTTGAGAATGCGCACTTCTCGGCTGCTTTCCATGTCATTTCCATAGGATGATGCCTCTAGGAAATCGACCTCGACGGGCAAATCCAATTCGCGCACCAAATCGGCAATGAAAACAAAAGATCCGCGCAACAGCCCAACAACATAAAGCTTGTTAGTATGAGCGAAATCGCGATGAATTTCGCGGCTCAGCTCTTCGATCCGGGCGGCAATGGCCTTGGCCGAGATCATTTCGTCTACGACATAAGGACGCTGTGTCATGGCTGGACCCTTGTATTTTCACGCGTGGCATACGACATCTGCCGCACGTCATGCGGCCCAACCTGCCGTACCCCAAACACCTAACCGAGAGCAAGATGCCATCCCATTCCGAGACAAAACGCCTGCCTTATACCGCGGATCAAATGTATGCGTTGGTGGGGGATGTCGCCAATTACCCCAAGTTCCTACCTTGGACAGCTGCGGCGCGGATTAGGTCAACTGATCAGCACGCGGATCATATCGAGATGCTGGCCGATTTGGTGATCAGCTTCAAAGTCTTTCGGGAACGCTTTGGATCGCGGGTGCGCTTGTTCGAAGGTGAAAGGCGCATTGAAACCGAGTATTTGGATGGGCCGTTCAAATATTTGGTCTCCAATTGGCGCTTTGCCGATGCCGAGGATGGTGGGTGTGATGTCTCTTTCGACGTGGATTTTGAATTCAAGAATGTGATCTTGCAAAAGGCCGCTGGCCTGTTCTTTTATGAGGCGATGCAACGTGTGGTGCGCGCCTTTGAAGAGCGCGCAAAGGAGCTTTATGGTTGATAGCTGGCTACGCCCGGCCTTGACGGACCCAAGTGAGGCAGCGCTTGAGATCATGCGCCTGTCCTTGGTGGATTGGTTGGCCTGCGGCATCGCCGGCGTTTCGGAACCGGTAGCTCAAATCACCCGGTCCTTGGCCCTCGAAGAGGGCGGCACACCGCAAGCCAATATGTTTGGCGGCGGACAAGTCCCATGTCGCGCGGCGGCCTTGGTCAATGGCGCAACCAGCCATGCGCTTGACTATGACGACACTCATTTTGCCCATATCGGCCACCCCTCTGTGGCGGTGATTCCGGCGGCGCTGGCCATTGCGCAATCGCAAGGGGCGGGCTTTGATGCGTTTCTGCGCGCCTGTTTAGCAGGTTGCGAAACCTCAATCCGTTTCGGGGTTCTGCTGGGGCGTGGCCACTATCAGGTCGGGTTTCATCAAACCGGAACGGCGGGGGCCTTTGGGGCGACGGTTGCGGCGTGCCAGTTGCTTGGCCTGAGCGAGTTTCAAATGGCGCAAGCGCTTGGTTTGGTAAGCACGCGCGCCTCGGGGTTAAAGTCGCAATTTGGCACTATGGGCAAACCCTATAACGCCGGGATTGCCGCATCCAACGGGGTCGAAGCAGCCTTGTTAACGGCGCGTGGCTTTGAGTCGAACCCGATGGCTCTCGCCGGTCAGAACGGTTTTCTCCCCACGCATCACTGTGACGGCGAGGAGGCCGCCCCCGAGGGCTGGTTTATGGAAGACATTAGTCACAAGTTTCATGCCTGCTGTCACGGTCTTCATGCGGCACTTGAGGCGTTGGAGGGGCTTAAACCATTTGATCCCAAGCGGGTTCGCAAGGTGCAAGTCACGACACATCCCCGTTGGATGACAGTCTGCAATCAAATTGCCCCGACAACCGGGTTGGGGGCAAAGTTTAGCTATCGGACGGTGATCGCCTTGTCGATCTTGGGCTATGACACCGCAGCGCTTGGCACCTATGACGATGCGCTTATGGCTGATGCTCGGGTAGTGGCCTTGCGCAATTTGGTTGAGGTGGCGGATGATGCCACCCTGTCTGAAACCGAGGCCCGCGTATCGGTCACAACCAAGACCGAACATCACGCAAGTTTTGATTTGACGGCCCCTTTGGACATCGCGCAACGCCGCCAGAAAATTCGGCGCAAGGCCCATAGTTTGGTTGGTGATGACCGAATTTGGCTGGCTGTAGAGCAGGGCGATTTTCCTAACCTTATCAGTCTCATGTAGTAACCTGTCGGAGCGATAGGATATGTGATCTCTGGCTGGCTATGGACGGGGCAAAAGGCCCTGAGGGTCGTTAGCGATCAGCTACACCTAGGGCTAGACTGGCCACAAGAATAGCGACCACAGTCCAAAGAAAACGGGCCCCGAATGAGGCCCGTTCAATAGTGTAGATGCGGTTGGATCAGCTGTTGTGATCGTAGGCGCGTTCGCCGTGTACCATCAAATCAAGACCGTTGGTTTCGGTTTCCGCGTCAACGCGCAGCGGTGTGATGGCCTTGACCACAAAGATCAGGACAACTGTGACAACGGTTGTAAAGATACCAACAATCGCCAAGCCACCGAGCTGCGCAGCCCAAGAGCCCGCGCCAAAGACGGCGATCATGATGGTACCAAAGATACCGCCAACACCGTGAACCGCGAAGACATCCAATGTGTCGTCGATTTTCAGCTTGTTGCGGACCAAAACCACGGCCTCTTGGCACAAGATACCCGCGACGGCCCCGATGATCAGCGCTTCGATTGGACCAACAAAGCCAGATGCCGGCGTGATCGAGGCGAGACCCGCAATGGTGCCGGTCACGATGCCAACCAAGGAGGCTTTGCCGAACTTGATCTTTTCCCAAACCGCCCATGATAGTGATGCGGTCGCAGCCGAAATATGGGTCACGGTTAGCGCCATGGCTGCACCGCCATCGGCCGCCAATTGCGAGCCACCGTTAAAGCCAAACCAGCCAACCCAAAGCATCGCAGCACCGATCATCACAAAACCGGGGTTATGCGGAGGAGTGGTTTGGTTCTTGCGAGGGCCAAGGAAGACGGCGATCAGGATCGCAGCCAGACCAGCGGTTTCGTGAACCACGATGCCACCGGCAAAGTCTTTGACCCCGGTTTCACCAAAGATACCACCATCAGCCAGCATCCCGCCGCCCCAGATCCAGTGAACCACCGGCGCATAGCACAGCAGCATCCACAGGCCCGAGAACAGCATGACAAAGCCAAATCCGACGCGTTCCACATAGGCACCAACAATCAGCGCCGGTGTGATGATCGCAAAGGTCATTTGAAAGGCAAAGAACAGCACTTCGGGCAGGGTGCCCGAGAGGCTATCAACCGTGACACCGTTCAAGAAGGCCTTGTCCAGACCGCCCCAAAACCCGGTGCCGCCGCCGCCAAAGGCGATGGAATAGCCAACGGCAAGCCAGAGAACACTCATCAAGCAGGCGATGGCGTAGCAGTGCATAAAAACGCTGAGCACGTTGCGCGCCCGTACAAGCCCGCCGTAAAACAATGCCAATCCTGGCAGTGTCATGAACAACACCAGCGCTGTGGCGACGATGATCCAGGCGGTATCCGCTCCGTTCATTGGTCTTTCCCTTCAATTGTCCCGTTTGACAGGGCTTCAAGCGGGATTCGGGCGCGGAAAAAAGAAGCAAGGCCGTTTGAGGGCGCGTAAATGACGGGCGGTTTGCGAAATGCTCAAAATTTAGGCGACTAAAGTGAGACCTGCCCATTAAGTGGGCGCTTTTGAATTTTTCAGCTGCTCACAAAATATGCGGAGTTTTGGGCGGGATGCTTAGGCCGCCAGCGCCGCAAGGATCAGGCCAAGCGCATGGCGGGTGGCGGCGTCACGCACTTGGGCGCGGCCCAAAGCGCCATGTTCGATCGTTTCGGTCTGCACACCCTTTGGGGTGGCAATGCCGTAGCACACCCGACCTTCAGGCTTGAAGTCCGATCCGCCAGGGCCGGCAATGCCACTAATGGCAACCGCGACGTCGGCCTTGGCGGCCCCTAGCGCGCCAAGTGCCATTTCTTGGGCAACCTGTTCGGATACGGCTCCGTAAGTTTCCAAGGTGGCGGTGGAGACGCCGAGCATCTCGTTTTTGGCCGTGTTGGAGTAAGTGACAAAGCCGCGCTCGAAAATTGCCGAGCTGCCCGCGATGTCGGTCAAGGCGGCGGCCACCTTGCCCCCGGTACAGCTTTCGGCGCAGGTTATTGTTTTGCCCTGCGCCTTGGCCAACTCAAGGATTTTGGTGGCTAAGACCGCGGTCACATCAACCACCCATGATAAAGCGATGCCAAAGCTATGGCGCAAATGGCGGCAAAGACACCTGCGATCACATCATCCAACATTACGCCAAGCGGCGTCCCCATGCGATCGGCCTTGCCGACCAGCCACGGTTTGGTGATGTCGAATAGTCGAAAGAGCACAAAGCCAGCGATCCAACCGGGCCACAACCGCCAAATCTCGATCCCCATCATACCTGCGCCAAAACTCACCGGGAAAAGCGCGATCCATTGTCCGACCAGCTCATCAATCACCACCCAGCTCGGGTCGTGATCTTTCTCGGTGACGGCATTGGCGGTAACCTGTGCCGTGGCCCACCAGCCAAGCCCAAAGGCGATGGTGGTCAAGGCAACCAGCAAAGTGAAACCACCGATTTGATGCACAAGATAGGCGAGGGGCAGGGCGGCCAAAGACCCCCATGTGCCCGGCGCGGGTTTTAGGAAGCCGACATAGAAAAGGGAGGCAATAGCTTTCATGATTTCACCAATGTTGCGGTCGCAATCGCCGCAATCCCTTCTTCTCGTCCGGTAAAGCCAAGCCGTTCGGACGTTGTTGCCTTGATCGATACGCGATCCGGGGTCAAACTCATGATCCGGCCCATTTCCGCCATCATGGCGGCGGCATGCGGGCCAACCTTGGGGCGTTCGCAAATCAGGGTGCAATCGACATTGCCGATCTCAAACCCCTTAGAACGTGCCAGATCACAGGCGTGTTTGAGGAAAATTTCGCTGGCTGCGCCTTTCCATTGCGGATCGCTCGGCGGGAAGTGGCGGCCAATGTCGCCTTCGGCCAAGGCCCCGTAAATCGCATCGGTCACCGCATGCATGCCAACATCGGCGTCGCTATGACCCTTAAGCGCCCGATGATGGGGGATATTGACGCCGCAAAGAATGACATGATCGCCATCTTCAAAGGCATGCACGTCATAGCCATTGCCCAACCGAATATCCAAAGCGCTCTCCGTCTGTTTGGCCAAAATGTCCGCGGCGCGGGCGAAATCGGCGGGGGTGGTGATTTTGAGATTGCGTTCATCGCCCGGAACGATGGCAACGTCCAGCCCTGCGGTGCGCGCGACCTCAACATCATCTGCTGCGCCGCCCGGATGGGCGCGATGGGCGTTTAATATGGCATCATAGTGAAACCCTTGTGGGGTTTGGGCGCGAAATAAACCTGTTCGGTCCTGTGTGCCGCTAACCCTGTCGTTCTGGCCGGTCCATAAGGCGTCGGTGACCGCAAGGGCCGGGGCCGCTCCGGGGGTTTGGGTCAAAGCGTGCAAAACCGATTGCGTCACCTCGGACGGGATGCAGGGGCGGGCGACATCATGGATGAGAACATGATCGGGCGCGGTATGCGCCAGCGCTTCAAGCCCATTGTGCACGGACCCGGCGCGTTCATCCGCACCATCGACCAAAAGCACCTCAAGACCGTCGATCAAGGCCTCGGCCCGCGCCCGATCCCGTGGTGAGATGACCATGACAAGGGTGTCGACCTGCGCGGCAAAGGCCTCAAGCGTCCAACGCGCAACGGGTTTTCCGGCCACCTCCTGCCATTGTTTCGGCAAAGGCCCGCCCGCGCGTGTCCCACGCCCTGCGGCAACGATGATGGCGGCTGTTGTCATATCCTATCCTCTTTGGTCTTGGGTTTAGGCCGTTGGAAGGGTTTAGGCAATCTGGCCAAGGTGAATGCTTAAAAATTAGGCAAATGACTTTGCTGCACCTGCAAAATGCGCTTGAAATATTGTACAATAGCAGCACAACGGCTACCTCAGAGGCACTGCACAAGGATTAAGCGTTTGGGCTTTTCACTCGGAAAACAAAGAATATCGGCACCTGTGATGCTCGCTCCGTTGGCGGGAATCACCGATTTGCCCTTCCGGAATCTGGTGTCCAGCTTTGGCGCAGGCCTTGTTGTGTCGGAAATGATCGCGTCGGGCGAATTCCTAACGGCACGCCCCGGTACTCGCGAAAAAGCCGAGCTTGGTGCACAGATTGAAAACACCAGCGTTCAGATTGCTGGGCGCGAGCCAGAACCTATGGCCGAGGCCGCCAAAATGGTCGCCGACATGGGGGCGCGGGTCATCGACATCAATATGGGGTGTCCGGCGAAAAAGGTCACTGGCGGCTGGTCTGGCTCCGCCTTGATGCAGGTGCCCGATCATGCGCTACGTTTGATTGAGGCGGTGGTTGATGCGGTCGATTTGCCGGTGACGCTAAAAACCCGATTGGGTTGGGATGGCGCGTCAATCAATGCGCCGGACCTCGCGAAGCGAGCGGCCAATGCCGGGGTGCAAATGGTTGTCATCCATGGTCGCACCCGATGCCAGTTCTACAAAGGGCGTGCCGATTGGCAGGCTATCCGCGCTGTGCGCGAAGCCATCGACATCCCGCTCATTGCCAATGGTGACATTGTTGGTGCGGGCTCGGCCAAGGCGGCATTGCGCGGGTCAGGGGCCGACGGAGTAATGGTAGGCCGCGGGGCGCAAGGCGCGCCTTGGAAGCTGGCCGAAATCTCGGCCGCTCTTTACGACACGCCTAGACCAAATATCCCGTTAGGAATCGAATTTTATAACATGGTATCAAGTCATTATGAGGCAATGTTGAGTTTTTACGGCGAGGCGCTTGGCAATCGCGTCGCCCGCAAGCATTTGGGGTGGTATATGGACCGCGCCGCAACGCCGCGCGCTTTGCGTGGACGGGTGTTGACGGAAAAAGACCCCAAGCAGGTTCTGGTTCTTTTGCGTGACGCACTGGCGATGGATCAGGCGGTGGCGGCATGACTGTTCAAACCGATCCGATCTGGTCTTCTTTGCCGGTGCCCGCCCTGTTGATTGACCCGGATGAAAACATCGGCGGGGTCAATCCTGCGGCCGAAGGGTTTATGAACTCCTCGGCTAAATCATTGATTGGGCAACCAATTTGGGACCGTATTCATGTGGATGCCCCGCTCGAAGAAAGCCTGATCCGCGCGCGCGATCACGGAACGGCGTTGTTTGTGAATGACGTGGACGTTGGCACGGGAAACCGCGCGCCGCTTGTTTGCAATTTGCAGATTGCACCGCTTCAAGGGCAGCCAAATTGGA
The DNA here is from genome assembly GCF_947498515.1 of uncultured Pelagimonas sp. Classification (GTDB taxonomy): domain Bacteria; phylum Pseudomonadota; class Alphaproteobacteria; order Rhodobacterales; family Rhodobacteraceae; genus Pelagimonas. Next base: position 241,525 of record NZ_CANMKO010000002.1, on the reverse strand, counting down.
TGATCATGCTCATCTCACCGCGCGAGTTGGCAGGTCGTATGACCCAAAACCATTCGGTGAAATCGGCGGCGAAGTCTGCAATCGGTATGGCCGAAATGCTAGCCCATGAGATTAAAAACCCACTTGCGGGGATCACCGGCGCGGCCCAGCTTCTTAGCATGAGCCTTCCTCCGGAAGACCTTGAATTTACTGATTTAATCGTCGAGGAAACCCGCCGTATCGTCAAGCTTTTGGAACAGGTCGAGCAATTCGGAAACCTCTCTGCACCAGAGCGGCGCGAAGTGAATATTCACGACGTTTTGGACCGGGCACGCCGGTCGGCTTTGTTGGGTTTTGGTGGTCACATGACCATTGTCGAAGACTACGACCCATCCTTGCCTATGGCGCTTGGCGATCCAGATCAGTTGTTGCAGGTGGTTTTGAACTTGTTGAAGAACGCCTCAGAAGCGGCTGATTCTAAAGGCGGAAATATTCGCCTCCACACCTATTACGATCACAGTTTCCGAACCCGCCGCGCCGACGGTGCCACGCAGGTCTTGCCGCTACAGATCGAGGTTATCGATGATGGCAAAGGCCTGCCGCCCGAAATCGCCGGCGATGTGTTTGATCCGTTCGTGTCGGGCAAGGAAAATGGCACCGGGTTGGGCTTGGCCTTGGTCAGCAAAATTATCTCAGATCATGACGGTTGGATCTCGGTGGACAGTGTCCCCGGACGTACCGTTTTTCGCATTTCTCTGCCCCGCGCGGTCACAAAACCGGCAGGCACAGCACAGGAGAGTAAGTGATGGATGGAACCGTCCTTGTTGCGGATGATGACCGCACAATCCGTACCGTTTTGACCCAGGCGCTGACACGGGCCGGGTGCAAGGTGCATGCCACATCTAGCCTGACCACGCTCATGCGTTGGGTTGGCGAAGGCAAAGGCGATGTGGTGATTTCTGACGTGGTCATGCCAGACGGCAATGGCTTGGAAATGCTTCCGAAAATCGCAGAAGATCGCCCCGGTTTGCCGGTTATCGTGATCTCGGCGCAAAATACCATCATGACGGCCATTCAGGCGGCAGAGGCCGAGGCATATGACTATTTGCCCAAGCCGTTTGATTTGCCGGACCTGATGAAGCGTACGTCCAAGGCTTTGGATAGCCGCAAACGGACGCCACGTCGGGACGAGCCGGTCGCTCAGGCCGATGCGCCCGAAGAGTTGCCTTTGGTCGGTAAAACTCCGGTGATGCAGTCGCTCTATCGCTTGGTGGCGCGGGTGATGAATACGGATTTGCCGGTTTTGGTGACCGGTGAAAGTGGGACCGGCAAGTCACTTATTGCCAAAGCTTTGCACGATTTTTCTGATCGCCGCAGCCTGCCATTTGTGACGGTGACCGGGGCTGATCTGACTGATCTTGACGGCCCGGCAAGGGTCTTGGCACGGGTACGTGGCGGGACGCTTTTGATCGATGAAATCGCCGATATAGATGACGAGGTTCAGGGGCGCATCGTGCGAATGATGGACGTTCCGGGCGATCATGTTCCGCGTTTTATCGCCTCATCGCAATATGATCCGAACGCGCTGATCGAAGACGGCAAGGTGCGCAAAGACCTGTTCTATCGTCTAGATGGCGCTGCGATCGAAGTGCCAGGGTTGCGCGAACGGGTTGAAGACATCCCTTTGTTGGCGCAGCATTTCCTAACACGCTGTGAGCGCGATGGCGCGCCACATCGGGTCATGTCGGAAAGCGCAATGGAGCTTTTCCGTATCTACTCTTGGCCGGGCAATGTGCGCCAGTTGGAAAATGCGGTGCGCCGCCTAAGCCTAACCAGCCGCAACGAAGAGATCAGCCGATCCGAAGTTGAGGCCGTGTTAGGCAATCAGCCTGATACGGGGCCGGTGTTACGCGGCGGCGACGGGGATAAGCTTGGTGAAAGCGTTGGGCGTCATTTGCGCCGTTACTTTGATTTGCATGGGGCGATGTTGCCGCCTCCCGGTCTGTACGGGCGCATTCTTCGTGAAGTTGAGGCCCCGTTGATCGAAATCGCGCTAGAGGCGACAGGCGGAAATCAGGCTAAATGTGCGGATTTATTGGGAATCAACCGGAACACCCTCAGAAAGAAAATCACCGAACTCGATATTCGCGTGACACGTCGCCGTAAGTTGATGTAAAAGAGCCACATAACTGTGGCGCCAATGCCTTGCTGTGTTGGAAAGACCACAAAATATGGCGGTCGCTGGCTTGGGGAACTCTAGGTCGGCACATCAGTAAGAGGTTTGGCTGTGGCCACAAGGGCACGCTCTTGGACTTGGAATCGGTTTAGCCGACTGCGCCGCACACGCCGTGTGCAAAACGCGCTTGCGCTGACTGTGGTGGCGCTTGGGCCAATTTTGGCCTTTGTCACCTTTTTGGTTTTGGGTCCATTGGATCAAAGCGCATCGGATATCAGCCTGCGCTTGATCATTCTGGCTGACCTTATTTATGTGATGTTCCTGGCGTCGATGGTGTTGGGCCGAGTCGCCCGAATGATCGCCGCACGGCGAGCCAAATCCGCCGGCTCGCGGTTGCACCTGCGTTTGACGGCGGCTTTTGCGCTTATGGCGCTATTGCCGACTGTAACTGTGGCGGTGTTTGCCGTTCTGACCATCAATATTGGTCTTGAAACGTGGTTCTCCAATCGGGTTCAGAACGTGGTTGGGGCGTCGCTCTCGGCGGCGGAGGCCTATGAAGAGGAGCAGCGCCAAGGTTTGGTTCAGGATGTCTGGGCGCTTGGCGGGTTTTTGGACGCCAAACAGCGCGGTCGCTTTATCGCCGATTTCGGTGAGCTGCGTCAGGATCTTAGCCAAGGGCAGGGGCAAATCCAACGCGGGCTGCGCGAAGCCTATGTGATCAATAGCGCCGGCGAAATTCAAGTGCGCGGCGAGCGTAGTTACTTGTTTGACTATGAACAGCCACCACAATGGGCGTTTGACAATCTTGGTGCCGACGGAGTGAGCGTCATCGCCGATTGGGAAAACAATGAGATGCGTGCGTTGGTTGAGCTGCGCACCTTTCCTGATGGCTACCTTTATGTCAGTCGTGACATTGACGGCGAACTACTGAAACTACTGGATGAAACCCAGGAAACCGCGCAGTTCTACCAACAACAAGAAAGCGAACGCGGCCGCCGTTTGTTTGACTTTGCGCTGCTCTATCTTGGGTTTGCGGTTCTTTTGATCCTTGCCGCCACATGGGCGGGCCTGTGGTTTGCCGAACGGCTAAGCCGCCCTGTGGGTCGTCTGACCGGTGCGGCGCAACGTGTTGGTGGCGGCGATCTTGATGTGCAGGTCATCGAAGAAGAAGGCGATGATGAGATTTCGATGCTGGGGCGGTATTTCAACCAGATGACCCGCCAGCTTAAGGGACAGCGCGAGGAGCTTCTTGAAAACACCCGCCAGATTGAGCGCCGCCAACGGCTGTTTGATTCAGTTTTGTCCTCTGTCACGTCAGGTGTTGTTGGGCTTGATGCCGAAGGCAAGGTGACCTTTGTGAATCGCTCAGCGGAACGGCTCTTGGGCTGGCATGAAAACCACCGCGCCGACCCTATCGCCGTGGCGGTTCCCGAATTTGGGGCCTTGTTTGACCGTATCCGGGGCGAAGGCCGCGAGATGGTGCAAGAAGAGGTCAAGGTGAGCCGGGAAGGGCGGATGGAGCATTTGCTTGTGCGGTTCTCGCGTCGTCGCCGCGCAGACGGGAGCCTTGAGGGCTATGTTGTGGCCTTTGATGATGTCACCGATTTGGTAAGTGCGCAGCGAACCGCGGCTTGGGGCGACGTGGCCCGCCGCATTGCCCATGAAATCAAGAACCCGCTGACGCCGATTCAATTATCAGCAGAGCGCATCAAGCGCAAATTCAGCCGCCAGTTGGACGAGACAAGCGCTGATCAGCTTGAAGATATGACCGGGGTGATTATCCGTCAGACCGGCGACTTGCGCCGCATTGTTGATGAATTCTCAAAATTCGCCCGGATGCCGGAACCGGAACGCAAACACGAAGATATTGGCGATTTGCTACGCGGTGCGGTGCTTTTGCAGGAAAACGGCCAGCCAGATGTGAAATTCGTTTCCGACATCGCGCGCAAGCCGATGCCCGGGGACCTTGATGCGACCATGATCGGGCAGGCGCTGACCAATCTGATTAAAAACGCCGGTGAAGCGATCGAAAGCTTGCATCGGGAGGGGGCCCCCGAAGGGCATCAACCTGAAATCCGTGTGACGGCTGATATTGTCGACAACGCGCGGGTTGAAATTCGGATTATGGACAATGGGATCGGCCTTCCCGAAGATCGGGCGCGGCTGTTTGAACCCTATGTCACCACGCGCGATGAGGGCACCGGCCTTGGCCTGCCGATCGTAAAAAAGATTATCGAAGAGCACGGCGGAACGCTGGCGCTCGAAACTGCACCTGCCTTTGAGGAAGGTGCCAATGTAGGGGCTATGGCCGTAATCCAATTGCCGTTGAGTGACGCGCAAGAGGATGAGGACCGGGCTCGGTTATTGGAGGGAGTTTGACCATGGGTTTGTTGAGGGACATGACATGAGCGATATTCTGATCGTCGATGACGAACGTGATATTCGGGAGCTGATCGGGGATATCCTCGAGGATGAAGGCTATACCACGCGATTGGCAGGCAACAGCCAGGAGGCCATGGCACAGGTGGCAGAGCAACCGCCAGCGCTGCTTATCCTTGATATCTGGCTGAAGGACAGCAAGATGGATGGGATCGACATCCTGAAATGTGTCAAACGAGATTATCCAGACGTGCCTGTGGTGATCATTTCAGGCCACGGAAATATCGAAATCGCCGTGGCTGCGATTAAACAGGGCGCGTATGATTTCATCGAAAAGCCCTTTAATATTGATCAGCTTTTGGTGGTGATCCGCCGGGCGATGGAAACCTCGCTTTTGCGTCGTGAAAATAGCAAGCTCAAGCAAGGAGACAGCAAGCCCGCCGAGATGATCGGGGACAGTGCATCGTTCCGAACCCTGCTCAGCCAGCTTGACAAGGTGACGAAATCAAACGGTCGCGTCATGCTAAGCGGCCCGGCCGGGTCGGGCAAAGAAGTGGCGGCGCGCTATGTTCATGCCAATTCCAACCGCGCCAGTGCCCCCTTTATCACGGTCAACTGTGCCGGGATGGAACCGGAAATGATGGAAGCGATGTTGTTTGGCCGCGAAGGTGGGCAGCGGGGCGTTGAGCCGGGATTATTGGAACAAGCCCATGGCGGCGTGATCTATTTCGACGAAGTCGCGGACATGCCGGTTGGGACACAATCCAAGATCCTGCGTGTTTTGGTGGACCAGCAATTCACCCGCGTTGGTGGTTCAGACAAGGTCAAGGTGGACCTGCGTGTCATCAGTTCGACCAACCGAGATTTGCAAGCCGAAATCGCGGCGGGGCAGTTCCGAGAAGAGCTATATCATCGGCTGAATGTTGTGCCGATTTTGGTGCCTTCGCTGGCCGAACGCCGCGAAGACATTCCAGTTTTGGCGCAATTCTTTGTGGAACTGTGCAACAAAGCGCAGGGCCTGCCGCTTCGCGAGATGTCGGATGATGCGGTCGCATTGATGCAGACCATGACCTGGCCCGGAAATGTGCGCCAGCTCAAGAACCTGATCGAGCGGGTGTTGATTTTAGGCGACGGCACTGGCCCGATTGAGGCCCGTGAGTTGCCCCAAGACAGCGGCCCGACCGAAAGCGATGACGGGCGAGTTGTTTTGTCGGGAACCTTGGCGACATTGCCACTACGTGAAGCACGTGAGGCGTTTGAACGCGAGTATTTGCTGACCCAGATCAACCGGTTTGGCGGCAATATTTCCCGGACCGCGTCCTTTGTTGGCATGGAGCGCTCAGCCTTACACCGCAAGCTGAAATCGCTTGGGGTTGTGACCTCGCAGAAATCGGGCGCGCGGGTTGCGCGGCTTGAGGATGAAGTGCAAGAGGCATCCTAAATAGGGTGCCTTGAGTCACGGGAGAGTATGTGATGCGCGGAGTTTTCGCGGTTTTGATGTTTGTGGCGGCGGCGGGGTGTGTCGCGCCGGAGCGGGTCGACACCGTTCCCCAAACCATGGCCTTTTCTCAGGTGGATGCCGAAGAGGCCAAGATCGACGAATTGACGGCGTTGATCGCGGCGCTTGGTCCCGATGTAGACCCGGCCGAGGCCGCCCTTGTGGCGCGGATCGCGGTTGAAGATCCGCTGATATGGGCCAAGGAATGGGGCGTTGAGGACGCGCCCTATATTCACAATATCAAGGTCAACCAAGGCAAAAAACCGCGCGGCTTGTGCAAGGATTGGGCCGATGATCTGCAAGTGCGATTGGCTCGCGAAGGGGTTCAAACCCTCGATTGGCACCGCGCGATCGCCAATCACGACAACATCCTTGTTGAGCATTCAACTCTGATTGTTTCGGCCAAGGGCGACGGCATGGCCGACGGTATTGTGCTTGACCCATGGCGGTTGGGGCAGGGGCAATTGTTTTTCACCAAGGTGACACAAGACCCAAAGTACCGTTGGGTCGAACGGTCCGAGGTTTTTGCCTACAAACGCAAACGTCGCGACGCGCGCAACAACACGGACAGCTAACCTTTTTGGACACAAACCGCTGTTACATTATGCGCTTCCGCGCGCTTTGTTTTGGTGCGTGGCAGGGTGACGGTTTAAGCAAAACGAAGAGCGGATGATGGGCTAGGGTGCCTGTTGCGCCCGAGTTGGCCCTTTGCAAACGGTGGGATGATTGACGGGCGCGCGGGGGCGTGTCATGCCAAGGGACGAAATCGTTTGAGGGATGGGCATGAAAGTCATCATTTGTGGTGCGGGTCAGGTGGGTTGGCAGATCGCCAGACATTTGTCAGGTGAGCGCAACGATGTGACGGTTGTGGATAGCAACCCCGAGTTGGTGCGCCGCGCCACGGATACTTTGGACGTACAGGGCATTGCCGGTTTTGCGTCATATCCGGATGTGTTGGATCGGGCAGGCGCGCGTGATGCGGACATGGTCATTGCCGCCACCCATTCCGATGAGGTCAACATGGTGACCTGTCAGGTGGCCCATTCGGTGTTTGAAGTGCCACGCAAGATCGCGCGCTTGCGGGCGCAAAGCTACCTGACGGCTATTTATTCCGACCTTTATCGCCGCGACCACCTTCCGATTGATGTGGTGATCAGCCCTGAACGCGAAGTCGCCGCCGCCGCGATGCAGCGGTTATCGGCCCCTGCAGCCTTTGACACAGAAACCTTTCTGGATGGCAATGCGCAATTGCTTGGCCTATCGATTGACGAAGAATGCCCGGTGGTCAACACGCCTTTGCGGCAGTTGAGCGATCTCTTTTCCACCCTGCGATCGGTTGTGGTTGGGGTGCGCCGCGAGGGCAGCCTTTTTGCCCCCGAACCGCGTGATCAGCTTTTTGTAGGCGATAGTTGCTATGTGATGGTGCATGCCGAGGATCAGGCGCGAACGCTTGAAATCTTTGGCAAAAGCACCCGCAAACAGGAACGTGTCGTGATTGTCGGCGGCGGCAACGTCGGTCTGTCGGTGGCGCAACATCTTGAATCCGGGCCAAGCCGGGTGCGGGCCAAGATGATCGAACGCAACCGCAAGTGTGCCGAACATGCCGCCGAGGCACTAGAGCGCACCATTGTTTTACACGGCGACGGGATGGATGCGGCGCTTTTGCGCGAGGCCGGGGTTGATCGGGCTGATGCGGCGCTTTGTGTGACGGATGATGACAAGGTGAACATGCTGGCGGCGGTTCGGGCCAAGGCGGCTGGCTGTCCGATGGTGATTGCCTTGATCAATGATCCAACCTTGGTGCCCCTGATGGAACCGCTTGGGATTGATGCCTATATCAACCCGCGCGCCACCACGGTAAGTTCGATCCTGCGCCATATTCGCCATGGCCGGGTGAAATCGGTCTATTCGATTGGCGATGCTGAGGCCGAGGTGATCGAGGCCGAGGTGCTCTCGACATCACCCATCGCCGGGAGCAAGGTGCGCGACATTGATTTTCCCGAGGGCGTATTGATTGGTGCCGTGCGCAAGGGCGACAAGGTGGTGCGTATCACCGGAGGATTGCCAATCGAAGAAGGGGACCATATCGTTTTGTTTGTCCTGAGCAAAGACGTGGCCGAAGTCGAACGTCTTCTACAAGTTTCGATCGATTTCTTCTGAGCCGAAAGGCCCCCACGCGCCATGAATACGATCAAGAACCTACCATTTTTCCTCCTGATGCTGGCCATTGCGTCGGTGTCGACCTTTTTGCCAGCGGCCTACGCTTTGGTGATCGAAGAGTTTCACGATGCGCGCTCGTTCTTTTATGCAGGCTTGATTGGCCTGATCCTAACCAGCTTTTTGGGCATCGCCCTTGCCACCCGCCCGCATAATACCAGCGCCTTGCGGCAGTTGGTGGCGCTTTTGGCGGGGTTTGCCTTGTTGCCGATCATATTGGCGGTGCCTTTCCACGAGGCGGTGCGCAACACGTCCTTTTCCAGCGCCTATTTCGAAATGGTCTCGGCAATGACAACCACCGGGGCAACCTTGTTTGAGCCTGACCGGTTGTCTGGTCCCGAACACCTGTGGCGCGCACAGGTTGGTTGGATGGGGGGCTTGTTGATGTGGGTCGCCGCCTCGGCGATTTTGGCCCCTTTGGCGCTTGGCGGGTTCGAAGTCACCGCCAGAGGCGCGCCGGGCCAAACGATGACCCATGGCGCTGCACGCGCCGGGCAGAGCGATCCAGCCGCGCGTTTGCTGCGCAGCACCCAAGAGCTGTTTCCGGTCTATGTCGGGTTGACCGCCGCGCTTTGCGTGATGTTGTTGGTTTCGGGGGATCCACCGTTGATCGCAGTGAGCCATGCCATGTCGGTGATGTCGACATCGGGCATTTCACCGGTCGGAGGTGTCGCCAATAGCCCAAGCGGCTTGCCCGGCGAAATGATCGTGTTTTGCTTTTTGTTCTTTGCCTTGTCGCGTCTGACCTTTTCGACCGATACCGGGCAAAACACCCGCACCGGTTTGCTTTATGACCCCGAGTTTCGGTTGGGGATAGCGATCATTCTGATTGTGCCAATGCTGTTATTCTTGCGCCATTGGGTCGCCGCCTTTGAGGTTGGCGATGAACAAAACCTTGCTGCTGGTTTCCGCGCCTTGTGGGGGGGATTGTTTACCGGGTTGTCCTTTTTGACCACCACAGGCTTTGTCAGCGCGGAATGGGCGTCGGCGCAGGGCTGGTCGGGACTGGCCACACCAGGCATCATTTTGATTGCGCTGTCGATCTTAGGCGGTGGGGTAGCCACCACGGCGGGGGGGGTGAAACTGCTCCGGGTGTTTGCACTTTATGTGAATGGCGCCCGCGAGATTGAAAAACTGATCCACCCATCCTCGGTCGGAAGTTCCGGCCCGGTGATGCGGCGCATTCGCCGCGAAGGGGCCTTTATCGCTTGGGTGTTTTTCATGCTCTTTGCGGTGTCTTTGGCGGCTTTGACGATGATCCTTGGGCTCTATGGATTGGACTTTGAAGCGGCAATTACGCTAACGGTTGCCTGCCTGTCGAATACCGGTCCGTTGATTTCCGTTGCCCCAGCCGAGGAAATTGACCTCATCACCTTGGCCCCATCCGCAAAGCTCATTTTATGTGCAACCATGGTGCTCGGGCGGTTGGAATTGCTGGCGATTATCGTGATGATAAGCCCCGAAAGCTGGCGCGGATAAGACACGGTTTCGAAAAGGTCCATTTTTGCGCTGGAAACTCTCGGATTTGCAAGACATACTCGGTTCGACGAGGGACGGCCCGCATTCGGGGCAATGGCAAGAATAAAGGCAATTCAATGGCTTCGGATAGACAGAACCTACAGGACGCATTTCTTAACCATGTTCGTAAAACCAAGGTTCCGGTCACGGTTTTCTTGATTAATGGCGTCAAACTACAGGGTGTGATCACTTGGTTTGACAATTTCTGTGTGCTTTTGCGCCGCGATGGTCAGTCGCAGCTTGTGTATAAACACGCGATTTCGACGATTATGCCAAGTCAGCCAATCAACCTCTATGATGGTGAAGACGCCTCTTGAAGGAACATGCCGCGCATGTGACCCGCGCTTGGGTCCTGCATCCTGACATCAAAATTGATAGGGACCGTCGTGATGCCACGATGGCCTTGGCCGAGGCTGTTTCCTTGGCCCATGCCTTGCCCGAACTTGAGGTGGCTGGGGCCGATGTTGTGCCTTTGTCGAAACCTCAGCCGGGGATGCTTTTCGGGTCTGGCAAGATCGAAGAGCTTAAGGCCAAGCTGCATGCCAATGATGTCGAATTGGTGCTGATTGATGGCCCGGTGACGCCGGTGCAACAACGCAACCTAGAAAAGGCTTGGAAGGTCAAATTGCTCGACCGGACCGGCCTGATTTTGGAAATTTTCTCGGACCGAGCAGCCACCCGCGAAGGGGTTTTACAGGTCGAAATGGCGGCGCTTAGTTATCAGCGCACTCGCCTTGTCCGCGCTTGGACCCACCTAGAACGCCAGCGGGGCGGTTTAGGCTTTGTCGGTGGTCCCGGTGAAACCCAGATCGAGGCCGACCGTCGGGCGATCGACGAGCAACTGGTTCGTCTGCGTCGCCAGCTTGAAAAAGTGGTGAAAACCCGCGAATTGCACCGCAAGGCCCGCGCCAAAGTTCCCTATCCGATTGTGGCACTGGTTGGTTATACAAACGCAGGGAAATCGACGCTTTTCAACCGTTTGACCGGGGCCGAAGTCATGGCCAAGGACATGCTCTTTGCCACGCTTGACCCGACCATGCGCTCGGTTCGCTTGCCCACCGGAGCGGATGTAATCCTCTCGGATACGGTTGGCTTTATCTCGGACCTACCCACCGAATTGGTGGCGTCGTTCCGTGCGACCTTAGAAGAAGTCTTGGCCGCCGATGTGATCGTACATGTGCGCGACATTTCCCATTCCGAAACCACCGAACAAGCTCGCGATGTCGCGACCATTCTCGATAGTCTTGGAGTGGACGAACGTACACCACAGATCGAGCTTTGGAACAAGATGGATCAGCTTGGCGCGGAGGAAGCCGAGGCGATCCGATCCCGTGCTGAGCGAGAAGATCATATCTTTGCGGTGTCGGCCCTAAGTGGCGAGGGCTTGGATGATTTCCTCACCGAAGTCACCCGCGCGCTTGGCGAAGAAAAACGCGACGAAGAGCTGGTTCTGGGTTATGAAAAGGGCCGCGAGCGGGCTTGGTTGTTTGAAAAGGGTCTGATCGAAGCGGAGCGGCAACAAGAGGATGGCTACCATCTGAGCCTGCGTTGGTCCGCCAAAGACAGGGCGCGGTTCGAAAGCCTTTAACCCGTTATTGTAGAAGGGTTTTGCAACATCCATTGCACAACCCGAAACCGCTTGGCCTGCCGTTTCGACGGTGTGGCCGGCGTGTTGGCCCAAACCCCAAGCGCAAAGCAGTGAAACAGAAACGCGTGAACCTCTGGGTCGGTTTCGCGATCGCCATAGGCCAGTGTGAGGCGGCGATAGGTTTCACTCGCTTGTAGGCCGTTGGAGGTAAACCCGATCAAATCAACGGCTAGGGTGAACAGGTCACGCAGCGGTTCGTCTTCGCGGTTGTTTTCGAAATCGATGCCCCAAAGAGTGTTTTGATCATCAACCAAAAGATTGCCAAGGGTGAGGTCGCGATGAGTGATGACCTTGGTTGCTGGGCGTTTGCGCAGGGTCATGGCACTGTCACAGATCTGTGTCGTGAGACGGCAAAACCTGTCTGGATCGGCGACCTCTCGATGACCGTCTGCAATCTGAGTACGCAGTTTTTCCAACCATGCGATATGCCCAGCGGGGCGAAACGGGGCAGGGCGCAGGGACAGGGCGTGATAGTCGCGTAACCAAGTGCCAGCGCGGGTGGCCAGTTCGTTGAGCCGATCCGGCGTTTCTTCCAAGGCGTGGTCGATGGTATCACCGGACACATCTTGCATCAAAAGGGCACAAGCCGCGGTGTCAAATCCAAAAACCGGGACGCCTCGGTTTTCACCGGTAACCATCGCCAGAGCGACCTCTTCTTGGCGCGCGGCTTGGGCCGCAGCCTTGGAGGCATTGCCGGGACCCCAGACTTTGATAACTGCGGGTTTTGCCCCACCGGACAGCCGGAAAGGCGTGGCGCGCAAGGGTTGGGTCAAGGGTTTGAGCGGCGTTAACTCACCGGACCAATCCGGCCACAATCGACCCAAGGCGGCCATGGCCATTTCATAGGCTGCCTCGCCGGTCAAATGCGTGGCACCGCTCACGGTTTGACCAGTCGCGTGATCCCAACCGAGGCCGCGCGAGCAAGCCCAACATCCAGCGACATTGGGATGTATTCACCACGCCGCCAGAGCTGCCCCAAGTCCTCGTAATGACGCGACAGGAAATGCCCGGATTGACCGGTCGAAATGATAAAAACCGAACTATCGGGATCGGCGAAATCATAGACGCCGCGGTAGGCCCCGCTATGGACATTGGCAAAAGGTTCGGGGTCTTTGCCCGAGGTGCGACCGCGTTGCAAAGTGTGATCACCACCCGAGGTCGATTGCGTGATGTTCATAAACAAATGCACAAGCGGCACTTTGCCAAGCACAGGATGTTCGTGGGTGGCCTCATGCGCATCCCCCCAGCGCAGGCTTTCCAGCGCAGAGCCGTGGGTTTCGTTGATCCAAATCAGCGCGTCATCCAAAGCGAGGCGCGAAATGTCGGAACAGCTCTCGATTTTGACGGAACGGATGATGTCGCACCACTTTGACGCCCCGGAAAAATCGCGGAACACTCGTTCGATAAACAGCGGTTCTACATGGCGGTACTTGTCCGCCAATGGGCCAAGATCGTCACGGATCAAACGTTCCTGAAGGGCACGGAGCCAAGAGCTATAAATCAGCGGCTCGGGGAGATGTTCGTTCATCTCACCGTTCCAATTGGCCAAGAGATCAAGCGCGCGTTGGCGTTGGCGTTCGGGTGTGCCTTCGGCGGCGGCTTCGCCGGTGTACCAAAGGTCACGGCCTATTAGAGGCAAGAGGGTGCGCGCGGTGACTGACACGGTGTCAAGCTGGGCTTCGATAAAGCTGTCACGGGTGTGAACCTTGCGCCCCTGCATCAAGCCGCGCCAGCGTTGAACCCGCTGGCTATCGCCCCAGTCATAGCTGACATGGTTGGGAAAGGCGCGGTCGATGGTTTTGTTGTTGGTATTGCCAACAATCCCGCCCTCGGGGGCAAGAAATTCGGGATTTGAGGTATAAGGTAACACGCCCTGCCAACGGTTCTCTGCGATCCAGCCGGGACTGGGCAGGCGACCCTGGCTTTGATGGCCAACATCGCGGCGCGGCATCGCCCCGACAAGCTTCATCGCCACGGTGTCATGATCAATCAATGTTAGGTTCTGCGCCGGTGCCACATAGGCGCGGGACAGCTCAAGCGCGTCTTCGACGGATTTCGCCGACATCAACCCAATCGCGGCGGTCATCGATGTGTCTTGGGCCGACAATGCCGTCCAGCTTAGCGTCGCGACATGGCCCGGCGGCGTCACAGCGTCGATGTCAAAGACCGAACGCGGCAACACCGGGCCGTTGTCTGTCCAGCGCAATGTAACGGTGATCGGGGCCGCATCTTTGATGTTGATGATGGATTTGCGGGTTTCGAACCGTTTGAACCCGTCCGGCGTGCGGTATTGCTCTGGGTCGTCGGGGTTCAATTCTTCGATGAAAATATCCTGATCATCGAGATAAGAGGAGGTCACGCCCCAAGCGAGGTTTTCAGAGCGACCAACGGTGATGGTCGGGACACCGGGAATGGAGCCGCCAATCACACCGCCATCGGCCAATTGTAGGCGGGCAAGATACCAAAAGGATGGTGCGGTCAGGCCAAGATGCGGATCATTGGCCAAGAGAGTGCCACGCCCGGCGCTGCGTTCCGGCGCAGCGGCCCAAGCATTTGACGCCCCGGCCAAACCGCGCTCGGGAATGGCGGGGAGGAAGGTCGGGCTAACCTGATTTTCGGCGAACCGTTTCAAAGGGCCGGGGGCCAGATCGGCATATTTGGGCAAGGCCGCAATACCGCCGCCGGGCATGTCCGGCAGGATGTCAGAGAGACGTTGGTTGTCATCAAGCAAGAGCGAGGTGCGGGCGCGCAGCACCTCTTCGCGTAGATGGCCGGACAATTGCAGCGCCATCAGTTTGACAATGGCAATCGAATCCGCCGGTTGCCATGGGGCAATCGGCGCGTTGAACACAAAGAGTTCCGGCGCACCACGGCCAAGACTATTGGAATTGATCTCGGTGATGCGGGCATTGACCCCGGCGGCATAGGCCTCAAGCGCATCCAATGTCGCGGCGTCCTGATGGGGCACCGATTTCACCGCCAACGGATAAAGGTCAAGACGGCGCATCAACGTGTCGGTCTCAATCGTGCGCGTGCCAAAGATTTCGGACAACCGCCCCTGCACTGTGCGGCGAAGAACCGTCATTTGCCAAAGGCGATCCTCGGCATGGGCATAGCCAAGGCCAAAGAACGCATCGCGATCCGATAGCGCCATGATGTGGGGCACGGCAGCATTGTCGCGCACGATCTCAATGTCGGCGGTGATCCCGGCAACAGGCAGGGATTTGTCATAATTGGGGAGCGAGCGCCCGGCGAGATAGCGCACAGTAAGGCCACCCAGCACGATCACCACAATAGCCAAGACAGTCAGCCGAAACAGCCACCGGAACACAAGTACCATTTCCCTTGTCCTCACCATGCGTTAGTTGAAGGTGAGATTGGACCTATCCCGTGTGTGGCGGCTTGCCAAGGGGCGGGGGAGTTGAGGGAGACAGAGAATGGCGAAACTTGCGTTTTTGGGCATGGGTGTGATGGGCTATCCGATGGCCGGACATTTGGCCAAAGCCGGTCACGAAGTGACAGTTTACAATCGGACCTTTTCTAAGGCCGAAGCTTGGGCGGCGGAATTTGGCGGCAAGGCCGCGCGAACTCCACGTGAGGCCGCCGAAAGCGCGGATTTTGTCATGGCTTGCGTGGGCAATGACGATGATCTGCGCGGCGTGTGTTTGGGCGACGAAGGGGCCTTTGCCGGTATGGCGGCGGGGAGCGTTTTTGTCGATCACACCACCGTATCGGCCAAGGTAACGCGCGAGTTGCACGACATCGCGGCAAGCGCCGGGGTCGCCTTTGTCGATGCACCAGTGTCAGGTGGTCAGGCGGGGGCCGAAAACGGCCAGCTGGTGATCATGTGCGGCGGTGATATGGCAATCTATGCGCGGGCAGAACCGATCATGGCGGCCTATGCGAAACTCTGCAAACGTCTTGGTGAAAGCGGGGCAGGGCAGTTGTGTAAAATGGTCAACCAAATCTGCATCGCTGGCTTGGTTCAAGGCCTGTCCGAAGGTCTGCATTTCGCCGAGAAAGCCGGGCTTGACGGGCGCGAGGTTGTCGAGGTCATTGGTGGCGGAGCCGCAGGCAGTTGGCAAATGGTCAACCGTTTTGAAACCATGATTGATGACGAGTTCGAACATGGATTTGCGGTAGATTGGATGCGCAAGGATCTTGGTATCTGCCTCGATACCGCCGATGAAACTGGCGCGTCCTTGCCTGTGACGGCACTGGTCGATCAGTTCTATAAAGACGTCCAGAAAATGGGTGGTGGTCGCTGGGACACGTCCAGTCTGTTTAAGCGTTTACGCAAAATGGGATAAGGGGCCGGGGGGCTTGGGGAATGTGAGCTTCGGCCGCACGGTGTTTCAAGGCCCCCGCGTCAACGCGCCGTGTGAAGCGGGGGCTGATCCATACGAGGGGTTTGCAGGCAAATTGATGTTGCAGCCTAGAAATGAGTATTGGCTTAAGAACAGACTTCGAGCCGCTTGGAAGAAAGCTGACTACAAGTCCTGACGGCAGCTCTGGGCGAATTCTGTTGAAAAACTCTGATTTGGTCGGTTGCCCATTTGCTTTTTCAATTTCCACATTGGTTGGAGGATTTAGCGATGATGGGACCGAAGCAGGAAGCACAGGCGGCGCGGTTTTACGAGTTTTCCCTTGAAGATCATGTCCCGCCAGATCATTTTCTGCGCTCGATTGATCGGTTGGTCGACCTAGGCGACATCCCCGGTATCTAGCTGAGTTTTACAGCCATACCGGACGCCTACCGATAGATCCTGAGTTGCTGATCCGCATGTTGTCGGTCGGCTATTGCTTTGGGATTAGGTCAGAGCGCCGATTGTGCGAAGAGGTGCATTTGAACCTGGCTTATCGCTGGTATTGCCGTCTCGACTCAACTGACACGGTGCCAAACCATTCAACCTTTTCCAAGAACCGACCCGGTCGTTTCAGGGAGCGCAAACTGCTGCGTCATCTGTTTGAGAAGGCCGTCGCACGCTGCATTGCGGATGGTTTGGTAAGTGGCCAACGTCTGGCTGCAGATGCCAGTTTGATTGAAGCCGATGCGAACAAGCAGAACTCTACACCGAAGGAAGATTGGGATCGCAGCGCCATTGATCAAGATGATGCATCGCGCGCCGTGAAGGAGTATTTGGACGTACTGGATAATGTGGCCTTTGGTGCGGCGTCGGAGGTGGAACCCAAGTTCATGTCCCATTCTGATCCGGCAAGTCAGTGTACAGCAGCCCGTAAAGGCCCTGCGTTCTTCAGCTATTCCGCCAATTTTCTGATTGATACTGACCACAGCGTTTTAGTGGTCGTCGAAGGCAACTGATCCATCCGATAGGCCGAGGTCGGATCGGTGCGCACCATATTGGATCGGGCTAAAGAAAGGCATGACATCGACCCCGAGCGTCTGATCACAAACACAGCCTATGGTTCAGGCCCGATGCTCGGTTGGCTCGTGGATCGCGGCATCAAGCCCTATACTCCTGTACTTGATAAAACAGGTCGAACCGACGGCACATGGTCTCGTACCGACTTCGAATGGGACCCCGAAAATAACCAATACATCTGCCCTGAAGGAGAGCCGCTCAAACAGTTTCGCCGGAACTATTCTGATCCATACCGTGGTCCGTCAGGCAAGAGCGTCGCCAAATACCAGGCATTAAAACACGCGTGCCAAGCTTGCTCATCGAAGATGAAATGCTGCCCAAAAGCAGATGCACGCAAAATCACACGTGAAGAACATGAAAATGCCCGACAGCTCGCCCGTGATATTGCCAAGGCAAAGCAATATGCGGTTTCAATGCGGTTGCATAAAAAGGTGGAGATGCTCTTCGCACACTTCAAACGCATTCTTGGATTGGGACGATTGCGATTACGTGCTCCATGCGGTGCAAATGACGAATTCCTTCTCGCCTCTACCGCCCAAAACCTCCGTATATTAGCTAAGATCTTTCCTGCACCGCAGCAAACAAGCAAAGCCTGATCAAAAGGCGCTCGCGCTTCATTTAAAACCACACTTTCTGCGCCAGCAACACGTTGTTTTTCACAGTATGGGCGGAGAGTTGCCGTTCGCTGCATGCGCGAGATGCAATTGAGTGGCTAAGCAAAGAAAACAGCAAATGATCAGATGTTTGGGGCTTGTTGGCCATACCTGTCTATAGGGCATTTCAAATTGAAGCGTATCGCAATATGCTCACCTTAAACGTGTCACGCGGTTTTGATAGTGGCCGAAACAGGTATTATTAATGCATATTCATCGTCTCAAGATTTCGGGCCTGCGCGGTGTGCAAAACGCAGACATTATTTTTGGCAAACACTCTGTTCTAGTAGGGCCAAATAACAACGGTAAGACAACGATTGTTGAGGCTCTTGCCCTGCTGTTGGGTAGGGACCGATTGGTGCGGCGCTTGACCGAACATGACTTTCACCAAAGCAGACCAATCGAGACAACTCGAATCCTAATCATCGCTACTATCTCAGGCTTTCCAGAAAATGACCCTCATCATAGTCCTTCTTGGTTTGCGATGGGTCGCGGCGGTGTCGAAAAGTGGCTCAATCCAAGCACAGGCGACCTTGCCGCCTCAGCGGACGCACATCACACAGAGCTTAGTGTTCAAATTGCATTTGCGGCCCGATTTGATCTCCAAGAACTCGAAGCCGAAACCGTCAGATTCTTTGTGGATGATGAAGCAACCCTTGGTGATCCGTTCCATGAGGATACAAGCCACACTCCGATATCGTCCAAGACGCTTCAAGAACTTGGCTTCTTCATGGTACCGGCGTCCCGAACCTGGGACAAATGGATCTCTTTTACGTCAGAGCTTTTCCGGCGTCTCGTGGCAACATTGGGTGGCCTTCCTGCGACTGCCATACGTGATGCACGGGAGCGCCTTTGGGAACCGGAAGCAGGTCAGAGATTAGAAGAACAGGACGGCGTTACAGCGATTGTTGAGCAGGCCAATGATGAACTTGGAAAGCTCATGCCATCATCGCCAAAGCTTCAACTTCGGATAACGGGGACAGATAGCAATTCAGTCCTTGAAAGCATCGTGCCTCATTTTGCTCACGGGGACGGTCCAACCCTCCCTTCCGCTCGGCAAGGAACTGGTTTGACTTCCTTGCAAAGTCTTCTGCTACTAATGCAATTCGGAAAGGCCAGAGCAGATGCGAACAAGTCATTCGTCCTCGCGGTGGAAGAGCCTGAACTGCACATTCAACCTTCCCAACAAAAACGGCTCGTCAACCGACTAAACGCGCTTTGCGATCAGACCATTGTCACTACACACTCGCCACTTGTCGCGGCGATGTTCCCCGTCGAAGCAACGTACTTTGTCGACAATGAAAACGGTCAAATGACTGTCGCACCACTCTCAAAAACAGAACCTGCTGGTCCGACTAACCACAAACAGCACCTGTTCTTTGCTTGGCGGCAAAAGCTGATTGCCGCGCTGATGCATCAGCGTGTTCTGATCCCAGAGGGTATCAGCGATGTTGCTTGGCTAGAGGCGATCCAGACGGCGTTGGAACTCAGGCAAAGTTGGGACTCGCCTGACGACGAACAATCGAAATTCTCGA
Source organism: uncultured Pelagimonas sp. (assembly GCF_947498515.1). Classification (GTDB taxonomy): domain Bacteria; phylum Pseudomonadota; class Alphaproteobacteria; order Rhodobacterales; family Rhodobacteraceae; genus Pelagimonas. The sequence goes on along the minus strand of NZ_CANMKO010000002.1, from coordinate 222,538 downwards.
CCTTTGTTGGGGTAGTACCGACAGACGAAGCAAAAATCTCTGAGACGCACAATGTGATTAGACACGTCCATCGCCACTGCGCGATTCTTGTTGACGGAGATCAAGCCGGAAGGGATTACCTAGCGGAATTGAGGGCGGTTGATCCATCGCCTAGTGCGGCAGTCGTATGGCCAATCGATTGGAAAGTTGAACACGTGATCACTTGGATCGCGGAAGCGAACATTGCGCAAGTTTTGCCCCAGATAGCAGAAGCAAATAGCGCAGATATCAGTAACTCGGCAGAGCTTTCTGCTTTCCTAGAAAAAAGAAAGTCCTACGCCCCCACACAAGAAATAACGTCTGCAATCCTGATGAATGAAGCCGCATGTCGCAAGAGGGCAGCGCAGCTACTTAATGCCCTTAGCGACACTTTACTTGACCCATCATTTCAGAGTTCTCCGCTTTTCGTTCAAGAGACCGATGATGGAGCTGAAATGCCCACCTTCCGGTTCGAGCCGCCCAATGACGTTTGACTTCTTCGAAGGGCCTGCTGGATCAGGAAAGACCTTCAACATGGTGGCTCACGCCCGTCAATTGGTTGAGAACGATGCATTGGATGAGGGTCAACGTATGCTTGCCCTCACCTTTATGAACGGTGCGCGACGACGGTTGACAGAAAGCTTGAACGCTGAATCCTCATTCAGACGAAAATTCGACTGTCTCACCTTCGACTCTTTTGCTCAGAAGCTGGTCAAGCGAAGAAGTACTAAACTGACCGATGAAATGCGGCAGCAGGCAGAGGCGTTGGGCCAATTTCACGGGCCTTGTTTCTTGGCCGGTGAACTCTTGAAAGATGCAGAGGTTAGTCGTTGGGTGGCCAGAACTTATCCCCTAGTCCTGGTCGATGAGGCTCAAGACCTAGATGTCCATCGGCAAGGTATCATTCTTGGTTTGAAGGAGTGTTGCACGACTGTCGTAGCGGCTGACAGCTTCCAGTGTTTGTCTGACGGCCAAGAAACAGTGAACTTCATCGACCAACTAAACAGCGCCGGAACCACTCACTCCCTCACCCAGTGTCACAGAACTAATAAGGGAGGTTTGCTTGCCGCCGCATTGGCGGTGAGGAAGGGTGAAAATATCCTTGACGTGTTGAATAAGCAAACAATCGGGAAAAATGGAAATGTCCATTGGATCGGCGAAGGTATTGAACTCTCCTGGGTTCCTGCCAACGCTAGGAACCCAGGATTGCTTGCTTGGACCATCGCGTTTCAACTGTCGCGCGGAACCGACGATGTTGCAATTCTCACACCAGACGCGCGGAGCATAATAATTAGAAATGGGATAGCTTCTGTCAGGGAGAGATCTTGGAATTGGCCACGCGGCGGAACTTTTGGCCCCTTTTCAGCAACTTGGGAAGGGAATGACAATGCTATCGTGGACAGCATTGCGGAGAGCTTGGAGCTTCCTGCCATAGTTTCTTATGATGAGTTATGCGGGCTCTTTGACAAGCACCTAGTGAACTCAATAGTAAAAACAGTGGACCGACGCGTCCGTAGACTGCAAAGAGTGACTGGCCAAAACGAGTTCGAGAAGTCACAACTAGAGACTTTCATCTCCGACGCAGTCAGAGCCAACGAACGCCTCGGCTTCAAGAAAAGTTCGAAGATAAAGGTTATGTCCATCCACGGAGCAAAGAACAGAGAATTCGACAGAGTAATTGTCCTTTGGCCGCAATCAGTAACCGGAAGCGATGAGCATAAACGGCGCTTGATATACAATGCCATGACCCGCGCGAAGAACCATTGCGCGATTATTGTTCTGGGAAAGGACCGACTGAATTCAGCTCCTTTCGCGCCTTGAGTATTCAACACTATTACACCCCAATGGCTAGGACTATTGTTTTACGTTGAAGGCTGGCATGATCACGTCGTTCCAGATTTCTCGACCAATACGCCCTTTGTCGCCCCCGCCGTTTATTTCTTCTAGCGTTCCATCCGCCAAGCTAGCGGCAGTCGGAATATACCTTGCTGTTAGTTCATCAACCATGACTTCGGTCGCTGGAAAGGTTTCACTGAACTTCTTAAGGTTTGGTTCCCGTTGATAAATTACACCGTCTGGGATGGTGCCGTGCACCATCATCATTTCACCTCGAATTTCGGAGCTAATAACATCCTTAGGCGTTGGTTTCGTTTTTTGACCGTGATTATCGAGAATGATCGACGGAACATAGGGATAGATTGCGTCACCGCTCCATCGCTGTCTTTTGATAGACGCATCAACAACGATGAATGGTGGTGCGCAAACCCATGTGTGCCCAAGCCTCGCGCCGGGAAAATCTGGGCGATCAACAGTGTGCAAGCCTCGCCAAATGTTCTTGCCTTTGACTTCAAATGTCGAACTGCCGACTATGCCGACAGACCACACACCGAGACGATCAAGACTTTTGGTTAGTAGTGAACAGGCCATCTCACATGATCCCTCAAGTTCGTCCTCTTCTAAGACCGCTGCCACAAGTTGAGCTAGCTTGGGCACGATCCTGTTAACATGGGCGTCGTAATTTGCATCGCGAGGGCGGAGCATAACCCACTTAGCGTATGTCTCCAATATGGTCGGGTTACTACGCTCAGCGGCCAAGAATTCGCGTTCGTCGCAAAAACCAAACTGGTCAGTCTTTACGCCTAAATCAGTTAGTTCCTTATTCAGCCGATCAAATTGGTTTTTATCACCATTCATGCGTCTCTTAGCTTCACCCATTACTTTATCTCCTGTTCAATCATAGCGAGTACTTTGCTTCCCACACTAGTGCCAGCACCAGACCAAGGTATCAATCATCTAGACGAAGATCCCAACAGCACGGGCGTGTCCGTTTCGCATTTGCAGCGAACGTTCGTTCTGACGGACCGCGGTGCGTCAAGACTGAAGGGAGATGAACGGCAGCTCTGGGCCGTCCTCGACGACGGCCCAAAGTCGTTAGATCTCGATGGCCTCCGCAATGGCCAAAGCGTCCTCTATCTCGACACCCAGATACCTAACGGTGCTGTCCATTTTGGTGTGACCTAGCAGGAGTTGTACCGCTCGTAGGTTCCCCGTTTTCTTATAAATCTGGGTGACCTTGGTTCGGCGCATCGAATGTGTGCCGTACGCGCTGGCCTCCAAGCCGATTGACGTCACCCAATCTCGCACGATCCGCGCATATTGTCGGGTTGAGATATGAAGGCGCTCATGAAATCTTCCTGGCCAAAGGTATTCTGAGCCGACCATCAGCTCATCCTTCATCCATTTTTCAACGGAATCGCGCGTCCCTTCAGAAATCTCAAAGCGCACTGGTTTTTGCGTTTTGCTCTGTAATACAGAGGTCCGTTCCTTGATCTGACCGGATGCCATAACGTCCACGACTTTCATCTTTACCAGATCACAACCACGAAGCTTGCTGTCGATAGCCATGTTGAATAATGCGAGATCGCGATGGTTTTCAGCCAGTTCCAGCCGAACTCTGATCGCCCAGACGTGTTTTGGTTTTAGTGGCCGTTTCTGACCGACAATGCGACCTTTGTTCCAGGCAGGACGACGTGCGCGAATGGTAGGTAAGTTTGGTGTTTCCATGACTGATCCTCCGATCCGCCAAGCCCTCCCACAACGACAACCAGGCGTTGCCCCAGACACAATACCACGCGGTGCGTCACCTCCTCCGAAGTCTGTAAAAGAGCGCAAATGCACCCGACGCTGCGCAGTGCCTAAATCTCAGTTGCCAGCTTATTCGGCCAGTCGTCTGACCAACACCAAGATCAGTATCACCGCAATGAATAGAAACACCGCACCGACAATCCACGCGATAGGCGTAGAGTAGATTTCAGCGATAGTTCCGGCCAGAACAAGACCCAATGCGGCCCCCAGCTGTTGTATCAGCGACCTCAGAGAGAGCATGGTCGACCGATGATGGTCGTCTACACAGCGATGCAGAATGCTGCTGGCTGGCGTTTCACTAACACCAAGGATTACAGAATACAGAACGAATACAGTCGCAAAGCCGATGATACTGCTTTGCAGCGCCAATGCGATCTGAACGGTTGCCAAGCAAGCGAAACTCGCAGTCAGCGTTATGGCGTGACGCCGCTTAAACATCCGGCTGATGTGCGGAGACAGAGACGCGCCAAAAGCTATGGAGAAGAAATACGTCGCAGTGACAACACCGATGACGGTGTTTGCGTAACGCTCGTCCAACATGGGTTTTGCATGGGTCGGCCAGATCACTTCGACCGGATTTGTTGCCATCAAAAAGAGCGCCAACGCCGCTAGCAATACCGACAGAGTGGGATGTTTGAGAACCAAAAGGCTCGCGTCCTTGATCACGACTGGGACATTGGCAAGGCCGTGAATGAGAGCCGCGGCGTTCAAGGGGCGCGGTGTTTCGATAATGGCGAACATCGTAAAGATAAACACACCTAACATGACTATGAAGCTTGCCACATAGGACACATCATAGATGCCGACCCCGAGGCTTTTTGCGACCTCGCCCAATAGATCAGGCAGAATCCCCCCGAGAATGGCACCAATGGCCAACCCTACGGCGTTAGCCCATTGTGCTTTGGCCAGAGCGGGCTGGACATCCACATTCGGCGCTAGGGCCTTGAACGTTTCGACAAACCAAGCATCAAGCGTGCCTGATCGCAGCGCGCGCCCAAAACCGATGAATGCAAATGAAAGAGCGAGAACGTGGAAATCGCTGGTTGAGAGAAAGAGAGCGAGTGACACCAAGCTGGCGACGACCGCCGTCAAAAAGACAGGCTTGCGACCAATACTGTCGGCGAGGCCACCAAACGGCAGCTCCATCGCCATCGTCGTGAGCGAGTAGACCCCGAAGAGAAGCGAGATTTGAAAGAGGTCCATACCCCGGTCAGTTAACGCAAGAGCAACAACAGCAACCGTCAAACCCATCGCAAAACGGTCAAGAAACTGGTGCAGCTGGAACACCCGAATATGCCGTTGTGCCGAACCGGTTAGCGCTTCGAAGGAAAACTCTGTTTCAGTTGCCATGGTTGCAACATCGACGTTTCTGCCCGCCCTCACAATACCTTTGATGCGCGAGATGTTACACGTATCGTGTACGTCCGCGTTGGCGCGGGACTTCGAATGGCACGTTGCGGAAAATCAGATCCGTGTCGCTGTGCTCAATCGCTACTCCGCGTTTGGCATACCTGTCACAGAGCCTGTAGGATAAGCCCGTTCGGGAAAGGGGAAATGCGTTCAGCCCCCGATTTGTGTAACAAAGCCATGGACGGCACTAAAACTTGCCGCCGACCTTACAGAAAGTTAACGAGATGATTTTTCAAACCAGTACCACAACCATGACTGCTATTATCGCAACCGTAATGGCGACGTCCTTGGCCGCCGACCCACTGCCGTCGTGGAATTCCGGTGAGACAAAATCCGCCATTATTGCGTTCGTCGATGCGGTGACTGATCCGGAGTCAAAAAAATATGTCACGCCGGACGACCGGATCGCAGTCTTTGACAATGACGGGACGCTCTGGACCGAACAGCCGGGTTATTTTCAGATCCTGTTTGCGATCGACCAGGTCAAGAAAATGGATGCATCCGAGCTGACCTCGGACGCCCTAAAGGCCGCAGCCGCCGGTGACATCGGAGCGCTCTTGGCGAGTGGTAAAGAGGGGCTGCTTGAAGTGCTGGCCGCGGCGCATACCGGTATGAGCGTTGCTGATTTCAAATCCTCAGTTGCCCAATGGCTCGACGAGGCGTCCCACCCGACAACGGGCAGGCCCTATACTGAGATGATCTATCAACCGATGCTGGAATTGCTGAGTTACCTGCGCGACGAGGATTTTGCGACCTACATCGTCTCTGGTGGCGGTATCGATTTCATCCGAGTTTTGTCAGAGGATGCCTATAACATCCCTGTTAATCAGGTCATTGGCTCTTCGCTTGTCTCGGAATATGTCGTCGGCGATGGCGCACCCGTGCTGATGAAAAAGCCCGATCTCTTTTTTAACGACGACAAAGCCGGCAAGCCAGTCGCCATCAACCACCATATCGGCAAGCGGCCAATTTTCGCTGGCGGCAACTCTGACGGCGATTTTCAGATGTTGGAATGGACCACATCCGGCGAAGGCCCGTCCTTTGGCCTATTGGTCCATCATACGGATGCAGATCGGGAATGGGCCTATGACCGCGAGGGGCACATCGGTGTCTTGAACCGCGGCCTTGACGAAGGACCCGGCCTAGGTTGGCATTTTGCCGATATGGCCCAGGATTGGGCGGAAATCTGGCCCGAAGAGTAAAACCGGTGCTATCGTAGGGCGGCTGAACGGACGCATTGGAGAAGGTGGGCTTGCTAAATTACTGCTGTGGCATTCGCAGCTAGCGATCCCTTCAGGTGCGGAATTTCTGTCACTTTTGGCTGCTCAAAAGCAAGCCCAGCCTGTCAATAGTCACGGCTTTCGCCACCTTCTTTATGTGGCGCAAGCCTGAATTCACTTTGATCACAAACCAATAGGACGGCGAATATGGGGCAGGGAATGGATAACGTAGCGGCGATTTACCTTGAAGGGATCGCAGGCGGACATGCGCGCGAGGCCGTGCAAAAGTACACAGGACATCGCTATACCCAGCATTCGACAGGTGTAGGAAACGGTGCCGAAGGTTTCTTGGCTTTTTTCGAACCGTTCGTAGAACGCAACCCAAAGCGCGAAATTGAGATCATTCGCATTTTCGAAGACGGCCCGTGGGTTTTTTGTAGCGCTTACCAATCGCTGAACGACGGCGCGGCACAGTGGGTCACGATGGACATGTTTTACACCGATCCCGATGGGCTGATCTTAGAGCACTGGGACACAATTATGGCCTACACAAAGGACAGTGCTTCTGGTGAGGATATGGTGTCAGGCGCGCGTGATGTCGATAAGACAGCTAACACAGACGCCAGCAAAGCCTTGGTTCTTGAGTATACAAAACAAGTGCTTCAGGAAGGCGAGATCAGCAAAATCCCAGACTTTGTGTCCGACGAAATCATCCAACACGCATTTACGATCGGTGCTGGCCGGGCAGGTCTTGCCAAATGGGTTTCATCTGATGAATCAGGGTCGTACGAAATGCTTTTTCACCTCATGGGTCAGGGCGACTTTGTGGTGACTTATGGCAAGCGCCATGCGCAAGGCAAGGATATTGCCGTCTTCGATCTCTACCGTGTCGCGGATGGTAAAATCATCGAACATTGGATGAACGAAGAAGAGATCAGCCCCCGCGAGGCGTGGGGTAATTCAGGCAAGTTCTAAGACTTGCCTGCAATGCAGTTGCGAAAGGACGTCGGACTCTTGCTTGCCAATACTGTTTATAGTCTTTTGATAGAGCCCCTGAGCGAGTTGTTCGAACAGCAAAACGCCGAGCTGAGTGCGACCTTGCGACCGCAGCATTTAGGGGTAGTGTCAGAAGACCGCTAAGGACTGCTTGCCAATGGCGGGGGATGGTATGACACAATAGGCGGTTGTGTTTGCGCCGAGACGATGGTTTTGGCTTCTGAAAAAAATGAAAATATGAGCAGAACAGGCTCAGAGTTAGTCAAACAAGAAAGGATTTATCGTATCAATAAGTTTGACCCAAAGACGCTATCAATAGCTCATCAAGACGTGGTCAATAACACCCGTCGATGGCTTGAAGAAATGGTAGTGGGACTAAATCTATGCCCATTTTCCTCTAGCGTTATAGCCCGAGACCAAGTCTTTTATGCTGTCTGTGATGCAACCGACGATGCACAACTAAAGCTGTTCTTCGTGGCTGAGTTACAGCGCCTGCTCGGGACCAACGAAAATGACATTGCCACTAGTTTGCTTATGTTTACCAAAGGTCTAGGTGATTTCGGTGATTACCTCGACTTGCTCGAATGGTTTGAGCAGCTATTGGATCAAGCAGAGCTAACAGAGCACGTGCAATTAGCATCCTTCCATCCCCAATATCAATTTGAGGGAGTGGACGCGGACGATCTTAGCCACTTTACCAATCGCTCGCCCTATCCAACCATACATCTTCTGCGTCAAGATCAGATGACCAAAGTCCTCGCTCATGTTTCGGACCCCGAGAAGATTTATATCGATAACATAAAAACATTGAATAAACTTGGTCGCCAACAGGTCGAAGCACTCTGCCCCTGGGGGAGATAAAACCTGTTTGCATTGCCTTGTAACCGCGTTTGTCGTCAGGGTTCTGGGGGCCAAAGGCGGATAAAGCTAAGAGGGCGTTGGGCTTATCTAGGTTGTGGGGTAATCCCGCCGAAATTAGTGGTGTTCAAAAGTAGAATTTTCTCGGCACGATATCTGAGGAGGTTTGGAATGAAGAACGGATGATACAGCGACGCGCAGATCATGGCGATCCTGAAGCAAGCAGAGGGCGGTGTGCCAGTTTCTAAACTGTGCCGAGAGCATGGGATGAGCAGCGCGAGTTTCTTTAAATGGCGGGCGACGTTTGGCGGTATGGATGCGTCTTTGATGTCTGAGAGCGAGCTTTTGTCCGCCATTGGTCCGAGAGAACCTGAGCAGGCGCTCGAAAAAGCGCTAAGGCCGTCCACTGCCCGCCAGGGCATTGCCCTGCAATGTCCCGTGAGGGACGGAGGCGGGAGGTGGCCATGAATGCGGTCACAGATCACGGGATCAGCATCGCGCTGGCCAGCCGAGCATTTAAGATCAGCGAGACGTGTTATCGTTGCAGTCCAGTGCTGAGTGATGAGAACGAGACAAATGCAGACTGGTTGGAACGGTTGTCGGTGAACAATGGCTGTGGACTTACACAATGAACGACCCAACATGGGCATTGGCGGCATAACACCCGCCACGAACCTGAAAATGGCCGCGTTAGCTCTAGAGCCGATCCCCATTGAAAATGAGGGGTACCCGAGGTTTTGCTACAGTTCAACTTTGTGGCGCGCTGCAGGAAAAGTCCACGTGACTGCCATCTGAGCCATTGAATTTCTGCAGGATTGATAATCGTTTGCTTTCAGGAGACTGCGCCTCAGAGTGGACAGCTTGATCCAAGGTCCGCTGAGGGCTCATTCTGTTGAAAAACCCGGAGTTTGGCCAGTAGCATGCGCATCAGAGGAACACTGTCCCGTCGGTGGGTCTTTCTGAGAATTCTGTCTGCCAGTGGCGCGCTCACAAAACACTTGTTCTAAATTCTGGCTGCGTTTTATCGGAAGGTGAGTTTTTCAACAGAATAGGCTGGCTGCAGCCTTTCGGTTGCGAGAAATGCCCGGAGGTCCATGTTTAGAAAACTTTGAGGAGAAATTGATTGTGGTACTGATTTTGAGAATTCTTGGATGGTTTGGCATCGTGATCGCCATGTTCAATGCTGCGATCAAACTGTTCGCTGATGCTGAAGCCGTGCGGCGATACGCAGGGGCAGATAGAAATCTAGATTCCAACGTATCGATCATCGCGGTTAGTCTGATCTTTTTAGCGTTGGCCTCAATTTTGGCAGAAGTGAGAAAACAAAATTCCGAACTCTAAGTAGCCTTGAGAGCGTCTTTTGCGGTGGGTTTGTTTTGACGTCGGCTTTGGGCTGCCTTTGGACATTACACTCCTCCTAACAGTCTAGCATCGCAATCAGGGCTTCCGATTGACAAGCTCATTCCGTTTTGAGAAGTGAAAGAAATGAGGGACGAGACAAGGGAAATTCTCAAAAAAAATATGAGAAATGTCTAGTATGGATTCCGCTAGCTGGCTTGTTCATAATTTGCCTGCAGGTGGTAACGACTTGGGTTTGGCTTATGAGGTTGTCTCGCACTCTTCTTGGTCAAAGGAAGCTTAAAGAAAGCTGGCTGAGCACTACCTTGAACCCATGCCTCATGTTTCAAAAATCGGGTTTCAATCTCTTCTCTCAATCATGTCCTTGAGCACTTTCCTATTTGAGTCCCTACCTTAGAAAACATGAGCCATATGAGAAATACAAAAGAGAAGTTGAAAGCATTCTATCGAAACTGAATGGTAAAATTTAAATGTTTAATCCAGACGCGTTTTGACAGGGTGCTCAGAGTTTAGAGAATGCTTGTGTTACTCTGAAGAGCTCGCTTTCTGCGCTTCACTGTTCTTCTATGCCAGCGCAGTTTCTCCTTGATGTTTGGACGAGCACTATATGCCCGGTTTCGGCAAATCCACCCAGTTTTTTGCGATTGCAGCGGCTCAAAACCGGGCTTCGCACGAATGTCGTGAAAGGGCTGTTGGTGGTCATTGCAGTTTGAGCGTTTCTGCCAAAGGATCGCTGCTCTCGTTGGCTGAAGGCTTTTCGCTCGAAAACGAGGGGTGAGCGGTGCGTTTTGCGTTCTGGCGCGTTTTTTGCAAAGCTGGTTTGGGTGGTGGTGTCTTTGATGGCTGGGTGAAAAATTCCATGTATGGAATTTGCAAATCTTTTTGCAAAAGATTTTATGCACCCAGTCGTACCATCCGCGATCAAATCGGCGTTTGAGCCTGCTATGACGTGATTTTGCCCATTGTCTTTTCCACAGACCTACCTTTATGTTGCATGATAGGCGCGTGTGCCACGCAGACCGCCAGAGAGTTTCGCTGTTTTGGACCCTGATCAGCATGTCGCTGACCCCCAAAGCAGACCGATTGGGCCGTAAGGCCAATGAACTGTGCCCGGACCGCCAAAAGCGACGGGCCTTGAATGGGCGCCGCCTCCTGTATCAGGAGGGCCGAGCGTCGGAGAAGAAACGCGATGAAGCGCGCGACATATATGAGGCATCGAGACGGGGCGACATCGCACCGCCATGCCCGCGCGCCTATGCTCGCCCTTACAAGCCACGCCTACCGAACCTCTGCACCGCCAGGGGTGACCGCGGGGATACCCCCGGCGGAACACTCCTTGTCAAACAGGGGATCGGCCGCGTGCACACGGAAAACATGGCTAAGAAAATGCTTATCGATGCCACCCACGCGGAAGAGACACGCGTTGTGGTGGTGGACGGAAACAAGGTCGAGGAATTCGATTTTGAATCAGAAAACAAGCGCCAGCTAGCTGGCAATATCTATCTGGCAAAGGTCACGCGGGTTGAACCCTCGCTGCAAGCGGCCTTTGTGGATTATGGTGGAAACCGACATGGTTTCCTGGCGTTTTCGGAGATTCACCCCGATTACTATCAGATTCCTGTCGCGGATCGCCAGGCTTTGATGGAAGAAGAGGCCGCTTTGGCCGCTGCGGCGGCGGAAGAGGATGAAGAACGCGAAAAGCCCAAACGCTCGCGGTCACGCTCGCGTCGCAAGCCCAAGACGTCGGACACCAAACCCGATGAAGCCAAGGATGAGCCGGTCGCTATTCCTGCGCCCGAGGCTGCGGCGGAGCAGCCTGCTGCGCCAAAATCGTCGGACGCACCGCGTGAAATCAGCGGCATGGAAACCATCGATCTTGATGATGGCGATGATACCGAAGCGGGGGAGCCGGGCGAAGGCCTGTCTCCGATGGAAACGGTTCACGAGGTCCCTGTGGCCGAGCCAATCGATTCCGTTGAAGGTGTCGAGTCTGAAGAAGTTTCTGAGGCCGCGCCTGCGGAAGAAGCTGAACCAGAAGCCGTGGCAGTTGAAGAGGTTACGGAAACACCTGTTGTCGCCGAAGTCGAAGCTCCGGTTGCCGAAGAGCCGACACAAGAGGCCGTAGCCGAGGTTTCACCCGTTGACGACACGGTAGTGGCCGCTGTGGATCAGCCCGCAGAGGCAGAAACCTCTGATGAGGCAGATACTCCTAAACGTCCGATTGCGGCGGATTCAGATGATAAACCGGTCATCGTAAGCGCCGATCCATCGGAGGTGAATGACACTCCGGCGGCAGACGAACCTGTGGCGGAAACGTCTCCTGAAACAGTGGCAGACACGGGCGAGGCTGCAGAGGCTGCTTCGGACGTGTCGGCTGATCCAGTTGAAGACGCCCCGATTGCTGATACTGCTGAGGCTGTCGCGCCAACCGAAGCTGAGGCTCAGACCGACGACGTTGTGGTTGACACAGAAGCCGCACCAGAGGCCGAACAAGCCCCCGACTCCGAGGGACAGACTGCACAGCCAGAGGTCTCTGACACTCTTGTTGAGGACACACCTGTCGAGGATGCGGTAGAAAAGCCTGCCGAACCAGAGGTGTCCGAGCAAGCCGCCGATGCCGCTGTTGCGCCAAAGGCTGACGCAAAGGCTGAGGACGAGAGAAAAGACGCCGCCGAAACGCCCGATGCAGCCGCTGCGACAGGCGATGAGGACGACAAGCCCAAGGCCAAAGCCAAGGCTTCGGATCGAGACGCGTCGATTGAATCGGTTGCTGATGATGACACGGAAGAAGAAATTCGTCCGCGTCGCAAACCGCGCCCGCGTCGCTACAAGATCCAAGAAGTGATCAAAGTGCGCCAAATCTTGCTGGTGCAGGTTGTCAAAGAGGAACGCGGCAACAAGGGCGCGGCCCTGACGACATACCTGTCGCTGGCGGGTCGCTACTGTGTCTTGATGCCCAACACCGCGCGCGGTGGTGGCATCAGCCGCAAGATCACCAATGCGGCGGACCGTTCCAAGCTGAAATCCATTGCCAATGAGATTGACGTGCCCAAGGGCGCGGGCCTGATCATTCGCACCGCCGGTGCTAAACGCACCAAGACCGAGATCAAGCGCGATTACGAATACTTGCAACGCCTGTGGGAACAAATCCGCGAGCTAACGCTGAAATCGACCGCGCCGGCGAAAATCTACGAAGAAGGCGATCTGATCAAACGCTCGATCCGCGACCTTTATAATCGTGAGATTGACGAAGTGTTTGTCGAGGGCGAGCGCGGTTACCGCATTGCCAAGGACTTCATGAAAATGATCATGCCGTCCCACGCCAAAAACGTGAAAAATTATAACGAAGCGATGCCTTTGTTCGCGCGTTATCAGGTCGAAAGCTATTTGGGTGGAATGTTCAACCCAACGGTGCAGCTCAAGTCCGGCGGTTACATCGTGATAGGCGTGACCGAAGCACTTGTTGCCATCGACGTGAACTCGGGTCGTGCCACCAAAGAAGGCAGCATCGAGGACACCGCGACCAAGACCAACCTGGAGGCCGCCGAAGAAGTGGCGCGCCAGCTGCGTCTGCGTGACCTTGCCGGTCTGATTGTCATCGACTTTATCGATATGGACGAGCGTAAGAACAACGCAGCCGTCGAAAAACGCATCAAGGACAAGCTGAAAACCGATCGTGCGCGTATTCAGGTTGGCCGGATTTCCGGCTTTGGCCTGATGGAAATGTCGCGTCAGCGCTTGCGCCCCGGCATGATCGAGGCAACGACCCAGCCTTGTCCCGCCTGTCACGGCACCGGTCTGATCCGGTCCGACGACAACATGGCGCTTCAGGTGCTGCGTCAGATCGAAGAAGAGGGCGTGCGCCGTCGTTCGCGCGAGGTTCTGGTGAAATGCCCGGTCTCGATTGCCAACTATCTGATGAACCAGAAACGCGAACACATCGCTCAGATCGAAACGCGCTATGGCATGTCGGTGCGTATCGAAGGTGATCCGCATCTGGTTGCGCCTGATTTCTCGATGGAGAAATTCAAGGTCGCCACGCGGGTTGTGCCCGTGGCCACTGCCCCGGTTGTGTCTGTTGACACGTCGCTCATGGATATGATCGACGAAGAGGCCGAAGCCGACGCGATTGAAGATGCCGAAGTGATTGAACGGACCGAAAAGCCCGAGGCCACCGAAACCGGTGAAGACGGACAGCCAAAGAAGCGTCGTCGCCGTCGTCGCCGTAAGTCATCGAAGTCCCGCGAAGAGGGCGGCGAAGGGATGGACGCGGAAAAGCCGGCTGAGGACAAGCCAGAAGGCGAAGTTCAGGACGCGGGTGAAGTCAAAACCGATGGTGAGGCTGCTCCGGTTGATGGTTCTGAGGGGGAAGAAAAGCCTAAAAAGCGCCGCACGCGCCGGTCTCGGTCACGCAAGAAATCGACCGAAACGGGCGAGGTCAAAGGTGATGAGGCGGCTTCCGAAGCCGATGCTAAGGCTGCCGAAGATGCTCCTGCGGAAACCGCGTCAAAAGATGCTACGGCGGACACATCCGACGCGAAAGCCGAGGTAGTTGCAGAGGCTCCAGAAGCACAAGCCGATGCCCCGGCAAAAGAGCCAGTGGCAGTTGAACCCGAGGTCGCGCCGACACCAGAAGCCCCTCAGGCGGATGTCGTGGACACTACCGATGCCAAGCCCAAACGCGCTCGTACGCGGCGCAAAGCGTCGGATGTGATTGCGTCGGTCGTGAGTGCATCGGAACCTGTGGCGCAAGACGCCGCAAAAGACGGTGAGACCTCTGTAGAAGCACAGCCCGAAGCTGCTGCTTCTGAGGCTCCGGCAGAGCCAGCTGCGGAAACCGCACCTGTGGCCGAGCCTGCATCTCCGGCTGGGGATGCCAGCCAAGAAGCCAAGCCAAAACGGCGCGGTTGGTGGTCTTTGGGACGCTAAAAAAAGTAGCTGGCCATCGCGGCCTAGCTTCAAAAGCAAAGAAACGCCGCCGGACTTAGTCTGGCGGCGTTTTTGTATCTGATTGTGGAAGGCGGTGTCTTGCCACTTAGTTCGGTCGTTTCAGGGCTTTGGTTCGCAAAGGTTTCTTTTCAGCTCTGCACGATGGATAGGCTGACGGTTTCTGATAAGTTGAGAGAGCCCGGAGTGTGCCGTTTATGTGTTGTTGTCGGTCTCGCGAGCCGCCCAAAAGTGTTTTTGGGTGCATAGGAGATCAGAAGGCCACCCGATCACCGCCCTTTAAGTCAAGCAGCTCACGTGCTTCATCGGGCGTGGCCACTTCACAGCCAAGATCTTCGACAATACGGCGAATTTTTGCGACTTGGCTGGCGTTGCTTTCGGCCAGTTTTCCGCGTGAGATGAACAGGCTATCCTCTAACCCGACGCGGACATTGCCGCCCATTTGCGTGGCGGTTGTGCCTAGCGACATTTGTGATCCGCCAGCCCCCAGAACCGACCAACGATAGTCATCGCCAAACAGACGATCAGCGGTTTGTTTCATAAAGACGAGGTTGTCGATCTCGGGGCCGATGCCTCCGAGAATGCCAAAGATGAACTGGATGAAAACCGGGGCTTTGAACAAGCCGATGTCCATGCAGAATTTCAGGTTGTAGAGATGCCCGACATCGTAACATTCATGTTCGAATTTGATGTCATGCGGGGCAAGCGTTTCGGCGGCTTCTTTGATTTCGCGAAAGGTGTTGCGAAAGATGTTGCCATCGGAATTTGCGACATAATCCTTTTCCCAGTCGAACTTCCAATCATCGTCTTTGTAGCGGTTCGCCAGCGGGTGAAAAGAAAAGTTCATTGAGCCCATATTCATCGAGCACATCTCGGGGCTAAAGGTCTTGGCTGGGTTGATCCGGTCTTGAATCGACAGGGTTAGGGACCCGCCGGTCGAGATATTCACCACCGCATCCGTCGCCTGTTTGATCCGGGGCAAGAAGGGGGCAAAATCCTTGATATCGACCGAGGGTGCCCCGGTTTCATTGTCGCGCGCATGCAGATGCAGGATCGAGGCCCCGGCCTCGGCGGCCTCCATTGCCTGGGTGGCGATGTCGTCATAGGTATAGGGCAGTGCATCCGACATGGTGGGCGTATGGATGGCCCCGGTGATGGCGCAGGTGATGATGGTCTTTTTCTGGCGTGCCATTGGGCGTGCTCCTTAGGATTTGTCGGATTTGCCGGGGGCGATGACGCGATAGCCCAGCGGGAAAAGTTGCAGGTCATAGCGTCTGCGGATCAGGCCCCAAATGCCTTTGGGAGCCTTGAGCATCATCACAATGGCCACCACGCCCAAAACGATCAGGTAAATCGTGCCAAGATCAGCAAGGGTTTCGCGCAGGGCAAAGAACACCAGCGTGCCGATGATCGGCCCCTCGATTGTGCCGATGCCACCGATGACCACGATAAAGATCACGAAGGCGGTCCAATCGTTGACGCTGAACGCCGCATCCGGTGATATCCGCAGTTTTTGCAAAAAGATGAGCGCGCCGATCATCGCCGTTAGGGCCGACGTGACCACGTAGACAACAAACTTGGTGCGCCAGATGTCGATGCCAAGGCTACCTGCTGCGAGTTCATTGTCGCGGATCGCGGTCAAGGCCAGCCCTTTGCGGGAGCGCAGGAACAGATAGACGGCGGTGACAACAATGACGGCGGCCCCAAGTGCGAGCCAATAGCTCAGCGATTCACGCATGGCGCGTTTCGAGGCCAAGGATTTGACGATGGCCACGGGCAGCGATGAGCCCGACCCGCCACCGAGGGCGGAGATTTGCGCAAACCCAAGGCGGAACACCTCGGCGATGACCCACGTGCCAATGGCGAAATAGGCTCCGCGTAGGCGAAAGATCAGAACCGCCACGGGGATCGAGACCAAAGCCCCAAGCACCCCGGCGCAGACGATCGCGGCAATCGGGTGCAGCCCGGCAAACATGGTCAGCGCAAACAACATATAGCCGCCAAAGCCGACAAAGGCCTGCTGACCCACCGATACCAGCCCGGCATAGCCCGCCATCAGGTTCCACAGGCTCGCCAGAGCGAGATAAAGAAACAGCTCCCCCATTAGTCGCATATCGGCACGGCCCGCCCACCAAGGCGCGGCGACAAGAATGATAAGGGCAACTGCGCCTAGAATGGCCGCGACACGGGCCGCATTCGAGGATCTCGTAACGTGATAATCCTGCAAGGTCATGCTGAAATCCTCGGGAAGAGACCGTTGGGACGGATGGCAAGGATGAAGAGAAAGGCCAGGTGACCGGATAGGATTTGCCAGCCCGGATCAATCTTGGCCCCGACGGTTTGCGCCACCCCAAGGATTACGCCACCGGCCAAAGTGCCCCAGAGATTGCCAAGCCCGCCGATGATCACCGCCTCAAAGCCAAAGATCAGACGGCCACCGCCAATCGAAGGGTCAAAGCTGGTGCGGATTCCCAGCAGAATTCCGGCAATTGCCGTCACGCCAAGCGCCAGCGCCATGGCAACGCCAAAGATGTGACGCCGGTTCAACCCCATCAGCTGTGCGATGTCTTGGTTGTCGGAAACGGCGCGGAACGCCCGGCCCAGAGCCGTGTGATAAAAGGTCCATTGCAGACCCCAGATCACCGCAACGGCCACCGCAAAGGTCAAAACTGGCAATACGCCAAGGTTCAATCCACCCACGGCAAAGCTTGCGGTTTCAAGCGCGCCGGCCTCCATTTTTTGCGGATCGGCGGAATAGACCTCAAGCAGGCCATTTTGAAGAATGACGCTTAACCCGAAAGTCACCAACAAAGGCGGCAATAGGTCGTCGCCCAGCGTTTGGTTTAACAACCCGCGCTGCAAGACATAGCCAATCACACCCATGGTCGGCACCACAACAATCAACGCCAAAAGCGGATGCAGTCCGGTTGCGGTGGTGACGGTCAGACCCAGATAGGCCGCCAAAACGATAAAGTCGCCATGCCCAATATTGACCAGTCGCATGACCCCAAAGATCAGCGACAACCCGGCGGCAAAAAGGGCGTATAGCCCGCCAAGCAAGGTTCCTTGAACAACTGCATTCAGCCAGTCCATGTCATTCCACCCATGTCATTCAATCCCGAAATAGGCGCGGGAAATATCCTCGCGCGATACAGTATCCGACGCCCCTTCGAGCGAAACGCGCCCCTCTTGCAGGCAGTACACCCGCGAAGACACAGAGAGCGCTTTGCTGATGTCTTGCTCAACGATGATGGCGCTCATGCCCTCGCCGATGATGCCGGGCAGGGCGTCGTAGATGTCTTTTATGATGATCGGAGCGAGCCCGAGGCTGATCTCGTCAAAAAGGATCAGATCGGGGTTGGCCATCAAGGCGCGACCAATGGCAACCATCTGTTGTTGCCCACCAGAGAGCGACGTCGATTGCTGATCCTTGCGTTCGTCAAGGATCGGAAACAGCTTATAAACCGCGTCCAAACTCCACGGCCCCTTGCGCCCGACCTGCGCCCCGATCATCAGGTTTTCGCGCACCGACAGCGACGGGAACAATTGCCGCCCCTCGGGCACCATCGCCAATCCGCGCATCGCGACTTCATCGGCACGCAGGCTGCTTATGTCTTCGCGGTGGTATGTGATCTGGCTGGGCTCGTTGGACAACAGCCCGGTGATCGAGCGCATCAAGGTTGTCTTGCCCGCGCCGTTGGAGCCAATAATGGCAAGAACTTCGCCCTCCGACACCTCCATATCGACGCCGTAAAGCGCTTGAAAATCACCGTAATGCGCATCAAGCGCGTGCATCTGAAGGATGGGTTCAGGCATCGGCTTCTATCCCCAGGTAAATCTCTTTGACTTCGGGGCTGTTCATGATCGCATGCGGTTCGCCCTCGGCAATCTTTTTGCCGAAATCGATCACGATCAGCCGGTCGACAACTTCCAACAGCGCATGCACCACGTGTTCGATCCAAATGATCGTCACGCCCGAGGCGTGGATGTCTTTGATCGTCTGCACAAGCGAGGCGCATTCACCTTCGGTCAAACCCCCGGCGATTTCGTCCAACAACAACAATTTCGGTTTGGCACAAAGGGCGCGCGTCAACTCAAGCCGTTTGCGTTCCAACAAGGTCAGGCTCCCGGCCAGCACATTGGCCTTTGGCAGAAGCTCGGTTTGCTCAAGAACCTCTAGGCAAAATCGCTCGGCTTCATGCCCATGCAGGCCTGCCGATTGCGTGGCGGCGATCATGGCGTTTTCAAACACGGTCATGCCCGAAAACGGCTGCGGGACCTGAAAGGACCGCGCAACCCCGGCATGGCTGCGCCGGGCGGCATTCCATTTGGTCACGTTTTGCCCAGCAAATTCCACATTGCCGGAATTTGGAGCCAGGGTTCCGGTGATCAGGTTGAACATCGAGGTTTTGCCCGCCCCGTTCGGCCCGATCACGCCTAGGGCTTCGCCTTCTTGCACGTCGTAGCTCAGCGCGTCGGCCGCAGTCACAGCGCCAAAGGCTTTGCTTAGCCTGTCTAATTTCAAGATAGAGCCCATGAAGTCCTCACCAAATGAGTGGGCGGCACAAAGCGCGCCGCCCATTGGGTTTTAGCCGAGCAATTTGAGTTCGCCGGTCAACGGAATGTTCGGAGCCGCTGAGTTGGCCACGATCTTGAGGTCCATCGCGTCACCGTCTTTTTGCCATTGGCCCGCAACCAGAGGTGTCTTGGTGACGTTGTTGATCGGCCCGTTGGCCCAGTTCACATTGCCCACGATTGTATCGAGGTTGGTGCCGTTGATCGCGGCGACAATGGCCTCTGGATTTTCGAGGTCTTCGGCACGTTTGGCCACATCTGCGACAACTTCAAACAGCGCGTGCTTAAAGCCGATAGGCTGGGTCCAAGGGCGGCCAGAGGCGGCGGAATACCCCTCGGCCACTTCTTTCGAAGATGCGCCCGACAAGGAGGAGGAGAACGGATGGTTTGGTGACCACCACACTTCGGATGATAGGCCATCACCGCGTTCACCCAGCGAGGCAATAACCGATGGGAACAACAGCGCCTTGCCGATTGTCACGATCTTGGGGTTGAACCCCTGTTGCGCCGCCTGCGCCCAGAACGTTGCGAAATCCGGAGCAATCATATTGCCGGTTACGATCTCACAATCCGCCTCTTTGAAGGCCGCAATATAGTTGGAGAAATCATCCGACAGCGGTTGATAACGGCCCGGATCAACAAGGTTGTAACCCGCTTCGGCCAAGGGTTTGGGCAGGCCAAGTTCAGGGTGGCCCCAAGCGTTGCCATCCGCGTCATTGGGGAACAATCCGCCGACGGATTTGGCCACACCGGCTTGGCCCCACATATCAAGGAAAGACCCAATGACGTCTTCTAACCCCCAAAAGAAATGGTAGGTCGAGGCGAACCCTTCACCCGGAACACCGTTGCGGCCAAAGAAATAGGGCTGCCATGGGCAATCGGTGGTGATGCAGGGCACTTCGTTAATTTCGGCCTGATCGGCAACGGGGTTCACCGTGTCGGGGGTTGATGCCGCAACGATGATGTCGACCTCATCGCCAAGGATCAGATCCGCGGCAACTTCGGCGGCACGGTTGGGGTTTGACTGGCTGTCCTTTGAGATGATCTCGACATTCCAGCTTTTGCCATTGTTCTGCAATCCGCCTGCCAAGGCCTTTTCGATGCCCGAAATCACATAGTCATCCGCCTCGGCAAACCCGGCCAAGGGGCCAGTGCGCGGGCTGACATGGCCAATGCGCAAAGTTGGCGTCGCGGCATAGGCCCGTGTCGCGCTTAGCAAGGCCGGAGCCGCCATTGCCGCGGTGGCCCCGGTTAGAAAGCTGCGTCGCGATGGCTTTTTGAAAATCTTTGTCATGTCTTCCTCCCTTTCGTCGGCCTCCTCGCCGACGTTTTTGTTTAATCTTCGAGTATGGTGGCGAGTTTCGTCAGATGGCTGGCGACGCGCGCGCGGGTCGCATCGGCCTCTTGCGGTGTCCACTTTCGAAACCCTTCGCCTGACTTCATGCCCAAACGCCCCTCGGCCACGAGCTTTTCAAGGTAGGGCGATGGCCCTTTGCGGCTTTCGAGGTCGTGCAAAACGTTTTCGTGAATATCGAGCGTTAGATCGGTGCCAACCAGATCGGCGTTCTCCAACGGGCCAAGCACAGAAAGGCGACGGCCAAAACAGGATTTCACCACCGTATCAACGTCTTCGGCGGCGCAAATGCCATTCTCAACAAGGCTAATCGCCTCGCGCCAGAGCGCATGTTGCAGCCGGTTGCCGATAAAGCCCGGAACATCCTTGGCCACCATAACCGGCGTCTTGCCCGCATCGGCCAAAAGGTCGAACGTCGCCTGCGCCACCGCTGGGTTCGTCCATTCGGTTTGAACCACTTCGACCAAGGGGATCATGTGCGGTGGGTTCCACCAATGGGTGCCCACGGCGCGGTTTTTCAAACGCAGCTTGGACATGATCTTGGTGATCGGCATGACCGACGTATTGGAGGCGAGGATGCAGTGATCAGGCGCATGCGACTCGATCTCCGCAAGAATCGCCTGTTTGAGGTCAAGCTTCTCGGGTGCGGCCTCAAACACCATATCGGCCTTACGCACCGCACTGGCTGTGCTGTCGAAAATCTCGATCATCTTCAACGCCTTGGCGATGACCGTCTCATCATCCCCCATGGCCTGCATGCTTTTGCGAATACGCGCCGCAACTGTGACGCGGGCCTCTTCAAAGGGATCGGTGATCGCCACATATTGCCCGGCTTTGGCGAGGGTCAAAGCAATGCCATGCCCCATAAGACCGGCCCCGATGACGGCGATTTGCTGTTTCTTGGCAACCATCATTCAACCCGCCGTATAGCCACCGTCGGCATAAAGAATATGCCCGGTGTAAAAATCAGAGGCCTTGGAGGCGAGGAACAAAAGCGGCCCGGCGAGATCTTCGGGTTCACCCAAACGGCCAACCGGCACGCGGGCCAGAAAGCCGTTGCGCACTTTGGTTGCCTCTTCGGTGTCTTCGAACATCCACGCAGTAAGCGGCGAGCGGAACACGGTCGGTGCAATGGCATTCACGGTGATCCCATGCGCGCCAAGTTCGCAGCCCAGCGATTTGGTGATCCCGTCGGTTGCGGCTTTGGACGCACAATAAGCGGTGTATCCCGCCGGATGGCCCAACAAGCCGCGCGCCGAGCTAACCAAAACGATCTTGCCGTGACCTTGGGTTTTCATTTGGCCAGCGGCGGCGCGTGCCAAAAGCCAGCTTTGATTGACATTGGCATCCAT
Organism: uncultured Pelagimonas sp.; assembly: GCF_947498515.1. GTDB lineage: Bacteria > Pseudomonadota > Alphaproteobacteria > Rhodobacterales > Rhodobacteraceae > Pelagimonas. The sequence goes on along the minus strand of NZ_CANMKO010000002.1, from coordinate 200,804 downwards.
GACCGCATTGAAGGTTTCTGGCGTCATGTCATTGATCAGCGCGACCTTATTCATGCCGGAGGCGACGACCAAGATGTCGAGCTTGCCATAGGCCTCAACCGCCTGCGCCACCAAACCATTGCAGATGTCTTCGTCCGTGGGGCGAGTGTTGATCGCGGTGACTTCGGCACCCATGCTACGGCATTCTTCGGCGATGTCGTCCAGCGCGGATTGATTGCCAGCCACCAAAACAAGCTTGCATCCCACCCCGGCGAGGATACGCGCAGCGACCATCCCAAAGGCACCCGAGGCACCGGTGATCAGGGCGACGTTGCCCTTGATGTCAAACATGGACAAAGGGTTTGCCATTGCGTTCATTTCAACTCTCCGGGGGGTTGGGCCGAGGGATAGGGAATGACGACCAACATCTTGCTGGTCAGGTTCGATTGGTTTTCGAGCAGGCGGGTTTCACCCGGCGGAATGGTGCAGCTATCCATCGGGCCAAGGGGGGTCGACGTGCCGTCAACGGTCAGCGTCATCTCGCCTTCGAGCACGACGTAGATTTTTTCAAACGGGGTCGAATCCGGCCCGGCACCACCACCGGGAAGAAATTGACTAAACCCCACCCATTGGTTCGTGGGGCCGCCTTCCTCGAAGCCCTGCAACCGAAGGCCGTGGCACCCAAAATGGTTTGGGGCCTCATAGGGCAAAGCGTCTTTGAAGCGCTTGATGTGCATGTGACTCCTCCCGAAATTTTTTGTGAAAAGGGTGGCCGCCGGTTGCCCGGCGACCGGTCTGGGAGTGATTAGAAGTCTGCGCCCGCTTCGATGCGGTAGTTCTGACCTTTGTCGGCCATCGCGACCAATCGGATGATACAGCCGTCACCGCGATCCCAATTCCATGGGAAGAAGGCAAAGGTCACACGTTTGCCGGTCACTGAATCCAGATCACCGCCAACGTTTTCGATCCCCATGATTCCGTTCGAAAACAGGGTGTTGTGCACTGGCTCCCAATCGGGGAAATCGTCTTTCCAGTCGTTGCCGCCGGACCATTCTTTGTACTCTTCCTCAAGGTGAGGAAGGATCGGGCCGTTGCGCTGCGGGCCGATGGCCGTGGCAAGCGGGTGGTCATTGGCTTGGGTGTCGTGGCCGACAACTTTCACACCCTTTTCCACCATCCAATCGGCGGCGGACTGAACCAATCCGGGGCAATAGGCAAAGTAATCACCATCCTCGTACTGCTTGTGCCAGCCGGTGTTGATGATCAGAACATCCCCCTTGCGGATGGCATGGCCACAGGCTTTTTCCAGATCGTCTCCGGTGATGGATTCCCATTTCTTCTTGGGAATGGACACAACAAGACCCGAGCCAAAGAAATGGGGCAGGGGCACCTCGTCGATAAAGGGCGTGCCCTGAACCACGTGCGCTGGCGCGTCGATATGAGTTGTGACGTGCATCGTTGTGGTGATCGTCTGGCTTAGCACGCCGGACTTGGCCATGTAGTGTTTACGATCGATCTGAACGTCTTTGAAATACGGCCAGTTCGGGCATTGGTAGCCAAACCGATGGCTCAGGTTCACAAACTCCAGCCCCATATCGTTATCGTCGTTGGCCTGGAACTCGATTCCGCGAATTTCAACCATTGGGCACACCTCCTCTGTTCGCCGGAATCCCGGCGTTTCTGGTTTCAAAATGTCTGGGTGGCTCCTCCACCTGTCTCGCATAGTGATGCATATGCACCGTATTGCGGTCAAGAAAAAAGATCACGATACGGTTGACATGTATCGCAATGCGGGACAGTAATGAGGAGGAAGCAACCGCGGACTCCGCGAAGAACAGTCGAAATCAAGGGGGCTAAATGTCTGAAAGCAATCCTAAAAGCGATCGGTCTGGAATTCAGGTCATTTCCCGCGCGGCATCAATCCTTCGGGTTCTCAAAGATGCGCAGTCGGGCATGAGCCTTGGCAAGATCGCCGATCAAGTTGGTCTGCCCCGCTCTACGGTACAAAGAATCACAAGCGCCTTGGCGGAAGAGAACTTTGTCATCGCCGACATTCAGGGTGGTGGCCTCCGGCTAGGTCCTGAGCTCAGTTCCCTTGCGGGGGCGGCGCAATACAACATTGTGGAACATTGTCGGCTTTTGCTCACTGAATTGACCCAAAAAACCGGCGAGACGACCGACTTGGCGGTGATGCGTGGCATTGGAATGGTGTTTTTGGATCAGGTGCCCGGTATTCACCGCCTGACCACTGTCTCTAAGGTCGGAGAGGTGTTTCCCCTGACCACAACGGCGAACGGCAAAGCCTGCCTTGCCTTGATGGATCAAGACGAGGCGATCAAACTGATCCGCAATGAATGGGATCGCAACGGTGTTGAGCAGGACTTGACCCAGCTTTTACACCAACTCGAAGAGGTGCGCCGCACTGGGTTGGCCTATGATCTGGACGAACATGCCTCGGGTGTTTCGGCGATCGGCTTTGCCTTTCATGATTGGGCAGGGGACCTGCACGCGATTTCGATCCCCGTCCCCTCAACGCGATTTTCTGACCAAAGGCAGACGATTGAAAGGGCGCTTATTGACACAAGCAACAATATTCAGCGCACGTTTGATTAGGCGCCGGTTTAACGGTTTGGTTTGATCAACACGCGGGACGCATCAATGACTCCTCCCCAAACAACATCCAATGCCTCATTTAGGGACATGCTTTTAGCGTGTTCCCAGAGGAAGATCGCCCGGCCAATCGCGTCGGTGGCATAGCTTGCCAAGGCGGCGGCGGTTTGGCGGTTGCCAACACGCTCGCTTAGGCACTCGGTTAGCACGTGACGCTCTGTCATCAGAAACCCATCAAGAATACCGCGTGCTTTTTCGTTTGACTGAAGGACCTTGCCGACCATGCGAAGAATATCTTCATCGCCCGCCAACGTCGCGATGTGCCGATCCAAAAAGAGTTTCAGATCCGCCGCCAAATCCCCGGACCCGGTGCGCAACGCCTCAATCTCATCATCACGAAAGCTCGGAGGGTGACCAATCGCGGCGGCTTCTTTGTTGGCGTAATAGTTAAAGAACGTACGCGTGCTTATTCCTGCCGCGGCGGCAATCTCTTCGGTCGTTACGTTGTCGAGGTCGTGTGAAACGGCCAATTCCAGCGTCGATTTCTGAATATCGCGTGCTGTTTCCTGCCGTCGCTTTTCTCGTAACGAAAGTGTCATCAGTCAAAACCTTGCGTAGTGTGCAATCTTTGCGTATTCAGCACTCACTTCCGAAGTTAGTCAAGGACAGGTCGAAAATGAAATACGCAGGCAAAATTGCACTTCTTGTCGTTGTTATCGGCGCGTTGGCTATGGGTTTGATGCTTTTGGGCGCACGCGCCGGTCTATGGGAACCGATCACCGGTTTCGGCCTTTATCGCACTTTTTTCAATCCTCTCGCTATGATTGTCGCCGCTGTCGGCCTATTCGCAGTGATCGTTCACGCCTTGCGCAAAGAAAAACGCGGGATCATCAGCGGGGGAGTTGCGGTCGTGTTTGGGGCCCTCTGTTTGGTCCCGTTGGGGATGGGAACAATCAACCCGCAAAAACGCGCAGCTCCGATCCACGATATTTCAACCGATACGACCAACCCACCGCTTTTTGAAACCTTGGATGATACCCGCTCGGGTGCCAAAAACACGCTCGTCTATGCGGGGCCGAAACTGGCCGCAGCGCAGGCCGCAGCCTATCCGATATCGCCCCGTTGCACTCGGACCTGGCCGTTGACGCCGCTTATCAACGCGCTTTGACCACCGCAAAGGATATGGGTTGGGACATCATTTCCTCTGATCAAGATCGCCACCGTTTTGAAGCCACCGCCCGCACGTCGGTCTTTTACTTTGCAGATGACGTTGTGATTGTTGTTAGTCCAGAGGCCGACGGAAGCCGCGTTGATATGCGTAGCGTTTCACGCGTTGGTCGTAGCGACCAAGGTGTCAACGCCGCCCGCATTCGTGCGTTTCAGCAGGAATTTGGCGCTTAAGGCATCTCACCCATCTGACCGCGTACCAAAACCAAAAAGGATTCCACCCTGTCCAAGTCGCAAAGCGCGGTGGATGTCGAGCAGAACGAAAATTCTTACCCGCGTCACAAAGGACGAACATATGACAAACTTCACTTCTATTTGCACCGCCATGTTCACCGCGTCGGTGGGATTGGCTCTCCCTCAAAATGCGTTGGCCCAAGCGCCAAATATTCAGACCAAAGGCGCGATTATCCACCTTGCCGACAACCTCAACGAAGAGGCCATGCTTGGTTGGTGTATCGACACCCAAGGCCGTGGATTGGGTGAATTGCTACATGCGCATTCGTGTAAACCGAATGGGGACGACGTGTTGTTTTCCTACGAAGAAACAAGCAGTTGGATTGAGTCCGTCACATACGAGGGGCGGTGCATGGCCTATAATGCACCTGACAATGCCGCCACCCCGTTTGGCTTGGTCACTTGTGACGAAACCGACCCGGCCCAGAAATTTGCTTATGATGCGGCAAGCATGGAACTGCACTTGGCCTCCCAACCGTCGCAATGCGTCACGGTCGCCGCAACGATTGACAACGCGGGTCCCTATCAATCGCGTCATCTTCTCGCTGCGCCTTGCGCCGATCTGAAGTCCGAGTTCAAGCAATGGGTCGTTAAAGAGGCATCCGAATAACGCGCGCATCTATTGACCACCGGTACGGTTCTCTCTCAACCTTTTGAGGCCTAGAGAGAACCGTGACTGGATTTATCGGTGTTTACCCGGGCATCTTTTCGAACGCCGGAATACCGTCTTCTAGGATCGTCGCTTTCATCTTGCTCGATGTGTAGACATTCACTTTGGGTGAAAACTCTTCATGTTCGTTGATGATACCAGCTCTCAAGCCAAGCATGCCTTCGCGGGCGGAATTTTGTGTAAACATCGGCGTTCCGCAGTTTTCACAAAAATGCTTGGTCATGGTCGTGCCAGCATCTGAGCTATGCTGAAAGGTTTTTGGCGTTCCCGTAACCTTTACATCGTCCTGTTTCATAAACATCAGCGTGGCATAGGCGCTGCCTGTTGAATGGCGACAAGCAGTACAATGGCAATTTGCCATAACCGGCACCTCGCCGTCTGCCTCAAATGAAATGTCACCACAAAGGCATGTTCCGGTAAGTTTTGTCATTGGCTTTCCTTGTATTCCTGTATCGCTGCCATCGACAGTAGGGGAATTGAGGTGATCATCAAGCGCTGATCCTCGATCTGGTGGAATGGGCAGATTTGGGTGAGTTGGTGAGGAGATCGCAATGTGCCGATCTGATAGTGTTTAGCCAACAGGTCGACGACAATCTGGTTTGGCCTCTGTGGCAGAGCTGGACCACCTCGATTGTTGATCCGAGTGTCAGATTTTTCAACCGGTGTTTGCCACTGTCTCGATCACGTTCCATCCTAGGAAAAACGGTCGGGGGCTTGCGCCAAAGGAGGGTTTGCTCCGCTCCTGAATTTACTATTTGCGCATGAGGGCCTAAGACCAACGGACCAACTGGCGCGTGACGCCCACTATTCTTAGAAAAGGCGTCCCCATGACCACCAAAACCAAGCTGCACCCCCGCAATCAACACTTAGATGGCTACGACTTTGTCCGCTTGGTCGCCCAGACGCCTGAGCTTGAGGCTTTTACCATTCGTAATCCACGTGGTCAGACGACCATTGATTTTCAGGACGTCAGCGCGGTCCGAATGCTCAATCGGGCGTTGCTCAAGACACATTACAATGTTGATTTTTGGGATATCCCAAGTGGCTATTTATGCCCGCCAATTCCCGGCCGCGTGGATTATATCCACTATCTGGCGGATTTGCTTGCCGGCGGTAAAAACCAAGAGATTCCGCGCGGTCAAGACATCAAAGTGTTGGACATAGGAACCGGTGCAAGCTTGGTTTACCCCCTAACGGGCCAAAGTGAATACGGGTGGAGTTTTACGGGTGTTGATGTCGATGAGGTGGCTCTTGAATCGGCTTTTAATATTATCAAAAACAATGAGTTGAACGTCATTCTTAAGAAGCAAGATGAGCCTCGGAATATCTTCCGCGGCGTGATAGATACCGGGGATGCGTTCCACTTGACCATGTGCAACCCGCCGTTTCATTCGTCCGAGGAACAAGCCAACAAAGGTACCCGGCGCAAATGGGCAAACCTTGGCAAGGGGCGGTCCACCAAGCTCAATTTTGGCGGTCAAAACGCTGAACTTTGGTGCCCGGGGGGCGAGATAAAATTTATCGCCCGCATGGTCGAAGAAAGCAGAGAGTTCGCCGACCAGTGTTTGTGGTTTACATCGTTGGTTTCGAAAAAAGATAACCTCGACCCGATTGGTCGCATTTTGGCAACGGCAAAGGTTGCCGACGTAAAAATCGTCGAAATGGCACAGGGGCAAAAAACAAGCCGGTTTGTTGCTTGGACCTACATAAAGAGAAAACACCGCAGCCAATTTCTCAAATGAGCTGACGCTAAGGCTGCTTGTTTCGAAGCTGTGCAAGTGGGCCTTGGCGTGCGGCAAATCCTCTGATCCCACCGCTCGGAATGCGCCCTGATAGCGCCCAGCACCTTATTTGCGCGACCAGACGTCAACTGTTAACCATGGGCCAACGGCTCCGGTATCAAAGGACATTTCGGTTCAGTATGGAAAACCTACTTTTCGTTGGCGTTGCCCAGGCGATATTTACGACCGTTTTCCTTGCATCCAGGCGCAGTTGTCCGTTTTCTGACCGGATTCTTGCGGTCTGGATGGTTTTTATTGCTTTGCCGATGATTGGCGGGACGGCCATACTATTATGGCCTGATGTTTCGCTTCCGATCCTGAGCGCGGACCTGATTTATCCGCTCACTTATGGTCCTTTCATGTGGCTCTATGTCCGGACGTTAACGGGGGGCGGTGATCGTCTTACACATCGCGATCTGCTTCACTTTTTGCCCTTTTTCCTGATCAGCATGGTGCAACTTGTAACTGGTTGGGCACCGCCACCGCCCAATCCGGAATTCTCGAACTTTGACACCAGTACACGATTTATCGGGGCGCTCAATCTTGTCTCGATGCTGTCATATTCCGGGGCTGTTGCCCGTCGGTTAAGACAACATGGCAAAGAAGTCGTTCAGCATTTTTCGAGCCTGTCCAATAGGGTGACTTTGACTTGGCTTTACTGGCTGACGGCTGGGTTCTCGGCTGTTTCCCTATTATTGTTCTTAGCATCGGTTTTGTCGCTGCCTGACCTGCTGCGTATACATCTGCCGGCGCAGCTCGTGATCATTATGGCGCTAAGCTTTTTTGGACTGAGGCAAGTTCAGATTTTCGACCACCAGCAAGGTTTTGGCGGGCAAGGTTTTGGAGGGCAAGATTTCAATGGGCAGGGTCTCGCCGGGCAGGGTAAAATAACTCATCCCAACACGGAACTGTCTCAACAAGGGAGATTTGAGCACCCCAATCAGCCCCCCAAGCCAGACGATACCAAAATCCCCTATAGCCGATCGGGGTTAACCAACGAGCGCGCCGCGCAGATTTCTGAAAAACTCGACGCATTCATGACGACCGAACGGCCTTATCTGTCTGCCGATCTGACCATCGCGAACCTTGCCAAACAAATGGCGGTTCCGCGCCATCACCTTACCGAGGTCATCAACACGCGGCATCACAAAAGCTTTTATCAATTCGTGAATGAATACCGGATCGAGGCGGTAAAACAGGCGATGCACAGCCCTGAAAACGGGGATCAGACGCTTCTTGATCTCGCCTATGCACATGGTTTTAACTCAAAATCCCCCTTCAACGCAGCGTTCAAACAGCTCACGGGGATGACTCCGTCGCAATATCGCCGTCAGTTGGCATAATACGATCAATCTAGGTTATTGTCTGATTTTAAAGGGAAAAACGCGCTCGGTTTGGTCTAAAGGGAGTTTTTCGCAAAGATAAAACGTACGGGCTTGGCGGCTGGGACGATTTTCTCGGGATTTTGTTCCATTTGGGCGCAAAAGCACGACACCCGAAAGGATCGGTCCCTTGACCCGCGTTTATAAAACAACCGCAACCACGTATTTGCCAACACTTCTGTTCGTTTTGTCCGCTCAGGGCATCGCCGCTCAGGATCTCACTTACCCGATTGTCGATACGATGCAGGATGCCTGTTTTGACCTTGCTGGGGTGGAAATCACCTGTCCCGCTGTTGGTGAAGACCTATACGGGCAGGATGCCCAACATCCCCATCTGGCTGCGTCCTATACGGACAATGGCGACGGGTCGGTTTCGGACAACAACACTGGCTTGTTGTGGCAGAAAACACCGCTAAATGATCGCTTTCAATACTCAGACGCGCTGAGCTATTGCGCGGCGCTAGACCTTGCCGGACGGGCCGATTGGCGCGTCCCATCAATCAAGGAACTGTATTCACTCGCCGATTTTCGAGGGGAATTGCTTAAACCCGAAGAGGGCCAACCAACACCTTATATCGACACCACCGTTTTTGATTTCGAATACCCAGATCGCGGGATGATCTTTGCCGGTCAGTATTGGAGCAGCACGCTTTACATCAAAGGGCCGGTCATGAATGGGCGCAATCAGGGGGCGTTTGGCTTTAACTTTGCGGATGGGCATATCAAATCTTATGGCACGGGCTTGGATTTTTACACCGGTGCCGCCGCCACAAGCAGCGGTCTTCCTAATGGACCAGATGATGGAAAAGCGCCGGGCAACTATGTGCGCTGTGTCAACGGCCCAGAGGGCGTTTTTGGTGTGAATGCCTTTGCTGACAATGGCGATGGCACGGTCACTGACACGGCCACTGGGCGTATGTGGCAAAAGGCAGACGACGGCACCCGCCGGGAATGGCACCAAGCTCTCGCTTATTGCGAAGCGCTTGATCTCGCTGGTTTTGACGATTGGACCTTGCCCCACTCCAAGGAGCTGCAAAGCATCGTTGATTATGATCGCTCCGGATTTCCAGCAATCGATGAGGCGGTTTTTGCCATTACGCAGGATAGCGACTCTCTCGATTTTTGGAGCAGCACCACATTTGGCGACTTTAAAAACTACGCCAATGTTGTCGCCTTCGGCAAGGCGTTGAGCAAAGCCGGAGAGCAGACTGAATTCACCGATTGGCATGGGGCGGGCGCGCAACGTTCGTCGATCAAATCGCTTGTCGATCAGGAAATGACCGAAGACACAACCTGTTCGATCAACGCGTGTGACTACAACCGCTCCGACAATCTCGTGCGTTGTGTCCGGAAACTTGTGCCGTAACCCGGCGCAGCTCACCAAACAGCCCAAGCTTGACAAATATCTCTAGGAAAACCTCATGAAGAACCGCCTTTTCTCAGCCGTACTTACCGCCAGCGTCTTGACCGCTTTTGTAGCGCAAGCTGAACCGGTAGAAATCTACCTGACCGACGCTTTGGACAATATTCAGAACGGCTATTGCCTTGATATTGGTGGTGCCAAAGGGCGCGATGCCAACCCCGAAAAGGGCCTTCAAGGTCATACCTGTTATAGCGCACTCGGTGCGCTAGGTGTTGATCAGATTTTTGAGACGGACAAATTCGCGGACGGCATCCTTTACATGCCAGAGTTCGATGTCTGCGCCGAAGTCGCGTCAGTTGCCGCCGGAACAAGTATTGATCTCTCAGCTTGCAATGGCAGCGAGGCGCAATCGTTTGTGTTCTCTGGCGAGGGGGCAATCACACCCGCCTCCGCAACTGATATGTGTTTGACTGTGGCCGAAGCGACCCGGTTTGGTCGCAGCAAGGAAAACCAGATCAAGAACCTGTCGCTTGAACCCTGTGACGATGCGCAAGCCGCCTACCAAAACTGGGCCACACGCAGCGAATAACGCCGCAATCGCGGTTCGGTCGGGTAGAAATCCTTCTGAACCGCGACTTTGTCGCAAAGAACTGCAATGCGCTTTCACATTCAAAGGTGAAAAGCAGCCTCGACCTATGTCCATTCTGATGTCGGGCATGAGCCGAAACCAACCGCAAAATCTATGGGCCCCAAGTTCTTGCCCGACCAACCTGTCAATAGTGGTGACCAAAGCCTTGTCTTGTACCGTTCAATTTATGACCCAAAGACATAAATGGTCTGTTCTGATCTGTCATTGAAACGCAATTCTTGGCGGCTCAGGGCAACCTATCACGTGGCTTAGCTCATGCTTTGCGCAGCGTCCAAACCATCACATCGCCATTTTGGGCCTGACCCACCAGCTCATGACCGCTTTCATTGCAATAATGCGGCATGTCGATCACGGCGGCGGGGTCGTCGGTATGGACGACAAGGGTCTCACCAACGGCCAACGCTTGCATCCGCTTGCGGGCCTTGAGAACGGGCAGGGGGCAGAGTAGCCCGATGGCGTCTAATTCATGGGTCATATTCCCCAGATAGACCGATCTGACACAGAGGTCCACGAGGATGTGACCGCTTGTGCAGGTGACGCCAAGCGCGCGATGGCCTATGTCGGGGCTATGTTTGGAATCGACCTCATAGACGCCTCGCTCTTGCCTGCCATGTTTGTGGCGCTGCTGGCTGGAATTGTCTCCTTTCTCAGCCCCTGCGTGCTGCCAATCGTGCCACCGTACCTTGCCTATATGTCAGGGATGAGCATGGGGGACATGACCGAAGGGCGCAGCCGATCACGCCTCATTATTGCGGCGCTGTTCTTTGTGTTGGGCCTGTCTACGGTTTTCATTTTCCTAGGATTCACAGCCTCTTGGCTCGGGTCGTTCTTCCTCTATAACCAAGATATCCTGGCCAAGGTCGCCGGCGCAGTTGTCATCATCTTCGGCCTGCACTTTCTGGGTGTGTTCCGGATCGGTTTCCTTGATCGCGAAGCCCGTATGGACACCGGCGAAACCGGTGGGTCGGCCTTTGGGGCCTATGTGCTGGGCCTTGCCTTTGCCTTTGGCTGGACGCCGTGTATTGGGCCAATCCTTGGCACGATCCTATCTTTGGCGGCGTCCGAGGCATCGGTGGCACGCGGCACCATCCTGCTTGGCGTTTATGCGCTTGGCCTTGGGGTGCCGTTCTTTTTGGCGGCTGTGTTCCTAACCCGCGCGATGGGTGTCATGAACAAGATCAAGCGCCACATGGGTGTGATCGAAAAGGCGATGGGCCTTTTGCTGATCGCCGTTGGCGTTGCGATGATCACCGGGGCCTTTACGGCCATGGCGTTTTGGTTGCTCGAAACCTTTCCGGTTTTGGCGACGGTCGGCTAACCCGACGTTTCATCGCTCCCCCTTAGGTAAACCCCATTGCGGTCTTACTCTTGCCGAATTGGCGCGTTAGTGTCAGCGCCAAGACAAGGCGAATGCGTATGGGCAAGATGCAAGATCAATCTGTGACACGGCGGCGGGTGTTTTACATTCCCGGCTACGACCCGATCCATCCGCGCCGCTACCGTGAACTTTACCGCAAAGAAAGCGCCGCGCAGGCACAGGTATCTGGCTATGACATCGGGATAAGCCCGAAAACTGGCGGCGGGGCCTATGGTTGGCATGTTGAGGCCACTATCGACGCCCAACCGGTTCAGGCCGATGTCGAGGTGCTGGTCTGGTCGGATATTGTGCGCGACAGCATGTCAAATTCAATCCCGGCGACCTATTGGCAGATGCTGCGCACGTCTTGGGAGTATATCGCCACCGGCGCGCTTTGGCGGTTGATGCGCCTCCGCAAGGGGCCGGTGATTGCGGCCCTATACCCAATTGGGGCGTTGATTTTACAGCTGATTTTGGCGGTTCTGATCGGTGCGATCATGGGTTTTGCCGCCGGAAGCACCGTTGAATGGGGTGTCAATCAATTCACCGGCCCCGAGGATGGGGCCTTGTTGGGCGCGCTTGCGTTTTTTGTTGTGACGCCGATTGGCGCTTGGCTGGTTCTGCGCTGGTTCAAGGCGCGCGATGGCAAGTTTTACATCTATTACCTGATGCATGACTACGCCTATTCGGCGCGCTATCGCGGGGCCAATCCGCCCGAGCTCGAAGGGCGTCTGGCCGAATTTGAACAGATCATAGCCGAGGCTCTGCAAAGTGATGTCGACGAAGTTTTGGTGGTTGGCCATAGTTCCGGCGCGCATCTGGCGGTCTCCATTCTTGCCGATCTGATCCGCAAAGGGCAGGTGCCTGAAACTGGCCCCAAATTGGCGTTTCTAAGCCTTGGGCAGGTTGTGCCGATGGTGTCCTTCCTGCGCGATGCGTGGCGGTTGCGGGCCGATCTGCAATATCTCAGTGCACGAGATGAGCTTGTTTGGGTGGATGTGACCGCGCCGGGCGATGGCTGTGCCTTTGCGCTTTGCGATCCGGTTTCGGTCTCCGGCGTTGCCCCGGATAACAAACGCTGGCCTCTGGTGTTTTCCGCCCAGTTCACCAAATCCCTCAGCCCGGAGCGTTGGAAAGAGCTACGCTGGCGGTTTTTCCGCCTGCATTTTCAATATCTCTGCGCCTTTGATCGCCCGCTTGATTACGATTATTTCCAAATCACCGCCGGGCCGGAATTTTTGGCGGATCGCTACGCAAACCGCCCCCCATCGGCAAGCCGCATCGATCACGCGGTGTCGAAATTTACGAGCACAAAATCATGACCGCGCCTTTGCCCCCAAAACCCAAAGCCAGAGAAGGGCGGGTGTCGCTGCGCCAATACACCAAGCTGTTTCGCCAAGACATCTTGTCGGCGCAGCCGGCCAAGCTTTACCGCGCTTGGATGGCCGAGTTCAAAACGCCGTTCTTTCGGTCGTATCTGGTCAACCAACCTGAGCTGCTCAAAACCGTTCTCAAGGAACGCCCGATGGATTTCCCAAAATCCGGCCGGATTTCCGAAGGCCTGCGGCCGTTGCTTGGCAATTCGGTGTTTTTGACCAATGGCGAAACATGGAAACGCCAACGCCGCATCATTGATCCGGCGTTTGAAGGTGGGCGGTTGCGCGATACCTTCCCGGCAATGTGGGCCGCGAGTTTGGCGGCACAAACGCGGCTGGCCGGGCAGGTGGGATCGGTTGTCGAAGTCGAAGAACTTGCCAGCCACGCGGCGGCGGATGTGATCTTTCGCACCCTGTTTTCCATCCCAATCGAGGATGACATCGCCAGCGCGGTGTTCCACGAATTTCGCGCCTATCAACGTAGCCAACCGATCTTGAACCTCGCGGCTTTTTTGCCGATGCCACGCTGGATGCCGCGGTTTTTCCGCAAGGATACCAAAGCCTCGGCCAAACGCATTCGTGATCTCATTGGCCAGCTCACCGATCAACGCATGCAAGCAATCAAGGACGGCACCGCGCCCGATGATCTGGCCACCAAGATCATGACGACCCAAGACCCAGAAACGGGTGAGACATTTTCAGCTGAGGAGATGGTGGATCAGGTGGCGATCTTCTTTTTGGCGGGTCACGAAACCAGTGCCAGCGCCTTGGGCTGGGGCCTCTATCTGATGGCGATGTATCCGGAGTGGCAAGACAAAGTCTCCAAAGAAGCGCAGGACGCGCAATTGACCGGGGCCTTTTCCGAGATGTCGAAACTGCGCCTGTGCCGCGATGTGTTTCGCGAAACGCTGCGGCTCTATCCTCCTGTGCCGATGATGGTGAGGGAAACGACCTGTCCTGAGCGGTTTCGCGACCGTGATGTGCCGACGGGGTCGCAAATTGTCCTAAGCCCATGGCATTTGCATCGTCATGAACGCATTTGGTCCGACCCGGATGCCTTCAAACCCGAGCGATGGCAGGGGGAAGAGGCCAAGACCTGTGGGCGGGACGCCTATATGCCGTTTTCCGCCGGGCCGCGTGTGTGTACGGGGGCGGGGTTTGCCATGGTCGAGGGGGTGCTTTTACTGTCGCTCTTGCTGCGTGATCTCAAGGTTGAGCGGGTAGAGGGGCGCGACCCGGTCCCCGAGGCGCATTTGACCGTGCGCGCAAGGGACGGAATTTGGTTAAAAATCAGTCAAAGATAGCCCGTTCAATTAATTTGAAGGGCGAAAAAATTGGTATACCAAATCGTTAGCGCTAAACCTTTGTAACGGCTCTACCATGCGCGGCACGGCTCGTTTAAGGAAGGCGCAAAGACGTTTTCCAGCGAGGATCAGACATGTCATTTGAGAAGCAATCCGAACAGATGGCCTCCGGCAAGGGCTTTATTGCAGCGCTTGACCAATCGGGCGGCTCCACCCCAAAGGCGCTTGGCCTATACGGTGTGACGGCGGACATGTATGACGGCGACGAGGCGATGTTTGACGAAATCCACGCCATGCGCTCGCGCATTGTATTGGCAACTGATTTCACCAGCGCCAAGGTGATCGGTGCGATCCTGTTTGAACGCACCATGCGCGGTGAGATCAATGGCAAGCCAACGGCGCAATTGCTTTGGGAAGACCGTGGTATCGTGCCGTTCCTGAAAATCGACAAAGGTTTGGAAGACAAGGCCAATGGTGTTCAACTGATGAAACCGATCCCTGGCCTGTCCGAAACATTGGCCGATGCCAAAGGCTTTGGCATTTTCGGCACCAAAGAGCGGTCGGTGATCCACGAAGCCAACGCCGAGGGTATCAAAGCCGTGGTTGCCCAGCAATTTGAGCTTGGCAAAGAGGTGGTTGCCGCCGGACTCGTTCCGATCATCGAACCTGAGATCGACATCAACTCTGCCACCAAAGCCGAAGCCGAAGGCATTCTGAAAGCCGAGATCGCCGCGCAGCTTGATGCATTGGCCGAGGGCCAGAATGTGATGTTGAAACTGACCATCCCGAATGTCGATGGGCTTTATGATAGCTTGGCGGATCACCCACGCGTTGTGCGTGTTGTGGCATTGTCGGGCGGCTATTCGACCGAAGTCGCCTGTGACCGTTTGGCCAAACAGCCCAAGATGATCGCCTCCTTTAGCCGCGCCTTGACCGAAGGCCTGTCAAAGCAGCAATCTGATGATGAATTCAACGCCGCTTTGGGTGGCAACATCGACAAAATTTTCAACGCTTCTTTGTAAGCGTCGAACTGTTCTAAATGCCAGAAACCTCAAGGTGCATCACCTTGGGGTTTTTGTTTTTTTACAGTCGGTTGTGGCGCGATCTTACAGTGTGACCTCACTAAGGTGTCGCGGAAAAGATGCCTTGGGTATGTATCAATAGTAAACAGATTCTTATTCTTTCGGGCGCAAGGCGGACTCATCAACTGAGATGAGTTCATTATGTCGACCAAATGTTTCGCCTTAGACCGTCATTCGCTCCCTTTTAAGCTATCGCTTCCCATTCCAATTGTGTTGGGGTCTAGCATGTTGATCGCTGCTTGGTTTATTCCCGATACGATAAAATCCAACACTATTTCCTCAGCAACCGAAAGCGCGTTTCAAACGGTTTCACAGATCAAGATGATCCGGGGGTACTATACCCAAAACGTGGTGGCCGATGTTCTGGGCACTGAAGGGCTTCGGACCGGGATCGATCACAAAGACAACCCGGCGGTTGTTCCGCTTCCGGCGACTTTTGTTCATGACATCAGCGCTTTATCAGCCGAGGAGCGGACAAATTTCTCGCTCTATAGCGCCTATCCGTTTCCAAACCGAGCAGATCGCCAGTCTGATACGTTCATGACCGAGGCCTGGGCTTTTCTGGTCGACAATCCCAACGAGTCTTTTGAGCGGTTGGAAACAGATGAAACGGGCTCCTTTTTACGCGTGGCGATCGCCGATAAAATGTCATCCGAGGTCTGTGTGACCTGCCACAACGGCCATGTGGACACGCCCAAGGATGATTGGCAAATCGGTGATGTGCGCGGTGTGATCGAAGTTCGCCAAGACATCACACCCTCGTTGGCGCAAGCCAACACCACAATCTGGGAGATCATGGCCGGCCTTGTCATGGCGGGGATGGCCTTGCTGGTCACCACGATTGCCATGGCAAAATCAGTGTCGCGCCCGGTGGATGCCCTTTGTGACAATATGCAAGCGGTTTCAGGCGGCGCATTTGATACGGAAATCACGGCGGCAAGCCGCAAGGACGAGATCGGAAAAATCGGTAAAAGTCTTGTGAATTTGCGCAACGAGTTGGAAATGGCCCATGCCGCAGAAATGGAACGGCATAAACAGCAAGAAGACCAAGCTTTTGTGGTCGAGGAGCTGAGCGCCGGATTGACGCGATTGGCGCAAGGCGATTTGACAGCGCCGCTTGATCAAGCGTTCCCACAAGACCATGAATTACTGCGTGAAAACTACAATACGGCCATTGAAACTCTCTCCGAAACATTGAGTGAGGCGGTGGCGGTTGCCAATGTCATTCACGACCGGTCCCAAAAGATCACGAAGGATTCTGACAACCTGTCACAGAGGACTGAAAATCAGGCCGCAACACTAGAGGAAACCGCCGCCGCTTTGGATGAGATGACGGCGTTTGTGACACAGGCCGCGCAAGATGCAAAATCCGTTGAGCAGGCAATGGATACGGCACAAGGCAAAGCCGGGGAAAGCGAAGCCATCGTGCGTTCCACCGTGGCGGCTATGAACCAGATCGAACAGTCATCGTCTGAAATTTCCCACATTCTGGCGGTGATTGACGACATCGCGTTCCAAACCAACCTACTGGCCCTGAATGCCGGGGTTGAGGCCGCTCGGGCCGGTGAGGCGGGCAAGGGGTTTGCGGTCGTCGCAGCAGAAGTGCGTGCCTTGGCACAACGGGCCTCGGAATCGGCAATGGAAATCAAAAAGCTGATCACAAATTCATCTGATCAAGTCGAACATGGTGTCGATTTGGTTGGTAAAACCGGTGATGCGCTTGAGGCGATTGTCAGCGGGGTCAAAGACATGGCCCAGCAGGTGTCGAAAATTTCGCAAGAAGCCGGTGCGCAATCCGATGGGTTGACGGAGATTAACACCGGAATGACAGTTCTAGATCAAGTCGCGCAACAAAACGCTGCTATGGTGGTGGAAACCGCAGGATCGAGCCACAAGTTGCGAGAAAGCGCGGAGCATCTGAAATCCATCGTCAATCGGTTCCAATTGCGACCTGCGTCGGACACACGACCCCAAAAAACCGGTTAGGGACGCGGGTCTTGTAGGGCCCGCCAATCCGCCAAGGTTTTGCCCGGCTCATCGACGAATAGGCCGGGAAGGACCGCAAGGCTGTCGATGCGATCAATACGAAGAGACAAGAACGCGCCCGTCGTTTCAGCATAGGCGACACAGGTCCAAACCCGGCCCCAGTAATCAATATGGAGCGGGCGAATGATGTGGTCTTGTCCGGCGCTGGTAATGCGCAACTTTTGTCTTGCGCGGATGGCACTGCGGATGGCGGGCATATGGGTGAAGCCACGGGCGGCTTCGGCAAAGGCATCGGTGGCAAAGCCAAAGGGGGCAGGGGCGGGGCCCGAGTCTTCGGGGAGTACCGCATCGATTTTTCCTGACAAGCTGCGTGCCGCGGCGCTGAAATCGTCAAGTCCGGAGGCCCCAAGCGTGGCAAGCGCCAAATGCAAGGCTTCCAATTCTTTCTCGGTCAAGTTCAGCGGCGGAAGCGTCACAGCGGCGCGTACCGTATAGCCGTATCCGCGCGTGCCTTCGACGGGCACACCTGATTCTGCCAATGTCTCCATATCGCGGTAAATGGTACGCACCGACACCTTGAGGTCCTGCGCCATCGCCTCTGCCGTGTGCAATTGCCCATCGCGCAACCGTTGCATCAGCGCATAAAGCCGATCTGATCGCCGCATTGTTTCACTTGCTCCTGACAAATTCCTGACAACTGACACTCTCATGACAAAAGTCAAAGCGCAACGCGTCGCTTTGGCGCTTTTCGATAGGGATGAGACGCATTAGATACGTCATGTAGAATTTATCCGGGCGGATCGCTTAACCTGCCCGCCCGTGACAAGGAGAAAGTCATGCTCAACAATATCGGCCTTCCTGGCCTTCTGCTGATCGCCGTCGTGGTTCTGGTTCTGTTTGGCCGCGGTAAAATTTCGTCGCTGATGGGCGAAGTGGGCAAGGGCATCACCGCCTTTAAAAAGGGTGTGGATGACGGCAAACAAGAGATCGAAGACCAAGCCGCAGATGAGGCGGTCGATGTGACGCCTGCGGAAGAAAAAGACAAAGTCTGAAGCAACGAGGCGTAGCCATGTTCGATATCGGGTTCCCCGAGATGTTGGTCGTGGGGGTTGTGGCGTTGATCGTCGTGGGCCCCAAGGATCTGCCGGTTCTGTTTAAAAAAGCAGGCCAATTTGTTGGCAAAGCGCGTGGCATGGCCCGCGAATTCAGCAGCGCCATGAATGACGCGGCGGATGCAAGTGGCGTTAAGGACGCTCAAAAGGCGTTTAAAGCGGCAACCAACCCGGTGGGGACCGCCATGGACGGGGTCAAGGATGCAGCCAAAGATCTAACCAGCTCTGTCACCGACCTCGACCCCAATAGCGAAACCGGCAAACTGGCAGCCGAACGCGAAGACGCCCGCAAGAAAATCGAGGCCAACGCGGCCAGGGTTGCGGCGGATCGCAAGGTGCGTGAGGCCGAAGAGGCCTCGAAGAAAGCCAAGGAACTCGAAGCTGCAATGATGACCCGTGACACGGACGGCCCCGCCGATGGCGGCGGCGACGGAGGAGACGCATGAGCGCCACCGAAGAAGAGATCGAAGACAGCGCCGCGCCGCTGATCGAACATCTGGCAGAATTGCGTACCCGTCTGATCCGCGCCGTTGGGGCGTTTTTGGTCGGGATCATTCTGGCCTTTGTCGTGGCCGAGCCGATCTTGCAATTCTTGCTCGCCCCGATCGAAGCGACCCTGCGTGAGTTGGGCGATCCGTCCCCGACGTTGCAATATACAAGCCCACAGGAATACCTGTTTACGCTGTTTCGCATTTCCATGGTGTTTGGTTTTGCGCTCGCCTTTCCGGTGATCGCGCATCAGCTCTGGCGCTTTGTGGCACCCGGTCTTTACAAGACTGAAAAGAATGCGTTTTTGCCGTTCATCCTCGCCTCGCCTTTGATGTTCCTATTGGGCGCAAGCTTTGCCCATTTTGTTGTGACACCTCTGGCCATGGCGTTTTTCCTTGGGTTTGCGGATGTCAGTTCAATCTTTGCCAATCTCTTGGCCGGATCGGTTCAAAACCTGCCTGACGCGGCCGCTGTTGTGCCGGAAACCGATGACGGAATTCGGATCACTTTCTTTGGGAAGGTGAACGAAAGCCTTGATATCACGCTGAAATTCATCATGGCCTTTGGTCTGTGTTTCCAGCTACCGGTGCTTTTGACCCTGATGGGTAAGGCCGGCATGGTCTCTGCTGAGGGTCTTGGTAGCGTGCGTAAATACGCCATGATTGCCATCCTGATTTTGGCGGCTTTGGTAACGCCCCCGGACGTCGTGACCCAGTTGATCTTGTTCACGGTTGTCTATGGTCTTTATGAGTTGTCGATCTTCCTTGTCCGTATGGTCGAAAAACGCCGCGAAGCGGATTTGCGGGCGCAAGGATTGTGGTTCGAAGACGACGAAGAGGGTGAAGACCCCTTGTTCAAAGAGTTCGACGAAGATGACGACGAAAAGGGCGATAGCAAGTGATGGATCACTTGACCGACCCGATGGAACGCATCGCCGCGGCGTTGGAGCGTATGTCTCCTGCGCCGCTGGCGGCCCCTGATTTCAGTGCCGAGGCCTTTGTCTGGCACACTGGTCCGGAACAGCTGGAACCGGTCAACAAAGTCTCGCGGGTTGATCTGTCTCTTTTGCTTGGGGTGGATCGGTCGCGCGATACTTTGCTGGCCAATACGTTGCAATTTGCCCGTGGATTACCCGCCAACAATGCCCTTTTGTGGGGCGCACGAGGTATGGGGAAATCGAGCCTAGTCAAAGCGGTACACGCCGCTGTTTGTGCGCAAGACCTCGATCTGAAGCTGGTTGAACTTCAGCGCGAAGACCTTCCGACAGTGTCTCGCCTGATGGATATTCTGCGCGACGCGCCCTATCGGTTTGTGCTGTTTTGTGATGACCTTAGCTTTAGTCATGACGATCAGCATTACAAAAGCCTCAAGGCGGTTTTGGACGGGGGCGTCGCCGGACGGCCCGACAACGTGGTGCTCTATGCGACCTCGAACCGCCGTCATCTGATGCCGCGCGACATGATCGAAAACGAACGTGGATCGGCGATTAACCCCTCTGAGGCGGTTGAGGAAAAGGTATCGCTCTCTGATCGTTTTGGTCTTTGGCTCGGCTTTCATCCCTGTAGCCAAGAAGAGTACCTTGCAATGATCCGTGGCTATTGCACCGCCTATGGTGTTGAAATAACGGATGAAACCCTGCATGCTGAAGCCATTGAATGGCAAGCGACGCGTGGGGCCCGGTCTGGTCGGGTGGCGTGGCAGTATTTTACCGATCTGGCCGGTCGCAAGGGCGTTTCTCTGGGATAACGCGCTGCGTCCGCCCCTCATTTCAGGATGCGCGCTGTGGGTGATCCGATTGATGTCGATGTGTTGATTGTTGGCGGTGGCCCGGCGGGGCTTGCCTGTGCCGCACAATTGCCGGGGCATCTCAGCTGTGTTGTTGTTCATCAGGATAGCGAAATCGGCAAGCCGGTGCGGACCTCTGGTGGGTCGTGGGTGCGTGATTTGCAAGCGCTTGGCGTGCCCGAGCGGTTTTATCAAACCATAGACGAGATCGAAATACGATCTGATCACCAGCGTAGCTTTCACCACATGCATCACCATAAAATGGCGGTGTTGGACATCACCGGCTTGTACCAATGGCTGGCCGATTTGGCGCGTGAGGCGGGAGCCAAGGTTTACACAGGGGCCAAGTTCCAAAGCACTGTCAAACAGGGTGATCACTATCTCTCTGATGTGCGCCAAAAAGGGCAGGGCGATGTTCAATATCGATCACGCTATGTGATTGATGCCTCGGGAACGCCCCGTGCGGTTTTGGCATCGCTGGCTTTGGGCAAACGGGCCGAACGTCGCGGCGTTGGGATTGAATACGAATATGAAATCTTAGAGGCCCCGACAAACCGCGCGGTCCTTTTTGTCGGAAACCCGGTGTTGCAGGGCTATGGATGGATTTTTCCAGCCCCGAACAATCATTTGCGCATCGGTGTTGGAGTGATCCATCCCGATACTGATCTGTCGCCGCGCGACATTATCGATCCACTGCTCACACCTGAGTTCCTGCAAGGGTACGGGCTGAAACTCGGCGCGCGTATTCAGGTGAACGCCGGGGTTATCCCGTCTGAACCCTATGACGCGCGTTTGGTGTATGGCCGGATTATTCGGGTCGGGGATAGCGCCAATGTCGCGACCCCAACCGTTGGCGAAGGCATTCGGCTTGCCATCGAAATGGGCCGTGATTTGGGGCAGCGGCTTTGCGATTGCGCAGATCAGAATTCGGACCGACCGCTTCGCAATTACCAGAAACGCTGGCAAAAACGGCTATTGGTTCAATATCTGTTTGGCTTTTGGGCAAATCGAAAAATCGCCCGCTATGGGGTCGCCGATTGGGACCAATCGATTGCGCGCGTGGCACGTTTGTCCGAATCTCAACTCGCGGGTCTTATCCGTTGTGAATTAGGGCCGAAACGCATGATCAGCGCGGCTTGGGCACAGTTGAAATCCAAGCTTTTGCGCGCGGTGTCGTGAAAGTGACATGGGCGTTGTGCGGTTGCGCACGCTTAGAACCGTTCGAAAACCTTTCGACAAGGCCCGGAGTGGTATAAACCTGAGTGAAACAAGCAGGAGATTAAAATGCCTCGGCCCATAGTTGGTATCATCAGCAATTCCTATCTGTTGAATGACCAGTATCCAGCCCACGCGGGCGGGACGATGAATTCAGAAGCGATTTCAACGGTGTCGGGCTGTTTGCCTTTGCTTATCCCGGCCGATCCGCGGTTTGTGTCGGTCGAAGAGCTTTTGGAAACCTGTGACGGGTTTTTGCTCACCGGGGGGCGGCCCAATGTGCACCCCGAAGAATATGGTGAGGAATATAGCGACGCCCATGGCGACATGGACCGGGCGCGCGATGCGATCACCTTGCCATTGGTGCGGGCCTGTGTGGATCGCGGTCAGCCCTTCTTTGGCATTTGCCGTGGCTTTCAAGAGGTCAACGTCGCGATGGGTGGCTCACTTCACCCTGAAATCCGTGATTTGCCGGGGCGGGACAATCACCGCATGCCGCCCGACGGCACGCTTGAGGAAAAGTTCGAAATTCGCCACATGGTTCACCTCAAAGAGGGGGGGCTATTCCAAGATCTCTTTGGCGCGACCGAAGTGATGACCAACACCTTGCACGGACAAGGAATCAAACGCCCTGGTGCGCGGGTGATTGTCGAAGGTCATGCAGATGATGGAACCCCCGAAGCGATCCATATCAAGGATGCGCCGGGGTTCACGATGTCGGTGCAGTGGCACCCGGAATGGGATGCGGCCAATGATCCGGTGTCACGCCCGCTTTTCACCGCCTTTGGCGATGCGGTGCGATCCTATGCCGAGGCACGGCGCAATCCGGTCCGTAAGACTGCGTAACCTTAAGCGGCCAAAGCCATTGGCTGTGCTGTCATTTGCGTGATCCAAGCTTGGGCTTCGTATTTCTTGAGGCACAGGCGGGCGGTCGGGCCAAAGCTTGTCGGATCGTCGCGCAGATGCGGGAAATTTTCAAATAGATCGTCACGGGCATGTGGGTGCAGCGCCTTGAGCGCCTCGGCCCCGACAAAGAAACTCTCGGTGGCCATGCCCTCAGCGTAGATGACCTCATGTTGATCCAACATAAGGTGGATATAGGTGACCAGATCGCCTTCGACCTGACGCACCTCATGGCCGTTTTCCAGATGACGCGCGGCTGCAAAAACCTCGTCAACGCCAAACATCAACTCGGCCTGATAGCCTTCGAGCAACATGCGGTGTTGGGGCGACACCATGAGCGGGCGATCGCCACCAAAGAGCGAGGGATCGATGCGGTAGGGCGCGGTTTTGCCACGGGCCAACACGGTGCGCGACCCGGTCCAGCGCAGCGGCTGAAGCCCATTGTCGCGCGTCACAATCATATCGCCGAGTTTCAGCGTTTCGATGGCGCGGTACCCGGTCGCGGTCAGAATGCGCGTGCCGGGGGTAAAGCAAATGATGTCGTCGATATTGGTGAAGTTCACCACCGATCCATCATACATCTGAACCGTGCCGGACATCTCGCCCGCCACGTTCGACGTGATGTTCAAGGTGCCGCGATCGGCAACGCCGTTTAGGTCAAGAACATCGCCGGTCCCCTCAAAGGTGGTGAGACCTTCGATAAAGATGTCACCCGAACCGCTTTCGGCAAGATCAACAAGGGTGATGACATCGTCGCCATCCCCGGCGTTGATGGTGTCGCCTTGGCTGGCAAAGATCGTGTCGTCACCGGCCCCTCCTAGAACGCTATCGGCCCCGATGCCGCCATCCAAAACGTCGTCATCCGCACCGCCATCAAGCGTATCGTTGCCCGCTTCGCCATAAATGGTGTCGTCGCCGCTTCCGCCGATAAGGGAATCGTCGCCATTGGCAATCTGAACCGCTTCGAATTGCATATCGGTGAGCCAGATGGCCTGAGTGCCATCCTGACCGTTGCCATAGATGATTTCGATATCGGCCACCGGTCCGGCGATCTCGATTAGAACCGACCCATCCGCGTCGTTGGGGTTGTTCAAGGCGGCATCCGACGTGATGGTATTGCCAACAACCGTATCGCCACCGGCAGGGGTAAAGGTTACCGTGACCGCATTGCCATCGGCGTCATAGGCGTTGACGGTGATCACATCGGTGTGGTTGCCGGCAAAACTGTCGATGTCGTTGATTCGAAAGGTGACGTTTTCGACTTCGTCTTCTACGGATGCCCCGGAACTGGCCCCAAAGGAGATGCTTGTCGTCGAGGTATCGCCATCACCGTTGCCATAAAGGTAAAGCGACGAGCGGCCTGCAAACCCACCCGCATTATATTGAAAATCATCGGTATCGACCTGAAACAGCGGTGCGTTGTCGCCGTCATTGGTGAAGCCAAGCGTCACATCAATATCGCCGGTGTCTTGGGTAAAGCCCGCCGAGACATCGGTGCCATTGCCGCCCTGGTTGGTCCAGTTCAGGGTTTGCGCGATGTTGTCCGGGGTATAGGTGCCGTAGTCGCCATAAATGAGGTCATCGCTCGCTTCACCGTCGACGGTGTCATTGCCGTTGCCAGCCATCACCGTGTCATTGCCATCACCGGCGCGAATGTCATCACCGGTGGACACATCTTCGGGGCTTTCGCCTTGGCTATCGGTGAAATCCGGATCGATCAGATCGGCGCCCGAGGTGCCCGACACAATGCCATCAGCGGGGGAGGTCACAACGCTCGAAGAGGTCAGCGTATCGACAGGGCCGTAGGCAGGGACAAAATAAGTGTTGCCATCGGTGGCAAGGTAATAGGTGCCCGGTTCAAGCTCGTTTGTATAGGTGGTGCCGCCATAGGTGCCGGACCATTCCCATTGGCCGTTGCCAAGGTTGCTTGAGGTGGTGAAGGTGATCAGGCTGCCACTTATTGTGTCGCCTGGATCCAGAACCCCGTTTCCTAATGTGACGAGATAACCGTTTGGCATCGTCTCGCTCCTACCTAAATCACTGCTCGTGGCCCGGTTTTCGGGTCCGTTTCCAAAAGGGATACAGTTGCGGCGTGGCGGCGATGTGGGCCAATTGAGGCAAATCAGGGGAAAGTTTTAGATAGGTTGGA
Organism: uncultured Pelagimonas sp.; assembly: GCF_947498515.1. Taxonomy (GTDB): domain Bacteria; phylum Pseudomonadota; class Alphaproteobacteria; order Rhodobacterales; family Rhodobacteraceae; genus Pelagimonas. The sequence continues at coordinate 176,151 of NZ_CANMKO010000002.1, read as the reverse complement.
CACAAATATTTTGTGGTCAGATGTGAAAAAGCCCGAGCGATAAAGCCCGGGCAATTCCTTGTAACGAAAGGTGTATCTTACACGAAGAAGCTGAATTCCTTGTTTAGCGGCAGGCTCCGGGCACGTGTTCCGGTCAGGTCAAAAATGGCATTGGCCAGCGCCGGAGCAGCGGGCGGTGTGCCGACTTCGCCGATCCCGCCGATGTGCTCTTGCGTTTCCAATACGCGAACACTGACCCGCGGCATTTGCTGAATGCGCAGCGGCTCGTAGTCTGGGAAGTTGAGCTGTTCGACCTCACCATCTGCCCATGTGATTTCCTCGCCAATAGCTGCGGAAAGACCATAGGCCATACCACCAAAAAGCTGGGCTTCGATGATGGATGGGTCAAGCGCGACGCCGGGATCAACCGCGATCCAAGCGTCGGTCATGCGAATGTCGCCGTCCTGATCCTTGACCTCGATGACAATCGCAGCGGGGGAGCCAAAGCTATAGACCATCGCCACGCCGCGCCCGACACCATCAGGTGTTTCCCCGGTCCAGCCCGACATCTCTTTGACGGCCTGCAAGACATTATAGGCCGGTTCCCATTCATCCCGCGTTAGCTTGAGACGGAATTCAAGCGGATCAACACCGGCCGCCAGCGCCATTTCATCGACAAAGCTTTCGGAGAAGAAACCGTTAAAGCTCGCTCCGACAGACCGCCAAAAGCCCATTGGCGGGTTGGTGTCGGCCTGATAGCCACGCACCCTGTAGTTTTCGATGCCATAGGGTTGGTTGAACAGGCTGTCGGTGATGGCGCGATCGGGACCACCGGGGGTGAAGCCAAGCCAGCGGTTCATCGCCTGTTTGGTCACCGAAGGGGCCGACACACGCGCATCAAGCAAGACCGCCGTGCCATCTTTGACACCGCCCGTCATGCGCGCAATGGCACCGGGGCGATAGAAGTCATGGGTCATGTCTTCTTCGCGTGACCATGTGACTTGAACCGGCGTGCCGGGAACGGATTTGGCAACACGGGTGGCCAGCACCGAAAAGTCGAGCTCACCGCGCCGTCCAAACCCGCCGCCCATCAGGGTGGTTTCAACAATCACATCGTCGACATCAAGCCCGGCCTCTTCGGCGCATGCGCTTTGGGTGAAACCCGGGGCCTGATTGCCGGACCAGACGCGCAATTTGCGCCCATCAATCCACGCTGTGGCGTTTTGCGGTTCCATCGTGGCATGGCTTAGGAAAGGCACGCGGTATTCGGCTGTGACCTCGGTTGCACCCTCGGGCAATATATCGGCTTTGCCATCGTCGCGCAGGGTCGAGTTTGGCTCGAGGTCAAACCCGGCTTCGATCTTGGCGAAAATGGCGTCGGTTGTGGCCTCATAGGGCGCATCGTCCCATTCGACCTCAATCGCGTCGAGCGCCTGCATCGCCAACCAAGTGTTATTGGCGATAACTGCAACGCCGTCGCCCATATCAACGACTTTTTCGACACCGGGCATCGCCTTGGCATCGCGGGCGTCAAAGCTTTTCATACCACCGCGTTTGGGCGACATGCGTACCGAGGCGAATTTCATCCCCGGCAGGCGGGTATCGATGCCAAATTGCGCGGTGCCGGTGGATTTGCCGGGAATGTCGATGCGCGGAATGGACTTGCCAAGGATTTTCCAGTCAGATTGCGGGCGCAGTTTGACCTTGGGCGGGTCAAGCTCGGCGGCGGCCATGGCCACATCTGTATAGAGCAGGGTGGTGCCATCGGGGGCGATGATGGTGCCGTTTTCGGTTTTCAGCTCTTTGGCTTTGACGCCAAGCTGTTGCGCCGCCGCTTCCTTGAGCATTTCGCGGGCAGCGGCTCCGGCTACGCGCATCCGCTCATAGCCGTCGCGCATGGCGGTTGACCCACCAGTGACCTGAAGGCTGAGCACTTTGCCAACCTTGCCGACGGCCCCGGCCAGTGCATGTTGGAACGAGCTGTCATCATAGCCCTTGGTGTTTAACCCTTCACCCATCAAAGCGCTGTTGTAATAGGCCTGCGCCGGTTCACCGTGTAAAACGGTGACTTGATCCAAAGTCACATCGAGTTCTTCGGCGAGCAGAGCGGCCCAAGTGGTATGCGTGCCTTGGCCCATTTCGGCGCGTGGTGCGATCAGAGTGATGCCATCGGCGTTGATCAATACGAATGGGTTAAGCGCGGCCTCGTCCGGGCCGGGTTTAAGCGGGTTCGGGGCAGGTTTGTTCACATACCACGCGCCAACGGCAACACCGCCAACAATGGCGAGCGAGCCAAACAAGAATGTGCGACGGGCGATTTTTCCAATGCTAGCCATGTCTTATCCCTCCAACCCGGCGGCGTCTTTGATGGCGGCGCGAATGCGGGGGTAGGTGCCACAGCGGCAGAGGTTTCCGGCCATGGCCTCGTCAATGTCGTCATCGCTGGGGTTTGGCGTGGTTTCCAATAGGGCTGCGGCCTGCATGATTTGGCCAGACTGGCAATATCCACATTGGGCGACCTGATTATCGACCCAGGCCTGTTGCAACTTGTGCATCATATCCGGGGTGCCAAGACCTTCGATTGTTGTGATCTCACCTTCGACATCGGACAGCGTCATCTGGCAAGACCGCACAGCTTCGCCATTAATATGAACCGTACAAGCCCCACAGGCCGCCACGCCGCAGCCAAATTTGGTGCCGGTCATGTTCAGCTCATCGCGCAGAACCCAAAGGAGGGGAACATCGTCTGGCAGATTGACCTGATGGGTCTGCCCGTTGACGGTAATCGACTTGGCCATGGAAAACTCCTCTTTCCGTTCGCTTCTGACAAAATGCGCGAAAAATGTCAGGGTGTCAATTGTCGGTTTGACAAAAACTGTAATTTTTGTCAGAAGGGTCTTATGAAAGATGATACAGGCAAAGACCCGGTGAAAATTCAAGCCGTCCTAACGGCGGCGCTCCAGACCTTTTCTCAGTATGGGTATCGCAAGACCTCGATGGAGGATCTAGCGCGCGCGGCCGGTATGTCACGCCCGGCATTGTATCAATATTTCCGCAACAAAGACGATGTGGCATGCAGCCTTGTGCGGGGGTATTTCACCGAGGCAGTCGGCAAAGTCAGAGCGGCTTTGGCGGAACCGGGCCACCCAGAGCAGGTTTTGGAACAGGCATTTCGAGCCAAGTTGGACGGGATGGAAGAGGTTCTGAGCGCGCCGCACGGCGAAGAGCTATTGGCGCTGGGGCATGCGGTATCGGCGGAGGATGTCGCCGAAGGTATGGCACAGCTGGAACAAGGTTTTGCCGATTGGCTTGAGGTGCAATCCGCCGCTGGGGTGGTGCGTTATGAAGGCGAAGCGCGCGAAGTGGCGCGGGTGATCGTATCGGCCCTTGATGGCATCAAAAAACCGCCCTTTGATCAGTTAGACGCAAACCTAGTGCAATTGGCCAAGTTGATTGGGCGCGGATTGTCGACTTAACCCAATTGGTTGCGGGCTGTTGTTAAACGGGGTGCCCCGATGGGACACCCACGATCCCTCGTCATCCGGCAGAGCCGTCTTCCTCGAGTTGGTGTTCAGGCGTGCCGTTTCGGTTTTGCCTATCAGTTAGATTTCACCGCCTGCGATGCGGATGTCCTGTCCATTCACAGAGCCACTATTGTCTCCACAAAGCCAAAGCGCTGCATCGGCGACTTCTTGGACTGTGATCAAGCGGCCGTGTGGATTCATGTCGGTCATCAAGGCGCGAGCTTTGTCTTCGGGCAGGCCGGTGCGTTCCATGATCGAGGTGACGTTGCGCGTGATGATTTCAGTTTCTACATAGGCCGGGCAGAGGGCGTTGAACGTGTAGGGTTTGGTGGCGTAATCGGCCGATAGTGAGCGGATCAACCCAAGAAGCCCGTGTTTGGTGGCACTATAACAGGGCGCGCCTTTGAGGCCGCGAACGCCAGCGATCGAGCTTACGGCGATGACCCGGCCCCAATCGGTTTGGGTCATGGATTTCAGGCTTTCACGAATGGTGAGGAAGGCCCCATCCAGATTGGTGGCCATCATATTGCGCCAAAACTCCAGATCGGTTTTCAAGATGGATTTGCCTTCGGCGATGCCTGCATTGGGCACGCATATTTGGATTGGGCCGCGCGCCGCGACCGCAAAGGCGATTCCCTTGCTTACCGAGGCCTCATCGCAGACATCCATCACCAGCGGGTGGATTACGTCGCTTGCGGCGGCCTCCAAAACTTCGGTGCGGCGGCCTGTGATTGTGACCTCTGCCCCGTTGGCGGCCAAGGTTTGTGCAATGGCCAGCCCAATACCAGTGCCACCGCCGGTGACCAGCGCGTGTTTGTTGTTAAGCATGATGTCCTCCCGTTTGGCGGTAGCGTAACGGTGATCTGGGATGAGACAAGGGAACACGAGGGCCGTGACGCAACGGCGCTTGGCTTTCCAATTCACGTATGCGAATGTGTTTTCGATTTCAGGAGGAGACCCCGCATGATCCGTAGCGTTTTGGCGTTCACTCTGTTGGCGACAACAGCTTTGGCCAGCGAAGATATTGCCGACAAATACCCACAGTCCGAGCTTTATGACAAACCGGTCGAAGTGATACCGGGGGTTTATTCGGCGATTGGGGCGACCGCGCCGCCGACCTATGAGAATTCGGGCCATAACAATAACTTGTCCTTTATTGTGACCGGCGACGGTGTTGTTGTGATCAATGGTGGGGCCAGTGTGCGGTTGGCGGCGGCCTTACACGACGAAATCAAGGCTGTGACCAATCAGCCGGTGAAACTTGTGATCAATGAGAACGGGCAGGGGCATGCTATGCTCGGCAATGCCTACTGGGCTGATCTTGGCGTTGATATTCTGGCTCATGCGGATGCAAACCATGTGGTTCAGGAAAACGGCGATTTCATCCTGCAAGGGATGGAGCGCTATAATCGCGACAAGGCCGAAGGGACGCGGGTTGTTGCGGCGAACCTGTCCTTTGATGACAAATACGTCATCGAAATGGGCGGATTGACCATCGAGGCGTTGCACCTTGGCCCGGCCCATGACCCCGGCGACGTTCAGGTCTGGATTCCGGCATGGAAGATCGTGATTGCCGGGGACATTGCGTTCCATGAGCGGATGCCGCCGATCTTTGCCGAAACCTGTACAAGTTGCTGGTTGGAAACCTTTGAGGGGCCGTTTACCGACTTGGGGGCGACTTATGTGATCCCCGGACATGGGCATCCGACCAACATGGCCATGGTGACCATGGGAACCTCGGATTACCTGCATGATTTGCGAGCAAAGATTGCGGCGCATATTGACGCAGGTGGCGACCTTGCCGGGGCTTATTACGTTGATCAAGAACGTTGGAAGCACATGGATACGTTTGAGGAATTGGCAACCAAAAACGCCGGTCGCGTGTTTGAAGAGATGGAGTGGGAGTAGGGGCGCTGCCCCTTGTGACCTTGCGGTCACTTCACCCCGGGATATTTTGGGAAAGAAGAAACACTGGGGGTTTGCATGAAGTGGTTGGATATGCCGCCGGTTTGGCTGGCGGGGGCCTTGGGGTTGGCCTGGTGGCAAAAGACCTATTTCTCACTAGGGTTAGACTTTGGTCCCGGATTCGCTGACTTTTTGGGCGGTATCTTGATTGGTGGTGGGGTGATTTTGATGGCTTTGGCCATTCATGAGATGCGTCGCCATCGCACCACCATCATTCCCCATCAAAGCGCGGATCGTTTGGTGAGCAGTGGTATTTTCAAGCGGTCACGCAATCCGATTTATCTTGGGGATGTCCTGATATTGTCAGGCTTTATTCTCTATTGGGATGCGGTGCTATCGCTGCCGTTGATTCCCATCTTCGTCTGGATTCTTGAAAAACGATTCATCGAGCCGGAAGAAAACGGATTACGACGAAAGTTTGTTGCCGAATTTACGCGCTATTCGCAACAAACACGCCGGTGGCTTTAACTTTATCGCGCTTTGTGCTTTACAGCGCGCGCTGCCTGTCGCTGCAGTGCCTTTAGTCAAGGCGAAACGCGAATTAACGCCTCATCAGGGGCGTAGGAGTACCTGAGCATAAAGGGGAATACCGTGAAGATAGGGACGCCGTTAGAGGTCGAAGCTGGTGAGAATCGCGTTGCGATGACACCGGATTCGGCGCGTCAATTGCAGAAACTTGGTTACGATTGCGTGATCCAGTCCGGGGCCGGTGCGAAAGCCGGGTTTGCGGATGCTGATTACGCGGCTGCCGATGTCGAAGTTGTCGAGGGTGCCGACGCGCTTTGGACTTCCGCCGACATCATCGCCAAGGTGCGCATACCAACCGAAGAAGAGCTGGGTCGGCTGACGTCTGACAAGACGCTGATCACCTTCTTTAATCCAGGTGGCAATGAGGCCGGTCTGGAACAAGCCAAGGCATCGGGCGCAAACGTCATTGCCATGGAAATGGTGCCGCGTATTTCGCGCGCCCAAAAGATGGACGCCCTGTCGTCCATGGCCAACATCGCCGGCTACCGTGCCGTGATCGAGGCAGGCAACAATTTTGGCCGTTTCTTTACCGGTCAGATCACCGCGGCGGGCAAAGTGCCCCCAGCCAAGGTTTTGGTTGTTGGTGCCGGTGTTGCGGGTCTGGCCGCAATCGGGACATCGACCTCGCTTGGTGCGATCACCTACGCCTTTGACGTGCGCCCAGAAGTGGCGGAGCAGGTCGAATCGATGGGTGCCGAGTTTGTCTATCTCGATTTTGAGGAAGAACAGCAGGATGGCGCGGCCACCGGCGGTTACGCCGCGGTCTCAAGCCCCGAGTTCCGCGAAGCGCAGCTTGCCAAGTTCCGCGAATTGGCCCCAGAGGTCGATATCGTCATCACGACCGCCTTGATACCCAACCGCGAAGCGCCCAAGCTTTGGCTGGCGGATATGATTGCGGCGATGAAGCCGGGTTCGGTTATCGTTGACCTTGCGGCCGAAAAAGGCGGCAACGCCGAAGGCACCGTGATGGACGAGAAAGTTGTCACCGAAAATGGCGTGACCATTATCGGCTATACCGACTTCCCATCGCGCATGGCGGCCCAGTCGTCGACTTTGTACGCGACCAACATCCGTCACATGATGACCGACCTGACCCCTGAAAAAGACGGTCAGATCAATCATGACATGGAAGATGACGTTATCCGCGGCGCGACCGTGGCCCATCAGGGTGAGATCACCTTCCCACCGCCACCGCCCAAGGTTGCGGCGATTGCGGCCAAGCCCAAGGAAGTTGTTCCTGAGCTGACGCCAGAAGAGAAGAAAGCCCAAGAAGTTGCTGAATTCAAAGCGCAAACCAAACAGCAGGTCACCCTGTTGGCGGTTGGTGCAGCAGTGATCCTTGGTGTCGGGCTTGTTGCTCCGGCAAGCTTCATGCAGCACTTTATCGTGTTTGTATTGTCGGTGTTCATTGGTTTCCAGGTCATCTGGAACGTTGCGCATTCGCTTCACACTCCGCTGATGGCTGTGACCAATGCCATTTCCTCGATCATCATTCTTGGCGCCCTGATGCAAATCGGATCAGGCGGCGGGTTCTTGGTGGTTCTGCTGGCCGCGATTTCGATCTTCTTTGCAGGGATCAACATCTTTGGTGGCTTCCTCGTGACACGGCGCATGCTTGCCATGTTCCAGAAATCCTAAGGAGTAGAGGACAATGGATTACGGATTTACAACAGCGGCCTATGTGGTCGCGGCTGTCCTCTTTATCTTGTCGCTGGGCGGATTGTCCGGACAAGAAAGCGCCAAGCGCGCCGTATGGTACGGCATCGTTGGCATGGCTCTGGCGGTTGTCGCCACATTGATCGGCCCCGGTGCCGGGTTGTGGTGGCTGTCGGTCATTCTGATCGCCTGTGGTGGTGTGATTGGCTACATGCTGGCCACCAAGGTCGAAATGACCCAGATGCCGGAACTTGTCGCCGGTATGCACGCTCTGGTTGGCCTCGCGGCGGTCTTTGTTGGCTATAACGCCGAACTGGTGATGAACAATGTTGCCGGTCTCGATGCGGCTGGCATTGATGCGCTCAAGGGCTTCTCGGCCAAAGTTGCGCATAAAACTCCGGTTGAAATCGGCATCCTTCAGGTCGAAGTCTTCCTAGGTGTGTTCATCGGTGCGATTACCTTTACCGGCTCGGTTGTGGCCTATGGCAAACTCTCGGGCAAGCTGACCTCTTCGGCCACGCAATTGCCCGGTGGGCATATGCTGAACGCAGCAGCGGCCATTGGCTCGCTGATCCTGCTGGCCATCTACATGAGCACCGGTGGCGGCTGGACATTGATCCTGATGTCTCTGCTGGCGTTCTTTATCGGCTATCACCTGATCATGGGGATCGGCGGCGCGGACATGCCTGTGGTTGTCTCGATGCTGAATTCCTATTCCGGTTGGGCCGCGGCGGCGATTGGCTTTAGCCTTGGCAACGATCTGTTGATCGTGGTTGGCGCGTTGGTTGGTTCGTCCGGTGCGATCCTAAGCTACATCATGTGTAAGGCGATGAACCGCTCGTTCATTAGCGTTATCCTTGGTGGCTTTGGTGGCGCGTCTGGCCCCGCGATGGAAGTCGAAGGCGAGCAGATCGCAATAGACGCCGATGGTGTTGCCCAAGCTTTGGAAGAAGCCGACAGCGTTGTCATCATCCCCGGTTACGGTATGGCCGTGGCTCAGGCCCAGCAGAACGTTGCTGAACTGACCCGCCGTCTGCGGGCTGCTGGCAAAGAGGTGCGTTTCGCGATCCACCCCGTTGCCGGTCGTCTGCCCGGTCACATGAACGTACTCTTGGCCGAAGCCAAAGTGCCTTATGACATCGTGCTGGAAATGGACGAGATCAACGACGACTTCCCAGAGACCGATGTTGCGATTGTTATTGGTTCCAATGACATCGTGAACCCGGCCGCTCAGGAAGATCCCAACTCGCCTATCGCCGGTATGCCGGTTCTGGAATGCTGGAAAGCCAAGCAGGTGTTTGTGAGCAAACGTGGTCAGGGTACCGGTTATTCCGGCATCGAAAACCCACTGTTCTACAAAGAAAACACCCGCATGTACTACGGTGACGCCAAAGCATCCCTTGATGAGCTGCTCAAGCGCATCGACTAAGGTAAGCGACAAACAATCAAGAAAGGGCTCCGAGGTTCCGGGGCCCTTTTTTTGTGCGTTTTAAAAACTTGACTGAAATACTCGGATACCATAGCTGTGGTCAAAGGTACAGGAGATCATCATGGTAACTCGTCAGGCGGCTCATACCTATTGGTCGCGCCTTTGGGTGCAACATATGGATGTTAGCTATGATCCATTGCTGGAAACATTGCGCATTGTTTCGGCCCATATCCAAGAGACTGGCATGCGTCAGTCCGAGGAACCAGTGGCGGCGATGTTGACCGCCATGCCACGTCTTTTGGCGCGCGATCCTGCGTTCAACGCCCCCGGTGACGGCAATCGAAGCTTTGATGAAAGCTGGCTTTTGGCGCTGTCATCTGCACTGCGCATGGCGGATGCAGACAACTATCGGTTTTTGCTCTTGTCGCGTATGACGCCGCAAAGCGCATCAGAGTTCCACTTCCTCTTCCGCCACGCCCTAACGGTCTTGGACGAGGCGGGGTAGGGGCACGCAAGGCGTTATTCCGACGGGCATACCGCCAGTTCCGTGTCGATCTGGGCACCCTTTTCCAAGGTCCGGTGCACCGGGCATTTATCGGCAATCTCCAACAATCGCTGGATTTGATCCTCGCTCAGAGTGCCATCAAAACAAATCCGGCGCACAAAGCGATCAACCCGCGTGTCTTTGGCGGTTTCTGCGTCTTGCGCATGAACCTTGTCATGTACCACATCCACCGAAATCCCGGTAAGCGGCCACCCTTTGCGACGCGCATACATCCGGATCGTCATCGACGTACAAGCCCCAAGACCCGCGGCGACAAACCCATAGGGCGACATGCCACGATTGGTCCCGCCATAGGCTAGCGGTTCATCGGCAACGGCGTGGTGATGTGGCCCATGTTGGATGTCCTGCAAAAACCCGGCGGGGTCGGCCTCTTTGACACGCACAACCCCTTCGGGGGCCCCAATTGGCGGAGCAGGTGGACGCAGGTCCAGATAGCGACCGGCCCAGGCCGAAATCACGTCGGCGGCGTATTCCGCATCACAGGGATCGGTGACCAAATGGTCGGCATCATCAAGCGTTACAAAGCTTTTGGGGTGCTTTGCAGCGGTGAAAATCTCGGTCGCGTTGGAAATGTCGACGATCTCATCGCGTGGCGCATGAAGCACCAACAGCGCACGTTTCATTGTCGCAATAATCGGACCAAGCGTTTCGGCCTCGACGTCTTTGACAAAGTCATGGCCAAGGGTAACGGGACGTCCGCCCAACATGACCTCGGCCTTGCCTTTGGCGGCGATTTCATCAAGCGCATCGCCGAAGTTATGTGTCACATGTCCGGGGTCAAACGGGGCCCCGATGGTTGTGACCGCCTTGACGGACGCGATATCAGGCGCGGCGCGTAACACTGCCGCCCCGCCAAGCGAATGGCCAATCAACAGGCTAGGGGCCATGCCACGCGTTTCCAGATAGGCGGCGGCGGCGCGCAAATCGGCAACGTTTGAGGTGAAGGTTGTGTTTGAAAACTCGCCTTCGCTATGGCCCAAACCTGTGAAGTCAAAGCGTAAAACCGCGATCCCCATCGCCGAAAGACGGGCGGCAATCCGGCGTGCGGCGGGAATATCCTTACCGCAAGTGAAACAATGCGCAAACAGCGCCGTGGTCAGGTGCGGGCCATCGGGCAGGTCAAGCCGGGCGGCAAGCGTGCCGTCATGGCCTTGGAAAGTGATACGTTCAGTGGGCATTTGACATCCTGTATCAGGGGCGGCCCCTGATCTTGTGATTGTATGTGTGTGGCGTTGCCCTAAAACTGAGCGCCAAAGCGGCCGCACACAAGGGATGTGTCGGTCTGATGACGGGAAGGTGAGCGGTTTGACGGTTTTGGTGAAAGCTGTTGCAATACTGGCTGGGCTGACAGTGTTGGGTGGATTTGCCGGGAAATGGTACCCGGTCGGGGACTCTCTGGCGGTGTTTCGGGTTGAATTTACCGTGATTTGCGCCTTGGCGATCACTTGGTCGACCTGGCCGAAATTGATCCGTTGGGGCGTCACGGCCCTTTGTCTTGGAATTCTGGCGGTGCATGTTTTCAACGCAATGCCATCGGGGCAAAGCGGCGGTGATCTGACGTTGTATCAACAAAACCTGTTGTTCAACCGAGGCGACAAAGGGGCCGGCGCAATAGATGTCGTGCGTCAAAGGCTGCCAGATTTTGTAACATTTCAAGAAGTATCAGTCACCAATCGACCAATACTTGACGCTCTGCGCCCTGATTACCCGTCACAACACCTTTGTCCCTTGGGGGACGATCTAGGCGAGGCCGTGTTGTCCCGCCATCCCAAAATCGCAGGAAGCGGGTTTTGTTCAACCCGTGATGGTCTGGCGGGCATGCAGGTGCAAACGCCGTTCGGGCCAATTTGGGTGGTGTCGGTTCATCTGAGCTGGCCTTGGCCAAAAGGGCAGGCCCATCATGTGACGCAAATCTTGCCTCATCTGGAACGCTTGGATGGGCAGATTGTCATCGCCGGGGATTTCAACGCGGTGGCCTGGTCACATACGCTAAGCCAAATGCAAACCGTATCGGGAACCAAGCGGATTGGCCCTTATATGGTGAGTTTTTACTTGCCGATGGTCGGTTTACCCATTGGGATCGATCATGTTCTAACAAGTCTCGACACCGCAAACACGGTGACGCGTCTGGACATATCCGGTTCGGATCACCACGGTTTGTGGGCAAGCTTTTCGAGGTCTATTCATGACTGATCTGCACGATATCGGGCGTTTTATGTTTGATGACGCCCGCGAACGGGGTGACAAGGCGCGATTGGCGGCGTTCTTACACGAACATGGCGCGGCTAGTTTTTCACGTGACCCTCATATTGGCGGTCACGTCACCGGATCGGCTTTTGTCCTGTCGCCGGATAAACGAGCGGTTTTGATGACCCATCACGCAAAATTGGACCGATGGCTGCAACTGGGCGGGCATTGTGACGGGATTTGCGATGTGCGGTTTGTCGCGCAAAAAGAAGCCTATGAAGAATCCGGTCTGTCGCACATCTCATTCTTGTCGCCCGACGTTTTTGACCTCGACATTCACAGCATTCCTGCAACTTCTAGGGAGCCAGAGCATCTGCATTTTGATGTCCGCTTTTTGATGCAGGCGGATGATTGGGAGGTTCAACTCACCGCTGAATCCAAAGCGTTGAAATGGATTTCCTTAGCGGATTTAGAGATTTATACGCGCGACATTTCTGTTCTTAGATTGCGCGACAAAGTCGTAGAACGAGATGTCGGATCGCGTAGCCAGAGTGGTGAAAATGACATCTGAAACTGGCTTTAAACAACCCCTGATAGTAAATCGCCGCCTGCCTTTTGATCTCTCCAAGCCGAGGCCATTGCCCGGCATTGCGCCCTTGGAGATGGCGGAATGGCTGCATGTCGACGAGACCTATGAACAGCAAATGGCCCTTCGGCGACGGTTGATAACGGAGCGACCGCAAGATGTTTTGGCCCAGTCGCAAAGTGCGGGTGAGGCGGCCGAGGAACTCTTAGAAACCGTGTTGCAGAATCTACCGCCTCTATCTGGAAAAAATCCAGATCATGCAGCGGGCGCAGCCCTGCGTTTCACTTCGGAATCGCAGGGTAGTGATCTGGAAAAAATTGGAAAAATAGTTCAAGAAGACTTCTGCATTCTCCAAAAAACCGACTCGGAACATGTGATGACAGCAGCTGTGCTCTGCTTTCCAGCCAGTTGGATGTTGATGGAAAAAATCAACAGACCACTGACCCACATTCATGGAGCGGTTGATGAGTATGATCCGAATATTGCCAAACGGGTTCAGCGGCTTTTCGACGGTGTGCGACCGGAAAAACCGCTTTGGCGATGGAACGCGCTTTGGAACGACGACCCGGACCTGTTTCAACCTCGGGCGGTTTCTGATCCGCGCCCTCCGGCAGATCCGGATACAGCTCCTTACTTACGATGCGAACGGCAATGCATCCTCAGGCTGCCAGAAACCAAAGCTGTGGTGTTTTCCATCCACAGCTTTGTTTTGAACCGCGATGACGCGATGCGGGCTTATTGCAAGACCTGACGCAGGACCAGATTGAGACGATCGGTGTTGTAGAGAACCGCGAACAAAATGGTCACAACCATCACCTGCGATACCAGACGAAAATCCATGCCGCGATAGAGGCCAATGATGAACATCGCCACGCCGACCGGAAAAGAAATGATGGCGACTATGGCGGCGATCAACCAACTGGCCGCGCTAAGCCTTGACGTTTGTGCTTGATCGGAGACTTCGGGTTCCGGTGTCGCCGCTGGCGCAGCGAGCTCATCCTCGGTTGTGTCATAGAGTTCAGTTAAAATGTCCCGTTCCAGCGGTTGTTCTTCGAAATGGTCACCCAGAACCAAGGTTTCGGTGATCGGTTCGGACAAGGGCGCAGGTTCGGGCAAGGTCCGAGTTTCCGCAGGCGGAGTAGGTTGGGTCGGGTTTACCCGTCCGCGCTTGGGCGACACATAGCTACGCAGACGCACAAAGTCTTCGGCATCAAGCAAAACGTCTGGCGAATACCATTCGATAATGTCGGCAGGCGAATCCTTGAGGGCGCTTAGAACCGTGTCAGACAAAATCTGTGCGGCGGCTTCGTCTTCTGTCGGCGTGCCTTCGCTAGTGACCACTTCGAGAACCATACGAGGGCCGTAGTCGCTGTCTTCCTGAGGGGTAACGCGGAGGCCGAAAAATCCACCTCGTACTGTATCCGCAGTGTCATTGAGACGTGATCCGCCGTTCGGATGTGGGTCTAGTTTGGCTAGAACACGTCGCGCGGCGTTCAGGTACGGACGAGGGTCCAGATCCTGTGCATCGGGTAAAATCAACCCTGCATATGGATACTCGGTGGCGTACATAAGAGTCCTCATTGAAATAACATTCATCTTGAGGACCTGTTATCCCGCCTGAATTGGGTAACAATCAGGCGGAATAAAGATTTTAACGGTATTTTAGCGAACGCGTTTTGCCGTAATGGTTAACGCTACGTAAATCTTATTGATCGATGCGGATCGCAGCCGCGGCAATCGCCTGTTGATAGACGGTTGCGGCGTTCCATTCGTTCAAGACGCGAAAGTTTGGCTGACCTTCTTGGTAACCTTGACCGGGCTTCCAGCCTTTTTGGCGCAGGAAGTTGGCGGTCGAGGCAAGCGCATCGGCCTCTTTGTAGAAATCAACACGCCCATCGCCATTGCCATCAACGCCGTAGCGCATGGCGTTGCCCGGTAGGAACTGGGTGTGTCCCAACTCGCCATGATAGGCGCCTTTTTGGTTGGCGCTCAGCATGCCGCGATCGACCATTTTCAACGCGGCCATCGCATGGGGGGTGAAAAAGGCCGAGCGGCGGCAATCATAGGCAACGGTCAAGATCGACGACACAACGGTCGGGGCCTTTTTGGGCCACATGAATTTGCCATAGGCGGTTTCCATGCCGTGGATCGCAATAATTACACCGGAGGGCACACCATAGCGTTTTTCGAGGCTGGCATAGAAGTTGGCGTTGCGGGCCTTGCGTTTGCGGGCCGTTGCGGCGAACCCGTCAAGCGATCCGAGGCGAATTTTCACAAACTTATCAAAGCTGTACTTCACACCCTTTTGGCTACGGTCGGCTTTGATTGTGCCGTGGGAATAGCTTGCCCCCATAAGCGCATCAATGCCTCTTTGCTTGACGCCTGCCGCCTGCGCTTCGCGGGCAAATTCCTTTTTCCAGGCGTTGAACCCAGAGCTGTCATTGCCGCAGCTGGCGGCGAGCGCGGGGCCTGCGGTCAATAGTGAAAGGCAAAGGGCGGTAACGAAACGGCGCATGAGGCTCTCCGGACATAAGTATAAATTCAACGCGACGTTAACCGGTTTAGGGGCGCAGGGCCAAGGGGGAATTCCTGACTTTGGGCGACTTGGGTCGTGGCTCGCAGACGTAAATGCCGCAAGCGGTTGCGGCACAGTCGGCTTGTAAAAACCACCGCCACGGCGCATCTTTTGTGGCGAAAAATGGTCTGGTCGGATCAAGGAGAGGCAATGACGACTTGGCAAAGGCTTCGCTGTGCCGCGGCGATTGGAGGAGTGGCGCTTTTGGCGGCATGTACCCCATATACAGTTGCCCCAACAAACGATCAGCAAAGTGCAAAAGAACTTGGTCAAGCGTGCTGCGCTGCGCTTGAAGTCTATCCCGACCCGATGGTGTCGATCATGGAGCCAAAGGCCGATGAGTCCGCTCTTTTGAACAAGCCGCAAGTCTTGCGACGGCCTTATTTAAAGGACAAGCCGGAAGCGTGGGACTATGTGATGGGGTATCTGCGTCCGCTGGATATCTTGCTTGTCAGCGACAAAAGCCAGATCAGCGGCTATTTGATTCCGGGCTATTTCTCGCATTCATTGGTCTATCTAGGCACCGAAACGCAGCTCCGTCAGCGTGGGCTTTGGGATTTACCCGCTTTGCGCCCGCACCATGATCGCATTCGCAAGGGCGAGGTGTTTTTTGAAAGCACGCCGCCGGCGGTCACCTTTTCGCCTGCGGAGCAGGTTTTTGATGTTGATAGTGTTGCGATGCTACGTCCGGATTTGGATCAGTCCGAGCGCGACTATGCGCTGACAACATTGGTGGCGCAGTTGGGAAAACCCTTTGATATGCGCATGGATCTGTCATCCCAATCCTGTTTGTTTTGTGCTGAATTGATCAATTTGGCGATGCCGAGCCTATCGCTCCCGCAACAACAGGCCTATGGGCGAACCCTTATCGTGCCCGATGCAATTGCCGTTCATGCGATAACGCCGCAAACGGGTTTGGCAGTAGTTGGTTTTGTTGCCCGTGGCCGGTCAGGGGTGGAAAGCCTGCCTATTGAAAGCATGGCGTCAACCATCAAGCACCATTGGCCCAACTCTTAGTGTAGGCTGCTGAGAACAGGGCGGGCGGCGTCAGCCAGACGTTCAAACATGGATTTTGGCTCTGGCGGCGGGGCCAGGCTGTTTGCTCCGGTCAAACTGCCCGAGGCCTGTCGGATCAGGCTGCGCAGCTCGTCTTCATTGGGCAAATCATCTTTGGGTTTTTCCCGCGGTGTAATTGCGTCTTTATGCGGCGAGAAACTGTCCGCCAACCCTTCGATGAACCGCAAGCGTGGGATACGCACATCCGAACTTGGCCAAACAAGGAACGTCACCGGTAGGTTCAGTGCGAGCGGGAAAAGCAAAAACGCCAAATGGGCGCGTTTGGTATCGGTGTCGGATTGTAGCGCGTCATTTCGATCGGCAACACAAACGGTCAAATTGGTTTCGCGATCGCCATAGACGACTTCGAGGTGTGCACAAAAATGATCGCAGGTCACGATGACACAGTTTTGCGTGGTTTCAACGGCGGCAACCACCTCTTTGACACGCAAAAGGGCCGTGGTCAGAATCTCGGCCACCTTGGACAGGGACACAAACCGATCTTCTGTAAAGATCATGGTTGCTGTTGTGGCCAATGAACGTTGCATGCCCTGTCTCTCCTTTGCGGGTGGGTGCCTGAAACACCTGTATCGTGGGCAAGAAAGGCAGTGCTGGGGCAGGGGAGAGGGAAATAGGGCAGGACTGCGTCACGCCGCCCTTGGTTTTGTCAAAATGGCGTTGGATTAGGGCCGTTTTGACAAGAAAGGCCCGAATTGACATCAAAATGCCCCAAAACAGCGATGAGTTGATTAAAATTCAAGGCAATAATGTGGCGCTGAGCGGGCGTTTGGACCAAAGAAACGAGGTCAAAAGAAAAGGCCCCCGGAAACCGGAGGCCTTTCCAAATCTGAAATCCAAAATGGATTAGCAGCTGTAGTACATGCCGAACTCAACAGGGTGTGGCGTGTGCTCGTACAGCTCGATCTCTTCCATTTTGAGGGCGATGTAGCCTTCGATCTGGTCTTTGGTGAACACGTCACCAGCAACCAAGAAGTCATGATCGGCTTCCAGGCTCTCCATGGCTTCGCGAAGCGACCCACAAACAGTTGGGATACCGGCCAGTTCTTCGGCAGGCAGATCATACAAGTTCTTGTCCATGGCTTCGCCGGGATCGATCTTGTTTTTGATGCCGTCAAGGCCAGCCATCAGCAGAGCTGCAAAGCACAGGTAGGGGTTTGCCGCTGGATCAGGGAAACGAGCCTCAACGCGCTTGGCTTTTGGCGATTCAGTCCATGGAATACGAACACAACCCGACCGGTTGCGAGCCGAATAGGCGCGCAGAACGGGAGCTTCGAACCCTGGGATCAAACGCTTGTAGCTGTTTGTCGATGGGTTGGTGAAGGCGTTCAGCGTTTTCGCGTGCTTCAGGATACCGCCGATGAAATACAGCGCTTCCTGCGACAGGTCGGCGTATTTGTCGCCTGCAAACAGGGGCTTGCCGTCTTTCCAGATCGACATGTTTACGTGCATGCCGGTGCCGTTATCACCGTAGATCGGCTTGGGCATGAAGGTTGCGGATTTACCATACGCCTGAGCCACGTTGTGGATCACGTATTTGTATTTCTGCAGCTCGTCGGCCTGTTTGGTCAGGCTGTCAAAGATCAGGCCCAGCTCGTGCTGACAGGACGCCACTTCGTGGTGGTGCTTGTCGGTTTTCATGCCGAGGCGTTTCATGGTCGACAGCATTTCGGAACGGATGTCCTGAGCGTCGTCGATTGGGTTCACAGGGAAGTAACCCCCCTTAACGCCCGGACGGTGGCCGGTGTTGCCCATTTCGTATTCGGTGTCGGTGTTCCACGAGGCGTCGATTGCATCAACTTCGTAGGATACCTTGTTGATTGTGTTCGAGAAACGAACGTCATCAAACAGGAAGAACTCGGCTTCTGGGCCCATGTAAGCAACGTCGCCGATGCCGGAGGACTTCAGATAAGCTTCGGCTTTCTGGGCGGTACCACGTGGGTCGCGCTCATAAGATTCGCCGGTGTCCGGTTCTACGATCGAGCAGTGAACGCAGATGGTTTTTTCCGCATAGAACGGATCAACATAGGCGCTGTCACAGTCGGGCATGAGTTTCATGTCCGAGTTTTCAATCGATTTCCAGCCTGCGATGGAGGAGCCGTCAAACATGAAGCCTTCTTCGAGGAAGTCTTCGTCAACGAGATCAACATCGACGGTCACGTGCTGCAGCTTGCCGCGTACGTCGGTGAAACGAATGTCGACATATGCGACGTCTTCGTCTTTGATCAGCTTGAGCAGATCTTGTGCGCTCATATCACTATTCCCTTGGTTGCGTTGTTCTTGAAATCTAAGCAGGGCGCGGACATGGTTTTGTTGAAACCTCTGCGCCCCGAAATGTGGTTTTACAGAGCGTCCGAACCGGATTCGCCAGTCCGAATGCGGATGGCTTGCTCAACAGGGGAGACAAAAATTTTGCCGTCACCAATTTTGTCGGTTTTCGCCGCGGATGTGATCGCTTCGACGGCCCCATCGACCTGATCGTCATCCAAAACGATCTCGATTTTTACTTTGGGCAGAAAGTCGACGACATATTCTGCACCACGATACAGCTCGGTATGACCTTTTTGACGGCCAAAGCCTTTGACTTCGACGACGCTAAGGCCCTGAATGCCGGCGTCTTGCAAGGCTTCCTTTACCTCATCGAGCTTAAATGGCTTGATGATCGCTTCGATCTTTTTCATGGCCTTGGCTCCTCTCATGTAATCCCATTTCTTGGGGCTGAGGGAGACCACTTCTATTGGTCAGGGACAATCGGATAGGGTGACGCAGGTCGGTTTTGATGTGCTGAAAAATTCATCACGCCCTCAAATTGGGCGAAATGATTAAAAAATGTGCGAAAGTGAATCGCGGGGATTTGAACGATGACGGAATTGCTGACGGCGGCGCAGATGCGGGCCATAGAAGAGGCCGCGATCAAGAGCGGGGACGTCACAGGACTTGAGCTGATGGAATGCGCCGGGCAGGGCGTTGTTGACGCGGTTTTTGAAGAATGGCCGGAATTGTTGCGCACAGCGGAGCAAGAGGGCAGCCCCTCGCACTCCCCGGAGTTTGGTGGGCAAAATGACGCGCCGCTGAAGGCGGTTGTTTTATGTGGACCCGGTAACAATGGCGGTGATGGCTTTGTTGTTGCACGTTTGTTGAAACGGTGTGGCTGGGAGGTTGTGTTGTGGCAATTGGCGCCGCTCAGCGCGTCCGCCGAAGATGCGCTTGAATGTGAGAAACAATGGATTGAACTCGGCGGGGCAACCACTGAGTGGGAGCAGCTCAAGGAATTGGCGGCACCGGACCTTGTTGTTGATGCGATCTTTGGAACGGGGTTGGCGCGACCGGTTCCGCAGACTGTCGCCGACATCTTCCGTCGGGTTCGCGATCAATGGCAAAAGCAAGCACTTAAAGATGGGCGTACCTGTCGATGTGTTGCGGTTGATATTGCAAGCGGTTTGTCGTCTGATACCGGGGCGATCCTTTTGCCCGATATTGACCCGAAAGAGGGGCTGGCACAGGAGTGGCCCGGTTTCATGGATTGGGTGTTTCATGCGGATTTAACCGTCACCTTTCACAATGCCAAACTAGGCCATTTTATTGGGTCTGGTGATGGGCCGACAGGCAAGATTGTGATCAAACGCCTAACCGGTATACCGCCCTACGATAGCCCTTGGGGGCTACCCGTTTCCAAAGCCGGACATGTTCGTTTGTTGGAGCCCAAGCTTTTTGGTCGCGATCGACCGTTGGTCAAACATGTCCCACAATTGCAAAAACTTTCGGGCCACAAGTTTGATCATGGGCATGCATTGGTTTTGTCCGGCCCTCCGGGACAGGGTGGGGCCGCGCGTTTGGCGGCGCGCGGGGCGTTGCGGGTCGGGGCCGGTCTGGTGACGGTTGGCTGTCCGATGCGGGCGGTGACCGAACATGCCATCCATTTGAACGCCATTATGGTGCGGGGGCTTGATGGCACCCATGGGCTTTCCGAACTTTTAGAAGATA
Source organism: uncultured Pelagimonas sp. (assembly GCF_947498515.1). Classification (GTDB taxonomy): domain Bacteria; phylum Pseudomonadota; class Alphaproteobacteria; order Rhodobacterales; family Rhodobacteraceae; genus Pelagimonas. Next base: position 156,099 of record NZ_CANMKO010000002.1, on the reverse strand, counting down.
GTCGGATTAATGCGGTTTGCCTTGGGCCAGGTTTGGGGCTTGGACCTGCGACGGCGGATTTGGTGCGCAACACCCTGTCTTCAAAACGCGGCACCGTGCTTGATGCCGACGCGTTGTCCCGCTTTCAACGTAAACCGGAAATCTTGTTTGAATCCTTACATGACAACTGTGTTCTGACACCCCATGGCGGCGAATTCGCCCGGCTGTTCCCGGATATTGCTGACAAACTCGAACATGAACCGGGGTTTTCCAAGGTCGAGGCCACGCGCGAGGCGGCCAAGCGGGCCGGATGCGTTGTCTTATTCAAAGGCGCAGACACGGTGATTGCCTCATCAGAGGGATACTGTTCAGTCAATGCATCTTACTATGACCAATCGGCCCCTTGGCTGGCGACTGCCGGGGCTGGGGATGTCCTTGCTGGGGTAATCACAGGCCTTTTGGCGCGCGGAATGAATGCCGTTGAAGCTGCGCAAGCCGGGGCGTGGCTCCACTCTGAAAGCGCACGCAGCTTTGGGCCCGGGTTGATTGCCGAAGATTTGCCCGAGCAATTGCCCAAGGTTTTTCGATCCTTGGGCCTATAAACTAGTGCTAGACGGTCAGGCTGGCACGGTCACTTGAGTGGCCGATGCCAGCTCCAGACCATCGGCATAAATGATTTGTGGTGTATCGAAATGCAATTCGAACAAGTCCAAAGTAACTGTGCCGGCATCGCGAATGAACTCTCCATCCACCAGACGGCTGGCCGGCACCAAAGCCTGATCCGCACCGAACAATGCTGCGGCACGCCAATCTCTGACATGAATCTCTTGATTTGCAGGAATTAGCGCGTCGCGTTCAGGGCGTGAGACACCCAACGTTCCGTGTTGGATTTCAACGGTTGGGATGTCGCGGCGATAGCGGTTGATCCGAACAAGCGTTGCGACCCCACTATTGCGAGAGATCACACGATCCCCCTCGTTCAAAAATTCTACCGGAAGTGCGCCGTCCAACGTTAAAACCACCATTCCGGCGGGTAACGCATTACAAGCGTCTTCAGGCGCAATATGGCGCGCGTGGGAATCTGCCCCTAGAGCACGCCGGACCGTTTTCGGTTCCATTGGCGTATTGCCTCTTATGTTTTCTGCCTCATTGTCGCCATATTATTGCAAGAACTAGTAAATGTCGCGCTTTTTCTTACGCTTAAATCCGATCAAATTAATTGTAATTTTCCTCTCGCACTTACGTCAAAGCTTTGCTAAACCCCGCCAGACCGGAGCAGCGAAATGCGAGTCACCGGTTTAGGATGCGGGTGTGGCGGAATTGGTAGACGCACCAGATTTAGGTTCTGGCGCCGCAAGGCGTGGGGGTTCAAGTCCCTTCACCCGCACCATTATCACTGATTTCAAAAGGTGCGATGCGTGTTTCAGACTTGCCCTGTGAAAACAAGTCCTGGGGTAACCTTGGATTTCTTCCCGTCAAGTCGCTCTGAATAGGACGGTCAAAACTGGTCCGCTAACCGTGTCTCCAAATAGCTCGCCAAAATCTGTTTTTCAGCTTCGGAAATCCGAAATTCCAACCCGGCCTTAAAGGGTTCGATCCAGCGCAGGTTAGCTTCACAAGTTCCCTGTCCAGGGACAGTAAAACGAACGATTTGATGTTCTTGAAAGGGACAGGGATCACCTTGAAACTCAACCATGGCACCGGCCGAAGAAACATCTTTTACTTTGCATGGCACAACATGATGACCTTGCGAAACTTGCGCCGGTACAGACGTTGAATAGCGCTCGTTTTTGCGAGGTGTCAGTTTGTTCGTCGCGTTCGGGTCAAGCAGTCTGTGCAGCATTGAAAGGTCCGCCTCAGTGGTCTGATCTGGTCTTCAGTGACGGATAAGTCCAAGCGGTTAACGCCGCCTTAAGACTTGCTGGCATTGTTGTTTAAACTTTCCCAAAATTGGTTGGTTATAACAGCAAAAAACTGTTTTTGGCTGACTGCTATGCTCGAAGGATACAATGAGGCTGGGCACTTCATTTCGTCGCATTAGCGATGGTTCTCGAAAGGTGCCAGCCTCTTTGTGCAAAACTCACGACACGAGTGTATAACCTTGTTCAAGGCGACGGTTGATGACCGCGAAGCAGCGGAAAGTGACAATTTACGCCTGGTTGGGCGGTTGCAGGTCGATTCAGCACAGAAATGACCTTGCGCGGGCCGACGCCCATGCTTAGAAGAGCGCAGATTTATACATGTGCTGTGGCGCTGCGCGCCTCGGCCAAGCCGAAAAGAGGACGAACATGCAGGTCACCGAGACCCTGAACGAAGGCTTGAAGCGCGCCTATTCCATCGTGATCACAGCTGCCGAGCTTGATGCAAAGGTTGATGCCAAGCTGGTAGAAGCGCAGCCTGAAGTCGAAATGAAAGGCTTCCGCAAGGGCAAGGTCCCTATGCCTCTGCTGAAAAAGCAGTTTGGTCAGCGCCTGATGGGCGAAGCCATGCAGGAAACCATCGACGGCGCGATGAACAAGCATTTTGAAGACAGTGGCGATCGTCCTGCGATGCAGCCTGAAATCAAGATGACCAACGAAGACTGGAAAGAGGGCGACGACATCAATGTCGATATGTCCTACGAGGCGCTGCCCGAAGTTCCAGAAGTCGACATGAGCGCCATCTCGGTTGAGAAACTGGTTGTCAAAGCTGATGATGCAAGCGTCGACGAAGCCCTGGCATCTCTGGCCGAAACCGCGCAGGAATTCGACACCAAAGACGGTGCCGCAGAAGACAAAGACCAAGTTGTCATCGACTTCTTGGGCAAAGTTGACGGCGAAGCATTCGACGGTGGTGCCGCCGAAGATTACCCGCTGGCACTTGGCTCCGGTTCCTTCATCCCCGGCTTCGAAGAGCAGCTGATCGGCGTCAAAGCTGGTGACGAAAAAGACGTCAACGTCAAGTTCCCTGAGGAATATGGCGCGGAAAACCTTGCCGGTAAAGACGCCGTGTTTGAGGTGAAAGTCAAAGAAGTCAAAGCGCCCAAAGCCGCTGAGATCAATGACGAACTGGCTACAAAATTTGGTGCCGAAGATCTGGATGGCCTCAAAGGTCAAATCCGTGAGCGTTTGGAAGCGGAATACACCGGCGCAGCCCGTCAGGTGATGAAGCGCGCCATGCTGGACGAGCTCGATAAACTGGTTTCTTTTGATCTTCCACCGTCGCTGGTCGAAGCAGAAGCGGGTCAGATTGCCCACCAGCTGTGGCATGAAGAAAACCCAGAGGTCGAAGGCCACGATCACGATAAGATCGAGCCAACGGACGAGCACAACACACTTGCCGAGCGTCGCGTGCGCCTAGGCCTGTTGTTGGCCGAGCTGGGGCAGAAAGCCGAAGTGGAAGTTTCAGAAGCTGAAATGACCCAGGCGATTATGAACCAAGCGCGCCAGTACCCAGGTCAGGAGCGTGCGTTCTTTGACTATGTGCGTGAAAACCCACAGATGCAGCAACAGCTGCGCGCACCAATCTTTGAAGACAAAGTGATCGATCACATCGCCGAGCAGGCTAATGTGAGCGAAAAAGAGATCTCTAAAGACGATCTGCAAAAAGCTGTGGAAGCGCTCGACGACGAGTAAGCCAACGCTTGACACTAATAGAGAGCCGCCTGAGATTTCAGGCGGCTTTTTTCGTTTAAGACGCGCGCTGTACTTTTCCTTTGGTTGTGTCCCAAGCGGTGGCATCGGAGTGCGTTGTATTGAAACTGGCAACCTGATCAGACAGGGAAGCGCTGTCTTTTTGCAACGATTTGCTGATCTCGGTTGTTTCCAGAACCATTGACGCATTGCTTTGCGTCACGTGGTCCAAATCAGCGATGGCAGTGTTAATTTGGGCCAATGTCGAAGACTGCTGGTTCAGGCCGCTGGAGATATCTTTGATGTGACTAGAAATTGTCCCGACACCTTCAAAAATATTGTTTAACTCACGGCTCGCCTGCTGAACCAACTCCGCCCCTTCGGCCACATGTTCGCTGCTTTGGTTGATCAGCTGTTTGATGTCACGCGCCGAATTGGCTGATTGTTGGGCAAGGGCACGCACTTCGGTTGCGACGACGGCAAATCCACGTCCTGCCTCGCCCGCGCGGGCTGCTTCAACACCGGCATTCAACGACAAAAGGTTTGTTTGAAACGCCAAATCGTCAATGACAGTGATGATCTGAGAGATTTCCCCGGACGATTTTTCGATTCGTCCCATAGCGTCGGTCACATCCTTGACCACTTGGCCGCTGTCTTGCGCGGCGGCACGGGTATTGGACGCGATGTCATCAACATTGCGCGCCTTATCAGCAGCAGAGGTGGCATGGGTGGTCAGCGCCTCAATTGCCGCGGCGGTTTCCTCCAATGTCGCAGCTTGTGTTTCGGTGCGTTCCGAAAGCTGTTCAGACGATAGATGCATAAGACTGCTGCTCTGAGAAATCGTCGCGTTACCAGATTTCACCTGCGATACCAAAAACTGCAGCTGGTCGCAGGCTTCGTTAAAGGCCTCAATAACCGAATCAAGGTCTGGAACGTCACAGGGGGCAACGCGATATGTTAAATCCCCATCTCGAAGCCGATGAAGCCCCTTTGAGATGCTACCAACTCCGGTGCGCCGAGCGGTCACATCGCTGGCAATTTTGATTACGCGGGTGATGTCTCCATTGTCATTTCGCACCGGTGAATAGGTTGCTTGAATCCAGATGGTGGACCCATCTTTGCGCCGTCGCGGGAACTGATCAGAAAAGGATTTTCCTTCCCTCAAATCCTCCCAAAATTCTTTGTATTCTGAGCTTTGTCGATATTCAGGGTCAACAAACATCGCATGTTTCTGACCTTTGATTTCAGTCAGATCGTAGCCAAGCGCCGATTGAAAATTTTGGTTGGCATTCGTGATAGTACCATCCGGCTCAAAATAGATGACTGCCTGAGTTTCCTCGATCATCTTTAACAACGCGTTTTGCTCGCGATTGTGTTGGTCTTGTTTCTGAGGCGGTTTGCCAAAGAACGTCATTGCAGCCTCCTTTTTGTCCGCGCAATTTCTTTGAAACTGCTCAAAAGAAGTGAGGAAGTTACTAATGATAAAGTCGAAGCTATCAAAATTGGATAAAACCCCAAAGCTGCCGCCCTGGGGTCCTAACACTTAGCCGACCACGTTGTGACCGCGGTTCTGAAGACAGCGGATCACAACGTGCCGTTTTTCGACGTTTAGGTCATCTTGAGCCGCCGCAACACCCGCTATTGCGCCGACACCGGCTCCGACCAACGCGCCTTCGGCGACATCGTCTTCGTTATCCAATGCTCCAAAAACAGCCCCACTCGCGGCCCCGATCAGCGCCCCGTTGCCACGTGCGTCGGGGCGGTAATTCGCAGCCAGCTCTTTGCAGCCCTTTAAATCTTGTGAAAACATTGCGTTGCGTGGGCCGTCAGTGACGTAGGAGCGATCCATCGGTTCGGTGCACGCGCCCAAGGACATAGCGCTGATTAAAAGAACGATTTTAAAGTTTTCCATTGGTTTTCCCTAATTCAGACGGTCGGAATGACCTTGAAATCGGTTTTACCGGCCGAGGTTTTGTCAGGAAATTCCCCGTAGCTGCATGGTTTCTAAACGATTTTGCATGGGAAGCTTGGCGTAATGTGGGGATTTACCGGGCGGAAAGATTTGTCGTGCTAACTGACTAAGAGCAAACTGCTACGCTTTTCTAAGTTGGCCATGTAGGACGTCGTGAATGCCCCGTAAATACCCGAATTATCCGTATATTGAGCCTTTGACCTGCGGCAAGACGGATGATCAGATACTCGCCATTGTTGACAAGCTTCTGGTTCAAAACCCGCAATTGTCTTTGCAAGACGGTGGTCCGCTGGATTCGTTGTGCCGCGCTTTGGAAGTGGATGTAGAGTATTCTGATCTGCCCAACGATATCCTGTTGGATGTTCCCGCTGATCGTAACGCGGTGATTTTTTTAGCAAAAAACTCCAAAACCCGGCATGATCGTCTCGCAACGGCGACTGGACTTGGCCATTGGTTGTTGCATGTGCCCCCGACGCGCAAGGCCCATCCCGATGTTGGCATTCAGGCACTTTATGACCCAACGGACCCTGAGGCGTTCAATGAAGCACGGCGCTTTGCCTTTGCTTTGTTGATGCCAGAAGCCGCGTTCAAAAGCCTATGGTATGAGGGTGGGGGGCAGTTAACTGCCGAAACGCTGAATGTTCCGACCCAATCCGTTTACGACCGTGCGAAAACGTTGGAACTCTCCAACTAAGGTCTAAAGCGGTCCGAATGTGGGAATACCAAGTTTAAACCGAGCAATAAAAAACCCGCCCGAGGATGCCTCGAGCGGGTTATTTTTTTCAAAAGACCTATCAGTCTTCGGAAGCTGTGTCGTCTTCTGCGGCCGGAGCCGGTGCATCATCACCATCTTCGTCAGCAGCGGCACCAAGGTCGTCAAACAACTGGGACACTTCGAATTCAGCTTGCGCTTCTTCTTCAGCGGCCAGTTCTTGGATCGACTTGCCGGAGGCTTGCAGTTCTGCTTCTTCTTCCGAGCGAGCAACGTTCATTTTGATCTGAACGGTGACTTCGGGGTGAAGAACAACATCTACAGTGTGCAGACCCAGCTCTTTAATTGGATCGATGATCACAACCTGTTTGCGGTCAATCGAGAAACCAGCAGCGGTTGCAACTTCGGCGGCGTCACGGGTGGTGACGGAACCATACAAGTTGCCGCCGTCAGACGCGGAACGAATCACGACGAACTGTTCGCCATCGAGTTTTTCGCCAAGCGCTTCGGCTTCTTTTTTGGTTTCCAAGTTGCGCGCTTCAAGCTGAGCTTTCTGGGCGTCGAACTGAGCGATGTTCTCTTTCGAGGCGGTCAGTGCTTTGCCTTGCAGCAGCAGGAAGTTACGTGCGTAACCCGCTTTAACGTCTACGACGTCGCCCATTTGGCCTAGCTTGGCCACACGTTCCATAAGGATAACTTTCATTGTCAGTTCTCCTTATTTCACGGCGTAGGGCAGCAGGGCGAGGAAGCGGGCGCGTTTGATGGCTTTTGCCAATTCACGCTGCTTTTTCGCGGATACTGCGGTGATACGGGAAGGAACGATTTTGCCGCGCTCAGAGATGTAGCGCTGCAGAAGACGTGTGTCTTTGTAATCGATCTTAGGTGCGTTGTCGCCCGAGAAGGGGCAGACTTTGCGACGGCGGAAAAACGGTTTTGCAGCCATGGTTTAGCTCCTCTTCTTTGGGTTAGTCGCGTGGGCGGCGTTCGCGGCGGTCGCCACGTTCGTCACGCTTTTGCATCTGAACAGAAGGACCTTCGGCGTGCTCATCGACCTTGATGGTCAGGATGCGCATCACGTCATCATGCAGACCCATCAGACGTTCCATTTCCTTAACCGCAGGAGCGGGGGAATCGGTACGCAGGAAGGCATAGTGACCTTTGCGGTTCTTGTTGATTTTGTAGGCCATGGTCTTCACGCCCCAGTATTCGGACTCAACGACTTTGCCGCCGTTATCAGCCAAAACTGTGGTGAAGTGCTCTACAAGGCTCTCGGCCTGCGCGTTGGACAAGTCCTGACGCGAAATAAAGACATGCTCGTACAGGGGCATGTGCTCTCCGTTTATATCTAGGCGCATTTCAAAGGGCCGGGTTAAATCCTTTCGCCCCAACCCACGAGAGACTGCGCGGTTCAAACTATCTTGCGAAGGATGGCTCCTTCTACACGCTTTGGCCAAGCATGCAAGGGCGATGGGCGGCTTTTGAACGGCCTTTTTGCCGCCTTGATCGGGATGCCCTGAAATCCTCGCTGATCCGCCCAATTTACGTCTTTATTTAACGAAATTCTGGGAGGGTCAGAAGGCAAGGAGACCCGTCATGGATATCGCAATGTCACAGTTGGCCAAACAAGGCCCTCGTTTAACAGCCCCATCGCGGTTTTTGCAAAAACTGATCCTGTCTTTCATCGGATGCACAATGGGCATGGCCGGATTTGGCATCTGGTTGGTGTCGAGCGTCTCGGGCGATCCGGTGATGTTGTTGATCAAGCTAGGCCTATCCTTGTTCATGCTGATCGTCGGACTATGTTGCATGTTGGTTGCGCGTTCCTAAAGCGTTTCGCGATCACGGGCGCGTGATTGTTGAAATGCGCACCAAATCTGTGGGTAATCGGGCAATTGCGCACAGAGCGACCACGCTTCACCTATGTCGCATCTTTTCGTGAACACACAAGGAACGCGTCATGAAGTTTGCCCTCGTTGCTGCCGCTTTGGCCACCGCCCCAATCGCAGCCACCGCTGCCGACAACTATGTGCTCGACCCAAGCCATAGCCAGATTGTTTTCAACTACAACCACCTCGGTTATTCAACGACTTACGGGATGTTCTCTGGCTTTGAAGGTCAGATCTCCTGGGATCGCGACGATGTTGCCAAGTCGTCTGTTACCGTTTCTTTCCCGGTTCGCACCATGATGACCGGTTGGGAAGAACGTTTCACCCATTTCATGGCTCCCGATTTCTTTGACGCTGCCGAAGATGAAATGGTGAACTTCGCCTCGACAAGCATCGAAGTCACTGGCGACACAACCGCCAAAATCACCGGCGACCTGACCTTGAACGGTGTGACCAAGCCGGTTGTTTTGGATGCCAAGTTGAACCAAGAGGGCGACCACCCGATGGCGGGCAAACCTTGGGCCGGCTTTGACGCCACGACGACCGTTGTCCGCTCCGAGTTTAACTTGGGTGCCTTTGCCCCCTACGTCAGTGACGAAGTCCAGCTGATGATTTCGGTTGAGGCAATGAAAGCCGAGTAAGCGACTATCGCTAATGAATAAAAGCCCCTGCGATTGGTGTCGCGGGGGCTTTTTTATGTCCAGATTTGGCTTGGGTGTTAACGCTCTGCAGTGAGTGACACCTCAACAACAACCTCAAATCCAAGCTGACCGGGGTCTTGATTGCCCTCGCCAATGCCAAAAGCGCGACGATCCAATTCGAAAGCGGCTTGCATCTGTGCCTGATTGCCATCCAAGGCTAGGTCGAAGGGAAATTCTAGAGGAACCGTTTGGTCGCGTATCGTCAAAGTGCCTTTGGCAACATAGGTGTCGTTTTGGACGATGATATCGGCCACGAATTGCGCGGTTGGAAACGACGGTGCATCGAAATAGTCTGGGCCAAGCGCTTGGGAGGTGACCGAGCCGAGGCTGATCGAGGCAATAGCGATGGTCACATCAACCGATCCCGCCACGCCGTCCTGCACAGTTTCGTCAAAGGAAATGCTTGCGGTCCAATCTGAAAAGCCACCGGCAACGGCGCTGCCAAACTGGGAAATGGTCAAGGCGATTGTGCCCTCACGTGTTTGCCACTCGGTGTCAACGGCTTCGAGTTGGGGCGCGGCAATTTCGGTGTGATCAAAGAGACCCAAACCGGAGCCGATCCCAAACCCTGCAATCCACACCACAACCGCCGCGCTTATAGGGGCGAGCTTTTGACCCTTGTGGTGCGGGGCGGTGATTGGTGCCGCTTCAGAGGATTGCCCCGGCAACATCCGTGCCAAAGTTTCATCGCGGTCGACAAAGCGATGTTTGAGCGCCCCAGCGATATGCAGCAGCAAGGACACAACCAAAACTCGTTCCAAAACAATATGCGCCCCAGCGGCCATGTCGGCCAACTCCGGACTTTGTGGAACAAAGGGTAGGCTTTGACCCAAGGGCCACAGGATTGGGGCAAACCCGGTTGTGGCGGCATGTTCGACCCACCCCGACAGGGGCACCAACACAAGCGAGCCATATAGCAAGACATGCACAGTTTCGGCCGCAAAGGTTTCGAGCTTGCGATCGGGATGCAAAGGTGCGGGTTTGGGTTGCGAGAACATCCACAAAATCCGCGCGATGGCGATGGCAAACACCGTGATGCCCAAAGTTTTATGGGCTGAAAAAAGCTGCACCTTCCATGCAAGCGCCTCGGGGCTATCCGAAGCGGCCCCGTTGGCGACAATGCCCAAGGGGATCATGATAAAAATGCCAAGGGCTGTCAGCCAATGAAGGGCTTTGGCAAGGCTCCCGTAGTGGGATGATGTATTGGCGAGGGCCATGAGCAAACTCCTGGGGCAAACTCCTGAAACGATCCCTTGGTCTTACCCTTTGCAAAACTGCGCGCAATTGCCGCCAATGCACAGCATTGGTGCGTTGTCGTTGCACGGCGGGGCACAGAGTTGTAAGGGCAGGGGGAGACAAAGAGCTTTACCTAAGGAGACAGGCATGACCCGCGCTTTCATCTTTCCCGGTCAAGGGGCCCAATCCATCGGCATGGGCCGCGATCTGGCCGAGGCATATCCCCAAGCCAAAGCGGTTTTTGATGAGGTCGACGAGGCGCTTGGCGAAAAGCTGTCTGACCTGATCTGGGAGGGTGACATTGCTGATCTGACCCTGACCGCCAATGCGCAACCGGCGCTAATGGCGACTTCGATTGCGGCGATGCGCGCGCTAGAGGCCGAAGGAGTGTCGATCGAGGCGGCGTCATTCGTTGCGGGTCACTCTTTGGGGGAATATTCGGCGCTGACGGCGGCCGGTGCGTTGACTGTTGGTGATGCGGCCAAATTGCTGCGTGCACGCGGAAATGCGATGCAGGCCGCGGTTCCCGTGGGCGAGGGAGCGATGGCCGCCATTCTGGGTCTTGACCTTGAAGCCGTGCGTGCGGTTGCCAAACAAGCGGCCCAAGGCGAGGTTTGCGCTGCGGCCAATGACAACGACCCTGCGCAGGTGGTGATTTCCGGCTCAAAAGCCGCCGTGGAACGCGCCGTTGATATCGCCAAGGAAGCCGGGGCCAAACGGGCGCTGTTGCTGCCGGTAAGCGCGCCTTTCCATTGCGCCTTGATGGAGCCCGCGGCCCATGCCATGGCGCAGGCCCTAGAAGCCACACATATTGAAACACCCAAAGTTCCGGTGGTCGCCAATGTTGTCGCTGAGGCCATTGATGACCCGGCCGTGATCCGGTCGCTTTTGGTTGATCAGATTTGTGGCTCTGTGCGGTGGCGCGAGTCGGTTGAATGGATGGTGGCGCGCGATGTCACCGAATTCTGGGAAATTGGCGCGGGCAAGGCCCTTTCCGGCATGGTGAAACGCATCCATCGCGGTGCGACCCTGCGCAATATTGGCACAGCCGCAGACGCAAAAGCGGCGGCCGAAAGCCTAAACGGTTAATCTGGGCGACCAAAACTTTTCGAAAAGTTTTGCAAAAGTTTTCAGAAAACTTTTGGGGCCCGGAACGGCGGGCGGAGAAAGGATAAGAGATGTTTGATCTGACAGGAAAATCAGCACTGATCACCGGTGCATCGGGTGGTATTGGCGGCGAAATCGCCAAAGCGCTGCATGCGGCGGGGGCCAATGTCGGGCTGTCTGGCACGCGGGTGGAACCGCTTGAGGCTTTGGCGGCTGAGCTGGGCGAGCGCGCCTTTGTGTTGCCTTGCAACCTTTCGGATGCGGAGGCCGTGAACGGCCTACCCAAGCAAGCCATCGAGGCCATGGGGGCGGTTGATATTCTGGTCAATAATGCCGGGATCACCCGCGATAACCTGTTTATGCGCATGTCCGAAGATGAATGGGCCAGCGTTGTTGAGGTCAACATGACCGCGACCTTCCGCCTCTGCAAAGGGGTGATGCGCGGCATGATGAAATCGCGCTGGGGCCGGATTGTGAATATTTCCTCGGTGGTTGGGGCCACTGGCAATCCGGGGCAGGGCAACTATGCCGCCGCCAAGGCCGGTGTGATCGGCATGTCAAAGTCTTTGGCTTATGAAGTTGCTTCGCGTGGGATCACAGTGAACGCTGTTGCGCCGGGATTTATTGAAACGGCGATGACTGACAAGCTGACAGATGATCAGAAATCGGGGATTTTGACGCAGGTTCCCGCCGGGCGCATGGGCACACCAGAAGAGATCGCAGCGGCGGTCTTGTATCTTTCGAGCAAAGAAGCGTCTTACACCACGGGCGCGACCTTGCATGTCAATGGTGGCATGGCCATGTTGTAACCGCGCAGCACGGTTTTGACCCTGCGGCGGTGGAAAGCATTTGCCATCACCGCTGCCTGTGATATAGGCGCGCAGGAAAAGGTTTGGGTGGATTCCTTCTATCCAGACGAGCCCGGTAAATCCGGGGGAACGAGCCGCCCGCAAGGGCAAACCAAGCCCCCCGGCTGGGGCACTAACCAAGCCACCCCGTTGGGGCGAGGGCAAAACGGGCCGACCGGGCCTGATAGAAGTGAGGAAAGAACATGAGCGACATCGCAGATCGCGTGAAGAAGATTGTTGTTGAGCACCTGAGCGTGGAAGAAGAGAAGGTTGTTGAAGCCGCCTCTTTCATCGACGATCTTGGCGCAGACAGCCTCGACACTGTTGAGCTGGTTATGGCTTTCGAAGAAGAATTCGGCATCGAGATTCCAGATGACGCCGCCGAAACCATCCAGACATTTGGCGATGCGGTTAAGTTCATCACAGAAGCGTCCTAAGCTTCTCTGAGACTTGCAGTGAAACGGCGTCCTTTTGGGCGCCGTTTTCTTTTGGATGGGAGCGCCGCTGGTGCCCCTAGGGGCACGCCGCCCCGCCCACCATCCCGTCAGTTGGAACACGAAAAAGGCCCACTCGTTAGTGAGAGGGCCTTTTCTATTGCTAGGCTGGTGACTGGGGATGTTTTCCGATGTCTCGAGACTTACCCGTCGAAATCGACCGTTTCGACCAATTTCAGCGCTTCGGCACGGTGGCCAGCAAGGGTCATAAGGTTGACGTCATCGGCGGTAAAGCTTCCCCAGCCGGTGACCAGTGCGTCGGCTTCGGTGCCCGGTGCGATCGGGTATTCGAAATTTGCCTCTGCGTAGATTTCCTGAGCCTTGGGGGACGCCAAGAATTCCATCATTTTCAACGCGTTCTCTTGGTTCGGGGCGGATTTGGTCATCGCCACACCAGAGACGTTCACATGGGTGCCGGCCCCTTCGAACACGGGGAAGATCACGTTGACACTATCGGCCCAAGCTTTTTGCTCTTCGTCCGATAGCATTTTGCCCATGTAATATGTGTTACCAAGCGAGATGTCGCATTCGCCGGACCAGATCGCCTTGACCTGAGCGCGGTCGTTGCCCTGTGGTTTGCGTGCGAGGTTGGCTTTGACGCCTTCGAGCCAGGTTTTGGTCTCCTCGGCACCGTGATGTTCGATCATCGCCGATACAAGCGCGATGGTGTAGGCATGGGTGCCTGAGCGCGTGCAAATGCGACCTTTCCATTTCGGGTCCGCGAGATCTTCGTAGGTGGAGACTTCGCCCTCGGCGACGCGATCCTTGGAAGCATAGACAATCCGCGCGCGGGTGGTCAGACCCCACCAATGACCGTCAGGGTCATGATAGGCGGCGGGCACGTTGGCTTCGAGCGCTTCGGATTTAACCGGTTGGGTCAGACCCGCGTTTACGGCGGCGGCCAAGCGCGAAATATCTGTGGTCAGGATCATGTCAGCGGGGGAGCGGCTACCCTCGGCCTGAAGGCGCTCGATCATACCTTGTTTCAGGTACGCGACGTTGACTTTGATGCCGGTTTCTTCGGTAAACGCATCTGTAAGCGGCGCGATCAGCTCGGGCTGACGATAGGAATAGATGTTGATTTCTTCTGCAAAAGCGGGTGCGGCAACGGCCAGGGTGGTGAGGGCGGTGGTAAGGCGCAAGAACATGGTGCTCTCCTAAAGCAACGTTTTCGTTGCGCGTCTCTTAACCTGACTAAATTACTTGGGTCAATACCTGATAATGATTATCAGGTACTTTTTTCTTCGATTTTTGCCGCATCCCAAAGCGCATCCATTTCTTGTAGGTCACTGTCTTTTGGGGATTTTCCACGCGCCTCCAACGCCGCTTCGATATACTCAAAGCGACGGGTGAATTTGGCATTGGCGGCGCGCAAGGCCGCTTCGGGGTCAATTTTCCAGTGTCTGGCCAAGTTTGCCATGACAAACATCAAGTCCCCAAACTCTTCGAATTTTTCCTCGGGCGTCTCGCATTGTTCGACTTCGCGCATTTCTTCAACCAGTTTGTCAAAGACCTCGTCGGTGCTGGGCCAATCAAATCCGACCCGCGCGGCACGGTTTTGCAATTTCACCGCCCGCATCAAAGCGGGTAGGCCCATCGCGACACCGTCCAAGACACCGGTTTGTTTCTTGGCAGCGCGTTCGGCGGCTTTGATCTTTTCCCAATCCAAAGTTTGTTGGTCTGAGGATTTGTCCCGGTTTTCGTCGCCAAAAACATGGGGGTGCCGGGCGACCATCTTGTCCGACATGGTATCGGCGATGTCATCAAAGTTGAAATACCCGGCCTCATCGGCCATTTGGGCATGAAATACCGATTGAAAGAGCAGGTCGCCCAGCTCTCCCTTAAGCTCATCCCAAGCCTCGCGCTCAATGGCGTCGGCGACTTCATAGGCCTCTTCAATGGTATAGGGGGCGATGCTGGCGAAATCCTGTTCCAAATCCCAAGGGCATCCGTCGTTTGGATCGCGCAGGCGGCGCATGATTTCGATCAGGCGGGGCATGCCGCCGTTTGGGGTGTGTACCAGTTTGTCAGAGGCGTCTTTCGTCACGTCGGTCATTGCATGTCCCAAGGCTTTTGTTCACCAAAGGGATGCGGCATCAAGACAGAGGAGTCCAGCCATGGCAGTTGTGAACCGAATTGCGGGTTTTGCAGAGGAAATGGCGGGATGGCGTCAGCATATCCACCAAAACCCGGAACTTGGGTTGGATTGTCATAAAACGGCGGCTTTTGTTGCCGCGCGTTTGCGCGAATTTGGTGTGGATGAGGTTCATGAAGGTATCGCAACAAGTGGAGTGGTCGCGGTGATCAACGGCACGGGCGACGGGCCGGTGACTGGATTGCGGGCCGATATGGATGCGCTGCCGATGGATGAAGCCACCGGCAGACCCTATACCAGCCAAGTGCCGGGGCGAATGCATGCCTGTGGCCATGATGGGCATACGGCGATGTTGCTGGGCACTGCGAAATACTTGGCCGAGACGCGTAATTTCACCGGCAAGGTTGTCTTGCTGTTCCAACCGGCCGAAGAAATCATCGGTGGCGGGCGGATTATGGTCCAAGATGAGAACGTGATGGAACGGTTTGGGATCGAAGAGGTTTATGCGCTTCACACGGACCCATTTGGAGAGCTGGGCGAGTTTCGCACAAATGGTGGGCCTATCATGGCGGCGGTGGATGATTTCACCATCACGGTTCGCGGTAAGGGGGGCCATGCGGCCTATCCCGCCAATTGCCGTGATCCCTTTCCCTGTGGGGTGGCGATTGCACAGGCCCTGCAAACCATTGTCAGCCGAAATGTCGACCCGCTTGAGGCCTTGGTTGTCTCGATGACCCAATTTCACGGCGGATCAGCCATGAATGTGATTCCCGGTGAATTGATGATTGCGGGAACGGCGCGCAGTTTGACGCCAGAGGTGAGGGCGTTGGCCGAGCAGCGCATCCGCGCCATTGTTGAGGGGCAGGGGGCGGCTTTTGAAATGGAGGTCGAGCTGGACTACGACAAAAGCTACCCGCCATCGATCAACCACGAAAAACAGGCGATGTTTGCGGCGGATGTGGCGCGTGAGGTGTCGGGACAGGTGATTGATGATCTGCCGCCGGAAATGGGTGCCGAAGACTTTTCCTATATGCTTGAGGCGCGACCCGGTGCGTTTTTGTTTTTGGGCCAGGGAGTTGGACCGTCAGTGCATCACCCGGAATTTGATTTTAACGATGACGCGGCTCCGATCGGGGCGTCTTTCTTTGCCCGTTTGATAGAAACGCGGCATCGCGTCTAAGCGGGCCCAAATTCCGTGCACGGAATTTGTAAAATCCATGCATGGATTTTGTTGCGCGCCGCGTGAGAGAGCGCTTGAGCTTTGAGAGGAATTGCGAAAGGCTCTGGCGCAAAGGAGACCTATCGATGCCTATCGTGAATTCTATCGCCGCTATGCAAGATGATCTGACGGAATGGCGTCGTCATCTTCATCAGCACCCGGAACTTGGGTTGGATTGCTTTAAGACGGCTGCGTTTGTTGTTGAAAAGCTGAAAGAATTCGGGATCACCGAAATTCACGAGGGTATTGCGCGCACCGGGGTTGTCGCCATTATTGAAGGGCGAGAACCCGGGCGCACCATCGGGTTGCGGGCCGATATGGACGCGCTTCCCATGGATGATATGTCGGGCACGGACCACGCTTCTAAGGTGCCCGGAGTTGCCCATACCTGTGGCCACGATGGCCATACGACCATGTTGCTTGGGGCGGCGAAATACCTAGCCGAAACCCGCAATTTCGCCGGACGGGTCGCGTTGATTTTTCAACCGGATGAGGAAGGCGGCGGTGGCGGCCGGATCATGGTCGAAGAGGGCATGATGGAGCGTTTTGAGATCGACGAGGTCTATGGCATCCATAATTCACCCGAAGATGCCGAAGGGCATTTGTTGACCGCACCGGGCCCGTTGATGGCTGCGGTTGACAGCTTTCAGATCAACATCAAGGGCAAGGGTGGCCACGGGGCGATGCCTTATTCCACGCGTGATCCGATCATGGCGGCCGTGGCGACCGTACAATCCATTCAATCGATTGTGTCGCGCAATGTGGATGCTTTGGATCGTTTGGTTGTCAGCGTCACGCAAATCCATTCCGGGACCAGTCACAATATCATTCCAGAAACGGCCTTTATCGAGGGGACGGTCCGCAGTTTTGACAAAGGCGTTCAAGCGCTGGTCATGGAACGCATGTCTGAGATCGTCGACCATCAGGCCAAGGTCTTTGGGATGACAGCGGAGCTCACCTATGAACAGGGCTATCCGGCAACAGTCAATCATGCTGATCAGGCGGCTTTTGCGGCGCAAGTTGCGCGCGAGGTTGTTGGCAATGACAAGGTGGATGACAATGTCAAACCCATCATGGCCGCCGAAGATTTTTCCTACATGCTTGAGGCACGTCCGGGCGCGTATTTGTTTCTAGGGCAGGGCGGAGGGCCGGTTTGCCACCACCCCGAGTTCGATTTTAATGACGCCATTGCGCCGGTTGGGGCCAGCTTTTTCGCCAGATTGGTCGAGAAAGCCTTGCCCTTGTGATCTGACCTGAGGCAGAATTTGATCAAATGTGGTGGCCGGCCCTTTGCAATGTCGCCCACCCGCCCACCCCGACACTGCAAAGGGCCTGATCCATGAGCCTCGAAGACGCCAAAACCCAGATTGACCACGCCTTTACGCGCAAGGATTTCAAAGGGCCCTCCTTTGAAAATGTGTTTGCCGGGGCGGCCTCGTTCCTACGTCGCAAATACTCCAAAGTCCTGAGCGGGGTGGATATCGTCGTCACCGGCCTGCCTTTTGATCAAGCTGTTACCAATCGGCCCGGCACGCGCCTTGGCCCGCGTGCGATCCGAGAGGCGTCTTTGCTGCAGCCTTGTGATGCGCCGTATGGTTGGGGCTATGATGTGTTGTCGGAGTTTGCGATTGCCGATTATGGCGACATGGCCTTTGACTATGCCCGCCCCGATCTTGTGCCCGGTTTGATCGAGGATCATGTCGCCGGAATTTTGGCGCAGGGAAGTGCTTGTGTCGCTCTTGGTGGCGATCATTCCGTCACGCACGGGTGCCTGCGCGCCCATGCCGAGAAGCACGGGCCGCTAAGCGTGATCCAGTTTGACGCGCATACGGACACCTGGGCGGATGATGACGCGGGGCGCGTGGATCATGGCACCTTCATGTACAAAGCTGCCAAAGAAGGCGTGGTTGTGCCGGAACGCTCGGCCCAGATTGGCATTCGAACCGATAATCCGGACACGATTGGGTTCAATATCCTCGATGCGCGCGCTGTTCATCGCCAAGGCCCCGAAGCCATTGCCCAGCAGATCAAAGACATTGTTGGCGACAATCCGTGTTATATCACCTTTGATATTGACGCGCTTGATCCGGCCTATGCGCCGGGAACAGGAACCCCGGTTTGGGGTGGTTTGACAAGCGCGCAAGCGGCGGTGATGCTGCGTGACTTGGCCGGGATAAATATGGTTGGCGGCGATGTTGTCGAAGTTTCGCCGCCCTTTGATACCACCGGGGCCACCGCCATTGCCGCGGCGCATGTGGCGACCGAACTGCTCTGTTTGTGGGGTTGGACCCGACGCTAAGCGTTGCTCTGACTGGTGCTTAAAAATCGGTGGAAAACCGCAAATGTGATCAAAGCACCCTTTAAGAATCGCGCTTTTGGGTGCATCGATGAGGCGAGCATAATAATAAAATCAGAGGACCATCGTGCGCATGGCATTTTTCGCGATTCTTATCGCCGTTTTGGGTGTGTTGGGGTGGATTAGGTTCGCCCCATCCGAAGTCGCGGATTGGCATGTCGACCCGCAGGTTTCGGCGGATCAGGACCTAACCGATGGTGTCCGCCGCCGGGTACCGGCCGGTGAGGGCGGGTTCGAACGCTTGCATAAACTCATCATGGCGACGCCACGCACGGTGCTTTTGGCCGGTGGCCCAGAAGACGGACATGCCACCTATATAACCCGGAGCCTTGGCTTTGGGTTCCCGGATTATACCACCGTTCAGGCCAACGGCGACGTGTTGGAAGTCTGGGGGCGCTTGCGGTTTGGGCGATCGGATATGGGTGTGAATAAGACCCGTGTTGACGGGTGGTTGGCTGCCTTCTCGCAAGAGGGTGCTTGACCCGGCTTGCGTGATGGGCAATGCAACCTGAATGATCCCTACTGAGCGTTTACAACAAATCAAAGAGCGGCTGGAATATGTCGAAGTGCGCATGTCGTCCGGCGAGGGCGATATTGCGCAATTGGGCCGTGAATATTCCGAGCTAAAACCGGTTGTGGATCAGATCCGCGACTGGGAGAGCCTTGTCGGTGATATTGCCGAGGCAGAAGTGATGATGGACGACCCGGAAATGCGCGAGCTGGCAGAAGAAGAGCTGCCCAGTCTCAAGGCGCGTTTGCCTGAGGTGGAACATGCGGTGCAATTGGCACTTTTGCCCAAGGACGCCGCAGATGCCCGTCCGGCGATGTTGGAGATACGCCCCGGTACCGGTGGCGATGAGGCGGCTTTGTTCGCCGGCGACTTGGCCCGCATGTACCAGCGGTATTGCGAAGCGCGCGGTTGGGGGTGGGATGTGATCGAAGAAGCCCATTCCGAATTGGGCGGGGTTCGTGAACTTGTTGTGCGCATCAAAGGCGATGGGGTGTTCGCCCGGATGAAATTCGAATCCGGGGTTCACCGGGTTCAGCGGGTGCCGGAAACAGAATCGGGGGGGCGTATCCACACCTCTGCCGCGACTGTCGCCGTCTTGCCCGAGGCCGAAGAGGTCGATATTGCCATCAATGCCAATGACATCCGCATTGATACGATGCGCTCGTCCGGGGCGGGGGGGCAGCACGTCAACACCACCGATTCCGCGGTGAGAATTACCCACATTCCGTCCGGTATCGTGGTGACCAGTTCCGAGAAATCACAGCACCGCAACCGTGAGATTGCCATGCAGGTTTTGCGCGCCCGTCTTTATGATGCTGAGCGTCAAAAGGCGGCGGATGAACGGTCTGCGGATAGGAAATCACAGGTGGGGTCCGGGGATCGCTCTGAGCGGATCAGAACCTATAATTTTCCACAAGGGCGGATGACGGATCACCGCATCGGGCTGACTTTGTATAAGCTTGATCAGATCATGCAGGGCGATTTGGATGAAATCGTCGATGCCCTGACAGCGGAACACCAAGCGGCGCTTTTGGCCGATATGGAGAGCTAGGGTGCGACTTGGGCTAAATCTCGTGCACGAGATTTGCAAATTCCGTGCACGGAATTTGGGTGCGCGCGCTGCGGGTGTTGCGCCTGTCAGGAGGCGTTATGCGCGGGGCTGAGCTTTTGGCGATCGCAACGCGACGGTTGACCTCAGCCGAGGTGCCAGACGCAGGGCGAGACGCCCGCCGATTGCTGTCCTATGTGCTCAAGGTTCCTCCAGGGCGATTGACTTTGTTTTTGCCCGAGGACGTCACACCCGAGTTAGAAGTGATCTATCACACCTTGATCGAACGCCGGGCCGAACGGGTGCCAGTAAGCCATCTCACTGGCCGGCGCTTGTTTTATGGGCGCGAGTTCTTGGTCACGCCTGAAGTGCTCGACCCGCGCCCAGAAACCGAAACCCTAATAGAGGCGGCTCTGGCACTGCCAATTCACCATGTGCTTGATCTTGGGACGGGGTCAGGGTGCATTTTGCTAACCCTTTTGGCCGAGACGCACACCGCCAAAGGGGTTGGAATTGACCTTAGCCCCGAGGCGTTGAATGTCGCCTATTGGAACCGCAATGCTTTGGACCTTGGGGATCGGGCCGACCTCGTGCAGGGGAGTTGGTTTGAGCCGTTGACGCGCACCAAAGCGACGTTTGACCTAATCGTTTCTAATCCCCCCTATATCGGCGTCGACGAAATGGCGGGTCTATCGCCAGAAGTGCGTGATCATGAACCGCGCATGGCGCTTACGGATGAGGCCGATGGCCTGACAGCCTATCGTCATATTATTGATCACGCGGGCCCGTTTTTGTCGGACGGCGGGCGGCTGATGGTTGAAATCGGCCCAACCCAAGGCGCGGCCGTCGCCGAGATGATGCGCGCCGCAAATTTGCAGCAGGTGTCAACGATTCCCGATCTGGATGGCCGTGATCGTGTGGTTCTGGGTGTCAAAGCCACAAAATAGCGGTTTTGGCGGCAAATTCCGGCCTGTTTGGTCTTTACCTCTTGTTTTGATGACGCAGCTATGGTTATTCAAATACCGTCGGGATGGCGGAACACAGTTGCTTGTCCGGCCCGACAGTAAGCCAAACATATAGGTGATCGGTTTCTAAGCTGGCGCGACATGTGCCGTACGGTCCCTCAACAGTCGAAAATTAGGCTGAGTATCTGAACATTATGCGCTCTTCCAAATCCCGTTCGCGGAACAAGAATAACCGCAATCGCAACAACAACAATAATAATAACCTTGGCAATGTGGTCAATCGGGTGTTCGATAGCTCGGGACCAGAGGGTAAGGTGCGCGGTACGCCGCAGCAAATTATTGACAAATACAACCAGCTGGCGCGCGATTCGACCCTAAGCAATGACCGGGTTGCCGCGGAAAACTTCCAACAGCACGCCGAGCATTACATGCGTATGCTAAGCACGGCGCAGCGCGAGCAAGACGCACGTCGTGAGCAGCAGGAAAAAGAAAACCGGGAACGTCAGGCTCAGCGCGACCGTGATCGTGCCCAACGCGAGGCGCAGCACGCCGAGAAGCAAAAGCAGCCTGATCCATCCGAAGCCGACCAACCGGATGTTCTGGCCGTTGTAACGCCTGAGGACACTGGTCCTGAGCTGGTCGAAACGCCAGAAGCCAAGGTGGCTCCGCAGCCAGAAGAGGCTCCTAAGGCGGCTGTAAAAGAAGCACCCAAAGACCCGGTTGATGAACCTGCTGCAGAGGCAGACGCCAAAGCGGAAGAAAAGCCAAAGGCCGAAAAGCCCAAGAAGCCACGCGCGCCCCGCAAACCGCGTACGCCGCGCAAGCCCAAGGCCGAAACAGCCGCTGCCAAGGATGAGCCAAAGGCTGATCCTGCTCCGGTGCCCGACGCTGGGGATGCTTCCGCCGCAGAGTAAATCAGTGGTGAGCGCGTAAACACAAAAAGGCACCCGAGTGGGTGCCTTTTCTACGTTTAGAATCCGTTCGGTTTTTTGGTTTGGCGGTGCGACTGAGAGCAGTCGAATTTCCTTGCGCTCTTAGTTGTTCACCAAATGCCAGCCGGTCGTGTTGAGACAGTTAGGGCCAAGTTCAAAGCCACCCTTGCGCGCCAATTCACCGGTGTCGCGATCTCGCGCGGTGCAACAAGCGGAGGTCCCTTTGACAGCAACTGTGCTCACCAGCCGGCGTTTTTTGCCATTGCGATTCTCGGTGTAAGTACAGGTGCCAAAGGTGCGGTTGCAGCCATACGGCTTTTAACGCACATCTAGGCCATTCGCCGTTTTGTAACTGAGAAAATCACCGTCACGATCGAACCAATTGGTTCCCAATGGTCTTCCAGCCATCGGCGATCTTTCGTTGTAGTAAATCGACGCGCTGTCCAATAGAATCTCGACCGTGCACAACATGCCTAAACGAGCCTAGTCACCGAGATTGACCAAACAAGTTCAGTGCCTTTTTGAAAGCGTCCGATATCAGAGGCGATCGGATTGTCGGCCAGAGATGGAGTTGAAGATCAAAGAAGCAGGCATAGCGCAGAGATGTTTCTTGAAAAAGCGTTATATTGCCGCCGCCGCTACAGGACGAGCCATGACTGTTAGCTAGTTTCAAACTGCCGCGCCAAGGCACAGAATGCCTCAAGAGGAACCTGTTCGGCACGTTCTGTGGGTTTGATTCCGGCTGCTATCAAACGGTCTTCGACATCGGGGGCCAGTGATTTCAACGCGGATCGCAACATCTTACGACGCTGGTTAAAGGCTTTGGCGACAACACGTTCCAAAATATCAGCACGGGCGGGAAAGCGCGGTTCGGGCAGGGCGGTGAGGTGAACAACGGCGGAATGCACCTTTGGGGCCGGGGAAAACGCCTCGGGCGGCAGGGTCATAGCGATGCGCGGATCGGCGCGCCATTGCGAAAGAAGGGCAAGGCGACCGTAGGCCTTGGAGCCGGGGGCTGCGGTGATGCGTTCGGCGACTTCTTTTTGAAACATCAACGTCAAAGACGACCAAAAGGGCGGCCACTCTTTGGGCGTTAACCAGCGGATCAATAGTTCCGTACCAACATTGTAGGGCAAGTTGGCACAGATCGCGATCGGCGGTGTCAGGTGCTCCAAGGGATCAATTTTGAGGGCGTCGCCTTCGACATAGGTAAAGCGCCCCGGATAGAGGTCCGCGATTTGTTGGAGTGCTGGGAGGCAACGGCTGTCCTTTTCAATAGCCAGAACCTTGCGCGCCCCTTCCGCTAAGAGACCGCGGGTCAATCCACCGGGGCCGGGGCCAACTTCAATCACATCAGTATTCGATAAATCGCCTGGAATACGCGCGATGCGCGATGTCAGGTTCAAGTCCAACAGAAAGTTTTGACCAAGTGCCTTTTTTGCCTTGAGGTCATGCGCAGTGATGACGTCACGCAACGGAGGGAGGCTGTCGATTTGGCTCATGTCGGGTACCGTCTGTTAGGCAGGCGAAATTCCATTGATGGAATTTGCAAATTTCGTGCACGAAATTTGGCGTCGCTCATGGGGCACTGGCACGTGCCATTTCAAAGGCACGTTTCAGGGCGTGAATGGTTGAGCTTGGGTTTGCAAGTCCTTGACCCGCAATGTCAAAAGCCGTTCCGTGATCTGGAGATGTCCGCACAAAGGGCAAGCCCAAAGTGATGTTAACACCGCGGTCAAAATCCAGTGTTTTGATCGGGATCAACGCTTGATCGTGGTACATGCAAACCGCCACATCATAGCCTGCCCTTGCTTGGGCGTGGAACATTGTATCGGCCGGCAAGGGGCCGGAAATTTTCAGACCTTCGCCGCGCAACTTGTTGAGCAACGGGATAATCATGTTGATTTCTTCGCGCCCCATCCGCCCGCCTTCGCCAGCATGTGGGTTCAATCCGGCCACCGCAATACGTGGTGAAGCAATCCCAAATTGCTCAATCAAGGCCTGATGGGTAATGCGCAAGCGTCGTTCCAACAACTCAGCGGTTAGGGCAGTTGGCACATCCTCAAGGGCAATGTGGATGGTTGCCGGAACAACCCGCAACTGTTCAGAGGCCAACATCATCACAACTTCATCGGCCCCCGCGAGATAAGCCAGAAACTCCGTATGCCCCGGAAAGGCAAAGCCAGCCCCATCAGCCAGAGCTTGTTTGTGAATAGGCAGGGTGCAAAGCGCAGAGGCCACCCCATGTTGAACAAAGTCGACGCCGCTTTCGATGCTTGCAATGACCCCAGCGGCATGGGCCTTTTGTGGTTGACCGGGCACCCGCACGCCGTTGAAAGGCATGGGCAAAATGGGCAAGCCCTTGGCGCAGGCGGTCATCGCATCGCGTGGGTCGTCCATCACAACATGGGGCACCGTCCCGGGCAAATGCGACGGGTCTCCAATCCAGAAAAACGGCACATCTGAACGCAACTCGGCCCAGGCGGCTTCCGCCAGCTCTGGGCCAATTCCTGCGGGTTCACCGCAGCTTACGGCAATTGGTGTCGACACGTTTGGCAAGCTCAGTTTTCGATGATGCGGGCGTCGGCGCGCAGTTGGGCCAAATAGCCGTTTGCCTGTGCAGTAACACGCTGATTTCGAAGGCCCATTGTGATTTGATCACGATCGGCATCTTCGCTGATCTTGGTCGATCGGCCACAGAGCATCAGGAAAACCAAAGTTTGGCCATTGGCACGGGTCAGCGCCGTTGACACCTCACCGGGGTCCAATTTGGAAAGCTCATAGGCGACATCGGTCGGAATTTCCGATGGAGGCAATGCGTCGCGCTGCAACACCTCTTCTGGTTGGCCTTTGGCAACACCATAAAGATCATCACAGCGATCAACCTTGCCCTTTAGAACCCGTGCCTTGGCCAGCGTTTCTTCGGAACGACCGCCGGGCATATAATAGGCCGCGTATTCAATAGCTGCGACTTCCGGCGCAGTGTAAGCCCCTTCCTCAATGTCACGTAGCTGAAAAAGGGCGATTGCCCCATCGAGCGGAATAGGATCCGTGACTTCACCGGGGCGCAGCGCCAAAAGCAAGGGTTGCAGGGGCGCGGGCATTTCAGACAGATCACGCCAAGGCAGGCGACCACCGTTGCCCTTGGTCGCCGTGGCGGAAAAACGTCGGGCTTGGGCGGAAAATGCCGACGGGCTGGTCAGCTGGGCGATACGGTCAGCGCGTTCTTGAACCTGAGCGGCCTGTTGTGGTGGCATGGGCATGATGATTTCAGACACCAGAACCCTGATATTGCTGCCGCCACCTTTGGAAAGCGCGCGATCCACCTCAGCTTCGGAGACACTGGCCCGCCCGGCAAACCGCTGTTGAACAAGCATCCGCCAGCTTAGACCCGCGCGCACAAAATCACGGAATGTTTCTTCGGACACACCGGATGAGGCCAGCGCTTTGACAAAATCTTCTCGCGACATGTTGGCCCGGCTCGCAAATTCGCCCATCCCATCAAGGATTTCTTCGCGGCTTGGGCGGATGCCAGCATCATTGGCGGCCTGCATGCGCAAACGATCATCAATCAGCTGTTGGCGCGCAAGGGTTTCGGGGTTGCCGGGCGCGCGCAGCAGTTTCAACATGGTGGCCCGCTGTTGCAACTCATAGCCAGTAATCACTTGTTCGTTGACTGTGATGACAGGTGAAAAAAGGCCCTGAGCAGGAAGTGTCGCCGGGGCAAAGGACAATGCGGCCACAAGGGCCAGCGGCATAATAAAGCGGGTCAATGGGCGCATGTGCGTCGATACTCCTTGGCGCTGCCGCCGGTGCTGAAACCTTTCAGCGAGACAGTCAGGTCGAAATCGGTTGAGGGTTCTAGATTGGTTGCCGAAGCATATTTTCGAGTTGCCTTGAGGTCTACTTCAACACATTCATTCCGGTATTGCAGGCCAAGCCCGAGGCGGTCAAGGCGTTGATCCGCGAGATCATAGCGCGCCTCATAGGAACTGTTCCAATGGGTGGACATGCGCACCGTGCTGTCAAAGGTCCATTCTGATTGGGCCTGATCGCGGTATTCTTCGGAATCCGTGACGAGAAGCAGGTAGGAGGCGGTTAAATCAAGGCGGGTGTTGCTCCAAGTTGCGGACCCTTCGGCCTTGGTGGCGCGGCCCGTGTCATCGAGCAAGCCACGCGCGCTGATGGACAATCCGGAGGGATGGGTAAAGCGACCAGAGACCAGCCAATCCGAGGTTTTGCCCTCTAGGCCAGAGGACCGGGTGAAGTCATCATCAAAGGTATCGCGCCAAACGCGCCCGACGCTCGCTGCAGCGGACCAGCCGGTGTTTGACACATGCAACCACCGCAACCCGGCAACAAACTGTTGCCCGCGTTCGCGCCGGTCTGCTGCCGGAAAGCGCGACAGGGACAACAGATTACCCTCGTCAAACTCGACACGGGTGCTTTCGTCATTGGGGTTTTTGGCGCGCTCTCCGCCAACCCAGCCATATTGAACGATGGGCTCAATTAAGCTTCGGCTGCCATCTGCGCCCGTGCGTTGAAAGGGCCAACGCAAGTCGACGGCGACACCGGGGGTCGCGGCGGACACAGCACTATCAGAGGTGTCGTCCTGTTCCGTGTGATAGTGATCAAGCCAAAGATGGGCCGAAGCCCCGGCGCGAATGCCACCGACAAGCGTCCAACGATCACGCCAGCTTAGCTCGGCATTCACCCGTGTGACATCACGGCCATCGACATCGAAATCCGCGTCGTCGCTGTCAATCGGGATTGAGGAATAGCGATAATGCGTATGTCCTTCGATTGAGGCGCGAAATTCGCCACCCGCAAATTGGCTCGGGAAAAAGCGCTGCTCATGTCCCAAACTCACGGCGATGGCGGCTTGGGTGTCGTTGTCTTCTTGCTCGCGCAGGGATTCAAAATGCGTGAGTTCGGCCCATGTGTATTGCAATGGCCGAACCCGTTCCAACGTCAACGAGCTTTTCAGACGGTCATCATCTGAAATATTGTAGTCGTTCAGATAGGAGGCATCGAGAACGGTGTTGATGTCGAATTTCAGTTTGAAATCCTTGGGGAGATCAAATCTCCCTTCGGCAAAAAGATAGCCACGCAACACATCCGGCAAAAGTGAATCGCTAGAGGCGGCCCCGGTCAATTCCAAATCGCCATTGGCAAAGGCCTGACGGTAGCGGAATTCTAACGTCCGGGTTTTGGGCGACAAATACGGGGTTAGTGTAAGATCCTTGTGATCGCCAATCGGGATGAAATACGGCACGCGCAAGCCGGTTCCCAACAAGGTTGAGCTCCGGACACTTGGCACAAGAAAGCCGCGGGCGCGTTTCAATGTCGGGTCAGGTAGGCGCATAAAGGGCAAGTAGAGCACCGGAATATCTAGCACCCGCAACTGCGCGTTATCAAAGTAAAGTTGGCGTTCTACTTGGTCATGAACAACACGTGTGGCCCGGATTTGCCAAAGCGGCGTTGCCTCATGTTCGCAGACTTGGCACGAGGTGACCGCAACGCGGCTTAGCTGCGTATAACGGCCAGCGGCGCGGCGTGCCTCTACTGCGGCAAGTTGCAGTTGCTGGTCCAACACCATGCGCGCGCCTTTGAGCAGGCCATTTTGGAACTCTTGATCCAAAGTGGCGTAATCGGCGGTTAAAACGGTGCCGTCCTCGGCAACAATGCGAATGGGGCCTTCGATTTCGATCTTGTCGGTGCTGCGATCATAAATGATCCGGTTGGCGGTCAAATGCGCCCCGTCATGCAAAGCTTCGACATTGCCGGTGGCCACCAAACGATCCTGACTTTCGACAAACACATTGTCGGCCACCAAAAGCGCCGGAGCGGAGTTGGTGGCAGCGTCCTGTGCCAACACCGCGGAGGGGCTGGTCATCATCAGACAAAAGGCGAGGGCGGTTAGTCGCATCATCCGTCCTCCATATGCAGCACGAGGCCAAGTGCAAGTAAGATTGACGCCACAGGCGGAACCCAAGCGGCAATAAGCGGAGACAGCTGACCACTTTCCCCAAGAATCTGGGCGAAATTTCGCACATAATAGAGGCCAAAGCCAAGCATCACGGCCGACAAAACCGACAGGCCGGTTTTGCCAAGTCGGGCCGGGCGCATGGTAAAGGCTGCTCCGATCAAAACCATCGCAACAAGGAAGAGTGGGCGGGCCAATTCCATATTGAGCCAAACGATGTGGCGGCGGGCGGAAAACCCGGAGAGTTCTAGGTCAGAGATAAAGCCGGGCAAATCCCAGATCGCGACCGAGGACGGTTTGCCAAAGCGGTCGCGAATGCTGTCTGGGGTTAGGGTCGATGTGAGGCTGAGCGTGTCGTGTTCTTTGGCCCCGGCTTCGGGGTTCAACCCGGCGGTTAATGGCCAGGCTTTGGCCCCGCTAAGAACCCACGCCCCTTCGGTCAAAGTGGCCCGTTGTGCGGTAATGCGTTGAGCTGGGCCGCCATCGGGCGCATAGCTAACGATGGACACGTCATAAAGCTCGGTCGCATCGGGATTGGCGCGCGACGCACGGATAACAGCCTGACCCTGAGGGCCACCCTGCCGCAACCACAGACCTTCGGACCCAATAGAGACAGCGGATCGACCGCCATTTTCAAAGCTTTCGCTGAGTTCAATATAGCGTTTAGACGTCGCCGCCACGATTGGGTTCATCATGCCCACAATCAAACCACCTACAATAAATGCAACAACCAAAGGCGAGGCCAAAACCGCAAGCCCGGAACGCCCGGCGGCGCGCGTGACAACCAATTCGGATGAGCGTGACATACTGATAAACATCGCGATGGTCGACAAGATCACCACAAGCGGCATGATTTGATAAAGACCTTCGGGCAGTTTCAAGCCAACCAGTTGAACTACTTGGGCAAAGGTCGCCCCGTCGTCGAGAAACCGCAATTCTTCGATCAGGTCCAAGAGCGCCTGAAATAGCGCCAAAACGGACAAAACCGAGAGGAAAATCACCAGAAAGCGGCGCGCGTAATAGAAGTGAAGGGTCATGCGGGCACCTCGCTGGATTGCGAGCGACGCGGCCGGTAAGGGCGAGCGGCGCGCCAAAGCATAAACAACACGATCAATATTCCGACGACGCTGGGTAGATAGACCAACGGCCACAAATGGGGATCGTTTCGCGCCGGTTCCGTGATGGTGCTTTCAACCAGCTTGACGACCACCAACAGGAAAATCGCCGCGATAATCTGTTTGGTCACTCCAAATCGGGAAAACCCTCCGACGATGAGGGTCGAAAAGCCGATCAGGGACGCAACCAAAGCCAGCAGAGGTTGTTGAAAACGCGAATGCGCTTCTTCCAACACCTCGGCGACGGGCTTTTTGGTTTCTAGGGCAATGGCATCCGTGTCCAAAAGCAATTCGGGGGTTGAGACAAAATTCAACCGGCGGCGTTTGGGTTTGGGCGACGTAATGAGACCAGAAATATCATAGGTCAGATCGTTGAAATTGGTGGTCGAGAGCCGTTTACCTTCAAGGTCGAGGGTCTGAGCCATCCCCGACAGCATCACCAGTTTCGGGCCACTATCATCACGCAAAAGATAGGCGCGCTCGGCGGTATAGGTCACTTCGCGACCGTCTTGTCGGCGATCCGACAGGAATACATCATGCAACTCGCCATTCGGAGAAATGTCGCGAATATAAAAGGTTACGCCCTTGGACGGATGTAGGAAGCTACCTTCGCGCAAAAGGCGTGCGGCGACGGAGCTTGAGATTTCTTGTTGGCGCAGGCGCAATTGCTCGACGGATTTGGGCACAAGAAAATTGGTCAAAATCGCCATCATCACCGCAACAATAATCCCGAAAAACAACACAGGCCGCACCAGACGCCACGGTGAATAGCCGGTGGATTGCACCACGGTCAATTCACTGTCGCCGGACATGCGGTTGGTGACATAAACGGTGGCCGCGAAGGCCGACATAGGGAGAACCAGTGAAATCACCGCTGGTAAGCTTAGCGCGGTAAATTCGAGGAAAATGCCGGCGGTGTGGCCATCGGCGATCAGTTGATCAAACAGCACAACGGCCTTGTTGACCCAGTAAACTGATACCAGCACTAGGGCAAAAAAACCAAACAACACCATAAGTTGCGACAGCACATATCTGTCGAATCTCTGCAAACGAAGTGTCCCCCCGGATGTGCCTTCGATTTGTACAATACGTCACCTTTGCCTCGGGGAAAAGGTGGCTCTGGTCAATCGGTGCGCGCAAGGCTAGGTCTTGGGCAAGGTTTAGCCAAAGGAAAACAAGATGACCGAGTTGCGCGCATTCTCATTTGCCCCTGTTGATCTGGATGCATTGGCCGAGGCCACGGGCCGTGTGGCGGTTTTGATCCCGTCCGAGGGCACCATGAGCCCCGGAGCGCGTCGGCTCAATCGCCTGACCAAAGGGTCGATTGCCCGCGTGGTTGAGGATGAAAAATGGGCCGATAAAAAGGCCGGAGACGTTGTTTCCTTGGCCTATCCGGCGGGGATGAAGGCCGAAGCGGTTGATATCATCTGTCTCGAACGTCGTCCCTCGGCTGTTGAGGCCCGAAAAGCCGGGGCCAAATTGGCCAAGGTCGCGGGCAAGGCCGCGCTGATTGTTTTGGGTGAAAACGTTAAACATCCCGCGGAATTTGCCATGGGTTTGGCATTGCGTGGATACGTTTTTGATGCGCGCAAAACCGCCGAAACCAAAGATCTCGGCGCGGCCGTGGTGATGTGCAAAGACCCAGAGGTTGCCGAAGAGGCCGCAATCGCAACCCGCGCCGTTGCCGAAGGGGTGACCTTTACCCGTGATCTGGTCTCCGAGCCCGCCAATGTTTTGACAACGACCGAATTCGCCGACCGCCTAGTCGCGCTCAAGGATTTGGGTGTTGAGGTTGAGGTTCTCGAAGAGGACAAGCTTGCCGAATTGGGCATGGGTGCGTTGTTGGGTGTTGGGCAAGGCTCGGCCATGCCGTCCAAGGTTGTTGTCATGCGCTGGCGCGGTGGCAAAGGCGCGCCGCTGGCCTTGATCGGCAAGGGTGTGGTGTTTGACACCGGTGGTATCAGCCTGAAACCGGCCCCCGGCATGGAAGATATGACCATGGATATGGGGGGCGCTGGTGTTGTGTCGGGGGTGATGAAAACCCTTGCGATGCGAAAGGCCAAAGCCAATGTGGTCGGCCTTGTTGGCTTGGTTGAAAACATGCCGTCGAGCACGGCGCAGCGCCCCGGCGATATCGTAACGTCCATGAAAGGCGATACGATTGAGGTGCTTAACACCGATGCCGAAGGGCGTTTGGTCTTGGCCGATGTGATGTGGCATGCGCAGATCAGCGAAGAGCCGCGCGCAATGATTGATCTGGCGACATTGACCGGGGCGATTATCATTGCGCTTGGTCATGACAAAGCCGGTGTTTTCTCAAACGATGACAGCTTTGCCAATGACTTCCTCAAGGCGGCAAAGGCCGAAGGCGAGGGCGCGTGGCACATGCCGCTGGCACCGGTTTACGACAAGCTTTTGGATGGTGGCAAAGCCGACATTAAGAATATCGGTGGCCGCGCGGCCGGGTCTATCACCGCAGCGCAATTCCTACAGCGTTTTGTCAAAGACGGTTTGCCGTGGATTCACCTCGATATCGCCGGGGTCGCCCAAGACACCAAAGAAACCGCACTTGCGCCCAAAGGCGCAACCGGTTGGGGCGTTATGGCGCTTGATCGGTTGGTCCGCGACACGTTCGAGGCCGAGTAACCCATGGGGGCCGCGTTCTTTTACCATCTGACCCAGCGGTCGCTCGAAGACACTTTGCCCATGTTGTTGGGCAAGGCTTTGGGCGCGGGTTGGAAGGTGGCAGTGCGCGGCACCGATCCCGGCCGGATGGATTGGCTGGATCAACGGCTTTGGCTTGGGCAGGAGGATGATTTTCTGCCCCATGGCCAGATCGGTGGGCCGCATGATGCGCTCCAACCGGTGCTTCTTACTTGCGGTCCCGAAGCACCCAATGCCGCCAATTGTGTGATGACAGTAGATGGGGCCGGGATTACCGCCGACGAGGTCAAGGCGCTGGATCGGGTGTGCATCCTGTTCGACGGCTATGACCAAGAGGCGGTTCAAAACGCCCGCGTTCAGTGGAAAGAGTTAACGGGCGCGGGATGTTCGGCACAGTATTGGTCCGAGGAAACAGGGCGTTGGGAAAAGAAGGCCGAAAGCTAACGGCCTAAATTAACGTTCTAAAATCATCAAGTT
This sequence comes from uncultured Pelagimonas sp., assembly GCF_947498515.1. GTDB lineage: Bacteria > Pseudomonadota > Alphaproteobacteria > Rhodobacterales > Rhodobacteraceae > Pelagimonas. Next base: position 124,185 of record NZ_CANMKO010000002.1, on the reverse strand, counting down.
GCCTTTGATCTGAATGCTGTCAAAGCGGTTCAGATAGGTCATGCCCAAAAGCGACGTATCCATGTCGCCGCCATTCACATAGGCCGACACGCGGCTATCCTCAAACGGGCCAAGCGTGACGTTGTCCAAAGTAACCGGGGCTGTATCGACGGGGCCGTTGGCGGTCATGGCTTGGGTGAAAAACACCAGATTGTCGGGGTCAAGGCCAATGCGTTCTGCGGCGGCATGGGTCAAAACAACCGAAGTTGCGCCGGTATCGACCACAAAGGGAACCGATTTTCCATTCACGGTTAGGGTCACACGGTAGTGACCATCGCGCCCCTTGGGGAGTTCGACCCGGCCAGCGTCATCAATAACGGTTTGGCGGGGCATGATGTTTTGACGGATGTCATCCCACAGGCCAATCACAGCCAGTGCGCCAACAAAAATGAACACCCAAGCGGCGGCATCGCGGACCATCTTGCTAAGCCCGCCTTTGTTTTGAACAATGTACCAACTTCCCAAAACCGCGGCCAATGCCCCGAGATAAATCAAGTTGGCGATTTCAAAATCTTCCATGAAACACTCCTCGCCGCGCGCAAACGATACCCATGTGTAATTTGGGAGTGATTGCAGGGGGATGCAAGCCTATCCGGCGGTAATGCCAAAATCGCGCAACCCGTCCAGAACCAATTGTACGGACAAGGCCGCCAAAAGCATGCCCAAAAGCCGAGTGGTGACGATAATGCCGGTGCGTCCCAGCACTTTTTCAACACGACCAGCCTGGAGGAAAAAGGCCAGGCCCATGGTTAGAACCAAAAGCATGATGCCCAAAACGCCGAAGAATTCGGCCAAGCCATCCGCTTGATCCGACAGCAAAATCACAGTGGCAATCGAACCGGGGCCGGCCAGCATCGGAATCGCCATCGGGAAAACAGACGGATCGGGAAAGTCTTCTTCCTCGGCCCGGTCTTCGCGCCGTTTGGTGCGGCGCTCAAAAAGCATGTCCAAAGCGGTCAGAAACAGCAAAATACCACCGGAAATGCGAAAGGCCGGCATGGAAATTCCAATAAAGCCAAGGACGGATTCACCGAAAAACGTGAACAAGGTTAGGATTGCGCCGGCGATGATACACGCGCGAAATGCGACCGCGCGGCGATGTGCCGGGCTTGTCCCTTGGGTCAGGGCAATGAACACCGTTGTGAGCCCGATTGGGTCCATAACAACAAAAAGTGTAGCAAAAGCGGTGATGAGAAAAGCCGTGTCCATGTGGTTTGCCTATGCGCTAAACACGGCTGGGACAAGGGTTATCCTGCTTCGGCTTTTTCCAACTTGTCGACGGCTGCTTCCCAAAGGCTTTCGGCTTTGGCAATGCCACCTCGGACTTCGGCGTATTTCTTGTTCCAAACCGCAAGGTCGCCGGCGCGATTGCTTTCGTACAGTTCCGGATCTGCCAGCTTGGTCGATAGCTTGTCCGCCATTTCCTCAAGCTTTCCAATGCGTTCTTCGCATTTCCTAACCTCAGAGCGAAGCGCGAGGAGTTCATCACGCGTCGCCCGTTTGGGTTTTGGCGCCGTGGGTTTGGCCGGTTTGTTGGGCTTGTCCGGAGTCAGCAACATCGCGCGGTAAGCGTCGAGATCGTCGTCATAGGGTTTGACGGTGCCATCACCGACCAACCAAAGGCGATCCGCAACCATGCTTAACAAATGCATGTCGTGGCTTACCAAAATCACCGCGCCGGAATAGGCGGTGAGCGCCTCAACCAAAGCCTCGCGGCTTTCGATGTCGAGGTGGTTGGTGGGTTCGTCGAGGATAAGCAGATGCGGCGCGTCCAAAGTCGCGAGCAAAAGCGACAGTCGCGCCTTTTGGCCACCGGACAGGCGGGCAACCACGGTATCCGCCTGATCTGCCATTAGGCCAAACCCAGCAAGCAAGGCACGCAGTTTGGGCGGCAAGGTGGTCGGGCGCTCGCGCTGAAGATGTTGGATCGGGGTTTCGTCGAGATGTAATTCGTCGACCTGGTGCTGGGCAAAATAGCCGATGCGCAGCTTGGAACTCTTGTTCATGCGCCCGGCTTGCAGGGGTAATCTGTCCGAAAGGAGCTTGGAAAGAGTCGATTTGCCCTGACCGTTGCGCCCCAAAAGCGCGATGCGATCATCCTGATCAATGCGCAGGTCGAGCTTTTTCAGGATGGTGACATCGCCGTAACCGGTCGCACCGTTTTCGATATTGATAATCGGCGGCGACAACTCATCGGGTTGTGGAAAGTTGAACACGCGCTTGGCCGCGTCTTCGGGCGCGGTGATCATGTCCATCTTTTCGATCATTTTCAGACGCGATTGCGCCTGTTTGGCTTTGCTGGCTTTGGCGCGGAACCGGTCTACAAAACCTTGTAGGTGGGCGCGGCGTGCCTCTTGTTTTCTAGCTTGGGCACTGGCTTGCGCACGTTTTTCAGCGCGCATTTTGACAAAACCATCATAAGGCGTGCCGTAATAAGTCAGTTGCTTGTCTTCGAGATGCAGGATCGAGTTAACCGCACGGTTCAAAAGGCCACGGTCGTGGCTAATCACGATGACAGTATGGGGGTATTTGGCGAGATAGGATTCAAGCCAAAGCGCACCTTCGAGGTCAAGATAGTTGGTCGGTTCGTCGAGCAGCAACAGATCTGGTTGAGCAAAGAGAACGCCAGCCAAGGCAACACGCATCCGCCAACCACCCGAGAAATCGGAACAGGGGCGTTTTTGCGCCTCGGCGTCAAAACCGAGGCCTTTGAGGATGGAAGACGCGCGGCTTTCGGCGCTCCAAGCATCGATATCGGCCAGACGTGTTTGAACCTCGGCTATACGGTTGCTATCGGTGGCGGTTTCCGCTTCGGCCATAAGCTCGGCGCGTTCGGTATCGGCCTCAAGCACCGTGTCGATCAAGGACATATCAGAGGAGGGGACCTCTTGGGCGATGCCGCCAATGCGCGCCCGCGGCGGCAAGGAGATCGAGCCGGTATCGAGGGTCAGCTCTTCTTTGATCAGGCGGAACAACGTGGTTTTGCCCGCGCCATTGGGCCCGACAAGGCCAACTTTGTGACCTGCGGGTATGGTGGCACTGGCCCCTTCAAAGAGGGGGCGACCTTCGACGGAATAACCGATATCTTGGATGCGTAACATGGGCGGGCTTTAACAGGCAATTTAAGGCCTGACCACCACCCAAAGGGGGATCAGGCAGGTTTATTGCGATTGACGCTTAAAGTTACATCACCAAGCGCAGAAGCTCTTTGAGATCAGTGTTAAAATACAGACTGATTGGAAACAGGCCCTCATCTCTTTGTTGGTACAAAATGTACACGAATAGATAATCTGCACCGGTCCAATAGGCCAAGAGCTCTTGATGCCAATTGTCTGATACGTTGTCTGACTTGATCACCTCAACATTGATAAAATCAACAGGGCGAACGCTTCTGATTTTGGCTTGCAGATCGTCCGACTGAGCTTGGTTGTAGTTATGGCGGCCTCCAAAGAGTTTCATAAACTGTGATACTTGGCGGCTTTTGATCAAAGGGTCCAGCGTGTCCCGAAACTCTTGGTAGTCAGAGAACACTGGATAACCGGATACTTCTTTGGTGTCCTGAGCCGATGCCGGCGCAATCGTTGACACGAGGAACAGTGTCACGAGGCTTGTTACTGCAAAAAAATGAGTCATTGAAATCTCTCTATTATGCGGTGTCAACTGTTTAGTTGGTCAAAGGAAGGCCACCTTGTCAAACCTTCTGAATTCAAAACCTGGGCCTTGGTTTGGGCGCACCAACCAGCAGTGAGCAGAACGTGCAAAGCTTGATGTCGGAAACGGCTTCCCAAACGAACAGTCCCGTGCTAGGGCGCGCGCAATAGAAACGCCGGGCCGCATGCCCGCACATTTTTGACGGAGCAAGCCCATGACACTTGAGCGCACTTTCTCGATCATCAAGCCCGATGCAACCCGCCGCAACCTAACCGGTGCAATCAACGCCAAGTTTGAAGAAGCTGGCCTGCGCATTGTTGCACAAAAGCGTATCCACCTGACCAAAGCCCAAGCTGGCGTTTTCTACGCGGTACACGCCGAGCGTCCTTTCTATGACGAACTGTGTGAATTCATGGCCTCCGCGCCAATCGTAGCCCAAGTTCTGGAAGGTGAAGGCGCCATCGCGAAAAACCGCGAAGTTATGGGCGCAACCAACCCTGCCGACGCGGCCCCCGGCACCATCCGCGCCGAATTCGCTGAATCTGTTGGCGAAAACTCGGTTCACGGTTCCGACGCGCCTGAAACAGCCGCAGTCGAAATCGCGTATTTCTTCTCGGGTCTCGAACTGGTTGGCTAAGCCGTTCAGATCTGATTATTTGGAAAGGGGCCCCGTTGGGCCCCTTTTTTTGCGACCGCTAGGGGCAGATTTTCCCAAAATCGAACTCCGATGGAGACGGTAATGGACACTGAACCGTATCGGCCGTACCTCAAGAACCGGAATGGGGTTCATCGGTTATAGATGTGTTGGCATTGGAGAAATCACGCGAAAAAGGCATGGTTTCTTGAACTCTTGTAGGTCACTTGCCGGTTTTTCAGCTTAACCAGTTACTTCGTTCAAACCCCGTTTGCGTGGTTCGGGCCTTGGTTGATGCCCTGAAGTGTTTGATCGGTATTGTGACATGAGACATACCGTTTTCGACAGCTTGCCGAACGAGATTAGGCACAATGTCGCCGTTGGCCGTTGGCCTTTGGCCTTTGGTGTTGGTTCACCTTTGACTATTCGCATTTGCAGCTAGGAGTGTGTCCAAACTAGTCTTTGAAGCCTTTTGGAATAACTCCAATTGCAACTAATTCTTTTTCGATACGAGACAGCGGATCAGCGGTTGTCGTGGTTTTCAAGCTGTCAAACTGTTGGCGAAGGGCGTCTTTTTCTTTGCCTTTGCAATCATTCCAAGGCCGCCCTTGAAGCGCCATATGCAACACATAGTAGCCAATAAAATGGGGGTGTGTGCCGGATTTTAGCATCCGTCGGTAAGCCTCGTGTGCGCCTAGGTCACGCAGGGTTTCCGCGTCTGGAATACCGGCTCGGTGCAGGGCCTCTTCTACCGATGGACCGAGATTTCGGATTGTGGTGATCGCTGTGCCGGTCATTTGATTAGAAGTTTATCTACTTTTGTCCCAGAAATCGAATGCGTCAACGAGGTGAAAATCCCGTCTTCATACATTTGTGAAGCGGCATCAAAGATGGCGCGATGGGTGACACGGGCCAAGGCCGAACCGATGGAAATGCGCGCAACGCCAGCCTTGGCGAAAGCGGTTCGGTCATGGTTTGCAAATGGTCCGGCGGCCAAGGCATTGACGGGAAGGGCCGTCGCCGCGCAGATGGTGGCGAGATCGTTGAAGTTCGGCGGCATGGGGATATAGACACAATCGGCCCCGGCGGCTTCATAGGCTTGAATGCGACGGATGGCTTCGGCGAGGTCGTATTGACCGTTCATAACGCCATCCGCCCGCGCCACGAGAATGAAATCACGTGGCAAAGCGCGGCAAGCCGATGCGGCGGCGCGGATGCGTTCAACAGCAATATCAGCGGGATAGGGGGTGTCGGCGGGGAGGGCGGTATCTTCTATTGAGATACCGGCGAGACCGACCTCACAGGCGAGGCGAACGGTTTCGGCACAGGTTTCAGGAGCCTCGCCAAAGCCGTTTTCGAAATCACCGGACACCGGAACAGACAGCGCCGAAACGAGGTCTGAGGCATGGCTTAGCGCTTCGTCGCGGGTGACGTGGCCCATGTCGGGGCGACCCAAGGTAAAGGCATGGGCCGCCGAGGAAGTCGCGATCGCCGGAGCCCCCAAAGCGGCCAGCATTTTGGCCGATCCGATGTCCCAGGCATTGGCCAGAATGAACGGATCACCCGGAACATGCAGGGCGCGAAAGGCGGGACCGGGATCATGCGTCACTTAGGTCTCCTCTGAAAGTTCTTGAGCAAACTTGCATATCGTCCTGACAGAATCCGACAGTTTGGCATCATCAACCGTGAGGGCAACGCGGATGTGACCCGCGGCTGAGGTGCCAAAACTTTCACCGGGCATAACGGCGATTTTATGTTCGCTCAGAAGGGCTTGGGCAAAGTCGAAACCAGAAAGGCCTGTGGCGCGAATGTCGAGCATTGTGTACATCGCCCCGTTTGAAGGGATTGCGGTCACAGTGTTTTGCTCGGCCAAGACATCAAGGATGAGGGCGCGGCGGCGACGGAAGGGGGCGGCGATCTGTTCTTCGAGCGCATCGCCTTGTTCAAGCGCAAAGAGCGATGCGTCTTGGATATAGCCGGGCACGCCGTAAGTGGTTGAGGTTGCGAGATCAATCAGGCAGTTGATGGCATCAACAGGACCGACGATCCAACCAATGCGCGAACCGGTCATGGCGTGGCTTTTGGACAGAGATCCGACAACCAAGGTACGGTCAATCATGCCGGGGAGGGCACGGGGGCTGATGTGTTCGCCTTCCCAGATTTGAGTGTCGTAAACCTCGTCCGAGATCAGCCACATGTCAGTGTCGATGCAGGTCTGTGCGATGGCCTCGAGGTTTTCACGGGGATAGACCGATCCGGTGGGGTTGTTGGGGGAATTGATCAACAAGGATCGCGCGTTATGGGTTTGCGAGGCTTTGGTTATTTCGTCTGGCGATGGCAGGAACGCGTCACGTGCGCGTGTTGGAATCGCGACCGGATTGGCCGAAGCCGAGCGGATGGTGCCAGGATAGGTGGCATAGTAGGGGTCAACGTAAAGCGCGGTATCGCCGGGGCTACACACGGCCATATGAGCGGCAAACAACGCAGATTGGCCACCGGGCGTGATCAGGATATTTTCGGCGGTTGTCGGGGCACCGGTGCGGGTTTGAATGCGTTTTGCCACCGCATCCCGAAGCGCGTGAACGCCGGGAACCAGAGCATAGCCTGTGTGCCCGCCCAACGCCGAACGGTGCATGGCGTCAAGAATACTGTTGTCGGTTCGCACATCATGTTCACCAATCGTGAGTTCCGTCACCTGTTCGCCGTCGGCAACCATTTTGCGGGCGCGATAGAAGACTTCCCAGCCGTCGGAGCCGCCGGAGGTGATGGACGTGATGCGTGAGGACAGTTTTGCCATGTAGGGTTCCTTTTGTGGTACGCCCCTGATGCCAGAGCAATTGGCGGGCTGGCAAGCACTACCGTGCATCTGGTAACGTTTTCTTAAGTTTTGTAAACGGTATCAACGGCTTGCGTTCGCACCCCTGATTGACCCAGAGCCCGTCCCGACGTAACTTCCCAAACATGCTGGACGCGGTATGAGAGCGGAGCAAAAAGGTGATCAACACCTCGCCGCAAATGTCTCATGCCCATGCACCCTGGAGGGGGCAACCTTACAGGCAAAAAAGGTGTCGAGCATGGAAAGAGCAGAAAAGGACCCGGTTTTGATCCGGGCAAAAGAAGATGTTCAGCGACTGGAAGAACAACGCGAAGAAATCGCGCAGGAGCTGGATGACCTCACCACGGAAATTCGTGAGCTGAGGGCACGTATCAGGAATGGAGACCCCGAGAGGAAAGGCGAATCCGGCAAGTTGCTGGGTGACGTGAAGTATTGGCTCAAGGCAGCCAGAGAAACGGAGTGTGAGATTGATGCCATCCGACGAAAAGAAAGCGAGATCACCGGAGATTACGGGCTCGACCTTGAAGCGGCCCGACATGAGATCGGGTGCCGTCTGGCTCGCCTCCGCCCCTGCGACGGTGCAGGATGAGTTTCTGAACGGATTGTCAGAAGGGGGGCGCATTGCGCTCCCCTATATGTTTGAATTTTGGGCGCATGAGCATCAGCTCGCGCCAGAGGGGGATTGGCGTAGCTGGATCATTTTGGGGGGCCGCGGAGCAGGCAAGACGCGCGCCGGATCAGAATGGGTACGATCGATGGTGGAGGGGGCGAGACCATTGAGCAAAGGCAAGTGCCGACGGCTTGCGTTGATCGGGGAGACCTTTGATCAGGTACGTGAGGTGATGATTTACGGCGACAGCGGCATTATGGCGTGCAGCCCGCCGGATCGAAAACCCAAATGGGTGGCGTCGCGGCGCTGTTTGGTTTGGCCCAACGGTGCCGAAGCGATGGCCTTTTCAGCCCATGATGCCGAAGGGCTTCGCGGGCCGCAATTTGATGGCGCTTGGGTTGATGAATTGGCCAAGTGGAAGAAGGCGCGCGAAACCTGGGATATGCTGCAATTTGGGTTGCGTTTGGGCGATCACCCGCAGGTTTGTGTGACGACAACGCCGCGCAATGTTGAGGTGTTGAAGGAACTGTTGGAGTTGCCGTCTACGGTGGTGACCCGCGCCGCGACCGAAGCGAATGCTGCCAATCTGGCGAAGTCGTTCCTTGAGGAAGTGCGGGCGCGCTATGCGGGCTCAAAGCTTGGACTGCAGGAACTGGATGGGGTCTTGCTTGATGAGATCGAAGGGGCGCTTTGGACGCGTGAGATGTTTGACGGCGCGCGGGCCGGGAAATTGCCGGAGTTTGATCGGATTGTTGTGGCGGTGGATCCGCCCGCAGGCGAAGGCAAAACCAGTGATGAATGCGGGATCGTTGTGGCCGGGGTGGTCAAAGATGGACCGCCAAAGGATTGGCGCGCCTATGTTCTAGAGGACGCGACGGTTCAGGGCCTTTCGCCTTTGGGCTGGGCCGAGGCAGCGGTTGAGGCGGCCAAACGGTGGGAAGCGGACCGGGTCGTGGCCGAGGTGAACCAAGGCGGGGCGATGGTGTCGGAATTATTGCGGCAGGTTGATCCGATGGTTGCGGTCAAGGCGGTGCACGCGACGCGGGGCAAATCCGCGAGGGCGGAACCGATTGCTGCGCTTTATGAACAGGGCCGGATCAAACATTGTCGCGGCCTTGAGGAGTTGGAGAGCCAGATGTGCCTGATGACCCATGCGGGGTTTGAGGGGGCAGGGAGCCCGGACCGGGTGGATGCCTGTGTTTGGGCTTTGGCGGAGTTGATGATGCAGCCCGCCGGATGGCAAACCCCGAAAGTTCGGGTTTTGCGCTAGTTTGAGTTTTAAGAAGGCATCGCAGTTTTGCGGTGCCTTTTGCTATGGGGCGCTATTTAGGTTTGGCGCGTTTTCCGTTGGGGGCCAAATACTCGCGCGCACTAGAGCGCCCGTTTTTGTCTTGGACCGTGATGGTATAGCGGTTTCCGGGCGATCCGGACGAAAATTTAACAGTGCAGGTTTCAAAATCTTGGACGTCGACGCCATGTTTGTCACAAAACCCCGGAAATGCGGTTTTGAACAGCAAGGCCGTCTCTTCGACTTCACCCCCGGGTAGGCCCCTTTTGTTTGCCCGGTCAGAAAATCAATGGTGAGACTTCGATTTTTATTGGCGGCGGCTTCGGCAAAGACATGCGTGTGCAGAACATGACCGGGGACAACGAAGCTTTGGCCACCGGCCAGCGAGTCGGCGAAATTATGGGCCACACTATGAAGACGGTTGTGTTTCATACGAGATGATTAGCGGATGCCATCGGGCGCGCCAAGGTCGCTAGAATTTCATTTCGACATAATTGTTGTTTTTCAATTACTTATGGTGTTGCGCCACCTGCGTGCGGTGGTCTCAAGGCCTCTTAACCCGCAAACCCTAAGTTAGGTTTCAAGACGAAGGGCGGCCTTCGAAACACTGATCCAAAGGATGTGACCCCGGACACAGAGCGAGCACCGCGAAGGCCATTGGTTTTTGCGAACAGGCTCGGCTTGCCCGGTGACATATCTGCCAAGGAAGAGGAGCGAGACGAATGGTATTCGATTTTCTGCGGCGCGCACAGCAGCCCGAAATGGCCAGCACACCGGCACCAGAGGCAAAGGCATCGGCCACAGGGCGGATCGTGGCGCAGATGGCGGGCGGGCGTGTGGCCTGGTCACCGCGTGATACGGTTTCGCTGACCAAGCAGGCCTTTGCTGGCAATCCGGTTGGGTTTCGCGCCGTTAAGCTAATCGCCGAGGCAGCCGCAGCGTTGCCGCTTGTGCTTCAGGACGCCGATATGCGTTACGCTGAACATCCGGTTCTCAAGCTCATTGCCGGTCCAAACCCGGCACAGGGTCGCGCAGATTTCTTTGAGGCGCTTTATGGTCAAATGCTTTTGTCGGGTGACGGTTATATTGAAGCCGTGTCAGGTGAACAGGGCGTTCCGTTTGAGCTGCATGTGCTGCGCTCGGATCGGATGCGCGTTGTGCCCGGTGCCGATGGCTGGCCCGTTGCTTATGAATATAGCGTTGGTGGCCGCAAGCATCGTTTCAATGTGACCGGACCGATTTCACCAGTCTGCCATGTCAAAAATTTCCATCCTCAGGATGATCATTATGGGCTGTCGGCGTTGCAAGCCGCCGCGCAGGCCGTGGATGTCCACAACAGCGCCAGCCGCTGGACCAAAGGGCTACTTGATAACGCCGCCCGGCCAAGCGGGGCGATTGTTTGGAAAGGGGCCGAGGGCCAGGGGCATCTGACACCAGAGCAGTTTGAACGCCTGACCCATGAGATGGAGAGCATGCACCAAGGCGCGCGCAATGCCGGTCGTCCGATGTTGTTGGAAGGTGGTTTGGATTGGAAGCCGATGGGGTTCTCGCCATCGGATATGGAATTCCAAAAGACCAAGGAAGCCGCCGCGCGTGAGATTGCCACCGCCTTTGGGGTGCCGCCCATGTTGCTTGGCATTCCGGGCGAGGCGACCTTTGCCAACTATGCCGAAGCACACCGGGCGTTTTATCGCCAGACTGTTTTGCCATTGGCGAGCAAAGTCTCGGCCTCGGTCGGGCGTTGGTTGTCGAACCATATCGGCGAAGAGGTCGAGCTCAAACCAGACCTGGACCAGGTCCCGGCCTTGGCAACGGAGCGTGACGCGCAGTGGAACCGTGTTGCGGTTGCTGACTTCCTAACCGCCGCCGAAAAACGCCAGATGCTGGGACTGCCAGCGCTGCCGGAAGGGGAAAACGGTGAGTGAAATGCGTGCAAAGGAACCCTTTGCCTGCGCGCCGGCCTTGCGGCTGGAAGCCCATGAAAGGGTTAGCAAACTTCATATCGACGCGCTGAACGACAAGTTTTCGCGCATCGAGATGTTGATGGAACGATTGGAAAAGCGCCTGTGGCTCACGGTTTACGGGGTGGCTGGGGTGATCCTTGCCGAGGCTTTCCAAGGCTTGATGCATACCGCGCAATAAGCGCGCCATTGAAAGGACGGAACATGGATCTGGAACACAAGTTCTGCCGCTTTGACGCGGAGATCACTGTGGTCGAAGGCACCAAGATTGAGGGCTATGCCTCGCTCTTTGGGGCCTGTGATCAGGGCGGTGATGTGGTGAGCAAAGGGGCCTATGCCCGCTCACTCAAAAAGCTGGAATCGGACAATCGCGCAGTCAAAATGCTTTGGCAGCATGACCCGGCCCAACCGATCGGGATTTGGGACGAGGTGCGCGAAGATGAACGCGGCCTTTATGTCAAAGGCCGGTTGCTGGACAGCGTTGAAAAGGGCCGCGAGGCCGCAGCGTTGATCGAAGCGGGTGCGATTGACGGGTTGTCGATCGGCTACCGCACCGTGAAAGCGGCAAAGAATGACAAGGGCCAGCGGCTCTTGAACGAACTGGAGCTTTGGGAAGTGTCGCTTGTGACCTTCCCGATGCTACCCAGTGCCCGAGTGGCGGCCAAGGCTGAAGAGCTGGACGTCGATCATTGGGGTGACTTGGCGGACGTCATTGAAGACGCCCGCCGTAACCTGGCGGGCGACTGAGCCACGCCACTCATGAGGAACACGCACATGAGTACAGCCGAGACCAAGTCTCGGACCGGGGAAGATATGCCTCCGGTCGCCCGGGTGAGTGCCGCAATGGCGGGACTGATTGGGGATTTCAAGGCCTTACAGGCCGACCTTCAAGAGAAGCTTCATAAACAGGAAGAGCGACTGACCATGCTTGATCATAAATCTGCCGTAGCGGCACGCCCCGCACTGTCGACCCACGCAGAGGTTGACGCCCCACACCAGAAAGCCTTTGACGCATATCTGCGTTCAGGTGAAGACGACGGCCTGCGCGGCCTGGAGCTTGAAGGCAAGGCCATGTCCTCGGCGGTCAACTCCGATGGTGGTTACCTTGTTGATCCAGTGACCGCAGAGTCGATCAAATCAACCCTTGCCTCTACTGCGTCGATCCGTGCGATTTCGAACGTTGTGAACGTTGAAGCAACGTCGTTTGATGTTCTGATCGACCAGAATGACACTGGTGCCGGTTGGGCCGACGAAGTGTCCGCCTCGGCTGAGACTGGTACGCCGACCATCGAGCGTATTTCGATCCCGCTCTATGAGCTGAACGCGATGCCAAAGATCTCTCAGCGTTTGCTGGACGATAGCGCCTTTAACGTCGAAGAATGGCTTGCGGGCCGTATCTCTGACAAGTTTGCGCGTGCTGAAGCATCTGCCTTTGTGTCCGGCGATGGTATCGACAAGCCACGTGGTTTCCTAAACCACACGGCCGTTGAAAACGAGACATGGAGCTGGGGCAACCTTGGCTATGTTGAAACCGATCTGACCCCAGATTTGGGCAATGGCGACACGATTATCGACCTCGTCTATGCACTGGGTGCCGAATATCGTGCCAACGCGACCTTTGTCATGAACTCCAAGACCGCTGGTGCGCTGCGCAAGCTGAAGGATCAGGATGGTCGTCATCTGTGGGCAGACGGTTTGGCGGCTGCTGAACCTGCGCGCCTTCTGGGCTACCCGGTTCTGATTTCCGAGGACATGCCAGATATTGGTGCCTCTGAAACTCCGATCGCCTTTGGTGATTTTGGTGCAGGTTACACCATTGCCGAACGCCCTGACTTGCGTGTTCTGCGTGACCCGTTCAGCGCCAAGCCTCACGTTCTGTTCTATGCGTCCAAACGTGTTGGTGGCGACGTAAGCGACTTTGCAGCCATCAAACTGCTGCGCTGCGCTGACGTCTAAGTCGGCAGCATCGAGATGAGAGGCGGGGGCAGGTCCTGCCTCTCACAGGGCGCGCGCAGCCGATGGTGTCCAGCAGTCCCCCTCCGCCCGTGCAGCGTGGGCGGCGCGCGCCCGTCACCATACGGGGACAGGGGAAGGCCAAGGGATTTCGGAGATAAAACATGATGTTGGTGGAAGAAACTCAGGTGCCCGATGCGGCCCTTCCAATCGAGGCGCTGACGCGTCATTTGCGACTGGGCAGCGGGTTTGCAGAAGATGATTTGCAAGATTCTGTGTTGGCCTCGTTCTTACGCGCGTCAATGGCCGCAATCGAAGCGCGAACAGGCAAAGCGTTAATCACGCGTGGATTTGTTGTGACCTTTGCACAGTGGCGCAATGCCCAAGCGCAAGGATTGCCGGTTGCGCCAATCCAATCGATTTCGGACGTGACCTATGTGGATCGTTTTGGAGCCACAACCACGTTGGATGCGTCGGCCTACCGTCTGCAAAAGGACAATTTCGAGCCGAAACTAAAATCAACATCAACGGCTCTACCCGCAATACCGAGCGAAGGTGCTGTTGAGATCAGATTTGACGCAGGTTTTGGCCCGGCTTTTGAAGACGTTCCAAGTGATCTTGCACAGGCGGTTCTGTTGCTTGCTGCACATTACTACGAATACCGCGATGAAACGGCGTTGAGCCAAGGCTGTATGCCCTTTGGTGTCACCAGCTTGATTGCGCGTTACCGTCTGGTGCGGGTGGGGACGGGCGCATGAAACGGCCCAACCTAAACAGAGAACTTGCGCTCGAGGCTCTGCAACGAACAGCTGATGGTGCCGGTGGTTTTACCGAGGCATGGCAACAGCTTGGAACGCTTTGGGCCGAAGTACAGCCGCGGAGCGGACGGTTGGCCGAAGGGGATGCTGGCGCGGTGTCGGTAACGGGATTTCGGTTCGTTGTGCGTGGAGCCCCAGACGGGCATTCGGCGCGCCCGGTCGCTGGTCAACGGTTTCTCATGGGCAATCGGATTTTCCGGATCGAAGCGGTGACCGAAGCCGAGCCAAAGGGCTTCTACTTGAATTGTCATTGCGAAGAGGAGTTGGCGGTATGAGTTATGCATTATCTGGCCCCCTGCAAACCGCAGTTTTTGCAGAGCTTCAGTCCAGTGTGACGTTGGACAATTTGGTGGGCGACAACATCTTTGACGCTTTGCCAATCGGATCTTTGCCTCAGACCTATGTGGCCATCGGCCCGGAAACGGCAACCGAAGCAGGTGACGGAACGGATGACGGGGCCTGGCACGAGTTTGTGGTGTCAGTTGTCACAGAAACCGCTGGCTTTTTGACCGCCAAACAGGCCGCTGGAGCCATCAGCGACACCTTGCATGAGGCAGATTTGGCCCTGAGCCGAGGCCGATTGGTTGGCCTGTGGTTCCGCAAGGCCAAAGCAACACGCGAAACCGGCGGCATTCGTCGGATCGATCTCACGTTCCGCGCACGCGTGGAAGATAATTGACCCTTTTCAAAACGGAGTAGTAGCTATGGGTGCTCAGAACGGCAAAGACCTTTTGGTCAAAGTGGACCTGTCTGGTGACGGTCAATTCGAAACAATGGCAGGCCTACGCGCAACCCGCGTCAGCTTTAACGCCGAACAGGTCGACGTGACCACGTTGGAAAGCCAAGGTGGCTGGCGCGAGCTGTTGGCCGGGGCTGGTGTGAAATCCGCCAATATCTCGGGCTCTGGTGTCTTTAAGGACGCCCAGACCGACGAACGGGCGCGTCAGATCTTTTTCGACGGTGAAACACCGGACTTTCAGGTGATCATTCCCGATTTTGGAACCGTCGAAGGTGCGTTCCAAGTGTCCAGCATCGAATATTCGGGATCGCATAACGGTGAGGCGACCTACGAAGTCTCCATGGCGTCGGCTGGTGAGCTCAGCTTTATTGCGGTGCCGGAGCTGTAATGGGCAATCCGTGGCGGGGGGAAGTGGCGCTGACCATTGATGGTGAGCGTCACAACATGCGGCTGACACTTGGCGCTTTGGCCGAGTTGGAAGCCGGGCTGGACAGCGGATCGCTGGTGGAACTGGTGCAACGGTTCGAACAGGGCGGTTTCAGCACGCGTGACGTGCTGGCGCTCATTGTGGCCGGGCTGCGGGGCGGCGGATGGCAGGGGCAGGCCAAAGACCTGCTCAATGCCGAAATTGCTGGTGGTCCTATGGCGGCCACACGCGCAGCGGCCGAACTTTTGGCCCGCGCCTTCATGTTGCCGGAGCAGGCGGATGAAGGGGTTTGATTGGCCAGAGCTCATGCGAGCGGGGATGCGCGGGCTTGGCCTGCGCCCCCAGGAATTTTGGGATCTGACCCCGGCAGAGTTGCAATTGATGTTGGGTGAGGGTGACGGCGGAAAACCGATGGGACGATCACGGCTTGATGAGCTGATGGATGCGTTTCCGGATGATGCCCCGTCTGTGAACAAGGAGATGCTTCGAGATGGCTGAGAGTGAGATGATGGATGACCTGCAAGCGCAGGTTGATGCTTTGGAAAGCTCGATTGGCGGGGCGATTGATGTGGCGGCGCAGTTCGATCAGGAAATGCGAAAAGTTCACCAAAGTTTTGACACCGCCGGGCAGGGTGCCAGCCGGCTTGAACGCTCTTTGAGCTCAGGTGTGACCAAGGCGATTGATGGCGTTGTTCTTGACGGTGGAAAACTGTCGGATGCGCTACGTACGGTGGCCAATTCGATGATTGACGTGGCTTGGAAAGCCGCCGTCAAGCCGATGGCGAACCATATCAGTGGCATGATCGCCAATGGGGCCTCGGCCATGTTTGGCTCGTATTCGCCTTTTGCGGATGGCGGGAGTTTTTCGCAAGGGCGTGTCATGCCCTTTGCAAATGGCGGTGTCGTCAATGGGCCGGTGACCTTTCCGATGCGTGGCGGCATGGGACTAATGGGCGAAGCGGGCCCCGAGGCGATCATGCCCTTGGCGCGTGGCCCCGATGGCAAGCTTGGTGTGCGCGGCGGTGGCGGGGGCAGCCCGGTCAATGTCGTGATGAATATTCAAACCCCTGACGCCCAGGGGTTCCAACGCAGCCAGTCGCAGATTGCCGCTCAGATGAGCCGGGCACTGGGACGTGGCGCACGCAATCGGTGATCGGAGGGTACTATGTCGTTTCATGAAATTCGTTTCCCGGCGGACCTGAGCTTTGGATCCGTTGGTGGGCCTGAGCGCCGTACCGATATCGTTCAGCTGACCAGTGGCCACGAAGAACGCAACACGCCTTGGGCACATTCACGTCGCCGTTATGATGCCGGTTTGGGGCTACGGTCGTTGGATGATGTCGAAGCTTTGATCGCCTTTTTTGAGGCGCGTCAGGGTCAGTTGTTTGGTTTTCGTTGGAAAGACTGGGCTGATTTCAAATCCTGCGCTCCGTCGAAACGGATTGGGACTGGTGATCAGATCATTGCTCATGGCGATGGTGTGAGGCGGGATTTCCAGCTGATCAAAAACTATACGTCCGGCGGGGCGACCTATGCGCGTCCAATCACCAAACCTGTGGCAGGGTCCGTGGTTGCGGCTGTTCAAGATGTTGAGCGTCGTGAAAGCGTGCATTTTGAAATTGATACCGACACCGGGATCATCACCTTTGATGAAATCCCGCTGGCTGGTGTCGAGATCAGTGCCGGTTTCGAATTTGATGTGCCTGTGCGCTTTGACACCGATCGTATCAACGTATCGGTGGCGAGTTTTCGCGCCGGCCAGGTTCCGGATGTACCGGTTGTGGAGGTTCGGGTCTGATGTCGGGAGCAGAAGCACTTCATGCGCATTTGCAAGATGGGGTTGGGTCGGTTTGTCGGGCTTGGGCCGTTATCCGTAAGGATGGTACCAAATTTGGTTTCACCGACCACGACCGTGCGCTTGCCTTTGATGGCTATGAGTTCAAGGCCGATACAGGGTTGTCGGCCAAGGCCCTGCAACAGGCAACCGGGTTGTCGGTGGACAATACCGAAGCCATGGGCGCGCTGAGCGATGCAGCTATTCGTGAAGAGGATATTGCTGCTGGTCGTTTTGACGGCGCAGAGGTAATTGCCTGGTTGGTGAACTGGTCAGACGTCACGGCGCGGCGGATCATGTTTCGCGGCACAATTGGCGAGTTGCGTCGTGGCGGCGGGGCGTTTCACGCAGAGTTGCGCGGGTTAACCGAAGCCCTTGGCCGCCCGATTGGGCGCGTCTACCAAAAACCGTGTTCGGCGGTTTTGGGTGGGCGTGGCTGTCGCTTTGATCTCGACACGCCGGGTTACTTTCTTGAGGCTCCTGTTGCGCAGGTCGAGGATAACCGGGTATTTTCCTTTGAGGGCGCAACTGAATTTGAAACCGACTGGTTTCAACGTGGCCGCCTTGATGTCATTTCCGGTGCGGCCAAGGGATTATCCGGTTCAATCAAGCGGGATCGGCTGACGGGGACCGGTCATCGTGACCTTGAAATCTGGGAACCTTTGCGCGCCACTATCGAACCCGGTGACATCATTCGGATTAGCGCGGGCTGTGATAAACGGATGGAAACTTGCCGTTTGAAATTTAACAATTTGTTGAATTTTCAAGGGTTTCCGGACATTCCCGAAGAGGACTGGGTCACCGTTTACCCCACACATGCCAAAAAGCAAAACGGGGGCAGCCGGAGATGACTTGTGTGGTTGAGGCTGCGCGCGGCTGGATCGGTACGCCTTATGTGCACCAAACATCGCGCAAAGGGGCGGGCACTGATTGCCTTGGTCTGTTGCGCGGTGTGTGGCGCGAGGTGATCGGATCGGAACCCGAAAAGGTTCCGGCCTATAGCATGGACTGGTCTGAACCTCAGGGTGATGAGCGTTTGTGGCGTGCGGCCATGCGGCATTTGCAGCCCAAACCACGAGACGACGCGGCCCCCGGTGATATCCTATTGTTTCGCATGCGCGAAGGCGCAGTTGCGAAACATATCGGCATTCAGGCCGAAACAGGGGCGGGGGCCTCATTCATACATGCCTATAGCGGGCATGGGGTGATCGAAAGCGCGCTTGGCGCGTCCTGGGAACGGCGCATCGTCGCGCGGTTTGCCCTACCATTGGAGATCGAGTGATGGCGACTATCCTTCTTTCAGCTGCAGGGGCAGCACTTGGCAGTTCTATGGGTGGATCTCTTTTGGGATTGTCCATGACTGCTGTTGGCCGTTTTATTGGGGCTTCTGTCGGCCGGTCTTTGGATCAGCGATTGCTGGGACAAGGGTCTGACGCCATTGAAATGGGCAAAATCGAACGGTTCCGCCTAAGCGGTGCCGGTGACGGGGCCCCAATCGCACAGGTCTATGGCCGGATGCGCGTTGGCGGTCATGTTATTTGGGCAACCGAGTTCAAAGAACACGTCAAGAAATCTGGCGGAGGCGGCAAAGGCGGCCCGCCCAACCCCAAGGTCAAATCTTACAGTTATTCCATTAGCCTAGGGATCGCCCTGTGCGAGGGGGAAATCACTGGCATCAATCGCGTGTGGGCGGATGGGTCTGAGGTTGCTCTCAAAGACCTCAATATGCGTGTCTACTATGGCACCGATGATCAAATGCCTGATCCAACGATAGAAGCCATCGAAGGGGCGGGGCAGGTGCCAGCCTATCGTGGGACGGCATATGTCGTGATGGAAAACCTGCATCTGGCGAGTTTCGGCAACCGTGTTCCCCAGTTCAGCTTTGAGGTCACACGTCCAGAGCTTCGAGATAGTGAAGAGGTTCCCCAAGCGATCAAAGGGGTCGCGATGATTCCGGGAACCGGCGAATACTCTTTGGCGACCGATCCGGTATACCTGACCTATTACAAATATGAGCTGCCCGAGGAGGTCTTGGGGGGGATGACTATTGCGTCCAGCCGCAAGGTGACAAACGTCAATTCGCCCTCCGAAGAACCCGATTTCAATACATCGCTAAACCAACTGCGCGATGAGCTTCCAAATTGTGGAGCAGCGTCGCTGGTTGTGAGCTGGTTTGGCAATGACTTGCGCTGTGGGTCCTGTGAAATCCAACCCAAAGTCGAACAGATCGAGTTCGATTCCGAAAAAATGCCTTGGGTGGTCAGCGGGTTAGACCGTGCATCGGCGCAAGTCGTTCCAGAAGAGGGTGGCCGTGTTGTCTATGGGGGCACGCCGGCAGATGCTAGCGTGATCCAAGCGATCCGCCGCATGTCCTCGCAGGGCCTCAAGGTCATGTACTACCCCTTCATTTTGATGGACCAGATGGGGGACAACACTTTGGTTGACCCGTGGACCGGCGGAACCGGGCAGCCCAAGCTGCCTTGGCGCGGACGGATCACCACAAGTCTTGCCCCCGGTCAGGACGGCTCTCCTGATTTGACCGCAGCAGCAGACGCAGAGGTGGCAAGCTTCTTTGGCACCGTGTCGGCGTCTGATTTCTCCGTTTCGGGTGATGGGGTGACGTACTCAGGCCCAGAGGAATGGTCCTATCGTCGATTTGTACTTCACCAAGCGGCGCTTTGTGCGGCGGCAGGTGATGTGGCGTCGTTTTGCATCGGTTCGGAAATGCGCGCCTTGACGCAAATTCGCGGGGCGGCTGGTTTCCCGGCGGTTGAACAGTTAAAACTGTTGGCTGCTGAGTGCCGCCAAATCCTTGGGCCAGATGTGAAAATCGGCTATGCGGCGGATTGGTCTGAATATTTCGGCTACCACCCGCAGGATGGCTCGGGCGACTTGTATTTCCATCTCGATCCGCTTTGGAGCGACGAGGCCATCGATTTCATTGGGATCGACAACTACATGCCTATCGCGGATTGGCGTGACGGGGATGATCATGCTGATGCGGAGTGGGGGAATACCTACAACGTCGATTACCTGCGCGCCAATATTGAAGGCGGTGAAGGGTATGATTGGTATTACTCCTCAGCCGAAGGGCGCGAGGCGCAAAACCGCAAAGCAATCACCGATGGGGAACATAACGAACCCTGGGTGTGGCGCTACAAGGATATCCGCAATTGGTGGGGCAACAGGCATCACGAACGTCGTGCCGGTGTACGCGATGACACGCCCACCGATTGGGAGCCACAGTCAAAGCCGATCTGGTTTACCGAATTGGGCTGTGCGGCGGTGAACAAAGGGGCCAACCAGCCCAACAAGTTCCTTGATCCAAAATCGTCTGAATCGTCCTTGCCGCATTTTTCCAATGGTTTGCGGGATGAGGCCATGCAGCGGCAATACCTGCGCGCCATGATGGGCTATTGGTCGGATGAAGCCAACAATCCACAATCCGAGGTCTATGATGGCCCGATGTTGGACATGGACAATGCCTATGTCTGGGCATGGGATGCGCGGCCATTCCCGTGGTTCCCCGGCAATAGTGAGCTTTGGTCTGATGGGGCAAATTACCGTCGTGGCCATTGGTTGAATGGACGGGCCTCGGCTCGGTCTTTGGCATCAGTTGTTCAGGAGCTTTGTAACCGGGCGGGTGTAACGCATATCGATACAAGCCAACTCTATGGCGTTGTTCGTGGCTTTGTTGAACCCAATGTCACGGATGCGCGGCGCTCGCTTCAGGCCCTGATGTTAGCCCACGGGTTTGATGCAATCGAACGCGACGGCATGTTGATTTTCCGGATGCGGGATGGGCTCAAAGCCATTGATATCAATCACGAAGACCTTGCGTTGAGTGATGAAGTCGATGGCGACCTGACCGAAGTGCGCGCCGGTGAGGCTGAAATGGCGGGGCGTGTACGTGTGCGCTTTATCGAGGCCGACGGCGATCATCAGGTGGCCGCCGAAGAGGCGATCTTGCCCGATGATGAAACCCATGCGGTCGCGGAAACCGAGCTGGCCCTGACCATGACACGTGGTGAAGGGTTGCAAACTGCGGAGCGTTGGCTTGCCGAAGGGCGGGTCGGGCGTGACACGTTGCGCTTTGCCTTGCCGCCCTCCAAACTACAGCTTGGGGCCGGTGACATCGTGCGTATCCCATCGAAATCGGGGCCAACTTTGGCGCGGATCGACCGGGTGGATGTGATGGATCATCAGATCGTGGATGCGGTTCGGATCGAGCCGGATGTCTATCAACCGTCCGATTACACCGATGATGCCGCGGCTATACGGCCGTACGAGGCCGCTGTTCCGGTCACGCCGATCTTTATGGATCTCCCGTTGATGAGCGGAGACGAAGTCGAGCATGCGCCGCATCTGGCGCTGACTGCTGAACCTTGGCCGGGATCGGCGGCGATTTATGACTCGGCAACGGATGCGGATTACGAACTCAACAGCATCATTGCGGCGCAATCCGTTGTTGGCGTGACCCAAACCCCGCTGTTCGCGGCGCAATCCGGGTTGATCGACCATGGCTCAGCCCTTGAGGTTCAACTGTTGTCGGGGGCGTTGCAATCGGTGAGCGATGAGGCCCTTTTGGCCGGGGGCAACCTTATGGCGATCGGCGACGGTAGCCCGGGCAATTGGGAGCTCTTCCAGTTTCGCGATGCTGAGCTTTTGTCCGAAGACAGGTGGCTTTTGTCACACCGATTGCGTGGACAGGCAGGCACTGACGGGGTGATGCCAGAGTTCTGGCCACAAGGTGCGCTTGTCGTCTTGCTAGATGGTGCTCCGGCGCAAATCGCTTTGGCGGCGGCGCAACGTCGAGTGTCGCGTCACTACAGGGTTGGGCCGGCGCGCCGCTCCTTTGACGATGATACCTATATACATCAAGAGATTGCTTTTGATGGGATTGGGTTGCGCCCCTATAGCCCGGCGCATCTTGTCGCCAGTGAGGTTTCCGGTGACCTAGATGTGTCGTGGATCAGACGGACGCGCATTGATGGCGACGGCTGGGACAGCTTTGAGGTGCCATTGGGTGAAGACACTGAATCCTATTTGGTTCGTGTTCAACAGGGCGAAACCGTTATCCGCGAGGCACAGGTGTCGTCGCCAATCTGGTCCTATGCGGCCTCGCAACAGGTTTCGGATGGTTTGACGGGTGAGTATCAGATTGCCGTGGCGCAAGTGTCGGCGCGATATGGGCCCGGGCCATTTGCCTCGGTCACGTGTCAGTCATGAGACCGGTTCTTCCCGGTGATATAAGCGCGGCGGCGAGGGCTTTGTTGCCCGTGCCGTCGGGCGCGCGGGCCCGTTTGGCAAATCTGTTGGTTAAAGAGGCAGCAGCCGCTGATTGCTATCGCAAACGGTTTCGCAAAGCCCATGCACAATGGGGCAATGGGACATTGATGTCTGCGGCAATGATGCGGCCATTGGCCCGTGAACCCCGGCTTGATGATCGGGACTATTTGGAATGTCAGTTTTTAGTGTTTGAGGCGCTATTTAAACGAGGCCAAAGCCCCGTTTCGTAACCACAGCTTACAAAAGACATTTCAAATTGTACTTTGTGAACAGTGTGATCACGGATTTGCGTTTCGCATCGGAGGCACTATCTGTTATTCTGCCTAGGTCAAAGGAGATCACTGATGGCAGAGAGACGCGCAAAACTGGCGGAAATTGATCCGGTCTGGGCCCGGATCATGCGAGAAGCCGAAGAAGCGGTGGCCGAAGAGCCATTGCTAGGTGGATTAATCCACTATTCGGTTTTGCACCATCCAACATTGGAGCGGGCGCTCAGCTACCGTGTGTCGCTCAAGCTTGCCAATGGCGAGATGTCTGAGCAGATCGTTCGCGAGATATGTGACGAAGCCTATAATTCGGAACCCGACCTTGCTATGGCGGCGCGCGCCGATATCACCGCAACCTTCGAACGCGACCCGGCCTGTCATCGGTTCTTGCAACCCTTGTTGTTTTTCAAAGGGTTCCAAGCCATTCAAGCCCATCGCATCGCCAATTGGCTCTGGAAAGAAGGGCGCAAGGACCTGTCCTACTTCTTCCAAATGCGCTGTTCCGAAGTCTTTGGGATCGACATTCATCCGGCCGCAACCATTGGCCGGGGAATTATGATCGACCACGCGCATTCGATTGTGATCGGTGAAACCGCTGTTGTGGGTGACAACGTGTCGATGTTGCATTCGGTGACATTGGGCGGGACCGGTAAGGAAGAAGAAGATCGACATCCAAAGATCGGCAACGGCGTCTTGATTGGTGCCGGGGCCAAAGTCTTGGGCAATATCCGTGTTGGCCATTGTTCGCGCGTGGCGGCGGGATCGGTTGTTTTAGAGGAAGTACCGCCTTGCACAACCGTTGCTGGTGTTCCGGCGCGGATTGTCGGCAAGGCAGGCTGTGATCAGCCATCGGTCGAAATGGACCAGTTACTCCACGACAAAGGTTAAGGCACTAGGATTAAAATTGGAAAAGGCCGGCCAGATGTGACCGGCCTTTTTGATTTTCTAACCTGTTAAGCCAACATCATCATCGGATTTTCGAGATTGTCGACAATGGCTTGCAGCAGCTCGGCCCCGAGCGCTCCGTCAATCACCCGGTGATCGACGCTTAGAGTGACCGACATCACAGTCGCGACGGCCAAAGCCCCATCTTCGTTGACCACCGGCTTTTTGACACCGGCACCAACCGCAAGAATGGCCCCATGGGGCGGGTTTATCACCGCGTCAAAGTTTTCAATGCCCATCATGCCAAGGTTGGAAATCGCGAAACTGCCGCCTTGGTATTCATGCGGAGCCAGTTTGCGATCGCGAGCACGCGCGGCAAGGTCTTTCATCTCGGCGGAGAGGGCCGAGAGCGATTTTTGATCGGCGTCTTGAAGAACAGGGGTGAACAAGCCACCCTCGATAGCGACGGCAACCGCCACGTCTGACGGGGTGAGTTGCAGGATTTTGTCACCGGCCCAAACTGAATTGGCGGCGGGCACCTGTTGCAAGGCGTTGGCGCAGGCTTTGATGATGAAATCATTGACGCTGAGTTTAATGTTCCGCGCCGCCAATTGCTTGTTGAGTTGGCTGCGGAATGCCAGCAACGCATCCAACTTGATGTCCCGACGCAGATAGAAATGCGGAATGCTTTGCTTGGCTTCGGTGAGACGCGCCGCGATGGTCTTGCGCATTCCATCCAAGGGGATTTCGGTAACCTCGCGGGTTTCATACATGCGGCTGACTGCATCGCTGGATGGACCGGAGGACAATGCAGGTTTTGTCGCCGGTGCGAGAGACGCGGAAGCTGTTGCAGCTTGAGGGGCCGGGGCAGCCGCAACCGGTGAGGCGGTGGCCGCTTCTACATCGGCTTTGACGATACGACCCCGTGGGCCAGAGCCGGTGATTTGGGTAAGATCCAAGCCCTTTTGCGCGGCGATCCGGCGGGCCAAAGGCGAGGCAAAGACGCGGGTACCTGTGTGTTGCGGGGCAGGGGCGGCGGCTTGGTCGGAGCTCCCTACGGGTGCCGCCTCCACAGCCGCGGCAGGAGGCGATGCCTCTGCCGGCGCTTGTGGCGCGGCTGTGCTCATGTCGGCGGCGGTTTCACCCTCTTCGAGCAGAACCGCAATCGGCGTGTTAACCGCGATTTCGGCGCTGCCATCGGCCACAAGGATTTTGCCAATCACCCCTTCGTCGACCGCTTCAAATTCCATCGTCGCTTTGTCGGTTTCGATTTCGGCGATCACATCACCGGATTGCACGCTGTCACCTTCGTTGACCAGCCATTTGGCCAAGGTGCCCTCTTCCATAGTGGGGGACAGGGCGGGCATGAGGATTTCAATGGGCATGGGCGGCTCCTGATTTGGGGCGGAAGCGAGGGGCCAGCCCCTCGCGCTCCCCGGAGTTTAGCGGGCGAGATGAAGGTTAACGGTAGGTGACCTGCTTTACGGCGGCGACCACCTCGTCCGAGGTGATCAGGGCATGTTTTTCCAGATTGGCCGCGTAAGGCATCGGAACGTCTTTGCCGGTGCAATTGATCACCGGAGCGTCGAGGTAGTCAAAGGCCTGTTCCATCAGCACAGCAGAGATATGATTGCCGATTGATCCAACCGGGAATCCCTCTTCGACGGTGACGCAGCGATTGGTTTTCTGGACGCTGGCGATCACGGTGTCGGTATCGAGAGGGCGCAGGGTGCGCAGGTCAATGACTTCGGCGCTGATACCTTGCTCGGCTAATTTATCGGCGGCTTCGAGTGTGTGGGCCATGCCGATCCCAAAGCTTACCAAGGTGACGTCAGTCCCTTCGCGCCACACGCGCGCCTTGCCAAAGGGCACAGTATAATCGTCGATTAGTGGAACATCGAAACTGCGACCATAGAGGATTTCGTTTTCGAGGAAGATCACCGGATTGGGATCGCGGATAGCAGATTTCAGTAGGCCTTTGGCGTCGGACGCCGAGTAGGGCATCACAACCTTGAGGCCGGGGATATGCGCATACCAAGCGGCGTAGTCTTGCGAATGTTGCGCGCCAACGCGGGCGGCGGCACCGTTTGGACCGCGAAACACGATGGGACAGCCCATTTGACCACCAGACATATAGAGCGTCTTGGCGGCGGAATTTATAATCTGGTCAATGGCTTGCATGGCGAAGTTGAAGGTCATGAATTCAACTATGGGGCGCAACCCACCAAAAGCAGCGCCGACACCAATACCGGCAAATCCGTGTTCGGTGATTGGTGTGTCGATGACCCGTTTGGAGCCAAATTCATCCAAAAGGCCTTGGCTGATCTTGTAAGCGCCTTGGTATTCGCCGACCTCTTCGCCCATCAAAAACACGTCACCATCGCCGCGCATTTCTTCGGCCATGGCATCGCGCAGCGCTTCGCGGACGGTTTGCTTTTTGGTTTTTGTGCCCTCGGGCCAAGGAGGTGTCGCCTTGACGGGGGCAAGGGGGGCGGTGTTGCCAGAGTTCGCCAAAGAGCCCCCGGCGGGGGCCGCTTCTGCAACCGCGGCTGCCGGTTGGGGAACCTGCGTGGTTGCTGCAGAGGCCGCCGGGACATCCTCACCCTCTTCGACCAGAATGGCGATGGCGGTGTTAACCTTGACGTCGGCAGTGCCCTCGGCGATCAGAATCTTGCCAATCACCCCTTCATCGACCGCTTCGAATTCCATCGTCGCTTTGTCGGTTTCGATCTCGGCCATGATGTCGCCGGATTGGACTGTATCACCTTCTTTGACCAACCATTTGGCCAAGGTGCCTTCTTCCATGGTCGGAGACAGGGCGGGCATCAGAATTTCGGTAGCCATTAGACTGTGTCTCCTGCAACTTGGGTGATCATGCCAACAATATTTCCTTGGCCATCTTCGACATAGGCGCAGCGGCCAATGCCGGGGAAGTCGGTCGGCGGTAGGGCTTCGGCCCCGCCATTGGCAAGCGCCCAATGGTAGCGATCATCGCAATCGGCGACCTCGAACGTCATCGTTCCACCGCGCACTGGGCTGCCGGGTTCTGGGCCAGCGCCCATGCGGGCCATCACGCCACCAGTCACGCCCTTGTCCATACCAATGTCGGAGCCCTCAATCAGGTGATAACCAACCTCTTCGCCGCCGGGCATTGCGCTGAATGTCCAGCCAAACAGGCCTGCGTAAAACTTTTTCGCCGCTTCGACATCGGCTGCATGTATCTCAAAATGCGGCATATCAAACCTCGGCGTAGATGTCGGTCCACAGCTCTTCGAGCGGTGGTTCCGGGCTTTCGCGGGCAAAATCGGCAGAGGCGCTGACCACCGCTTTGATATCTTTGTCGATCGTTTTCAGATCGTCCTCGGTGGCGTGTTTGCCGGTCAACAACAGGTCGCGCACATGATCAATCGGGTCGCGCTCTTCGCGCATTTTCTGGACCTCTTCGCGGGTGCGGTATTTGGCCGGATCCGACATGGAATGACCGCGATAGCGATAGGTTTTGATCTCAAGAATATAGGGGCCTTTGCCGGCGCGACAGTGTTTGACTGCCTTTTCACCCGCCGCTTTAACCGCCAGCACATCCATGCCGTCGACAACCTCACCTTTAATACCAAAGGCTTCGCCTCGGGTGTATAATTCCGGGGTCGACGTGGAACGTTTTTGCGCCGTTCCCATGGCGTATTGGTTGTTTTCAATGACAAAAATCACCGGAAGGTCCCAAAGCGCGGCCATGTTGAAGGCTTCATAAACCTGACCCTGATTGGCGGCCCCATCGCCGAAATAGGTGAAGGTCACGCGGCCGTTGTCTTTGTATTTATCGGCAAAGGCGAGACCCGCGCCAAGCGGAACCTGTGCGCCAACAATACCGTGGCCGCCGTAGAAATGCTTTTCCTTGGAGAACATGTGCATCGAGCCGCCCTTACCTTTGGACAACCCGCCAATTCGCCCGGTCAATTCGGCCATAACGCCGCCGGGTTCCATGCCACAGGCCAGCATATGACCATGATCGCGGTAGGATGTGATGCGTTTGTCACCCTCTTCGGCAGCGGCCTCAAGCCCGACAACAACGGCCTCTTGCCCGATGTAGAGGTGACAGAACCCACCAATCAGCCCCATGCCATAAAGCTGACCAGCTTTTTCTTCGAACCGACGGATCAGCAGCATGTCCTTGTAATAAGCCAAGAGCTCATCAGCGGACACATTGGGCTTGGCAGTTGTTTTGCGCGCGGCCATGGCCGTCTCCTCCCCAATAGAATGTTTAACGTTAAACCAGTTTAGGTTCAGGTTGCCGTGACCGTAGCGTGGCAAAGCCTGCGCGTAAAGTGGCCGCGCAACAATAATGCGCGGCGGAATGGCTCAGATTGCACATAATAACATGAGGGAGTTGAAAAACGTTGCCATGACTGTGACATGAGCCATGACCGATGCTGGCCAAGGGTTAATTAACGACGATCTCGTCGCTCCGAACCAACCCCAAGACATCGCGTGCTTGTTGATCGAGAAGATCAAGGTCAAGGAACTCATCCGAAAGGCGCAGGGTCAGATTTTCCATCCGGGCAACTTCGGCGCGCAGCTCTTCGACTTCGCGTTCAAGCTTTTCACCCTCGACCGTGATTTCCGCACGACGAAACAGTCCAAAATCACCCTGCACAGCAGCAAAGGTGAAGTAAGCTGACAAGCTCAGCGTCACTGCGAAAAAGATCAGAACGCCAAAAGAGGGGCGCGCGGTGCGGATTGTCATTCAGAACTGCCCTAGATCACATCTCTTGACTGGATGCGTGCAATGGTTGTGGCACAAGCCACGCAAGGGGAAAAGAGAGTGATTTCGCTCGGTACGAATCGGTTTGAAAACCGTTGCATTCCTGCCAAACCTTTGACCGACTGTGTTAACTCTTGCGAATGGGTGGAAAAGCATTTTGATCCGGGTTCTTGTCTTTTTTATTGTTTCGGTTTCGCTTGTCGGCTGCGCGCCGCGTGGGGCCTTTAATTTTGACGACGAAAAACTGACGCAAGAGCAGGCGGTTGTGCAGCCGATTTTTGTGGCGACCAACCGACGCAAATCCGAAGTCACAACACAGGGGCTTTTTCGTCAGGAATTTGGGGATATTCGCAACGCCGAGGTGCGGTTTGCGCGAATGGACATCTCCATACCTGCCTCGCATCAATTGGGGCGGATCGAATGGCCGGGCTATGCCAAACCGGACCCGAACAAGCATTTTGTTGTGCAAAATCAGCAAGCATACGACGGATCAGCGGCGTTTATGGCGGCGGTGAATGCCCGCGAAAATCATGAAGACGTCTTTGTTTTTGTACATGGTTTTAACGTGAACACCGCCGAGGCGATCTATCGCTTGGCCCAGGTTGCCCATGATTATCAGGCACGTATACCGGTGATTGCGTTTTCGTGGCCCTCCGCGGGGAGCGCGCAGGGCTATGCCTACGACCGCGATAGTGTGATGTTTTCGCGCGATGGGTTGGAAGAGCTGCTGACGCTTTTGTCAAAACGCAAACGTCGGGTTTATTTGATCGCGCATTCCATGGGCAGCCATTTGGTGATGGAAACATTGCGCCAGATGTCGATTTCCGGGAACAAACGCGGGCTTGAACAGTTGGCGGCGGTCGCGCTGATCAGCCCGGACATTGACGAAGACGTGTTCAAGCAGCAGGCCCGGCGCATCGATCCATTGCCCAAACCCTTTACCTTGATGGTTTCGCAAAAGGACCGCGCCCTTGATCTTGCTGCGTTTTTGACCGGCAAACCAAACCGGCTGGGCTCGATCCCATCGGCCGAAAGCCTTGATGGGTTGCCCATTAGCGTGATTGATCTAAGCGCTATTGAGGGCGGCGATGGGGCAGGGCATGCCACGGCCTTTACCTCGCCTGAGGCGATCGAACAGCTTAGAAACTGGTAAGTTTTGGCAAAGAAAACCGCCGCCCTCGGCTGAGAGCGGCGGTTCGAACTGTGTCGGTGGTTGCTTAGCTGAGCGCCGCAACTCCGGGCAATTCCTTTCCTTCCATCCATTCAAGGAAAGCGCCACCCGCTGTTGAAATATACGAGAAATCAACCGCCGCATCCGCCTTGTTGAGCGCGGCAACAGTGTCACCACCACCAGCGACCGAGATCAGCTTGCCCGCTTCGCTGCGTTCAGCCGCAAATTTCGCGGCGGCATTGGTTGCGGTGTCAAAGGGGGCAATTTCAAAGGCACCCAAAGGACCGTTCCAGATCAAGGTCTTGGCCTTTTCAATGGCGGCATGAACCGCTTTGACTGCTTCGGGTCCAGCGTCCAAAATCATCGCATCGGCGGGGCAGGCAGTGTTGGCGACAACTTCATTGGCCGCACCTTCTTTGAACTCGCGGGCAACAACAACGTCAACGGGAAGGATAATCTCGCAACCCGCATCCTTGGCTTTGGTCAGAATGTCGCGCGCGGTGTCGGCCATTTCATGTTCGCAAAGTGACTTGCCTACATCAATGCCTTGGGCGGCGAGGAAGGTGTTGGCCATGCCACCACCAATCACCAGCATATCAACCTTGGCCACCAGATTGCCGAGCAATTCCAGTTTGGTTGACACTTTCGCGCCACCCACAACCGCTAAGACCGGACGTTCCGGCGTGCCAAGCGCGCTTTCGAGTGCAGACAACTCAGCCTGCATCAAACGACCGGCACAGGCGGGCAACAAGCGGGCCAGACCTTCGGTTGAGGCATGGGCACGGTGGGCGGCCGAAAAGGCGTCATTGCAATAGACATCGCCAAGTTTGGCCATCTCAGCGGCCAAATCTGCATCATTTTTGGTCTCTCCTGCATGAAAACGGGTGTTTTCAAGCAAGGCAACCTGACCGTCCTGCAACGCATCAACAACCGTTGCCGCCGCCGGACCAACGCAATCCGCCGCAAAGACCACCGGGGCACCAAAGACGGCTTCTAGCGCCGGAATAAGCGGTTGAAGGCTCATATCCATGTTACGCTCGCCTTTGGGGCGACCAAAATGCGCCAACAAAATCGGCTTGCCACCGCGATCAAGAATATCCTGAACCGTGGCTGCGATCCGTTCAATGCGGGTCGTGTCGGTGACTTTGCCGTCTTCGACGGGTACGTTGATATCCACGCGCGTCAATACGCGCTTACCCGCCAGATCCATGTCGTCGAGGGTTTTCCAGGCCATGATATTGCTCCCAAACCAATTGGCGTTTGTCTGCCCCTTTCCGGCGCAGAGGTCAACGTCTGCTTGGCATTGTCGCGCAAGCGGGCTAGGTCAGGGGCAGACTTTTTTACGGAGAGAGACATGGCTGAGATCAAGGATCCGGAAAACACCATCCTGATGGAGCTTAAAGGCGGAACCGTCACCATCGAATTGCTGCCCGATGTGGCCCCAAAACACGTTGAGCGTATGAAAGAGCTTGCGCGCTCTGGTGCTTATGACGGTGTTGCGTTCCACCGCGTGATTGATGGGTTCATGGCCCAGACCGGCGACGTGGCCCATGGCAACATGGATAGCGACGACTACCAACCGCGCCGCTGTGGCACCGGTGGGTCCGAGCTTCCGGATGTGCCAGCCGAATTTTCCAAGATCCCCCATGCGCGTGGGTCTTTGGGCGCGGCGCGTTCGGCAAACCCGAACTCGGCCAACTCGCAGTTTTTCATCAACTTCAAAGACAATGATTTCCTGAACGGTCAATACACCGTTTACGGTCAGGTCACATCGGGCATGGAGCATGTGGACGCCATCGTAAAAGGAGAGCCACCTGCGAACCCCGACAAGATGATCAGCGTCAAGGTGGCCGCAGATGCGTAAGTTTGCCTTTGTTTTGGCATTGCTGGGCGCACCAGCCTATGCCAGCGGTCTGAAGATCGAAGTTGCTGGCGAAGCCAATGGCGTGATCGAAATCGACCTTCTCGAAGATGTGGCCCCCGGTCACGTCACCCAGATCACGTCCCTTGCTGCGGATGGTAAATACGATGGCGTGGTGTTTCACCGCGTGATCGAAGGCTTTATGGCGCAAACCGGCGATGTCAAATTTGGCGTACCGGGTGGTGATATGCGCATGGCGGGAATGGGCGGGTCTGACCTCCCTGATCTCAAAGCGGAATTTTCGGATATCAGCTTTGAGCGCGGCGTGGTCGGCATGGCCCGCTCACAAGACCCAAATAGCGCCAATTCGCAGTTCTTCATCATGTTTGCGCCGGGCACTTTCCTTGACGGTCAATATACCGTTGTGGGCAAAGTGACTTCTGGCTTGGATGTGTTGGACGCGATCAAACGTGGCGAGGGCCGCAATGGGTCCGTGATTGGTGAGCCGGACCGTATGGAAAAGGTCACTGTTATCGATTGATCCTGTTCGCAGGGTTTCGCTTGAGGGGCGCGCCAAATGGCGCGCTCTTTTTGGTTTTTACTCAGGCCGTAAAGGCCCTGGGGGCCAACCCCCAGACCCCGTTGCAGTGATTTGACAGCGGGTCACAACTTCGTATGGGCTCTGGGCAGGTTGGGTTTGCGGTGGCATGATCCCCAAAGGAGGACCCGTCATGCGTTTCATTGCTGCCCTTATGATTTGTTTTTTGACTACCACGGCCAATGCTGACCCAAAGTTTTGGAAGAATGAGTGGCCCAATACCGATTTTGACAATACCTCAGTGCCGAACTGGGTTGAAATCATGTCCGGCGGTCCGCCCAAAGATGGCATTCCGGCGCTCAGTGATCCTCAGTTTTTTACGGCCGATAAAGAGACCTCGATAGGGGGCGCAGAGCCGGTAATCACCGTTGAGATCGATGGCCAGCGCCCGCGCGCCTATCCGATCCGTTATTTGACGTGGCATGAGATCGTCAACGATCAGATTGGTGGCGTTCCGGTGGCGGTGACCTTTTGCCCCTTGTGCAATTCCGGCCTGACATTTGATCGTCGGGTTCAGGGGCGGGTGTTGACCTTTGGCGTGTCGGGCAAGCTGCGCAACTCCGACATGGTGATGTATGACCGCGAAACCGAGAGCTGGTGGCAAC
The DNA here is from genome assembly GCF_947498515.1 of uncultured Pelagimonas sp. Classification (GTDB taxonomy): domain Bacteria; phylum Pseudomonadota; class Alphaproteobacteria; order Rhodobacterales; family Rhodobacteraceae; genus Pelagimonas. Next base: position 91,961 of record NZ_CANMKO010000002.1, on the reverse strand, counting down.
AGGCGATTGGCACCGGGATTGTCGGCGAGATGACCGGAGTCGAGTTAAAACAACTGCCAAGCTGGATGGAAAGCTGGGATCAATACAAGGCGCGCCATCCCGAAGGCTTGGTCATGGGCGAACCGGCTTGGAATCGGGCCTATGGCCGCAATCCGTATCAGGGGTATGACCGGTCTCATCGCCCGTTCCTGTATTCAGGTGAAATGCCGCCTCATGGTATCCCGCCGTTGATGCGGGTGGTGCGCGTTGGCGACCGGGCTTGGCCGATGGATCGCTTGGCGAGCGAAGGCAAGGTATCAGAGGCCGGTGTCACCTTGTCGTGGCAAACCGGACAGGCCTCGGCCCTTGATCATGGTGTAATCGCCAAAGGGCGTGATGTTGGCTCGGTTCGGGTCAAAGACAAGCAGGGGCGTGACCTGCCTCATGATGTGATGTTTGCTTTTGCCTTCCACGCCTTTTGGCCGAACGGCGAATGGATGCGTGGCAAGTGACAGGGATCAGGCGACGAGCCTTAGCGGTAAACGCCGTGCAATGGGGGCCAAGGTGCCTTGATGGAGCCATGTGCCACCAAGTTTATGCGGCATAGCCCCAGTGCCGAGTTTGAAATGCACCAATCCGGGTGCGTCATCGCGGTTTAGGATGCCCAAATCCAACATGTCATGATTGAGCTCTGACAGGCGCGTCATCATCGTCCACAACACCAAGTTCATGGCGTTGAGCTTGCGCCCTTGCGGTGTGGAATGTCCAATCTGCCAGGTGGCCATGGGCCCGTGACGCAAAACAAGGGCCGCTGCGATTGGTTCGCCACGGTGCCGGGCCTCAAAAACAACGGCCTTGCCGGGGTTGGCATTGCTATAGGCGGCGGAAAACGCCGGGGGCAGGCCGCGATACCCCTTGGCGCGGGCTTGCTCTAATTCGGCCTTCAAGAGCCAATGGTCACGGTTCAAATTGTGCTGCGTCACTTTGATTTTGTTGGCTTCAGCGCGGTTCAAACGGTTGCGCCATTTCTGCGCCATGCGCGCCCGCATGTTTTCGGGGGCGTCAATCGGCAACATCGCCAAGGTTGCCGGGGTCATCAGAGGCCAAAACCCGGCGCGCCGTAAATCCGTAGCGGCCATTCCATCGGCATTCAGGATGAGCGGGCGACCATCGTGCCAGCGTTGCCAGCGTTCTAGCCAGCTGGCGCGATCGTCATCTGAGGCGGCAACCGGGCCTCGTGACACCATATCAACCCGGCCCAGCGGCCCAAATTTGCGGGATTGAATTTGCCACAGCAACCGAAGATCACCGCGCGCCTCGCGCTTGCAAAGGCGGATCGGTCGCCCCATCGCCTCAAAGGCGCGGGCGTATTCGGGGGATTGGGGCAGAGGCAATCGTAACGCAGACATGACGCAAATTAACGTCATAGAAAGTTTAAGGATGGTTAATAGCGGGCATGAAACCTGATTCTTTACGCCCAAATCCGTCGAAACCGGTGACAAGCATGGCCCTTAATCAATCCAGACCGCGCCCCACAGCGGCGGCAGCGCTGCTCTTGGCAACGCTGCTCTCTTTGCCGTTCCTGGCGATTGCAGTGGTGCAATTCGCCTTTTAGCGGTTAATCGGCCAGCTTGACCAAAGCATGGCGCTTTTTACCGGCGCTTAGTTTGATCGGCGTGGCCAAGGCGGCTGCGTCCAAGACAAGTCCGGCTTGCTCAAGCGGGGCGTCGTCCATCTTGGCCCCGTTTTCGGCAATCAGCCGCTTGGCCTCTTTGCCGGATTTCGCCAGACCGGATTTGACGATCAATTGAACGATAGAAATCCCGTCGCCAATGTCATCAGCTGTGAGTTCCAATGTCGGCAAATCATCGCCAACCCCACCCTTTTCAAAGACTTCGCGCGCGGTGGCTTCGGCGGCGACGGCGGCCTCGGCCCCGTGGCACAAGGTTGTGACCTCATTGGCTAAAACGATCTTGGCGTCGTTGATGTTTGACCCTTCCAAAGCGCCCAAACGTTCGCATTCCTCGATCGGAAGCTCGGTGTAAAGCTTGAGGAAACGGCCGACATCGGCGTCGGTGGTGTTGCGCCAGAACTGCCAGAATTCATAGGGCGCGCACATGTCGCCATTGAGCCAAATCGCGCCATTCAACGATTTGCCCATCTTTTTGCCATCCGACGTGGTCAACAAAGGTGACGTCAGACCATAGATTTCGCTGTCTAGAACCCGGCGGGTCAAGTCGATCCCATTGACGATATTGCCCCACTGATCAGAGCCGCCCATCTGGAGCAAACAACCATAGCGACGGTTGAGTTCTAGGAAGTCATAAGCCTGCAAAATCATGTAGTTGAATTCGAGGAACGACAGCGATTGTTCACGGTCCAACCGCGATTTCACCGATTCAAACGACAGCATGCGATTGACGCTAAAGTGACGGCCAATGTCGCGTAGGAAATCTAGGTAGTTCAACCCGTCCAGCCATTCGGCGTTGTTGAGCATCAGCGCATCATTATTTTGCCCTGCCGCATCGCTACTTGAGGGCTCGTTGTCGTTCTCTGCATAATCGAGATATTTTGCAAAAACCTTCTTGATGCCATCGATATTGGCGTCAATCTGATCCGGCGTTAGCAAAGGCCGCTCATCGGCGCGAAAGGACGGGTCGCCAACTTTGGTGGTGCCTCCGCCCATCAAGGTGATCGGCTTGTGTCCGGTTTTCTGCAGCCAGCGCAGCATCATGATCTGGATAAGGCTTCCGACATGCAGGGACTTGGCCGTCGCATCAAAGCCGATATAGGCCGGTACGATACCTTCGAGCAAAGCGTCGTCGAGCGCCTGATAGTCGGTGCAGTCGGCCAGAAAGCCGCGCTCGATCATCACGCGCATGAAGTCCGATTTGGGATGGTAGGTCATGTGTCCGCCTCTTAGTATATCGCGCAAAGCTATAAGTAAGGTTTGAGCAGAGGGAAAGAGTATGTTGGGGGCAAATCCGGTGAAAGCACTGGGGGCGATGTCTGGAACCTCGCTTGATGGGGTCGATGCGGCGCTGATCGAAACCGATGGTGAGCGGATTTTGTCGTTTGGAGCGTCGGCTTACCGTGCCTATAGCGACGAGGAACGCGCCATATTGCGTGCGTCGTTGGGGTGTTGGCAGGGTGAGGATACCGAGGCCGCGCTCGAGGTTGTGCAACGCGTTCATACACAGGTGTTGCAGGGCATTGATGGCGCAGAGCTGGTGGGCTTTCACGGTCAAACCTTGGCCCATGATCCGCATGGTCGCGGTACCCACCAATTAGGCAATGGCGATGCTTTGGCCGAGGCCCTCGGCGTGCCTGTTGTCTGGGATTTCCGCTCGGCCGATGTGGCGATGGGCGGCGAGGGGGCGCCCTTGGCCCCGTTCTTTCACTTTGCCTGCGCCAAGTGGATCGATGCGCGCACGCCCGTGGCCTTTTTGAACCTAGGCGGTGTGGGCAACTTGACTTGGGTTGACCCGCGCAAATCCAAACCGGAAGAGGAGGGCGCGTTGTTGGCCTTTGATACAGGCCCGGCCAATGCGCCGATCAACGATCTTGTTGCTGAACGCTTGGGTCATGATTGTGACCGCGATGGGAAACTGGCCGCAAAAGGTATCGTCGAAGATGGCGCTCTGGAGCTGTTTCTAGAAGAAGCGTTCTTTCGCAAAATGCCACCCAAGTCCTTGGACCGAGATGATTTTTCACTGATGCTGGATTTGGTGCGAGAATTGAATGATGCCGATGCGGCAGCCACCATGACGGCCATGGCAGCAACGGCGGTGATGGTCGGAATGGAGCATTGCCCAAGCCTTCCGTCACGTGTGTTGGTCACTGGCGGAGGGCGCAAAAACCCGGTGATGATGAAGATGCTAGAGGTCGGTTTGGATTGCCCGGTCGAACCGGTCGAAGCTGTCGGATTGGACGGTGACATGCTCGAGGCGCAGGCTTTTGGGTTTCTTGCGGTGCGGGTGGCGCGGGGCCTGCCAACATCCTGCCCATCGACAACCCGGGTTGCGGCGGCTGTTGGCGGGGGCCAAATCGCCCGTCCCGGTAGTAACTAGACCGTATTTGCGCCTAAAGGCGCAAGCCTCCGGCGGGGATATTTTGGGAAAGAAGAAACATTGGCGTTCAACTGAAAACGCCCACAACGTTTCAAACGCAGCGGGCGTGAAGCGATCTGGGTCTACCAGAGGCTTCTCCTTTCCCCTAGTATCCTGGGGGGTGAATAGAGCCGTTCGGCTCTAAAGGGGGCTGGCCCTCAATTTTCTAACCTTGAGAACTACCCGCCGGTATGGCTCATGTGGCGCGACATTTTCCCATCTACGATCTGGCGGGAATAGTCGAAATCATGGCCTTTGGGTTTGAGTAGGATCGCCGAGCGGATGGCCTCTTCCAGCGGTTCTTCGGTATCTGGATGATTGCGCAACGCCCCGCGCAGGTCGGCGTTGTCTTCTTGGCCGAGACACATGAACAACTCGCCGGTGCAGGTTAAACGCACGCGGTTACAGCTTTCGCAGAAATTATGCGTCAGCGGAGTAATAAACCCGATCCGCTGGCCTGTTTCCTCAAGTCGAACATAGCGCGCCGGGCCACCGGTGCTATCGGGCAGATCGGTCACTGTGTACGTTTCGCGGAGGCGGTCGCGCAAATCGTCCAGCTTCCAATATTGATCCAAGCGGTCTTCATTGCCGATATCGCCCATCGGCATGACTTCGATCCAAGTCAGATCCATGTCGCGTTCGGCGCACCATTCGGTGATGGTCAAAAGCTCGTCTTCGTTGAACCCTTTCAACGCCACCGCGTTGATTTTGACGCGTAGACCGGCCTTTTGCGCTGCGTCGATGCCCTCTTTCACCTGTTTGAGGCGACCCCATCGTGTGATGTCGGCGAATTTGGTTTCATCTAGCGTGTCCAAAGACACGTTTACACGCCGCACCCCGGCGTCAAACAAAGCCTGAGCGTATTTGGCAAGCTGAGATCCGTTGGTTGTTAGGGTCAATTCCTTTAGCGCACCACTGTCCAGATGCCGCGACATCCGTTGGAAAAACGTCATGATGTCACGACGCACAAGCGGTTCTCCGCCCGTGATCCGAAGCTTTTCAACGCCGAGCTTTACAAATGTCGAACACATCCGATCCAACTCTTCTAGCGTCAAAAGCTCCTTTTTCGGTAAAAAGCTCATGTTTTCAGACATGCAATAGACGCATCTGAAGTCACATCGGTCGGTGACCGATACGCGCAGGTAGGAAATGGGACGGTGAAACGGGTCTATTAGCGGCTGGCTCATGAAAAACAGATAGCGCTCGGCAAGGATTTGAGCAAGTGTGCGCGGCGAATTGTATCCGTCGGACCAAGGTCGTAGAGTGTTGTCATGAGAGTCTGTGTTCTAATCTGTCTTTTATTGGTCACCGCCGCGTGCGCCAAAATGCCTTTTGCTCAAAAACCGTCCGAAGGCACTCGGCCAGAAGCGCCCGCGGGCGAGATTGTCGGCCAACCTGTGCGGCCACGGGCGCGTCCGGGCGACCTTGATCTTTCGGCGACAACATCGCCGGCACGCAAACCCGCGACATCGGCGCGAACAGTTGAACAGTTTGACACAACAACTCCCGAAGAACGGCAAGCCGCCGCCGCTGCGCCTGTGCAGACCGGGGGGGAACAGCGACTTGGCGACACAGTGGCCAGCCTTGGCGACGTGACCAAGCCGGGGTTCTGGCTTGAAACGCCGCTTGTGTCATCGCCCAAGACCGGTCGTGTGTACTTTCCCGGATCAGGCAAATCGGCCCAGGTTGATTTGATCCCTATTGACGGGCCTGACACGGCCGGAAGCCGAATTTCACTTGCCGCCATGCGCCTGATCGAAGCGCCGTTGACTGACCTCCCTACGATTGAGGTGTTTGCCGGTGAATAGATCGCTCTTGGCTGTGGTGATTGCCGGTCTCGCGGCACCGTTGGCCGCTGGCGAAGCCGAAGAGGCCTTTGTCGAAGCCAATATCCTCGGCATTTTCTACCATGAACTTGGACACGCCTTGATCGACACAGAGGCCTTGCCAGTTTTTGGTCAGGAAGAAGATGCCGCAGATGTGTTTTCAATCCTATTGGTCGATGCGCTTTACGAAGATGAGGCGGCGCAAAGCATTGCCTATGACGTTGCCGATGGTTTCTTGGGTGAAGCTGCCCTGCGAGACGAGCATCAAAGCGATGTGGCGTGGTGGGATGTCCACGGGCCAGATGAGCAACGTTTCTACAACACGGTGTGTCTGTTTTATGGTGCCGATCCCGAGGCGCGCGAAGCCTTTGCCGCCGACATGGATTTGCCGCAGGAGCGGGCCGATTACTGCTACGAAGAATTCTCGCAGGCCTATGACAGCTGGGGCGCGGTTTTGGATGACATGGCGGAGCGAACATCGGGCCACACGATGATTTTTTCGGGCAATGACACCACGCTGACGGCGCAAATCATAGCGCCGGAAGTGGCGGCGCTGAATGAAGAGTTGCGGTTTTCACAGCCGATTACCGTAAAGGTCGAGGCCTGCAACGAGGCCAATGCTTTTTATGACCCTGAGACGCTTGAGATAATCATGTGCCTCGAGTTCGAAGAGCATCTCTTTGATTTGGCTGCGCTTTTGGAGACGCAATAAGCTATTTTAGATACTTACCGGCCTCTTTGCGGGCAAAGGCCTTCATTTTGTCACCGTGCAAATCCAAAAACGCCCGGCTGCGATCCGCGTCATGTTTTGATAGGTCGCGCACCCACCAAGCCACAGCCTTTTGAATGAACCAATCACGATCCTGCACATAGTCACCGGCCCAGCCGAGAACCCGATCCCGGATGTCGAGATCGTCGGGCGTCGGGAAGTTTTGCTTGGTCCAAGGAAGGGTGATCACAAGCGCTGCGCGGCGGGTCCACATATGTTCTGAGACTGTCCAAGCCTCAACCGCATCCAAACGCGACGGGTTAGCAACAAGTCGTTTTGCGCCAGCAGAACAGGCATGATCGGCGATGGCCCAGGCGTCAAATTGCGGAACCCAAGATTGGATCAAAGCCCAAACTGCGTCGTCGGGGCGAATACGCGCTTGGGTCAAAAGCTTGGCCGCCGCAACACGGGCTTCGTGAATGTTTGTGTCCCAAAGGTCGCTGGATAGGGCTACGCGGGTCTCAAGGTCAAGGGTTTGACGCCACCCCTTGGTAAGGTCGTTTATCGCCGGGTTTGGCGTACCGAGATAGTCACGCTTGGCTTTGTGATAGGCGGCGCTTCCTTCGGCGCGACCCGGCTCAGATGCATCGCGCAGCGCGGTCAGGGCGTCCTCAAGTATCATTTTTGGTTACATAGGTTGGAAAGCCGTCAAGCGTTTTGGTGTTCCGATCTGTCCAATAGGCGTCAATCCCATCCCGGCCCTTACCTTCGGACCAGCCCTCCAGAACCGTTCGATCACCTTGGTAGTCAAAGAAGGGAACAGCATATCCGCAAGAGGATTGTACCATGTCGATGGTCATATCAAAGATTTGCCGGGCCCCAACATCTTCTTTGAACTCGGCATTTAGTGCATCAAACTCGACGTCTCGCGCATGAAACACCGTTGCCGAGCCGTAACAGCGTAAGATAATGGGGCGTGTCTCGAACCCGCACCACATCAACGTCATGCGGTTTTCAAGCGGCAGATGCCCGGCGGTTTCATTGCCCGATCCAGTCAGATTTCGCCATATGATCCGATTGGGCCCTTTCACCCGCAGGCTGTCACCGCCTTTGGGGGAAATGTTGACCTTGCCGGTTGGGGCGGCAGAACCGACAAAGAAAATCTTTTGATCCGCGATAAAGCGGATGTGATCTTCGTTGAGTGTCTCAAACTGCTTTCCCATAAAGGACTCCTGACGACGAAATTACTCGACGGTGACTGACTTTGCCAAATTGCGCGGTTGATCCACATCGGTGCCTTTGGCCACGGCGGTATGATAGGCCAAAAGCTGGGCCGGAAGGGCATAGAGCATCGGTGACAAGACTTCGGTCACCTGGGGCATGACGATGGTGCGCCAGACGTCCGCCCCGGCGGCCTCGGCTCCGGCGCTATCTGTAACCAACAACACTTTGCCACCGCGTGCCATGACCTCTTGCATGTTGGACACAGTCTTTTCAAACAGGGAGTCCTTGGGCGCGAAGACAACAACCGGAACATGTTTGTCGATCAGGGCAATCGGGCCGTGTTTGAGTTCGCCTGATGCATAAGCTTCAGCGTGTATATAGCTGATTTCTTTCAGTTTAAGTGCGCCCTCAAGCGCCAGCGGGTACATGAGGCCGCGTCCCAAAAATAGAACATCACGCGCTTCGGCCAAGCGATTGGAAACCTTTGCAAAATCTCCATCGCGATCAAGGGCCGCATTGATGGTGCCGGGAAGGGCGCGCAGGTCGTTCAATATCTCTTCAAGCCGATCCTGAGACATTTTCCCACGCTCAACAGAAGCCTTCAAAGCTAACAAAAGCAGGACGTTAAGCTGACAGGTGAAAGCTTTGGTTGAGGCAACGCCGATTTCAGCACCCGCGTGAATGGGCAAGGCTAGATCGCTTTCACGCGCGATCGAGCTTTCTTGAACATTTACAACCGAGAAAATCTTGTCGGCTTTGCCTTCGCAATAACGCAGCGCAGCAAGCGTATCGGCGGTTTCACCAGATTGGCTAACAAACAAAGCTGCTGTGTTGGCGGAAATCGGAGGTTCGCGATAGCGGAACTCAGAAGCAATATCGACCTCGACCGGAAGGCCGGCCAGCTGTTCAAACCAATATTTCGCGGTGAAACACGCATAAAAAGCCGTGCCGCAAGCGACCATAGTCAGGCGGTCAATCTTGGTAAAATCAATGCCGGGATCGGGCAGAGCAATGCCATGTTCGGTGACATAGGCAGACAGGGCATTGGACAAAACCGACGGTTGTTCGGCGATCTCTTTGGCCATGAAATGCTTGTAGCCACCCTTGTCGACACGAGCGGCGTCAACCTGAATGGTTTTCTTTTCGCGGTTGACCAACCGCCCGGCCTCATCGCGAATTTCGAGGCTGCTGCGGGTCAAAACTGCGCTGTCACCTTCTTCAAGATAGGTGATTTGGTCGGTCATCGGGGCAAGGGCAAAGGCGTCGGACCCGACATACATTTCACCGTCACCATGTCCAATGGCAAGCGGTGAGCCTTTGCGCCCAGCGACCATCAGGTCCTCTTCACCATCAAACAAAAATGCCAAGGCAAAGGCCCCTTCAAGGCGCGCCAAGGTCTCCATAGCGGCTTCAACCGGCGCTTTACCTTGTGACATCAAATGATGCGTCAAAAGGGCGATGGATTCAGTGTCGGTTTCGGTCTGCGGTTCGATGCCGTGTTCGGCCAGTTCAGCGCGCAGGTCTTTGTAGTTTTCGATGATGCCGTTGTGGACAACGGCGACATCGCCGGCCCTATGGGGGTGAGCGTTGTCAGTGGTTGGGGCACCGTGTGTGGCCCAACGTGTATGACCAATCCCCGATTTTCCGGCCAATGGATTGTGAACCAAAAGGTCAGACAGATTCACCAGTTTTCCAACCGCGCGGCGGCGATCCAAAACACCGTTGTTCACGGTAGCAATGCCCGCACTGTCGTATCCACGGTATTCCAGACGGCGCAGAGCATCGACCAGAATTGGGGCCACTTCATGGGTTCCAAGAACGCCTACAATCCCGCACATGGTGTCTTCCTCTCAACTCGTTTTCTGCACTCAGCAAGGTCTGTCACGAAATCAGTCGTTTTGTGCCTGCTTTTTGGCTTTTTTGGCACGAAGCATCGCAAATAGCTTGGTGGCAAAGCCCTCTTTGTTAACTTGTTTGGCGCGGGCAAGCGCCATGGCCCCATCGGGCACATCGCTTGTCACGACCGACCCACTAGCTGTCATAGCGTCGTTCCCAATGGTCACCGGGGCGACCAGCATGGTGTTAGAGCCGATAAACGCCTGTTTGCCAATTGTGGTTTTATGTTTGAAAACCCCATCGTAATTGCAGGTGATCGTTCCTGCGCCGATATTGGTTTTCTCGCCAATTTCCGCATCACCAATATAGGTTAGATGGTTGGCTTTGGCCCCTTGGTGGAGCTGGGCATTTTTTATTTCGACAAAGTTGCCGACATGGGTGTCTTCGGCCAGTTCGGCACCGGGGCGCAGACGTGCATAGGGGCCGACAACGGCGCCGCGGCTAACATGGGCCCCTTCCAAATGTGAAAAGGCGCGGATACGAGCGCCGGATTCAACGGTGACGTCCGGCCCAAAGACAACGTTTTGTTCAACTTCAGCATCGCGCCCGATGACCGTATCCCAAGACAGATAAACACTGTCAGGGGCCAAAAGCGAAACACCGTTTTCGACCAATTCGGCGCGGGCGCGGGTCTGGAAAAGGCTTTCTGCGGTCGCGAGTTCGGCGCGTGAATTCACACCAAGCGTTTCGGCTTCATCACAGCGCACCACCGATGCCGACAACCCCCGAGACCGGGCAATGGCAACGATATCGGTCAGATAGTATTCCCCGGATGCGTTGTTGTTTTCAACGGCATCAATCAGATCAAAAAGTACATCGGATTTTGCGGCAATAACACCAGAATTACAAAGCGTTATGTTGCGTTCTTGAGGTGACGCATCCTTGAACTCGACAATGCGCATTAATTCTTCGCCGTCGGTCACCAAACGACCATAGCGCCCCGGATCAGCGGCTTCAAACCCCAATACGACCACGTCATTCTGGGCGCGCGCCTCGGCCATTGCTTCGAGTGTCTCTTGGCGGATAAACGGCGTGTCGCCGTATAAAACAAGCGCATCGCCCTCAAATCCATCCAACGCTGGTTTTGCTTGGGCAACCGCATGGGCCGTGCCCAATTGTTCGGACTGTAAAACGACCTGCGCCTCGGGATCAAAATCCTTGGCCGAGACTTCGACCAAATCTGCTCCATGACCGGCAACGACGATGCTGTGCTCTGGTTCTAGGACCGACCCGGCGCGCATGGCGTGCCACAACATCGGAGCATGGGCGATTTTGTGCAAAACCTTCGGAAGGTCCGATTGCATACGGGTACCCTTGCCAGCGGCAAGTACGATTAGGGCAATGCTCAAAAACTCAATCCCATTTGTCTTTTGGTTGCCGCCGTTTTATCGCTTTGGTCAAATAGGGCAAGCAGAGACTGGTCACGCTTGGTTTCTGGATATGACAAAAGGGTAGGCCATGAAGAATTGTGTGATTTTTGATCTCGATGGGACGTTGGCCGATACGAGCGGTGATTTGATCGCCGCCGCCAACCATTGTTTTGATGCCATGGGGATTAACGAACGCCTTGACCCGGTTGGTGATGCCGGAACCGCGGTGCGTGGGGGCAAGGCAATGTTGACCTTGGGCTTGACGCGAGCCGGGCTTATGTCGGGGCAAACCGTTGATAAGTGGTATCCCGAATTATTGACCGCCTATGATAGCGCCATTGATGTCTATACCCATATGTACCCCGGCGCGGTTGAAGCGGTCGAAACCCTTCTACGCAACGAATATGCTGTGGGCATTTGCACCAACAAACCCGAAGCGCTGGCCGAGAAATTGTTGCGTAGCCTCGGGGTGCGTGATCTGTTTGGATCGATGATTGGGGCCGATACCGTGGCCACCCGCAAGCCTGATGTTGCCCCGTATTGGGCCGCTGTTGATCACTGTGGCGGACGTCGTGACGCCTCACTTTTGGTTGGGGATTCCGAAACGGATCGCAAGACCTCGGCCAATGCTGGTGTGCCATCGATTTTGGTGACATTCGCCGTTGGTGGCGAAGATGTACGCCCTTTGAAACCGGAAAGCGTAATTGACCATTTTGACGAGCTACATCCCGAAATCATGCGTCTGATTGGCTGAAAAAACGGGTTTTGTGCAGAAAACGACCTAAATCATACGCGATTTGCCGCCGATACTGGCGCATCAATTGACCGTCACCACCAAGGATTCCGCATGACCGAGATTTTCACCGGAAGTTTCACACAACAGGAACCCATTCCACAGGAAGGGATTGAGGCCGCGATTGCGGTTTTGAATCATGGTCGGCTGCACCGCTATAATGTCGCCGAGGGCGAGTTTTCAGAAGCCGCGTTGTTGGAACAGGAATTCGCCGCGCAAACCGGGGCGAAATACTGTGTTGCTGTGGCCTCTGGTGGCTATGCCTTGGCCTGTTCGCTGCGGGCCGTCGGGGTGCAACCCGGTGAAACGGTGTTGACCAATGCCTTTACGCTTGCCCCAGTTCCCGGTGCGATTGCCAGCATTGGCGCAAAACCGGAATTTGTCGGGGTAACCGATGAGTTGGTCATCGACCTTGACGACCTTGAGGCCAAACTTGGCCATGCCAAGGTGTTGATGTTGTCCCATATGCGCGGCCATTTGTGCGATATGGATCGGCTCATGCAGATGTGTGATGCAGCCGATGTGACGGTGATCGAAGATTGTGCCCATACGATGGGGGCACAATGGCGGGGCGTGCCCTCGGGACGGCAGGGGGCAATCGGCTGCTACTCGATGCAGACCTACAAGCATGTGAACTCTGGCGAAGGAGGGTTCTTGGTCACCGATGACGAAGAGATAGCCGCGCGCGCTATCATCCTGTCCGGGTCATACATGTTGTACGAACGTCATTTGGCGGCACCGGACCCTGAGGTTTTTGAAAGAGTGAAATACACAACGCCAAACGTGTCTGGGCGCATGGATAATATACGTGCGGCGATATTGCGGCCTCAACTGCGCGATCTAGAAACACAAGTGACACGCTGGAACGAACGATATGACGTTGTTGAACAAGGGTTATCCGATACACCCGGTTTGAAGCTCGTAAGCCGCCATCCCAATGCTCGACCTGTGGGATCATCGATCCAATTCTTGCTGCTGGATTGGTCTCCTAAGGCGGTGAATGCGGTCATCTCTCGCTGTGCAGCGCGCGGGGTCGAGCTTAAATGGTTTGGTGGGGCCGAGCCCGCAGGGTTTACATCACGCTATGACAGCTGGCGCTATACAGAGGCGGAGCGCATGCCCGCCAGCGATAGGATTTTGACCGGGATTGTCGACATGCGCTTGCCGCTAACGTTCTCACTCGACGACTGCGCCTTGATCGCACGGATTATTCGCGCTGAAGTGGGGGCTGTTTGGCAGCAGCATAGCGTTTAGGTGCCTAATCCGGGATTTCGTCCCATTCGGACGTCTCAAACAACTCATTCGCAAGGCCGGATTTGCCCGCCCAATTGATGGCCTCTTGCAGGTCATCGAAAACTTGAATGTCAAGATTGGCGGAGAGATCAGCGTATCCGAGATACATACGCGAAATACCCATGGACATTGGGGTCGGGGCATACAGCGCCTGTTTTATGGGGTGCGGCAGTGCATCTAGCGCTTGGGTAATTTGTGTCACCTGAGACATCATGTTTTTTGAGGTGATCGTTGTTTGCGTAAGCTCTGACATGTCGGAGACGCAATTCATAAAGGGAACAACGTCATATTGTTGTGCAACCGTTGAAAACAGCTCGACCTGCTGAGCATGCGTCGAGCGCCCGAAATACTTCATCAACAGGAACCCTTCGTCTGGAAAATACTTGTATCGAACTGTCATACGTTTGGCGTTCCGAACCTAGGGTTGTGCTGTCGTATGTTCCTGCCGTCGTCGGCGAAAAAGTGCAAGAGCTCTCGAATTAAGGTGTATTTGGTATGTTCGTTAACAAGGCCTTTCCAAGAGGCATGGAACACGCCCTGAATTCGGAATTTTCAAGCATTGCTTGACCCGACTCATCAAATCTGTGTACTTAACTGAACAGGTGTTCAATAAGCGTGAGGAGGCGCAGAGCAATGTTCCTGGCCAGCATGACTTTCGATCTAGGTGAAGATGTAAACGCCCTGCGCGATATGGTGCACAAGTGGGCGCAAGAGCGGGTCAAGCCGATGGCGGCCGAGATCGACAGCACAAACGAGTTCCCAAATGAGCTCTGGACCGAAATGGGCGAGTTGGGCCTCTTGGGGATCACCGTTCCCGAAAAATTCGGTGGGGCAGAAATGTCTTATCTCGCGCATGTGATTGCGGTTGAGGAAATCGCCCGTGCCAGCGCGTCGGTCTCTTTGTCCTACGGTGCGCATTCCAATCTTTGCGTCAATCAAATCAAGCTGAACGGCACCGACGAACAGCGTCAGAAATACCTGCCGGGCTTGTTGTCTGGCGAACACGTTGGGGCCTTGGCAATGTCCGAGCCCGGTGCCGGGTCTGACGTTGTGTCGATGAAGCTGCGCGCCGAAAAACGCAATGATCGCTTTGTGTTGAATGGCAACAAATACTGGATCACCAACGGTCCTGACGCCGATACGCTGGTTGTTTATGCCAAAACCGATCCCGATGCGGGGGCCAAGGGTATCACCGCCTTTATCGTTGAAAAAGACATGGCAGGGTTCTCGACAAGCCCGCATTTCGACAAAATGGGCATGCGCGGGTCGAACACCGCCGAGTTGATCTTTGAAAACGTCGAAGTGCCGTTTGAAAACATCCTTGGTGAAGAGGGCAAAGGCGTTCGCGTTTTGATGTCCGGTCTCGACTACGAACGCGTTGTTCTCGCTGGGATTGGCACCGGGATCATGGCCGCCTGTATGGACGAGGTCATGCCCTATATGGCCGAGCGCAAACAGTTTGGTCAGCCAATCGGGAACTTCCAGCTGATGCAGGGCAAAATTGCCGATATGTACACCGCAATGAATTCGGCGCGGGCCTATGTGTACGAAGTCGCGCGCGCCTGTGATCGTGGCACCGTCACCCGTCAGGACGCGGCGGCGTGTTGTCTCTATGCGTCTGAACAGGCGATGGTTCAGGCGCATCAGGCGGTTCAGGCGCTTGGCGGCGCGGGCTTCTTGGCCGATGCGGCCGTTGGACGTTTGTTCCGTGATGCCAAGTTGATGGAAATTGGGGCTGGCACAAGCGAAATTCGCCGTATGCTGGTTGGGCGGGAATTGATGAGCAAAATGCTCTGATCCGCGCGGGTCGGGCAGGGTGCCCGGCCCAGCAATCCACAACGGGAGCCTCGTATGCGTCTTCTCACCTTCATCTTTGGTGTCCTCTCAAGCGGTGTCGCCGCACAGGATTTGACCTATTCTGATTATGCCACCGACGCGTGTCTTCAGAGCACGCGGCCCTATCAGGACTGTGTTGGCCTTTCTGCACTGCAATGTATGCAGGACACGCCGGGCGGGTTTTCGACCTACGGCGAAAGCGGTTGCTTGGATGCTGAATTTCAGTACTGGGACAGGTTGTTGAACGTCAACTACAAGGCGAAAATGGCGACCTCCAAGGCCAACGACATCGCGAACGAAGGGTTTGGCCCATCACAGGCCGATGCGTTGAAACAGATGCAGCGCGCGTGGATCCCGTTTCGTGACGCCAAATGTGACTACGAGCGCAGCCAATGGAGCGGCGGCACAGGTGGCGGCCCGGCTACGTTAAACTGTTTGATTCATACCACCGCGGAACAAGCTGTTTTGCTTGGGGAATCTTGGGGCGACTGATGCTGCCACGCGGTCTTTCATACGACGCACTTAGGGCGGCAGTTCGGAACGAGCTTCCAGAGCGGCTAAATATGGCGGCTCAGGTCTGCGATGACTGGGCTGCGAAGTTCCCCGACAAACTGGCGATTATTGATTTGTCGGATGGCGAGCGCGTTGATGTCACTTATGCGGATTTACAACGCCTTAGCTGGCAGGTGCAGGCCGTTTTGGTGGCGCGTGGCGTTCAGTCCGGCGATCGGGTTGGTGTCCTTTTGGGTCAATCGCCGCTCTGCGCGGCTGCGCATATCGCGACTTGGCGTTTGGGCGCAATTTCTGTTCCCTTGTTCAAGTTGTTTCGCCGGGATGCCTTGGCCTCTCGTCTTGACAACTCCGGCACGCAAGTTGTTGTAACAGATGAAGAAGGGGCCGCTCTCCTATCCCCTTTCGACGTCGCTGTTATCCAACAAACAGACCTCTCTGAGCCTGTTCCACAACCCATGCTCGAGACAGGACCTCAAGACCCGGCGGTGCTGATCTACACGTCTGGCACCACTGGCAAACCCAAAGGTGCGCTTCATGCGCACAAAATGCTAAACGGGCATTTACCCGGTGTCAAAATAAGTCATGATTTCTTGGGTTTAGAGGGTGATGTTCTTTGGACACCTGCAGATTGGGCTTGGATCGGAGGCCTGTTTGATGTTCTCATGCCCGGACTGGCGCTTGGCGTTCCGGTTGTGGCCGCACGCATGGCAAAGTTCAGCGTCGAAGAATGCTTAAGAATCATTGCACAAGCACATGTAAAAAATATATTTTTCCCTCCAACGGCACTGCGTTTTCTTAAGGCGGAAAACGCCCAAATTGCTGGACTTCGTACCGTGGCCTCAGGTGGGGAACCCTTAGGGGCCGAGATGCTCGCTTGGGGGCAACAGGCGCTTGGTGTGACAATCAACGAATTCTACGGTCAGACAGAATGCAATATGGTGGCCAGCTCCTGTAGCGTTTTGTTTCCTCCGCAACCGGGTGCCATCGGCAAACCCGTTCCGGGGTTTGACATCGCTGTGATTGATGAAGATGGCCACGAGGTCGACGGCGAAGGGGATATCGCGATCCGTCGAGGCGCGCCCTCTATGTTGTTGGAATATTGGAATAACCCGGCGGAAACGGCCGCGAAATTTCGCGGCGACTGGATGGTCATGGGCGATCGCGGTGTGTTTCAAGACGGCTATTTGCGCTTTGTTGGGCGCGACGACGATGTGATCTCCTCGGCGGGGTACCGGATTGGCCCGGCTGAAATCGAAGATTGTTTACTCACCCATCCCGGCGTTGCCACCGTTGGCGTTGTGGGCAAACCCGATCCACTACGAACCGAAATCGTTAAGGCTTATGTTGTTGTAAAACAAGACGTTAACCTTTGTGAAAGGGATCTTCAGACATGGGTCAAAGATCGCTTGGCAAACTATTCATACCCAAGAGAAATCAGTTTTCTGGATGAGCTGCCAATGACCGTCACTGGCAAGGTTATCCGCAAAGAACTCAAAGCCCGCGCAGCCGCAGAAGCGCAGGCAGACACCCTAAAAAGGCAGGAGACACCATGAAGCTCCAATCCCAAGCGATTGCTTCTTCAGAGCAATTCAAATCCAACCAGTCCGCTCACCTCGACGCGTTGGCGGAAATCCGTGAGGCCGCTGACATGGCGGCGGCGGGTGGCGGCGAACGATCGCGTGATCGTCACATCAGCCGTGGGAAAATGTTGCCGCGTGAACGGGTTGCCAACTTGCTTGACCCCGGAACCCCGTTTCTTGAAGTTGGTGCCACGGCGGCCCACGGTCTTTACGACAATGCCGCCCCCTGTGCTGGGGTGATTGCAGGCATCGGTCAGGTGCAGGGCCGTCAGGTTATGGTTGTTTGCAATGATGCCACCGTCAAAGGCGGCACGTATTATCCGATGACGGTCAAAAAGCACCTACGCGCCCAAGAGATCGCTGAGGAAAACCATCTTCCTTGCATCTACTTGGTGGATAGCGGCGGCGCGAACCTTCCTAATCAGGACGAAGTGTTCCCAGATCGCGATCACTTTGGCCGCATCTTCTACAACCAAGCCCGCATGTCCGCCAAAGGCATCGCGCAGATCGCGGTTGTCATGGGGTCGTGTACCGCCGGCGGGGCCTATGTGCCCGCCATGTCGGACGTGACTATTATCGTTAAAGAACAAGGGACGATCTTCTTGGCTGGCCCGCCCTTGGTCAAAGCCGCGACTGGCGAGGTTGTCACTTCCGAAGATCTTGGCGGTGGCGATGTTCATACGCGCCTTTCCGGCGTTGCGGATTACCTGGCCGAGGATGATAGCCACGCACTGGCGCTTGCCCGTCGCGCGGTTGGCAATCTTGGTCCCGCCAAGGGCGCTTTGGTCAACCTGCAAAACCCCGAAGACCCGGCCTATGACCCCGATGAAATCCTAGGCGTTGTTCCGGGGGATTTGCGCACGCCCTATGACATCCGCGAAGTCATCGCGCGGATGGTTGACGGATCGCGATTTGACGAATTCAAAGCGCGCTTTGGCGAAACTTTGGTCACTGGGTTTGCCCATGTCATGGGCATGCCCGTGGGGATCATCGCCAACAACGGCGTTTTGTTTTCTGAGGCCGCACAAAAGGGTGCGCATTTCGTAGAACTGTGTTCCCAACGCTCTATACCTCTGGTTTTCTTGCAAAATATCACTGGGTTTATGGTTGGCCGCAAATACGAAAACGAAGGTATTGCGCGTCATGGGGCCAAGATGGTCACCGCGGTTGCGACCACAAATGTGCCTAAGATCACGATGTTGGTCGGCGGAAGCTTTGGTGCGGGCAATTACGGCATGTCCGGTCGCGCCTACCAGCCGCGTTTCCTTTGGACCTGGCCCAATAGCCGGATCAGCGTCATGGGCGGCGAACAGGCCGCAGGCGTGTTAGCCACAGTGAAACGCGACGGGATCGAGCGCAAAGGTGGGACATGGTCCGCCGAGGATGAGGCCGAGTTCAAACGCCCGACCATCGAGATGTTCGAACGCCAGGCGCACCCGCTCTATGCCTCGGCCCGTTTGTGGGACGATGGGATCATCGACCCACGAAAATCCCGCCAAACACTTGCGCTGTCCTTGCGCGCATCTCTGAACGCACCGATCGAAGACACACGCTTTGGCGTGTTCCGCATGTGATTTACCCATGCGTTATTCATCGATGTCTTCATCTTGCAAATTAAACTCCGGGGAGCGCGAGGGGCAGGCCCCTCGTTGCCGACCACACCTCATGGAGATACCCCATGTTTGATACCATTTTGATCGCCAACCGTGGTGAAATCGCCTGTCGCGTTATCGAAACTGCGCGTAAAATGGGCCTGCGCAGTGTCGCGGTGCATTCTGATGTTGATGCGGGCGCGAAACATGTGGCTTTGGCCGACGACGCGATTTGCATCGGCGAAGCGGCCCCGGCGGCAAGCTATCTGCGCGGCGACGCAATCATCGCCGCGGCGCAGGCCACAGGGGCGCAGCTAATCCATCCGGGATACGGTTTTTTGTCCGAAAACCCCGATTTTGTTGATCAAGTCGAGGCCGCAGGTCTGACCTTTGTCGGCCCATCTGCCCATGCGATCCGTTCTATGGGGCTCAAGGATGCGGCCAAAAGGCTGATGCAAGAGGCAGGCGTGCCAATTGTTCCGGGCTACATGGGAGAAGACCAAGATCCCGGACATCTAGAGGTCGAGGCGCAAAGCATCGGCTATCCGGTCCTTATCAAAGCGGTTGCCGGGGGCGGCGGCAAAGGCATGCGCCTTGTTGAGCGTCCCGAAGAATTTGTCGACGCATTGGAAAGCGCCAAATCCGAGGCGCGGACCGCCTTTGGCAATGATCATGTGCTGATTGAAAAGTTCATCTCGCAACCTCGTCACATTGAGGTGCAGGTGTTTGGCGATGGTGAAAAAGCCGTGCATTTGTTTGAACGCGATTGTTCGCTTCAGCGTCGCCACCAAAAGGTCATCGAAGAAGCGCCAGCACCGGATATGCCGGAGAACGTCCGCCAAGCCATGGGGCAGGCGGCGGTACGCGCCGCCGAGGCGATTGGCTACAAAGGGGCGGGGACGGTCGAATTCATCGTGGATGGCTCGGACGGGCTTCGCGAGGACGGGTTCTGGTTCATGGAAATGAACACCCGATTACAGGTTGAACATCCGGTGTCCGAGTTGATCACCAGTGTGGATTTGGTCGAATGGCAAATTCGCGTCGCTTCAGGCGAAAGTCTCCCTGCGCAACAGGATGAGTTGTCGATCAAGGGCCATGCCTTTGAGGCCCGTCTTTATGCCGAAGACGTTCCGGCCGGGTTCTTACCTGCCACGGGGCGTTTGGCACATTTGGCTTTCCCGGACGGGGTGCGCGCCGATAGCGGCGTGCGGTCGGGGGATGAGATCAGCCCGCATTACGACCCGATGATTGCCAAGGTGATCGTACATGGCCCGACCCGCGCCGTAGCCTTGCGGCAGTTGGCGCGCGGCTTGCGCGAAACCGAAGTGGCCGGCACGGTGACGAACCTGTCCTTTTTGGGCGCATTGGCCGAACACGACGGTTTTGGTCGCGGTGACGTCGATACCGGTCTGATCGCCCGTGACATTGACGCCTTGGTTGCGCAGCCCGATGACAATCCGCAGGCACGTGCGCAAGCGGCACTTATCGCCGCCGGGATTTGGGATCAGGACGGGGCAGGCAGCGGTTTTACCCTGTGGCAACCGCTTGTTCGAACGGTGTGGATTGAAGACGGTGGTGAGCCGCGCGAAATCAAGCTGCGAATGCGTGGTGCCGGCGATTGTTTGGTTGAAACTGATGGGCTGGTGGTCGAGGCTTTGCACACCGCGTCTGGCTGGGAACTGGATGGTGACCGCGCCGCCAATTTCGCACAAAGCGGCGATGAAATCACGATTTTCACCGATTACGGGCGGTCCTATCGTGTGATTGACCTGTTGGCGCGCGATTCTGATGGTGGCGCGGATGCGACGCTCACTCTTGCGCCGATGCCGGGGCGGGTTGTGTCGGTTCATGTGTCGCCTGGTCAAACCGTGTCCGAAGGTGATCGTTTGGCGGTATTGGAAGCGATGAAGATGGAACACACAATGGTTGCGGGCCGTGACGGGACTATTGCCGAGGTTTTGGTCGCCGATGGTGATCAGGTTGAGGCCGGTGCCCCGCTGATCCGTCTGGAAGAAGAGGTCGAGGCCTAAGCAATAACCGCTCGGCAGGCGCACCCAAAAGTTTTGCAAAACTTTTGAAAAATCCGTGCACGGATTTTGGACGAGCGCCGCGCCGGGATGGGTGAAAAACACCATGGTTGAACAAGGTCGGAGGAGGGCCACCCCATGATCAAACTGCATCACGTCCAATATGGTCGCTCGTTTCGTATTCTTTGGCTGATCGAAGAAGCGGGCCTAGAGGCCAAACTTGGCCCGCTTGAGATCATCGAACACCAAATCGGATCAAGGGAGATGCGCGAGAGTGGTTTGCCGCGTGTGTCGCCAGCAACACGCATACCGGCGATCGAGATTGATGGTTTGGAAATGGCCGAATCCGGGGCGATCCTTGAATATTTGGTCGAAACCCATGCGCCGGAGCTCGGTCGTGTCGCGGGTCACATCGAACGCGCCGCCTATTTGCAATGGATCCACTATTCGGAAACCATGGCCAGCCTGATCGAAAACCTCAACCTTCAGATGGTGTTCTTGCGACCGCCTGCGAAGCCAAGCCCGATTGTCGTCAAGCTGACTGTGGCCCGCCTGCGCGCGGCGCTTCAAGGGATGGAGGCCCGGATGAGGGAGGGCGACTGGCTTTTGCCCGATGGGTTTTCCGGGGCGGATATCATGATGGGCTTCAACCTCTTTGCTGCGCCTTACTATGTTGATCTTTCTGAGTTTCCCAAGCTCATGGCCTACAAAGCTCGCATCGAAGCCCTGCCGTCACATCAGCGGGCCTGTGCCCGAGAGGGCGCGCAACAGTTTTATGACAAAGATTTTTACCCGGTTCCGGAGGCCTGATTTGTGACCAATCACGTTGAGATTTTCGAAGTTGGCCCGCGTGACGGGTTGCAAAATGAGAAACGCCAAATCCCAACGGCGGACAAGGTGGCATTGGTTGATTGCCTTAGCCGGGCCGGGTTTAAACGCATCGAATGCGCCAGTTTTGTCAGCCCGAAATGGGTGCCACAGATGGCGGATAGTGCCGATGTTCTGGCCGGTATTCGCCGTGCTGCGGGCATTTCTTATGCGGCGCTCACACCTAATATGAAGGGGTTGGAAAACGCCATTGCCGCCAAGGCGGACGAAGTGGCGATTTTCGGTTCTGCCTCAGAGGGCTTCAGCAAGGCCAATATCAACGCGACAATCGCCGAGAGCCTTGAGCGGTTTAAACCGGTTGCACAAGCCGCCCAAGATGCGGGACTACCGGTGCGGGGCTATGTGTCTTGTGTGGTTGAATGTCCTTATGACGGGGCCGTAGATCCGGCGCAAGTGGCGCGGGTTGTGGCGGCGCTGCGCGACATGGGGTGCTACGAAATCTCGCTTGGTGACACAATTGGACGGGGTCAGCCCGAGGCCATTGCCAAGATGCTCGATGTGGTTTTGAACGAACTGCCTGCTGATAAGCTTGCCGGGCATTTTCATGATACCAGCGGCAAAGCTTTGGCCAATATTGAGGTTGCTTTGGACAAAGGGCTTCGGGTTTTTGACGGCGCGGTTGGCGGCTTGGGGGGGTGCCCTTATGCGCCGGGTGCGGCGGGCAATGTCGCCACCGAGGCGGTCCATGACCGTGTTACACAGCTGGGATATGAAACCGGCCTTGATCGGGCCATTTTGGATGAGGCCGCCCAAATGGCGCGCGCCATGCGGGGGGACGCCTGAATGTTCGAAACGATCGATATCCAAATCGACGCGCGCGGTGTCGCGACACTCACCCTCAACCGGGCGGACAAACACAACGCTATGTCGGCGCAAATGATCGCCGAGCTGACCGACGCCGCCGAGCAATTGGGCGGTGACGATGCGGTGCGTGTGGTGATCTTAACCGGGGCGGGGCGGAGCTTTTGCGCCGGAGGTGATCTACGCTGGATGCAGGATCAGATGGCCGCCGACGCCAAGACCCGCTTTGTCGAGGCCAAAAAACTGGCGATGATGCTTAAGGCGCTGAATGAAATGCCCAAACCGCTTATCGGCCGGGTCCAGGGTCAGGCCTTTGGCGGCGGTGTTGGCATGGCGTCTGTTTGTGATGTGGCGATTGGGGTTGAGGGTGCGAAGTTCGGCTTGACAGAAACCAAACTTGGCCTGATCCCCGCCACCATTGGCCCCTATGTTCTGGCCCGGTTGGGCGAGGCGATGGCGCGGCGTGTTTTCATGTCAGCCCGCATTTTCAAGGCTGATGAAGCGGTGACTTTGGGTCTTTTGGCCAAGGCAGTAACTGCGGATGAGCTTGACGCGGCAGTTGAGGCCGAGGTTGCTCCCTATCTATCGGTCGCGCCGGGGGCTGTGGCCGAGGCCAAACGCTTTACCCGGTGGCTTGGCATGCCGATCACCGAAGAGGTGATTGACCAAACGATTCAAGGGCTCGTTGATCGATGGGAAGGCGAGGAAGCCCAAGAAGGCATCGGCGCGTTTTTCGACAAACGCAAGCCGGTTTGGATTACTTGAGCATGGCTTTTAGCCGCTACAAACCGCGATTTTGCTGACTGCCCAATAGACTTCGGTCTCTTGTTTATAGAGACCGAATTCCAGCACCTGTGGATCATTGTCAGGGTTGATATGCAGCCAGATGTGATGGGGCGTACCGTCTGCGGTTAGAAAATCAACTCCAACACCGTCGTCTGGGCTGTCGCGAATATCGGCACAGGAAAAGGTTTGCACCAAGGCGGCGCGCGCTTCAACTGATCCGGCTTGCGCACAAAGAGAGATATCCTGATCAAACCGGATGTGGCGGACATTGGCGGGTAACTCAAGGAACCCACCGGGGATAGGATCAAGCCCAAGCTGCTGGCTCTCGCCTGAACAATCTTGACCTTGTGATCGGGTTTGCACTTGGTTTTCCGTCCAAGCGGGAGCCGCCGCCAAAACAATGGCACCGAAAATGACCGTTATGCGCCGCATGGCAGTCTCCTATTGATGGGGTGATTGCCGGAATGGTTCACTCAGAGTATCACGAAACCATCCATTTCCGAAATTGTGAGCCAAAGCCATGATCACGCAAATCGCCCATTTGTTCGCAACCGGCTGTCTTGCCATCATTTTCTTTCAAATTGCATTGATCGCTGGAGCTCCGCTTGGCGAATACACTCAAGGCGGCCAACATGTTGGTGCGCTTCCGCTTCGGGGGCGGATCATCGCGGCCATATCGATTCCCATTTTGCTGTTTTGCGGCTTGGCGATCCTGTCGGCGGCGGGGTTTCCCGGTTTGGATTGGCCGCGAAGGGCAGGGTGGATTGCCCTTGCTGTTATGGTGATTAGCGCGATTCTGAACTGGATCACACCGTCCAAAAAGGAACGCGCGGTCTGGGGCCCGATCATGTTGGTGATGGCGGGTTTTGCGGCCCATGTGATGATTGCCAGTCTCGGGACAAATTGACCGACCCAAGAAAACCGCGAAATGATTCCGCGACGCAAGCGCGCGCTTTGATAATTCGCAAGGCAATGCGACCATGGGTGCATTCTACCCCAAGTTTATGAAATTCAATAAAATTTCGACAATCTGCGGGTCTGTTTACCTTCGATTTCATTCTATTGAATATCAACCCGCCTTGTTGACCCTGCCTGCCCATAGGGCTAAGGCATCCCTGAACCGATCTGCGCGCGTTATGCGTGCCAAAGAAGGAGCCGCCTCGTGGAAGAGATGCTGCGGGAATACCTTCCCATCCTCGTCTTTGTGGCCATTGCCGTTGTCATTGGTCTTGTTTTCCTTTTCGCCGCCATTCTGATTGCTGTGCGCAATCCGGATCCGGAAAAGGTTTCGGCCTATGAATGCGGGTTCAACGCATTTGATGACGCCCGAATGAAATTCGATGTCCGTTTCTACCTTGTCGCGATCCTGTTCATCATTTTTGACCTCGAAATCGCCTTCTTGTTCCCATGGGCCGTGGCCTTTGCGGATATCTCGATGGTTGGCTTCTGGTCTATGATGGTCTTCTTGGCGGTGCTGACAGCCGGATTTGCTTACGAATGGAAGAAAGGGGCGCTCGAATGGGAGTGATGACAGGGACCCAGGTCGGCGCGGACAAAGAAGTCGCCACTCAGGCCATCAACCGCGAGCTGCAGGACAAAGGTTTCCTGCTGACCTCGACGGAAGACATCATTAACTGGGCGCGCACCGGCTCGCTGCACTGGATGACCTTTGGGTTGGCCTGCTGTGCAGTTGAGATGATGCACACCTCGATGCCACGTTACGACGCCGAGCGTTACGGGATCGCCCCGCGCGCCAGCCCGCGCCAGTCTGACCTGATGATCGTGGCCGGGACATTGACCAACAAAATGGCCCCGGCGCTGCGCAAGGTTTATGACCAGATGCCAGAGCCGCGCTATGTGATTTCCATGGGCTCTTGTGCCAATGGTGGTGGTTACTATCACTACAGCTATTCGGTTGTGCGTGGTTGTGATCGCATCGTGCCGGTGGACGTCTATGTGCCGGGCTGCCCGCCCACGGCTGAGGCGTTGCTCTATGGCCTGACGGCGCTGCAAAAGAAAATTCGCCGGACGGGGACACTTGTACGATGAGTGAAGCACTGAACGAACTGGGCACATTGATCGAAGCCAAACGCCCCGATTGCGTTTTGGGTTGGGAAATCGCCTATGGTGAACTCAACATTGATGTGGCCCCGGCCAATATCAAAGGCTTTGTTGAGTTTCTAAAGACCGATCCGAATTGCAAATTCTCGACTTTGGTTGACCTGTCTGGCGTTGACTACCCTGATCGGGCCAAGCGTTTTGATGTCGTCTATCACTTCTTGTCGATGTATCAAAACCACCGCATTCGCCTGCGCTTGTCTGTGCGCGAAGACGAAATGGTTCCGTCGATTGTTGATGTCCACCCTTCGGCCAATTGGTTCGAGCGTGAGACATTTGACATGTATGGCATCCTGTTCTCGGGCCACCCGGATCTGCGCCGTTTGCTGACTGACTATGGTTTCCGTGGCCACCCGCTGCGCAAAGATTTCCCAACCACAGGCTACACCGAAGTCCGTTATGACGAAGAGCTGAAACGCGTCGTCTACGAACCCGTGTCCTTGGTTCAGGAATACCGCCAGTTTGATTTCATGTCGCCATGGGAAGGCGCGCAATACGTGCTGCCCGGTGATGAAAAGCAGGAAGAGGCCAAAGGTTGATGAATAAGCTGTTTGGCTTGGTTGGATTGGGCATCTGGGGCGTATTTGTTTACGTCTACACAGATGGCATGAGCAGCCAGCAACAGTTTTTCTTTCTCCTTTCTAATCTTCTTCTCTTGGTTTTGGTTGTTCCATTTTGGAAGATGTTGCCGAGATACGGCTATCCGGCACCGCTGGCTTTGATAACACTAATCCCGGTTACTGTGCCGATCCTACTATGGATCGTGGCATTTTCCTCTCCGGTTCAGAATAAGGAGGCCAACTAAATGGACGGCTCCAAAGGTTTCGATGACGCCCTGACCGGCGAACAGAAAATCCGCAATTTCAACATCAACTTCGGGCCTCAGCACCCGGCGGCACACGGCGTGTTGCGCATGGTGCTTGAGCTGGATGGTGAGATCGTAGAACGCGCAGACCCGCATATTGGCCTGCTGCACCGTGGTACCGAAAAGCTCATGGAGAGCCGGACTTACCTGCAAAACCTGCCTTATTTGGATCGCCTCGACTACGTGGCCCCAATGAACCAAGAACACGCTTGGTGTCTGGCGATTGAAAAGCTGACCGGTGTTGAGGTTCCGCGCCGTGGCTCGCTCATCCGGGTGTTGTTTAGCGAAATCGGCCGGGTGTTGAACCACCTGCTGAACGTGACAACCCAAGCGATGGACGTCGGTGCACTAACGCCGCCGCTCTGGGGCTTTGAAGAACGCGAAAAGCTCATGATCTTTTATGAGCGCGCCTGTGGTGCCCGTCTTCACGCCAACTATTTCCGCCCCGGCGGTGTGCATCAGGACCTGCCAGAGGCGCTCTTGGATGACATCATCGAGTGGGCCGGTCATTTCCCCAATGTTCTCGATGACATCGACGGGTTGTTGACCGAAAACCGGATTTTCAAACAGCGGAACTGCGATATCGGTGTTGTGACCGAAGAAGAGATCCTTGATTGGGGCTATTCCGGTGTCATGGTGCGCGGCTCGGGCCTTGCGTGGGATTTGCGTCGCGCGCAACCCTATGAATGCTACGATGAATTCGATTTCCAAGTGCCGGTTGGCAAAAACGGCGACTGCTATGATCGCTATCTTGTCCGCATGGAAGAGATGCGCCAATCAACCAGCATCATTTTGCAGGCGATTGAAAAACTGCGTGCTCCCGAAGGGCAGGGCGATGTTTTGGCCCGTGGCAAGCTGACCCCACCAAAGCGCAGCGAAATGAAAACTTCGATGGAATCTCTGATCCACCACTTCAAGCTTTATACCGAAGGGTTCAAGGTTCCGGCCGGCGAAGTCTATGCCGCCGTCGAAGCCCCTAAAGGTGAGTTTGGGGTGTATATGGTCGCTGATGGGTCCAACAAACCTTACCGCGCCAAACTGCGCGCGCCGGGGTTCTTGCATTTGCAATCGATGGACCACGTTGCCAAAGGCCACCAACTGGCCGATGTCGCGGCAATCATCGGCACCATGGATGTCGTTTTCGGCGAAATCGATAGGTAATCTTCAAGGCGGCTGGGACACCGGCCGCTTTGTCCGTCCCTTAGTAACCAACCCTGCCAGACCAAGACAGCGCAACAGATTGGCGAAGAAACCCGCCAGACATTGCCAAGATCGTGCAGAAAGGCCTGATAATGAAGAAACTTGTTCCCGCTTTGGCCGCTATGACGTTGGCCTCCGCCTGTGTCATGCCCCCAAAGGACATCACCGACGAAGATTTGGCCGCCTATGATGCGGCTGTGGCCTCGATTGGCTGTGATCTCGTCGCTGAACGGCATTATCTGCCGGTTGAACTGCAAACCGGGCTGCCACGGGAAAAAGTTATCGAAGTCGGCCAATATCGGTTGCAAACCGAAGAAGCGGTTGCGCTTGAAGGCGGCGGAATTCGTTTGATAACAGGGGCCTGCGCGCCCACAGAGGCCTAAACCTTTCACGTAAGGGGCCACAGGAATAGAAAACAGTGACCGGGGTGACATGGTTCCCGGTTAGCCAACCGAAAGACCAAAGATATGCTGCGTCGTTTGCACTCTGAGCAACCTGAAAGCTTCGAATTCACCCCGGCTAACCTGGCTTGGGCGCAAAATCAGGTCAGCAAATACCCCCAAGGCCGTCAGGCCAGCGCGATCATCCCACTTTTGTGGCGCGCGCAGGAGCAAGAAAGCTGGCTCACCCGTCCAGCGATTGAATATGTCGCGGACATGCTGGGTATGGCCTACATTCGCGCACTCGAAGTGGCGTCATTCTATTTCATGTTTCAGCTGCAACCGGTTGGAACTGTTGCGCATATTCAGATTTGTGGCACCCTGTCCTGCATGATCTGCGGGGCCGAAGACCTGATGGCGGTCTGCAAAGACAAAATTGCCGACAAGCCGCACACGGTGTCGGCGGATGGCAAATTCAGCTGGGAAGAGGTCGAGTGCCTTGGTGCCTGCACCAACGCCCCCATGGCCCAGATCGGCAAAGACTATTACGAAGACCTAACAGCCGAAAAGCTGGGGCAACTGTTAGATGATATGGCCGCTGGCAAAGTTCCGACGGTTGGCCCCCAAAATGGTCGCTTCGCATCCGAGCCGGAATCGGGCATCTCGTCGTTGACCGAGTTTGTGAACGGCTCGATCAAGCTGAATGCCTCGGCGCAATTGGCCGATGACATTGGCGACACAATCAAACGTATTGATGGCACCGAAGTTCCGGTAGTTCAGGGCTGGGAAGATCAGTCAAACGGTGGCGCGGCGGCTGCGGTTTCCTTGGCTTCTGATGCTGTTTCTGCGCCGGTGAGCAAGCCTTCTTCGACGACAGAAGAGGCGGCCGCCGAGGTTGAACCTGCAACGTCTGAGACTACTGCGGACACTGCTGTTTTAAAAGCCTCAAAAGAGCTTCCGGGCCAGGCGGACCTTGCTGAACGCAAGGGCGAATGGCGTTACGAGAGCGGCGACAAGGCTGATGCTGGGGAAAAAACAGCCGCTGAAGTCAAAGCTACGACCAATGTCTCGGAGCCTGTAGAAGCCAGTGCCGAAGACAAACCCGCCGCCCTTGACGCGGCCCGCGAGGGCGGTGCGGATGATCTGAAACTGATCAAAGGCGTCGGCCCAAAGCTTGAAAAACTCCTTAATTCCATGGGCTTCTTCCATTTTGACCAAGTCGCGGCTTGGACAGACAAAGAGTTGGGCTGGGTGGATCAGAACCTTGAAGGGTTCAAAGGTCGCGCCAGCCGCGATAATTGGGTGTCCCAAGCCAAAACCCTTGCTTCCGGGGAAGAAACCGAATTTGCTACCCGTGCAAAAAAGGACGACATCTATAAAGACTAGGTGTCAGTGATAAAGCGGATAGGGAGTTTGGGAATGAACAACGCAAATGGCGGACAGAGTTGCCCGGTTAAATGCTGGACAGTCGCCGGTGTCATAGGGGTACTTGTTGCCCTAATGGCTATCGCGGTGGCCGGGAAGAGCATTTTTGCAGGGCTGATTTTGGGAATTCTGGCGGCGGTGCTGCTTGGGTTCTTGTTCAAATGGCTCTTTTGCGCGGACGTGCCAGCTATTGGAGCCAGCAGTCCAGCTGAGGCGCAACCTGTGGACAGCGCAGGTCGCGGCGCGGGCGTTGCCGCTGCGGCTGGTGTTGCCGCTGCCGGAGCGAGCGCCGCAAAACCGGCACCCGAAGCGTCGGTACCACCCGCGGAATCAGCAACAGCCAAGGCAGACCCAGTCTCCGAAGATACAACTGGGGCAAAGGCTGACGAAAGCGAAGCGGATGCTGTTGAGGCATCGGGCGGCGCATTCGACGGTGAAGGTGAAGCTGCTGGTACGGTCAAACCCTCCAAAGCCTTGGCAGGCGAAGCCGATTTGGCCGAGCGTAAGGGTGAATGGAGCTATGACGGCGAAGCCGATGCCGAGGCAGGTGACGCCGGTGCGGACGCCAAAGGGAATGACACGAGCGCCGACAAGCCGGTCGCAGCTGAAAGCACTGGCGATGATGCTGCGGCCGCAGCTTCCGACGCCTCTGATGCCGATGTCCCTGATGGTGGTGACGATGCAACCGAGACTGTGATCAAGCCATCGACTGAATTGCCAGGGCAGGCTGATCTTGCTGCGCGCAAGGGAACTTGGCGCTATGACGGTGGCGACAAGGATGTGGCTGAGGCGTCTTCGCCGGCGGCAGAAAAAAAAGCTGCTGCAACTGAGGAACCTGCTGCGGCAGCGCCGCAAGAGGCGGCAGTAGCAGCCGCGACCGAGACGGCCCCAAAAACGGAAGCGACGCCCAAAGATCAAGGCGAAGACTATGATGGTGATGGCGTCAAGGAAGGCACCGAAGAGGGGTCCAAGCCGGATTTACTCGAAGCGCCCTTGGAAGGCGGCCCCGATAACTTGAAAGAAATCAAAGGTATTGGGCCAAAGCTTGAAAAGGTTTGTCATAGCCTTGGCGTCTACCACTTTAGCCAAATTGCCGCTTGGACCGAGGACGAGGTTGCTTGGGCCAATGCTAATCTGGTTGGTTTCAAAGGCCGCGTGACCCGCGATAATTGGGTTGAGCAGGCCAAAATACTGGCGGCGGGTGGGGAAACTGAATTCTCCAAACGCGTCGACAAAGGCGGGGTCTACTAAGACCCTGCGACACCGCTATGCCTTGCATGCTGCGCTGCAGTATGCAAGGCGTGACCTAGCAACGTTGGGGAGGAACGGGGCTTTAATTGCGCAGGTGTTCTGCGCTTTTCATAGTTTGGAGCGATGACGTGACCAAGACGACCCCACTGTACACCATGACCCCTGATTTTACCTCTGTTGCGCGCATGATGGCCATGCAAACAAAATTTGCTGCCCAGTCGAGCGAAGCTGCCATGCGGTTTGCCTATCTTCCTTGGAAGAGTTGGAGCGCCGGTTTTGGTGCCCTGAATTCCGCAGTTGCGCCGAAAACTTCGGTATCTGCTAAAGTGACCGCCAAAGCGGCCCAAAAGGTTTCGGAAAAGAAGCCTGCGAAACAAGCCGCCGTTGCCGAGACTCCTGTAAAAGTTGAGCCTGTTGCGAAGCCTGCTCCTGCAAAAGTTGCAAGCTCCAAGATCGAGCCTGTTGCAAAGCCAGTCGAGAAGACGATCGCAAAGACAAATACTCCGGCTCCGGCCAAGAAAGTCGCCGCACCTGCTCCAAAAGCCGCAGCTCCAAAAGACACTGCACCGAAAGCCGCTGCACCAGCGCCCAAAGTGGTTGAAGCCCCTAAGGTGGTAGAGGCCAAAGTAGCGGCCCCAAAGCCCGCTACGCCCGCGCCGAAGCCAAAAGCAGAGGCTTCCGCACCAGTTAATGCTGCCGCCAAGCCGGTAAAAGCCGAGGCAAAATCGGCCCCCAAAGCAAAGCTAGCAAGCCCCAAGCCAGAGATGCTTAAGGCGGCGCGCAACGGCAAAGCGGATGACCTAACACTATTGAAAGGTGTTGGCCCGAAATTGGCTTTGGCCTTGCAAGAGGCTGGCATTTTTCATTACGACCAGATTGCGGAATGGAGCGAAGCCCAGACCGCATGGGTAGATGACAACATCGCCGGTGTGCGGGGACGGGCTTCGCGCAATGATTGGGTCAATCAGGCCCTCGAACTGGCAACCGCATAAGCTTGGGGGCGGGCATGAACGATAAGGTCAATCAGGCACGGCAAGGGCGGGTGATTTCGCTCGTCATTGCCGGTGTTGCGATTGGTTGGATCGTCATGACCGCCCTTGGGCAAGCGTTGGATTGGACCCAGCGCACACGCGTCTTGTTTGACCTTTTGGCTTTGGCCGGGTTCGCAATGGCGATATGGATGATTTACGGACTCTGGCGGGACCGCCAGAAAGACAAGGATTAGGTAGGCTATGCTGCAGGATCAGGATCGGATCTTTACCAACCTCTACGGAATGCATGACCGGACGCTGGCCGGCGCCCAAAAGCGCGGCCACTGGGATGGAACTGCAAAAATCATCCAGAACGGACGTGACTGGATCATCGATCAGATGAAAGCCTCGGGCCTACGTGGTCGCGGTGGTGCGGGCTTCCCGACCGGGTTGAAATGGTCATTCATGCCCAAAGAAAGCGACGGTCGCCCGTCCTACCTTGTTGTGAATGCAGATGAATCCGAGCCGGGTACCTGTAAAGACCGCGAAATCATGCGTCATGATCCGCACACTCTAATCGAAGGGTGTTTGATCGCGTCTTTCGCCATGCAAGCTAACAAATGCTACATCTACATTCGCGGTGAATATATCCGCGAAAAAGAGGCGCTTCAGGCCGCGATTGATGAGGCATATGACGCGGGGCTTTTGGGCAAAAACGCCGCTGGGTCTGGTTGGGATTTTGATCTGTTTCTACATCACGGGGCAGGGGCCTATATCTGCGGTGAAGAAACCGCTCTGCTCGAAAGCCTTGAGGGCAAAAAGGGCATGCCACGCATGAAGCCGCCATTCCCGGCGGGCTCTGGTCTTTACGGCTGCCCCACAACCGTGAACAACGTCGAATCAATTGCGGTTGTGCCGACAATTTTGCGCCGCGGTCCCGAGTGGTTTGCCAGTTTTGGCCGCCAAAACAATGCGGGTACTAAACTCTTTGCGATTTCCGGTCACGTCAACAACCCCTGTGTTGTCGAAGAGGCCATGTCGATCAGCTTTGAAGAGCTGATTGAAAAGCACTGCGGTGGTATTCGCGGTGGTTGGGACAATCTGCTTGCGGTTATTCCGGGTGGTTCCTCGGTGCCTTGTGTGCGCGGTGAGCACATGAAAGACGCGATTATGGATTTCGATTACCTGCGCGGTGAACTTGGCTCGGGCCTCGGCACGGCGGCGGTGATCGTCATGGACAAACAGACCGACATCATCAAAGCGATCTGGCGTTTGGCGAAATTCTACAAGCACGAAAGCTGTGGCCAATGTACGCCGTGCCGCGAAGGCACCGGCTGGATGATGCGCGTCATGGAGCGTCTTGTTCGTGGCGAGGCTGATCTAGAAGAGATTGACATGCTTTGGGATGTGACCAAACAGGTCGAAGGCCACACCATTTGCGCTCTTGGCGATGCGGCGGCTTGGCCGATCCAAGGTTTGATCCGCAATTTCCGCGAAGAAATAGAAGATCGGATCAAAGCGCAAAAATCCGGTAAGCTGAGCGCGATTGCCGCCGAATAAACATGGCAGAAGACAACATCGGGGCAGGGCATTTTTGCCCCGATTGCAAAACTGCTCTTGTCCATTTGGACAGAGCCTGCCCAGTTTGCGGAAACAAAGGGGCGCTTTCGCTTGATGACGCGCCCGAAGATCCTGCTTGGAACCTGATCAAGTTTAATTTTTGGCGGTTAGCGCCATTGGGCTTGGCTTTGGTTTTAGGTGTTTTAAGTACCTGCGCTCAGCTCTAAAAACTTATTGCTAACAGTCTCTTGTGCTATCCCTTTCATGATGCGAGTAGATCATGCCTTTTCGACATGGCCCCAAAACTGGGCTTCACCCGGATCAATGTCCGGCCTGCATGACACGTCTCTATCCAATACATCGCACCTGTGATTGCGGATATCGTGGCGGGCAGGGGCCCCATCAAAAAATGCGCTTAGAGTCTTCTGTTTTTATGACAATTCTGGGCGGCTTGTTTGTTGCTGCCTGCCTTGTGGGGTTGGGATTGCTGTTCTAAGGGCGATCGTTGACTTGACCAATCCGGGCCCACGGGCGACACTTGCAATAGCCAAGTGACGCAATTGGCTTATTGGATTGAAGTGGTTAAGGTAAACGCATGGCAAGGTGGCGCAATTTCGCGCGGCTGTGCA
Organism: uncultured Pelagimonas sp.; assembly: GCF_947498515.1. GTDB lineage: Bacteria > Pseudomonadota > Alphaproteobacteria > Rhodobacterales > Rhodobacteraceae > Pelagimonas. The sequence goes on along the minus strand of NZ_CANMKO010000002.1, from coordinate 58,340 downwards.
GAGGAGGCCTGAGATGGGACGTTTCGCAATCTTTTTGATGATGGGGCTGGCGGTTGCCGGGTGTTCAAAACTGAACCTCAATAGCAGCAAAATGCCAACCTTTGATGGCCAAACCTTCAACACCAAGGCCAAGGCCGAGCGGTCAGACCGCCAGCATTTTGTCGCCAGCGTTAAACCCGTGTCCAATTCCTTGGAGGGCGCTATTGAAGCGGCCGAACATCAGGGGATTCGCCACTGTATCGAATACTTCGGCTCCTCCGATATCGATTGGGAAGTAGGCCCGAATACGGACCCAAGCGCGCTTGTTGTCGAAAACGACACCCTGACATTTATGGGAACTTGTCGCGACCCAGGTTAAGACAGGCTTGGTAAGATTGGTGGGAACCTGCCGATTTTTCAGTGATTTGGCGGCTGATATTGAATAACAGCCCGCCCTAGGCCCATCTTTGAGCAAATGAGTAGTCAAGGAGGGCCGCAATGCGCCTGATTCCCGTTGTTCTGATTTTTCTGGGCGCTGCCCAACCGTTGGCAGCAAAGGCACCCCTAAGCCAAGTGTCGGCAATTGATGACAAATTGATGGAAGTCGCTATTGCCGACGAGATACGCAAACAATGCGATGGCATTAACGCTCGGATGATCCGTGGCCTATCGCGATTGAATGATCTTCGGGACAAGGCCCTGTCCATGGGCTATACAAAACAAGAGATCGAGGATTACGTAACCTCGAAGAAGGAAAAGCGCCGGATGCGCGGCAAAGCCGAAGCATTCTTGACCGCAAAAGGTGTCAATTACAAAGATCGCAAGGCGCTTTGTTCCTTTGGTAAGGCTGAAATCAAGCGCCAGACTGGTATCGGAACGCTCTTGCGTTGATCGCGTGTTGCCACCTTGTCAAACCATGGTCGCATTTCGTTTTGCCCCGGCTTTGTTAACCATTCTTACCAAACCGGGGTGAAATTCTGAATATACATTCTAAACCCTGCATTTAACCGCGCCCCAATCCATGGGGGCGCGGCGATTTTTCCCGCAATTCCGTGTTCTAACGACTGGCGTCGCGCGGCTACACACGCTAGAAGGCGAGCGACCGCGGCGTGTCATAAGGGGCGCCGTGCCAGCCATGAACGTGGAAAGGCCGGGCATGTCCGATTTGCGCAAGATCATCATTGATGACCATGAAGTAGAAGTAGATGGGGCGATGACGCTCATCCAAGCCTGTGAAGAGGCTGGGATCGAGGTGCCGCGATTCTGCTATCACGAACGACTCTCTATCGCTGGCAACTGCCGGATGTGTTTGGTCGAGGTTGTGGGCGGTCCGCCCAAACCCGCCGCATCCTGTGCGATGCAGGTGCGCGATTTGCGTCCTGGCCCCGAAGGGCAGCCGCCGGTTGTGAAAACCAATTCGCCTATGGTGAAAAAGGCCCGCGAAGGGGTGATGGAGTTTATGCTCATCAACCACCCGCTGGATTGCCCGATTTGCGATCAGGGTGGTGAATGCGACCTACAAGACCAAGCCATGGCCTATGGCATGTCTGGTACGCGGTTCAACGAACCAAAGCGCGCTGTTGACGATCTCGACCTTGGGCCACTGGTTGAAACCCACATGACACGCTGCATCAGCTGCACACGTTGTGTTCGTTTTACCTCTGAGGTCGCGGGCTTGACCCAGATGGGCCAAACCGGTCGCGGCGAAGACGCCGAGATCACCAGCTATCTGAACCAGACGCTGGATTCGAACCTGCAGGGCAACATCATTGATCTGTGTCCGGTTGGGGCGCTGGTGTCGAAACCCTACGCTTTTACCGCCCGTCCTTGGGAATTGAGCAAGACCGAAACCATCGACGTGATGGATGCGCTTGGCTCCAACATTCGGGTTGATACCAAGGGGCGCGAAGTCAAACGCATCATGCCGCGCAACCACGACGGTGTGAACGAAGAATGGATTTCCGATAAATCACGTTTTGTCTGGGATGGTCTGCGTCGTCAGCGTCTCGACACGCCCTATATCCGCGAAAACGGCAAACTGCGTCCCGCCACCTGGCCCGAAGCGTTGGGCAAGGCAGCAAGTGCCATCAAAGGCGCAACCAAGCTGGGTGGTTTGGTTGGTGATCTTGCCTCGACCGAAGCGGCCTATAGCCTCAAACAGCTGGTCGAAGGGCAGGGCGGTATCGTCGAATGTCGTGTCGACGGCGCGCGTCTGCCTGCGGGCAATCGCTCGGGCTATGTTGGAACCGCAAGCATCGAAGATATCGATTCTGCCACGGCGATCATGCTCATCGGCACCAACCCACGCGAAGAAGCACCGGTTTTGAATGCCCGTATTCGTCGTGCTTGGACCAATGGCTGCAACATCGGTGTGGTTGGCGAGAAGGTCGACCTGACCTACGAATACTACCACGCCGGTACCGACCGCGCGGCGCTTCAGGCGCTTTTGGATGGAGACGTTGAAGGGGCCAAGGGCAAGGAAACTCTGGTCATTGTTGGCCAAGGTGCCATTGCCGAGGCGGATGGCGCTGCGGTTTTGGCTGCAGCTCAGAAATATGCCGAACTGACCGAAAGCAAGTTCCTTGTACTGCACACGGCTGCGGGTCGTGTTGGCGCGATGGATGTGGGCGCGGTCAATGACGGTGGCCGCAATGCGGTGTCTGATTGTGATGTGGTCTATAATCTCGGTGCCGACGAAGTCGAAATCGCCGCCGGCCCATTGGTGATCTACCAAGGGTCGCATGGGGATCGTGGGGCACACCGCGCTGACGTGATCCTGCCCGCCGCAGCTTATACCGAAGAAAACGGTCTGTTTGTGAACACCGAAGGGCGTCCACAATTGGCGATGCGTGCCGGGTTCGCGCCGGGTGAGGCCAAGGAAAACTGGGCGATCTTGCGGGCATTGAGCGCTGAGCTTGACGCCACACAGCCTTGGGATAGCCTCGCTGCGTTGCGTCAGGCTTTGGTTGCCGACGTTCCGCATTTGGCCAAGATCGACACCGTTCCAGAAAACGAGTGGCAGGCCTTGGACACCGACAAGCTGGGGAGCGCCTCGTTCCGCTATGCGATCAAGGATTTCTACCTGACCAACCCGGTTGCGCGGGCATCCAGCCTGATGGCGGATCTGTCACGTGGTGCCAAAGAGCGGGCCAATGCCCCAATGGCGGCCGAATAAGCGTGCGGGCGGTTGCCTTCATAACTTTGGTCGGATTGGCCAGCAGCCTTAGCGCCTGTACGGAGCAATCCGCACAGGCCGAGCTGCCGTTTACTCCAAAGTATGAAGGCGTTGAGACCCGTCTATTGGACGGTGATCTGGTGAATTTTCACGTGGCGATGCGCGGTGCGCGCGACGCGACGGATGTCGATGACTATGCCCGATGTGTTGCGGCGCAATATGCGCTTATTCGCGGCTATGGCTTTGCGCGGCATTTGCGCACGACAGTAAACGAAGAGGGTGGCCTCTGGCAGGGAGATGCGGTTTACACCATCTCGCCGGCGCTGCCCCGTGGGCTCAAGACGATCGACGCTGAAACCGTCGCATCGGCCTGCGCTGAGAACGGAATACCGATGGTATGAGGACCTGATGGCTGAATTCTTTACCACAACCTACCTAGGCATCGCGATTGTGATCGTGGCACAAATTCTCGCGGTTCTTGTACCACTGCTGGTGGCCTTGGCGTTTTTGATGTGGGGCGACCGCAAAATTTGGGCCGCTGTCCAGATGCGCAAAGGCCCGAACGTCGTTGGTTTCTTTGGTCTTGCCCAAAGTTTTGCCGACTTTATCAAATATATCGTCAAAGAGGTCGTTGTCCCTGCTGGTGCGGACCGCTTTGTTTACTTCCTCGCTCCGATGATTTCGCTGGTGATGAGCTTTATCGCTTGGGCGGTTATCCCGTTTAACGACGGTTGGGTGATTTCAGACCTAAATATCGCCATCCTATATGTCTTCGCGGTGTCCTCGCTTGAGGTTTACGGCGTGATCATGGGCGGTTGGGCGTCGAACTCCAAATACCCGTTCCTTGGCTCATTGCGGTCTGCGGCGCAGATGGTGTCTTATGAGGTATCGATCGGCCTGATCATCATCGGTGTGGTCATCTCGTCCGGCTCGATGAACTTTGGTGAGATCGTCAAAGCTCAAGAGGGGGCTGGCTTGCTCAGCTGGTACTGGATCCCGCATTTCCCAATGCTGATCTTGTTCTTTGTCTCGGCACTTGCTGAAACCAACCGCCCGCCGTTCGATTTGCCCGAAGCGGAATCGGAACTGGTCGCGGGTTATCAGGTTGAATATAGCTCGACGCCGTTCTTGCTCTTTATGATTGGCGAATTGACCGCCGTTGTTCTGATGTGCGCACTGATTTCGGTGATGTTCTTCGGCGGCTGGTTGTCACCGGTTCCGGGCTTGCCTGATGGCGTGTTCTGGATGGTGTCGAAGATGGTCTTTGTCTTCTTCTTCTTCTCGATGGTGAAGGCGATTACACCGCGCTACCGTTATGACCAATTGATGCGCCTTGGCTGGAAAGTCTTCCTTCCTATGTCGCTGATCTGGGTGGTCTTTGTGGCCTTTGCAGCCAAGTTCGAATGGTTCTGGGGCGTTTATGCCCGCTATGCGACCGGGGGCTGATCCATGATCGTAACAAAGCGAATTGGTCAAACTTTGGGAAAGGGCGCAAACTGCGCCCTCGACCTGACCGTTGGCCAGATGCTTTGGAACAAGGAGACCGGTTATGTCTGATCTGAAACAGGCGCTGTTGAACGCGAAGTATATCGACATGATCACCTTGGGTGATTTTGTTGTCCGCGATTGCGGGCTTCCGGATACGGACGAAGACGGCAATTTGATGCCACAGGCCAATGAAATCGCTGCGGCTCTGTTTCGTTGGGCCGCCGGAGCCGAGGCCATGCCTGCTGAAGGTTTGGGCGATGATCAAAATAACCCCGCTGAGGCCGACACGGCTGAGGACGCGGCGTTTGTTGAATATGACGAAAATGGCGATCCGCTGATGGATGCGGAAACCGCAGAAAAGCTAGAGGCTGAAATGAAGGCCCAAGCCGAGGAGACCAGTTGATGGCAAACATCGATTATGGCCGCGCAGCCAAGTACTTTCTGCTTGCGGACTTCGTAAAGGGGTTCCAGTTGGGGTTTAAATACTTCTTCGCCCCCAAGGCGACGTTGAATTACCCGCATGAAAAGGGCCCACTTAGCCCGCGTTTTCGCGGTGAACATGCCTTGCGTCGCTATCCAAATGGCGAAGAGCGTTGCATCGCTTGTAAACTTTGCGAAGCAATCTGCCCGGCGCAGGCGATCACCATCGACGCAGAACCACGCGAAGACGGATCACGCCGCACCACCCGTTATGACATCGACATGACCAAATGCATCTATTGCGGGTTCTGCCAAGAGGCTTGCCCAGTGGATGCCATTGTCGAAGGTCCGAACTTTGAATTCGCCACCGAGACCCGCGAAGAGCTGTTCTATGACAAGGACAAACTCCTTGAGAATGGCGATCGTTGGGAAGCGGAAATCGCCCGCAATCTCGAACTTGACGCCCCTTATCGCTAAGGCCTGACCAGATGTTTCTTCGCTCCACCTTCTTTGCTGCTTTTGCCATTGCGCTTCAGGCGTCAACGGTGAATTCCGCTGTGGCCGGAGCAGAGCAAGACGTTGAAAAAGGCAGTGATGCTTGGGTTGCGATGCGCGCGCAGATTTTTGCACAGGTATGTATGGCCAGCGCGCCAAGCTTTGTCGATGTTGACGCCAAGGCCAAGGATGCCGGGTTGCAAGATACCGACAGTGGTTGGCACATGCCGCCCGAGGTTTTGTTGGATGTTATTGAGCATGACAGTTTTTGCAGCTGTTTCATGACCACACATGCACCAGACCAAGACGCGATGATTGGGGCCATTCACGGCCAACTTATGCAGGGGTTTGGTACCCAATTTAGTGGCCCGGATTCTGGTTTGGCCACAGTCGCTCCGTTTCAGATGGGCGATCAAGAAGTCGTTTCGATCCTGGAGCCGCGCGACTTTGGCGGAGAAAAATGGGTTGCGGCCCGTTTGTCCGTTTTTGGCCCATGTCAGACCGAGGAGGTCACAGAATGACTGGTAAGACTCCGTTCGAATTGATGATGGAACAGGCTCAGGAAATGACCAAGGCCTTTAACCCGGCCATGACGTCCTTTGACCCGTCGGGCTTTGAAAAACTTTGGCCGACCATGGGCAAAGACGCCATGGAAATGTTCTTTGGCAAAGGGCTGTCGCAAAACGGTCTTGATGCCAAGACCCGACTGCTGCTGACATTGGCCGGTCTGACAATGCAGGGGGCACAGGCCGAAGTGCCGATGCGCTCGACGGTGCGCCACGCGATGGAAGCGGGGGCCACCGAAGAAGAAATCGCCGAAACAATCGCACAAATGTCGATGTTCGCTGGAATTCCCGCCATGACGCGGGCCATGGAGATGGCCAAGGACGTTATGGCTGAAAAAAAGGATGATGAGACATGATGGTCTTTGCCTTCTATCTGTTTGCACTTGGCGCCATTGCGGGCGGGCTGTTCACCGTGATCAGCCGCAACCCGGTGCATTCTGTTCTTTGGCTCATTCTGGCCTTTATCTCGTCGGCCGGGTTCTTTGTGATGATGGGGGCTGAATTTGTCGCCATGTTGCTGATCATTGTCTATGTCGGCGCGGTCGCGGTTCTTTTCCTCTTTGTTGTCATGATGTTGGACGTCGACTTTGCCGAGCTAAAAGCCGAGATGGCAAAGTACATGCCGCTGGCCTTGCTTATCGGTTTGATGATCCTGATGCAGCTGACTATGGCCTTTGGCGCATGGGACTTTGCCGAGGTGGCGAAATCGCAGCTGTCTGCTCCGACACCGGATGCCTCTGAAATTCACAACACCCAAGCCTTGGGCCTGATCCTTTATGATCAGTATTTCCTACTCTTCCAACTAGCCGGTTTGATCCTACTGGTTGCCATGATTGGCGCGATTGTTCTCACTCTGCGTCACCGCACGGGCGTCAAGCGTCAGGACATTCTGGCCCAGATTTATCGCGATCCTGCCAAAGCTATGGAGCTTAAGGACGTGAAACCGGGGCAGGGGCTTTAACACTTGAAACGGGCTCTTTCATATCCTGTCATGCTGCTGGGCAGTTTGATCTTGGCCTCAGGCGGGGCGCTGGCATGTTCGCCGGCCCCAAATGATCAGGCCAAGACCGAACTGGGTGCGGCCTGTTCTGTGATGCATGTGAAAGCACCCTTTGGTCGCGAAGGCCTCTCAGGGGCGGAAAACCTGTGGCTCGGATACGCGGCGCAAGTCCACTCTGTTGGTGATGGCTGTTTTGTGACCGAAACACAGATTCTGTTGGATTGTGCCAAGGACGAAGCAGTCCTGTTTGGGCCCGGTCAACCGTTGTCGACCACTGATCACCAAGCCGCCATAGCAGGCGCCTATGGTGAGGTTGTTAAATGGGCGCGGACTGATCCTGTTGATCTTGATACGACCTATGACAAGGCGGTTTCGGCCGGGCTGTGGGTTGAGCGTTTGGAAACGCTGTCAAAGCCGGTCCATCCTGCGCAGTCCGAGCATCCAGTTGATCTGACCTGTGCTTGCCGTCTTTTTTACCCTGAAACGAAGGGAGCCGGGGCATGAGCATATTCATTTTGATCAGCTGCGGGATTTGGATCGCTCTGGAGATCGCAAAGCCGAGAATGGTGAGCAAGGACGTGGTGAGTAAATCATCGCAAAAACCTAGCCCGAACAAAGACATGATGTCCCAAGCTGGGTTGCGCGGCCGAAAAGCCGACGACCGGTAAACGGGAAACGAAATACGGGGCAACCCGGATACTGCCGACATCGGCAGGTGAACAAAGAAGCAGAGCCTCCGAATTGCATTCGGGGTGTGAAGAAATTTAGACGCAGCGGCAAGTGCCGCAAAAAGGACGAGGGATATGATCGGATTGGAACATTATCTGACGGTGGCAGCGGTGCTGTTTGTCGTCGGAATTTTCGGGCTCTTCCTGAACCGCAAGAACGTCATCATCCTGTTGATGTCGATTGAACTTATGTTGCTTGCGGTGAATATCAACCTTGTGGCCTTTTCGACCCATTTGGGCGATCTGGTTGGGCAGGTCTTCACATTGTTTGTGTTGACTGTTGCCGCGGCAGAAGCCGCCATCGGCCTTGCCATTCTCGTCTGCTTCTTCCGGAACCGCGGCACGATCGCCGTGGAAGACGTCAACGTGATGAAAGGCTGACCCGATGGAGAGCATCATCCTTTTCGCCCCGCTAGTGGGCAGCTTGATTGCCGGGTTTGGCTGGAAGTTCATTTCGATCCGCGGTGCGCAATGGGTATCAACCGGTTTGTTGTTCCTCGCCTGCGCCCTCAGCTGGATCGTCTTCCTGACCCATGGCCCTGAGACCCAACATATTCAGGTCTTGCGCTGGATCGAAAGCGGCACCCTGAGCACCGATTGGGGCATTCGCCTCGATCGCCTAACCTCGATCATGCTGATTGTTGTCACGACGGTGTCGGCGCTGGTCCACCTTTATAGCTTTGGCTACATGGCCCATGATGATCAGTTCAAAGACGGCGAAGAAAGCTACCGCGCACGTTTCTTTGCTTATCTGAGCTTCTTCACCTTCGCGATGCTTATGCTGGTGACCTCGGACAACCTTGTTCAGATGTTCTTTGGCTGGGAAGGCGTGGGTGTTGCCTCATACCTCTTGATCGGCTTCTACTATCGCAAGCCAACCGCCAACGCCGCCGCGATGAAGGCCTTTATCGTCAACCGTGTGGGTGACTTTGGCTTTGCGCTTGGTATTTTTGGCCTGTATTTCTTGGTCGATAGCGTCAAGTTTGACGATATCTTTGCCGCGGCTCCTGCACTGGCGGAAACGCAGCTGCATTTCCTTTGGGGCACATGGAACGCCGCCGAAGTTCTGGCGCTGCTGCTCTTTGTTGGTGCCATGGGTAAATCGGCTCAGCTGTTCCTGCACACATGGTTGCCCGACGCGATGGAAGGTCCGACACCTGTTTCGGCGCTGATCCACGCTGCGACCATGGTTACTGCCGGTGTCTTCCTTGTCTGTCGCATGTCGCCGCTGATGGAATTCGCGCCAAACGCCACTGGTTTCATCACTTTCCTTGGGGCGACCACGGCGTTCGTCGCGGCCACCATCGGTCTGGTCCAAAACGACATCAAACGCGTCATTGCGTATTCCACCATGTCCCAGTTGGGCTACATGTTTGTGGCGGCGGGTGTCGGCGTTTACTCGGTCGCGATGTTCCACCTGTTCACTCACGCCTTCTTTAAGGCGATGTTGTTCTTGGGGGCCGGTTCGGTCATCCACGGCATGCATCACGAACAAGACATGCGCAACTACGGTGGTCTTAAGGACAAGCTGCCCAAAACCTTCTGGGCGATGATGATCGGTACTCTGGCCATCACCGGTGTTGGTATCCCGCTCACCCATATTGGTTTCGCTGGCTTCTTGTCCAAAGATGCGGTGATCGAAAGCGCGTGGGCTGGGACACAGGGCGGTTATGCCTTCTGGATGCTGGTTATCGCGGCTCTGTTCACAAGCTTCTATAGCTGGCGCCTGATGTTCTTGACCTTCTTTGGCAAGCCGCGCGGCGACAAGCATACGCACGAACACGCGCATGAAAGCCCAATGGTCATGTTGGTGCCGCTGGGTGTTCTGGCGCTTGGATCAGTCTTTGCCGGTATGGTTTGGTACGGATCGTTCTTTGGCGACCACAATCAGGTCAACAAGTTCTTTGGCATCCCGGCACATGCCGAAGCCGTCGAGCATGGCGATGATCACGCGGCACCCGCTGCTGACGATCATGCAGCCGACGATCATGCAGATGACCACGGTGACGCCAAAGAGCATGTCGCCATGCACAGCGACCCCGATCATGCGGCAACGGCAGCGGCCCATCACGGCGCAGCACCCGAGGGCGCGATCTATATGGCCCCGGACAACCATGTCATGGACGAGGCGCATCACGCACCTGTCTGGGTCAAGGTTAGCCCGTTCATCGCAATGATCATTGGTTTGGCCACGGCTTATTGGTTCTACATCGTGAACCCGAGCTTGCCAAAACGACTGGCCGAGGCGCAGCGCCCGCTGTACCTGTTCTTGTTGAACAAATGGTACTTCGACGAAATTTACGATTTCTTGATCGTTCAACCGTCGCTGAAACTCGGACGCTTCCTTTGGAAAAACGTCGACGAGGCTATCATCAAGGGCACCCTCAACGGTATCGCCATGGGAATTGTGCCCTACTTCACACGGCTTGCCGGTAAGGCGCAGTCTGGTTTCATCTTCACTTATGCCTTTTGGATGGTGATCGGCATGGCCGTTCTCATCACCTGGATGACGCTCAGCGGAGGAGCGCACTAATGGGTAACTTGCTTTCCATAGTCACCTTCCTGCCTCTCTTGGCGGCCCTGATTTTGGCTGGGTTGCTGCGCGGCAAAGGCGAGGCGGTTGACCGCAATGCCAAGTGGTTGGCGATGTTCGCCACCACGGCCACCTTTCTGATCTCGCTTTTCATTCTCTTTCAGTTTGATCCCGCTGATACCGGGTTCCAGATGGTCGAAGAGCGTGAATGGCTTTTGGGTTTGAAATACAAAATGGGCGTCGACGGGATTTCGGTTCTGTTTGTGATGTTGACCACCTTCATGATGCCGCTGGTGATTGCAGCGTCTTGGGACATCAGCCACCGTGTCAAGGAATACATGATCGCGTTCCTGCTCTTGGAAACGCTGATGCTTGGCGTGTTCATGGCGCTTGATCTGGTCCTGTTTTACCTGTTCTTCGAAGCGGGCCTGATCCCTATGTTCCTGATCATCGGGATTTGGGGCGGAAAAGAACGCATCTACGCCTCGTTCAAGTTCTTCCTCTACACGCTGCTTGGTTCGGTTCTGATGCTGGTTGCGATGATCGCGATGTACGCAGATGCGGGCACCACCGATATCGTCAAACTGCTCAGCCACAACTTTGCCACCGAAAGCTTTAGCATTCTGGGTATTCAGGTTGTCGGCGGCCTCCAGACCATGTTGTTCTTGGCCTTCTTTGCCAGCTTCGCGGTCAAAATGCCCATGTGGCCGGTCCACACCTGGTTGCCCGAAGCTCACGTTCAGGCCCCAACGGCCGGGTCTGTTGTTCTTGCGGCGATCTTGTTGAAAATGGGTGGCTATGGCTTCTTGCGCTTTAGCCTGCCGATGTTCCCGGTTGGCTCGGATGTCATGGCGAACTTTGTGTTCACCCTGTCGGTCATCGCGATCATCTACACCTCGCTGGTGGCGCTGGTCCAAGAGGACATGAAAAAGCTGATCGCCTATTCCTCGGTTGCGCACATGGGGTATGTGACAATGGGGATCTTTGCGGCCAACCAACAGGGTGTTGATGGCGCGATCTTCCAGATGTTGAGCCACGGCTTTATCTCTGGCGCGCTCTTCCTCTGTGTTGGCGTGATCTACGACCGGATGCACACCCGTGAGATTGATGCCTATGGCGGCCTCGTAAACCGGATGCCGGCCTATGCGCTGATCTTCATGTTCTTCACCATGGCCAATGTCGGCCTGCCGGGCACCTCTGGCTTTATCGGGGAATTCCTGACGCTGATGGGTGTCTTCCAGAAAAACACCTGGGTAGCAGCTGGTGCGACAACCGGTGTGATCCTGTCGGCTGGTTATGCGCTGTGGCTCTATCGCCGCGTCGTCATGGGCGACCTGATCAAGGAAAGCTTGAAAACCATCACCGATATGAACCTGCGTGAAAAGCTGATCTTTGCGCCGCTTGTCTTTATGACAATCTGGTTGGGGGTCTATCCGGCTCCGATCCTTGATCGCATCGGCCCATCGGTGACGGCACTCGTACAACATTATGACACGGCTGTTGCCGCGGCGGACCTAAGTGCGCCAGCGGAATCCGCTGATGTCGAACATCATTAAGGGGGCGGGGTTATGATCTCGGCTGATCTCAATATCATCCTGCCGGAAATCCTGCTTTCGGTTTTTGCCATGGGCGCGCTGCTTGGTGCGGTCTACACCGGCAAGGACAAGCTGGCCTCGACCCTGACATGGGTCACAGCAGCAGTGTTTCTGGTTCTCGCCTTCTGGATCGGGATGACCGGCGAAGGATCCACATCTGCCTTTGGCGGTCTACTGGTTGTTGACGGGTTCGCCCGTTTCGCCAAGGTCGTCATCTTGGCGTCTGCGGCCTGTGTTCTGTTGATGAGCGAAGGTTACATGGCGCGTCGTGGCATGTTGGTGTTCGAATATCCCATTCTGGTGGCTTTGTCGGTTGTCGGGATGATGGTCATGGTGTCGGCCTCCGACCTGATGACACTCTATATGGGCCTCGAACTGCAGTCGCTGGCGCTTTACGTTGTCGCGTCTTTCCGTCGTGATAGCGCGAAATCGACCGAAGCGGGCTTGAAGTATTTCGTGCTTGGCGCGCTAAGCTCGGGCTTGCTGCTCTATGGTGCGTCTTTGACTTACGGCTTTGCCGGAACAACCAACTTCGAAGGCATCATCGCCGCGGCTGTTCATGGTCACGTCTCGACCGGCCTGTTGATCGGTCTGGTCCTGCTGATCGCCGGTCTGGCGTTCAAAGTCTCTGCTGTGCCGTTCCACATGTGGACACCGGACGTCTACGAAGGTTCGCCCACACCGGTCACTGCCTTCTTTGCCACCGCGCCAAAAGTCGCGGCCATGGCAATGTTCGCCCGTGTGATGTTTGACGCTTTTGGTCAGGCCATCTCGGATTGGAGCCAAGTCATCGCCTTGCTGTCGGTTCTGTCGATGTTCCTAGGGGCCATCGCCGCAATCGGTCAGCGCGACATCAAACGCCTGATGGCTTATTCGTCGATCGCACATATGGGTTTTGCCCTGATGGGTCTTGCGGCCGGCACTGCGCTTGGTGTGCAAGCCATGCTGATCTACATGGCGATCTATGTGACCATGAATATCGGCACTTTTGCCTTTATCATGTCGATGGAACGTGATGGCCAACCGGTCACAGATATCGACAGCCTCGGCATGTACTCCACCCGTGAACCGGCAAAAGCCTTGGCGATGTTGGTCCTGCTGTTTAGCTTGGCCGGTATTCCACCGCTTGTTGGCTTCTTTGGCAAATTCTACGTGCTGCGCGCGGCTTATGAGGCTGATCTGGCGTGGCTGGCAATCGCCGGTGTGATCGCCTCTGTGATCGGTGCGTTCTACTACCTCCGCATTGTCTTCTTCATGTATTTTGGCGAAGAGCAAGAAGAGGCGCTGGAAACAAACGGGTCTTGGGTTCTCAAAGGTGGGTTGTACCTGTCCGCACTAATTATGGTGCTGGGTGTGGTCAACCTGTTTGGTGTTGAAACATGGGCGCAATCGGCGGCGGCCACATTGGTCCAGTGATCGACCAGCCTCAAGAATGAACAAACGTGACGCGCCCATTGTGGCGCGTCATTTCTATTAAGGCACCGCGACTTCGCTGGTGACCCATAAGCTGGAAAGGGCGACATATGGCTTGGCCTGATGGATATGGAAAACGTGTGTTGGCCGAAGTGGACAGCACCAACGCCGAAGCGGCCCGGATCGCCAAAGATCTGGCTGGCCCGGAATGGATACTGGGCCTCAAGCAAACGGCGGCCCGTGGCCGTCGGGGTAGGGCGTGGGTCAACCCGCTCGGCAATTTCTCGGCGACGCTGGTTTTGCGACCAACCGAAACTCCGGATGTTGTGGCCTTGCGCAGCTTTGTCACCGCCCTTGCGCTCTATGATGCGTTCGAAGCCTTGACCGGGACATCGGCGGGTTTGGCTCTAAAGTGGCCCAACGATGTTTTGCTAAATGGCGGCAAGGTGGCGGGTATTCTTCTCGAAGGGATCGGCGGACCCGGTGGGCATTTGGCCATCGGTATCGGCATTAACCTGATCGCCGCCCCGGATGCCGCTCAGGTTGAAAGCGGGGCGGTTGCGCCTGTGTCACTTTTGGCCGAAACCGGAAAACGCGTCAGCCCCGAGATGATGTTGGCGGCTTTGGCCAAGGCTTATGCCGCGCGAGAGGCCAGCTTTGTCACCTATGGCTTTGCCCCGATCAGACAGGCGTGGATGGATCGCGCTGCGCGTTTAGGCGAGGTAGTAACAGCACGATTGGCCAATCATGAGGTCACCGGCACCTTTGAAGAGGTAGACGCGCAAGGCAATCTGGTCTTAAAGACCGCAAAAGGCCGCGAAGAAATCGCGGCTGCTGATGTGTTTTTCTGAAAGGCGTAACGCATGCTTTTGGCGATTGATTGCGGCAACACCAATACGGTTTTCTCGATCTGGGATGGGGAAAGCTTCTTGTGTACCCTGCGCACCTCGACCCACCATTCGCGCACGGCGGACGCCTATTTTACCTGGTATTCGACCCTCGTGAACCACTACGGGCTAAACGTTGACATTACGGACGTGATTATTAGCTCAACAGTGCCGCGCGTCGTCTTTAACCTGCGTGTCTTTGCCGATCGCTTCTTTGGCTGTCGCCCGCTGGTCGTTGGAAAACCCGGATGTGATTTGCCGATCCTGCCACGCGTTGACACCGGAACCGGTGTTGGCCCGGACCGTTTGGCCAATGCGGCGGCGGCCTATGATCGTCATGGCGGTGATGTCGTTGTGGTTGATTTTGGCACGGCGACCAATTTCGATGTGGTTGCCGAGGACGGGGCCTATGTTGGCGGCGTCATCGCGCCCGGTGTGAACCTCAGCCTCGAAGCCTTGCACCAAGGGGCGGCCGCGCTTCCTCATGTTGACATTAGCCAACCGGAGCAAGTGATTGGAACCAACACCGTTGCCTGTATCCAATCGGGTGTGTTTTGGGGCTATGTTGGGCTGATCCAAGGGATCACGGCGCGGATCAAGGCAGAATACGGTCGCCCGATGAAGGTTATTGGCACAGGTGGCCTTGCCCCCTTGTTTGCGACGGGCGAAATGCTATTTGACAGTATCGAAGACGACCTGACCATGCATGGGCTGACCGTCATATATAATTATAACAAGAAAAATGGGGGCTAAGAGCGCATGAGTTCGGAGCGGTTGATCTATCTACCTTTGGGCGGTGCCGGCGAAATCGGCATGAATTGCTATGTCTATGGCTATGGCAAACAGGGTGAGGAACGTTTGATCGTTGTTGATCTTGGTGTGACTTTCCCCGACATGGACAGCACGCCGGGTGTTGACCTGATCCTGCCGGACATCACATGGCTCAAGGAAAACCGCAACCGGATCGAGGCGGTGTTCATCACCCACGCCCACGAAGATCACGTCGGTGCGGTTGGCCATCTGTTTGGTGATCTGGGCGTCAAAATCTATGCCCGTGCCTTTACCTCGAACATCGCGCGCCACAAGCTTGCGGAATATGGAGTTGAGGGCAACGCGGTGCAAACCGTCGGCAAATGGCCCGAAACCGTGCAGGCAGGGCCGTTGACTGTTGGTTTCCTGCCAATTTCGCATTCGATTCCCGAAAGCAGCGCGCTGGTCATCGATAGCCCAGATGGCCGTGTGATCCATACCGGCGACTTCAAACTCGATACAACTCCGCTTGTTGGCGAAGCTTGGGACCCCGAGCTTTGGGCCGAAGTGTCCAAGGATGGCGTCAAAGCCTTGGTTGTGGATTCGACCAATATCTTTTCGCGCAGCGCAGGCCGATCCGAAGCGATTGTCACCCCGGCGGTTGAAAAGCTGGTGGCCGAGGCCGATCAGATGGTCATCGCAACGACCTTTGCCTCCAACGTGGCTCGGGTCAAATCCTTGGCCGAAGCGGGGGCCAAGGCGGGCCGGTCTATCTGTTTGCTCGGCCGGGCGATGCGTCGGATGATCGAAGCCTCGGTCGAAACGGGGGTTTTGAAAAACTTCCCACCGGTGATTGGGCCGGAAGACGCGGTGCAACTACCGCGCGACAACGTCATGTTGATCGTCACCGGATCCCAAGGTGAACGCCGTGCGGCCAGTGCGCAATTGGCGCGTGGGAAATACAACGGCATCACCTTGAAAGAGGGCGACCTGTTCTTGTTTTCGTCGAAAACCATTCCGGGGAATGAACGCGGTGTGATCCGCATCATGAACCAGTTCTCGGAGCAAGGCGTTGATATTGTTGGTGATGGCGATGGGGACTATCACGTCTCGGGTCACGCCAACCGCCCCGATCTTGAAACCATGCAAGACATCGTCAAACCGCAAATCGTGGTACCGATGCACGGCGAACACCGTCATTTGCGCGAGCATGTCAAACTCTCCGAAGCCAAGGGCCGTCAGGGAGTGTTGGCAGTCAACGGAATGATGATTGATCTCAGCGGCAACAAACCCAAAGTGACGGAATACATCGAGACTGGTCGCACCTATCTGGATGGATCAGTGCAAATCGGTGCCTTGGACGGCGTTGTTCGCAACCGGATTCGTATGGCGTTGAACGGGCATGTTTTGGTCACGGTGATTTTGGACGAAGATGACGAGGCACTTGGTGATCCATGGTGTGAAGTCATGGGGTTGCCAGAACAAGGGCGCAGCCATGCACCGCTGGTTGATATTTTGGAAGAAGACCTGTCGCAATTGTTGGGTCGGGCAGGGGCCAAGATCATGACCGATGACGATAAGTTGGAAGCCGAACTTCGCAAAGTCACGCGCCAAAGCTGCCAGAATGAGATCGGCAAAAAGCCCGAAGTCACCGTGGTGATTAGCCGTTTGAGCTGATCCTTCAGGACAAGACACCACAACAAAAAGCCCCGCGATCAAATCCTGATCGCGGGGCTTTTCTATTTCAATAGATTATCTTAGCTGGCGCGACGTTCGTCGAAGCTTAGCGCGATAAACTCGGGCATATGATCGCCCATGCCGACTATCGTGTTGTCGCGACCACCGCCAGAACGACGGTTGTCGGTCTTGGGTTTTTCGTTGCGGCGTGACCGTGTATTTTTAGCTTCGCGCGGCTCTTCGGGTTTGGCGCGGCTCGTCTTGACCGGCTCATCCTTTTTCTCGTCACGTTCGCGAACGGGCTTCTCGGCTTTGACCGGTTTTTCACCGGGTTTCACCGGGTTTTCGATCCGGGGAATCTCTTTTTGGATCAAAGCTTCGACAGCGTCGAAATACTTTTCATCGCGTGGAATCACGATGGTAACTGCCTTGCCATCACGTCCGGCACGGCCTGTTCGGCCAATGCGATGCACGTAATCTTCGGCATGGCTTGGCACGTCAAAGTTGAACACATGGCTCACCGATGGGACGTCAAGACCGCGGGCTGCCACATCTGATGCCACAAGAATGCGCAGATCACCATTGCGGAACCCATCCAAGGTTCTCGTCCGTTGGGATTGGTCCAAATCCCCATGGATCGGAGCCGCGTCAAAGCCATATTTCTTAAGGGATTTTGCAACAATATCCACATCAACCTTGCGGTTGCAAAAGATGATGGCGTTTGTGCATTTGTCGCCTTCGGCTTCGATCAACGCGCGTAGAACTTTGCGTTTTTCGCTTCCTTCACGGTCACGACGCGAGGCTTTGAACACAACCGCACCTTGTTCGATGGTTTCGGATGCCGAAGCCTGACGGGCAACTTCGATCCGGGCCGGTGCCGAAAGGAACGTATTGGTGATCCGTTCAATTTCCGAGGCCATAGTGGCCGAAAAGAACAGGGTCTGGCGGGTGAAAGGTGTCAGGCTGAAAATGCGTTCGATATCTGGGATGAAACCCATATCGAGCATCCGGTCAGCTTCGTCGACAACCATAATCTGAACGCCGGTTAGCAAAAGCTTGCCGCGTTCGAAATGGTCCAAAAGACGGCCGGGGGTGGCAATGAGAACATCGACACCTTTGTCGATCAACGCGTCTTGTTCCTTAAAGGAAACGCCGCCAATCAACAGGGCCTTGGTCAGTTTGACATGCTTGGAATAGGTGTCAAAGTTTTCCGCCACTTGCGCCGCCAATTCGCGGGTCGGGCACAAAACCAAAGAGCGTGGCATTCGCGCACGCGCACGACCACGGGCCAACATCGAAATCATCGGGAGCGTAAAACTCGCGGTTTTGCCGGTGCCGGTTTGGGCGATGCCCAACACATCCTTGCCTTCTAGGGCGGGTGGAATAGCCCCGGCTTGGATCGGGGTTGGGCTTTCATAGCCCGCCTCTTCCACAGCTTTTAGGACTTTGGGGCTTAGGTTCAGGTCACTGAATTTTGTCATTCGGGTCCGTATTTTTTGCGGACACGATCCTTGGCCCGCTGGCAGCTTAGGGGGCAGGCCCGTTCGGCCTTGCATGGTTGCATTCTCAACCCCTTGGCGCGTGGTTTAGTTAAAACATGCGCCAAGGTCAATCACGGCGGTCACATGGCCGTGTGTCTTATCCATTGATTGTTTCAATTTCGGCAACTTTCCCCGGTTTTACAGCGTATTGATGCCTGGAAAGTGTTTTTCACGTAGGGTTTGGAAATTCATTTGATGCCTGCGCAGCAAACCATTTGCCTTGAGCCGGAGACAAAGGTCGATATCTGCAACGCAAACTTCGTGGAAAAACGCCTTCAAAGCCTTTTCGCCCCCTTCAGATTCGATGGCTTGAAACAGATCATGTAAATTCGGGGTGCCGTCTTTGCGCACCTGCGGCTTTAATTCAGATCGATACGACCCTTGAGCAAGGCGAAATCGGTAGGCTTGGATGAAGTGTTGCCAGCTGTCGGCGTGAAAATGGCCAAGTTCAATGTCGGGAATCTCAACTTGGCCTGGGTTTTGAACGCCATCCAGAGCAATGTTGTGAATTTTGATTTGAAGGCCTTTTAATCCGGTGCGGAAAAACAATTTCCCCGCCACATGGGATAAAAACCCACCCGATAAATAGGGACCCCAATTGGGAAAACAGGCCTCTGACGCGGCTTGGCGTTTTTGTTGATCCAAGTGAAAGGCTTTGAACGCGGTTTCGCCGGGTTCTACCGCGTCCCCATGCGCCAAGGCTTCGATCGGTCGGACACGGGCGCATTTGGCTTGGGCTGGCAACGCGCCCAGTAGATCGCCGATATCGGTCGTTGGAAACAGGAATTCGTCGACATCAATATGCGCCAACCAATCGACCTCGACCCGTCGGTTGTTGGCATGACGGGCGTTGAGGCTTTGGCGGACCTGATGTTTTTGAGGACGGCCTTTGCGCTTGTTCCAATAGGCGTCATCGGTGTGCAAGGCCTTGATCTTTGGATGTGATTTCAAGGCCGCCAGCGTTTCTGGCACGTCATCGTCGAGATAGAGATAAAGGCGATGCGCCCCGAGCTCAAAATGCCAAGATGCGAAATTCAAAATTGCGGTAAGGGGGGCTTTGATTGTCGAAACGACACCCCAACGGGCGTTGAGATCGGTCAAGGCATCCTCCCGAATACGCGCATGACGCTGGCGTCAAAATCGAATTGATGGTGCAACAGCATTTTGCGGGCTTTGAGGCGGGCGCGCAACTCTGGTGTGTCGGCGCACACCTCGTCAAAGAACGCGCGCAATCCTGCGTCGCCTTCTTCGTCAGAGAGGAATTTCAACAATTCGGCTTGGCCCAATTCCGGGCGTTCAGATCGGGGGCGATAGCTGCCCTTTGTCTGGCGGAAATCAAGATGGCCTCGGAAATGTTCCCAGCTGGGGGCATGAAAATGCGCAAGGTAAAGCCCCTCTGGCTTTTCGCGATTGCTGGCATCTTCACCGTTGTATTTCAACGTGTGAATGCCAAGTCGCGTGTCGGGAATACCCGTGCGGGCGAAAACTTTGCCTGAACTATGGGATAAGAAACCGCCATATAGATGCAGTCCGAATGTCGGGTAAATGTCTTGAAGGTCAGACTTTTTTACCCCGGCTTGTTTGTGGGTCAGCTTGAAATATTCCGGTGTTCCGCGGTCGGGGGCCAAGGCTTCGGCCGGGGGAATGCGCGCCATGGAAATTGCCGGGCCAACGGAGGCCAGTTTCTCAATCATAGGCGCGTCGGTCATGATGAATTCATCAACGTCAATATGGCCCAACCAATGCAAATCATCCTCAGTGGCGCGTAGGGTTCGCGTGGCATTATAGGCCTGACGCAGCTGATGCGCCTCCATCCGGCGTTTACCGGTTGATTGCCAATAGGCGTCGTCGCAGAGGGTGACATGGATTTTCGGATGGCGCGCTAGAAACGCCGCGGTTTCCGGTTTGGGATCGTCCAAAAAAATATGGAGCGTGTCTGCGCCAAGCTCAAGATGATGGGCTGCAAAGCGGGCAATCTGACCCAAAGGGGCCTTTATCGTGCTTACAATGCCCCATCTCAGGTCTTGTTGGCCAATAGTGAGACGATCCACCGGAACTGGTGCGATGTTGGATTTGGCTTTGACCTTTTTCAGCCGGTCACGGCGGGTCTTCATCACCTGTAGGCGGCGGAAAAGCGTCCGCTCATCATGGATGAGAAGCTCAATCAAATGATGGGCAAGGGGGGCAATAGTGGTATCGCCCTGTGCCTCTTGCCAAAGACGGGCAATCAGATTGACATCCAAACCGCCGCCAGAAATGGAATAGCTGTCCATATCCAACGGAAGTTTTGCCCGAACTTTCCCAGTTAATGCAAAGGGTTGATCAGGTGTTAGGCCGGAATATAAGCGTTCGGATTCATAAAGTTTCATAGCGCCGAACAAGGCGGTCATGGCAAGGCCGGTGGCGCGTTGGGTGGCATTTGCCCCGTGATCGCCAAAGGTGGTGATCGCCGAAACCAACCATCTCTGATCCAATTCCCGAACCAATTGCGCGCCATGTTCGGCCCAAAGCCGCACAAATAGGGCAGGGGCATGATCAGGCACATCCCGTTTGCGCAAATGGGCGATCAGCATTCCATTTAGATAGGACAGCTCGGACAGCCCCTGCAATTCTTCGCGCAATTGAAAGCGTTTGCGGTGATAGCTTGACCGAAACGGGCGCGTTTCTTGGTCGATGTGGTTTGGATCGGGCACAACCTGATTGGCCAGCGTGTTTAGATCAACGTCGAGGGGGGGTAATCCTTCGCCCTCGGCATAGCTAAAACTGTCGCGACGACCCTCATATTGGGCCAGCAAGGCGTTGATACCGCCCTTATAAGTTGGTGTTCTGCTCATTCCTTTATCATCCTGTGCGCGCATGTCGGGGGCAAGGGGGCAAAGCCCAGCCAATGACAGGTTTTGCAATCTGTGGCCTTGGTACCTCCATCTTGGCCTGCAACTGGGGCTTGGCAAGCGCGCCGTCATGAGGCAAACCGACGGTATGGCACAGACATCCTTTGATCTTCAGGCCCAAGATGGGCAGGCCCGCACCGGTGTCATCCACACCCCGCGCGGCGATATCAGAACCCCGGCTTTCATGCCGGTCGGCACCGCAGCAACCGTCAAGGGTATGCTGCCCGGAAGTGTCCGCGAGACTGGCGCGGACATCTTGTTGGGCAACACCTATCACCTGATGCTGCGCCCAGGTGCAGAGCGGATCAACCGATTGGGTGGGCTGCATAAATTCATGAATTGGGACCGTCCGATTTTGACGGACAGCGGCGGATTTCAGGTCATGAGCCTGTCGGATTTGCGCAAGCTGACCGAAGAGGGCGTGACCTTTAAATCTCATATCGACGGGTCCAAACATCACCTGACGCCAGAGCGGTCGATGGAGATTCAAAAACTCTTGGGCTCCGATATTGTCATGGCCTTTGATGAATGCCCGGCGCTGCCTGCGGATCGGGATCGGATTGCGGAAAGCATGCGTCTTTCGATGCGGTGGGCGCAACGTTCGCGCGACGCCTTTGGCGATCGCCCCGGGCATATGTTGTTTGGCATCATGCAGGGTGGCCTTGAAAGTGATCTCCGAGAAGAGAGCGCCAAGGCGTTGATTGATATCGGTTTTGACGGATATGCCGTTGGTGGGCTGGCCGTTGGTGAAGGGCAGGAGGCGATGTTTTCCTGCCTCGACTATGCGCCCGGATATTTGCCCAAAGACAAGCCGCGTTATTTGATGGGCGTTGGTAAGCCCGACGACATCGTTGGTGCCGTTAAACGCGGCATCGATATGATGGATTGTGTTTTGCCGTCACGCTCGGGGCGTACCGGGCAAGCCTGGACACGTCGTGGCCAAATTAACATCAAAAACGCCCGCCACGCCGACGATCCGCGCCCGATTGATGAACATTGCACCTGTCCGGCCTGTTCCGGTTATAGCCGCGCCTATCTTCATCATGTGTTCCGATCCCACGAGATGGTCAGCGGAATGTTGTTGACGTGGCACAACCTGCACTATTTCCAAGAAATCATGCAGGGTATGCGGGATGCGATTGCCGAAGGGCGGTTTGATGCATGGGAGGCCGATTTTCATGCACAAAGGGCCCTCGGTGACATCGAACAGCTTTAAAAGGACCAAATTCATGCGTGTTTTGACCACAGCTTTGTTGTGCATGTGCTTTCCGTCTATCCTTTTGGCCGACGGATTTTGTGGGGTCACCGATGAACAAGAGATCCTTGATCGGTTGCAAGGGACATGGGCGCGCGATGGGTCTATGTCGATCGAGAATGCTGTGACGTCCTTTGTGAAGGGGTCCTCGGCCTACCAAGTTGAAATCGCGTCAAACGGCTCCGTGACATCGCAGTTCTTCGACAACCTCACAGGCCAACCCCAAGACACAGCGCTTTCCGAGACACGCCCCTACGATGTGGATCGGGTCGACGATCTGCTTGACACAACTGGTCGTCCTGATCTGGCCGATGTCCTGTCTGACACCAAATGCGGGCCATCGGACCTGCCACAATTGGTTGTGACCATGCCAGAAACCAGCGGGATGAGCGCCGCTGGGACCATCACCTATATCGCCTATTTTGACGACCGGGTTCTGGAACTCACTGAGTTGACGCTAAAAAGTGACGAAACTGTGCTTTATATGACCGAAACCGTGCTCTTGCGGCCCCAGAACACCAACAAAGAGTAAGCGAAATCCCCCCAATCTGCGGCAAAACCCCACTTGCACCTGCGGTGGGAGAGGTCCATTCTAAACACCAAAGGCGGCGCTTTGGGGGAGGTCGCGCTTGAACTTGCGCGTCATTAACCCCAGATTAAGCTTCCGAGACCGGAGATGGACAAGTGTTGCCGCAAAGCGGGGCCGGGGCCATCTTGCCAAGAACAGGAAACGAGCATGAAACAGCATCTTAACCCCTCATATCCCGTGCTGCCGTTGCGCGACATTGTCGTGTTCCCGCATATGATCGTGCCGCTCTTTGTAGGGCGCGATAAATCGGTGCGTGCGCTCGAAGAGGTTATGAATGACGACAAGCAGATCTTGCTTGCCAGTCAGATTGATCCATCGGTTGATGACCCGGATACTGACGGCATTTACAAAGCCGGCGTTCTTGCCAACGTTTTGCAATTGCTGAAACTTCCCGATGGCACTGTCAAAGTGTTGGTCGAAGGGCAAACACGTGTTCGGATCACCGAATACCTTGATAACGATAGCTTCTTCGAAGCCAGCTGTGACCACCTGACCGAGATGCCCGGCGATCCAGCCGCTCTCGAAGCGTTGGTACACACCGTTTCCGAAGAATTCGAGCGCTACGCCAAGGTCAAGAAAAACATCCCAGAAGAGGCGCTCTCGGCTGTGGGTGAAGCGACTGAATCCGCGCAGCTTGCCGACCTTGTCGCCGGGCACTTGGGGATCGAGGTTCCTCAGAAACAAGAACTGCTTGAAACTCTGTCGATTTCTGAGCGTCTTGAGAAGGTCTACGGCCTGATGCAGGGCGAAATGTCTGTTTTGCAGGTTGAGAAAAAGATTAAGACCCGCGTCAAAACTCAGATGGAGAAAACCCAGCGCGAATATTACCTGAATGAGCAAATGAAGGCCATTCAGAAGGAGCTGGGTGATGGCGAAGATGGCAGCAATGAAATTGCTGAACTCGAAGAGAAAATCAACGAAACCAAGCTGAGCAAAGAGGCCAAGGAAAAGGCCGACGCGGAGCTGAAAAAGCTCAAGAATATGTCGCCTATGTCGGCCGAAGCCACGGTTGTGCGCAACTATCTTGATTGGATGTTGTCGATCCCGTGGGGGGCAAAAAGCCGTGTCAAAAAGGACTTGAACCGTGCTCAGGAAGTCCTTGATACAGATCACTATTCTCTGGACAAGGTAAAAGAACGGATCGTCGAATATCTTGCGGTTCAAGCCCGTAGCTCCAAGCTCAAAGGCCCAATTTTGTGCCTTGTTGGCCCTCCAGGTGTTGGTAAAACCTCGCTTGGTAAATCTATGGCCAAGGCAACAGGACGCGAGTTCATTCGCATTAGTCTTGGCGGCGTGCGTGACGAATCCGAAATTCGGGGCCACCGTCGGACTTACATCGGGTCGATGCCGGGCAAGATTATTCAAGCGTTGAAAAAGGCGAAAACCACCAATCCGCTGATCTTGCTCGATGAAATCGACAAGATGGGTCAGGATTTCCGTGGTGATCCGGCGTCAGCCATGCTTGAGGTGCTTGATCCGGAGCAAAACGCGACCTTTGTCGATCATTACCTTGAGGTCGAATATGATCTGTCGAACGTGATGTTTGTTACCACGTCGAACAGCTACAATATGCCCGGCCCACTGTTGGACCGGATGGAGATTATCCCTCTGTCTGGCTACACCGAGGACGAAAAGCTCGAGATTGCCAAGCGACACTTGGTTGACAAGCAGGTCAAGAACCACGGTTTGAAAAAGGGTGAGTTTGAAGTCAAGGACGATGCTCTGACCGCCATCGTGCGCTATTACACCCGCGAAGCCGGGGTGCGGAACCTTGAGCGTGAGATCGCCAAACTGGCGCGCAAAGCTGTGACCAAAATCGTCAAGAAAGAGGACGACAAAGTCTCAGTAGACGCCGATAATATTGATGATTTCCTTGGCGTGAAAAAGTATCGCTACGGCCTCGCCGAAGAGGAGAACCAAGTCGGTGTTGTTACCGGTTTGGCCTATACATCTGTTGGTGGCGATCTATTGCACATCGAGGCGTTAAAATTGCCTGGCAAAGGGCGGATGAAGACGACCGGTAAGCTAGGCGATGTGATGAAGGAATCCATCGAAGCCGCGGCAAGCTATGTCCGCTCGATTTCGCCAGAGATCGGGGTGAAGCCGCCGAAATTTGATACGTTGGACATCCACGTTCACGTGCCGGATGGCGCAACTCCCAAAGATGGCCCATCGGCTGGTTTGGCGATGGTGACGTCTATTGTGTCTGTGCTGACCGGCATACCTGTGCGTCGCGACATCGCCATGACTGGTGAGGTTTCGTTGCGCGGGAACGCTATGCCAATTGGCGGCCTCAAGGAAAAACTCCTCGCGGCGCTACGTGGTGGTATTACCACAGTGTTCATCCCTGAAGAGAACGAAAAAGATCTGGCGGAGCTTCCGGACAATGTCAAAAACGGGTTGAAAATCATCCCGGTTAAACACGTGTCAGAAGTGTTAGAGCAGGCGTTGACCGCACAACCTGAACCGGTTGAATGGGACGAAGCCGCCGAAGAAGCCGCCGCAGCCGCCGCTTTGAGGGCGAAAGACACCGGCTCTGGTGCAATTGCACACTAAAATACAGGCCCCGCGGGAAACCTCGGGGCCTTTTTTATCTTGCCCTGCTTAATTCGCCAGGGCTGCGCCAAAGACGGCAATGGTCGCCAAAGTGATCACCAATGCTCCAGATGGCGCGCTGCTGGATGCGGCCTCTTCCTCAATCATGACTGGTGCCATAACCGGTTCGACGATCGGATCGTCAAGCGACCCTGCGTGAACGGTATTGGTAAGAGCTATGAACATTGCAGCGGCAGCTAGACTTTTCATCACATATTCCCCAAAAAAACGAAAATCCGGAGATTTCTGCCTGATTTTTTGCATGTGAGTCAAGCAATTGCTGGCATCAATTGCGTTTTTACGTTAACCTTAAAGCAGAGAGCACGAGCTCCGGCGCACAAAACGCGCGTATATAACAAGAGCAGAGACAGGCAAAATGGCAACAACGACCCGGAAGACGACCCGTTCGACAACGGCGTCCAAGACCAAATCGACACCATCCAAAGCGATCGACAAAACAGAGACAGTACCTGCGGCATCGGACCCCGAAGTGGCGATCCAGGTAGAAGAGCTCCCCTTGTCGACTCGCGAAGAGATGAAGAAAAAAGAGCTGATCGAATTGGCGGTTGAACGCAGCGGTGTCAAGAAACGCGATGCGAAACCAGCCATCGAGGCGGCCTTGGCGATCCTTGGCGAAGCTTTGGCAGAGGGGCGTGAAATCAACATGCGCCCGCTTGGCAAGATCAAAGTGAACCGTATGAAAAAAGGTGTGAATGGTCAGGTGATTAACGCCCGAATTCGTCAACCAGAAGAGGGCAACAAAGCCGATCCTGATCCACTTGCGCAGGCGGCGGAGTAAGCTTGGTTCGCCGGGCCTGAGCTCAGCGAATGCAGACTTCTTTCACTTCCTAGATGTCAGGAGATTAAGTCTCTTGTCACTTTCCAAAAATCATCGGAGCGCACCCTGAAAAGGGCGCGCTTTCTTTGTTATGAACCGCTTAGTTCGGGTCAAAGTTCTTCGAACATAAGATTGTCAAAAAACCTGTCGAAAAAGTTCATTTTGCCTCTTGCGCCGATCAGCTGCCTTGGCTAAACACCGCCTCACGGGTGATTAGCTCAGTTGGTAGAGCGCTTCGTTTACACCGAAGATGTCGGGAGTTCGAGCCTCTCATCACCCACCATTATATCTCATAAACAAGCAGTTACCAACAGTTTTGCTAAATAGGCAAAACGTTTGCCCGCGGGAATTGGCTGATGTCTACGCGGCAATCTCCACGTCGGGGTCTCCCGCCGCATCAAACCGAAACTGCTGCATCATTCGACGCAATTCAGCGGCGGTTTTTTGCATCTCTTCGGTCGCGCTCAGGGTTTCATGCACCATCGCGGCATTTCGTTGTGTAAACGAATCCATTTGGCCAACGGCTTGGTTGATCTCTCCAAGACCGCGCGATTGTTCCGCCGAGGCTGCGGCAATGGTCGATGCCAAAGACGAGACCTTGGCGAAATCTCCAACGATGCTATCCAACATTTCACCTGACTGCGCGACAAGATCAACCCCAGACTGAACCTCTTCACTGCTCTTGTTGATCAGGTTTTTGATCTCTGTGGCGGCTTCGGAGGCGCTATTGGCCAGATTGCGGACCTCGGCGGCGACAACCGCGAATCCACGGCCAGCGTTGCCGGCCCGTGCGGCCTCAACACCGGCATTCAATGCCAAGAGGTTGGTTTGAAATGCGATGTCATCGATCAGACTGATGATTTGTGTGATTTGATCAGAGGAGTTTTGGATTTGTGTCATGGCATCCGTGGCTTTGCGCACCACTTCTGCGCCATTCATGGCCTCCTTACGTGCCGTCTGTGAAACCTGATCCGCCTCTAGGGTGTTCTCGGACTGGCTGGCCACGCTTTCAGTGATCTCATGCATGGCAGCCGCGGTTTCTTCGAGCGACGCGGCCTGGCTCTCTGTCCGAGTCGATAGGGACACCGTCGATTGCGCCACTTCAGCCACGAGATGGGTGAGTGTAAGCGCGGTGTCAGACACCGATTGCATCATGTCGCCTATTTTACCCGTCGCCGAGTTGATTGCCTGACGTAGACTGTTATGCGTTTCTGGAAAGTCGCTATTGGCGGGGGGCGGGATTTGATAAGTTAAATTGCCTTCGGAAAACTCGGCCATGGCATAGCTAATGTGGTTAAAAGCCACGTGATCCTGTTCGGCGACGGCGTCGTAATAGGCCTTGGACACCAATTCCATGTCCAATGCAAAAGCAAGGTTCAGGGCCGTCAACATTGCGTCAGTGTTGCGCCGTTCAGACCGTTTAAAAACACTGGGTTTCGATGTTTTGGCCAACAATTTGACCTGCATGGCCGACGTGGCCCGCGCATAGGTCGAGAAGAACAAAGGGAAGGGAAGCTGAATGGCAAAATGCACCCGTCCGATACGATCGGTCGAGGCAAAATAAGACTCATCAAATGTGCCCGACAAGAGCATTTTCCAATGATGTCTTTGGGCTTCGCGGGCGGCATCACGGGCCTTGTCAGAGGGAAAGAATGCGCCCGCTTCGCCATCGGCCATGTTTTGAGCGTATAGAGTTTTCAGAACCTCATCCAAAGCGGGTTCCAATATTTTCCCGGCTTTTTCAAGTACTTCAAGTGTTTCACCTGTCAGGTCAAAAGTGTTCAGCCGGTCCTGATAGTCGTTCGTCATGTCGTCGCCCTAAATTACTTGGGGCGATATTTGCCGTAGATGTGTTTACAAAAATCAAACGTCGGACCGAGAATATATCCAACTGTGATAATTGGTTAACGACCCAATAGGCGCATGCCCCGATCGATGCCATCTAGCGTCATCGGTACCATGCGATCTTCGAAAATCTCGCGGATCATGTGGATGGATTGCGTATATTGCCAGTGCTTTTCCGGCACCGGATTGATCCACAAATGATTGCTCCATTGATCGCGCATGCGTTCCAGCCAGATCTGACCGGCTTCCTGATTCCAATGTTCATTTGCTCCGCCCGGATAGGCGATTTCATAGGGCGACATCGACGCATCACCGACAAAGATGCATTTGTAATCCGCCCCATAGGTGTTGAGCACCTCCCAAGTTGGGGTTTGCGCATCCCTGCGACGCCGGTTATCGCGCCACAGACCTTCGTAGACGCAATTGTGGAAGTAGAAGTGTTCGAGATGTTTGAACTCCACCCGCGCCGCAGAGAACAGCTCTTCGACGATCTTCACATAGGGGTCCATAGAGCCGCCGGCATCGAGAAACAGCAATACTTTGACCGCATTGCGCCGTTCGGGGCGGGTTTTGACGTCGAGATAGCCATGTTCCGCAGTTGCCTGAATGGTGCCGTCTAGATCAAGCTCATCCACGGCCCCGTCACGCACCCAATTGCGCAAGCGTTTCAGCGCGACCTTGATGTTTCGGGTGCCGAGTTCAACGGAATCATCAAGGTTCTTGAATTCGCGCTTGTCCCAGACTTTGACGGCGCGCTGGTGGCGGGATTTATCCTGACCAATGCGTACGCCTTCGGGATTGTAGCCATAGGCCCCAAAGGGCGACGTCCCGGCGGTACCAATCCATTTGTTGCCCCCCTGATGACGACCTTGCTGTTCTTTAAGGCGCTCTTTGAGCGTCTCCATCAGCTTGTCAAAGCCTCCCAGCGCCTCGATCTCGGCCTTTTCTTCGGGTGTGAGATGCTTTTCGGCCATTTTCTCAAGCCAATCGGCCGGAAGGTCGACAGCGTCGAGAACTTGTTCGGGGGTGATGGCGTCCAAACCTTTGAAAGACGCGGAAAAAGCCCGGTCAAACCGGTCAAGGTGACGCTCATCCTTGACCATGGCGCTGCGACCCAGAAAGTAAAAGCTTTCAACGTCATAGGTGGCAAGCCCGGCCTTCATCCCTTCGAGAAAGGCGAGGTATTCGCGCAAGGACACCGGCACACCGGCGCTGCGGAGATTTTCAAAGAAGGGTACAAACATGCGCGGACCTTATGCGAGGCCGACGGGGCCTTCAATATGCGCCGTTGCGTTCAAATCATTCCACGACAACGCAAAAACGCCCCGGAGGTCCCCGAGGCGTTTATGTATTGTTTGTCGGGTCCCAAATGTGGTCTTCAGGCGATCAGTTTTTCAATCGCGATGGTCAGGATGACCCCGACAAGGGCAAAGGCAATGGCATATCCAACCGCATATTGGGCGATATCAGCCTTGTCACCGTTACGGCGTTTGGCCGTCATTCCGCCGATCAACGCTCCGATCAATGCGCCCAAGATAACGATCATAACCCGCCAATTCTCCGTCTTTGTGGGTTGAGCGAGCCGATTTCGCGCAGCTTTGCACGCACGGCCCAGTCAGAGCCGAACCCGTAGCGTGCCCAGCCAAGCGAGTCCAGTCGGACTTGGCGGCCTTCGGTGGTGCGGCCCGTCATTTCCAACGCTTCGGCGCGCAACATCATTAAGGTCGCCAACAACGCCGCGTTTTCATGGCGCATCGCTGTGTCGAGATGGGGCGTCAAAAGATAAAGCGCATCTTCTCCGCGACCGGCGCTGATGGCATAAGCCGACAGCTGTGACGCCACATAAGAGCGGTGGAGGGCTGTGTCCGGACCGGTGCCAAAGTGGCGTTGCGACAGAACAAAGTGGTCCTGCGCGGCCTCGGGATCAACCGCTTGCAACAAGCGGCCCATGGCATAATGCGAAAACGCCAGACGGTGATCGGACCAGCCCATGGCCTTGGCTACCTGCAACGCTTCGGTGGCGGCGGCGCGGCGTTGGGCGGGATTGGCACCGGGGCCAAGCGCGGTTTGTACGGCGTCAATCCAAACACGCGGCGTTTTGTTCAAACGTCGGGCCGGTTTGCCCTGACCTCGTGGGTTAACCTTGGCAAGAATCGCAGGAAGGCGATCGGCCACTTGGCTTCTGGTCATGCCATTGCGCAACGACGGGTCGTAGTAAATGCGCAGAATGGTCATGTCATACCCTGTGAGAACCGTGTGCACGTTGTCGTCGTTAAAGACGCTGTCGGGCAAACGGTACAAATCGTTCAGCGGGCCAAGTGCCTGAGCCAGTTCTTCGTGTAAACAGTCACGGACTTCCTGAGCGCTGGAATCATTGGGAATAAAGATCGCCAATTTGTTGCGCTTGGTTAGCTGTGACCAGCTGGTCTTGCGGGTGCGACGATGGGCTTTGTATTCCTGAAGGGTCGAGACATTCGGAACAACAAAACAGGCCGCCTGGGGTAGGTATTTGCGAATATCGGCGCGGGTCACGGCCTGAATGGTGATATTGGCGTTGGCCGAGTTGGTCAGATTGATGTTGATCCCGGCCTCATTGCGAAGACGATGCAAAAGGCGTGTCAGATCAGGGCCCAAAGACGGCGGCGGCGATCCGGCGACATTGACGGAAATCGGGCCTTCAAAGCGGGTCAACATGCTAAGCGTGCGCCCCGATTCCAGCGTAAAGGCCAGATCAAGAAAGTCGCGCGCCATATCAGAGTTGGAGGCGACCGGGGCCTGCGGGCGGGGGACCGAGAACACCTTCATCGGCGGAAGGCCGGTGTCGACGGTGGTGGCTGATCGCGTTGGGGTGTCTGATTGCGAGACCGGCATACAAGCCCCAAGCATCAGATAAAGCGGAAGAAGAAGTCGACGGGTTCTACGCATCACAGCCTCGGGTCATTGAGGAAAGGTGTGACAACGCCAAAGGGGTCAAAAGACACCGGGCGATGACATCGAATACCTGAGACAACGTCGAGAAGGGGCGTATGATATAAGTGGCCGCACGACAGGATAGCGCACCAAAGCGGTCCGCAAGCGGCGAGGTGAAGGTCGCATAAGGCAAAGAGACACCCCGAAATGACACTACATCATTCCGAAAATCTGTTCGCACTGGACCGCCCTCTGCACGCAAAGCGCGCTCGGTCAAAGCCATTCGTTGGGACACGTTTAGAAGCCTGCCTGCTCATTGTTTTACTCAGATGTACAAGACATCCGGTGTTTTTCTGTCCTCTGTAGGGAGACTATAGGGCAAAAACACGGTTTCTGCACAGAGCGGACTGAACCCAATGACAAAATTTTTTCCCGTTTGTGGGATTGGTCCAATTTGTCATAAAACGCAGGGGTTTGCGAGGTGCAACTATGCAACATTCGACTATCGGAATAGGGGTAATTGCCTGTTGAAACACGGCGCATTTGCGGCTTTTGGCCTAGGTGACGCAGGGGCAAAGCCGCGCATTGGGCGTAAAAGTGGTTAAAACGTGTTAACCACTCTTAACAAGTTACGAGAGTTTAGGGGCAACCGCTTGTTTAGCGGTCGCGCCGCGCCATAAAGGCCAGTCGCTCGAACAAATGAACGTCTTGTTCATTCTTCAGCAAGGCACCATGCAGCCGGGGCAGGGCGTTTGCACCATCTCGCTTGAGGTCCTCAGCATCCAGATCCTCAGCGAGCAACAGCTTGAGCCAATCCAGAACCTCGGACGTTGATGGTTTCTTTTTCAAACCGGGTTGGTCGCGAAGCTCGTAAAACTGCGTCAGAGCCGTAGTCAAAAGCGCGTCTTTGATTCCGGGATGATGGACTTCGACAATTTTACGCAATGTGTCGTGATCGGGGAACTTGATGTAGTGAAAGAAGCAGCGGCGCAAAAACGCGTCGGGCAATTCTTTTTCGTTGTTTGAGGTGATGATCACAATCGGCCGGTTCACGGCCCGGATGGTTTCGCCGGTTTCGTAGACGTGAAACTCCATCTTATCGAGCTCTTGCAACAGATCGTTGGGGAACTCGATGTCGGCCTTGTCGACTTCGTCAATCAACAAAACCACTTTGCGATCGGCCTCAAAAGCCTGCCAAAGCTTGCCTTTGCGGATGTAGTTTTTCACATCGTTGACGCGCTCATCGCCCAATTGACTGTCGCGCAAACGGCTGACGGCGTCATACTCATATAACCCCTGTTGGGCCTTGGTGGTCGATTTGACGTTCCATTCAATCATCGGCGCACCCAGCGCATCGGCCACCTGACGGGCCAGTTCCGTTTTCCCGGTGCCGGGTTCGCCTTTGACCAATAGAGGGCGCTCTAGGGTCACGGCGGCATTCACTGCCATAGTCAGATCGTCGGTGGCGACATAGGAATCGGTGCCTTGAAAGCGCATGGAACTCTCCTGAAAACTTCGGGCCAAGGCGTATCCAGAGCGGGGCGGCTTGGCAAGATGCACCGTTTCGTCACTTTGCTCAGGATGTTAGCGTTCTCATGGGGAAGTGACTTGTTTACGGGAGTTTAGGAGATGTTGTTCTACTATCGTTTTCCGTGTCCCAATTTGACGCTTTCGCTAGTGACATCACCGTGGCCATGCGGTAGATGCTGCGCCGAGGGGCACCAATACTCTGGAGAGATACTTAACATGACGGATGTTGGTGAAACGAACGGGGGTACCATGAAACCTGAGAATTTCCTTCCTGACGATTATCGTCCGGTAGACAACGAACCTTTCATGAATGAACGGCAGCTTGAGTATTTCCGCCGCAAGTTGTTGGCTTGGAAGACTGAGCTTTTGGCGGATAGCCGTGACACGATTGAGACCTTGCAAGAAGGTACGCGCAACATTCCGGATGTGAATGATCGCGCCAGTGAGGAAACCGATCGTGCGCTTGAACTTCGCACACGTGATCGTCAGCGCAAGCTGGTCAACAAGATCGACGCCGCGCTGCGCCGGATTGACGAAGGCGAATATGGCTATTGCGAGAAAACCGGGGAACCCATCAGCCTGAAACGGCTTGATGCGCGCCCGATCGCGACCATGACGCTCGAAGCGCAGGAACGCCACGAACGGCGCGAAAAGGTCCATCGCGACGACTAATTGGGTCACCCGATTTGGTAACCGGCGCTGTTGCGCTGTTGCGATACAAGACATGAGCGCCGGGGCTGTTGGCTCCGGCGTTCTGCTTTTTGAGGGAAGATATCATGGCATTGGACGGCACAGGCGTCACCATTATTGGCGGCGGAATTGGCGGTTTAACAGCGGCATTGGCCTTGCGCGCCAAGGGGGCAAATGTCCGTGTTTTGGAACAGGCCGATGCCATTCGCGAAGTCGGGGCAGGAATCCAAGTTTCGCCCAACGGGTTTCGCGTGCTTGAGGCGCTTGGCTTGGACCGCGCGTTTTGTGACATAACTGTCGCCGGGCAGGCGGTATCGCTCCGAGATTATAAACAGGGGCGGGAAGTGCTTCGGCTCGACCTGTCCAAACTTCCCAAGCAAGATAGCTATCGCTTTGTGCATCGTGCCGAATTTGTTGAGCTTTTGGCCACGGCGGCCCGAGAGGCCGGGGTTCAGATCCGGCTTTTGCAACAGGCCGAAACAGTGCAACCCGGTGCGAAACCACGTGTAGAAATGGCCAATGGTGATCAGTTCGACGATGATCTGGTGATTGGTGCGGATGGGCTGCATTCGGTACTGCGCCCGGTTTTGAACGGTGTCGAAGCGCCGTTTTTCACCGGGCAAGTCGCTTGGCGCGCCGTGGTGCCTAATGTGATGGGCCATCCGCCCGAGGCGCGTGTTCATATGGGGCCGGGCCGGCATTTGGTCAGCTATCCCTTGCGGGGCGGCGAGGCCGTGAACCTCGTTGCGGTGGAAGAGCGCCGTGAATGGCAGGCCGAAGGATGGAGCCACATCGACGATCCCGCGACACTGCGCGCCGCGTTTTCCAGTTTTGGCGGTATGGTGCCAGAGATGTTGCACGCGGCCGATAAACCCGGTGTTTGGGGGCTGTTTCGTCATAATGTTGCGCGCAAATGGCATGGTAAAAACGTCGCTTTGATCGGGGATGCCGCGCATCCAACCTTGCCGTTCATGGCACAGGGCGCGGTGATGGCGATGGAAGACGCTTGGGTCTTGGCGGATGAGTTGGACAAAGCGCAGGACAATGCAAGCGGTTTGCAGGCCTACCAAAACCGTCGTCGGGATCGAGTGGTCAAGGTTGTCGAAGCCGCCAATGGCAATGCTTGGAAGTATCATCTTAGCAATCCTTTGACCCGAGGGGTCGCGCATCTTGGCCTTGGGGTGTTGGGACGTTTTGCACCAGAAAAAATGCTTGGTCAGTTTGACTGGATCTACAAACACGACGTGACCAAAGGTTAGCCCGGTCGCTAATGGCCGCGCCAAGGCGCGCCAGTTCCAGCGGCCCCCAACCTGACCTTCCCCCGGACCCGGGGGAAGGAAGCTTGCCTCAATCGACCCCTTGAAAAAGATATGGAATGGCAGACTTTAGGAGGGGGCGACTTTGGTCACACCCATGTTAAAACTTGGGTTAGGAGGAGTGGGTGATGGATCGGTTTGACGGGATACCTGAACAGGCCTTGGCCTGGCATCGAGGCGGCCAAGGTGCGGTTTTGGCCACGGTGATTGAAACCTGGGGGTCTGCGCCACGTCGTGTCGGGTCGCAATTGGCCATATCCGGCACCGGGCAAATCGAAGGGTCGGTTTCTGGCGGCTGTGTCGAGGGGGCTGTGATCGTTGAGGCGATGGAGGCGTTGGAAGACGGCGAAGCCCGGGAGCTGGAATTTGGCGTTTCGGATGGGGACGCTTTTGCCGTTGGATTGGCCTGCGGCGGGACCATTCGTGTGTTGCTCGAACCAATAGGGGCGGTCCTCCCTGAAGAAATGTTGCAACAGCTCGTTGCGGCCCGTGCGGACCGGCGCGCTGTGGCTTATGTCGTTGATTTAGATAGCGGATTGCGACGAATTGACGGGACTGGTCACAAGGATCGCTTTCGCATGGACCGCTCTGGATTTGAACCAGACAGCCGGGTTTTTGTCGCCATTCACAACCCGCCTTTGCGACTAATCGTTGTTGGCGCGGTACACATCACACAAGCCCTGTTACCCATGGCGCGCATTGCCGGATATGATCCGGTGATCATCGATCCGCGCGAAACATTCGGATCCGAAGCGCGGTTTCCCGGGGAACGTATCGTGCATGATTGGCCGGACGAGGCGGTGCAGGCGCTTGGGCTTGATGGGCGTACTGCGCTGGTTTTGCTCACTCATGACCCAAAACTTGATGATCCCGCTTTGACGGAGGCCCTTCGGTCAGGGTGTTTTTACATCGGCGCATTGGGGTCGACGCGAACCCATGCAAAACGCGTGGCGCGGTTGCAAGAGGCCGGATTTACGGCGGATGACATCGCGCGCATTCATGGCCCAATCGGTCTTGATCTAGGGGCGGCTGGCCCGGCCGAAATTGCGGTCTCGATCCTGTCAGAGATGGTGCAAGTGCTTAGGAAAGGCGCATGAAATTTGGACCAGTGCCGTTGGACGATGCGCGAGGTGCCATTTTGGCGCATTCCGTCTCCTATTCCGGTGGGCGGCTTCGTAAAGGCAGGGTGATCGAGGCGGCGGATCAAGAGGTTTTGGCACGGGCTGGGATCACAGAGGTGACGGTTGCCCGATTGGACCCTGGTGATATAGGCGAAGATCACGCGGCAGAGCGTTTGGCACGGGCTCTGGTGCCGGACCCGGAATTGGCGGGTCTCCGCCTTGGAAAGGCGGCAACTGGCCGTGTGAATATCTACGCGCAAGATATTGGTGTTGTTGAGGTTTTAGCGGATCGTATTGATGCGTTAAACGCATTGCATCCAATGATAACGGTCGCCACGGTACCTAAATGGCAACGCGTGTCGTCGCGCAATATGGTGGCGACGGTCAAGATCATCGCCTATGGGGTGCCCGAAGCGGCGCTGGACGCGGCCTGTTTGGCGGGGCAGGCTGGTTTACGGTTACGCCGGGTTGCCTGCAAATCCGCGTGCTTGATCCAAACCACTGTTGATGCAGGGGAAAATGGCGACAAGGGCTATAGTGCAACCAAAGATCGATTGGATCGTATGGGGGTGGCGCTGTCTCCAAACCAAGTTGTGGCCCATGAGATCGATCCGCTCGCCACGGCTTTGAAACAGGCCAACGCCGATATCCTGTTGATCCTGACGGGGTCCGCCACGTCGGATGCTTTGGATGTCGCCCCGCAAGCCTTACGTGCTGCGGGGGGGGAGGTGACGCATTTCGGGATGCCGGTTGATCCCGGTAATTTGCTGTTCTTTGGGCATTTGCAGGGCAAGCCGGTTATTGGCCTGCCCGGATGTGCAAAGTCGCCTGCGATGAATGGGGCGGATTGGGTCTTAGAGCGGTTGCTCTGTGGCGTTCCGGTTACCTCGCAGGATATCGCTGGAATGGGGGTTGGCGGGTTGCTCAAGGAGATCCCACAGCGCGGGCGTTTGCGCGACGCTTAAAAAACATCTGGTTGCTCAACCCGTAAGCAAAAGGCAGTTTTTACTGCTGCACGAAAAAACCCGCCGGGAATCGGCGGGTTTCTCATTTCTAGTGCTCAACCAAAAGGGCAGATTACTTGGGCAGCGGCCCAATCATCATGACCATCTGACGGCCTTCCATCTTGGGCATGTTTTCGATCTTGCCCAGGTCTTTGACGTCCTCAGCAACACGCTCAAGCAATTCGCGACCAAGCTGTTGGTGCGCCATTTCACGACCGCGGAAACGCAGGGTCACTTTGACCTTGTCACCGCCTTCAAGGAACTTGAAAACATTGCGCATCTTCACATCATAGTCGTGGGTATCCGTGCCAGGACGGAACTTTACCTCTTTGACTTCAATGGTCTTTTGCTTTTTGCGGGCTTCGGATTCACGCTTTTGCTGTTCGTATTTGAACTTACCGTAATCCATGATCTTGCAGACCGGCGGATTGGCGTTGGGGGAAATCTCAACGAGGTCCAAACCTGCCTGTTCGGCCATTTCCATGGCGCGGTGCGGGGTGACAACGCCAACGTTTTCACCTTCTGCGCCGATGAGGCGGATTTCATTGGCACGAATACGGTCATTCACGCGGGGGCCAGTGTCGCGCTGTGGTGGCGCGTTATGCGGTCGGCGGGCTATGGGTTTGCTCCAATTATGGTCTCAATCAAGGCGGCAAGGTAAACTTGACGACGCGCTCTTTCAAGCGGCAAATCGCCTTGCTTGCTGCAGAATATGCGTCTTTCCCCCTTGCGGTGCTTTCAAAGCAACGTCAAACCCGGTCTCGGAAGCGCGTGGGGGAGTCGCTCGCGCTAGTTTTGATGTATTAGCAAGGAGTTCGACATGAAGAAGTTGATCCTGATTATTGTTGCAGCCGTCGTCGCAGCGGGTGGGTACTTTTTGTATTCTGGGCAGTCTGCCAAGGATATGGCCAAAGAGGCAACCGCCGCCGCTGGTGACGCTGTAAAGGATGTGGCTGATACTGCAGCCGAAGGGGCCGAGGCCGTTGCCGAAGGTGCGGCGGAAGCAACAGAGAGCGTAACCGATGCGGTTGATGCGGTTGCGGACAAGGTTGACGAGGCCGTTGCCGATGTCGCGGATGCAGCGGACGACGCTGTTGAAGCAGTTGAAGGTGTCGCTGACGATGCCGCTGCTGTCGCGGAAGGGGCAGCGGATGCGGTCAAAGACGCTGCGGATGGTGCCGCTGATGCCGCTGTTGAAGCTGTTGCTGATGCCGTTGAAGGCACTGGTGCTGTTGGAGACGCGGTAGTAGATGCCGCCGCTGACGCTGCCAATGTGGCCACAGATGCGGTGACAGACGTTGCCGATTCTGCCGCTGACACAGCCGCCGAAGCAGTTGACGCCGTTGCAGATACCGCTGCTGAAGCTGCCGATGCTGCTGCAGACACAGCCGCCGAAGCTGTAGACGCCGTTGCAGAGCCCGCCGCCGAAGCCGCCGATGCTGCTGCAGACACAGCCGCCGAAGCAGTTGACGCCGTTGCAGAGCCCGCCGCCGAAGCCGCCGATGCTGCTGCAGACACAGCCGCCGAAGCAGTTGACGTCGTGGCAGAGCCCGCCGCCGAAGCCGCCGATGCTGCTGCAGACACAGCCGCCGAAGCAGTTGACGCCGTTGCGGAGCCCGCCGCCGAAGCAGCCGATGCAGCCGCAGACACAGCTGCCGAAGCTGTTGAAGCCGTTGCAGAACCAGCCGCCGAAGCTGCGGATGCAGCAGCTACGCCGGGGATTACTGATCTATTGACCGTAGAAGGGTTCGACTACGACAAAGTCGCCGAATATATCGATGGGTCAGAGCTGAACATGGTTGCCAAAACCGGTGCCAAAGCTCTGCTGGAACAAGCCAAGAGCAACCCAGACGGGCTCGCGGGCATTCTGGACCAGCTCAAGGGCGCGCTTGGACTGTAAGCGAACACCAGCTTAAAAACAAAGGCCGCGGGAATTCCTCGCGGCCTTTTTTATTGGTCAGGACCGCGATTAAGACGGGGTCGCGGTCATAAAATTATCAGACCGATCTTCCAGAACATGCAGGAATCTCAGGAATTGGTCCCAATCCTCAGTATGTGACTTTGCCCGTGCGGCCACATCGCGCTGACCTTTGGCGACGTCAATCATATCGACCTGAACAGAGGCGTTGTAGGGTTGACCGGTGACCTGAGCCAGATGATCCAAAAAGCTTTTGCCAAAACTGGCAAGCATGAGCATCTCTGCGTTAACCGGCTGGCCGGCTTTTGCCATATCCTCAACAAAACTGTCGATTTCAGTTGGGGAAATTTTGCGAACATCGTAGCGCGTCAAAAGATGATCAAGCTGCAACCGCTTTGCTTTGATCGCAGAAAACGCGCTCGACACAGGGTTCGGCGACGTTTTTGGGGTTGCTTGCGTTTTGCGGGGGGTGGTGTCCATTCTGGCCTCCAAGTTACGTTGGAGCAAAGAGGCCAGAAAGAAGTGCATATCGGGTTAAGCGGGCCAAAATCGGCCCAAAAAACCGGTTTTAGTCCAAAAACGCCTTTTCAACGACGTAATGTTTGGGGTCCGAATTTGCCCCTTCTTCAAGGCCATATTCTTCGAACATCTCTTTGAGTTCGAGGTTGAAGGCCAGATTGCCACAGATCATCGCGCGATCGGTTTCGGCGTTTAGAGGCGCAACACCTAAATCCTTGAAAGCTTCGCCTGAGCGCATCAAATCAGTGATACGGCCCATCTTGGGGCTCTCTTCGCGGGTGGTGGTCGGATAGTATTTAATCTTCTTCCAGAAACCTTCGCCGATCACTTCGTTGAGCAATTCGTCGGTTTTCAAATCTTCGATCAGATCATGACCATAGGTTAGCTCGCCCACTTCGCGGCAGGTGTGGGTGATGATGACTTCATCGTAATCTTCATAGGTCTGCGGTTCACGCAGAAGCGAGGCAAAGGGCGCAAAACCGGTGCCGGTGGCAAAGAACCAGATGCGTTTGCCGGGCAAGAGCGCGTCATGCACCAATGTCCCAACCGGTTTGGGGCGCAAGATGATCTCATCGCCCACCTTGATGTGTTGCAAGCGTGAGGTTAGCGGGCCGTCCTGAACCTTGATCGAATAGAATTCCAGCTCTTCGTCCCAGCTTGGCGACGCAATCGAATAGGCGCGCAGCAAAGGCTTTTCCTTGCCGGTCTTTTCGTTCATCGCCATCAGGCCAATCATCACAAATTCGCCCGAGCGGAACCGCATAGAGGCGGGGCGGGTGCAGCGGAACGAAAACAAACGATCCGTGTAATGTTTGACTTCGGTTACGGTTTGCGCATCCGGCATCGCCGGCTTTTTGGCTTCTTTGACGGGGGCTTCGGTCACTGCGGTCATCTCTGTCATGATTCCTTTGCCGGTTTATAAAACCGGTAACTCAGATTTAGCTTTGATATATGTCAGGTAAAAGCCGCTGCCAGTTCGAAATGACTGGCAACGGCTTAATTACCCAAACGATTGGAGGATTAACCGCGCATCCGCGCCTGATAATCATGCTCTTGCCAATTGGCGCGGGCGGTCCAGTGGTCTTCTGGCTGACGGGCGGCCAGATCGTCATCGATCTCGACCTCATCAAAGCCTGAACGCCGCGCCATGGCGTATTGTTCGTTGATCACATGGCCCTTGGCGCGCAACCGGCCGGTGTAGCCACGCAAGCGCAACAGGCGGGCAATGGTAAAACCCCGCCCGTCGGCAAAGCTTGGGAAATCAACGCGGATGATCTCGGCGTCGTCAAAGGCCACGGTGCTGGCATCGACGTCAGACGTCAAATCAATTGCGGTTTCACCGTCAAATGCGCCGGTCCAGTCATCTGCGGCAAAGCCGCTGTCGGTCACGATCACGCTCATGCCGTTTCTCCTTGTGTCTC
Organism: uncultured Pelagimonas sp.; assembly: GCF_947498515.1. Lineage (GTDB taxonomy): Bacteria > Pseudomonadota > Alphaproteobacteria > Rhodobacterales > Rhodobacteraceae > Pelagimonas. The sequence continues at coordinate 17,651 of NZ_CANMKO010000002.1, read as the reverse complement.
ACCTTCGGCGGGTGCGCCGGGGCGTATTGCACGACCATCCACAAAATGAATGCCGCACTCTTCTTTCTCTTCGCCGCGCCAGCGACCCGCTCGGGGGTCTTCGCCGGGCTTGACCTTGCTTGTGCAAGGCAGGCAGCCAATGCTGGGATAGCCTTGGGCCACCAGCGGGTGTTTGGGCAGGCGGTTTTCTTCCATATAAACCCGCACATCATCGGGGCCCCAATGGGCCAATGGATTGACCTTGATCCGGCCTGTCGCCTCTTCAAGCTCAAAGAACTCGAGGTTGGCGCGCGACGCGCTTTGGTAGCGCTTGCGACCGGTGATCCAACCGTCAAACCCATTTAGCGCCTGTTCCAATGGCTGGGTCTTGCGAAGATCACAACAGCGATCCCGGTCAGAAAGTTTCAAGGCTCCATACGGGTCATGCTTGTCCAGCACGGCCTGACTGGCCCGGATGATCTGCAGGTTTTCAAGATGCAGCCGTTCGGCAAGCTCCTGTTGGTAAACCAGCGTCTCGGCAAACAACAAACGCGTGTCGATGAACAAGATCGGCGTCTTGCGATCCACCATCGCCACCAAATGCAAAAGCGCGACGCTTTCTGCCCCAAAGGACGACACCATGGCGATGCGTCCGGCTTCGGGGTCGCGTAGGGCACCTTCAAGCACCGCTGTTGCGGAGTGATGGCGGTAGCGGGCGTTCAGGGCCTCTACGCGTTCCTTAAGGGCGTCCCAATCGGGCACCGCCCCGGTGTTGCGGCCGGGAAATCCGGCAGATGTGTTTGTCATCGGATCAGGCTGCCTTGGACCGTTTGTTTGCCTCTTCGCCATACAGCGCCTCTTTGAAGGGCGGCATGCCAATGCGGCGATAGGTTTCAAGGAATGTCTCATCCTCGTTTAGACGCTGATCCATATAGGCCGCGATCAGACGTTCAATCGCAGGAACAATCTCATCATAGCCAAAGCCGGGGCCGGTACGTGTGCCAATTGCGGCGGTTTCGGTATGATCGCCACCCAAGGTGATCTGGTAGGTTTCAACGCCACCACGATCGAGACCGAGAATGCCGATATGCGCCACGTGGTGATGACCACAGGCATTGATGCAGCCCGAGATTTTGATCTTGAGATCACCAATGTCGTTTTCCAACTTCAGCTCGTCAAACCGCGTGGCGATTTGTTGGGCCACCGGGATCGAACGGGCCGTCGCCAAGGCGCAATAATCCATACCGGGGCAGGCGATGATATCGCTGATTTTGCCGATATTGGCAGTGGCAAGGTCATGCGATTTCAGACGCGCGTGGATTTCCGGCAGGTCGTCCTTGTGAACATGCGGCAGAACCACGTTTTGCTCATGGCTTATGCGTAGCTCGTCATGGCCAAATTCCGATGCGATATCGGCCATAATGCGCATCTGTTCGCTTGTCGCATCACCCGGTGTTTCACCGTGTTTCTTGATCGAAATCTGCGCGATGGCATAGCCGGGGGCTTTATGCTCGGACAGGTTGGTATCGGCCCAGCTGCGGAACACCGGATCGGTGTTATAGGCACGCTCAAAGCCCGAAACCGAACGCTCAGCGAACTCAGGCGCGGTGAAATGTGCTTCAATCGCCTTCAACTGTGCTTGATCGGCCCCTTTGTAAAGCGGCTTGATCTCTTCAAAGCGCGCTTCGGTCAGGCGCTGAATCTCTTCGATGCCATGTTCATGCACGGTGATTTTGATGCGGGCTTTGTATTTGTTGTCGCGACGGCCAAGGATGTTCCAAACCGACACAACCGCTTCGGAGTACGCCAACAGATCTTCCTGCGGCAGGAAGGCGCGCAGTACTTTGCCAACCATCGGCGTGCGGCCCAGACCGCCACCCACGATGACTTCGAAACCGGGTTCACCGGCCTCATTGCGCACCATGCGATAGGCCAGATCATGCGCTTTGGTCACGGCGCGATCATTTGGCGAACCGGTCACGGCAATCTTGAACTTACGCGGCATGAACTGGAATTCCGGGTGATCGGTCGACCACTGACGCAGCAATTCCGCATAGGGGCGCGGATCGGCGATTTCATCGGCGGCGGCCCCGGCGAAATGATCCGCGGTCACGTTGCGGATGGTGTTGCCCGATGTCTGGATGGCATGCATCTCAACCTCGGCCAACGCGTCGAGCATTTCGGGAATATCACCCAGTTTTGGCCAGTTATACTGAATGTTCTGACGCGTGGTAAAGTGGCCGTAACCTTGATCCCAACGATCGGCAATATCGGCCAGCTTGTGCATCTGGCGGCTGTTGAGCGTGCCATAAGGAATGGCAACGCGCAGCATATAGGCGTGCAGCTGCAGGTAGACACCGTTCATCAAACGCAGCGGCTTGAACTCATCTTCGGTCAACGCCCCCGACAGGCGGCGATCCACCTGAGCACGGAATTGGCGGTTACGTTCGGCAACAAAGGCCGCGTCGAAATCGGAATAGCTATACATGGCTGGTCTCCTGCGGTCTGTGCTTAAACAGCGGCTTGTTTGCCGTGGAAGTAATTCGAAGGCCCGCGACGGCGGAACTCTTCGCGAAAATGAACTGGCTCGGGGCCGTTTTCACCGGCTTTCATATCGGCCAGATAAACACCAACAACGATGTCATGCTGGGTGCTGGCCTCAACCAGACGGGCATCGGCGACGGCCTCATCGGTGATGAGATCGGCCTGGGCCAAATCGCGCACCCAAACATCATTGGCGTCCAGATACACAACATCCCCTTCGGCAAGGGCATTTGCGGTGATAACTTTGGGAGTGAAGGCTTTGGCCATCAGGCAAGCTCCTGCTTTAAAACGGGGTGGGTGGCGGCATCGCGCGGGGCAAGGCCCCAAAGCATCAAGGCCGGTCCGGTTGGGTTGGCCTGCTCAACGGCGTCAGGCAAATTCAATAGCGTGGTGGCCAGAACGGTCTGATCGGCGCGGCTAGCGTTCTCGACCACGGTCACGGGTGTTTCGGGGGCGGCCCCATGCATCAACAAACGGCCCTGAATGAACCGCGCGGCGCGTTTGCCCATATAGATGGCCGCCACTTCGCCCGATCCGGCCAAAGCGCGCCAATCATGATCGGCAAAGCCCTTCATGTCGTGACCGGTCAAAATTCGCGCCGAGGCATTGCGCCCGCGTTTGGTTAGCGATTGACCAATAGTGGCCAAGGACGCCGAGGCCGCCGTGATGCCGGGCACGATGTCATAGGCGATATCATGGGTTTCTAGCGCCTCGATCTCTTCGTCAAGGCGGGCGAAAACGGTTGGGTCGCCGCCTTTGAGGCGCACAACGTTATATCCCTTTTGAGCGTTTTCAACGATATGGGCGTTGATGGTCTCTTGGGGGGTGTGGCTGCCAAAGCCCTTCTTGCCGACCGGAATAAACTTGAGCGCCGATGTGGCCAGACGTACAATGTCACCTGAGACCAAACCGTCATGGATGACAACATCGGCCTCCTGCAAGGCGCGCAACGCCTTGAGCGTTAGCAAGTCCGGATCACCCGGACCAGCGCCAACAAAACGCACCAGACCCGGGAGACGGGCAGGGCGCTTGGGGCGCAGGTTGGCTATGATCTGTTTCAGGGGCATATTGGCCTCGGGATGTGTTGTTTGGCTGTTTCTTGCTTCCAATATAGGAAATTTTCCCTAGGTGTTGCCAGATCGCTGGGCAAATAAGGAATGATGTTCTAAAGTGACCTTCGAACTGGAGCGCGGTTCCTGAAATCGCCAAAAACAGGAACGATGCATGAAGATCGACGATACAGACCGGAAAATCCTTGTTGCACTGCAGCGAGATGCCTCACAATCTTTGGATGAAATTGCCCGCGAAGTTGGCTCTTCGAAGACCCCGGTTTGGAATCGCATCCGAAAAATGCGCGAGGCCGGCGTCATCGGTGCGCAGACGGTTGTCTTGGACGCCGAGGCGCTTGGATTTGAGGCGACATTCTTTGTTCTGATCCGCACCTCGGAACACGAATCCGATTGGCAGCAAAAGTTTCTCGCCGCGCTACAGGCGCGCCCCGAAGTGCAAGAGGCGCATCGCCTTGCCGGTGATATTGATTATATCCTCAAAGTGCGGGTCAAAAACGCCCGCGCCTATGACGAATTCTACCAAGCCCTTATTTCCGAGGTGAAGGTCCACAACGTCACCGCCTTGCTATCGATGGAAGAGATCAAGGCGACCACGGCCTTGCCTTTGTAGGGGCGCGTGAAGGGTGCTAAAGAACCTCATGGCAAAAGTGACCTTCAACCGCGGCTGGGCCGTTGTGCTGTATTTGGCCTGCGTCGCGGGGCTAAGTTGGGGGGCATGGAGCTATGGCTATAGTCAGGCGCTAGGTCAGCTCTCGGCACGGGGAGAGGCCGATTTGGCCTTGGCTTCGGATCGCCTGGTGGCCGGTTTATTGCGCTATCGCTCGACGGCTGTGCTGCAATCGGATCATCCGGCACTGGCCGGGTTGCACAGGGGCGACCGGCCCGAGGCGGCCAATCAATTGCTTTTGGAAACAGTTGATAAAACCGGCGCGCTGACGGCCTTCTACCTTGATAACGAAGGCACGGTTTTGGCGTCCTCGCACGACGGCGGCCCGACGAGTTATGGAAAGAGCCGGTTTTTTCAACGCGCGCAGGTGGGGGCCTTGGGGGCCAGTCACGGGGTGAATGATCGGTTCGATCGCCGGGCCTATTACTTTGCCGCGCCCAGTTTCGCGCCCGGAGGTGGCGTGCGCGGCGTTTTGGTGGTTGCCGTTGACATTGATACTCTGGAACAGGATTGGCGCGCCTCAAGACCAACGGTGTTTTTCAGCAATGACAAAGGGCAGATATTTGTAACAAGTCGCTCTGAATTGCTGTTTTGGCAAAGGGGGATGCGGGGTTTTGTTAATCCAACGGGGCAAGTTTACGATGTCGAACGAATGCGCGTTCATGGCTTTGACATGTGGCACCAAGCCCTAAGTCCCTATGTGCCGACCAAAGCGATGTATTTGCGCCAACCCTTGCCAGTTATTGGTATGACCGGAGAGGCACTTTTGGACGTACGTCCAGCTCAGCGCCTTGCCGGTTTGCAAGCGGCGGTTGTTGCGACCTTGTTTTTGGGGCTGGGGGCGTTTTTGCTATATGCAGGCGCTCGGCGTCGGGCTTTGGCTAAGGCAAATCAGGCCCTAGAGGGGCGTGTCAAAGAGCGAACGGCGGATTTGGAGCAAGCCAATACCGCGCTGCGCCACGAAGTTGTGGAGCGCGAAGAAGCCGAGGCGGCTTTGCGCAAAGCGCAAGCAGACTTGGTGCAGGCTGGCAAGCTTTCGGCCCTTGGTCAAATGTCCGCCGGTATCAGCCATGAGTTAAACCAACCTCTTATGGCCATCCGCCAATATGCCGAAAACGGTGAAGCTTTTTTAGACCGAGATCGACCAGATAAAGCCCAAGAGAACCTTGCCCGGATTAGCCAATTGGCAGCGCGAGCCGGGCGAATTATCACCAATCTGCGCGCCTTTGCCCGCAACGAAAACGAACCGATGGGCAAGGTGGATTTGGTCTCAGTGATCCAATCCGCAGTAGAGTTGACCGAGACGCGGTTGAGAAATGATGGGGTTGAGCTTGCTTGGACTCCGAGCGTCACCGGTGGGCCGGTTTTTGCCCGTGGCGGCGAGGTGCGGCTTAGTCAGGTCTTTGTGAATTTGATCAATAATGCCGCTGATGCTATGGCGGGCTTGGATCGAAAACAGATAAGAATTTGCATTAATAATGGTCCGCAACTCTCTGTTACAGTGACAGATTTTGGGCCGGGTATTGATGATACGGACCGGATTTTCGAACCGTTTTATTCGACGAAGGAAGTTGGAGAAGGCATGGGGTTGGGGTTGTCGATCTCTTATGGGTTGGTGCAAAGCTTTGGCGGAGCAATCCGAGGCACCAACAGCGCCGAGGGCGCAGTTTTTACGGTTGAGCTAGATTATTGGTGCGAGGATGGTGACGCCGCTCAGGCAAAGCCTGTCGCCCCGCCCGCCATCCCGCAATCCGCAATCAAAACAGGCGATAGATGATGAGAGTTTTGTTGGTTGATGACGACATCGAAGTACGTGATGCTTTATCGCAAACTCTTGAACTGGCGGATATTTCTGCCTTTACGGCGGGGTCCTTTCTCGAGGCTAAAGATCACATTAACTCAGATTTTGAGGGTGTCATTGTCTCAGATATTCGGATGCCAGGTCGGGACGGTTTCCATCTTTTGGATCACGCTAATGGTCAGGACCCAGACCTGCCGGTGATCTTGTTGACCGGTGAGGGGGACATCCCTATGGCGGTGCGGGCCATGTCGATGGGGGCCTATGGGTTTTTGGAAAAACCCTGTTCTTCCAAAGATTTGATCGCCGTTGTTCAGCGCGCTATCCACACCCGAAATATGGTTTTGGAAAATCGACGCCTAAAGGCGCAGTTTGAGGCCAGCGATCCAGCGGCTCGTTTGATTTTCGGTATTTCACCACAGGCGGATGCCTTGCGGCTCCGCGCCCGCGCGGCTGCGCAAGCCGGGGCGGATGTTTTAATCACCGGCGCGCCGGGCTCCGGTGTGTCAAAAATCGCCGAGGTGATTCACCTTGGCTCGATCCGCGCCAAAGGCCCGTTTGAAAAGCGAGCAGCCGCTGATCTGACCCGCGCAGAGCTTCATGACCTTTGGGAGCAATGTAGTGGCGGGACGCTTTTCCTCGATGAAATCGGGGCGTTGTCGATGGATGCGCAGATCGCGATGATGGATTTGATGGAGCGCGGCGGGGCCAAGCTTGTTGGCGGCACGACGTTAAACCTATCGGACCTTGTGCAGCAGGGGCGTTTTTCACCGGATCTGTTTTACCGCCTTGATGTGATGACCCTGCGCATACCGGCATTAAGCGAGCGCCCCGAAGATATCCCGGTTATTTTCCGTCACTATGTTGCTCAAGCCGCCGAACAAGCCGGGCAACCGGTGCCAGAGATTCCCAATGATTTGCTGGCCGATTTGATGGCACGGGACTGGCCCGGAAATGCCCGGGCGCTGATGTCAGAGGCCATGCGGCTGGTGTTGGGGTTGGGGCAGGCCGGTCCGGCGCAGAGCAATGACCTTGGGCTGGCTGAGCGTTTGGCTCAGGTTGAACGGTCGTTTTTGGCGGAGGCGTTGGGCAAAGCAAGTGGGCAGGCCCGCGCGGCCGCCGAAGCATTGAAACTGCCGCGCAAGACCTTCTACGACAAGCTGGCGAAACATGGGCTCAAGCCCGAAGATTTTCGCGACTAGAAATATTCGAATCACGATTCGGTTATCTTGTGCGGATTTCCGCACAACCGGCGCTAACGCATGTGCGGGTTTTCGCACAACCCTACTCTGGTGCTGTTTTCTAAACTGCTCAATTCGAGGGCAACCTTCAGAATTTACGACATAAAACTGATCTATTTGGGCGAGATGCCTTCGTGGCTTGATCCGATTCGTCCCAGAGGGCTTTGTTAACCCGTCAGCCACCCGAGGAGGGGTGGCGCAGTCATAATTCAACTTTTGGGGAGGATACCCATGAAGAAGTTCCTGATGTCCGCTGTTGCGGCCACCGCTCTGATGACAAGCGCAACCGGTGCCATGGCGGCCTGTGATGATGGCGAAATCGTCATCAAATTCAGCCACGTGACCAACACCGACAAACACCCAAAAGGCATCGCAGCGAGCCTGCTGGAGCAGCGCGTCAATGACGAGATGAACGGCAAAGCCTGCCTTGAGGTTTTCCCTAACTCGACCCTGTACAATGACAACCAAGTGCTTGAGGCGATGCTGAACGGTGACGTTCAACTGGCCGCGCCGTCGCTGTCCAAGTTTGAGCAGTTCACCAAAACCTTCCGGTTGTTTGACCTGCCTTTCATGTTCAAAAACATGGATGCTGTGAACGCGTTCCAGAACTCTGACACCGGTCAGGCGATGAAAGAATCCATGACCCGTCGTGGTCTCTTGGGTCTGGCGTTCTGGCACAATGGCATGAAGCAGATGTCGGCCAACAAGCCGCTGGAAGCTCCAACCGATGCTGCGGGCCTGAAGTTCCGCGTTCAGAACTCCGAAGTTCTTAAGGCACAAATGGCCGCACTTGGTGGCTCGCCCCAGCCAATGGCCTTCTCCGAAGTTTACGGCGCGCTGCAAACCGGCGTTGTGGATGGTCAGGAAAACACCTGGTCCAACATCTACGGCAAGAAGTTCTTTGAAGTTCAGGACGGGACCACCGAAACCAACCACGGCATCATCGACTATATGCTCGTGACGTCGACCGACTTCTGGGACAGCCTGCCAGAGGATGTTCAAACACAGCTGGCGACAATCATCTCCGAAGTCACCGAAGTGCGTAACGGCGAAGCCTATTCTGTGAACCAGGCGGCCAAACAGGCGGTTATCGATGCCGGTGGTGTTGTGCGTCAGTTGACTGAAGAACAGCGTGCCGATTGGGTTGAAACCATGAAGCCCGTTTGGGAGCAGTTCAAAGACGACGTAGGTCAGGAAAACATCGACGAAGCGCAAAAAGTTAACGCGATGTACTAAGGCCCCGCGCCTTATCTCATAACCCGGCCCACATCGGTTTGGGCCGGGTTTTTCATATCCTCTTTGGACAGTGGAGGGCGGGATGTCTGATCATTCCCACAATCCCTCATTGCTCGGCGGTTTTATCGACGAGCTTGAGGAAAGTTTTATCGCGATCATTCTGGGACTGATGACAATCATCACCTTTGTGAACGTGATTATCCGTTATGTATTCAATTCCGGCTGGTGGCGCGCTTTCGAAGGTGTGATCGGCATCGAGGCTCCGCGCTCGATGATCTGGGCGCTTGAGGCAACCAGCTTCTTGTTCGCTTGGCTCGTTCTATTTGGCATCAGCTACGCGGTGAAAAAGACCGCCAACCTTGGGGTCGACGTCATCCTCAACATGGTCTCGCCAACGGCGCGCCGCACCCTAAGCTTGGTTGCCGCCGCCATTTGCATCGCCTACGCGGCGCTCTTGCTTAAAGGCGCATGGGATTATTGGGCACCTTTTGCCGGGTTTGACGCCACCTCGGGGCGTTGGTTCCCCACCGGGTTCGCCGATAGCCGCGATCAGGCTTGGTATGAGGTCGACGATATCCGCATCCCTGAATGGCTGCGCTTTATCGAGCCGATCTTTAACCAAGGCGAATCTTACGAAAAGATCCCGCGTTTTATCCCGTATTTCATCTTGCCCTTTGGCGCGGCCCTGCTGCTCTATCGTTTCTGCCAAGCGGGTTGGAAAATCTGGACCGGCCATCAGGAGAGCCTGATTGTCAGTCACGAAGCCGAAGATGCGGTCGACGATGTCGCCCATCTGAATCGCGAGGATTGATCCCATGGATGTCGCAATTCTTTTCATGATGGTCATTGGCCTGATGCTGATTGGTGTGCCAATCGCGGTGTCATTGGGCTTTTCCTCCATCCTTTTCCTCTTGGTGTTGTCTGACACCTCGCTGAGCGCTGTTGCGCAAAGCTTTTTCCAAGCGATGGCGGGCCACTACACGCTTCTGGCGATCCCGTTCTTTATTCTGGCCTCGTCCTTTATGTCGACGGGCGGTGTGGCGCGGCGGATCATCCGCTTTTCCATTGCCATTGTTGGGCATTTTCACGGTGGACTGGCGATTGCGGGTGTCTTTGCCTGTATGCTTTTTGCGGCGCTGTCCGGCTCTAGCCCGGCAACGGTTGTCGCCATCGGCTCTATCGTCATCGCCGGGATGCGTCAGGTCGGATATACCAAAGACTTCGCCGCCGGCGTTATCGCCAACGCGGGGACCTTGGGTATCTTGATCCCACCTTCGATCGTGATGGTTGTGTATGCCTCTGCGGTCGAAGTCTCGGTCGGACGGATGTTCCTTGCGGGCGTCATTCCGGGCCTCTTGGCGGGCACCATGCTGATGATCACCATCTATGTCATTGCGCGGGTCAAAAGCCTGCCCAAAGGCGAATGGCGCGGTTGGGGCGAGGTGTTCGAATCCGGTTTTGATGCGATTTGGGGCCTGTTCCTAATCGTGATCATTCTGGGCGGCATCTATGGCGGTATCTTTACCCCCACAGAAGCGGCGGCGGTGGCGGCGATCTATGCCTTCTTCATCGCCAACTTCATCTACCGCGATATGGGGCCTTTGGCGGGCAAAGACGGCGCGCCAAACAAATCCCTGTTGTCCAAACCCATCGCGATTGTGACGGCGTTCTTCCACAAGGACACCAAAGACACGCTGTTTGAAGCGGGCAAACTGACCATCACCTTGATGTTCATTATCGCCAACGCTTTGATCCTGAAGCATGTTCTCACTGATGAGCAAATCCCACAACAGATCGCCGGTGCGATGATCAATGTTGGATTTGGCGCGGTGATGTTCCTGGTGATCGTCAACATCATCCTGTTGATCGGTGGCCAGTTCATGGAACCGTCGGGTCTGATCGTGATCGTGGCACCTCTGGTGTTCCCAATCGCGATTGAGTTGGGCATCGACCCAATCCATCTCGGCATCATCATGGTGGTCAACATGGAAATCGGCATGATCACACCTCCGGTCGGTCTCAACCTGTTTGTGACCTCAGGGGTGGCGGGCATGCCAATGATGCGGGTTGTGCGCGCGGCGCTGCCATTCTTGGCTGTGCTCTTCGTCTTCCTGATCATGGTGACCTACATTCCATGGCTGTCGACATATCTGCCGACCAAGTTCATGGGCCCAGAGATCATCACCAACTAATCGCACTCAAAAAGGAGCGCTACCGCGCGCTCTTTTTACGAAACTGGCAAGGCGACGTTCCAAATTGGGGCGTCGTTTTGTTTTGTGGAGGAGGGAGGTTACCTGCCGAAATGAAACGGGGTATTGTCTTTGTCTTGCCGGATAAACTCCGGGGAGTGTGAGGGGCTAACCCCTCACTTTTGTTTGCATCACAGGCTGGCGTTTAAGGCCTTGATGATTGGGTTGAAATCCGCGGCCGTAAGGGACGCGCCGCCCACCAAAGCCCCATCGACATTGGATACCGCAAAAATTTCATCGGCGTTGGAGGCTTTGACCGAACCGCCATAGAGCAGGCGAACCGAGCGGCCAACACCGGCCCCAAAGCGGCGCTCAAGTTTGGCACGGATGAAATCATGCACTTCACCGATTTGGTCGGTGGTGGGGACTTTGCCGGTGCCAATGGCCCAGACCGGTTCATAAGCCACAACAAGGTTCAAACCCGTGGCCCCATCCGGGATCGAGCCCGCCAATTGGCCGCCGATGATATCTAGCGTGTTTTGCGCTTCTCGTTCCGCGAGGGTTTCACCAACGCAAACAACCGCGATTAGATCGGCCTCCCACGCGGCGATGGTTTTGGCGCGCACATCGTCGTCTTGTTCGTCGTGATCGGCGCGGCGTTCGGAGTGGCCAAGGATCACATGGCTGGCTCCGACATCGGCGAGCATCGCGGCGGAAATATCACCCGTATGTGCACCCGAGGGTTTTGCGTGGCAATCTTGCCCGCCAATGGCAATGTCGCCGGAAACGGATTTGGCCCCTGTAATCAACGGGCTAGGGGGGCAGATCAACACATCGATGTCACCTGTGACCTCCTCTGTCATGGCCTTGATTTCGGCTAATGCAGCGGTGGTGCCGTTCATCTTCCAGTTGCCAGCGGCGAGTTTACGTCTCATGGAATCTCCTGCTTTGTTGGCGCTATCATCGCCGGGCGGTGATGCTGGTCAAGCCCAGTTGCGCGTTTGGATATGTCATGCCATGAAACACGGGCAGGAGGAAAGCGTATGATCCCGAGATTGGATGCCCAAAAGATCGCAGCCCGTGATGCCGACACTCTTGACGCGTTGCGTCGCGGTGCAGAGGAGACCGGGTTTCTTGTTTTGTATAACACGGCCATTGGATCGGAACAGTTTCGTGCGGTGATTGACACCTATCGTACATTTTTTGCCCTGCCAGAAGCGGAAAAACGCAAAATCGACATGGCGGAAACGGGTTCAAACCGGGGATGGGGCGCGCCCAAGGCCGAGCAGGTCGATCCGAATGCAAACCCCGATTACAAACAGGTTTTTGACTGTGGCTTTGAAATTCCGGGTAGCGATCTATCGGTCTATGCGCCCAACCTGTGGCCCTCTGATCCGGCCGATTTTAGACCGGTGATCGAGGCCTATTACCAGTCGGCTCTTGCGGTCGCGATGGATATTTTACGCGGGATTTCCGCCGCCATTGGTCAGGAGTCGCACTATTTTGACGATAAGTTTGACCGACCCATGGCCCTTTTGCGAGGCAATTACTATCCGCCACGGCCGGTTTGGGCCGGGGACAAGGATTTTGGCATTGCCGCGCATACGGACTATGGCTGCTTGACCCTGCTTGGCACCGATGGCGTGCCGGGGCTTGAGGTCCAATTAAACGATGGCACCTGGTTCCCGGTTCAAGCGGAACCGGGCGCGTTCATCATCAATTTCGGTGAGATGCTCGAGATGTGGACCAAGGGCCGGGTCAAGGCGACGCTCCACCGGGTCAAAGGCTCAGCTCAGGAGCGCATATCGGTGCCGCTGTTTTTCAACCCCAACCACGACACCAATGTCGCGCCCTTGGGGTCGGATCAGGTCATTCGCGCCGGGGACCATTTGCAAAAACGGTTTAACGAGACCTACGTTCACCTTAAGAGTGGCTCGTAAGGTTTTGAATTTAGGCGTCGCCTTGCCGTTCGGCCTCTAGTTCGGACACATCCTTGAATTTGATCGATTCACCGCATCCGCAGGCGTCAGTCACGTTGGGATTGCGGAACTTAAAGCCGCTTTCCAAAAGTGAAGTTTCATAATCAATCTCGGTTCCGAAAAGGAACATCTGCGCCATCGGGGCGATCATCACCCGTGCACCATCCTGTTCGACCATTTCGTCATTGGGGTCGGCGGTATCAACATAGTCCATGGTGTATTCCATGCCCGCACAGCCGCCCTTCTTGACGCCAATGCGCAGCCCGTGACGCCCGTCACGTTCCATCAAGCGCGAAATCTGTTTGACCGCCGCTGGGGTCATGGACACGGCCTGTTTTCCCGGAATGCTGAACATAGGATACCTCTTTTCCTCAGACTTCCTATTTAGGGCACGCGCGATGCAATCTCAAGAAGGGCAAGCGTGCTATATGTTGCGCCCAGCGCCCAAGCAAAGGACGCCATGGTGCCGATAATGACATATTCACTGGCTTGGCGGCCTTGTTTGGCGGTGTCGAGCCGTAAAACCGACTTGGCCGCGATCAAAAAACCGACGCCGCCGGGCTGACCAATTAGCACCAGCAAGAAAATCATGCTGCGTTCCAGCCAGCCTATCAAGCGCCCGGCGTCGGGCAACCCGACCTCGGGGATGTCGGCCACAGCTTGATAGCGCGCGGTTAACATTCCGACAACATAGCCACCTGCAGTGACCGATGTGATAAACCCCGCCAAAAGGATCACCGGGGGCAGGGCGATCGGCGCGTAATCGGCCCATATCCCTTGGGAAATCGCGCCGGGCCACCAGACCGCCGCACAGATCAGCGTGATCATATGGGCCCCTTGGTCGATCATAAACGCCGTTAGGCTGCTGCGTATCTGGGCCGGAAGCGCCCATGTTTTGATCGCATCAATCACCAAATGCGCCAGCGCCACGACCAATGCCACCTGCCATATCCCGCCAAGAAAAACAGTCGACAAGACAAAGACCACCGCAATATGCAGCAGCAACACCATGGGTTTTTGCTTGTGCTGCACCATCCAATTGGTCTGAAATGTAAAATCAGCCAGAACATGGGCCAACAACAGCGCCGCAAAGCTTTGGGCAACAGCCGGATCAATCGGAAGAGGTAGCATATTCACCTTCTTTGCCGCAAAGGAAGTGTTTTCGGTTTCATCTTGGGTGTTCCCAATCTTTGATGGCTTGATCAAGCGCCGGAAAACCTGCGCCCCAAAGCGCTTGGTTGACGGCGGGGCGCGACACGCCTAACCGCTTTGCCGCGTCTTCGCGCGGTCCGGCATCGGGGGGCAATAGTTCACACAAGGAGCGCGCTTGTGCCTGCGTCCACCCCTGTGCAATGTGATCGGCTAGCACCACGGTGGCATTCAACGCTCCACCCGCGGCATGCGCCATATGGGTATGACCCGAAATGCGATCCAACAACCGGCCCGAAGACACAAAAACCGGCCCATGTGCGCTATTGATGTCTAGGTTATCGGGGAGCTGGCCCTCTGCGGTCGCGATTGCGATACGGGTCGTCATGGTCTTGTCGAGGCGTCGCAAGCAGGCCCGTATATATAGCGCAGCTCGCAATCCGCGCGATGGAGTGCCCAGCGCCAATTGCCAACCATCGCCGCTATTGCGGCCAAAGAGGCAAGGAGCGCTGTCCCAAGCGGAAATGACAAGCGCCGCGTCAGACAAAGCCTCCATAGCCCGGTCCAGCGCAGCGCTGTCTAGTTTTGTGGAATCGACGATATCGCCAGTAAGAACGGTGAGGGTCATGAGGAAGTCATATCACTTTCTTTTCTAAAAAGGAAGTGAAAAGGCCTTCTTACATGAATCCCAGCTCAAGCCGTGCTTCGTCTGACATCATTTCCATGCCCCAGGGCGGTTCCCATGTCAGCTCGACATCGACGTGTTTCACACCAGGCACCGGCTCAATCGCCTCTTGTACCCAGCCCGGCATTTCGCCCGCCACGGGGCAGCCCGGCGCGGTCAGGGTCATGATAACGCGCACTTCGTTTTCATCATTGATCTCAACGGTATAAACCAAACCAAGATCAAAGATATTCACCGGGATTTCCGGGTCAAACACAGTGCGGCAGGCCTCGACAATTGTGTCGTGCAGCGGGTGCTCTGTGCTAGACGGCGCAATCAGCGGCGCGCCTTCCATTTGGGGGCTGGCATCAGTCATTGCCGGTCCTTCCGAGTTATTCTTGAGAAAAACATATAGGAAAAGCAGGGGCCGGGGTAAAGGGCCGACCTTTGCCGCATGGTCTTTCTTGCTGCGACCTCTTAGCCTAGCGCGAAAATGACAATAGCCCAAGGTAGAAGCCAAGGTTTTATGAAACAGATACTTTCACTTGGGGCGCTTCTGGCGTTGTGGTCGGGAGCAGCACTGGCGGCTCCGGTTGATGAAATGGTGCAAAAACTGCCCAAAACCGTGCAGGAAACGCGGCTACACATTGCCGAAACCCCTGAATTGCTTGGGGTGATCCGCTGGGATGATGCCGGTCAGGTGATTTTCCCACCAAATGGCGTGCCCCATCATAGCGATTCTATTGTGCTCAATAACGAGGCGGAGCTGCGCGCCATCAGCCAAACTGCCGGGGCGGGCAAAACCGTAGCTAGCACGCTATCGCCGGACCGCCTGTATCATTGCCGCTCGGAACCGGCCCTGTGCCTTGTGCTCGATGCCGAAGCGATGGGCACGCCGGCCTCGGCCGACGACCCGTATTTTGCCTATTTTGAAAAGGTCATGGTCTGGTTCTATGTGATCATCGCCGTGTTGTTGGTTGTGGTGATTGGGTTTTTCTGGCTGCTGCGCCGCCGTCCCGAAATCCCGACTGATCCCGAAAGCTTTGCCATTGGGCCCGTTACAATCAACCCACGCCGAAGCAGTTGCGTCGTTAACGGCACCGAAGAACAGCTCACCGCCCGTGATATCGCGATCTTGCGCAAGCTGGCCGATCATCCCGGTGAGGTGGTAAGCAAGGACGCGCTTTATGACGCCGGGTGGGGGCGGGATTACATGCCCAACTCTCGCGCGCTTGATCAACATCTACTCGGGCTGCGTCGCAAACTGGGCGAGGCCGAGTTGATCGAAACGGTTCATGGTCAAGGCTATAGAATCGCGGGCTAACCCACCAGAACATCGATTTTGCAAAACTTTTGCATCTCTCTTGCACGGCTCTGACACCTGTCAGGGCCGTTTTTGCTTGTCTGGCGCAAAGATAGGAGGACACCCCATGTTGCGATTCATTTTCATGCTGTGCTTGGCCGCTCCGGTCAGCGCCCAGACCTTTACCACCGAAAACTATGATCCCGGTGACGATGATGGGGTTTTGAACCCCGAAGAATTGTCGATGCGCGGCGCGCTTGATCGGATGCGCTATGGCGAACGCCATCCCATGATGGGAATCATCGGTTACGGGGCCGCGAAAGAAGGCAACCATGCTGTCGCCCGCGAGATTTTTGAGGAGCTGAGCCAAAATGGCGACGTTCAGGGCATGACGTGGCTAAGCTGGATGGAAGACAACGGCCTTGGCGCGCCGGAAAACCCCAAAGCCGCCGCCGAGTTGGACCGCCGCGCCATGGAACTTGGCTCAGAGGTTGCGGCGTTTAACTATGGGCTTGATCTGATGCGCGGGCGCGGCGTCGCCATGGATCAAGACGCCGGGCGGCAAATTATCGACAAGGCCGCCAAAATGGGCAGCGCAACGGCTCAGCACCTCATCGACAATGATTACGATCTCGATTCGGTGACGCCGGACGCCGACAATTGGAAGTACGAACAGAACTTTTTCTAAACACGCGTCGCCAAGGCGGGCAGGGGGCTTACCCCTTGCTCACCACCCGGCGAAAGTTGCGTTGCTGCCAAAGCGGCCAGCCCATCATCTGACTAACCGTGCCAAACTTAAGGCCACGCGCCGTTAACCCATCAAAGGTATTGGGCATGGCCCGCACGGTGCCTTTTTGGATGTCATGGCTTAGGATGATCGCTCCGGGGCGGGAATGGCGCAGGATTCGCTTGGCCACGACGCTGGCACCGGGACGACGCCAATCTTCCGGATCCACCGACCATAGAATCGTCGGCAGGTTGCGTTCATTATAGAGCATGAGGCGCTGACGCTTGGTGAAGGACCCATAGGGGGGGCGGAACGTGACGGGTGGCCGCCCGGTCACCTTGTAAATCGCATCAGTGGTGCGGTCGATTTCCGACAAAACCGAACTATTCGACCGTTTCGCAAGATTCGGGTGCGACCAGCTGTGATTGCCGATCTCATGGCCCTCATCGGCGATGCGTTTGACGATATCGGGCCAGGTCACGACACGATTCCCAATAAGATAGAACGTAGCGCGCAGATTTCGCGACTTGAGCATATCCAATAGCTTTGGGGTCAGGCTGGGATGGGGCCCGTCGTCAAAGGTCATGGCCACAACCGGCGTGCTGGTTTTCACCGCCATCACCGTGGCCGCATCTCGGCGGGCCACGTCTTTAGGAAGCGAAATCGCAGGGGCTGCGGCTTCGGCAAGGGTTGGCTGCGACAACACGCACGCAGCGGTACCAGCGGACACAAAGGTCCGGCGGGAAAAAACAGTCATAGGGGGCCATCCTTGGCAGAAAATGGCGGAAAAAGCAGATAGGATAGACAAGAGCCTGTCATCCGCTTGATGCGCAAGGTGATTTTGTCAAAAATGTGGCGGGATGCTCGCATCGTGGCCGCGATGACACGGTGCCCTAGGGGCGGTTTTCAGCGCAATTTTTCCCCAAGTGAAATTAGCTGCAAAAAGGTTGGGAAATCTGCTTGACGGCACCCGGACCTAACCCTAAAAGCCCTCTCACGCCACGGCCAATACGGTCAGGCGGCAGTGAGCGGTTGTAGCTCAGATGGTTAGAGTACCGGCCTGTCACGCCGGGGGTCGCGGGTTCGAGCCCCGTCAACCGCGCCA
>NZ_CANMKO010000001.1 GCF_947498515.1 uncultured Pelagimonas sp. | reverse complement strand
GTGATCGCCGCTAAAGCAACCGTCTTCAGGAAAGTCCTGCGAAGTGTCATAATTTCCTCCCTTATGACCTCGTGTCGAAAACGTGAAACGACACTCTCTTGCATTTAATTATGCTTCATAACTATTATTTGGCAACATTTTTAAATCCCACAAATTCAACTCATTAGAAATTCATCGCGCCCTCTTCTCTGAGGTTTGAACACCAAATGGGAGATTTTCACCGCCCGTCACATGTCAGATTTAAGGAGTTTCAGCACACGACTGAAAGCTGGCCCAAGCCATTTCTATCACCGCAAACACCAAGCCTTAGGAACCGAACAACCGACCATCAGAACACTCAACGGTCCCGTTGGGGTTACCCCAAGAAATAGTCAGGAAACTCTTTTTGAATGCGGGTCAAATCCCGGCGTACTTGGGAAAGATGACTACGAAGTGTCACCTGTGCCAACCCCGCATCCCTTTTTTCAATCGCTTCAACGAGGTTCGTATGCTCTTCCAGAACGGAAACTCTACGCTCCTTGGAAAGGGTTAAAAACCGGATACGATCCATATGGGCTTTTTGTTCTTGGATTAAGACCCACGCATGTGGATGGCCAGAAATAGCACATAGCTTTTCGTGCAAAGATTCGTCGAGCTTGTGAAAAACTGCAGGGTCGGGGTCTTTCAAAGCCATGTCTTGCTTGGCCAAGTTTGCTCGCAAGCTTTCTACGTCTCGGTCCGTGATCTGTTCCATCGCGGCTCGCAAACATTCGACTTCAATCGCCGTTCGCAAAAACACCGCATCCAACACCGCTTGTTCAGAAATCTTGGTAATCTGAGCGGCCCGTTGCGGGCGGACCAACAAAAACCCAAGTTTTGAAAGTCGATAAAAGGCATCTCGAACAGGTTGCCGCGAAACATTCATTTGCTTAGCAATTTCGTTTTCTGAGATTTTTAGGCCCGGCGGCAATTCCAACGAAATAACAGCGGCATAGAGCACTTGAAATATCTGATCAGACGCCGTTTGCGGCGTTGGAGCTGACAGTCGGGAGATCTCAGTCTGAGGCATTTCAGGTCCGGTTGTAAAAAGTTGTCATCCACTGCTAGCGCAGTTTAAACTTTGACACAACTTATCAACTTGCATACTAGTTTGATTCGAAACCAGATGGACAACTAGATGCCCCTCACACACCCAGACCGGCTGTTCCCAATTGAACAATCCACAAGAAATGTGGCGCGCGCCCTGTATGAAAGCGTGAAGACATTACCGATCATCAGCCCGCATGGGCATTGTGATCCCCAGTGGTTTGCCCGGAACAATCGCTTTCCCAACCCGGCAGAATTGTTCGTCATTCCAGACCATTACGTGTTTCGCATGTTGGTGAGCAATGGCGTTCCCTTGACGGATTTGGGCATCGCGACTTTGGATGGAACGCCGGTCGAACGTGACCCGCGCAAAATCTGGCAACGCTTTGCCGAAAACTTTGATCTTTTCCGCGGGACCCCATCGTCCATGTGGTTGGAACACTCGTTTGAGCACGTGTTTGGTTTGGATGAACCGTTGAACACGGACACCGCGCTTGCGCATTACGATCATATCGAAGCAAAGCTTGGCGAGGACGCTTATCGCCCCCGCGCCCTTTTTGATCGGTTCAATATCGAAGCGCTTGCAACGACCGAGGGCGCGCTTGACGATTTAACGTGGCACCAGAATATCAACGACAGCGGTTGGTCTGGTCGTGTCATCACAACCTATCGACCAGACGCAGTTGTTGACCCGGACTTTGAAGGTTTTGCCGACAATATCCAGACTCTCGGCGAGTTAACCGACGAAGACACGTCAACTTGGACCGGATACTTGGCTGCACATCGCAAACGGCGCAGCTATTTCAAAACCTTTGGTGCCACGGCGAGTGACCATGGTCACCCATCCGCGCGCACCGAAAACATGCCGCAAGAGACCGCTGCGCACCTGTTTGAAACGATCTTGTCAGGCGAGTTTACTCCTGACGAGGCAGACGCCTTTCGGGGGCAAATGCTCACCGAAATGGCTCGGATGAGCCAAGAGGACGGCTTGGTTTTGCAAATCCACCCCGGTTCGAGACGCAATCATAGCGCCTCGGTATTTGCGGCGCATGGGCGCGACATGGGGTTTGATATCCCAGGGCGCACTGACTACGTCGCCGCGCTCAAGCCAATGCTGGATGACGTTGGGATGGACCCGAACCTAACAATCATCCTATTCACCTTGGATGAGACAAGCTATAGCCGCGAATTATCCCCGCTCGCCGGGGCTTACCCGGCGCTCAAACTGGGGCCTCCGTGGTGGTTCTTTGACAGCTACGAAGGCATCAAACGCTTTCGCGAAACCACAACTGAAACCTGCGGTTTCTACAACACTGTCGGTTTCAACGATGACACCCGAGCCTTTTGTTCGATCCCCGCACGCCACGATGTGGCGCGGCGATCTGACTGTGCCTATCTCGCGACGCTGGTCTGTTCAGGCCGCCTACGCGAGTCCGAAGCGTATGAGGTCGCCCACGACCTTTCATACCGTTTGGTGAAAGAAGCCTATCGCCTTTGATCACCGCAAATCTTCAGGGAGGAAGAAAATGAAATTATCCAACACACTGGTGGCAGCATTGCTGGCCAGCACAGCCTTTGCGACCGCAAGCCAAGCCTGCGAAATTACTCTTCGCTCGTCCGATACGCATCCAGACGGATACCCAACCGTCGAAGCGGTCAAACACATGGGCACGCTGCTCCAAGAGCGATCCGACGGGCGTATTTGCGTTGAGGTGTTCCACTCTGCCCAGCTTGGCGAAGAGAAAGACACAATCGAACAGACCCAACTTGGGGTGATCGACCTGAACCGCGTTTCGCTTGGGCCATTCAACAACATCATCGAAGAAACCAAGGTCTTTTCGCTGCCCTATATCTTTAGCGGCACAGACCACATGCACAAGGTTGTCGATGGCTCTGTCGGCGATCAAATTCTAGCCGAATTCGAAAACCACAATCTGGTTGGCTTGGCCTATTTTGATGGCGGGTCCCGCAGCTTTTACAACAGCCAAAAGCCAATCACTTCTATCGACGATATCAAGGGCCTCAAATTCCGGGTGATGCAGTCGGATGTGTTTGTCGACATGGTTGATGCCTTGGGCGGCAATGCCACCCCCCTGCCCTATGGCGAAGTCTATTCTTCGATCCAAACCGGGGTGATCGATGGGGCGGAAAACAACTGGCCGTCTTTTGAAAGCTCGGGTCATTTTGAGGTGGCTGGTCACTACACGCTGGATCAACACCTGATCGTGCCGGAAATCTTGGTCATGAGTCAGGCGTCTTGGGGCAAATTGTCCGCGGATGATCAGGCTTTGGTGCGCCAGGCAGCCAAAGACTCGGTTCCCGTCATGCGTGATCTTTGGGCCGCGCGCGAAGCGGCATCCGAAGCGAAAGTGCGGGCCGCAGGCGTCGCAATCATCGACGATATCGACAAGCAGCCCTTTATGGATGCGATGATCCCTGTCTACGAAAAGCATGTGACATCGGACAAGCTCAAGGCCTTGGTCGAAGCGATCCGCGCCGTCAACTAAGCCTATGACCTTCAAAACAGGCCGCCCCGTGCGGCCTGTTTTTCAATGTGGGAAACCCTATGCAAGACACCATTCTTTCGCTGTCGCGGTTTTTGGCCGCGCTGTCCCGTGTCATCTTGTGGATGGCCGCAACCGGACTTGTTGCCATGACGGCCCTGATTGGCTGGCAAGTTTGGGGGCGATTTGTTCTGAACGACACCCCGACATGGACCGAAACGACCTCTATCCTTTTGATGGGCTGGTTCATTTTTCTTGGGGCCGCCGTTGGCGTGCGTGAAGGCAATCACCTCAGCTTTGATGTGTTGCTATATGTGCTTCCTGATCGCGCCCAGCGGGTGTTGCACTCGGTCTCTGATCTTGTTGTGATCGCTTTTGCCGTCGGCATGATCTTTTACGGCTGGCAGTTGGCCGCCAACACATGGTCCACCACCATCCCTAATTTGGGCATCACCGGTGCGACCTCCTTCTTTTCGTTGATGACCGGTGGCCTCCTAATGGTTCTGCTATCGCTTGAACGCCTTTTGCGCCGTTTTGTCGGCCTGCCAACCGCCCGCTTTGGCGACGATCCGATCGAGGAATAATTATGGAACTTTGGGTCCTGTTTGGCACGTTTTCGGTGCTTTTGTTGATCGGTACACCGGTCGCCTTCTGTCTTGGTGTCGCTAGTTTCGCCACCATTGCCTATATCGGTCTTCCGCCCGTCGTTGTGTTTCAACGTTTGAACTCTGGTATATCTATCTTTGCTCTACTGGCGATCCCGTTTTTCATCTTTGCGGGTGAGCTGATGGTGCGGGGTGACATCGCCCGACGATTGGTTGCATTGGCTGGCGCAGCTGTTGGCCATATGCGCGGTGGATTGGGCCAAGTGAACATCACCGCGTCGGTCTTGTTCGGCGGTATTTCCGGCTCTGCTGCTGCGGATGCCTCTGCCATTGGTGGCCTTATGATCCCCCAGATGGAAAAGCGCGGATATGGACGCGACTATGCGGTCAATGTGACGGTCACCTCGTCCATCATCGCACTGATGCTTCCGCCGTCGCACAACCTGATCATCTATTCGATTTCGGCCGGTGGCAAAATCTCAATCGCGGATCTGTTCACCGCTGGCATCATTCCCGGTTTGCTACTCGCATTCGCCTTGATGATGGCGGCTTGGTGGGTTGCCAAACGGCGGGGCTATCCAACCGAGCCCTTCCCCGGTGCGCGTGCGGTTCTTGGCCTGTTGCTAAGCGCAACACCGGGTTTGATCTTGGTAGCGATCATTTTTGGCGGCGTGCGTTCGGGTGTCTTTACCGCATCCGAAAGCTCTTGCATTGCAGTGATTTACGCCATCGTCGTCACGATATTTGTCTATCGCTCATTGCCGTGGGACGAATTTGTAGCGGCGACAATGGCGGCGGTGCGCACCTCGTCGATGGTTCTCTTGGTGATCGGATCGGCCGCGGCCTTTGGCTGGCTGCTTGCCTATCTCAAAGTGCCCAGCGACTTGGTCCAATGGATGAAGGGGTTAAGCCAGAACCCAATTGTGATTTTGCTGTTACTCAACGTGATTTTGCTGATGCTTGGCACCTTTATGGACATGTCGCCCCTCATCGTGATCACCACCCCGATTTTTCTCCCCGTTGCCACCGCTTACGGCATCGACCCGGTTCAGTTCGGCATCATCTTGATCCTGAATTTGGGTATTGGGCTTTGCACACCACCTGTTGGGGCGGTACTGTTTGTCGGCTGTGCGGTCGGCAAGGTGCGCATTTCCGAAGTCATCCGGTCAATATGGCCATTCTATCTCGCTGCTATCGCCGTTCTGATGCTGGTTACCTACGTGCCCAGCGTGTCGCTCTGGCTTCCTGCTTTGTTCCGATGAGGGTCCCAATGCTTAAAACTTATCCGGTTTGCCATCCCGATACGGGTGTGACCCGTCAAGTCTTGTCACAACAGCCAGAGCTGATGGTTGTGTCTTTTGGTTTCGAAAAAGGAGCTAAAGGCGCGTTGCACGATCACCCACATGTGCAATCCACCTTTGTACGCGCAGGGCGATTTGAATTTACCGTTGGAGACGAAACGTTCAAAGTCGGCCCCGGCGATAGTTTCGTTATTCCCTCTGGCGCGCGCCATGGCTGCACCTGCCTTGAACCCGGCGAGTTGATCGACACGTTCACACCTCGCCGCGATGATTTCCTTTGAAAGGCCCCAAATAATATGACGTCTGCAGAAACCCGTTATGCCATTGACCCAAAAACCGCCAAGACCCTCGACACCCAAGGGCTACGTGACCACTTTCACGTCGGCGGACTGTTCCAACCGGGCCAAATCAAGCTGGTGTATTCTCACTATGATCGCCTGATCCTTGGGTCCGTTGTCCCGGCTAACGAACCGCTGATATTGGACAATATACCCGAAACCGGGACACCCTCTTTCCTTGATCGGCGCGAATTGGGCGTCCTCAATCTGGCCGAAACCGGAGAGATTACCGTCGGCGGTGAAACCCATACCCTTGGACGAGGCGAAGTTCTTTATATTGGCAAAGGTGCCGGTCCCGTGACATTTCAGTCCGGCCGGTTTTACGCTTTGTCAGCCCCAGCGCATCGCACCTGTCCAACCAAACTGATCCGTCTCCAAGATGCCAAACGCGTTGAACTCGGGGCCCCGGAAACCGCCAACGAACGCGTCATCATTCAACTCTTGCACCCCGACGTCTGTGACAGCTGTCAGTTGTTGATGGGCTACACGCAACTGTCACCGGGATCAGTTTGGAACACCATGCCTGCGCATACGCATGATCGCCGGATGGAGGCCTATCTCTATTTTGACCTCAGTGATGAGCACAAAGTATTCCATTTCATGGGCCAAGCGGATGAAACCCGCCACATTGTCATGGCCAACGAAGAGGCGGTGATTTCGCCACCTTGGTCCATTCACAGCGGGGCGGGTACGGGTGCCTATACCTTCTGTTGGGCTATGGCCGGTGACAATGTCGATTTCACCGACATGGATATGATCCCAATGGAAAATCTGCGCTGATTGCACATTTCTGCTGGGGTGATGGCTCATCGCCCCAGACCTTTTTAAAAACTCCGGAAAGACAGGACATATCTGTGACCGTCACGCGCTTGACCCGCCAATCCCCTGCCCCACAACGCGGTATTGTTCATCTAGGCCCAGGGGCCTTTTTTCGGGCCTTTAACGCTGTCTACACCCAAGAGGCCATGGAGGCGCATGGCGGCGATTGGGGGATTACGGCAGTAAGCCTGCGAAGCCCAACCGCACGCGACCAAATGCAGCCTCAAGACGGTTGCTTTACCTCGGTCACACTGGCCAGCGGAACGGTGAAAGACACCGTGATTGGATCGATCACCGATGTCCTTGTCGCGCCCGAAAACCCATCAAATATCATCTCGGCGATGGTCGATCCTGGTACGCGTATTGTCTCGATGACCATCACCGAAAAAGGGTATTGCCACCATCCGGCAAGCGGCGAAATAAATCTGGATCATCCCGATATCGTCCATGACCTTGCCAACCCGGATACTCCCCGTTCTGCGCCGGGTTTCATTGTCGCGGCCTTGGCGCAGCGACGCGCCAAGAATGTCGGTCCTTTTACAGTTTTATCCTGTGACAACCTTCCCTCCAACGGGGCCTTGGCGCGCGGTGTTGTGTTGGGCTTTGCCCGCGCACTTGACCCCGATTTGGCCAATTGGATCGCGCAAAACGTCCCTTTTCCCGCCACGATGGTGGATCGGATCACGCCCGCCACCACCGCACAGGACGTTGCGGACCTAGGTGAACGCAGTGGTTTTCATGACCCTGCCTGTGTTGTCCATGAGGCGTTTCGCCAATGGGTCATCGAGGATAATTTTGCTGACGGCCGGCCGCAATGGCAGGTCGCAGGCGTTCAATTTGTCGGCAATGTCGATGCGCATGAGCTGATGAAATTGCGGTGTCTGAATGGCACCCATTCCACGCTTGCCTATCTCGGCTATCTCGCTGGTTATCAAACCATCGCCGAAACTGTGGCGGACCCTGCCTTTGCCAAACTGTGTGAAATACTGTGGCGCGACGAAATCATCCCAACGGTCCCAGAACCGGAAGGCGAAGACTTAACCGCCTATTGCGCCACACTTTTGGCCCGCTACCGGGATACATCCATCCAACACAAAACCTGGCAAATTGCTATGGATGGTAGTCAAAAGCTGCCGCAGCGATTGCTCGGAACCATTCGTGAAAATCTCGACAAGGGTGTTGTTCCAAGCGGTCTATGCCTCGCAGTTGCGGCCTGGATGCGATATGTCGGCGGCATAGATGAAAAAGGGCAAGCCATTGATGTGCGTGATCCGCTTGCAGACCGTCTTAAGTCGGTGTCGGACCAAGCGAATAGCGCAGCTGACAAAGTACACGCCCTTATGGCAACACCCGAGGTTTTTGACGCGGCGCTAGCACAAAACAACGCGTTTCAAGAGGCGGTGACGTTGGCCTATGAAACGTTGGTTCAGCACGGCGCAAAGCGGGCTGTTCAAACATACCTAGCCTAATTTTTCTCTGAAAATGACCCGCCTTTTGCCGGGGGGGGGGCTCCAACTATTTCTGTGGCAATTTCTTTTCAACCCGGTTTCCTCCACGCTCGCCCCC
This sequence comes from uncultured Pelagimonas sp., assembly GCF_947498515.1. Taxonomy (GTDB): domain Bacteria; phylum Pseudomonadota; class Alphaproteobacteria; order Rhodobacterales; family Rhodobacteraceae; genus Pelagimonas. Next base: position 660,727 of record NZ_CANMKO010000001.1, on the reverse strand, counting down.
CGGTTTGTAGCTTGACGGGCTGGCGCCCAAATACCGCTTGAACATGCGGCTGAAAAAATAGGGATCGCCAAATCCAACTTCGGCCGCAACCGCTTTGACCGACACCCCTAAGCCCAGACGGCTGGCCGCAAATTCCATGCGTTTGAGTTCGCGGAATTTATGCGGGGTTAGACCCATGCGATCTTTGAATGCGCGGCGGAAATAATCCGGGTTATACGGTACTTCGCTTAACACATCAAAGGCCTCGCCCCCCATCAAATCCGCCGAAAGACGCGCGGCAACCCGCATTATCTGAACCGAAAGCTGGTCTTGGGCACCGGGTGTCTCATCCTCTGATTTCCAATCAACAAATGCCTCTTCCAAATACGCCAACAAGAACACCATAAACTGGTGATGCTGGGCCAATGTGGTGCGCCCATGAGGGGCGGTATCCCGGAAGTATTGCACCAAGGGACCCAAAACCGGCCAAGTGGACAGGCGAACAACGGGCAGCAGCTGCATTTTTGACAACAGATCATCGCTTTCAAAAAGCTGAAGCGTAAAATGCTGAGCAATGCCAACAAATTGACCTGCATCGCCGGAGTGCGTTCCTCGAAACCGAGTTGAGGCCGGAATCAGCATCGCATCGCCCGCACGCAAGGTCACTGGCTCTGCGACATCCCCCAAAAAGTACCGCCCCCCACCGCTTAAGCAAATGACCAGATCATGCGTTGGGTTCAGCTTGTCGATTTGCCACTTGTGATCATGCAACATCTTGATCGTTGGTCGCACCAGTTTCATGCGCAACGAACTCGGTGGAATATGGCTTAGAAGTGAATGTTCATTTTCGTCCATCATTTTGTCAGTATATCGGCATTCTTTACCTTTCACTAGCAGACTAGAGTGAATCAAATGGTGTCGAAAGCTGGCTTAAACACAAGTTTGCCAGATAATATAGGGGGAGAGACGTCTTCGCTGGTTTTATAACCGGCCGAAGACCGTTTAGAGATGTACATTTCCGGTCAACATACACCTGTACGGATCGCCTTTGTCGGCGGTGGCTCTCTGAATTGGGCCATGGGTTTGATGGCGGACCTCGCCTATGACACCCAGCTGGCGGCGGATGTCCGGCTATATGACATTGATTTTCAAGCGGCAAAACGCAACTGCGAGATCGGCAATCGGTTTGCGGATGTTTCGCGGGGACAACCAGCGACCTACAAAGCTTGCGAAACTTTGGAACGGGCCCTGAATGGCGCGGACATCATTGTGATTTCAATACTGCCGGGCCAGTTTTCCGACATGGCGCAAGATCTTGGTATCCCCGCGCATTTTGGTATCCCACAATCGGTCGGGGATACGGTTGGACCGGGTGGATTTGTGCGGGCCTTGCGCGCCATACCGATGATGACATCCATCGCCCATTCAATTCGTGATCATGCGCCCAACGCCTTTGTTTGCAATCTGACCAATCCCATGAGCGTTCTAACAGGGGCCTTGTTTTCGGCCTATCCAAACATTCGCGCATGGGGCGAGTGTCACGAAGTCACCAAAATCAGAAAACAGGTTGCTTGGATTGCCAACCAAGAGAATGGCGAAAACAAATACGAATTTCGGGATGTTGCCGTAAATGTGCTTGGGATCAATCACTTTACCTTTGTTGATGCGATATCATTGAACGGGCGGGATATGTTGCCTGCCTACCGTGCCTTTGTGGCCGCCTATTCCAATTCTGGGTGGGAACAGTCCGACCCAGACAAGGATAGCGAACATCAGCTTTATTTTGGGTCCAAAAACTTAGTCGCCTTTGATCTGCTGCGGCGCTTCGGTATCCCTGCGGCGGCCGGCGACAGGCATTTGGCAGAGTTCTTTCCGTCCGCCGACTATCTATCTGATCCCCAGCGTTGGGGCTTTGCCCTGACACCAGTTGACTACCGTATCAAAGATCGCAAAGCAAAACTGGCACGAGCCGACTCCATGCGCAGCGGGGAAACACCGCCCCTTGCGCACCGGTCCGAAGAAGCCTTGATAGATCAAATCAAGGCGCTCATGCGGGGCGACACATTTGTGAGCAACGTCAACCTACCCAATCAGGGTCAGTTGGCAGGCCTGCCAAAGGGCACAATCGTCGAGACCAATGCGTTTTTTTCTGACCTAGGCGTTAAGCCGATCTTTGCAGGGCAACTGCCACACTCTTTGTTGCCAATTGTAGCCGATCACGCCGCCCGACAGACCGAGCTGTTGACTGCGACCCAAAACGAAGATCGCGGTGCGTTGTTCGACCTGTTTCATGCCGACCCATTGGTCGCCCATCTGCAAACCAAGGATGCTCAAGACATGTTTGACCAAATGCTAGGTGCAACAGCCGCCTGGTTGCCTGAAACCCTAAGCGGAGCAGCTTAATGGGGGGTGACAGCAAATACCTTGGGCTCTGGTTTGTTGCGCCCTATGTGCTTGGATTGGTTTTGTTCATCGCCTTTCCGTTTGTCGCGTCCTTCTACCTGTCGTTTACGGATTACGATTTGTTGTCGAGCCCTGAGTGGGTCGGGACCAAAAACTATGAAAAGCTGTTCACACGTGACCGTACCTTTGACAAATCTCTGTCGGTCACGCTGACCTATGTATTTACGACCGTCCCGCTTAAACTGGTCTTTGCCCTCTTCATCGCGGTGGTGTTGAACTACCGGCTACGTGGCATCAACCTGTTTCGAACCGCCTATTATGTGCCATCGATCCTTGGGGGATCTATCGCGATTGCCGTGCTGTGGCGCTATATCTTTGCCGATACCGGCCTGATGAACATGTTCATCACGATGCTGGGCTTTGAGGCCATCAACTGGTTCGGTGAGCCCGGCAATGCCCTTTTCACCATTACATTGTTACGTATCTGGCAATTTGGCTCGGCGATGGTGATCTTTCTTGCCGCTCTGCAATCGGTCGACAAATCGCTTTACGAAGCCGCATCCATCGACGGCGCAGGCCCCTGGCATACCTTTCGCTATATCACCCTGCCGCTGATCACACCGGTGATTTTCTTCAACCTAATCATGCAAACGGTCCAAGCCTTTCAGGAATTCAATGGCCCCTACATCATCACCGAAGGTGGCCCGCTGAAATCAACCTATCTGCTGCCGCTCTATATCTACGAAAAGGCCTTCAAGAGCTTTGACATGGGCTATGCCTCCGCCATTTCCTGGGTGCTTTTCTTCATCATCATGGTCCTGACCCTCATCGCCTTCTGGTCGTCAAAAAAATGGGTCTACTACGCCGGCGACAAGAGGAATTGATCCATGGTTGATCTCACACAAACCCCGCCAAACACATCAGACGCCCTGCAACGCAAACTAAAGCGTCGCGCCAAGATAAGCGCTACCATTCGCTACTCCGTTCTGGCGTTAATTGGCCTAATCATGGTCTACCCGCTCATCTGGATGATTGGGGCTTCGTTCAAAACCAACGCCGAAATGTTCTCCTCGCCGTCGTTCTGGCCCAAGGAACCGACGTTACAGGGCTATATCGATGGTTGGAAAACCTCGACGCCTTACACCTTTGGGCATTTCTTTTTGAACTCCCTTTGGATCATCATCCCAAAGGTCATTGGCACCGCGATATCTTGTACGCTTGTGGCCTATGGGTTTGCGCGCTTTGAATTTCCGGGCAAAAACTTCCTGTTTGCCACCGTTATCGCGACCCTGCTGTTGCCCAATGTTGTGACCCGCATTCCGCAATACCTGCTGTTTCGCGATATCGGCTGGCTCGACAGCTTTCTACCACTTTGGGTGCCGTCTGCTTTGGCGGGGGATGCGTTCTTTGTCTTTATGATCATCCAATTCTTGCGGGCCATTCCACGCGACATGGAAGAAGCCGCACGCGTCGATGGGGCCAACACCCTCCAGACGCTCATCTATATCGTTGTCCCCTTGCTGGCCCCGGCCATCATCTCGGTCTGTTTGTTTCAGTTCATGTGGACAATGAACGATTTTCTTGGGCCGCTGATCTACATCAGCTCGGTCGATAAATATCCGGTGTCATTGGCGCTCAAACTGAGCATCGACACCACCGAGGCCTTTGCCTGGAACCAAATTCTCGCGATGTCGGTGCTGACTTTGATCCCATCACTCACCGTGTTCTTCCTCGCTCAGAAATACTTCATCGAAGGGATCTCTACCGGAGGGGTAAAAGGCTGATGGCCGAGCTGCATCTGAAATCCGTCGAAAAGACATATGGCAACGGATTCAAAGCCGTACATGGCATCGACCTGTCGGTCAAAGAAGGCGAGTTCATGGTTTTGGTTGGCCCGTCGGGTTGCGCCAAATCCACCACGTTGCGCATGATTGCCGGACTAGAGACCACGACAGGGGGCGAGATTCATATTGGTGACAAGGTCGTCAATGACCTCGTGCCCGGCAAGCGCGGGATCGCCATGGTTTTCCAAAACTACGCGCTTTACCCTCATATGAAAGTGCACCGTAATCTGTCTTTTGGATTGAAACTAAAACGCGAACCCAAAGACAAAATCGAACGCGCCACGGCCGAAGTGTCGGGTGTGTTGCAGATCGAAGAGTTGCTGGATCGCCTTCCCAAACAATTGTCCGGTGGTCAGGCACAGCGCGTTGCTTTGGGGCGGGCCTTGATCAAACAACCCGAGGTCTTTTTGTTTGACGAACCTCTATCCAATCTCGACGCGAAATTGCGGGCAAGCATGCGGGTTCGGATCACCGATCTACACAAACGCCTGCGTGCTGAAGGCCGGCCGGCGACAGTCGTTTACGTGACCCATGATCAAGTCGAAGCCATGACCATGGGGGATCGGATTTGCGTCATGAAAGACGGTCACATCATGCAGGTGGCCGATCCCCAGACGCTTTATCAACGCCCTGCAAACGCCTTTGTCGCGGGCTTCATTGGCATGCCTGAAATGAACCTCGTACCTGCGGAACTCACTCCGGGTGCGGCCCCGGTTCTAACATTGCACGGCCAAAGCATTACGATTGCAGACGGATTGGCATCGCGAATTTCCGGTGTTCAGGGCGCTGTCACCCTTGGCATCCGACCACAGCAGTTGGAAGTGGTCGCAGCCCAAAGTGACAACGCCCTCACAGCCGAAATCACGAACCTCGAATTCATGGGACACGAAGTGAACTTGCACGCCCGAATTGGCGATGCGGATTTTGTGGCCGTCGTCCCATCCGAACGCTTTGACACCACTTTACAACGTGGTGATCCGGTCGGGCTCAAGCCCATCGGGTCACATATTCATCTGTTCGATGCACAAAACGGAAGCAACATTTCGATCGCAGCGGACTGAAATCTAGTCTCAAGGGAGGAGAACTATCATGAAATCCAAGATCATGGGCCTGGTATTGGCTACGACGGCATTGACCGGGGCCGCACAGGCTGCCGAACTACGAATGAGCTGGTGGGGCGGTGACAGCCGCCATGCCGCCACACAAGAGGCGTTGAAAGTCTGCGGTGAAAAGCACGGCCACACAATCAAACCCGAATTCACCGGCTGGTCGGGTCACTATGAAAAACTGACGACCCAGATCGCGGGCGGCACTGAAGCCGACATCATGCAGGTGAACTGGCCGTGGCTGTCCATCTATTCCAGCGATGGCAGTGGTTTGGCTGACCTCAACGAGCTAAGCGACATTATTGACTTGTCGAGCTGGGATGCCGCACAAATCGAAGCTGGTTCGATGAATGGCAAGCTAAACGGCCTGCCGATCTCGACCACCGGGCGTTTGTTCGTCTTCAACAAAACCACCTATGCCAAGGCAGGATTGGACATTCCAAACACCTGGGACGAACTTTTGGCGGCCGGGCCTGTTTTCAAGGAAAAGCTGGGCGACGATTACTTCCCGTTCGAAGGGGCCAAGCTGGACGCGGCCTTGCTTATGACGATCTATGGGACCCAAAAAACCGGCAAAGCCTTGATCAACCCAGACACTCACAAACTTGAGTGGACCAAAGAAGAGCTGGCTGATGCAATCCAGTTTTACAAAACGATGGTCGACAACCATGTCATTCCCGCGTGGAAAGATGTTGCCGCTGCGGGCAATGTTAGGCTGCATGAAAACCCGCTTTGGGCCGATGGTCACATTGCCGGAACCTATCAATGGGATTCGACTTACTTCAAAATCACCAAGCCGCTAAATGACGACCAAGAAGTCGTTTACCATGGCCTGTTGAGCCAAGACGGTCAGGCCACACCGGGCATCTATCGCAAAGCGTCGATGGTCTTTTCGATCTCCGCCAATTCACCCAACAAAGAGGCGGCAGCCCACATCGTGAATTGTATGTTGAACGAAAGCGAAGGCGTTGCCGCGATGGGTACAGCCCGCGGTGTACCGGCATCGACCGCGGCACGAGATCAGCTGTTGTCGGCGGATGCTATCAAACAGGTGCAGATCGACGCCCAAGCCAAGGTCATTCAGGCAGAAGGCCCGGCTATTCACCCCATGATGGAATTCCCGGATGTCCGGAGCGCGTTACAGGACAATCTGGAACTCTTTGCCTATGGCGAAGTCGACGCCGCGACAGCCGCAGACGACATGATCTATGCCATCGAAGAGGCGCTCGCCGACATCGCGGACTGATCATCACTCTCTCTGAGAGGCCTGCATGACGGGCCTCTCAGCCAGCGAACGGGATATTCAAATGCCAGTGCCTCAGATTCTCGCTGTCTCAGCAAGGACAGCGTCTCTTCTTGTTGTGCCAGAAGGTGCAAAATATACATTGCCCGCGCCGATACGTTGGACGCTGACGGATGCCGAGCATGTTGTTGTCAAATCTGGTGAAGCCCATTCTGTTGGTATTTTTCTCGACAAATTGACCCCGAACTCAACCTATCTATTTGAAAGCGATCTTGGCTCGGTCCGATTTCAGACCCAGTCATGTGCCGGTTTGATCGATGCCATGGAGTTTGGTGTGACACCGGATGCCAAAGATAATGGCCAAGCACTTCAGCGCGCCATTGAAGCCGTACCCAAAGGCGGCACTCTTCGGGTTGGCGCGGGCACCTACGCCAGCAGCCCTCTGTTTTTGCACCCCAATATGACCTTACTGTTGGAAAGAGGCTGTATTCTTTCGGCGATTTCTAACCGAAGCCAATGGCCTATTTTGAATGCGCATGACGAACAAGGTCGCGTGTTGGGCACCTGGGAAGGATTACCCGAAGCCAGCCACGCTGCTCTGATCACTGGCATTGATTGCCACAACCTAACCATTACCGGTGCCGGAACCATAGACGGCGGCGGGAGCACCGGCGACTGGTGGCAATGGCCCAAGGAAACACGCGCGGGTGCGCGTCGACCGCGGACCATTCATTTGGCGCATAGCAACCAAGTCACCCTGACCGGGGTCGCGGTTCGCAACTCCCCGTCTTGGACGGTTCATCCCTATTGCTGCAACAACCTTCATGTCTCAAACGTCTCTATCAGCAACCCACCAACCAGCCCCAACACTGATGGTCTTAACCCTGAAAGCTGCGAAGACGTCACCATTTCAGCGGTGCATTTTTCCGTGGGTGATGATTGCATTGCAATCAAGGCTGGCAAACGGGCCATAGATGACAATTCCCATCTTGTTCCAACGCGCGGGATAGCGATCCAGAATTGCCTGATGGAGCGCGGACACGGTGCCGTTGTTCTTGGGTCGGAAATATCTGGCGGTATTTTTGATATCGACATCCGGAATTGCGAGTTCAATGCCACCGATCGTGGCTTGCGGATCAAAACGCGACGCGGGCGCGGCGGCGAAGTTTCGTCGATCCGCATGTCAGATGTGGATATGACCGACGTCCCTACCCCACTGGCCATAAACGCATTCTATTATTGTGACCCGGATGGCAAATCAGATTGGGTTCAATCTCGCGAACCGGCACCGGTTTCGGAAACCACGCCAATAATAAAAGACGTCTCAATAGAACGCGTCTCTGCACGTGGCGTGACCACAGCATTTGCCGCCGTTCTTGGCCTTCCAGAGGCACCGATATCAGGCGTTACCATACGGGACGTAACGTTGACATTTGCGCCAAACCCCGCCCCGGACGTCCCACTTATGGCACTCCATGTTCCCACAATGGGTCACGCTGGCCTATGGGCCGAGTTTGCGACCGTTGACCACGACATAAACTTTTCCGCTCTCCAAAAGGATACTGCTCCATGTTGATGGCGTATTTTGACACATTGGCGCGAAACCATCAGCCCTACAAAGGCGGAGCCTGGTGCTACGAAGATGGCTTGATCTATCGCGGTTTAGAAAGCTTACATCGCGCAACCGGTGAAACCCGCTGGCTTGATCATCTTGTACGTTTGATCGAACCGCAACTGCTGGAGGGGCCAGACTTGGCCCAATACAAACCAAGCGACTACAATATTGATAATATCAATGCAGGACGGGCTTTGATGTACTTGCATGACGTGACCAGCGACGAAAAATGGTTGCGGTATGCTGAATTATTGATGGATCAACTTGCGACACAGCCCAGGACAACCACTGGCGTTTATTGGCACAAACTGCGTTATCCATGGCAAGTTTGGTTAGATGGCATTTACATGTGCCCGCCCTTTCAGATTTCATATGGGCTGCGCACCAACAATGATGCGCTGGTGGCTGACTCGCTTATTCAGATGAAGAAAGCGTTGGAACATACCTATGTGCGGGAAACCGGGTTATATGCGCATGCCTTTGATGAGGCTCGCAAACAACCTTGGGCCGACAAAAATACTGGTCACCCAAAAGCCCATTGGGCGCGCGCACTTGGATGGTTGGCAATGGCGTTGGTTGATGTTGCGGAATTGGTCGGGCCTGAGCGTTTTGCTCCGCTAAAATCGCAGACCGAAGATCTCTTGACCAGAATCGCCAATCTGCGCCGGCCGTCTGGCCTTTGGCTACAGGTCATCGACCAGCCGGATTTTCCTGAGAATTGGGAAGAAACCTCTGCCTCTGTCATGTTTGTTTACGCTCTGAACAAGGCAAAAAAGCTAGGGCTCGGAGGCGCTTTCACCAAGGATATGGCAACCAAGGTGTTGATGAATTCGCTGCGGCCCAAGCCGAATGGTGGTTTGGAAATGGTCCAAATCTGCCATGTCGCTGGGCTAGGAATGTATCAGGGGCGGTTCCGCGATGGCAGCGCAGCCTATTACATCTCCGAAACCTGTGCCATCGATGACCCCAAGGGTGTCGGCCCATTGATGACTTTGGCGGCCCTCTCTTTGGATGCCGTTGAAGAATTCGACGCATTTCACCGGGTAACGTAAGCCATACGGTCATTGCCGAAGTATTCCAAAACCCCGTGTTCCTTGCAATCGAAGCCTGAATAAGCCCCTGTTAGGAATAGATTTGGCGAGCTCATCAATAATCGCCACCATTCCAGACGCGACAGGCTTGTTTTATGCAATGTCTTGGCGAACATCGGACCATACAATGCCCTAGACCACCACCCACCAACGCCAGAAGTCATCATCCAGATAGACCAAAGGCCAGTCATGCACTAGCATTCGAACAGGAACACTTAAGCGGCGCTGGTCCGTGAACCGCAAAACTGAGGGCTAGGGCAATTTGATAAACAGGGTTTTAGAGGAACAAGGGCACCGTCAGAACCGGCTAGTGCAGCGGGCGTTGAATGTCTTCTTGGGGGCCTGTGTTGTCGGCTTACTTGTACAGGCCGCCCGTCTCCAACACTTCGGTCCTTCACCGATAATCCTCCTGCAATTTTCAAGCTTGCTATTGATGACTGCATCGCTTGCCTTGCGCAAATACCTTCCTGTTGTCGTTGTTGGGTCTATTTGCTTTTGTGTGCCCATTTTCATGACCCTGATTGGGATGCGCGAATACGGGTTGTTTGCAACAGGCTTAACTAGCGTCGTTGTCTTCCCCGCCTGTGCCGCAATTGTATGGGGCGCACGTCCGGGTGTGGCCGTCTATCTTGCAAGCCTTATCGGTGTTTTGGGGATGGTTTTGGCCTTTGGGGCTGGACTATTTGAACCGACTGTTCCAGCAATCGACTTCGCAGACAACTATGCAAATTGGTTGTCACGATGGTTCTCTTTCACGGCCATTTCCGGCGGGGCTCTAGGTATAGGAGTTTTGTACCGGCACTTTTGGGATAGCACCGTAAAAGCACTCATGGCGGAGAACGAAAAACGCCTGAAAAGTGAAGCTGGTCGTGACAATGCCGAAGCTTGGTGGAGGTCCATGGCACGCAACATTTCCGGTGTGATGTTTGAATATGTCAGGTTTCCCGACGGCAGCCACAAGATTTTGCGCATGAGCGAAGGAAGCATGGACTTTTGGGGACTGGCCCCAGAAGCTATTGAGAATGACATCAATATTTTATTTGAACGTGTCAGTCACAGCGCCCGCATTGAAGTTGAAAAAAAGCTTGTTTCCTCGATGGAGACGATGTCTCCCTTAAATATCAGGCTCTCGACCACCTCTGTATCCGGCGAGGAAAAATGGCTTCAAATGAGTGGCCAGCCAAGTGAGCACGATAGCGGTGGAACGATGTGGCATTTCTTGCTGCTAGATGTGTCGCGCGAAATGGCTGCGGAACAGGACGCGAAACACAAAGCCGAGCTTTTACAACAATCTGAACGTCAAAAAAGCATCGGCCAGCTCACCGGTGGTGTTGCACATGATTTCAACAATCTCCTTGCTGTGACATTGGGCAATTTGGAGCTTTTGCGAGATAATAAAAACGACGATCAAGACATCGCGCTTATAGACAATGCCATCAATGCGGTCATGCGCGGATCAGATTTGACTAAAAACATGTTGGCCTATTCCCGCCAAGCGCCTCTGGAACCAAAAGTCCTTGATTTGAATGAACTGATACGGGATTCCAAAAACTGGTTTGAACGAACCATTCCCGCAAACATTGATATAGACACTTCGTTCTTGGCGAACCTTTGGAAAATCGACGCCGACGAAAGTTCGACCGTTAGCGCGGTGTTGAACCTTGTTGTTAACGCCCGTGATGCCATGCCAGACGGCGGCAAGATCATGATGGAAACATCGAATGTTCGTATTGAGGAAGATTATATTGACGAGCGCGGAGAAGACATCGCGCCGGGTCGCTATGTTCTTTTGGCGATATCCGACACGGGCGTAGGGCTTGAACCAGAAACACTTGAGCGGATTTTTGAGCCCTTTTTTACAACCAAGGAGCCCGGGTCCGGTACTGGCCTCGGCTTGCCCATGATCTTGGGGTTCATGAAGCAAACAGGCGGGACTGTTCGCGTTTACTCTGAACCCGGCACCGGAACCACCTTCAAACTGTATTTCCCTGCATATTTTGGGGAAAATGTGCCCGTCTCAATCAAGGGGGACACTTTGAAGCCTTCGAAATCTTTGGGTGCCCGTATTTTACTTGTTGAAGACGAAGTCATGCTTTTGGAGAACTTGGAAACCGTTCTCAAAAAAGAGGGCTACCAAGTGGAAACCGCAAAAAACGGTGATGAAGCTGCTTTGATCTTTGAGGCAGACACGCGTTTTGACTTGGTCGTGACCGACATTGTGATGCCAGGGCAGCTTCAGGGAACGACGTTGTCACATAAACTACGCGAAATTCGATATGACATCCCGTTTGTGTTCATGTCGGGTTATGCGCGCGAAGCCGCTGTGCACGGCAATGGATTGCGCCCAGAGGACATTCGGCTGATGAAACCCATTCGTCGGCCTGAATTGATCAAGGCGATTGAACAGGCCATTGGTTCGGAAAAAACGCCTTGAGCCAACCAAGGGTTTGATATTGGGTTTTTACCCACGTCCGAACCAATTCTCAGCGTGACCAGCAGGGTGTAGCCAATGGCGCTATGCGGGCGATGAAAAAGACAACGACAACCCCTAGCGAGACGATCGTCCAAGTCTCCAAGCGGGCGACACGCAAACGGTTTTGCCGCTCTGCAAAGACCGTTTCATCCATGCAACTTCCAAAATCATCGGAATGCCCGCGTTCTACAGCGCATAGAACCTAGAAGCAGTACCGTGAAAAACTTGATCATGCATGCCCTGTGGAACAATAGACCGATGCGCCGTGACCAAGGTTGCATAGTCAGAATAGAGACTATCGACGGGAAAGTTTGAACCAAACATACAGCGTTCCGGGCCGAATTGCTCTAGGCAGGTTTCAATGATGGGGCGGAAGTCATCCTGTGTCCAATTGTGTTGAAACATTCCAAGACCAGACAGCTTGCAAGTGACTTGCGGCAAACTGGAAAGGCGGCGCATTTTGTCTGCCCAATCCCGTAGGCCTTGGGGCGAACGATCGTGCGGGCTACCTGCGTGACACAGAGCAATCTGGGTATCGGGCGCGCGTTCCAAGACACGGGCGGTTTTCTCCATCAGTTCGGGAATGAGTTGCAGGTCAAAGGACAGCCCTCGCCGCCCGGCCTCGCGCAAACCCTGTACAAAACGTGGATCGTCCAAAAGGCCATTGGTCCCTGTCACGGCATCCTCACCCGGGGCGCGGCCAACGATCTGACGCACACCACGAACAGTGGACAGGTTTTGAAAAGCGTCCAGAGTGTCGCCGAGATCGCAGGCTGTTAGGTCGCAAAAAACAACCTGCGCCATAGGCCAGTCAGCATTCGCATCGGCCACGGATTGCACCCAACGGGCCTCGGCCAATCCATCCGCGGCACCGACCTGTATGTGGACCGAAGCGGTGATCCCCTCTGTGGCGGCGTCATTGCGAAATTCTCTCAGCAAGTAATCCCGCTGGATCGGCGTCGGATCACCAAAGAACCGCGCGACGCCCTCGGCCATAAGCCATGGGTAACTCACAGCGGAAAGATCCCACAAATGATGATGCGCGTCGATCATGCCTCAGCTCCGTTTTGCAATTGCGCTAGAAAATCGAAGCCCTGACATTTCCAGAAATGCAGGAGGTCAATGAAAATCCAGTTTTCAGCCAGCTTGTCGCCCTCGCGGCGATAGATGTCGATAACCCGGAACTCCCCAATGTCGTTGGTTGCAGGTAGCCCCATGAAATCTCCGGTAAGGCGGGCAGAAAAGTTCGGCCAGCCAAAGAAACCGCCAAAATTGCCCTCGGCAAGACGCGCGATATGAGTGGTTTTAGAGCGATCAGAAAAGGCCGCGCGAAACGGGCCGGAATGTTGCAGCGCATAGCGTGGGATGGTGTATGTCGCGCCAATGCCGGTTGGCCCCCACCATAGCATGTCTTCGGCCCATGTCTGGCGCAGCTCATCCTCAAGGCTCAGCTCACTATCCCATTGCCCCAGATCGCTAATCATGCGGTTGATCAATGCCAGAGTATCTTTTCCATCCTGTTCGGGCGCCGGCCCAAATAGCAAACCGTCATGGGTCGCGGGGCCCGGCTGCACCAGCTGCGCGGCGGTCTGGTTGGGAAACAGCGTAACCCCCGCTTGCGCCATCAAGTGCGGCAAATCAAAATACATGGCGGTTTCAACTATCTTACCGCTCTTGACGCGGTGAAATTCGCAATAGCGCAGCATGGCGATTTTCCCGGTCGGCGGGATGCCAAGGAAAGGCGCATCGAACAACCCCATGAGATGGCCCATCGACACGACCCAAATGGCTTCGTCGTCTTGAATCCGGTTGCGTCCGGCAAAAAAGATATCCTGTCGGCGCTGCAAAGCCTTGAGGCTTTGCTTGAGGGGTCGCCAGAATTTTTGCGCAACCTGCTTGGGGTCGAACAACTCGCCGAAGGGGTGAAAACCGCGCCAAATGTAGCTATCGGCACAGTGCTGGGACAAGGTCTCCTCAATATCAGCATAAGGCGAATCCAATTGCTGATAGTAGTCCAATACGGCCTGCTTCGCGGCCTGAAGGTCTGACATAGCTCACTCTTTTCAAGGCGTTGCACCTATTTTGCATACGTGTGCAAAATTCTCTTGCCAAAATGTTGCCTCATTGCCTAACCTTTTGCAAGCGTATGCAAAGCGATTCCAACGGGAGGAAAAACCGCATGGCCGAAATTCGGTTGCAGAACATCCACAAGCGGTGGGGCAGCTTTGTTGGAGTTGAGAATTTCAACCTGACCATTGCCGACAAGGAGTTCCTCGTGCTGCTTGGGCCCTCGGGCTGCGGCAAAACCACGACCATGCGGATGATCGCGGGTCTGGAAGACGCAACCGAGGGAGAGATCCTGATCGACGGCAAAAAGGTCAACGATCTCGAACCCAAGGACCGCGATGTCGCCATGGTGTTCCAGAGCTACGCGCTCTATCCAAACATGAACGTCTACGAAAACATCCGCTTTCCCCTCAAGGTGCGTGGGACCGATCCCAACACCCATGACGAAAAGGTGCGCCGCGCCTCGGCCATGGTGGAACTAGATGATTTTCTACATCGCAAACCGGCAGAACTATCAGGGGGTCAGCGTCAGCGCGTGGCCCTTGCCCGGGCCATCGTGCGCGAGCCCAACGTGTTCCTGATGGATGAGCCGCTCTCCAATCTTGACGCCAAGCTCCGTGTAAGTACCCGCGCTCAAATCAAAAACCTCAGCCACGAACTTTCTGTCACCACGATCTACGTAACCCATGACCAGATCGAGGCCATGACCTTGGCGGATCGCGTGGTGATCATGAAACAGGGTGTGGTTCAACAGGTGGGCACACCGGTCGAAATCTACGACACCCCCGCCAACACCTTTGTCGCAAGCTTCATCGGCAACCCGGCCATGAACCTTTTGGAAGGTGAAATAAAGGATGGCGTGTTCACATCCGAAAGCACCGAAGTACGTGGCCTAGACGCGCCCAATGGCAAGATCACGCTGGGTTTCCGCGCCGAAGACGCCAACGTTGTCGAAGGCGGAACGGGCGGAGAGATCAACGCGCCAATCTATACGCTTGAGCTTTTGGGCGACAGCACCATGGTTTCGGTCCGCCTTGGCGGTCAGCTGGTTTCTGTGAAGGCCGACAAAACATTCCGCGCCGAAATCGACGACATTGTGTCGATGCAAATTCATACCGATCACTGCCATCTGTTTGATACCGCAACAGGTGCGCGCCTCGGGGGGTAACCCCCACTTTTCCGATCATTCGGAACAACCCGAGTGCAGCCTTCGAAGATGCACTCACCTCAACAGGGAGAAGAGACAATGTTCATGAAAAGAGTGGCCCTTGCCAGCACGATCGCCCTTTGGGCAGGTGGTGCCCTAGCTTGTGAAATCGACGCGCGCGTCAACATCATTGGCAACGAGTTCCCGGCGATCCAAACGGTTGGTGCAGGTGCTGCTGAATGCACCGGCGCTGAGGTCAAAAAGAACCTGACCGCAGATCACAAAGACATCCACGTTGCCGGCATGCAGGGCAATCCAGCCGAGTACACATCGGCCATTGTTGCGAACTCGACCCTGACCATCCTGATGAATGACGATCTGGTGCGTCCGCTGGATGATCTGATCGCCAAGCACGGTGCCGGTTTACAGAAAAGCCAGCTGATCACCATTGATGGCAAGGTCATGGCCGTGGCGTTCATGGCGAACGCACAACACCTGATGTATCGCAAAGACGTGCTCGCTGAGCTGGGCATCGAACCACCCAAGACCTACGAGGACATGCTCGAAGCGGCCAAGATGATCCGTGAAAAAGGTGTGATGGATAACCCGATTGGCGGTGCCTATGCGGCCGGTTGGAACCTAGCACAAGAATTCAACAACATCTTCTTGGGCAATGGTGGGTCGTTCTTCAAGGAAGGCAGCGCCGAGCCAATGGTCAACTCTGAGGCCGGCATTCAGACGCTGAACATGATGAAGGCGCTGACCGAATACATGAACCCCGACTTCCTGACCCATGATTCCAACGCAACCAACGCAGAATACCGCGCGGGCAACATCGCGATGCTGAACATGTGGGGGTCGCGCGCAGCAACCCAAACAACAGCGGACGGTGTGACCGATGAGGTCAAAGCCGGTCATGCGATTGCTGGTCCTTTGACCGTTGGCGGCGGCTCCATCCCGGCGTCGACCTTGTGGTGGGACGGCTGGACCGTAGCCAAAAACATCTCTGATGAAGAGGCCGAAGCGACCTTTGTTGCCATGATGAACGGCATCCGTCCTGACTTGATGAAGGACGACGAGATCGCCAGCCAAGCGGTTTGGCTGATCGAAGGCTATGAGCCAACAGATGCCGCCATCGGTGTTTTTGATGCGGCCAAGGCGGGCACCTTGCCTTACCCAATGGTGCCTTACATGGGCCTGATGCATGGCGCGATCGGCAACGAACTGGCTGACTTCCTACAAGGTAAGGAAAGCGCGGAACAAGCGCTGACCGATATCGAAGCGGCCTATGTCACCGCCGCTAAGGAAAAAGGCTTCTTGAAGTAAGATCCTCCCTCGGAGAGGGGGCAACCTCTCTCCGAACCTCACCAACCCCTCCTTTATTCGGATCACGAGATGAAACACCGCACGTTCTTCTGGTTCTTCCTGCCCACGGGGCTCGCGATGCTCTTGTTCATCGCCTTCCCAATCGTGTCGGTCGTGGTCCAGTCCGTCTTTGCCCCGCACGAAGCGGTGCTGAAAACCGTCGAAAACTGCACCCCGCTTGTGGGCTGCACCACCGAGACCACCATCGACCAAGATGCCACCCGCGAAATCCGCGATGCGCAGCCGCTAGGCCGGTTTGTTGGGCTCGACATTTATCTAGACCGCGCGCATTTGGCTGTGGCCGAGGTCAGTGACGCCTGGGCCACCACCAATAGCTGGGGCGAATTTTCGGACAAGCTTTTTAACCTACCGCTATACCGCGCGCTGGCCTTTACCCTAACCTTCACATTCATCGTGACACCGATGCTGATCATCTTTGGCTTGATGATCGCGCTGGCAGTGAATTCTCTTCACCGTCACCTCAAAGGCTTCATGATCTTCTTTTCGCTGCTGCCGATGATCGTGACGCCGCTAATCGGCTCACTCATCCTGTTTTGGATGGTGGATAGCCGCGGTGTTATCGGCTCGGCGCTTGTTGCATTGGCGGGTGATCCGAACTTCTCGCTCAAGGCCTCCACTGGGCTGACTTGGGTCATGCTGATCGTCTACGGCGTCTGGCACTCTGCTCCCTTTGCTTTTGTGGTCTTTTACGCTGGGTTGCAGACCCTCCCCAAGGACCAGATCGAAGCGGCGCAGATCGACGGGGCAAGCCGCTGGCAACAGATCAAATACGTGGTGGTTCCCCACCTTATGCCGCTGGTGACCTTTGTGGCGCTTATCCAGCTGATGGACAATTTCCGGGTCTTTGAACCGGTGGTCGGCTTCAACGCCTCGGCGCATGCGACCTCGCTGAGCTGGATCATCTTCAACGATCTTGGCGGCGAAACCCGACAGCTTTCTGCGGCTTCTGCAACCTCTGTTCTTACCATTCTCGGCGTGGCGATCCTGCTATCCCCAGTGCTGGTTCGGACCTGGCGCGATTTCAAGGGCAAGTAACATGGCATCCAAAGCACAACGCATGCCCACCGGGCTCCGTATCCTAACCAACGGTTTTGTACTGGTCTGGTTCATCCTCGCTGCCTTCCCCTTCTTCTGGACGCTCTGGGGATCGTTCAAGGTCGAGCTGGATTTCTTCTCCATCGCCGATTGGACCAATGCCCTGACTGGCGAACGGACCAAAGCCACCTATGGCAGCGCTTTTACCGGAGCCGCCTATGAAGGGGCTTGGGTCCAGGAAGAGTTTTGGCGCAATGTTATCAACACCTTCATCGTGTGTTTCTTTGTGGTCTGCACATCGCTGACCATCGGCACATTGGGTGGCTATGCCCTGTCGCGCTCTGGCTATCGCTATACGTTCTGGCTGCTGATCACCGCGCTGATCTTTCGTGCCATGCCGCCGATCACGCTTGTTGCGGGCTATCTCTTGCCCTTCTTTGAATGGAATGTCTGGGGCATCCTGCCGACTACAATCATTGTATTGGTGGCGATCAACCAACCCTTTACGCTCTGGATGTTGCATTCGTTTTTCCAAAACATCCCGAAAGAGTTGGACGAGAGCGCCAAAGTTGACGGCTGCACACAGTTTCAAGCCTTCCGCCATGTCATCGTACCGGTCATGTGGCCGGGTGTGATCACCACTGGCCTGTTTAGCTTCTTGCTGGCCTACAACGACTTTGCGGTGACTGCGATGCTCCTATCGGAAAGCAACCGCACCATGGTGCCTGCCATCGCCGCTTTCCTTGGCACAACCTATACCGAGGGCAATGTCATGTTCGCCGTTGCCGCCGTTGTCTCCGCCACTGCGCCGCTGTTCATCCTTGTGATGTTCTTCCAGCGCCAGATCGTTTCGGGCCTGACCGCAGGCGCGGTAAAGGGATGAGTTCGACCGCCCGCTCCAGCGCCATGTCGCGCCATCCGGCTCTGAACAGGATGCCTCGGGATTTTGTCAGCAAGGGCACCCCTGCCCCGCTGATCTATCCCGACATTCCAAAAGGAGACGCCCAATGAAAGGCTCCCGCCCTGAACAGGCCGTGCTGACCCGCGACACGGACATGAGCAAAACCGAAGATACCCGCCGGGTGATCGAAACCATGGTGGATGGTCTCAACGACCATCGCATCAACGATATTGGCGAGTTTTTCAGCGAAGGCTTTCGCTGGATGGGGAACCAAGGCTGTGGCACCAAGACCGGCCTTCAGGAGTTTCAAGACAACTGGCAACGCCCCTTTCAGGCTGCGTTTTCGGACAAGACCTGCATCGACGAAGCGCGTCTTTATATGGGCGAATGGGCCGCCGCCTTTGGCCGCCAAGAGGCCACTCATAGCGGTACGTTTCTCGGGATTGCACCAACCGGCAAGCGCATCGAGATCCGCTACATGGACTTCTGGAAAGTCGTTGATGGCAAGATCGTCGACAACTGGGTGAATGTGGATTTCGCCCATGTTGCGGCGCAATTGGGCGTCGATATTTTCAATGGTGAAGGCTGGGAAGCCTATGACCGAGGCGAGCGCACCGCCCCCCGGCCAGACACCGAGCCCGATAAGTGAGGACAAGGCAATGACAATCGAACACCTGAAACGGGGCAAACCCGAGGCGGACCGCGCAGAAGACGACGCCAAGACAGCGGCCGTGGTGGCGGCAACGCTCAAAGATATTGAAACCCGCGGCGATGCAGCTGTACATGAGCTGGCGGTCAAGTTCGACAATTATGACCGCCCGACCTATCGGCTGAGCGAAGCAGAGATCGCGACGATCATGGCCAAAGTGTCGGACCGTGAAATGGCAGATATTAAGTTCGCCCAAGAACAGGTTGTGAATTTCGCCCAAGCCCAGCGCGACAGCATGCTGGACATCGAGATCGAGACCATGCCCGGCGTGATCCTTGGCCACAAGAACATCCCGGTGCAATCGGTTGGCTGCTACGTTCCCGGCGGCAAGTTCCCCATGGTCGCCTCGGCCCATATGTCCGTCGCAACCGCCAAAGTCGCCGGTGTACCGCGCATCGTCGCATGTACCCCGCCCTTCAACGGAGAGCCGAACCCAGCGGTGATCGCCGCCATGCATCTTGGCGGCGCGCATGAAATATATGTTCTGGGCGGCATCCAGGCCGTGGGCGCGATGGCGATCGGAACCGAGACCATAGACCCGGTGCATTTGCTGGTCGGCCCGGGCAACGCCTTTGTTGCCGAAGCCAAGCGGCAATTGTTCGGACGTGTTGGCATCGACCTCTTTGCTGGTCCGACCGAAACCATGGTGATCGCCGATGACACGGTGGATGCAGAAATGTGCGCCACCGACCTGCTGGGTCAGGCCGAACATGGCTATAATTCCCCCGCTGTTCTCGTGACCAACTCGCGCAAGCTGGCCGAGGACACCCTGTCCGAGATCGACCGCATCCTGAAAATCTTGCCCACAGCGGGAACTGCCAAGGTGAGCTGGGAAGACTACGGAGAGATCATCGTCTGCGACAGCTATGACGAAATGCTGACCGTGGCCGATGATATCGCCTCCGAGCATGTCCAGGTCATGACGGACCGTGATGATTGGTTTCTTGAACACATGACGTGTTACGGCGCGCTGTTCCTTGGGCCACGCACCAATGTGGCCAATGGTGACAAGGTGATCGGCACCAACCACACGCTGCCTACCAAAAAGGCGGGACGCTATACAGGTGGCCTTTGGGTTGGCAAGTTTCTGAAAACCCATAGCTATCAAAAAGTCACCTCGGATGAGGCGGCCACGATGATCGGCGAATACGGCTCACGCCTATGTATGCTCGAAGGGTTTGTTGGCCATGCAGAACAATGCAACCTGCGGGTGCGACGCTATGGTGGGGTGAATGTCCCCTACGGCGAAGGCGCGCCCTATCGCGACGCCGCTGAATGACAAAAGCCGGGTGCGAGGGGCCCGCCTCTCGTCACCCATCACGCCTAGACCAATGGCATAACAATAAACGACCCCCGGGATACTTTGACCAAGAAAGAACATGGATCTTCACTCTGAACACAAGGCTTTGATGGCCCCGCTACGAACCGCGATGCGGGACTTTGAGCTGAGCGCAGTTCGGAGCGAAATGCAGGAGATTTTTGCCGATCTCGCGGTCGTGCGTTTGGCGCATCCATTCGGGGAAATGTCGGCGGTCGGTCTAGTGGACACGGCTTACGCGCCTCTTGCCGCCGCAATGCCTGATCTTGAGCGGCGCGACTGGATTGTCATGGCCGGTCAAGATGACCACGGGCAAAATTGGGTCGGATGCGGCGGGCATTATGTCGGAACGTTTGTCGCGCCGTTTCTGGACATTGCCCCAACCGGGCACATCGCCCATATGCGATTTCATGAGTTTTTCCGCTTTGAAGACGGGAAAGTCGTGGAAATGCAGGCGATCTGGGACATTCCCGAACTGATGATGCAGGCAGGCGCTTGGCCAATGGCCCCATCGCTTGGCCGCGAGCTTTTTGTGCCCGGCCCAGCCAGCCAAGACGGATTTGTGCCGGGGCCGTGGAATGCGGAGCGCGCGAAGGTCTCATGTGATCATATCGTTGACATGTTGGCGCATTTGGTCCGACACCCCGCCCAAGGTGGCCCTGAAGTTATGGAGATGGAACGCTTCTGGCATCCGCGCTTTAACTGGTACGGCCCCGCCGGCATCGGCACCTGTCGTGCTGTGTCGGGATTTCGCAATTGGCACCAGATTCCATTCCTCAATGCCATGCCGGATCGAGGCGCTCATGACACGGACTTGACCTTTCATTTCTTTGGCGACGGCGATTACGCCGCCGTCACCGGCTGGCCAAACATGAAACAGACGATCAGCCAAGGCGGTTGGCTGGGCATCGCCCCGTCCGGGCAGGAAATCACCCTGCGATCCTTAGATTTCTGGCGGTTAGAAAAGGGGCTGATCCGAGAAAACTGGGTTCTTGTCGATCTGCTGGACATTTATGCGCAATTGGGTGTCGATGTTCTGGCTCGGATGCGCGAATTCAACAAAGCGCGCCAATTCGGCCCAATTGCTATGCCCGGAGACACTCTATGATCTTGCCCCAAACCCCTTCTTTCCGCCTTGATGGCAAATGCGCGCTGGTGGCTGGGGCCAGTTCGGGCATTGGTTTGGCCTGTGCCGTCGCTTTGGCTGAGGCCGGGGCCCACGTAGCCGTGGCGGCGCGATCCGCTGACAAGTTGGCGGATTTGGTGGGGCAATTGGCCGAACAGGGGCTGAGCGCCGAAGCCATGACGCTGGATGTTTCCGACGTCGCGGCCACGCGCGAGGCCGTCGCCGCGAACGGACCTTTTGATATCTTGCTGAACTCCGCCGGATTGGCCCGGCACACACCCTCCGTTGACACCGAAGAGGCGGATTTTGACGCAGTGGCGGACCTTAACATCAAGGGGGCCTACTTTCTGACCCAAGCCGTGGCGAAGGGGTTGATTGAGGCGGGTAAACCCGGATCGCTGATCAACATTTCCAGCCAGATGGCAAAGGTGGGCGGCATTGACCGCGCGGTTTATTGCGCCACGAAACACGCCGTTGAAGGGTTCACGAAATCCATGGCGATCGAATGGGGCAAACAAGGCATCCGCGTGAACACGATCTGCCCGACCTTTGTCGTGACCCCGCTGACCAAACAAACCTTTGAGCGCCCCGAACGCCGCGCTTGGGTTGAGGACAAAATCAAGCTTGGTCGGGTCGGCGAAGTCGAAGACATCATGGGCGGCGTTGTGTTCCTCGCGTCCGAGGCATCGGCCCTAATCACCGGCACGGCTTTGATGATCGACGGCGGGTGGACCGCAGAATGAGTTCTTTTGTTTCAATAGCATATCAAGAAGACATGCTCGCGAAGGCACTGGCGGCACTAGACGATGATATTCGCTTTGTACGAGTGCGAAAGATTGAAGAACTGGGGCCAATAAATGCAATCAAGGAGATTGGGGCTCATTTCAAAGACGGGAAGTGGTCGGTTACCCCCTTCCCAGGAAGGACCGGTTTTGGTGAGTTGGGCTTGAAGGGCTCAACTGGTGCGGTGAACCACCTGAGGGCTCAACATGGTTGAACGCCCTGTCACCTCTGCAGAAGTTGCCGCACGCGCCGGCGTCAGCCAATCCGCCGTCAGCCGGGTTTTCACACCCGGTGCCTCGGCCTCAAAAGCGACGGTGGACAAGGTGCGCAAGGCGGCCGCCGAGTTGGGCTATCGGCCCAATGTGTTG
Source organism: uncultured Pelagimonas sp. (assembly GCF_947498515.1). Classification (GTDB taxonomy): domain Bacteria; phylum Pseudomonadota; class Alphaproteobacteria; order Rhodobacterales; family Rhodobacteraceae; genus Pelagimonas. The sequence continues at coordinate 638,133 of NZ_CANMKO010000001.1, read as the reverse complement.
GCGCGCGCCATGGTATCCGGCAAAAGCCGGATCATCGGGCTGGTGGTGGCCTATCTGGAAAACCACTTTTACCCAGAAGCCTTGGAAAAACTATCCAATGCCTTGCAGGAACGGGGCTATCACGTCTTGATCTTCATGGCGGCGAACACATCGGACAAAATTGACGATGTGGTCGAGGAAATTCTTGATTATCAAGTGGATGGAATTATTGCCGCATCGGTTGCTCTGTCGTCGCAATTGTCTGAACGCTGCCGCGCGGCGGGGATTCCTATGGTGCTGTTCAACCGTTCTCAACCCGGCACTGAGCTAAGCTATGTGACATCGAACAACCGCGCCGGTGGGCGCAAGGTTGCGGAGTACTTGCTCGCTTGCGGACATCAGCGGATCGGACATATTGCCGGTTGGGATGGGGCATCAACACAAGCAGATCGTGAAGCAGGCTTTGTGGCCCGACTTCACGAGGCTGGGCAGGATTTGTTTGCTCGTGCAGGCGGGGATTTTCACGCCGACAAGGCCGCGCAAGCCGCGCGCGACATGTTCGACAAACCCGCCGATCAACGGCCTGATGCCGTGTTTGTCGCCAATGACCATATGGGCTTTGCCGTGATGGATGTGCTGCGGTTTGAACTCGGGTTGAGCGTCCCCGGCGATGTGGCGGTGATCGCCTATGATGATGTCCCCATCGCCAGCTGGCCTGCCTATGACATGACAACCGTGCGCCAGCCCGCCAATCGCATGGTGGCGGAAACGGTGGACATTTTGCTGGCCGAAATTGAAGGCAAGAGCGACGGACCGCGTCAAGTTGAGATCGACGGGCCACTGATCATACGCGGTTCGACCCGCAAAGCTGAAGGATGGAATGAATGAAGGGGTTTGACCCGAAATTCCGCGATTTTCCCGATTACATCATTGGGATCACCCATGAAATTTGGGAAGAGCGCGGCTTTGCGACCTTGCATAACTATTATGCCCCCGAGGTCGTTGTCCGTATGCCCGGCTCGGTTTCATCTGGCAACGAAGGGGTGATTGCCGCAACCATGGCGACCCTGTCGGAGTTCCCGGATCGCACATTATTGGGCGAAGACGTGATATGGTCCGGCACCCCTGAAACCGGCATGCTGTCGAGCCACCGTATCCTATCCACTGCGACCCATCTGGGCGATGGCGTCTTTGGCAAGGCGACCGGGTCCAAGCTGATTTATCGCATTCTAGCCGATTGTCATGCCAAGGATAACGCCATCGACGATGAATGGCTCATTCGTGACAATGGCGCCGTGGTCCGGCAGATGGGCTGGGACCCGCGCGACTTTGCCCGCGACTTGATTGCGCGCGAAGGTGGGGCCGAGGCCTGTGTGAAACCTTTGACCCCGGGCAATGACCCCGAAGGGCCTTACACGGGGTGCGGCAATGACAATGCCTGGGGCCAGCGTCACGCTGACCTGCTGACCCGGATCATGAATGCCGATATGACGGCGATCAAATCCGAATATGACCGCGCGGTTTTGTCGGAATACCCCGGTGGTGCTCAAGGCCATAGCTGGGAGCCGGTGGAACGGTTCTGGATGGGGCTGCGTGCCTCGTTCCCGTCGGCCAAATTCACCATCCATCACCAGATTGGCCGCGACGATCCGAACATGCCGCCACGTTCGGCGGTGCGGTGGAGCCTGCACGGCAAACACGAAGGCTATGGAACATTTGGCGCGCCCACTGGGGCCGAGGTGTACGTCCTGGGGATTTCACAGGCTGAATGGGGCGAGCTGATCGGCGGCGAGATCAAGCTGCGCCGCGACTGGACCCTGTTTGATGAGGTCGCGATCTGGAAACAAATCCTTTTGGCATCTGGTGACATGTAAGTGGTCTTTTGCGGCACATATCGGCTGGATTGGCGCGAAGGGACGCGGCGCTACCATGCGCATCGCGCCTCTTTGCGGGCCCGACGGCTGAACAATCGCCCTCCGGGGATGGTGGGTTGAAAACCCACCCTACCGAAACAAAAGAGGACATTCACTATGAGCACCATCGAGCAACGCATCGTCCGCTATGGCGAGTTGAAACCCTGCAAAACCGCCTTTATTGACGCCCATACGCCGGGCAGCGATCTGAAAGAGAACTTCACCATCATCGGCGGTGGCGTGTCAGAATCCCCCGATCAGCACGTGCATATCTCCGACAAGATCGGCTTTAATATTGGTGCGGCGGGCCAGCCGCCGAAATGCCGCAACAGCCTCCATAGCCACACCACAGCCGAGGTGTTTTTTGTTGCCAAAGGGCGCTGGCGGTTCTTCTGGGGCCTGCACGGCACAGCGGGCGAATTTACCGCCGAAGAGGGTGATATCTTTAACATTCCCACCGGCATCTTTCGCGGCTTTGAAAACATCGGCACCGATTACGGGATGATCATGGCTGTATTGGGTGGTGATGATGCGGGCGGCGGAGTCACCTGGGCCCCGCATGTGATCCAAGACGCGCAGGCGCATGGGCTAATGCTCGGTGAAAACGGCGTGCTTTACGACAGCAAAAAGGGTCAAGAGCTTCCCCACAATGTCGGCCCGATGCCCTTGCTCAGTGAAGAGGAACTGAAGGCCTATCCCGAGGTACCGGTTGATGCCGTCATCGGCACATATGTGGCGCGTTATTGGGACTTGATGGCATTGGGGGCTAACAAACCCGCCGTGGTGATTGGCGAAAACGGTCTGATCAAAGACAAGCCCGGCTTTGAGGTCGATTTCCTGACCCGCGGTTCGGCGGTGACCACGCCGATCAAGGCCGAGAAACCGGTTGTTCTGATGCCCATGCGTGGCCATTGGCGCATTTGCATCAACGATGTCGAGGTGGTGTTGTCCAACGGTGACACAGCGCTTGTGATGCCGGGCGAAACCTACGGTGCGGAACCGTCGATGACCGGTGAAGCCAGCCTTTATCGGATCACCGCCACAGACGACCCAGCCGGAACAACTTGGACTCGATAATCCCAAGACAATCGACCTGCCCGCAACAACCGATGTTTCGGGCAGGCAACACTAAAACAGGAGGAGAACGGTCGTGGTAAAAACAACGCATGTAGGTAGCCTTCCCCGGACGCAGGACGTGGTGGATTTCATCTTTGCCCGCGAAAACGAACAGCCCTTTGATCAGGCTGCATTTGATGCCTGCATGACATCGGCCGTGTCTGAAACGGTGCGCAAGCAAGTAGACGCCGGCGTGGATATCGTCAGCGACGGCGAAACCTCCAAAATCTCTTACGCCACCTATGTCAAAGATCGCTATACCGGGTTTTCTGGCGACAGCCCGCGTAATGCTCCGGCCGACCTCAAGATGTTCCCCGGCTTTTTGCAACGGCTAGCGGATGACGGTGGCACCCCGCAATATGCCCGCCCGATGTGTACCGGCGAGGTGCGCTCAAAAGGGCAAGGTGAGCTAGAGAAAGATATCGCCAATCTCAAGGCTGCCATGGCCGATCATGGCGCTGAGCGCGGTTTTATGAATGCCGCCTCGCCGGGTGTCATCTCTTTGTTTTTGCAGAACGATTTCTACAAAACACGCGAAGCCTATCTTGCCGCGTTGGCCGACGCGATGAAGGCCGAGTACGAAACCATCGTGGCTTCGGGTTTGGATTTGCAACTAGATTGCCCTGACCTCGCCTTGTCGCGTCACATGCTGTTTAGCGACCTCTCGGACAAAGAGTTCGTCAACATCGCCAATATGCACGTCGAGGCGTTAAACCACGCCTTGTCCGACGTTCCAGCCGACAAGGTCCGCGTTCACATCTGTTGGGGCAATTATGAGGGGCCGCATTGCTGCGACATCGGTATGGACAAGGTGTTTTCGACGCTGATGGCCACCAAATCGCGCTATGTGTTGTTCGAAACCTCAAACCCGCGCCACGCCCATGAATGGACGGTGTTTCGCGATCGCCGCGCCGAAATTCCCGACGACAAAGTGCTTGTGCCCGGGGTTGTCGACACGACCACCAACTTTGTTGAACATCCCGAAGTGGTCCGCCAAAGGGTCGAACGGTTCACCGATATCGTTGGCCAAGACCGGGTGATCGCCGGGAGCGATTGCGGCTTTGGCACCTTTGCAGGCTTTGGCGCAGTCGACCCTGAAATCGCCTATGCCAAGCTCTCTGCCTTGTCCACGGGTGCGAAACTGGCGTGACCTCTCAACTGATATATCTGCCGGGCATGATGTGCGACGCCCGCCTGTTCGGGCCGCAAATCGCCGAATTAGGCGGGCTGTCGCATTCCTTTGGCAGTGACGAAGACAAGGTGGAGGACATGGCAAGCCGCCTGCTGCAGACCCCGGGCCAATTGGCTTTGGTCGGGTTGTCGATGGGCGGGATCATCGCCATGGAAATGTTGCGCCAAGCCCCCGACCGCGTAGAACGGATCGCTCTTTTGGACACCAACCCCCTAGCGGAAAAACCCGACATCCAAGCGCGGCGTGCCCCGCAAATGCAAGCGGTCCGCGAAGGTCGGCTCGTCGCGGTCATGCGCGATGAAATGAAGCCCAACTACCTTTCGGATGGCCCGCAAAAGCAAGGCATTTTAGATTTGTGTATGGACATGGCCCTAAATGCCGGAGATCAAGTTTTCCTAAACCAATCCATAGCGTTACGAGACCGCCCCGATCAAACCGAAACTCTGCGACATTTCAAAGGCCCTGCCCTTGTCCTCTGTGGGCGTGACGACACGCTTTGCCCAATTGGCCGACATGAACTTATGCACGATCTCATGCCACAAAGCACATTGGAGATCATCGACGGGGCTGGCCATTTGCCAACTCTGGAACAACCGACACAAACAACAAAAGCGCTGCGCCGCTGGTTGGAGAGCACATGACCCCCACTTTGCTGAACCTGTTGAAACAGGTCGACACGCCCACCGTTTGCAATGCCATCGAAGTGGCCCAAGGCAAACGCGGGTTTAATGCATTCACCCGCGGCACCATGCTATGTTCCGACCCCGACGGCGGCGCAATGGTCGGCTATGCTCGCACTGCAAAGATTGCTGCGCTCAATCCCCCGACCGAAGCACCGGACGTGATCAAAGCCCGTCGGATGGAGTATTATCGGCACATGGCCTCGGGACCTCGGCCAGCGGTAACGGTTGTTGAAGATATGGATTTTCCCGATTGTATTGGTGCCTATTGGGGCGAAATAAACACCACCGTTCACAAGGGTTTTGGCGTTAGTGGCGCGTTGACCAACGGGGTGATGCGCGATCTGGGGGATTTACCCAAAGAGTTTCCGGTCGTGGCCGGATCAATCGGCCCGAGCCATGGTTTCGTTCATGTCCGCGAAGTCGGCACCCCGGTTTCTGTGTTTGGGATGACCGTCAAGGATGGGGACCTCATCCATGCAGATCGCCACGGCGCCCTTGTCATTCCCACTGGTGTCATCCCAAACCTTGAAACCGCCATACGCAAACTGCTCGACACAGAAAAACTGATACTTGAACCCGCACGATCAGGCGGCTTCGATTTCGAGAGCTTTGAGAAAGCATGGGCTGCGTTCGAGGCATCCCGCACCTAAAACGCCGCGCAGGGTATGGTGCAAGCACTGTTCTGAACAGGTTTTGGGCGGTCGCGGGGCGAAGTCATTCGTCATTTGCACCGCATGCCCTCCCCGGCAGGGTCTTGGTAAAGCCCCGCCCCGAGGAGCCGGTCATTTGAGCGGAAAAGATGCTCTGAGGAGCATGGCATTGTACGGAGAACTCATCATCCAACGCCACCCGCGCGTCCAATTTCGGCCCTTTCATCACGCCCCGGCTACAAAATGACTTGAATCTGCAGATTGGCCCCCAATCACGAAGGGGCTTTTCAAATGAATGCCGTCTATGTGGGATGGTTGTGCTTGCTCAAGTTTCACTCGAACAATGTAAATTTGGTCCAGAAAATCCATACACCGAAACCCTGTCTAGAAGGTGCTAGATCTGAAGGCGTTATTCAGTCAATTCGCCCCCTAAAATCGACAACCTAGGGTCTCAGCTCAATCGGGCCAAACCTGTGCAATAGGTTTGAGAGATCAAACCACAGATGGCAAACACAGGGTCAGGCTGGCCCCCGCTTCAACCGGGTCAATACTGAGCGAACCATTGTGACGTTCCGCGACGGACCATGCAATTGCTAGGCCAAGCCCGCTCCCTTCGGAGGGGCCAACCTGCGAAAAACGACGGAAAGCGGCCTCATGCTGGCCCTCTGGAATACCTTTTCCATCATCCAAAACAGTGACTTGGGCACAACCGGTCGCATGCGACAATTGCACTTTGATCGTGCTCATTTTGGGCCCACCATGTTTTAGCGCGTTGTCGATCAGGTTCTTGATCGCTTCGCCGACAAACACCCGGTCACCGTGCACCTCGATAACCCCTTCGGGTGTGTTCATCTCGAAATCGATCCCCTGCAACAACACAATCGGCCCCATGTCTGCACAGGTTTCTTGGACCAGACGACAGAGGTCAAAGACTTCAAACGACGCAGTGCGAACCGGTTGTTGCAACCGATCAAGCGACAGCAGCTGATCCGCCACCCGAGCCGAGTTTCGCGCCGCCACAACAAGTTTTGCAATCCTTTGGTTGCGATCCTCCTCACTGGGCGCGTCTTTGACCGCCTCGGCCATCGACTGAACCGCGGCCGCCGGATTTCGCAACTGATGTGCTGCGTTTGAGATAAAGGATTGATGTGCGGTGATGCTGGTTTCGACTTGGCCAAACAGCCGATTGAGGGTGCGAACAATCCCTTGCGCCTCTACCGGAACGGCGCGCTTGATTTGGCTCAAGTCATCGGGGGAGCGCGCTGCGATGGCGTCTTGCAAAGACAATAGCGGACGCAGGCCACGCGCAACTCCGAACCAGACGACCAAGGCGAGGGTCAGCAACAGCACGCCCATGATCGCCGCTGCGCGCACCGCCAACTGGTTGGAAAACGCGCGCCGATCCGCCAGTCTTTGCCAGACTGTGACGGTGGCGTCGCCGGTCAGGTTGTCGATCGACATCCGTTCCGTCACCCGAAGCACAAGAACCTGTTCGTCACGATAAGTGGCCTGAAACAAGACCGGTGTGTAGGGGTCGTCAACTTGGTCGCCAGCTTCTGTTGGCGGATAAGCATATCCGGTGACATAAATCCCGCCCGGACCTGTGGCGTGATAGAACACTTCACCGCCTGAGGCATCGCGGATCAAGTCGCGTGTCAAGGGCTGCAACGCGTCGCCGCCCGACACCGCCACGTCGCGTGAAACCGCCAAAGCAGCGGCCAGAAGGGTGCGGTCAAACAACTCCTCAGCGGTGCGTTCGGCGACGCTAAAACGCCAATACCCTAGCAACATCGCCATTAGGACCAGCGGTACCAAAATCAGCACAAACAACCGAAGACGCAAGGAAGCGGCTCTTCGCATTATCCTTTAACCTCAAGCATATATCCAAGTCCGCGTGCGGTTTTGATCGACACACCATGATCGGCCAAACGGCGGCGCAAGCGGGACACATGTGGTTCCACCGCCGTATCGTCAACATCGGCGCCGGTTCCGTAAACGTGGTCTGTCAGCTGCGATTTGGGAACAATGCGGCCGCGCCGTTCCAATAGGCATTCAAGCACCGCCAATTCACGGCGTGGAATGTCCAGAGCGGTGCCTCGCGCCATGACCTGCCGCGTGGCGCGGTCAAACTCTAACGCTCCAAAACTTTCGCGGGCACCATAGTCCAAATCCTTGCGCCGGGACAGCGCACGAATACGCGCTTCCAACTCGTCCATCTCGAACGGCTTCACCAGATAGTCGTCAGCCCCCATATCCAACCCGGCAACACGGTCGCTGGTATCGCTGCGGGCGGTCAACAAAATCACCGGCGAGCCATCGCCCCGAGCCCGAATACCGCGCAAAACCTCAAGCCCACTGCGCCCTGGTAGGTTGATATCCAGCACCACAAGATCGGCACCATCTCGGGCCAGAAACGCGTCGGCCTCGTCGCCGTCATGCAGCACGTCCGCCGCATGCCCACGGTCGCGCAGGCGATAGGCGATGGCGTTTGCCAACGTCTCATTGTCTTCGATGACCGCAATGCGCATATTCGCTCCCGCAAGCTTGGTGCAAGGTTGGCCTTTCATGATCAGCAGATCGAGGGGGGGAATCAATCCCCGATTTGAATTGCAATCATGATGGCGTGGAGGATGCCCTTGTGATTGTCTGGTCACCAGGGAGGATCTAATGACCGTATCCAATTTCTCACGCCGTGCCGTGATAGGGCTGCTTACTGCCGCTGGTCTGGCGGCGCCCGCTGCTGCTGATGTTGATTTCACCGGCAAAACCATCGAATGGGTCATCCCATTTTCGGAAACTGGCGGATCGGCCAAATGGGCCAACTTCTTTGCACCGTTGTTGGCAAATGAATTGCCCGGCACCCCAACAGTTGTTGTGAAATTCATGCCCGGTGCAGGGTCAACCAAAGGGGCCAACTGGTTCCAGGAACAGGACGAAGGTGACGGCACTTTGTTGTTCGGGTCGTCCGGGTCGACCCAATTCCCGTATCTGTTGGGCGATCCCCGCGTGCGGTATGAATATAACGACTGGAACGCCGTGATGGCATCCGGCACCGGCGGGGTCGCCTATCTGAATGCCGAGGATGGCGCAAAATTTGACGGCTCTGCCAATGGGTTGAAGGACATCGATTTCATCTATGGCTCGCAAGGGGCCACCCGTCTGGACCTTGTGCCGCTTTTGGCATGGGAAATGTTGGGCATGAATGTCGAGCCGGTCTTTGGCATCAAGGGTCGCGGCGATGGCCGTCTGATGTTTGAGCGTGGCGAAGCGACGATCGACTATCAAACCACCTCGGGCTACTTGGGCGGCTCGACAGCGCTGGTTACGGACGGCAAAGCCGTGCCGATGATGACTTGGGGCGCATTGGACGCCGACGGCAACATCGTGCGCGATCCGACCTTCCCCGACATCGCGACCTTCAAGGAAGTCTGCGAAGCCACCGAGGGTTGCGAAACCTCGGGCGAGGCATGGGACGCATGGAAAGCCTTCTTTGTCGCCGGTTTCCCGGTCCAGAAACTGGCCTTTCTGCCTGCTGGCACGTCGCAAGACGTGATCGACACCTATACGGCGGCCTTCAACGCCGTGGTGGCCCGCAGCGATTTCGCTGAAATCTCGTCCAAGCGGGTTGGTGAATATCCTGTCTTTACCGGAGCTAGTGCACAGACTGCTTTGGGCACGGCCACCAACGTGCCGGACGAGGCGAAAGCCTTTGTCGTCAATTGGCTGAAAGAAGCCTACGGCGTTGAGCTGAACTAAGCTCATTCTAGGCGGGCTGGCCTATGGGTCGCCCGCCCCTTTTTTCCTGACATTCCTAAAGAAAGGCGGCTCCAATGGAGACTTTCGCCACAGCCCTTCCTGCGCTCAGTGATGCGTGGGCCCTGATCCTGCAACCTGTTGTTCTCGGATACCTGGTTCTTGGTGTCGTTATGGGACTGGCCGTGGGGGTTTTCCCCGGCCTTGGTGGCATCGCAGGTCTTTCCTTGTTGCTGCCTTTCATGTTCGGAATGGACCCGATCCTAGGGCTTGCCCTAATGATCGGTATGGTCGCGGTGGTGCCAACGTCAGACACCTTCGCCTCTGTGTTGATGGGCATACCGGGATCGTCTGCGTCACAGGCCACGGTCCTTGACGGCTTCCCGATGGCTAAAAAGGGCGAAGCTGCCCGCGCGCTATCGGCCGCGTTTGCATCGTCGCTGTTTGGCGGGCTGGTCGGTGCGAGTTTTCTGACCGTCTTTATCTTGATTGCGCGCCCTATCGTGTTGGCATTCGGCCTTCCCGAGATGTTGATGATCACCATTCTTGGCCTGTCGATGGTCGCGGTCTTGGCCGGGCGCATCCCTCTCAAAGGGTTGGCAGCCGCCGGTCTGGGCCTGATGATTGGCACGATTGGCGAGGCCGACGCAGGCGGCAGTCTGCGCATGGCCAGCTATGACATTCCCTATCTGACCGATGGGCTAAAGCTGGTGATCGTTGGTTTGGGCATCTTTGCGATCCCTGAAATCGTATCATTGCTGCGCCAAGATCGCTCCATTGCCAAGGGCGCAAGTCTTGGTGGTGGCTGGATGGATGGCGTCAAAGATTGGTTCGCCAATATCTGGCTGTCGGTGCGCTGTTCGATCATCGGTGTTGTAGTCGGCGTGATCCCCGGCCTTGGTGGGTCGGTCGTTGACTGGATCGCATACGGCCACGCAGTCCAAACCACCAAAGACAAATCAAACTTCGGCAAAGGCGAAGTGCGCGGTGTGATCGGGCCGGAAAGCTCGAACAATGCGAAAGAAGGCGGCGGACTGGTCCCCACTCTGCTGTTTGGCATCCCCGGATCGGGCTCCATGGCGATCTTTATTGGCGCTGTTGCCCTGTTGGGATCGGGTGAGATCGAAGTCGGCCCCTCCATGTTGAAGAACAACCTCGATATTACATATTCCATCGTCTGGTTGCTCGCGCTGGCCAACGTTGTCGGCACGGTGCTTTGCATCGCGGCAAGCGGTGGCATCGCCAAGCTGACCACCATCCGTTTCACCTATCTCGCGCCGTTCCTGTTCATGCTGATCAGCTTTGCGGCCTTCCAATCGGGCCAGAACTTCGAAGACCTTCTTGCCCTATTCACCATTGGCCTGATCGGCATTTTCCTGCGTCGTTTCGACTGGTCGCGGCCTGCCTTCCTCATCGGGTTTGTGCTGTCTAACCCGGTTGAAAAATTCACCAATCAGGCCTTCCAGATCGCCTCCTTCCGCTTCCGCAAAGGCTTTGAAGAAGGCATGGACTATGTGTTTAGCCCGATCGTCATCGTGTTGATCATCATCACCGTGGTGTCGGTGGTCCTCGGCATTCGTCAGGCCAAGTCGATCATGGCCGAGGGGGACGTCCAGTCCGGCTCCAAACGCGCGCCGATGGTCTTCCTGCTGGTTATCGCGGGCTATCTGACCTTTGCGCTGATCAACGCAAACATGATCCCCGATTACAACATGACCGACAAGATCATCCCGCTGGTCATCGGGGGCTTCTCGCTGGCCTGCTGTCTGATCCTAATGGTGCAGATGATGCGCCGCCCCGAAGGCGACAGCATCTTTGCCGACAAAGAAGTTGCGGGCGAGGACGCCGATGCGCCATTCGGTCTTTGGAGCACGCTGGCATGGTTTGGCGGGTTGATCGTGGCCACATGGTTTGTTGGCTTCATTCTGGCGCTGATTGGGTTCCTCATTAGCTTCTTCCGGGTCCGCGCCGGGGCCAGCTGGGGCATGACCCTTGTCCTAACCGCCTGCGGCATCGGTTTCATGTGTTTGATGGCCGGTGCGTTGAACCGCGATTTCCCTCCGGGGCTTTTGCAGGGGGCGGTTGATCTACCGTGGCCACTGAAATGACCCAGACTGGCATCCCCTACCTGTTCATGCGTGGCGGCACCTCACGCGGTCCCTATTTCCGGCGCGATGATCTTCCCAAAAATCTGGACACGCTCGCCGACGTGCTGATTGCGGCCGTAGGCTCGGGGCATCCGCTTAACATCGACGGGATCGGTGGGGGCACCGCGGTTACTACCAAGGTCGCCATGCTATCTGAAAGCGCGGATGACTGGGCGCAGATCGACTATTTCTTTGCGCAAGTTTCGGTCGAGGACAAGCTAGTCGATTTCGGCCCGACCTGCGGCAACATCCTGTCGGGCGTTGGCCCTGCTGCCATCGAAATGGGGATGATCCAGCCAGTCGGAGACGAGACAGAAGTCCGCATTCGCGCCGTCAATACCGGGGCGCATGTGGTTGCAAAGATCCAGACCCCCGGAGGGCGGCTCACCTACGAAGGCGACACTGAAATCGCTGGTGCACCGGGAAGCGCAGCACCGGTGGAACTGTCCTTTATGGGGGTGGTTGGCTCTTCCACGGGCGCGTTCTTACCCACCGGTCAACTGCGCGATACCATCAACGGGGTCGACGTGACGTGCATGGATGTCGCTATGCCTATTGCCATCGCGCGGGCCGAGGATTTCGGCCTGACAGGGTATGAAAGCGCCGCTGACCTGGACGCCAACACCGACTTTTTCGACCGGATGGAGCCCATTCGTCGACAGGCCGGACAACGAATGGGCATGGGAGACGTGACAAATTCGGTGACGCCCAAGTTCGGTCTACTGGCTCCGCCCCGCAACAACGGCACCATCGCCGCACGCTATTTCATGCCCTGGAACACGCACCCCACGATGGCGGTCACCGGCGCACAATGTCTTGCGGCCTGCGCGCTGACACCCGGCACCATCGCCGATGGCATGCTGACCCGGCCAACCACCAGCCCCGCAAAGGTCGTGCTGGAACATGCCTCGGGTACGATCGACGTTCTGGTCGATTTCTCGTCCGAAGACGGGTTCACGCTAAAGGCCGCTGGTCTGGTGCGCACGGCCCGTAAACTTGTCGATGGCCGCGTTTATGTACCCAGCCGCATCTGGCCGGGAAAGGAGACTTCCGAATGAGCATCCACAACATCCTTGTTGCCTTTAATGGCACCGAAAGCGCCGTGTCCGCGTTGAAATATACGGCCTCGCTGGCGCGCGGGGGCGCACATGTCACGGCGCTTCTGGCCCATTCCACCCATGAGGTGGTGAACAGCCATGCGGCATGGGTTCCGTCCAAGGCGCGTGAGATCATCGCCCAGGCCAATGCCGACATTTTGAGTGAGATCGAAAGCCGGTTTGAAACCCTTCGTGACGGGTTGGCGTTGGGCGACAGGTTACATTTTCAACGGGTTGCTGGACGGGTCGATGCGGTCTTGTCCGACTGCGCACGGGGCTATGACCTTTTGGTGGTTGGTCAGGACCATGGCGAGGGCGTCGATGAACACGTGACGATCCACCCAGACCGCATTGCCCTCATGAGCGGGCGTCCGGTATTGATTGTGCCGCGAGGCCATGATGCCGAAGCAAGCCACAACCACGCAGCACTGGCTTGGGATGGAGGCCGCGCCTCGGCGCGTGCCCTGTCCGATGCTCTCGGTCTGCTTGAGGACAAGGGCCGGGTCACGGTTCTCACCGTTGGCAACGACGCCACTCCGCGCCCTGTGTCCGAATTGATGGATCACCTCGACCGGCACGGCGTCGCCGCAACCCACGAAGCCATCGCCGCCGTACCGGGTGTCGCCCGCGCCCTCATTGCGTGGTGTCGCGAAACCGACCCCTGTTTATTGGTTATGGGGGCCTACGAACATTCGAAATTCCGCGAAGATTTTTTGGGCGGCGTCACCGCCCGCGTTCTACGCGATACACCCATTCCCGTGCTCTTGTCACATTGAGGACCCCACTATGACATCCCAAGAAGCCAGCAAATTGATTGCCTCGGCCATCGAAACCCTAAAAATGGTGCGAGACGAGTTAGGGACGCAGCTGTGTAGAGGTGGCGCACAGCTTGATTTGAAAAACCCGGAAACGCGCCGGATGTCAGACCTGCACGACCGTGCAGCAAGGACGCTTGCGGCCTATCGCAAGGAAACCTGATTGGTGCGTGTGCATATCCTCGACGACTGGTTCGACACGTTGCGAACTTTGCCGTGCTTTGACACGCTTGCCGGTCAGGACGTCACGGTTTGGACCGATCATGTCGAAGATCTTGACCTTCTGGCCGAACGACTACGTGAGGCCGAGGCCGTGGTTCTGTTTCGTGAGCGCACCAAAGTCACCCCAGCCCTCTTGGCGCGTTTGCCAAACCTGCGCCTGATAAGCCAACGCGGCGTGTACCCGCATGTCGACGTGTCGGCCTGTACCGACCACCACGTGCTGCTGTGTTCAAGAGTGCCTGCTGGCACGCCTTCTTATGCAGCTGCGGAATTGACTTGGGCGCTAATCATGGCCGGGATGCGGGATCTTCCCGCGCAAATGGCATCCACCAAGGCCGGAACGTGGCAAGCGGGCGTTGGTAAGACCTTGCGCGGACGGACCATCGGGCTCTTTGGCTATGGCCGTATTGCGCGGACCGTCGCAACCTATGCAGAGGCCTTTGGGATGAATGTCGTCTGGTGGTCATCTGATGTAGGGCGTGCGCGTGCCAAAGCGGATGGCGCACGTGTTGCCGAAAGCCGCGACGCCTTCTTTGCCCAAAGCGATGTCGTGTCGCTCCACGTCCGTTTGAAGCCAGCCACCAAAGGGATCATCACCGCTGCTGATCTGGCCGCTATGAGGCCCGGGTCCTTGTTCGTGAACACATCGCGCGCCGGTCTGATCGCACCAAACGCACTGTTAAGCGCCCTAAACAACGGACGCCCGGGAAAGGCTGCGATTGACGTCTTTGACAAGGAACCTTTGACTGATCCGGCTGACCCATTGTTGGCGCATCCCAACCTAATTGCCACGCCGCATATCGGCTTTGTCACCGAGGATGAGTTCGATCTGCAATTCTCGGATATCTTCGACCAAGTTGTTGCCTTTGACCAAGGGCGTCCCATCCACATGATCAACCCCGAGATTTGGGGTTAGACCGCCCGGCGTATCGCGTCCTTCATGGCCTTGACGGCGGGGGCATCTGTTTGACCCAAGCGCGACAACACCCCAACCGGGCGCGCGATGTCCGGCGCGGACAAAGCACAGGTCGCGACATTTGCCACGCCGATCGCCGACCTAGGTACCAAGGCGACCCCAGTGCCATCCGCCACAAGCTCCAACGCCGTGGTGGACCGTCCGACCTCATAGGTCCAGTTCAACGCCAGTCGCGCCCGCGCCATCGCTTCGTCGATCAACAATCGGTTGCCAGTGCCCCGCGCAGGGAGGATCAGCGGTGTGTCTCCCCAATTGCCCCAACCAACGGTATCGCGCACAGCCAGATCATGGCCAATGGGGACCGCTAGAATAATCTGATCATCGAACAACGGTTCGAACTCTGTCGTCGGTTCCAACATCGGGATCGAACAGATCCCGAAATCTGCGTCCCCTGCGGCCACGGCCTCGGCGACCTCATTCGCAGAACCGTCCAAAAGACGTATGCGCGCGCTGTGCCCGCCAGAACGCAAGGCGCGGATCGCCGGCGAAACAAGACGTGCAACAACTGTGGGGATCGTTGCCACTGTGACCACCGCCCCACGTTGATGGGCAAAGGCCACGCTTTCGTCGCGCATAGCGGTGGCGGTTTCCTGTGCGTCGGCCAATATCGCCTCGGCCCGCGCTTGCAGCCGCTTGGCCGCAAGGGTCGGTTTAACGGCCCGTGTTGTGCGTTCAAAAAGCACGCTACCCAGCGCTGCCTCGAGTTTTTGCACCCGGCGGGTCACGGCGGATTGAGAGAGGTTCAAGCGCTCGGCAGCCACATGAAAAGACCCGGTGTCTTTCACTGCCAGAAACGCTTCTAGGTCATTGAAATCGAAATTAATGCGCATTCCGCATCAATTCCATAAAAACCATCATTGGTCAAATTAAACAGGCCGCGATAGCACGGGGCGACAAAGGAAACCCAATGACCAAATCCTATGACATAGTCGTGATTGGTGGTGGCAACGCCGCCCTGTGCGCCGCGATGACCGCCGCCGAAGCCGGAGCCAAGGTCTTGATCCTTGAAACCGCACCCAAAGAATATCGCGGTGGCAATTCGCGCCACACCCGCAACTTTCGCTGCATGCATACTGGGCCTTTGGGTCCGCTGGTGGATGACTATAGCGAAGACGAGTATTT
Organism: uncultured Pelagimonas sp.; assembly: GCF_947498515.1. GTDB lineage: Bacteria > Pseudomonadota > Alphaproteobacteria > Rhodobacterales > Rhodobacteraceae > Pelagimonas. The sequence continues at coordinate 622,468 of NZ_CANMKO010000001.1, read as the reverse complement.
CGCCGACCTCATGAAAGTCACGGGTGGCAAGACCGACGAACACCTGGCACGACTGGCCATTCGCACCAGCGAAGATTGCCTACCTTGGATGCAGGCGCATGGGGTGCGTTTCCAGCCATCTTTGTCCGGCACCTTGTCATTGGCCCGCACCAATGCGTTCTTCATGGGCGGTGGTAAAAGCCTAGTAAATGCCTATTACCGCACGGCCCAAGGGCTCGGTGTTGATGTGCTCTATGAGGCCGCCGTGACCCATCTGGAACTGGAAGCCGACCGCATAACGCGGGTGGAATATACTCACGCCGGGCAAAACCACAGCATGTCCCCGAAATCCGTGATTGTCGCCTCTGGAGGCTTTCAGGCCGACACCGATTGGCTGACCCGCGCCTGGGGGCCAGCGGCTCAGAATTTCCTGATCCGCGGCACGCCGTACAACCGTGGCGTGGTTCTGGCGGACCTATTGGAGCAAGGTGTTCAATCGGTTGGTGACGCCGACCAATGCCACGCGGTTGCCATCGACGGGCGCGCGCCGAAATTCGACGGTGGCATCGTAACCCGTCTGGATTGCGTACCATTTTCCATCGTCGTGAACAAAAACGCCGAGAGGTTCTATGACGAGGGAGAGGATGTTTGGCCCAAGCGCTACGCGATCTGGGGCCGTCTTGTGGCCGCCCAACCCGATCAGGTCGGCTATGTCATCATCGACGCCAAGTCGCTTGACCTGTTTATGCCGTCGGTGTTTCCGCCGCTAAAAGCCGACACGCTTGAGGAACTGGCCGCGCAATTGGATCTCCCCGCATCCGCGTTGTGCGACACAGTGGATCAGTTCAACGCCGCATGCGGGGACACCACGAATTTTCACCCAACCGAGTTAGACAATGTCGCGACAACCGGCATCACCCCGGCGAAAACCAATTGGGCCCGCCCGATTAGCGAACCGCCGTTTTATGGGTATTCGCTGCGAACCGGTGTGACCTTTACCTATCTCGGCCTAAAGGTCGATGAGAACGCACAATGTTCAACCCAGAACGGCCCGATCGCCAATCTTTGGGCGGCGGGGGAAACCATGGCCGGGTCGATCCTGGGCCAAGGGTATCTGGCTGGGTTCGGCATGACCATCGGCACTGTTTTTGGACGTATCGCAGGTCGGGAGGCCGCCGCTTATGCAAACTGATCTGCTCACCGAAGCCCGTCGTCAGGCCGAGATATGCAACGCCTGCCGCTATTGCGAAGGCTATTGTTCGGTCTTTCCGTCCATGCATGCGGGCCGCGCATTTTCCGATGGCGACCTGACCCAATTGGCGAACCTGTGCCACAATTGCCGCGGCTGCTACTACGCCTGCCAATACACTGCACCGCATGAATTCGATCTGAACCTTCCCAAAGCGCTCTCTGAAGTGCGGCGTGACAGTTGGGAAAGCTTTGCCTGGCCACAACCGCTTGCCCGCAAGTTCCATAGCCACGGCGGCGCAATCGCCTTGGCTTTGGTGCTTGGCCTTGCCCTGCTTTTCCTAGCCATTCGCGCAATTGGGTCGGCCGGCGGCGCAGGTTTTTACGCCGTTCTCTCCCACAACGCCATGGTCGCGATCTTTCTGCCCGCCTTTGTCTTGCCGCTTGTAAGCCTCGCGATAAGCCTGCGCCGCTATTGGCGGTCGGTTGGGGGAACCCATTTGCGCCTAGCCAACATCACCCACGCCGTTGGTATGGCCGCCAAGATGAAAGATCTGGCCGCCGGTCATGGTGATGGCTGCAATTTCGAAGATGAAGACCGCTTTTCCCACGCCCGCCGCTTTGCACATCAGGCGATCATGTATGGGTTTCTGCTCTGCTTTGCTGCGACCAGCGCGGGCACGGTGATGCATTATCTGTTCAACATGCCCGCACCCTATCCGTTTTGGTCCCTGCCAAAACTTTTGGGCACCAGCGGAGGCTTGCTTCTCACTCTCGGCTGCGGATGGATGATGGTCTTAAAACTGCGCGCCGACCGCCATATTGGGGATATCGGCGCTTGGAGCGGAGACCTCGGATTCATCGCCCTGCTGGGGTTTTCTGGGCTGAGCGGCCTTGCACTCTATGCGTTTGGGGACACCCAAGCCATGCCGACGATGCTAGCCCTGCATCTGGGTGCAGTCCTGACCTTTTTCTTGCTGACCCCCTTCACCAAAATGGCGCATGGGTTTTTCCGCTTGGCTGCATTGATACGAGACGCACAAAGGTCAATTGATGGGAATCCTTAGGACAATCCCTAGTTTTGTTGAAGTGACCGGCCTTACTTGCGTTTCTTTTGGCGGCCGAACCTGAACCCGGCGTACTGCCCCCGCAATTGAAATGCCTTGGGCGCGCGACATTTAACTCTGGCGCGGCCTCTTTCAAATATCATCCGATGTTTGTCGTTTTCTCGTTATTCTATGGTCTACCTAGTGGGGTATTCCTATCCCACTAGGTAGACCACTTTCAGGGGCTTTCCAAAGGTGACCCACTAGACAAGCAACCTTTTTTGGCTGCCATCTCTTTACATTGCAGCGCCATTCGGGACGACGTTGAGCGCTTAGCAATGCGGGGCTTCACACCCGTCACAGGACCGATCAACACAGGCTCCAAGTGGACTTCCAGTGGAGCCTCGAAACACATGTAACTCGGCTTCCCGATGGCGAACGGCAGCCCAAAAGCACCCGCTCTAAGGAATCAAATCAACATCTAAATCTGTGTATTAAAACTCTCTTAGGTGTGGATTTATATCAACCGAAACGAAGGGGTGGCACCCTTTTGCAATTGTTCTGAAACGCAAACTCATGGCCCGAGAAACCGCCAAAAAGTAAAATTGAGAAAATTCAAATTTGGACAAGTACCATTTCTTCAACAAATTCATTTAGCCAAATTGCGACCGAAAAGTAATTTGACGTATTTGTTTGGAGAAAAAATGAAATTTCGCACGCACATTTTGGTCATGATGGTATTGCCATTTTGCGCCCTGACCGCGCTCGGATTCTTGAGGGCCAATGAAAACTGGCACCGCTTGGGAAGCGCCGAACTTGCTCAATCCGAAGTTGCGGTGTCTCTTGGGCTGGTTACGCTTATTCATGATCTTCAAGTAGAGCGGGGGCAATCGGCAGTCTTCTTATCTTCTGGGGGCACTTCTGGTCGTACTGGACTTGCGAAAGCCCGAGACGAAGTTGACCTAGCATTCTTGGATGTTCCGAGTAGTGAAGCTGAGCTGATGGCACTCCTTGATAACTTGCAGGCAACAAGAACAGCAGTCTCTAATCAATCTTTGAACGTTCCGGAAATGGCGACGTTTTACACCGATGCCATTCAAGGCATTCTAGGCGCGGTCAGTCAGAAGTTGATTATCCAAAATAATATTCAACTTTCTCAGATCGGCAATGGCATGGTGTCCTTGATGTATGCCAAAGAAGCCGCCGGTTTGCAGCGGGCAGCCGGCGCGACCGGGTTCGGTGGACAGATCTTCACCTTGGATATCTACAAGAAATTCGCTGAAAAAGGCGCTAAAGAAGCTCAGCTTCTCGCAGTCGCTCAATTGACGTTAAAGACTTTCTTTCCCGATCTTGAACTAACCAATAGTTCCGTTGTCACCGGTTTGGACGAAGTACGAACAGACATTTTGAATGCGGGACCAGAAGGGCCGCTTCCCAACTTGACCGCGAATGAGTGGTTTTCGCTGTCAACGCTTTGGATTAGCCACCTTCACGATGTAGAAGTCGAAATCACCGATAGGCTAAGTGCAATAGCGTTACAAGAGGCGAGCGCCGCCAAGCAAACCCTGTTGATCACGCTCGCATGTGTCCTGATTTCACTACTTGGAAGCGTCTTCATGGGTGCGCGGCTCGTTAGGATTTTAACGCACGAATTCGCCGAAGTTCAAAGTGACCTAGATAGGTTGTCTCGCAAAGATTTCGATTTCAAGCCGAGCAGCCTCGACGCGAAAAACGAGATCGGGCAACTCAGCCGTTCCATGGAAAAAACGCGGATCGCATTGCAAGACTCAGAAGACAAACTGGTTCAGCTTGAGAAAAGCCGGATTGCCGACCGAGGTTCTGTGGTTGCAACCATTGAATCCCATCTCGAGCGTTTGGCGGATCGAAATCTTGATTGTGAAATCCACGAAGAATTCCCTGCGGAGTTTGAAACTCTACGGCTAAGTTTCAATGCCACTGTTCATACCTTAAAAACGACCATTTCAGATGTTGCAAATGTTGCCAAAGGCATCGCTTCAAGCGCATCTGAGGTTCATCAAGCCGCAAACGAAATGTCGCGCCGCACGGAAAGCCAGGCCGCCACACTTGAACAAGCTGCGGCAGCCTTGGAACAACAAACCGCTTCGGTTCGGTCGGCCGCTGCTGGGGCGGCGAACGTCGATCAAACAGTGGATAAGGCCCGAATTGAGGCGACCAAAAGCGAAACTGTCGTGAACAACGCCGTCACCGCAATGGAGCAGATCGAGTCGACATCCGACGAGATTGCAAAAATTACCAATGTGATCGATGACATTGCATTTCAAACCAACTTATTGGCCCTAAACGCGGGGGTAGAAGCTGCCCGTGCTGGCCCCGCTGGCAAAGGGTTTGCAGTCGTTGCCGTTGAGGTGCAGGGGTTGGCGCAGCGGTCCGCCGAAGCCGCAACAGGGATCAAAGATTTGATTACTGAAAGCACGGCCGAAGTCCTTAGGGGCTCCCAACTTGTCAGTGAAGCCGGTCTGGCTCTCAATTCTATTGTCTCCCAGGTCAACGAGATTTCCGACCTGATTGGAGGAATAGCAAGAAGCGCTGCGGAGCAATCAACCAGCCTGTCTGAAATCAACACAGGTGTGACTCATATGGACTCCGTTACTCAGAAAAACGCAGCTATGGCCGAACAATCCACCGCTTTGGGGCAGCTCTTGAATTCTGAGGCGATAAAACTGAGGGAGCTTATGGACCGTTTCCAAGTGGGAGTGGAAGCTCAGCATTTCCAGACAAACCAATTTAGCAAAACGTCAATCCAGGGCTAAGGGAAAAGCCAGAAACCAGAGCAAGGTTTCAGTTCAGACAAGGGACCTGAAACTTTGCTCCGCTTAGGTTGCAATTGGTTTGGTTTCATAAAGTCGCCGACCGTCAAGGGCTTCTGTTGAAACCACGAGTGCGTGCATCGCATCTGTCGCAAAGTGGAGTGGAGTGGAGTGGAGTGGAATATGTGAACTGAACGCCGTGAGCGACCGCAACCGGAGAAGCCCAGGCCACATGCCGCACCAGAAACCTCAAACGAAGTCAGGCCCTTGCATTGCCCAACAGGCAATTGCGCAAGCGCAATATCCCCTGAGGCGCGCCACGGCCAATTAACTCGCGGAGGTGCAAGGTCGCGGGCTTTCAATGGACACACAACACCGAAGCGCCAACCATGAGAAACAGAGGAATGACCCTGATACAGAAATTGAACTTAACCTAGCTTCCACTGCTGCCCCCCTGCAAAGAATAGGGGTGAACGGAGGCACTGCATTGCCCTCAAAGCGGCCAGTCGCACCGAACCACTGCAATGTGGTTAGGCCAATGGCCTCGACGAAAGTGCGGCGAAATCCAACATTCGGCTCATATCGCTCGCTGCCAGATACCTAGCGGTAGTGACTGTTGAAGGAGCAACAACGAAAACCTGTCCTGACGCGGCCAATGTCACGAAAACGCGCCAGCATTTCACCACGCGCCAAGGCCAAACGGCCGCCACCTTCACCTTAGCCAAGATGCCTGTCAGGCAAACTCATCTGGCACAAGACCCTTTGGGACATTCTGAAAACAAACTGGCCGCAAAAAACGGCGGATGGCGAGGGTGCCAACAGAGGTCGCGCCAAAGTTGGTGGATGCGGGATAAGGACCTCCGTGAACCATAGCATCGCTCACTTCAACTCCGGTTGGAAATCCGTTGGTCATGATGCGGCCAGCCTTTCGTTCAAGAACAGGCATCAACGTTTGAGCTAAGCCAAAATCGCCGCCCTCCATGTGTAGTGTACAGGTCAGTTGCCCTTCAAGGGACTTGGCAATTTTGATCATTTCGTCCTCATCACCGGCGCGGACAACGACCCCAAGAGGACCGAAAACCTCTTCTCCGAGCGATCTATTCTTCAACCATTGAGCGCCAGTGCTGGTAAACAAATTGGGGGTTCCTGTGCGTTGCTCGCAGGATGATGAGAAGAGGTTTTCAACTCCGGATGTGGCCACGATGCGGTCGCGGCCATCTCGGTAGGCTTGGGCGATACCGTCTGTCAGCATGGTTTGAGGTGCGATTGTCGCAACCGCCTCGACCGCGGCTATTTCGAATGCATCGGCATCTGGCCCATCGATCATGACGACAACGCCAGGGTTGGTGCAAAACTGGCCCGCGCCCATTGTCAGCGACGCCACCCAGCCAGAGGCGATGTCTCCACCGCGTGCTTTCAACGCTTCGGGCAACAAGAACATCGGATTGACGCTTCCTAACTCGCCAAAGAAAGGGATCGGGATAGGACGTCTCGCGCAGAGATCAAACAAAGCTCGCCCGCCACCAAGAGACCCTGTAAAGCCGACCGCATTGATCATAGGATGCTGTACAAGCGCCTGCCCCAATTCACGCGTATCACCTTGCAAGAAACTGAACGTGCCCGGCGCTACATCACACTTGGAGATTGCGGCATGAATGGCCTCGGCGATTATTTCACCAGTGCCGGGATGGGCCGGATGCCCCTTGACAACCACTGGACAGCCCGCCGCCAAGGCCGAGGCCGTGTCACCGCCAGCTGTTGAAAAGGCCAGCGGGAAATTCGACGCGCCAAAAACCGCAACAGGGCCGATTGGCCGTTGCAAAGTTTTGAGGTCAGGTCGCGGCAATGGGGTCCTATCAGGCAGTGCCACGTCGTGGCGCACATCAAGGTATTCGCCCTTCAAGATATGGTCCGCGAATAATCGCAACTGGCCTGTGGTGCGGCCTCTTTCGCCTTGAAGCCGCGCCTCGGGAAGACCGCTTTCTTGGGTGCCAATGGCGGTAATGTCATCTGCGCGAGCGTCAATTTCCTCTGCAATAACGTTTAAAAATGCGGCGCGGTCGGTGCGGGTGGAATAGCCATAGGTCCAAAAGGCCTCTTCTGCTGCAACACAGGCCCGATCCACATCAGCAGGCGTTGATATGCCAAAGCGATGGGTACCGCCAAAGGCAGGTGTCGATGCAAAGCTGGTGTCGCTAGCCACCCACTGTCCCGCGATCAAGTGTTTTCCGTGGGGTTGAAATGCCATTGTCAGAATTCCTTATTTGCCCCAACGCAGCGCAATGAGATCAAGCTCTCCGGCAAGCTGCAATAATCGGGATGTGGTGCGTTCCGACAAGGGTTTTAGCGGATGGCGCACGTGGTCCGATCCAATCACGCCGCCCGCCATCATCACTGTCTTAGTCGCTCGCAAACCGCATTGGCGGTTTTCGTGATTGATCAACGGCAGGCAAATTTTCCATTGCTCAAGTGCCCCGTCATGATCGCCCGCCAAATAGCGCGTGACGATGGGCCGGATCAATTCCGGTTGCAGGGCCGACGTCATCGTGCCGGTCGCACCCGCGTCAAGATCAGCCAACAAGGTCACGGCCTCTTCCCCGTCAAACGGCCCGACGATATCCGCCCCGCCTGCCTCAATCAAAGCGGCAAGTTTATCCGCCGCGAAGGGCGTCTCCATTTTGAAGTAGCTGACATTCTCAATTTCACGCGCCATTTTGACCAACAAAGGCACGCTTAGCGTGACACCGGACAAGGGCGCGTCCTGCACCATGATCGGTATAGAGATCGCGTCTGAGACTGCTTGAAAGTGCTCAAGAAGCCCCGCCTCACCCGGCACCAACCCAACGCCGTGATAGGGCGGCATCATCATAATCATCGACGCGCCCATGGCCTCAGCTTCGACCGCGCGTGCCACGGCAATCTGCGTGGAAAAGTGGCTGGTGGTCACAATCACAGGAACCCGACCTGATACATGTTCAAGGCTGATACGGGTCAGAGTGGCGCGTTCCGCATCGGATAACACAAACTGTTCCGAGTAGTTTGCCAAAATGCAGATCGCGTCTACCCCTTGATCAATCATGCAGTCCAGCACGCGGCGCATACCGTCTTCGTCAACGCGCCCATCGCCATGGAATGGTGTTGGGGCAACCGGCAAGATACCTGTCAAAGGATGTTGCATTTTGGGGCTCCTTGAAGTGTCCGTGCGGTCAGGCGAGATGCCCCCGCCAACCGCAATATGTTAGGTTTATTCAACAAACGCATCGACCATGATCCGCTGTCCAAGGGTGAACGCATCCGCCACATGGCGCATTGGGGCGACGTCGACATCGATATCGCCGTGGCTCACCAACTTGGCCATTCTGGCATAGAGCCGCGGATATTCTCCGGTGAGGGTCTGCTCTGTGGCGCTTAGCCGTTTGGTGCCATCAATCGAGAGCTGTGCGCCACCTTCCGAAAGCACCAAAGTGCCTTGGTCGGTTTCTGCGGTGATGCTCCAGATTTGCTCCCCCGTCTTTCGAAAGTCGAAGTCCGCGTGAACCTCTGCCCCATGGGGGTGGGCAAATTCGATAGACGCGGCAATCGGGGTCTGACAATTTTCAGGCACTTCAAGCACCGCGCGAGCCACATGAATGGGGTCAGGCAAGATGTCGGTCACGATCGACAAGGCGTTGATGCCGGGATCAAAAACACCAAGTCCACCCGGCTGCCATATCCAGTCTTGTCCGGGGTGCCAGCGGCGCACATCTTCCTTCCACGTGATCGTCATCTTGCGCAGGGTCTTGCCAGCCAACCATGCTTTGGCCTCTGCAACGCCAGCCGCTTCACGCGAATGCCACGTCGCAAACAAAGAAACCCGGTGTTTGCGGGCCAATGCTTCGAGGGCGTAACATTCTGAAAGCGTCGCACCGGGAGGCTTTTCAAGCATCACATGACGCCCTGCTTGGATCGCGGCGGTCGCCGCGGCAAACCGTGGCACGGGCGGCAAACACAAGGAAACAACGCGCACGTCGCTACGTGCGGCAAGCATCTTTTCCAAATCGGTAAAGGCCTCGACCTCCTCTACCTTGCCGTGACGCGACACCGTCGCGGCCAAGTCCCAATCAGGGGAGGTGTTTATTGCGGGAATATGCTGATCTACAGCAATCTTGCCAATCCCCATAAGCGCGATTTTCATCAATGAGAATCCTTTCCAACGGCGGCACCCCGGCACCCCTTTAGGAACCCGAGGTCGGCCCCCGTATCGGCCCCTTCTACATGGGTCTGATGCAACCAAGCATAGCCTGATCTGGCGGTCTCGTGCCGGGGCTGCCAGTCGGACAAACGTTGCGCCAATTCAACATCAGAAATATCCAGATGTAGACGGCGTCCTTCGACATCGACCTCGATCATGTCGCCGTTCTGCACAACAGCAAGCGGCCCCCCGGCGGCGGCTTCGGGTGAAGTATGCAGGATCACGGTGCCATAGGCCGTGCCCGACATACGTGCATCAGAAATGCGGATCATATCTTTGATCCCTTTCTTCAACACCTTCGGCGGCAACCCCATATTGCCGACTTCGGCCATGCCGGGATACCCTTTGGGACCACAGTTTTTGAGGACCATGATGCAAGTTTCATCAATATCAAGCGCATCATCCTCGATCTGCGCCTTGTAGTCATCGATGTCTTCAAACACGACGGCGCGGCCGCGATGTTGCATCAGATGGGGCGACGCCGCAGAGGGTTTCAAGATCGCGCCCTTGGGGGCCAGATTGCCTTTCAAAACAGCGATACCGCCCTTTTCTGTCAAAGGGTTGTCCACCGGGCGAATTACATCTTCGTTCAGGTTGACCGCGCCTTTCACCTCGTCCCAGATGGTTTCACCGGACACGGTTAATGCGTCTTTGTCCAGTTTGTTCGCCTCCGCGAGCCGTTTGAGCACAACCGGCAAACCGCCCGCATAGAAGAACTCTTCCATGAGGTATTCCCCAGACGGTTGCAGGTTCAAAATTGTCGAAATATCCCGACCACATCGGTCCCAGTCGTCAAGCGTCAGATCAACACCCATGCGCCCGGCAATCGCCAGCATATGAACAACCGTATTGGTCGAGCCCCCAACCGCCCCATTGCAGCGGATCGCGTTTTCAAACGCCTTTTTGGTGAGGACATCAGACGGCTTTAGGTCATCTTTCACCATCTGCACGATGCGTCTTCCCGATAGTTGCGCCATGACGCGGCGACGGCTGTCAACGGCGGGAATGGCGGCGTTGCCAGAAAGCGCCATGCCAAGCGCTTCTGACATGGCGGCCATCGACGACGCTGTTCCCATGGTATTGCAGCTTCCCGAAGATCGAGTGACAGCGGTCTCAGCGTTGAGGAATTCATCCTGCGTCATGTCTCCGGCTTTGACCGCCTCAGAGAACCGCCACAAATGTGTACCCGCGCCGACCCGTTCACCTTGGAACCAACCGTTCAGCATCGGCCCACCGGTCACGACAATCGAGGGAAGATCACAAGACGCAGCGGCCATTAGCAACGACGGGGTGGTCTTGTCACAGCCCACCATCAGCACACAGCCATCCATCGGCTGGCCCCGGATTTGCTCTTCTATCGACAACGCGGCAAGGTTTCTAAACATCATCGCCGTCGGGCGAAAGGTGTTCTCGGAGGCCGAGAAAACAGGCACTTCGAGCGGAAATCCACCGGCCTCCCAGATACCTGCTTTGACCTTTTCAGCCAGCTCTCGCAGGTGGCCGTTGCAGGGGGTCATATCCGACCATGTATTGAGGATGCCGATTACGGGCCGCCCGTCGAAAAGGTCGTCCGGGTAACCTTGGTTTTTCATCCAACCACGATGATAGATTACGTCTTTGGAGCTGCCTTCATACCATTCAGCTGAGCGTAGGCGGCGGGGCCATTTGGCGGGTTTGAATGTCATCTCAGGTCTGCTTTGATTTGTTATAGACGTCGAAAATCACCGCGGCGAGCAGCACAAGGCCCTTGATGACCTGCTGGTAGTCGATCCCAATACCAAGGATCGACATTCCGTTGTTGAGAACCCCCATCAGGAAGGCCCCGACAACCGCGCCGACAATGCGACCGACCCCACCAGACATTGACGCCCCGCCGATGAACACTGCCGCGATGACATCCAGCTCAAGGGCAAAGCCAGCCTTTGGAGTGGCCGAGTTCAAGCGCGCCGCAAACACCATACCCGCCGCCGCCGCCAGCACCCCCATATTGGCAAAGGCCAGAAACGTGAGGCGTTCAGTCTTTACACCAGACAGCTTGGCCGCCTTTTCATTGCCGCCAAGGGCATAAATCCGGCGCCCCGTAACTGTACGTTCCGTGAAAAAGGCGTAAATGATCGTCAGCACGCCCATGGTCAGCAAAACATTAGGCAGGCCCCGAAAGGTCGAGAGTTTGTAGAAGATAAAGATCAGCGCCAGCGAGGTGATACCGATGCGCGCATAGAAAAACGCGCTGGGTTCAAGTTCGATGCCATGGGCCCGGTTCTGCTCACGGGCCTTGAGCCCCATCCACGTGATCAAAAAGGCGGCAATGATCCCTGTGGCCAACGACAACACATTGATGCGTTTCACCCCAAGCAGACCCGCCACGGCGTCAGAGACGCTTTGGGGGACGATATCAGGTACAAATCCGTTTGAGATCATCTGAAATTCACGTGGAAACGGGCCAAGAGATTGCCCCTCAAGCAGCCAGAGCGACAGGCCGCGAAACACCAGCATGCCCGCCAGTGTCACAATAAAGGACGGGATGCTCCAATAGGCGATCCAGTACCCCTGCGCCGCGCCGATAAGCCCACCAGCGACAAGACATGTAACAATGGTGACGCCGGTGGATTGGTCATATTCAACGATCATCACCGCCGCCAACGCCCCAACAAACCCCATCACCGACCCCACCGATAGGTCGATGTGCCCTGCGACAATGACAATCAACATCCCTAGCGCCATGATGATGATATAGCTGTTTTGCAACAACAGGTTGGTCACATTCACAGGCTTAAGAAGTGTGCCGTTCGTCACCACCTGAAAGAAGAGCATGATCGCAATCAAGGCAAACAACAGCCCGTATTCACGCATGTGCCGCACGAGATATTCCCCGATCCCAAGCTTCTTGGTGGTCTTGGCGCTCTGTTCTGCTGCGTCCATGTTGGGGTCTCCTATTCGGTCACGATGAGCGACATGATGCGCTCTTGGCTGGCGTCATCGGCGGATAACTCACCGACAAAAGCACCTTCGTTCATTACGTAAATGCGATCACACATGCCCAAAAGCTCGGGCATTTCGGACGAGATCATCACAACACCTTTGCCCTGCTTGGACAGGTCATTGATGATCCCGTAGATTTCAAACTTTGCACCCACGTCGATACCGCGGGTGGGTTCATCCAAGATCAGAACCTCTGGTTCGGCAAAGAGCCATTTGGACAAAACAACTTTCTGCTGATTGCCTCCGGACAGGTTCATGACACGCTGAAACACGCTTGGCGTGCGAATGTTGAGGGTCTTGCGGTACTGTTCGGCGACCTGGGTTTCGCGGCCTTCATTCAAGATCGCATTGCGCGACACCTCGGGAAGATTGGACAGTGTTATGTTGCGCTGAATAGTTTCATCAAGCACCAGCCCCAGCGACTTTCGGTCTTCTGTGACATAGGCCAGCCCAGCGCCGATCGCCTTGCTAACAGTGCTGACGTCGACGGGTTTGCCCTGCATCTCGACCACACCAGAAATGTTGCGCCCGTAGGATTTTCCAAACACGCTCATGGCCAATTCGGTGCGCCCTGCCCCCATTAATCCGGCGATGCCAACCACTTCGCCCGCGCGCACAGCAAGGTTCACGTCCTTGATCATCTGGCGTTCCGTGTGGATAGGATGCCAGACGTTCCAATCCTTAATCTCCAACAACATATCACCGGCCTTGCGGTCGCGTTTGGGATACCGGTCGGCCATGTCACGGCCCACCATATCGTTGACGATGCGGTCTTCAGTGATCTCACCTTTGGCAGCATTCATCGTCGACACCGTGGCCCCATCGCGGATTACGGTGACTGTATCGGCCACGCGACGGACTTCGTTTAGCTTGTGGCTGATGATGATCTGGGTCACGCCTTGCTCTTTCAGCTCAAGCATCAGATCAAGCAGTGCTTGGCTGTCACTTTCTGAAAGTGCGGCCGTCGGCTCGTCTAGGATCAGCAAGCGAACCTCTTTGGAAAGCGCCTTGGCAATTTCGACCAACTGCTGTTTGCCCACACCCAACTTGTCGACGATGGCGCTTGGCGGTTCAGATAGACCAACCTTGCGCAACAAGGCCTCTGTGCGTCGGTTCGTGTCGCGCCAGTCGATGATGCCGCCTTTGGCGCGCTCGTTGCCCAAAAACAAGTTTTCGGCGATCGACAAAAGCGGCACAAGCGCCAGTTCCTGATGGATAATTATGATACCACGCGCCTCAGACCCCGAGATGTCGTCAAATTCGGCTAGCGCGCCGTCATAGTGAATTTCGCCGTCATAGGTGCCCGCCGGATAGACGCCGGACAGTACCTTCATGAGGGTGGATTTACCTGCGCCATTCTCGCCACAGATGGCGTGAATTTCACCTTTTTGAACGGCCAAATTGACCGTGTCGAGCGCTTTTACACCAGGGAATTCCTTGGTGATCGCCCGCATTTCAAGTAACGCGTCCATAACCTCGTCTCCGAAAAGGTATAGGCCTGCCCGCCCATAAACGGACAGACCCGGGGAGGAGCCAGATTACTGGATTTCGTCCATCGTGTAGTACCCGGACCCGATAATCACGTCTTTCCAGTTGGACATGTCGACGGACACAGGCTCAAGCAGGTAGCTCGGAATGACCTTAACGCCATTGTCATAGGTGGTCGTATCGTTGATCTCAGGCTCACCGCCCGCAAGCAGAGCATCAACCATCCCCACCGTCACCCGCGCAAGCTCACGCGTGTCTTTGAAAACGGTCGAGTATTGCTCCCCGGCAAGCATGGATTTGATCGAGCGAAGCTCTGCGTCCTGACCGGACACAATCGGCATCTCCTGATCACCAGACCCATAACCCACACCCTTGAGTGAGGAAATGATGCCGATGGACAAGCCGTCATAAGGAGACAAAACACCGTGGATCGTGTCGTCGGTGTAATGAGCAGACAGCAGGTTATCCATCCGCGCCTGTGCAACAGCGCCATCCCAGCGCAACGTTCCCACAGTCTCCATGCCCATTTGGCCGGACACGATGTTGACCGTGCCATCTGCGATCAACGGATCAAGCACCGACATAGCGCCATTGTAAAAGAAATAGGCGTTGTTGTCGTCGGGCGATCCGCCGAATAGCTCAACGTTATATGGACCATCGCCAAAGCGTTCCGAGAGGCCATCCACAAGTGATGTCGCCTGCTGAACGCCGACTTTGAAATTGTCGAATGTCGCATAGTAATCGACATAGGCGCTGTCGCGGATCAAACGATCATAGGCAATAACACGGATATCGGCGAAATGCGCATTTTCCAGCGCGTTCGAAAGGGTCGTGCCATCAATCGCCGCAATAACCAGAACATCGACATCATTGGTGATCATGTTTTCGATCTGGGCAAGTTGGTTGGGAATGTCGTCTTCGGCGTATTGCAAGATAGTCTCGTAGCCAGCAGCTTTGAACTGCTCGACCATAGAGTTTCCGTCAGAAATCCAGCGGGCAGACGATTGCGTCGGCATTGCAATCCCAATTGTACCTTCAGCGAATGCGGCACCCGACACGAGGGCCGTCACTGCTGCTGTTGTAAGCAGGCGTGTAAGTGTCATAATTTCCTCCCAAAATACGCGCTTTGACCAAGACGTGCTGCGCGTTTCCTTATTGCGAGCGATAAGGCTCCTCTCTTGCCTAGCGATAAAAAGCATAACAATAAAATTTCTTTATTGGCGCAAAACATACCAAAGATGGTATGCATGAGACTATGGATTTTGCCCGTCGCCTCAAAAACATTCATCTTCGCCTTATCTTGCAGGTTGCTTTGACGGGCAAACTGCAAACGGCGGCGGATGAAATCGCGTTATCTCAACCCGCGGCCTCCCGCATGTTGGCCGAGATCGAAAAACTGGTCGGCGTGCCGCTGTTCACCCGCCATGCCAAAGGGATGGTGCCAACGCCAATTGGCGACGCGGTGGTGCGTCATGCGCGCCAAATCATTCGCGCTTTCGACAATCTGGAAATGGATGTCGCCCAAATTTCAAGTGGTCGGGCCGGATCGGTGCGGATCGGGACCGTGACCGGCCCTGCCGTTGGTCTTGTGGTTCCGGTGGTTCGTTCCTTGCGCGAACAGAGACCTGAAGTCGAGTTCACAATTGAAGTCGCCCCATCCGCTTCATTGATGCGCGGGCTCGACGAAGGCATTTTCGACTTCGTCGTCGCAAGACCCGCCCAAGATTATAATAGGCAAAGCTATCGCATCTATCCCGCCCGCAGCGAAGTCGTATCAATGTTGGCCTACAAGGATCACCCGCTGGCCACTCAAAAAGCAATCCGTCTAAAGGAATTGAGGGCGTTCGATTGGATCATTCAGGACCACGGCACCCCCATCCGCGCCGCCGTGGAGACAGCGTTTTTAACCAATAGGGTTTTAATGCCAACACAAATTACCAACACGTCTTCCTTGCTTGTCGCCTTGGCGCTCCTAGAACAATCGACCGCCGTCGCGCCTCAATCTCAAGAAGTTGTCGAACTCCTGACGGTTTCGGCGTTGGACATGAACGTCGTGCGATTGGACGTTGTCGAAGACATCCGCGTCTCCCCCTTCTTTGTTATCGCGAGATCGGATCGCGAACTGTCGCCGCTCGCTGAACATGTTATTTTGGAAACTACCCGCAACATTTGATGGGGCACGTTGGCGCGACATCTGTGTCGGGGAACGAATGCAAGATACTGATCTCTAAAGAAAAAACGTACTATTGCTCAACTGACGGTCCAAATGCATTGGATGAGCACCAGTTCTTTGGTCATCATGACCGTCGATCTAGTTCGCGCGATAATCATCATCAGCGGCGCGCAATTCATCAGGAGACGCACGGTTGTCTTTGTTGACGTCAACGATGCCAAAAGCAAAGCGATAGGCCCCAAAGGTCCGGATGGTTTTTGCGGTGGGTTGCCCGGCCTTGGCCATGGCTTGGACAAAGGTCCGGAACTCCGTCAGAGACAGATACCCATCTTGATTTCGGTCCGCGATCACATAGGCATCAATCTCTTGATCTGTCGCCGAAAACACCTGTGCATATGAAGTTGCAGGGGCAAGACAAATCAGAGTGACAAGCGTTGTTTTGAGCATTTTGGACCCATCACTTCGTCGGGACATCGGTTGGGGTTTGCGCGCCATCTTGGGACCAGCGCAGGTAATAGACATGCCCAACCTTACCACGCAAATCCAACGGGGCCAGCATAGAGATGGCAAACACCCCATGAGGCGACCGCGACCAAAACACCAGAGATTGACGCAAAGGCGCAAGGGTGAGGCAATCGGACTGACCAATTGGAACAACAAATTCCGGTGGCGTGTCCGGGCGATTGCTCAGCGCTTTGGCGCTGTGGTTTTGCGCTGGATTTTCCAAGCACAATCGCACGCCATCACGCGCAGGCCCAACGCCGCGCTCAATGCCAACAATCAAATCAACCTGATCCCCAGCGGCGCTATGAAAGGACAGCATATCGCTATCTTGGGCCTTGCCTAATCCGGGGGAGACGAGGGCACAAAGCAGCGCTATTGCGACGTGAAGTTTGGGCGCGGGCATGTATGTCTCCTTGATCGGCAACATCATGGGATGTCGTCTCCCACCAAGGTACCGGTCCTAAACGCCCCGGCCTATGGGGCCGATCCCCCAATTAAAGCTCAGACGCGGGATCGACCAACCCTTCGCGCAGGGCATAGGCCATCAACTGCGGCACGGAATGCACCTTTAGCTTTTGCATCATGCTGGTGCGGTGTTTGTCGACGGTCTTGGCACTGATCCCCAAAATCTCGGCGATCTCCTTGTTGGCATGCCCCGCCAAAATCATGTTGAGCATTTGCCGTTCGCGGGCGGTCAATTGCACCGCCTCTGGTTCATCTCTGAGAGCTTCGACAAACCGATTGGCAATATGGCGCTGCCCACGCAGAATTCCGGGCAATCGGGTATAGAGTTCTTGATTGTCGTCGCCCTTGGAAAACAGCCCGTCAATGCCACTATCGACCAACGCCTTGATCATCCCCAAGGCCGTGACCCCGGTGAGCACAACAATCTTGGTGTCCGGGCTCCAACGGCGCACCTCAACCACCACTTCGACACCGCCGGCCAATGGCATTTGCACATCCAAAAGCAACAGGTCGGGTTTGTGCTGACGGGCCATTGCGATGGCTTCCAAACCGTTCTCGGCCTCACCAACCACCTCAACCCCAGAGGCTTCGATTTGCCCCGGCGTTTCAAGCGCACCGCGCAATCCGCTGCGCACTATTGCATGATCGTCCGCGACGACGGCATAGTATTTCCCACGCTCTTTCATTCACGCCCTTTCATGCTGGCATTCCCTCAAAGGTCTTTTCGAAATGTGCCATGCCCAAAGGTTGATACCCAGAGTTTTGGCCGCATGGCTTGCGATTTTTCTATGGTGCGGGGTGGCACAGGCACAGTTGGTTGCTTTGCAACCGGGCCACGACGTCGCAGATCTCGAACCGGATCTTAGCTATTGGGCCTCGCTGGCCCCAAAGGTCAGCACCGCGATCACCGCCTTTCGCGAGGGGCACTTCAGGTCAGGTTTTCAAACCACATCCTATAGCGCCCATTATTCGCCCGAAACCTGGGCCGCGGTCGAGATCATCAACGACGCCCCGGATGATGGCCGCCCGGATGATCGTTTCGTCGTGACCTTGGATGCGCCCTTGGCAAGCGGGGTTCGGCTGTTCTTGGTGCGTGCGGACGGGGTCACCGAAAACCTGACCACCTATTCGATTTTTGAGGCATTTGATCCGGTTGAACATGCGGTCAACCGGTTGCGCTCACCCGAATTTACCCTTTCCTCTGGGGAACGGGTCACCCTTTTGGCGCATGTGCAAACCGGGCCTTTCCCCGACTTTGGCATGCAAATCCATAGCCCCGATCATCTGGCCGAGGCCTCGTTTCGCTGGGGCGTGTCGCTGACCGGTTTCTACTCCTTTGCATTGAGTTGTCTTGTGTTCTTTTTCGGATTTCAGGCCGCCATGCGAAACGCCTTGGGCGTGTGGAACTCCTTATTGTTCTTGGTATTTTTGGCGGTGATTGGGTTTGTGGATGGGTTGTTGTTTCGCGTGCTCTATCCTCAAAATCCAGAATATGGCCCAAGCATTGGGTTTGGTTTGTTGTTTGCTTTGTCTGGCGCTGGGTTCATCGTCGCCGGGGTCGGCATGGCCCGCAAAGCCCCGCGAATGGGACGGGTGGTGGCAGGCCTGTCTTTGTTGTCATTGGCGGGGTTTGTCCTCGCGGTTTTCGTCCCCGGCCCGATGTCGGCGATCTTGTCCTATGGTTTGATCGGGGTGATGTTGGCGGCCAACGTGATGTCGGCCAAGGTCTTTGCCCAAGACGAAATCGCGCCGCCGGTTGGCGTGGTTTGGCTCTCTGGACTGGCTGTTCTCGGGGCCGTTGCCGTGATCGCATTGGTTGTGGGCGGCTTTGGTGGGCGTTGGTTGGACGCGCCGATGGCCATGCGTTTGGTGTTCTCGGCGTTGCTTTTGGCCACAATGACGGTCTTGACCGCCAATGTAATGGCCTTGCGAAAACGACATTTGCAAGCGGTCGAGGCGCGTGTGGAGGCCCTCAAAGCAGAAGCCGAAACAAGCCGGAACCTCCTTGAAACGGAACGGAATTACACCCGCGCCCGCGAATTAGCGGCGCTGCGGCAGCGCCAACTTGCAACCGCATCACATGACTTGCGCCAACCATTGATGTCGTTGCGTATGACCTTTGATGGCCTCGCCTCGGATATGAAACCCGAGATCAAATCGCGGTTGAACGAGGCCTTTGATTATCTCAACTCGCTGGCCACCGGTTATGTCGATGAGAGCGTCGAGGACGCACCAGACGACGAGACATTCGAGGATGCAAAACCCGAAACCTATGCGCTTTTCGTACCGCTAGGCACGGTTGAACAAATGTTTGAAGGCGAAGCGCAGGCCAAGGGCCTAGGTCTGCGGGTGATCCCGAGCACGGCGCAAACCAACGCCGCGCCCATCGCCTTGATGCGGATTGTCACGAACTTGGTGTCCAACGCGTTGAAATACACCGATCGGGGGGCTGTTTTGGTTGGGGTCCGGCGCGGTGATCCGCTGCGGATTTTGGTCGTTGATAGCGGTCCGGGTATGAACAACGAGGACATCGCAAAGTTTCGCCAAGCCTATGCCAAGGGCGACACATCCCAAGGTCATGGTTTGGGCCTGTCGGTGTGCTTTGCCCTTGCCGAAGAAAATGACATGACCCTAACCGTCACATCCACGCCGGGCAAAGGCACTTGCTTCTCCCTTGCCCTGCCAAAATCCGGATAACGGACCCTAGGGGCATCGCCCATCCGTCAGGCGTTTGTCGCCGCGCCCGCAGATTGTCAAAACACCCAACCCCGTGACCCTCCAAAGATCACCGTGTTTTTCCATCAGAACCCGAAAAACCTCTCCTGCAACGGAATCATCTGCCCATCCCGCCGAAATGACATTGGCGGCAAGGCTGTTCCCCTCCTGCTCTATTTTGATGTCGATATAGGGGTGCCCTTCTTCGACGCTTGGAAAATCCAGATCCAGATGTGTGGCGATTGTTTTGGGGTCCATCATCGTGATCTGCGGCGTCTCTAACGGGCGAAACACACCTAAATCATGTGATAACCCAATCTCTTGGTGAAGGTCCTTGGGCGGCATAATGATCGGCCAAATCCACATCCTGTCCTGACCTTGGATATCGACATAGGCGTCGAGCAATTCAGGACCGAAACCGTTAACTTGGTAGCTGGTGGAAAAATGCCCGTCCGCGACACCCGGCGCGATGCGTTCGCGGGTTGAAATCGTGCGAACATCGGCCCGGATGTCAGGCGACGAAATGATCGGTGTCACGCCAATACGCCCGGTTTGCATCTGAAAAGGGGCCCCGCCGGTGTCTGGGTCGGCCTCAAGTGATGTGCTAAACAAAGGAAAGAAAAGCGGTGTCAATCCGGTCTCGGTTTCCAAAATCATCACATAAAGCATATCGGCAATAGTGGCCCGGCAGGGGATTTGATACAGCGTTCCGGACCCAAAGGGCTGGCTTTCGATGTCCTCCGATAGGGAGCATTCTTGGGGGGCGATGGCATCGCGCAAAGACATCAACGTGTCGGTGTCGGCGCTATGGGCCAAATTTGGCAACAAGCCGACAAAGGCGATAAGGGACATTGGGGAGAGTTTCATGCAAAGGCTCCGTCAAATTGAAGAATAGAAAATGCGCCCCCTCAGCCTAGAGGGGGACGCGCCATTAGTTCCAGATTTTTGTCAAAGCGTAGGTGAGCGCTCCGCCGCCGCCAACACTGCCAATGCCAATCCCAAGGGTGAACCCCGCGAAATCAAAGGGTTTTGCGGTAAACCACATGTTTATCCCAACCCCTGATCCGGCATCAAATTCCGCAATCGACCCAAAGGCGTGGCCGTCAATCCGGTTGTTGCTGGCGCGAAAGAACGAGAACACCAGATCATTGCCACCACCAAAATGATAGCCACCAGAGAGCGACGTCGTCGTATAAAGCCGGGGCGTTTTGTCAAAATCGAGATCCATGGAAAACCCGGTTTCATGGGCCCCGCCGGCGAAAAACGCGCCGCTGCTTTCGATCCCGACGGTCATGGTTTTGAACCCCATGCGCTCCAAAGCGTCGAAACTGGATCGCAACTCTTGATTGTTGCGCAATAGGCGCTGCAAGGTGATGCCGTCCTGATCCTTGATGGCTTTGACAAGGGCCTTAGCCTCACGACCGCTTGGCAAAGCGGCCGAGATTTGGCGGGCAATTGTGGCCACTTCGGCCCCGTGTTTTTTGCTGGCGGCCCGGACTTTCTCCTTTTTCTTGCCCGAGAACACGCCGCTCACCGTATCGCCGATGCCGCCGATCAACGTGCTGCTTGTTGGCACGCATTTGCCCTTTTTGATGGACAGGCCCGGTTTGCAGGCCTTGCCCTTGGAGATGATCTTGCAGGCCTTTTGCCCTTGTGCCCCGCAGGGTTTGCAAATGCCGCCGATCTCTCTGAGCCACCTGCGGCATTCCGGGCCGGGTTTGTGCCATGCACAGGCGCTTTGACCTTTGCCACCACAGCTTTTGGCGATGGCTTGCGTTGGAGGGGCCATGGTCGCAGAGGCCAAACCAAGGGCCAGCACCATCAAGACGCGTTTGATTACAGGTTTCATCGGTTTGTCCTTTGCGAAATGGGGGTGATCGTTGGGTTTAGTCCGTCAAATCAACGCTAAAGGTGCGGTTGCGTTTGCATTCCTGATAGGTCGACGAGGCGCGTTTGATGCCGCTCCATTTGTTGAAATGCTTGTTGTTGGTGCGGGTGCGATACAGGATCGTCACCTGGGTCTGACGCTCGTTGGCGTGTTCAAAATTGCGGGTGTCGGAAAACGATTGACCGTTGGGAATGTCGACATTGCGGATCGGTTCCGATTTCTTGCCGTATCCCGAAATCATAAAGTTCATGTCGATCACTTTGATCAGCCCGCCGGTCTCGTTGTGAGCGATGACGTAGACGTCTTTACAGTTGCCCCGGGCGTGGCTTGGAGTGGCAACGGCTCCGGCAAGAGCGATGATGGCGGTGGCGAAAAGTGTCTTAGCAAACATGGTCTTAATCCCTTTATGGATGATGCCGGAACGCCCGGCGATTGAGGTTTCTGTGTGTCGAGGGGCGCTGTGTTTTGCCTCTCGACATCCTCATCATGCCGAACGCGGATCGGTTGCGGGATCGGGGAAACACCCCAATTGTGCCGGGGAAAACTGGGGGAAATCCCCCAGTGCCATGCGTGGACTCTTCAGGCTTAGTGAAGACAGAACCGCACCTTATCGGGGCGGCCAAATTGCAACCCGCCTTATTGAAAAGGAGAGCGCCATGCGCCGTTTCCAAACAAGCTTTTCCGCCCTTTTGATGATCACCACCTGCCTGTCGGGGTTTGCCTCCGCGCAAACCGCCCCCGAAATCACCCAGATTGAGTTGGGTCAGGCCGGGATAGCGCGCTACACCATGAGCGCAGAGGCAAACGGCAACCTCATCAGCTTCACAGTGCCCGAAGCCGCCTCAAGCGATGTGTTGGCGTCGCTTGTGGTGCGCGATCCGGCCGGGGGCGTGGTTGATTTGCAAACCGACACACCCGGGTCTGCCGCGGCGGCCTTGCGCGAGACAGCCTTTGCCCGCGGCATTCCACATGACACAGAGCAGCTGTTGTTCGCGCTCAAAGGCGAAACCGTTTCGCTCTCTAGCGCGACGTCTAAAATCACCGGTCAGGTCATGGGTCTTCGCCATTTTACCGCCGTTGAGGGTGGCGAACTTGTTGATCGTGCTGCCGTTATTCTTTTGTCGGGCACGGGTGTTAGCGAATTCATCCTTACGCCCGGCGTCAATGTTGGCTTTTCCGAAAAGATCGCCGCGCGTCTGGCCAAGGCGCTGGATGCCGGACAGGTGAGCCAAGCCACCCGCCAATTTGACCTCACCCTCGAAGCAGACAGCCAACGCGCCATTAACTTGTCCTATGTGACCGAAGCCGCCGCTTGGAAAAACTCTTGGCGTTTGTTGTTGGATGAGGGGCGCTTGCAGGGCTGGGCGACTTTCGAAAACGTATCTGGTGCGGATTGGGACAAGGTCGATCTGACCTTAACCACCGGATCCCCCGTGGCCTTTCAGCGTGACCTTATTGACCCGCATTTCGTCAGCCGCAGCAAAGATGACACCGCCAAACCCGAGGCGATCCGTGTCAAAGCCAGCCCGGCTGGGATGGGGCTTTTGTCAATGAACTCAGCCAGATCAGCGTCGCCAAGCGCCCCGCGCCCGGCCCCGGCATCAGGGAGTGCGTCAGCCGGTGATGCATTGGATAGCAGCGGCATCCTGCGCTATGCCCTGCCCGATGCGGTTGACCTCAAGGACGGGCGCACCGCCAACCTGATGTATCTTGATCTGGCGATCGAGCCAAAAATCCGAGGCCTTTATCGTCCGGCGGAGCGGCGCGGCACTATTTTGATGGCGGCGTCCATCACCTCGGATCAGGCTTTGGCCTCGGGGCTTGTCTCGGTTCAGGATCAAAACGGATTTGTCGGCGATGCGCCGTTTTTGGGAATGCAGGCCGGGCAATCGACCCTGTTGCCCTTTGCCGCCGTCACCGGGAGCGACATTCGCACACTAGAAGATCGCGGCATTCGTTTGACAACGGTGGTCTATCAAGACGGTCGTTTGACGCTGGATTTTGAAGACACCCGCACAACCACCTATTCGGGAACATTGCCCGAGATGGCGGATGTATTCACCGTTGAGCACCCGGTTGGCTTTGGCAAGTTGGACAGCACAAACGGGTCATCGGAACAGATCAACGGCGTGTATCGCATCACCGCTCCGGTCAAGGATAGCATGGGTGAAATTTCACTGGTTGAACGCAAAACCTACCAAAAACGGGTCCGCATAGGGGCCAGTGATTTCGCAACCGTACTTGCCGATATTGAAAGCGGTCAGGTCGATTTGAGCGCGGCCCACAAGGCGGCATTTGAACAGGCCAGCGATTTGAAGGTGAAGTTCGAAGAGGTGCGCGAGGCGCATTCCGCCGCCAATACGCGCTACAAGGAGTTGGGCGAGGAGCAAAAGCGCCTGCTAGAGAACCTTGAAACCGTCAAACAAGATGCGCTGCGCAATCGCTATCTTGAGGCGCTGGATAAAACCGAAACCGAAATCGCCAAAAGCTTTGACGATCGCGATCGGCTCAAGGCAGAGCTTCGCGGGTTTGAAACATCCCTGCGTGCAATTTTCGCCAATATGTAAGGTGTTCCAAAGTGTGCAAAGACTTAGCAGGGCCCCTATCGGGGCCTTGTTGCTCAAATCTGAGGCTGGGTTCCCACGAAGGACATGAGCACAAACTGCTCGGATTACAAAGGTGCGTTGCAGCGACGCGGATCGTTTCCATCCTCTAACCGGCGGTGCACTCCGGAACGAAGTGCCGCGAGAGGTTGGTTTGATCCAGACCTACCCGACGATCAAGACGCTCTTTGGGGTGCCATTTTGGCAAACAACAGGTGCCTTTAAAGCCAGCTGAAGCTTGTCGGTTTGGACTGGGCGATGCCGGGTTTCAGGACCCTACGACGCCGTCAACCAATGCTGAACGTCCGCTATCGTGGTAGCAAGGGTCCGCAAAACCTGTTGATCGATCGCACTGGTATCAAGGCGCCCTTCTTGGCACCATCCTTTGAATGAGCTTGGCGGGCCGCGAAAGGTAAAGGCACGCGGAATGCCCGCAGGGACGGCGGTGCGAAACGGCGTATCTGGCGCAAGGCCCACTTCGAAATCGACGAGAAAACGCAACAGCTCCGCATGGCCGTGCCCATCGGCGACATCGCGCTTGGCCTATTCCGCGCAGTGACCATAGTGAAAATCCCACCGGGAAAAAGGGACGTCCGACCAGCAACCGATTTGGGAAATAAGGCCTTTTAGAACGAAAATCGGCATAGAGAAAAACACGGCATCAGTATTCGAGCAACGTCGCAAACGATCAAGCTAAACAAACGTAGGTCACTTTGGGCTAAGGCGGTTTTGCACCGGCGTAACCCTACCTATTTTCCCTGAACGCGCTGTCACAGCTACACCGGATGACGGGAGTCAGCCCAAAGCAGACATGATCGATCTTCACATCGGGCGAACACGGTGAACTCGCTACGCTTGCTCAGGCATCTTGCTAGTTTGGCAAAAGTGGCCGTTCAAGGGTCAGTTTTCACGTAAAAGATGCAGCAAAGAATACAACGGTCAGAAATGCGCTGACTATAGAGGTTGCAAAGTTGAGTGGCCTAGTGCCTCTTCAATCAGAGCCTGTTTTTCATGCAAAGATATGCTATCCAGCAGGGAAATTGTAGAGAATCTAGAATTGTAGCATTCCGTTTGTTTTGACGGTTGTGTGAGTGAAAAGGACCTTGAAATGGCTGTAATTACCGAAACCACCGATGCTGCTGAAGATACGTCCACGACCTATGAAATGGGTGTCGAGGACAGCTTTGTTGGTGAAATCTCTCCCCGGGTTGATGACGACTGGATCGAGATCCAGATGATTGCTGGGACCACTTACATCATTGATCTGTTTGGGTCGGGCGGGGCTGACGCGCTGAGAGACCCCCATTTGGCGCTGCGAAATGAGTCTGGCCAAATAATCGGGTACAATAACAATGGCGGACCGGGCTCGGATAGCCGCCTTGGTTTTACCGCGTCGGTGTCGGGTAGCTACTATATTGAAGTACGGTCCCACTTAAACTTTTCGAGCGGTCAATACACAGTGACAATTGGCAATACTGTCTTGGAAGGAACGCCCGGCGATGACGACATTTCCGGCAATTATTTGATCCGTGGCGATGCCGGCGACGATACGCTGTCGGGTGGGTTGGACAATGATACGATTACTGGCGACTTCGGGAATGACAGTGTGAACGGCGGTGACGGTGATGATAACGTCTCGGGTGGTAATGGCCACGACACGATCCTTGGCGAAGCCGGAAATGACAGTCTGTGGGGGGGAAGGGGCAACGATTCGATCTTAGGCGGCATCGGAAACGACAGAGCTGCGGGAGGGAGTGGCCACGATACCATCCTAGGCGGCGTCGGGAATGACATTTTGGCCGGGGGGCATGGTGACGACGAGGTTTATGGTGGAATCTCGTGGGACCTTATCGAAGGTGGCAGCGGCGATGACCTTCTGAACGGTGAGGGTGGTAGTGATGTTATCGTAGGTGATAGTGGCAGCGACACGATGTACGGTGGCGAAGGCTCTGACGACCTAGATGGTGGCTCAGGGGCCGACGTTATCAGCGGCGGTCTGGGCAATGACCTGATCACTGGGGGCACGGAAGGTGACCAGTTGTCCGGTGACGAAGGTCACGACACGTTGGATAGCGGTACCGGCCGGGACACATTGGACGGCGGCGCTGGGGATGATGTCCTGATCGGCGGCACCAAAGATGATGAGCTCGACGGAGGTGCGGGTGACGATTTCCTGCGCGGAGGGCATGACGATGACGTGCTACTTGGCCGGGACGGGAATGATACGATAACTGCAAACTCTGGACAGGATTCGCTAGACGGCGGTGCTGGCGATGACCGGATGTTTGGCGGGGCCAACAATGACTTGCTGTCGGGCGGGGATGGGAATGATCTCCTGCATGGTGGCTATGGGCGCGATGATATCTCGGGAGATGCGGGCAATGACCGTTTGTTCGGGCATTACGGTGCGGATACAGCTGATGGCGGAAGCGGCCAAGATACGATCCGTGGCGGTGTTGGCGATGATCTGTTGCTTGGCCGTTCAGGCGATGACGTGATTGCCGGGAACGACGACAGCGACAGGCTGTATGGTGGTGCTGGCGAAGACAGGCTGTATGGCGGTGATGGCGGCGATGCGCTGTTTGGGGGATCGGATGACGACCTCCTCGACGGCGGGCGTGGCAGTGATACGCTGACGGGTGATGACGGGCACGACACCTTCCGGTTTTCTCTGGGTACCGAGACGGACACCATCACCGACTTCGACGTCACAGCCAGCGGAGACACGCTTCTTCTGTCGTCTGAGCTAACCGATGGGCTGACCGATGGGGCAGCGATCCTTGCTCAGTTCGTCGATGATAGCACTGGGGTTGTGGTCCTTGATTTCGGTGGGGGCGATGTGATCACCCTGTCCAACCTGTCGGATATTTCAGGGCTGGGGGATAATATCCTGATTTTTTGACCGTATTCTCGGTTTCACGGCGGCGTATTCGGCGTCGTGAGCCCCAATTGTTCGAAGATTGACTGGCACTGTGGAGCGCTACTCATGTCAGATCCACAGTGCCGGTTTACTGACTTCGATCAATGCAATGTATCTTTGATACCTCTTGAAAGGCGCGTTCGTTCAAGTCTGATCTATTGGAGGGGTGCGGCCTTATTGGGCTGGTTTCAATTGAAAGGGCTAGCTGCTTAGGTGACACTTTATAGTGTTGGAAAGAGGCTGATTCAATATAGGTTGTTCGGGCTATTTCATCTCGAAAACCTGTGTGACCAGCGGAGAGCCCAAAGTTAACCGCCCGGGTGATTAGAACATATCGGAAAATTTAGTATGTCCGCTTTCGGGAATCAGCTTCGCAACATGGCTTCCATTTTTGGATGACAGCTTTGGGCGGAACCCGCGACTTTGCAAAGCCCACTTCCTGCGCTGAGCTGCCGTTGCAGTCCTCGGCGGGGGACAGCTGCCTGAAGGTGGCGTTGCACACGATGTGACCGACCTGACACATCATCATATTCTGCTGTACCAACATGAGGTCATCGTCGCGAATGGTATGCCGACCGAAAGCCTATACCTAGAAAAGCTTACGTAAGGCACTAGGGAAAATGGCTTGCGCTGAAATTCGGTCTCTCTCCCCCAAACTGCAATGCCTCACAAACGACCGCCCGGAAAAGCAAGCCCGCCTCTTCCTCAAAGGCCCTAAGGCACGCCACAAAAAGTCCGTTAAGGCAGTTGTTGACAGTAAATTCATAAGGTTACCACCAACCTTAAGGGACACTCAGCAACAGGTAACGAGACTAGTACCCTAGAAATTTAAGTACCTAGCACCAACCGTCGACACCTTGTTGCTTGGTTTGCCATTGTGCCCACTAAGGGTGTTGCAATATTTGCTAGGTCTCGCCGACAAGATCACCCGATCAATTGCCCGAAATCGAGTTCTGAGTGACCGACCTTCCCGCATCAACCACCTTAGTATCTGGGGTAATTTAGAAATGTGACTTGGTTAGCGGCTCTACTCTGTGGCGTCTTTTGCGCCCCTATGAAACGGAACGGATACAAAGGAGCAGTAGGTCGACGGTGATTTCGTCCGCTCAGCCTCCGTTCGACCGCGCAGAGTGGCCGCATGAGCAGCGATGTTCGGTGTTTTCTGGTACCGATGCGGGTAAGGTCTTTCATCATGCCAATAAGCTGTGCGCCTTAGCAAAGACCACTATCTGCGCTGATCCTTCGTTGCGGAGATCGATGGATGGCGTGACCCAGTCGCGTAGCCGTTGGGCCGTTGGTGACAGCCCCCAAAACCGATCATTCCCAACGTCGGGTGCTCAATCCCCGCTGACTGCACGTGTCGAAATCTAACTCGTCCAATGCGTAATTCGCCATCTAAAAAGGGCTGGACCGACATGCAGTTTGCCTTCCTTCAATACCAAGAACGAGCGAATTTTACGTATTCGGCAGTACCCGATTATCCTAGAATCAATAGTTTTCAACCCAAGCTCTAGGCGACCGAAACGACTAGGACTGTAAAATGACATTGCTTTCAAAAATGGCCCTCGCAGCCACTCTTTGCGCCTCACCCCTTTGTGCGGCTGAATATGATGACGTCCTACAAGAGTTTTTGGACAGCAATATCCGAACATGGAGCTCGGCCCCGGCAATCGTCTCGGCGATTCACTCGCAAAACAGCGAAACCGCCGGGTTTGATGAGGCCCATATCATTGACTTGGATACGGTCTGGAGATCTGAAGTTGGTGGATCAGACACCCCAATGATTAATCGCGTTTTAGAGAATGAAACAGCTGAATTCCTGCGAACAAAAGTCGCTGAAATGGATGGCATCATTACTGAAATATTCATCATGGATTCCGTTGGTCTCAACGTCGCGGCCTCAGGTGTCACATCAGATTATTGGCAGGGTGATGAAGCAAAATTCACTCAAACATACGCCCATGGGCCGCAGGCTGTGCATTTTAGCGACGTTGATTTCGATGAATCCAGCCAAACCTATCAAGCCCAAATTTCGATGACGATTGTTGATCCCGACACTGGGGAAGCGATTGGGGCTCTGACCGTAGGCGTGTTGGCAGACAGCTTGATGTAGGCGCATCCCAGACCGGTATTTACCAACAAAACATGGGAATAGATTATGGCAACTCCAATAGACGCAAGCTTTCGCACAACAGCCTCCAACTCGCTGTTTGTGCGGTGCGCAGCCTTAATGACAATAACGACCATTGTAGTTGCTAGCATATTATCAGTTTTGTCGGCGCAACTCGCAGACGACCTGGCCGCCAAAAGCGTTGAGGAAAGGGCCTACAATACACTGGGCCAAAAGGCTCTTTCCCTTGCAAATCCGGTCAAATTTAACGTCGCAAACAAAATTGAGGCAGAGGTGCTTGACGGGTTACAGACACTGGGCGAAAGCGGCCTAGGCTTTGTTGTCGTTAACGGTGACGGTGATTTATTAAACAGCGCGGACGCGTCAAACACCTCTTTCGACGCACTTATGGAGATGGCGAAAAAGTCTATTGAAGCCGGCGTGTTATCCGAATCCGAGACGCGCCAGATTCTTGCCCTTCCAATCGTGTCCGGAAAGTCTAACAAAGTCATCGGTGCCGTCGCCTTGGCGTGGAGCGCGGCCCCTGCCAAGGCCGCCCTAGCCGCTGAAAAGCTATCCATTGCGGGATGGGCCACCGCCGTGTTTGGTGTGATGTCATTGTTAACAGTGTTTTTGTTGCGCCGATCTCTGGGCCAACCGTTGGCCGACCTAAGTCAGGCTATGCGCCGAGTTTCAGACGGCGACTACGACACCCCCATCGACATGACCGACCGACGAGACGAGCTTGGCGGTGTCGCTCGGGACTTGGCAAGCTTGATGCAAAAGCTTCAATCCGCACGCGAAAGTGAGGCAGATCGAGAGCGTCAACGTGCCGCTCAAATAACCGTGGTTGAGAGATTGGGCGCAGGGCTATCACAATTGGCCGATGGGATATTGCACGACGAAATTAATGACGATTTCCCTGGCAATTATCAGCTTCTCCAACAAAATTTTAATCGCGCGGTACAGGGGCTTCATTCGGTTATCACCGAAGTCAATTCGAACTCGGCCAATATCTTGGTTCACGCAGACGAAATTGCAAAAGCGTCGTCGGACCTTTCCCGGCGTACAGAGACGCAAGCGGCGACCTTAGAAGAATCCTCAGCGGCCTTGGACCAAATGCTTTCCATGGTCAAAGAGGCCGCCACAGCCGCTGATGAAACTGAAACGGCTGTTCAAACAACCAGCGATCTTGCCTCCAGAAGTGGTGAAGTTATGCACTCCGCCATGACCGCGATGGGGGAGATTGAAAAGTCATCTGAACAAATCAGCGACATAATTTCAGTTATCGATGACATCGCCTTTCAAACGAACCTCTTGGCTTTGAATGCTGGGGTCGAAGCCGCAAGAGCGGGAGAGTCAGGAAAGGGATTTGCCGTTGTAGCCTCCGAAGTACAAGGGCTTGCGCAACGAAGTGCCGAAGCGGCGCAACAGATCAAAGATCTCATCGTTGGGTCCGCCAACCAAGTTCAAGATGGCGTTATTCTAGTTCAAAATGCCGGATCAGCTCTTGATGAGGTTATGCAAAATGTCACGAGCATTTCGGCAATGGTCGCAGCGATCGCAAAGCGTTCAGCGGACCAAGCTGAGGGATTGAATGAGATCAATATTGGCGTGACCAACCTTGATCGGGTGACCCAGCAAAACGCGGCGATGGTCGAAGAGTCCACACATGCTGCGCAAATGCTCAAATCAGAGGCTATGGGTCTTAGCAATCTGGTTGAAAACTTCACTCTGGAAGGCACCCCAAGCCAAAACGGCACAGTTCCGGCTGAAAACGATCCACCAGCACGCGCAGCATAATCCTAGTGGTGTCTTGTTGCGAAAGTTGAGGACGATGGCGTCGGACCAGTTTGACTGGCCCACCATCTAAGAAGATGCACCGGGTCTTCTCGGCGTCGCCTTCGAAGTCGTTGCATCTCTGGGTCATAGGTCTCGTCGGTTTCCCTGCATTCTCGAGCGAATTGGATCAGTCAAAGGCCCTCAAATCATCGGGCGTTTTTCAACAAGTTTGGCCCTTCTTAAAAAATAGCGGCGTCACTCATCTTTTGGCACGAATGCCCTGTTTGGGCTGCAAAATAACCTCAGATTTCCACCCAATTTACTAGTCTTAACAGTATTTAATCAAATCGCGCTCCTGAAAGGGCTTTGCGCACCTCGACGCTCTACCAATCCCCCCGAAACATCGCCAGAATCGGACAGATCGGGGGTAAAGTCTTGATCTGGGGCCCCGGATCAAGGGGGGCAATCTCCCCCAAATTCGGTGGATTTTGCCCCCTTTGCCCCGTTGCGCAAAGGGCGAACGGGGCGTTACCAACAGTGCGCTTGGTTAACATACTCCCCAAAACCGCAGTGGGTTTTTCCCGTTCGGTGTGGACTGTGCATCGTTGTGACCCGTCACAAAGTTCATCGTTTGCCATCACGCGCAACGTCTCTTCGATGCTCTCTTATCCCTTCCCTGTCTCAACGGTGGTTCACCGGTTTTTGACCAACGCCATTTCTCAAGGTCTGTCCTAGACACGGCGGTTGGGATGGCTTTGCGACCAGAGGAAACCGGTCATGCCCCTGGATCTTTCCAAAAGGGTCGGGCCTACGGCTCCACTTGCTCCGCTCGACACGAAGACGGGACAATGAGGCGGAGCAATCGGGGGAACGCGAAGAGGTTCCCCCGGAAAAGGTCTCCCAAAAATGCAACGTTTTCAATCCTTAAGAGGGCACTGCCAAAAACTGACTGTTCCGATTGACTATTGTTAAGGTGCGACTCGTCCCTAACCGCGATTTTCTATTCACCAGAAAACTCAAGGGAAGGATAAGCGCGATGCGCGAAGTCATGACCAAGAGCATGGCCCGCAACATCTTCTATGGTGGGTCACTGTTCTTTATTATCATATTCCTGGCCCTTTCGGCCCACTCTCACCGTTACATCGTCACGACCTCTACCAATGAAGAAACGCTTACAGAAAGCGTGATCCTCGGCAAGCACGTGTGGGAAAAACACGCCTGCATCAACTGCCACACCCTGTTGGGGGAAGGTGCCTACTTTGCACCTGAATTGGTCAACGTGATGGAACGTTGGGGCGTGGAAGACGCCGAAGAGGGCTACGAAGCACTCCGCAACTGGATGGAAGCGATGCCCACAGGCATCGAAGGCCGCCGCCAGATGCCTAATTTTGATCTGACCGAAGAAGAGTATCGCGGCCTCGCCGACTTCTTCTTGTGGTCCCAGACGATCGACGCCCAAGACTGGCCACCCAACGAAGCCGGCTAAGGAGATAGGGACATGAAATACAAATCTCAGAAAATTGCCTTTGCCTATTTCATCGTGGCCATGGCACTGTTCGCAGTGCAGGTGACGATGGGTCTGGTCCTAGGCTGGATCTATGTTGACGGGAACTTCCTGTCTGACCTGATCCCCTTCAACATCGGCCGCATGCTGCACACCAACTCTTTGGTTGTTTGGCTGCTGACCGGTTTCTTTGGTGCTGCCTACTTCTTGGTACCAGAGGAATCCGAGCGGGAAATCCACTCGGAAAAACTTGCCTACCTTCAGCTGCTTATCCTTGTGATCGGCACCGCAGGTGTGGTTGTCACCTATCTGTTTAATATCGCAGAAGGTAACTTCCTCTTTGGTAAAGAAGGCCGCGAATTTATCGAGCAACCCAAATGGGTCAAAGCCGGTATCGTCGTTGCAGCGCTGATCTTCCTCTACAACATCTCGATGACAGTGTTGAAAGGCCGGAAAACCGCGATCACCAACATCCTGCTCTTGGGCCTGTGGGGCATTGCGCTGCTGTTCCTCTTCAGCTTCTACAACCCTGCCAACTTGGCGCTCGACAAAATGTACTGGTGGTACATCGTGCACCTCTGGGTCGAAGGCACTTGGGAACTTGTGATGGCTTCCATCCTTGCCTTCCTGATGCTGAAACTTACCGGTGTGGACCGCGAAGTTGTTGAAAAATGGCTATATGTTCTGGCTGCCTTGGCCCTGTTCTCGGGTATCCTTGGCACTGGTCACCACTACTTCTGGATCGGTACTCCCGGTTATTGGCAGTGGATCGGCTCGATCTTCAGCTCGCTCGAAATCGTTCCCTTCTTTGGCATGATGGCCTTTGCCTTTGTCATGGTTTGGAAAGGTCGTCGCGACCACCCCAACAAAGCAGCGCTGCTGTGGTCCTTGGGTTGTGCGACACTGGCCTTCTTTGGCGCGGGTGTCTGGGGCTTTTTGCACACATTGCACGGTGTGAATTACTACACACACGGCACGCAGATCACCGCGGCCCACGGTCACTTGGCATTCTTTGGTGCTTATGTTGCCCTGAACCTGGCGATCATCAGCTACGCAATGCCAATCCTTCGCGGACGTGATCCGTTCAACCAAGTGCTCAACATGTGCTCCTTCTGGCTGATGGCTGGCGGCATGACCTTCATGACCTTCACCTTGACCTTTGCCGGTACTGTTCAAACACACCTTCAACGTGTGAATGGCGAGGCGTTCATGGACGTTCAAGACCAACTCTGGGTCTTTTATGTGATGCGCTTTGGCTCCGGTATCGCGGTTGTTCTTGGGGCGCTGCTCTTCATCTACGCAGTGTTGAAGCCTCGCAACGAAATCATCGAAGCCGGTGCCGCTGGCACCCCAGCTGAATGAACGGCGGAATGACTATGATGGACGGAAATCCAACAAATCTGGAGGGGGCGGCAAATGCCCCCTTCTACCTCCCCACTGGTGACGAATGCGAATTGTTCGCCGCGGCCAGTCAAAACAATCTGCCGGTCCTGCTCAAGGGTCCGACGGGCTGCGGGAAAACCCGCTTTGTGGCCCATATGGCCGCCAAACTGAATCGCAAGCTTTACACCGTGGCCTGCCACGATGACCTATCCGCCAGCGATCTGATCGGTCGTTACCTTCTCAAAGGTGGCGAGACCGTCTGGGTCGATGGCCCCCTGACCCGCGCTGTGCGCGAGGGCGCTATCTGCTACCTTGATGAGGTTGTTGAGGCCCGAAAAGATGTAACAGTCGTACTTCATCCACTTACCGATGATCGGCGCATTCTGCCGCTGGATCGCACCGGTGAAGAACTTGAAGCCACGCCCGGATTTATGCTCGTTGCGAGCTATAACCCCGGTTATCAAAATATCCTGAAGACGCTGAAACCTTCGACGCGGCAACGCTTTGTGTCGATGGAGTTCGACTTCCCGACCCCCGAATACGAGATCCCCGTTGTGGTTCGCGAATCCGGGTTGGACGAAGAGCGCGTCAAACCCCTTGTCCGCTTGGCCAACAAGCTGCGCGATCTCAAGGGGCAGGACCTCGAGGAAGGCGTCTCGACCCGTCTGGTGATCTATGCGGCAACGCTGATCAACCAAGGCATGCCGGTCGAACGCGCCATTCTGGCCGCAATGATCGAACCGTTGTCGGATGACGCGGACGTGAAACGCGGGCTCCTCGATCTTGTCACTGCTATTTTCGGGTGAGGCCGGTGGTGACTTCGATCGATATTGAGCCATGGGAACCCGAAGAAACTGTCGGGAAACTTTGGCACAATTATGCCAGTCGTCTGGACGCACCTGTTGTCCACGATGGAGCCCGCGTCGACCTTTCTGAGGTTGGCGGGCGACTGGCAGTCTTATTCCGTGGTTTGGGCGGCGACCCGTCGGTCGAGCTTAAACCCGTCGGTGACGAGGTGTCTCATCACCGGCTAACCCTGCGCCGTAAGCTGGGCACATGGGCCGAAGCCGTCCCGCGTGCCAGTTATGACGGTATGGCGCTCCGGATGCCCGAAAGCCTTGCGGTTTTTCCGGCCCGTGAGGCCAATGCCGCGCTTTATTTGTGGCTGGCGGCCGCTGCGGCGGGTGCCGCGCAGGTCGATATTCCGGTGGAAGAAGATGATCCGCTGCGCGCCGATATGGCCGGGCTGCGAGCCGTCCAAGACACGATTACGAAGGCTTTGGAGATCGCACCAGGTTTTGCCAAGCTTTACCGCGACCTCTGTGAGGCGACGCTATTCTTGCGGCGCACCCCCACCCTGCCCCCGGCCGAGGCCGCCATCGAAGCTATTATTGCCAGATTGCTGGGCTCGAACGAGGCGCTAAGCGAGCGCGCCACTGCTATGCTCGCGTCAATCAATGCAGGGGATTATGGCGATTGGCACGCGCCGCGTGGCTATCTGTCGTTCCGCCCAGTTGCGCTTTGGCCCGATTTGCGCCCCTCTGATCGCTCGGAATCGATGACGGTTGCGAACCCGGAAACCGAGGGCGAAACCGAACAAGGTGACACCGAAGAAGGCCGCGCCCGCAAGGCACGCCGCCGCAAGGCCGACGCCATTGACCGCCCAGATAGCTTTATCTTACACAAATTCGAGGCAATCCTGAGCTGGGCCGAATTCATGAACATCAACCGCCGGGTTGAGGACGATGAAAACGACGACGCCAAAAAGGCCGCTGATGACCAAGAGGAAATCGGCCTTGGTCAGATCAAACAGGCTCCGGCCACGCGGCTGAAACTTCACCTCGATTTGGCCCCCGAAGATGTCGATCGCGAGATGCTATCGGCGGTGACAACCTATCCCGAATGGGACTGTCGCACCGGCACCTATATGCGCAATCACTGCCGGGTTTTGGCCTCACCTGCCGAAGCGGGGGATGTGGATGTCTTCACCCATGATCCGCGTGCGCAGGCCCGCATTCGCGCCGTGCGTCGTCAATTCGAAGCACTGCGCCCCGGTCGTGTGTCGACCCACGGCCACCCGGATGGCGATGAGCTAAACACCGAACGCGCCGTGCGCGCCCATGTGGATTTTCTAGCAACCGGCGTATCAGATGACCGGGTTTGGAACCAAACCCGCGCCGAAAAGCGTGATCTGGCGGTGTCGATCCTGCTCGATGTGTCACGCTCGACCGAAAGTTCGATCCCCGGTCATGGCCATGATGGTCGCCGGGTGATTGATGTCGAACGCGAGGCGCTTGCCGCATTCGCTTGGGGTTTGGATGCTTGCGGGGATGATTTTGCCATCAACGCGTTTTCATCGCTCAAGCGGGACCGGGTTTATGTCCAAAACGCCAAAAGCTTTGAAGAGCAGATGACCAAACAGGTCGAAGGTCGTATTGGGGCGCTGCAACCTGGGTTCTATACGCGCCTTGGTGCCGCAATGCGCCACGTCTCCAAAGACCTTAGTAACCAGCCCCGCAAACGGCGGTTGTTGTTGGTGATCACCGATGGCAAACCCAATGACCTTGACCACTACGAAGGCCGTCATGGCATCGAAGACAGCCGCATGGCCGTCCAAGAGGCGCGCCGTGCTGGTCATGCGGTCTATGGCATTGCCGTAGACCGGGATGGCAAAAGCTGGTTCCCGCGAATTTTTGGCAAAGGGGGTTATGCGCTGATCCCTGAACCGGACAAGCTTATTCAGGCCCTGCCGCGCATCTACCGGGAGTTGGTGGGCGCAGGATGAGCACGCAAACACACCCCGAGCAGGGTATCGACGCCCTGCCCGGCGATCTCATGATGTGGGTTCTGATCGTATCGGAGCTTTTGGTTTTTGGGGCAGGTTTGGCTGCGTTTATGGCCATGCGCCTTACCGATCCGGGCGGCTTTGCCGAAGCCCAAACCCATCTCAACGCGACCACCGCCGGGATCAATACCGTGGTCTTGGTCACGTCTGGCTGGCTGGCGGCGATGGCTGTGCGATCGTCCGAGTTGGGCGATGTGCTACGCACCCGTTTGTTGTTAACAGCGGCCAGCGTTTTGGGTGTCGTCTTTTTGGTGATTAAATGGGCGGAATATGCCTCCAAAGCCGCGCAAGGCATTGATTTTGAAACCCACACCTTCTTTCTGTTTTACTACATGCTGACTGGGTTCCACGCCATGCATGTGATCGCCGGGATCGTCATTCTGGCGTTAGTTGGCTGGAAATGCACCCCGCGCAACACCGAAGTCGGGGCGGCCTTTTGGCATATGGTCGACTTGGTCTGGGTTTTGCTGTTCCCGATTATTTACCTGCTCTAAAGGTGATCTGATGTCCTTGCCCAATATGAGTGCCACCCAAGCTTGGCTCAGCCTGATCGCCCTATCCGTTAGCAGCACCCTTCTAGCGTTTTTCGGCGCAACCGGCGTTTTTGCCGGGTTGGTGATTTTGGGCTTGGCCTGGATCAAGGCTCAGGTCATCTTGCGCGTCTATTTGGGATTGCAAGACGCCCCAAGTTGGGGACGCGGCTTTGCCCTTGTTTTGGCGATCTACATGATCGGCATTATGGGCTTGGCCATCGCCGCAGGTTAAGACGCAGGAGGCCATTTTGGGCTGGATTGAATTTGGGCTGGCCATGATGTTGTTCATGGCGTCTCACCGCATTCCATCGGCATTGGGGGTCAAGGACAGCTTGATCGAGCGATTGGGATCGCGCGGCTATACGGCGCTGTTTTCCATTGCCTCCACGCTGCTTTTGCTTTGGGTGATCTGGGCGGCGGGGCGTGCGCCTTTTGTGCCGCTTTGGGATCAAACGCCCGCCGCTCGATGGGCTGTCAACCTTGTGATGCCGGTGGTTATTGCACTCAGCGCCTTTGGCGTCGGCGCGCCCAATCCTTTTGCCTTTGAAGGGCGCAGCACCGGGTTTGACCCCGATCATCCCGGCATAGCCGGGGTCACGCGTCAGCCGTTGTTATGGGCGCTGGCGCTTTGGTCCCTTGCCCATCTTTGGGCCAATGGTGACTTGGCCCATGTCATTTTGTTTGGCACCTTTGCAGGGTTTTCATTGCTGGGCATGAAACTTGTGGAACGTCGCCGTGCCCGCATGATGGGGCACGATTGGGATCGGTTGAGTGCGCAGACCGCTCTTGTGCCATTTGCCGCGATGTTCACGGGGAAATGGCGCCCCCAAAGCGGGCCATCACTGGTTCGGTTGACAATCGCGGTAATTGCTTGGGCCGCTGTATTTCATTTGCATGAATGGGTGATTGGGGTGATGCCCAACCCGTAGACCATCGGGGTTCCCCCCTTTGATCAATTGGCCCAAGGGGGCCAGCCCCTCTTGCCGCAAGCGGCAATTCACCCCGGGATATTTCGGGAAAGAAGAAGCTCCATGGCCAGTTATTCCTGATCTCGGAACATCCCCGCAAAAGGTTCCGGTAGGTCAAATTCCTGCAAAGCGCGGGCGCGCCCTTCTGCCGACATTTTTGCGGCGGTGCGTTCCACGATACGGGGCAAGGCCTCGGGCTTTTGCGAGTCTGCAAAAGGTGAGAAGTACCATTTCAGGAAAACGAAACAGATGACGTCTTCGAGGGCCTGCACCTCGGCGTCTTGCTTGATGCCTTCTTTACGCAAAAGCACCCCGACACGTGTTTGCGCAGTGGCATCATATCCGGCTTCGGCCATGATCCCGGCAACCCGTTCGCCATGACGGCGGCCTTGTTCTTTGCGCCAAGCATAATAGCCTGCGCGCCCTTCGGGGAAATCCTTGCGGGGCAATTTCCAACGTTCAACATGTTGGCCCCGGCAAGCAATCTTTAAGACGTCGGAGGCGTCGGGAAACAGGCGGTCGACCTCTGAGGTCATCCGCTCTCCGTACAAACGCGCCTCGGGGCGGCCCTCGTCGATGTTCGGGTCCGCTTCGTTTGCCTGATCGATCAGTGCCAGTGCCTTGGTTAAATCACCGCTCATTTTTGCCCCCATGCATTGGCTGGATCTTCTTCGGCATAGGTACGGAGGGTTTCGACATCCGCAATCTCTGCCTTGTTTTGTTTGATTTTAACCCCATGCGCCTTGAGCGCCCCAAAGGCGCGGCTCAGACTTTCGGGTTTCATCCCCAAACGCCCGGCAATCAACACTTTGTCGTAAGGCAACACAACTTCGCACTTACCGACTTCGTTCTTCGAAAGCTCGAGCAGGAATTCCGCCACACGTTGGGCACCGGTACGAGCCTTGAGCGCTTCGACCTGAGACACGAGGCTATGCAAATGCGCAAAAGTTGCAGACAGGATCGACACGGCCATATCTGGGTTTGAGCGCACCAGATGCAGGTAATGCTCGGCCTCGATGCGCACCAATCGGCAATTGGTCACCGCCTCGGCCGACACCGGATAGGTGTCATGACGAAAGGCCACCGCCTCGCCGAAACTACGACCCTTGGTAAAGACACCAACCACGGCTTCAGAGCCGTTGCGGGCAATCCGATAGAGTTTCACCCAGCCATCCAAAACAATGTAAATCGCGCTGGCGCGTTCACCTTGCAAAAACACCGTGGCCCCACGATCAAAATCGCGCACTTGTGCACGCTGCAAAAGCAGTTTTTGCGCTTCTGGCACAAGCCCCCCCAGTAAGAGCGACGAGGAGGCAATTTCGAGATCTTCAGGTTTCATGGCGGGCCCATCAGGCTTGCTTTGGTGCTCAAAAGATATTGCCGATTGTGGCCACCCTGTCGAGGGTTAGACCCGCCATTTCATGCATCATTTGCGGATCAAAACGCTTGCGCAGCAGCAACTGCCCGTTTCCACGCCCTATATTTGCGATCTCGCAGGTCCTGTTCCATCTGAGGTTGAAACCGATTTTCCAAGGCCCAGATATCTGCAAACCCTTGCATGTTTGGGTAAATTCCGGCCCGTTGCCCCGCCAACCACGCCGCGCCCATCGCCGTGGTCTCTAAAATTTTGGGCCGATCAACGGGTGCGTCTAGGATGTCCGACAGGAACTGCATCGCCCAGTCAGATGCGCTCATCCCGCCATCAACCCGCAGAGCCGTGTCGCCGGTGTCGCCCCAATCCGCCTGCATCGCTTCGAGCAGATCGCGGGTTTGATAGCCGACGCTTTCCAAGGCCGCGCGGGCCACTTCGGCGACGCCAGAGCCACGGGTCAACCCAAACATCGCCCCCCGGCATTCGGCGTTCCAATAGGGGGCACCCAATCCGGTAAAAGCGGGCACCAAAACAACGTCCTGGGTGTCGTCCGCCTGTTGCGCAAGGGCATGTGTATCAGGAGCTGCGCCAATCACCTTGAGACCGTCACGCAACCATTGAACCACCGCGCCGGCCACAAAGATCGACCCTTCGAGCGCGTAGGTTGGCTTGCCCTCTAGCTGATAGGCAATGGTGGTAAGCAGGCGGTTTTTGGACATGACCGGGGTGTCGCCGGTGTTGAGCAAGGCAAAACAGCCGGTGCCATAGGTCGATTTCAACATGCCCGGTTTGAAACAGGCCTGTCCGATTGTTGCGGCTTGTTGATCCCCCGCGACACCCAGAATTGGGATCGCCGCGCCAAGATGCTCGGCCTCGGCAATGCCAAAGTCAGCCCCGCAATCAAGGACCTCGGGCAGCATCGCCATAGGGATGTTAAGCAAATCGCAAATCTCGGACGACCATTCGCCCTTGATGATGTCATAGAGCAAGGTCCGCGCCGCATTGGTGGCGTCGGTCACATGGCGTTTCCCGCCAGTCAGATGCCAGATAAGCCAACTATCAACAGTGCCGAAAACCAGTTCGCCCGCCTCGGCCCGTGCCCGTGCTCCGTCAACTGTATCAAGCAACCATGCCAGTTTTGTACCGCTGAAATAGGGATCTAGGAGCAAACCCGTGCGTTTGGTCACCATCTCTTCGTGGCCATCGGCCTTGAGACGCTGGCACATGTCCGAGGTTCGGCGGTCTTGCCAAACAATGGCGTTGTGAATGGGTTCGCCGGTTTTGCGGTCCCAAACCAAGGTTGTCTCGCGTTGATTGGTTATGCCAATCGCGGCGATGTCCGTGGCGGAAATACCGGCCTTGTCGATCGCAGCGCGACATGTCGACAAGGTCGTTGTCCAAAGATCCATACAATCATGTTCCACCCACCCGGAATCGGGGAAATGCTGCGCAAACTCTTCTTGTGCGGATGTGACGATATTCAGTTTGTCGTCAAAGACAATCGCCCGGCTGGACGTTGTCCCTTGATCAATTGCGAGAATGAACCCCATTCTTCCCCTCCATTTTCGCCAGTATTCGAATTTTTTCGAATTCTAGCGAATTTCAGGACAGGAAACCACAGAAATCAGACGCGTCAGGCCAAACCTTTGTCACGAGCGATCATCGCAACATGGGTTCGGTTGCGCGCACCGAGTTTCCGGCTGAGGGTTTTGACATGCAGTTTGACGGTGACCTCTTGGAGATCAAGGTCGCGGGCGATTTCCTTGTTGGCCTTGGCTTCGCAGATTCCGCGCAATACATCCAATTCGCGCCGCGTCAGCGTTCCGGTTTCATCATCAGGCTTTTGCTGCATAAATTCGACCGGTGCATAGATTTCGCCAGCTGCCATAAAACGAGCCGCCGTCAAAAGGGATTTGGCGCTAAGCGTTTTGGGAATAAACCCCTGCGCACCAGCTTTGAGCGCCGCATCAGCCACCTCGCGTGATGCGCTGCCGGAAATAATCGCAACCGGACGCCCGTCGTTAGCGTCCTTCATACGACCCAACCCTTCAAGGCCATTCATACCGGGCATATTGTAGTCTAGCAAAACCAGATCGAAACTACCGGTCTCATTGGCCGATTGCACCGCCTCATCCAGCGTCGACACAGTCACAACCTCTTTGATCTCTTCACCCGTCAAAAAGGCCGCAATGGTGTCGCGAACAAGGTCATGGTCATCTGCCACCAAGATACGCATACAGCAATTTCCGTTCCGGGCCACACGGCCGCGCTTCTGCTACTCTTACATCTTAAGAATAACATATGTTCCGTTAACAAAGTGGCAAGGGGCAAAGCCTTGACTTACCACACCGATAGCCTGCCAGCCTATACGAAAGAGAGCAACAGGTATCCGGCTGCTCTTACCAAGAAATTCGAATGCGGACCACAATCCGCGCACATTGATTTTGACGAAAGAAACGCAAAATGATTCGCCAGCCACACTATTTGTTCGGCCTTCTGAGCGTATTCTGGGTGGTGATTTCAACCACCATTCTTGTGGCAGACACGCTCCCTGCCCCATCTGGTCAGGTGGTTTTGACGGTATCGGGCGAAATTCAGCTAACAAACGTTGGTGACACAGCCGAATTCGATTTGGACATGTTGCGCGACCTCGAACGCACCGAGCTGGAAACCACAACTATCTGGACCGAAGGCCTGCAACATTTTGCCGGGATCAAGCTTGGCACCCTTTTGAAACATCTTGGCGTGGAAGATGGCATTATCAACGCGTCTGCGCTTAATGAGTATTTTATCGATATCCCTTTTGAGGATGCCGACACTGGTGCGGCGCTAATTGCCTATGAACGCAACGGTGCGCCGATGTCGGTGCGCGACAAAGGCCCCTTGTGGGTCATCTTTCCCTACGACCAATCCGCCCATTATCGCAGCGAAGTCTATTTCGCGCGTAGCATTTGGCAAATGGACCGGATTGAGATTGAGCGCTAAGCTGCGCCACAGGCGTGATGTAGGGCAGTAAATTACCGTGATAAACAAAGCTGAAAACGACTCCGGTGAAACCGGACGGATGCGGCGCGGCCTGACGGCTGTCATTGTCATTCTGTTTATCACGATCATCATGCTTCTGGTCATGGATGTGCGCAAGCAGCTGGAACGCTTGGCCTATGCGACCTCCGACAATGTTCAGTGGTTTTTGGGTCAGGCCGAGACCGAGGCCTTGGCCCTAGAGCTGGCAGCACATGAGGCATTACACAACGAAGCCCCCCATACGGGCGCGCTTCAAACGCGGTTTGATGTGTATTACAGCCGAATCGACACCCTTCGGAACAGCCCGACATTTGAGCCGCTTCATGCCCATCCCCGGGTCCTTGAGAACCTTGACCATATCGATCAATTCCTGACGAAATGGGTGGCTATTATCGATGCCAAGGACAATAGTTTTGCGCAATCCTTGCCCGAGTTCGCACGTGATGCCAGCGCAGCTCAGGATGCGACGCGCAATGTCGCTTTGGCTGGGATTGCGATTTTTGCCGAGATTCGCACCGGTCAGCGCAACAGTATCTCGCAAACCCTGACCCGCATTGCCATCCTGACGATCGCCTTGGTGACGGTCTTGATCATTGTGGTCATGGCGATGTTCCGGTTGGCCCAAATCCGCGAACAAGACGCCCAGACCAATTTAGAAATCAGCGAGCGCATGGAGGCCATCATCGCCACGGCACAGGACGCCGTTGTCGTGACGGACCGAAAAGGGCGCGTGGTCGAATATAACGGTGCCGCAGAGGATATGTTTGGTTATCCACGCGAGGTGGCCTTGGGCGCAAATATCGTTGATCTGATAATTCCCGAAGAATTCCGCGCACTACACAAAGAGGGGCTGGCTCAATACCATCGCGCCGGTTTGTCACGCCTGCAAGAAGACAGCACCGGGCGATTGGTTGGCCCCGGCATCGTCCAGCTTGAGGCGCAAAACCAAGAAGGCCGGGTCTTTCCGGTTGATTTGACCCTCGCCCGGACCGATAGCCGCGACGGTGAGATTTTTGTCAGCTTCATCCGCGATATTTCTACCCGTGTCCAAGCCGAAGAAGCCATGCGTGATGCCCGAGACCGGGCCATTGCCGGCGAAAAGCAAAAGGCGGATTTGTTGGCAGTGATGAGCCATGAAATGCGCACGCCGCTGAACGGGCTGTTGGGTACGCTTGACCTGTTTGAACCGGACCACCTTCCAAAAGAAGACCGCCATTATCTTAGCGTCATGCGCAAATCCGGTCAGATTTTGCTAGGTCATGTCAATGACGTCCTAGACATCTCGCGTTTGGATGCCGGCAAGATGAGCATGCAAAATCAATCCTTTGATCTGATCGAGCTACTTCAGGATATCCTTGACGGTCAACGCGCCCGCGCCGACGCACGTGGGAATGACTTGATCCTATCGCCAATGCAGCCGGAATTGCACGACGTCTTCAGCGATCCCGATCGGCTTCGTCAGGTGCTTTTGAACCTTGTCGGCAACGCCATCAAATTCACGGAAAACGGCCAAGTGATTGTCGAAGCTGAATGCCATCATGGGCTTGGTGAAGTTGAAATTCGGGTGATCGACACCGGTTTGGGCATATCACAGGCCGATCTGGATCGGGTGTTTGGCGACTTCGTCACCATCGATAGTTCCTATGCCCGAAGCAATACAGGCACCGGTCTAGGACTTGGCATTTCGCAACGGTTGGTGACGGCCTTGGGCGGCAAAATGGGGGCCGAAAGCGAGCTTGGCGATGGCAGCGTGTTTTGGCTTCGCCTGCCTATGGCCCGACCTGCCATTGGCGATATGGAAGCACCGGCTTTGCCTATAGAAAGCACTGGCAAAGACATACTACCAGAGGCCCCGGCCCCGATGTCGGTCCTGCTGGTCGAAGACAACCCGACCAACCGCATGGTTGCCCGGCAATTGTTGGAACGTGACGGGCACAGCGTAACAGAAGCGGTTGACGGTGCCGAAGGTGTCGCCAAGGCCCGGGACGCCGAATTCGACGCGATACTCATGGATATTTCCATGCCCGGAATGGACGGGATCACCGCAACCGGGCACATCCGCCAAAGCGACTCTGAAACCCCGATCATTGCCACCACCGCCCATGCCTTGCCCACCGAAGCCGCCCGCTTTATCGGCGCTGGTATGAACGCGGTTCTGGTCAAGCCATTGACCAAGGCGACCCTGCGCCAAGCGATGATTGACGCGGTGACCGCGAAACTGATCATTGT
The DNA here is from genome assembly GCF_947498515.1 of uncultured Pelagimonas sp. Lineage (GTDB taxonomy): Bacteria > Pseudomonadota > Alphaproteobacteria > Rhodobacterales > Rhodobacteraceae > Pelagimonas. The sequence continues at coordinate 577,747 of NZ_CANMKO010000001.1, read as the reverse complement.
TCCGGGCATGCCTTTGTCTGATGACGTGATCAATCAAGATCTTCTTGATGAATTGCTCGAAGAGCTTCCGCGCGAGCGGGCCCTTGATTTGTTGGAAAAATTTAGCGCCGAAATGTCCGCCTTCCTGACTCTTAGCACTCAAGAATTGCCAACAGACTTCGACACACTTGGCAAAGAGGCCCACCGGATGGCTGGCTCTGCGGGGGTATTTGGCGCAAACCGTCTTAACCTCTTGTTGCGCGACATTCAGACCGCAGCCCAGGAATCGCACGCCGAATTGCCACCTCTGTTGGCCCAACTGCCACCAGTTTGGAGCGCGACATATCGCGAATTCCAACTGCTCGGGCTTGTCACAGACACAGCAGAGGCTAAACCCTAGCCCCAAAGCCGCAGCACCGGAGAGAGACATGGCCAACCTGCTTCACGATAGTTTGTTGGGTAAACGCGCAGACAGCGACGCAGTGTTTCTACATCTGCCTGATGGCGGCTCGGTCTCTTATGCGAAATTTGCCAAACGCGCCGCCCAATTCGCTCAGGCGCTATCGGAAAACAACATCGCCCCGGGTGATCGCGTCGCCATTCAGGTTGGCAAAAGCCCTGACGCTTTGGCGCTGATCTTTGGTTGCATTCAAGCCGGAATCATCTTTCTGCCGCTCAACACCGGCTATACGGGCGATGAGCTGGCGTATTTTGTGCAAAACAGCGGCGCGCGGCTTTTGGTTTGTGACCCGGAACACATCGATACCTTACGCCCAATCGCAGATAAGAGAGGTGCCGAGATTGCCAGCCTAGGCCAAACCGGCACCCTGACCGCGCAGGCCAATGCCGCTGGCGGCGTGTTCAAAACCGAACCGCGCCAAGGCGATGACATCGCTGCCTTTCTTTACACCTCTGGCACCACGGGCCGCTCCAAAGGCGCGATGCTAACCCAGAATAACCTGTTGTCCAACGCCCTAACGCTTGTGGATCATTGGCAATTCACCTCCTCGGATGTGTTGCTCCATGCGCTGCCAATTTTCCATACCCATGGGTTGTTTGTAGCCACCAATGTTATTCTGGCCGCTGGGGCCTCGATGGTGTTTTTCCCAAAACTCGATCCCGATGCCCTAATCGATCATATGCCCAAGACCACCAGCCTGATGGGGGTGCCGACCTTTTACACCCGCTTGCTCGACAATCCGCGCTTTACCCAAGATGTCACCGCCAATATGCGCCTGTTCATCTCTGGATCGGCCCCGCTTTTGGCAGAAACCCATCGCAGTTTTGAGGCCCGCACCGGTCACCGCATTCTGGAACGCTATGGGATGACCGAAACCAATATGAACACCTCAAACCCCTATGCCGGGGATCGTCGCGCCGGAACGGTTGGCCTCCCCCTACCGGGGGTCGACGTCAAAGTCTGTGGCGTGGATGGTGATGAATTGCCGCGCGGGGAAATCGGCGTCTTAGAAGTACGCGGGCCCAATGTGTTCAAAGGCTATTGGCAAATGCCAGAAAAGACCGCCGAAGAACTGCGCCCCGATGGGTTCTTTATCACCGGCGACCTCGCCGTGCAGGAACAAGACGGCTACGTCACCATTGTCGGCCGCAACAAGGACCTGATTATCTCGGGTGGCTACAACATCTATCCCAAAGAAATCGAAAGCCTTCTGGATGATCAACCCGGAGTGTTGGAAAGCGCCGTGATCGGGGTGCCCCATCCCGAATTTGGCGAAACGCCGGTGGCGGTTTTGGTGGCGGGACCCGATGGACCACCCGATATTGACGCAGTACAAAGCGCCGTCAGCAACAGTTTGGCCCGCTTTAAACACCCGCGTCGGTTCATCACCGTCGAAGCGTTGCCGCGCAACACGATGGGCAAGGTGCAAAAGAACGCTCTACGCCAAGAATACGGTGCGCTTTTCGCCTAAGGTTTTGGTGGGACCTGAATGCAATAGTTGCGACGGTCCGGTTTGATATCCAAAAGCGGTGTGCCGTCGAGGCAATCAAGACCACGCACCGTCAAGGTTGCGCCATCACGCGCGATCAACTCAACCACCGACGTGCCAATCGGATTGGGCCGCACAGGTGATCGCAAGGCAAAGGTGCCACGCGTTTCACCATTCGACTTCGGGCTTTGCGTAAGCAAATCGCGCCGCGCCCGATCTAACCAATAAAGCAGCTCAAGCCGCGTTCCTGGTTCCAACCCCTGCAACGCCGGTTCAAAGCGCGGTTCCACAACAACGTGACAGTCCGGTCCATGGGCCGGATCACCCTGCCGAGGGCAATCATTGCGGGTGGCAAAAGGCGTGCGAAGATGCCCGATAAACTGCAAGCTGGCCTGCTCGGGGATGTTTGCGTCAAGTACCGTTTCACCGGGGCGCGGTGCGTCGCTAGGATCCGGGGTGGCTCCGTTCACAAAATCACCTGATGTTCGGCCTGCCCGCGCGCGCTCACCTGTTTCACAAAGGTTTGGCCACGCAGCGGATCTTCGTCTCCCAACCCCGTGGCCGCCGAGGTTGCAAATAAGGTCTCAAGATCAGGGCCACCAAAGCTTGGGCAACTGATTTGCAAGGCAGGAAACTCCACCGCCTCGATAAACGCACCCTCGGGGCTATAGCAGGCCACCCGCGACGCACCCCATTGCGCATTCCAAAAATTGCCAGCGGCATCAACCACGGCCCCATCCGGGTTTAGTCCCTCAGATGTCAGATCAAGCCAAGGCTCCGCGTCACCAGCGGGCCAGCCGCTTTGATCCAACACAACCCTTTGGATCATTTTGGTGGCTGTGTCGGTGAAATAGGCATAGCGCGCGTCGGGGGAAAAACAGATCGCATTGGTGATTGAAATACCGTCAAACAGCTTGCGCAGCTCACCTTTGTAGTAGCGATAAATCGCACCTGCGCCGGGTTCGCACTCATACCCCATGGTGCCGATCCAAAAACCGCCTTTGGGGTCCGCGCGGCCATCATTGGATCGCGTCAGAGGATTATCCGCTTCTAGATCAACCACATGGGTTTGAGTTGCGGATTCGACATCAAAGACAAACAGATCTCGCTCTGAGGCAATCAGCAACCGGGTATTGTCGATCCAACCGGCCGCCGAGACCGCCCGGTCAAACGTCCATTCGCGCTGATCGCTGCCAGTATGTTCAAAAAGCCGATGCCCAAGAATATCGAACCAAAACAAGCTTTGGCGACCCGGATGCCACAGAGGCCCTTCCCCCAAGGTACAGGAAGTCTTTGAGAGAACGGTCTCAGTCATAATGTTAGCGCCCTACATTTGCATTTCGGCGCAGTTTCAACCGACTTAGCGTGCGGGTAAAGCCCCAAAATAGACAAAACGAACACAGATTTCCCCGTGGTTCCATCATTTGTTTTGTCGCAAACATAGAGCAACAGTATTGATTATCTGAGTTCCCTAAAAGTATAACCGACCAATTAGTCAGGTATATTGTCAGGAGGATATGACATGCCACAGCCGGTATCACTTGCCCAGCAGGATCATGTCGCGCTGATTGCCATCGACAATCCCCCAGTGAATGCCCTGTCTCACGCGGTTCGAAGCGGGCTCCAAAACTGCCTGCGTCAGGCCATTGAAGATGATGAGATCCAAGCCATTGTTATCTACGGTGAAGGGCGAAGCTTTATTGCCGGGGCGGATATTCGCGAATTTGGCCAACCGCCCAAAGTGCCGCACCTGCCTGATCTGATCAACGAGATCGAAGCCTCACCAAAACCGGTTGTGGTGGCCTGCCATGGCACCGCGCTTGGCGGTGGTCTTGAGGTCGCTCTTGGGGGGCATTATCGCGTTGCGCCGCCTAGTGCCAAATTTGGGCTGCCCGAGGTTTCGCTTGGCCTGTTACCCGGCGCTGGTGGCACCCAGCGCTTGCCACGTTTGGTTTCGGCCCAAAAAGCACTGGGCATGATCACCTCCGGCAAACCAATCACCGCACAAGATGCCTTTGAAAACGGGTTGATTGACCGGATCACCCCCGAAGGCCCGATGCGCGAGGCCGGATTGGCCTTTGCCCGAGATGTCTTAGAACAACGGATGCCGCTACGCCCGACGCGCAACCTTGGCCCTGACCCCGGAACTGAGAGCATCTTTGCGGACACGCGTGCCAAGCTACACAAATCCGCGCGCGGTCAAATTGCTCCGCAAAAGGCCATCGACGCCGTTGAAGCGAGCCTGACCAAGTCCTTTGACGATGGGTTGAAGAACGAACGCCGGTTATTTCTTGAGCTGATGGGCGGAGACCAACGCGCCGCCATGATCCATGCGTTTTTTGCCGAACGCAAAGTCGGCAAGCTGCCTGAACTGGCGAATGTCACCCCCCGTTGCGTCGCAGACATCGGCGTGATCGGCGGCGGCACGATGGGGGCTGGCATCGCCGCCAGTGCCGTGATGGCCGGGTTAAATGTCACGATGATTGAGCGGGACAAGGCTGCGGCCGCCAAAGGGCATGACACGGTGCGTGGTATTTTGGACGGTGCGGTCAAACGCGGCAAGCTTAGCGCAGAGAAACGCGACGCGATGATGCGCGACGCTTTTGATGCCGGTTCGGACTACGCCGCGTTGGCCAGCGCCGATTTGGTGATCGAAGCGGTTTTTGAAAGCATGGATGTCAAACAGGACGTGTTTTCGCGGCTGGATTCGGTGTGCAAACCCGGTGCTATTTTGGCCACCAACACCTCGTACCTCGACATCAACGACATCGCCAACCTGACCTCTCGCCCTAATGACGTGATCGGCTTGCACTTCTTTAGCCCGGCACATGTGATGCGCCTGCTCGAAGTTGTTGTGGCAGACAAAACCGACCCAGACGTGACCGCCACAGGCTTTGCGCTTGCTAAACGGCTCGGCAAAATCGCTGTTCGCGCCGGGGTCTGTGACGGGTTTATTGGCAACCGCATTCTGAGCCATTACCGCAAAGCGCTTGAGGGGGCGGTTTTGGCCGGGGCCAGCCCCTATGACGTAGATCGAGCGCTTGTTGGCTTTGGGCTTGCTATGGGCCCCTTTGCGGTGGGTGACCTTTCGGGGCTTGATATTGCCTGGGCCAATCGCAAACGCCATGCCGCCACGCGGGACCCGCGCGAAACCTATGCCCAATTTGCCGATACCCTTTGCGAAGCAGGCCATTTCGGCCGCAAAACTGGCCGCGGCTATTACGACTATTCCGATGGCACCCCGGTTCCCAACCCCGATCTGACTGCAATCCTTGAGCAAGAGCGCCTTGCAAAAGGGATCACAGCACGCGCATTGGACGAGCAAGACATCATCGATCGATACATGGCTGCGATGGTCAACGAAGCGTTCAAAATTCTTGACGAAGGTATCGCCCTGCGCCCATTGGATATCGATGTAACGATGCTAAACGGCTATGGCTTCCCGCGCTGGCGCGGCGGCCCTATGCACTATGCCGAAACGGTTGGGTTAGACAAAATTCTGTCAGACATCCGCTCATTTGCGAAAGAAGACAGCTATCTCTGGCAACCCGCAGCCTTGTTGGAACGCTTGGTCACAGACAAGCTTTGCTTGGCAAGTTTGAACGGTTGATTAGGCCGTTTCCCGATCTGGAATGGTATCCGGCAGGGCCTCAAACGTGTCGAGCCAGCCGGAATAATGAACGATCTGCGTGCCAAATATCGGCAGGCAGATCGTGACTTCGAAACGGTACCGGCCTGCTTCGGCAAATTCGGTCGCCTCAATCTCGGGTTGAAGCCAACTGGGGATCGCCAAACGGCCGAAATGAAAATCGGCCACACGTAGGATGAGTTGCCGCCCCTGAAGGATTGGGCGCATGGTCACCGTGACCGGCCCAAGCTTTTCGGCTAACAATCCATCGGTCGTGACCCAAAGCTCGGACTCCATCGGCGTGTCGCCAACCATTCGCCGCCAGTAATCGCGCCCCGCCTCTTGGCGCGCCTCAAAGACAAGCGCGACATCATCCGCAGCCGGGGCAAACCCAAACAAACGCCCCAGTTTCGCAACAAAAGGTAACGGCGCGTAGCTCACCGTGATGCGACCGGCAAAACGCCCATACCCTGCGTGAAGGTCCTGACAGGCGTCGGGCAAGTCATCAAACTGATCACCAAGCCATTTGCTATAGACTGTCATTCGCTCAACACCCGCCTCCGCAATTCTGGATCGGGCAATGCACAGAGATCGCCCCGGCCAAACCACGCATAGCGGTTGAGGGCGACACGCGCATAAAGCCAATCCTGAAGCCGCAAGGGTAGCAACCGACAGACTGAAAAAACCTTAAAGGCGGGATGCAAAACCGGCAGAACCCGCAATATCCCATCAAGCGAGCCATAACCGTGACCGTTCATCACCAAGAGCCAGCTTTGCGGGTCATCGGGATCAATCCCGTAGTGGCGCATTAGCCCCGCACCAAGCGGTGATTGGGCCGTGGTAATCCTAACCCGGTCATCCCTATCCCACTGCGCAACCCGCCGGGCCGACGCCGAGCACAATGCGCAATCGCCATCCATCACCAAAAGCACATAGCCGTCGTCATAGGCCGGGACTTGTGCGTCGTTTCGATAGGAATAGGCAGTTTGGCGGGATGGGCGCATTTGATACCTCTTTTTCAATAGGTAAGCACACCAACCCGCCAATCAACTGTGTCAAATGGTCAAGCCGCTGTTTAGGCGGCTTTGGACGACCGCCGGGCTTGCATCCACCCCTCAAGAGCCTCGATCTGGGATTGATCAAGATGCAGCCCAAGCTTGCCGCGCCGCCAAACAACGTCCTCGGCCCGCGTGGCGTATTCTCGATCCATCAGCCAAATGACTTCTGCCTCGCGCAGGCCCGCGCCGAAATCACGCCCCAAATCATCGGGTTTGCGGGCTTGGCCTAGGATGTCGCGGACCTCGGTGCCGTAAGCGCGGAATAGGCGCTGTGCCTCTTTGAAAGACAAGAACGGATAGTCCTGCGTCAGCTTGGCGATACGCGCCTCAACCTCTTCAACCGGGAAGTTTCCGCCGGGAAGCGGCACACCGGCGGTCCAGTCGCTTTCCATGCCGTCGAAATACGGGACAAGCTTGGCAATCGCGTTCTCAGCCAGCCGCCGATAGGTGGTGATCTTGCCGCCAAAGACGTGCAAAACCGGGGCACCGCCGGTGTCATCGACCTTTAGAACATAGTCCCGCGTCGCCGCTGTCGCGCTGCTCGCGCCGTCATCATAAAGCGGGCGCACGCCGGAATAGGTCCACACCACATCCTCGGCGCTCAGATCGTTTTTGAAGTAGCTATTGGCGAAATTAATCAGGTAATCGCGCTCTTCGTCGGTACAGGTCGGACGATCCTCAAGGTTTTCATGTTCGGAATCCGTGGTGCCAATGAGGGTGAAATCCTGCTCATAGGGGATCGCGAAAATGATGCGCCCATCGGTGCCTTGGAAGAAGTAGCATTTGTCGTGATCATAAAGCTTGCGGGTGACAATATGGCTTCCGCGCACAAGGCGAACCCCTTCGCGCGAATTGAGGCGAAGCGTTTCTTGCAAGACCTGACCAACCCACGGGCCACCGGCGTTTACCAAAACCTTGGCGCGATGTTCACGTGTTTCACCGCTGTGTTGGTCTGTGGTTTCAATCACCCAAATGCCATCGTCGCGGCGTGCCGATGTTACTTTGGTTTGGACCATAATTTGGGCACCACGTGCCTCGGCGTCACGGGCGTTGAGAACAACCAAACGCGCATCTTGGACCCAGCAATCAGAGTATTCATAGGCCATTTCAAAGCGGTCATCGATGGGGTGCCCTTCGTCTGTGCAAGGCAGCGACAAGGTTTTGGTGCCCGGTAGGATTTTGCGCCCACCTAGATGATCATACATGAATAGACCCATCCGGATTAGCCACGCCGGGCGCCGCCCCTTCATCCACGGCATAAAAAGCGTCAAAAGCCGCGACGTCGGCGTGTCGGATTCAAACCGCATGTCCTTGTGGTACGGGAGCACAAACCGCATCGGCCAGCTGATATGCGGCATGGCGCGCAAAAGCTCTTCGCGCTCGATAAGGGCCTCGCGAACCAGCCGGACCTTGAAAAACTCCAGATAGCGCAAGCCACCATGAAACAGTTTCGTCGAGGCAGACGACGTCGCCGAGGCCAAGTCGTTCATTTCCGCCAGTTTAACGGTCATCCCGCGCCCAACCGCATCCCGCGCGATACCGACACCATTGATGCCGCCGCCAATAACAAAAATATCTGCAATCTGTTTATCGCTGGCCTGCATGGCGGTCTCCTTTGGCTGACGAATAACAAATGCCACAAATGGCAAAAATGGGAAAGCATAATGTTCGAAAATGCGCGAGTTTGCGCTAAACCGAAAATGCGTAAAAAATACCCACTTGCTGTAAAATTGAGCAATTAACGACAAGGCGCTTAAAAATGCCGCAACGCAGCTTTACATCCGAACACCGGCGCGGTGTTCATCCCTCATGCCAAATACGCTCTCAATCGTAGTGGTCGAAGCCGACCGTGACCGCGCCTTACAAATCATCGACAGCCTGCGCGCCGCCGGCGATCATGATATTCGTGTTATTTCGGAAACCACCGGCCTTGCCCGGCAAATCCACCAACACAATCCAGACGTGGTTCTGATCGACATCGAAAACCCATCGCGCGACATGTTGGAAGAGCTGGCACTGGCCTCCGGGCCCCAAGACCGCGCCGTTGCGATGTTTGTTGACCAAAGCCAAGAGGGCCTATCCGCCGCCGCAATCGAGGCCGGGGTCTCGGCCTATGTGGTTGGCGGCATGCAACCCGAACGCGTTACCCCGGTGCTCGAAGCGGCCATCGCCCGCTTTCGCCTTTTTCAAAGGATGCGGGCGGAATTGGCCGAAACAAAACGCGCCTTAGAGGAACGCAAAGTCATCGACCGCGCCAAGGGCATGATCATGAAAGCCCGTGGCGTCACCGAAGACGAGGCCTATGCCTTACTCCGCAAAACCGCCATGGATCAAAACAGGCGCATGGCCGATGTCGCCGAGGCGCTTGTGACCGCAGCGGGGTTGTTGTCATGAGAAACACCACGCTTTCGCTCGGGTTCATCCCGCTTGTCGACGCCGCGCCGCTTATCGTGGCGCAGGAAATGGGCTTTGCCTCTCAGGAGGGGCTGACGCTTGATCTCAAACGCGCGCCGTCTTGGTCAAGCCTGCGTGATATGCTGAGCTTTGGTCAGGTCGACGCCGCCCATATGCTTGCGCCCGTGCCGGTCGCCGCCGCGCTTGGACTTGGCAATGCCGGCATGGCACTAGATGCGATCATGGTCACATCGATCAATGGCAATGTCATTGGGGTTGGCAAAGATCTGGCCGACCATCTCGTCGATCAGGGGCATGATTTTGATTTCACCGACGCGACAAAGGCCGGGCACGCCCTCACCGCCGGGCGCACCACACCGCTCAAAATCGGGGTGCCCTTTCCGTTTTCGATGCATGCCCAGCTGTTGTTCTATTGGCTCAATGCGCTCGGGTTACCCGCGCCGGACCATGTCGAAATCAAAACCGTGCCCCCGGCCCTGATGGCAGATGCGCTTGCCGCCAAAGAGGTCGATGCCTTTTGCGTCGGAGAGCCATGGGGGTCGATTTCGGTTGATCAAAGCCAAGGCTCGCTCTTACTCCCCGGCTCGGCGATCTGGCAACGCGCGCCGGAAAAGGTTCTGGCGGTGCGGCGCAATTGGGCCGACACCGAAACCGACCTCGCCCAGCGTCTTATCCGAGCGATCTGGCGCGCCTGCCAATGGTTGGCCGATCCGGGATCACGGCTTTTGACCGCCGAGCTTTTGGCGCGCAAAGCCTATTTGGATCGTCCAACCGAGATTATCGACCGCGCCTTGTCCGGAACGTTCACCGTCACCCCCAATGGGGTCCAGAGACATGCGGACGAGTTTTTAGACTTTCACACCGGAGCTGCGAACTTCCCTTGGCGCAGCCAGGCCCAGTGGATCGCGATGCAACTTGCCCTTCGTGTTGGTCTTGACCAAACCCACGCCACTAAAGCCGCAGGCACAGTGTTTAGATCAGATATCTACCGCGCGGCTTTGCGTGGAATCACCCCGGATTTACCCGGTGCCTCTTCCAAGCTCGAAGGCGCAAATGCGGCTTGGACTTCGGTTGCATCGGAATCAGGTAGCCTGACCCTGCCCCCAGATCGCTTCTTTGACGGCTCAATTTTTGACCCATCAGAAACGACGAGATTAAAAAATAGGCAACTTAGCTGACCCGCACGCTGCAATGCGGCATTTTTAACGAACTCCTTTGCAAGCGCAGCAAGATGAAGCCCATAAATGAATCAAGATAGCAACGACGCTGTCTAATCAGAATTCACCAGAGGCACCGATGGCCCCTGGAGAACAAGAGCAAAGCCGCTCGACAGGATGCCATCCTCCCTTGGCACTTGTCTGCGGCTTTCTTTGTTTCGGCCCTCCCCGAAACCAACCTAACAAAGGACCTGACCCAGATGAAAAAGCTGTTCTGCGCACTGGCAGCCACAACTGCCCTCACCACCCCCGCTTTTGCTGAGATGCTCGAGTTGGAGAAGGATGAGCTGACTTTTGGCTTCATCAAACTAACCGACATGGCCCCACTGGCCGTCGCTTATGAGCAAGGATTTTTTGACGACGAAGGCCTGTTCGTCACCCTCGAAGCGCAAGCCAACTGGAAAGTGCTTTTGGATGGTGTGATCGACGGAACACTGGACGGCGCGCATATGCTGGCCGGTCAACCTTTGGCAGCGACCATCGGGTATGGCACCGAGGCCCACATTATTACGCCTTTCTCGATGGACCTGAACGGCAATGGCATCACGCTGTCGAACGACGTTTGGGAAATGATCAAACCTGATCTGCCCACCGACGCCGATGGCAAAATTCAGCATCCGATTTCGGCAAGCCACCTCAAGCCAGTGATCGAAAGCTATCAGGCTAAGGGCAAGCCCTTTAACATGGGCATGGTTTTCCCGGTGTCCACCCATAACTACGAATTGCGCTACTGGTTGGCCGCGGGTGGCATTAACCCCGGTTACTACAGCCCCGAAAATGTCACCGGCCAGATCAACGCCGAGGCATTCCTCTCTGTAACCCCTCCGCCCCAGATGCCCGCGACCCTCGAAGCTGGCACCATCGACGGCTATTGCGTGGGTGAGCCTTGGAACCAACAGGCCGTATTCAAAGGCATCGGCGTTCCGGTCATCACCGATTATGAACTGTGGAAGAACAACCCGGAAAAAGTGTTCGGCATCACTGCTGAATTCGCCGAAGAGAACCCAAACACCACATTGGCCGTGGTCAAGGCTCTGATCCGCGCCGCCCAGTGGTTGGATGAAAACGATAACGCCAACCGCGAAGCCGCTGTCGAGATTCTGAGCCGCCCGGATTATGTGGGTGCCGATCCCGAAGTGATCGCCGCGTCGATGACCGGCACGTTTGAGTACGAAAAAGGCGACAAGCGTGAAGTGCCTGATTTCAATGTGTTCTTCCGCTACAACGCAACCTACCCGTTCTATTCGGATGCCATCTGGTACCTGACACAGATGCGTCGTTGGGGTCAGATCCCTGAGGCGAAATCCGATAGCTGGTACGACGAAGTGGCCAAGTCGGTTTACAAGCCTGAAATCTATCTGGAGGCTGCCAAGCTTCTGGTCGAAGAAGGTCTCGTAAGCGAAGCGGACTTCCCATGGGACAGCGATGGCTACAAAGCCCCGACCCCATCCGAGGATATCATCGACGGCATCGCCTATGACGGCAAAGCCCCGAACGCTTATCTCGACAGCTTGCCGATTGGCCTAAAAGCGGATCAACGCGTCGTCGGATCCGACATCGAAGGCTAAGCAGCCGCGTTTCACCCAAACGCCAAATGGGACGGCGGGTGGGGCGACGTGCATCGCACAAGCGTCACCCCCGTCCACCCCAATCCACCCAAGGACATTCCTGATGACTGCCATCGACCCAGACAGCCTCAACATCGACGCCGAGCGCGAAGCCCGCCGCGCCCGTCTTTTCACCCGCATCAATGCCGCCGACAAATGGTTTCAGGTCCTTGGACTGGCCTGGATCACGCCGATCCTCAAAGCCGCCGCCGGTGACAACCCGCGCGCGCAATACAAAGAAATCTGGCGTCTTCTCGGCGTGCCTTTGCTGGCGATCACCGGGTTCCTGCTGCTCTGGGCCACTCTTGCGCCCCAAGTTCAAACCTCCCTCGGTGCCATCCCCGGCCCCGCCGCCGTCTGGACCGAAACCGTCAACCTGCATCAGGACGCCATTGCCAAGGCCGAAAAGAAAGCCAAACACGAAGAGCGCGTCGCAACCCGCAACGAACGCTTCATCGCCCAAGGCAAACCTGAAAAAGTCAAAGACATCCCCTATACCGGATCGCCAAGCTATTACGAACAGATCTGGACTTCGATCAAAACCGTCTTCTTTGGTTTCCTGATCGCTTCGGCCATCGCAATTCCACTGGGCATTCTTGCCGGTCTGTCGCCAAGCGCCAACGCCGCGATCAACCCGCTTGTACAAATCTTCAAGCCGGTCTCGCCCCTCGCATGGCTCCCCATCGTGACCATGGTCGTCTCGGCCATGTATGCCACCAACGACGGGTTGTTCTCCAAATCCTTCCTCGTCTCGGCGATCACCGTGACGCTCTGCTCGCTCTGGCCAACACTGATCAACACCGCCCTTGGCGTTGCAAGCATCGACAAAGACCTCGTCTCGGTTTCCAAAGTTCTGAAAATGAACACTTGGACCAAGATCACCAAGCTGGTTCTCCCCTCAGCTCTGCCGCTGATCTTCACCGGACTGCGTCTGTCCTTGGGTGTGGGTTGGATGGTTCTGATTGCCGCGGAAATGCTGGCTCAAAACCCCGGCCTTGGCAAATTCGTCTGGGATGAGTTCCAGAATGGCTCCTCGCAATCCCTCGCCAAGATCATTGTTGCGGTTTTGACCATCGGCATCATCGGCTTCCTGCTTGATCGTGTGATGTTCGCCCTGCAATCGCTCTTTACCTTCTCGAACAACCGGTGATCCCCATGACCACGCAAGAGAGCATTCTCAAGTTCGAACACGTCAACAAAGGCTTTGGTGAAGGCACGCATTTCACCAAAGTACTCAACGACATCAATCTCGACATCCAAGACGGCGAATTCCTTGTCATCCTCGGGTTTTCGGGCACCGGCAAAACCACTTTGGTCAATCTAATGGCCGGGTTGGAACAACCAAGCACCGGCGACGTCACCTTCAAAGGCAAGCCCATCAAAGAGCCAAGCCCAGAGCGCGGCGTGATCTTTCAAAGCTACTCTTTGATGCCGTGGCTCACCGTGGCCGGTAACATTCGCCTCGCGCTGGACTCGGTCTTTCCAAAGATGCCAACCGCGGAAAAGGATGAAAAGGTCGCCCATTACATCAAGATGGTTGGCTTGTCCCACGCGGCAAGCCGCCGCCCCGCCGAATTGTCGGGCGGTATGCGCCAACGGGTGAACGTCGCCCGCGCTTTGGCGATGGACCCTGAAATGCTGTTGCTTGACGAACCGCTGTCGGCGCTTGACGCCCTAACCCGCGCCAATCTCGCCGATGAGATCGTCAAAATCTGGGACGAAAGCAAAAAGACCTGTGTTTTGATCACCAATGATGTGGACGAAGCCATTTTGGTCGGCGATCGCATCATCGCTCTGAACCCCGACGGCACCTTAGGGGATGAGTTCAAGGTCGACATCCCGCGTCCGCGCGATCGAACCGAGATGAACAACGATGAGGGTTTCAAAGCTCTGCGCGCCAAGGTCACCAACTACCTGATGGATGTCGGGATCAAGGGCAAGGTTGAGGGCACCAAGACGCTCCCCGATGTCACCCCAATCCACGGCGTGCCTTCGGCGGTGGTCGAAGCGCAAAAGGGTTTGATCGACGAACGCTTTCTCGATTTCTCGCAGCTCCACAAAATCTATCCCACCCCCAAGGGCCCCTTGACCGTGGTCGAGGATTTCAATCTCAAGATCAATCGCGGTGAATTCATCTCCCTGATTGGCCACTCTGGTTGCGGGAAATCCACGGTTTTGACCATGGCTGCCGGCCTCAATGACATCTCCAAGGGCGCGATCAAACTTGACGGTCGTCACGTCGAAGGGGCGGACCCCGAACGCGCCGTTGTCTTTCAATCGCCCAACCTCTTCCCGTGGCTAAGCGCGCGCGAAAACTGTGCCATTGGCGTTGACAAGGTCTATCCCAAGGCTAGCCAAGCAGAACGTCAAGACGTGGTGGAATACTACCTTGAACGGGTTGGTTTGGCCGATGCGATGGATCGTCCGGCCAATTCCATGTCCAACGGTATGAAGCAACGGGTCGGCATCGCCCGCGCCTTTGCCCTATCACCGAAATTGCTCTTGCTTGATGAACCTTTCGGCATGCTCGACAGCCTCACGCGCTGGGAATTGCAAGAGGTTCTGATGGAAGTCTGGTCGCGCACCAAAGTCACCGCAATCTGCGTCACCCATGACGTGGATGAGGCCATCCTTTTGGCGGATCGTGTGGTGATGATGACCAACGGCCCACAGGCGACAATCGGTAAAATCACCAATGTCGACCTGCCGCGCCCGCGCACCCGCAAGGCGCTTTTGGAACATCCAGACTACTACACTTACCGCCAGGAAGTGCTCGATTTCCTTGAAGAATACGAACACGGGGCCAAGCCCAAACCAAAGGCGAAACCTGCAACCACAATTGCAGCGGAGTGAGGGGATGACCGTTAACCAAACCACCTTTGGGTTCAGTAAACTTTTAATAAATATTGTCGAATTCCTAACAGAAGGAAAAGACAATGAGCGAGTTTACTCAAGAACAAATCTGGCATGTCACCCGCAGTTTCAACCGTCTCAAAGCGGCACACAACGACTTTGCAGACGAGTTTTACTTCATCCTCTTCGAACGTGCGCCGGCAGTTCGGGCCTTCTTTCCCGATCACATTTGCGACCAGTCGCGCAAGCTGGAGGAGACATTGGAATTGGTGGTGCAAAACTTGCCCAATCTGGCGGTGATTTTGCAACCCATTCTCGAAATGGCCGAACGCCATGTGGGCTACGGGGCCACTCCCGAGCACTACGAAGTGGTGCGCGTCGCTCTATTCGACACGATCGTTCAGATGACCCCCTTCGGATTGTCGGAACCGGAAGTGCAAGCCTGGGATCTCGCCTTGCAAAGCATCTGCGATCTGATGGTTGGGCATGCCTACTCACTAGCAAGCTAACATCACGGGTCGCCCAGACGCGCCCCCAACTTAAGGAGGGCGCGCAATGACCCAACGCCTTGTTATCATTGGAGCAGGCATGGCCGCTGGCCGTGTGTTGGACCACCTGACCGACGCCCAGAAAGATGGGGAAAGCGCCGATTGGGATGTCACCCTGTTCAACGCCGAACCGCGCGGGACCTATAACCGCATTATGCTTTCACCGGTTTTGTCCGGTGAAAAGACCTATGACGATATCGTCACCCATGACGCCGATTGGTACGAAGAAAAAGGCGTCGACACCAAATTTGGCGTCAAAGTCACCGAGGTTGACCGCGCCGCCAAGATCGTGCGCGGCGATGACGGCTCTGAAGTGGCCTATGACAAGCTGGTCTTTGCCACCGGATCGAACCCATTCATCATCCCGATGCCGGGCCATGATCTGGACGGCGTGATTGCCTATCGCGATCTCGAAGACACCCATGACATGATGTCCCTGACCCTTGGCCAAAAGGCAGTGGTGATTGGCGGTGGTTTGCTGGGGCTTGAAGCCGCAGCAGGCATGGCGGCGCGCGGTGTGGACGTGACCGTGGTGCATCTGATGGGGCACCTGATGGAGCGCCAGTTGGATGAACCGGCGGGCTATTTGCTGCGCAAGGCATTGGTCGACAAGGGCATCACCGTGAAATGCTCGGCCAACTCAAAAGAGATCATCGGCGAGAATGGCAAGGTAAAAGCGCTGATGCTTGACGATGGTACTGAACTGCCCTGTGACAAGCTCGTCATGGCAGTCGGCATCCGCCCTAATATCGGTCTGGCGCAGGAGGTCGGGCTGGCCTGTGGGCGCGGCATCCATGTAGATGACCAATTGCTGACCTCGGACGAAAACATCTTTGCCATCGGTGAATGTGTCGAACACAACGGCGATATCTTTGGCCTAGTCGCCCCGATCTTTGATCAGGCCAAGGTTCTGGCCAAGGTTTTGCTGGGTGACGAGGCCGCTTTCGTCAATCGCGAAGTCTCGACCAAGCTCAAGGTCACCGGCTGTGACCTCTTTAGCGCGGGTGACTTTGCCGAAGGGGACGACCGAGAGGATATCGTGTTCCGCGACCCGGCGCGCGGCGTCTATAAGCGTTTGGTTTTGCAGGACAACAAGATCATCGGCGCGGTCATGTATGGCGATACCGCCGATGGCAGCTGGTTCTATGGCTTGCTCAAGGACGGCACCGATGTCTCCGACATGCGCGACACGCTGATCTTTGGCCCCGCCTATCAGGGAGGGGCCCCCTCGGACCCGCTCTCAGCCGTTGCAGCCTTGCCGGATGATGCTGAAATCTGCGGGTGCAACGGCGTATGCAAAGGCGACATCGTCGCGGCGATCAATGACGGCGCAACCGACCTAGGTGCAATCAAAGCCACAACCAAAGCGTCCGCCTCTTGTGGGACCTGCACCGGATTGGTCGAACAGGTTTTGGCCGTCACATTGGGAGACGATTTTGTCATGCCCGCGGCCCAAACCGTGTGTGGATGTACCGATTTCTCGCACGAAGACGTGCGCCGCTTGATCAAAGTGCAAGAGTTGAAATCGCAAGACGCAGTTTGGCAAGAATTGGGATGGAAAACCCGCAATGGCTGTCACGTCTGTCGTCCGGCGATCAACTATTACCTACTGGCCGATTGGCCACTGGAATATGCCGATGATCCGCAATCGCGTTTCGTTAACGAACGCAAACACGCCAACATCCAAAAAGACGGCACCTATAGCGTGGTTCCACGCATGTGGGGCGGGATCACCACCCCGGATGAGCTACGCGCCATTGCCGATGCGGCCGACAAATACGATGTGCCAACCGTCAAAGTCACCGGCGGCCAGCGGATCGATTTGCTCGGCGTTAAAGGCTCTGACCTGCCTGCGATTTGGTATGACCTCAATCAGGCCGGGATGGTCTCGGGCCATGCTTATTCCAAGGGGCTGCGCACGGTAAAAACCTGTGTTGGCACGGATCATTGCCGCTTTGGCACACAGGATAGCACCGGGCTTGGTATCAAGCTTGAAAAGCACCTGTGGGGGTCTTGGACACCGCACAAGCTCAAGCTTGCCGTGTCGGGTTGCCCGCGCAACTGCGCCGAAGCGACCTGCAAAGACATCGGCGTGATCTGTGTCGACTCGGGCTATGAAATCCACGTCGCCGGCGCGGCCGGGATGGAGATCAAGGGCACCGAAGTTCTGTGCAAAGTCGCCACCGAAGACGAGGCGATGGAGGTGATCAGCGCGATGACGCAAATCTATCGCGAGAACGCCAAATACCTCGACCGGATTTTCAAATGGGTCGACAAGGTGGGCCTCGATTGGGTCAAGGAACAGATCGTCGATGACCTCGACAACCGCAAAGCCTTGGCCGAACGGTTTGAGATTTCGCAAAGTGTCTATCGCGCCGATCCTTGGGCCGAACACGCCAAGGACAAAGCCGAGACTTATCAACCCCTTGCAGATTTGACTTTGGAGGCCGCAGAATGAGCTGGATCGATATTGGAGACATCAACGACATCCCTCTGCGCGGCGCGCGCGTGGTGAAAACCCCGGTTGGCTGCGTGGCGTTATTCCGCACTGACGACACCGAAGTGCGCGCCATTTCGGACCGCTGCCCGCACAAGGGCGGCCCCCTGTCTGAGGGCATCGTGCATGACAACAAGGTCACCTGCCCGCTGCACAACTGGGTGTTTGACCTCAACACCGGAGAAGCCCAAGGCGCGGACGAAGGTCGTGTCGACACCTTCCCGGTCAAAGTCGACGCGGGCCGCATCTTGCTTGATGGATCGGCCGTCGGAAACAGGAGCGCCGCATGACCAAACCCATTCGCTCCACCTGCCCCTATTGTGGCACCGGTTGCGGGGTCTTACTGACCCATACGGACACCGGGCTAGACGTCAAAGGCGATCCGGATCATCCGGCCAACTATGGTCGGCTCTGCTCCAAAGGATCGGCCTTGGGCGAAACTGTTGGTCTTGGCGGGCGCCTCATGGCCCCACAGGTCAATGGGCAGGAGAGCGATTGGGATGATGCATTGCAGTTGGTGGCGGATAAATTCGCCGCCAGTATCCGCGACCACGGGCCCGACAGCGTCGCCTTTTACCTATCGGGCCAATTGCTGACCGAAGACTATTACGTCGCCAACAAGCTGATCAAAGGCTATATGGGCACCGCAAATGTCGACACGAATTCAAGGCTTTGCATGGCCTCGACCGTGGCCGGGCACAAGCGCGCCTTTGGCACCGACACCGTGCCACAAACCTACGAAGACATAGAAGAGGCCGATTTGGTCGTTCTGGTTGGTTCCAACCTCGCGTGGTGTCATCCGGTGTTGTACCAACGTCTGATCGCCGCCAAAGCCGAGCGCGGCACCAAGATTGTGGTGATCGACCCGCGCCGTACCGCCACCTGTGACGGGGCCGATATGCACCTGCCTCTGAATGCTGGAAGCGACGTCGCCCTGTTCAACTACCTTCTGACGCAGCTTTACGAACAAGGGGCGCTTGACGCCGAATTTCTTGCCAATGTGAATGGCTTTGACGATGCGCTCAACACTGCGTTCAACAGCGACCTTTCGGTCACCGGACTTGATCCGATCAAGGTCAAAGAGTTCATCAAACTCTTCCTTTGCACCGAAAAGACCGTCACGATCTTTAGCCAAGGCGTGAACCAATCCAGCGCAGGTGCGGATAAGGTCAATGCCATCTTGAATTGCCACCTCGCCACCGGGCGGATTGGCAAACCGGGTTGCGGGCCATTGTCGGTCACTGGGCAACCCAATGCTATGGGCGGGCGCGAAGTTGGCGGTTTGGCCAATATGCTGGCTTGCCATTTGGATATCGAAAGCGCGGAACACCGCGCCGCTGTGCAAGGGTTCTGGCAGTCCCCTTGCATGCCGGACACGGCGGGGTTGAAAGCCGTCGACATGTTCCGCGCCGTGGGTGACGGTCGGATCAAGGCGCTGTGGATTATCCACACCAACCCCGCCGTTTCCATGCCTGACGCCAGCGCCGTGCGCGCCGCAATTAAAGGCTGTGACTTTGTCGTGGTTTCCGATGTGACCGGTCTAACCGACACGGCGCGATTGGCCGATGTTGTCCTCCCCGCCACCGCCTGGGCCGAAAAATCCGGCACGGTGACCAACACAGATCGCACCATTTCGCGCCAACGCGCTGCCTTGCCCGCCCCCGGCCACACCCGCCCCGATTGGGCGCAATTGGCCGAAGTTGGCCGTCGTATGGGATGGTCTGATGCCTTTGACTATAACAGCGAAGCCGATGTGTTTCGTGAATACGCGGCGCTTTCCGGTATCGCGGGCGAGTTGGGCCGTGACTTTGATATCTCCGGTCTCGCATCGATCAGCAATGAGGCATTTGACGCCTTAACGCCCACCCGTTGGCCAATTAGTGATCACAAAAACGGTGGCCGCTTCTTTGCGGATGGACAGTTCTTTCATAGCGATGGCAAAGCCAAAATGCTGGCTGTTGCGCATCGCCCACCGGTGGCGCGGACCGGCGCGCGCTACCCGTTCCGGCTCAATACCGGACGGGTGCGCGACCAGTGGCACACCATGACACGCACCGCATTGTCGCCACGCCTCTCGGCCCATCTTGCCGAGCCTTTTGTGGAAATTCACCCCACTGACGCGCGGCAGCTCGAAATCGCGGCCAATGATCTGGTGCAACTCCGTAGCCCACAAGGCAGCGCCGTGATGCGGGCAAAAATCACCGACGCAGTGCAAACCGGCACGCTCTTTGCACCCATCCATTGGACCGGTGAAACCGCCCCAGCGGCACGTATCTGTGATACGGTTGCCGGCGAATATGACCCGGTCTCGGGCCAACCCGAAAGCAAGGCCGCCGTGGTGTCGGCCACACGGTTCAAAGCTGCGTGGTACGGGTTTGCAGTGACGGCACAGGACGTGACACCAACCGCCGACTATTGGGCCAAGGCCAAAACACAGGCCGGGTTCCGGGTCGAATTGGCCGGAACAGAAACGCCCGAGGATTGGGAAAAGGCCGCGCGGGCGATGTTTGACCTGCCAAAGGCAGATCTGCAAATTCTCCAAGATCGAAACCGTGGCGTTGCCCGCATAGCGCTTCATGAGGACGGCATTCTAAAAGCCGCGCTTTTCGTTGCCCCCGATCCGGTCGCCTTGATGCGCGACTATGCGGCAACCCTCCCCGGACAGGCGGCTGGCGATGTTTTGACCGGTCGCGCCCCGGCCGATATGCCCAACCCCGGCCCAACCTTGTGTTCCTGTTTCAACGTTGGTGTGAACACCATCCTAACAGCGATTGAAACCCAAGGTTTGATGAGCGTCGACGCCATCGGCGCGGCGCTTCAGGCCGGAACCAACTGTGGCTCCTGCCGCCCAGAAATCGCGGCGCTTTTGGCTCAAACCAAACGGCTCGAAGCCGCCGAGTAAACA
The DNA here is from genome assembly GCF_947498515.1 of uncultured Pelagimonas sp. Taxonomy (GTDB): domain Bacteria; phylum Pseudomonadota; class Alphaproteobacteria; order Rhodobacterales; family Rhodobacteraceae; genus Pelagimonas. The sequence goes on along the minus strand of NZ_CANMKO010000001.1, from coordinate 557,091 downwards.
GGTTCAGCCGCGCGATCCTTGGTGCGGCTGAGCATGCTGTTTAGCGATGTTGATCAATCAACACTGGATTGCCATCGGGGTCTGTGGCCACAAAACTCGCCGGGCCACTTTCCCCGCCTTGTTCCTGTGATACCTCAATCCCTTGCGCAATCAGCTTTGTCTTGATGTCGCGGACATCCTCAAAGGGTGTTACCTCTGCGGCGGACTGATCCCAGCCCGGATTGAAGGTAAGCATCGTGCCTTCAAACATGCCTTGAAAGAGACCAATCAACGTCTCGCCGTTCTTCATAATCAAATAGTTGTGCTCTTCGGTTCCCCCGAACGCCTCAAACCCCAACGCCTGATAAAACGCCTTGGAGGCGGCCAAATCCTTGACCGCCAATGACACTGAAAACGCACCAAGTTGCATGACATCCTCCTGAGCAAGTCACCTGTCGAAAGGATAGCACAGATCGCGTTGCAAGCGGACGGTCATACCGCTGGGCGTGCCATCAGCCCTGCACCCCTTGCAAAAATCGGGTTAAGTTCACGCCCAAGGCATCAGATAAATACCCGCCTTCTTGAACGTAGAGCGTTGGCAAAGACAGCCCGGCAATGGCCGCGCCGATCCGGGCGAACCCATCGCCACTCACCGCCAACCCCTGAAACGGATCGTCGATCGAGGCATCCAAGCCGAGGGCGATAACAACGGCATCACAGCCAAACCCACGGATACGGTCCAGCGCGTGAGTCAGCGCCACAAGATAGGCGTCATCGCCAGTGCCGCGCGCCAATGGGATATTGAGGTTCGCCCCTAGCCCGGCCCCAATGCCGCGTTCATGGGCATGCCCCCAAAAGAACGGGTAAAACCCGTCCGGGTCGGCGTGGATCGAGACGGTCAACACATCGCTGCGCGCCTCAAATATTCCTTGGGTGCCATTGCCGTGATGCACGTCGACATCCAAAATCGCCACCCGCGCGCCCTGTTCCTGTAAATCCTGCGCAGCGATGGCGGCGTTATTGAGAAAACAAAAGCCGCCAGCTTGATCGTGATAGGCGTGATGGCCGGGCGGGCGGGACAGGACATAGGCATGATCATCCTCGCCCAGCGCCCGCGCACCCGCGATGGCACTTTGTGCCGACCAATAGGCCGCGTCCCATGTATTTGCGCCAATTGGACAGGCGGTATCGGCCTGATGATAGCCCGCCTGCCCCACCGGTGACGATGGGTAAGCATCAGTTCGCGCGCGCGTGTGAATGTTGGGGATCACCTCATCGCTGGCCCCATCCAACGCCTGCCATCGGCCATGGATCGTTTGCAAAAAGCTTAGGTATTCCGGCGTGTGGATAGCTGCGATCTGCGCAATGCCTGCGTCTTCGGGGGCCTCAAAAACACAACCCGCCGCTTCGGCCCCGGCTTGAAGCCGCGCGATACGCTCGGGCTGTTCTGGGCTTGGCCGCTTTTGACCCATTACCAAGAAGTTTTGCGGGTCATGATGAGATTGGCGAGGGTCGAGAAAGGCGCGCATGGCAGGCTCCGGAATGGTTTCCCGCAACCTGCCCGCAATTTCCGCCGTTTACAATCCGGCCAAATCCTTGATCTGTGTGACGATCTCCTCGACGCCTTTGCCATGGCGCAGCGCCGCAAAGACAAAGGGCCGCTCGGAGCGCATCCGCGTTGCATCCCGCTGCATCACCTCCAAAGACGCGCCGACATGCGGTGCCAGATCGGTTTTGTTGATGATCAACAGGTCGGATTTGGTGATCGCCGGGCCGCCCTTGCGCGGAATTTCCTCGCCCGCAGCCACATCAATCACATAAAGCGTAACATCTGCCAATTCGGGGCTGAACGTTGCACTTAAGTTATCTCCACCGCTTTCGATCAGCACGATTTCGACCTCGGGGTGACGCTCTTGCATCTGGGCGACGGCGGCAAGGTTGATCGAGGCATCTTCGCGGATCGCCGTATGCGGACAGCCACCGGTTTCGACCCCAATCACCCGATCAGAGGGCAGGATTTGCATCCGCATCAAGGCCTCGGCGTCCTCTTGCGTATAGATGTCGTTGGTGATCACACCGATAGAATAACTGTCTTTGAGCGCTTCGGCCAAACGGGCGGTCAGCGTGGTTTTTCCAGCCCCGACAGGGCCACCGATACCGATCCGAAGCGGGCCGTTGAATTGGGTCATGATTGGAACAACCTATGTTGCAAAGTTTCGTGTTTCATCGCCGCGATGTCCGACAAGAATGCGTTGGACCAGACATCGTCCGGACCCAATTTGCGTGTCGCCACAGTAAGGCGCAGGCAAAGCGGCGTTAGGGCCGACATCACCTGTTGCGCCGGGGTTTGACCAAGCGGCATAAGGCGTTGCGCTGCCGAGACCAGATTGCCAACAAAGGCATTGAGATAGAGGCCGACAACCGTGTCGCGATCCATCCGCCGGGTATGCGCTGCCGCCCCAAGGGCCAATGGCAAGACCAGATCGGGCAGTGATGTCACCCACACCGCATTCACCGTTTTGACAAAGGCCGCGCCTTGCTTGTCGGCCTCGCGCATGCGTTCCATCGCCGGGGCATAGGCGCGCACCATGGCGTTTAACCCGGCGAGATCGGCACCGTCCTTCATCGCCGCGCGAATCCAAATCGCATCGCTGCGCCCCGACCCGTTTTCAAGAACATCCTCTAACCAATCTTGCAGGCTCACCGCATCATGAATCCACCCCTCATCAATCGCGGTTTCCAACCCATGGGAATAGGTGAACGCCCCCAAAGGAAAAGCCGGTGACAGCCATTGCGACAGCGTCAATAAGTTTCCGTCAATGGCCATGTTCGTGCTCATGCGAATGATCATGGCTATGATCGTGACTATGGCCGTGGTCGTGATCATGGGCGCTATTGCCATGTTCATGACTATGGGTCCGCCCGTGTCCATAGGCCCCGCCTTCGGGCGTAAATGGTTCAACAGCCGCACTAATTTCGGCGTCCAGATGTTCCAACATATGTCGGATGACCGGATCATTCTGGATCACCAACCGCGTGGTTTCGACCTGACACGGGGTGTGCCGATTGCCGATGTGCCAAGCCAGACGCGGCAGGTTCCCGGTGATCACCAAGACGTTTTCATCTGCGGCACGGACCTCAATCACCCGCCCATCGCCAAGTTCCAAGGCATCCCCAGCATCCAACGAAGTGGTCTTGTCGAGATCAACGACAAACGCCAACCCGCCATCACAGGTCAGTTTCTTGCGCCGCAAGAACCGCGCATCGTAGTCAAGCGTGACCGTTTCAACCGCATCGCTCCAGCCGCCCTTGCGCAAAAGGATCTGGGCCATAGGAAGGGACGCGCCGCTCATGCCACCGCCCCTTGGCTATGACTTAGCTGTAAAACAGATCGCCGTAGTGCCGGTCGACCACGTCGTAGCGACGCAATCCACGCTCGGCCAGTTCCGCATCGCTGAGCTGCAAAAGCTCGGAATGACGGGCGTTCTTGCTGTTGGTGACCGTGCGCGCGTAGAACGCCATGAACGGTTGGAACAGATGTGTCACAGCACGTGATACGGGCAGATCGGAGACATAGGCCATAGTTGTTCAATCCCAATGGAAGTGCGCGCGTTTTCTCACTCGGTGAATAATATTGTCTCATTTTAGCTTCCATAGATCATTCTTCATTGCCGCTACCCACCGACTGCATAGGTCTTGAACCCGTTTGTCAGAACATGAAGTAGCGTTGCGCCATCGGCAGTTCGGTGGCGGGCTCACAGGTAAGCAACTCGCCGTCGGCGCGCACCTCGTAGGTTTCGGGATTAACCTCAACCTCTGGCAAGGCGTTGTTCAATTTGAGGTCTTTTTTGCCAATCCCGCGTGTCTGTTTCACCGCCAGAGTTTGCTTGGCCAACCCAAGATGTGCGCCTATGCCATCGGCCTGTGCCGCCTCGGACACAAAGGTTACCGCTGAGTTTTCGACCGCCCGCCCAAAGGCCCCAAACATCGGACGGCTATAGACCGGCTGCGGTGTCGGGATCGAGGCGTTCGGATCGCCCATTTGCGCGCAGGCAATCATGCCGCCAAGTAAAACCATCTCGGGTTTGACGCCGAAAAACGCAGGGGACCAGAGCACCAGATCGGCACGTTTGCCCTCTTCAATCGATCCGATTTCATGTGCCAAACCATGCGCAATGGCCGGGTTGATGGTATATTTGGCAATGTAGCGACGGACGCGGTAGTTATCGTTTTCGCCGGTTTCTTCGGCCAACCGCCCGCGCTGTTTCTTCATCTTATCAGCGGTTTGCCAGGTGCGGATAAGCACCTCGCCGACGCGGCCCATGGCCTGACTGTCGCTGGCAATGATCGAAAACGCGCCCATGTCATGCAGAATATCTTCGGCGGCAATCGTCTCGCGCCGGATGCGGCTTTCGGCAAAAGCCACGTCTTCGGGGATCGATTTGTCGAGGTGATGGCAGACCATCAACATATCAAGATGTTCCTCAACCGTATTGACGGTAAAGGGCCGCGTTGGGTTGGTCGAACTGGGCAAAACATGCTCTTCACCGCAAATCTTGATGATGTCGGGCGCATGGCCACCCCCGGCCCCTTCGGTGTGGAAGGCGTGGATTGTCCGGCCCTTCATCGCCCCGACAGTGTGTTCAACAAAACCAGATTCGTTGAGCGTATCGGTGTGGATCATCACCTGCACATCCATGGCATCGGCCACGGTGAGACAGCAATCAATCGCCGCTGGCGTTGTCCCCCAATCCTCGTGCAATTTCAACGCACAAGCCCCGGCGCGCACCTGTTCCTCAATCGCAGCAGGAAGCGAAGCATTGCCCTTGCCCGCAAAGGCAAGGTTCATCGGAAAGGCATCCGCCGCCTGCATCATCCGCCCAATGTGCCAAGGGCCGGGCGTACAGGTGGTGGCCAGCGTGCCATGCGCGGGGCCGGTGCCGCCGCCCAGCATCGTGGTCAGGCCAGAATGAAGCGCGTCTTCGATTTGTTGCGGGCAAATAAAATGGATATGGCTGTCAAATCCGCCAGCGGTGAGGATGCGCCCCTCGCCGGCAATGACTTCGGTGCCGGGGCCAACGATGATGTCGACACCCGGTTGCGTATCGGGGTTGCCCGCCTTGCCGATCTTGTGGATGCGCCCCGACTTGAGGCCGACATCAGCCTTGTAGACACCCGTATGATCAACGATCAGCGCGTTGGTGATAACCGTATCAACCGCCCCCTCAGCGCGAGTGGTTTGGGCTTGTCCCATGCCATCACGGATGACCTTGCCGCCGCCAAATTTAACCTCTTCGCCGTAAGGGCCGGTTAGGTCGCGCTCGACCTCGATGATGAGATCCGTATCGGCGAGGCGCAGTTTGTCGCCCGTCGTGGGGCCGAACATCGCGGCATAGTCGGAACGTTTGATTGTGGCTGGCATAAGTGGCCTCCGAATAGCCCGAGCGGGCGAAGAATTGGTGCGCTGCTGATTGCAGGGCGGGTAGTCAATCGGTCTGGATCACAGATCGCCCATGACGGCTCCGTTAAATCCAAACACGCGACGCGCGCCTGAGATCGGGATCAGGTTCACTTCGCGACGTTGGCCCGGTTCAAACCGAACGGCTGTTCCTGCGGCGATGTCCAAACGCATCCCCCGTGCGACGTCTCGATCAAAAACCAACCCCGGATTTGCCTCGGCAAAGTGATAGTGGGACCCAACCTGAACCGGGCGATCTCCGGTATTGGCAACCATAAGTGTGACCACCTCGGCCCCCTCGTTTAGGGTGAGCGTGCCCTCGGCTGGAAACAGTTCTCCGGGGATCATCGGCGTACCTTGGCCACGATCAGCGCCAGACCTGCGAGAACAGCCACAACACCCAACCACATGCCGCCATCATGGGGGTGCAGATGCGCGCCCTCATGGGCAAGGGCAGGCGTGGCGGCTAACAAAGCAATGGGAAGAAATTTCATGGGTCTCTCCTTTTGGGGATTTAACGGATGGGGTTGTGAACGGTCACCAGCTTGGTGCCGTCGGGAAAGGTCGCTTCGACCTGCACTTCGACGATCATCTCGGCGATGCCGTCCATACACTCGTCACGGGTGATAATTTCGGCCCCTGCCTGCATCAGGTCGGAAACTGACCGGCCATCCCGCGCCCCTTCGACCACCGCATCGGTGATAAGGGCAATGGCTTCGGGGTGGTTGAGTTTGACGCCACGCGCCAAACGTTTGCGCGCCACTTCGGCGGCCATAGCCACCAACAGCTTGTCTTTTTCACGCGGGGTGAGTTGCATGTCATAGTCTCCAAGAAATCGGAAGCTTGTCGCCGCTGAGACGATCAAGAATAGGAAGCAAAGCGCGGCGCAGCTCAAAGCTGTCTTCGGCCACAAGGCGCAGCGCCAATAGATCAGGGTGCAAGAGCGAGGCACCACCGGTCACCGGTAAAAGCGCCCGCACCGGATCAAGATGGGCCGCAGCGTTGGGGGCAGCAAAAACAAGGCTGGCCATCGCGCCGGCCCCTTGGGCCAACCGAGCCAATTGCAGTGTCAGGTCACCTTCCAAACAAAGCGCATCCATGTAGATAGGTGCCCCATCACGATAAATTTCGATGCGGTCACGAAACGAAACATCCTGCAATGTCTCACCCATAGCCGCGCGACCAAAGACAACCGGTTCGACCATCAACGCCTCGGCATCGGCGGCCAGATCGATGCGCAAAGACCGGCGCAAAGCCGCGCCTTCAAACAAAATCAGCTCCTGTGGGAGCCAGTTGACCCGCGCTCCGGCCTCGGCCTTTAGCGTGGTATCCGCCGTCGCAAAGCCGCTTGCAGCCCGATAGGCACGTTCGGCCGCTTGGGTTGTGAGGGTCAATTCCGATCCCACCCCCGCCACAGCGTTCAAAGACACCTTGTCACCGCCGGTCAAACCGCCAGCCGTATTAATAGTGATAACCTCAAGCGCATCTGTGCTGCGCGGAAAAAGCGCCTTCATACAGCCGGAAGACCGCAGATGCCCAATTGCGCTGCGCCCGTCGCGGGCCTTTGCCTGAACATTCAGCATCCCTATGGCGCGCGGCTGGTCTGCTGCTGTCTTGGCTGGTGTATGTCTCAACGTGGCGTTGATTGGATTGCCCTCGGATCATTTCGTTTCGCCACTTTGTTCAGCACGCGCCCCCGTTAGCGGCAATGATTCCGGCAGAAAGAGAATGAACGACCGGCATTTGTGATTAAATTTTCACCACACGGGGGCTTAGGTGATTAAACTTTCATCATTTTCGAGGGAGTCGCCGCACTTTTCCGCTGCACAATTGACCCTCGCGCCGCATCGCAGAATGACTAAGGCACCCGCCGGGACGCTAGGAAACGCAATTTCGGAAAACGGGTGTGTGACGACCCATATGAATTGGACCTCAGCAGGGCCGCCACACGAGATGCAACAAATGTTGCGGGGACTGAATTACGCATTTGCGCAAGTTTGCGCAATGCCACCAAGCACCCCGCAGGGAGAATGTGATGAACTGCTTCACCAAACTGCTCACCAGCACCGCCACTCTTGCTGCCCTCTCGGCTCCGGCTTTTGCCGAATGCGCCGACCCAGTCAAAGTTGGCGTTCTGCACTCGCTGTCCGGCACAATGGCGATTTCTGAAACCACACTAAAAGACACCATGTTGCTGCTTATTGAAGAGCAGAACAAAAAAGGCGGTCTGCTGGGCTGCGAGATCGAAGCGGTTGTTGTTGACCCAGCATCGGATTGGCCACTGTTTGCTGAAAAAGCCCGCGAGCTGATCTCGGTACATGATGTTGACGTCATTTTCGGCAACTGGACATCGGTATCGCGTAAATCGGTTCTGCCGGTCATCGAAGAGCTGAACGGCCTGCTGTTCTACCCTGTTCAGTATGAAGGCGAGGAAAGCTCCAAGAACGTCTTTTACACCGGTGCCGCCCCCAACCAACAGGCGATCCCAGCCACTGACTATTTCCTTGAAGAACTGGGTGTTGAGAAATTCGCACTGCTGGGCACCGACTATGTGTACCCACGGACAACCAACAACATCTTGGAATCCTACCTGAAATCCAAGGGCATCCCGGCCGAAGACATCTTTGTCAACTACACACCATTCGGCCATTCTGACTGGGCGACAATCGTTGCTGACGTTGTGAAGCTGGGCGAAGACGGCAAGCAGGTTGGCGTGATCTCAACCATCAACGGCGACGCCAACATCGGTTTCTATAAAGAACTGGCCGCGGCTGGTATCTCGGCTGACGACATCCCAGTTGTTGCGTTCTCCGTTGGCGAAGAAGAGCTTTCGGGCCTCGACACAGCCAACCTGACCGGTCACCTCGCCGCTTGGAACTACTTCCAATCCGCCGAAAGCGAAGCCAACACCGCATGGGTAGACGCGTGGAAGGCCAAAATGGGCGAAGAGCGCGTGACCAACGACCCAATGGAAGCCCACTTTATCGGTTTCAACATGTGGGTGAACGCCGCCACCGCCGCCGGCACCACCGATGTCGATGCGGTTCGCACAGCAATGTACGGCCAGGAATATCCAAACCTGACCGGCGGTACCGCCGTGATGTTGCCCAACCACCACTTGGCCAAGCCGGTTCTGATCGGTGAAATCAAAGCCGATGGTCAGTTCGACATCATCAGCCAAACCACCGAAGTTCCCGGCGATGCTTGGACCGACTTCCTTCCAGAATCCGCTGTATTGAAGTCCGATTGGCAGACCCTGGAATGCGGTATGTACAACACCGACACCGGGTCCTGTGTTCAGATCAAATCGAACTACTAAGCTAAACTTTGGGTGCGCGTTTTGGCGCGCACCCTTTTTCCAAGACGCCCCTCCCCAACAGGTAATCTCCTATGCTCCGTGCCCTTCTCACGGTTTTGACCCTGCTGTGCCTGCCCGCCGCGGTCATCGCCCAAGACCTTCAGTCGATCCTGCAAGAGCATTCCGCTCAGATTGCCAAACCATCGCGCAAGAAAATCGGCCCAGCGCTAGAGGCTTTGGCCGCCTCTGGCCTTCAGCAAGCGCCTGAGTTCCTTGAGCGTTGGCAAAACAAAGAACTCTATCAACGCACCGAAGACGGGCTTTTCTTTTACGCCGCCAAATCCGACGCGGGTCTGGATATCACCGATATCGACAGCGCCGAAATCACGGAGGGCGTGGACGCAGCCACCCTTAAACAGATCAAACCAAACGGCGGCGTGCGCAAAGCCATCGCCCAAGCCTTGGTGCAATTTCAGCTCTCCTCCCCCGATCTCCAACGCCGCCAAGACGCCGTCGCAGCCTTAGCGGGCAAGCTTGATCCGGCACAACTCGGAGCGCTTGAGGCGTCTATCGACGGGGAAACCGACCCAGCCTTGAAAATTCGCAAGCAAAAGCTTGTCACCTACCTCGCCGCCAAGTTTGGTGACACGCCTGAGGCGCGGATCAAAGCCATCGATGGTCTCGCCGGTGACATCAGCGTTGAAACCCGTGCGGTTCTCTCCCAGATTTTGACCACGAAAACCGTCGCCTCAAAAACAGAGCCGGACGCCAATGTTGCGGTCATTCTTCCCATGCCCCGTGACCAAGCCTATGCCTTTTTGGTCGAGACCCAAGGCCTCCCTGCGCCGGTCTCTTCTGACGATATCCGCAAGGCGCTTGAGGCCAATGTTGTGGGCGGCAAGGTTGGCACGGTGTCCACCGTCAGCTTGAACACTGACGCCGCCCGGATCCAAGCCTATGACCTTTTGGTCTCGGAGGGCAAAGCCCCCGCCCGCGTTTCCGAAGCCGATATTTCGAACGCTCTGGCCACGTGGCAAATCTACGACATCTACGATGAGCCCAACCCCGAGATCACAACAGCCGCCAAAGCCGCGCAGGACGAAGTGAACACCCGCGTCAATGTCAGCCAATCCGCGGACCTCGCGCTGGACGCTGTCTCGCTTGCCTCGATATACTTCCTTGCTGCCATTGGCCTTGCTATCACCTTTGGCGTCATGGGTGTCATCAACATGGCGCATGGCGAATTCATCATGATGGGGGCCTATACCGGCTATGTAGTGCAACAGCTCATTCCCAATTACACCGTCTCGCTGATTGTCGCCCTGCCGCTGGCCTTTGCTGTGACCTTTGCCGCCGGTGTGGCGATGGAACGTCTGGTGATCCGCTGGCTCTATAACCGTCCGCTCGAAACCCTTCTGGCCACCTTTGGCGTCTCGATCGCTCTGCAACAGCTGGCCAAAAACATCTTTGGTACTCAGGCGCGTCCGCTGACCTCGCCTGCTTGGCTCGATGGCGCTCTGGTCTTCAACGATGTCATCCAGATCAGCTATATCCGCATTGCCATCTTCGTGCTTGCGCTCTTGTTCCTCGGCTTGCTGCTCTTCATCCTGAAACGCACTCGCCTTGGCCTTGAAACCCGCGCCGTCACCCAAAACCCACGCATGGCGGCCTCGATGGGTATCAACCCCGAACGCATCAAAATGCTGACCTTTGGGCTTGGCTCCGGCATCGCAGGAATCGCGGGCGTCGCCATTGGTCTTTATGCCAAGGTCACCTCGGAAATGGGGTCCGATTATATCGTCCAAAGCTTCATGACCGTTGTTGTCGGCGGCGTCGGCAATATCTGGGGCACCTTGGCCGGGGCCACGATGATCGGCACCCTGCAAAAAGGCATTGAATGGCTTAACCCGTCCAACACGCTCGCCGCTCAGACCTATATGATCCTCTTCATCATCCTGTTCATCCAATTCCGCCCCAAAGGCATCGTTGCCCTCAAAGGCCGCGCGGCAGGAGATTAAGTCACATGATCATCCAATACGCCTTGTCTTCTTCTTTTCACAATTATCCCGGGCGAGCGCCTTTGGCACCGGGGCAGCGCCCCCTCTCTGCCTTCGAAATTCGATCCAAGCGCACATCCCGTACCGGAGCCGCGACATGAGCCAGACCTTTATCACCCGTCATCCCTCAACCCTTTGGGTTCTTGCGTTTCTTGGCCTCTTCACCTTGCTGGTCTCGGTCTTTTCCGAAGCTTCCGGCGTTGGCCTGATCTCCACCTCTTTTGTCAAAACGCTTGGCAAAACCCTCTGCCTTTGCTTAATCGCCATCGCCATGGACGTGGTCTGGGGCTATTGCGGCATCCTCTCGCTCGGCCATTTCGCCTTCTTTGGCATTGGCGGCTATGCGATTGGCATGTGGCTGATGTATGCGCGCACCGAGGCCATCGTCACCCATAGCCTCTCGGCAAGTGTGATCCCACCCACCGAAGTCGAGATAACAGATGCGATCGGCAATCAAATCTTTGGCGTGGTTGGTTCCTCTGACTTTCCGATGATCTGGGCCTTTGCCCATTCATTGCCGCTCCAGCTCCTGATGATCTTGCTGATCCCCGGATTGCTTGCCCTTGTCTTTGGCTGGCTCGCCTTTCGCAGCCGCGTCACCGGAGTTTACCTCTCGATCTTGACCCAAGCCATGACCCTCGCCCTCGCCCTCTATCTCTTTCAAAACGATAGTGGTTTGCGTGGCAACAACGGTCTGTCTGGCCTGCAAAACATCCCCGGTTTCGAAGAGACCTCACAAGCGCAAATCTCCATCGCCTTCTTCTGGGCCTCCTCGGCTGCGCTTGCCCTTGGCTATCTGCTCTTTGCGTGGGTCACCGCGGGCAAAATGGGCAGCGTCATTCGCGCCATTCGCGATGACGAGGCACGGGTGCGTTTTCTTGGCTATCACGTCGAAAGCTACAAACTCTTTGTCTTCACCCTCACGGCCGTGGTCTCCGGCATCGCTGGGGCGCTCTATTACCCCCAAGCGGGCATTATCAACCCGGCTGAAATCGCCCCTATCGCGTCGATCTACCTCGCGGTCTGGGTCGCCATCGGTGGGCGTGGCAAGCTTTACGGCGCGGTCATCGGCGCGGTCTTTGTCTCGCTGCTCTCCTCTTATTTCACCGGCGGCAGCGCACCGGACATCAACCTTGGCTTTTACGTCATCAAATGGACTGACTGGTGGCTCGTCCTGCTTGGCCTGTCCTTTGTCGCGGTCACCCTTCTCTTCCCCGGCGGCATCGCCAGCCTGTTTGACAAACTCACGAGGAAATCATGAGCACGCTTCTCGAAATGTCCGGGGTCTCGGTCTCTTTTGACGGGTTCAAGGCGATCAACAATCTGTCGTTTCAAATCGCAGAACCGGAAATGCGCGCCATCATTGGCCCCAACGGTGCCGGGAAAACCACCTTTATGGACATCATCACCGGCAAGACCAAACCCGACGAAGGCCGCGTGATTTTCGGTGAAAAATCCGTGTCGCTTCTGGGGATGAGTGAAAGCAAAATTGCCAAGGTGGGTGTGGGGCGCAAGTTCCAAAAACCCACGGTGTTTGAGGCGCAAACCGTACGCGAAAACTTTGCACTGGCTCTAAAAAACCCGCGTGGCCCTTTTGAGGTTCTGCGCCACCGCAAGTCCAAACGCGGCGCTGAGCGGATCGAAGCGATGGCGGAACAAGTCGGCCTCACCGAGGAGCTGCCGCGCCTTGCCGGAGAGTTGTCGCATGGTCAAAAACAGTGGCTTGAAATTGGCATGTTGCTGGCGCAAAGCCCGCGCTTGTTGTTGGTTGATGAACCCGCCGCCGGGATGACCCCGGCCGAGCGCGAAAAAACCACCGACATTCTTGTCAACGCCGCCAAGACCCATGCGGTTGTGGTTGTTGAACATGATATGGAATTTGTGCGCCGTCTGAATTGCAAAGTTACGGTGCTCAACGAAGGCTCGGTTCTTGCCGAAGGCAGCCTCGACCACGTCACCCAAAACCCTGACGTCATTGACGTTTATCTGGGACGCTGAACCATGCTTGATATCAAAAACCTCGACCTGCATTACGGCCATTCTCAAATCCTGTATGACGTTTCAATGCAGGCCGAGCTTGGCAAAATCACCTGTTTGATGGGGACAAACGGGGTTGGGAAAACTTCGCTGCTCAAGGCAATTTCAGGAACGCACAAACGATCCGGCGGTGAGATGGCCATTGATGGCCAGACCCTAGGCAAAAACACCCCGGCACATGCTTTGGCGCAAATTGGCGTTGGATACGTTCCACAGGGGCGCGATGTGTTTCCGTTGATGACTGTGCGCGAGAACCTAGAAACTGGTTTTGCCTGCCTGCCAAAATCCGAGCACTTTGTCCCCGATGAGATTTTTGAACTGTTTCCGATCCTCAAGGATTTTATCAACCGCCGTGGCGGGGATTTGTCTGGCGGTCAGCAACAACAGCTCGCAATCGCGCGCGCGCTTGTCGCCAAACCCAAGCTTTTGTTGCTGGATGAACCCACCGAGGGCATTCAGCCCAACATCATCAAACAGATCGGAGAGGTGATCAAATACCTGCGCGACCGTGGTGACATGGCGATCCTTCTGGTCGAGCAATTCTTTGATTTCGCTTATGATCTTGGCGATCACTTTGTTGCGCTGGAACGCGGCAAGGTGATCCATGATGCCTCAGCGCCCGACACGAAACGCGACGATCTGCTCCAGAAAGTTTCCGTCTGACCGAGTGCCGCGCAGGAGCCGGGTTACAAATTTTTTGCAAAAAATTTGAGCGTCGCGCGCCAGTCTTGCATAAGCACATCATGTCCCCCCGGCCGCAAGTGGAAGCCAAAAGCGCCACTGTTCCATGCGGTGGGAATGACGCTTGGTGGGGTTAGCCCGTAGGCTTTGGCGGCAAGCGCCAAGGCGGCCCAACTGCCCTCTGGGTCCGCCCAAGTGTCCTCTTCCGCTTCACTGAGATAAACGCGTGCCGGGGCACAAAGCGCCAGCAGTTGGTGTTGATCCACCGTCATAGCATCCGGATTTGTCACCGCTCCGTGCCGGAGCCAGTGGGGGAACCGTTGTGTCAACTGAGCCAATGTTTCGCCAACCAAATGCCGTGACAGAGCCGTCCCGGCGCAGCCAGAATTGTTGGCCCACAGCCCTGCAACCCGGTTGTCATGCGCCGTGGCCCAAAGCGCCGCTTTGCCCAGACGCGAATGCCCGGCCAGAATGACCTTGTTCCGGTCAATAACCGGAGTGTCCACGGCAACGTCTACCATCCGCATCAAAGCCCAGGCCCAAAGCGAAATCGCACCCGTGTTGGGATGATTGAGCAACGGCGACACCCCATGGTCGCGCCACGTTTCCGCATCATCCGGCACCCAACTGCCATAGCAGCTCACCATGACCGCGAAGCCATGTTCGGCAATCAGGCCTAGTGGCCACCGGGGGCGCGATTGCCCGGCAAGACCCGGCACCAAACGCCCCTCCGCTTGCCATTCGGGGGCCGAATAGACCCGTGCCGCAGGGTCTGCGGGAAAACCGCCGGGAGGCAGAATTCCAAAAGGGCCAAGGAAGTCCAAAGCAACAATGACCGGCACCGGTGCCGTGGTCTTTGGGGACATCCATAGGGCCGCCGAAACATCAAACCGACGATCACCGCAGTGGATCGACAAAGTGATCTTATGGTGCCCGTCCGTTGTCGCCTCGATTTTATGCTCAACCCGGTCCGGAGGGGCGGGAATTGGCCCGTAAAGCTCTTTGGCAAAAGTCGCACGCAGGCGGGTCCGCCACTCCGGATCAGAGGTCGCTAATTCCGAAAGCTCAGGCAGACCGCGCCCCATCATCAGGGTCTCACTCTGGCAGCCACCCGCCATAAAGCGAATGATCGGACCCAAGTGGAAGTTTCACCGGCATGTTGCCGCGCGAAGACGCGTAAACCGCCGTCACAAACTCCAAGGATCGACGCCCATCAAGCGCGGTGACCTCGCGCCCGCCTTTGCCATCAAGCGCATCCGCCATGGCGTTGAACAGACCAGGAAAGCCGGTTGGGGCCGGGCCGACATCGGCCAGAACCGCGTCAATCTGGGCCTGAGTGCTTGGCGAGCGCGCCGTAAACACCCACGGGTCGGCGGCGGGTGCATAAGGCGACGTGCCGCTTTCGACGGTGAACCCTTCGAACATCAACCGCATGTGGCTATAGTCTGTTGCACAGCCCAACGTCACCGACGACGTGATCAAAGCGCCATTTTCCAACCGAATTGACAGCGCCGCGCTGTCTTCGACTTCGATGTCATTCACCCGCGTGCCAAGATCGGCAAAGACCTGTGACACAGGTCCCAAAAATGCCGGTAAGAAATCGTGGATGTGAATGGCGTGCCCCAAAATGGCACCGCCACTTTCCCCGGCCCAAGTGCCGCGCCAATCCACCGCGTAATAATCCGCGTCGCGATTCCAATGGGTTTCAATCGAACCAGCATAAAGCTTGCCTGCAAGGCCCGCGTCTTGCAGCGCCTGCAGCTGAGCTGTGCCAATGCCATAGCGATATTGAAACACCGGGAACACGCTTTTGCCGGTCTCCTTGACCTTGTCCAACAGAAGGTCCGCATCACGCACGGAGGCAACAAGCGGCTTTTCACAAACCACATGTTTGCCAGCCTCAAGCGCCTGAATACAACATGGGAAATGCAGATGCGGCGGCAGGCAAATATCAACGATATCAATGCTCTCATCCGCCAGAACCCCGGCGAAATCCGCCGTAAAACCAACGCCACCCGCCTTGGCCAAGGCCTTGCCGCGCTCTTCGTTCAGGTCGCAAATATAGGCAACCTCAAACCGCTCTGGCAGCGCCTGATACCCTGCCAGATGCTCTTTGCCGATCCCGGCACCGATGATTGCGACCCTATGCATGTGCTTCAGCCTTCATTTGCGCCTTGATACAGGTTTCCATCGTCAAAAACGTATGCGCCTGTGGGCAGGCGGTTTCGGTGCGGTCCTGAACATCCGCTGCAATGCACGGGAAATAGGGTAGATCGACATCGCGGCAATCAATATGCGCGTTCTCGGTTCCATTCACGAGGTAAAGGTTATCGGTGCGATGGGGCTGCCCAATATCGGTGTATTTGCGGCATTCAATCGTGCCCTCGGTACCAAGCAAGAACAACCGCCCATCGCCCCATGTTGGCAAGCCATCTGGCGTGAACCAGTCAAGGCGCAGATAGCCGTGACCGCCGTCGCCATGCAGGGTCATTTCGCCGTAATCCTGAAATCCAGGGTATTCAGGCCGCGTGGTGTTTTCCACATGCGCCGCCGCAATCGTGACATCCGTAGACCCGGTGAAATGCAGGAACTGATCAACCTGATGGCTGCCGATGTCGGTCAGAATACCGCCATAGCGCTCACGCTCAAAATACCAATCGGGACGGGTTTTGAGGTTTTGTTTATGCGGGGCCAAGGTCACAACTTGGATCACCCGACCAATCGCGCCTTGCTGTACCAGCTCGCTGGCTTTGGTGGTGGCGCGGACCTCAAAGCGTTCCGAGAAATTCACCGACCAAATGCGCCCGGTGCGGGCCTGACATTCCTTGATCGCCTCAAGCTGCTCCAATGTGGTGCAACCCGGTTTGTCCACCATCACGTCTTTGCCCGCTTCCATGGCCTCAATCGCCAATGCCGCGCGATCCGCTGGCACTGCCGAGATCAAAACCATCGAGATCGCTTCATCCTCAAGAATGGCGCGGCGATCTTCGACTTTGGTCACTTCGGGAAATGTGGTGTTAAACTTCTCTTCGGTAACGGCGGGGCCGTCTGTCCAATAGGCATCACAGGTGCAGCCCTGCGCCTTCATATTGCTGAGCATCCCGAAAATATGGCCGTGATCGATACCCAATACGCCGAGTTTGAATGGCATGTGTTTTGTCCTCTCCCACCTGCAGATGCAGGCCTCAAATTCGTTGGGGAAATGTGCAACTGTCGCCCGGCCTTAGACCGGGCCGCGCCCGACCTCCCCCCGGTGGGCGCGATTGCAACCTAGTGACTGACGGCACCGTTGTGGTGTTGGCCCGCGCAATCCATGTCTCTGGGGTCGAAAACGCCCTACAGGTCGGGCGCGTTCCTTATCGCTCCACCTGAACAGTTGTGCCCGATTTGCCCGACGCTTCAAGCGCTGTGATCAAACGGTGCACCTCGAGCGCGGTGCGTCCCGGGACCAATGGCGCGCGCTTTTGCGTCAGGCTTTCGGCGAAATCCTCGATCACAAAGCGGTGCCAATCGCTGGTAAAGGCCATCGGATCGGCCCCTGCCCCGGACGAGGCCGCCTGCCCCACGGTTTCTGATCGGCCATCTTGCCAGTTGATCTCAAGTAACCCGGCCTCAAGGTGCACTGATCCGGCGGCAAAATGCAGCGTGATCGTTTCGCCCTTGCCCGGAAAGCTTGAGGTCGTGGCAAACAATTGCCCCACCGCGCCATTTTCAAACCGCATCCCGGCACAGATGAAATCCTCGGACTCCATATCGTGGAAATCGGTAGTGGCTGTCATCGCCGTGACCTCGGTCACCGGGCTGGTGAGGGACAGCATCAAATCCATCGTGTGGATCGCCTGCGAAATCATCACCCCGCCGCCGTCACGCGCATAAGACCCACGCCCCGGTTCGTCGTAATAGGCCTGCGGGCGCCACCACGGCACGTTGACCTCGGCCATACGCAGCGCACCAAGTTCAGGCAGCAATTTGCGCAAATCATCCACCACGGGCCGGGCGCGATGTTGCAGCATGATGCCCAATGGCACGCCAGCCGCCTCGCAGATTTCGACCAGTTTTGTCGCGCCTTCCAACGTGCGCTCCACCGGTTTTTCCATTAAGATAGGTTTGCCCGCGGCCACCAATTCTTTGACAATCTCGGCGCGTGCATTGGGAGGTGTGGTGAGCAAAACGAAATCCACATCCGAGGCGGCGATTTCGGCCACCGACGTGGCCTCAACCGCGCCCAAGTCCGGCCATTCAGCAAGGAAACGCGCCCGGCTTTCGGCCGAGCGCGCATAGACATAAGATAATTCGACGGCGTCCGAGTTGCGGATCGCGTCTCCAAAGGTGCGCGTCACCATCCCAAGGCCGATCAAAGCGGCCTTCATCGCGCAAGCTCCATCGACGCGCCATCTTCGCCAAACAAGTGGAAGCTTTCGGTTGGGAAACTCACCCCAAGCTCTTGGCCCTTTTGTAGCGGAATTTGATGGGCATGCTGAACCGTTAGCGTGTCGCCATTGGCGAATGTCGCATAGATATAGGTCACCGCGCCCAACTGTTCAAAGTTCTGAACCGTCACGGTTTCATCGCCTTTACCACCCAAATCGACATGAATGTTTTCGGGGCGAATGCCCAGCGTGACGGCCCCTTTGCCCGGCTGTGCCAATGGAACATCACGCACCATGCCACAATTCAAGGACATGACATTTCCGTCCAATGTTCCTTCGAGGAAGTTCATCTGCGGCGCACCAAGGAAACCCGCCACAAACTTGTTCTTGGGATGGTTATAAAGATCCAGCGGGCGGCCAACCTGTTCGATATTGCCACCGCGCAACACCACAATGCGGTCGGCCATTGTCATGGCTTCAATCTGATCATGGGTCACATAGATCATGGTGTTTTTGAGCTTGGCATGCAGGTCCGAAATCTCGACCCGCATTTGCAAGCGCAGCTCGGCATCAAGGTTCGAGAGCGGTTCGTCAAACAAGAAAATCACCGGTTCGCGCACAATGGCGCGGCCAATGGCAACCCGCTGGCGTTGGCCCCCCGAAAGCTGACCGGGGCGACGCCCGAGCAGATGATCGATCTGCAAAAGCTTGGCCGCATCATTGATGCGCTTGTCGATCTCGGCGCGGTCCATCCGCAGGTTTTCCAACCCAAATGACAGGTTTTGCCCCACGGTCATATGCGGATAAAGCGCGTAGCTTTGGAACACCATGCTCAGCCCACGTTCAGACGCGGGCACGTTGTTGACGCGTTTGCCATTCAGATTGATGTCGCCGGATGTCGGATCATCAAGACCCGCTATCAAACGCAGCAAGGTGGATTTACCGCAACCCGACGGGCCAACAAAGACGATGAATTCACCTTCTTCGATTTCCAGATCGATGCCGTGAATGACATCAACTTCGCCAAAGCTTTTGCGGATGTCTGAAAGCTGAAGTGCCCTCGTTTTGTTTGAGTTGGGTTTGTCGTTCATTTCAGACCTGTCGTAGCAATGCCGGTGGTGATGAAGCGTTGAAGCCATACGAACACAAGCGTGATCGGGATCAGCGTCACCACAGTCATGGCGAGAATATAGTGGAAGTTGGTGTCAAACTCGCCGGCGAATTGGGTCAGCCCCAATTGCAACGTATGCGCGGCCGGGTCCGAGATCAGCACGATCAGCGGCCAGAGGAAATCATTCCACCGCCAAATGACCGAGAGGATCGCCAGAACCGACAATGCCGGGAGCGAGAGCGGAATGATGATCCGCCAGAAAATACGCCATTCCGAAGCCGCATCCATACGCGCCGCTTCGAGCAATTCGTCGGGAATGGTCAGCATGTATTGCCGCAACAAGAACACTCCGGTTGGCGTCGCGGCGGCGGGAATAATCACCCCCCAAAGCGAGCCGAAAATACCGAAACTCCAGACCACAAAGAACAGCGATACTAGGATGATTGAGCTTGGGATCAGGAGCGTTGCGACGATCAAGATCGTAAAGGTCAGACGACCCCGAAACCGGTATTTCGACAGGGCAAAGGCCGCCATGGCGTTGATCAAAAGCGTGATCAGCGTCGCAATCACCGTCACAAAGACCGAGTTGTAGAGATAGGTGAAAAAGTGGAAATTATCCTGTCCGTTCCGTTTCAGGATCGGATCAAGGTAGTTTTCCACCGCAACACGAATATCCTCATGCGGGGTTAGGCTTTTGCGTGGGACTTGAAACACTGCCTCGGGGTCATCCACCGGCGCGACATCGGTTAGCTTGCGGGTTGGGCCTGCCTTAAAGACCAACTGGGTGCGGCCATCTTCGGCCGTATACACCCAAACGTCTTTTTCGCCGACGCCGTCAACCATTTGGCTGATCTGATCCATTGGCATCAGACGGGTGTCAAAGCTTTCGACCGCCGTGTCGGATTTGATTGAGCTGAAGAAAGTCCAGAGCACCGGAACAAGGATCACCAGAACCCCGACAAACAGATAAGCATAGGCCAAGAAATCTTGGATCGTGAAACTATCGGCCTTATCTTTTGTTCCGGCGGTGCGAGTCAGAAATGTTGCTAAACGGCTCATAGGTCTGATTGCCTCCGGGTTAGCCAGAGCTGGAAGAAGGTGAAGACCGCGATGACAATCGCCATCAGGATCGAGCCTGCAGCGGCTTGGCCATAGTCGGGGTGATCGTTCGAAAATGCGACTTCGTAGATGTTTTGCACGACCATGAATGTTTCACGACCCGGACCACCGCCCGTTAGCAGATAGACCTCATCAAAGATTTGGAAGCTTCGGATCAGCGACAGGACCAAAACCACGGTCAGGGTTGGCATGACCAATGGCAGGGTGATGCGGTAAAACGCCCGGAACGGTTTGGTCGCGTCCATCTTGGCGGCCTCATAGAGATCACGCGGAATGGCCTGAAGACCCGCCAAAAGGATCAGCATATAAAAGCCCATGTGGCTCCAACAGAAAACAAACACCAGCCAGAAGAACGGCCAACCGGTTTTCGGCGTCACCAGCCAATTGATCGGACGATAGCGGCCAAAGCTAAAGACGGCATCAAATTGGATCATCAACAACATGATGACGGCCAAGATACCCGCCCCGATAATCGCCATGCGAGCAAAGCTTTGTTCGGTAGACACCGCCCAATACAGCCCCGCAGCCATAACGAGACCAAGCCAGCCAGAGCCAGGCAAACCAAGCAGGCTAAGGGGTTGCGACCAATAGACAAGCATTGCGATCAGTGCCCCAAACACCGCCGTCCAAGACGCCGATGGCCCATCGTTTGAGCGCAAAGACCGTTCGGAGACGATCAACAGGATCACCGCAAATATCACCGTGGCGACCATGTCAAAGCCGCTTAGCCCCGCTAGACCGGTCATGGCATCGCGCGCCTCGCCGATGCTGGCGTTTAGTGCCCCCTTGCGGTGCAAAACCCAGTTCCAGATGTTGGCAATCACAACCGGAGAAAGCATCACGGGGTAAAAGAACATCGCCCGCCAAAAACCGCGGCCTTTGATGTTTTGGTTCACAACCAAAGCGGTGATCAGTGCTGCAACGCATAGAATTGGCACTTGAATCAACACAAACCACAGGGTGTTGAACATGCCGGTCCAGAAGTTATAGCCGGGGTTCGAACAGGATTTCGGCGACAGGAAGTTTTCGCAGTTAAAGATGTCTGCGTATTTTTCCCAACCAACCCAAGGGCGATCAAAAAGCGAGATCGACGCGCCGCCAGTGAACGAGACGTAAAAGTTTAGGATCATCGGCAAGAAGGTGAAAAAGCCAAAGATCAACATGTTTGGGAGCAACAGGGCGTAAGGCACCCCGGCTCGTCCAAACAGGCTTTGGGCCAATTCCACCGGAAAGCCCAGTAGATCCATAAAGAATTGCGGTATCTGGCGATGCGTATAGCGTCGCCGCATAAGGAGCCAGATTGCCCCGCCAAGCCCCCAGAATAGGGCGGCGAAGGCAACTGTGAAGCCTGCAGGTGTCATGAAACGTCCCGATCAAAACGCCCCTTGTGGGGGGCAAAAGGGCGGGCACCGCATAGGCACCCGCCCCATTTCATTGCGCCTTACTGGTTGGCGTTGGTGTCAAGCTCTTCTTGAATTTTGGCCATAGCCTCATCCAGTGACAGCTCATCATTCAGCGCGGCACCGATGTATTGCACCGTGGCGTTATACATCACGAACCCTTTGGGGCTGCCCTGCAGTTGATAGGCCTGCGGCGTCTCGGCTGCGGCTTTGGCCGCCATACCTGTGAAGGCCGCGAGACCATCAGACACGGCTTGGCTTGCACCGTTGCCGATGTAGTCAAGACCTTCGGCCTGAAGCCCCGCATGCGCCGGGATTGCGTAGGTTTTGGAATACCATTCGCGCGCAATGTCGGTGCTTCCCATCCAAGCGACAAACTTGGCGGCGGCTTCTTCTTGGGCTGCGTCACCCGATTTGAACGCCACAAGACCGGACCCACCCGGCATCACGCCACACCCCGCTGGGCCACATGGCACGGGGGCCACGGTCCAGTCGAATTTGTCACCAACGTTGGACTGCACGTTGCCGGTGTTCCAAGAGCCGGACATGTAGAAAGGCACATCCGAGTTGAAGAACATTTCGTTGCCGTTGGCGTATTTCGCACCGGACACAGCGGGCCAAACATCAGGCGGCATCAGGCCGGATTTGTGCCAATCGATCATCAGCTGCGAGAAGGCTTTGAACCCGTCATCGGCGACCAATTTCCCATCTGCGCTAAAGTAGGCCGCGCCATAGGACATCGCCGGACCGGCCATGCGGTGGCCAGAGCGGTCCATAACCATACCGGCATAAGACCCGGTGTTGTCCATCACCTGTTGGGCGGCGTCCGCCCACTCTTCCCAAGTTGCGCCCGCCGCCGGCACCTCGACCTCGGCTTCTTCGAACATGGTCAGGTTGACGTAGGGGCCGGTGACGGTCATTTCGGTGTGGAACCCAAAGATACCATCCGGTGCGCCCGCGCGATACCACGGCAGAACCGCGCCATAGTTGGCTTCCCATTCGGCGGCATCAACATGCGGGGTCAGGTCAACATAGAACGGGTTCAGACCACCCAAATTGGTGACGAAAGCAAGATCAGGGCCGCTGCCTGCTTCGAGCTGAACCGCAAGCTGTTCGCGGATCACGTTGTAGCCAACCGCGTTGATGGTGATCTTGGTATCGGGGTTGTCGGCTTGGTAACGCTCGGCCAATTCCTTGACCAAACCCGCTTTGCCATCAACGTCCGAAATCATCAGATCGATCTCAGCCGCAGAAACAGCGCCCGCAACCAGCATCGCCATAGCAGATACAGAACCCGCCGCAACAGAACGCAAAGTCATCCCTTGGACATGCATCATTTTCAATTTCCTCCCTATTATCTCGTCCCGCCTTTTAGGCCGGTGATACGACGATAGTGTGAAACGAAACCCTATCGGTCAACAGGTCACCGCCGGGTGTGGGTGAAAATTGATCTATTATTGCTACACGTTTGGCTCTGCGCTTGGTCCAAGTTCGTTGTGCCGCGCTGCGAACACAGGCGAAAATTCGGGAAAATGCCGAACAGAGGCACGAATCACCCTTCCGTGGATCGAATCATGGCCTGTCCCAAGTGTCGCACAAAGTGTCACACCCGGGTGTATCAATTCGCGTTTCACGATTGCTGGCGCTGAACGATCTCTGCACCGTCAATGACCGAGTCCGGTGGGTGCATTACCACCTCATCCCCGACGTCAATTCCGCTCAAAACCTCGGCGTGGCGACCATCACGACGGCCAAGCTCAATGGCAACCTCTTGGGCGAATCCGCCTTGGTTTTGATAGGTAAACCATTGACCATCCCGTTGAAAAACCGCTGACAACGGGATCAACAGAACATCGGCGCTGTGCCATTCTACGATACGTACAAACACGGCAAATGCCTCGCCCAAACCCGCCCAATCCGCCGATGGCGATGTGAAATCCAACACTGCATCCACCCGCTGTTCTTCGATGCCCAGCGCCGACACTACCGTCCGCGCCGCAGGCTCGATCAGTTTTAACCGCGCCTCAAGCGCCGCCCCACCCCAACGTTCGATCCGTGCCGGAGCCCCAGCCGAAAGCCGGGTCGCTTCGGAGGACAACAGATCAACGACAATTTCCAAATCGTGCGGATCGCCGACGCTTAACAATGGCGCGCCCGCCTGAACGGGGCGTTCGCTATTGCCGTTGATCGCCACCACAACCCCATCGGCGGGCGACAGGATCGGCAGACAGCAGTCACTGTTTGCCTCCACCAAATCCGGCTCTTCAAGCGCTGCCCGCGCGCGATCCACCGTCGCCAGCGACATCTCCAACCGCGCCTTGGCCGAGGCATGCAATGCCTGCGCCACCGCCAGTTTTTGCCCCGCGTCCTCAAGATGGGTCAGGGAGGCCGTGCCGCTATTCACCAAGGCCTCGGCTCGCTCCATTTGCGTTTGCGCGTAATCCTCGACGGCCTTGGTGCTGGCCTGCTCTGATCTGGCAAATTCGACCGACGCTTGCGCCTCATGCAAGACGGCTTCGGCCTGGGCACGGGAGCGCGCATCCAACAAAGGCGGCGCGGCAGGCACGATTTGCGCAACAATGGTTTCATCGGCGATCACAGCATCGCCAATCTCGACCGGCAAGCGTTGCACCGTGCCGCCAATAGGGGCGGCGACCTCGTAAATGTCGCGTATCCGGGTTTTGCCTTCGGCGTTCACCGTCACACTTAGATCGCCTCGATCCAGCCGGGCCATATCAACCGCAATCGGATCGGTGCCAAAAGCCGTCGACATTAACCCAGCCACGATCGCCAGCCCCAAAGCCGACAAGCCAACAGTTCGCAAGGAGAGTGTCATCGTGTCATTCCCTTGTTTTCATAACAGAAATTAAATCAAGACGGGTCAAACGGAGTGCCACAAGCGCCACCGACCCCGACGCCGCCGCCAACACTATCAGGCTGGCTTTGGCATAGGTCGCCCCGGTCAAAACCAAAGGCATGGAGTAGAGATCAGAGGAAAACCCCTCGGTCATGGCGCGGGCAATCAGCGCCCCAATCATCCACCCAACCGGTTGCGCGATCAACGCCAGCAAAAGCACCTCACCCGCCAAAATATAGGCCACCTCGCCCTGACTAAAGCCAAGGATGCGTAGGCTGGCCAATTCGCGTGCCCGTTCCGACAATTGCACCCGCGTGGCATTATAGGCAACGCCGACGGTGATGATGGTGCCCAGAATGGCGTAAACCGTTGTCATCACCAAAATATTGCTCGACAGCGTTTCAAGAAAGCTTTTGCGGTTTTCGGTCATATTGATGGTGCCAACAAGGCGTGGGAAATCCTTGATCCGGGTTTCGAATTCATCGGCGGCATCGGGGTTTGCCAGCGTCACGTTGATGCTCGTGGCGCGATCGGATTGACGTAAAAGCCGGTTCAGCGCGTTCAAATCAACATAAGCGGCAAGGCCGAAATACTGGGTGATCACCCCCGACACCGGAAGGTCAAAGACCTCGCGCCGTCCGCTTTCAAATCGGACCTGCACCATATCGCCGACCTCGGCCCGCAAGGATTTCGCCAAGCGATCCGAAAGAAGCACTCCAAAGGGATCAGGCGTGATGATATTGCCGTCTCCGTCAACGATCCGCGCCAGATCGGCCCCGTTTGGCATCGACGATAGGCTAACCTGTTTTTCATGTGAGCCACGGGACAGCGTTACAGGCTGGTATTGTTGGGGCTCGACCTGCAACACGTCGGGAAGGCGCGCCACCTCCTCCATCGCCGCCAAGGGCACATCGGGGTCAAACAACAACAACACGTCCTGACGGTTGGATTGGTAAAACCCGGTATCGATGATCTCATCCATGGAGTCGGGAAAGAAGTTGGACGCCACAAGCACCGACACCGCTAAGGACATGCCGAACATGGTCATACTGGCGCGCAGGGGCCATCGCATCAGGCTTCGCAGGATCATCCGGCTCGGTTGTGACAGGCGCAAATACGCGACGATCCGATCCATCAAATTGCGTTTGTATCGCGGTGGCGCGGGGGGCGACATGGCAACCGCCGGGGCCAATCGCGCCGCGCCCAGCGCACTGCGCAGCGCCCCAACCGACGTCGCTGCCAACCCCAAAACCGCCGACCACGCATAGACCGACCACGGCACGCCAAAGACCAGAAACGGAAAGTCGTAATATTTTGCATAGATTTGCGCCATGCTATGCGCCAACCACGTCCCGGCAATCCATCCGACACCAACCCCGATCAAAGCAATCAACCCGGCCAACATCAGATAATGCAAACAAATCTCGTAATCGGTGTAGCCCACCGCCTTGAGCAGGCCGATCTCAGAGCGTTCTAATTGCACGATCCGGCCCATGACCATGTTGACCAAAAACACGGTGATCCCAAGGAACACGGGCGGCAATACATAGGCCAGCACTTCAAGCTGGGTGATCTCAGCGTCCAAAAAGGCGTTGGATTGTTGGAGATCACGGCCAAGTGGCGTTGTCGCGCCATAGGGATCAAGCAAAAGCTTGACCTGATCCTTGATCGGTTCGACCGAGACGCGCGGCAACACGGTCAACGCCACTGTGTTAAACGCCCCGGTCATTCCAAACGCAGCATCCATGACCTCCGCCGGGAGCCACAAAATCCCAAAGGTTTCGTTCTGCGGAATTAATGCGCCGGGGCCAATCGTATAGATAAATTCCGGTGACAGAGCCGTGCCGGTGATGGTCAAGACCTGTTTGCGCCCGTTCAGGTTGACGGAAAACGGGTCACCCAGTTCAAAACCATTGGCCGTGGCAAACGGTTCGTTGACGACAACCTCTCCTGCTGCCAACGGCCAACGTCCGCTGCGCAACAGCGGCACGTTGAGCCGGGGCATCCCGTCTTCGGGCCGCGAAATTAGCAATCCAGTGGCCGGTTTGGCCCGGCCCGGAATGTCCAAAACCGCATAGTTGCGCACCTGCGCTTCGATTTCGGCAACACCGGGAATGGCGCGGAGTTCACTCAGTAAACTCTCTGGGGCACGCCGCGCCGAGGCAAACACATGCGCAAATCGGTTTTGATCGTAATAGGCAGTGCGGGTGTCGTTTAGCGCCCGGCTCATCCCGACCGACATCAAAATAACCGCCACCCCTGCCGCCAAAACCAAGGCAATCGCCGCCCCCTGAAGCCAAAGCCGGCGAAAATCCCGAAGCAATTTGATATCAAGCGCTTGCATAGATCACCACTCGATCTCCGCCGGGGAAATACGTGTATCGTTGACCTCAACACTGGCGATATTGCCGTCCGCAAAACGGATCACCCGATGGGCCATTTGTTGAATAGCGGCGTTGTGGGTGATCACCACCGTTGTGGTTCCAAACTCTTCGTTCACCTGTCGGAGCGTTTCCAAAACCTGCGTGCCGGTTTTGCTATCCAGCGCGCCGGTGGGTTCGTCACACAACAAGACTTCGGGGCGTTTTGCGATGGCGCGGGCAATCGCCACGCGTTGTTGTTCACCGCCCGACATCTGGGCCGGGAAATGGTCCATCCGGTGGCTCAACCCCACAAGATCAAGCGCCTCGGCCGGAGTCATCGGGGATTTGGCCACATCTGTCACAAGCTGGACATTTTCGCGGGCTGTCAGGCTCGGCACCAGATTGTAGAACTGAAACACAAAGCCGACGTGTTCGCGCCGATAGCGTGTTAGTTGGCGGTCGCTGGCCCCGGTTAACTCGCGCCCGCGAAACCAGAATTGTCCGCCCGACGGGTGATCCAAGCCGCCCAATATGTTCAAAAGCGTCGATTTCCCCGAGCCAGACGGCCCAAGCAACACCGCCAATTCCGCAGCGTAAAGTTGCAAATCCACCCCATCCAGAGCGCGAACCTCGACATCTCCGGTTTTGTAAATCTTGGTCAGCGCCTCGGTCTGAAACACCACTTCGGCACTGGTTGCGGCAACATCAGCCATGGAACCACCCCGCACAGGTCACGCGCATAGGGTCGCACCATTGTCGTCTTGCCGCGTTGATCCGGATCAACCCCCTCGGCTTGCGGGCTAGGCCCAATCCTCCCAATCATTGCCATGCCAGGTCACCTCACCGTCATAAGCAAAGGGGATTTGGTGGATAACAACATCTTCTCCGCGCACCAACACCACCCGGTAAGATGGCTCCAACGGCCCCGAGGGTGACTCCATAGACGGGGCCAAAGAAGGAATGGTCTGGTGCAAGGTTGATGCAACGCCAGAGAACGGAATGCCCGCCATCGTCCCGCATAGCGACGCATGCACATGTCCGAAAAAGAGATGTCCGATTTTGTGTTTGTGCGCCGTAAGAAGGGCGCGCAGCACGGCCTGATCTTCCTTGTTCAGGGACAACACGTCGGTGCAAGGGTCGCCCACATCCAATATATTGTGATGGAAAAACAAAAGGGCGGTTTCCGACATTGCCAATTGTGTCGCCAGCCACGCGCGCCTTTGCTCGCAAAATGCCCCGGCATGGGATTGGGGCAGCGCCGTATCGCAATAGATAAACCGCGTTCCCAACACATCTTCGGCATAGTTCACAAACCCGTTTTCATCACGCGGATGATCGGGAAAAGCGCTAAAAAACGCCCCGCGCTCATCATGGTTCCCGACCATAAGGCGCACGGGCATCGGCAAGATCTTGATCGCATCGCGCAGGGCCGCATAAGCGTCCGGGTTGGCATGATGGGTCAAGTCACCGGTGATCACCAAACGCGCCGCATCCGCGTGATGTTCCGCCATATGACCAAAGGCGCGCGCCAACCGTTCATAGGGGTCCAGCCCCTCAATCAACGCGCCCGGTGCCCCCAAATGGATATCAGACAGGTGGATAAATTTCATGTCGCCCCCGTGGTTTGGCCCATTTCGGCCAAACCTTAGACGCGCGCTCTAACAGCTTTACGACATTGCGCGACGCAAACGGGGTTTACCACTCAAACGCATCAACCTGTACGCGTTTGCCCAACATAAACGCATCGGCCACATGGCGCAGTGGCGACAAATCCATGTCGGCGCCACCTGTGGCCACCAGTTCGGCCATTTGCGCGTAGAGGCTTGGGTATTCCCCAACCACCGCCGGATCATCACCCGCCTCTTTATCGTCCACGGTCATATGTTCCCCGCCATGGGTCAGGTGCAGCTTGCCAGCATTGGTCCAGACCTCAACATCCCAGGTTTGCGGCCCTTCTTGACGCCAATCAAAATCCGCCGTTGTGGACCCGGTGAATTGCAGCTGTGCCGCGATTGGGGTTTGACGGTTGGCGGGGAACTCTAACTCTGCGCTAAGTAAATGCACCGGCGCAGGTAGGATTTTCGTCATCACAGAAAGCGCATTGATGCCGGGGTCAAAAACGCCCATCCCACCGGGGTCAAACACCCAATCCTGACCGGGGTGCCATTTGCGCACATCTTCGCGCCAAGTGATATGGGTTTTGGTGATCTCTTTGTCGGCCAACCAATCGCGCGCCGCCGACACCCGCGCGCCGTCGCGTGAATGCCATGTGGCGAACAGCGACACACCGGCCTTGCGCGCCAAGTCTTCCAAGGCATGACATTCCGAAAGCGTCGCACCGGGCGGTTTTTCCAGCATCACATGCCGCCCCGCCGCAATCGCTTTGCGGGCAAACTCAAACCGCGGCACCGGTGGCATGCACATCGATACCACTTTGATGTCGGGATGCGCCGTTAGCATCTCATCTAGATCGGTATAGGCCGGAACGCCGTCGACACTTCCGGCACGCGAACAGGTTGCCGCCAACTCCCAATCCGGGCTGGCCGCAATGCTTGGCACGTGCTGGTCCCGCGCGATCTTTCCAATTCCGACAAGGGCGATCTTCATCACAGGCATCCTTTGGCGTTTTTTCGTTGCCTGCCTGTTAGCGCATAAACTTCTCGGGGGTAAAGGTATCTCCGCCACCACCCGAGCCGTTACCACCCAAGTTACTTACCCAAATCGACATGTATTTCACCTAACAAGTCATTTTACTTATTCATTCGGGTCAATCACAGTCGCCATCATAGGGGGAGCTATGAAAACACAAGTGGCGATCATTGGCGGCGGGCCGTCCGGCCTGCTATTGGGGCAGCTGTTGCACAAACAAGGCATCGATGCCGTTGTTTTGGAACGCAAAACCCGCGACTATGTGCTTGGCCGCATTCGCGCGGGCATCTTGGAAACCGGGCTGGTTGATCTGATGCGCCGCGCCGGTGTGTCCGAGCGGATGGATCGCGAAAGCTTTGTCCATGACGGCACAGTCATTTCCAGCGGCGATGTGCAATTTGAGATCAATTTCAAAGAGTTGACCGGGCAACATGTGGTTGTCTACGGCCAGACCGAGCTTACCCGCGATCTCTATGATGCGCGTGAGGCCAGCGGCGCTCAGACGGTTTTTAATGCCGAAAATGTCCAGATCCACGGTGCCGACAACGACACGCCCTATGTGACCTACGACGTTGAGGGCAATCAACAGCGCCTTGATTGCGACTATGTCGCCGGGTGTGATGGGTTCCACGGGGTTAGCCGCAAGACCATCCCCGAAACCATTCGCAACGACTATGAAAAGGTCTATCCCTTTGGCTGGCTTGGGATTTTGTCCGAAACCCCACCGGTTCACGAGGAACTCATTTACGCCAATTCTGATCGCGGTTTTGCGCTGTGTTCGATGCGAAATGATAATCTCAGCCGCTACTACATTCAGTGCTCGCTTACCGACAGCCCCGAAGATTGGAGCGATGAGGCGTTTTGGGATGAACTTAAACGCCGTATCCCGGCAGAGATGGCCGATAAACTTGTTACTGGTCCGTCGATTGAAAAATCCATCGCCCCGTTACGCAGCTTTGTCACCGAACCTATGCGTTGGGGTCGGCTGTTCCTTTGTGGGGACGCCGCCCATATTGTCCCGCCCACCGGGGCCAAGGGGTTGAACACCGCAGCAAGCGACATTCACTATCTCTTTGAAGGGCTTAGACAATTCTATAGCAATGGGGATGCCACCGGGCTTGATACCTATTCGGAACGCGCCCTTGCCCGCATTTGGAAAGCCGAGCGGTTCAGTTGGTGGATGACCAATCTTTTGCACCGCTTTCCCGAACAATCCGGGTTTGACCTCAAGATGCAGCGGGCCGAAATCGAATTTTTGCGCAGCAATCGCGAGGCGCAAATGGTTTTGGCGCAAAACTACGTCGGCTTGCCGTATTAAAGGAATTACTCATGACAGATACCGAAACCGGCATGCAGGTGCGTCGCAAAATTTTGGGTGATGCCCATGTTGATCGCGCCGAAGCCGCCAAAACCGATTTTGATGCCCCCTTTCAGGACCTGATCACCAAAGGTGCTTGGGGCACAGTATGGGCAAGCGATGGCATCTCCGACCGCGACCGCTCAATGCTCACCTTGGCGCTTTTGGCGGCCTTGGGGAATTTCGACGAAATCCCCATGCATATCCGCGCCACCGCCCGCACTGGGGCCAGCAAAACTGATGTGTTAGAAGCCTTTCAACACGTGGCAATCTACGCCGGGGTGCCGCGCGCCAATCACGCGTTGAAACTGGCCAAAGCAACCTATGCCGAAATGGAACAAGGGGACACCGTATGAAACCCGCAGAATACTACCAGCGTGATCGCCAACGCCATGCCCCTGCCCTGACGCCGGATTACAAAACCAGCGTCACGCGGTCACCAAATTTCGCTGCGATCAGCCTTGAAAACACCGTGTCCGAAATCACCGGGCCGCGCTTTGGCCATTCCGATATTTCGCCCATCGACAACGACCTGATCCGCAACTACGCCGCCGATGGCCAAAGCCCGATTGGCGAACGCATCATCTTGCACGGCCGCGTTTTGGACGAAAACGCCCGTCCTGTGCCAAACACCATGGTTGAGATTTGGCAGGCCAACGCCGGTGGCCGGTATCGCCACAAGAAAGACACCTATCTTGCCCCGATTGACCCCAATTTTGGCGGCTGTGGGCGGACGCTAACCGATGAAAACGGCTACTACTTTTTCCGCACGGTCAAACCCGGTGCCTATCCGTGGCGCAACTGGGTGAACGACTGGCGCCCGGCGCATATCCACGTCTCGATCTTTGGCTCGGGCTTTACCCAACGCCTCATCACCCAATGCTATTTTGAGGGCGATCCTCTGATTGCCAAATGCCCGATTGTTCAAACAATTCCCGATCCAGATGGGGTCCAGGCTGTGACAGCCGCACTTGACATGAATGCGACAATCCCTTTGGATTCAATCGCCTACAAGTTCGACATCGTGCTGCGTGGTCGCCGCTCCACCCTGTTTGAAAACCGTCTGGAGGGGAACTGATCATGGCCCAAGACCTTAGCTATCTAAAAGAGACCCCGTCCCAAACCGCCGGTCCTTACGTGCATATTGGCCTCGCCCCCGGCGCGGCGGGTTTTGACATCTATGACCAAGAACTTGGTAAAGACATCGCCGGTCCCAAGGCGGCGGGCGAACGGATCACGGTTCAGGGCATCGTGATTGACGGCACTGGTTCCCCGATCAAGGACGTGTTGCTCGAAGCGTGGCAGGCAAACGCCGATGGCGTCTATGCCCATCCCGAAAGCGACGGAGAGGTCGAGGACGGGTTTCGCGGGTTTGGCCGTGTCATCACAGAGTTTGAGACCGGAGAATGGAGCTTTGACACCGTCAAACCGGGCCCAGTTCCGGGCCGCAATGGCACCACCCAAGCGCCCCATATCAATCTATGGGTCGTGGCGCGGGGCATCAATTTGGGCCTCAACACACGGCTCTATTTCGACGACGAAGCTGAGGCGAATGCCGCCGATCCGGTGCTTAATGTCATCGAATGGGAAAACCGCCGTGCGACGCTGATTGCCAAACGGACCGTACAGGACGGCAAAATCATTTACCGTTTCGACATTCGCGTCCAAGGTGACGGCGAAACCGTGTTTTTTGACATCTGAGGCCCCCATGACCCAGCCCCCCATGACCCAGCCATGTATCATCTGCGTGGCGATCACCGGGTCGGTCCCGCGCAAGGAAAACAACCCGGCGGTGCCGATTACCATACCGGAACAGATCGAAAGCACGCAAGCGGCGTTTGAGGCCGGGGCCAGCATCGCCCATTGCCATGTACGCCTAGATGACGGCACCCCGACAAGTGACCCGGACCGCTTTGGTCTCCTGATGGAAGGCATCCAGAAACACTGCCCCGGCATGATTGTGCAACTGTCGACCGGTGGCCGCTCGGGCGCCGGGACGGAACGCGGCGGCATGTTGCCCCTGCGCCCCGACATGGCGTCCCTCTCGGTTGGGTCCAACAACTTTCCGACCCGCGTTTATGAAAACCCGCCCGATCTTGTCGATTGGCTCGCGTCCGAGATGCGCAAATACGAGGTCATGCCCGAAATCGAAGCCTTTGACCTTAGCCATATCCATCAGGCCGTGGCGCGCAAACAAAAGGGTGACATCCCCGGCAAACTGTATGTGCAATTTGTCATGGGTGTGAAAAACGCCATGCCCGTCGATCGCGATGTGTTTGATTACTACGTCAAAACCATGAACCGCCTTGCGCCTGACGCGCAATGGTGTGCCGCCGGGGTTGGGGCCGGTCAGATTGTGGTCAACGAATGGGCCATCGCCGCGGGCGGCCATACCCGCACCGGGCTTGAGGACAACATCCGCCTTGATGGCCAAACGCTTGCCCCGTCTAATGCCGCACTTGTGGCCCGCGCCGCCGACCTTTGCGAAAAATACGAGCGCCCCGTTGCCACGTGGCGCCAAGCGCGCAACATCCTTGGGTTGCGGCCGAGCTAAGCGCCCCCAAGGCAGCACAAGCTCTAACCAATTGGTCAAAAACACCCCCGGCGGGGGTGTTTTCCCGTGCCTATACTCTGGACATTGTCGGGGCGGAGCGGTCAACTGCATCCAGCACAACAGTGAGGGATGATCATGAAATTCTGGACAACCGCCGCCGCAATGATGCTGGCCACCACCGCCTATGCCGATACCTGCGCCACTGGCAAAACCCTGACCGATGGGGTGTTGACCGTCGCCACTGGCAACCCGGCCTATTACCCGTGGGTTATGGATGATGCCCCCGAAAGCGGCAAAGGGTTCGAAGCCGCTGTGGCCTATGCCGTTGCCGCCGAGATGGGCTTTGGCGCGGATGCCGTCACATGGGTCCGCACAAGCTTTGATCAGGCGATTCAACCCGGTGCCAAAGACTTCGACATCAACATGCAACAGTTTTCGATCACACCCGAGCGTGAGGAAATGGTCGATTTTTCCGTGCCGTACTACACTTCCGCCATGGCGGTTCTGACCACCAAATCCGTGGTTGATGGTGGCGCAATGGCCGAAGTTTCCTCGCTCAAATCGCTGATCTGGGGCGCGGATGCCAACACCACGGCGGTCCCGATGCTCCAAGACCTGATCGCGCCGGAAAAAGACCCGCTTTTGTATGATGACAACGCCGACGTCACCGCCGCGATGCAGGCCGGTCAGATCGACGCCGCCCTGTTTGACTTGCCTACGGCGCTTTACCTGTCGGCGGTGGTTTTGAACGACGGCGCATTGCTGGGGCAGTTCCCTGCGGATCGCAGCGAGAACCCCGATCAGTTCGGCATGTTGATGGAAGAAGGCTCGGCCCTCAAGGAATGCGTTGACGCGGCCATTACATCGTTGAGCGAGAGCGGCAAGCTCGCTGAGATCGAGGCGGAATGGATGCAGGCCACCACCGGCGTGCCTCTGATCAAGTAAGGGATTGTTAATCTAACTTACTGAAACTTAACGAAGTTGACAGCTGTCAACTTTTTCAGCAGCGTCCGTTTTGGGCGCTGCTCCTCAACTCCCGGACTTGCATGCCCCAACAAACCCGTCGCCAGATTTTCGAGGCCCGACAGCGCAAACGCGCCAATACCATTGCCGCGATTTCGACTATCGCCGTTTTTGCCGCCATCATCCTTTTGATCCCGCTGACCCCCGGTTGGGAAAACGTCAAACGCAGCTTTTTCAACGGCGCGGTGTTTGCCAAAACCTTTCCCGGCCTGCTCGAAGCCTTTGTCATGGATGTGGCAATTTTCCTTTGGTGCGCGCCTCTGATTGCCGCGCTTGGCTTGGCCGTGGCCATCGCTCGCGACCTGCGCAATCCCGCCTTCTATCCGCTCCGGCTTTTCGCCATCGCCTATACCGATATTTTCCGTGGCCTGCCTGTCATACTGGTAATCTATCTAATTGGCTTTGGTATTCCCGGTCTCGGCCTGCCGCGCCCTTGGAATTCCCCTTATATCTGGGGGTCTTTGGCGCTGGTCCTCGTCTATTCCGCCTATGTGGCCGAGGTGATCCGCTCGGGCATTGAGTCCATCCACGACAGCCAGCGTAACGCCGCCCTATCCCTTGGCCTATCGGGGGGCGACGCGATGCGCTTTGTCATCCTGCCCCAGGCCGTGCGCCGAGTGGTTCCGGCCAATATGAACCTATTCATCGCCCTGCAAAAAGACGTGGCACTGCTTAGCTTTATCGGCCCGGTTGAGATTTTCCGCCAAGCCGGGGTCTACAAATCCCTGATGGCTAATTTTACCCCCTATGTCGGGGCGGCGCTGATCTTTTTGGCGCTGACCATCCCCGCTACTCGCTATGCGGATTACCTGATGAACAAACAATCCAAGGCGCGTAGCTAATGGCCGATCTTGTCCTTGAAAACGTGCAAAAAGCCTTTGGCGACAACCCGGTTATTCGCGGCATTGATTTGACCATTTCACAGGGCGATATGGTCTGTTTGATCGGCGCGTCGGGTTCTGGAAAATCGACCTTGCTGCGCTGTATGAACCTATTGGAACCGATAGATGATGGGCGCATCTTGCTTGACGGCGATGACATTTCAGAACCGGGTAAAGACCCACAGCCGGTGCGCCAACGCATTGGTATGGTCTTTCAAAGCTACAACCTGTTTCCGCATATGACCGCACTTGATAATGCGATTTTGGCGCCGCGCCGGATCACCGGAAAATCCAAATCCGTACTGCGCCCCGAAATCGAAGAGATGTTCGCGCGCTTTGGCCTTGCCGATCGGATGTTGCACTACCCTGATCAGCTCTCGGGCGGTCAACAGCAACGTGTCGCGATCATACGAGCCTTAGCGATGCGGCCTGAAATCATGCTGTTTGACGAAATCACCTCCGCGCTTGATCCGGAGTTGGTTGGCGAGGTGCTCGATGTTTTGCGCGACCTGCGCGCCCAAGGCATGACCATGGTTTTGGCCACCCATGAAATGGGCTTTGCCCGAGAGTTGGCCGACAAAGTGTGCTTTCTTGATCAGGGGCGCATTCTCGAAGACGGGACGCCGGAACAGATCTTTGAATCCCCACAAGAAGAACGAACCAAGGCGTTTTTGTCTCGTGTCCTATAGCCCAAGCGGCCAAAAACAAGGAATATTCCATGCGCAAACTTAAAACCACCGCCGCCAATATGGTTGCCGCCGCGCGGGCGCGGATCACCGAATATGAAACGCCCGATCTGATCGCGTTGGTCGATGATCCTAACGTCGTCATTGTTGATATTCGTGATGTGCGTGAACGTCAGCGCAGCGGCTATATCCCCGGTGCGTTTCATGCGCCGCGCGGGATGTTGGAATTCTGGGTCGATCCGGATAGCCCCTATTTTAAAGAGGTTTTTGGACAGGACAAAACCTATGTCTTGCATTGTGCCTCTGGTTGGCGCTCGGCGCTAAGCGCGGCGACTTTGAACGATATGGGCTTTGAGGTTGCCCATCTACGCGAGGGTTTTTCCACGTGGGAAGCACAGGGTGGCCCGGTTGAAAAAGACCAAGCCAGCTAAACCCAAACCACGCCCAAGCCGCGCCCAAGCCATGAATTCCTGACCCTCAAAACGGCGTCTTGTCACAAACAGGTACCCTAGGGTCAGGTTTTCCTTCGTTGACTCATTTGCCCCGTCTGACCAATCATCAAAGCACTTGCCCGAAAAGGCTTTTTTGAGAGGATGTTCCCGTGCGCAATTTTGTCGCTGCCATTGCATTGATCGCTGGGCTTAGCCCACAGGCCCCGGCCCTTGCGCAAGACATCGTTGGGTTTGATCGTGGCGATTTCGGCAATATCGTCCTGAACCGCAAGCAATCCGCCAGCGCCGGTGACATCGAATTTGAATTGTCGGTTGGCGATTACAACAACGAGAGCATCCGCAACTATTCCCCGGCAAGTATTTTTGCCAAGATCGGCCATTCGGTGGGGCGGTTGGATATTCTGACCGACAAGGGCATTTTTCCCTGCACCGCCTTTATCGTCGACAAAAAACACATTCTCACCAATTACCACTGTGTGCCCGGTATTTTGGACAATGAACGCGCCGGGGCGACCCGGATTGACGCGGTACAATTTGTGGCCGGCTACACCCAACAAGGCGTCGAAGAAGGCACCCGGAAATTCACCGTCAGCCCAACACCAGTTGAGGCGCATGAAGACCTTGATTATGCGTTACTTGAGGTTCTTGGTGACCCGAGCGCCGAGTATGGCATGCTCAAACTCGCCGCGGCCACGCCCCATGATGGCGATCCTTATTGGGTGATTGGCCACCCGATGGGTGAGGCCCAGCGCATCAGCCGTGAAAAATGCAAGGCCAACAACCCCGCCCTGTCTAACAACCGCTTGCTGCATACCTGCGATACCCTGCCGGGCAACTCCGGCTCACCGGTGATTGATGCGTCGTTGCAGATGGTTGTCGGGCTTCATCATGCGGGATCAAAACGCGACAGTGTTAACTTTGCCATTCCGATGTCTGAGATCATTGAACGCTCTCAAATACTTGAGGCGGCTTTGACCACGCAAGACGATGCCACGCCGGTTGATCCAACCCCGCCTGAGGTGACGCCGCCAACGGGCACGCCGCCCAAAGACGAGACACCGCCAACCCCAGATCAGGATGAGGCCGGGGCGCTATGTGATGCGCTTTATACCGAGGCCAAGGGATACGGCGAATGCTTTGCCTATCGCGCCTATGTCGAACAATGTCAGGGGCATAAATTCGCGCCGTTTGCCCAAAGCTTTATCAATCACCAATGCAAAAGCGCCGAGGTCACACCGCCCATCACGCCAGCGCCGATTGAGCCCAAACCGGTTGATCCGGTGCCCGTCACTTATTTGCGCCCATGGTGCAGCGCCTCGCATCTAACCCCGACCGAAGCCGCCATTTGTGGCGATGCTTATCTGGCCGGTTTGGATGAGCGCCTGTCGCGCGCCTATAACACCCAATCGGGCCGCAGCACTGCGCGTCAGCAGGCGACATGGCGCACCTCGACCCGCGATGCCTGTGGCAGCAACACATCCTGTATTGGCCAAGTGGTGCTTGACCGGATCACCTATCTGGAAACCCCGGTTGTTACGCCACCGCCCGCCAATGGGGGTGGCAGCTATAACACCGTGCGCGGCAACTACCGCCTATCGTCAAGCAAATGCTACATCGTCACCGCGTCGCGCAGTTCGATCTCCGAAGCCGTCAGCTTTGCCAAACAATGGTTCCCCGGTCGCTCGGGTGTGCGGATTTTCCAATCCACCAACGGCTATTACGGGATCACCGTCAAAACGGTCTCCAAATCCAGTTCTGACTGGGAAATCAATCAGTTGAAATCCCAAGGGGCCATCCCCGGGGATAGCTATTGTTCCTCGGGCCGTCGCTATGTCGCCGAAGTTCTTTGGCAAGGTGGCGGTGCCCAAGCGCCGATCCAGACGCCCAAACCCAGCAACCGCATCATGTATGTGGCCAACAACAAGGATGGCGGCCTAAATGTGCGCCCCGGTCCCGGTACGCAATATGCCTATTTCACCGAGATTGATCCCGGCACCCGCCTTCAGGTTGTTGGCAGCTCGGGCAAATGGTCAAACGTGATTTTGCCGAGTGGCCAAAAGGGTTGGGTTTACACCCCGCTTTTGACGGCCACCCAACCCTATGTGCGTCAATGTCGGGCCACAGTGCGTGGTTTGCGCCCGGTCTCGAACTATAACGCCTCTACCGGCGCGGGCTTTCTTGCCGTGCGCTCCAAACCCTCGACCAAGGGGCGCAAAGTCTCTGAGGTCTATCTGGGGGACAATGTGCGCGTGGTTGCCCAAAGCGGCAATTGGGCCCGCATCCAATGTATCTCGGGGCAATGCCGCTCTCCCTATGCCGGACGTGCCGGTGTGCGCGGTTGGTCCTCGAAAAAGTACCTTTCCATCAGTTGTAATTAACTCGACCCATTAATCAGCCACCAGCTTCGGTAGCAGGAGAAATGATATGAAACGCAATGTTCTGTTGACGGCCAGTTACTTGGCAACGGCGGCATTATTGGCCGCCCCCGCCTGGGCCCAAGATGAAACCGGGGCTCCTGCCCTACCTATGGATGCCACCCCGGCCGAAGAAGCCGCCTATCAGGTGTTGGATAAATACTGTGCCGGGTGCCATCAGGATGGCGCTTTGAACGACGGTTTAGCCAAGTCAAAATCCGGGTTTGGGCATGTCTTGGACATGCGCCGTTTGGCCCAAGATCCGAAATTTGTGTCGCTTGGCGATCATACAAAATCCAAGCTCTATCAGGTGATTGCCGGTGGCTCGCCTCCGATGCCCGACAATTGTTGGTCCCCCGATTGCACCCCCAAGGAAGAAGAGCTTGAGGTGTTGAAACTCTGGATCGACGAGCTTGATGACAATATTGCCGAAAAGGCGTTTGTGTCGCTCGAAGATCTGCACCGCTTGGCCCATGATGATTTGCAAAAGCAGCCAACAAATCGCCGTGACCGCATCCGCTATATCTCGCTCCGCCCCTTGTATAACGACAAGGATGTCAGCCCAGAGAACTACGAAGCCTACCGTCAGGCGACGATCAAATTGATCAATGCACTGAGCTGGAACCCCGAACCCTATAATTGGGAAAAGGTGGACGAGCACGGCGTGTTGATGCGGATATACCTGCCGGAGATCGATTGGGATCATGCCAAATGGCACCGGCTCGAAACCATCTATCCCTATGGGTACACAAGCGAAACAGACCCCTATCTCAACCCGCTTAAGCACATGGCCAAAACCGAGGTGCCGATCATTCGCGCCGATTGGTTTGCCTCAACCGCCTCAGTGTCGCCGCTTTACTACGACCTGCTTGGCCTGCCGGACACGGTTCAGGGATTGGAAAGCCTATTGGGCCTCAGCATGGTCAAGAACATCGCCAACGAACAGGTGGTGCGTGCCGGGTTCCAGAATTCAGGTGTCAGCACCAACAACCGTCTGATCGAACGCCATGCCCTTGGCACCGGGTTCTTTTGGACGTCCTATGACTTTGCTGGTTCAAAGGGGCGGCAAAGCTTCTTTGAATACCCGCTTGGTCCCAAGGAAGTCTATGGCGAAGAGCTTGCCTTTACCCATGATGGCGGCGAGTCGATCTTTACCCTGCCCAATGGGTTCCATGCCTATTATCTCAATACCGAAAAAGGCGTCCGCTTGGATGTTGGCCCAACCAGCATCGTGCGCGATGATGATTATTCCGACGGCACCGGCGAAGTTGTGAATGGCATCAGCTGCATTTCCTGCCACTCCAAGGGTATTCGCTACAACGATGACTCGGTTCGCGATGTGGCGATCAACAACTTGTCCCTGTCCCCTAGTTCACGTCAAACCATCGACGCGATCTATCCGGGCAATGACGTTGTTCAGGAGTGGTTCAAAAAGGACGAGCAGGCGTTTTTTGAGACATTGCGCTCGGCCGGGATTGACCCTGAAACCACTGCTGGTGGGCTAGAGCCGATCCGCGGGTTGTTTGTCTATCACGTTGATCATTTCGTTGATCTCCAACAGGCTGCCAACGAACTTGGCATGACCGAAGACGCGTTGCGCAAGCGGATGCCCTTTGTCGGACATCAATTCGCCAGTCTAATGACCCGGCTTGAGCAATCACCGATTGCGCGGGACGAATGGACCGCCGCCTATCCGGCCTTGATGGAGAAGTTGACGGATTACCGCCCGATCATCAACGATCACAAGGCCCCGGCCAACCTAACCGCCTCGGTTGCCGCCGTGGTCAAAGACACACCATACGCGCCACCTGCGGCGGATCATGGCTCGGTCTATGCGGCCCCTCCGGCCAAGAAAGACACGCCGATCACCACCTATGCAGATGTGGCCAAGCCCGATCACAAACCGCATGATCCGGTGGCCCATTCGGTGCCAAGCCAGTCACATCTGACGGTTTATACCGACAAGCCGACATATACCGTGGGTGAGGGTTTGAAAGTCTTTATCGAACCGCGTCACGATTGCCGCCTGACCCTCATCTCGATTGATGATCGTCACCAGAGCTGTGTCTTGTACCCCTTCCCCGGATTGGATGACATCGTGATCAAGGGTGGCTCGCAATATGTCTTCCCACCACGTGGCACGTTGAAAACCACGCATCAGGGGCTGGAAACCATTCTCGCGATCTGTAACGGCGGGCATGACGCGATTGACCTGCACACCCGCGACACGTCGAAAGTGTCCTGTGCCGCCGATCACAAGCCGCTGAGCAAAGATCAATACGCGACCGTGGTGAACGAAGTTCTGGCGCTTGATCTTGGTGACGATGGTAGCGAGGACAAACACAATGTTGCCGGTGTCGATTACCGCGGCGTTAGCGACCACAACCCCAAGATCGTGAAATCACAGATCTCGGTTGTTGTGACCGCCCATTAACAAGGAGTTCGGAGATGTTGAAGTTCCTCACAACCTCCGCCCTGTGTCTTGGTTTTGGTGTGGGGCTGCCTTTGGTGGCCCCAACACCGGCACAGGCCCAAAGCGGAGAGATTTTCATACCCGGTGCGGATAACGCCGTTCCGATGATGAAACCCAAACCAACCAACCCCTTGGCGCGCTGTATGTTTGATGCCTCGGCCGCCAATTGTTCGAACGTCGGGCGGAGCGAAGACGGTGTTCAATTCGAAAGCGCCGTTGCCCCGCAATATGAAACGTTGGTTCTGGATTTGAACGATCACAAGGTTGCGATTAGTACCGAGCCGCCGGCCAAACCACCGGTCTATGATGCGCCACCGGTGAAAGACCCGTACAAAGCGGCGGACCATACCGCGCCAAAAACCCATAGCCCCGATCCGGCCTATCCGGATGGCAAAGTGGCGCTGCCTTCGGTCGCGATTTCGATTGAGTTTGATTATAACAGCGACCACATCCGCGCCGACCAACTTGGCAAGCTGACGCAACTGGTTCAGGCGTTGCAGGACCCGGCCCTAGCGGGCACGCCCTATGCTGTGATTGGTCATACGGATGCGGTGGGATCGGCGGGCTATAACTGTGATTTGTCCCTGCGCCGCGCCGCCTCCGTGACCGAAGCGCTCGAACTAAGCTATGTGCAATTGCCGCTATACCCGGTGGGGTTTGGAGAGCATGTGCTTAAGGACGAGTACAACCCCAAAGCGGCTGAAAACCGGCGGGTGACGTTTTTGCGCCTGCCCGATCACCCCGGTGTGGTGTTGCAAACCGCAAACGCCGTGTGCCACTATTAAAACGGCCTTGGGGCCCATGACATCGCGGGCCCCACACCCAAATTCCATGCATGGAATTTGCAAAAGTTTTGCAAAACTTTTTGGCGTTACCCTTTGAGACGGTTTTCCAAATCTTTGGCCAAATGCGCCATCCGGGTTTTGAAGCGCTTGTCCAGCCCACCTTTGGCCAGTTTCAGCGATTGAACCAACAAACGCGCCGACAAAGTTTTAGGGACAAATTCAGTTGTCACACCGATCCGCGTACGCGACCTCGACAGCGCTACCAGATCAACAGTTGTGCGCGCCTCAAGCCCGCCCGATACGCTGTCAAAAACCATCTGTTCCGGCGCGCTATATTGCGCCAGTTCAATCGCGGCGGTACGGGTCTTGCCGCGGAACTTGAAACCGGCTTCCCAGCTGAGCCCTTCGGCCACTTCGCCCGGATCATTGGTGCGCTGCACGTCAATCCCACGGCGCAGAACTTGCCGTTCGATCCCTTCGAAATCGGTGATTTCCGCAAAAACCCGGTCAAGGGGTGCTTCGATATCTTCGCGTGCTGTCAGTTCCATCAGTCCCACCTGCCCTTATCGATTGCTTGTCCAGCTTATTGACCACTGCATAGCGCAAAAAAATGGTTAATCCAATCGGTCAGCCAGCCAATTTCGCATCAGAAAATGCGCAATTGCGCCTTTTCGGCCCGGCAAGATATCACTGCGCAAGCCGGCATAAGCCTCGATCATGTCTTCGCGGGTCACCCAGCGGGCATCTTCAAGCTCATTTGGATCCAACGTGATCTCATCATTTGTCGCTTCGCCATGGCACCCGATCATCAAAGATGATGGAAAGGCCCAAGGTTGACTGGCGAGGTAGCGCACCGGGCCAACGGTGATCCCGGCCTCCTCGAATACCTCACGGCGCACCGCCGCTTCGATGGTTTCGCCCGGCTCCAGAAACCCCGCGAGACAGGAATACATCCCCTCGGGCCACCCCGGCGATCGCCCCAAAAGCGTTTTGTTTCCGCGCGTGATCAACATGATCACCACCGGATCGGTGCGTGGGAAATGCGGCGTGCCGCAATCGGGGCAAATCCGTTGCCACCCGGCCTGAAACAGCTCGGATTTCGTACCGCATTTGCTGCAAAATCCATGGCTTGCATGCCAAGCGAAAATTGACCGCATGGTCGCCGCCAATTCGGCGTCACGCGCAGACAGCCGCACCATGATCGCGCGCAACTCGGCAAAACGTTCGTCCCCACCAAAAGCGGGATGTTGTTGTTCCGATGGGTCCAAAAACTGCGCCATCGCTTCGGCGTCCAATTCGGGTGGCTCCCATCCGGAAATGTCGTGGGCAAACACGGCCGCCCCGTCTTCGCGCCCCATAAAGATCGGCGCATCTTGGGCCTCGGCCAAAATGGGATGGTCCATCGGCACCCGCACCAGATCAAGCGCCCCGGTACCCGACACCAAAGGCTTGCCGCGCCAGATCAAAATACAGCGCGCCCGCGCGTCCTGCATCAACCCGGCCAAGGCCGGAATATCGCCCCGCACTTCCGCCGCCCGGTCCAACCCCGAGCCACCAAATGTGACCTCTTCGGCATGTTTCATGTCGCGCCCTTCCTCAATTGCCGCGACCTTGCCGCGCCGTGCCAGCGGATGCAATCGCCATCGCGCGACGTCATAGCAAGATGTGATCAATCCATGATTGAAATACGTGGGGATGTGATAGCCTGTCACAGTACTGTTGAGATTCGCTGCCATGCAGCACGCAGGACCAATCATAACAACCAATAGGGTGACTCATGTCCAAACCATTGAATTCTCTATCCCGTCGTCAGTTTCTGGCAAGCACCTCAGCCGGGGCCGCAGTGATCGCATTGCACCCGTTTTCAGTGGCGGCGGCGACCAATCAGGCGCATTTGCGCATCATGGAAACAACCGACATCCACGTGCATGTGCACCCCTATGATTACTACGCTGACAAGCCCCGCGACACGATTGGCTTGTCGCGCGCGGCATCGATCATCAACGACATCCGCGCCGAAGCCACCAACTCGTTGTTGGTCGACAACGGGGATTTCCTTCAGGGCAACCCAATGGGCGATTACATCGCCTATGAACGCGGCATGAAAGAGGGTGACATGCACCCAATCATCACCGCCTTCAATACGCTCGGCTATGATGCGGCGACAATCGGCAACCACGAATTCAACTACGGCCTGGATTTCCTGATGAAATCCACCGCTGGGGCCGAATTCCCGATTGTTCTGGCTAATATAGCCAAAGAAAAGGGCGCAACGGCGCGTGATGACACGACGTTGTTCAAGCCCTATTCGATCTTGGAACGGACCGTAACAGACGGCAATGGCGACAGCCATCCGATCAAAGTTGGCGTGATCGGCTTTACGCCTCCGCAAGTGATGAACTGGGATCGCCGTCATATGGAAGGCAACGTCGAGGCGCGCGACATCGTCGAAACCGCCAAGGCCTATATCCCTGAAATGAAAGAACAAGGGGCCGATATCATCATTGCCCTGTCGCATTCGGGCATTGGGGCCGCCGATCATAGCGACGGCATGGAAAATGCCTCTGTACCTTTGGCGGCGGTTGATGGGATCGACGCGCTGGTCACCGGGCATTCGCATTTGGTCTTCCCTTCGGCGACATATGCGGATTACGCCGCCGTTGACGCCGAAAAAGGCACCATCCACGGCAAACCCGCTGTGATGGGCGGCTTCTG
Organism: uncultured Pelagimonas sp.; assembly: GCF_947498515.1. Classification (GTDB taxonomy): domain Bacteria; phylum Pseudomonadota; class Alphaproteobacteria; order Rhodobacterales; family Rhodobacteraceae; genus Pelagimonas. Next base: position 512,372 of record NZ_CANMKO010000001.1, on the reverse strand, counting down.
GGGCTCGCATCTGGGGGTGATTGACCTGTTGCTAGAACGCGAGGGTAATGAATGGCGGGTGGTCACGACCACCTCGGAATCGCGCCCGATTTCCAAACGCAACGAAGACCGCTCTATCACGGCTTTGGTTGAGGATGATCAGGCGGTCTTGGCCGCCACGGCAAAAGATCACGAAGAAACCCTGGCCTATGTGCGCCGTGCGGTCGGCAAAACCTCGGCCCCGCTGCATAGCTATTTCGCACTGGTTGCGGATGATCCATCGGTTCAGATCGTTTCAATCGCGCAAAAATGGTATGTCGAGCAGATGCTCAAAGGCACCGAACACGAAGGCCTTCCGGTTCTGTCTGCGGCGGCGCCGTTCAAGGCCGGTGGTCGCGGTGGACCAGAGTATTACACCGATGTTGCCGTCGGCGATGTGGCGATCAAGAATGTCTCTGACCTCTATCTTTATCCCAACACCGTCCGCGCCGTTCGGGTCACCGGGGCACAGGTCAAAGGCTGGCTGGAACGCTCGGCCGGGATGTTCAACCAGATCGATGCAGGGTCCAAGGACGCGCTGTTGCTGAACCCGTCCTTCCCGTCCTACAACTTTGACGTGATCGATGGGGTGACTTATCAGATCGACCTTAGCCAACCGTCGCGCTTTGGCCCCAAAGGCGAGATGATGGATGAAAACGCGTCGCGCATTGTCGATCTGCAATTCAATGGTGCGCCGGTGACTGATGACATGGAATTCATCATTGCCACCAACAACTACCGCGCCTCAGGTGGCGGCAAGTTCCCCGGCACCATGGATACCATCGTGTTCGAAGCCCCCGACACCAACCGCGATGTGATCGTGCGCTATATCGTCGAACAGGGCACAATCGATCCAAAAGCCGACGCCAATTGGTCGTTTGCACCGCTAGGTGACACGACGGTTCTATTCGAAACCGGCCCCAAGGCGCGCGATTACATTGATGACGTCAAAGGGGTGGCAATCGAAGATGCCGGTGATGGAGCCGATGGTTTTGCCGCCTTCCGGATCAAGCTGTAAACTAGGCTGAAAAAACCAAACAGGCGCGACACCTCTCGCGCCTGTTTGTCGTTGTAGGTAGCTCGGCGGGACGGCGGGCGGGGCGACGTGCCCAAAGGGCACAAGCGGCGCAGCGCCGCACCCCGTGACAATCCGCAAAGGCCCGCCTATGTGTGAAGCGCAGTTTCAAAACAGGATCCCTCATGTACAAGTTTCTCGCTGGCATGATTGTCATGGCCGCAATTGGCGCTTTTCTCAGCAAACCAACCCAAGACGACGCCTATGAAGAAATCGCCCATCTGACCCGCGCCACCCTTGAGCAACAACAATTGCACGAGGCCCAAGGTGTGCGCGCCGCGGCACTCTTGGCGTGTCGACTGTCGCCGCAGTCTTGCGTCGAGTTGCTGATGTCCGGGCTGGATCTCAACTACGAAGACCGCATTCTCTATGCAAAGATTGACCTTGACGGGTTTGGCATGGAAGCCAAATGCTATGGCGCGTTTTCCAAGTTCTATTGCCCTAACGGGTTGGTCAAACAGTGACCTACCAAGCGGTAATTTTCGATCTCGACGGCACATTGCTTGATACCGAAGCCCAAGCCATTGCCGCCGGGCAGCGCGCTTTTGATCAGCTCGGGATTTCCATACCTGAGGGGTTCTTGTATCAAATGGTTGGTGTCGATTTTCACACCGGCATGGCCCAGATTGTTCGACGTTGGCCCGATATCGATACCGCTGCGCTTGATAAAATCTGGGCCAAAGAAGCGCGCGATATGGCCGCGCGCGGCATTCCCTTGAAACCCGGCGCTTTGGACTTGCTCGATCTGATCGACACACTGGCCCTTCCCAAGGCCATCGCAACATCGTCTTTTGCCCATTCTGCTGCGCAAAAACTTGCAGCGGCGGGCCTATCGGATCGATTTGATACCGTGATTTCAGTCGATTGCGTAAGCGAACCCAAACCCGCCCCCGCGCCCTATTTACTAGCTGCTGAACGGCTAGGCGTTACGGCGCACAACTGCCTTGCCTTTGAGGACAGTGAGACCGGGGCGCAATCCGCCTTTGGCGCGGGTATGACTGTGGTGCTGGTGCCCGACATCGGCAAAACCACCGGCACCTATGCTCATCATGTAGCCACGGACCTGCTGCAAGGCGCGGCAATGGCCAAATTGACGTAGCCACCTTTCGCAAACGGTTGCTCGTTTCAGGCCGCCAACGCGTCTAACAACCAATCGCGCATGTCTTGATCCTCAAGCGCATAGCTCCCCCGGCCCGGACGCCAGACCAACCCTTTTTCGCGCAGCGCATCCAATGCCTTTTGCACCTTCGGTGCCGTCGGCACATCATCAAGTTGCTGTCCAACCCGCTCTAACGTCCGGGCGGCAAAGGGAGAAAACGACGCCCCGTCTTCGATGAGAACCCGCAAAACTGAACGCTGCATAGGGTTCAATGTCCCAAAATCATCTTCGTGCTGTCGCCAGATACGGGCGCGCAGGGAGTTTGGTGCCGTCTGAACGGTTTGTTTTAAGCCTTCGCTTCCGGAGGCGCTTAGGGCGTGTTCCATCACAACATGGGTCAGAGTTTTCGGCTGATACCCCAAAAGCTCAAAAGCCGCTTCGACATCATCTGCATCCAGCTGATTGGCCGGGGCAAGACGCGGGTTCACAACCGACACCAAGCTTTCGATATAATCACGCCCAAGGCGCGGAAACTCTTGGACCTGGGCACCGAAAAACGGCGCGGATCGTTTAAGCACCAATGCACTGAGCTTGTCGCGATGCGACCCTGCAAAGAGCAAATGCAGTTTGCTGCCCGTACCGGACGACCCAAACTCCAGCCGCGCCTGCCGAAGGGCGGTCAGCGCGGCTTGGCCGGTCGGGCTTTCCCAAGCCTCCTGTGCTTCATCAACAATCAAAACCAGCGGGCACTCTGTTCTGGCAATAATTTCACCAATAATGGTGCTTAACGTGCCTTTGCGGCGCGCGTTAGTCGCGGGAAGGAGACAGGTGTAGGACCCAACACCCACCTTGGAGATAGGTAGAGTATCAAGGCCAATGCCACGCTGTTTTGCGACAGCGACAAGCTCTGCAATCAGAACATCAACGATGTTTTTGCCGGGATCGCAGGACGGCGCATTCCAAAGATCGCAGTAAATCGTGTGAAACCCACGACGATTCAGCAAGGGCACGAGATCGCGCTTCAGGAAGGCCGATTTTCCAGTATGTCGAGGGGCCGTTACAAATTGCGCGACCTTGTCTGCGCTATCCCCTTGGTCTTCAAATTTGTCTGCAATGAGTTCAGCTTGGAATTGACGTGGAAAATGAAAATCGTGGCACATAAGACTACCGGAAATAAAAGGATTGCTAGAAATAACGGTGACACCCCATCCTAAAGAATAGGTTTTCACCGCACCACACACCTTAAGGTTTAATTTTTGGTTAAGCCAGAGGCTAAAGTGCCTCAGTTTGATAAAGCTTGACCTTAAGTCCACCGAACGAAATTGGCGGGCCGGATTTGAAGGGCAAACCAGCAGATTTTGCCAAGCCGGCGTCGCTGGTCACCATGCCCACGCGCCAACCTGCAAAACGCTCTTTTAGTGTTTTCCCAAGACTTCCGTACAATGAAAACAGCAACTTACGATTTCCGATACGGGCCCCATATGGCGGATTGACGATCACCAATCCCGCGGGTCCCTCTGGTCTTTGCAAGTCGGACACAGCCGCGCGATGGAAATGGCACAGCTCGGAAATTCCGGCCCGATTTGCATTGGCAATGCTTGATCTGATCGCGCCGTCGTCACGATCTGAGCCATAAAAACCGGACGTTACGTCAACTCGCGCCGGAGTTGCAGACTTCATATCGGCCCAAAGACCGGCATCAAAACTCTCCAAATTCTCAAAGGCAAACGCGCGCGACCGACCGGGCATCAAGCCTGCGGCAATTTCCGACGCCTCAAGAACAAACGTGCCCGACCCGCACATAGGATCGACCACCGGCTCGGTCCCGCTATACCCACATTGGCGCAAAAATAGCGCCGCAAGGGTTTCGCGCATCGGGGCTTTGCCGACGGCTTCTTTGTGACCGCGCCGGTGCAATGGTTCGCCCGAGGTGTCCACACTGATGGTGACCAGATCGTCTTCGATCCTTACCATCACGCGTAACGCGGCATCCGCCGATATTTCTGCGCCAAGGGTTTCCTTGATCGCGGTTTCGACGCGCTGGCGGGCGGCGCGATCATGATAGATTTTCGACTCTCGGCACGTCACATCAACCCGAACCGGGACGTCGGGCCGCAAAAAAGCCGCCCAGTCGAATTTGCGCGAACGTTTGTCGAGCTGTGCAAGATGGAAGGCCCGGAACGAACCGACACGCGCCAAAACACGCCCCGCCCCGCGCAAACACAGATTGGCGCGCCAGACCTCTGGCCAACCGCCCGTTGTGGTCACGCCACCGGCCACCGGTTGCGGATTGGCAAAACCCGCTTCGCGTGCCTCATCAGCCAGAACAGCTTCTAGCCCCGGAGGAGCCGCTAGAAAAATTTCGAAATCTGTGGTCATGTGGCCCGTGTAGCGGGTGATCCCGCAGGGGACCAGCCAAAACAGTTCCCGCCACGGATGTCATGAATTTGAAACAGAGCATTGCGAATCCCGTTTGGCCACATTAAATGAAGCCTTGAGAGGTTGCGCGGGCGAACGCCTCGCCAACCTGGTCAGATCCGGAAGGAAGCAGCCACAACGAGTCCCGTTTGGGTCGATGCAATCTCTCACCTACTTTCCCAAACGACCAATATGAGCGACAGGGTTGGCCCAAGATGTGGCCGACTTAGGATGAACTCTATTCCGAATGCCGCATGAAAAGCGGCATGTTTTGCTCTGCACCTCTGGCCCAGTTTATCTGATTGTCATTGCCGATTCCGGCCTCTTGGGCGGTGGCGAGACGATCCTTGGTATCCCCCGGAGCAGCCCCGGTTTCGATCATCAAACGCAGCGCCACCATCGCCGAGCGCGCTCCGCCATCGCCACACAAGACCACCACGCGGCCACCACCGCGCAAAGCCCGGCGCGCCCGTTCGCTTATCTGATCCCAGGTTTCGCCACTCGCAACTTCGGGCACGTCGCCCGGTGCGATTTGGAAATGAACCCAACGTGTGCCGTGATCTTGGACATCCGCGCCCAAACCATCGGCATTGGCCGCCGTGATTTCCTCAGGCGTCGCCAGTGTGATGACCATGGCGGGCATCCAACTAGCGAGATGTTCGAGATCACCCGCGTAATCCCCGCCTGCCCCCGGCAAGCTGGACAAGGCCAAGATGCCACCGCCAACAGGCAGGGCCTGAATCACAATCGGGTCGATTTTACGCGTCGTATCAGAGCTGTTCGGTGCCGAAGGTGTCACAGTCACGTACCTGCCCCCCATCATATCCACGCGCAAACCAACGCGCCCGTTGTTCGGATGTCCCATGCATAAAGGTGTGCGGCTGGGGCACCCGCCCGGCGCGACGTTGCAAATGATCATCGCCAATTTTGCGCGCTGCGTTCAAGGCTTCGTTCAAATCACCGGGCTCTAGCATGCCATCCAAATAGCGCGCCCAAACCCCCGAAAGGCAATCGGCCTGTAGCTCTAGCCGAACGGTTAGCGCATTGGCCTGCGCCTCCGACGCTGTCTTGCGGCGTTTGTTGACCTCACCCAAAATGCCCAACTCGTTTTGCACATGGTGGGCGACCTCATGGGCAATCACATAGGCAGCGGCAAAATCACCCTTGGCCCCAAGGTTGCGCGCCAGCGTGTCAAAGAACTCAGTATCGAGGTAAGCCTTTTCATCCGCCGGACAGTAAAACGGCCCCGTCGCACCCGAGGCCCCACCACAGGGCGACGAGGTTTGCCCGGCAAACAAGACAAGCACCGGGGCTTGGTATTCGCGCCTCAGTTGATCGGGAAAAACCTGAGACCAGACAGTTTCGGTTGTGGCAAGCACCTGAGAGGTGAATTGAGCCGCGTGTTCGTCTTGCGCCGAGACCTGCCGAGGCGTGGATTGCGCGGGCGCGTCAAGCTGTTGCAGCAAACCCGACACATCGACCCCGGCGAAATAGCCTACGGCGAGAATAATCAACAAACCGACGCCGCCGATCTTGGCCCCGCCTTTTCCGCCGCCGCCCCGTTGTCGACGACGGTCTTCTATGTTCCGGCTGCCACGAACCCCGCGCAGTCTCATACTCATCTCCCCCAGGCAAACACCGAAGCGATGATACACATCACAAGCGTTTGGCCTAGCGATTCGTTAACGCGGGGCTTTTGACGGGCGGGTGAACCGCGTTTAGATCAGACAAGCTGCCCCGGATGTGCCTCCCCCCAATCTTCGAGAAAGGCGCGAAGGTCTTCGCGGCCGGTCTGGGAAATTGCGGATCGTGGCAGGGCCACCCCTTCGCGCAATGCCAATTCCAGACAGGTGAGATAATCCCGGCCCTCCCGATCTGGATTGTTTTCAGAGCCGTGCAAAATCGTCGACAGCAAGGTGCCCCCGTAGCCGTTGACATGGCTGAGGTCCGGTTTCATCCGCAAGAAATATTCCATGACCTCGGGCAACCCTTCCCACCCGGCGATTTGCACCGGGGTAAGACCTTCGGCATCTGGTTTGTCCCATGGCAAGCCCAGCGCGATCAGGCGTTGGACCTGATCCAAACGTCCGGGCAGGTGCAAGATTTCGCGCACAAGGTCTGCATAAGCCTCGGGGAGCAAAGCCGGATTGATGAACTCCCCCGGACTGTCTTGACCAGTGGCGGCGCGCGCCATGAGGGTTTCTTCGCGCGACAGCGGCGTTTCGCCCCCCCGCGCCTCAATCGCGTTTATGACCGCTTGGTTGCCGTGAACCTTGGCATAGCCATAGGCGCTCGCGCCTTTGTAAATCCGCGCCGGATCGGCACCGGCTTGTAGCAACAGGTCGACCATCCGTTCATCCGACCCACGCCGCGCCGCCTGATGCAGCGCCGGAACAACCCAAGGTGTTTCGCCCCCAACCTCATCGGCGTTGAAATCATCCGCTTGCGCGCCATGCTCCAAAAGCATTTCAACCGCTTTGTGATCGTGAAAATCCATGGCCCGCAAAAGCGCATTGGTGCCTGTGGGTTCCGCCCCCGCCGTGAGCAACATGCGCAGACCGTCGTGATGACCAAGCTCCGTTGCATGATAGAGGCTTTCGCCATCGTTGGGATCAGCCCCATGATCCAAAAACCACTGACCCAGCGCCATATTATTGGCATGGCCAATCGCGCCATAAAGCGCCGAAAGACGATGATCCGAGCCGGGTTGATGGGGGAAACTGTCATTCACATCGGCACCATAGGCCACAAGCATTTCGGCGATGTCGAGCATGGCGGGTTTTAGATCAGGCCAAGCTTGAAACCATTTGGAAAAGGCCAAATGCAAGATCGGGCGGCGCGGACCCATTGGGGTTGTGGCGCGTTTTGGGTCATCGGCAAGGGCGCGGCGTACAGCGTCGACATCATATAACGCCACCTGTAGGCCAAAATGACCGTCTGCCAAATCCGGCGTGTCCCGCAACAAGGCCGAGACCAGCGCGTTTTGACCATGATAGAGCGCCAGCTTGAGACGTTGCACCTTGGTGGCGCGATCAAGACCAATGGTTTGCGCTGCGTGTTTAAGCTGTGGCCAACTGGCAAAACTGTTTTCCTGCGCGATGATATGTAGAAAATCGGCGCGTTTCAGCATGCTGAGATCGGCGCGCGGCGGGTGTTGTTTCACCCGTTCAACCGCGTGGGGGACTGAGGCTGCATAGTCGTGTTGCAACCGTTTGGCGGCAAAGCGCAAATCATCAAGGCGCAGCTCAGGTTTGGGGATGGTCATGTTCGGGTTCCTCCCTTCGTGCCCGCTGATCCGCTAATCGGGCAGAGAAACCGAATTTTCAGTGAAAATTCGTTTGGCCAAGGGTCCGGTATTTGGTCGGACACTGGGCCAAAGCAGGTGCGCATGCTTTCCGCGGATCTGGTGGCCCCCTGCCGATGGACCTTGTCGCAAACTGCCCGCTCTGAAATGGAAAATCAAGCGGTGGACGCCCCCGCTCGCAACGCGTAGCTTGTGCGCTGACTCTTTGAGACTGGACCGACATGACCGACACGCCCGAATATCAGGTTCTTGCCCGCAAATACCGCCCCGAGACCTTTGCCGATCTTGTCGGACAAGAGGCGATGGTGCGCACGCTGCGCAATGCATTTAAGGCGGATCGCATCGCCCAAGCCTTTGTTATGACGGGTATTCGCGGCACCGGGAAAACCACTACGGCGCGGATCATTGCCAAGGGCATGAATTGTATCGGAGTGGATGGCGAGGGCGGGCCAACAACCGACCCTTGTGGGACATGCGAACATTGCGTCGCGATCATGGAAGGCCGTCATGTTGACGTGATGGAAATGGACGCCGCATCGCGCACCGGTGTAAACGACATCCGCGAAATCATTGATTCCGTGCATTATCGGGCTGCCTCGGCGCGCTATAAAATTTACATCATCGACGAAGTTCACATGCTGTCGACCAGTGCGTTTAACGCCTTGCTCAAAACGCTCGAAGAGCCGCCAGCCCATGTGAAATTCATCTTTGCGACCACCGAAATTCGCAAGGTTCCGGTGACGGTTCTGTCGCGTTGTCAACGTTTTGATCTACGCCGGATTGAGCCCGAGGATCAGATCGCCCTGCTCCGCAAGATTGCGACGGGCGAAGGGGCCGAGATAACCGACGAGGCGCTGGCCTTGATCACCCGCGCCGCCGAAGGCTCGGCACGCGATGCGACCTCGCTCCTTGATCAGGCGATTTCGCATGGGGCCGGTGAAACCACCGCCGATCAGGTGCGCGCCATGTTGGGCCTTGCCGATCGCGGCCGGGTGATGGACCTGTTTGAACGCATCATGCGCGGAGACGCCGCCGGAGCCTTGGAAGAGATGGCCAGCCAATATGCCGATGGGGCCGACCCCTTGGCGGTTTTACGAGATCTGGCTGAGCTGACCCATTGGATTTCGGTGGTGAAAATCACCCCAGATGCCTCGGATGACCCGACCATCGCCCCAGATGAACGCGCCCGCGGCTTGGCCTTTGCCGACGGGTTGGGCATGCGCACGCTGAGCCGGTCTTGGCAAATGCTGCTAAAAGCGATCGAAGAAGTGTCTAACGCCCCATCGTCGGTGATGGCGGCGGAAATGGCGATCATTCGATTGACCCATGTTGCTGACTTGCCCTCCCCCGAGGAGCTGATCCGCAAGTTACAAGACACGCCGCAACCGTCTGGCCCCGGCCCACAGGGTGGTGGCGGAATGATGAACCAAGGCGGCGGTCATGTTCAGGCCCATGGCGGCGTGATGCCAACCCATCCGAGCCCAAGCGGCCCGGTCGCACATGGCGGCGGCGCGGCAACGGCGCTGGCCACCGATCAGGCTTTGGCGAAATATCCCAGCTTTGAGCATGTTCTTGAGCTGGTCCGCGTCAACCGCGACGTGAAGCTTTTGGTCGAGATCGAAGGCAACCTGCGCCTCGCCGCTTATCAACCCGGTCGCATCGAATTCGCCCCAACCGAAACCGCCGCCCCAGATTTGGCGGCCCGCTTGGGGAGTTCTTTGCAGCGCTGGACGGGCAACCGCTGGGTTGTGACGCTTGTGAATGATTGCAACGCACCGACGATTGTTGAGCGGCGCGATGCGGCGCGATTGGCTTTGCACGCCGAAGCCGAACAACACCCATTGGTTCAGGCGGTACTAGAGGCGTTTCCCAAGGCCGAAATACTGGATGTTCGCACAGCCGAAGACATCGCCGCCGAAGCGCAGGAAGAGGCGCTACCGGAAGTCGAAGACGAATGGGATCCGTTTGAAGAAGACTAAGAGGCGGGCGGAACCAAATTCCGTGCACGGAATTTGCAAATTTCATTGATGAAATTTGGCGCAGCCCTGCCTACTTGTGTCCAAAGACTGGCGTTGCGATAAACGCGCCGACATTCAAAGGCCCCGATCCGGTGCCATTACACAGGAGACATGACATGCTCAAAGGACTGGGCCAGCTTGGCGATATGGCCAAGATGATGAAATCCGCGCAGGAAATGCAGGCCAAGGTCGTGCAGATGCAAGAAGACCTGACCAACACGATCGTTGTTGGTGAATCCGGTGCCGGCTTGGTCAAAGCCCGCGCCACAGCCAAGGGTGAGCTCACCGGTCTGGACATCGATCCGTCGATCTTTGTGCCGTCGGAAAAAGAAGTCGCAGAAGACCTTATCCTGGCGGCGATCAAGGATGCACAGGCCAAAGCCAAAGAGCGCGAACAGGCCGAAATGCAAAAGATCACCGAAGAGCTTGGCCTTCCAGCAGATATGAAGCTGCCTTTCTGATGATGTGTTGGGGCTTGTTTCGACAACTGGCCCCCGCCTTTGTGGCGGCGTCTTTGGCGCTGCCTGCTGGTGCTCAGGACTGGGCGACGCGGGATGTTTGTGACATCCAAGAGCTGGCGGTTTTTCCAGAGGCCTTGTCGCCGTTGCCTCTGGAAACGCTAGAACACCAAGCCAACGACATCCCAAATGGCACCGGGCGTTTTTGGCAAATCACCGCCCCAAACGGGGCTGTGTCCCACCTTTGGGGCACCTTTCATAGTTCCAATCGCTACATTCTCGACCTGCCCGATCAGGTGCTGGATCAGATCGAAGCGGCGCGTCTTGTGGCACTGGAAATCGACCCTACGTTCCGCACCAGAGCTGAAGTTTACAAAACCGCGCAACAAACAGGTCGTTACCGCCCCGCCGGAACCTCGTTTCAATTCGCCGATTTGGGTTTATCTGATCAAATCGAGCTTTGGGTTCGTGACCGAATGGATGCAATCGGTTGGGGCGCTTCCTCCGCGGATTACCTAACCTTAGGGGCTTTGGCCGAACTGTTGCTCTGGTCGCCATGTGATGATTTTGACGGCGGGATCATTCCCGATCAGGACAGCTACATCCAGACCCGCGCCCGGATTGCAGGTGTGCCCATTTTGGGCTTGGAGCCGTCAGACAGGTTGCACCGACACCTAAACCATCCTGACAATCAAGGTTTGGCCCGCGCGATGATTGCGGTTTACGGGGCGTATTTGACCCCGGTCGCGGACTGGAAACCAATGGCGTCGCATATGGCGCTCTATCGTCAGGGCCGGATCGCGGTGTCGATGGTCGCGGATGCGGCCTTTGTTGAACAGACATTGGGCAATGAAGGATCGGCGCTATATGCGCAGCTCAACGATTATCTTTTGATTGAACGCAACTATGGGTTTGTTGAGGCTGCCACCGACGCGCTTGATCAAGGCGGCGCTTTCATTGGGGTTGGGGCCTACCACCTGCCCGGTGCGGAAGGGGTTGTGGACCTGCTCCGCGCGCAGGGGTACAGAGTGGAGCGTGTCCCCTTGCCCGGCGAAGGTGTTGAATGACCCAATCCACCGATAAAATCGAAGAGCTGATCGCCCTTATGGCACGCCTGCCTGGGCTTGGCCCGCGATCCGCGCGCCGGGCTGTGCTCCATCTGATCCGAAAGCGTGGCATCTTGCTCTCGCCTTTGGCGGACACGTTGCAAGAGGTTGCGGCCACGGCCCGCGAATGCCTAAATTGCGGCAATGTCGGCACCTCGGACATTTGTGAGATTTGCGAAGACACGCGCCGCGCCAACGGGATTTTATGCGTTGTCGAAGATGTGGCGGACCTATGGGCGATGGAACGCGCCGGGGTGTTCAAAGGGCGCTATCACGTTTTGGGCGGCACATTGTCGGCTTTGGATGGCGTCGGCCCGGACGAATTGCGCATTCCGCAATTGATCAACCGCGTCCAGGCCGAACAAGTGAACGAGGTTATTCTTGCGCTGAACGCCACCATTGATGGGCAAACCACCGTGCATTACATCGCCGATCAGCTGGAAGGCCGGGTCGAGATGTCATCGCTTGCGCAGGGTGTGCCGATTGGTGGTGAGCTGGATTACCTCGATGACGGCACCATCACCGCCGCCTTGAATGCGCGTAAGAAACTGTAGATTGCGCTTGCAGCGGGCGGGTTGAGGGGGCCAACCCCCTCTGGGCCCAAGGGCCCATTCACCCCCGGAATATTTTTGGAACGAAAGAAGCCAAACTTAGGGTGCTATTGGCGATTTTGGGCCATTGTCCAAACGGGTGATGTGGTCAGCTTTGTCTTGATGAAAGTATGCCCGCACCAATGGATCATGGCCGGGTATAATCAAGTCGGGTTTTGAAGCGAGCTTGTAAAGCGTGTTGAACCCGTCGAGCATGTTTTGTAAATCCACCACAATGGGGAAGGGTTTGCGGGCCTGAAAGTTCTCATAGTAATGCGCCGCGTCCGACGCCAACACCATCCAACCGGCCTGGGTGCGAACGCGGACTGCTTGCAACCCACGGGAATGGCCACCAATGCAATGCACGCTTAGCCCGTCGGCGATTTCGACCTCTCCGTCATGGAAGGTGAGCTTGCCGCGATAAAGGCGCGTGATCGCTTCGCAGACATGGCCGGCTGTGAAAGGCATGCGCAGGGTGTCGTGACACATGCAAGGGCCCGTGGCATAGGCCATTTCCGCCGTTTGCAGGTGCAAGTGCGCATTGGGAAACAAGGCCAAGCCACCCGCGTGATCATAGTGCAGATGGGTGACGATGATTTCGGTGACATCATCCGGTTTCAAGCCAAACGGGGCCAGCGCCTCGGCCGGATTAAGACGAATGGGGCGGTCACGACTTGCGGCCTCGTCGTCGTCATATCCGGTATCAACAAGGATCACCCGATCCCCGCGCCGTAGTAACCACATGAAATAGTCCATGGCATGGGGGGCGTCGTGGTTGTCATCAAAGATGAAGCTGTCGGCGCGGGTGCGGGCATTGCGATCGGCGTATTTGATCGCATAAACCTCCCAGCAATCGGACGGCGCGGTCATCGGATCACCTCGGGGTAGCAGACAAGCGCCTTGTCAACGAGCATCGCATCAACTTGGCCCATGAAGGTTTGGAAATGCGTCGTGGCGAGATGAGCATCAAAGGCGGCGCGGTCGTCATAGACCTCATACAAAAACACCGTATCGCCATCACGGCAAATGTCGAATTGCTGACATCCCACTTCGGTTTCGCGCGACAGGCGGGCATTTTCTGTCATCTTTGGAAGGAACGCCGCCATTTGGCCGGGTTTCACTTGGATCGTCACGGTCACAACATACATTAGGCGGGCTTTCTTTTGAGACGGGAAAAGAGGCGTTTGATGGCCGGGATTTGAGCGCAGATCAGCGCCACGTTCAAGGCAAGAAGGATCGCGGCACCGGGGCGCGACACAAACACGCCAAGATCACCATCCGATAAGAACAAGGAGCGGCGGAAGGTTTCATCAAAGAGACCGCCAAGGATAACGCCAATCACCAAAGGCGCGATGGGGTATTTCATCATGTTCATGAAATAGGCCACGAATCCGACGCCGAGCATGAGATAAAGGTCATTGATCCCGCCGCCGACACTAAAGGAGCCGATGGTAGTCAGCACCATAACAACCGGCAGGAATACGGTTTGCGGAATGCGCAAAATCTTGATGAAAATCTTGGCGGTAAAGAGGCCAAGAATCCACATGGTAAAGCTTGCCAGAACCATGATCGCCACAACCCGCAGGATGATATTGGGGTCGATGGTTGGACCGGGGATGACGTTGTTGATCTTGAACGCCCCCATCAGCGCGGCGGCAGGGGGGGAGCCGGGAATGCCAAGCACCAAAAGCGGGATCAGCGCCCCACCGATACAGGCATTGTTGGCGGTTTCAGAGCTTAGCAGCCCCTCAAGTGAGCCTTTGCCAAAGTTCTTGCCATCGGGCGACACGGTTTTGCCGACGCCATAGCTTACCCAACCGGCAACGTCTTCGCCAACACCGGGAAGCGCGCCAACGCCGGTACCAATGACACCAGACCGTGCGATGGTTGGCATGTGGCGTTTGACAGCGGTCCAATTGGGGAGGATGCGGCCCTGAAGGGCGACCATTTTACCGACCTCCATATGGCGCAAGCCGTCGATGATTTGGGGCACCGCAAAAGCCCCCATCAACACAGGCACCACCTGAAACCCCGACAACATATAAGACCAGCCAAAGGTGTAACGTGGCTCGGACAACAGTGGGTCCATGCCGACCATGGCCATCGCTAACCCGATCAAACCGGCAATCCAGCCTTTGATCACAAGGTCTTCGCTCATCAAGGTTCCGGAAAGGAGGATCCCGAACAGAGCGAGCAAAGCCTTTTCTGGGCTGGCGATGTTCTTGGAAATGAGCAACAGCACCCAAACAAAGATCAACAAGGCAGCTGTGCCAATCAGGGTGCCAATGAAGGAGGCGGTAGTGGTCAGGCCAAGGGCTTCGCCACCCCTGCCCTGCTTGGCCAATGGATGGCCATCCATCGCCGTCGCCGCCGAGGCCGCAGTACCGGGAATATTGAGCAAGATCGACGGATACGACCCACCATAGATTGCCCCAACATAGGCCCCAAGCAACGCGATTAGCGAATAATCTAGTGGGATTTTATTGCCGAAAAAGCCGGTCAAAATGGTCACCGCCAATGTCGCGGTTAACCCCGGCAAAGCCCCAAAGGTGATGCCAAGAAACACAGACGTGACCAAATAGACATAGGTCAGAGGATCAATGATCAGCGCGTAAAACGCCCCGCCAAAGCCGGCAAGTTGGGAAAGAACAAACTCCATATCAGCGGCTCCAGAGCGGTTTGAGAGTGACGTAGTAGTGGTATTCGATCTGTTTAAAGATCAGCCCGCCGCGGTTCGGCACGTTCTGGCGAAACCCAAAGGCCATGGCGCAGACAAGAATGGTGGGGGCTAGTACGGCAATGATTGGGGTGGCGCGGGCTACGCGATCCCCCTTGCCTTGGACAAGGACCACACCCGTCAAGACGAGCCAAACCAAAAGGGTTAGCCAATCATCATCATGTTTGGCCCATTCCGATTGCGGCAGATGCACAGCCATCGCATAGGCTCCGGGCAGTGCAATCGCCGATGCCGCCACACCCATCCGCCGGGCAAAGCCGCCGTGATAGCCATAGATCAACGCCGTGATCAGCAAGCCCGAGCACAGGATGAAATCAACGCGCGGCACAAGGCCCGCAATGTAGAAAAACAAGATGACGGCCAGGGTTGAAAAGCGCCATGCCTCGTCTCGGTTCCAGCCAATGCCGACCTGTCCCAGCGCGGTTTTGGCCCCGCCTTCACGCAGCGCGATCACAAACAAAACCACCGAAAGCACCAAAAGCCCGGTGAAAATACCAAGCGGCACAATCGCGGCCGAATTGTACCAATCACCGCCACTTACTCCAGCGCGGTTTTCGCCCCACAGCGGGATAAACGACGTCCGCCAGAGAAAGAAAAGTGACAGGGCAAACAGCCCGATAGATGTCCAGAAATCGCGCGCCCGCAGCACCGCTTTTTCGTCCGTTATGTTTTGCCGAGTGTCCACCCGCGCCTCCCCACATCGTCCACAAAGGGCGCAAAGCAAACCTTGCGCCCTTTGCCATGTTCAAATTGCCGTTGATTAGGGTTTCATGATGCCCAGTTTTTCGGGATCAACCGTGGCCGCGCCCAGATCTTTGAGCGTGTAGGCAAAGGTGGCTTCGAGCGTGTTGAAGAGCTTTTGCGCCTCGGCGCCGTATTGGCCGCCCACGTCATAATTGTTGGCCGCCGCCCATTCCGCCACAGTCTCCGAGGCAATCGCCTTTTCGAACGCCGCGCCAAGCGCCGCTTTGACGTCATCACCAGCCGAGTTGTGAACTGCAAAGCCAATGGCCTGTTTCAGCGGCAGATATTTGTCGAGGCCATCATAGATGCTAAAGGCCGATGGAACCTCGGCTCCACCGATGGTGGCGGCGTCTGCGGTCAGCATTGCCAATGGCTTGAGCTCGCCACCTTCGATCAATGCAGCTTGTTCCGCCAGAGACGTCACAACCAAGGCAACTTCGCCCGCGATGGCGGCTTCTTGACCGGGGGCAGACCCTTTGTAAGGCACAAATTTGAATTCAGCACCGGCCCCTTGCTGAATGGCCAAGAGGTTCAAATGGTGGATCGACCCGGCTCCAGAGGCGGCGGCGGGAATGGTGCCCGGCGCGGCTTTGGCCGCGTCAACCAACTCTTGAAGCGTATTGTAAGGCGAATTGGCCGGAACCGAGATCAGGTCGGGCGAGCCACCCACAATGAACGGGTACCAATAGTCAAATTTCTTGTCCCACCCGCCCTGAACGGCGGCGGTGACGTTGGATTCCGACAGACCAACCAAGGTGTAGCCATCATCGGGTTGGTTCGAGACATAGACCATCCCATTTGATCCCGCGACACCACCAGTTTGGTTGATGACGTTTACCGAGACCGGCAGATGCTTTTCCATCTCGGCCATGATCATGCGGTTGATCGTGTCGGTGCCTCCTCCGGCCCCCCACACAACTGCGGTGGTGATATCGCGATACGGATAATCCTGCGCAAGCGCAGACGTAGCCAAGCTAGACATGCCAACCCCGGCCACCATGGCGGCGACTGCGGCAATCTTTGCAAGTTTGAACGTCATAAGTTGTCCTCCCAGACCTTTGCGTTTGTTGTTGCATCTATTTGCGTATGCATTAAATAATGCACTGTCAACTTTTTTACTGCATAGAATGCGCGAACATGTCACTTTGGGGCATGCGACAAGGACAGGTGAACATGACTAAGAACTATGAGATTGCGGTGTTTGAGGGCGATGGAATTGGCCCGGAAATCACTGATCCAACTGTAAAAATTCTCGATCAGATGGCGCGCAATTCAAACAGCTATGGCCTAACGTTTACCGATGCCCCCGCCGGGGCAGCCCATTACGCAAAGACAGGCGAATCCCTTCCTGAGGCATCGATGGAGATCGCCCGGCGGTCCGATGCGATTCTGCTTTCGGCGATGGGATTGCCCGATGTGCGCTACGCCGATGGCACCGAAATCTCGCCCCAAATTGACCTGCGCAAAGCGCTGACCCTCTTTGCGGGTGTGCGCCCGGTGACGGTTCGCGCCGGTCAACGCACCCCGTTGAACATGCCCGACGGCAAAGAGATCGACTTTGTTTTGATCCGCGAAAGCACCGAGGGGCTGTTTTACACCCAAGGCCGGGGTGAGGTGACCGAGAATGAGGCGCGTGAAACCCTTTTGATCACCCGCGATATTTCGGAAAAACTGTTCAAATTTGCCTTTGACCTTGCCAAAACTCGCAAGGCCTCTGGTCGGGGGCCGGGCAAAGTGACCTGTGTCGACAAGGCCAATGTCTTTCGCGCCTTTGCGTTTTTCCGCGAGATGTTTGATGCCGAGGCCGCCAAACACCCTGATCTGATCTCGGATCACGCCTATGTTGATGCCACGGCGCTTTGGATGGTGCAAAAGCCTTGGGATTTTGACGTGATGGTCACCGAAAACATGTTCGGCGATATTTTGTCCGACCTGGGCGCTGGTTTGATGGGCGGACTTGGCCTTGCGCCCTCAGCCGATATTGGTTTGGAAAACGCTGTGTTTCAACCCTGCCACGGCTCGGCCCCCGATATTGCAGGTCAGGGTGTTGCCAACCCCTTTGCGATGATCCTATCCGGGGCGATGATGCTGGAATGGTTGGGCATTCGCCACGATGTTGAGGCGATGCAAAACGACGGCGCGCGTCTTCGCCAAGCGGTTGACCAAGTGGTCGCCGAGGGGCAAGTTTTGACCCGTGACCTTGGTGGCGCGGCCGGAACCGCCGATGCCGCAAGCGCCGTTGCAAAGGTTTTGGGGGTGGCATGAGTGATCAAAGAATAAGGGTTGCCTGCGTTGGGGCCGGTTATTTCAGCCAATTCCATTACGGCAGTTGGGCGCGTATTGACGGGGTCGATTTGGTTGGTTCGTGCAACCGCGACATCGAGGCTGCCAAGCGGACCGGCCTCCCCGCGTATAACGATTTGGCGCAGATGATCGACGAGGTAAAACCCGACCTTGTTGACATCATCCTCCCCCCCGTTGTCCACGCCCAGATGATCCGGGTTGCCTTGGACAAGGGGGTTAAATCCCTGATCTGTCAAAAACCGTTTTGTCAAAACAAGGGCGAGGCCCAAGAGATGGTCGCCTTGGCAAAGGCCCATGGTGCCCAAATCATCGTACATGAAAACTTTCGGTTTCAGCCTTGGTATCGCACGCTCAAGGCGCAATTGGATAACAACTCAGTTGGCCAGCTACAGCAGATTACCTTTCGCCTACGCCCCGGTGATGGCCAAGGCCCTCGGGCCTACTTGGACCGCCAGCCCTATTTTCAGGAAATGGAGCGGTTTTTGGTCCATGAAACGGCGGTGCATTGGGTGGATACCTTCCGGTATTTGCTTGGCAATCCGACGGCGGTCTATGCCGATCTGCGCCAGATGAACCCAGTGATCGCCGGCGAAGATGCCGGATATATTCTGTTTGACCACCCGCACGGTGTCCGCGCCTTGTTTGACGGCAATCGCCATCTTGATCACGCCGCAGACAACCATCGTCGCACCATGGGTGAGGCGTTGATCGAGGGCACCGAAGGGGTGATCAAGCTGCGCGGAGATGGGTCATTATGGCGGCGCGGATTTCAGGAATTGCATGAAACCTGCATTCTTGACGCCGATCACTGGGAGGGGTTTGGCGGCGATTGCGTCCACCACTTGCAAAGCCATGTAATTTCGGGCCTTCTGCAGCAAACGCCACTGGAAAACCTTGCGCAGGACTACCTGCGCGTGATTGACATCGAAGAGGCCATCTATGCCTCGGCAGATCAGGGGCAAAAGATCAGACTGGAGCCGTAAGGGGCAAACGTGAAGCAGCAGGACGTCAAACCGCAATCCAACACCCAGCGCGCCATCGAAGCGATGCGCCAGATGATCTTTGCCGGGGATCTTCCGGCAGGATCAGACCATTTGGAAAGCGAGTTGGCCGAGCAATTGGGCATGTCCCGTACCCCAATCCGCGAGGCGGCTTTGACGCTCGAAGGGCAAGGCTTGCTTGAGATGCGACCGCGCAAAGGCGTTCGCATTTTGCCCGTGTCCCCCGACGACATGCGCGAAATTTACGATGTTTTGACCGAGTTGGAGAGTTTGGCCGCCAAACAAGCCGCGAAGCGCCGCCCCAGCCACGCCGACCTTGCTCCGCTGGCCAAAGCCATCACCGACATGGACGCAGCCCTAGCAGCCGGTGCGCTAGAGGATTGGGCTGATGCAGATGAACGGTTTCACAAAGAATTGGTTCGCTTGGGCGGCAATTCTCGCGTGCGTATGATCGTGAACATGCTGAGCGATCAGGTGCGCCGCGCCCGGATGATCACCCTGCATATGCGCCCCATTCCGGTGAAATCCAACGAAGATCACCGCGCCGTTTTTGACGCGATCAAATCTGGTGACGGGGATCAGGCCCACATCATCCACCGCGCCCACCGGCAAGCGGCCAAGGATTTGATTGTCGGACTTTTGGAAAAGCACAAGCTAAGCCGGGTATAGTGTTGAAAATCACCAAACGACTGTCGTCCATTGCATTGGGGGTCTTAGCCTCAATCGCAGCCTCCCCTCCTCTGCTGCATGTTTGGATCATCCGCAGTGGCAAGGGTTGCCCCTGACTGCGGATTATGTCGACCAAGTTTCCAGCTCAGAAAACGATGCCTTTCGGCGCGCAGCCCTGCAAACATTGCTTTTGTCGAAAATCGAGGCACGCAAAGCATCGGTTCTTAAACGTGCTATCCCGCAGGCGCTGTTGAAAACCAAGGACAACCGCGCCAGCATCGGAAAAACCCTCCGAGGAGGTGATCTCCGACAGCTTCCTGAACTGCTATTACGCCCGCCGGTCAACCGCAATCACGCCCGCGATATGGCCGAAATCTATTGGCTACATGGGTGCCCGGATGAGGCAATGCACATGATGCAAGCCCCAACCTTCTTTAGCGCCTTTGTGGCTGTTGGCCTCATTGAGGGGAAAGACGCACAACGCTTGCGTGATATCGCTGGCCATCCCGAGAGGTCGAAGTATAAAGCACAACGTTTTCTAACATTGGCGGACCTTTTGGACGGCCTAAACTCCCCCCCAAAAACCTTGTCCAACTACCGCGATTTTCTGATCGACTATCAGAAAAAGGAAAAGAGGCCAAACTCTCCATTAGACTTGGTTGCCGTCCAGTATTCTTTGGCAGTAATTATGAAAAGTCCTGATCGTCATCCGCCGCCTCGTTTGTCCTCGGGGCTTGATGACATCGCGTTCGCAAACGCCGTGCAGGCCTGGAAGAGTATAGGTACATTTTTCGCCCTGATCGGAGGATGCAAACAGACTCAACGAATGAGACGGGTAATGTTGTCGCTTCCTTCAGATAGACACGACATTTATTGGCGCCCCGAAGTCGAAGCCGTTGACGCCTATTGTCAAATGGAGGCGGCAGCGGGTCAGCGGAACCAATAGTCCCAACCATCTAGGTAATAGGCCACCAAAGGATGCGATTGCATCGTGTTGGCCTCGGCATCAACCCGATCCATATCCGCACCAAACACCTGTGCAGATTGCCAAATATCCGGTGTCAGGTAGCTTAGACCGCGGGGCAATTGTAGCCCCCGATCCGCCGGCAGATGCGGGCCAGAGATGACAAACCCCCATTCGCCAAAGCTTGGCACATAGCTGTGGTACGCGATCACACCCAAATCCTTGCCCGGTGCCTGGGGGTTGCGGGCGCTTTCCAATGTGTTGGCAATCGACCAAAAGGCCTGACGGGCAAAGAATGGTGATCCGGCTTGTGTCACCATCAAGCCTTGGGCGCTTAGACGTTCCATCAACAAGCCGTAGAACTGGCGACTATAGAGTTTAGACAAGGCAACAGTTTTGGGATCGGGCAGGTCGACAATGATCACGTCAAAGACGCGGCTGTTTTTTTCGACAAACTGCCATGCGTCCCCGTTTTGGATATCAACACGGGGGTCACTTAGCGATTTGTCATTCAAAAGCGACAAGTCCGGATGATCGCGGAAAATTTCGGTCACACGCGGGTCAAGATCAACCAAGGTGATTGTTTCGACATCCGCGTAGCGCAGCACCTCGCGCACCGCCATGCCATCGCCGCCACCAAGGATAAGGACGTTGGCGCGCCGCGGGGCAAGAGCCATCACCGGATGGACCAGAGGTTCGTGATATCGGTGTTCGTCAAGGCTATCAAATTGGATAGAATGATTGAGGAAAAGCCGCGTGCGTTCACGATACCGGGTCACAGTGATTTGTTGGTATGGCGTGGCTTCGGTCAAGATAACGTCATCTTCGAAAAGCTGGGTTTCGGTGATCGCCACAAGGCGTTCAGATTGCACCAAGCCATAGATCGCTCCGATCAAGGCCACGGCCCAGACCACCACCATCGCTTTGGTGACATGTTCACGAAACAGGTAGATCGACAGACCGGCAACCAAAAGGTTGAGAACGCCAAAGGCCAAGCTCGCCGACATTAGCCCCAAATGCGGGATCACCAAAAGAGGAAAGGCAACCGAGGCGACCAAGGCCCCGACATAGTCAACGCTCAGGACGTTTTCGAAACGGTTTTCAAAGGCACCGACAGCCTCCATCGCGCGGGCGATCAGCGGGATTTCCATGCCCGACAAAACGCCAATGGCGATAAGCATCGTGTATAGGGGGGCGGCGACGCTCCCCAAGGCAGCGTAATGCAGAAATAGCGCCGGGGCCATAAAGCCCCCCACCACGCCCAACAAGATTTGCGCCCAGATAAAGCCGCTAAGCGGTTGCGCGACAAAGCGAGATAGCCACGCGCCAACCCCCATCGCCGACAAGAATATGCCAATAACAAGCGAAAACTGGCGAATGGAGTCGCCCAAAAGATAGCTCGACAGCGTTGCCGCGATCAGCTCGTAGATCAGCCCGGCAACGGCCACCAGAAAGGTCGCCGCCAAGAGCCAGACTTCCCGCGCCCGTGTGTTGGGCGCAGGTAAAGGCGTGTCACTCATGAAACGATGACGGCCGCGATGATGATCGAGATCGAGATGAAGAGCATACCGATGACCACCGCCAATGCGATGTTCTGATCCTCTTCGATTTCCTTCATGATCGGAAAGGGTGTGATCCAATCAAGGACCTTCCAGGTCACCCACATCAGGAACATGCCCAATGCGGTATAAACGATGGTTCCGACCACTTCGGCGGCTTTGACGGCAAGAAGAAATTCCATGATGTCCCCGTTATTTGACGCGGTTATTGCTATAATAGTACCCGCCCCCACCACTGCCCACGCGAA
This sequence comes from uncultured Pelagimonas sp., assembly GCF_947498515.1. GTDB lineage: Bacteria > Pseudomonadota > Alphaproteobacteria > Rhodobacterales > Rhodobacteraceae > Pelagimonas. Next base: position 490,060 of record NZ_CANMKO010000001.1, on the reverse strand, counting down.
CAGAGTTGGAGGTGTCGAGGTCGGCGCTGGTGCCGCCAACCCCTTGATAGCCAAGATAGGCTGTGCCAGCGACCAGCAAGGTCGAGACCGACAAAAAGACGATGCGAAACAAATTCATGTTGTCACCTTAATCATTCCAATCACCGCCAGCCCAACGCTTGGACTGATGCCGCCAGCGTCGGACAAAGGTCCACGCGCTGATACCTGCGAACGCCAAGCCCAACAAGAACAACAACTTGCCGCTGGTTTGCCCCTCGCGAATGCGTAGGTCGAGCCGGGTAATGGCGTTTTTGGGTTGGGCCAGTGTGCCTGACCAAATGCCGCTTTCGGCTTCGCCCAGGTTCAATTGATAAGTGCCCGCTGTTTTGGCCAAAAACCGCAGGTTCGCCTTGCCCGATCCTTCGGTCCAAGAGCCATCGCTGTCGCGGCCGTGATAACGTTCCATGGTGCGTCCGGCCCCGAACAAGATGTTGCCTTCGGGGTCTTGCACCGTCAGGCCAATGCTCGCCCAGCTATTGGACACATCCGCCGCAAGGGCGATCTCGGCCAGTTTGTTGGGCTGACTGATCTCAAAGGGGATTTCCACCGGCAATCCAGCCACCGGAAGGCCAACCTCGGTCAGGACCGACTTGCCACCGCTAAGGCCAAAGACAAAGCCCAACACCATGCATGCAACGGCAAAACCAGCGGCGCAATTGCGTAGGAAGGTGAAATTCGGGCCACCCTTGAACGGCATCAACGGGTGGATTTTCTTAGTCAGTTTTGGCGGTTCAATGCCAAAGCTTTTCGCCACTTCTTTGCGAGGCAAATAGACCGAGCGATAGGTTTCGCGTTCGGTTTGGGTTTGCGAAAACCCAAGCATCGCATCCTCTGACAGGGTGCTGACAGTGGTCGACTTGTCGCCAATCTTCACTTCCCATGTGAATTCACCCTCCGCAAAGGTGACCTCACTGGTTGTGGTTTCGTAATACTTGAACGTCTGGCCTTTGATGCGCAATATCGGCGGTGTTTCGGCCTTTTCGACCTGATGTTCAGATACCCAACCGGGGCCGCGATAGCGCCGTGAAAAGACAAAATGCCCGTTCTCAATCGTCAGATAGGCATAGCCATGTGTGGGCGAAAACAGCTGATGGTCGATCCATGTCCATTCCTGCCCGCCATAACGTTCCTTGTGCTCAAGCGTGCCGATCACCGTGTAATCGACATCCCAAATCTTGCCCGTCATCCCAAGCATAAACGGCGAGTCGGGGCGTTTGAGATCACTAAAGGTGCGCAGAGCCTTGTAGCTATCAAGCGCGTCCAACTCGGTGCCGCAATAGGGACAGATATGCACAGTAACACGACCGCCGCCCAGCACATCCAAACCAGCCCCACAGGCGGTGCAATTGATTGTTTTTAGATCATCGCTGCGTGTCATGTGCCGCTCACCACTTTGATGTCAAAGGGGTCAAACCATTCACCCAAGAACCAGCTCTCGCCACCGTCCCAAAACTCACCGGACAACAAATCGCCACCCTGGTTCAGAGCGTTGACAAAGGAGTGCGTGTCGCCCACATCGATGGGTTCGCCAAAGCTCCCTCGGATGGCGACGCATTCGGCGCTTTCGATCTCTTTGACCCGGTAGGTTCGGCGGTCATAGGTGACCTTTTGGCCAAGCTTGGCCGGCCCTATCAGGCGCGGTTGGCCCTTGCTGGGAAGCGGTTCCTGAACCACGACATCACCCTCGTCGACCGAAACCCAAAACGGATCACCGCGACCATCGACACCCCAAAATTCATCCCAGAACCCGCGTCCATAGGAATATCGCGCGTGGCCGTAAATATCGACATGGTAACTGCCAAGGATCACTTTGTCGCCAATGCCAAATAACATCGGCGCGTCATGCATCTCACCGCCCTGCCCGGCCGTGAGTGCCTTGTCATCCGCTAAAAACAGCGACGTCCCACACGAAGTGCAGGTGGTCATTTTAACAATAGCCAAGGCCTGTTGGACCTGGTTCCCGCAATTGGGGCAATTAAAATCGGTCATAGGCTACAGGTTGCCCATGCCCGCCGGAAGTTCAAGTAAGGATTTCATGCCTGTGCAACACTGCCCAATTTCGCGGCAGGTGTGCCCGTCATGCACACGGCGCAATGCGGCAATGCCGCTCAAATTCACAATACAGTAACGTTAGCGGTTACATTTAGCGCAAACCGGCGTAAATCTCTGCGCAAAGTGGGGGGAAACTGGGAGGTTGAACCTGCAGAAGGACCTGAACAGGTGAAGCACATGTTGATTGAGAACAAGACCTTTGATGAGCTGAATATCGGGGATCAAGCCGAGTTGCGGCGTCTTTGTACACAAGATGACATGATCGTCTTTGCCAATGTGTCGGGCAACCACAACCCCATGCATATGTATGATGCCGATGGCGACGCCGATGGCCATCCCGAGGCGATTATGCCGGGCATGTTTGTTGGCGCGCTGATTTCTGCTGTCTTGGGCAATGTTCTGCCCGGCGCTGGCACGCTGTATCGGTCGCAAAACTTTCAGTTTCACAACCGGGCCCATGCAGGCGATGAATTGCTAAGCCGCGTGGTTGTGACCGACAAGAATGACAAAGACTGCACCGTCACCATGTCGACCGAAGTGCGGCGGGTGCGTGACGATGCCTTGGTTTTGGACGGCTGGGCCGAGGTCATGGCCCCGCGTCGCAAGGTCACTTACAACAGCCACGACCTTCCCGGGTTAGTCGTACAACGTCATCGTCATTTCGAAAAACTGCTGAAACGGGCCGAACCTTTGGCCGCGCTTGAAACCGCCGTTGTTTGCCCTGAGGATGTCAATTCCTTGGGTGGGGCCTTGTTGGCGCGCGAGCACACGATAATCGAGCCGATCCTGCTTGGGGACGCAGAAAAGATTGCAGCAACCGCCAAAGAGCTTGGACAGTCGTTGGACGGTGTCGAAATCATCGACATCAAAGACCACCGCGGCGCGGCGCGGCGTGCGGTTGAACTTGTACATGAAGGGCGCGCAAATGCTTTGATGAAGGGGCATTTGCACACCGACATGTTGCTGCGCCCACTGTTGGACAAGGTAACCGGGCTTCGGATGGGGCGCCGCTTTACCCATATTTTTGTGATGGACGTGCCCGGTTTGGCGCATCCGCTTTTGGTAAGTGACGCCGCGATCAACATCGCGCCGGACCTGAAAACCAAGGTCGACATCACCCAGAACGCCATTGATCTGGCGCTCAGCCTTGGCATCAAAGAACCCAAAGTTGGGGTTCTCTCGGCGGTGGAAACCGTGAACCCTGATTTGCCATCTTCCATCGACGCGGCTTTACTGTCGAAAATGGCCGATCGCGGCCAGATCACCGGTGGCCTTGTAGAAGGGCCGCTCGCTATGGATAATGCCATCGACATCGCGGCCGCCCGCACCAAAGGCATCGTGTCACCGGTCGCGGGGCGCGCCGACATTTTGGTGGTTCCCAATCTGGATGCGGGCAATATGCTCGCCAAACAATTGGCCTACCTAAGCCACGCCGAGAGCGCCGGGGTGGTTTTGGGCGCACGGGTGCCGGTTATCCTAAACTCTCGCGCTGATGATGACATGGCGCGTCTGGCCTCCTGTGCCGTTGCCGCTCTTCATCACAATCGTCTCAGCGGAGGCGCAAAATGAGCCATGTTCTGACGCTGAACGCTGGGTCTTCGACCTTGAAATTCGGCCTGTTCGAAGCGGGCGAAACCCCAAAACCGCTAATCACCGGATTGATCGACCATATTGGCGGCGCGGCAACGGCCAAGCTTAAGGATGCGCAGGGGAATACGGTTTCTTTTTCCGATCTTCCGGCCAAGAATTCCGCCAATCATGACGGCGCGCTTCAGGCCGCTTTGACGAAGATCTCCAATCGCTTTCCGAATGCGAAAATAGACGCTGTTGGCCACCGTGTAGTGCATGGCGGGCTGAACTTCTCTGACCCGGTCGAACTCACCCCCGAGGTGATTTCCGAGCTCTCGACCTTGATGCCCTTTGCCCCCTTGCATCAACCACACAATTTGGCCGGTGTGCGCTCGGCTTTGGCGGCGTTTCCAGACGCCAAGCAAGTTGCCTGTTTTGACACCGCCTTTCACCGCCAGCACCCGTTTGTGAACGATACGTTTGCCCTGCCGCGTAGCTATTATGACAAGGGCGTGCGTCGCTATGGCTTCCACGGGCTTAGCTACGATTACATCTCGGGCAAGCTCGCTGAAATTGCGCCAACGCTGCATGCCGGGCGCGTTGTGGTGGCCCATCTGGGCAACGGGGCATCGATGTGCGCGATGGAACACGGCCGTTCAGTGGCGTCATCGATGGGGTTTTCCTCGCTCGACGGTCTGCCAATGGGCACCCGCTCCGGTCAGCTTGACCCCGGTGTGCTTTTGTACCTGATGAACCAAGAGGGGCTAAGCGCAACCGAAATTTCAGACCTTTTGTACAAGAAATCCGGATTGCTCGGCCTTTCGGGCCTAAGCCATGACATGCGCGAACTTTTGGCGTCTGACGACATCCATGCTCGCGAAGCGGTCGACTATTTCTGCTTCCGAATTCGTCGCGAATTGGGCGGTTTGGCCGCCGCACTTGAGGGGTTGGATGCGATCGTGTTCACCGGTGGCATTGGAGAAAACGCCGCCAAAATCCGGCGACGTGTCTGTGCCGGGATGCATTGGATTGGGGTGGAATTAGACGAAGGGCGCAATGATGCTAACGAAACCATCATCAGTTCCAGCTTTAGCCGTGTGCATGTTATGGTCTTGCCAACAAACGAAGAATTGGTGATTGCCAAGGCGGCAACAGCGGCGATTGACGCTTGATTATAAACAAGGCGATATACTTGGATTTTAGCTTTAACCTCCTCTTAGAACCCTAATCCATACGGTCTCGGCAAAGTTTCTAACATTGCCAGAGGGTCTAAAATGACAAAGCTAACCGCCGTACTCGTTCTTTCCGCTATTGCCGCCACTGGCGGTTCCAACGTCGCAAGCGCCGCCAACCTAACCATCATGGCCGGTGAATTGCCGCCGATGATTATGGCCGATGGAACGGGGCGCGAAGTTGAAATCATTACCGAAGTGATGTCGCGCTGTGGCCATGAGGTCACGTTCAAAGTCCAACCCTTTACCCGCCATTGGAAAAGCTACGAATCCGGGACCGGCGACGCCGTGACAACTGTACCTCAGGGCATGCCTTTACCGGGTGGCCAGTCGCAGACCTATATCCAATACCAAAATGGGGTGTCCAATCTTCAGAACTCTGGGGCTAGCTTTGCCAACTTGGGTAGCCTCGCCGACCATACTGTGATTGCATTTATGGGGGCTTCTGACATTCTGCCTGGCCTTAAGGCCGCGACCAACAGTTTCAAAAGCTACAAAGAAGCCGCGGATCAGATTGTACAAAGCCGGATGATTTTCGCACAGCGCGTGGATGCGGTGATTGGTGACGGCATGATCTTCGCCGAGTTCAATCGCCAGCTACGTGACGACGCTGCGGACCTCCCTTTTGATCCGATGCAGAACGTTCAATTTCAGGCGACGTTTGAGCCTTCAAATTACGCCATGAATTTCCGCGATCCCGCCTTGACCGCCGATTTTGATCGCTGCTTCGGTGAAGCCGAGGCAGACGGCACAATCGCCCAAATCAACAAGGTGTGGGTTGAAAAATATCGCGACACACTCGGGTCCCAATATTTGGGCTACTGATATCACCACGAGATTTGGCAAAACGTTGATCGCCCGCATCCCCAATCGGATGCGGGCTTTTGGCCGTTCACTGTCTCACACTCGAGTTGATTCAGATTGTCTGAATTAACCGGGTTGTTTGGTTTGAAACGAAAGAAATCAAAAAGGAAATCCAGATAGAACAAGCTGGATTTACTTTGAACCCGCTGGAGACATCGCATGAAATGGTTCGCAAACTGGCCTATCCGTCGCAAACTCTTGGTTCCAGGGTTGTCGTCTTTGTTGGTTCTTGTACTTGTGATCACATTCTTTTGGGCAATGCGCTATTCGCAGGCGCTAAATGATGCATTTGCCCAAGAAATCCAGTTGATCGAAACCTATGTCTCCCCGCCACTTGCCTCTGCGGCATGGAACTTTGACGACGAGCTTGCCCAAAACACCCTGCTGTCCTTTTCCGACTACAAGGGTTTCGTTTTTGCGACCCTGATGACGGATGGTTCTGCCATGGCGGAACACACTTTGGCAGAGGCAATTGACCCAACTTGGGCACAGTCCGGTGCGACCCTCATCGAAAGTGGAGAGCTTCGCACGCGGCTTGGGAACCTTGAGATCATCCGCACCCCTCTCGTTTTGGATGGTAACAATGTGGGCGATCTCGTCTGGGGTGTTGATGTGTCAATTATCAGTGAGGCGATTTTTAATGCCAACAAAACCGCGGCTCTGATTGGCGTGATTTCTTACATTGCGTTCGCCGGTGTGCTGTTCTTGATTTCAACTTCGGTTGCCGGACCGATGACACGGGTTGTTCGGCGGCTCGAAGAGCTTCAGCAAGGCAATACAGATGTCGACATTCCCGAAGTCGATCGTCGAGACGAAGTCGGCTCTATCGGCAAGGCGCTCGCCAACCTTCGTGATGGCACCATCGAAAAAGAACGTCTCGCTGCCGAGCGTGCAGAGCGTCAAAAGAAGCAAATGGAAGTTGTCGAGCAACTCAGTGAAAACCTGTCCTCATTGGCTCAGGGTGATTTGACCGCGCATATTTCAATGGAGTTTCCGCCCCAATACGAACAGCTCAAGAACGATTTCAACGCAACATCCAAGCAGTTGCGCGAAACGGTGTCCGCTGTTGTCGACTCAGCGCGCGATATTCACGCCCGTGCTGCAGAGATTACCGGGGCCTCTGACGATCTTGCACGACGTACCGAGACCCAGGCCGCAACACTGGAACAAACCGCCGCAGCGTTGGACCAACTCACAGTTGGGTTGAAAAACACAGCTGATGGCGCGACCACAGTTTCAAACTCCATGCAAGAAACCAAAGAAGCTGCAGAACAAGGCGGTCAAGTTGTGGGGCGCACCGTGTCCGCGATGGGTGAAATCGAAAGCTCCTCCGAACATATCTCGCAAATCATCGGGGTCATTGACGACATCGCGTTCCAAACCAATCTTCTCGCCCTGAACGCTGGCGTCGAGGCCGCAAGGGCCGGCAAAGCGGGCGTTGGCTTCTCGGTTGTTGCATCTGAAGTGCAAAACCTTGCACAACGCTCAGCGGAAGCAGCCACCGAGATTAAAACTTTGATCGAAGCCTCAACTGACCATGTCAACAATGGGGTAACCCTCGTTGGTGAAACCGGTTCGGCGCTTAACCATATTGTGACACGCATCAACGCTGTTTTCACTTTGAACACCGACATCTCTGAAGGAACACAGAACCAGTCTCTGGGAATTAGCGAAGTCAACACAGCAATGGTCGGACTGGATCAGGTGACGCAACAAAACGCAGCCATGGTAGAAGAGGCCACAGCCGCCAGCCATGCGATGACGGAAAGCGCTACAAACCTTTTGAACCTTGTTTCCCAATTCAGAACGGCTTCTGAAGAATGCGCCAGCCCTAGTGGCGAATGGGACCAAGAAATTCCAGAAGATCAGCGCATAGCATCATGACCTAAAACATACCCATTTTGGCCAATCCTAAGGTTTTGGCCAAAATGGATGTGGGACCGGATCTTTAGATCTGAACATGTATTGACGGAATATCGCGGCATAAGATGGATAGACATATCCGCAGTTTCGACCAAGATAGCGATCCTTGTTACGCCAGTACAAGTTTGGCAATCGATACCACGGCACCATAGAATGCATGTGATGTACAACGTGCAAATTATTGTTCAGAAAAATCAGCGACAAAAGCCCTTTATCTTCGACAACAACAGTACGTCCGGGCGCATGGTCGTGAGCACGATGCTCCAGAAATGTCCTGATTTTCAAAATAGACAGCGCACCATAGACCGAAACCAACCAAGCCCAAACTGGCATATTTCCTACGAGGCTGAACCACAAGATAACCGTAGTCATAGCGGGAACATGAAGCACCCAACCCAATAAAACACGCCGATCCCCTGCTTTTATTGCCTTCCAATCAGACGCAGCAAAGGCCCAAGTTCCCATCACCGGCCCAAAAATCAAGCGCCCGGCCAAGGTATTGTTGATACGATAAAACCTCTTTCTCCAATTAGGCAGGTCCGCCCAAACGATCGGGTCCAAGTAATTGCTTTCTGGGTCATCGTAGGGATCAGTCAAAATCGACTCCCGGTGATGCGCCAAATGCAGGTCCTTGAATCTCAAATACGGCACAACCACAGATAGGGCCGGAAACACCAAAACGGCATTCCAGAAGGCTGACTTCGTAGGATGACCGTGCAGAGCCTCATGCGTCAACGACGAATGTAGGGCTGCCGACACACAGGCCAAAACCATCCCTAAAGGAAGCCAGATTTCGGCAACCCACGTGGTGCTAACGCCCCAGACAAAATAGCAAATCAACAATAGTGCAATCGTTGGCCACTCAACCTTGTGCCTTATGCTGGGTTGGGACATCCATATCGAAAAGCGCTCTAAATACGTTTTTATCATGCGCCAATCGCTATCAACCATTTGGGTTTGCTGGCACTCAGTGTTTAGTTAACAAATTTCCCGCAATGTGATAATTATCACCTCATGAGACAAATATCCGACAAGCGCCTTCGGGCCTGCCTATTTCGCACAAGACTTCAAGAGGCGATGAAAACGGCCAACAGCAATCAAACGCTTCTCTCTGCCCAAGTTGGTGTTGACCGCTCGACCATTTCCCAACTTCTCAAAGACAAGGGGGCCCGCCTACCCAACGCCCATCTCGTTGGCGGTTGTGCCGAAGCTCTGGGGGTGTCATCTGACTGGCTTCTCGGCCTTTCGGATAAACCCGAAAATGCCGAAGATCTCGTTGCGACCTCCCTAAGCATGACGCAAGCCAAAAGGGCCTTGGTCGATGACACCATATTCGGCTGGTACCAAGAGGCCGATGGATACAAGATCCGGTATGTTCCAGCGATGCTACCCGATATGCTTAAAACCCGTGCGGTTTTGAACTGGGAATATGAAAAACACCTCGGACGCAGTTCGGATCAGGCGATTGCAGCATCCGAGGAACGCCTGAACTGGATGCGCCAATCTCAATCTGACTATGAAATTTGTATCGCGCTCCACGAGATAGAAAGCTTTGCCGCCGGGACAGGCTATTACGCAGGCCTTTCCGCAGAGATTCGGGCCGCTCAAATCGACCACTGGACGGCACTCAGCGAAACGCTTTATCCGCGTCTCCGGCTGTATCTTTTCTGCGCGCGACACCTGTATTCTGCCCCTATCACGATCTTTGGGCCGCTTTTGGCAGCGCTCTACATGGGGAGCAACTATTTGGTTTTCCGCGACTCAATTCGCGTCTCTGCCATCACGGACCACTTTGACAATCTGCTACGCCAAGCGGATATCACGACCCGTGACTTGCCGTCTTTCCTGTCGGTTTTAAAAAGCCAGATCAAGGACTAAGGCTGGCCCCCTTGAAGGGCGGGGTGGGTGGGCGGGAGCCGCTCAAGGGGGCCTCCCGCCCTCTTCTCAGTAAGGCATCGGATGTTGTTTGTGCGTCGCGTCCAAGACTGCCAACACCTCTGGGGTCAACGTGACATCAGCCGCACCCAAGGCATGTTCCAACTGCGCCAAGGTGGTGGCCCCAAAAATCGAAGACGCAACAAAAGGCCGGCGTGCCGACCAAGCAAAAGCCATGTGAACCGGATCCAACCCAAAATTGCGGGCCACGGCCAAATACGCGTCAACCGCATCAAAAATCCGTTCAGACTTGCGCCCCCCCATGTCGCCATTGATCGACATACGCGATCCATCAGGCACAGCGCCGCTCTGGTATTTACCGCTTAGAAACCCAGCACCAAGTGGCGAAAACGGCAAAAGCCCGACATCTTCAAACATCATCATTTCGGCCAAATCCGTGTCTGCCATCCGGCAAACCAACGAATACTCGTTCTGAATCGACGCCACGCGCGGCCCACCCACCCGCTCGGCGGCGGCCAACCATTGCGCTGTCCCCCAAGCGCTCTCGTTTGAAAGGCCAAAGGCGCGAATGGTGCCGCGCTCAACTTCACGCTGCAACGCCCCTAGACAATCTTCCATCTGGTCGATCACCTCATCCCGGCTCATCCCACCTTTTAGCGGATCATAGCTCCAATTTTGGCGAAACATGTAGCTGCCCCGGTTGGGCCAGTGGAATTGGTACAGGTCAATACAATCGGTTTTGAGCCGTTTCAAAGACCCTTCAATCGCCTCGGGAATGGTTTGCGCGCTAATCATTGCGCCGTTGCGCGCATGCGCGAACCCGGCCCCGGAATGTTTGGTGGCAAGGACCCACTCCTTGCGCTTCCCCGTTTTCTCAAACCAGTTGCCGATGATTTCTTCAGTTCTGCCAACGGTTTCGGCACTGATCGGATTGACCGGATACATCTCGGCGGCATCCATGAAATTGATCCCAGCCGCCAGAGCCCGGTCAATCTGGGCATGGGCTTCGTCTTGTTTCGTCTGCGTGCCAAAGGTCATGGTGCCAAGGCAAAACTCTGATACATCGATGCCAGTACGGCCCAGTTTATTCATTTTCATTGCGGCATCTCCTTCGCGCGGGTTGCGCGAAAGATAGCGGTATCAGTTCAATTGCCAAGGGGCGTTTCCAGAAATTCACCCTTGAGAACATTTAGTGAACATTGTAATTTACCCCCATGACTGCTGCTGCCCTGCTTGCCCGCAAAACCCATCGCCCGCCACCGGGCCTTGCCCTTCTGGATGATGCCAGCCTGCCACTGGCGCGCGTCCATGAAATCTGTGGGCGGGCGCGGCGCACCCTTGCGGTGCGTATTGCCGCCAAACTTTTGGCCCAACTCAAAAGCAGCCCAAGCCTTGCCCCAATCTTTTGGATCACCCCCAAGTGGGAGCGTAACCGCCTTAACACCGATGGGCTGGCCCCCTTGTTGCCGCCGCAATCGCTGATCTTTCTCGACCCAATCCGGGGCGAAGACATTTTGTGGAGCATGGAGGAAATTCTGCGCAGTGGGGCCGCGCCGATGGTTGTGGCCGATCTGCCCGAACCACCCGGTATGACTCAGGTCCGCCGGTTGCATCTCGCCGCCGAAACCGGGGCGGGCGAAGGGCGGTTTCGCCCGCTTGGTCTCATGCTAACGCCGGGTTCTGGCGGCGCGCCGGGCGTTGAAACTCGCTGGCAGATGGAGCCTGATCACACCCCCGGTCAGGTGCGCTGGCGACTAGAACGGTTGCGTGCCCGCATGGCCCCGCCAAAAACATGGGCGTTAACCGGAAACCATCTGTTTCACCCCACCTCAGGCCCGCAAAATCATACAGGTCGTTGACCCGGTTGCGTATAGTTTGCCATCTTCCTTGCCTCGGATTTCGCCATTGGCCACCCCGGTTGATCGGCCGGAATGTTGCGCAATACCAATGGCCTGAACCGTCACACCCAAAGGGATCGCACGGGTGATATTGATCTTGTATTCCAAGGTCGTATAGCCTGCGCCCGAAGGTAGCGTCGTATGCACCGCACAGGCCATACAGCTATCCAAAATCGCGCCATACCAGCCGCCATGCACCGTGCGCAGCGGGTTGGCCACCGCCAATTCCGGCGTCCCTTCAAACACCACCCGGCCCTGTTCGGCCTCGACCGGCCAAAACCCCATGGTCTCGCCAATCGGCGGTCCGGCCCGCTCTCCGTTAACAATGCTTTGCATCATTTCGAGCCCCGGAACCGACATCAATTCCTCGGGGCTGGGCAATTCATCGACGGTTTTTGCGTATTTGCGCGACGGCATCGGGTGGCCTCCTTATTTGGCAAAGCCATCAAAGACCGCGCCCGCCGGAACGAAAAGAGTGACGCCACGTCTATCTTTTCCAACCAAGGCCCCAAAACGACCCGACAACGTCGCAAAACCCAAAGCGCGCCATGCCCCCACATGCCCCTTTGGCCCCATGCGTATGATGATCTCTTTTGCCGCCCTGTTTTTATCCGTGATCCTGTTACAGCTGTCATCGGGCGGCGTTGGGCCGCTTGACGCTCTGTCCGGTTTGCAACTGAATTTCACCACCCAACAGATCGGTTTTTTGGGGTCGGCGCATTTTCTAGGCTTTTTCATTGGCTGCTGGTGGTCGCCGCGCCTCATGGGAAGCGTTGGACATTCCCGCGCCTTTGCGGTGTTCACCGCCCTTGGCACGATGGGCATTCTCGGCCATGTTCTAAGCGAAAATCCCTATGTCTGGGCCGGAATGCGCGTGGCGCAGGGGCTTTGTATCGCCGGATGTTACACCGTGATCGAGGCATGGTTGCAGGCCAAGGTCACCAATGACAACCGCGGTCGCGCTATGGGTACCTACCGCGTGACGGACATGCTTGCCTCCCTTGTGGCCCAGCTGATGATCTCGGTCCTCGAACCGGCGCATTACGTGTCCTATACGTTTTTGGCGATGATCTGCTGCGCGGCAATTTTGCCGATGACCTTGACCAAATCAAGCCAACCCGAAACCCCGGCCGCCCCACGCCTTCGCCCGCAATTGGCCTTTGCCAGCTCCCCGCTGGCGGTGGCCGGTGTGCTTGTCGCCGCCCTGTCAAGCGCGTCGTTCCGGATGGTCGGGCCGCTTTATGGCACCGGGGTTGGGCTCCAAACCTCTGACATTGCGCTATTTTTGGCGGCCTTTGTCGCGGGTGGGGCTTTGTCACAATACCCTGTTGGCTGGCTGGCGGATCGGTTTGACCGGCGTCACGTTTTGATCTGGCTGTCCCTCGCCGCTATTGCATCCTGCGTTTTCACCGCCACCACCACGGACCTCAGCACAACAGGAGTCATGCTAACGGCCGCTATATTTGGCCTCACGACCTTTCCGATCTATTCGGTGTCCGCCGCCCACGCCCATGACTTTGCCGATAGCTCAGAACGTGTCGAACTCTCGGCGGCGTTGATGTTTTGGTATGCATGTGGGGCCATTGCGGCCCCATGGGTCGCCTCATCCCTGATCGACGCCTATGGCCCCCCGGCGCTGTTCATCATGATCGCTCTGGGCCATGCGCTTTTGGTGGTCTTTGGCCTTGTCCGAATGCAATCGCGCCCGGCAAATGAGACCCGCACCCCCTATGTGTACGCCCCGCGCACATCCTTTGTGATCGGGCGTTTGATGTCGCGCTTTCGCGACAAGACTGGCGAAAGGGACAAAACGCAGTAGCCCTTGGCGCGCGCTTCCGTTAAATCACGCCCAAACCGCACGGGACGAACGACAATGGCACGCCACCTCATCACCTCCGCGATTCCCTATATCAACGGGATCAAGCATCTGGGCAATCTTGTGGGCTCTCAGCTTCCGGCTGATCTTTATGCCCGCTATCTGCGCGCGCGCGGCCATGAGGTCATGTTCCTTTGCGCCACCGATGAACATGGCACCCCCGCCGAACTTGCCGCCGCTAAGGCCGGTAAACCGGTCGATGAATTCTGCGCCGAAATGTGGGGTGTTCAGGCGAAAATCGCCGATGGGTTCCGCCTGTCTTTTGATCACTTTGGCCGGTCCTCATCGGAGCAGAACAAGAAGCTGACCCAACATTTCGCCGCTCAGTTGGACAAACAAGGGCTGATCCGCGAAGTCAGTGAAACCCAAATGTATAGCCATGCCGATGGCCGCTACCTGCCCGATCGTTATATCGAAGGCACCTGCCCCAATTGTGGGTTCGAAGATGCGCGCGGCGATCAATGTGACAATTGCACCAAACAGCTTGATCCGGTTGAGCTGATCAACCCACGGTCGACCATTTCCGGGTCCACCGATCTGGAAATGCGCGAAACCAAGCACCTTTATCTGCGCCAATCCGAGATGAAAGATCAGCTCGACAGATGGATTGATTCCAAAACCGATTGGCCGATTTTGACCACCTCGATTGCCAAGAAATGGCTGCATGACGGGGATGGCCTTCAGGACCGCGGCATCACCCGCGACCTCGATTGGGGTGTGCCGGTGATGAAAGGCGACGCGCCTTGGCCCGGCATGGAAGGCAAAGTGTTCTACGTCTGGTTCGACGCCCCAATCGAATACATTGCCTGTGCGCAGGAATGGGTTGATGCGGGCAAAGGCACCGATTGGGAACGCTGGTGGCGCACAGACAAAGGGGCCGATGACGTCCGTTACACCCAGTTTATGGGCAAGGACAACGTGCCCTTCCACACCCTGTCCTTCCCAACCACGATTTTGGGCTCGGGTGAGCCGTGGAAGCTTGTCGATTACATCAAATCGTTCAACTACTTGAACTACGATGGCGGCCAATTCTCAACATCGCGCGGACGCGGGGTGTTCATGGATCAAGCCTTGGAAATCCTACCGTCCGATTACTGGCGCTGGTGGTTGTTGTCCCATGCGCCCGAAAGCGCGGATAGCGAATTTACTTGGGAAAACTTCCAAGTGTCGGTCAACAAGGACCTCGCCGACGTGCTTGGCAACTTTGCCAGCCGTGTCACCAAATTCTGTCGCTCCAAATACTCAGAAGCTGTTCCGGCGGGCGGGGCCTATGGCGCGCGCGAAGAGCAATTGATGAGTGATCTAGCCGCGAAATTGGCCGAATACGAAGCCCATATGGAAGCCATCGAGGTGCGCAAATCCGCCACCGCCCTGCGCGCCGCATGGGCCTTGGGCAACGAATACCTACAAGAAGTCGCGCCTTGGACAACTTTCAAAACCGACCCCGATCAAGCCGCAGCGCAGATCCGCTTGGCGCTGAACCTGATCCGTCTCTATGCGATCATTTCTTCGCCCTTCATTCCGGACGCAAGTGCCGAGCTTTTGGATGCGATGAAGTCGGACGATGACGCATGGCCAACCGACATCAAAGCCGCCCTCGCGGCAATGCCCGAAGGCCACGAATTTGCCGTGCCTGAGGTCACTTTCCGCAAGATAACCGATGCAGAACGCACCGAATGGCAAGAACGTTTCGCCGGAACCCGCGACTAGAACGACGCCAATCGCTTAAAAAGCATAAAAGGCGCAGCCGGTTCCGCCGTCTGCGCCATTTTTTATGGCTGCGGATACGGTTTTCAATGTGTTGGCGTTCAGGCGACAAAAAACGGCGTTCGGTTTTCAAAGGTGTGATCAACATCAAATGCCTCTTGCTTTGGGAGATTATTTCAAAAACAAGATGCCACAGTCATTTCCATTGAATAAATTCGCAATTCGGGCAACATTACTTTCATGAATGAAAGCCAAGCTGACTTGTCCGACCTTGCGTTGTTTCAGATCGTTGCCACGAGCCCGTCCCTCACCAACGCCGCCCAAAAGGCCGGTGTCCCGCTCCCGACGATGTCTCGCCGCATGGCGCATCTCGAACGCAGCACTGGTCGGCGGCTGTTTTTACGCGGCAAAGGTGGCTTTCAGTTAACTCAAGACGGTCAATCACTGGCGGATGAATTGACTGGGTTGCCCGAGTTGCGTCACCGCGTCTTGCGATGGCTTTCCAAGACCGACCAAACCCCAACAGTTCGGATAACTGCCGGGTTATGGACCTCACAGGTTTTGGCCCAATCCCTGCCCGCTACTGTATCTGGAACTTGGACACCAAGCTTTGTTCCGTCAAATGCGATCTTGGATATCGCCCGGCGCGAAGCCGACATCGGCATCCGAAATGCCGAGCCCGACCACCCATGGCTCG
Organism: uncultured Pelagimonas sp.; assembly: GCF_947498515.1. Lineage (GTDB taxonomy): Bacteria > Pseudomonadota > Alphaproteobacteria > Rhodobacterales > Rhodobacteraceae > Pelagimonas. The sequence continues at coordinate 474,307 of NZ_CANMKO010000001.1, read as the reverse complement.
CGCGCCAAAAGCTCCGCAGTATCACCTACGCCATTTACGCCACATCTGACGCGGTCTCCCGCTACGTCAGCTTGCCGGGGCAAGCACCGCTCCCTCCCTCCCAAGCCTGGCTTCACCGCACACATGGTTCCAACATTGGGCTGACCGCAACTGATATGCGGCTCTGCCTCGATTTGGCCCGCTCCGGTCATGGCCGCATTGTCTTGCCCTGCTTTATTGGCGCAAAGCAACGCACCTTGACGCAACTGTCTGATCCGATTGAGGATTTGACCCATGATGAATGGTTGGTGTCCCATCATGACACGCGGCATGACCCACCCATTCGCGCAGCCCTCTCCGCAATCAAAACTGCGTTGCAAGCATCCGGGTAACAGCTCCTTACCGGCCCTTTCATCGACATATTCCTGCAATACCCACCAAAACGCCCCTGTTGAATTGACAGCTCTGTCCCTGCTTGCTACCTCCGCGGCCTTACCAATAAGGGACGACCATGGGACGCAGACGCAAGGGCCGCGATATTTCGGGCTGGCTGATCGTAGATAAACCGGCCGGTATCACCTCCACTTCGGTGGTGAACAAGGTCCGCTGGGCGCTTGAGGCCAAGAAAGCCGGCCATGCGGGCACCTTGGACCCGGAGGCCACCGGCGTTCTTGCCGTTGCCTTGGGCGAGGCCACCAAAACCGTGCCCTACATCACCGATGCGCTCAAAGCCTACCGCTTTGTTGTCCGTCTCGGTCAGGCGACCAACACCGATGACGCCGAGGGTGAAGTCATTGCCGAAACCGATTTGCGCCCCTCGGATGAGGAGATCAAAGAAGCGCTGCATCAGTTTGTTGGCGACGTTATGCAGGTGCCTCCGCAGTTCTCAGCGGTGAAAATCGACGGCGAACGCGCCTATAAACGCGCCCGCGACGGCGAAGAAATGGACATCGCCGCGCGCCCTCTTTGGGTCGAAGAGCTGGTGATGATTTCGCGCCCAGATGCCGATCACGTCGAGCTGGAAATGACCTGTGGCAAAGGCGGCTATGTCCGTTCCATCGCCCGCGACCTAGGCGAAGCATTGGGCTGCAAGGCGCATGTCCTGCGCTTGCGTCGCACGTGGTCTGGCCCGTTTGAAGTGAGTGATGGTCTGAGCATCGACCAGATCGACGAGATGGCCAAAACACCCGCGCTTGACGCCTATCTCAAGCCGCTGGAAATCGGCCTTGATGAATTGCCCGAGCTGCACACAACGCTCGACGGGGCGACAAAGCTGCGCAACGGCAACCCGGGCATGGTGTTTGCCAAAGATGTCGAATACGGCGACGAAGCATGGGCATCATTCGATGGCACGCCAATCGCGGTCGGCATCTACAAGGGCGGTGAATTGCACCCCAAACGGGTGTTCGTTCAGCCCGAATAGCGCGCCCGATGGGACGGTGGGTGGGGCGCATTTGCATCGCAAACAGCGCCGCTCCCGTCACATCATCGCAATCCATTTGTGCAAGGCCGCAACCGCGTCAGATTCATCCAAAAACGGAATATGGCCACGATCGGCCACCTGAACCGCCACCGCATCCGGCCTACGGCGCGTCATCTCCACAAAACACGCCTCTGACAACAAATCCGAATTCGCGCCACGGACTAGGCACAAAGGCAACTCTGCCAAAGCCTCAAAAAACGGCCACAAATCCGGCACAACCTGCGCGCCCTCCGCCAACACGGCATCGCGCAGCTTTGGGTCATAAGTGATGTCCAAACCACCCTCGACCTCGCGGTAATGGGTCTCTGCCTCCCGTTGCCAGCGTTCAGCCGGGACATTGGCAAATCCTGCCATCACCTTAGGCCGCGCCGCCACCGCTTCAGCCATGGTTTTCCAAGCCGGACGACGGCCCAGATAATTCTTGATCACCTCAAGGCCACGATCGGCGATTTCGGGGCCAATATCGTTCAAAGCCACACCCAAAAGCCGCTCTTTGACCGTCGCGGCCAATCCCATGGCAATCAATCCCCCACGCGAACTTCCCAAAATCGCCGCCTTCTCGATCCCAAGATGGTCCAGCAATTCTAACGCATCGCGTCCCTCAATCGGGATCGAATAGCTCTCATGCGGGGCCCAATCCGATTGCCCCCGCCCCCGATAATCCAACCGGATAAGGCGGACCCCATCCAACAACGGAGCGACATAATCAAAATCCCGGCCATTGCGGCTTAGCCCAGACAGGCACAAAAGCGGCACACCCTGCCCCTCATCGGTATAATACAACGACACACCGTCAGATGTTGTAAAACGCGCCATCACACCAGCTCCGGAATGGTTGTCAGATCACTTAACACATGGGCGGGTTTGCCCGGCAACCGATCCATCGGCACCCCCATGCGATTGACCCAAACCGTCTGAAATCCATAGGCCGCCGCATGACCCGCGTCCCAGCCGTTTGAGGACACAAACAACACCTCTTCGGGTTTACAGCCGAACTCGGCCCCAACCAGATCATAGACCTGTGTCGCCGGTTTAAAGATTCCGACCTGATCCACGGACAAAAGCGCATCCAGATAAAGGCCAATCCCGGCGCTATCCACCGCCCCATCTAACATGTCTTTGTTGCCATTGGACAAAATCGCACAATTCTTGCCCGCAGCCTTGAGATGGGCCAGCATAAAAGGCACCTCTTTATAAGCCGGCAATTCCCAATACAGCGCCAAAAGCCGCTCGCGCAGCTCCAAATCATCCAACCCAGCGCGCTCCATCGCCCAATCCAACCCGTCTTTGGTGACTTCCCAAAACGGCACATAGGCCCCCGATACCGCGCGCAGCCAGCTATATTCCAACTGCTTTGCGCGCCAATCCGCGGCGATCTGCGGCCACACCTCGGCTAGCTTTTCGCGCCCCGGCTCTTCGGCCGCGACACGGGCGGCGGCGGCAACATCAAACAAGGTGCCATAGGCATCAAATACGCATGTGGTGATGGTCATGGGGGCTCCTCAATCCTGATGCGCGCAACCCTGACATGGAATGGCAGCAGCCGAAAGACCCCTGCGCTTTCGTTAATGTCGCAACCCGTCATCGTGTTACTCTTGGGCTATTCCGATTCCCAACCAAGGAGATTTCCAATGTCAAATCATGGCACCATCTGGTGGACCGAATTGATGACCCGCGACCTTCCCAAGGCGCTCGACTACTACGCCCAAACCTGTGGTTGGGAATACGAAGCCATGCCCGACCCAGACACCGGCGGCACCTATCAGGTCGCCATGAAAGACGGAAAACCCGTCGCTGGTTTGATGGATATGAGCCAAATGGAACAGCTGACCGGCATCCCGCCACATTGGTTCACCTACATCGCCGTTGATGATGTCGATGCCACGGTCGCAGCCACCGAGGCCGCCGGAGGCGAAATCCGCCGCCCTTGCTTTGACGTGCCCGGAATTGGCCGTATTGCCATCATCGCCGACCCGACCGGCGCGGCTCTTGGCATCATGACCCCGGCCGCCCCGACCGAAGGCGGCTAAGCGGTTTGCAATCTCTGTCCGGGTCTCATAGGGTGCGCGCCGATACGAGCACCCGGACGGTCCGGCCTCGTCCATTCATTCTCTGAGACTAACGAGGCCCCTATGACGCAGGCTAAATCCGGCGATACCGTTCGCATTCACTATACCGGCACTTTGGAAGACGGGTCGACCTTTGACAGCTCGGCAGGCCGCGATCCGTTGGAATTCACCCTAGGCTCTGGTCAGGTCATTCCTGGCTTTGACAAAGGCGTCGACGGCATGACCGTCGGCGAGAAAAAGACCATCAACATCCCTGCCGACGATGCCTATGGCCAACCCGACGACCGCGCCCGCCAAGGCGTTCCACGCGATCAAATCCCGGCGGAAATCCCGCTCGAAGTTGGCATTCAGCTTCAGATGCAATCCCCCACCGGTCAGGTCATGCCTGTCACCGTGGTTGAAATCACCGAAACCGAAGTCACCCTCGACGCCAACCACCCGCTGGCCGGCAAAGATCTGACATTCGAACTGGAACTGGTTTCCATCGGGTAAACCCACTCGAAAGCACCAACAAAACATGACAAAGGCGGGGAACTCCCCGCCTTTTTTGCGTTTGGCCTCTGTTGCATCCCCCGCCATTCACGCTACACCTTTCCAACGACCAAAGGGAGAAAACACATGCACATGGCTGATCTGGGCGGGTATCGCCTGCATTACAAAGTTGAAGGTCCAAAAGACGGCACTCCGGTCGTGTTTGCCAACTCTCTTGGCACTGACTTACGCATGTGGGACCCGATCATGCCCTTGCTGCCTCAGGGCTTGCGCATCCTACGCTATGACAAACGCGGTCATGGGCTTTCGGATACGCCAGATGGGCGTTGGTCGATGGGCAATTTGGTGCATGACGTCGAACAATTGATGGACCTGAACGGTTTCAAGGACGCGATCTTTGTTGGCCTGTCGATTGGGGGCATGATTGCCCAAGGTTTGGCCGCCAAACGGCTTGATCTTGTGCGCGCGATGGTCTTGTCTAACACCGCCGCCAAAATCGGGACCCGCGAAATGTGGGCCGACCGTATCAAAACCGTCGAAGAGGGCGGGTTAGAGGCAGCGTTAGACGGCACGATGCAGCGCTGGTTCTCGGCCAAATTCCGCGACACAATTGAATACACGGGCTGGCAAAACTTTCACCTGCGGACACCTGTGCGTGGGTGGACTGGGTGTGCCGGGGCCATTTCCGGCACCGATTTCATCTCGTCAACATCGGGCTTGCGCCTGCCCACGCTTGGGATCGCCGGGTCTGAGGATGGGTCAACTCCGCCTGATCTGGTGCGTGAAACGCTTGACCTCATTCCGGGGTCGCAGTTCCACCTGATCCGCGGCGCTGGCCATCTACCCTGCATTGAAAACCCCGAGGAATATGCCCGTGTGCTGTGCGATTTCTTCGCCAGTCAAGGCGTCTCCTAAGTGGCAAACTTCCTTTTGGTGCATGGTTCCTGTCATGGGGCGTGGTGTTGGCGTGATGTGATTCCAGCGTTGAAAGCCCTTGGCCACGAGGCCAAAGCCATCGACCTGCCCTCGCATGGCAATGACCCAACCCCGGCTGGTGACGTCACGCTTGACCTCTATGCCAATGCGATTACCGCCGCCGTAGACACGCCAACCATCGTCGTCGGCCATTCCATGGCCGGGTTCCCAATCTCGCGCGCGGCAGAGCTTGACCCGTCCAACATCGCCCGTTTGGTCTATCTCTGCGCCTATGTACCTTGGCCCGGTTTGGGCTTGGCCGATCAACGTCGCAAGGCCCCGCGCCAACCTCTGGCCGAGGCGTTTCGTGTTGCCCCGGATCGCATCACTATGGGTTTTGATCCTACTATGGCCGAGGACAAGTTTTACCATGATTGCGCCGAGGCGCTAGATTTTGCGCTCGCCCATCTCTGCCCTCAGCCAATCCTGCCCCAAGAAACCCCGGCTGAGTTGGGCGCGAATTACGCATCCGTTTCGCGCAGCTACATCACCTGCGAAGACGATCGCGCCATCCCGCCAGAATTCCAGCACGAAATGGCCTCGGCACTTCCCGTTGCCGATCAGCATAGCTTGCCAAGCTCACATTCGCCGTTCTTTTCCATGCCCGACAGGCTTGCCGCGCTCCTGTCCACCATTGCCCAAACCTAACCGGAGCCCATATGCCCGCCACGCCTTTCGACAGCCTGCACCTCTCTGCCCTTTTCCCCGCCGGTGACACCGGTCGCCTGTTCTCCGACAGCGCCGAAATTCGGGCGATGATGTTGGTGCAAGGGTCCTTGGCCTTGGTTCAGGGCGAAGCCGGGGTAATCCCAAGCGAAAGCGCCAAGGCCCTCCATCGCGCCAGCCTGGAATTGCAGATCGACCCGGCCGGTTTGGCCAAGGCCTGTGGTCAAAACGGCGTGACGGTACCGGGGTTGGTCGATGCGTTTCGCAAGAACCTACAGGCCCCCGAACACGGACAATACCTGCATTGGGGCGCGACATCTCAAGACATCCAAGACACCGGTCTGATGCTGCGGATGCGCAGTGCGCTTGGCCAAATGGAAAAAGCCTTAACCGCCATTGTTGGCGATCTGGCCAATTTGGCCGACACACATGCCACCACTCCGATGGCGGCGCGAAGCTTTGGCCTCCATGCGACCCCAACCAGTTTCGGCGCGGTTGTTGCGGCGTGGGGCTGGCCCGTGCTTGAGGCGCTGCGCGACCTGCCAGAGTTGAAACGCCAGACCCTTTTGGTCTCCCTATCCGGTGCGGCCGGAACCGCCTCTGAACTCGGCCCCGACCCGGCCAAATTGCGCGCTGAATGGGCCGCAAAACTAGGTCTGTCCGATCCCGGGCGCAGTTGGCACAGTGATCGCACCCCGATCCTGAGACAGGTCGATTGGATGAACCGTGTCTGCATCGCTTTGGGAAAAATCGGTGATGACCTGATCCTCGCCTCGCAATCGGGCATCGGCGAAATCACCTTGGGCGGCGCGGGCGGCTCATCAACCATGCCACAGAAACAAAACCCGGTTGCCCCCGCGGCGATGGTGGCTTTGGCGCGCCATGTTCAAGGTCTTTCCGCCACCCTTCATGGCGCAGGTCTGCATCAAAACCAACGCGACGGCGCGGCTTGGTTCACCGAATGGCTGACCTTTCCGCAATTGGTGCAAAGCACCGCCGCCGCCTTGACCCATGGTCAAAAACTGGCTCAGGGCATCACACCGAATACCGAAACCATGCAAGAGGCGCTGGACAATACTGGTGGCATGATCCGTGCCGAGGCGCTGAGCTTTGCGCTTGCCCAAAACATGCCGCGCCCCGACGCACAGACCGAAACCAAATCGCTCTGCGCCAAGGCGCGTGACACCGGTCAAAGCCTGCAATCCTTGGCCCAAGCCGCGCATCCCGACCTTCCCGACACCTTGTTTGACACCAAAAGCCAACTGGGCACCGCCCCGGATGAAGCGCGCAATTTCACCGCCGCCGTGAAAGCACAATAACCTATGCCCTTGCCGGTCGTCTTTGTTCTGCTCACGGTCATGATCGACACCATGGGTGTTGGTCTGATTATGCCTGTCATGCCCGACCTGATCAAAGAGGTCACCGGCGGCAACCTTGCCAATGCCGCGCTTTGGGGCGGCGTGTTGACGGCGGCCTTTGCGGCGATGCAATTCTTGTTTGCGCCCTTCTTAGGAAGTCTCTCTGACCGTTTTGGCCGTCGCCCGGTGCTGCTCCTCTCGCTCGCCGTTATGGCGGTGGACTATGTGGTCATGGCCTTTGCTGGATCGATCTGGCTTTTGCTGGTTGGGCGCATCATTGGCGGCATCACCGCCGCAACCCACGCCACCGCCTCGGCAACCATGGCCGACCTGTCCGAACCGGGCAAAGAATCCGAAGGCTTCGGACTCGTCGCCGCCGCTGTTGGGCTCGGCTTTATAGCCGGGCCGCTGATCGGCGGGGCCTTGGGCGAATTTGGCACGCGCGCACCGTTCTGGGCCGCTGCCGTGCTTGCCGCCGCCAATTTGATCCTCGGCTGGGTTGTGCTGCGCGAAACCGTCACCGATGACATCCGCCGTCCGTTTACATGGCGACGGGCCAACCCGTTTGGCTCTTTCTATGACCTTTCCAAACTCCCCGGTATCGGGCGCGGCGTCATTAGCTTTTTCCTCTACCAATTTAGCTTTGCGGTCTACCCGGCAGTTTGGGCCTATTATGGCAAGGCTCAATTCGGCTGGAACGCCGGTATGATCGGCCTGTCGCTGGCCCTGTTTGGTGTGTCCATGGTGGTGGTTCAGGGGGTTTTGATCCGCGCCATTCTGGCCCGTTTTGGGGACCGAGGCACCGCCATTTTGGGGCTGGTGTTTTCCGCCATCGGCTTTGGGGCCTTGGCGGTGATCGACTCAGGGATCGTCGCCCTTATCCTCACCCCACTTGCGGCAATGGGTGCGGTGTTTTCCCCGGCGCTTCAGGGGCTTATGTCGGTCAAACTCGGCCCTGATAGACAGGGTGAACTCCAAGGTATCTTAGGGTCGGCTTCGGCTGTGGCCATGGCGATAGCGCCCCTGATGATGGGCGGTATCTTTGCCCATTATGCCGCGCCGGACGCTGCTTGGTACTTCCCCGGCGCGCCCTTTATCCTGTCGCTAGTGCTGACACTTGTGGCGATGATCCTTTTCCTCGCCCCTACGTCACAGACGCAAAAGTCGTAAACGTCACCTTTGGTCGTTTTTATGCTTGCAGTGGGCCGCCCTGCACCCGAACCTACCCCAAACAGGAGCGCCCTATGACCACAATCAAAGCCGCCGTCTGCACCGAATTCGGGGCACCGCTGCAAATCGAAAACCTGACCCTGCGCGCGCCCGAAGCGGGCGAAGTTGAAGTCACCCTAGAAGCCGTGGCCATTTGCCATTCCGACATTTCCTTTGCCGATGGTGGCTGGGGTGGCGATTTGCCCGCCGTTTATGGCCACGAAGCCGCCGGTCGCGTCACCCATGTCGGCGCGGGCGTCAAACAGGTCAAACAGGGCGATCGTGTTGTTGTCACACTGATCCGCGCCTGTGGCACCTGCCCCAATTGCGCGACGGGCAAACCGACAACCTGCGAGTCGCCAAGCGCCGCCTCGCCGATCACTCGCGCCGATGGCACACCGGTGGTTCAAGCGATGAATTGCGGGGCCTTTGCCGAAAAAGTCGTGGTTGATCAAAGCCAAGTGGTTGCTCTCCCCGATGATATGCCCGCCGAGGCCGTGGCACTTTTGGCCTGTGGCGTGATCACAGGCATCGGGGCCGTGGTCAACGCCGGGCGGTTGCAAGCCGGAGAAGACGTTGTCGTTATTGGCGCGGGCGGCGTTGGCCTAAACGCCATCCAAGGGGCCCGCATTGCCGGGGCGCGGCGCATCGTTGCCGTCGACATGAGCGAAGAGAAACTCGAAATCGCCAAGGAATTTGGCGCAACCCATGGCATCCTCGCCACAAGCAAAGCACCGTGGAAAGACGCCATCAAGGCGCTTGGCCGTGGTGCCGACATAGTTGCCGTCACCGTCGGAGCCATTCCGGCCTATGAAAGCGCCATGCGGTATCTCGGCTATGGCGGGCGCATGGTCATGGTTGGCATGCCCCACACCGGCGCGATGGCACAATACGAACCCGTGGTGCCCGCCTTTATGAGCCAGCATATGATCGGCTCGAAAATGGGTGATGTGGTGATTTCACGCGACATTCCCTGGATGGCCGATCTCTATAAACAAGGGCGTTTGAAACTGGATGAGCTGGTTTCAGGCCGCTGGACACTTGAACAAATCAACGAAGCGATTGCCGACACCAAAACCGGCGGTGCGCGTCGCAATGTGATTTTGTTCTAAAGGGGCCGGACATGAAACTACGTGATCTCGACATCATCATCACCGCCCCGCCCGCCCCCGGTTGGGGGGGGCGCTATTGGATATTGGTCAAATTGACCACCGATGACGGGATCACCGGCTGGGGCGAATGCTATGCGTCGTCCATTGGACCCGAAGCCATGCGCGCCGTAATAAGCGACGTGTTTCAGCGTTATTTCGAAGGCGAAAACCCCGAAAACATCGAACGCATGTTCCGCCGCACCTATAGCTCGGGGTTTACTCAGCGGCCCGATCTCACCGTGATGGGGGCATTTTCGGGTCTTGAAATCGCCTGTTGGGATATTCTGGGCAAGGCGCGGGATCGCCCGGTTTGGGCCTTGCTCGGCGGCATGATGAACGAACGCATCCGCACCTATACCTACCTCTATCCCCTGCCCGAGCATCCTTTGCCCGCGTTTTGGGGAAGCGCCGACATGGCGGCCGAGGCGGCCTTGGACTGCGTTAATCGCGGCTATACGGCGGTCAAATTTGACCCCGCAGGCCCCTATACCATGCGCGGCGGTCACCAACCGGCCATGTCCGACATCAGCCAATCCGTGGCGTTCTGCAAAGCCATCCGCGAGGCGGTCGGAGACAAGGCCGATCTGCTCTTTGGCACCCACGGGCAATTCACCACATCCGGGGCCATTCGATTGGGGCAAGCCATCGAACCCTATAACCCCTTGTGGTTCGAAGAACCCATCCCACCGGACAATCTCTTGGAATTTGAACAGGTTGCGCGCGCCGTGCGCATCCCCATCGCCACGGGCGAGCGCCTCACCACCCGCGCCGAGTTTGCCGCACTCTTGCGCACTGGCGGGGCTAAAATCCTGCAACCGGCGCTTGGCCGGGCCGGTGGCATTTGGGAGTCGCGCAAAATCGCGGTGCTGGCCGAAAGCTTTAATGCCGAAATGGCTCCGCATCTTTATGCCGGTCCGGTGGAATGGGCCGCCAACATTCACCTTGGCGTGTCGATCCCCAATTTGTTGATTGCCGAGACCATCGAAACGCCGTTTCATGACGCGCTGATCAAAGGGTCGCTCAAGGTAGAGGCTGGTTTTGTCACCGCGCCCCAAGCGCCCGGCCTTGGCATCGAGATCGACGAAGATCTGGCCCGTGCCCATCCCTACACCGGCGATGGACTGCACCTCGAGATGCAGGATGCGCCTTGTGACTACGTCAATGGCAACCTGTTCGAAGGCGGGGCCCCTGCACCAATTCCGGCACTCGACACCCCCTAAAACCCGCCTGTGAACCGCCTGAAAATCCTGATCTCGCATTTTGTGAAAAGCGCTGTTAAGTTTATCGCAAACAGGAAATGGATGACCGAGCCGTGAACGAGATGCCCAAGCCTCCTGCGCCGCCAGAGGAAATGTCGACCAACGCCCGACACGCCGCCGCGTTTTTGAAAACGCTGGCGCATGAGGGGCGTTTGATGATCCTGTGCCATCTTGGCTCGGGTGAGAAATCTGTTGGCGAACTGGAATCGCTTTTGGAAATTCGGCAAGCGGCCGTAAGCCAAATGTTGGCGCGCCTACGCGAAGAGGGTTTGGTGACAACCCGGCGCGACGGCAAAACGATCTACTACAGCCTCGCTAACGACGACACCAGCCGGGTCATCGGCCTACTCTATGAGATGTTCTGCGCCGGGTCAGATGGCTGCTAAGCCAGAGTTTGTTAGACCGGGGTTTGCTGGCCCCGAGCTTTGCGCACTAAGCGCCTGCGATGCTGTTGAGCTGCTGAATAAGCGTGAGATACAGCCAAGTGATTTGATCGAGGCCAGCCTAACCCGGATCACCCAAACCAGCCCGGCCATCAATGCTATGGTCACGACCTGTGCTGATCGTGCGCGCGAAGCTGGCAAACACGCCGACATCAATAGCCTTTTGGCGGGCTTGCCCATCGGGATCAAAGATCTCACTCCGGTTGCGGGGGTGCGGACCACCTTTGGCACCAAGGCATTGGCCGATTTCATCCCCGACACCTCTGACCCAATTGTCACCCGCCTCGAAAGCCGGGGCGCGGTGGTCATGGGCAAGACGAACACCCCGGAAATGGGGGCCGGAGCCAATACGTTCAACGCTGTCTTTGGCATGACGCGCAACCCGTGGGACACGCGGATGAATGCCGGTGGCTCTTCTGGCGGGGCCGCTGCAGGGCTTGCCACAGGCGAAGTTTGGCTTAGCCAAGGCTCTGATCTTGGCGGCAGCCTGCGCACCCCGGCAAGCTATTGCGGGATCGTCGGCTTGCGCCCCTCCCCCGGTGTCGCGGGCGGCGGTCCAGCGGCGCAGGGATTTGACACGCTGCCTGTCGAAGGTCCGATGGCCCGCTCTGTCGAAGATTGCGCGCTTATGCTGGATGCCATGTCCGGTTTTGATCCAATTTGGCCGATTTCCGTCCCAGCCCCGGCACAAAGCTATCTCTCGACCTGTCGCGCCAAGGCGGGCCCGATCCGCATCGCCTATGCACCCGACTTGGGTGGACTGGCCCCGGTTACACCCGAAATATCAGAACTGCTCTCTTCGGCCCTCACCCGCATCTCTAGCCCTGACCTTGATGTGATCGAAGCGGTCCCAGAGCTATCCAATGTTGAACATTGCTTTAGAACTCTGCGCGCCTTTGGCTTTTGGACGGGGGCTCGCAACACGCCAGAGCGGATTACCAAGCACTACAAACCAACGTTGCAACAAAACATTGCTGAGGGACGCGCCCTTTTGATGGATGACGTCGCCGAGGCGATGAGCCAACGCTCACAACTCTATGATACAATGCGGATATTCCTAGGCCGCTTTGACGTTCTGGCCTGTCCCGTCAACGGCTTATCTCCGCTACCGGTTGAGGTCGAATACCCCACCGAGGTCAACGGGGAACCGTGCAAAGATTACCTCGACTGGCTGCGCTTTGCGATGCTGGCCACGGTCTGTGGCCTGCCGGCGCTATCGCTTCCCGTCGGGTTCACCGCCAGCGGTATGCCGATTGGCATCCAACTGATCGGCCGCCCCAGAGGTGAGGGGCGGCTTTTGCAAGTTGCGAAGGTCATGGAAGAGGCGTTGAACCTTGGCTCAACGCCCATTGATCCAGTGATCCGGCACGGCTAGGCGCATCCAAATTCCTTGCACGGAATTTTCAAGAATTTTGCAAAATTCTTGTCAGCGCCCGCCTCGCGGATGTGCCTCACTCGGCCCATTCCCAAGGACGCACAAAGGCCCCCAGCACGGTTCCGACCTTAGCGTCATCCGCGCCATTGGCCTGCAACTGCGCCACCAACCCGCGTTTCTTATCATCCAAGACCGAGACAACACGCGCCGGGCACTCTGCCTTTTCCAAGGCCGCATTGTAGATGCGAGTGATCGCATGCTTGCGCAGGTCTGGCTTGAAAACCTTGCCCACGGCGGTTTTGGGAAGTTCATCCAGAATGGTCAAATGCTTGGGGTGCGCCGCGCGTTCGTGAACGTGCTTTTTGGCATGTTCCATAAGCTCTTCAACCGTGACCTCGCCACCATCGATAAGCTCAACAAAGGCACAGGGTAGCTCCCCAGCATGGGCATCTGGTTGACCAATCGCACCGGCAAAGGCAACGGCCGGATGGGCCAAAAGCGCTTCTTCGATTTCCGCCGGATCAATATTATGACCGCCGCGAATGATCAAATCCTTGGCACGGCCAGTAATCCACAGATACCCGTCTTCGTCCAATCGACCCAAATCACCGGTACGCAGGTAGTTGTCGTAGTGGAACAGATCCTTGTTCTTATCCACCTCAGTATAGGTGCTCCCGGCGTAAACCCCCGGATTGGCCACACAAATCTCACCGATTTCGTCGGCAGCACATGCCACCGGATCGCCGTTGTTCGTCTTGAGGATTTTGACATCATTGTAAGGCAGCGGAATACCAACAGAGCCAACCTTTTTCACACCCTCAGGCGGGTTAACTGACACAAGGCATGTTGCTTCGGTCAAGCCATAGCCCTCACAGATCGTCACGCCACAGGTCTTTTCAAAGCGTTTAAAAAGCTCCATCGGCATCGGGGCTGATCCCGAAAACGCGGTTTTGACCGAAGAGATATCAGCATCCACAGGGCGCTGCATCAGGGCCGACACCGCCGTCGGAACAGTGATGATAAAGCTGATTTTCCAGCGCTCGCAGAGTTTCCAGAAATTGTCAAAAACACCCTCGCCCCGGTAGCCTTGCGGGGTTGGGAACACCACGTGCGCGCCGGAATGGATCGCGGCCATCAAGATCACATGTACCGCAAACACATGGAAAAGCGGCAGCGGGCACATGATGTTATCTGTTTCATCAAACAGCAACGTCGCGCCAAGCCAGCCGTTGTAATGCATCCCGGAATAGAGGTGTTGCGCCACTTTCGGCATCCCGGTTGTGCCGCCGGTGTGGAAATAGGCGGCGATGCGGTCTTCTTTGGTGTCTTCAAAGTCCAGCGTCGTGTTGTGTTTACTAATTTCCTTGCCGAAATTCAGCACATCCACGTGTTTGTTGCCATCATTCTTGGGCCGGATCAGCGGCACAATCCACGATTTTGGCGGCGTCAAATAGGCGTTCAGGTCGATCTCAAGAACCGTATGCACATGCGGTGCGTGGCGTACGGCCTCGGCGACCTTTTGCGCCACATCGGTCTTGGGAAACGCCTTGAGCGTCACCACAACCTTGGCGTCAACTTCGCGCAGGATCGACGCGATTTGTTCCGGCTCAAGCAGCGGGTTGATCGGGTTAACGATCCCGGCCACAGCCCCGCCCAAAAGCGTATAAAGCGTTTCTGTACAGTTAGGTAGCACATAGGCCACCACATCGTTTTCACCAATCCCGAGCTTGCGGAAGAGGTTGGCAGATTGCGTGACCTTGTCCTTCATTTCGGCCCAGGTCACCGTATCTGCTTTGTCGCTCGGCCCGGACATCAGCTGATAACTGGTCGCAGGACGATTTGGAAACTTTTCCGCGGTTCGACAAAGCTGGCCGTAGAGACTTACGGGAATGTCCCGATCCCCCCACGGCATCTGCTTTTCAATTGCATTTCGATCGTCCATGCCAGCATAGGCCATGTCCGTCCTCCTCCCCTTATCTCGCTGGTGTGTATTGTTAAAAGTATACTGACACGACGCAAGGGTTCGCGACGTTGGGGCAACATGTCTTTGACGCAGCGTTTTGCACATGGCATGACATTTCCATGGACCATCCGCTCATCGATCTTATCAATGCACGCATTCGCAAAGCCGAGGAAGACGGCGCTTTCGACAACCTCGAGGGAGCGGGTAAACCCCTCCCCCAGAACGACAATTCCCAAGACGCCGTGATGAACCGCATCCTCAAGGACAACGGGGCAGTGCCGGAATTTGTGTCACTTAGCCGGGAATTGGCGCGGCTCCGAGAGGAGCTTTTGGAGACCACGGACAGAACAGAGCGCAAGCGCTTGATCGCCGATATGTCGATGTTGGAAGCACGGATCGAGATCGCCCGCAAACGCGGCTAGCCCCAAATCCCCGCATTTGTTAACCCAACGCACGCTGGGTAACGGACCGTACGCCCTTGGCACAACAGGGGAAACGGTACAAAACCACCGCGATTTCGGGGAGATTGGCAGTGCCTGATCTGGGGCCCCAGATCATGACCTTGGACCAATCTGTGTGATTCTGCCCGTGTTTCAGAGAGATTGGCCCCAAGTTTGATGTCCTGAGCTTGGAAGAGAGTTAATTTGGCTTAGGAATAGTAAAGATCGCAAAATTCCGGCCCAAATTCAGGCCCAAAATTCCGGCCCAAAATCAGGCGACACATTTCCCCTATAGGCGAGATCGCCCAAGGACCACTGTGACGGATTGGGCACCGATGCTCACCGGCAAAAGGCGTTGCGAGCACGGCAAAACGATTGCAAACTCATCGCGTGCATAAGGTGCCTAGGTGCCAAAGCTTAGCCGATGATGGCTTCGATTTTTTCTAGCGTGGCCACATTCACCGCCACGCCATCGACGCGGGCCTGAATACGGCGTTGGTTGCGACCATCGCCCGGAAGTCGTGCGCCGTCTTGCGCGTGGAACGTGTCGACGAGCCGCGCAACCAAAGCGGCAAAGCCACCATCCGACGTTGCTTGTGGATCTATCGCGATAAAGAATTGTCCGGTGCGCGGCGGCCCGCCTGCGGTGCCGGAGAACGGCGAGGCATCGATGCCAAGCGTGGCCCCAGTAAGCGCGGCGGCCATAAGTTCAACCATGAGCGCCGTTCCCACGCCTTTGTAGCCGCCGGAGGGGGCCATTGACCCTTTGAGCCCGACCGCAGGATCGGTTGTCGGCTGCCCCTCTGCGTCCAGTGCCCAACCAACCGGGATCGGCTTGCCCTCGCGGGCGTGTTTCATGACCTCGCTTTTAGCAATTGTGCTGGCACTTTGGTCGATCAGAACCGCGGGTTCCCCTCCGGGGCCGGGCGCGGCAATGGAAAACGGATTTGTGCCGACCACAGGTTTGAACCCACCCGAAGGCGCAATGGACGCCGGGGCATTGGTAAAGCCAAGACCCAGAAGCCCCGCTTTGGCGAGCCGTTGAGTATGGTAGCCGAGCACACCACAATTGTAGCTGTTTTTCACCGCCAGCACGGCGATCCCCTGTGAACGCGCAAGCGGTATTAAGGCGTCAAAACCCATATCGATTGCCGGATGGGCAAACCCCGTTGCGGCATCGACGGTTATCACCGAAGGGGCCGTGGTCTTGAGCTGAGGAACAGCCTGTCCATCCACTTTGCCACACTGAACATGCTCGCAGTAAATTGGGATATAGGCGAGGCCATGGCTCGATATACCGTCGGCCTCGGTCGCGGCGGTGGCCACCGCAAGGGGGCGTGCGTTTTCAAGCGACGTGCCTGCGGCCACCAAAGCGCGCAGGCTTAGGTCTTCTATGTCAGCAAGGCTTAGGGTTTTCGTGTCCATCATGGCGTCCTTGGGTTAATCGTTGTCGGTCATCCCCGCGCCCGCGCCTTTGAGGCGCGATGCTTCGGTTGCGGGTGCGTAGGTGCGATGCGCCAGTTCTTGCAGCATAGCCCAATCGGGTTTGGCGGGATCGGACCGGGAGAAAACGCCATTTGGGCGCAAGGGGCTGGCGGTGGTGTGAAACACAAGCTGATCTGCCTGATAAGGCATCTGCCCAACGAGGTTCAGGGTTTCACCATCGGTCAAAGCGGTAAAACCCGCCCCTGAGAGGGCAACGGTTTTTCCGGTCTTTGACGCAATATCGGCGGCAAATGGTATTAGAAGCGATGGGCAAGTAACGTGGCCCACTTGCCGGGGTTCATCGATCAGCTCATGTGCAAGATCGGCCATCGACGCACCAACATTGAGCGGGCAAAGCGGTGCTGACACAGGCCGCCACACACGCGCGCGCTTGAGGGCATCTTGTTCGATATCACCGGTTTCGGTGGTCAAAAGCCGGGCAAGCGCGGCGCAGCCATCGACCCCATGCCGACAGAGCCAGCGGGTGGCTTTTGCGGCCTCTTCGGCCATGCCCCATGTGTGGCCCGCGCCGCGTGCTGCTTTCTTGGCGGTTGCCTCGACTTCGTTGAGGGACACCGTCATTGCGCCACCTGCGGGAAAACCCAATCTTCGGCGTTGGCCTTTGAAAGATGGTCAGGGTACGGGGCCCCGGCAAACATACAGATACGCACCCAACGGTCTGATCTTGGGTCAAAATGCGTGGCACCAAAAAAGGACAGTTTGGCGCGCAGCATGTCGATAGGTAGAACATCGGCGGAAATGGTATTGTCGCGAATTTCGCCATAGGGCGCGGCCCGGCTTAGCTGTGCACGACGAACGGTGTGGCGATGTTCGGGATGTTCGAGAAGGAATTCTGCTATGTTTGAGGTGTCTGGCCAAGCCTTGAGATCATGGAAAGCCGATGTCGCGTCGCGGGCCGGCGCGAGGGGTTGCTCATAGGGGGCAACCGGCTCTTCAAATCGTTCCCCCAGTCGCGGTTCCAGCTTTTCTTCGGACACATACCACGCCCGCGCGCAGTTTTGGGGGGACTGCCAGTCGAGATCAAAAGCCCAGCCGAAACTGTTCTCCAGAAGGTGCCGCATCTCGGCAATCGTCATCGCGCCGTCGATGCTTGTTACGTCACTTTGGGCGGCGGCCATGCAATTTGCGAGGGGGTCAACGAGGTCTGGATATGGCTCGAGTATAAGCGATGCTAGAAGCTCCTGACCTTCCATGCTGAGCTGCGACGTTGCCCAGACCATCAAGGCATCCCATGGGAATTCCATGTGAAAGCCATGCTGCGCAATGCGACCGGAAACCCGGTCAAGATCGCGCGTCAGAGAGGCGATTTTCTTGATCTGAATGGGATGTTGCGACACCCAGCGAGACACTGAAAGCTCGCTGCGTTTCAGGCGATCTTTGAACAGATGGATGTCGTCGGGTGTGGCCCGAGCAATCAGACGCACACGGCGGATGGCCTCTTCGCGGGCCATGATCCAGTTATTGAACAACATTGGATGGTTGATCACAAAGGGCGCCATGCCCAGCCCGGTCGAGTTGCCCAATCCAAGTCGCTGAGCAATGGATTGATCCAGGGTTGTTGCCGCAGAGCCGCCCTTGATCCGCGCCATGTGCTGAACCAGATCGCGAACAAAGGCTCTGGTGAGATAGACGGACAACATTTCGACCTGAAACGGGGGGCTTAGCTCTGGTCGGTTGCAAATCGTCTCGCGATCTGCGGCACCGAATTTGCCCGAGCCATAGACCGCTGTGGTCCGCATGAGATAGCCGACCTGATCAAGCATGTCCGTGTCTGGCTGATGGCCTTTGGCCAGCGCGGATACAACATGATCCCAAAGACGCACCGACCGGTTCGCCCGTGACAACGACAGCTCGCGTTCACTTATCCGCCCGGCTTCCTGCAACGGCACGTTTTGCTTTAACCGCTCAATATCCGCATCCGTTGGCACGCCATCAAACAAGGCAAACGTCGCGTCCCATGCTTCAGCGATCACCCGATCTGACCGCAAGTCATCGGGCAGATCATGAGCAAACGCCACCAATGAATAGCTGCGTTGCGGACCCGTGGCCGTATAAACGGCATAACCAACACCGGCGTCGTCAATCTCAAATTTCGGACGCGAAAACCGCCAGCCTTCACCGGCCAAACGCCGCAATAACACCCGCATAAAACTCAACCGACATTGATGCAGCGAGCCAAGTCGCTCTAGTCGCATCACCTCCGAAGGAGGGCGCCGAGTGATATGGGGGCTACGCGCGGTCAAGGTTGCTGCGCGTCAAAGTTTTCGTTGAAGAAACGGTACCAATTGCCGCCCATTATCGCCGCAACCTCTTGGGCCGTCATCCCAACGTCACGCAACCCGGTTTCCAAAGCGCCGAAATCGCGGTTGTCCTGAAACCAATTGGGCATCGCCGGGAAGCCCGGTGCCGCCGCTGATCCTTCACCAAAGTCGATGTCTTTGGTCCATCGACCGGTGCGCATCCATTCCACAACGCTGTCTGGCTGATCTTGGCACAGGTCCGATCCGATGCCCAAATGCGCCACCCCATAGGTGTCGGCCGCGCGGGCCACCATCTCACTGAAACTTTGAAGGGTGCAGGCAGATTTGTCTTTTAGATGGTGCGGATAAAGCGAGAACCCCAACATGCCGCCATTTTGCGTGACGGCCCGAATGACATCGTCCTTCTTGTTGCGCAGAGCCGGTGACCATTCGAACGGGTTGGCGTGCGTGATGGCAATCGGCCGCTCAGAGAGCTCGGCCGCCTCGATCGTCGAACGATCGGCAGAATGGCTCATGTCGATCACCAAACCCACCCGGTTCATTTCTTTGATGACCTGTTTGCCCATGCGGGTGATCCCGGTGTCCTCGGCTTCATAGCAGCCTGTGGCAAGCAGGGATTGGTTGTTATAGGTCAGCTGCATAAAGCGCGCGCCCAATGTGTGCAGGATTTCAATCAGCCCAATATCGTCCTCGATTGGGCTGGGATTTTGAAACCCAAAAAAGATGGCTGTCCGATTTGTCTTGCGGGCCACGTCAATGTCACCCGCCGACGTGCCTTTCATAATGAGGTCGCTGTATGTCTCAAACCAACGGTTCCAGCGTTCAAAATTCAAAACCGTTTCACGAAACGTCTCGTGGTAGGCAATGGTGACATGCACCGCATCAACACGGCCTTCGCGCAGCTGTCGAAAAATCTTCTCAGACCAGTTGGCGTATTGAAGGCCGTCGATACGCATCAAGACGGCACCCCGGCGCTGATGTAGGCTGTTTTAACTGTGGTGTAGAATTCCGCAGCCGCCTTGCCTTGTTCACGTGGGCCATATGAGCTGTCACCGCGGCCGCCAAATGGCACGTGGTAATCGGTTCCCGCCGTGGGGAGATTGACCGTCACCACACCCGTTCGCGCATGGCGTCGGAAATGTGTGGCGCGCGCCAGATCGCGGGTGACAATCCCCGAGGTCAGGCCAAAATTCGTATCATTGACCGTGGCAAGCGCGTGGTCGTAACCGTCAACTTTGATCACACAGGCCAAAGGCGCGAACATCTCTTCGCGATTGATGCGCATGTCGTTGGTGGAGTTTAGAAACACACCGGGTGACATGTAAAACCCGTCATCCGGCATATCCAATCTGACACCGCCACAGGCAAGTTCAGCCCCCTCGGCCCGCCCCAACGCGACATAATCCAGATTTTCCTGAAGCTGTTGGGCGCTCACAACTGGCCCGATTTGTGTGCCGTCATGAAGCGCGTGCCCGACTTTCATCGCCTGGGCACCAGCGACAAGTTTTTCCACAAACGCATCATGCACCGCCGCGTGAACAATCAGGCGCGACGACGCCGTACATTTTTGACCCGTGCCACCAAAAGCGCCGCCAAGCGCGACAGTAACGGCAAGATCGAGATCCCCGTCATCCATCACAGCCAGCGCATTTTTGGAGCCCATTTCCATCTGAACCTTGGTCAGGTTCTGGATCGCAGCCGTCGCGATTCCTTTGCCTACGGGCACCGAGCCGGTGAATGAAATCGCATCAACAGAGGGGTGTTCGACAAGGTGTTGCCCAAGCGAGCCTCCCGGCCCCATCACCAAGGAAAACAGCCCCTCTGGAATGTCTTGCCGAGAGATGATTTCGGTCAATGCGACGGCCGATGCCGGCGTAAGATTGGCCGGTTTCCAGACCACCGCGTTTCCGTAACACAGGGCGGGTGCGATCTTCCAAGAGGCTGTTGCCGTTGGGAAATTCCACGGTGAAACAATGGCCACTACCCCAACAGGTTCGCGCCGGACATCAATTTCGACACCGTCGCGCACACTGTCGGCATTTTCACCCAACTGGCGCAGACATTCGGCCGCGTAATAGGTGAAAAACTGCCCGGCGCGAAACACCTCTCCGCGCCCTTCTGCCAAGGGCTTGCCCTCTTCGCGGCTCAGCAATTGGCCAAGTTCGTCGGCACGGGCCATCATTTCTTGTCCGATGCTCATCAGAACGGCTTGTTTGCGCTCCATGCCATAAGCGGCCCAAGCGGCTTGCGCACTTTGTGCCTTGGCCAAGGTTTGATCCAGCTGGTCCCGGCTGGCCTGTGCATACCGGCCAATCAGATCGCTGGTGTCCGATGGGTTTCGGTTTTCAATGTCGTGATCCCCGACAACCCATTGTCCCGCAACAAAATTGCAATTGGTATTCGACATGCCTTGTCCCTCAAATGTTGGCCAATGTGACCATAGGTAGATAAGGCATCGTGGACTTTCGGCCCGACATCAGTCAAATTTAAACTTCTGAAGCAAATTACAGAAAAATTGAAACGTGATCAAAATCGATACTTTGCGGTGCTTTAGCACGGTTGCGCAGTTGGGAAGTTTGTTAGAGGCCTCAGCCCGATTGGGCCGCACCCCGTCGGCGCTTTCGATGTCGCTAAAGCAGCTAGAAGGCCATCTTGGTGCGCGGTTGTTTGAGACAGAGCGCAAAAACAAGCTAACGCCCCTTGGCCAAGAGGTATTTCGATTGGCTCAGGTGCAATTGCGCCAGTTTGATGACACGGTCACATCGATCGAGAATGCGGCAAACGCCCCTGAGGGGTTGATTAAAATTGCATCGATCCCGTCGGCCGCTGGGTTGGCATTGCCCAAGGCAATTTCCACATTGATGGCGCAATTCCCGCATCTCAAGGTTGAACTCAGAGACATGGACAGTGCGATGGTTGCCGAAGCCTTGCTGCATGGTGAGGCGGATATCGGGATCGCCTCTGGGGCCCGGTCGCTCAATGGCGTGACCTGTATCACGCTGTTTGAGGATGCGTTTGGGTTGCTATGTGGGCGCGACCATCCACTGGCGAAATCCACCTCGCCGCCCACACTCGACGACGTCTTCGCCTACGCCTTTGTCAGCAACACCTTGTGCCGCCAGTTGAACCTAAGCGAACTCAACGCCGCCTCTGCGGGTGCCCAGCTTACGGTTCACAACACGCATTCTTTGATTGCGATGACACGGACAAACAAGTGGGTGACGATCCTTCCACAAAGTGTGGCCCGCGCCTTGCCGGATGAGCTGGTGTTTCGCGCTATTGATGGCATAGATCAGCGGCGCAGCGTGTCTTTGTTGGTGAGCCAACGGGCGCGTTTTCCGAAGATACTTGAGGTGTTTAGCGATCTATTGGTTCACTCCGACTGGACGTAAGTCCGTCGGTTTCTTCTTAGGTTCGGTCACGACCACATCGCCCCTGAAAATCGCCAAATAATGCTACAGGGGCTTGTTCCAAGTGGGCAATCAGAGCTTTTTCGAGGCCCCTGCCCCATAGGATTTCAGCACAGCTGACATGTCTCTCGGTGCGATGTCGATCCGCTCGATCTGAGATCGCGGAACGGTCATAACGGTGCCGTTTCGGGTGTTGGGTGAATTTGGTTGAAACACAACACTATCACCATTCGACAAGCGTTCGGTTTCAAAGCCCAAGGTGCGCTGTCCTGACGGCTCACCAATCAAAACCGCCTGCCAGTTGTCCTCAATTGAGGTGTCGTCAATCGAGTCGATAAAGCCGCGCTTGGTGCTGTGATAGGTCGGAATGGCGCGGGTCAGGAAATGGTCAAGCTTTTCGACTTGGGCCGCGATAATCGAGCTGCGCGCCATGACCCCCGCCCCATAGCAGACCAAGAACACCGCAAGCCCCGCGAGTATATTGGCCAAGGCAACCCCGCCAAGCGTTTCGATCGGAATGACCTTGCTTATTGGTTTCGCAATTTTGAACGCAAACCCATAGGCCTTGTTCAAAATGATCAGGATAAAAACCAGAGGGACCAAGAAAATGATCCCTCCGATAACGGTCGTACGCAGACCTTTGTTCATCGAAAAATCTCCAAAACCAAATGGCTATACCTTGGGGGATTGGAGCGAATTTCCGGGCCCTAACGCAAGGAAAAAGTCACCTAGCCCGGCCCGATACATCAATCGCGGCGGGGATCACGGGGATAGGTGCCCAAGATTTCAAGCATATCGGTAAAGTAATCCAGCTCTTCCATGGCGCGTTGTACGGCCGGGTCGTCGGGGTGACCTTCTATATCCGCGTAGAATTGCGTGGCGGAAAACGAGCCGCCGACCATGTAGCTTTCGAGTTTGGTCATGTTGACGCCATTGGTCGCGAAACCGCCCATGGCCTTGTAGAGCGCCGACGGGATGTTACGGACCTGAAAAACAAAGGTGGTCATCATGCCGTGATCGCCACGCTTTGCGTGATCGGCGTCGCGCGACATAATAAGGAAGCGCGTGGTGTTATGGGCGTGATCTTCGATATGGCGGGCGAGGATGTGCAGGCCATTGGTTTCCGCTGCGAGATCCGAGGCCAGCGCCCCGACTGTCATCTCTCTGTTGGCGGCGATCTCGGCTGCGGCCCCGGCGCTATCGGCCGCGGCTTCTCCTTTGATCCCATAGCGGTTTAGGAAATCTGCCGCTTGGGGAATCAACACCGG
This sequence comes from uncultured Pelagimonas sp., assembly GCF_947498515.1. GTDB lineage: Bacteria > Pseudomonadota > Alphaproteobacteria > Rhodobacterales > Rhodobacteraceae > Pelagimonas. Next base: position 451,000 of record NZ_CANMKO010000001.1, on the reverse strand, counting down.
ATGCGCCCGCACCAAGTCAAGGTCTTCGATTTGAACACCGGGCATGGCCATCAGGCTAATATGCACGCGGACAAAGGCCTCATCGACGATGCGCAGCCCGCTTTCTGGCAACATCCGGTGAATATCAGCCACCCGCCCATAGGTGGTGTTTTCCACCGGCAACATGGCAAGATCGGCTTTCTTGCTGCGCACCGCCTCGATGACATCTTCAAAACTGTTACAGGGCAGCGCCTCCATATCCGGGCGGGCGTCGCGGCAAGCCTCATGAGAATAGGCTCCGAGCTCTCCTTGGAAGGCGATGCGCTGGGTCATTTTTGCTGTTTCCTGTCAAATTGGCACCATTGTACCGGTGGGCGGGCGTTTGGTCGCGCCTTCTATACCTTGCCATGGGCGAAGGGAAGCAATAGACACGCGCCCGACGAATAGCGAATGCGAATAGCGAACAGGGCACCTCATGTTTGACACAATGACCATGACCAAAGTTGTAGGCGGCGTCTGCGGATCGCTGCTGGTCTTCCTTTTGGGCAAATGGGTCGCCGAAACGCTCTACCACACCGGTGGCGGGCACGGCGATCACGCACAGGCCGCCTATGTGATTGACACAGGCGGAGACGACGCAGGCGGAGAAGAAGAAGTTGTTGAAATCGACGTAGCAGCCGTTTTGGCCGCGGGCGATGCGGCTTCGGGCGCGAAACTGTTCAAAAAGAAATGCGCCAGCTGCCACAAGGTTGACGACGGTGCCAACGGCACAGGCCCCTACCTTTATGGTGTGGTTGGCCGTCCGGTTGGAAGCGCGGAAGGGTTTGGCAACTACTCTGGAGCTCTGAGCGAGGCCGCCGACGTTTGGTCGCCTGAGCATCTCTTTGGTTTCTTGGAAAACCCCAAGAAATACGCACCAAACAACGGTATGGCGTTCAAAGGTTTCCCCAAGCCTGAAGATCGCGCTGATGTGATCAGCTATCTGAACTCTCTGGGCGGCTAAGCCCCAAGGTTTCAGAACAGAATCAGACCGCGTCCTATCCGGGACGCGGTTTTTTTGTGCCTGAACGCATCTCAACCGATAGGCGAAATCGCGTAACATCACGGAATCTCAACTTGAATGTCGCGCCCACCTGCCTTTAGCTATAAATTAACTAAAATGATCGTGAATTGTCAGTGACGTCCAAGCTGACCAGATAAAGGGGAGACCACATGCAGCGACCCAATGCCCGGATCCGCCCGATGACACAAACACGCACCTTAACCCGATCCGTTAGACCCTTGGTAACTGGGGCAATGCTCGCTCTTGGGGTTGCCTGTATCGCCACAATCGGATGGGCCGAGCAAAAGGTGATTAAATCGCATGGCGTCTCAACCTTTGGTGAATTGAAATACGGTGCCGATTTCACCCACTTTGACTATGTGAACCCCGATGCCCCCAAGGGCGGTGAGTTTTCAAGCTGGGCCTTTGGCACCTTTGACAGTCTGACCCCCTACATCCTCAAGGGGAATGCCGCCGCCGGTGCCGGGGTGTTTTACGACACGCTTTTGACCGGCAACCTCGAAGAGCCGGATGCAAGCTATGGTTTGCTCGCGCATACGCTGGAATACCCGGAAAACCGCGAATGGGTGATTTTCCACATGCGCCCCGAGGCCAAGTTCCGCGATGGCACGCAGGTCACGGCGCAGGACGTGGTGTTTTCCTATGAGACCCTCAAGGACAAGGGCCGCCCGAGTTTTCAAACCACATTCGCCGATTTTGTCAGCGTCGAGGCGATTGATGATCTGACGGTAAAGTTCACCTTTAACCCCGAGGGTCCGCTGCGCGAGTTGTTGATGACGGCGGGCGGCATTCCTGTGTTGTCCAAAGCCTATTACGACACGGTCGATTTCACCCAAAGCAGCCTTGAGCCGCCGATGGGATCGGGGCCATTTGACCTCAACAAAGTCGAACCGGGTCGCTCGATCTCGTACAAGCGCCGCGATGATTATTGGGCCAAGGACCTGCCGGTCAATGTTGGGCACAATAATTTCGACACGATCAAATACGAATATTTTGGCGATTACCTAGCGGCCTTTGAGGCGTTCAAAGGCGGGGCCTATGCCTTCCGCGAGGAGTATTCGTCTAAAACTTGGGCGACCAGCTATGATTTCCCAGCGCTAGACGCCGGTCATGTTGTCAAAGAGGTGATCCCCGATGGCCGCCCTGCGGGCACCCAAGGGTTCTGGTTCAACCTGCGCCGTGACAAGTTCGCCGACCCACGGGTGCGCGAGGCGCTGGCGTTGGCCTTCAACTTTGAATGGTCCAATGAATCGCTGTTCTATGGCATCTATGGCCGCACCGATAGTTTCTGGGAAAACTCCGAAACCCTACAAGCGAGCGGCATGCCGAGCGACGCAGAACTGGCGATTTTGGAACCGCTGCGCGAGTATTTCCCCGAGACGGTCTTTACCGAAGAGGCCTATAGCCCGCCTAAATCGAAATCCTCCGATCTTGCCGACCGCCGCACCCTGCGCAAAGCTGGCAAGCTTTTGGATGCGGCCGGATGGGAAGTTGGTGACGACGGTGTTCGCTATAAAGATGGCAAACCCTTTGAGCTCGAAATCCTCAACGATGCGCCAAGCTTTGATCGGGTGATCAACCCTTACGTCGAAAACCTCAAACGTCTTGGGATTGCCGCCTCGGCCAACCGGGTTGATCCGGCGGAATCGCAAGAACGCGAGAAGAATTTTGACTATGACATGGTCACACAACGCTTTTCGATGTCGCAGACACCGGGGGACGAGCTAAAACAGATTTTCGGCTCGCAAACCGTGAACACCCCTGGGTCGGTCAATGTCGCCGGGCTGAACAACGAAGGTGTCGACAAGCTGATCCGTATCATCGCCGATGCGAAAACCCGCGAAGAGCTTGATACAGCGGTCAACGCGCTCGATCGGGTGCTGCGCGCCATGCATATTTGGGTGCCGCAATGGTACAAGGGTGAACATAACGTCGCCTACCTTGACGTCTATTCGCGCCCCTACACAGATACACCGCCACCCCTGTCGATGGGGGAAACCTCGATCTGGTGGTATGACGAAGACAAAGCGCAGAAATTGCGCGATGCTGGGGCGCTCTGATCCAATATGGGCGCTTATCTCCTCCGACGTGTGTTGTTGATCATCCCGACCCTCTTGGGGATCATGGTGATCAACTTTGCCCTTGTGCAATTTGTGCCGGGCGGGCCGATTGAACAAATCCTTGCCGAGATCGAAGGCGAAGGCGATGCCTTTTCCGGGATCGCCGGTGGCGGAGGCGAGATCGCCTCGGGTGGAGAAGAGGGCGTGGGCCGCCGCGGCCTCCCCGAGGAATATATCAAGGACCTAGAGGCGCAGTTCGGTTTTGACAAACCGCCCCTCGAACGCTTTGTGAATATGCTTTGGAACTACATGCGGCTCGACTTTGGCGAGAGCTATTTCAGGTCGATTTCAGTGATTGATCTGGTGTTGGAAAAGATGCCGGTGTCGATTTCGCTGGGGCTTTGGTCGACGCTGATTGCCTATCTGGTCTCCATTCCGCTGGGCATCAAAAAGGCCATCAACGATGGCACGCCCTTTGATACATGGACCTCTGCGGCGATCATCGTGGCCTATGCCATCCCCGGATTTCTGTTTGCGATATTGCTGTTGGTTCTTTTTGCCGGGGGCAGCTATTGGCAGATTTTCCCACTGCGTGGCCTGACATCTGAGAATTTTGATGAGCTAACCCTGTTTGGCAAAATCTACGACTACATCTGGCACATCACTTTGCCGGTGCTGGCCTCGACTATTTCGGCCTTTGCGACGCTGACCTTGCTGACCAAGAACAGCTTCTTGGACGAGATCAAAAAGCAATATGTGATGACCGCCCGCGCCAAGGGCTTAAGCGAGAGCAAGGTCCTATATGGCCATGTGTTCCGCAACGCGATGCTGATCGTGATCGCAGGCTTGCCCGGTGTGTTCATCGGCGTGTTCTTTGGCGGCTCGATCATCATCGAAACGATCTTCTCGCTTGATGGGCTGGGGCGTTTGGGCTTTGAGGCGGCGGTCGAACGCGACTATCCGGTGATCTTTGGCACCTTGTTCATCAGCTCGCTGATTGGCCTGCTGATCGGGATCATCTCGGACTTGATGTATGTCTTTATCGATCCGCGCATCGATTTCGAAAAGCGGGAGGGCTAAGGCCATGGCAATCACTCTCTCCCCGCTCAACCAACGCCGCTGGAGCAATTTCAAACGCAATCGACGCGCCTTTTGGTCGCTTTGGATCTTCTTGGTGATTTTCACCCTGTCGCTCTTTGCCGAATTCCTCGCCAATGACAAACCGATCCTGGTGAATTATCGCGGCGAATATCGCATGCCGATCTTTAGTTTCTACGCGGAAACCGATTTTGGCGGTGAGTTCAAATCCGAAGCCGCTTATCGCGATATCGAGGTTAAATGCCTGATCCGCACCGGTGGCATCGAGGACTGCCTAGACGATCCCGAGGGGTTGATCGACCAGGTCGACGCCGGGACCGGGGCCGAACTTGGCGACGGTTTCCAAGAAGGCTGGATGATCTGGCCGATCATTCCCTATAGCTATAATACGTCGGTGGATCGCCCCGGTGCGGCCCCCCTGCCCCCGAATGATCAAAACTGGCTTGGGACCGATGACACCAAACGCGATGTGGTCGCACGGGTGATTTACGGGTTCCGATTGTCGATCCTGTTCACCCTTCTGGTCACCATCAGCAGCTCGATCCTCGGGGTGATCGCCGGGGCCTTGCAAGGCTACTTTGGCGGCTGGGTTGACCTTATCTTTCAACGGGTTATCGAAATCTGGGCCTCAACCCCCCAGCTCTATGTGATCATCATCCTCTTCGCCATTCTGGGACGAAGTTTCTGGCTTTTGGTGGTGTTGATGATCCTGTTTGGCTGGATGGGATTGGTGGGCGTTGTGCGCGCCGAATTCCTGCGCGCCCGTAACCTTGAATATGTCCGCGCCGCCCGCGCGCTTGGCGTCTCAAACTGGACAATCATGTTCCGCCATATGTTGCCAAACGCCATGGTCGCGACGCTGACTTTCATGCCGTTTATCGTGACCGGAACCATTAGCACCTTGGCCGGATTGGATTTTCTGGGCTTTGGGTTGCCGTCGTCGTCACCATCGCTTGGCGAGATGACCCTGCAAGCCAAACAGAACCTGCAAGCCCCTTGGCTCGCCTTTACTGCCTTTACGGTGTTTGCCGTGATGCTGTCGTTGCTGGTCTTCATCTTTGAAGGTGTGCGCGACGCATTTGACCCGAGGAAAACCTTCTCATGAGCATTCTCGATGTCAAAAACCTTAGGGTGAGCTTTACCCAAGACGGTAAGACCAATCAGGCCGTCAAAGGTGTGTCCTTTCACATCGAACACGGAGAAACCCTTGCTTTGGTTGGGGAATCCGGGTCGGGAAAATCGGTTTCGGCCCTATCAACCGTGTCTTTGCTTGGCGATAGCGCCACGGTTGAGGGATCGGTCTTGTACGAAGGCCAAGAGATGATCGGAGCCAGCAAACAGCGCCTTCATGACGTGCGCGGCAACGATATCAGCTTTATCTTCCAAGAGCCGATGACATCGCTTAACCCACTGCACACGCTGGAAAAACAGCTGGCCGAAAGCATCACCCTGCACCAAGGGTTGAGCGGTTCCAAAGCGCGGGATCGGATCATCGAGCTGCTCAACAAGGTTGGCATTCGTGAGCCGGAAAAACGGCTCGGATCATATCCGCATCAGCTTTCTGGTGGGCAGCGTCAGCGCGTGATGATCGCCATGGCATTGGCCAACAAGCCCGATCTTTTGATCGCGGATGAACCGACAACGGCGCTTGATGTGACCATTCAGGCGCAGATTTTGGATTTGCTGGCTGATCTGAAAACATCCGAAGATATGAGCCTGTTGTTTATCACCCATGACCTTGGAATCGTGCGTAAAATCGCCGATCGGGTCTGTGTTATGAAAAACGGTGAGATCGTCGAACAAGGCCCTACGGGCGAGATTTTCGCCAATCCGCAACACCCCTATACGCAGATGCTTTTGTCGGCCGAAAGCACCGGCAGCCCCGAACCGGTTGACGCCGATGCCGATGTCATCGCGAGCACCGAGAACCTCAAAATTTGGTTTCCGATCCAGACCGGTTTGATGAAACGCACCACTGGCTATGTGAAGGCTGTCAATGACGCGTCTATTTCGGTGCGCGCCGGGGAAACCGTTGGTATCGTTGGCGAATCTGGATCAGGCAAGACAACCCTTGCCCTTGCGATCATGCGGTTGATCAAATCCGAGGGCGCGATCACCTACCGCGGCGAAGATGTGCGCAAATGGTCGGTGCAGGAATTGCGCCGCTTGCGCTCGGAAATCCAGATCGTGTTTCAAGACCCGTTTGGATCACTGTCACCGCGCATGACCTGCGAACAGATCATCGCCGAAGGGCTCACCGTACATGGGGGCCCGGATGGGCGCTCGCATTACGAATTGGTACATGAGGTGATGGAAGAAGTCGGGCTCGACCCGGCCAGTATGCACCGCTATCCGCATGAGTTTTCGGGCGGTCAACGCCAGCGGATCGCCATCGCCCGCGCCATGGTTTTGCGCCCGCGCCTGGTGGTCTTGGACGAGCCAACCTCGGCGCTTGATATGACGGTGCAGGTGCAGATCGTTGATCTTTTGCGCGAGTTGCAACGCAAATATGACCTCGCCTATCTGTTCATCAGCCATGATTTGAAGGTTGTGCGCGCCATGAGCCACAAGGTCATGGTGATGAAACAGGGTGATGTGGTGGAATTTGGCAGCGCCGACGAAATTTTCGACGCGCCAAAAACCGAATACACGCGGGCCTTGCTTCATGCGGCCTTTGATCTGGCGGTCTGAAACAGCGGTTTGGGAGAGGCCGCGCGTTGCGCCGCCCAGACCGACACGACGATAACCCCTGCCCCAAATAATTGTTGTGTGGAAAGGGTTTGGTTGAGAAACACCCCCCCCAGAACAACGGCGCTTAGAGGGCTGAGAAAGCCAAGGCTCGACACGGTGGCGGGGCCAAGACGGGCGAGGCCGCGGAAGAAGGCCACATAGGTCAGCGCCGCGCCGATAACGCTCAACCAGACCAGACCGGCCAGCGCGGAGGTGTCAAAATGCGGCCAATCGGGCGCGATGATGATGGCCACAGGCAGGAGCAAAATCCCGCCTGCCGTCAATTGCCATGCCGCAAAGGTGAGAGGTGGGACCGATGGTTGCCATTTGCGCGACAGCACCGTGCCAACCGCCATGGACACCGCACCGATAAGCGCCGCTGCAATGCCCAAAGCATCAAATTGCACCCCCGGCGTCCAAATCAACAGGGCAACGCCAAACACCCCGGCCAGCGATGACAGAATAGCCGTCAGTCGTAATTCCGTGCCCAAGACCACAGAGGCCAAAAAGACGACGATCAGCGGTTGCAGCGCCCCCAAAGTTGCCGCGATCCCGCCGGGAAGACGATAGGCCGCCACAAAGAGTGCCCCCCAAAAGATCGCAAAGTTCAACGCCCCAAGGATCAAAATTCGTGGCACCCAGTCCAAAGGCGGCAACTGGCGTGTGAGCAAAAGCAACAGCAAGCCAGCCGGTAAAGCGCGCAGCAGGCTTACCAACATCGGGTCAAACCCCGGCAAAGCTTGGGTCGAGACGATGTAGCTCGATCCCCATACAATCGGGGCGAGCGCGGTCAGGGCAATATCGGCGGAGCGGGTCATAGATCACCTATCTTGATGTCGAGATACATTTCTTGACGTCAAGATAGAATTGAAAACCTTGACGTCAAGATAAAAATCCCGCACATCGTTTTTATGGATCATGTTGACCGCATCACCGCCCAGTGGAACACCGAACGGCCCGATCTGGACACCGGTCCAATGGGCACCATTGGGCGTCTATCGCGCCTGTCCCAACATCTAAGCCGAGAACACGTTGCGCAATTTGCCAAACACGGGCTGAACTTGGCGAGCTTTGATGTTTTGGCGACGCTCCGGCGATCTGGTGCGCCGCATGCCTTGACGCCCAAGGCCTTGATGGCGACGACGATGGTGACATCGGGCACGATGACCAACCGCCTCGACCGACTTGAACAGGCTGGGCTCATCACCCGCACCCCTGACCCCAAAGATGGGCGCGGATTTCTTGTGCAACTAACCGATCAAGGTTTTACCCTTGTCGATCAAGCGGTTACCGCCCATGTGGACAATCAAAAACGCCTCGTCACCCCCCTAAACGACGAAGAGCGCAGCCAGTTGGATGCGCTCCTCAAGAAATGGTTGGCGGGGTTTGAACCCTCAGATGGCTGAGCTATGCCCGGCCTTGGATAGGTCATAGGCGTCAAACGACCGTGCGATCAGACGGGTCAAAGTGCGCGCATCTTTGGGTACAAAAAGCCCATCTTCAGTGATCTCAAGAATGTTCTCGAACCGATCATCCGCCGCCCGCAACATGCCAAACAACTCTGCTTCGGAGATATCAAAGCTGCTTGTGATCTCTTTCGCGTCGATGCGGAAGTCACACATGACCGCTTCGATCAGACGTGAGCGCAGCTTGTCTTCGTCGCTGAACACATGGCCGCGCCCGGTGGAAAACACGCCATCGCGGATTTTGCCCGTATAGGCCCCAGTAGCCGAGGCGTTTTGCGCAAACCCTTGTGGAAACTTCGAAATTGACGAGGCCCCAAGCCCAATCAGAACATTGGCGGTGTCATCGGTGTAGCCCTGAAAGTTGCGGCGCAAACGGCCGGCTTTTTGGGCAATGGCCAAGCCGTCGGACTTGGCGGCGAAATGGTCGATGCCAATTTCGTCATAGCCATCCCACATGAACAACCGGCGCGCCGTTTCAAACAGTTCGAGCCGTTCGTCCGGCGTCGGCAAGGCCTCCGAGGGGATCAACTGTTGGCGCTTGGCCATCCAAGGCACATGCGCATAGCCGTAAAGGGCCACACGATCCGGCGCAAAACTCAGCAGCTTTTGAACGGTTTCGGTGATCTTGGCCTTGGATTGATGCGGCAGACCAAAGAGGATGTCGGCGTTGAGGCTTGCCACTCCGGTTTCGCGTATCATTTCAACCGCTTGCTTGGTCAGATCATAACCCTGAGGGCGGCCAATGGTTTCCTGAATCTGTTCGTCAAAATCCTGGACCCCGATCGAGGCGCGGTTCATCCCACCCGCAGCCAGCGCCTTGAGCCGGTCCGCGTCAATTTCATTGGGATCAATTTCGACCGAAAACTCGGCGTTGTCAGAGAAGTCAGCCGTTTCCCGAATCGCCGCGATCAGGCGATTCATCATGTCGGGCGTCAAAAGAGTTGGCGTTCCGCCCCCCCAATGCAGGCGCGACAGCTTGACCCCTTTGGGCAAATGCTTGCGCAGCATCTTGAGCTCGTCGATCAATGTGCCGACATAAGCCTCGACCGGAGAAAGCGTTGATGTGCCTTGGGTTCGACAGGCGCAGAACCAACATAGCCTGCGGCAAAACGGTACATGCAAATAAAGCGATATATCGCCATACTCGGGTACAGCTTCGATCCATTCGACGAATCGGTCAGGCCCTACCCCCCCGGCGAAATGCGGGGCCGTTGGGTAAGAAGTGTAGCGGGGCACTTTGGCGTCAAAGAGGCCTAATCGTGCAAGTTGTGTTCTGTCCACCATCCGAGTAGACTTATGAGCGTTGGGGAAGCGCGACCTTGACCCAGATCAACACGGGACCATGCCAATGCTGAATGAACGTAGTCTTGCGGTTTCGCAAGAGTGTGCCGATTGCCCTATTAAGCATCGTGCGGTCTGTGCTCGGTGTGATGGGGATGAGCTCGAGCGGCTTGAAGAAATCAAGTATTACCGCAAATTCGAGGCCGGTCAGACGGTGATCTGGTCCGGTGATCGCATGGATTTTGTCGGCTCGGTCGTGTCGGGAATTGCGACGTTGACCCAAACGATGGAAGACGGCCGCACCCAGATGGTCGGTTTGTTACTGCCGTCTGATTTTGTCGGCCGCCCCGGTCGCGGGTCCGCCGCGTATGACGTGGTTGCCACAACTGATCTTGTCATGTGTTGTTTTCGCAAGGCCCCGTTCGAAGTATTGATGAACAAAACCCCCCATATCGCCCAGCGCCTATTGGAAATGACTCTGGATGAGTTGGACGCCGCACGCGAATGGATGTTGGTGCTGGGGCGCAAAACCGCCCGTGAAAAGATCGCCTCGCTTTTGTCGATCATTGCACGCCGCAATGCCACGGTTGAGGCGTCGGTCCCCGAAGGGCCGCTGGTCTTTGATCTGCCTTTGACCCGAGAAGCCATGGCCGACTATCTTGGTTTGACTTTGGAAACCGTTAGCCGCCAGATTTCGGCGCTGAAACGCGATGGTGTTATCACCCTCGAAGGCAAACGACACGTGACCATTCCAGACATGGCGCGGTTGATGGACGAAGCCGGGGATGACGCCGATGGCGGCGTTTTTGCCTAAGACGCTGGCTTTTGCCACATGTGATGTTTTCACGACTGAACGTTTCGCCGGCAATCCATTGGCAATTGTTCTGGGTGCGGATGATGTGTCGGATCAGGCGATGCAAACCATTGCGCGTGAGTTCAATCTCTCCGAAACGATCTTTGTGCAAACCCCGGATGACCCGGCCCATACCGCCAAAGTGCGCATTTTCTTTCCGACCGCCGAGATCCCATTTGCCGGGCATCCAACCATTGGCTGCGCCATTCATTTGGCCACCAAGGCCCAGCCGTCCGGTGATTTCGACACCGACATCACGCTTGAAGAACAAGCGGGGCTGGTTCCGGTTCGGGTCTGGCGCAAAAACGGCGTCACGCGGGCCGAGTTTCAGGCCCCGGTGGTGCCTTTCAAAGCAGAGCAAGGAACAACGCCAGAAGCTGAGGTATTGGCGCGGGCGCTCGGTATTTCGGCCACAGATATTGGATTTGGCGAACACAGCCCCGGTATTTTCGAAGGCGGCCCACGGTTTATGTATGTTCCGGTCAAGGATTTAACGGCTCTGGCACAGGCCCGTCCTATGGAACCGGCCTGGAGTCAGGCGATCGAAATCGGGGCGGTGGACAACGCCTATCTCTATACTCCGTCACAGACGGGGTTTCAGGCGCGGATGTTTTCGCCCACTGCGGGCATTCCCGAAGACCCGGCAACCGGATCAGCCAGCGCTATTTTGGCGGCGCAACTACTAGCGGCCGGGCATTTGAAAGAGGGCGAGACCCAGCTCACCCTCACCCAAGGTTTGGAAATGGGGCGCCCCAGCCAAATTGGCTTTCGCGCCCGCGTCAAAAACGGAGCATTAGACGCGGTTTTTATTTCTGGATCAGCCGTTCCGGTAAGCACGGGCCACATCCAAGCCGGGTAGTTCCCCCTACCCGGCTAGCGCAACCCAATGGGATGGTGGGCGGGGCGTCGTGCTCAGGGCACCGCCCTGAGCTCTAGCGCCGGTCCACCAACCACTTCTTAGTGCGCCATAAAGGTGGCGACTTCGGTCTGTTCCAACATGTTGCGGGTTGCCCCGCCCAAAATGGCCTCGCGAAAGCGAGAATGACCATAAGCCCCCATCACCACCATATCGGCATTCACGTCCCGAACATGGCGCTGCATCACATCGGCGACACGCGGCAGGGTTTTGGACAAGACGTCAATCTCGGCTTTTACCCCATGACGCGCGAGGTATTGCGACAGCAGCCCACCGGGATCAGAGCGATTTGGCCCGTGCTGAGGCGGATCAATCACCACCACATGCACCGCTTCCGCGTCAATCAAAAGTGGCAAGGCGGCGCGCACCGCGCGCAGCGACTCGGCGCTTTCATTCCAGCCAATCACCACGCGGCGCGGCTGGGTTGGTGGCTCAACGTCTTCCGGAACGACCAAAACCGGCACCTGACCTTCGAACAAAGCCCCTTCCAAGACCGGTTCAAGCTCAACGCCACTATTTGCCCCATAGGGCTTTGGTAGTACGACCAAGTCAGAGAATCGCGCCCGCGCCGAGACATGGCGGCCAATATCGGCCAGCTGGGCCACTCCATCCTCGACCGCCCAGCGGCACTCGGTTTTTTCGAGCTGCTCGCGCGCAGACGCCGCCAAACCAGAGGCATCTTTATTGGCCCGACTCAGGGTTTCCTGAAGCACCATCGCGTTCGCACCGGCATAATAATAACCGGTTTGCGTGCGATCGACGCCGAAACAGACCACATCAAGATGTGCGTCGCTGCCTTGGGCGACAACCGCCGCATGATCAATCGTCGACTTAGCCAAAGCCGCGTCCGTTACGACCGTAAAAATTGATTTGAAGGCCATTCGTTCCTCCTGATCCAAACCTCTGATAAGACTAAACCTGTACGGATGGTCGCACCTTGACGAGCATCAAGGCAAACGCGCAGTTCTCTTGATGCAGATCAATGCCCACAACGCGCGAACAGCGCAAAAACGAGCCGGTCTAATAACCGCTCACACGGCTTTGCGAATCGTGTGGGTCAGACGAAGGGACGAATTATGTTGAACTATATCAAGCTCATCGTGCTTGGTTTGGTTGCGATCTTTGCGATGATCGCCGCCAGCTATGCACGAGATGTGGCTTACCAAGTCCATGCGATCATCATTCTGGCGGTGGCCGCCGGGATGTTTATCTGGACTTTGCGCCACACAGATGAACCCGTGGTGGCAGCACCACAGAACGAATACATGGATAATGTGATCCGTGCTGGAGTGATTGCCACCGCCTTTTGGGGTGTTGTCGGTTTCGCGGCTGGTACGTTCATTGCTTTCCAATTGGCCTTCCCGGCGCTCAACTTTGATTGGGCCCAAGGATACGCCAACTTTGGTCGCCTGCGCCCACTGCACACAAGTGCGGTGATTTTTGCGTTTGGTGGCAACGCGTTGATCGCGACCTCATTCTACGTTGTACAACGTACATCGGCGGCCCGTCTTTGGGGCGGCAACACGGCATGGTTCGTGTTCTGGGGTTACCAACTCTTTATTGTATTGGCGGCAACCGGCTATCTGCTCGGCGGCACCCAGTCCAAAGAATATGCAGAACCCGAGTGGTATGTTGACCTGTGGCTCACTGTTGTCTGGCTGGCCTATCTGGCCATTTTTGTTGGCACAATCGTCAAGCGCAAAGAGCCCCATATCTATGTGGCCAACTGGTTCTTCCTGTCCTTCATCCTGACCGTCGCGATGTTGCATGTGTTCAATAACCTGAGCATTCCAGTTTCGATCTGGGGTTCCAAATCTGTTCAGGTCTTCTCGGGTGTCCAAGATGCGATGACGCAGTGGTGGTACGGCCACAACGCCGTTGGCTTCTTCCTGACCGCGGGTTTCTTGGGGATGATGTACTACTTTGTACCCAAGCAGGCCGAACGCCCTGTCTTTTCGTACAAACTGTCGATCATCCACTTCTGGGCGCTGATCTTCCTGTATATCTGGGCTGGTCCTCACCACTTGCACTACACCGCGTTGCCTGATTGGGCGTCGACGCTGGGTATGGTCTTCTCGATCATCCTGTGGATGCCAAGCTGGGGTGGTATGATCAACGGTCTGATGACCCTGTCGGGTGCATGGGACAAACTGCGCACCGACCCGGTTATCCGTATGATGGTGATCTCGATCGGTTTCTACGGCATGTCGACCTTTGAAGGTCCGATGATGTCGATCCGCGCTGTGAACTCGCTGTCGCACTACACTGACTGGACCATTGGTCACGTACACTCTGGTGCGCTTGGTTGGAACGGCATGATCACCTTTGGTGCGCTGTACTATCTGGTGCCAAAACTGTGGAACCGTGAGCGTCTGTATTCGAACCAGCTGGTGTCCTGGCACTTCTGGCTCGCCACGATCGGCATCGTTCTTTATGCGGCGTCCATGTGGGTGACCGGTATCATGGAAGGCCTGATGTGGCGTGAAGTTGACGCCAATGGCTTCCTTGTTTGGAGCTTTGCCGACACCGTAGGTGCCAAATTCCCGATGTATGTTGTCCGCGCTCTGGGTGGTGTGATGTTCGTCGCTGGTGCCCTGATCATGGTCTACAACTTGTGGATGACCGCAAAAGCAGCCCCGGCAGTCGATGCCGAAGCCGCTAATGCGCACGCCACACCGGCCGAATAAGGAGGACCGGATACATGGCAATTCTCGACAAACACGCTGTCCTCGAGAAAAATGTTACCCTTTTGGCAATCTTTGCCTTCCTGGTGGTAACAATTGGTGGACTGGTGCAAATCGTACCGCTCTTCTATCTCGAGAACACAATTGAGGATGTAGAGGGCATGCGCCCCTACACCCCACTCGAACTGACTGGTCGCGACATCTACATCCGCGAAGGCTGCTATGTCTGCCACTCGCAGATGATCCGCCCGATGCGCGACGAAGTCGAACGTTACGGTCACTACTCTCTGGCGGCGGAATCGAAGTACGATCACCCGTTCCAGTGGGGTTCCAAGCGGACAGGTCCTGATCTGGCGCGCGTTGGTGGCCGTTACTCTGACGAATGGCAGATCGACCACCTGCGTGACCCGCAGTCGGTTGTTCCGGAATCGGTGATGCCAAAGTACGGCTTCCTCGAAGCCAAGCTCGTCGAAGGCGAATATGTGGCTGACTTGCTGAAAACGCATCGTCTTGTAGGGGTTCCTTACACCCAAGAGATGATCGACAACGCTCAGGCCGACTTTGCCGCTCAGGCGGACCCCGACAGTGACTATGACGGGCTGCTTGAACGCTACGGTGACAATGTCAACGTTCGCAACTTTGATGACCGGGCTGGCATTTCCGAAGCCGACGCTCTGGTTGCCTATCTGCAAATGCTTGGCACGTTGGTCGACTTCTCGACCTTCACGCCTGACGCAAGCCGCTAAGGGGGGACTATGGAAACCTATTCTTTCCTTCGTGAGCTTGCCGATAGTTGGGCTTTGCTGGTCATGTTCGCTGTCTTCATCGGAATCGCCCTCTGGGCGTTCCGACCCGGCAGCCGAGCCGTCCATGAGGACACGGCCAACATACCCTTCCGTCATGATGATAAACCGGCGCCCGATCTTGGCGCCCCCGCCGAACATTAAGGAGGCGAGGAACACATGAGTGACAAAAAACAAGACGATCTCGACTATGAGACAACCGGCCACTCCTGGGACGGTATCAAGGAATACAACAAACCGCTTCCAAAGTGGTGGGTGTGGACCTTTTATGCCTGTATCGTTTGGGGCATCGGCTATGTCATCGCCTATCCGGCTTGGCCGCTGATCAACGGGGCAACGCCCGGTTTGCTCGGCTACTCCACCCGTGGTGAAGTTGCGGCTGAAATTGCACGGGTCGAAGATCAGAATGCTGCGATCAACGCCAAATTGGCTGGGACCGAGCTGACTGAAATCGCGGCCGATGCGGAACTGCATACCTATGCCAACAATGCTGGCTCTGCCGTGTTCAAAACATGGTGCGCCCAGTGTCACGGCTCTGGTGCTGCGGGTGCCAAAGGCTATCCCAACTTGCTGGATGATGACTGGCTCTGGGGTGGTTCGATTGAGGATATCCACGCCACAATCAGCCACGGTGTCCGCAACGAAACGGATGACGACGCGCGTTACTCGGAAATGCCCGCATTTGGGCGTGACGAGCTGTTGGAAAAAGAAGAGATTGTTCAGCTAACGAACTTTGTCCAACTTCTGTCGGGTGATACCCCTCAGGACGCCGCCGCAGCCGAAGCTGGTACAGTGCTGTTTGAAGACAACTGCTCCTCTTGCCATGCCGAAGACGGTACCGGTGACGTGAGCCAAGGTGCACCCAACTTGACGGACGCGATTTGGCTCTTTGGTGGCAGTTATGACGACATCCTTGAGACAATCACCAACGCTCGTTTTGGTGTGATGCCATCTTGGACCGAACGTCTGGACGAAGCCGAAATTCGCGCTGTGGCATCATATGTCCATGGCTTGGGCGGCGGTGAAGCCTCAGAATAACTTCTAAATCAAGAGGTTATCAAAAACCTTAGACCTCCAGCCAAATTGGTTGGGGGTCTTTTCTTTGCCTAACGTCACCACCAGGCACAGCCCAAGTTAACTAAGTTTTAGGATATTTGACCATATTAAGGACAATCACCCAGCGAGCGACATCATGAACATCGCACATGCAAATATAACGGAAGAAGGCAATGAGGCGCTTTCCGCAATCATTGCTGTTTTTCAGACGTTTCAGGATCCGCTGGTATTCGCGGACGCCGATCGTCGCATTTTGTGGTGTAATCGCGGGCTAGAAATCTTGCTCGGATATACTCTTGCCGAATTGCAAGGTCGTTCAACCCGCCTTCTCTACGCGGAAAACGACGACTTCACACAGACTGGAAAAGTGCGGTTCAACAATGCCGGTGATCCGTCCCGTCAAACCTACGCGATGTCCTACCGTCACAAAGACGGCAGCATCATCAGGTCGGAATCCACCGGCTGGCGTGTTCCGCATGGGGACGGGTCCGTCGCGGGCTACGCCGCAATTATTCGGGACGTGACCGAAGTCACCAAGGTCGAAGACGCGCTCACCAAACTCTACGCCATATCGTCCACACAAAAGCTGAGCGGGCCTGAGAAAATCGATGCGATCCTGGCGCTTGGCTGCTCGTTTTTCAAATTGCCCGTGGCCTTGGTCAGCATGATCCGTGGAGAAACCTACACCGTGTTGTTCTCAAACTCGGCCCTGATGGACATTCCGCCGGGCACGCAATTTCAGTTGGGCACAACATTTTGCAAAGACACCATCAACTCAAACGAACCCTTGGCTGTTCATGCCGCAGATTTGGCTGAGGGCAGCTGTGGCCACCCAGCCTATGAAGAATTCGGGTTGCGCGCCTATATTGGCATCCCGCTGATTGTTGACGGTGAACGCATTGGCACGCTTGGATTTTCCAGCCCGATGCGCCGCAAACCCTTTAGCACGTCTGAATTTGACATCATGAAACTCTGTGGGGCATGGATTGCTCAGGAGCTTTCACTTGAGATGAGCTATCAGGCGCTGTCGCGCGCCGCGTCGCAAGATTGGTTAACCGGGGCCGCGACCAATCGCGAGTTCCGGTCCGAACTGAACGCGGTTTTTTCCGATTGCAAACGCCAAAGCCAAGACGCCCAGCTGATCCTATTCGACATCGATCATTTTAAGCTGGTGAATGACCAGTTTGGTCATGACCGCGGGGACACGGTATTGCGGATGCTCGCAGAGACGATTCAACACCTGCTTGGCCCCAATACTCCGCTCTATCGCATTGGCGGCGAGGAATTTGCCATCGTCTTGCGAAAAGGGTCCAATGATGCGGCGATAGACTTGGCCGAGCAAATTCGCCACGCGATTGAGCAAATTGATTTTGGTTTTGAACAAGGGTTCCAAATCACAACCAGCTTGGGCATTGCGGCCTTCAACGGCGAATTTGAGACCGAATCCAATTGGGTAAAATGTGCTGATATGGCGCTTTATTCGGCCAAAAACAGTGGCCGCAATCGGGTCGCTTCGAACAATCAGGCCCCATCCTTACGCATCCACGGATCTTGCCCAGTAGAAAGTTGCCCCGGTCACGAAAAATGTGGCGGTCAAAACTGCCCGGCTTGACACATATCAAGGTGCGCAAAGGGTCATCCTGTCAAATTCGGTTCAGAAAGATTGGGGCCCTCCCCCCGATCAATAATATACCCCAACCCTCGGGTCGGGGCGTATTGCGCCGATGCCCTGTCCTGTTCGCGCGTTTCCTAGGGCATCGGCGCATTTATTTCCAAATCTATGACAACCAGCCACGCCGAAACATCATCCGGCGGCGCGTTTTGGCCTCTTGCTCGCGGCGGCGATCCGCTTCGTGAATGGGGGTTTGTGGGTGTTCATCCGCAAACCTATGTAAGTCCCGGCGGCAGGCAGTCATAAAGCTTTGTGCATATATCGTGAACATGTCACCCTCTTGATTTGATGATTTCCTTATGAAAACCTCACACAAACCACGATGCCGCGCGAGTCAGGGATAATTCATATGTGTAAGGTCAAGTTACAATGAACTGGGGGCAGCTCCCTCCGATGGCGGCGCTACGGGCCTTTGGGGCTTTTGCACAGACGGGATCAATGACGGCGGCCGGTGCCAAGCTGAATGTGACCCACGCCGCCATAAGCCAGCAGATCCGCCAGCTTGAGGCGCATTTAAATGTCCCACTCTTGGAACGGCATGGCAAAAAACTATCCCTGACTGAGGATGGCCAAGCCTTGGCCAGAACTTTGGACACGGCCTTTTCCGCCATTTTCGAAACGGTCGAACAGCTGACCTCTCAGGAACAAGAGCGCCCTCTTCAAATTTCATGCACCTCAAGTTTTGCCGCGGTTTGGCTTATGCCGCGACTGGCAAGTTTCCGGCAAAAACACCCAGACATCAGTATGATGATCGACCCAAACTCCGCGCTGGTTGAGCTCACTCCGGGCGGCATTGACGTCGCAATTCGATACGGTCACAGCGATTGGCCGGGCTATTTGTCAAATGCGTTGATCCATGCGCCCCTCGCGTTGGTTGGCACGCCCGACCTTGTTCAGAACTACCAACAGGACGACCCGGATAGCCTTGCCGCTCTGCCATGGCTCAATGAATTTGGCACTAACGAAGCCTCGCGTTGGATGAAACGCCACGGAATTCGTGCCGGCAAGGCGAAATCCATCACCAATGTACCGGGAAACCTTGTTCTCGAAGGCATTCGAAGCGGGCAAGGCGTTGCTATGGTCACGCGGATGATGGTCGAAGACGACATCGCCGCCGGGCGGCTAAGCGTTTTGTTCGAAGAAGACAGTGGCGCAAGCTATCATCTTGTCACCCGACCGGGTGTTCAGCGCCCTGCCCTCAGGGCATTTTGTCGCTGGATCTTGGCTGAAGCCACAAAAACCTAAATCAAAGATTCAGAATTTGATGCAGGTCAATGCTGCGACTGCACTGAGTTGGGAAAACCAATATTGATAAAACCCCTTAACGGAGCGATTCCCCGTGTCCGACAATAATGCCACCCCTCCCTCCCTCTACGCCGCCCGTGAACCGGTCTTTCCCAAACGCGTTACTGGCGCATTTCGGAACCTGAAATGGGTTATCATGCTGGTTGCACTGGGGATTTATTACCTAACTCCCTGGATTCGCTGGGACCGGGGGCCGCAATTGCCGGATCAGGCCGTTCTTATCGACTTGGCCAACCGTCGTTTCTATTTCTTCTGGATCGAGATTTGGTCACACGAATTCTATTTCGTTGCTGGCTTGCTGATCATGGCTGGCTTGGGGCTTTTCCTGTTCACCTCGGCTTTGGGTCGGGTGTGGTGCGGCTATGCCTGCCCGCAAACTGTGTGGACAGACCTGTTTATTCTGGTCGAACGCTGGATCGAAGGCGATCGAAACGCCCGTCTGCGCTTGCACCGCCAGAAAAAGTGGGATTTCCGCAAAGCGCGGCTGCGCGTGACGAAATATGTGTCGTGGTTCCTGATCGGGCTCGCAACCGGCGGGGCTTGGGTGTTCTATTTCGCCGATGCGCCGACGCTTTTGGTTGATCTCTTAACGGGTCAAGCGCACCCCGTCGCCTACACAACCATGTTGGTTCTGACGGCAACGACCTTCTTCTTTGGCGGCATCGCCCGCGAACAGATTTGCATCTACGCCTGTCCTTGGCCGCGTATTCAGGCCGCAATGATGGACGAAGACACGCTGACCATTGGTTATCGTGATTGGCGCGGTGAGCCGCGCGGCAAGCTGCGTAAAAAGCAGGACGACAGCAAAGAAACCGGCGATTGTATTGATTGCATGGCCTGCGTGAACGTCTGTCCGATGGGGATCGACATTCGCGATGGTCAGCAGATGGAATGCATAACCTGTGGTCTGTGCATCGACGCCTGTGACGACATGATGGACAAGATTGGCAAACCGCGTGGTTTGATCGACTATCTGGCCGCCTCAGACGAACCCAAAGAGCGCGCCGGCAACCCGCCGCGCCCGGTTTGGAGCCACATTTTCCGGTTCCGCACCATGATGTACACCGCTTTGTGGTCTTTGGTCGGAGTTGGCTTGGTCTTTGCCTTGTTCATTCGGCCCGAAATCGAAATGACCGTCGCCCCTGTGCGAAACCCGATCTTCGTAACCATGTCCGACGGGTCGATCCGCAACACCTATGAGGTTCGTTTGCTCAACAAACACGGCGAAGATCGCCCGTTCCGCATGACACTCAAAGGGGATCCCTCGCTATATATCCAGCTCGAAGGCACGCCCTATGAGACCGTGACCGTCAATGCCAACGAAACCCTGTTGCAAAAGGTGCATGTCATCGCGCCACGCCACTCGGAACCTGCTGCGATGGAACGCGTCGATATCCGCCTTTGGGTCGAAGATTTGACCACCGGCGATAGAGCGCATAACGATACCGTATTCAACGGACGGGCGGACAAATGACAAAAACCGAACGCAAACTGACTGGCTGGCATGTCTTTGCAATTTTTGGTGGGGCCTTTGGTGTCATCATTGCCGTCAACCTTGTCTTGGCCTTTAGCGCGGTGAAAACCTTTCCGGGGTTGGAGACCAAAAATTCCTATGTGGCCAGCCAGACCTTTGACAAACGCCGTGCTGCCCAAGAGGGGCTTGGCTGGGACGTCGGGGCCAAACATGTTGGTGGCATGCTGATCCTGTCGATTGCCGAACAAGATGGTACGCCGGTGCAGGTGGGCAAGCTTGAGGCAACTCTTGGGCGCCCCACCCATGTCAAAGATGACCGCAGCCCGGATTTTCAGTTTGATGGCCGGTCCTATGTGGCCCGCGAAACGCTTGCCCCCGGCAATTGGAACATCCGCATGAAGGCCACCGCGCTTGATGGCACCCCGTTTGAACAACGTGTTGTCTTTATCGTTGAGGACTAAACCATGACAGCAGCGATGCGCCCTCAGGCCTCGGCCTGCCCTGCCTGTTCTGCGGCCCCTGCGGCCGAGGCTTTGGCCGCGGCTCAGGAACCGACTGAGGCGCACATCGTTCTGTCATTGCCGACAATCCATTGCGCGGCCTGCATGTCGACGGTGGAACAGGCTTTGAACGCCTCGGATGCTGTGCGATCGGCGCGGGTCAATCTTACCATGAAACGGGTCAGCGTCGAAGCCGACCCGGAACTGACTGCCGCGGATATCATTCCGCTGGTCGAAGGCGCGGGCTATGAGGCCCATGAGCTTGACACCACCGCCATCACCGCCACGCAAACCGACCGCGCCGGGCGCGAGTTGCTGATGCGGCTTGCGGTGGCGGGATTTGCCTCGATGAACGTGATGTTGCTATCGGTCGCGGTCTGGTCGGGGGCCGAAGGGCCAACGCGCGACATGTTCCACTGGATTTCGGCGGCCATCGTCATCCCCGCCGTCGCCTTTTCTGCCCAGCCGTTTTTCAAAAACGCTTGGACCGCGCTGAAGGCTGGGCATCTCAACATGGATGTGCCAATTTCATTGGCCATTTTGCTGGCCTTGGTCACCTCGCTTTGGGAAACCTCGCTGTCTGGCGAGCATGCCTATTTTGACGCGGCCATGGCGCTGACCTTCTTCTTGCTGACCGGTCGCTACCTTGATCACCGCACCCGCTCTGTTGCCCGATCCGCCGCCGAAGAACTCGCTGCGCTCGAAGTGCCACGCGCTTGGCGGGTGAGCGATAGCGGAGAGGAACAGGTCAATGTCGCTGAGCTTCGCGTCGGCGACATCCTTCGCGTGCGACCCGGTGGCCGGATGCCGGTTGACGGAGAAATCGTAGAAGGCACGTCGGAGCTTGACCGCTCGCTTTTGACCGGGGAAACCTTGCCGGTGTTTGCAGAGCCCGGCACCACGATAAGCGCAGGCGAAGTAAACCTAACGGGGCCGCTTTTGGTGCGCGCCTCGGCGGTGGGGCGCGACACGTCCTTGCACCGCATGGCCGATCTGGTCGCCGTGGCGGAATCCGGGCGCTCGCGCTACACGTCGCTGGCGGATAAGGCGGCGAAACTCTATGCGCCTGGCGTTCACATCCTGTCGGCGCTGGCCTTTGTCGGCTGGTACCTGTGGTCTGGTGATTTGCGCATTGCGCTGAATATTGCCGCCGCGGTTTTGATCATTACCTGCCCCTGCGCCTTGGGTTTGGCGGTTCCAGCCGTGACCACCGCCGCCTCGGGTCGTTTGTTCAAACAGGGTTTGTTGATCAAAGACGCCACCGCCTTGGAACGTTTGGCCCAGATCGACACGGTGGTTTTCGACAAAACCGGAACCTTGACCGCAGGCACACCCGACCTGACCAACCTTGATGATTTTACCCGCTGCGACTTGGAAATCGCCCTAGCGCTTTCACAAGGGTCGGCGCATCCGCTGTCGCAATCCCTGACCGCCGCCGCCCGCGAAGCAGGTGTCACACCGGCCGATGTCACCGATATTCAAGAGGTTCCCGGACACGGCACACAAGGCCTATGGCAAGGGCAGATGGTTCGCCTAGGTCGCGCCGCATGGGTTGGCGCAGGCAGTCACGCCATGACCTCGGCGTGGTTGCGGGTCGGCGATGGCCCGGCCCAGGCCTTTACCTTTACCGACCGGCTCCGCGATGGGGCCGAAGAGGCAGTGCGCGCCCTGCAAGAGAGCGGCAAGAAAGTGATCTTGATGTCGGGCGATACCACAGCGGCGGTTGAAGCGCTCGCCACCCGGCTTGGCATCGAACAATGGCTGGCCGAAGCCCTGCCCCAAGACAAAGCTACGCGAATTGAGGCGCTTACCGAACAAGGTGCCAAGGTTTTGATGGTTGGCGATGGGTTGAACGATACGGCGGCGCTTACGGCGGCCCATGCCTCGATCTCTCCCGCCTCGGCCTTGGACGCGGCCCGCGTGGCGTCGGATATCGTGTTATTGGGCGGCACGCTTGACCCCATCCCCGATGCGATTGAAACCGCACGCAAGGCCACGCGCCGCATCCGCGAGAATTTCACCATCGCCACATGGTACAACATCATCGCCGTGCCATTGGCCATTGCCGGGCTGTGTTCGCCATTGATCGCCGCCTTGGCGATGTCGGCAAGTTCGATTACAGTCTCGCTCAATGCGCTGCGCCTGAGGTAACCACCTGTGAACATCCTGACCTATCTGATCCCGATCTCTTTGGTGCTTGGCTGCGCTGGCTTGGGCTTTTTCGTGTTTACCCTGCGCTCAAACCAATACGATGACCCAGAAGGCGACGCTCAGCGGATTTTGTCAGGTGATTACGACGACAAGCCCAAGGGTTAGACGCCTATAGAAACGCGGTTTCGCGTTTTATGATGTCACGATCTTGAGCAATAACTTCGGCTTCGTGTCGGTGCAAAGCTGGCCGAATGAGGCGATACTCCCGATCTTTGATCACCTCGTGAATTTCGGCGCGCTCCCCCTCATCCAGAAGGGTTTCTATGGCGTCGCCGGGCATCAGGCTTTCGCACGGTGCGCCTTGTGCCAAAAGAATATCGTGCCGTTCCAATAAGATATGGACATAGACAACTATGTCTTTCCGCACCTGCCGGATGCGTTTGCCATCGACCAAGGCAATGGCCGGGACCAACACCTCGCGTTCGCCAAAATGCAACTCGGCACTGTTAGAGCTAATCAAAACACGGTGTTGCGGGGACAGTTTGACAGGCGCAAAATTCCCGATGCTGCCTTTTGGGAACCGCACCGGGGCCGATGCCCCGTCGCCCGAAATGGTTTTGCGACCAATCCAAAGGATTTCACGCGCCACACCGCCCATGGTGCACACCGTTTCACCAACCTTGAGCTGACCAGCGCGCACATATCCACGCGGTGTGGCGATCTGAGTCGATTTCTCAAAGCAGATGTATTCGTGGTCGTAACCCGGATCTTGATCCGTGGTGTAGAAATTGGGCGGATTGGACGGTCCGTAGCTGGTCCAATACCAGTTTTCGAGGTCGAAATCCGGTGTCCAAACCACCTGAACGGTTTCGCCGCCGTCCGTCCCTTCAAACACAATGGCTCCGCCACCGCCCGGCGCGGCATCACTGCGCACAACCACAGCATCGACTAGATTGCCGCCGCCATGACCCGACCATGTGATGTCGTAGGTGTCACCAACCTCAAATAACCGCGGGTCGGGATCGCCATCCTTGGTCGTGATTTGCAAATTTGACGTGGAATTCGGCGGATGATCAAACCGAGATTGGCCGGCAACAATTCCGACATTGCTGCCACTCGCAACAGCAAAGGAGTTGTCCCCCCCATCTATGGTAAATGAAGCAACCAACGTAAGTACTCCGACAAACGCAGTCACTTTCGCTCAAAAAAACTAAACTTTGGTTACCCAACGTCACATCAGACTGGCAAAGCCGTTGTTTTAAACACTGTTCTAAGTGCAAAGCTCGATTGCATCTGGGCCACACCGGGCAAGCGGGTGAGGTATTGGCGGTGGATGCGGGCGAAATCTTCGGTGTCTTCGGCGACAATTTTCAAAATGTAGTCCGCCGTGCCCGCCATCAAATGGCACTCCAAGACGTCCGGCACCCGCGCCACAGCCTTTTCAAAGGCTTCAAGCACCTCATCCGCCTGCGCGCTAAGCTTGATTTCCACAAAAACAGTGGTCGGCATCCCCAATTTACGCGCATCCAACAATGCAACGTAGTCTTTGACATAACCGTCCGTCTCAAGCCGCTGCACCCGCCGATGGCAGGCCGAGGCCGATAGATTCACCTCATCCGACAGGTCAGAATTGGAAATCCGCCCCTTGCGTTGAATCACCCGCAAGATACGTCGATCTGTCTCGTCCAAGGCCATGTGCGCGCACTTTCTTCGCTTATACTACGTGAATTCGAAGATTCTTCGATTGTTCCCGCTAACTACGCAGCAAATTCGCAGGGAAATTGCAAGGCGTTTCACTCATGCTCAAATAATAGGCAAATGGAGGATGGCTATGAAAATCGGGTGCCCCACAGAAATCAAACCACAGGAATTTCGCGTCGGTCTGACGCCCAATGCCGCGCGCGAGGCCGTGGGACATGGCCATCAGGTCGTCGTGCAAAAGGGTGCAGGCATCGGGGCTGGCTTTTCGGATGACGATTATATCGCCGCTGGTGCCGCAATGATCGACACCGCAGAAGAGATTTTTGCGACTGCCGACATGATCGTCAAGGTCAAGGAACCGCAAGCCGGTGAGCGCAAAATGCTGCGAGAAGACCAGCTTTTGTTCACCTATTTGCACCTTGCCCCGGACCCAGATCAAACAAATGATCTGATCGCGTCGGGCTGTACGGCCATCGCCTATGAAACCGTCACCGATGATCGCGGTGGGCTGCCGCTTTTGGCGCCGATGTCCGAAGTCGCTGGGCGTTTGGCCCCGCAGGTGGGCAGCTGGACCTTGCAAAAGGCCAATGGCGGCCGCGGCGTTTTGATGGGTGGCGTGCCCGGCGTTGGCCCGGCCAAAGTTGTTGTGATTGGTGGCGGGGTCGTTGGCACCCATGCGGCCAAAATCGCGGCGGGTATGGGCGCGGATGTCACCGTACTTGACCGGTCTATCCCGCGTTTGCGCTATTTGGATGACGTGTTTGGCGGCTCGTTCAAAAACCAATATTCCACCGCCGGTGCCACCGCAGAGCTTATCCAAGAGGCGGATATGGTGATTGGTGCGGTTCTGATCCCCGGAGCGGCCGCGCCCAAGTTGATTTCGCGAGCCCAGCTTTCGACCATGAAACCCGGCGCGGCCCTTGTGGATGTGGCGATTGATCAGGGCGGGTGTTTTGAAACCTCCAAGGCGACCACCCACGCGGACCCGGTCTATGAGGTTGATGGCATTATGCATTATTGCGTCGCCAACATGCCCGGAGCGGTTGCACGCACATCGACCATTGCGCTTAGCAACGCCACGATGCCCTTCATGTTGGCCCTGGCCGACAAAGGGTGGCGTCAGGCCTGTGCCGATGATCCGCATCTGTTGAACGGTCTCAACGTCCATGCCGGCAAGCTGACGTATTATGCGGTTGGCAAAGCTCTGGGGATTGACGTGACCTCCCCCCAGTTGGTGCTCAAAGCGGCCTAACCCGTTTTATGCACCCGGTGCCACCCCGACGCGTCCCCTAATTGCTAAGGGTGGCACCCCATATTTTTGACGAAACGCACGGGAAAACGCTTCGGACGAGGCGTATCCATAGCGTCGCGAAACCGCATCAACCCGTTGACCTTGTTGCAAATCTTGGCGTGCCACGGTCAACCGCCACTGTCGAAGATAGGCCATGGGCGACTGGCCCACCTTTTGCGAAAACAGCTCGGAAAAACGCGAGGGTGAGAGGCCCGCCTCAACCGCCAAATCGCCGCTGGTCCAGCCGTGACCAGGCCGATTGTGCATGGCGACAATCGCCCGCGACAAACGCAGGTCAGTCAGCCCGGCCAAGACCCCGATTTGATCGCATCCGGTGTCGAACTGAAACCGCAAAAGGCGCACGATCATCACCTCGGCCAAGCGGCGCAACACCGAGGCCGACCCACAACGATGCGCCTCGGCCTCCCATTTCAATGCAACCGCAAGCCCCATTAGATCGGGGGTTTCAATCGGCATCTCGATCCGTACCGGCAACCCGGTTTCAAGCGGGTTCTCCACCGTGCCCCAATCGACCCGCGCTGCAAACTGCGCGCTAGGAAAGGCCTGTGGTTTTTGCAGGAACAAAACGGAGCGAGGGCCGTTGTCATCGCCCAGAATAACCAGATTGGCTGGGGCATCCGCAACCGGTGTGATGGCCACATCAAAGCGTTCGATCAAATCGGCAAGGCGGTCAGGGCGGGCGGGCGCGCAATGGGTCATTCGGGCATTCTGCTAGGTATTTCGGATTTTTCTAGCATATAATTGCGCAATATGGCCCCATCGTCAAGTTCGAATAGGAATACACCCATGTTGATGCCCCGCCAGAAGACCCCCGGTCTCACCCTGCCCACACTGGACAATGGCCAGTTTGACCTTAGCCAAGAGAACACAGAACGCGGCACGCTTGTTTGCTTTTACCGTGGGTTGCATTGCCCCGTTTGCGCGACATACCTGACCGAGCTGCAAAAACTGCTCCCCGCCTTTGCTGAACGCGGCGTTGGGGCCATTGCGGTGAGCTCGGACAATGAAGAGCGCGCCCATGGTATGGCCGACAAAATCGACGCCAAAGAGTTGCGTATTGCCTATGATCTACCACTGGATCAGGCGCGTGATTGGGGCCTCTATATTTCGACCTCGCGCGGTAAAACCTCGATTGGCATCGAAGAACCCGC
Source organism: uncultured Pelagimonas sp. (assembly GCF_947498515.1). Classification (GTDB taxonomy): domain Bacteria; phylum Pseudomonadota; class Alphaproteobacteria; order Rhodobacterales; family Rhodobacteraceae; genus Pelagimonas. Next base: position 423,745 of record NZ_CANMKO010000001.1, on the reverse strand, counting down.
GCTTTTCTCGGAACCCGGCCTGTTTTTGGTAACACCCGAACAGACGCTGTATTTTGGCACGGTACAAACCATGCCGTTTATGCGTCCGCATTTTTCAGAATTGGTTGGAGCCTTGGATTTCGCCATTGCCAACAACTATCCGGCACGTGGCGAATATACCGCTGCGGTCTAAACCAAAAAAGGGGCCCGATTGGGCCCCTTTCTTTTGCGCCATATCCGGCACTTATTTCTTAAGCGAGTCGCGGATTTCGACAAGAATATCCAGCTCGGTTGGGCCTGCTGGGGCCTCTTCTTTTGGCTCTTCTGGTTCTTCGGCAGCGGCTTTGGCTTTGTTGACCATTTTCACCAACATAAAGACCACAAAGGCGATGATCAGGAAGTTGATGATCGCCATGATAAAGCGACCGATGGCGAATACCGGTGCGCCGGCTTCTTCGGCCGCGGCCAATGTTGCGTATTCTTTGCCATCGAGCGCATAGAACCATTCGCTAAAATCGATACCGCCCATAAACAGACCGATGATCGGGTTGATCAAATCGCCAACCAGCGATGTGACGATCGCAGTGAACGCCGCCCCGATGATGATACCAACCGCCATATCCATGACGTTGCCCTTGGCAATAAAGTCCTTGAATTCCTGAATCATGTCCCACGTCCCCGTTTTGATTAGAGCAGGCCCACCGCCTGCTCTCGCATAGTTAACACGAGTAAAGTTTGACCACGCAACAGGGTATTAGAAAAAGAGGGAATTTAGATACAGGTTTCCCTCAAAGACATGACGTCAGTTGCAATCATGCAGGCAATTCACCGGTTTGGACATAGCGTAGGATTTGCACAACCTGTTCGGGCGTGCGCGCCACGGCCAATGCAGCGGCGTCGACTTCTTTGAGGGCGTGATCGTGATCTGGTTGTTGCAAGATGATTAGCGATTTGCCCAGCGCGCTGGCATATCCGGCATCAAAGGCCGCATTCCATTGGCGGTATTTTTCGCCAAAACGCACCACGACAACATCCGCCTCTTCGATCATTTTCCGTGTCCGGATGGCGTTCATCTGTGCGCCTTTATGATCGTGCCAGAATTTGTTGTCCTCGGCCCCAAGGATCGCAACACCGCAATCATCCGATGCCGCGTGATTGGTGTTGGGGGCCGAAAAGACCACATCGAGGCCATCGGCCCCATTGATGATCTGTTCGCGCCAATCCGTGTGAATTTCGCCGCTGAGGTAAACATGGAATGTCATAGCATGGCCTTTTGTGCTTGGTTTTGGCGGGTAAGATAGTCGCCCGCGCCAGATTGGCAATCACGCATCTGACACCGGGCTCACCGCTGCCAAAACCGCTTTTTCTTGGGCTTGGATGCTTTGATATGGGCGCGCAGGTCGGTAAATCCGCCGATCTTTTGACCGTCGATAAAAATCAAAGGCGTTGTTGCGATGTGATGCTTGTCTTTGAAGGCGTCGGTTTCGTCGCGCGTTCTCAAGATGTGCTCTTCGATCTCGAAACCTTCTTTGCGCAATAGATCGCGCGCAGCGGTGCCATAGCCGCAAGTGTAGTTCGGCAATTCCATTCGGTACAAAACGGCTTTGGGCATCGTGATCTCCTTGAACAGATCCTTACAAAGGAAACGGGGCCCGCCAAAGCAAGCCCCGATCTGTCACGTTCTGGTGATCCTAACCGGATCACTTAGCCATTTATGCGAATGGTCTCGTTTTTCGGGTCATAGGGGCTGTCGCAGGTGACGGTGGCGTCCCACAGCTTGTCTTGCATTTTGACCTTAAGCTTGGTGCCTTCGACGGCCAATTCGGGGGTGACATAGCCCATGCCGATAGATTTTTCGAAATGCACCGAATAGCCGCCCGAGGTAAGGCGACCAACGCGGGTGCCTTCGGGCGTATAAAGCACTTCGCGTCCCCATGGGTCGGCGTCCGCAGGCCCGTCGATCAACAGGGTACAGCATTTGACCCGAACACCGGTGGCTTGCATCGCCTCTTTGCCATGGAACTCTTTGGAGAGATCAATAAAGCGGGGCAGATCGGCCTCGGCCGGGGTGGCGTCACGGCCCAATTCGGTGCCAAAGGCGCGATAGGACTTTTCCTGACGGAGCCAGTTTTGCGCCCGCGCCCCAACCAGTTTCATGCCGTGCTTTTCGCCTGCGGTCATGAGTTGATCCCAGAGATATGTCTGCATTTCGATAGGGTGATGCAGCTCCCAGCCGAGTTCGCCGGTATAGGCGACGCGGATCGCATTCACTGGGCACATGCCCAGTTCGATTTGACGCGCTGACAGCCATGGGAACCGCTTGTTAGACAGCGCCGTGGCGGGATCGGCATCCACGATGAGTTCGTTCAACACATCACGGGACTTTGGCCCGGCGATGGCAAAAACGCCCCATTGCGTGGTGACATCCTGAATCTCGATATAGCCGAATTCGTCCATTTTATCTTCGGCGGCTTTGCGCAGGAAATCGGCGTCATATTCCGTCCAAGCCCCTGCAGAGACGAGGTAATAATTGTTCTCGCCGTTGCGCACGATGGTGTATTCGGTGCGCGTTGTGCCCGCAGCCGTCAACGCATAGGTCAGATTGATCCGGCCAACTTTGGGCAGTTTGTTGCAGGTGAACCAATCAAGGAATTGCGTCGCACCGGGGCCTTTGACCACATGTTTGGTAAAGGCCGATGCATCAACAAGGCCAACGCCATTGCGGATCGCCTTGGCCTCTTCGACGGCGTGCTGCCACCAACCGCCGCGACGGAACGACCGGCTTTCCTTGTCGAAATTGTCCGGCGCATCAACGGGGCCATAATAGTTGGGGCGTTCCCAACCGTTGACCCAACCAAATTGCGCGCCCAGCGCTTTTTGACGGTCATAAACCGGGCCGGTGCGCAGCGGACGGCAGGCCTCGCGCTCTTCATCGGGGTGGTGCAGGATATAGACGTGTTCGTAGCACTCTTCGTTCTTGCGCGCCGCGAATTCGGTGGTCATCCAGCTTGAGGAGTAGCGCTTGGGATCAAGCGAGGCCATATCGATCTCTGCCTCGCCATCCACCATCATCTGGGCGAGGTAATACCCGGTGCCGCCAGCGGCGGTGATGCCAAAGCTAAAGCCTTCGGCAAGCCACATGTTGCGCAGGCCCGGTGCCGGGCCAACTAGCGGGTTGCCATCCGGGGTATAACAAATCGGGCCGTTGAAATCGTCCTTGAGACCCGAGTCCGCACAGGACGGCACCCGTTCGGCCATCGCCATGTATTGATCGGCAATTCGGTCGAGATCGAGCGGGAACAGGTCGGCGCGGAAGCTATCGGGGACGCTATGTTCAAAACGCGCCGGTGCGCCATGTTCATAGATGCCCAAAATCCAGCCACCTCGTTCCTCGCGGGCATAAGATTCATTGTCGGCGTCGCGCACAACCGGATGCTCGGGGTTGCCCGCCTCACGCCATTTCACAAGCTCTGGGTCCTTGTCCATGACGATAAAGGTGTGTTCGACCGGGATGGCGGGCATCTTGATGCCCAGCATTTTGGCGGTGCGCTGTGCGTGGTTGCCCGAGGCGGTGACAACATGTTCGGCGGTGATCACAACTTGTTCGTCGGATGGCACAAGGTTGCCACCCTTTTCGACCATTTTGGTACAGGTGACTTCCCAATGAGTGCCGGTCCAATGGAACGCATCGGCCTGCATCTTGCGCACGATATCAACGCCGCGTTGGCGCGCGCCTTTGGCCATAGCCTGGGTCACATCGGCGGGATTAATATAGCCGTCTTCGGTGTGATAAATCGCGCCCTTTAGGTCGGATGTCTCGATCAGAGGCCAACGCTCTTTGATCTGATCGGGGGTGAGCCATTCATAGGCGACATCGCAGGTTTCTGCCGTGGATGCATAGAGCTTGTATTCGTCCATGCGCTCTTCGGTCTGGGCCATGCGCAGGTTGCCAACCACCGCAAATCCGGCGTTCAACCCGGTTTCTTCCTCAAGCTGCTTGTAGAAATCGACCGAATATTTGTGGATATGCGTCGTGGCATAAGACATGTTGAACAGCGGCAAAAGACCCGCCGCATGCCAAGTTGAGCCAGAGGTCAGCTCGTCCCGCTCAATCAACATCACATCATCCCAGCCTGCCTTGGCCAGATGGTAAGCGATAGATGTTCCAACGGCACCGCCGCCGACAACCAATGCTTTGACTTGGGTTTTCATGCACATTCTCCCCGGATCGTTGCCAAATCAATAGCGCGCCATTTCGGGGTTAGCCGAGCCTGCCCGACCGGTTAAGGCGTGAAAACGACCTGCTGATGGCGCGATGGCAACAGGCACGGCACTTCGTGCCGCCATTTCCCATTAAAAAACCGCTGATTGTGTAGAGCCTAGGCCTCGGGCTGTTTGAGCAAACTGGCAACCATGTCGCGGTTTATTTGCATCAAAATCTTTTTGATCGCATCGTTTGAGGCACGCGCAATCGCGAAGCTGTGCAATTTGCCATCGCCGGTGCCACGGCCATAAATCATCTTGGTTCGGTTCGATGTTTTTCCCGCCCGGTACCAATGTTTGGTCGGAACCGTCCCAAACTTGATATTGTTGTAGCGCATGAATTGCGGGTAGTCGCTATTGTAGTAATCCGCGCCAAAGGTGCTTGTCACGATCGACGGTTTTGGCCCCGACGACACACGCGGACCTTCGTGTTTTTCGCGGATATACTTGATATGCAACGCGACAATCTCATGGCCTTTTTCGTAAACCCACGCACCTTTTTCACCCGGCTTCAAGGGGCACCCTTCCGGGTCGCCATCCATCATGTCAACCATAGTCGGCTTGGCGTTGCGCCCGGCGCAAAACGCCATTTCGGGAAAGAGTTTCCAAAAATCGGCCTCAACAAATTTGCGTTTGGTCCACCCGGCGGGCGCGGGTGGGTAAATGGCGTCGATCTGGCGGGCCATATCCTTTTTGCTGCCCATTGGGGTAACAGTGGCTACCAAAGGTGCGGCCAATGGTTTGGTTTCGGCCCCGGTGCGCATTTCAATATAGGCCACAACCCCGGCCGGACGGTTTAACGCCGTCGCATAGGCCCGGAACATGGCAAAATCGATGCCCAAGGCCAGAACCAGAATGGTTGGGATGCTGGCGGCAAGTACAACGTATTTCCACATTTTCAGAAACCTCAATCAAAATCCGGTGGTTACCTCTTTCGGGCCGCCACGTTCACATTGGTTTAGCGCGAGAACCGCTCGGCATTGGCTTCGACGTTATTGCGGTGCTGGGCGCGGTCACGCGCAGCGGTGCGCAACAACTCGCGTTCGCGCTCTAGTGCGGCCTCGCGGCGTTTTCGAACCGCATCCGATGACGCCGCCATGGCCGGTCCCGAGTTGCCGGGATCAGCAAATTGGCGAATGCGGCCGATATTGATGCCGTTCAGAATCTTTTTGATCGACCGATCACTGGCCTGCGCCTTGACGGTGATACGAATGCTAGACCCATCGGGGACAATCATATCCGCCTCGATGGTGCGAAAAGCCAAGTGCTCAAAATCACTCACTGTTTCGACAAAAACAACGCCGCGTATACGGGCAAAGGCAATATCGTCTTTGTCCCAATTCTCATGTTCCTGCATGCGGCTAAAGGCAACTTCGGACATTGTGCGGGCTTTGCGGGGCTTTTCGATCTGACGAATGCGCACCGCAATCCGCTCTTTGCCCTGGACGTAAACCCAAGTTTGCTTCGCCTCTCGTCTGGCGAATTTTTTCCCAGAATAGGAATTCATCTCATCCGCAAAAGCAGAAAACTTTGGTGCCAATTCTTCGACAGCAAGCTTCTCCAACTCATCATGACTTGGAATTTGCCCCCGGTATTGTCCGCGCATAATCTTGGATTGTGTCACACTCCAGGATTGTTTGCGCCAACCATGCGGAGCGTCAGGCAAAAGGTCACGCATGTCTTTGCCTAGTTTTTCAGCCACTTGCTGTTCAGAGCGACGTTTTTCAGCGGCCTCTTGTCCACGCTCCGCCACAGAATTCACCCAGCCAGAAAGCCCAAAGCCGGTAAGCCCCTGACCGGATTGGATTGCTTGGATCGAATAGTCAGCAATCCCAAGGGAGCTCACAATTCCGATAAATCCACAAATAATAGCGATAGCAATGCGCACGGCGACCTCGTCAGCAATAAATTGACATGCCGACGTTAGATCAACCAATGCGGGCAGAAAAATGGCTAAGACAGGACATTTCCAGCGCATTTTCGCGGTGCGGCGAATTCATGCTGATTTGATGGCTTGCCACCCTTCCCCATTGGGCAGGACACCCCTATAAGAACAGCTGGTCCGGACTAGCAGAGTCGCGGGCCTTGCAGTCTATGGGGCAAAACGCGAATGTTTGGAATTGACGGTATCATGGGCATGTTCTCGTCGGACATGGCCATCGACCTGGGAACGGCTAACACGTTGGTTTACGTGAAGGGCAAAGGGGTTATCCTCTCGGAGCCTTCCGTGGTTGCGTACCACGTCAAGGACGGCCAAAAGAAGGTTCTGGCTGTCGGTGAAGACGCCAAACTTATGCTTGGCCGAACACCAGGTAGCATCGAAGCGATCCGCCCCATGCGTGAAGGCGTGATTGCGGACTTTGTCGCCGCCGAGGAAATGATCAAAGCATTCATCCGCAAGGTTCACCGCCGGTCGACCTTTTCGCGCCCCAAAGTCATCGTTTGCGTCCCCCATGGTGCGACGCCGGTGGAAAAACGTGCGATCCGAAATTCTGTTTTGTCCGCTGGGGCACGCAAAGCCGGTTTGATTGCCGAACCCATCGCCGCGGCCATCGGCGCTGGGATGCCGATCACCGACCCAACCGGGAATATGGTTGTCGATATCGGTGGCGGGACAACCGAAGTTGCGGTTCTGTCTCTGGGCGACATTGTTTATGCGCGCTCGGTCCGTGTTGGTGGCGACCGTATGGACGAAGCCATCATCAACTACCTGCGCCGTCAACAAAACCTGTTGGTCGGGGAAAGCACAGCGGAGCGGATCAAGACCTCGATCGGGACCGCACGGATGCCCGATGATGGGCGCGGCAGCTCGATGCAAATTCGCGGTCGCGACCTGTTGAACGGTGTGCCAAAGGAAACCGAAATCAGTCAGGCCCAAATCGCAGAGGCCCTGAGCGAACCGGTTCAGGCGATTTGCGAAGCGGTTATGACAGCGCTGGAAACAACCCCTCCCGATCTCGCAGCAGATATTGTTGATCGTGGCGTGATGCTTACTGGTGGTGGCGCTTTGCTGGGCGACCTTGACCTTGCCTTGCGGGAACAGACCGGTCTTGCGGTTTCAATTGCCGACGAAACTTTGAACTGTGTGGCTTTGGGCACCGGCAAAGCGCTGGAATACGAAAAACAGCTGGCCCATGCCATCGACTATGACAGCTAATCACTGACTTTCGATCTGGACGCACCCAAATTCCGTGCACGGAATTTGCAAGATTTTTGAAAAATCTTGTTCCGAGCGCCTTAAGGTCGCAAAACAGATCAAAGTCGTTGTAGCAGGACGGAGGCCGCTTGGCTCAGGACCGTGGATCAAGCGAGGATTTCACCCGCCCCCTCAAGCGGCTGCTTTTGGCTGTCCTGACTCTTTGCTTTATTGTCCTGTTTCTATTCTGGCGCATCGACTCCCCGCGTGTGGAACGGATGCGTGCCCAAGTGGTGGACGCAGTTGTGCCTCGCATGGATTGGGCCATGGCCCCGGTGACCGCCACGGTGAAAATCCTACGCGATTTCCAGAGCTATCAAAGCATCCACGAGCAAAACCAAGAGTTGCGCCGCGAGTTGCGACAGATGACCGCCTGGAAAGAAGCCGCCTTGCAGCTTGAACAGGAAAACGCCCGTCTGCGCGACCTTAACAACGTCCGGCTTGACCCTCGTCTCACCTATATCACTGGCGTGGTTTTGGCCGATTCCGGGTCGCCGTTCCGCCAGTCAGTTTTGATCAATGTTGGCTCTCGTGACGGCATTGTTGACGGATGGGCAACAATGGACGGCATCGGTCTTGTCGGCCGTATCGCCGGCGTTGGGGCCAATACCAGCCGGGTCATTTTGCTGACCGACACCAACTCGCGCATCCCGGTCGAAATCTTACCATCCGGCCAGCGCGCTTTGGTTGTCGGCGATAACTCAGCCGCGCCTCCGATCGATTTCCTTGAAGACCCCGGTCAGGTGCGCCCGGGTGACCGAATTGTCACAACCGGCGACGGCGAAGTCTTCCCCCCCGGTCTTTTAATCGGCCAGGTGGCCCAAGACCCCGGCGGACGTTTGCGCGCGCGCCTCGCCGCTGACTACGAGCGGTTGGAGTTCCTGCGTGTGCTGCGCGATCATGGCGCACGCCGGGTGAGTCAGCCTAGCGGATTGATTTTGCCCGAAAACATCCCCGATTCTGAGGCCCCTGCCCCAGCACTTGACGGGCAGGACGCAGGCGATGGCTGAACGCAGTCCCGCCAAGCTATGGTTCATGCGGCTGGCCTATGTGTTTCTGGCCACGCTGATCCTTTTTGCGCACTTGCTCCCCTTAGAAACAACGCCGCAACGTTTTGCAGGCCCCGATGTGTTGGTGGCGCTTACCTTTGCCTGGGCGCTGAGACGCCCGCAATACGTGCCGATGTTGTTGATCGCGATGGTGATGTTGCTGGCGGATTTGTTGCTTCAACGCCCTCCGGGCCTTTGGGCGGCGCTTATCCTTCTGTCGGCAGAATGGCTAAAACTGCGCGACCGAAACCTACGGGAAAACACCTTTGTCGCCGAATGGCTCACCGTCGCCTATACGCTGTTTCTTGCCACTTTGCTCTATCGCGCCACGCTTGGCCTCTTGATTGTTTCGCCCGGAGCGCTTTCTCTATCCTTTATGCAGTTTGGTATGACGATGCTGGTTTATCCGCTTATCGCAGGGGCCAGTTTTCTGGCGTTCGGATCGCGACGCGGCAAACAGGGTGAGTTTGAACAGATGGGGCGTAAAGCATGAGACGCACAGTGCGCGAAACCGAGGAAAGCGCCCGCAAAATCACCCGGCGTGGCCTTTTGCTGGGCAGCGTCCAACTCGGCTTTGCCGGGGTTTTGGCCCTGCGCATGCGTCATATGCAGGTTGATCAGGCCAATGAATTCCGTCTCTTGGCCGAAGAAAACCGCATTTCCATCCGCTTTATTCCCCCGACCCGTGGCCGGATTTTTGATCGCAATGGCACCGTCATTGCCGAAAACGAACCAACCTATCGTATTGTCTTGGTTCCAGAAGACACCGACGATGTGGCCGATGTGATTGCCCGCGTGTCTTCTCTTGTTGAACTGGACGAAAACGACCTCAACCGCGCTCTAGCAAGCATCAACCCATCGCGCCCCTTCGATCCGGTTACCCTAGCGGATCGGGTCAGTTGGCAAGACATCAGCCGTGTCGCCGCCAATGCCCCCGCCCTGCCCGGTGTGTCGACCGAAGTGGGCCAATCGCGGATTTACCCGCAGGCCGAGCTCTACGCGCATGTCGCCGGATATGTGGCCAAGGTTAATGAACGCAACCTGAACCGCTACGAAGACCCACCTGCGGTCCTTAACCTGCCGGGGTTTCAGTTTGGCCAAGTGGGGATTGAATCCAAATACGAGGACCTGCTGCGTGGCAAAGCCGGGGCAAAACGGGTCGAGGTCAACAATGCCAACCGCGTCATGCGCGAACTTGACCGCCGAGAAGGACAACCCGGCCCCGACCTACAGCTAACGGTTGATACCGACCTGCAAGACTATGCTTTGGCACGGTTGGGGGACGAATCCGCCTCGGTTGTGGTCATGGATTTGGAACAGGGGGATTTGCTGGCGATCGCCTCGGCCCCGTCTTATGATCCCAATAAGTTTGTGCATGGTATTTCGACCGCCGATTACGCCTTTTTGCGCGACAATGATCATCGCCCCCAAGCCTCCAAAACCGTGCAAGACGCCTACCCACCGGGGTCGACGTTTAAAATGGTCACAGCCCTAGCAGCTTTGGATGCGGGCTTGGTTGCGCCAGATGAAACGGTTTATTGCCCCGGTCACATGGAAGTTGGTGGCCGCAAGTTCCACTGCTGGAAGCGCTCTGGCCACGGCAACATAAACCTCGAACAAAGCCTCCGGCACTCCTGTGACGTCTATTATTACGATCTTGCCCTTAAGGTGGGGATCGAACGTATTGCCGCCATGGCCCGTCGGCTTGGGCTTGGCGATGGTCACGGCGTTCCGATGTCGGCGGTGACCAGCGGGCTGGTCCCGGACAAAGCGTGGAAACAGCGCAAACACAAGCAAGATTGGGTGATCGGCGACAGTGTCAACGCTTCGATCGGTCAGGGCTTTGTTCTAACCTCGCCCATGCAATTGGCGGTGATGGCCGCGCGGATTGCAACCGGGCGAAGTATTTCGCCCCGTCTGGTCAAACGGATCGGCAATGTCGAAACGCCGTCGCGCGCCGGGGTGGATTTGGGATTAAACCCCAACCACCTTTTGCAAATCCATCGAGGTATGTATGCGGTGTCCAACAACCGCCGTGGTACCGCCTATAAATCGCGCATCATCGCCGACGGCATGCGCATGGCGGGCAAAACCGGCACTGCGCAGGTCTCATCGACTGTTGTCGACAACAAATCGGTGGCCTGGGAAAAACGCGACCACGCGCTTTTTGTAAATTTCGCGCCCTGGGACAATCCGAAGATCGCTGTTTCGGTGGTGGTGGAACATGGCGGCGGCGGCTCGATTGCGGCGGCCCCGATTGCGCGTGACGTGACCCTACAGGCACTTTACGGCGGCAACCCACCGCTTGACGCCTATCCGACCAAAGATCGCGCCCGCATCAAAGCCCTTCAGGCGCGCCTAAACCGCGAACGCGAAGAACGCCAAGCCCAACGGAACTCTCGCGCATGAGTTTTCTCGAGCAGAATATCAAAAGCGTGCCCTCTGGCTGGCGCAAGGTGCTCCATGTCAATTGGGCGCTTGTTGTGTTGATTTGCGCGGTGGCCTCAGTTGGCTTTTTGATGCTGTATTCGGTGGCGGGCGGGTCGTTCACACCTTGGGCCGAACCGCAAATCAAACGCTTTATACTTGGCCTCTGTGCCATGTTCTTTGTCGCCTTTGTACCGATTTGGTTTTGGCGCAACATGGCGGTTGTTGGCTATCTCGCCGGTCTTGGTCTTCTTATCGCGGTTGAGCTTTTTGGCTCCAAAGCCGGGGGCGCCGTGCGCTGGATTGACCTTGGGTTTATGCGCCTGCAACCTTCTGAGCTGATGAAAATTGCCGTGGTTGTCTTGCTGGCGGCCTATTACGATTGGCTGCCACTCAAGAGAACCTCGCGCCCTTTGTGGGTGGCCATTCCTATTCTCTTGGTGCTTATCCCGGTGGCGCTGGTCTTTAAACAGCCCGATCTTGGCACCGCCTTGTTGATTGCGATTGGCGGCGGCTTGGTCATTTTCCTAGCTGGGGTAAGCCTATGGTATTTCGGTGGGGTTGTCGCCCTAGCGGTGGTTTTAGTGATCGGCGTCTTTGAGAGCCGCGACACGTCGTGGCAATTGCTAAGTAACTATCACTACGACCGGATCGAAACCTTTCTCGAAGACACCGATGACCCGCTAGGCAAAGATTACCACATCACACAGGCGAAAATCGCCATGGGATCGGGCGGTTGGACCGGCAAAGGGTTTATGCAAGGCACGCAGTCACGGCTTAACTTCCTCCCCGAAAAACACACCGACTTTATCTTTAACATCCTTGCCGAAGAATTCGGTTTTGTCGGCGGCATATCTTTGTTGCTGCTCTATATGCTCATCGTGGTGTTCTGCATCTTCTCTGCCTTACAAAACAAAGATCGCTTTTCATCGCTCATGACACTGGGGATAGGGTTCACGTTCTTTTTGTACTTTGCCGTCAACATGTCGATGGTGATGGAATTGGCCCCGGTTGTCGGGGTTCCCCTCCCTATGGTGAGCTTTGGTGGCTCAGCCATGTTGGTTTTGATGTTGGGGTTTGGACTGGTGCAAAGCGCCCATATTCATAGGCCACGATAGTGACACTCAACATTCTTTTCTCTGCCAAGGCAGAACGTTGGACAGATTACGAAGCCCCTTTGCGCAAGGAACTCGACGCCGCCGGGCTTGACTATACCCTTGCCTGTGAGATGCCCGCGGATCAGGTTGAGTACATCATTTATGCGCCAAATTCCGACCTGTCCGATTTCACCATATTCCCCAAACTCAAAGCGGTTCTCAGCCTGTGGGCCGGGGTCGAAGGCATTGTTAGCAATGACACGCTGACGGTTCCGGTGGCGCGGATGGTAGATCAAGAGGGGCTAACCCAAGGCATGGTGGAATGGGTGACCGGCCACGCCTTGCGCCATCATTTGGGCATGGATGCCCATATCGTGAACCCGGACCGCGACTGGAATTGCACGCCGCCAAAAATTGCCCAAGACCGCCCGGTCACGGTGCTTGGCCTTGGGGCTTTGGGCATGGCCTGTGCGCAATCCTTGGCGGCCTTAGGCTTTCCTGTCACCGGATGGAGCCGCTCTGCCAAAGAGGCCGGTGGCTTGACCTGCCTCTCTGGCAAAGCCGGGTTGGAACAGGCCCTGAGCGGGGCTGAAATTGTTGTGCTTTTGCTGCCCAACACACCGGAAACCGAAAACACGTTAAACGCTGCCCGTCTGGCTTTGCTCGCCAAGGGGGCCTTTATCATCAACCCCGGGCGCGGGCCGCTTATTGATGACGACGCACTTTTGGACGCCCTCGGCAGCGGTCAGATCGCCCATGCCACTTTGGATGTCTTCCGGGTCGAACCACTTCCACAGGATCATCCGTTTTGGGCACATCCCAATGTGACCGTCACCCCGCATATCGCCTCGTTCACGCGGCCCGATACCGCGGCGCGGGTGATTGCCGCCAACATCCGGCGCGACGTCGATGGCGAGCCACTCTTACACCTTGTCGATCGCAGGGCGGGCTATTAAGCCCTGCCTATCTGCTTGCCCAAACAGGAATCAGCCATGACTTTCGACCGCAGCGTCAAGATCGCCCCCTCCATCCTTTCCGCCGATTTCGCCGATTTCGGTCGTGAAATTCAGGCTGTCGAAGCCGAGGGCGCGGATTGGATCCATGTTGATGTCATGGACGGGCATTTTGTGCCGAACCTGACCTTTGGCCCCCCGGCCGTCAAAGCGTTCCGCAAACATGTGAAAACCGTCATGGATGTGCACCTGATGATTTCGCCGGTCGACGCTTATATCGACGCCTATGCCGATGCGGGGGCCGATATTTTGACCGCCCATGTCGAGGCAGGTGCCCATAGTCATCGCACCATGCAGGCCATTCGCGGCGCCGGTATGAAATCAGGCATCGCGCTCAACCCCGGCACCCCGGCCGAAGCGGTTGAACACCTTCTTGACCTCACCGATCTGGTCTGTGTGATGACTGTAAACCCCGGGTTTGGTGGCCAAAAGTTCATCGACATGACCGCCAAGGTACGCAAGTTGCGCGAGATGATTGGCGACCGCCCGGTGCATATTGAGATCGACGGCGGCGTTGATCCAACCACCGCACCCTTGGTTGTCGACGCCGGGGCGGATGTTTTGGTGGCTGGCTCGGCGGTATTTCGTGGTGGGTCGGTTGAAAACCCAACGCCTTATGGCGACAATATCCGCGCAATCAAGGCGTCAGTCGCGGGTTAATAGGGCGGAGGGGGCGCTGCCCCCGCCGTTGGCCCCCAGCGGGACATTTTTTGGGAAGAAGAAACCGAGGCGCGTTACTTGCGGTAGCGAAATGTGCCCGTGCCTTTGGCGATTAGCTCGCCGGTTTCATCACTGATCGTGCCTTCGGCGAAGAAGGTCGATTTACCGCCACCGGTTTTAAACCCTTCTGCGATAAAGACTTTGCCGTGCGGGCGGGACAAGTATTGGACGTTCAATGTGAGCGTCCAACACATTTGTCGATCGTCGGGATCGCCAGTAAAACACCCGGCATAGCCCATCACCGTATCCAAAAGCGAGGCGTGAGAGCCGCCGTGCGGGCTTCCGTGACGGTTCATGATATGGGGTTCTAGGGGCAGTTGGAATTTGGAGTATCCATCGCGCCAATCCACCATTTCAAATCCGAGATGCTTGGCATAAGCGTATGATTTTTCGCGCAGGTTTTCATCCATTCCAGTGTTTGGCCTTTAATCCAAGTTGTGCAAAATGCGGGACAAAGGCCCCAAGTCTGAGACCCTTTTCCGGGTTGGCCGCATTGCCGTCAAGCGCGCGTTTCTTGACGCCTTGCAAAATGGCCGCCATGCGAAAGAAGGAGAACGCGAGGTAGAAGCCGAAATTGTCGATGTTGGATATGTTGCGGCGTTTACAGTAGTCGGCGACAAACGCGGTATCAGAAGGAAGGCCAAGGCTCGCTCGGTCAAGGCCAGCCAATCCGCGCCCTTCGCCACCGGGGGGCAATTGCCATTGCATGATAACCCCGGCAAGGTCGGCGTAGGGGTGGCCGAGGGTTGAAAGCTCCCAATCCAGCACCGCTAGACAGGCCGCGCCTTCTTGAGAAAACAACATGTTATCAATGCGGTAATCCCCATGCACCAAGGTGCGCTGACCATCATCAGCAGGCATGTTGTCGGCCAGCCATGTGATAAGCTGTTCCATCTCGCTTAGATTTTCGGTCTCTGACGCGCGGTATTGTTTGCTCCACCGGCCCAATTGGCGTTCGAAATAGTGGCCGGGCGGGCCGAAATCGGAAAGTCCCACCGCATCAACATCCACCGAATGGATCGCCGCCAAAACGCGGTTCATTTCCGTCATGACCGCGCGCCGCCCCTCGGGCGACGTATCAGGCATGGATGGGTCAACAATGTTGCGCCCGACGACATGTTCCATGATGTAGAAATCGGTGCCGAGGATGGTGTCATCCTGACAAAGCGCCAACATGTTGGGCACAGGCACATCGGAGTGTGCCAAGGCACGTTGCACCCGGTATTCGCGGTCCACGGCATGGGCAGATTTCAGCAGGATGCCAGGGGGTTTGCGACGCAAGACGTAACTGCCCGAGGGAGCCTCAAGCCGGTAGGTCGGATTGGACTGGCCCACATCGAATTTGGTCGCCTGAACCGGGCCAAGAAAGCCCGGCACATGGGTTCGCATCCATTCAGAAACCCGTTCAAGGTCAGAGGCTTGCATCGCTTACCCTGCCTGATTTGAATGCTTGCGCAGCTCGGCCCGGGCGACTTGACGACGGTGCACCGCGTCCGGACCGTCGGCAAACCGCAAGGTGCGCACATGGGTCCACATCGAAGCCAACGTGGTGTCTTGCGAAATGCCCGCAGCACCGTGCAATTGCATGGCCTCGTCAATGACTTTGCCCGCCATCAAAGGCGCAACCACCTTGATCTTGGAAATCCACGGCTGAGCGGCGCGGACCCCGGCGCTATCCATCATCCACGCAGCCTTGAGGCACAAAAGGCGCGCCATCTCGATCTCCATTCGGGCATTGGCGATGATGTCGTAATTGGCCCCGAGATCGGCAATCCGCTTGCCAAATGCCTCGCGCTCGAGGCCGCGTTTGCACATCATGTCCAAGGCTTTTTCCGCCTGACCAATCGCGCGCATACAGTGGTGGATGCGACCGGGGCCAAGCCGCCCTTGAGCAACCTCAAACCCACGGGCTTCGCCCAAAATCACATTGCGCGCCGGGATGCGGACATTGGTGAATCGCAGGTGCATGTGCCCGTGTGGCGCATCATCTTGGCCAAAGACATGCATCGGGCGCAGCACCTCGATCCCCGGCGTATCGGCATCCATAACAAACATGGTGTGACGGCTATGTTTGGCGGCCTCCGGGTCGGTGCAGGCCATCAAAATATAGACTTTGCAGCGCGGGTCCCCTGCCCCGCTGATCCACCATTTTTCGCCATTTAGAACATAATCATCGCCGTCACGCCGCGCCTCAAATGCCAATTGCGCCGCATCGGACGAGGCCACATCCGGCTCCGTCATAACATAGGCCGAGCGGATGTCACCGTTGAGCAAGGGCGTCAGCCAGCGCTCCTTCATCCAATCCGCGCCATAGCGTTCCAGCACTTCCATGTTTCCGGTATCGGGCGCGTTGCAGTTGAACACCTCGGCGGCTATGCCAACCTTGCCCATTTCCTCGGCCAGATAGGCGTATTCCACTGTGCTAAGGCCATAGCCGCGATCACTATCGGTGAGCCAAAAGTTCCAAAGCCCCCGTTCACGGGCCAAGGCCTTGAGACCGTTCAAGATTTCCAATTGTCGGTCGGTGTGTTGGAAACGATCACCCGAGGGGTGTTTACCAACCTCGGCGTGAAATTCCGTGTCCAGCGGCGCGATGTCATCTTCGACCATGCGGCGCACCGCTTCGATCAACGGGCGTACCCGGTCTGTTACTCCAAGATCCATCTTATGTCTCCAATTCCAGACGGGTGATCCACTGTGCCGCCAAGGCCGGGCGGCTTTGATTTTCAATTTCGACCGTGACATCCCAATGAACGGCAAGCCACCCTTCACCTTCGTCAACCGAGGCCACGACAAACCTGCCCCGGACCCGCGCGCCAACGCGCACCGGAGAAATAAAGCGAATGCGATCAAAGCCATAGTTGATACTGGCGCGCACGCCTGGCAATTCGGGCACCACCTGATAGGACATCATCGACAGCATCGACAGGGTCAAAAACCCATGCGCGATGGCCCCGCCAAACGGCGTTTCTTCGGCGGCGCGGGCCTCATCAAGGTGAATGAACTGCCAATCTTCGGTGGCATCGGCAAAGGCTTTTACCTTTTGCGCATCCAATGCCACCCAATCCGTTACTTGCTCGGGCAACGCCCGCAGATCGTCATGTATCATCCGGCAAGATCAGGCAGAACATGATCGCCAAAGGTTTTGCGCAGGGTCAGCTTTGAAACCTTACCCGTCGCCGTCAAAGGCAGGGCATCGGTCAAAACCATATCGTCGGGCAATTGCCAGCGCGCAACATGTTCTAGCATCATCTCATGAATGTCGGCCAGATCGGGCGGATCATCAACCTCAACAGGCACAACAACCAAAAGCGGGCGTTCATCCCATTTCGGGTGTGCAATGGCGATCACGGCGCAATTGGCAACCTTGGGATGCGCAAGGGCCATGTTTTCAAGATCAATCGAGCTGATCCATTCGCCCCCCGATTTGATCAGGTCCTTGGACCGATCCTGAAGCGACAAGAACCCTTTGTCGTCGATACTTGCAACATCGCCTGTGCCAAACCAACCCTCGGCATCCATCGCCGCGTTCGAGGCCTCTTCGTTGTTGAAATACCCGGAAATCACAGCGTTGCCCCGGACGTATAATTCACCGACGGCCGTGCCATCATGGGGGAGCCGCGCGCCCGTTTCATCGACGATTTTCATGTCGACACCAAAGACCCGGCGGCCTTGGGTACATTTGTAATCGATCTTGGTTTTTTCCGGTAAGTCGGCCATCGGGCGCGACAGTTGGGCTTGGGTTCCAATCGGGCTCATCTCTGTCATGCCCCAAGCGTGACAAACGTCTATCCCCTTGTCTTCAAAGAAGGTTATCATGTCGCGCGCCGCCGCCGATCCGCCGACCACAAGCTGTTCCAGCTGCGCAGGAACCGCGTCACGCTGAGCCATTTCACCGCGAAGTCCCAACCACACTGTAGGAACACCCCAGCTTGCGGTGACCTGTTCGACCTCCATCAGATCAAAGAGCGACACGCCATCAAGCCTAGGCCCCGGCATGATCAAGGACGCTCCGACAAGCGGGGCCGCATAGGGCAAGCCCCAGGAATTGACGTGGAACATCGGCACAACGGGCAAGATCCGCGCACCTTCATGCAGGGATTTTGGTACGGCAATCGCGACCATAAAGGCGTGCAAAACGGTTGATCGATGCGAATAAAGCGCGCCCTTGGGATGCCCGGTTGTCCCGGATGTGTAGCACAGTCCCGACGCGGCATTTTCATCGACCAGCGGCCAATCGTAGGTGTCGGGCTGCCCATCCAAAAGCTCTTCGTAGCAGAGCAAAGTCAGCGGGCTTTCGGGCATATGCGCCCGATCCGTCATCACAACAAGCTTCAAACCCGATGGTAGGTGATCGGCCAAGGCTTCGAGGATCGGCACAAAGGTCAAATCAACAAACAAGACCTGATCTTCGGCGTGACCGATAATGTAAAGCATCTGTTCGGCCGACAAGCGCGGGTTGATGGTATGACACACTGCCCCCATGCCCGAGATCGCATAGTATAGCTCAAAATGGCGATAGCCGTTCCACGCCAACGTCGCAACTCGGTCGCCATCTCCGACGCCTAACCCTTTGAGACCATGGGCCAATTGTGCGCTTCGCTGGTACGCTTCTGAATAGGTTTCGCGATGAATGTCACCTTCGGTCCGCACCGAAACGATTTCACCTTCTGGATGAACTTCGCTCGCATATCGTAGAATCTCGATAATACGTAGCGGCATCTGCATCATCATGCCTTGCATCTGACTCTCCCCTGCCGTCTGCTATGTTTGCAAACAGAGTGGCAAAACCAAGCGACCAAAGGCAACAGGTTTTGCACCTGAATAACACTTCGTGACGTAGGGGGATTTATGACCGACATGCAACGCATTGCCTTGGCGCGCCGTCCCAAGGGCGACCCGGTGCCAGAAGATTTCAGCCTTGAAACTGGCCCGGTACCAGAGCCAGTCGAGGGCGAAATTGTCATCGAAACCAGCCACTTGTCGCTAGACCCCTATATGCGTGGCCGCATGGATGATGTCCAAAGCTATGCCCCCTCGGTAGCGATTGGCGAAACGATGACAGGCCAAGGTGTCGGGCGGGTGATCGCCTCAAAGGCCGATGGGTTTAAGGTCGGTGATTTGGCAACGGGCATGACCGGTTGGGCCAGCCACGCCGTGGTCAAGGCTGCCGAGGCACGTGTGTTGCCCGCCGAGGTGCCCCCGTCCTTGTTTCTAGGTGCATTGGGCATGCCCGGTTTCACCGCCTGGACGGGACTGCGCAAATACGGCCGACCGCAAGCCGACGAAACCTTGGTCGTGGCGGCGGCAACGGGTCCGGTCGGGGCCATGGTTGGCCAACTAGCCAAGGCCGCCGGTCTGCGCACCATCGCGATCGCCGGCGGGGCCGAAAAATGCCGCATCGCCACGGAAACCTTTGGGTTTGACGCCGCTCTGGATCACCGTGCCTATGAAACCGCCGCCGATTTGCGCAAAGATTTGGCCGAATTGGCCCCAGATGGAGTTGATATCTATTGGGAAAACGTTGGCGGCAAGATCCTTGAGGCAACCTTGCCTTTGATGAACGTCGGCGGACGCATTCCGGTATGTGGGATGATTTCTTGGTATGGTGGTGTTGAGGAGTCGCAAGATCGACTGCCGATGATGTGGCGCTCGATCCTTGTCAAACGCCTGCATGTTTCGGGCTTTATCATCTTTGATCATTGGGACGACTACCCCGAGTTCTTGACCGATATTCCGGCCAAGGTTTTGTCCGGCGAGATCAAGCATTTGGAAGACGTGGCACAGGGGTTGGACAATATGCCAACCGCGTTCATCTCCATGCTCAAAGGCGGCAATACCGGCAAGCAGATCGTCGCCTTATAACCCGTCAATCTCGGTTTGGGGCTCCAGCGCCAAAGGCGCTGGGGTTCCGCCGAGATCATCGATTTGGAGCGGACCAGAGGGTTTAGACAACCGATTGCGCACCACCCAATACAACCGTTCCGACGCCCGCGTAATCGCCACATAGGCAAGGCGTTTCCACAATGGCTGCCCTGCCTCGGACCGGCCCATACGCGCCGCCGCATAAAGATCGGGCGCAAACACCTGAACATTTTCCCACTGGCTGCCTTGCGACTTGTGAATCGTTACTGCGGCCCCATGCAAAAACGTCGCGCCCATGCGGGCGGCAAAGGGGATAAACGGTTCTGCTTCCTCAGGTTTTTCAATTTTAACAATAGATGCGGCTGAGACCTGAGGCTCTATCGCCCCCATCACATGAAGGCGTGAAAACCCCGGTTTACGCCCCGGCCCAAGATAGACCACCTGCGCCCCTTTGATTAGGCCACGCGCCTCAAGGTCGAGCCGCTTTTTTCGGTGCTTCAGGGGCAGTTCGATCCCATCACAGATCAACGGTTCGCCCGGCAAAAGCTCGGTATCTGGTGCGCCATGCACGGCACGAAAGGCCGTGATCAAACGAATCCGCGTGGCATTGCGCCAGACCAACACCGGTGAACGCGCCATATGGTCAACTTCAACCCGCTGCGCATAGACAACACGGTCATCTTTGCGCGATGCTTCTTCGATCATATGCTC
The DNA here is from genome assembly GCF_947498515.1 of uncultured Pelagimonas sp. Taxonomy (GTDB): domain Bacteria; phylum Pseudomonadota; class Alphaproteobacteria; order Rhodobacterales; family Rhodobacteraceae; genus Pelagimonas. The sequence goes on along the minus strand of NZ_CANMKO010000001.1, from coordinate 403,425 downwards.
AAAATCGTCAAAACCGAGATGCGGATCCGCCAAGGCGTGGGCCAGATCAAGAATCGGATTGTCAGCCTCTTGGCGGTGAACCCGGTGCAGCTCAAGTTTTTGGCTATCTTTGATCTTTTCGAACACCATTTCGCCCGATTGATTAACAGGCGGAAGCTGAGCCGGATCACCAAAAAGCACCAGATTTGGGAAGATTTCTTTTAGGTCTTCGAATTGGCGATCATCCAACATTGAGGACTCATCAACAAACCCAATATCCAACGGATCATCGCGCCGCTTCCAGCCGGTGATAAAGTCGGACCCACGCAGGCCCGCCGCAGCCAAAGCCGCCGGTATCGACTTGTGCAACTCGTAGCTGTTTTTGGCACGTTCAAGGGCTTCGTCGCTTAGGCCTTCAATCTCGGGCTGGTCATCGTTGCCCATCAACCATTCCGCCACCCGTTCAAATTCCGGGTCGTAAACGGGTGTGTATAGAATGCGGTGAATAGTGGTCGCTGGCACGCCGCGCGTGCGCAAAACAAATGCCGCTTTGTTGGTTGGGGCAAGCACCGCAAGTGTACGTTTTTCACGGCTACTTTTGGATTCGTAGTCGCCTGAAACGATGCCAACACCCGCGTTTTCAAGGGCTTTGACCAATTCGGCCAACAAAAGCGTTTTGCCGCTCCCGGCCTTGCCCATAAGGGCCATCACCCGGCCGGGGCCATCATTGGAAGGTCCAGCGATTCCATTATCCAAATCAACGCCCGCCTCGCGTAACATGTCAGCGACGCGGTCATGGGCAAGGGCCTGATCTTCGGAAAAAATGATTGAGAGTGCTGTCATGCGCGCACCCTATATGCGGGGCACTTGGGACGCCAGATCAAAGCGCTACAAACACCAAGCGCGCGAGCATTGCTCACGCGCCGGTCACATGCGGGGTGTTTGGATGGGCTACTTAGGCGGCGGCCGTCAGGTTGGCCAGAAACGGATTGGCTTGCTCGTTGAGCGAAACCGAGGCACCAAAGGACAATTCGAACCAACGCTTGGACATATCAGGCGTGATACCGGCGCTTTTGGCAACCGAGGCCTGTGCTTCGGCCGAAAATTCCCACAACCCAACGCTGATACGTTCGCGGCCTTCACCTTCGCTACCCAGAACCTCAGGAGAAGAGCCAATGCGGCGATAAATCCGCACCATACGGGCGTCAAAGACACCGACATAGTGTTCTACACCAAACTCTTTCATCACTTCGCCACCGGCCAACATCAGTGCCGCGGCAACACCGGGTGTAGCACCGCGAGATAGGCAAAAACGTGTGCATTCCCAGATGATTGGGCTTTGGATGCGGACGCCATCAGTCAAGTGAACAAAGTGGTCGTTGACCATGGTTTTACCGGTCGTCGGCAGCAAGCGCATAGAGCCGCCATGGCTACCATCGGCATTTTCCCAGATCACATAGAGAGGGTTCTCATCATCGTATTCGTCACGCTCAAAGCCACGTTCGTCAACGGTCACAGCCCAACCCAGACGGGTCTTGAACTGATCGGCACGGTCTTCAAACATGGTGCGTGCCAGCTTTGGAAAGTTGTTCAGGTCTTCGGCGTAAATGTAACGGATCATGAGTTTGCCCCTCGTTGATGTGATGAGGAGAGATTGCCGTCTGGCCCGTTAACGAGGTTAAAATAATGCGAACGGTAGGGTTACCACAGCCTTAATTGTGCCCGAATGCTGCCACATTCAGACCACAATTACACCGCGGCTCAGCGCCTTGGCCACTGCGTGGGTTGTGTTCAATGCGCCGAGTTTGAAACGCGCACTTTCCACATAGACCCGCAATGTATGTTCAGAGATCGACAGGGTGTCGGCGGCCTGGGCTCTGCTATAGCCGACGGCCAACAATGTCATTGCTTCGATCTCTCTGGGCGAAAGCGCTTGTGCCTGTTCCGGCTTCCGCCCCGGTTCTAGTTCCAACGCCTTTTGATTGAAGTAATGAGCGATCAAGATCAGATCGCGTCGATTATCGTTGGTAAACTGCTCCCAATCCTCATCCGATGCATTGTGGCTTAGCGTGAACAGGGCAAACTGACCGTTAGGGCCCCTGATCGGAATTGAATAGCCTTGGTTGCCGACCCCATGTTTGATTGCATCTTGCAACAATTGCCGGGCCGCTTTGCTGGACCAATCCAGCCGCTTCCAGTCAACCGGGTGAAAACGTTGGTAACACCCTTGGATAACGGGATCGACTCTTAGGTAGCCCTTTTCGACATAGCGATTGACCCATTCCAAATCATAGGTCCCGCAACCGTACTGTTCACCGTTGCTGCTGACCCAATGATATACAAGATGATCCACACCAAGTTGGTCACGAAGCTCTTCGATCGCAACCTGTAGATCATCAAGCCCTTCAGCCGATTCCAAACGTTGTATCAACCTGTCCAGGCGCGGCACGTTTTCCAAAAAGCCCAATCCCGTTTTCTTCGGCAAGGGACGCAATTTCGGCATGAGCAACAAAGCTCGCGTCATCTAGCTGCGCCGCAAGCGACGGCATACCATTTTCACGAGCGAAAGTTTTCAGGTCAGCCAGTACGTCCAGTATCCAATCTTGTCCCATCTCAAGTCTCTCTTATAGCAGGTTAATGATCCATTAAATCAACAATAGCATGTGCCAATCACGGTTAATATTCACGGAATCTCACTCCCCAGAAACTGCGAGGGGGCGTTTCTCCAAGTGATTGTTTTCTAAAATGCGATCTATCAAACAAAAACGCCCGCGCCACCAAATGGTGATTCGCGGGCGTTTCAAGATCAGCAGTGTGAAAGCTTACTTCTTAGCTTCCAGCGCGTCCTCAAATGTACGCAGCCCAGTTGTGGGGGCTTGAACCAGCACGGCCATGTTACCCGGCTTGTGCTCGTTGCGCAGCATTTTCATGTGGGCCTCTGGAATTTCTTCCCATGGGAAGACCTCGGACATGCATGGGTCAAGGCGACGTTCGCACATCAGACGGTTCGCCGATGCAGCCTGTTTCAGGTTGGCAAAGTGCGAGCCCTGCAAACGCTTCTGGTGCATCCACATATAACGCACGTCGAAGGTTGTGTTGAAACCGGAGGTGCCGGCGCAGATCACAACGATACCGCCCTTTTTCACCACGAGGGTCGACACAGGGAAGGTGGCTTCGCCCGGGTGTTCGAACACCATGTCGACGCTGACGCCTTTGCCGGTGATGTCCCAGATGGCTTTGCCGAACTTACGGGCTTCTTTGAGCCACGCGTTATATTCGGGGCTGTTCACCGTGGGCAATTGGCCCCAGCAGTTGAAATCTTTGCGGTTAATCACGCCCTTAGCGCCCTGCGCCAGAACAAAATCACGCTTGCTTTCGTCCGAAATCACACCAATCGCATTGGCACCGGCTGTGTTGGCCAGCTGGATCGCATAAGAGCCAAGACCGCCCGACGCGCCCCAAACCAGAACGTTTTGGCCCGGCTTAAGCTCATGAGGGTGGTGACCGAACAGCATACGGTACGCAGTGGCCAGTGTCAGCGTGTAGCAAGCCGCCTCTTCCCAAGTCAGATGCTTGGGGCGTGGCATCAGCTGCTGAGCCTGAACGCGGGTGAACTGAGAGAAGGAGCCATCACCGGTCTCATAACCCCAAATACGCTGGGTTGGAGAGAACATCGGATCGCCGCCGTTACACTCTTCATCGTCGCCATCGTCTTGATTACAATGGATAACAACCTCGTCGCCGACCTTCCAGTTTTTGACTTTGTCACCAACGGCCCACACGATGCCCGAGGCATCGGAACCGGCGATGTGGTAGTCTTGCTTGTGCACGTCAAACGGCGAAATTGGCTCGCCCAAACCGGCCCAAACACCGTTGTAGTTCACGCCCGCAGCCATGACCAAAACCAGCACTTCGTGGCTGTCGACCTGCCATGTGTCGACCACCTCTTTTTGGAAGGATTGCAGCGGCTCACCATGGCGATCGCGGCGAATGGCCCATGAATACATCTTCTTGGGAACATAGCCCATTGGGGGCATTTCGCCGATTTCATAGAGGTCTTTTTCGGGGGCGTCGTATTGCGCGATACCGGTGTCCTGATCCAGAGCCATGGGGGCCTCCTTGGGTACGAAAAGTTGCGTTTCCTTCCCCCTTCTGCAGTGCAGAATCGTGCGGGGGCTTGCCCTTGAAGTACAAGAGGGCGCGCAACAATGCAATCGCAGAAACCGGGTATTTTGTAATTTTATAACCGAGCGAGTGCAGAAATCCCTTCGCAAACGCAGAAATTCCCTTAAAAATCAGTTAAAAAAGATGCCGGATCGAATTTGCATAAAATTCAACGAGATCCCGTGACTCTTTGTTAACCAGATAGATTTCCCCATGTTTTCCAATCAATCCACGCTCCTCTAACCCGCGCAAACCAACCTCAACCGCATAAGGAATGTCACCCCGTGGCAGATGGGCATGACTTGACTCGAGCCCTTTCAACGCTGTCTCAAACGCCGCTTCAAGCGCGGTGCGCGTCTGGTCTTGGGCCAACAACAGATGCGCCACCAAGGGCACTGGCAAAACCGGCACCACCGCTCCGACATCCTTCATCAAACGATCGGCCAACCCCTGTGGATCATTGATAAGATCGGGATGCGCCCGCAAGGACAGAGGCGCGCCAAAGCTCACGGCGGCATAGCCAAACCGGTGGAATTTGCCGCGGATCCGCAACCAGATTTGCTTGAACAAGGCCCGCGTCACATGGGCGATTTTGGCGTTGAACCGCCGCCCGCCGGATTTGGCCGCGCCGACCAAAACCGTGTCTTCGAGCACGCGGTCGTAGTTGAGACCAACCGGCACAAACACCACATCGCGAGCGTCAAGATCGTGACCATCCACCATATAAGTCAGTAATCCCAGCTTGGCCGGGGCCAGCGCGCCATCAAGGCTTAGCCCGCCTTCGGGAAAGATCGCCTGGGTCACGCCGCCTTGGGTCGCCATGCGGACATATTGGCGTAACACCTTGCGGTATAAGGCATCTCGGGATTTGCGCCGGATAAAATAGGCCCCCATTGAGCGGATCAGCTGGGCCAGCGGCCAAACCTGTGCCCATTCACCAACTGCGTAGGACAGGGCCGAGCGATCCGCCGCGAGATGGGTGACAAGGACGTAATCCATGTTGGAGCGGTGGTTCATCACAAAAACCACTGTGGCCTCGCCGTCTATCCCGGCGAGTTCCTTGGGATCATGATGACCAAGGCGCACGCGATACAGCGCTTTGGACAGGAACCGCGCCCCCCGCACCCCCCAGCCAAAATAGGCAAACGCCGAAAAGCTTGGCACGATTTCGCGGGCGTAGCGCCGGGCGCGTTCAAAGGCGACATCCTCGCGCACGCCGGTTTCGCGGGCATGATCAACAATGGCCTGCGTCACCTCGGGATCATAGATCAGCCGCTGGATCAGATCGTAACGACGCAACAGGCGAAACGGTTCGATAGGCCGCTCAAGTCGGGTGTTCAAACGGGTCACTGCCCGCTCCATTCGATGTCGGAAAAACCAACGCACCGACGGGAACAGGAAATGCGACGCAAAGGTGATCGCCGCAAAGCCCAAAATCAATAAAAACGCCCAGAGTGGGATCGTAACCGGATTATTCATGGTTAATCACCGTGGCAGCAGTGGCAACATCGATCAAGAGGGGGAATCTGTACGATTCTCGGGATGATTGAGTCGGATTGCCCCCGCGTTTTGAGGTGTGACGGCGGAATTGGCCCGAAATGACCGGTTAACACCGCCGTTCGGTGCCACGGCAACGCCAATCCGTCCGGTTTACCCGACGTTTGGGGGAGATTGGGGAGGCGCAATGAGGGGTGTTGCGCCCTGCCCCCAGCAACGCGAGCGCTAACGTCAGATTTAATTAGACCTTTGCGGCGCCTCGCCCCATGAGGACCAGTACGCTTTGTGATATGCTGCAGATGCACCGCCGCAACGCAGCGAATTGACGCGACATTTTCTTTCGTCTATCCATTCGCAAAAGCAATATGATTGCGACACCAGATTCTTGCCGATGGAGGCCCCGATGACCGACATTCAAAAAGACCGCCCGTGGTTGATTAGAACCTATGCTGGCCATTCGACCGCCAAAGCATCCAATGCTTTGTACCGCAACAACCTTGCCAAAGGGCAGACAGGTTTGTCGGTGGCCTTCGACCTTCCCACGCAGACGGGGTATGACAGCGATCATATTCTGGCCCGTGGTGAAGTTGGGAAAGTCGGTGTTCCGGTCTGCCATTTGGGCGACATGCGCACCTTGTTTGCCGACATTCCATTGGAACAGATGAACACCTCGATGACCATCAACGCCACTGCGCCTTGGTTGTTGTCGCTATATATTGCCACGGCCGAGGAACAGGGCGCGGATGTGTCCAAGCTTCAGGGCACGGTGCAAAACGATCTGATCAAAGAATACCTGTCGCGCGGCACATATATATGCCCACCCAAGCCGAGCCTGAAGATGATCGGCGATGTGGCCGAGTATTGTTATAAGCATGTGCCAAAGTGGAACCCGATGAACGTGTGTTCCTATCACTTGCAAGAGGCGGGCGCGACGCCGGAGCAGGAATTGTCATTCGCTTTGGCAACGGCAATTGCGGTTTTGGACGAATTGAAGCCGCGTGTAGATCCCGAGGATTTCCCGGCACTTTGCGGACGGATTTCATTCTTCGTCAATGCCGGCATTCGGTTTGTGACCGAGATGTGCAAAATGCGGGCCTTTGTCGACCTGTGGGATGAGATCCTTCAGGAACGTTATGGCGTCGAAAACCCGAAATTCCGCCGGTTCCGTTATGGTGTTCAGGTGAACTCGCTCGGATTGACAGAACAACAGCCGGAAAACAACGTTTACCGGATTTTGATTGAAATGCTGGCTGTGACGCTGAGTAAAAAGGCCCGCGCCCGCGCCGTGCAATTGCCAGCCTGGAACGAAGCTCTTGGATTGCCGCGCCCTTGGGATCAGCAATGGTCGATGCGGATGCAACAGATTCTGGCTTATGAGACCGACTTATTAGAATATGACGATCTGTTCGAAGGCAACCCGGCGGTGGATCGCAAAGTCGAGGCACTCAAAGATGGGGCGCGCGCCGAATTGGCCAATATTGAATCGATGGACGGTGCAATTGGATCCATTGAATATATGAAGGGCCGTTTGGTTGACTCAAATGCAGAACGCCTAAACCGTATTGAGCGCAATGAAACCGTTGTTGTTGGCGTGAACAAATGGACCGAGGGCGAAGACTCGCCATTGGTGGGCGAAGACGGCGGCATCATGGTTGTTGATCCGGCGGTTGAGCAGGAACAGATTGCCCGTCTTAATGAATGGAAAGCCGAACGCGATGACGCGGCGGTCCAAACCGCTCTGGCGGCCTTGCGCGCGGCATCTGAGGCCGGGGAAAACGTTATGCCTGCGTCTATTGCCTGTGCCAAGGCCGGGGTGACAACCGGTGAATGGGCGGCGCAGATGCGTGGCGTACACGGAGAATATCGCGGCCCAACCGGCGTCTCCAAATCGGTGAGCAACAAAACCGAAGGGCTCGATGATATTCGCGAGGCCGTGGATGCGGTCAGCGACAAGCTGGGGCGGCGTTTGCGTTTCCTCGTCGGGAAACCCGGGTTGGATGGCCATTCCAATGGCGCCGAACAAATCGCCTTCCGCGCCCGCGACTGCGGTATGGAAATCGATTACGAGGGTATTCGCCTGACACCGGAGCAAATCATCGAGGCCGCAAAAGATGGGGCCCACGTGATTGGCCTGTCTATTCTATCGGGCAGCCACATTCCATTGGTCGAAGACGTGATGAACAGAATGCGCGAAGAAGGGCTCACTCATATTCCGGTCACCGTTGGTGGAATCATTCCCGATGATGACGCAGAGCGTCTCCGTGCCATGGGAGTCGCGCGGGTTTATACCCCCAAAGACTTTGAACTTAATTCAATCATGCGTGATATTGTGGCACTGGCTGACACAAAACCGGTCGCCGCTGAATAGCATCAAATCCTAAAAATATACCGTTTTACGGTAACAAATACGAAGGTTGCTCAATTTCTAATTGGGCGACCTTCATTTTTTTGAGCAATTGATTGCCATTGACACAAATCCCCTCTTGAGACTTAGCTCGTATTTAACGAGGTAGCGTTCAGAAAAACAAAGGAGAGGGAATATGCAAATCGAACTTGAGAGCCTTTCTCGCGAAGAGCTGACCAAACTGATTGCAGATGCCACCAAGGCGTTGAAAAGCGTTGATACGCGCCGCAAAGCCGAAGCCAAACTGGCCGCGGAAAAGGTTGCCAAGGAATTTGGCTATTCGCTGGATGAAATCCTGTCCGCCGGTGGTAAAACAACCAAAGGCGCACCAAAATACGCCAACCCAGCCGACCCAACACAGACGTGGACCGGCCGTGGCCGTAAGCCAAAATGGGTTGTTGACGCATTGAATGCGGGCAAATCCGTAGAAGACATGGAAATCTGAGATGACTGTCCATATCGGAGCTGAAAAAGGCCAAATCGCAGAAACTGTTTTGATGCCCGGCGATCCCTATCGCGCTGAATGGGCGGCGGAAAAGTTTCTCGATGACGCTGTTTGTGTGAACAAGGTGCGTGGCATGCTGGGCTTTACCGGCACGTGGCGCGGTAACCCCGTAACGATTCACGGCTCGGGCATGGGCATGCCGTCACTGTCAATTTACGCCAATGAGCTTATCCGCGATTACGGGGCCAAAACCCTTATCCGGATCGGGTCATGTGGCGGAATGCAGGACGCCGTCAAAGTGCGGGACGTGATCATTGCGATGACTGCGTCAACATTGTCGACCCCGTCGCGCGGCATTTTCAAGGAGCTGAACTTTGCCCCTTGTGCCGATTACGGATTGTTGGCGAATGCGGTGGCCACGGCCAAATCGCGCGATGTGCCCTACCATGTTGGCGGCATATATTCGTCCGATGTGTTCTATGACGAGCGCCCGGATCTGACCGAACAGATGGAACGCCACGGCACCCTAGGTGTCGAAATGGAAGCGGCGGAATTGTACATCCTCGCGGCGCGCTATGGCGTGCGGGCTTTGGCGGTTCTGACGGTGTCTGATCACCTGAAAACCGGTGAAGCATTGCCATCCGAAGATCGGGAACGGTCGTTCGGGGATATGGTGGAAATCGCTTTGGAAGCGGCCTTTCCTGACGCTTAATCCGTTTGAAAACAAAAGGGTGGGGAACATCCCCACCCTACCCTTTTAGGCACCGTGTGTGCGGTCATAGCCGTTGCGCGGCGGGCTTGACCAATGGGCAAGGCTCCCCTCGGCCGGGGTTAGAACCTCGACCTTGAGGGGATAACACGCGGCCTCATCCGAGCTATGCTCCGACGAACAATCCCCACCGGGACAGGCACTTAGCGCCCCCAATAGCGGAATTTCAGCAAAAAATGTCAGATGGTCACCGGGGCGCACCGGGCTGGCTTTCATGAAATATTGTCCGGTATCGCGGGTGAACCCCGTGCACATAAAGACGTTGAGAACGTCATGCACATGCGGTTCGGCATCCTCAAGCGCGATGCCCAAATGCGCCGCAAGCGCCCGTGTCAGGTTGGAATGGCAACAATAGTGATACTGTGAACCGGCGAGAAGGTTGCCAGTATAAGGGTCACAGCGCGTCCCGATAACGTCATGAACCGAGCCGCCAAATTCGTCGATCCCGTACCAATCGAGGCTATCCTCGACGATGGTTGCCATGGGGCGAAGATGCGGAAAGCTTGTCCACAAACGTTCGCCCGTGGTCACATGGGTGCCGTGTAAGGCACGGGTTTTGCCGGAATAAAACCGCTCTGACAGGTCTTGGGCGTTCCAAAGGTTGAGATCACCAACCTGCGCGCCGTCGACGCTAGATATGCGAAAGAAACAACCGGCGGGGACTTCAAAGGTGCAGGCGTCACGGGGTGGGGCCAGAGTTGTGTCGGTGATACGCGCTGTGGTGAGAGCCTTTTGATAAAGCGCTAAATCCGGCTTGGGCAGGCTATCATTTGGGTAGCAAATGACCGGGGCAACGGCGCGGCGCGCCTCGGCATCGGGGGGGGCAGACGACATCGCGCTCTCCTTGGTTTTTGGGCAGGAAACGCGGAGATGGTTGATTTGGCAAGCGTTTATGCACGCAGGCAGGATTTGGGAGGGGTTGATTGGGGGCCGCGCATTGTGGCCCCGCAATGTAGACAGGCCCAATCGCTTTGGTCCGAAGCGGGGTCGCGCTTTTCGCGCCAACGGCAATCACGCGTCTCGCGTTTGGCCAGCAGACCATAAAGCAACACCGCGATGACGAGGATTGGAAAGAGATACATGCGGCGAGTGTTAGCCAACCCTAGGGCGCAGCGCCAGAACAACAAAGGCCGCACCTAACGGCACGGCCTCATCGTCGCGTGAGTGGTATTGTCAGGCGGCTAGCGGAATGTCCTCATATGCCGGCCCGACAGGGACCGGATGAGGCTCGGGGGTGTAATATGCCCAAGCTTGTTCGAGTGCCTCAAGCGCTTGTTGCGCTTTGGTTTTATTCTGCTGTGCCATCGGAGTGCCTTTCGATTTGTGGCAGCCCCTCCCTGACCCAGAAGGTAGGGATGTTAGCGTCGGAAATCAGCGGACAATCTTGCAATACCGCGTTGCAGGTTTTGCATATGGGTATCGGGCGTACCCTTTTTTCGGCATTGCGATGGCGAAGTTGCCAAAAAAGAAAACCCCGGCGACCAGATGGCCACCGGGGTTTTTAGGTTTCTGCTTCAAACGGCCTTAGACGTGGCGTTCGATCATCATCTTTTTGATTTCTGCAATGGCCTTGGCCGGGTTTAGACCCTTTGGACAGGTCTTGGCGCAGTTCATGATGGTGTGGCAGCGGTAGAGTTTGAACGGATCTTCGAGATCGTCCAAACGTTCGCCAGTGGCCTCATCACGGCTGTCGATGATCCAGCGGTAAGCATGCAGGAGCGCGGCTGGCCCGAGGTACTTGTCGCCATTCCACCAGTAGCTTGGGCAGGATGTTGAGCAGGACGCACACATAACGCATTCGTACAGGCCATCGAGTTTTTTGCGGTCATCAATCGACTGCTTCCACTCTTTGGCGGGGCGGTTGGTTTTGGTTTCCAACCACGGCATGATCGAGGCATGCTGAGCGTAGAAATGGGTCAGATCGGGGATCAAATCCTTGACCACCGGCATATGCGGCAGCGGGTAGATTTTGACCACGTCGGTTTCAACCTCATCCAGCCCGTAGATACAGGCCAGCGTGTTGATCCCATCGACGTTCATCGCACAGGACCCACAAATCCCTTCGCGGCACGAGCGGCGGAAGGTCAGCGTGGGGTCAACTTCGTTTTTGATCTTGATCAGCGCGTCCAAGATCATTGGCCCGCAGCTATCCATATCAATGAAATAGGTATCGACCTGTGGGTTTTTGCCGTCATCCGGGTTCCAGCGGTAGATCTGAAACTGGCGGACATTGGTCGCGCCTTCGGGTTTGGGCCAGGTTTTACCCGTACGAATTGTCGAGTTCTTGGGGAGGGTCAGTTCGACCATGTCTCTCTCCTATCGAAGCAAGGCTGGAAGGCCATCGGCCGCCAGACAAGTCAGCGTCTCGGGTTTGGAGACGATTTGGGTTACGATTTCCACGGTGGACGCGGTAGGACCGGCAACGGCATCAACGGCCAAGGCGCGGATTTGGGATGCGCTGGCGTTGTCGATGACACAATTGACCGCCGGTTCCACAGGAACGCCGGGGAATTTATCTTGGATCACGGGGGTGATGGCGCTGCGTGCAGCGTCGCGGGCGATCTCATCCTGCGCTTGCTGAGAGCAGGCGCTGAGACCAAACGCAACAAGCCCAACGACAGTCGCCTTTTGGGCAACCTTGAGGGCCGAGTTATGAATTGCACTTAGCGGCAAAGTAGAGTTCCCCGATACATGCCCCGGAAACCGGGAGGACAAGAGGTGCCATAAGCGCCATCAGCAAGGGTAATTGGCCCCTGAAAGCCCCAAGTGCGCGCAGCACAGGAATTGATATCCCGCGCCTGCCACTCGTTGACGACACCGCCCGCAATCACCCGAACAATCGGGTGATTTTTGTTATAGGTCGTCTCCATGTGGGTTTCGGCCCCAACAGGCGGAACCCCAAAGAGCCGGTCCTGACAAGCCATCAGAACCTTGCGCTGTTCGTCTTCGACAGAGCTGGCCAGTGCGGGTGTGGCAGCGGCCAGAACCAGAGCTGCTATGCTGAGGGCGCGGCGCATCAGAATGTCCGCGCTTTGGGGGCGATTTTGGCAACAGAAATGCCGCCTTCGTCCTCAGTGGTCAGCGGATCTTTGACGACGGGGCGATGCGAGAGCTCGACCTTTGCGCCATCAATGCGGCTGATGGTGTGAACGCGCCAGTTTTCATCGTCACGTGTCGAGAAATCCTCATGCGCGTGCGCGCCTCGGCTTTCTTTGCGGGCTTCGGCCCCAACGATGGTTGCCAAGGCGTTTGGCATCAGGTTGGTGAGTTCCAGCGTTTCCATCAGATCCGAGTTCCAGACCAGCGAGCGATCGGTGACTTTAAGGTCATCCAGCTTGCCGGCAATTTCGGTCATGGCGGTGACACCCTCGGCCATTGTTTTGGCGGTCCGGAAAACGGCCGCGTCACGCTGCATGGTTTTCTGCATGTCCAAACGCAGGTCGGCGGTTGGAATGGCACCGGTCGCATTGCGCAGCCCGTCAAAGCGGTCAAACGCCTTGTCGATTTCGGCCTTGGGCGCGGTTGGGACGGCACTATCGCGGTCGATCACTTTGCCAGCGCGGATCGCGGAGGCGCGGCCAAAGACCACAAGGTCGATCAGCGAGTTGGACCCGAGACGGTTGGCCCCGTGAACCGAGGCACAGCCCGCTTCGCCCACAGCCATCAGGCCGGGAACAATTGCGTTGGCGTCATCGGCGGTTGGGTTGAGCACTTCGCCCCAATAGTTGGTTGGAATGCCGCCCATATTATAGTGAACCGTCGGGATAACCGGGATCGGCTCTTTGGTGACATCAACGCCCGCAAAGATTTTCGCGCTTTCCGAAATGCCGGGAAGGCGTTCGGCCAAAGCTTCGGCAGGCAGGTGGCTCAGGTTCAGGTGAATGTGATCACCCTCAGTGCCAACACCGCGGCCTTCGCGGATTTCCATCGTCATCGAGCGAGACACGTAGTCACGCGGCGCGAGGTCTTTGTAGGTTGGGGCGTAACGTTCCATGAAACGTTCGCCTTCGGAGTTGGTGAGATACCCACCTTCGCCGCGCGCGCCTTCGGTGATCAGACAACCCGAGCCATAGATGCCGGTTGGGTGGAATTGAACAAATTCCATGTCCTGCATTGGCAGGCCCGCACGCGCCACCATGCCGCCACCGTCGCCGGTGCAGGTGTGGGCCGAGGTTGCCGAGAAATAGGCGCGACCATAACCGCCGGTCGCGAGGACAACGGTTTTGGCGTTAAAGACGTGGAAAGTACCGTCGTCGAGCTTCCAGCACAGAACACCTTTGCAAACGCCGTCTTCCATAAGGAGATCAAGCGCGAAGTATTCAATGTAGAATTCGGCGTTGTTTTTGAGCGACTGGCCATACAGCGTGTGCAGGATAGCGTGACCGGTCCGGTCGGCCGCGGCACAGGTCCGTTGAACCGGGGGGCCTTCGCCAAATTCGGTGGTGTGGCCGCCGAATGGACGCTGATAAATCTTGCCCTCTTCGGTACGCGAGAAAGGAACGCCGTAGTGTTCCAGCTCATAAACCGCTTTGGGGGCTTCGCGCGCGAGGTATTCCATCGCGTCGGTGTCGCCGAGCCAATCGGAGCCTTTGACGGTGTCATACATATGCCACTGCCAGCTGTCGGGGCCCATGTTGGAGAGGGACGCCGCGATGCCACCCTGCGCCGCAACAGTGTGCGAGCGGGTTGGGAACACTTTGGTCACACAAGCGGTGCGCAACCCTTGTTCGGCCATGCCGAGCGTGGCGCGCAGACCCGCGCCACCAGCACCAACAACCACAACGTCATAGTCGTGGGTTTCATATTGATATTCAGTCATATCTCAGTTCCTCACAGCGCGATCTTGGCGAGCGAAAACAGGCCAGCGCCCATCAGCGTGTAGCTGAGGCAGATTGTGAAAATGATGGCCGCCTTGCGGGATGAGCCGCGCAGATAGTCTTCGATCATCATCTGCGCGCCCTTGCGAAAGTGCTGCAGACCGACAATCAGAACCAGAGCGGTCAGGATGGCCGGGAACGGACGCGAGAAGGTGGCGAGCACCTCTTCATGCGTGCTGCCCAGCGCAGAGCCGAAGTAGAAGACAAAGGTTGGGATCAGCAGGGCCAGACCAACGGACGACACCTGCATATACCAATGATGTTCGGTGCCGGTGTGCGAGGCACCTTTGCCAACGGCGCGTTTGCGATCAGTTAGAAAACTCATGATAGCCCCCTCAGACCACAACGATGGTGAACAGAGCCAGCAGAACCGAGACGATCACGATGATCCAGCCCAGGTTTTCGGCGGTCTTGATATCAAGACCTTTGCCAGCGTCGAAATAGAGATGCCGCAAACCGGCAAGGTAGTGGTACCAGATCGCCCATGCCGACAGGGTGAAGATCAGATCGCCGAACCAAGAGGTGACGATGCCGTTCACGGTGGCATAGTATTCCGGAGATGTCGCGGCCGCGAGCAACCACCAAACCCCAAGGATCACGGCAACGATCAAGGCGTTCCCTGTGATGCGCGTCAGGATGGAGGTTACGGATGTCAGCTGCGGACGGTAAATAGTCAGATGTGGCGAAAGCGGGCGGTTGCCCCGGTTCACGTCGGCCATGATATGATGTCCTTTTCGTTCCCTTGCGTCTTTTCTACTGGTTTTTACACGCCTGTCACGCGCGTGGCGGCGTTTAAGGCGCGGTTTTTTGGCGCAATTGGCGGGTTTTTGTTAATTTGTGATCACTGGATTGGTCACTGTGATCACATATTGAGCGCTAACAGCGCTGCGCCGCGGCAAGAATAATTCCGAGTTATTTAATCGGATATTCCAAGGGGATTCGCCGGAGGTGTCGGCTCAGTTTCGATCAACTTTCCATTGAGCACTGTTGCTAGCACAAGTTGGAGAAAACGTGGATTGGGCAACCCGTTTTTTGAAATGGAAAATGCCCAAGGTCTACTTCGAGCCCAGACCTACCGAACTGACGACCTCAACGTTTCCATTTCGCATGCAATAGTTTCGGCACATTCTTTGATGCTACTGACATGCGTGTCCACAATAAGTCGGCCAGTGTGCCACTGTTCGAATTTACGTTTAGACACTGACTTCCAATCAGGGGCTACAAGCCCCTCGATGTCGCTGTTGCGGGCCTCGACACGTTGCCGATGGACATCTGTATCTGAGCAGATGACTTCCACATTTAGGAGTTGAGCAGTGGCTGCAGCAGCGGTTGACGCCCACAACTCCCTAGTGATTTCAATTGGGTTAACTGTATCTGCGATTACGTCTAATCCAAGCAGGAGATTGTCTTTCGCGATTGAAGCGATTGCCAAATAACCTGCATCCTCTGCGGCGTGAATGTTTAGGACGCTTCTTTTGAGCGCGGCCTCCACAGAATCCACGCGAAGATGTACAGCCTTGCTTCGCGCCGATAAGCTCTTCGAAATTGTTGTCTTGCCGACTCCGGGAAGCCCCGAAAGAGAAACTAATATCGCCATTCGATCAGGATAGGACGAACCCCGCATGAACAGCAACTAGGTCCCGCTCTGCCGTCATCCGGCACGTGAAATCATCGACTTACCCGACGAAACTTGTCAGATGTCGGTTCTGAGCCCAAAGTGACCAATGCTTCTTGCGTAGCGAAGGTCTGATTTCCACTAGTTACATCTATCTCTAATCCACCATTCCGGTTCCGGGGCTGACCGGGGACTATCTGATCCCTTGATGCCGCCGAGTTTGACCGATTGGGCAAAATTGGTAGTGTAGGTGTCAAAAAAACCAAGGCAGAGGGTGCGCTCTGTCTCCATTTTATGAAGAAAGAGATTGAACCATGGTCACACTCACCGGCACCAGCCTGACACTTACCGACACGCTTGTTGATACGGCCGCACTTCGTCTGAACTGGGCCTATCATAGCACCACTGCGGTTATCGGAGGCGTCACCTACGTCTACATCTCAAGTCTTTCTGAAGATGCCATTCAGGTGGCAACACTGTCTGACGATGGACAGCTCACGCCAGTTGGCGTGGTGGATGACACTGCAGGTATGGCACTAGATGGCGTATGGCGGCTCGAGACGTTTGAGGTCGGCGGCACTCAATTCCTCGTGGCCAGTGGCCAGGTCGACTCGGGCATCACAGTCTTTGCCCTTTCAGGCGGAGCCCCTTACCTGACCTTTGCGGACCGCGCCTTCAATTCGGACGATCCCGACTTCAACCTCGGTGGTGCTGTAGGTCTTGAAGTAATGAGCCTTTCGGGGGGAACTTTCATCTACGTGGGAGGATCAACTGGACTGAGTGTTTTTTCAGTCGGCCCCACTGGCGGGCTCACCAATGTTCAGAACATTGATGATGACGCTACCTTGGAGCTTAATTCCCCCCAAGGTATGGATGCGTTTGAACTGTCGGGCACGCAATACCTGGTCACTACAGGACGCAATGACGATGGTATTTCGGTGTTTGCCGTAAACCAAAGTACCGGAGCCTTGACATCTGTTGTGAATGTAGACGGAAACGCGACATCAATCCTGGACAGCCCGCGTAATGTGGAGGTCACCGTTATTGACGGTATCGCCTATATGTACGTCACCGAGGCCGATGATGACGCCGTAACCGTTATGGCCTTCGATGGGAGCAACCAACCCACTGTCGTGCAGCGTCTTGTCTCCCCCGGACTTCTGAACTTTGCAATCGCCATGGAACTCATCGAATTGGGGGATCGCCTGGTCCTTGCGGTCACGGCAATGAGCGGTGACCAAGTACATTTCTTCGAAATTGACGCGGACCCGCTGGGAGGGAATGTCGGCACCCTGACCCGTCTTCAGACGCTCACCGACAATACCGGAGAAGGGCTTTTGGACGCTGCCGTTAGCGCCGAACAGGTGACAATTGGCGACACGACCTTTCTTGTGATCACGACTCAAGACGACGACTCCGTCAACGTCTATGAAATCGGCGGCGGCGATGATGCGGTTGACGGCACCAATTCGGCTGATGACCTATCGGGCGGCAGTGGCGATGACACGCTGACGGGGTTGGGCGGCAACGATACGTTGGATGGCGGCGCGGGGTCTGACACGCTGGAGGGCGGGTCGGGCAACGACACGCTGATGGGGGGCGGGGATGATGATGATCTCTCCGGCGGATCCGGCAATGACACCGCTCAGGGTGGAGACGGAGACGACAACCTGATGGGCGGCTCGGGCGATGACAGCCTCGAAGGCGGCGACGGATCAGATGGCATTCTGGCAGGCTCGGGCAACGACTTTGTCCGTGGTGAAGATGACAGCGACTGGGTGCGCGGCGGGACGGGCAATGACACCCTCACCGGCAACAACGGCGAAGACACCCTGCGCGGCGAGGACGGCAACGACCGTATGTTCGGCGGCAATGACAACGATACGCTGGCTGGCAACGCGGGCGATGATTATCTGCGCGGCGGCAATGGCGACGACATGTTTTATGGCGGCACCGGGGCCGACGACATGGACGGCGAGGCGGGCAATGACACGCTCGACGGGGGCCTGGGCGATGACCTTGTCCGCGGTGGCGACGATGACGATGAGCTCAACGGCAACCGCGGCGCGGATACGCTGGTGGGCAACTCGGGCGATGACATGATCTTTGGCGGTGCCGATGACGATCGGATCATCGGCGGCACGGGGGCGGACACGATGACTGGCGACGGTGGGGCCGATACCTTTGTGTTCAGCAACGTGAACCAGAGCCTGCATTCCGGCCCGCGCGATGTGATCACCGATTTCACCGCAGGCACGGATATGATCGACCTCTCGGGCTTTGCCGGCACGCTGACCTTCGTGACGAGCTACACCGGGGCGGGCAACGAGGTGCGTTACAACGACAGCATCGGGCGGCTGTACATCGACGTGGACGGCGACAGCGCGTCCGATTTCTCGGTCGATTTGGGCGCAGGGGCAGGCTTGACGGTGAGTGATCTCATTTTGTGATCACCACAACCACTTACCAGACATTGTAGCAAGTTCAGCGAACGGCCGTTTTGTCCCGCGACGCTGTCATCCGAACGGACACCGAGTGGCCTTACCCAAAGCAACTGCGCCCACCTTTTTGGTGAGCGCAGTCCTTGTTCGGTATGTTCCCCAATGGGGGCGGATCACATCGGCATCAGCGCCCAATAGTCGAGGTCGAGCAGGACGTCTTTGTTGTATTTGCCATCTTCGCCGCGCAGCGTGAAGGGCTCACCGCCTTTGGTCGCGACAAGACGCAGGCGGATGGCCCCAACACCCGGAGCAGAGGTCGGTTGTTTGTCGAGCACTTCGGACCAGGCTTTGATTGTCAGACCAGAGAAACAGGGGTTGGCATGGGCCCCGCCATTGAGGCCAACGATCATTTGCGCATTGGCCAGCCCGTTAAAGGACAGCGCCCGCGCCATCGAAATCACGTGCCCACCATAGATAAGACGGCCCTCGGGGCGGAAGGTCAGGTCGAAATGCACTTTGGCAGTGTTCTGCCAAAGGCGCGTCGCCATCATGTGTTCGGCTTCTTCGATCGTGACACCATCAACGTGGTCAATGGTTTCGCCGATCTCATAGTCGCCCCAGCGATGCGGTTCTCCCGCCAGATGGAAATCGTAGTTGGAGAAATCGAGCCCCTCGGGGATGGTGAGATCTTCGACCGACAGAACCTTTTTCAGATCGGGCACAACGGTTTCGGGCGCGGGCGCATCAACATCGCGTTTGCGGACCATGACCCAGCGGACATAATCCATGACGGCTTCGCCCATCTGGTTGATGCCACGGGTGCGCACCCAAACCACACCGGTCTTGCCGTTGGAGTTCTGTTTCAGCCCGATAACCTCGGAGACCGAGCGCAGTGTGTCGCCCATAAACACCGGCTTGAGCCAGCGACCTTCGGCATAGCCAAGATTGGCCACCGCGTTCAGCGACACATCGGGAACGGTTTTGCCAAAGACGACGTGAAAGGCGGCGAGATCGTCAAGTGGGCTTTCCTCAAGCCCGCAATCACGGGCGAATTCATCAGAGGAATAGAGCGCATGGCGGGCCGGATAGAGCGCATGATAGAGCGCGCGTTCGCCCTCCCCCACTGTCCGGGGCACAGCATGGGCAATGACCTGCCCGATTTTGTAATCTTCGAAAAAGTGCCCTGAATTGGTCTTGGCCATGGCTTTGTGCTCTCTCTTTAATTTTTGCCCTACCGCTGACGCAATGTGAGGGCGTGATATGTGCCCTACCGCGTCGCTACCTTAGGGCGTGTGTGTATGCCCCGCCGCCAACGTGGCAGCGGGGCAATGGCGGTTAGTGTTCGCCCAGTTTGGTGTCCGGGGTATAGGTGCCCTCGACCTCTTTGATTACGGCTTGACCACAGCGCATGACACCATTTGCGGCGTCAAAGGCATAGGTCGGATCGCCATGGAGCACCCAGCCCTTGTTCAGGGCATCGGTGACTTTGTGGCAAAAGGCCGATGTGTCATCGGCGGTGAGTAGTCGGTACAGTTTCATGTCTCTCCTCTCTTCCAATGGCCGCTTAACCAAAGGCCGCTCATCCAAACGCCGCTGGGCCGAGCAGACCGTGGATGTAGCCAATGATCACCAAAAGCAGGACCGAGATCGCAAAGAACATACCGTCTTTGGCGATTGCGCCTTTGGCGGGTGGGGTCCAGTTTGGTTCGGCTTTGTTGATGATCGCCATCTCGGCCAAGGCCCAGACCAGCAAACCACCAAAAAGGATAAAGGATTCAACGTCGCCGTTAACCAACAGGTGCGCGATAGCCCAAAGCGCAAAACCGGTCAGCATCGGGTGACGCATTTTGTAAAAGATCGCCCCCTTGGATGGTCCCGGGCTGGTGAAATAGAGCGCAAAGATCAAGATCAGGTTGTTGATCCCCACCATTGCAGGGCTACGCCCCCAAAACACGGCCCCATCGGCCATGCGGTATCCCAACACCATCAGAACAATCGAGACGACAATGGCAATTGCAACCGCGCCTTTGCCCTTGTCGCCCATCGCGGCGCGTTTTTCCGGCATCAGCCGTTTAAAGAAATGTGCGCCCGCCCAAAGCAGGACACCCAGTATCAACAATAGCATGGCATTTCTCCCGTTCGCTTTGCTGAGCGCACATTCCTCTTATTCTGTTAGCGCCGCAATAGCGTCGGCCTTGGCCAATGTCTTTTTGGCGGTTTCCACATGCAGGTTTTCGACGATCTTGCCGTCAACCACGGCAACGCCCTGCCCTTCGGCCTCGGCAGTGGTAAAGGCCTCGATCTGACGGCGGGCGAGATCAATCTCGGCATCCGAGGGGGCAAAGGCGGCATTGGCGACGTCAACCTGCGCCGGGTGGATCAGAGTTTTGCCATCCATGCCCATGTCGCGGCCTTGGTCACATTCATCTTTGAGACCATCGGCATCTTTGAAGGCATTATAGACGCCGTCGACAATGATACAGTCAGTGGCCTTAGCTGCGAGAAGGCACAGACCCAGCCCCGGCATCATCGGCAAACGGTCGGCGCGAAAGCGGCTGTTGAGCTCTTTTGCAAGGTCATTGGTGCCCATCACCATGCCGACCATCTTGGGATGTGCGCCAATTTCGGCGGCGTTCAACATGCCGCGCGGCGTCTCCATCATCGACCAGATCGGTTTGTCACAGAGCTTGGCCAACTCATCAAGCTGTGCGGCGCTTTCAACCTTGGGGAGCAGAATGGCGTCGCAATCCATGTCATTCACCGCACGCGCATCATCGGCACCCCATTCGGTATCAAGCCCGTTGACGCGCACGATACGGGTGCGATTGCCGTAGGATTGCGTGAGCGCCGCTTTGAGCGTTTCGCGCGCGGCGATTTTTTCACCGGGGGAGACGGCGTCTTCGAGGTCAAAAATGATCGCGTCGATGGGCAGCGTGCGGGCCTTTTCCAACGCGCGCTCTTTGGAGCCGGGGATATAGAGAACCGAACGGTAAGGGCGGGCGCGCATGTCCATGAGAATCTCTCCTAGAAGACCTGTGAGTAATAATCTTGCGCGCAGATGGCCCGTTTTAGCGGAAATGTTCAAGGGAAAATGTGCCGCAGTGCAGAAAAGTGACGCAAAGACGAGCGGAGGATGTAGCATTTACGTTGCATTTGAGGCAACGCGCGCCGCGTTAACCTTTTTTTGGCGGCTCACACAGAAACTGATCCTCATGCCGACAAAAGCGGCTGCGGCGGCTCCGCAACAGGACCGCCACCTTGAACGAGGGGACTTCATCCGGCCTCGGGCAACGCCAAAGATGCGACTGCCCGGAGCCAAGCCGAAAGGTGACACTATGACGGAGAAATTTGCAAAGGTTGCGATGCTGAGCGCGGGTCTGTTTCTGGGCGCAGCAACATTGGTAGAAGCACAAGGTGCACAAAACTGTGCCCCGCGTGACAAAGTGGTCGAACGTTTGGCGATCAAATACGGCGAAACCCGCCAAAGCATGGGTTTGGGAAGCAACAATGCCGTGATGGAAGTTTTTGCATCGGTTGATAGCGGATCATGGACCATCACCGTAACCATGGCGAATGGTGTCACCTGTCTGGTTGCCAGTGGCCAAGCCTTTGAAGAACTTGCAGAAGCGCTTCCTCCTCAAGGTGATCCAGCCTAGTCAAGCCGAACCTTTCGGACAGGGGCGCGGCCACGCGTCCTGCCCCACCTCCGAAACAACGGGGGTTGCCCAAGACGATAACATCGCCAATCGGTTCGTTACGTCAGAGCATCCCAAACCAATTTGGCCCCGGTAAATGTCAGGGCCACATAGGTTATTCCGAAAAATACCCGGTCCGAGACATAATCATGGGCCCGGATGCCGATCCAAGTGCCGATCAAGGCAAATGGGATTAAAGCCAAATCCAACAAAAGCGTCTCGCGGGTGAAGATGCCCATTGAGGCATAGAACCCAGCTTTGAAGAAGTTGACCGCCCAAAACACCAGAACCGTTGTGGCCTGATAAGTGCCTTTGCTAAGGCCCTGCCCCAGCAAATAGACCGCCGCCGCTGGCCCGCCGGCGTGGCTGACAAAACTGGTGAACCCAAGGGCGACCCCCGAAATCAAACCCGTTTTGGTCCCGAATCGCGCCTCGCGTAGGCGGATTAGCCCGTATTTCTGCGCGGCTTGCCACAGAACAAAGAACACACAGACCAAACCAATCACCATGCGGATCATGTCTGGATTGGCGATTGAAAAGAAATACGCGCCCATAAAGGTGCCCGGAACCGCACCAATCATGAGCACCTTGGCCGCTGGCCAATCCCACTTTTTCCAATAGGTTGGCAGCGATGCAACGTCGATCAACATCAACAGCGGCAACATCAATGCAACCGCCAAAGCGGGATCAATGATCAAGGCCAGAATCGATGAGCTTGCAAAGGCCACGCCGGACCCGAATCCGCCCTTTGACACCCCGGCAAAGACCACCGCAGGAATTGTGACTGCAAAAACCGACAGGGAGAAAAGCTCCACCTTTGTCTCCTCAAACATGTGCTAATACATAGCTTTATCGTGAAAATTGACGCAATAACAGACCGGCTATCGCCAGACCGCGCGCACACGCCGCAACGCAGCACCCTTGCGCGAAGCGGCGTAAAGGCTTACCCACTCGGCAAAATTCACGTAAGTCGGAGAATTATCCATGGCACGACCCAAGATTGCCCTTATCGGCGCAGGTCAGATCGGTGGCACACTTGCCCACCTCGCGGCAATGAAAGAACTGGGCGACGTCGTTCTGTTCGACATCGCCGAAGGCACCCCCGAAGGCAAAGCATTGGACATCGCCGAATCCGGCCCGTCCGAAGGTTTTGACGCCAGCCTGAAGGGCACTCAGGACTACGCCGACATCGCAGGCGCAGATGTTTGCATCGTAACAGCCGGTGTTCCACGCAAGCCCGGCATGAGCCGTGACGACCTTTTGGGTATCAACCTGAAGGTTATGAAATCGGTCGGCGAAGGCATCCGCGACAACTGTCCCGATGCGTTTGTAATCTGTATCACCAACCCGCTGGACGCCATGGTTTGGGCCTTGCAGCAATTCTCGGGTCTGCCCGCAAACAAAGTCTGCGGCATGGCCGGTGTTCTGGACAGCGCCCGCTTCCGTCACTTCCTTGCCGAAGAATTCAACGTGTCGATGAAAGACGTCACCGCGTTTGTTCTTGGCGGCCACGGCGACACCATGGTTCCTTCGGTTCGTTATTCGACCGTTGGCGGCATTCCTCTGCCTGATCTGGTCGACATGGGCTGGACCACACAAGACAAAATGGACGCAATCGTTCAGCGTACCCGTGACGGTGGCGCAGAAATCGTTGGCCTGCTGAAGACCGGTTCGGCCTTCTACGCGCCTGCGACCTCGGCGATTGAAATGGCCGAAGCCTATCTCAAAGACCAAAAGCGCGTTCTGCCTTGTGCCGCCTATTGTGACGGCGATCTGGGTCTTGACGGCATGTATGTTGGCGTTCCAACCGTGATCGGTGCCGGCGGCGTTGAGCGTATCGTCAACATCAAGCTCAACAAAGAAGAGCAAGCGATGTTCGACACATCGGTCAAAGCTGTTCAAGGTCTGGTCGAAGCCTGCAAAGCGATCGACAACTCGCTGGCATAAGCCACAGAAACAGCAAACGAACACGGGGCGTGCCATCATCGGCGCGCCCCTTTTTTTGTGGCGGACACTCTTGTCAGGTTGTTTAATCTAGGCGAGGCACAATCTTTTACGAACAATGTTCATTTTCTGTAGGGAGTTTTTGGTGTCCTATTTCAAAACCTTAGTTTTTTCTATTGGGCTAGCGGCCGGTGCGACCACCGCACTTGCCGAACAAAGCCCCAGCCTAACCACCCGCATTTCTACGCTTCAGGCAACGGATGCGTCACAAGGGTTTGAACTGGGGATGATGCAAACGCTTCGGGCGGTCGAAACTGCATTGCAGGCGCGCTACACCTATGGTTTTGGCCGCTCAATCCGCACCCTTCCGGTTTTTCGGCTAGGCCTTCCCGAACAAAACCCAACACCGGAACAGGCGTCGCCAAACACGCTGGCGGACATCACCAAGACCCTTGTTGCCAATCTTGCGATAGCGCGGACGACATTAGAAAACGCCGACGCGCAGCCTTTTGACATGACGATCAATGAGCTTTGGCTCGACGTGAATGACAACGGACGGCACGATCAAGGCGAAGGCGTTTTTGCATTGCTGGCCCCGGCGGTTTTGGGGCGCGGTGCGGATAGCATGCCGCAAGACGCGATCACCGTGCGCTTTGACGAGGCGGACGCCGAATGGCTCTTGGCCTATACGCATCTTTTGTCCGGCGTCGGGAATGCCATATTGGCGTTTGATCCGAGCGAAAGCATTGCTGGGCTTGCAACAGACCGAGCAGCATTAGAAAATGCGCCTTCGATTTCAAATTTCTATGATCCCGCAGTCGTGAAAGCCGAGATCGGTACCCTTCAAGCCAAGTTAAATGAGATTGAAGCGCAGATTGCGCTATTGGAGGCAAAAAGAACCACGCTCAGTAACCAAATATCCGACTTGGGAAAGAAAATTCGGTCAAGCGATAATCCAGAGGAAAAGGCAGAGTTCAAACGACAGCAGGAGCCAATTAGTGAAGCTAAGACGGATTTGTGGGATCAAATTCGGGCTTTGCGCGCATCAGCAGCCCTACTGCGTGGGGAAATCAGAGCGGCGCGAGCCAAACTGGACGACACGCCATCCATGCATGTTAACCAGTTTATCGGAGCGAGCGAATGGGACGCTATTTATATCTTTTTGCACAGTTTGCGTCAGCAACCCGATGTGGAACGGGTTCATGCAGTGCGCGAACACTGGCGTGCGATGATCGCGCATAATACCAAGTTTTGGGAGGCTGTGTCATTGGAGACGGATAATACGCGGGAATGGATTCCAAACCCAAATCAAACCTCGGCTCTTGGCCTAACAGTCAACGCCGAAACCGCGCGGGCGTGGCAACGTATTTTGGCGGATGCCGATGCGGTGATGAACGGGCAGCTTTTGGTCAACATGCCCAACCTCCCCGACGGTTTGAAACTCAATGTCGCGGCCTATTTCGACGACCCCGCTCCGTTGGATTTACTGGAATGGCTGCATGGGCGCGGCGCGTATAAATATGCCGCCAAAGGGCCAAGCATCACCGACCAAAGCTGGCGCGCATTTAAACGGTTGACGCAAGGCCGCGCCGGAAGCTTTGCTTTGTTTTTCAATTAAGCGGCTGGTGCGCTAAACTTAGTTTTGATCTTGGACCAATTCGGCAAGTTTAGGATTGGCGGCAATCAAGTCGCGATCAAAGGGGGTCGGGCTTAGGTCCGGCACCTCACCCAAAACATCGCGAATAACCGAGCGCGGGTCAAATCGCTCTTCCAAAAGCAACCCAAAGCCGCGCAGCCGATCTAGGCGCGCGGCGTCAAATTCCTTCATCTCGGCATGAAATTCCACGATTGCCTTGGGGTCCTTGGCGATGTCACTCATGATTTCGATCTGGGCGCGGCGGTGGGCGGCGATGGAGAGTTCGGACGGGTCGTAATCGGCATAGCGCAGCAGTTTCATCAGCCAGTTGAGCGGCGTCAGCCCATCAAAATGCAAAATCCGCGTCGACGTGGAGTTGTACCGCACAGCCCGATTGCGATCCTTGCCGCGATAGGCCCAATGGATGCCGATTTCGTAATCTTGCCCGCGCGGCACAGCGCATTTTCCGGCGGAGTGGCCCAGCATCCCATGCACAAGCAAGGGGAAGTGATCGCCAAAGATGATCTGATCGTTGATCACCCCATCCTGACGCCGGTTCAACCCTTTGGTCGAGGTGCGGAACAGACCGGAAAAGAAGGTCTCTTGCGGCTCTCCGGCGACAAAAATCCGCTCGGCGGGTGAAAAGGACAGCTCGCAATTCAGTTCTGCGACATAGGCCAGTTCCTGACCCAAGGGCCGCGATTGAATCAAAAACTCATCCGCATCCATATGGATCAACCAATCACAGCTACAACGTTTCAAAGCATGATTTGCGTTGAGCGCCTGACGGCGGCGGATGGTCGCAGGCTTGCGCTTGACCGGAGCGACGTCGCGCCAATGCGATTTGTCGCAGCGGGTCACACGCAGGCCTGGCATCACTTGCAATTCGGCCGCAATCGGATCATTCGGATTGTCGAGATAAACATGTATCTCATGGGCACCTGTGCCCAAATGCCAAGCCAGGTTGGACAAAAGCAGGGCGCGGGGCTCTTTGACCGTCATAACGATCCCCCAAGTCAGCTCTTTCATTCTACCTCCTGCCTGCATTGTGATCACAGGCTAATCGCCCGTTGATTCCCTGCCAAGCGCTAACATATTTTTAACTTGTGATCACAGGTTCAAAAAGTGTGATCACAAATGTCGAAAACTTGCCCTAAATCGCTACCTGCGGCAAAATTTCGTTTAACTCCTGCTGCTAGACCAGCCTAAACCAGTGCAAACCGCAGCAAAACGGGGGATACCATCCCATGAATATCCACGAGTATCAGGCCAAGGCGCTACTGCGCAGCTACGGGGCGCCAGTCTCGGACGGTCGCGTTGTTCTGAAGGCGGAAGACGCCAAAACCGCCGCCGGCGAAATGGACGGCCCACTTTGGGTTGTCAAAGCGCAGATCCACGCAGGTGGTCGCGGCAAAGGCACCTTCAAAGAAGCCGACGCCGGTGACAAAGGCGGTGTACGCCTTGCCAAGTCTGTTCAAGAAGCCGCTGAAGAAGCGCAAAAGATGCTGGGCCGCACATTGGTCACGCATCAGACCGGCCCAGCGGGCAAGCAGGTCAACCGCATCTACATCGAAGACGGTTCCGACATTGACCGCGAGCTGTACCTTGCTCTGCTCGTTGATCGTCAAACATCGCGCGTCTCGTTCGTTTGCTCGACCGAAGGCGGCATGGACATCGAAGAGGTCGCGGCAAGCACCCCTGAGAAAATTCTGTCCTTCTCGGTTGATCCGGCCACCGGTTACCAGCCGTTCCACGGCCGTCGCGTTGCCTTCTCTTTGGGCCTCAAGGGCGCTCAGGTTAAGGAATGCGTCAAGCTGATGGGCATCCTCTACAAAGCCTTCATGGAAAAAGACATGGAGATGCTTGAGATCAACCCGCTGATCGTCATGCCGGGCGGCTCGCTCAAGGTTCTTGACGCCAAGGTTGGTTTTGACGGCAACGCCACCTACCGCCACCCAGATATCGCCGAGCTGCGCGACGAGACCGAGGAAGATTCCAAGGAACTCGAAGCGTCCAAATACGACCTGAACTACATCGCGCTTGACGGTGAAATCGGTTGTATGGTGAACGGCGCGGGTCTTGCGATGGCCACCATGGACATCATCAAACTCTACGGTGCTGAGCCTGCGAACTTCCTTGATGTTGGCGGCGGTGCCACCAAAGAGAAAGTGACCGAAGCGTTCAAGATCATCACCAGCGACGACAACGTCAAAGGCATCTTGGTCAACATCTTTGGCGGCATCATGCGTTGTGATGTGATTGCTGAGGGCGTTGTTGCGGCCGTCAAAGAAGTCGGCTTGCAGGTTCCGCTTGTTGTCCGTCTCGAAGGTACCAATGTTGACGAAGGCAAGGCCATCATCAACGGCTCGGGCCTAAACGTTATTGCGGCCGACAACCTGTCGGACGGTGCAGAAAAAATCGTTAAAGCGGTTAAGGGCTAAGACACATGGCAATCCTCGTAGACGAAAACACCAAAGTGATCTGTCAGGGCCTCACCGGCTCGCAGGGCACATTCCACTCTGAACAGGCCATCGCCTATGGCACCAAGATGGTCGGCGGCGTAACACCGGGCAAAGGCGGCAATTCCCATTTGGGTCTGCCGGTTTTTGATAGTGTGCACGAAGCCAAGGCCGCGACCGAAGCCAATGCTTCTGTCATCTATGTGCCTCCTCCCTTCGCGGCGGATTCGATCCTCGAAGCGATCGACGCCGAGATGGAGCTTATCGTTTGCATCACCGAAGGCATTCCGGTGCTCGACATGATGCGTGTGAAACGCGCGCTGGAAGACAGCACAAGCCGTCTGATCGGCCCCAACTGCCCCGGCATCATCACGCCAGATGCCTGCAAAATCGGCATCATGCCCGGCCACATCCACAAGCGCGGCAGCGTTGGTGTTGTGTCGCGCTCCGGCACCCTGACTTACGAAGCGGTTAAGCAGACTGCTGATATTGGTCTGGGCCAGTCGACAGCCGTTGGCATCGGCGGTGACCCAATCAAAGGCACCGAGCATATCGACGTTTTGGACATGTTCCTTGACGATGATGAGACGCATTCGATGATCATGATCGGTGAAATCGGTGGCTCTGCAGAAGAAGAAGCCGCTGAGTTCCTTGCTGAGCAGCGCAAAAAAGGTCGTTGGAAACCAACGGCTGGCTTTATCGCTGGTCGCACGGCCCCTCCCGGCCGCCGCATGGGCCACGCTGGCGCGATTGTTGCCGGTGGCAAAGGTGGTGCCGAAGACAAGATTGAAGCGATGAAATCCGCTGGTATCGTTGTTGCCGACAGCCCCGCCACACTTGGCGAAGCCGTTTTGAAAGCAATCGGTTAAGCCATTTGGCTATAAGACATGGTGCAGGCCGGGCATAACGCCCGGCCCTCGCCACACATAACAGCCTTGTGACAGGCACTTGTCAGAACGAGTGCCGCTCTCAAGTCTTCAAGGGTCGACGAAAAGGACGCATAGAATGACCGATCAAAGCCCAAATGACCTCTTTCATGCTTCCAGCTTTATGCAGGGGCACAATGCGGAATATCTCGAGCAGATGTACGCCCGTTATGCCGACGACCCGAATGCGGTTGATCAGGCATGGCAGGAGTTTTTCCGTCAACTCGGTGATGCCGAGTTGGACGCCAAGCGCGAGGCCGAGGGGCCAAGCTGGGCGCGCAACGACTGGCCCCAACAGCCCAATGATGATCTAACCGCCGCGTTGACCGGCGAATGGGCACCGGCCCCTGAGGTCAAAGGAGCTGGCAAAAAGATTGCTGCCAAGGCTGAGGAAAAGGGCGTCGCGCTAACCGACGATCAGATCCAGCGCGCCGTGTTGGACAGTATCCGCGCCTTGATGATCATCCGCGCCTATCGTATCCGGGGCCACCTTGCCGCTGATCTTGATCCG
This sequence comes from uncultured Pelagimonas sp., assembly GCF_947498515.1. Lineage (GTDB taxonomy): Bacteria > Pseudomonadota > Alphaproteobacteria > Rhodobacterales > Rhodobacteraceae > Pelagimonas. Next base: position 374,063 of record NZ_CANMKO010000001.1, on the reverse strand, counting down.
CTGGGCCTGCACGGGCGTGACCCGCATCCTGAGCTTGACCCGAAGAGCTACGGTTTCACCGATGCCGACATGGATCGCCCGATCTTTATCGACAACGTTTTGGGCCTTCAAATCGCCTCGATGCGCCAGATCGTTGAGATCGTGAAACGCACCTATTGCGGCACCTTCGCGCTTCAATACATGCACATCTCTGATCCCGAACAGGCCGCTTGGCTTAAGGAGCGGATCGAAGGGTTTGGCAAGGAAATCCAGTTCACCCGCGAAGGGCGCAAGGCCATTCTGAACAAGATGGTCGAAGCCGAAGGTTTCGAAAAATTCCTGCACGTCAAATACATGGGCACCAAACGCTTTGGTCTTGATGGCGGCGAAAGCCTCATCCCGGCGATGGAGCAAATCATTAAGCGCGGCGGCAACCTTGGCGTTAAAGACATCGTGATCGGCATGCCCCACCGCGGTCGTTTGTCGGTTCTCGCCAATGTGATGGCGAAACCCTACAAGGCGATTTTCAACGAATTCCAAGGTGGCAGCTTTAAGCCCGATGATGTTGATGGTTCGGGCGATGTGAAATACCACCTCGGCGCGTCAAGCGACCGTGAATTTGACGGCAACAATGTGCACCTGTCGCTAACCGCGAACCCCTCACACCTTGAGGCGGTGAACCCGGTTGTGCTTGGTAAGGTACGTGCCAAGCAAGACCAGCTTGGCGATGCGGAACGCACCAGCGTGATGCCGATCCTGTTGCACGGCGACGCGGCCTTTGCCGGTCAGGGTGTTGTGGCAGAGTGTTTTGCCCTGTCGGGTCTGCGCGGTCACAAAACCGGCGGCACCATGCATATCGTTGTGAACAACCAAATCGGGTTCACCACGGCACCACACTTTAGTCGCTCCAGCCCCTATCCAACCGATAACGCACTGGTGGTTGAAGCACCGATCTTCCACGTGAACGGCGATGACCCAGAGGCGGTTGTTCATGCCGCCAAAGTGGCCACCGAGTTCCGTCAGAAGTTCCACAAAGACGTTGTCATCGACATTTTCTGCTACCGTCGTTTTGGTCACAACGAGGGCGATGAGCCCATGTTCACCAACCCGATCATGTACAAGCAGATCAAGAGTCACAAAACCACCCTGTCGCTCTATACGGAACGTCTGGTCAAAGATGGCCTTATCCCAGAGGGTGAGATCGAAGACATGAAGGCCGCCTTCCAGGCGCGTCTGAACGAAGAGTTCGAGGCCGGCAAAGTCTTTAAGCCCAACAAAGCCGATTGGCTTGACGGCCGTTGGAGCCATTTGGACAAGATCAAAGAGGGTGATTACCAGCGCGGCAAAACCGCGATCTCCTCGGAGGCTGCCAAAGATATCGGCACTGCGCTGACCCGCGCGCCGGATGGGTTCCCCTTGCACAAAACCGTTGGGCGCCTTTTGGACACCCGTGCCAAAATGTTTGATAGCGGCAAAGGGTTTGACTGGGCTACTGGCGAAGCGATGGCCTTTGGCTCGTTGCAACTCGAAGGGTATCCGATCCGCCTTGCCGGTCAGGATTCGACCCGCGGCACCTTTAGCCAACGTCATTCGGGCCTTGTGAACCAAGAAACCGAAGAGCGTTACTATCCGCTCAACAACATCCGCGAAGGTCAGGCCCGTTATGAGGTCATCGACTCGGCTCTGTCCGAATATGCGGTTTTGGGCTTTGAATATGGCTACTCCTTGGCGGAACCAAATGCGCTGACCCTTTGGGAAGCCCAGTTTGGTGACTTTGCCAACGGTGCGCAGATCATGTTTGACCAGTTCATCAGCTCTGGTGAAAGCAAATGGTTGCGGATGTCCGGGCTTGTTTGCCTGCTGCCACATGGCTTTGAGGGCCAAGGCCCTGAGCACAGCTCGGCCCGCCTGGAACGCTTCTTGCAGATGTGTGGTCAGGACAACTGGATCGTGGCGAATTGTTCGACACCTGCGAACTACTTCCACATTCTGCGTCGCCAGCTGCACCGCTCGTTCCGCAAACCGCTCATCATGGTGACCCCAAAATCGCTCCTGCGTCACAAAATGTGTACCTCGGCGATCGAAGATTTCACCGAAGGGTCGTCCTTCCACCGCGTTCTTTGGGACGATGCCGAAAAGGGTCAATCCGACACCAAGTTGGTCAAGGATGAAAAGATCAAGCGCGTCGTTATGTGCTCGGGCAAGGTTTACTATGACCTGCTCGAAGAACGTGACGCCCGTGGGATCGACGACATCTACCTGCTGCGGATCGAACAGTTCTATCCATTCCCGGCCCTCGCGCTGGTGAAAGAGCTGGAACGCTTCCCACAAGCGGAGATGATCTGGTGTCAGGAAGAGCCCAAAAACCAAGGTGCTTGGTCGTTCATTGAACCCAATATCGAATGGGTTCTGGGCCGGATCAAAGCCTCTTCTCTGCGCCCTCGCTACGTAGGCCGCGCCACATCTGCATCGCCGGCCACTGGTCTGGCATCTATCCACAAAGCACAGCAAGCCGCGCTCGTAAACGAAGCGCTGACCATCGAAGGAAACTAAGACATGACCGAAGTGCGCGTTCCCACATTGGGTGAATCCGTTACCGAAGCCACTGTGGCGACCTGGTTCAAGAAACCCGGCGATGCCGTTGCTGTCGACGAAATGCTCTGCGAGCTTGAAACCGACAAAGTCACGGTTGAGGTTCCCTCGCCCGTTGCTGGCACTCTGGCCGATATCGTTGCCGCCGAAGGTGAAACCGTTGGGGTTGATGCCCTGCTGGCCAACATTTCCGAAGGTGCGGGCGCTGCGGCCCCTGCCCCAGCGGCGGCTCCGGCTGCTGCGGCGGCCCCTGCTGCTGCGGCCAATGTTGACGTGATGGTGCCAACACTTGGCGAATCCGTCACCGAAGCAACCGTTTCGACATGGTTCAAAAAAGTTGGCGACACCGTTGCCCAAGACGAAATGCTCTGCGAGCTGGAAACCGATAAGGTCTCCGTCGAAGTGCCTGCGCCTGCCGCTGGTGTTTTGGCTGAAATTACCGCTGCCGAAGGGGCAACCGTTGATGCAACTGCTAAACTGGCGGTGATTTCTGCCGGTGCAGGTGCCGCCGCAGCTGCGCCAGCCGCCGCCCCGGCCGCAGCTCCAGCAGGTGGTCAGGACATCAAGGACGGCCCCGCCGCCGAGAAAGCCATGGCCGAAGCCGGGATTTCGCGTGACGCCGTCACCGGCACAGGCCGTGATGGTCGTGCCACCAAGGCCGATGTCGCCGCCGCCGTTGCCGCCGCTTCTGCCGCTCCGGCCCCTGCGGCCGCCGCTGCTCCGCGTGCTCCGGTTCCTGCCGACGATGCGGCGCGTGAAGAGCGGGTAAAAATGACCCGTCTGCGTCAAACCATCGCCCGCCGTCTGAAGGACAGCCAGAACACCGCCGCCATGCTCACCACTTATAACGAGGTGGACATGGGTGAAGTGATGGCGCTGCGCAGCCAGTACAAAGACCAGTTCGAGAAAAAGCACGGCGTGCGTTTGGGCTTCATGTCCTTCTTCACCAAGGCTTGCTGCCACGCGCTCAAAGAAGTGCCCGAAGTGAACGCCGAAATCGACGGCACCGACATCGTGTACAAGAACTTTGTTCACATGGGTGTGGCCGCTGGTACGCCAACCGGTCTGGTTGTTCCGGTCATCCGCGACGCCGATAGCATGAGCTTTGCCGAGATCGAAAAAGCGATCTCTGAAAAAGGCAAACGCGCCCGTGACGGCAAATTGTCGATGGCCGAAATGCAGGGCGGCACCTTTACCCTGTCCAACGGCGGTGTTTACGGCTCGCTGATGTCCTCGCCGATCCTGAACCCACCACAGTCCGGCATCCTTGGCATGCACAAAATCCAGGACCGCCCCATGGTGGTTAACGGCGAAATCGTCATCCGTCCGATGATGTATCTGGCGCTGTCCTACGACCACCGTATCGTTGACGGCAAAGGCGCTGTGACCTTCCTTGTGCGCGTTAAAGAAGCGCTTGAAGATCCCCGTCGTCTTTTGATGGACCTGTAATTGGCCTACCTCGATCCGCGACACCTCACTTGTCCCCATTGTGGGCTTTCTGGTGAGGTGACGTGGGTTGTTGGACTTGGACGCCAACGAAAACCCGGAGACGGGCCCGCCTATATCAAATTGCGTCAGGCTGGCCCATTTCAATCCCAAATAGCAGATGGCAAAACCGATGTTTTCTGCCCGCAGGACGGTACAGTTCTGAGCCGCCGCTAATCCATTTTCGCCCGGCAAGCTAGGTCAAGTGCCCACCATGAACCCCACTTTTACGCCAAAAACCGCCCTGACGGCCTGTATGAAAGACGAAGGAATCTTTGTCTTGGAGTGGCTGGCGTATCATTTGGGGATGGGGTTTGATCGCGTCATTGTGGTGACCAATGATTGCACCGATGGGTCGCCAGCCCTTTTGGACCGCCTCGCAGAGATGGGCCTTGTGACTCATATCCAACAAGAAGTGCCCGAGGGGCGACCACCCCAAGACGCGGGGATGGATCATGTGTTGCGGCTCTGTCGGGACGAGGGGATCACGCATCTTTTGCATATCGATAGTGATGAATTCTTGTTCTTCCCGGAATGGACCTTGGGCAAGCTTTTGAAACGCAATCACAAGGCCGATGTTGTCGCGATCCCGTGGATCAATTTCGGCGATGGTGGGGTGCGCGACTGGGTTCCCGGCGATCTGGTGACAGAGCGCAATACCATGTCAGAGCCGGACACCAATCCCGGTGTCACCAAATTCAAAAGCCTGTTTAAAGTTGCCAGTTTTGCCCGCGCGACGGACCACAATCCGCTTGAGCCGCTGATTGACGCGCCGAAAGTCACCCGCCCTGACGGGCGGAAGCTTCGCAATGGCACACTTTTTCAGCCAAAATCGGCGCGCTATCGCCCGCTTGGCATGGCTTGCAATGTCAAGGATGCGTTCATTTTTCACTATGCGGTTCGATCTGAAGACCTGTTCTTGATGAAGAACCATCGCGGCGATGGTCAGGGTAAGAACGGAGCCGATGACACCAAATATCACCTTGGCTCTCATTGGCACGAACAGGCCAACCGCAACGATGTTGAAAACCCGCTTATGCAGCCGCATGTGCCCGGCATAAAGGCCAAGCTCGCCGAATTGCGCTCCGACCCAAAGGTCGCCCAAGCCGAGCGCGCCTGTCAGGAGTGGTTTTCGGCCAAACGCGCCGCGGTTTTAACGCCGGAACGCCGCGCCGCTTGGTCACGGGAGCAGGCCGTATGACCGCCGAGTTGACATATCTGACGCTGGCCGCGCTTTGGCAGGTTGTGCATTTTGCACTTTATGCGTTGGCGGCCAATCTACAGGTTGGAACCCGTTATACGATGGGTGCACGCGATGAGCCACGCCAGATTTCTGGCAAAGCTGGCCGGTTACAGCGCGCCATGAACAACCATTTTGAGGCGCTTATCCTCTTTGCGATTGCCGTGATGGTGATCACCTATTCTGACAAGGCGACAACCCTGACCGGGGCGCTTGCCTTGCTGTTTCTTTTGTCCCGCGTGGCCTATCTGCCCGCCTACTTCTGGGGTTTAACCCCGTGGCGGACGATAATCTGGTTCGTGGGGTTCGGTGCAACTGTGTCAATCTTGGTATTGGCACTTATATGAGATGCGATTGCCCGGGCCCTAGCGGTCTGAGCATCGGCCAAATTCGATAGGAGACTGATATGGCCAATTATGACGTGATCGTAATCGGTGCGGGCCCTGGCGGCTATGTCGCCGCTATTCGCTGTGCGCAGCTGGGTCTGAAAACCGCCTGTGTCGAGGGGCGCGAAACCCTTGGTGGTACGTGCCTGAACGTCGGGTGTATCCCGTCCAAGGCGCTTTTGCATGCCACGCATCAACTTCATGAGGCCGAGCATAACTTTGCCACCATGGGCCTCAAGGGCAAGTCGCCATCGGTCGATTGGGACCAGATGAAAACCTATAAATCCGACGTTGTTGGTCAGAACACCAAAGGCATCGAATTCCTGTTCAAAAAGAACAAGATCGACTGGCTCAAAGGCTGGGGTTCGATCCCTGCTGCGGGCAAGGTTCAGGTCGGTGATGAGGTCCATGAGGCCAAGAACATCATCATCGCGTCCGGCTCTGAACCATCGAGCATCCCCGGCGTTGAGATCGACGAGAATATCGTTGTAAGCTCGACCGGCGCGCTTGATCTGAAAAAGATCCCCAAGAAGCTGGCTGTTATTGGCGCGGGCGTCATTGGGCTTGAGCTGGGTTCGGTCTATGCGCGTCTGGGCTCTGAGGTGCAGGTCATTGAATTCCTTGACGTTGTGACCCCTGGCATGGACGCCGAGGTGCAGCGCAACTTCCAGAAACTGCTGAAAAAGCAGGGCATCAAGTTCACCATGGGTGCTGCGGTTCAGAAGGTTGAGACCACAAAAACCAAGGCCAAGCTGACCTATAAGTTGCGCAAAGATGACAGCGAGCACACCATTGACGCCGACACCGTATTGGTCGCAACCGGCCGCAAGCCGTTCACAGATGGCTTGGGTCTTGAGGCGCTGGGTGTTGAGATCAGCCCACGCGGTCAGATTAAAACCGACAATCAGTGGCGCACCACCGTGCCCGGCATCTACGCCATTGGCGATGCGATTGACGGCCCAATGTTGGCCCACAAAGCCGAAGACGAAGGCGTTGCAGCCGCCGAAGTCATCGCCGGCAAACATGGTCATGTGAACTATGACGTGATCCCCGGTGTGATCTATACCGCACCCGAAGTCGCCTCGGTTGGCAAAACCGAAGACCAGCTTAAAGAAGAAGGTCGCGCCTATAAGGTCGGCAAATTCTCCTTTATGGCCAACGCCCGCGCCAAGGCCGTTTTCCAAGGCGACGGTTTCGTCAAATTGCTTGCGGACAAAGAAACCGACCGCGTTCTGGGCTGCCACATCATTGGCCCCGGCGCTGGTGATCTCATTCACGAGATCTGTGTCGCGATGGAATTTGGTGCATCGGCCGAGGATGTTGCCTTGACCTGCCACGCGCACCCAACCTTCTCCGAAGCAGTCCGCGAGGCGGCAATGGCCTGTGGCCACGGTGCGATCCACAGCTAAACACCCATTTAGCATTTAAAAAATGTCGAAAGCCCCTGCCTTGTGCGGGGGCTTTTTTGTGCCTTGTCAGCACAACCAAAAATATGTCTTCCCTTGCGTCATCTTCACCCATAGGCTGAACTCGCGAACAGGAGGGCCTATGTCCGACATTGATCTAAAATCCGCTGAAAAGGTGGCGTTAGCCTCTTTGCAAACCGCCGAAACCGTGTCGCGCATGATGCTAGACGCGGTGGCCGATCAGCAAACCCGACAGCAAGCGCATATGCGCGAGACCGTCGAGTTGATCGAAAACCTATTGACCCAGAAGCAGAATTAAAGGGAACACCTCATGGCAGAACCAACAGCCGTCAATTCACAAATCACCGATGCCGTCACCCAAGCCAACGTCAAGGTGCTTGGCGAGGCCCCAGCCATGGCCATGGGAACTCTGTTTCAAACCATGGCCCATAGCACCGGCCTTTTGTTTGAAAACGCCGTAAGCGCGTCGCAACAGCTTAACATCACCGCCCAAGCTGCGACAACGATGGGTGTTTCCCTTCTCTACAGCTCTGAGGTGAAGGCAGAAGAGCCGACAGAAAAGGCGAAAAAATAATGGCCTTTCCAACAGCTGTAAATTCCGAAATCACCGACGCCGTCACCCAGAACAATGTCAAAACCGTTGGCGAAGCACCTGCGATGGCGATGGGGTCGCTCTTTCAAACCATGGCCCATAGCACCGGCATCGCGTTTGAAAATGCGGTGAACGCATCTCAACAAGCCAACGTCACCGCCCAAGCCGCGACAACAATGGGTGTTGCGACGCTATATACGTCGAAAACATCGACACCAACCGATCCGGCGAAGGGAACGTAATTATGGCATGGCCAACTGCGATCAACGACCAAATCACCGACGCCGTCACCCAATCAAACCTGTCGGTTTTGGGTCAAGCCAGCGCAACGGCGATCGGCGCATCAAGTCAATCTTTGGCTCAGGCGTTCGGGATGCAATTGCAGGCACAACAAGCGAGCTCGGCCCGGATGTCCGTCTTGCGAGGTGCCATTACAACCAGCGCAGCAGCCGCGCTGAACAAGACATAGGAGCGGCGACATGCTTCCAACAGCCACCAATGGCCAGATCACCGATACGGTTAGTCAAACAACCCTTTTAACGCTTGGAACGGCCGGGTCCGTTGCGCGCGGCGTGATCAACCAATCCTTTGCCGCCGCCATGGCCGCCGCGGATCAAAACGCCACAGCACAACAAGAGGCCACACAAATTCTGGCAGATGCGGCCCTTGCCGCAGCGATCAAACAGATGGGAACAGGAGCGTAAGATGACCAAAGACTCCTCCGACAAAGCGAGTGTTCTGGATGACGATGGGGCCGCGGTTACGGCGATCAACAGCCAGATCGAAGACACGTTGAAAACATTGAACGAAAGCGCCACATCGGACTCCCGCGCCTTGATGGCCGAGGCCGATGCCAAGGCGCGCGCGCTGGCCCGCAATCTGGCCCGACAAGACGCCGTGGCGCATCTTCGGCGGACACAAATCTTGTCCGAAGCCGCGCTCTCTGCGGCGGTCGCGGCGCAAGCTAAGGGGGATTTGGACGCCGGCGAAGCGATCATGAAAACCGCCCAGCAGGCTGTTTCGAACGCGCGCGACATGCTTGCCGAAGTCGAGAAAATGCCGGGGTAATAACGAGGTAATCATGGGGGTGCCGGAGAAGTTTCGGGGTGATCTCGAGAACTCCCAAAATACCGCGATCTGGTGGCCCGCTGTCAGATCGCGCCTCTTTGTTCGTTGAGTGTTTCATCCGTTAACGTCTTTTGCTATCGGTTGGTCACATTGATGACCGGTCGGTTTTAGAAATGAAATGTGTTGTGACGCCGGGCCGCTTGGGCCTCGTGGTAATGATTGGGTTTGTTGTCGGGTATGCCGGTGCTGGGATGCTTTGGCCGGACCCCAAGCGCGCTGGTCGCATTGCAACACTTTTTGAAGACATATGCGTCACGCGGGCCAAGGGTATCCCCACCGATCCCATGGCTTTCGGCCTTTACAAGATCAAATGGCCGGAAAGCTCTTGGCTAGACGTGAAATCGCGCAGCTTTCTTAGCCTGACCAACAGTGGCTGCGAAATCCGGACTGCTCATCCCAATGCCCTATTTGAGCGGGACGCATTCGAGCTGAAACGGTTGGTAACAGCATTGCAAGTCAAACATTTTCCGGAGTTGAGCTTTGATCCCAAAGCTCAAATGGGCAGCGTTTTTTCAGGCTGGGAAAGCGCTCCGACTGGCACGCGGGGGCGCTGGGGACTGTTTTTGTTTGCCTACCCTGATTGGGGCGAAAACGCGGGTAGCGCTTTGTTCATCCGATTTCCCTCCGCGCAAGACGCCTAACACAAGCATTGGGTGCATGGTCTTGCGCGTCGCGTAAAGCTTGGCACCCAAATTCCATCCATGGAATTTGCAGCTCACCACATGCGCGGTTTGGCATTTTCCACATAGCCGTCGTCATAGGGTTTTGCCGCAACATCGCCCTCGGTCATATCCTGCAAAATCTCGCCAACAGTGGGCAGGCCAGCGGCATCATCCCGCGCCCATAACCCCGACCGCATCAAAGCCTTGGCACATTGGGTATAAACTTCTTCAACCACGACCACGATAACGGTTGTTGGCAAAATGGATTTGCGAGCAAAGCTTTCGCGCAAGCCACTATCATCCGTCAAAACGGCACGTCCGTTGACGCGCACCGTGGTGTTCGACCCCGGCACCAGAAACAGCAAAGCCACGCGCCCATCGCAGACGATATCGCGCAAAACATCGAGCCGATTGTTGCCGCGCCAATCCGGCATATGGATGGTTTTGTCATTAACGATGCGCACCACCGGGCCGTCATCCCCGCGTGGCGAACCATGCACCCCGTCCGGGCCAACAGAAGACAAAACGCAAAACCGCGACCCTTCGATCCAGCGTTGATAAAGCGGCGTCAGACGGTGCGCGACCTTGCGCAACGCCAACTCCATTGGTGCATCATACAGATTGCTTAGCTCTTGCAGCGAGGTGACTTTCCGCATCAAACCCAAGCTCCTTCATCAGCTCATTTGATTTGGCTTCGACCGTTGTTTCCAACTGAGACATGAACGCCGCCTTATCGACACCGGGTGGGATTGGGTCCAGGAACTCAACAACCGCCAGCCCCGGCTTGCGCAATATCCCTTTGCGCGGCCACAGCAGGCCAACATTGGTGGCGGCAGGCACACAGGGCCAACCGGTTTCGCGGTAAATCGCCGCCGTGCCGATTTTGTAGGGTTTGTAATCCCCCGGCGCGACGCGGGTGCCTTGTGAATAAATCACCAATTGACCCGGTTGTGCCGAGCCCTTTTTGACGTCTTCCAACATCTTGGAAATCGCCTGACCGCGCTTGCCGCGATTGACCGGAACACAGCCCAGACGCCACGCATATTGCCCGATGAATGGCGTGTAGATCAGCTCGCGTTTCATGATGAACTTTGCCGCTGGCACGGCATTGTAGATGATCATGATATCAAGGAAGCTTTGGTGTTTGGCGGCAATCACAACCTCTCCGGTTGGAATCTCACCACGAACCTCTGAGCGAATACCAAGCATCACCCGCGCCAGCCAAATCACATGGCTGGCATAGACACCACAGACCCAGCGCGCGCCCTTGGGATGCAGCAAAAGCGGAAAGCAGACGATGCCCCAAACGGCCATAAACAAGTAGATGTAGATCACAAAGATCAGTGATTTGAGCCATTGCATCAGGCCAATTCCCCCAAAACGCGCCGAGCGGCGGCTTGTGTTGCAGCAAAGGCGACCATGGCGGCCAAGGGCGGAACAACCGCCGGCCAAAGCCAATGCCAGCCTTGAAAACGTAACCCGGTCAAGAACCCGCCAGCGTCCGAGCCACCGGGCATCAACAAGATCGCGACAAACCCGGCGACGGTTCCGACCGCCGCCCCAACCAGAACCCGCAGCGTATAGCGGCGCACAAAAGCCGAAGCGATATAGCCATCGGTCGCACCAACCAAGCGCAGGACTTCGATCACCTGTGCGTTCGCCGCAAGCGAGGCATTGGCCGCCAAGGTCACCATCGCGCCCGTCGTCGCCGTGATCAGCAAGATCGACACCCAACCAAGCAATTTCAAACGCCCCGCCGCCGCAACAAGCGGTTTGCGCCAGCGGGCATGTTCATCAAGAACCGCGCCGGGTGCTTCGGCCTGAAGCCGCAAGCGCAAGCCGTCTGAATCATACCCTTCGGCAGTTTCCGAAATATCTATCAACTGTGGCACCGGCAATTGATCAATCGGCAAGCCGGGACCAAACCAAGGCTCAAGAAGCGCTTGTTGTTCTTCATCGCTGAGCGCGCGGGCCGAGGCGACGCCGGGCGTTTGCGTCAAAACCTTGAGCGCCGCTTCGGTCTGCGCCGCCATTTGCCCGGCCGGAGCAGAAATGCGGATGGTCGATGAGCGCGCCAGCTCATCCCCCCAGCTTTGCCCCAAGCGGCCAGAGGCCAGAGACAACGCCAGTGCAAAAACCGTCAAAAACGCCATGGCCGCCGAGGTGAAAACCGTTAGGCGCACCGTAAACCCGGATGGTGGAACAACCCGGTCAGCACCCGCATCGGCGTGCAACAGTGGCGACAAAAACTCAAGTATGCGCTTCACAGGTCCACCCCCGCCGATTGCAGGGTATTGTTGGAAATCCGCAAGACACGGGCCGAGACAAGCGCCTTGGCGGCACGGATCAGCGCCATGTCATGGGTGGCGATCATCACCGTCTTGCCCATTTTATTCAGCTCAACCAGCAATCGCAAAAGCCGTTGCGACATTTCCCAATCAACGTTCCCGGTGGGTTCATCTGCCAAAATCACATCGGGAGACATAATCAAAGCCCGCGCCAAGGCCGCGCGTTGCCGTTCGCCACCGGATAACTCGGGCGGAAGCGCCTCACCCCGGCCAACCAACCCAACCCAAGACATCAGTTCCTGAAGGTTGGCAAATTGATCCGGCGTTGCCTGACCCGACACCGACAGTGGCAGCGCAATGTTTTCATTCAGCGGCAGGTGATCAAGGAACTTGCAATCCTGATGCACCACGCCAATCCGACGGCGCGCGTAGGCCACGGCGTCACGGCCCATGTCTTTGGCGGAATGGTCAAAAATGCGCACGTCACCTTCGGTTGGTAACAAGGCCCCATAACACAGTTTTAGAAAGGTGGTTTTGCCGGATCCGGATGGTCCGGTCAGGAAATGGAACGACCCGGGGGCAAGGCTAAACGAGATATCGTTCAGCAAAGCATCACCGCCATAGCTATAGGCAACATTGTCTAGCTCAATCACGCCCGTACCGCCTGTGACATTTCCAACGGACCTGTTTTGCCGCAGTGCGGACAATCTTGCAACGTCGCGTTGGTAAAATTGGACTTTTCCCGCCGATCCATGCAACCTATTGTCGCCAAAGGGCCTTGGGTAGCAGTGTTAAGGGGACATAGGGTGAGCAGAATTAGGTTGATCTGTCCAAATTGCGGGGCGCAATACGAAGTGCCCGCTGATGTCGTGCCCGATGCCGGGCGCGATGTGCAGTGTTCAAACTGTGGTCACACGTGGTTTCAGCGCCATCCAGATCAGGATTTGGAGCTCACAGAAGAGTTGAACCAACCGGTTCCAGATACGGAATGGGCCCCAGAGGCTGAGGCGCAAACACCGCCCCCCGCGCCGGAACCATCCTCGGACCCGGAGTTTTCACCGCCTCCGGCACCCGAACCCGCGCCGGCCAAGCGACAGATCGATCCCGATATGGCCGAGTTGTTCCGTGAAGAACGTGAGTTCGAAGCCAGCCAGCGGGCCGCTCAAGCGTTAGAAAGCCAGCCCGATCTTGGCCTTCAAGATCCCGGCGAAGGCGAACAAGCCCGCAGATCGCGCGAGGCCCGAGATCGCATGGCCAAAATGCGCGGTGAAGAACCGGCGGCGGCCCCTACACCCCCGCCCCCAGCGGCGCCGGAACCACATCCAATGCCCCAAACCGAACCGGCGCAGGATCGTGATTTTGCAGTGGCTCAGGCGGCGGCTGCTGCAGCCGCCGGATCGCGTCGGGATTTGTTGCCCGATGTCGAGGAAATCAATCAAACCCTGCGCTCCAGTTCCGAGTCGCGGGTTATTGACAGCGCGCCGGGAGAAGAGCTTGCCCCAGACAAGCCCCAGAAAAAGGGCGGGTTTGGCAAAGGCTTTTTGACCATCGCAGTCTTGGCTGCGATTGCGGTTGGGGCCTATGTCTTTGCCCCCCAGATTAGCGCGGCCCTGCCGCAGGCAAAACCGGCGCTGGACGGCTATGTCGCCAAAGTCGACGCCGGTCGCGGCTGGCTTGATGGGCAGGTGACACATTTGCTCACCACACTTGACGGGATGAGTTCCGAAGCTGAGGCCCCTGCGTCAGACGGGTAAACACAAGTTTTTAGATAGAAAAAAGGGCGGGGAATAACACCCCGCCCTTTTTGCATTCTGTGTTGGACCTGATCAGATCTTGCCCTTCCAAGGCACCAATGCCTTTTCAGCCAGACGCATTAGGATATCGATCCCAAAGCCAATGATACCGATCAGGATGATACCCATGATCACGATATCGGTTAGCTGGAACTTGGATGCGACCATGATCATCATACCGGCACCCTGTTCCGCCGCGACAAGTTCCGCCGCAACAACAGTGCCCCAACAGACGCCCATCGCAACCCGTGCCCCGGTGAAGATCTCCGGTAAGCTATTGGGAACAATGACATGGCGCATGATCTGTGCCTTGCTCGCGCCCAAACTATAGGCCGCGTGTACCTTGGAAATCGCCACGCCAGACACACCGGCCCGCGCTGCAATCGCCATAATCCAGAGCGCCGCAAGGAACAGCAGGATGACTTTGCCTGTTTCACCAATCCCGGCCCAGATGATCACCAGCGGGATCAAAGCAAGCGGTGGAACCGGGCGCATAAATTCGACGATCGGGTCAAACCAACCGCGGAACCAGCCGCTGAGCCCCATGGCATAACCAAGTGGAATGCCGACCAAAGCGCCAAAGAAGAAACCCAAGATCACCCGCTGGAGCGAGATGCCGAGATGCGCCCAGAGTGAGCTTCCACGATAGCCGTTTTGGGCAATATCGACAAAGCGCGCGGCTACCGCCTCTGGTGATGGCAGCCAAATCGGCTCCATCTGCCAGCCCTTGGCCGGTTCGAAATTAAGCGTGCCTTTGGGGCTCATACCGACGCGGCCATATTCGGTTTCAACCGACTCGCCCGGCGCAATAGCTTGCCCATTCACAGCCGTAACTGTGTGACCTTCTTTGCGACCGAACTCATCGTTTTTATCGACCCGGATCAAGCCCGAGCGCCAAGCGCCAACTGTTTCGGCGTCATTCTTGGCCCAGCCGTCACCCGGCTCGACTTCGGGAGTTTCGACATCGGTGCCGACCTCAAAAACCCGGACCAATACAGTCGCGTCATCTGGTTCCTGACCATCTGCGGTGGCGGTGTAGGTAAAGCTCGCATCACCCATAAACGGCCCCGGTGCATGCAAGAAGCTTGGCACCAAGTTCGACCCGGTAAAGGCCCCCCAGAGCAAGAAGATCGTCGCGATCGAAATCACGCTGGCCATGCGGTCGGGTTTGACGGCGCTTTCATCGCCAAAGGTCACTGTTTTCAACGATGTGAAATCATTGGTGGTCTTTTGCACCACAAATTTCACTAGGAAGTAGGAGGCGACAAAAATCGCAACATAGATCAGGAAAACAATCATGCCGATTCCTCCGTGCGTCCCATAATTTCTTCTTCCATGTCCCAGATCATGCTGAGAATCTCTTCGCGTTTTTCGGCAAACTCAGGGTGTTTTTTGACCTCGCGAAGGTCCTGCCCGACGCCCAAATCCGCAAATGGAAGGCGGTATTCGCGGTGAATACGGCCGGGACGCGGCGCCATAACCAACAGGCGTTCGCCAAGCAAAAGCGCCTCTTCAACCGAGTGGGTGATAAGGATGATGGTCTTGCCGGTCTCTTTCCAAAGCTTCAGGACGAGGCTTTGCATTTTCTCGCGCGTCAACGCGTCAAGCGCACCAAGCGGTTCGTCCATCAAGATGACATCGGGATGATTGGCAAGACAACGGGCCAGTGCAACACGCTGCTGCATCCCGCCGGACAATTCGTAAATTGCCTTTTCCTTGAAGTCTTGCAGACCGACGATTTCCAAGAGGTGATCGACCTCTTCGCCATATTGGGATTCGCGCTGCCCAGCCATGCGTGGGCCAAAGCTGACGTTTTCACGCACGCTCATCCATTCGAACAAGGCCCCCCGCTGAAAGACCATGCCGCGTTCGGCATCGGGCCCGTGGACCTCGTGACCATTCATCCGAATGGCCCCACCCGTTGGCGCAAGAAACCCTGCGGCGATGTTCAATAATGTGGTTTTGCCGCAGCCCGAGGGGCCCAGCACGCTGAGAAGCTCACCTTCGGCGAGTTGCAGCGAGACGTCCTTGAGCGCTTGGACCGAAGAGCCGTTGGGCAAATCGAAACGCATGGACAGATTTTCAATGGATAGTCCGCTCATTCAAGCTGGCCTTATGCTAAAAGGGGACGGGAACAAAACTCATGCATGAGTTTTGCAAAAATCGTTCACGATTTTTAGCCCCGAGGGACGCAGTGTTGCACCCCTCGGAACTTGCGATACGTTTACTTCAGCGACCCAAGAGGACCGGCATTGACGTTGTCCGAATAGCTATCCAGCGCGCCATCAATGGCTCCGGCCTGAACAAACACATCCGCCACACCTTTCATGAACTCTTGTGCACCACCACCAAGCCACTTTTCGCTCAGCTGATCGTCAAGAGATGGGAAGGTAAAGGTAGACAGAGACGCCATCGCGGCATCTTCTTCCATGCCCGCATCCTTGGCGATCACTGGAAGCATTTCGGCGGTTTTGTCGCCAGCATTCCACATGGCATTGGCTTTGGCCGTCACATCAAGGAAGGTCGCAACCGTGTCGGAGTTCTCAGCAACCCACCCAGACGGAGCCGATGTGACGTCAAATACCAGAATACCGAGCTCTTCTTTCTCGGCACCGGTCAAAAGAACGTTGCCGTGATCAAGCATCCGGCGCAGACCGCCGCCCCAACCACAGGCCATGTCAACCGCGCCTTGCGACAGGGCCGCAGCGCCATCAACCGGGGCCATATCAACAATTTCCATGCCCGCAGGATCAACACCGAAATGATTCATCTGCTTGAGGAAACCATAGTGCGCCGCGGTGCCGAGAGGAACGGCAACCTTTTTACCGGCCAGTTCACCGGCGGAATCCTTATCAACTTCAAGGGCTTCTGCGACAACACAGTTATCATTGTCAGAGTAGCTCACCGCGACGTCGAGGATCTGCAAATCCTGACCCGCGCTTGTGGCAACCACAAAAGGTGGCAGGCCCTGGCTTACTGAAATCTGAACGTCACCCGACGCCATTGCCGCCGACATTGCGGTTCCGGTGTCAAAGCTCACCCATTTCACTTCGGTGCCGAGCGCTTCGTCATACATGCCAGTGGCTTTGGCGTATTCAAATGGCATAGGCCATTCGAGGAAGTAACCAACGGTCAACCCGTGGCCATCCGCCATCGCCGCCTGTGTTCCTGCAAGAACAGCCAAACCGGCAGCAGCACCTTTCAAATATGTTTTGTACGTCATGTCGTATTCTCCCTATTGGCACCGGCGTTTGTTGCGGCGCAGTTATTGTCGGAGCTGTTCATCCAGCAACCTTGGCCCCACTTTGTGTGGCGCTCACCTTGATCCGAACGGAAAATGAGCATCGGATCAATGTTTTTTCCGATCGGC
The DNA here is from genome assembly GCF_947498515.1 of uncultured Pelagimonas sp. Classification (GTDB taxonomy): domain Bacteria; phylum Pseudomonadota; class Alphaproteobacteria; order Rhodobacterales; family Rhodobacteraceae; genus Pelagimonas. The sequence goes on along the minus strand of NZ_CANMKO010000001.1, from coordinate 357,121 downwards.
CATTTACGTAGCGTAGCGAAAAAATCGTACCGCAAAACCGCTAATAATTTGAAAAATAACATATTTCGAAAAATGGAATTGGCGATTATGCCCATTAATGAGACTAACTGGCCATACATCAAGGCAATCTCTGGCCCTATTGGCTGCCCGTCTTTCAGGCTCTTGTGCCTAAGTCCGGCAAAGTCCGTCATTTTCACAGAAAGCAGGAGGCCCCTACAATGGATGGTACCTATTCCCAGAACGATCTGAGCCACGTTGTTGAGGCCGATAAGGCCCACGTCTGGCACCACCTGACCCAGCACAAGCAATTCGAATCCAAAGACCCCAACATTATTGTCGAAGGCAAAGGCATGCGGGTTTGGAATCAGCACGGCAAAGAGCATCTTGATGCGGTGTCGGGTGGCGTTTGGACCGTCAACGTTGGCTACGGCCGCGAAAGCATTGTCAAAGCGGTTGCCGATCAGCTGATCAAACTGCCTTATTTTGCAGGCTCGGCCGGGTCGATCCCCGGCGCGCTTTATGCCGAAAAGCTGATCTCGAAAATGCCGGGACAGACCCGCGTTTACTACTGCAACTCGGGGTCCGAGGCGAATGAGAAAGCCTTTAAAATGGTACGCCAGATTGCGCACAAGCGTTATGGCGGCAAAAAGCACAAGGTTCTGTACCGCGACCGTGACTATCATGGCACCACAATTGCCTGCCTAAGCGCGGGTGGTCAGGACGAGCGCGGCGCGCAGTATGGTCCCTATACTCCGGGGTTTGTCCGCGTTCCGCATTGCCTTGAATATCGCGCTGGCGATCAGGGAGCACCCGTCGACAACTACGGCGAATGGGCGGCCAATCAGATCGAAGAAGTCATTCTTCGCGAAGGTCCCGATACCGTTGGTGCACTTTGCCTTGAGCCAGTGACAGCAGGCGGCGGCGTCATCACCCCGCCCGAAGGCTATTGGCAGCGCGTTCAGGAAATCTGCAAGAAATACGATATCCTGCTGCATATCGACGAAGTGGTTTGCGGCGTTGGCCGGACAGGCAAATGGTTTGGCTACCAGCAATACGGCATCGAACCCGACATGGTGACAATGGCCAAAGGCGTGGCCTCAGGCTATGCGGCGATTGCCTGTTTGACCACATCGGAAAAGGTCTTTGACCTGTTCAAAGATGATTCTGATGACCCAATGAACTACTTCCGCGACATCTCGACATTTGGCGGTTGTACCGCCGGTCCGGCGGCGGCAATGGAAAACATGCGCATCATCGAAGACGAAAACCTACTGCAAAACTGCACCGATATGGGCGACTACATGCTTGATCAGCTCTCGGTTCTGCAAGACAAGCACAAGGTTATCGGCGATGTGCGCGGCAAGGGTCTGTTCCTTGGGGCCGAGCTTGTCACCGATCACGATACCCGCGCGCCAATGGATGAGAAGAAAGTCCAAGCGGTGGTGGGCGATTGCATGGGCCAAGGGGTCATCATCGGTGCTACCAACCGCTCTTTGCCGGGCTTTAACAACACCTTGTGCTTCTCACCTGCTCTGATCGCGACTAAGGATGATATCGACGAAATCATCACAGCCGTCGACGGAGCATTGGGGCGTGTCTTTGGGTAACATATCGTCCACCGGGCAACCGGTGGGGCATAAGGTGGACGGGGTATTCCCTTGTCCCGTTCCACCTCATACCGCCCTTGTGGGGCGCTTCGGTCAGCTCGTCCCGCTGGCCGAAACTCATTCGGACGGGCTATTTGATGCCTTTGCGAACGATCCCGACGGCCGCGGCTGGACCTATCTACCGGATGATCCCTGGACCAATCATGAAGACGCCAAGGCGTGGTGTCGCGCCAAAGAAACCAGCACCGACCCTCAGCTCTATACAATCCAGACATTGGATGGCCAGGCCTTGGGCTTTTGCTCATACCTACGCATCACCCCAGATGTCGGAAGCATCGAAGTCGGTTACATACATTTTTCGCCCCTGATGCAGAAACAAGCCATCGCCACAGAAGTCATGTTTATGATGATGCGCCGAGCATTTGACCTTGGCTATCGGCGCTATGAATGGAAGTGCGATGCACTGAATGCCGGGTCCAAAGCGGCGGCGGCACGGCTCGGCTTCACTTATGAGGGGACGTTCCGACAAGCGACCATATACAAGGGTCGCAACCGCGATACCGCGTGGTTTTCTATCCTCGATAGTGAATGGCCAGAGCTGCGCACCCGCTTTGAACGCTGGCTCGACCCGTCCAATTTTGACACCTCCGGTCAGCAAAAGACCAATTTACAAGCGATCTAGCGCCGATGGGACGGCGGGTGGGGCGAGGTTGGGTCGAGCTTGCTCGACCTCAACAAGCGCCCCCGACCGTCCACACAATTCCGTGATCTCCATAATCCAATCTGCGTGTTAGCATTTGCCTCGGCAGATGCCGCCAAACCCGCGACCAACCCGGAGCCTCACATGACAAAGTCCCCGCCCCCCCGCAAGAAAGCCAAAGATTTCGATCAGCGCATTTTGGAAATATTCGACGGATATGTGCATGGCAAAATCACCAAACGAGATTTCATGAGTCAGGCCGGAAAATATGCCGCCGCGGGCGTCACCGGGGCCATGCTTCTGGAACAGCTCCAACCCAACTATGCTTGGGCCGAACAGGTCGCGCCCGATGATCCAGAAATTGTGACAGAGGTCACCGAATACCCAAGCCCTGAAGGTCATGGCACAATGCGCGGTCTCATGGCGCGCCCTGCCAATGCCACCGGAAAACTCCCTGCCGTGCTGGTGGTTCACGAAAACCGCGGCCTCAACCCCTATATCGAAGACGTGGTGCGCCGCACCGCCAAGGCCGGTTACCTCGCCTTTGGCCCCGACGGGCTAACTCCGCTTGGCGGCTATCCCGGCACCGATGAAGAAGGCCGCACCATGCAGCGCGAATTGGACCGTGCCAAACTGATGGAAGACTTCTTTGCCGCCTTCGAATTTCTACGTGACCACCCCGACAGCACGGGCAAGGTTGGTGCCGTCGGATTTTGCTATGGCGGGGGTGTCTGCAATGCCTTGGCCGTTGCCTATCCCGAACTGGCCGCATCCGTCCCGTTTTACGGCCGCCAACCGTCGGCAAGTGATGTCCCGGCGATAAAGGCCCCCTTGATGATCCATTACGCCGGTCTCGACAAACGCATCAACGAAGGCTGGGATGCCTATTCGGATGCCCTAAAAGAACATCAAAAACAGTTCAGCGTGCATTTCTACCCGGAGGTCAATCATGGGTTTCACAACGACACCACCCCACGCTACGACGAAGACGCAGCGACACTGGCTTGGACGCGGACGTTAAATTTCTTTGAAGCCAACCTAAGCTAAAGCGCGCAAACAAAAAGGGCCGCGAAACGCGACCCTTTTCAATTCCCGAAGGACGTAGACTTAGGCGTTAACGCTATCTTTCAGCGCCTTCGCAATGGTCATTTTGACCTGCTTGTCTGCTTCTTTCTTGAACTGCTCACCAGTGGCAGGGTTGCGAACCATACGCTCAGGACGTTCACGGCAATAGATTTTGCCAACACCCGGCAGGGTCACAGCGCCACCAGCCGAAACTTCGGAGGTGATGATGTCGACAACAGCTTCCAGAGCCGCGCCCGCGGTCTTTTTATCTGCGTCCATTTTTTCAGCCAGTGCAGCAACCAGCTGAGTTTTTGTCATGGGTTTATTCGCCATTTGAATGGTCTCCTTCACTGCCCAACTCTTTGGGCCCCTGTGGCCGGAATAAACAGGATGTAGCAGGAAAACACAACAATTCGTGTGCAGAAAACCTTTAAAATATAGCGAATCCTGACACTTTCCCCGGCGTCAAAGGAATGCAGTCTCCTCAAAACTACGCAACTTCCGGCTGTGAATGCGTTCCAGAGGCATCTCCCGGAGTTTTTCCATCGCCCGAATCCCTATCATCAGGTGTCGCGCGACCTGTGTTTTATAGAAGTCAGACGCCATTCCGGGCAATTTCAGCTCGCCGTGAAGCGGTTTGTCCGACACACAAAGCAGCGTTCCATAAGGCACACGGAATCGAAACCCATTGGCGGCGATCGTGGCGCTTTCCATGTCTAGGGCAATGGCACGCGATTGGCTTAGCCGTTGCACCGGCCCGCTATGTTCGCGCAGCTCCCAATTGCGGTTATCCACCGTGGCAACGGTGCCGGTCCGCATGACCCGCTTAAGGTCATACCCTTCAAGCTGGGTTTCCTGCGCCACCGCTTGTTCCAACGCAATTTGGATCTCCGCCAAGGCCGGGATTGGCACCCAAACCGGCAAATCAGCATCCAAAACTTTGTCTTCGCGCAGATAGGCATGGGCCAGAACAAAATCCCCAAGGCTCTGGGAATTGCGAAGGCCAGCACAATGGCCAACCATCAACCACGCATGCGGACGCAAGACCGCGATGTGATCGGTGGCGGTTTTGGCGTTTGACGGCCCCACACCGATATTCACCAAGGTGATGCCCGCCCCACCTTCGCGTTTCAGGTGATAGGTCGGCATTTGCGGCATACGCACTGCGCTCGGAAGCTCACCGTCCGCGGTTGTAATCTCGGCATTTCCGGTGCTGACAAAACTGGTGTAACCGCTCGTCGGATCGGCCAGCTGTTCGCGCGCATAGGCTTCGAACTCAGACACATAGAATTGGTAGTTGGTGAAGAGCACATGGTTCTGGAAATGTTCGGGATCAGTGGCGGTGTAATGCGCCAACCGCGCTAGGGAATAGTCCACCCGTTGCGCCGTGAACGGGGCCAATGGGGCCGGTTCGCCCGGGGCCGGATCAGCGACGCCATTTACAATGTCATCATTGGTGGTTTCCAGATCGGGTACATCAAACACATCGCGCAGCACAAAGGCCCCTGCCCCTTCTTGAGGGACATTGATGTCAGGAAAGTTAGCAACGGCGAAATGCACCGGCATAGGGGTGTTTGAAACGCCGATCTGGACTTTGACGCCGTGATTGTGGAACAACAGGCCAATCTGTTGACGAAGATAGTGGCGGAACATCCGCGGCCGTGTGACCGTCGCCGCATAGCACCCAGGCGAGGTGACATGGCCAAAGCTCAGCCGACTATCGACCTTAGCAAAGCTTGTCGTGGTGATACGGATTTCAGGATAAAACGCCCGGTAGCGAACGCCGGGATGCCCCTTTGCCATCGCAGACATGAAATGGTCGCGCAAAAACACCGACGCGGTTTCATATAGCTCGATCAACCTATCGACGGCGGCCCTTGGGTCTTCGAAACTTTCGGCCATCGGTGCCTGAGGCGATACGATCTGCAATTCTGCGGCTTTATCCTGCATTGTTTTTCCTTTTGTTTTTAATTGATCGAACCTGACAGGTTGTCGCGGCAGGATCAAGTCAATCCAGCCATGCGAATTGTGAAGGTTTGGCAACGCAGCGCCACCAAAAGCAGTGGTCAAAAGGAAAAGGGCTCAATCTTGTCGGCCGCCATGGCATAGCCAACATCCGCGAATTCGGTGGTCAACGAGGACACGCCGAATTGCCCCGTCACATAGACCGCCTCAAAAAGCCCGGAGCTTTCAAAAGGGGTTTTTGTAGTGACAAAAACCAATTGGTTTGCGGGCGGTGGCGGCACATGCACACAGGCACCAACGAACGGCACCAAGATAAAAGCCGTGACCCCCGATCCAGTGAAATCTATCGGCACGACAAAGCCCCGCATACGGACGGTTTTGCCATTCCAATCTGGTCGCACTTGCCCGGATGCCGGTTGCAGGCGCGACAGCGGGGCGGTGGTATGGTCAATCTCGCCGCGCAACGAATAGGGAACACTGATTTGATCCTCGGAGGCGAGATCAGCCCAGTCCAAATCAATGATCTCTTTCGCCCAAGCCCGCCCTCCGAGCAGCGGCAAAACGGCAAGCCCGGCCAAAGCGCTCCGCCGGGTTACCAGAGCCTTTGGCTTGTCACTGTGACCGGCGTGTTTGGCGAAGAAATCCATCATTTTCCACCTCTATTGCCACTGGCGGTCAAGAAAGCCGTTCGTGATCTGGCTCACCACTCATAGACTTCGATGTTGTCTGCTGCGATTGAATAGCCTGTTTGACCAAGGCCGGTAGATTGCAATTTTGTTCGCAAAATACCCGAGACCCAAATGGCTTGCCACAGTTGATCAGCGGGCCAGGGTTTGGCCGTGTTCACAAAAACAAGCTGATTTGCCGGCGGCGGCGGCGTATGGATGCAAGCCCCGACATAGGGCACGAGCATGAAACTGGTCACGCCATCGGCGTTCATATCGAAGGGCACAACAAACCCTGGCATTTTGACGAAAACGCCATCAAGTTCGTTGTTTAGCTTGATACCGTTCTCATCATAGATCGGGTTCCAAGTATCATTGACCGCGTCCATATCGCCTTCGCCAATGATTTCCGAATAGGGCACACCGGAGGGGATCAAATCATCCCATGTGATCTCTCTGACTGTTGCGGCAAATGCGGCCTGAGGCGCGCTCAATGCACCTGACAAAAGCGCCAATGCCGTTCTGCGATTTACCATCTAAAGCCCCGTTTCCTGCTTTACGTTTTCACCATCATACCATCGGCGACCGACATTCTATAGGCCCGCAGTGCAGGGACAAGGCTCACAATTGCGCCAGCGGCGATAACACCCAAAATCACCCATAGTTCGCGCATCATTGGCGCTTCGATGGGCAACCAAAGCCCAAAGGCGCGATCAACAACGGGTTGGGCGATCACAAGTACGGCATAGACCAACATCACCCCAAGCAAAGCACCAACAGCCGCCATCAGCATGGCTTCAAATACCAGCATCGCAATAATCCTTGCCGGTCGTGCCCCCATGGCACGGTAAATTGCCATCTCGCGGCGGCGCTCATTGAGGCTGGAAAAGATCGTGGCCATCATCCCGATCAAAGCCGTCACAACAACCATGCCAGACACAGCCAAAAGCGCCGTTTCGGCAAGGCCAACGATGCTCCATAATTCTTGCAAGGCGACCCCGGGAAGAACGGCCAAAAGCGGCTCTTGCGGGTATTCATTGATCGCACGTTGCAACGAAAACGTCTGGAGCGGGCTTTTGACCCCCACCAAGGCCGCGGTCACCGCTTTTGGTGTCAAATCCATTTCACGGATGACGTCTTGGGGGGTGGATTGGCCCGGAATTTTGGCACCGCTGCGCCAATCGACATGGATCGCTTCGATGGCTTCCAAGCTGACAATCACCGTGCGATCCACCGGCGTGCCGGTTTTTTCAAGAATGCCGGACACGCGGAACGGCTGATCTTTGTGTTCGGTGAAAGACGCCAATCCATGCGCAACAACAATCGGATCACCAATCTTGTAGCCAAGGCTTTGCGCGACATCCGCGCCGATCACGGTGTCGAACAGATCGTCCATGATGACACCATCGACAACGGCAAGCGAACGGCCCTGCCGATATTTGTAGTGCTCAAAAAAACCGCGTGTTGTGCCCATAACGCGAAATTGCCGGTGGCTATCTCCAAGCGCGATTGGAACAATCCAATCAACTTCTGAGCGCGCGGCAATGTCTTGATAGCTTTCCCAAGTCACATTGTTGGTCGCGTTGCCAATGCGAAAGACGGAATACAGCAAGAGCTGAACAGACCCAGACCGCGCGCCAACAATCAAATCTGTGCCCGAAATCGTGTCTGCAAAACTGTCCTTTGCCCCGGTGCGCACCTTTTCAACACCAAGAAATAAAGCCACCGACAGGGCAATGGCCAGAATCGTCATGCCAACGGTCAACGCCCGTGCAAAAAGGGACGCGATAGCAAGGTGAAGGATCATTGGCCGTCCCTTTTTATCTCGGCGATATCTTCCAATCGGATCACGCGGTCAAAACGGTCCCCCAAACGCGGGTCATGGCTCACCATCAAAAGTGAGGTCTTGTGCGCGCCGATCTGCCCGAACAAGAGATCAAGAAACGCTGCTTGGCTTGTTGCATCAAGCGCCGAGGTTGGTTCGTCCGCAATGATCAACGGCGGGTGTCCAATAAGCGCACGCGCAACGGCGACACGTTGTTGTTGCCCAACGCTCAACGCACTTGCCTTTGCCCGGGTCGTGCCATCCGGCAGGCCGAGCGCGCGACATAGGTTTTCGGCTTCGCGCGTGGCGTCATGCGTCCGTTTTCGTCTTTGCGGCGCAAACTGCAACGGGAGCATTATGTTGTCAGAGACCGTCGCAAAAGGGAGCAAGTTGAATTGCTGAAAAATCACCCCGGTTTGTTCGGCGCGAAACCTGTCCCGCGCGCCGCCTGACAGGGCGGAAATGTCGGTTCCGTCAAGGGTGATTGACCCGCTATCAGGGAGAAGTGTTCCACAAATAAGCGACAAAAGCGTGGATTTCCCCGATCCACTTTCGCCCAATAACATCACCGACTCACCTTCGGCCACGATCAGGTCCGGAACGGACAGGGAAAACCCCGCCCGACCCGGCCACCGGAAATTGACCTGTGAAAGTGAAAGGACCGCTTTTGTCACCCGCGTTCAGCGCTCCAGATCAAGGGTTGGTGCAGCACGTTCCACGTCAAACGCTTTTGCACCCGATGCTGATATGAATTGTACCTCAACTTCTTTGGCATTGGGAAACAATTCAAAATAAGGGAAAGACATTTCTGTAAAGGCATCCGGGCTCTCGCAAGTCAGGGCGAAATGCGCTTCAAATTCCGTATGTCCAGATACGTCGTCATGCTCCTCATGGCCGTGGTCGTCGTGCTCTTCATGGTCGTGATCGTCATGCTCTTCGTGCGCGTGGTCGTCATGCTCTTCATGCGCGTGGTCGTCATGCTCTTCATGCGCGTGGTCGTCGTGCTCTTCATGCGCGTGGTCGTCGTGCTCTTCATGCCCTTCTTCGGCATGGTCATCACTCACCAGAACCGCATCGGCTTTGGCAACGCGACACCCTGCTGCCTCGGGAAGATCGAACAACTCGAGCGGTGAGCGCAATTGATCCAAAGCAACTTCAATCTTGGCCAGATCAGCCTCGCTTGACGCCACATACTCAAACCCAACTATGTCTGCCCCCGGCGCTTGGAATTCCATATGGACGGTTGCGCCGTCCATCGCAATGTTAAGCGTCGCCACCCCATGTTCGTGTGCATCAAGATGACGAGTTTCTTCGGCAAAGGCAGGAATTGCCGCAACAAGCGCAATCAGAGAGATCGTTAGTTTCATTCTAAATCCTATACGATTTGGAGAGCCACAAATTACGAAGCGAAGGCGCCGTCAAGGCAGAGAGTTCATCGCAACAGTCCACTCGGGATGCCCTTTTCGTGTCAAACCTTCGCGCCCAACCCGATGGTGTCACCAAGGTTAAATGTGTTCGACATCCAATCACCCGCACTAGTCCACCCGTCACAAAAAGGCCAAGCCAATGCGCGATTTGACATACACCACCCTTCGCTCACGGCGATTAGTTACTTTATAACATAACATGCCACAAGATGAAAATTAACCTCTGAGAACCTATTTGCCGGCGCTCAACCAGTGATCGTAGCGACCCTCACGCGATGCGGCGTTGAAGGTCGCGCCTTAGGATCAGAGATCAAACGTCGCAAAGACCGGGGCGTGGTCGCTTGGCTTTTCCCAGCCGCGTACATGGCGCAACACCTTGCTGGAATGGGCCGCGTTGGAAATATCCGGCGTGGCCCAAACATGGTCCAAACGGCGCCCTTTGTCCGCACCGTCCCAATCTTTCGCGCGATACGACCACCAACTATAAAGCAAGCCGTCGGGAATATCCTGACGTGTCACATCCACCCATTTGGCAGCATCTTGGACTTGCGCCAAATGGTCGACTTCAATCGGCGTGTGCGAGACAATCTTCAAAAGCTTTTTGTGGTCCCAAACATCATCTTCGCGCGGGGCAATATTGAGATCACCCACCAGAATACTTTTTTCAGGCTTGTGCGCATGAAACCAATCGCGCATTTCAGTCAGGTAATCGAGCTTTTGACCAAACTTGACGTTGATCTCACGATCCGGCTTGTCGCCGCCCGCAGGCACATAGAAATTATGGATTGTCACACCGTTTTCCAACCGCCCGGCGATGTGACGCGCGTGTCCCAAATCTGCGAAATCCTCGCGCGCTACCTCTTCTATCGGCAGTTTCGACAAGATCGCAACGCCGTTGTAGCCCTTTTGGCCATTGGCAACCATATGAGTATAGCCCAGCTCGGCAAACACCTCGGCCGGGATTTTGTCGACCGGAGATTTGCATTCCTGAAGGCACAAAACATCCGGTGCTTCTTCGGTCATCAGCTGCGACACAAGCCCCTGACGCAAACGCACGGAATTGATGTTCCAAGTGGCAAGGCTAAAGGGCATGGGGTCTCTCCTGATCAACGCGCGCGGACTGTGCCAAGGCGCGAACAAAAGGGCAACCCGAACCCTGCGCTTTGCGCAGAAATTCACCGCTCCAACCCGAACTCCGCTTCGACACAAGCTGCGCCTTTATCCACTATTCTTGGGGTGAATGCCGCCTTAGGCGGCACAGGGGCTGGCCCCTTAATGGCCAACCCCAATTACATTAAGCCACCTTACTCAGGCAATTTCGCCATACGCAGGTAAGGCAGAACCGTGTTAATCGACCCGTATTTGGCAATCGCATCCTCATCGGACACCGCCATCGGCACCACAACATCCTGACCAACGGTCCAATTCGCCGGGGTCGCCACGTTTTCACGCGCCGAGGTCTGAAGCGCATCCAGCGCCCGTAACACTTCGGCAAAGTTGCGGCCAACGGTCATCGGATAGGTCATCGACAGTTTCAGCTTTTTGTCGGGCCCAACAATAAACACCACCCGCACGGTGGCACTATCGGCCGGTGTGCGGCCATCGGGCAAAACAAACTCCGCCGGAAGCATGTCAAACGCCTTGGCAACGGTCAGGTCTTCGTCGGCAATAATCGGGAAACCGGCGGGCGCACCGGCGGTCTTTTCGATGTCGGCTTTCCAACCTTTGTGCTCTTCAACACCGTCAACGGAAATGCCCATCACCTTGGTGCCGCGCTTTTCCCATTCATCCGCCAGCTGAGCCACAGCGCCAAATTCGGTGGTGCAAACCGGGGTGAAATCTTTGGGGTGTGAAAACAGGATCGCCCAGCTGTCGCCGATCCAGTCATGCAAGCTCAACTCGCCATGATCGGTGGTGACTGTCAGGTTCGGAATCTCGTCATTGATGCGCAGACCCATGTCGCGTCCTTTCTATAAATGTCGCAGCCAGAACAATGGCCACCGCGAATAGATATTTTCCGTACGTCAGATGTAAACCCCCGTTCTAAGGAGACTTGCGAAGGCTGTGACAGGGTGCCACAGTGCCCCAGAATCCCGCCCTAATGGCGGCAGACATCTCGCTTTGGGAGACCATCATGATCGAGAAAAAACAGTTTTACATCAATGGGACATGGGTTGCCCCGGTTGCCGGTCAGGACCATCAGGTTATCAACCCCTCGACCGAAGAGCCCTGCGCGGTGATTTCCTTGGGTGGTCAGGCCGATACCGATGCCGCCGTCGCCGCTGCCAAGGCCGCCCTGCCCGGCTGGATGGCGACCCCAGTCGAAGATCGCATCACCCTGCTGGAAAACCTTTTGGCCGTCTATATGGACCGTGGCGAAGATTTGGCGCAAGCGATGAGCGTGGCCATGGGGGCCCCCATCGATATGTCGCGCACCTCACAGGTCGGTGCCGGAGCCTACCACCTCAAAAACTTCATTCGCGCCGCCAAAGCCTTTCCTTGGGAACATCCCTTTGATGAGCGCACCGACGGCGCCCGTATCATCCACGAAGCCGTTGGTGTTTGCGCGCTGATCACGCCTTGGAACTGGCCGATGAACCAGGTCACGCTCAAGGTTGGCGCGGCTTTGGTGGCAGGTAACACCATGGTATTGAAGCCTTCCGAAGAAAGCCCGCTAGACGCGATGGTTTTCGCAGAGCTGATGGATGAAGCGGGTTTCCCCCCCGGTGTGTTTAACCTTGTGAACGGCGACGGCGTTGGCGTCGGAAGCCAGCTCACCGCCCATGCCGATGTCGATATGGTGAGCTTCACCGGCTCCACCCGCGCCGGGAAACTGATCTCGAAATCCGCCGCTGACACGCTCAAACGCGTCCACCTTGAACTGGGTGGCAAAGGCGCGAACCTGATTTTTGCCGACGCCGATGAAAAGGCCGTTAAGCGCGGCGTTCTCCATGTCATGGAAAACTCGGGCCAAAGTTGTAACGCCCCAACCCGCATGATGGTCGAGGCCGACGCCTATGACCGCGTCGTCGAAGAGGCCACAGCCATGGCCGCGAAAATTCAAGTTGGCCCTGCCGATCAATCCGGTCGTCACATTGGCCCGGTAGTCAATGAAAGCCAGTGGAACAAGATCCAAGACCTGATCCAAACCGGCATTGATGATGGCGCCCGCCTGATCGCCGGTGGGGTTGGTCGCCCCGAAGGTTTGAACAAAGGCTTTTACGTTCGCCCCACGGTCTTTGCCGACGTGACCCCGGACATGACCATCGCCAACGAAGAAATCTTTGGTCCGGTCCTGTCGATCATGAAGTTTGATACCGAAGAAGAGGCGGTGCGCATCGCCAATGACACGCCCTATGGCCTAACCAACTATGTCCAAAGCTCGGATGGTGCGCGTCGCAATCGCCTCGCCCGTCAGCTGCGCTCGGGCATGGTGGAAATGAACGGCATGTCTCGGGGCACCGGTGCGCCCTTTGGCGGCATGAAAATGTCAGGCAATGGCCGCGAAGGCGGGGCCCATGGCATCCATGACTTCGTTGAAATCAAATCGATTTCCGGCTGGTCAGACGACTAAAAAACGAAAGGCCGCGCTTCATATGAAACGCGGCCCCCTGCTTCTTCTTTCCCAAAATATCCCGGGGAGACACAAGCCCGCTTGTGACGGGGCAGCGCCCCAATCTCTCCCTATTAGTCTCTAAAACGGGGCTTTGGCCCGCACCCGCACACCCTTGCCACTTTCAGGATGGCTAAAACGCAGCTCCTCGGCGTGCAACATCATCCGATCAAAATCATCCGAAGTCTCCGGCGCATAAAGCGGATCACCAATGATCGGATGGCCAAGCGACAACATATGCACCCGGAGCTGATGCGTCCGCCCAGTTTTCGGGAACAGTTTCACGCGGGTTTCATTGTCGCCATATCGCGCCACTTTCCATTCGGTCAGCGACGGTTTTCCCGTTTCATGACAGACCATCTGGCGCGGCCGGTTGGGCCAATCCACAGTCAGCGGAAGATCGACCTCCCCCTCCTTTGGTTCCAATGTGCCAAATAGCCGAGCCACATAGGTTTTTTTGGTTTTACGCGCTTCAAACTGGGCATTCAAATGACGTTGCGCATAAGCAGTTAGGCCAAAGATCATCACCCCGGATGTGTCGCGATCAAGCCGGTGAACCAAGCGCGCCGTGGGAAAGGCCACCTCAATCCGGGTCAACAAACAATCGGCCAAATCCTCGGTCTTGCCCGGAACAGACAGTAGACCGGCGGGTTTGTTGACCGCTAAAACGTCTGAATCCTCATAGAGAACCTCGACTGGGTCCATCGGCGGGTTGTAGACATCATTTTGCTGCACGGCAGGCCCCTTAGCGGTTGTGGCTTTGTTCTAGGTCTGGCGCATCTGCCGGATCAAGGGCACGGAATAGATCACAAGCGCTGCCCAAATCAATGGGAAAGCCACCTGACGGGCCGGATCGACCTCTTCGCCAAAGGCAAAAACAGCAACCAAAAAGATCATCGTCGGGGCGATATACTGCAAAATCGCGATGGTCGAAAGCCGCAGAAGCTTGGCCCCGTTGGCATAGATCAACAACGGCACGGCCGTCACCAAACCGCAGCCCATCAGCAACCACATATCATTGGTGTTGCTCATAAAATTTCCCTCAGGCCCCAGCCAGATCAGATAGCCCAAAGACGGAATAGAGAGGATCAAAACCTCAAGCATGAAGCCCTGATTTGGCCCGATGGGCAGGGACTTTTTAAAGTAGGCGTAAAACCCCCAACTGACCATAAGAGAGATGGGAATCCACGGCGGGCGCGGGGCAGCGACAAAGATAATGAGGACTGCAAAAGCCGCCAATGCGATGGCGACAAGCTGGGTCCGATTGGGTCTTTCACCCAGCAACACAGCGCCCATCGCCACGCTAAACAGCGGATTGATATAATAGCCAAGCGCCGCATCCACGGTGCGATCTACCGAAATCGCCCAGACATAAATCCCCCAATTGACCGAGATCAGCGCCGCCGTGACACAGGCCATCAGCAACATCCGCGGATTGAGCAGAGCCTCGCGTAAATCCTTGGTGCGGCGTAATAAAATCAACACCAACCCGGCGACAGGCACGGACCAAATCACCCGATGTGCCACCACTTCGATGGCGGGGATATGATCAACCAGCTTGAGATACAGCGGCAAAAATCCCCAAAGGAAATAGGCCGTCACGGCAAAGGCAAGCCCACGGGGGCTATCGGTATTGGTTTGCGATGTCATGGAGGGTCTCCTTGGGGAAATCAAACCATGCGGTCAAAAAATGTGGAAGACATGGAGTGATGACTTTTTGTGATACCCGCGCACAAACCGTGATGGAATTTGTGCTGAGAACCGGCCAATCCTCCCCAAACTCAAACCATTTTGTACCGATTGCCCGCCGAAAACGGCCCATTTCCAAGATCAGCACCGGGTTGAAGGCCGAATGCGCAGGTTTGGCACCAATCTGTACAAAAGCCCTCGCGTTTGGGGGAGATTGCCGCCTTAGAAAAGCGCGACCTGTGAGATCAACACCGCAAGGACAAGGCAGAGCGGCCCGTAGTAGCGTCGATCCATTGTTGCAAAGGGTTCGACCGGGGTCAGCGCCCGCCAAGCTCGGGTATAGCTCGCGCCGCCGCGCAGTGCAAAACCCGCCACCATCACCCAGATCGCGATGTCGTAAATCCAAACAGGAGCGAGGGGCTGTGACAGTCCCGAAACGACGAGGACGATGTGACAGCCCAGAAGCAAAAAGACAGCGACCAAGGCGCTTGCCGCCGGGGGTGGCATTCGATCCACGCCCTCAAACCCGGCCACCCGCCGCACAAGGTCTTGTTCCGATGTCGCCGGCCAAGTCACGCCAAAGGCCCATGCAAAATGCACCCCGGCAATCACAGTTAAAATGAGACTTGCGACAATCGCGGCCATGAACTTCCCCTAAGTGTTGGGCTTACCATACGGAAGCGTATGGAGCGATGCAACCGCAATGCGCCCCTTACCCCCCCTTGTCTTACGGACCAAGGCCCCACCACAAAAAAGGCCCCGACGTGTCGGGGCCTTTGTCATTGTCTCGATGCTGATCCGGATGTTGATCCGGCGAAAAGGCTAGACCTTTACCCGTTCCGATTTGGGATCGTAGAACGGTTTGCTCGACACCTCGGCTTTGACGCGGGTGCCCATGACGTCGATCTCGTAGCTTGAGGCCAGAACATCGGCGAGCTTTTCACCGGCGGCGGGCACATAGCCCATCCCCATCGCGCCCCCCAAGGTGTGGCCGTAGTTGCCCGAGGTCAGGTAGCCAACAATTTCGCCATCCCGCAGGATCGGTTCGTTGTGATAGAGCATCGGTTCGGGTTCGGTGAGCTTGAACTGCAACAGACGGTTTTGCGCGCCGATTTCCTTGCGCTTGATCACCGCCTCGCGACCGATGAAATCGCTGCCCTTGTCGACCTTGACCGCAAAGCCAAGCCCGGCATCCACGACGTGATCTTCGCAGGTGATGTCATGGCCAAAATGGCGATAGCCTTTTTCGAGGCGGGCGCTATCCATCATGTGCATGCCACAAAGTTTCAGGCCCATGTCCTGACCGGCGGCGTGCAGGGTTTCGAAGACATGCCCGGCCATATCGGCAGGCACATAAACCTCCCAGCCCAGTTCACCGACATAGGTCACACGGTGGACACGGGCGAGGCCCATGCCGATTTCGATCTCTTGCGCGGTGCCAAAGGGATTGACGTCATTGGTGAAATTCGCGGGAGAGACCGCTTCGAGCAATTTGCGCGAGTTCGGCCCCATGACGGCCAAGACACCTTCGCCTGCGGTCACATCGGTGATGACCACGTTGAAGTTGCCAGAATTGCGCATCATCCACGTTTGATCGGCCAAACGGGTCGCGGCCGGGGTGACGACCAAATAGGCCAGTTCGGATAGGCGCGTGACCGTGACGTCGGCCTCAATCCCGCCGGTGCGGTTGAGGAATTGGGTATAGACGATTTTGCCGGTTGGGACAGAGTAATCGCCGCCACCGATGTAGTTCATGAAGGCTTCGGAATCGGGGCCTTCGACGCGGATTTTGCCAAAGGAAGACATGTCATACATGCCAACGTTTTCGCGAATGGCGCGGTGTTCGTCGGCGCTATTCTTGAACCAGTTCTGGCGTTTCCAGCTATAGCGGTATTCGCGTTCCTGACCGGGATTGGCGAACCAATTGGCCCGTTCCCACCCGGCAAGTTCGCCCATCACTGCGCCCTGTTCCAACAGGTGATGGTGGAACGGTGTGCGGCGCACGCCGCGGGCGGTTTCCTTTTGGCGATAGGGGAAATGGTCGGCATACAGCAGGCCAAGCGTTTCTTTGGAACGCTCAAAGAGGTATTTTTTGTTGCCTTGGAAGGGCTGCATGCGGGAAATATCGACATCGCCGAGATCAAAGGGTTTTTCGCCGCTATCCATCCAATCGGCGAGCGCCATACCGGCCCCACCTGCGGATTGAATACCGATGGAGTTGAAGCCCGCAGCGACCCAGACATTGTCCATTTCCGGAGCAAGGCCAAGGTGATAGGCGTCATCCGGCGTAAAGGATTCCGGGCCATTGAAGAAGGTGTGAATACCCGCCTCGGCAAGCAAAGGCACACGTTCGACTGCCTTTTCAAGGATTGGCTCGAAGTGGTCGAAATCTTCCTGGAGCTGATCAAATTCGAAGCTCTCGGGGATGCCCTCCATCGCCCAGGGTTTGGATTCCGGTTCAAACGCCCCAAGCAGGATTTTACCGGCGTCCTCTTTGTAATAGGCGTATTCATCGGGCACGCGCAGCACCGGCATTTGCGTCAGACCGTCGATGTTTTCGGTGACGATGTAGAAGTGTTCACAGGCGTGTAGCGGCACGTTGGTGCCAGCCATTTTACCAACTTCGTGACCCCACATCCCGGCACAGTTCACCACCATGTCACATTCGATATGGCCACTTTCGGACCCATCATCCGCCATCCAGCCAACACCGGTGACGCGGCGCCCGGATTTGACGATTTCGGTAACTTTGATGCGTTCCTTGACCAAAGCGCCGCCCATACGCGCGCCCTTGGCCAGCGCCAGTGCGATATTGGCCGGGTCACCCTGACCATCGAGCGGCAGGTAAACCGCGCCTTTGATGCCATCTAGGTTGATGTGGGGATAGAGTTCTTGGACGCGCTCGTTTGAGATTTCCTCAACCTCGACGCCAAAGGCGCGGGCCATGGCGGCCTGACGGTAGATTTCTTCCTTGCGCTCTTCGGTCAAGGCAACGGTGATCGAACCACAGCGTTTAAAGCCGGTGGCAACACCGGTTTCTTCCTCAAGCGTGCCGTAAAGTTCTTGGCTATACTTGGCGAGTTTGGTCATGTTCTTGGTGGCGCGCAGCTGGGCGATAAGGCCAGCGGCATGCCATGTGGTGCCGGATGTGAGCTGTTTGCGTTCCAGCAAAACAACATCCTTCCAGCCCTTTTTGACCAGATGATAGGCCACCGAACAGCCGATAACACCGCCACCGATAATGACCACGCGGGCCTTTTGAGGAAGATTGCTCATGCGCTCACCGTCTCCGAAACGTCTGAAATTTGAGGAAGCTTGGCATGAAAGCCAATTCGTGAATGTTGAAAATCCGTCATCTTGCGTCGGATTTGCCAAGGTTGGTGCCCTTGGTCGCCTGTTGGCGGCGCTGTTTGCGCAGGGCAAAGGGAGTGATTCCGAAGAAGCCCTTGTAGAGGCCGGAAAACCCGCTGGGGAAACCACAGGCAAGGCCAACTTCACGCACGCTCATATTGGTGTTGAGCAACAGGTTGTTGGCGCGCGCAAGGCGGAGTTCGCGGTAATAGGTGTTGGGGGTGGTGTTCAGGTGCGTGCGGAATTTGCGTTCGAGCGAGCGGCTGGAAATATTCAACACATTGACCAGCTCGGAAATCGGCACCGGGTCTTCGATATTGGCCTGCATGATTTGCAGACATTGGTCGAGTTCACGGTCCCCCGACCCAGAGCTGCGCGCGCCACCAAGCGGTTGCCGAGTAGAGAAATCGCGGATTTTCTCGTGCAGGAGGATATTGGCGACGGTCATCAAGTTGGCCGAGGAAATGTGACGACGCAGAACCGCCAGCATCACATCAACCGTCGCCCCCATTCCAGCACAGGTCACAACCAGCCCGTCTTCGGTAGCAATGGCGTTGTCGGCGTCAAAAAGAGAGGAGCGTTCACGCAGAATATCCGAGTTTTCCCAATGGGTTGACATGCGCGTACCCTCGGTGCCGCGCTCCTTGATATAGCGGCTAGCAGCCTCGGCCAGAAGGAAGACTTGAGCGCCGCGAAAGGTATAGCGGTCGATCTGCGTCCCCACAGAAAGCGCCGGGCAATCGGGATCGGCATTGCCGATGACAAAGGCGTAATCGGCATGCGGTTTGGGGGCAAAGGCTTCGGCCTTGACGCAGACTTCGGAACTGCTGTCGACCGGACCGGCAAAGGCGCTTCGATAGGTCCAAGAAAACGGAGGAAAAGCCGCAACGCGATTGGCGATGCGCATCGCGTCAACAATGCCCGCCACTTCGGTTAGGACAAATCCATCAGCGACCAGAATGTCGACATGCCATGTTTTCTTGGGCTCGGGCGAGATCATACGATCACATGCCCAGCAGCGGCCAAACGGCGGGCGATTTCGGCGATGTGGGCGGGGCCGGTTTCACAGCAACCTCCAACAATTGTGGCCCCCATGTCGACCCAAGTCATCACCTGATCGGCGTAGGCCACGGGGCCCATATCGCGGCGCGCGCTAAGCGAATCGACGGTGGGGGCGTCTTGGAGGAAATCATTGGTGATTTGGGTAAAACCGTTGGCATAGGCCCCAAAAGGAAGACCGGATTTGGCGAGCTGTTCCAGCGCGGCGGGCATGGCCTCGGGCGCGGAACAATTGGCCAAAAGCGCCGCTGCGCCCTCCATATAAGGAAGGATGTCGGCAACGGGTTCGCCCGAGCGCAACAGCGCGCCGTTTTCGTCATCAATGGTGACGGCGATCCAGACGGGTTTGTCGGTGGTTAGCCCGGCCTCAAGCGTCGCACGGGCATGTAGAACGGAGGCCACGGTTTCAAACAGGATCACATCGACATGCGGGGCAAGGACCTGTGCTACCTCGGCATAAAGCGGCACGGACACAGATAATTCCGGATGAATATCGGGCCGATAGCTTGCCCCAAGCGGGCCAATCGCCCCGGCAATGCGCCCCGATCCATGGGAGGTGCGGGCCTCGGCGGCCTCACTCAGCGCGGCTTGGTGCAAGGCGTTAAACTGATCTTCGACCCCGGCGTTAACCAATCGGTCGCGGTGAATAGCATAGGTGTTGGTGGTGGCGATTGTGGCCCCGGCGTCGAAATAGTCGCTATGAACCGCGCGCACCAAACCGGGGCGGTCGATCATCACTTGGGTTGACCAAAGCGGCGTCGGTTGATCACCGGCGCGATGGATCAATTCCTGACCCATACCGCCATCCAAAAGGGTTATGTCTGCCATCTCTTGTCCCCTAGATTTGCAAGGCCAACGGGTGGCCTTGCAGTTGGTATAAATTGGGTTGGGTCAGGCGCGCAGGCGCTCGTTTTCCGGATCCCAAAGTGGTTTGTCTTCTTGAACCACAGCCTTGCACATTTTGCCAAAAATATTGACCTCAAGCTCGGTCCCCGGAGTGGCCAGATCAGGGCGCAGCATCGCCAGAGCGATGGAGGCGTTGACCCGGTATCCATAGGCCCCCGAGGTGGTTTCACCGACCACTTCGCCATTATGCACAATCGTCGACATATAGGGCGCGTCGGCGTCCGGGGCGTCGATGATCAGGGTGGCAAAGGCCTTCTTGCTGCCATCCTTGGCTTCGGCGGCAAGGGCGGCTTTGCCGGGGAAGTCCTGATCCTTGGTCAATTTGGTGAACCGGCCAAGACCCGCTTCGAGCATGGTGTAATCGGTTGAAAGATCACCTTTCCATGTGCGATAGCCCTTTTCGATCCGCATGCTGTCGAGGGCGAACATGCCAAAGGGCGTGGCCCCGGCATCGCGAATGGCGGTGTAAACCTCGGCGGCGTTCTCGGTTGGAACGTGAACCTCCCACCCCAATTCACCGACAAAGGACACACGGGCCATCATCGCCCCGTGGCCCGCAACAGTGGCGGTTTGCAGTGACAGCCAGCCAGCAGAGAGATCGGCGTCAGACATACCGGCAAACAGCTCGCGGGATTTCGGACCTGTGACCAGCATGGTGGTGAAGTCACGCGACACGTCCTTGAGCTCAAGACCCGCTGGCAGGTTGCGCCAGAGCAGTTCGTAGTCATGCCATTGCGCCACGGCGGCGGTCATCAGGGTGAAGTCATCGTCACCATGACGGATGCAGGACATTTCCGTCACCACCCGGCCGCGATTGTCCGAGATGTAGATCAGATTCATGCGGCCCACTTTGGGCAAGGCGCCCGCAACGGTACAGCGCAGCCATTCCGCCGCGCCCTCACCCTTGAGGGTGAAGCGCGAGAAACCGCACATGTCGATGACACCAACACCATCCCGCACCGCTTCGACTTCGCGTTTGACGGCAGCCGTCCAAGAGCCTTGGCGCAGCCATGTTTCGGTGCCTTCTTCGGAGGTGTCTTCGCCCTCGGCGGCGAACCAGCAGGCGCGCTCCCAGCCGTTGAAGGCCCCCATTTGGCCACCATCCGCCACCAAACGATCATGGTTTGGCGAGAGTTTTTTGTTGCGCCCGGCAGGCCATTGGTGATGCGGGAAGTGCATCGCATATTCGTGGCCGTAGGTTTCCATCGCCTTCTGGTAGCAAAAGTCGAAATCGGCGTGGTCTGTGTAGCGGCGGCTATCAACAGCCCACATATCCCACTCGGTTTCGCCGGTGGTGATCCATTCGGCCATGCATTTACCGGCACCACCGGCCTGCACGATCCCAAAGGTAAAGCTGTGCGCTTCAAAGGCGTTTTTGACGCCGGGCATCGGGCCCATGAGCGGCAATCCATCCGGCGCATAGGGGATTGGGCCGTTGATGTTGCGGCCAACACCGGCGGTGCCAAGGGGGGGAACCCGCTCCATCGCGTCTTCGATATACCATTCGAGACGGTCGAGATCATCGGGGTAAAGCTGGAACGAGAAATCCTCGGGCATTGGGTCGTCTTCGGTGATCCAATGGGCCTTGCAGTTGCGCTCATACGGGCCGAGGTTGAGGCCGTGGGTGTCTTGGCGCAGGTAATAAGAGCTGTCGACGTCGCGGATCATCGGAAGCTTTTTGCCGTTTTCCTTGGTCCAGTCTTCGACAGCTGGGATTTTGTCGGTCAGGAAATACTGGTGCGACATGACCACCATCGGCACGTCACGACCGCCGAAGGGTTTGAACCATTCGCCGATGCGCGCGGCATAGTAACCGCCACAGTTGACGACATAATCACATTCGATGTCACCCTTGTCGGTGTGCACAATCCATGTGTCGTCATCTTTTTGCGTGACGCCAGTCGCCGGGCAGAAACGTTGGATCGAGGCCCCGAGATCACGCGCGCCTTTGGCCATGGCTTGGGTGAGCTGGGCCGGGTCGATGTCGCCATCCAGCGGATCCCAGAGCACGGAATCGAGATCATGAGTTTCGAGGAAAGGATAGTATTCTTTGGCCTGCTCGGGGGTGAGCATGTCGAGTTGCAACCCCTGATACCGGCCCATGGAGGCCACGCGTTCAAACTCCATGGTTCGCTCTTTGGTATGACCCAAACGCAGCGCCCCAGTGACGTGATAGTTCATCGGGTAATCAACGTCTTCGGCCAAGGTGCGATACATTTCCAGCGAATAGCGCTGCATGTTCATGATCGCCCACGAGCCGGAAAAGTTCGGGCAGTTGCCAGCGGCGTGCCATGTGGACCCGGCGGTCAGCTCGTTCTTTTCGAGCAATACGCTGTCGGTCCAACCGGCCTTGGCCAGATGATACAGTGTCGAGACGCCAACGGCGCCGCCCCCGATGATGACCACGCGGGCCTTGGTCGGAAAATCGCTCATGCTAGGTTTCCTTTTCCCTGAGTTTTCTTGAAGCGTTTACAGTCCTGCCTGTATGCTGCGCGCGTATCTTGTGCGTGCAGACCGTGTTTGGAGGACTGTTTATGGTTGAGAATTTTATCTATTGGCTGACTGATCCGGACGTGACCGAGCTCGACAACAGCGCCTATGAGCTCATGGTGATCGAAACCAGCGTCACGACAGAGTATGAAGCGGTTTTGACTGCGGCCGAATTGGCCCAATTGCAAACGGCCGGCACCCCCGGCACGGCGGATGACCGCACGGTTCTGGGCTATGTGAATGTCGCCGTGACCGACCACAATCGCAGCTATTGGAACCCCAATTGGGTGAGCGGCGCAGATCCGGCCAACCCCGATGTTGGCACCCCAACGGACGATGCGCCGGATTGGTTGGTCAATGCGCTTGGCACCGCACGCGGCCCGGTCGGCAATGGCGAGGTTGAGGACCCAAATAACCCCGGTGAAACAATTTATGGCCCTATCGTTGATTTCGCTGACCCCGAATGGCAACAAATCGTGATTGATCAGGCGGTTGCCGTTGTTCAGGCGGGCTATGACGGGGTGTTTCTGGACGATGTCGGCCGCTATTTCCTCAGCGACGGCGATGCCGGGCGCGCCATTGCGCTCGCCGAACGTACTGAGGCGATGATGGCGCTTGTCAATGCAGTGTCCGACGCCGTGTCCGCCGTCAACGCCGATGCGCAGGTCTATATCAACAGCGACGCTTACATGACTTGGAACAACGGCGACACTGTCACCGCGACCGAAGCGGCGTTCATGCAGAACGTTGACGGAATTTTGATGGAAAACCTTTTTAACACAGCGCCCTATGCCCTTACGGCGGCGGCCGATGTTTGGACGGGTCACGCCAATATCCTGTCGGTGGAGTGGCAAGACACGCTGCGCGATCCGGGGGCTTATGCGCAGTTCACCGCCAGCCTTGGCATCACAACCCATGTACCGGACGAGGCGTCTTATGACGACTTCACGCCGCTTCCCACCGATACGCCCGAGCCTGAATACACCGTGATTGTTGGCACATGGCAGGGCGAAGTCATTCATGGCACCGAGGGCGATGATCTTATCTTTGCTCTGGGCGGCGATGACACGGTTTATGGCGGCGGTGGCAACGACACGATCATCGGCGGCGACGGGGGCGATATGCTTGTTGGTGGGGATGGCGATGATGTTTTGATCGGCGGAAATGCCCCGGACGATTTCGTCTGGGGGGCCTAAGCGCGCCCGCCGCGTCGCCCTATCGGCAATGACCTGCCACGCGCCCATCAATAGACCGGTGGCGCAATGACCCAGACCGCAATGGCCGGTTCATCATAGGGGTTGGCCCAGCGAAACGGTTCGCCTTTGATACGGAAACTGTCACCGGGTTCGAGGGTGAAAAGATGCCCGGCGATCTCGATATCGAGCTTGCCGGTGATGACATAGCCGACCTCTTGGGTAGGCCGCGTCACCGGATCGGGGAGCGAGGCACCGGGGAGAAAGGTCGAGTGCACCATCTCAAAATCATCGGTAAGATCGGGGGAGAGCAGTTCTTCTTTGAGGCCCACCTCGCCCGGTCCAATGGATCGGCGCGCACCAGATCGCACAATGCGCCCGGTTTCATGCGCCGGTGATGGCGCATTGGAAAACAGGGTCGAGATGGACACGTCCAACGCCTTGGCCAGCCCGCGAAGATCGTCAATGCCGGGTTCCGAGAGATCGCGTTCGACTTGACTAAGCCAGCCAACCGACCGCCCCAAAGCATCCGCAAGCTGCTGCAAGGTCAGGCTCCGGGTGCGGCGCAGGGCGCGAATATCTGCGCCCAAAGTGGTTGTGTGTCGGTGTGTCTGATCCATGATCCGAGTCGTGAAATTATTCAGAAGAATTTCACGCTGCCACGGATTTCTGAAATTTCAAAGGAAAATTTCACGGCGATTTTGATCGGATGACAAGCATGGTTCAAAGGCAAGGGTCAGGCCGCACAAAGAAAACATCAGAAAAAACCGAGTTAAAGAAACCAAAAGTATCGTTTTGCTCTAGTCACCTTGTTTTCCACTGATCGCGGCTGGCCCTATCTTTTCCAATGTCTGGCCTTATCCCATCAAGCCCTGCGCCGATCTTGACTTGGTGCAAGCCCCACCTTAGCCATTAGGGATCTGATTGCCCGCCGGGACGACCCGGCCTTAATACGGGCTGGGCCAGGACGACCTGCAACACGCGAGGTCGACATGGCATGGATATCCCTTCTTTTCGCCGGTGTGCTTGAGATTGCTTGGGCGAGCGGGCTGAAACGGTTGGCGCATGAGTTTAGCTGGGCCGTTGGGATTTTGACGCTTTTGGCGATGATCGCCAGCCTCATAGCCTTATACGCGGCCATGGTCCGCATACCTCTTGGCATTGCCTATCCGATCTGGACCGGAATTGGGTCGCTCGGGGCGGTCGCGGTCAGCGTGGCATTCCACAACCAATCCATGACGTCAACGAATGGTCTGGGGCTGCTGCTGTTGATCTTGGGCATGATCCTTTTGGGGTTTGATGCATAGTAACCCCGCCGCTTTTGCCAAAAAACATCACCAAGGAGACGACCAATGACATCTAAACCCAAGCAAGCGCGCAACCTAATCGAAGGTCGAGCCGCGCTTTTGGTGATCGACATCCAAAAGAGCACCTTTATCGACAACAGCGCCGAGCGATCGATCGACAATATGCCCGGGTATAAGGACCGGATGATTGCCGCGCGTGACCTTGTTGATGCGGCGCATGACAATGATGTGCCGGTGATTTTCATACAAGAGGTTCACCGGCCCGACTTGATTGATTTTGGCCGGGAGTTGGATGGCGACGAAGATGTGCATTGTCTTGAGGGGGATGCGCGCACCGAGATCGCCAAAGAGGAGATGGGGTTTCGAAAAGGCGACTATGAGATCCCCAAACGCCGCTATTCCGCGTTTTTTGGCACCGATTTGGAGATTCTCTTGCGCGGTTTGAAGGCCGAGACGCTGATCTTATGCGGCGGGCTGACGGATGTCTGTGTCCACTACACCTTTGTCGATGGTCACCAGTCGGATTACTTTTGCCGGGTGGTCGAGGACTGTGTCGGCGGGTCGTCCGTTGCCGCCCATGAGGCCGCGTTGACGGCGATGGAGTATTTGCAAACCGGGGCTGTTCAAACGCGGGCCGCTGTTATTGATGAAATGTCGGGATAGGCCCGCAGGGGGCAAGGTAAAGCCGCCCCGTGACAGGGCGGCTTGCGTAGTTTTTGGGGCCGTTTATAGGCGATCAGGGACGTTCGATTGCGATGGCTGTGCCCTCGCCGCCGCCAATGCAGATCGCGGCGATACCGCGTTTAAGCCCCCGTTTTTCCAAGGCATTAAGCAAAGTCACCATGATCCGCGCACCCGACGCCCCGATGGGGTGGCCCAGCGCACAGGCGCCGCCGTTGACGTTCACCTTGTCATGGGAAATGCCCATTTCATGCATGAAGGCCATGGGCACAACGGCAAAGGCTTCGTTGACCTCCCAAAGGTCGACATCACCCACGGACCACCCCAAACGCTCGAGCAGCTTTTTCGCCGCGGGCACCGGTGCGGTCGGGAAGAGGTTGGGCGCATGGGCGTGGCTGGCATGGCCAAGGACACGGGCGCGGATCGGCGCACCAGCGGCCTTGGCAGCATCGGCAGTGGTCATGACCAAAGCCGCTGCCCCATCCGAGATCGACGAAGAGTTGGCCGGGGTGACCGTGCCATCCTTGCGAAAGGCCGGTTTTAGGTGCGGGATTTTTTCGGGGCGGGCATTGCCGGGCTGCTCATCCTCGGCCACGACAACATCGCCTTTGCGGGTGGTCATGGTGACGGCGGCGATTTCTCCTTCAAATGCGCCGGACTTTTGTGCCTCAAGCGCCCGCGACAAAGAGGCCAATGCATAATTGTCCTGAGCTTCGCGAGTGAATTGAAATGCCTCGGCACAATCTTCGGCAAAGGTGCCCATCAAACGACCCTTGTCATAGGCATCTTCGAGCCCATCAAGGAACATGTGATCAACGACCTGACCATGGCCCAACCGCGCCCCACCGCGCATTTTCGGCAGGATATACGGCGCGTTTGTCATGCTTTCCATACCACCAGCGACGATGGTATCGGCGTGGCCTAAGGCCAAGCGATCAAAGGCAAACATCGCCGCACGCATCCCAGATCCGCACATCTTATTAAGTGTGGTGGCTGGGACCTCCTCTCCCAAACCCGCGGCGAACCCAGCCTGACGGGCCGGTGCTTGCCCCTGCCCGGCGGGCAAAACACAGCCCATGAGCACTTCGTCAACCGCTGGGCTCGACGCCTGTTCCAGCGCCGCTTTGATCGCAGCACCGCCCAATTGCGCGGCTTCTTCTCCGGCAAACGCCCCTTGGAATCCCCCCATAGGCGTACGTGCCGCCCCGGTGATGACCACTTCTTGCATGAATTATCCTCCAATTTTCTGCACCTGCATACCGAATGGTAAGGAATGGCGTCTAGGGTTTGAATGACTTGAGCAAAGAGGCCAGCATGGATTTTTCAACCCAGACCAACGGAAACGTCAGTGTTATCACTGTTGAAGCAGAGCGTATTGATGCAGCTGTAGCGATTTCCTTCAAAGACAAGATGCGTGAACAGATGGCCAATTTTAGCGGCCGTATGATTCTGGATCTAAACAAAGTGAGCTTTATCGATTCGAGCGGTTTGGGGGCTATCGTCGCGGCGATGAAACTCATGCCCGCCGGTGGCAAACTTGAACTTGCCGGGCTGACCCCGGCTGTAGACAAGGTGTTTCGCATGACCCGAATGGATTCGATCTTTACCATTCATGACAGTGCCCAAGAGGCACGGGCTCAAAGCGCCTGATTGTCTGGTTCTGATCGGAGTTCCCTACATGACCGGCAAATCAGGCGACCAGAACGTCTTGGCTTTCCGCTACGTGCTTCATAGCACGCCGGAAGCCGTGCGAGAGACGTTGACATCGTTGCGCTGTGATCTGGAATCGCAGAGCTTTTTCACCTGTCCCGGCGACATGTGGGAACTGGTGATTGCCGAAGTGCTCAACAATATTGTTGAGCATGCCTATGGGGAAAGCCCCAATGGCGAAATCCGATTCGATGTTGAGTTTGACGAAACCCGCGTTCTTGCCGGGTTCATCGACACCGGGGCCGCCATGCCCGAGGGGGCATTGCCTGCGGGCACCCCCGCCAATCTGGATGTGGACATGCAGCTCATGCCCGAAGGGGGATTTGGCTGGTACCTGATTCAAAGCTTGAGCGATCGATTGATTTACGAGCGTAAAGGCGCTGAGAACCATCTCAGTCTCGAGATGCCAATACAGATGAGCGCCAAAGGATAACGTCTTTGGCGCGATGTCTTTAAAACACCTTGGCCGCGCCACATTCGGGGCAGAATTCGGCACCATACACGGTCTTGTAGCTGCATATAGCTTCCCTCGGCACCGTGTGTTTTAGCCCCCACCCAGTGCACGGTGTCGAGGACTACACTTTCCCCAAAATTGAGTTGACTGACGGCGCGCCCTTTTGGGCGAGGTCCGCGTTTGCGCGTGCAATTGTCGGACGAGAATACGCCTGAGAGTTTCCCTTTTCTTGTCGCATTCATGCCGCAACTGCCCGCCATAACGTGTCTTGTAGCTGCATAGGCTTCCCTTGGTGCCGCGTGTTTTAGCCCCCACCCAGTGCGCGGCACCGAGGACTATCAGCTACCCTCCCCAAAACAGCGCAACCACTCCGGCTTACCGCTTGAAATCCAAGCAATTTTACCTGCCTGATTCAAACCTTTGCAGGGTCACAATCTAACCCCATTCTCAGGCAATAACGGGTCTTGTAGCTGCATAGGCTTCCCTCGGTATCGCGTGTTACAGCCCCCACCCAGTGCGCGATACCGAGGATCTACACAGCAATCTCCCGCATGATATTGACCTGCCGCGCGTCGCTCCTATTGTTCAAACCGAACAACAGGATCAAAAACTATATGCGCGACTTTCATCTTCCCGGCCGTTCGGCGGTTTATGCCAGCAATGGTATGTGTGCCACGTCTCATCCCTTGGCGGCGCAGGCCGCGGTGGATGTGTTGCGCCGCGGTGGCAATGCCATGGACGCCGCCATCGCCGGTGCAGTTCTTCTTGGCGTGGCCGAACCCCAGATGACGGGTATCGGCGGGGATTGTTTCGCGCTGGTCTCTCCGTCTGGGTCCGAAGAGGTCGTTGCCGTCAACGGGTCGGGCCGCGCACCAAACGCAGCAACGGCCCAGCGTTTGCGCGACGCCGGTCATACAAGCGTGCCGGTTCACGATGTCGAAGCCATCACAATCCCCGGCGCGATTGACGCGTTTTGCAACATGTCGGACAAATGGGGCAAGCTCGGCCTTGCCGATAGCCTCGCCCCCGCCATCCACTATATGGAAACCGGCGTTCCGGTTGCGCCGCGCGTGGCGTTTGATTGGCCCAATAGCGGCAAATGCCTAACGGGTAGTGCCCGTCAAGATTTCATGGTGAACGGTCAAGTTCCCAAGATCGGCGACATGTTTGCCCTTCCCAAGCAAGCCAAACTTTTGCGCAAGATTGCCAAGGATGGCCGCGCGGCATTTTACGAAGGTGAAGCGCTCGACGACATGCTGGCCACTTTGAATGGCCTTGGCGGGCTACATAGCGCTGAGGATTTCGCCGATACCGCATGTACGATCACATCCCCGGTTAGCGGGGACTATAAGGGGCAGGAGTTGTTGGAGCATCCGCCCAATGGCCAAGGCATTATTGCCCATCTGATGCTTAACATCCTGTCACATTTCGATTTATCGAACCTTGATCCCTTTGGTGCGGATCGCGTCCATATCGAAGCCGAGACGGCGAAGTTGGCCTATGATGCGCGCAACCGGTTTCTGGCAGATCCAGAGCATATGACCAAGCTCGACCACCTTTTGTCACCGCAAACCGCCGAGAAACTGGCCGGTTTGATCGACATGAACCGCGCGATGACGGCCCCCGCCGCCCTAAGTGAGGCGGTGCACAAGGACACGATTTACATCACCGTTGTTGACCGAGATCGCATGGCCGTGTCGTTGATTTATTCGATCTTTCATGGCTTTGGATCGGGGATCGCGTCGGAAAAATTCGGTGTTTTGTTTCAAAACCGTGGCGCAGGGTTCTCGCTCGTCTCCGGGCACCCGAACGAGCTTGCGGGGGGTAAACGCCCGATGCACACCATCATCCCGGCGATGTTGCGTGAACAGGGCCGCGTGACCATGCCATTTGGCGTGATGGGCGGGCAATATCAGCCCAACGGCCATGCCCGTGTTCTGACCAATCTGGTTGATTATGGGATGGATTTGCAAAGTGCCCTAGACGCGCCTCGTAGTTTTGTTGATGGCGGCAAGCTGCAATTGGAACGTGGCTTTGGCGATGGGGTTCGGGGTGAACTCGCCGACAGGGGGCATGACATTACAACTCCTGATGGTCCTCTTGGCGGAGCGCAAGCCATCAGAATCCGGGACAATGGCGTGCTTGAAGGGGCGTCGGACCCGCGTAAAGACGGCTGTGCCATCGGTTATTAACCGGCGCGGTGCCGCAAAGATGAATCAAATATGAATGGTAAACCCCTGTGAAAACCGGGGCTTGCCGTTGGATTGGATGCAAAAGCCGCAAGCTTTTCACGCCAGTGCCCGATTTTCGCCCCGCTCTGACAGCAAAAAGGGGGTGCTGACAACCGGAGCAAGAATATGATTGGCCCTCACACCGCGCTAGAAAACTACATTTTCAAAGCTTTCAATATTTCAGGCCGCGCCACGCGGGCAGAATATTGGTGGGTCGCGCTGATCATGTTTGTTTTTATGGCCATCGCAGCCGTTCTCGACATCTATACGATCACGACGGCGCATGTGACCAATTACAATCCGTTGGCCTATCTGACACCGGTTCTGTTGCTTTTGACCTTTATTCCCAACACAACGATCCTGATCCGTCGTCTGCATGACGCAGGTCGGTCGGGCATGTGGTATTTCGTCAACTCGATCCCAATTGTCGGACCGATCTGGTTGTTGGTTTTGCTGATCTTGCCCTCGGAGCCCGAAGAAAACCAATGGGGGCAACCGCCTCATAACCCTACACCGACGCGCCGCACCGGTTTTGACGCGATCAAGGAACCCGCAGCAGGCCCCACCACCGCGCGAGAGGCCCGCCCCCATGATGCCCGTCAAAGCTATGCGACTTTGTTGAAGCTGAATCGTGAGCCGTCACCGGAAGAAGTGGCCGCACAACGCGAACAGATTAGCGATTATTATCAGACCCATGTGCTAGGCCGGGCCAGCGCTTAGCCCCGCTAACGGTAGGCCCCGGATATGAGTCCTAGCATCGCAGTTCCCCGTTTTTTCACTAAAACGCTGGATTTTTCCGGTCGCGCGTCGCGGTCGGAATTCTGGTGGGTGGTGTTGATTGTCGATGTGTTGCCCGTAGCCGCGATGATGACCGCCGGAATGCCGGGATATGCCTATCAGATATGGTTTTGGGCGCTGCTCTTGCCGCGCGTCTCACTTTCGATACGGCGATTGCATGACATCGGATTGTCGAGCGCGATCGCCCTGCCCTGTTTTGTCATTATCTCGGTTTTGACCGTGTTCAATTTTCTATTCTTGGGCGGACTTGTCTTTGTGGCGATTGCCGCCGCGCAACGGGGACAAACCACCGAAAACCAGTGGGGACCGCCCCCAAATAATGGATTGGGACCCAAGAAAAACAAATCGCGCCACGGGCCATTGCCGCGACGCGATCCGCTTTTTCACGATTGAACGTTCTCGAATTTAGTAGGAAAATTCCGAATAGATCTTGCTGAGATCGCCGTTCCAATCACCGTGGTAATGCTCCAAAAGCTCATCCGCAGGCACCTGACCCGTTTCCAGCGACTCTTTGAGAGCATTGAGGAAATGGGTTTCATCGGGCACCAGACCACCGGCACCGGGTTTGGCCCGCGCTTTGAGCCCCGCTTCGGAAATCGCCACAACTTCGCGTGCCAGATCATGCATGTTGATGCCGTTGACCTTGGTCTGAAGCCCGTGGATTGACGCTTGAACGCGCAACTCGTCGCGGGTTTCAGCATCCCAATCCTTGGCCAAATCCCACGCCGCATCAAGCGCGGTTTGGTCATAGGTCAGCCCGACCCAAAACGCCGGAAGCGCACAAAGACGACGCCACGGACCACCATCGGCCCCACGCATTTCGATGAACTTTTTCACCCGCGCTTCGGGAAAGACGGTGGTCAGGTGATCGGCCCAATCGGACAGAGTTGGGGTTTCGCCGGGCAAGGCGGGCAATTCACCCTTGAGGAAATCGCGGAAGGATTGGCCCAGCGCGTCGATATATTCGCCGTCGCGATAGACAAAATACATCGGAACATCGAGCGCATATTCGACCCAAGCCTCAAACCCGAAACCCTCGTCAAAAACAAACGGCAACATCCCGGTGCGCGACGCATCCAGATCACGCCAAATGCGCGAGCGCCAGCTTTTGTGACCGTTTGGTTTGCCCTCAAAAAACGGCGAGTTGGCGAAAAGTGCGGTGGCCACAGGCTGCAAAGCCAAAGCGACGCGCATCTTTTGCACCATGTCGGCCTCGGATGAGAAATCGAGATTCACCTGCACGGTACAGGTTCGGTACATCATGGATTTGCCCATGGTGCCGACCTTGTCCATATAGGAATTCATCAGGCGGTAGCGCCCTTTGGGCATCATCGGCATCTGGTCATGCGACCATTCCGGTGCCGCGCCAAGACCAATGAAACCCACGCCGATTTTGTCGGCAATATCCTTGACGTCAACAAGGTGCGAATTCACCTCGTCACAGGTTTGGTGGATGGTTTCCAGTGGCGCACCAGAGAGTTCTAACTGGCCACCCGGTTCAAGCGAAATATTCGCGCCGTCTTTTTCAAGACCAATGATATTCCCGGCCTCAAGGATCGGGGCCCAATCATGACGATCACGCAGCGCTTCGAGCACAGCTTTGATAGACCGGGTGCCTTCGTAGGGCAGCGGTTTATGCGTATCAACGCAATAGCCGAACTTTTCGTGTTCGGTGCCAATGCGCCAATCTTCCTTGGGCTTACAGCCCAAAGACAGATACTCGGCCAACTGTTCGTGGCGCTCGATTGGACCGCCGCCAGATTGAGGAATGGACATGGGCTCTCCGCCTATTAGGTGCCGCTTGGGTTCCAAGCCATGAGGTGAATGTGGACCGGTGTCAATGCAGGGTTGCCACCGAGGATTGCACAGCGGGCTTGCGCCAGATCACATAGCTGTGTGGTTCGGTTGCCGACATGGCGCGGGTGACCTCTTCGAAATCGGCACCGGGAAGGGCCGACAACATGTCGAAAATCTTGTCGGTACCAGCCGCATCAACCGGGATGCTCAACACCCCGTCTTCGCCGACAAAGGTCCAAACCACCTGTTGGCGCAAACGCACATCCAGCGTGACGCGCCAGAGGGTATCGACCGACACAATCCCGCCGCCTTCGGGGGCAAAATAGCTTATTTGACGTTCATTGATTTGCACGATGCCGGGGCCGTCATCGCCTTGTGGGAAACGGGCACGGCGAATGCCAGAGGCACAGAGAAACGCCCCGAGAACGGCGATGAAATAGCCGATCCAATGCAGGAGCCCCCCACCGGTAAACAGCGCCCAATACAGGCCCAGCGCACAGACCGCAGCGCCGATCATTGCCTCGCTCCAGCGTGCCAGAACGGTTGCGGCCTCGGGGCGGATCACACTCATGTTTGTATCCTTGTTATCCAACGGGGCGCGGGGCCGTTTCAATTTTTCTCATCATCTATTCTCTATGCATATCGGTCCTAAGGCGCGCTCTGCAAGGGCAGAGGGTATTGTGCAAAAACGCACAAATTTCCCGGATATACGCACAGTCAAATAAGCTTGTTTTGTATGTGATCCAGCCATGGCCCAAATCCAATCCACAAGCGCCGCACCATTTCAGGCCGCTGACCACGTCAATTTCAGGCGTCAACAGACATCTCTCGGCTGGCTGCACATTCCTGCAAAACGCCGATCATTAAAAAAGGGACCACCATGTCCAACTTCACATCTTTCCTCGGCGGTATCGCTGTTTCCGTTGCTCTTGCCACATCCGCCTTGGCGGCTGGTGTTGACGTCAACGCATCGTCAACCGGTCTGGCTATGCAGGGGTATGACCCGGTAGCCTATTTCACCGATGGCGCACCGACCAAGGGTGACTACCAGCTTACCGCCGTTTACAACGACGCAACCTACTGGTTCTCGTCAGAAGACAACAAAGCCGCGTTTGAAGCCAACCCAGAGGCCTATGCCCCGGCTTATGGCGGCTATTGCGCCTTTGGCACGGCCATGGGGTTCAAGTTTGACGGTGATCCAACGCTTTGGAAGATCGTTGACGAAAAGCTTTACCTGAACCTATCGCCAAGCATTCAGGAACGTTGGGCCACCAATATTCCCGGCTTTATCGCTGATGCGGATTCGAAGTGGGGTGACATTGCCGATGTCGAGCCAGCGGTTCTTCTTGAGCAATAAATCCAAATACGGTGGCGGCCCGCATGGGTCGCCGCCTTTATAATCCGCTGGATTTTGGGGGCTTACCAATCACCATAGCGGGTTTGCCACAGGGTCATCGCGGCCACGGCGGCGGTTTCCGCCCGCAAAATGCGCGGCCCAAGGCTCAGGGTATGGGCATTGGGCAAGGATTGCAGGCGGCTGCGTTCTCGGTCGGAAAATCCACCCTCAGGGCCGATCAAAATGCACCAAGGCTCTTTAGACACCTCATCCGGCTCGCGTTGCGCTCCCGCCTCGGCCTCATCACAAAACATCAGCTGGCGATCCTTGCTTTGGTCGATCAAGGCGTCAAAACGGATCAGCGGGGCCACTTCGGGCACATAGGTTGCGCCACATTGTTCCGCCGCCTCAACCGCATGGGCCTGTAAGCGATCCTGACGGATGCGTTCGGAATTGGTGAAATCGGTGCCCATGGGCACAATGCGCCGCGCCCCCATTTCCACCGCCTTCTCAACGATAAAATCGGTCCGTGTCTTTTTGATCGGCGCAAAACAAAGCCAGAGATCAGGCGGCAAACCCAGTGGGGCACTTAAGGTGTCACAGGTCAAAACCCCGCCCCGTTTGCCCGCCGTTGTCACAGCGGCCTGCCATTCACCATCCACACCATTGAAAAGCGCAACACGTGCGCCAACGGCCAATCGCATGACCCCAAAGAGGTAATGCGCCTGATCGCGCGACAGCGAGACGTCTTGTCCCGGCCCCAAAGGGTGCTCTACATAAAGGCGGATTTTAGCTTTCATGAGGCGCAGCATATGACCGGCACCGAGCAGACACCAGAGCCCACCGGGCAGGTTGCGGACGCTGTGAAGGACAATTGGGTTGACACCTATGCGCCACAAGGGTTGCGCCCCTATCTGCGGCTAAGCCGGGCCGACCGGCCGATTGGCTCTTGGTTGCTGTTGCTGCCCTGTTGGTGGGGGGTGTTGCTGGCCATGGTGCATGACGGGGAAATGCGGCTGTTTGATCTTTGGATCATTGTTGGCTGCGCCATCGGTGCGGTGTTGATGCGCGGCGCGGGGTGTACGTGGAACGATATCACCGACCGCGATTTTGACGGGCGGGTCGAACGCACGGCTTCGCGCCCCATTCCATCGGGTCAGGTCACGGTGAAACAAGCGCTGGCTTGGGCGGTGCTACAATGTCTGATTTCGTTTGCCATTCTGATCACCTTTCCACCGATGGCGATCCTGCTTGGGGTCATCGCGCTAATCCCCGTGGCGATTTACCCCTTTGCCAAACGGTTTACATGGTGGCCTCAGGTGTTTTTGGGCGTTGCTTTCAACTGGGGCGCTTTGCTGGCATGGACGGCCCACACCGGTAGCCTCAGCCTTCCGGCGGTTTTGCTGTACTTTTCGGGCATGGCTTGGACGCTGTTTTATGACACGATCTATGCCCATCAGGACACCGAAGACGATGCGTTGATCGGGGTGAAATCAACGGCCCGATTGTTTGCAGAAAACACTCCCCGCTATTTGGCATGGTTCATGGTTTTGACCGTCGCGCTGATGGGGATGGCCGTTGTTGCCGCCGCCCCTGACGGTGAAATCCTGCAAATGGTGATCTTGCTGACCGGACCTTGGGCCATGGGTTGGCATCTTATGTGGCAGCTGCGTCGCCTAAAAATGGACGATAACGACCGCTTGCTGGAATTGTTTCGATCTAACCGCGATGCTGGCCTGATCCCTGTGCTGTTTTTCGCCGCATCGCTATTCGCTTGATTGCGGAATGTGTTTAGCTTGCGTATCAACGCCTAAGACTTAAACAGGACCGGAGCGTCTATGCGCCTTTCCTCAATCTTTACCTTTTGCGGAACCTTCGCCGCGGCTGGCGCTGTCAGCCTTGTTAGCGCGTATTTTGCCGCAGGGGTGATTGAAACCGCCTCCAAGACCGATGTGCTCAAGGAGTTGGACCTAGAAGGTTTGACCTGGGCCGAGGTTGACACCAATGGGTTGCAGGTCTTTTTGATCGGCACCGCCCCGGACGAAGCCGCCCGTTTCAAAGCGCTGAGCACCGCCGGAAGCGTTGTGGACGCCGCGCGCGTCATCGATCAGATGCTGGTGGAAGATCCCGAAGACATCGCACCGCCAGAGTTTTCCATCGAGATTTTGCGCAATGATGCCGGATTGTCGGTCATCGGGTTGATCCCAACATCGACCAACCGCGACGAATTGATCGAAGGGTTTGAAAAGCTGGCCGGTGATGGCGAAGTGTCGGACTTGTTGGGGGTTGCTGATTTCCCAACGCCCGAGGGCTGGGACACGGCGCTTAGCTTTGCCCTTAGCGCCCTGCGGGATTTGCCGCGCTCGCAGATTTCAGTGCGCCCCGATCTTGTGGCGATCAATGCTATGGCCGAAAGCGACGAACATCGCCGCCGCATCGAAAGCGGGTTGGCGCGTCGTGTGCCCGAAGGGCTGAAACTGGCGCTTGAGCTATCGGCCCCGCGCCCGGTGATCTCGCCCTTTACGCTACGCTTTATCATCGACGACACCGGCCCGCATTTTGACGCCTGTTCCGCCGATACCGAAGAGGCCAGCCAACGTATCCTCAAGGCCGCCGCAGATGCCGGTCTTGAGGGGAAATCCTCTTGTACGCTTGGGCTTGGTGTGCCGTCGCGCCGTTGGGCCGATGCCGCGGTTTTGGCAATATCAAAGCTGTCGGAACTCAAAGGCACCTCGGTGACCTTTACCAATGCCGATATCACCCTGATCGCCCCCGAAGGCACAAGTCAGGCGCTGTTTGACCGGGTTGTCGGCGAATTGGAAACCTCCCTACCTGGCGTGTTTGCGCTTCATGCGGTGCTTCCCAAAGCGCCCGAGCAATCCGCAGAAGGCCCACCGGAATTCACCGCAACCCTAAGCCCCGAAGGCAAGGTGCAATTGCGCGGTCGTGTGTCGAGCGAAATCGCACGCCAGACCATGGATAGCTATGCCCGCGCCCGCTTTGGTTCAGAAGATGTTTACACCGCCGCCCGTGTCGCCGAAGGCCTGCCCAATGATTGGCAAGTGCGCACCTTGGCCGGGCTAGAAGTTTTGTCCAGCCTTGTGAATGGTGCGGTGACGGTCACGCCGGACAATGTTGCGATTTCCGGCAAAACCGGCAACCAAAACGCCCGTGCAGATATTGCCCAGCTTTTGGCAGCGAAACTTGGCGATGCCGCCGAGTTTGAGATCAACGTTGAATATGTCAAACAGCTTGATCCGACGCTTGGCCTCCCGAGCCCCGAGGAATGCGAAGCCCAGATTGTTGAGATCATTGGCGCACGCAAAATTTCCTTTGAACCGGGGTCGGCAACGCTGGATTCCTCGGCCAAGGATCTGATGGACGAATTGGCGACCTTGTTGAAGAAATGTGGGGACATTCCGCTTGAGGTGGGTGGTCATACCGATAGCCAAGGCCGCGAGTCGATGAACCAGAAGCTTAGTCAAGAGCGCGCCCAAGCCGTTCTTGATGCGCTGCGTGGTCGTTTGGTTCCGGTCAGAGCCTACACGGTTGTCGGCTATGGTGAGGCCAATCCGATTGCGGATAACGACACCGAAGATGGCCGCGAAGCCAACCGTCGTATCACCTTTACCCTCCTGAAAACCGAAGCCGAAGCAGGCGCG
Organism: uncultured Pelagimonas sp.; assembly: GCF_947498515.1. Classification (GTDB taxonomy): domain Bacteria; phylum Pseudomonadota; class Alphaproteobacteria; order Rhodobacterales; family Rhodobacteraceae; genus Pelagimonas. Next base: position 319,590 of record NZ_CANMKO010000001.1, on the reverse strand, counting down.
GACACGGGCGAGCCAACAGCAGACGACACAAATGATCCAGAGGCCGAAGAAGCCTCGGATGACAAAAAAGACGAAGAAGCAGAGGCCGGGGCAGACGCGGCAGAGGGGACGAACGATGGATAGAACGCAGTTCATCATAGTGACAGCCGTCATTCTTTTTGTGGCATTCTGTCTGGGGTGGTTTGCCCATTGGCTCCTGCACCGCTTTACCCGCGTCAGTCAGGCCGACATGGATCAGCTTGAGCGCATGAGCCAGGAATTGCACGAGGCCGAAGAGACCCGCGATCAGGCCATCACCTATCTGCAACAACGCGAAGCCGAGCTGACCAACCAACTGGCCCAGACCGAAGCCGAGTTGTCGGCGGCGATGGATGGCTTGCGCGAAGCCCGCCAAGAGGCGGAAGAAATGCGCGTTTACGTCGAACGCATCCAAAGCCAAGGCTAGAATCAGGGGTAAAGTCGGAGGTGCTATCGGGGCGCACTTGCGCGCATTCCGGTGGAATTGCCCAGAATACAAAGCCGGCGCCCCTTTCCACATGGGGCGCGATGTGGGATGACCGGGGCAATTGTTCCCAAGCTGTGATCCGCACCCATGACCCAGATTATCTCCGCCCTCTCCGAGATTTCAGACCGCTACGAGGCGCTCTTTGTCGATCTGTGGGGCTGTGTCCACAACGGCGTCACCGCCTTTCCCGAAGCAGTGGCCGCGCTTCAAGCCTATCGCGCCACTGGCGGCATTGTGGTTTTGGTCACCAATGCCCCGCGCTCGCGCCACGAGGTCGCCAAGCAATTGGTGAAATTCAACGTGCCCGAAGACGCCTATGACGACATCGCCACATCCGGCGATAGTGGCCGTTCTGCGATGTTTCAAGGGGCTGTTGGCTCCAAGGTTTGGTTCATTGGCCAACCCCACGACCAGCCGTTTTTCGAACCGCTCAGCCTAATCGACAACCCAGTCACAATAGAACAGGTCGCGCTTGAGGAGGCCGAGGGCATCATATGTTGCGGCCCGTTTAACCCCCATGCGGACCCGTCGGAGATGCGCGGACAGTTTCTGTATGCCAAGCAAAAGGGCCTAAAGCTTCTCTGTGCCAACCCCGATATCGTCGTCGATCGCGGTGAAACGCGGGAATGGTGCGCCGGGGCCTTGGCCCAGCTTTATACGGAAATGGGCGGCGAGAGCCTCTATTTCGGCAAACCGCATCCACCAATCTACGATCTCGCCCGTCGCCGGTTGGCCGCGTTGAAACCGGGCATCGCCGATATTGGCATTCTGGCCATCGGCGATGGCCCACATACCGACATCATGGGTGCCATGGGAGAGGACATTGATTCTCTTTTCATCACCGGCGGTTTGGCACGGGCTGAGACAAAAACCGCAACTAACCCGGATGGCGCGGCGCTAAACGACTATTTGGCCAAGGAAAACATTGCTCCGCAATTCAGCATAGGGATGCTGCGATAACAGAATTCCCCCTTGATTTTTCTGCAAGTGCAAAGTAATAAAATTACAAAGCACAGCAGAAGGACGCCCATTTGTTACCCGGTGACTTTGGTCACTTGCCGTATCAGGGCGGATCATCATGGAGGATAAGATGTTGGACAACCTGCCACGTGGCACGATCTGCATCGAAGATATCGAAATGGGCATGTCCCGGTACCTGCGCAAACAGGTCACCGATAAGGACATCGAAATGTTTGCTGAAGTTTCGACAGATCATAACCCAGTGCATATGGATGACGACTATGCACAGGACACGATCTTTGAAGGCCGCATTGCCCATGGCATGCTGACCGCGGGTCTGATCTCTGCGGTGATTGGCGAACAACTGCCCGGCCACGGCACGGTTTACATGGGTCAGACACTCAAGTTCCTTGCCCCCGTGCGCCCCGGCGACATGGTCTATGCCGAGGTCAAAGTGGTCGATATCGACCATGGCAAACGCCGTGTCACGCTCGATTGCCATTGCTCGGTTGATGGGAAAAAAGTGCTGATCGGTGAGGCCAAGGTTTTGGCCCCGTCGCGCAAATTCGACTAACCATTGGTGGGGTGAAACCCCACCCTACAAACCTTAAAAAACCGGTGCGAATTGCGCGCCGGTTTTTTTGTGCCTTTGCGGGATGGTGGGTGGGGCGAGGGCGAAGCCCAGCGTCACCCCCATCACCGCTTGAAACAGGCCTGAAATCCAAAGCCCTCAGGAATGGCATCGCGTCCATTCAACATCAAATCGGCCATCACCTCGGCCACTTTCGGAGCCATGCCAAAACCGATTTTAAAACCGCCATTGGCAACAAAATGCCCATCCCGCCCAGGCCACGCCCCCAACAAAGGGGCCCGAGACCGCGCCCGTGGCCGCACCCCAGCCCAGCGGCCAATCACCTCGGCCTCTTTTAGAACCGGCAAGGCCGCATAAGCGCGGGCAATCAGATCATCGCATTGCTCATCCACCGATGTCGGATTGTCGAAATCCCGCTCCGACGTCGAGCCAATCGCAACCGTGCCATCCGCGTGCGGAATGATATGCAACCCTTCGACAAACACCTGCGCCGCCGTTGGGGCCGCATATCTTAGATGCACCGACTGGCCTTTGACGCCATCGCCGACCTTGCGGCCCATAGCCTCGTTCAAATCCAGCAATCCGCGCCAGCCCGTCGCCCAGATCACCGCCCCCTCATCCGGGGCGGTTTCGACAATCTCGACACCGCGCGCCACAAGCGCCGCAACCAATGCTGCCCCGGCCCGTCGCGGGGCCATGCGCGCCGTCAACGTGTCTTGGATCAACCATCCGCTTGGGCTTGAAGGGGCAAAATCCCCGGCGTCTTTGACGTGGACCAAATCCCAAACCGCACGGCCTTGCCATAGCGCCTCGGCCCCGCGACCGCGCGCGCGGGCCAGCTCAAGCGCCGCCTCGTCCGCCACAGGTTGCAAGCGCCCCGTGCGCCCATAACCCGCCGTCACGCCCCCCGCCTCTTCGACCTCGGCCCAAAAGGCTTCGGCCATCAACAGACTATCGAGTTGAAACGCCTTCTTTTCATTCCAGTTTTCCGGCACATGCGGGGCCAATGCCCCGACCAATCCGCCCGAAGACCCGGCACCGGGACCGTTTGGGTCAACCACCCGAACACGTGCCCCGCGCAATACACAGGCCCATGCCACCGACAACCCAAAGATACCTGCACCGCGCACGGTTACATCCACACTTGCCATTGCCGGACCTCGCTGTATTCCATATCCACGCTCTTCTAAGGACAAAGCCCATGGCAGACCACCACAGCCTTGATTGGCGCGGCGAAACGCCCGTGTCCACCCGGTTTGATGACCCGTATTTCTCGCTTGAAAACGGATTGGACGAAACGCGACATGTGTTTTTGCAAGGCAACGGCCTGCCCGATCGCTTTTGCGGTGGGTTTCAAATAGCCGAGTTGGGCTTTGGCACCGGGTTGAACCTTTTGGCGGCGCTTCAGCTTTGGCGCCAAACCGGTATCACGGGCCAGTTGCGCTTTACCACGTTCGAAGCCTTCCCGCTAAGCGCACCGGACATGACCCGCGCACAGGCGGCCTTTGACGATGTGGCCGAGATCGCCAGCGAGCTTGCCCCGCATTGGGGAAAGAACACGTTTGAGATCGCGGATTTGTGGTTTGAAATGGTTGAAGGCGACGCGCGCGAGACACTTCCCCAATGGCAGGGCAAGGCCGATGCGTGGTTTCTTGATGGGTTTTCCCCTGCCAAAAACCCCGAGCTTTGGTCACCCGAATTGATGGCCGAGGTCGGGGCGCATATGGCCCCCGGAGCTAGCGCCGCGACATATACCGCCGCGGGTCATGTGCGACGTGGGCTTGTCGCTGCCGGGCTCGAAGTGACACGGCTTCCGGGGTACGGACGCAAGCGACATATGACACGGGCGATCAAGCCCGCCTAAAGGGGGCCGCCAATGGCACAGCAAAATCAGGCCCTTGGCATCTGGCTGATGATCGCCACCATGTTCATCTTTGCCGTTCAGGACGGCATGTCGCGCCATTTGGCCGAAACCTATAACGTCATGATGGTGGTGATGATCCGGTTCTGGTTTTTCGGGGCCTTTGTCATCGCCTTTTGCTCCCGGCAATCGGGGGGATTGCGCAAAGTGGCGCAAAGCAAGCGCCCCTGGCTTCAGCTATTTCGCAGTGTGCTTTTGGTGTTGGAAATCTGTGTAACGGTCCTGTCTTTTGTCTATCTGGGTTTGGTCGAAAGCCATGCGATTTTCATCTGTTACCCTTTGATCATCGCCGCCCTTTCCGGCCCGGTTTTGGGCGAACATGTCGGATGGCGGCGCTGGGTAGCGATTGGCGTCGGCTTTTTTGGCGTATTGATTGTTTTGCAGCCCTCAGGCGGGGTGTTTTCGCCCTATGCGATCATCCCTTTGGTCGGCGCGTTGATGTTCGCGCTTTATGGTCTTTTGACCCGCTATGTCGCCCGCGATGACAGCGCCATGACCTCGTTCTTTTACACCGGCACCATTGGTGCGCTCACCGCAACGGTGACTGGCTTCGCATTCTGGGAACCGATGAGCACCCCGGATTGGGGATGGATGGTGGCCCTGAGCCTGTTTGGCATCCTTGGGCATTTCATGTTGATCAAATGTTATGAGATCGCCGAGGCCAGCGCTTTGCAGCCCTTTGCCTATTTGCAATTGGCCTTTGCCAGTGCCTTTGGCGTGGTGCTTTTCTCGGAAATTGTCCGCCCGAACGTGGTTCTTGGGGCGACGATCATCATCGGCGCGGGCCTCTTTACCCTATGGCGAGAGCGCCGGCAGGGTTGAACCAATGAGTTCTTTTGAGAATGGCACCGGGTGCGGGTTTTGACCAAGGCGGGCGCGATAAACCGGCAGGCTCTCAGAAACCCGCATAACGTAATTGCGCGTCTCGTCAAAGGGGATGAACTCAATGAAATCAATCACATCAACCTCACCTTTGCGCGGATCACCGTATAGCTCCATCCACCGGATCGGACGCGAGGGACCAGCGTTGTAGCCCGCCGACATCATCACCGCATTGGCCCCAAACCGTTTGGACAGGGTCGCCAAGTAGGTCGAGCCGAGCGTGGCGTTATAGGCGGGATCGCTTAGCAATTTGTCTTTGCTATATTCGAGCCCCAGTTGATCCGAGACCTCTTTGGCGGTGCCGGGCATCAGTTGCATATAACCGCGTGCGCCTGCCCCGGAAATCACACCGGGGTCAAATTCGGATTCGCGCCGCGAAATGGCAAGGACCAGTTCCTTGGGAACCGGGAAAGAGGCTTTGGCGATCTGATCCGGCACCGCATAATAAGGCGCGGCCAGTTCAAACCCGAATTTGGCGGCCCGTTTGCCAAGCATGACTTGGATATGCGGGCGGCGCATGTCGCGCAGCATATGACCGATCTGGCCCATGCCCACCCGGTCTTGGGATTCGGCGAGATGGGTCAGGAAACGTTCCGCCAAGCTGATCTCGCCCGCCGCAAGCAACACCACCCCGGCATTGAAAACCGAGCCTTTGGTGAACTCGGCACTGCGCCAATCGGGAAAAGTTTCGGAGCCATCAAGCTTGCCATCAAAGCCGATGCCGCCGCGTTCCGCCGCCAAAAGCCCATAGAATGACGTCTGATATTGCGCGCCAAGCCCATAGGCCTCTTGGGCGGCGGCCGTATCACCAAGCGCCTCGTGGGCACGACCGATCCAATACCCGGCCCGACCAAGCGAGATCGGGGTCCAGACACCGGCGCGGAAATTGGTGAAATGTTGCAGGGCGAGATCGGGTTTATCAAGGAACCGTAAAGCCAGATAACCGGACAACCATTCCAGATCGGCAAAGGAAGACCCGTCAACAAGATGGTGCGAGGAGGCAATATTATAGGCTTCGGTCACCGCCCCGGCGCGCATGCGTTTGCGGGCCAGATCACGGCGCGCCCGTGCCCAAGCCCACGGTTCGCCCAGTTTTTCGGCGCTTTCGGAGCGATCCAGCAAAAGGTCAATCGCCTCGGCATCGCGGCGTTTGCTCACCCGCCACATAAAGCGTTCAAAGGCCAATCCGGGGTGATTTTGGAGCGCCGCAGGCACTTTTTCGATCAACGTATCAACACCGCCGCCCTTGTTGCGCAGGGCCAGCCGCGCTTCGGCAAGTGCTTGCCACCCCTCGTCAACAAAGGGAACCATCGCCCCGGCATTGCGGCTCCAGCCTTTCCACAAGGCATAGTCGAGTCGGGCCACATGATGATCGGCAAGGACCTCACCCCAGTTTTCCAAAAACGCGCGGCGTTCGTCGCCGGACATGGACAGGGTCCGCCACGCCAAAACGATTTCGGCCTGCGCGGCCCCCTCTTCGCCAAGGTCAAGCCAGGCGCGCGCCAATGACAGCGCGCCAGTGCCGGTTTGCGGCGTGTGCCCGTCGTAAAAACTACGGATATCCTTGTAAGTGGCCGATGACATCGCCGCTTCGGATTTTTCTTTCAGATAGGAGAGGCCCGGCCAATCGCCATTGCGGGCCAGAAAATCCTGAACCTCGACCGCGTCGCCACGCCCGGCACGCAAGGCGTGCCACAAAATGACGTCCAATGCCGCCTGCCCGTCCCCGCGCGCTTCGATTCGCGCGGCGGCCCAATTGCCTTGGCGCATAGCCTCCATCGCGCGGGCCATGGATTGGCCAGCGTCCTGTGCCCACACAGCCGAGCTGGTGGCGAAAAGAAACAGTGTCAGGAAACCTGAGACAAGAACACGCGACATCGGCTTGCATTTTCCGGCTTGAAAAGGAATAGACGCTTACGGAGGAAGATATAGCCAGCTTGCGGGCCTTCAACTGACAATCCTGTTTGGTGGCGGATTTTCTCCTGAACCTGATGATGAACAGACAATAGGAGCGTGAGATGTTCAAGGGATCAATGCCAGCCCTGGTCACGCCGTTGAAAGACGGCGCAGTGGATTTCGACACGCTCAAACGCTTGGTCGATTGGCAAATCGATCAAGGTAGCCACGGTTTGGTGCCGGTCGGAACAACGGGCGAAAGCCCCACCCTGACCCACGAAGAACACGAAGCTGTGATCGAAACAGTGGTTGCCCAAGCCGCCGGCCGCGTGCCGGTGATCGCCGGAGCCGGGTCAAACAACACCGCCGAGACGATCCGATTCGTCCAACATGCCGCCAAAGTGGGTGCGCAGGGCGCGTTGATCGTGACGCCGTATTACAACAAACCGACCCAAGCCGGTCTGATTGCGCATTTCAAAGCCGCCCATGACAGCGCCGATTTGCCGATTGTGATCTACAATATTCCGGGTCGTTCGGTTGTTGATATGTCGCCTGAAACCATGGGTGAGCTGGCCAAGCTGAAAAACATCGTCGGCGTCAAAGATGCCACCGGTGATTTGGCGCGGGTTTGCCAGCAGCGGATCACATGCGGCACCGATTTCGCACAGATTTCCGGCGAAGATGCCACGGCCCATGGGTTCAATGCCCAAGGTGGCGTCGGCTGTATTTCGGTGACGGCCAATGCGGCCCCGGCGTTGCTGGCGCAAATGCAAGAGGCCTGTTTGGCGGGTGATTACGCCAAGGCGCTTGAGATTCAAGACAAAGTGATGCCGCTGCATCAGGCTATCTTTGCCGAACCGGGTCTGTGTGGTGCGAAATACGCCATGTCGAAACTGGGTCTATGCAGTGAAGAAGTGCGCCTGCCGCTGCTTCCGGTTTCGGATGCAACGCGCGCCCGGATTGATGCCGCTTTGGCCCATGCCGGTCTTGTCTAAAGAATAGATCGCCAGAATATAGAAAGGGCGGGGTTTAACGACCCCGCCCTTTTTCTTTGCGCCGTTGGATGGATCAAAGCCCCTCGGGCTGACCGACAACAACAAAATGCAAGGCGTCGGGGTGCAACAGCTCGGCCGCGACCCGTTTCACATCGTCGAGCGTGACGGCCTCGATCTGATCATTTCGGGTGGTGATGTAATCGGGGGTTAACCCCTCCATCTGCATGCCAACCAAAATCCGTGCGATTGGGCCATTGCCATCAAAACGGAGCGGATAGGACCCGGTCAGATAGGTTTTGGCGCGGGCGAGTTCTTCTTCGGTAACCCCATTTGCCGCCATTTTGGCCCACTCATCTGAAATAACCGACACCGCTTCGGCGATGCGATCATTGGCCGAAGCCACACGCCCTAGGTAAAGCTCGGCGTGTTCTTTGGGGACAAGATAAGAGTAGACGCCATAGGTCAGGCCACGCTTTTCGCGCACTTCTTGCATTAGACGCGCCTCAAACCCGCCACCACCAAGGATGACGTTCAACACATAGGCGGTAAAGAAATCCGGGTCGTGGCGTTTCATCCCCTTGTGGCCAAAAATCGCCACGGATTGCGGGGTATCAAAAGGGATCACGGTGACACCGGCCTTGGTCTGAACATCGACATCCGCAGGCTGTGGTGCGCCGGTGGCGGGAAGGTCAGACAAAAGCGTATCCATCAACGCGCCCAATTCGTCGGCGGAAATATCACCCGCCGCAGCCACATAGACCCGATCCCGCGTCAGGATAGATTGATGCGCCGCCATGAGATCATCACGGGTCAGCGCCGCGACGCTGTCTTCGGTGCCATTGTAATCAGAGCCATAGGGATGATCGCCAAACACCATCTTGTCCCAGCTGACATTGGCGATGCTGTCGGGGTCTTTGATGTCGGATTGGATACCCGCAATCACTTGGCGGCGAACCCGGTCAATGGCGTCTTGATCAAACCGCGGGGCCAGCAGCGATTGTTTGAGCAAATCGACCGCTTCGTCGCGGGTTTCGGTCAGGAACTTGGCGGAAATGCGCACGGCATCATCGCCGATATCATAGCTAAATTGCGCCGCAATGCTTTCACCGGCTTGGGCAAAGGCATGGGCATCCATGTCGGCCGCCCCTTCTTCCAAGAGGGCCACCATCAAATTGGCAGCACCGCGTTTGCCCGCCGCATCAAGCGATGCGCCGCCCTTGAAACGCAATTCAAGCGCCACAAAGGGGATCGACGGTTCTTCGACCAACCACGCTTTGAAACCACCGGGGCTTTCGACTTCTTGGATGTCGGTACTGGCCTGCGCAATCGCGGCAGTGAACATCAGGCCCATGGCCAAAATCAAACGCTTCATTGCGCTGCCTCCTGTGCGGGTTCGTTGGTCAGATAGCCGGTCACCGAATGTTTGAGGTCAAACACCTCTTGCGCGGCGGCAATCACATCTTCGGCGGTGACAGCTTGCAAAATCTCGGGCCAATCCTGCACATCCTGTACCGTTAATCCCGAGGTCAGCGCCGCGCCATATCGACGGGCCAATCCATTGGCGTCATCGCGTGAATAGATGGATTGGGCCTTGAGCTGGAACTTGATGCGCTCCAGTTGCTCTGGGTCGACGCCCTCTTTGAGGAATTCGGCAACCGCAGCATCCAAAGCCGCCTCACCGTCTTCGAGGCTGACGCCGCGAGCAGGCACAATGATGAGGCCAAAGGTGCTATCGTCATAGGACACGCCGCTATAAAACGCGCTGCTATAGACGGCTTTTTGGGTTTCGAACTGCAACTTGCGGGTTAGAACGCTTGTCTGGCCACCGGCCAACAGTTCAGCCAGAATGGTCAGCGCGGCGGCTTTTTCCTGAGCACCACTATCTCGCTCCGGGGCCAGATAGGACCGCATTACATAGGGTTGCGCCACGCGCGGATCGCGGAAAGTCATGCGACGGGCCGCCAAATGACGCGGCTCGGAGGGGCGCACACGGTCACTCAATTCGGGATTGGCGGGCAACGGGCCATAGTGCTCCTTGGCCAGCTCCAAAACCTCTTCTGGTTCCACATCTCCGGCCACAATCAGGATGGTGTTGTTGGGGGCGTAAAAGCGTGTGTAGAAGTTGAGAGCCGCCTCGCGGTCGAGTTGCTCCATCTCATGACGCCAGCCAATAATCGGGGTGCCATAGGGGTGGTTGAGATACAGGGCCGCGCGCCGCTGTTCGCGGAACAACGATCCGGGGTCATTTTCGACGCGTTGGTTACGCTCTTCGATGATGACTTCACGTTCGGTGGCGATGTTCTCTTCGGTCAGGCGGATGTTCATCATGCGATCCGCCTCCATTTCCATCATCAACGGCAAACGATCCGCCGCCACACGTTGGAAATAGCCGGTGTAATCAAAGCTGGTAAAGGCATTGTCACTACCGCCATTGGCGGCGACGATCTTGGAAAACTCGCCTGATTCAAGCTTGTCGGTGGCCTTGAACAACAGGTGTTCCAGAAAATGCGCCACGCCCGAACTTCCGCGCGGTTCATCCGCCGACCCCGCCTTGTACCAGAGCATATGAACCACAGCCGAGCTCCGGTGATCTTCGATCACCACAACATCCATGCCGTTCTCAAGCGAATAGGTTGTGACCTGATCCTGATTGGCATCTTGATCGGCCAAGGCCAAACGCGGCACCAAGGCCATGGCACATATTGCCAGAGTGGAAAGGAAAGGCAGTCTCGGCATGGGGGCTCCTCTTTCTGATTGTGTCAGAAGGAACCTACGCTACCATTGGTTAACTTCAACCTGTCATGACGGGTCTGTGACCTGTGACGCCAATTTTTAGCCCAAAATCAACCGGGAGGCGGCGCCGCAGGCGTTTGTGCCCCGGCTTTGCGGTAACGGAACAACCAGCTGTAAGGATCCAAAGATTGCCGTTTATACGCCCGGTTGTAATTGTCTTCGGGGACAATTGACCACGTAAACAAGGATTTGCGCTTGCGATGTTCCAAATCCTCTGACGCCAAAGTTTGACGCACGTTGCCATCGCGACCATAGCGGCTTGCCCGCGAAATGATCGCGGTATCCGAAGAGGGCACCCCGCCACTGGCATCCAGTCGAGCCGGGTTTCCGCCAAGCGCGGCCACTGCATCGGCTTTGGGGTTTTGATCGGTTCGGTTGCCAGCGCCCGGAGTCGGTGTTGGCAACTCGGAATAGTTTTCCGGTTGAACCAAAGGCTTGACCGGCGCGATCGAGAATTCCTCGGGCTGACCATTATAGGACTTGAGGTTGTGAAGGGTAATGTCCCGTCCACCACTAGAACAGGCCGTCAGACCTGCCAAAGCTACCAATGCCACAAGATGCGTGGTCCGCATCGCCACCCTCCGGTTTTCAATCTGAAACAGCTTTAGCGCATCCCGCGACCAACGTCACGTGGCCTTTTTGCCCCCTGGGAACAGAACCAAACCCAATGCCCCGGCAAAAATCGCCACATCCGCGACGTTGAAGGCAAATGGGTTATCAATTCCGCAGCAAGACATGTTCAAAAAGTCCGCAACAGCGCCATAAGCGATCCGATCAATCACATTTCCAAGCGCGCCACCGATCAACATACCGGCGGAAATCAGCCCATATCGCCCCGGCGGATCGCGTCGCATCCAGACCAGAACAAACATGATGATGCCAATTGCGACAGAAATCAGAATCCAGCGCGTCGCTGGGGCTTCGCCCGCCAGAAGGCCAAAATTGATGCCGTAGTTCCACGCCATGCGGAAATTCAACAATGGGGGCCAGACCTCAATATTCAGCCGAGTGGCCAAATCCATGACATGAACCACCCAGATTTTGGTCAGTTGGTCGATAACAAAAACAATGCCGGCCACGGTCCAAACCAACCGAAGCATCCCGCTCTGACGCTGTTGTTCCACGCGTTCCATGTTCTTTTGCTGCCCCTTATTTCGGCTTTCGGTTTATCAGCCTTGGCATCTAGAGTGGATCACAAAATGAGCCACCCTATACCTTTGCGCCCAACGATACCGGCTTTGCAAACCGATTTGCGTCGCATTAACCCAAGCGCAATAGAACGCAAAGCGCCCAACGCGGGGAAAAATGCCAAGAGCTCTCCCCCAGAAGTTTTTAGAGCTCACGTCTCAAGAGGTTGAGCAAGGCGCGATATGCCGAAAAAGCAGCCTTTTCATCAAGGGCAACAGCCTTATTCACCGTCACAGCGGCGCATATTTTTTGACCATGGGCGTCTTGGACAACCGTTGTCATGTTGAGAACACCCGTTTCCGAACCGCCCTTGTAGGCGATTTGGTGCCAATCTTTGGCTGACGCAGGGCCGGAATTGATGCGATAGGGCGGCAATTCGGCGGTGTCGATCAACAAGGCACAGAGCCGATCCAAGCCGACATACCATTCCAACCCCGGCTGATAAGCTGGCAAGCTGGCGGATTTCTCAAGTGTATGCGCCGCTCGTGCTGCGATTTCGGCACGATTGGAGGGCTGATCCAAATAGGTTTGGCGCGCGTCATTATCGAACTTTAGGGCAAAGAACTCGCGCGTGCTTGGCACAAAACCCATTCCCAACGCCGCCGCAACCCGCGGACGGCCCACTAAATGAAGAAGGTGATCCGTGGCGGTATTGTCGCTAATCGAGATCATCAGGGACGCCAAGGTTTGTACGGTGATCGGCGCGGCATCGGGGAAATCCTGCAACATACCGCTTGGGAGGGATTTCAACGTGTTATCAAGGGGGATCACATCGTCCCAGCGCAGCAGACCCTTGGCAATATCCTCGCTCAGAACCTTGAGAACTGCGATTTTGAAGGCGGAACCGACAGCAAGCGGTTGATCGGCGCGGTGATCGGCCAGAACCTCGCTGTTTTTCAGCACAAGCCATGCGACATCGGAGCCGAGATTATCAAAGCCTTGCAACGCCTCTTCAAGGGTGGCGACCCGCGGCATAGACCCAAGAATGCGAAGGCCTTCGATCCGCCCCATGCCATCCAAGCCAATCAAACCGGTCACAATATGAGAGGCGGTTTCAATCTCAAACCGATCCCCATCCAAATGAACATGGGTCAGCGGCCCAATATCAGCGCGCATCTCGCGGCTGATGTCTTGGATTTGGGTCAAGGGGATGGCGTCAAGAAAGGCAGACGTGAACATCTCGGACCGAGGGCCGGTTTCGAGCAGCTCATGTAACAAGGCCTCAGCCCTAGGAGGGGTCGCGGGATCGGCCCGCAGGGATGCGGGCCAGATCAGGATCAAAAGGGCAAGGACAAGTTTCAAAGAATTCATAACCTTGCCCCCTTTGGCTTTAGTGGCGGAAATGGCGCATTCCGGTGAAGACCATCGCAAGGCCCGCCTCGTCGGCGGCGGCGATGACTTCGTTGTCGCGCATCGAGCCACCCGGCTGGATCACACAAGTCGCCCCGGCGGCGGCGGCTTCCATCAATCCGTCTGGGAAGGGGAAGAATGCATCCGATGCCACAGCCGAGCCTTTGGTCAACGGCTCAGGCAGGCCAAGGGCTTCGGCCATACGCTCGGCCTTTTTGGCGGCGATCAAGGCGCTGTCGACGCGGCTCATCTGACCGGCTCCAACACCGACGGTGGCCCCGTCTTTGACATAGACAATCGCGTTGGATTTCACGTGCTTGGCGACTTTCCAAGCGAACAGAAGGTCTTGCATCTGCTCATCCGTCGGCGCGATCTTGGTCACAACCTTGAGATCGTCCAAACCGATAAAGCCAACATCCTTGTCCTGCATGAGAAAGCCACCCGCAACTTGGCGCAGGGTTTGGCCACCGGCGCGCACATCCGGCAGGCCGCCAGTTGTCAGCAAACGCAGGTTTTTCTTGGCGGCAAAGACCTCTTTGGCCTCATCCGTGGCATCTGGGGCGATGACCACTTCGGTAAAGATGCCGGTAATTTCGCGGGCGGTGTCGGCGTCAAGCGTTTGGTTCAACGCCACAATCCCGCCAAAGGCCGAGGTGCTGTCGCAGTTGAACGCCGCCTTATAGGCCTCGGTCAATGTTGCGCCGCGCGCCACGCCACAGGGGTTTGCGTGTTTGATGATCGCACAGGCGGCGGTGTCAGCCGGATCAAATTCCGCCACCAATTCAAACGCCGCGTCGGTGTCGTTGATGTTGTTATAAGACAGCTCTTTGCCCTGATGCTGCGCCGCAGTGGCGACGCCGGGGCGATTGGTGCCATCGGTATAAAACGCGGCCTTTTGGTGCGGGTTCTCACCATAGCGCAATGTCTGGGCCAAGGTCCCAGCTTTGGCACGGCGATACGGCGCTTCCAGATCAATGGCATCGGCCATCCAGTTGCTGACTGCGGCATCATAGGCGGCGGTCCGGGCATAGGCCTTTTGCGACAGCTTGCGGCGGAACTTCGGGCAGGTCGCGCCGCCGTGCTGATCCATATCGCCAAGCAGCTTGTCATAGTCTTCGACATCAACAACCACCGACACAAAGGCGTGGTTTTTCGAGGCCGCGCGGATCATCGCCGGGCCACCGATGTCAATGTTTTCAATGCACTCGTCCCATTCCGCGCCTTTGGCGACGGTCTCTTCGAACGGGTAGAGATTGACAACCAAAAGGTCGATCGCGCCAATGCCATGTTCCTCCATCGCGGCAACATGGGTGTCGTTGTCACGCAGGGCCAGCAAACCGCCATGCACCATCGGATGCAGGGTTTTCACCCGGCCATCCATCATTTCGGGAAAGCCGGTGATGTCGGCCACGTCTTTGACGGCAACACCCGCGTCACGCATCGCTTTGGCAGAGCCGCCGGTCGACAAAATCTCGACCCCGCGCGCATCCAAGGCTTTGGCCAGGTCGATAAGACCGGTCTTGTCAGATACAGAAATCAGCGCGCGGCGGATGGGTTGATCGGTCATTCAGGCGGTCCCCAGAGCTATTATGTCTCGATGTCCGCCTCATCAATGGCAAGGTCGCGAAGGGCAACGGCAGTTTCCTGCGCCTTGGCAAAAGACCAGCGGACGCGCGTCGCATACTCCATTGCGCGGCCGGATAAAACGATCTGTTTCGTCGCGCGCGGCTGTAAGCGACCTTTTTCAAGGTAAACCGACGGTTCCAATTCAAGATCATAGTCGCCTTCGGGGCGAAAAACCCATATTTCACCGGACCTTAGCGCCATAGACACCGCTTGACCGTTCAAATCGAGGGCCACGTCGACCTCGGGGTGCAAATGGAATCTAACATCAAAGGGAATACCGGCAAGGCGCGATTGGTCCATGGATTTGTCGAACCGCTTCTTGGAGGGCGAATCAAGCGCCACAAGGTAATCTTCGCCCTTGAGCGTTCGCCCGTCTAAAGTCAGCTCAAGACTGCGGGCGTGGGTAAGCCCGTGAATAGCCACATAACCATCCATGCCGCCCTCAAACCGATAGCTTTCCGGCAGGTGGGTCATTTGGACCGGCACATGGTTTGGCAAGTCTTCGAGCAACTCACGCTTGGCCGCCCCAATCCAACGCGGAGCCGCCAAACGGGCGCTGGAGTATCCCTGCAACGACAGGGTGGAATGCGAGAGCGTTGCGCGCCCGGCGCGCCGCCAATCTTCACCAAATCCCCCACCAGAGCCACAGCTGACGATCATCGGCCGACGCCCGGAAGTTAGCTCAAACGCGAGGGTTGAGGCATGACCATGCGCCGAGGCGCTTCCCGATGGCGGTGGCGCGGCGTCGATGATCACCGAGGTGCGCCCGCCAGACAGGCGCGCAAACCCCATCGCCAAACCTTCAGCTTGGCGTTTCTTATTGCCAGACGCGGCCAAGGCCTGATCCAGACGGCCTTCAAGCCCCCTGCCCCCACCGTGAAACCGGGCCAAACCTCCATCGGCATGGCGTAGGGTGCGCAGGGTTGGGGCAATTTGGGCGATAGCCTCAAGATGGGCTTGAGCCGGATGTTTGCCCGCCTCATCAAGCGCCAATTGCGCCCAGGTCAACAGGGTGAAAACCTCAAGCAATTCCTCGGGGTTGCGGGTTGGGATGCCGCCCTGGTCATCAATTTGACGGGTGCATTCTTCGCCCAGCGCCACCCGTGCCGGTTCGACATGATGCTCCATCCCCTCAAGCGACAGACCCGCGTACAAAAGCCCGGTCAGCGCCTCAAATCGCGGCAAACCGGGGGTGGCAGTGTGCCAACGACGCCCCAAAAACCGCGCTTGTACGGCCAAGGCGTGAAAATAGCTTTCGGAATCAACGGATTTGCCGCGCAGCAAGAACAAGGCGTGATGCACCCAACGGATCAACCGCCGCCCGGTGAGTTCCGGGGTCCAGCCCGGCCCCTGCCCGGTGCCATAATGTTCGATCCAGCCCCAAAGCCAAGATTGCGCCAGTTCCCGCGCCTTAAGGTCACCAACCGCGGCCAAATCATCAAGCCAGGCAAAGCCCTGAATTTCATCGGAAAACGCATGATCGGGCGGTGTTATATCCCAAATCATCTGATCCTTGGCCTCGATCAGATGCCCCGCAAACATCAAATTTCCGGCCATCATCTGGCGGCCACGGGCGAAAAAGCCAACGGTTCTAGGTTCGGGGTTGGACACAAAGGCGGTCGCCGCACGCGTTCGACCGGCCATGCGCGCATGCACACGGTTCATCACGCGCGCCCGCGCGGTTCGCCAACTTTGCCGTTTGGCCATCTGCACTGCCTCTCGTCACCCTATATTAGGGCCACCCGTTTTCGGGCCATTCTTTGAGAGGCAGCATATCGCAGCCTATTGGCAAAGTCATCAGCGCAATGACATTGCCGTTGCGGGCAGATCAGCCCTTTTGCAAAAGCGCCATGTAAAACCCGTCGAGACCGCCAATTTCCGGCCAGAAATCGGGACGAAGGCGCAAACCGCCCTCTTCCGAGAGCCAGCTCTCGTCGATCCCTTCAATCTCAGGTTTCAGAACGCTCATATCGTCGTGGCGGCTTAGCGCCTCTTCGATCTGGCACTCGCCCTCGTCCGGGATCAGGCTACAGGTGGCAAAAACCAGCCGACCGCCGGGTTTCAGCAAGGACCAAGCGTGATCAAGCATCGCTTCTTGCAGGCCAATCAGTTCAGCGATTCGCTCTCCGACATGGGAGTGCGGCAAATCGGGGTGGCGGCGAATGGTGCCGGTCGCCGAACAGGGCGCATCGAGCAAAATCGCGTCATAGCTGCCTTCGTGTTCTAGCGCGTCGCCGGGCACCATATCGGCACTCAGATCGGTGCGTTTGAGGTTCTCGCGCACCCGTTTCAAACGCTGGGCCGAGAGGTCAAGCGCGGTGACATCCGCCCCGGCAGCGGCCAGTTGCATGGTTTTCCCACCCGGCGCGGCGCACATATCCAACACGCTTTTACCCGCTACATCACCCAGAAGTTTCGCCGGAAGCGCTGCGGCGGCATCCTGCACCCACCAATCGCCGGTCTCGTATCCGGGTAGCGCCGAAACCTGCCCAACCTCATGCAAACGCACCGATCCGGTGGGCAACAATGTGCCATCCACTTGTTTGGCGAGCGCCTCGGCATCGCCTTTGGCGGTCAAATCCAACGGGGCCCCTTTGAAATGCGCGGCCTCCATCGCGGTAACGGTTTCGCTTCCCCAGGCTTCAACCAATGGCCCACGAAGCCATTTTGGCAGGCGCGGCACCCGCAATTTATTCCAAGCCTCTTCGCCATCCACGGTCATTTTGCGCAAGACCGCATTGACCAATCCCTTGGCCCCTTGGGTGTGCTGGCCGACGGCGGCGACGTTGACACAATCGCTCACCACACCATGGGCCGCGCCACCGTGACATAGCTCATAGGTGCCAAGGCGCAGGATGTTCATCACGCGGGTTGTTGGTTTCTTGCGCAGATGGTGTTGCAGCAAACGATCCGCCCGCTCCATCCCGCGCATGACCTCGGTGGCCAAACGTTGCGCGGCGGCGCGATCGGCCGGGCTCAGCCCTTCCATAATCGCGATATTTTCGGACAACGGCCGCCCGTCGTCCAAAACCTGATCCAAAAGATCGACGGCGGCTTTGCGGGCTGGGCTGGGCTGTTGCGGCATGGGCATTCCTAAGTGGCTGCGCGGCAGGGTCACCTTGCCCCTGCGCTGGAGCGCCGTATATCAAGGCCACAAAGCCGAGGAAAGCACCATGTCCGATACGCCCAATGATCTCCCGCCCGCCGCGCAACGCGCACTTGCCGAAGCCGCCGAGCGCCGCACCGAACAAGAGGCCAAAGAAAAAGCCGCCCCCAAGGAATTGGGGGGCCGCGATGGGCTTGACCCGGCCCGTTATGGCGATTGGGAGAAAAAGGGCATTGCGATAGATTTTTGAGCGATCGACTTTTGAGTGATCGACTTTTGATCGCAAATCCACCCACAGCTCCTGCGCTCTGAACGAAGCGCAGGGGTGGGCGGGTGGGCAGCGCTTCTTTCGGAGCGCAGGAGCGGTCTCAGCCCTTGAGGCCAAGCACATCCAGCATATCATATTCGCCCGGCGCTTTGTCTTGCCCCCAAAGCGCGGCCTTTAGCGCCCCCCGCGCAAAAAGCGAACGATCCGATGCCATGTGTTTCAAAGTGATGCGTTCGCCACCAGTGGCAAAAATCACTTCATGTTCGCCAATCACGTCGCCGCCACGAATGGCGTGAAACCCAATATCGCCCTGTTTGCGCGCCCCGGTTATACCATCGCGCCCACGGTCCGACACCTCATCAAGATCAACACCGCGCCCTTCGGCCGCCGCCTCGCCCAGCATCAAGGCCGTGCCAGAGGGCGCATCAACCTTGCGATTGTGATGAGCTTCGACAATTTCAATATCCCAATCAACATCCAAGGCCGCAGCGACCTGCTTGGTCACTTGCGTCAATAGATTGACCCCAAGGCTCATATTGCCGGCGCGCACAATCACCGCATGACGCCCGGCCACATGGATCTTTTTCAGATCATCCTCTGACAATCCGGTGGTGCCAATCACATGCACCGCACGGGCCTGTGCCGCCAATGCTGCAAATTCAACCGTCGCCGCAGGTGCGGTAAAATCAATCACCGCCTGCGCTTTGGCAAAGGTGTCTAGCGCATCATCGCTTACCGCGATGCCCAATTCCGCACCGCCCATCGCCGTGCCAAGGTCACGACCAACCCAGTCATGCCCCTTGCGCTCAAGCGCGCCTGCCAGCCGCAATTTGTCATGCGCCAGAATTTCACGCACCAACATCTGGCCCATCCGGCCAGATACGCCTGTCACCACTACGCCCGGGGCTTGCGTCATCGTATTTTCTCCATTCGCTGTTATTCGCCTGCATACCTGCCTTGGCCCGCTTGGCAAAGGGGGCCGATGGGCTTAAGTCTGACCACATGGCAAAAAACAGATCCAAAGAACAAACCGGCCCCCGTCAACGCCAACTGCGCGTTGCGGAACTGATCCGGCGTAAACTCTCCGAAACCCTGCTGCGCGGGGAAATCCATGATCCCGACCTCAACAGGCTCAACCTGACCGTTGGGGATGTCCGCGTGTCTCCTGACCTGCGTGTTGCAACGGTTTACGTAGTCCCGCTTGGCGGCAAAGGTGGCGATGAGATGAACGCCATCCTACGCCGCAACAAAGGCGAGCTGCGTCGCGCCGTCACCCATGGCCTTAGTTTGAAATTCGCGCCCGAGCTGCGCTTTCGTCTCGACGATACCTTTGATCAGATGGATGAAACCCGGCGTCTGTTCGAAAACGAAGACGTCCGCCGCGATCTGGATAAATAACATGGTCGCCTTGCGTTCCTTCCTTGCGGGCCTTGCGCTTGCCCTAACCTCCGCCACGTCGGCGGCGGCGGTGGAGTGCGAACGCATGGAGCATCAGGGCAACCGCTACACGGTGTGCTCCGTGTCACCCGACACCGAATCCTTGCGGCTGTTTTTGAACGACAATGACGGCAACCCGCTTGGGTCGTTTGAAAACGTCCAACTCAAGCTGCGCGGGCTGGGGCGGCAATTGGTCTTTGCGATGAACGCGGGCATGTATCACGAAGATCGCAGCCCGGTTGGCCACTACCTTGAAAACGGCGACCAAGAGATGCGGGTTTTGTCCGGGGCAAGTCCGGGCAACTTTGGTCTCTTGCCGAATGGAATTTTGTGCCTGCGTTCGGGGCGCGCCGATGTGATCGAAACCCGCGCCTATCTTGCCCGCAAACCGGGCTGCCAACATGCCACGCAATCGGGGCCGATGTTGGTCATTGACGGCGAGATGCATCCAAGGTTTTTGAAAACCAGCACCTCGCGCTATATCCGCAACGGGGTTGGCACGTCGGACAAGGGCACACGCGCGGTTTTTGTCATTTCGGACAATGCCGTCACTTTTTACGAATTCGCAGAGCTTTTCCGCGACAAACTCAAAACACCCAATGCGCTGTTTCTGGATGGCAATGTCTCGCGCCTCTATGCGCCCCAGCTTGGCCGGTCCGATACCGGGCGACGGATGGGGCCGATTGTCGGCGTGTCGGTACCCGCCACCAATTAACAAACAGCCCCTTTTTGAACGAGGATCACCAGATGCCCGCCTCCCCTCTCGACCTCACTCAGGCTTTGCTGGGTGCCGCCAAGAAAGCCGGTGCAGATAGCGCCGATGCCATTGCCCTAAGTGGCACTTCGATTAGCATCGACGTGCGCGATGGCAAGCTGGAACAGGCGGAGCGTTCGGAAGGCCAAGACATCGGATTGCGGGTGTTTGTCGGTCAGCGTAGCGCGATCGTTTCGGCCTCGGATACCCGGCCTGAAACCTTGCAAACCATGGCGGAACGCGCCGTTGCCATGGCCCAAGAAGCCCCCGAAGACCCCCATGCCGGGATCGCCGACCCCTCGCAATTGGCCACGGATTGGGACATCGAGGTGCTAGAATTGCACGATCCAAGCGCCGAACCCGCGCCCGAGGCACTTCAGGATGATGCCCAGCGCGCCGAAGCCACCGCCGCGGCGCAAGCGGGGATCACCCAGGTGCAATCGGCCTCCGCCGGATATGGGTCAACCGATGTGGCAATTTCGGCGTCTAACGGGTTTTCAGGTGCCTATCGGCGCACATCCCGGTCGGTGTCCTGTGTTGCGATTGCGGGCGAAGGCCTTACGATGGAACGCGACTACGACGGCGATGGCCGGGTGTTTCAATCGGAATTGCGCAGCCCCGAAGAGATCGGGCTAACCGCCGCCACCCGGGCCTTGGCACGGATGAACCCGCAAAAGCCCAAAACCGGGGCCTATCCGGTGTTGTTTGACGAACGGATTTCGTCGTCTTTGATTGGCCACCTCATGGGGGCCGCCAACGGCAGCGCCATTGCGCGTGGATCGTCATGGTTGCTTGGACATGCGGAAACTCAGGTGCTCCCCAAGGGGATCGACCTTGTTGAAAACCCGCACCGGCCCCGCAAAACCGCGTCGCGCCCCTTTGATGCCGAAGGTCTGCCAACCCGAGTGCGCAAGATCGTTGACGATGGCACCTTGACCGGTTGGACGCTTGATTTGGCCAATGCGCGCAAGCTTGGCCTGAGCTCAACCGGGAATGCCGCGCGCAGCGTGTCGGGTGGGGTTTCACCGGCGTCTTGGAACCTTGAATTGACCCAAGGCAGCGCGACACAGGCCGAGTTGATGGCGCAAATGGGCACCGGCCTTTTGGTGACGTCGATGATCGGATCAACCATCAACCCCAACACCGGGGATTATTCGCGCGGGGCCGCAGGCATTTGGATCGAGAACGGCGAACCCGCCTATCCGGTGTCGGGTGTGACCATCGCGGGCAATCTGCGCGACATGTTGGGGTCGATTATCCCGGCCAATGACGCGCGCCCATGGCTCACCTATGTGGTGCCATCACTTTTGGTCGAAGGAATGACCC
Source organism: uncultured Pelagimonas sp. (assembly GCF_947498515.1). Taxonomy (GTDB): domain Bacteria; phylum Pseudomonadota; class Alphaproteobacteria; order Rhodobacterales; family Rhodobacteraceae; genus Pelagimonas. Next base: position 297,991 of record NZ_CANMKO010000001.1, on the reverse strand, counting down.
TTGCCGGCGAGTGACCTAACCTTATTGACCGAAACCGCCCGCGAGGCCGGGGAACTGGCCCGGAGTTTTGTCGGCGGTGAGTTGGACATTCAGCACAAAGAAGACAATGCCGGGCCGGTCACCGATGCCGATTTGGCGGTCAACCGCTTGCTTGAGGATCGTTTGCGCAACGCGCGCCCCGACTACGGTTGGCTCTCAGAAGAAAGCCCCGATGACAGCGCCCGACAGGCCAAAAAGCGGGTGATCATTGTTGATCCGATTGATGGCACCCGCTCGTTCATCGAAGGCGGACGCACATGGTCGCATTCGCTGGCAATTGTCGAGGAAGGCATCCCCGTGGCGGCCGTGGTCTATTTACCGATGCTTGAGCGGCTTTATAGTGCCTCTTTGGGTCAAGGCGCGCGGCTCAACAGCACCCCGATTGGGGTGAGCCGGACGCAGGCCCCTGATGGGTCAAACGTCTTGGCCACCAAGCCAAGCCTTGAGGCGCGGTTTTGGCCAAACGGCATTCCCGATCTGACCCGCCACCACCGCCCATCTTTGGCCTATCGGCTTAGCCTAGTGGCCGAGGGACGTTTTGATGCCATGTTTACCTTTCGACCAAGTTGGGAATGGGACATCGCCGCCGGGGCGCTTATTATGTCCGAAGCGGGCGCACGCGTCACAGACCGTCGCGGTGCGGCGTTGAAATTCAACAATCCAGTACCGCAAACCGACGGTGTTTTGGGCGCAAACCCCACATTACACGCGGCATTTCTTGACCGTTTGGTCTGAAAAACGCGGGTTTTTCACGGTTTTGCGTCATATCGCACCAAGTTTCCCCGCGACATGGCGCAGGGGGTGGGATTTCCTGTCATAACTCTGTAACAGATGCGCAATCCAACACTCGGAGACCAGCCGTTGCTAGATCTTACGCATGTTCGCACCACCCTTTCAGAGCATTATGACCTGACTCCGTCGCCCGAATTGGCGGCGTCGATGCAGGACATTTATGCACGTATGGACCGGGTTGTGGCCCCCCCCGACTGGGCCATCTATGCCCCCTATGTCAAAGCCATCAATGCGCTCAAGAAAGAGAGCAACGCGGTGATCTTGGGCCACAACTATATGACGCCCGAAATCTTTCACGGCGTGTCCGATTTTGTTGGCGACAGCCTGCAATTGGCAATGAAAGCCCAAGACGTCGAAGCCGATGTGATTGTGCAGGCCGGTGTGCATTTCATGGCCGAAACCTCCAAAATCCTCAGCCCGTCCAAAACCGTGCTCATGCCGGATATGCAGGCAGGTTGTTCGCTGGCCGAAAGCATCACGGCCGAAGGTATCGAAGAGATGCGCGCCAAATACCCCGGCGCGCCGGTGGTGTCCTATGTGAACACCACCGCCGAGGTTAAAGCCGCCTCTGACATCTGCTGCACAAGCTCAAACGCCGTGCAGATCGTCAACGCGATGGAAAGCGACACGGTTATCATGACGCCGGACCAATATCTGGCCCAGAACGTCGCAAACGAGAGTTTTAAGAACGTGGTGTATTGGCCGGGTTCTTGCATTGTGCATGAACAATACACCGCCAAAGACCTTCGGGATTTCCGCGAGTGGAACCCCGGCACGCGGCTGATTGCGCACCCAGAATGCCCACCCGATGTGGTGGCCGAGGCCGATTTCAGCGGCTCGACCAGCGGTATTTTGAAATACGTGCATGAGGAAAAGCCTGAAAAAGCCATGCTGATCACCGAATGTTCGATGGCGTCAAACATTGCCGATGAACTTCCTGAGGTGGATTTTGTCGGCCCTTGCAACATGTGCCCCTATATGAAGAAAATCACCTTGGAAAAGGTGCTTTGGGTGCTGCACACAATGGAAAATCAGGTCGAAGTCGACGCACAGGTGGCTGACAAAGCCCGGCTTAGCGTTCAGCGCATGATTGATTTGTCGCGCAAACTGGGCCTTTAAGCACGTCATGAAAACCATCTCGACCGACCGGATCGTCATCATTGGCGCAGGGCTTGGCGCGCTTTATGCGGCGCTGAAACTCGCCCCGCGCCCGGTGGTGATGATCTCGCCCGAGACGTTGGGCGAAGGCGCAAGCTCGGCCTGGGCGCAGGGCGGCGTGGCGGCGGCAATGGATGCCTCGGACAGCCCCGACAACCATGCGCGCGACACGGTTAACGCCGGGGCCGGAACGGTTGACCCTTTGGTGGCCGATCTGGTGACCCGCGAGGCCCGCGATTACATTCTGGATCTGACCACGCTTGGCACGCCCTTTGATCGCACCAAGGACGGCGGCTATGTTCTATCGCGCGAGGCGGCGCATAGTTTTGCCCGCGTGGTGCGGGTCAAAGGCGATCAGGCCGGGGCCGAAATCATGGCCGCTTTGATTGACCAAGTGCGTAAAACACCGTCTATCCAAGTGCTCGAAGGCACTATGGCGGTCGACCTTGAAACAGACGGCGACCGGGTCACCGGTGTGGCCATTCAAGACGCGTCATCGACGCGATCCAAACCTGTGATGCTTCGTGGTGCGGCGGTCTTGCTGGCCGGTGGTGGCTCGGGCGGATTGTTCGCGCTGACAACCAACCCACCGCGCATTCGCGGTCAGGTGATTGGCATGGCGGCCCGCGCCGGGGCGTTGATTTCGGACGCGGAATTTGTACAGTTCCACCCCACGGCGATGGATGTCGGCGAAGACCCGGCCCCCTTGGCGACCGAAGCCCTGCGCGGTGAAGGCGCGGTTTTGATCAACAAAAACGGCGAGCGGTTTATGCAAGCCCTGCATCCCGACGCCGAACTGGCCCCGCGCGACGTCGTCGCCCGTGGAATTTTTGCCCAAAGCCAGATGGGAAATCGCCCGATGCTCGACACCCGCGAGGTGCTTGGCGAAGCGATCAAAGACCAATTTCCAGCCGTGGCCGAGGCCTGCGCCCGCAATGGCATTGACCCGGCGATTGACCCGATCCCGGTGGCCGCCGCCGCGCATTACCACATGGGCGGCATTGCCACCGACATGCAGGGCCGCGCGACGTTGGACGGGCTTTGGGTCTGTGGCGAGGCGTCATCAACCGGGTTGCACGGCGCGAACCGTTTGGCGTCAAACGGGTTGCTTGAGGCCTTGGTTTACGCCCGCATTTGTGCCGAAGGCATCGCCGATACGGTGGCGAACACCTCGGCCGATCCGGTCTCGATCACCTTTGAAAAGGGCGGAATGGCCCCTAATCCCGAAGCCGTAGCCACATTGCGCGAGACCATGACCTCACATGTGGGCGTGGTGCGCAACGCGACCGGGCTTCGCGAGGCGCTACGTGTGATTGACAGGTTGGAAAACGCCCATGGCAACAGCCCGTCGTTCTTAAATATGTGCGCCACTGCCACCTTGATCGCCGCCGGTGCGCTAACCCGTGAAGAAAGCCGCGGCGCCCATGAGCGCGACGATTTCCCCGAGCCAAAACCGGGGCCGGGCCAACGATCACAGGTTTATCTATCTCAGGCACTCGCCCTTCGAGCGCAGGTATCAAAGGACATGACATGAGCTTTGCCACCGTTCCCGATCTGGTTCTAGAACCAATGATCCGCAATGCCCTTATGGAAGATCTCGGCAGCTATGGCGACGTGACCACCCGCGCCGTGATCCCGGCGGACACGCGTTATGATGCCCGTTTGAATGCCCGCGAAGACGGTGTTGTTTCGGGCATGCAAGTGGCGGCAATTGCCTTTCGGTTGGTTGATCCGGATTTGCAGATCGTCACCCATATTGGCGACGGTCAACCCTGCAAAAAGGGCGATACTTTGATGACGATCAAAGGCTCTGCCGCCTCGATCCTCTCGGGCGAACGGGTGGCGTTGAATTTTGCTGGGCGTCTGACCGGGATCGCCACCAAAACCGCCGGGTTTGTTGAACGGGCCACGGGCACCGACGCCCGCATCACCTGCACCCGCAAAACCACGCCGGGCCTGCGTTTGGTTGAAAAGCTGGCGGTGCTGCATGGTGGTGGGTTTAATCACCGCTATTCGCTCTCGGATGCGATTCTGATCAAGGACAACCACATTGCCGCCGCTGGGGGCGTGCGTGCGGTTCTTGAGGCCACCAAAGCCCATGCCAGCCACATGATGGCGGTGGAGATTGAGGTCGACACGTTGGAGCAACTGGCCGAGGTTCTTGAGGTTGGCGGCGCGTCGGTTGTGTTGTTGGACAACATGGATAACGACATGCTGCGCGAGGCTGTGGCCATGGTCGGTGGCCGCATGACGACCGAGGCAAGCGGCAATGTCACCCTTGATCGCATTGCCTCGATCGCTGCAACCGGCGTTGATTACATTTCATCTGGCGCGCTGACCCATTCCGCCCGAACCCTTGATCTGGGCTTGGATTTCTAAGCCTACCCGCCGGGCGCAATCACGCTAATCACAGTATAGGGCAATGGTGCCGCCACGCTTGGAGCCACCGTTGGCAAGGCACGTCCGCGCGGTGCCAAAACCAAAGCCTCGGGGGCGATGGTGCTGCGCTCGGCCTGAATCTGATCAACAATCTCACGATGTTCGGGGCTTAGGTGTTGATCCTCACAAACCCCTTTCTTTTGCCAAAGCGCATGGGTCACCGCCCCGGCGGTGAAAGACGGCACAACCCGCTTGGACACATCATCAGAGCCATGTTCCAGCGCCAGCGTCTCAATGGTTTCCGCCATCAAATAGGCACTTTCGACAAAGGTCATGTTGCGGATGTTGCGCATTTCCTCGGTGATCAAATCATCCGGCACGCTGCCTTCGTCGTTTAGGCATTTGCGCGCCACAAAGGCCCAATCGTGGATGACATAGGCCGGACCATAGGCCCATGCGTTGAACCCCGGAAGGTTTTGCGCCCCGCGTGGAACCGAGCCGCCATCGGTATAAAACGCCTCTGGCGTGATGACTTCGGTGCCCGGCGATGGGTTGGCTTTGGGGTTGCGGACAAAGCTTAGTTCGGCGCCCGGAATGGGCACATAGATGAAACTCCCGTCGCCATAGCCGCTATTGGCACCCGATCCGACCCAGACAACCACCGCCTGCCCCTCAAATTCACCGGGGGCAACTTTGGTTTGATCCACATGGCCACAGGCGCAAAGCAACGCCGGCAAAGCCCAGATAGGCAGTCTCATCAAAAAGTCCTCATGCAAATACGTCCCGCAAATATTTACTGACCTTAAGGCAGAATCGGGCATTCCCCTAGAGGTGGCGCTCGTGAGTAACGCACCCGCCTTCGGCTTGACCCTGACGGTGCATCCTCTAGGCTTGCTGCAACCGCGAACACCCGCACAGACTCCGGCCCGAAACCGGAACCGACCCAACAGCCCGGAAGGATTTCCATGCAACGGCTCCACCTTGTTTTTGGCGGCGAATTGACCGACCCGTCGACCACCGTTTTCCGCAACATCGACGAGATCGACATTGTCGGCATTTTCCCAAATTATGAAGCGGCCTTTAACGCCTGGAAAGCCGCCGCTCAGCGCACGGTCGACAATGCCCATATGCGTTATTTCATTGCACATCTGCACCGCCTGCGGGACGAAGAACAATCTGCATCCTCCACTGAGGAACTGGGTTAAGCCCTGTGTCGCGCCGCGCGTTATCGCTTGCCGCCTATTTGGCCTATGCGCGCGGCGGCGCAACACCCAAAACCGCCCCCCTGCCCGGCCGTCCCGACGGTCCGGTTGTTTGGGCCTATGCCGAGACCCACGAACAGGGCCGCGCGCTGGCAAGCCTTTGCGCGCGCTTGCGTGGATTAAGACCTGAGATCACGGTTTTAGTGTCCGGTCGGATGCCCGAGCGCGCCGATTTGGTACCGGTTCCGCTCCCTGCTGAGACGGTTCCGGAATGCGACGCCTTTGCCAAACGGCTGCGGCCTGATGTGGTGCTTTGGGCCGGACGAACGCTTAGGCCTGCTTTGTTAGACGCCTTGGAACAACATAACGCGCATCTCATTGCGCTCGATGCTCAGGATCGGTTGTGGCAAACCCCTGCCCCACGTTGGATGCCCGACCCAAGCCCAGCCACCTTGGCCCTATTTGATAGTTTTTACACCGTGAACTCCGACGCAAATCGACGCTTGCGCCGTCTTGGTATTGATCGTTCTCAGCTGCGCAAAAAGGGGCCGTTGATCGACAATGATCCGCCCCCCACTTGTGATGACCAACAGCACGAAAAATTGGCAGGCCTGTTGTCTGGGCGTCCCGTCTGGCTCGCGGCTCACCTAAACGGGGACGAGGCGAGCGATGTTTTGCGCGCCCACCGCATCTCATCCCGCCTTGCACATCGGTTGTTGCTCATTCTCGTGCCCGCCAATGAAGGCGACGCCCCGCGGATGATCACCGAGGCCGAAGCCCTGCAATTGCGGGTGTGTCAGTGGGATCAGGGCGAAACCCCAGATGAACATACACAGGTTTTGATAGCCGAAGGCCCTGAAGAGCTGGGCCTTTGGTATCGCCTCGCCCCCTTGGTATTTCTGGGCGGGTCCTTGGCCAATGGGCACGGCGGGCAAGACCCGTATTTGGCCGCCGCCTTGGGGGCTGCGATCTTGTATGGCCCCAATGTTGGCAAACATGTCGACGCCTATTCGCGTCTGGTTGATGCCGGCGCGGCGCGGATTGTGCGCGACGCCGATAGTCTTGCGGCGGCTGTGTCGCATCTGGTGGCCCCTGATCAAGCCGCCGTTATGGCCCATGCCGGTTGGGATCTGGTGTCATCTGGCGCGGCCCTTGTCGATGCCGTCTTGTCTGAGATATGCGCTCATCTTGATCACACAGGAGAGCACTGATGCGCCCGCCCCGTTTTTGGCTCACACCGCCCGACGCCCCGGCCTTGCGGGCGCGGCTTCTCGCTCCCTTGGCGGTCTTGACTGCGCGCGCCACGGCACGTCGCGTGGCCCAAGCCCCTGAGTTTCAGGCCGATATTCCGGTGATATGCGTCGGCAATATCAACGCGGGTGGCACCGGCAAAACCCCGACCGTCATTGCCTTGGTCCAACGGCTGATCGACCGAGGGCTTTCGGTGCATGTGGTCACGCGCGGCTATGGCGGATCGCTCAGCGGCCCGGTTGAAGTCGACCCACGCAGTCACACAGCCGAACAAACCGGCGATGAGCCGCTTTTGATCGCGGCCTTTACCCGGACATGGGTGGCCAAAGACCGCGCCGCCGGGGCCCGCGCCGCCCAAGACGCCGGAGCGCAGGTGATCGTATTGGATGACGGGTTGCAAAACCCTAGCGTGGCCAAGGATTTGACCGTGGTCACCGTGGATGCCGTGGTTGGCTTTGCCAATGGGCGGTGCTTGCCCGCCGGCCCCTTGCGCGAACCGATCAGCGCCGGATTGGCGCGCGCCGATTTTGTTTTGTCGATTGGACCGGATGCAGCCCAGTCCCGCTTTGCCAAGACTTGGGCACCCGCCCTCACCGTACCGCATCTGACCGGCAAGCTTGAACCATTGCAAACTGGGATGGATTGGACCGATCTGCCGACGCTGGCCTTTGCCGGGATCGGGCATCCGGAAAAATTCTTTGCGACATTACGCAGCCTTGGGGCGGATTTAAAACGCGCCGAAGCCCTGGCTGATCATCAACCGCTATCACCCGCGCTGCTGTCCCGGCTTGAAACCGAGGCCAAACTATTGGGCGCGCAGCTTATCACCACCGAAAAAGACGCGGTGCGATTGCCGCCAGACTTTCGCCCCAAGGTTTTGGTGGTTCCGGTGCGGTTGCAGATTGCCGATCCGGCCCCCTTGGATGAGGCGCTTGATCGGGTGTTGAACTAACGGGTTACTCCGCCGCCATTCGGCCCGCGTCACGCGGACCGATCGCCGCCAATTCAGCCACCACGCCCCGCAGAAGTTTGCGAAACTGGTGAAAATTTTTGTTGGGACGCACTGCGCGCTCATCCATGTAGACCGAGCGATCAATTTCAATCTGAATCGCATGTTGGTTTTGCGACGGGCGGCCATAATGCTGGGCAATATAGGCCCCGGCAAAGGGCGCATTGCGTGCCACCCGCAACCCCGTCCGCTCAAAAGCCGCCTCAACCTGATTAACGATGTCAGACGAGGCCGAGGCCCCGAACCGATCGCCGATCACGATTTCCGGTGACTGGCCTTTGCTGTTGCGCACCGCTTCGTGGGGCATGGAATGGCAATCAATGAGGATCGAACTGCCAAACTGTGTGCGCGATTGCGACAGCAGGTCCGCAAGCTTGGCATGATAGGGGTGCCAGATCCGGGTGATTCGGCGTTCGGCCTCGGACATCGGGAGTTTACCGCGATAAATCGCACGCCCATTGGACACAACGCGCGGCACAACCCCAAGACCCGAGGCAATGCGCGGATTATGGCTGCGCTTGCTCACCCCTTCGATCAGGGCCGGATCAAGCTCATCACAGGCGCGATTGAGATCGACATAGGCCCGTGGGGCACCGGCGCGCAAAAATGCCGCACCAAACTGGGGAACACAGTCAAAGAGCCTATCTACAAAGGCATCCTCGGAAGATCGTATGGTGTGATCGTCCAAAACCGTGCCCCGTAGGAACGACCACGGGTAATCACGGCCACTATGGGGCGAGGCAAATACAACGCATGAGGTAAAAGCGTCCGGTAAATGCAAGTGATATGAAGTGCTGGGCATCACGTCTTCCTTTGGAAACAACATAGCCTGAAAAAAACCTCTATCAAAAGCCCTTGATCCCAGTTCCGACTCCTTTTATAGACCCGGAACCGGCGCGGTGATCCGCGCCCCGTTTTATTTCGGGGCAACGAAATTCGCGAAGGCCATATGGGTGATTAGCTCAGCGGTAGAGCACTTCGTTGACATCGAAGGGGTCACTGGTTCGATCCCAGTATCGCCCACCATGGAATTCACCGCCTTTTGGTTCGTAGCGGACCACAAGGTTGCAGCAACACTGGCGCTCGCGCGCCGCGATAGAGGAGAGACCATCATGAAGGTCGCAAACTCGCTCCGTTCGCTCAAAAAGCGCCACCGCGACTGCCGCGTTGTGCGCCGTAAGGGCCGCGTATACGTCATCAATAAGACGCAGCGCCGGTTTAAAGCTCGCCAGGGTTAAGCCCCGGTCAGTTTGACGGACACCCCGATTTCGGGACAGTGATAAAACCGCAGGCTCGCGTCTGCGGTTTTTCTTTTGCATATTTGGATTGTTTGCGGTCGCACCCGCATGCTTAGGCACAAGGTTCTACCGCGGTCAGCAAATCTTTTTATGCTTTTAGGGGACGTTAAAGCCCAACACCTACCCTCGGCATTTTCAGACAACGTCCGGAGTGCGGACTTTGCTGCCGTTTTTTGGAGCAGCACGAACGGCTGCTTACTTCAGCCTGCGAGCTTCCGCATAAGCGCTTCTATTGGACCTCGCTTGAATGCCTTGGCCCAAAAGAACGCGTAGACTGTAGCTGCTGCACAAAACGCCACCGACGCCAAAACCGATTGGCTCAACGTTTGTTCTCCAAGCAACCCAATGGCTTCCAATGTCCCCATGCCAATCAGGATATGGGCGATGTAAAGCGTCAGGGTCTGTCGCCCGGCAGGTATCAGAACATCGAGGACACCCGCCTTCTTCAATGCGTTCTCAACAAGAAGACAGACGCCCACAATCGCACAAGAGGCTCCAACCCCCGCGAGAAAGTAAAGTGGCATCGGCGGGACCGGTTCGGTACTCACGAGGTCCACGAGTTCCATATCAACCGCAGCGGCAATACTCGTCAAATAGGCGCTCAAGGCTTGGGTCGCTGCAAGCGTCAGGAATCCCACTATGAGGAGCATCCATTGCATGCGGCGTTCTGAAAGAGCCTGACGGCTCAAGACCACGCCAAAAAGCAAAAAACCCAGCCACGGGATAACCGGGTGCCAGCCATTGAAAAACAGGTTCCGCACAAAGCCAGTTGGGGTCCAAAATCCAGCGTAGGTATAGTCATCCCAGTTCCAGCCAGCATCATAATCCAGAGTTAGGATCATTGCGACAAACGCGAGATTTAACCCAAGCATCACTACAATCAACCATCGGTTGGAAAGAGCCAAAAGCAACACACCAAACAGGAAATAGAATGCGTAGTAGTGCAGGATATCGGCCTCAAAAATCGTCATGTTCAGAAGGCCAAGAACCAACAAAAACGCGGCCCTCCTTATCGTGACACCGACCGTTTGGGTCAGCCTCTTGCGCGCCGCCAGGCCCAGCCCTATTCCTGCGAGCACAACGAATGTCGCTGCAGCGCGCCCTTCAAGTGAGGATGTCAGAAAGCCGAGCAAACCTTGCTCGCCCTCCGCGCCCATGGCGATCTTGAAATTGACGATAACCATGCCGACAAATGCGAGATAACGCGCTAGATCAAGCCCTTCGAGCCTGCTTCGACTGATTGGATTTTCGGTCACGCCCGCCACCTCATGCTATTGGGACTAACTAAGCGGCGGTAATCCAAAATGCGAGGGCATTCGGCTTCAAACCGACAAGGACCTGTCACCTATCCAGCCATTCGACGAGCCTGCAGCATCAGTGACTTTGGTCTCAAAGCGGGCCTTTGCAACACTGCAAAGGGCCTTCATTTCAAGCGAGTTGGACCATTTTGGGCGTCGCCAACAGGAATGTTTGGTATCTTACCTTCCAAGCAGTGTTCCGGCCAAAAGCTGAACCACTGTTTGCTCATCCAGAAATCCTGAGACCCGTAAACTATGCGCCTTTTGGTAACGGCGGATGGCATCGCGGGTGCGTTTGTCAAATTTCCCATCCACTGGGCCAGGGTTCATTTTGAGGTTAGCAAGCCGGGATTCTGCCAGTTTGCGCGCCACGGAATTCAGGCCAAGCGCCTGTTCTTCGGACAACGCCGCCTGTCGGTCGCGTTCAAGCTTGGCATTGCGCTGCAGCTCGCTAATCCGGGCCTTGGCCTCGGCGGCAAAGGCACCGCCGGGGCGATCTTTTAGATACCTATTAAGCGCCGCCACCGTGTCAGCCTCGCGTGCATCGTTCCACGCACGTTGATCCGCCGCCGCAGCGCCGCCGCCGCGTTGTTTTTCGATCACCCGCAAAAGCTTGCGCGCCTCGGCCGCATGCAGACCATCTGGGTATTTGGTTAGATATTGGCGGATCGAGACTTCGGTGCCTTGATCCATGACCTTGGACCATAGGGCATGGTCGGCCTTGTCTTGCGTGACGCGGCGCTTGATGGCCTCTGCCTCAAGCTCTTCGGCGCGTTTCCCCGCTGCTCCGGCCAAGCGTTCAATTTGCGGACGGGTGATATAGGTGCTTGGGGCCTCACCCACAGATTCCTGCCAACGGCCAATCGCCTTGCGCGATCCGGGGCCGAAAATCCCGTCGATGCCGCGCGGATTGAAATCAAGAATGGTCAGGTCCCGCTGAATCTTGCGCCGCTCATCACGGTTCAAACCAAGCGATTCTTCAGCGCGCCGTTGTTTGTAGAACGGTTCGGTTTCTATTGCCTTGAGCCGTTGTTTCGCCGCCGAGGCAAAGGCCCCTTCGGCAAAGCTATCGAGATAAGCCTGATAGCCCTTGGCATTGTCCAGACGCTGGGCGTTTTCCCAAGCGGCGACATCGGCATCCGGGTCAACCTTGGGTTTGGGCGGGGCAACGGGGGCTACGACCTCGGTCTCGCGCAGCAAGACAAGATCGCGCGGAATATAGCCCGAGACATCAAGCCCGTAATCATTGGCCGCCGTTAAGATCGGCGTATCGGCGTTGGTTAGCTCTTTGGAGGCAAAGCTGACAATATCAGAGGCCGACCCACGAATGGCAGTCACACCAGATGGCAGGTCAAGCCGCCCGGCCCCCGGCGTCAGATAGGAACCCAGATCGATATCAACTGGCGTTTCGCCAATCACCAAAAACCCACGTCCCGGATATTGCCCCAGAACCGTCAGCGCCGCGTCAATTGGAAAGGCCCGTGTCAAAACCTGAGCCGGTGTCGCACCGTCTTGGTCACCAACCGGCAGCAAATACGCCCCGGCAGCCCCATGCACAATCGCCCCCGCAAGCAGTATCACCACCGGGCTATCGGTTTCATCGAGCTCTTTCAGAAAATCGGCAAATCCGATCCGCATCTCATCAGATGACGCATCCTGCAGCTCGGTGACATCAAGCCCCTTGTTGCGAAGCGCCTCGGCGGCGACATCCATACGATCCGCGCCAAAGAGGGTTTGAATGGTGTCATATTGGCTATTGCCAATCACAAGGGCGTCGCCAGCCGCCTGCGCGACACCGGTCGTCGTCAATAAAGCAGTTAAAAATGGAATAAAGGAATTACGCATAACAGTCCTCCTGCCCCAAGCCTAACGGTGGTCAGACATGGGGCAAGACAGAATGTTAGTCGTAGGAGCGCGCATCCTCGATCACCAGCCCATCGCGCGGCAATCCGCCGATTTCAACCAGTTCGACGCGGCCTTTGAGCTTCAAAAGCTCGGCCACCGACTTTTCAAACGCCGCGACATCATCAGCGGCGGTTTCGATTCGCACGGTCATGACGTCCATTTCCCCCTCGCGAGAGGCAACGACGCGGGCGCGGGCGATGTCATCATGTTTGGCAACAAGCTGGGCGACCTGTTCGGGACGCACAAACATGCCTTTGATCTTGGTGGTCTGATCGGCGCGCCCCATCCAGCCCTTGATCCGCATATTGGTGCGGCCACAGGGGCTTGGCCCATCCATCACCGCCGACAAATCACCGGTCGCAAAACGGATCAACGGGTAGTCGGGGTTCAAAGTGGTCACAACCACTTCGCCGACGTCACCGGGCGCAACCGGGTCACCGGTGCCGGGGGTAACGATTTCGACGATGACGTTTTCATCGACAATCATCCCCTCCATCGCGGGGCTTTCATAGGCGATATTGCCAAGATCGGCGGTGGCATAACACTGCAAACAGTCGATACCGCGGTCGGCATAATACTGTCGCAGTGACGGGAAGAGAGCGCCACCGCCAACGGCTGCGCGGGTGATTTTAAGCTCAAGCCCAAGCTCGTCAGCCTTCTCAAGAATGATCTTGAGATAGTCCGGCGTGCCAGCATAAGCCGTAACACCCACATCATGGGCGGCGCGGGCCTGCAGTTCGGTTTGCCCGATTCCCGCAGGCAACACAGCGGCCCCCACCGCGCGCGCGCCGCTTTCAAAAATCATGCCCGCAGGCGTGAGATGATAGCCAAAACAGTTTTGGACGATATCGCCCTGACCGATGCCACAGGCATGCAGGAACCGCCCCATCCGCCACCAATCGTGGCTTACCCCGCCGGGTTCATAGATCGGGCCGGGGCTTTGGAACACATGCGCGAGGTTGGAAACCGGCAGACCGCCAAAGGGCGGCTGTTCCTTTTGGCGCGCCACCAGATCGGATTTGCGCAACACCGGCAGCCCAGCCAGATCAGCAAGGCTGTTGACCGGATCCATCCCGTTGCGGGCCAATTGAGCGTTCAGACCTTCCAGCTGGGCGGCGTCACGCGCGTCCTGGCTGCGGGTTTCAAAAGCGTCGAAATAGGTGCTCATGCCACCCTCCGTCTGTCACTTTGATGAGAATTTGAAAGACAAGGTCTTGCTAACGTCTGTCGTCTAACGTGCCGCAACTGTGCAGCGAGAAAGACCCGAGCATGACCGATGATTTTGCCAACCGATTGAGGTTTCATGACGAGTTGCAAACCCTGGAGGCGGACTTTTCCGACTTCCACTTCTGCAACAGTGTCACCACCAATCGGTTCTATGATTTTATCGAAGATAGCATTGCCGCATCCGGGCACCGCTACTGGTTTTTTCTGGTCAACTTGCATGGATTGCAGATCGATCCAATCGCTTGGCCGGCCTATGCGACGCGGGGCAAGGCGTTGAATTTGGCGCATAGTATGGGAACCGTGCGGTTTGACGCGTCCAGTGAAACCGCAGCCCGTGTCGCCAGCGCCGCCCAAACCGATCACTTTGATCCCAACTTGTTCAACTGCCGCGAAGAGGCCATCGCCCGGTTGAAAAAGCTGCCCTCGCGCCGGGGGGGCGGCTCGGGAAACCTGTCGAACTACGGCACGGATGAGCTTGTTTCGCGTCTTAGTTTTGATCGAGCGACCTCGGTCACCGAGGCGGATTTTTCCAACTTCACCTTCTACCATTCGCGGGACGTCGATGACTTTTACGATCACATCGAGGCGCGGATTGGCGATAGTGGACAGGACAAGTGGTTCTTCCTGATCAACTACGAGAATTGCACCATCGAACCCGGTGCATGGGTACGATTTGCCCATCGGGGCAAGCTTTTGAACAAAGCGCATTCGCTTGGGTCGGTCCGCTTCGCCCCCGGAAGCGAGACCGAAGCCGACATTCGCATGCGCGCCGAAAGTCAGGACTTTCGCCCTAACATTCGCAACACCAGGGACGAGGCCCTTGCGCGCATAGCTGAACTGAGAGCGTCGGAACACGCTTGATCTCCCTTTGGGTTTCTTCGTCATGTGGGTGTTGGAAAAGCAGCTGGCGTTATGCCAACCACCGCTTGCGACGACGGTACGACCGCACATCACGGAAGCTTTTGCGCCCGTCATCGGACACGCCGAGGTAGAATTCTTTGACGTCTGGGTTTTCACGCAAATCCGCGGCAACGCCATCCATCACGACACGGCCATTTTCAAGAATATAGCCATAGTGCGCATATTTTAGCGCGACGTTGGTGTTCTGTTCGGCCAAGAGGAAGGACACGCCCTCATTCTCGTTCACCGATTTCACGATCTCAAAAATCTGTTCCACAAGCTGCGGCGCAAGACCCATCGACGGTTCATCAAGCAAAACGGTTTCTGGCCGTGACATCAGCGCGCGGCCAATCGCAACCATCTGCTGTTCCCCACCCGAGGTATAGCCAGCCTGCGAGCGGCGGCGTTCCTTGAGACGTGGGAAATAGTCATAGACCATCTGCAAATCGGCATCGATTTCGCCTTTGCTGGCCTTGCGGGTATAGGCCCCGGTCAAAAGATTTTCTTCGACGGTCAGGTGTTCAAAACAGTGACGACCTTCCATCACCTGAATAACACCGCGTTTCACCAATTGCGCCGGGTCCAGATCCTGAACACCTTCGCCTTTGTAGATGATCGAGCCTTTGGTGACTTCGCCGCGTTCAGAATGCAGCAGGTTCGAAATCGCCTTGAGCGTGGTGGTTTTGCCGGCGCCATTGCCGCCGAGCAGCGCGGTGATACCGCCCTTTTTAACGTTCAGGCTTACGCCCTTGAGAACGAGGATCACGTGGTTGTAGATCACCTCGATATTGTTGACCTCAAGAAGGGTCTCGTCGGTCTTTGCGGCGTCTAGCATAGCGGCATCTTCTCTTGCAAAAATCGCGGGTTCCAGCGGCGGGCGATGCCGCCGCTGGAGATGAAAAGGCGGATTAGCCTTCGCACTCTTCGTTCACAGCCCAAGGCGCATTGGCTTCGGCATATTCAGCGGCCTTTGCGTTTGCGATATCGACATAAGCGGCGGTGTCAGGTGCCAAGTGATCAGACACTTTGACAAACTTTGCACCGTCCCATTCCAGCATCCAACCACCGGAGTGACCGGTGTGGTTGGCGCAGGATGTCGAGAAGGCAGGAACCATGCCGGACATGCCCAGCTCGGCCAGACGCTCTTCGGTGATGTTGATGTTTTCCAGACCCCAGCGCAGCTGTTCTGCGTTGATTTCGGCTGCACCATACTTGTCCTGAGCGACCTTGATGCCTTCGGCCAAGATCATCGACATAACCAGACCACGACCGTAGAACACGCCGTTCATCTCGGTTTCGTTGGACTCGGACAGGCCGGCGTCTACAACGTGTTTCTTGATGTCGGCCATAACGCCGGATGCGGCATCAGGGAAGGACCAGCTGATCGATTTGTAGCCTTTGCCTTTGTCGCCAACGATTGCCAGATCAGCATCGTGACCAGACCACCAAACGCCAACCATTTTCGACATGTCGAACTTGGTTTTAACCGCTTCGGTGATGGCACCGGCGTTCATCGCGCCCCAGCCCCACATGACAACATAGTCAGGACGCTCGCGGCGGATTTGCAACCACTGAGCCGACTGGTTCTGCATTTCTTTCAGACCAACAGGGATCGGAAGAAGCTCGTAACCCATTGTTTCGGCTTTGGCTTCCAGCAGTGGGAGAGGCTCTTTGCCATAAGGGTGGTCAAGGTGCAGGAAGGCAACTTTCTTACCCTTCAGGTCGCCCTGAGACTGCAGATACTGCAGGATCATGTCCGCACCATCCCAGTAACCCGATGGCATGTTAAACGCCCACTGGAAGGTTTTGCCGTCCATCATTGGCGAGAAACCATAGCCCGGAGCCAGGATAGGGATCATGTCAACATTGGTTTTTGGCAGCACCTGCAAGGTGATACCGGTCGACCAAGGCTGCGTTACAATCGCTTTGCCTTTGGTTTTTTCGTAGCACTCAACGCCTTTTTCGGTGGAATAGCCGGTTTCGCATTCCTCAAAGTCGATCGCTACGCCACCGACGCCGCCATCACGGGCGTTCAGCATCGCCATATAGTCTTTCTGGCCGTTCATCAGTGGAATACCAGTCGCCGCAAAAGGGCCGGTCCGGTAGCTGAGGTTCGGCGTATAGAGGCCCTCGGCCATCGCCGCTCCGGCTACAACGGATGCCACTACGGCGGCCGCTGCCATTTTTGCAAAAGTCTTCATCTTGTCTCCTCCCATGGATTTTTGATGTCGAATATTGAAATTATTCAGGTGGTTCGGGTGGGCACGCCCCGCTTAGTGCGGGAAGGGCCAGATAATGAGTTTTTCGCGGATCAGCTTCCACAGCTGCGCCAGACCATGTGGTTCGACGATCAGGAAGAAGATGATCAAGCTGCCGATACACATGATATTGAGGTGCTCAACCGTCGCCGAGCTAATCGGAATGCCCAAGGCGGCAGGCAGCAGGTTGAGCACAACCGGAAGGCCAACGATCAGGATCGCGCCAAGGAAGTTACCCATGACCGAGCCAAGGCCACCGATGATCGCGATGAACAACACGCGGAAGCTCAGCGGAATGTCGAACAGGTTTGGCTCAGCCGCACCGCGCCACATAAAGACGAACAGAGCACCGGCAACACCGACAATATAGGACGAAACAGCAAAGGCGGTCAGTTTTGATTTCATCAAGTTGATGCCGATCAGTTCCGCTGCGATGTCCATGTCGCGTGTCGCTTTCCACGTCCGGCCAAGGTTGCCGCGGGTCAGGTTGATACAAACCATGGTCAGCAAGCTTACGATGAAGAGCACCACAAAGTATTGCACAACCGAGCTTGCCTGAGGACCGGCGATATACACACCGAACATTTTCAGGTTAGGCACCTGGATCGCGCCAGAGGCGTTGTAGTTATAAAGCCATGCCCATTTCTCAAACAGCCAGACCAAGAAGAACTGGGCCGCCAAAGTGGCAATTGCGAGATAGAACCCTTTGATCCGCAAGGATGGAATACCAAAGGCAACCCCAACCCCTGCGCTAAAGATACCCGAGAACAAGATCGCTACGATCGGGTTCATCCACGGCATCAAGGTGACCATCTTGTAGCAGGCATAGGCCCCAACACCCATGAACGCCGCCGTGCCAAGGCTAAGCTGACCGGCGAACCCCGTTAGGATATTCAGGCCAAGCGCGGCGAGCGAATAGATCAGGATCGGGATCAGAATTGTCTGAAAGGTGAACTCGCTGGCTGTTAGGGGAAAGATCACCACTGCGAACAGCAGGATAACACCCAACAAAAAAGCGTCTTGTTTGATCGGGAACAGCGCCTGATCGGATTTGTAGCTGGTCTTGAACTGGCCAGCGGTACGATAAAGCATCAGACCATCTCCTCATTGGTGATGCGCACGCGGTTGGCGGGTTTGGCGTATCCGATTTCTTCGGAATGACGCACCAGCCAGAACCATGCCCAAAGCCCAACCGCGGCCCCGCCTGCGGCGAGCAGGATCGCGATGGTGGTTTGGTTCGGGTTTTCGGTGCCAGCGCTGAGCGCGAGGTATCCAAAAGACCAGAAGCCGGACCATGCCACGACGTTCAGGATTGCGATAAGTTTAGCCATGTTTTCCACGTCCATTTTTGTCTTGTCTGGGGTGGGCGGGGCACGGTTGCGCGCCGCCCGGATGTTAGCTCTGCAGCGCGCCCCGCGCTGCGCTAGACCCGTTCAATGATCTTTTCACCAAACAGACCTTGCGGGCGGAACAAGAGCACGATCAGCGCCAGCACAAAGGCAAACCATGTTTCCGTGTTGCCACCGAGAAGTGGCTGACCCCAGTAGATTTCGAACAGTTTTTCGAGGATGCCGATCATAAGGCCGCCGATAATGGCCCCTGTGATCGATTCCAAACCACCCAGCATCAGAACCGGCAGGGCTTTGTATGCGATGACCTCAAGGGCAAAGCTGACCCCGGCGCGTGCGCCCCAGGCGATACCTGTGACCAGCGCGATGATACCGGCGATAAACCAAACCAGAACCCAAACGGTTTGCAGCGAGATACCAACCGAAAGCGCGGCTTGGTGATCGTCGCCCAAGGCCCGGATCGCCCGGCCCATTTGCGTGTAGTTCAAGAAAGCCAGTAGGGCCGCAACAAGCGCCGTTGCCACAACAACAACCGTGATATCAAGGTGTTGCAGGATCAAAAGACCGCCCCAAGGTTCCAGAACCGTGTCACCGGTCGGAATGCCAAGTTCTTCGGTGATCATCACTTTGTTTTCACCACCAAAGATGATCTCACCGCCACCAATAAGGAATAGCGTGATGCCAATCGTGGCCATAAACAGGATGATATCGGGTTGCCCAACAAGCGGGCGTAGAACGATGCGCTCAATGCTCACCGCGAGAACGAACATAACGCCCAGCGTCAGAACCACCGATATCCAAGCCGGTATGCCCATCGCATGAAGACCGACAAGTGTCAGCGCTGCAAACACCACCATGATGCCTTGGGCAAAGTTAAAGATACGGCTTGAGCGAAAAATCAGAACAAAGCCGAGCGCGATCAGAGCATAGAGAATGCCGGAAACCAGCCCTTCCCAAAGCACCTGAAGCAGGAAGTCCGGTGCCGAAAACATATCGACAAACGGCGTGATAAAGATGTCTTTTAACATGTTTGCCCCCTGTTAATGTGGGACGCCGAGATAGGCGTCGATAACGTCTTGGTTGTTGCGCACCTCGTCCGGTGGGCCGTCCCCGATCTTTTTGCCGTAATCCATCACGACCACGCGGTCGGAAAGGTCCATGACCACGCCCATATCGTGTTCGATCAGGCAAATCGTGGTGCCAAATTCGTCATTCACATCAAGGATAAAGCGGCTCATGTCCTCTTTTTCCTCAACGTTCATCCCGGCCATCGGCTCGTCCAACAATAGGATCGAAGGTTCCGCCGCCAGCGCACGCGCCAGCTCAACACGTTTTTTCAACCCATAGGGCAAACGGCCAACCGGCGTTTTCCGAATATTTTGGATTTCGAGGAAATCGATAACCTTCTCAACCACTTCTCGGTTGGCGATTTCTTCGTCACGGGCCTTGCCATACCACAACGCCTGCGCGCCGATCCCGGCATTCATATGCGTCAAACGACCGGTCATGACGTTGTCGAGAACGGTCATGCCTTCGAACAAAGCAATGTTCTGGAATGTCCGGGCAACCCCCATACGGGCAATCTCAAACGGCTTCATTGCCGGGCGTTTCGAGCCCTTGTACCACAGCTCGCCAATCGTCGGGGTGTAAAACCCCGAAATGATGTTGAGCATCGACGATTTGCCAGCGCCGTTCGGACCAATGATCGCGCGAATTTCGCCTTCGTGGATGTCGAACGAAATATCACTGATCGCCGTCACACCACCGAACTTCAAGGTGATGTTCTTCAGCTCCATCAACTGACCGCCAATCTGGCGACCATCGGCTGTGACGTATCCTTCAGTCTCTGTCATGCCTGTGTCTTCTTTCTAAAGTCGCGGGGGCTGCGGGATGGTGGGCGGGGCGATGTGCATCGCACAAGCGTCGTCCCCATCATTCCGCCGCTATCTTGGCGGCCACTGGCTGCACCTTGGTGTCACGGATCTGCAATGTTGCAGTGATCTTCCCTTTGCGGCCGTCCTCATAAGTGACTTCCGTTTCGGTATAAATCTCGTCTGACCCGTCATAGAGCGCCGTCACCAGATCATCGAATTTCTCACCAACGATCTTGCGACGCACCTTGCGGGTCCGGGTCATTTCACCGTCATCCGCATCAAGCTCTTTGTGCAAAATCAAGAAGCGGTGAATTTGACATCCCGCCAGCATTTCGTCCTGAGCAATCGAGATATTGGTTTCTTCGATATGGCTCTGGATCGTGTCCAAAACCTCAGGATGCCCAGCAAGCTCTTGATAAGACGCATAAGCGATGTTGTTGCGTTCCGCCCAGTTGCCCACCGCTGTCAGGTCGATGTTCACAAAAGCTGTGCAACGATCACGCCCGGCACCAAACACCACAACCTCAAGAATGTTGGGATAGAACTTCAGCTTGTTCTCAACATATTTGGGCGCGAACATGCCGCCATCCGACATTTTACCAACGTCTTTGATCCGGTCGATAATCCGCAAATGCCCGCTGCTTTTCTCAAAGAAACCCGCATCCCCGGTGGCAACCCAACCCTCGGCGTCCTTGGTGTCAGCCGTCGATTCCGGGTTGTTGTAATACTCAACAAATGTGCCCGGCGACCGGTAAAACACTTCACCGCTATCTTCGATCCGGATTTCGACACCGGGGCTAGGAACACCAACGGTATCCGAGCGCACTTCGCCATCTGGCTGCTGCGTGATGAAAACCGTTGCTTCGGTTTGGCCGTAGAGCTGCTTGAGGTTGATACCAAGCGACCGGTAAAAATCGAACAACTCCGGCCCAATCGCTTCGCCCGCCGTATAGCCAACCCGCACATTGGAAAAGCCCAGCGCGTTTTTCAAAGGACCATAGACCATGAACTCGCCCATCGCGTATTTCAAACGGTCCATCATCCCAACTGGCTTGCCTTCAAGAAGGTCTGGCCCGACTTTGCGGGCGTGCGCCATGTAGTGATGGAACATCTTCTTCTTGAAGTTGCCTGCATCTTCCATGCGGATCATGATTTGGGTTAGCTGCCCCTCAAAAACCGCTGGCGGTGCAAAGTAGTAAGACGGTGCAATTTCGCGCAGGTCCGTCTTCATCGTCTCGGCACTTTCCGGACAATTAACACAGAAACCCGCCCAATAAGCCTGCCCCAGTGAAAAGATAAAATCACCAACCCAAGCCATTGGCAGGTAAGCAAGAATTTCTTCTTTTTCTGTCAACCCATCGAACTCAGAACTCGCCTTGGCGGAAGCAATGATATTGCGGTTTGACAGAACAACACCCTTGGGCTTGCCCGTTGTCCCCGACGTATACAGCATGACACAGGTGCTGTCATAGGTCAGCTCGCCGATGCGGATTTTGAGGTCTTCGATGAACTCATCATAGGCCGCACGGCCCTGATCCTGCACATGGCTGAACTCATGCAGCCGCCGGTGGTCATACTTCCGCATGCCGCGCGGATCGACATAAAGCATATGCTCGAACTGATGCAAATGCTCTTGGATGTCGATTACCTTGTCGACCTGCTCTTGGTCCGCCGCGATGACAAACCGTGCGCCGCAATGCGACAACACATATTCCATCTCTTCTGCCACCGCATCGGCATACAAAGGCACCGGAACCGCGCCAACCATCTGCGCCGCGACCATGGACCAATACAGATAGGGACGATTGCGGCCAATAATCGCCACATGATCCCCCCTGTTTACCCCAAGGTTCAAAAGACCAAGCGCCAGCGCTTCAATCTCTTTGGATGCCTCTTTCCAGGTCCAGCTCTGCCAAATCCCGTATTCCTTCTCGCGATAAGCGGGACGGTCACTGAATTTCTCAGCGTTTCGTTGCAATAATGCAGGTACCGAGCACAGACCATCTGTGCTCTCAGCCAACTTAGCCACGTTGTGTCCTCCCTAATGCCGGCTCCTCAACCGACACCAATCAGCGGCCCCATGTGGGACCAGATCGCTTATGCGATTCTGCCGCCTATTTGGTCAGGCTCCAATCTGTCGGTCAACTTTTTCCTGAACATTTCCTGAATCTTACGAATTGTAACAGCGCAAGTTTTCCGCTTGGCC
This sequence comes from uncultured Pelagimonas sp., assembly GCF_947498515.1. Classification (GTDB taxonomy): domain Bacteria; phylum Pseudomonadota; class Alphaproteobacteria; order Rhodobacterales; family Rhodobacteraceae; genus Pelagimonas. Next base: position 275,846 of record NZ_CANMKO010000001.1, on the reverse strand, counting down.
CCGCCCGCCGACGCGCGTTACCCTACCCTCAACAACCAAAGGACAGCCCCCTCAATCGTCTCCCAATCAGATGCAACATGCGCTGCGGGATGGCGGGTGGGGCGACGTCCGCAGGACAAGCGACCCGACATCCCAATGATCAATCAAGCGCTCACCCAGGCCGGTCTCAACCTTATCCAACAGGCCCTGTCGATCTACGACAGCGACTTACGCCTTGCGGTGTGCAACGCGCCTTTCGTGGAAATGTTCAACCTGCCTGACCGCCTCACCACTCCCGGTGCAAGCTTTGAAGACACCATTCGCCATCTCGTCTCACGAGGAGAATATGGCGAGGTCGATGACCCCGAAACCTTTATCAAGGATCGGGTTGAAACCGCCTTGGCCTTTCAATCCCATTACGTCGAACGCACCCGCGCCAACGGCCGCATCGTCAGTATCGAAGGTGCCCCCCTCCCTCAAGGTGGCTGGGTCACCGTCTACACCGACATCACCGAAACCCGTGCCCAAGAACAATTGCTGCGCACCCATTCCGAACAACTCTCCGAAGAAGTCCTAAAACGTTCCGAAGAACTATCGGCCACCAACCGCGCCCTCGCCGCCACCAACAAGGCATTGATGGAAGCCCGGCGCGAGTTGACCGAGATGGAAGCCCGCACCCGCCTCACCACTGAAATGATGCCCGCCCATATCGCCCGTGTCGATGAAAACGGGCGATATACCTTTTCCAACAAACGCCTGCATCTTGTCATGCCCGGTCGTCCAACCAAAATTTTGGGCACTCATATCCGCGACGCTTTGGGGGATCAGGCCTATGCCAAGGTCCTGCCCTTTCTCGACGCGGCGATGAAAGGCCAACAAAACACCTTTGAGTTCACCCACGAGGCCTCATCCCGGCGCATTCGCGTGGTTTTCACTCCCGATCCTTTGGAACCGGGCGTCTATATCCTGTCCCAAGACGTCACCGAAGAAACCCAAACCCGTGCTGCGCTCCAACAAACCCGGCGTCGTGAAATGGCCGCGCAACTGACCAGCGGTCTGGCCCATGATTTCTCCAACCTGCTCACCATCATCCTTGGCATGCAATCCAAGCTTGAACGGATGTATCTGGGGAGCAATGCCGAACCCTTGATCGCCGCCACCCTTCAAGCGGCTCGGCGTGGGGGGCGGTTGCTTAATCGCATCGCCGACATCACGGCCCATCGTCGCTGGCAACCCGAAGCGCTTTTGATCGGTCCTTTTCTCAAGGAACTTCAAACCCTTGCCACCCCGTCCCTGCCCTCGGCGATTTCACTGCAAGTGGTGGACGAAACTCAAAACCGCCTCATGGTTGATCATGGCCTTCTGCAAGACGCACTCTTAAACCTGATCCTCAACGCCCGCGATGCCTGTGGTCAGGCCGGGACCATTCGGGTGACAGCAACCGAGTTCAAAAAGACCTGGCTGCAAATCAGTGTCACAGACACAGGCACCGGTTTTTCCGAAGAGGCGCTGGCCCATGCGCTTGATCCGTTCTTCACCACCAAAGGTGGCGAAGGCTCCGGACTTGGGCTCGCGATGGTCTATGACATGACCAAACTCGCCGGGGGTGACATGCGCCTGTCCAACACCGAAACCGGGGCCGAAATCCGCCTGCGCCTGCCACTGCGTCCCGCGATCGACCTGCCCAAGGCCGGTCTTGTTCTGCTTGTCGAAGATAGCCCCGATATTCGAGCATCCGTGCGCGAAATGCTAACCGATCTGGAATTCAACGTGGTCGAAGCCGCTTCGGTCGCCGAAGCGCGCGCCTTGGCCGAAGGTCTGCCTGACATTGCGCTGATCCTGTCGGATATTTCTCTCGAAGGCGAAGATCCCGGTTTCACACTGGCCGACCATCTGCCAAACCTACCGCTGCGGCTCATGACCTCATTGCCGCAAGATCACCCGTTGCACGAAAAAGCCCGCACCCGGGCCCCGGTTTTGGCCAAACCCTTTGATGCCACCAATCTGACCCGATTTCTTGGCTTTGGAAAGGAAGAGACATGAGCGCGCTTGTCACCATTCTGGACGATGAACCCGCCATTCGCGACATGCTGTCCGAAGCTTTGACAGAAGCCGGGTTTCGCACCCTGACCTTTGCCCGCGCCACCGAATTCGAAGCCGCCTTGCGACGCACAACGCCTGATGTCTGTTTGGTTGATCTTGGATTGCCGGATCGCGATGGGCTCTCGGTGGTGCATCGTCTGGCGTTGGAACAGGGCGCGATCATCATCATCATTTCCGGCCGTGCGCAGGTTCAGGACAAGATCACCGGCCTCGAACTTGGGGCTGATGACTACATCATCAAACCCTTTGATCCGGCAGAAGTTGTCGCCCGCATTCGCGCCCGTATGCGCGGCCCCAAAGCCGCCGCTGCCCAAGGGGACACCGCCACGTTCAACGGCTGGACCGCGCATTTTGATCGCTACACTTTGGTCGATACCGACGGGGATGAAACCCCGTTTAGTCATGCCGAAGGCGAAGTGTTGCGGCTCTTCCTTGAAAGCCCCAAACGCCTTATTTCACGCGCTCATATGCAGGAAACCTTGGGAGGTGCTGCGGGCGAAAGCTTTGATCGCGCCATGGATGTCCGCATCTCGCGCCTGCGCACCAAGCTTAAAGAAGATCCCAAAAACCCTCGGCTAATCAAAACCATCTACGGGGCCGGCTACATCTTTTTGGGGGATGTCGAATGGAGCTAAGGCGACACCGTCGCATAGGCCTCAGTCAGGCCTAAAAGGGTTTTGACATGCGGCAATGCCGTCACCGCAACGACCCCCACCAAAGCCCCAATTCCCAAACGCATAGGGGCCGCGCCAAGTTTGGGCCCGGCCAAGCCAAGCACCCCACACACACAAGCATAAAAGACCAATGACACTGGATCCATGCTGTTCTCCTTTCCGATAAGGATAGCATAAATCCACGATCTTTGTCGCAGGCCCGAAATATTTTCGCAATGACATGGGACGTTTGTTGGGATGCCGCGTCAGGCAGCTTTCTCAGCAGGAGTCCCAACGCGGCCGAAGGAGCTGGGAACGCACAACGCTTGAAACCACACAAGGCGTGAAAAACCACCTGCACCACAAAGACATTCGGCGAAGCTCACACCTAAACGCACCGCCCGGCGGGATGGCGGGTGGGGTGTCGTGCTTCGCACGCACGTCACCCCCGACCTCCCTACTCCGCTGCAATCTTGGTGATCGCCTCAACCCGTACAGCTGAGAACTTGAACTCCGGGATTTTGCCATAGGGATCAATCGCCGGATTGGTGAGCACATTCGCCGCCGCCTCGACATAGGCAAAAGGCACAAAAACCATGTCCTCTGCAATCGCCCGATCCGCCCGCGCCATGATCTCAATCGACCCGCGCCGCGTGGTCAGCTTGATCATATCTCCGGCCTCAACCCCAAGCGCCCGCAGCGTCTTGGGATGCAAAGAACAATTCGCTTCCGGCTCAACCGCATCCAAGACTTTAGACCGCCGCGTCATCGACCCGGTATGCCAATGCTCCAACTGGCGGCCCGTGGTCATGATCATCGGGAATTCCGCATCCGGAGCCTCGTCCGGGGCAATCACCGACGCCGGGGTAAAGCGCGCGCGCCCATCCACACGTGGGAATCCGTCTCCAAATACAATCGGCTGGCCGGGATCGGTCTCATGAAGTGACGGATAGGTGATCGTCTCGGTCTTCAACCGCTCCCACGTGATATTGTCGAGCGACTTCATATTCAGCTTCATCTCAGCGAAAACCTCGCTGACATCCGAATACGCCCAGTTCAACCCACAGCGTTGCGCAAGCTCAACCGTCACGGCCCAATCTTCGCGCGCCTCTCCGGGCGGTGGCACAGCGGGACGCACACGTTGCACCTGCCGGTTGGTATTCGAAACCGTGCCGTTTTTCTCATAAAGCGCCGAGGCAGGCAGGATCACATCCGCATAATTCGCGGTCTCGGTTAGGAAAATATCCTGCACCACCATGCATTCAAGCTTGGCAAAGGCATCGCGGGCATGTTCCACATCCGGATCGGACATGGCTGGGTTTTCACCCTGAATATACATACCCTTGATATTGCCCGCATAAACCTCGTCGACGATCTCGGTAACGGTCAGACCTTTTTCATTGCTGAAATCGTCGCTGTCCCAAACATCTGTAAACGCTTGGCGAATGCCATCGTCTGTGACGCTCTGATAATCCGGCAAGAACATCGGGATCAGCCCCGCATCTGACGCCCCTTGCACGTTGTTTTGCCCCCGCAGCGGATGCAGGCCCGCACCTGGTTTGCCAACATTGCCGGTCATCAAAGCCAGCGAAATCAAGCAACGCGAATTATCGGTGCCGTGAATATGCTGTGACACCCCCATGCCCCAGAAAATCAGCCCCGCCTTGGCCCCGGCAAAGGTCCGTGCCACCCGGCGCAGCTGCTCTGGCTCAATTCCGCAGATTTCCGACATCGCTTCGGGGGTGAACTGCGCAAGATGTTGCTTTTCGGCCTCCCAATTCTCGGTGAATTTTTCGATATAAGCGCGATCATAAAGCTCTTCTTCGACGATCACATGCATGATCGCGTTGAGCATCGACACATCGGCTCCGGGACGGAATTGCAGCATCTCATCGGCAAAGCGGCGCATACCAACCCCGCGCGGATCCATCACGATCAACTTGCCACCACGTTTGGTGAACTGCTTGAAATAGGTCGCGGCGACGGGATGGTTCTCAATCGGGTTGGCCCCAATGATGATCGCCACATCGGCGTTTTCGATCTCATTAAACGTCGCGGTCACCGCGCCCGATCCGACGTTTTCAATCAACGCTGATACTGATGACGCGTGGCAAAGACGCGTACAGTGATCGACGTTGTTATGTTTGAACCCCTGACGGATGAATTTCTGGAACAGATAGGCTTCTTCATTCGTACATTTGGCGCTGCCAAAACCCGCCACCGCGCGGCCACCATGGGCCTCGCGCAGACCAGTCAACCCTTTGGCCGCAAAACCCAACGCCTCATCCCAGCTTGCTTCGCGGAAATGCGTCGAAAGATCGCCGGGATCAACGTTCAACCCTTTGGCCGGGGCGTCTTCACGTCGGATCAAGGGTTTGGTTAACCGGTGCGGGTGGTGGATATAGTCGAACCCAAACCGCCCTTTGACGCACAGACGCCCTTCGTTTGCCGGACCATTGATGCCCTCAACGTATTTGACTTTGCCATCTTTGACCTTGAGCGATACCTTGCAACCCACGCCGCAGAACGGGCAAACGCTCTCAGTTTCGCTATCGAAATCTTTGCTGTCGCCGACTTCTTGCGCATCCAAAACAGTGGATGGCATCAACGCCCCGGTTGGACAGGCCTGCACACATTCGCCACAGGCCACACAGCTTGAGGCCCCCATCGGATCGGCCATGTCAAAGGTCGGATAGGCGTCATGCCCACGCCCGGCCATCCCGATCACGTCATTGACTTGCACCTCGCGACAGGCGCGCACGCACAACCCGCATTGAATACAGGCGTCCAGATTGACCCGCATCGCCACATGGCTATCGTCCAGCAAAGGAATACGCTCGGGTTCGATGGTTGGAAAACGGCTGTCTTCAACACCGTTCTCCTCGGCCATGTCCCAAAGGTGGCTGGACTTGTCATGCGCCGCGTCGCGCTCAGGCTGATCGGCAAGCAAAAGTTCCATCACCATCTTGCGGGCGTTTTCGGCGCGGGCATTATTGGTTGTCACAACCATGCCATCGCTCGGCTCGCGAATGCAGGAGGCCGCCAAAACCCGTTCGCCCTCAATCTCAACCATACAGGCCCGGCAATTGCCGTCGGGTCGGTATCCGGGCGCGGGTTTGTGGCACAGATGCGGGATTTTCAGGCCCCGGCCATTGGCCACTTCCCAAATGGTCATTCCCTGTTCAGCCTCAACTTCGGTGCCATCAAGGGTGAATCGGATCGTATTGGACATGCGCGTTTTCCTCTGGTCTTGATCGCAGTCTAGACCATTTTCGCACCCGAATGAGTGAGCCATTCCCGACACCTTCGCAGTGATTTGCGCCGAAACCGTTTCCTATCCGCCCCGCGTGACGCCCATAGCGCACCCGGCGCTTGCGCACCAATTCCGTGCAAATCTAGGGAATTTCAATTTTTCCGCACATCAACCAGATGTTGGCAAAGGAGATTTAACATGAAAACCCATCCAGAAACCCGTGTGGGCCATGTCCACCTCAAGGTGACCGATCTAGATCGTTCGGTCCGCTTTTATCGCGACGTTCTTGGCTTTGACGTCACACAAAAATTCGGCAGCCAAGCGGCGTTTTTGTCGGCGGGCGGCTATCACCATCACATTGGTCTGAACACGTGGCATAGCAAGGATGGCCCGGCCCCGGACCCACGCGCGCCCGGGCTATATCATGTGGCCTTTCTGTATCCGGATCGCCTGGCCTTGGCACATACCTTGGTGCAGGTGATGGCATCGGGCGTGACCATCCAAGGTGCCGCCGATCATGGCGTGTCCGAAGCCATCTATTTCGAAGACCCCGACGGAAATGGCATCGAAATCTATCGCGATCGCCCAAATGCGGAATGGCCAAGGGGTGCACAGGGCTCGTTGACCATGACAAACGCCCCCTTGGACCTCGACAAGCTGATTGCTGAAGCAAAGCATCACGAAGTTTGATCAAACGCGCGGCGACCAGCACTGGACCTTGGCGCGCGCTGGCCATAGCGTGCGCCAACAACGGAGGACCAGATATGGCAATCGGCAAGACAATACGCACCTATTATGACGGCCAATGGCACGACGGCGACGCAATGGTTATGCGCGCAGCGGATCATGGCGCATGGTTGGGCACAACCGTGTTTGATGGCGCGCGTATGGTCAATGGGTTGACGCCAGATCTGGAACCTCATTGCGCGCGGACAAACCGGTCTGCGACGGCCTTGATGCTCACCCCGACGGTTACAACAGAGGACATGGTCGCGCTGGTCCAAGAAGGTCTCAAAGGGTTCGCCCCCGGGGCCGCGGTCTATATTCGGCCAATGTATTGGGGCATTCACGGCGATGCGACCGCGATTGTGCCAAGCGGGGACGACACCGGGTTCGCAATTAGTCTAGAAGAAGTGCCCATGGCCCCAGAAACCGCGTCAACCACGCTGGGCTATACACGGTTCCGTCGTCCGGTTCTAGAAAGCGCAGTGGTGAATGCCAAGGCCGGCTGCCTTTATCCCAACAATGCCCGCATGTTAGCCGAGGTTCGCGCCCGTGGATTTGGCAATGCCTTGGTCGCCGATGCCCTCGGCAACGTCGCCGAAACCGCAACCGCCAACGTGTTTATGGTCAAAGACGGCGAGGTGTTCACCCCGGTCGCCAATGGCACGTTTTTGGCCGGAATCACCCGCGCCCGCCACATGAGCAACCTGCGCGCCGATGGTGTCATCGTGCATGAAACGGTTCTTAGCTTTGACGATTTCAAAGCTGCGGATGAGGTGTTTTTGTCCGGCAACATGAACAAGGTCACTCCGGTGACCGGCATCGAAGATGACAGCTATCAAGTTGGTCCAATAACCCGCCGCGTGCGTGACATGTATTGGGATTGGGCCGCATCGACATGACGCCGGAACGGCTGCTTTCGGCTTCGGATCAAGAGCTTGCCGCGCTGTCTGACCTCTGCCTGCGCTCCAAAGCCTATTGGGGATATGACGCCGATTTCCTTGACGCGTGTCGCGAAGAGCTAACCGTCACCCACGCCGATCTTGGGGCCCGAACCGCCGTGATCCGCAAGGGCGCGGGGTTTATCGGTGTCGCCACCGTGACGATTGATCAAGGGGCCGCGCAACTCGACAAGCTTTTCGTTGACCCCGATGCCATCGGTAGCGGCGCTGGCCGCGCCTTGCTTCTTTGGGCCATCGCTCAGGCTCGCAGCGGCAAAGCAAGGATTATGAACATCGATGCCGATCCGGGGGCCGAGGCGTTTTACGCTTATATGGGCGCGATCCGCATTGGATCGGTCGCCTCAACCGCTATTTCCGGCCGGATGCTCCCCCTGATGCAGATAGCGCTGTGACCGCTTGCCAGTTGCCGTGTCCACAGGCATGATCACCACGATAGGGAGTGTATGATGCGCAAGTTTCTTGTTGTCCTAGATGACAGCCGTGAATGCCTAAACGCCATGCGGTTTGCCGCGATGCGAGCGGCCAATACCGGTGGCGGTGTTGCGATTCTGTCGGTGATTCCACCGGATGAGTTCAACCATTGGATCGGTGTTGGTGCCGTGATGAAAGAAGAAGCCCGCGAACGGATTCACGCCCATTTCGAAGTCTTTGCAAAATGGATGCGCGACAAACAAGGCGTCGATCCCGAACTTGTCATTCGCGAAGGCGATGCGGTTCCTGAGATCATCGCCCATGTGAAATCCGACGACGAAATCGGGGTTTTGGTCCTTGGCGCTGCAACAGATAAAAAGGGCCCCGGCCCAATTATCACCCAGCTGGTCCGCAACAGTTCCGGCCTGCCGATCCCGATTACTGTTGTCCCCGGCGACATGTCCAAGGAGCGGTTGGAGGCAATCACTTAAGATGCCGATGCCGTGGAGCTATCGCCACGCCGCCAAGGAATGGCGCGGGTTTTTGGATGACGCCAAGGACAAGCTTAGCACCCCGTCGGACAACGTCACCTATACGGTCACTGAAGGGGTGTTTCGCAGTTTTCGCAAACGTTTGACGGTGCAACAAGGGTTGGATTTCGCCCAGATCCTACCCACCACCCTACGCGCGCTTTTCGTCCAAAACTGGCAGGTGGAACCGCCCGCCCCTTGGGCCTCGCCTGATGTTTATCTTCGCGAAACACGCGATTTGCGCAAGCATCACAATTTGGCCCCCGACAACGCACTCGAAGCGGTGTCCTATGCGTTGCATCGGGTTGTCCCGCCTGTTGACCTCACCCGGACCCTTGCCAAAATCGGCCCTGAGGCCGAGGCGTTTTGGCGGTTGGAGGGTGTTGACCAGAGCGAGCTTGGCCCGCGTTTTCGATGAGGCAGATCAAGGTGACGTTGCCACGTTCCGGGTACCCTAGCCCGGAAAGGAGGCCGACATGCCCGCCACCTCTAAAACCGAATTGCGCGCTATTGCGGAAAAAGAATTTGCGAAACTGCAAAAGCTGATCGCCCCGATCGAAGAGAGCGTTGCCATGTTGCCCGATCCAGAGGCTGATGGCACAACGATCAAAGACACCATCGCCCATCGTGCCCATTGGATCACTCTGTTTTTAGGTTGGTACGAGACCGGGCAATCCGGGCAAAAGGCCGAAATCCCTGCCCCCGGCTACAAATGGAGCGAGTTGAAACGCTACAACGCCGATTTGCGCGCATCGCAACATGATCTGAGCTGGGAAGGTGCCAAAGCCAGTCTCGATGCCAATCACCAAACCCTATTGGCGATGATCGACACTTTGGACGACGACGCGCTTTATGGTGGGCCGATGCAAGGCGGCAATAACAAATGGACAACTGGCCGCTGGGCCGAGGCCGCCGGGCCGTCGCATTACCGATCTGCGGCCAAATACATCCGCGCCCGGTTGCGCGCCCTTGTAGCAACCGCCTAAACCTTAGAATAATTCTAAACCTTGACCTTTGCCCGTCGCGTGCGCATATTCCGCACAGACCAGAAAAGGCGTGTCCCAGATGTTCATCCAGACCGAATCCACACCAAACCCCGCCACGTTGAAATTCCTGCCCGGCCTGACCGTGCTTGAAATGGGGACGGCTGATTTTCCAAGTTCAGAGGCGGCCAGCGGCTCACCTTTGGCACAGCGCCTGTTTTCGGTGAATGGTGTGACTGGTGTTTTCTTTGGCAACGACTTTGTCACCGTGACCAAAAACGATGACACCGACTGGGATCATCTGAAACCGTCGATCCTTGGCGCGATCATGGAGCATTTCCAAAGCGGTCAGCCGGTGATGTCCGATGGTGCTACCCAGGCCGGTGGCCACGCCGATCATGACGGTGAAGATGGCGAAATCGTTGGTCAAATCAAAGAATTGCTCGATAGCCGCGTCCGCCCTGCTGTGGCTCAGGATGGTGGCGATATCACCTTCCACGGCTTTGATCGCGGCGTTGTTTACCTGCATATGCAAGGGGCCTGTGCCGGTTGCCCGTCGTCCACTTTGACGTTGAAAATGGGGATCGAAAACCTGCTGCGCCACTACATCCCCGAGGTGACCGAGGTCCGCCCTGTTGCCGTCTGACGCCCTGTCAGGCCGCTGTTATTGCGGCAAAACTTTGATGCACGCCGATGGGCCACCTTTGACGGTGGCCTATTGTCATTGTGGCGATTGTCGGCGCTGGTCGGGCGCGCCAATCTCGGCTTTTGCAGCCATGTCACCAAACGCCGTTCGCTTCACCCCGGACTTACATTGGAAATCCAGCGTCGCGGGTGTCACGCGGGCCAACTGCCGTGATTGCGGCTCGCCCTTGGCGGCGCGTTTCGACTATCTGCCTGATCAAATTTTCATCCCCGTCGGCCTGTTTGATCACCCTGACACTCTTCCTCCCCAGCACCATTCGCATTTTGGATCGCGGCTCAATTGGCTACATCTTACCGACGATTTGCCAAAATCCGACGCCTCGGCGCGGGTGACACTCTTGTCTTCTGGCTTGTCTTCTGGACCCACTCGCGGCACAGACACGCCATGACACATGCGCCTCTGATCCTCGGTTTCGACACCTCCGGCCCTCATTGCACTGCCGCTTTGCTGCGCGGTGACACGCTTATCGCCTCTCAAACCCAAGACATGGCCCGTGGTCAGGCCGAACGCATCATGCCCCTGATTCAAGAGGTTTTGGCCGCTGGTGACGTGGAATTGTCCGACCTAAACGCCATCGGCGTTGGTATCGGCCCCGGCAATTTCACCGGCATCCGCATTTCTGTATCTGCCGCCCGTGGCTTGGCTTTGGCGTTGGGTATTCCTGCCATAGGTGTGTCACAGTTTCAGGCCATGGCGCTTGGCATTGACATCCCGGTTGTCTGTAGCGTCGCCGCCCCGCGCGACCGGCTTTATGTACATACGTTGAATGACACCAGCGGGAGCGCCGCCGCGCTCTGTGATATAGATACGCTTGTACTGCCAAACCCCAAGGCCGAAGCCGCAGTAATTGGCGCACAGGCCGATGAGATCGCCAAGCGCACCGGTGGCCGCGTGTTGACCGCGAAATACTCAATGGCCGAAGCCATTGCGCGTCAAGCCATGCTTAACATGGATAACACCACCCCAACGCCCCCGGCCCCGCTTTACTTGCGCCCGGCCGATGCCGCCCCCTCACGCAACGCGCCACCGGTTATTTTGGCGGACCCGCCTGCGTGACCTCCCCCACCAAAACACACCCGGCCATGACACCCGAGGACATGACCGCGCTTTATGCGCGCTGTTTTCCCGATCGCCCTTGGGACGAATCTGAAATCACAACGCTTTTGAACCGGGCCGATGTCATCTCTGTGATCACTGACTACGGCTTTGTCCTCGCCAGCTGCATTGCACCTGAAGCAGAGATTCTAACCATCGCCGTAAGCCCAGATCACCGCCGTCAAGGCATTGCGTCCGGGCTTTTTCGGACCCTTTGGTCAAATTTTTCGACACGCGGTATCGACACGGTTTTCCTTGAGGTTGCCTCGGGGAATAGCGCCGCGATGGAGCTTTACAAAAGCTTTGACTTCCAAGAAGTTGGCCGTCGAAAAGGGTATTATACGCGCATCAATGCCCCGGCCGAGGACGCCGTGGTTATGCGCTGTGCGCTGACCTAGCGGAATCGCCCCTAAACCCCCCGAATTCCAAGATTCCGGTTGACCGCCGCACGCCCCTTGCGTCTTTATTGCCTATCACAAACGAAACGGCGACTCTGTCCGTCGTTCACACCTGGGAGCAACACATGACTTTCATGAAAACAATTCTCGGCTCGGCCGCAGCTCTGGCACTTTCCGCTGGCGCAGCTCTGGCTGACCCGGCGCTGATCTATGATCTGGGCGGCAAGTTCGACAAATCCTTCAACGAAGCGGCCTTTGGTGGCGCTGAGCGTTGGGCCAAGGAAACCGGCGGCACGTACAAAGACATCGAAATTCAGTCCGAAGCCCAGCGCGAGCAGGCCCTGCGCCGTTTCGCCGAAGCGGGTTTCAACCCTGTTGTCACCACTGGCTTTGCCATCGCTGGGTCGATCGACGCGGTTGCAGCGGATTATCCTGACACAAAGTTCGTCACCATTGACGGCTGGGTTGACCCTGCCAAGCACCCGAATGTTGTGTCGATCCTGTTCTCCGAGCACGAAGGTTCTTACCTTGTTGGCATGATGGCCGGCATGGCGTCCGAGTCGAAAACTGTTGGCTTTATTGGCGGCATGGACATCCCATTGATCCGTAAATTCGCCTGTGGCTACGCCCAAGGTGTTCTGGCGGCAAACCCAGATGCGACCGTTGTGTCCAACATGACCGGCACCACCCCTGCCGCATGGAATGACCCGGTAAAAGGGTCTGAGCTGGCGCGTGCACAGATCAGCCAAGGCGCGGACGTGATCTATGCAGCGGCAGGCGGCACCGGCATCGGTGTTCTGCAAACCGCAGCCAAAGAAAACATCCTGTCCGTCGGCGTTGACAGCAACCAGAACCACATGCACCCCGGTCAGGTTCTGACCTCGATGCTCAAGCGCGTTGACGTGGCTGTATTTGATTCGATGACTGCTGGTGCTGATCTCGAAACCGGCACTGTCAAAGTCTTCGGCCTCGCCGAAGAAGGTGTGGGCTATGCTCTGGACGAGCATAACGCATCGCTGGTGTCCGATGATATGAAAGCCGCCGTTGACGCCGCGCGCGATCAGATCATCGCAGGTGAACTTAAAGTTCACGACTATTCGTCGGACGACACCTGCCCCGTTCTGAAATTCTAATCCACCCGGATTAGGCTTTGCTTTAGGCCGCGCCTGACTTGGCGCGGCCTTTTTGTTTCCAATAGGCCCGTTCTGTGACCTGCATTTTGCAACCGTCTGGCGCGCCATGAAGATTTCGTTACGAAATCCAGCCTTTTCCAATGCGCTTGGCCTTGACTCATGTGCCACAAAGCAAAACAAATGTGCTTTGAGCAAAAAAACGCCACCGGGCTTTGGCCCCTTCGGCGACAAACAAAGACATGCTCTCGTGGAGGACGGATGACCGAAACCGCAGCCATCGAACTTAAAGGCATATCCAAAGCCTTTGGCCCTGTTCAGGCCAACAAGGATATCTCGATCCGGGTGATGCCGGGCACGATCCATGGGATCATCGGTGAAAACGGCGCTGGGAAATCCACGCTGATGTCGATCCTGTACGGGTTTTACAAAGCCGACAGCGGCGAGATTTTCATCAATGGAAAAGAGACCGAAATCCCAGACAGTCAGGCCGCGATTGCCGCCGGGATTGGCATGGTGTTTCAGCACTTTAAACTGGTGCAAAACTTCTCGGTTCTGGAAAACGTCATCCTTGGGGCCGAAGATGGCCCGATGCTCCAGCCGAGCTTGCGCAAGGCGCGCGGTGTTCTCAAGCATCTGGCCGAGGAATACGAGCTTCAGGTCGATCCAGATGCCTTGATCGAAGACCTCTCTGTTGGTCACCAACAGCGGGTTGAGATCCTCAAGGCGCTCTATCGCGAAGCGGACATTCTGATTTTGGATGAACCCACCGGGGTGTTGACCCCGGCCGAGGCCGATCACCTGTTCCGCATTCTCGAAGGCCTTCGCAAAGAGGGTAAGACGATCATCCTGATCACCCATAAACTGCGTGAAATCATGGAGATCACCGATACGGTGTCGGTGATGCGGCGCGGCGAAATGACTGCGACCGTCAAGACATCTGAAACCAGCCCAGAAGAGCTTGCCGAGCTGATGGTGGGCCGCAAGGTGTTGCTACGGGTCGACAAAGTCCCCGCCAAACCCGGCAAGCCGGTGCTTGAGGTCGAGAATCTCCGCCATATCGACGAGGCCGGGGTGGAACGCCTCAAAGGCATTTCGCTCAATGTGCGCGCCGGTGAGATCGTCGGCATCGCCGGGGTATCCGGCAACGGTCAATCGGAATTGATGCGCGTCTTGGGCGGCTATGGCTACGCCACCGGCAACATCCGCATGAATGGCGAAGAGCTGGACCTAACTGGCAAGCATTCCGATGGTCAATCGCGCCGCGCCCGTGGCATCGGCCACGTTCCCGAAGACCGCCACCACGAAGGGCTGATCCTCGATTATTCCGCTTGGGAAAACATGGTGTTCGGCTATCACCGCGGCCCGGAAACCGGCGGTGGTTTTTTGATGGATAACAAGGCGATCAAAGCCGAAGCCCAAGCCAAAATGGACCGTTTTGACGTGCGCCCGCCGCACCCATGGCTCAACGCCAAAGACTTCTCTGGCGGCAACCAACAGAAAATTGTTCTGGCGCGGGAAATCGAACGCAACCCCGACCTGCTGTTGATCGGCCAACCGACGCGCGGCGTTGATATCGGCGCGATCGAATTCATCCACCAACAGATTGTGCAACTGCGCGATGCGGGCAAGGCGATCTTGCTGGTCTCGGTCGAGCTTGATGAAATCATGTCGCTGTCTGATCGGATCGCGGTGATGTTTGACGGCCAGATCATGGGCGAACGCTTACCGTCCGAAACCGATCAGACCGAACTGGGCCTACTCATGGCCGGCGTTACCAATACCAAGGAGCTGACCAATGGATAAGATGCCCGCCTGGGCCGATGCGGTCCTTGTTCCCCTGATCTCGATCCTCTTGGCCGCGGCGATTTCGGCGCTGGTCATCCTCGCCATCGGGGAAAACCCGGTCGAGGCCTTTAGGATCATGGTCAAAGAGGCGCTCAGCACCTCGCGCGGGATCGGCTATACGCTCTATTACGCCACCAACTTTATCTTTACCGGGCTGGCGGTTGCCGTGGCCTTTCACGCCCGCATGTTCAACATCGGTGGAGAGGGTCAGGCGATGATGGGTGGTCTTGGCGTGGCGCTGGTCTGTCTCTATGTGCCGTGGCCGCATTGGACGCTAGCGCTCTTTGGCGCGGCGGCGATTTCGGCGCTGTTCGGCGCGGCTTGGGCCTATATCCCGGCCTATCTTCAGGCCAAACGCGGCAGCCACATCGTTATCACCACGATCATGTTCAACTTTATCGCCTTTTCACTGCTGAACTACATTCTAGTCAACGTGTTGCGCCCCCAAGGCTCGATGGACCCGGCCACTGCCAAATTCCCAGAGGCAACGTTCCTGCCGACCTTCCAAAGCATGTTTTCGACCGCTGACACGGTGATGTTCCGCAACGCCCCGGCCAATGTGACGTTTTTCGTGGCGCTGGCGGCCTGTGTCGCGGTTTACTTCCTGATCTGGCGCACCCGTTTGGGCTATGAAATCCGCGCCTTTGGTCATTCGGAAACCGGTGCCAAATACGCCGGTATCTCGCCGGTCAAAATCACCATCGTCTCGATGCTGATCTCCGGCGGATTGGCGGGCATGATGGCGCTGAACACCACCATGGGCGAGGCCGAGCGTCTGGTTCTCAACGCCACCGAAGGGGCCGGGTTTATCGGCATCGCGGTGGCCTTGATGGGCCGGTCACATCCGGTTGGCATCCTCTTGGCGGCGCTGCTGTTTGGCTTCATGTATCAGGGCGGTTCGGAACTGGCCTTTTGGACCAACATTCCACAACAGCTGATCATCGTGATTCAGGCGCTGGTGATCCTGTTCACCGGGGCGCTCGATAATATGGTGCGCATGCCGCTTGAAAAACTGTTCCTGAGCATCCGTAAGGGAGACGCATGATGGATATCGATACCATTGTCCAAGTGCTCGATAGCTCAATCCGCCTGTCGACACCGCTCTTGTTGGCCTGTTTGGCCGGGTTGTTTAGCGAACGCGCCGGTATTTTCGACATCGGGCTTGAGGGCAAGATGCTGATTTCCGCGTTCTTCTCGGCGGCGATCACCTTTACGACCGGCAATGTCTGGATTGGCCTCTTGGCCGGGATCGCTGCATCGCTGGCGCTCTCCCTCATCCACGGTCTTGCCTCGATCACCTTTCGTGGCAATCAGCTCATCTCCGGGGTGGCTCTGAACTTCCTTGCCTCCGGTCTCACCGTCTTGATTGCCCAAAGCTGGTTCAAACAAGGCGGGCGCACGCCAACCATCCCAGAAGAGCAGCGGTTCCAAGAAATCACCCTGCCCTTTGCCGACGCCTTGCGCGATGTTCCCCTGCTTGGGCCGATCTACTCGGACCTGATCTCGGGCAATTCGGCCCTTGCCTATATCGCCTTCCTGATGGTGCCGATCACGTGGTTCGTGTTGTTCCGCACCCGTTTTGGCCTGCGCCTTCGCGCTGTGGGCGAGGCCCCTGATGCCGTTGACACCGCGGGCGTCTCGGTCATCGGGCTGCGTTATGCGGCGGTGATGATCTGTGGCGTGCTGTGTGGGATCGCCGGAGCGTATCTTGCCACCTCGCTTCAGGCCGGGTTCGTCAAGGAAATGACCGCCGGTCGTGGCTATATCGCCTTGGCGGCTCTGATCTTTGCGAAATGGCGTCCTTGGTATGCCTTGATGGCCTGCCTTCTGTTTGGCTTCCTTCAGGCGGTCGCCTTGCGGTTCCAGAACATTGACTTGGGCGGCGTTGTCATCCCGGTTCAGATGATGGAGGCCCTGCCCTACATTCTAACCGTTGTGATCCTTGCTGGGTTTGTTGGCAAAGCCATCCCCCCCCGTGCCGGAGGCGAGCCCTACGTCAAAGAGCGTTAAACACGCTCGCCACCGCCAAAATCCACCCCCCGCAAAGCAAACCGCTTTTGCGGGGGTTCTTTTTCGTGAGTCCGGATTTCACACGGTGCGCCGCGTCCCATAGTGCAACTTTGGCTATCAACAACAACGCGCTTGGACAGCATTTCAATCTCAAGTCTCAATACTTGAGCATTTTCCGGTCCAGTTGTGATCGTTTTGTAAGTCCAACGGTAAACCCTCGTCGCTGCACTTGCAAAAATCCCACCGATGACGCTAGGAAAGAATATGCAGGTCTACCTTCCTATCGCCGAAGTATCGGTCAATGCGTTCCTCCTTTTGGGGCTGGGCGGGCTCGTGGGTGTACTCTCGGGCATGTTCGGCGTCGGGGGCGGGTTTTTGATGACCCCGCTTTTGTTCTTTATCGGCATTCCGCCCGCGGTTGCCGTTGCCACAGAAGCCAACCAAATCGTCGCCTCGTCGTTTTCTGGCGTGCTCGCGCATTTCAGGCGAAAGACGGTCGATCTCCGAATGGGCACGGTGCTGCTCATTGGCGGTCTCGCCGGGGCAGCACTGGGTGTTGTGGTCTTCAACTACCTCAAAAGCGTCGGCCAAGTCGATTTGCTGGTCAAGCTTTGCTATGTTGTCTTCCTTGGCATCATCGGCGGGCTGATGTTCATCGAAAGCCTGAACGCCATCCGCAAAACCAAAGCGGGCGTGGTTCCTAAGCGCAAGAAACACAACTGGATTCACGGGCTGCCCTTCAAGATGCGGTTTCGCACCTCGGGTCTGTATATCTCGGTTATTCCGCCGCTGATCGTTGGCGTGTGCGTTGGTATTCTGGCCGCGATCATGGGTGTTGGCGGTGGCTTTATCATGGTTCCGGCGATGATCTACCTATTGGGAATGCCAACCAAAGTGGTTGTGGGTACATCGCTGTTCCAGATCATCTTTGTAACCGCGTTCACCACCCTACTGCACGCCACGACAAACTTTACCGTTGATATCGTTCTCGCGGTTCTCTTGCTGGTTGGCGGTGTCATCGGTGCGCAATTTGGTGCTGTAATCGGGGCCAAACTCAAGGCCGAACAATTACGCATCCTCTTGGCGCTGATGGTTCTGGGTGTTTGCCTAAAACTGGCGCTCGATCTTTTGATTATGCCTAGCGAGCTGTTCAGCCTCGGCGCAGCAGGTGGTCACTGATGCGCATCCTGCTTGCCCTTTTGCTTCTAATCTCGCTTCCAGTCTGGGCCGAAGAAGTCGTTCTTGGCCTCAGCAAAGATGAGATCGCCATCTCCGCCGATTTCGACGGGTCCGAAATCCTGATCTATGGTGCAGTCAAACGCGAAGAGGCGATCCCAGAAGAACCGCTTCATGTGATCATCACCGTCGCAGGACCATCCCAGCCCATCACCGTTCGCAAGAAAGACCGCCGCTTTGGTATCTGGGTCAACACCGAGGCCGTCGAGATCGACAGCGCACCAAGCTTTTATGCCGTCGCCACTTCGCAAGAATGGCCCGTCGTCATTAGCGAAGTCGAAGACCTGCGCTACAAAATTTCCGTCGAACGCGCCATTCGCGCCGTTGGTGTTGCCGCCGATGACCCCCAGCGCTTTACTGAGGCTCTGACTCGAATCCGCACTTCTGAACTCAAATACCAACAGCGCGATTTTGAGGTGAACCTGCGGGAACAAACCCTCTTCGACACCGCCATCGCTCTGCCGGCTAATCTGACCGAAGGGGCCTATAAAACCCGCGTATTCCTGACCCGCAACAAAGAGGTCATTTCTGTTTATGAAACCGAAATTGACGTGCGCAAGGTTGGACTGGAACGCTGGCTTTACACCATGTCGCGCCAACAACCGCTTCTATACGGGTTGATGTCCTTGGCCATCGCGATCGCCGCGGGCTGGGGCGCATCTGCGGCCTTTAACCTTCTCCGTCGCGGATGAGCCGACCCACCCCGTTGCCGCGCGACGCGTTTCGCGCCTTTGTCCCGCTTCAGACCCGCTGGGCAGACAATGACGAATACGGTCATATGAACAACGCCACCTATATGTCGCTGTTTGATACAGCGTTAAGCTTGTGGCAGCTCCAAAATGGCCTCGCCATTCGTGGCCCCGAGGCACTGCGTTTTCTTGTCGTCGAAAATGGCTGTCACTATTTTGAGGAAATCGGTTTCCCAGATCAACTCGAGGCCGGTCTCCGGCTTGGTCATCTCGGCAATAGCTCTTACCGCATGGATATTGGCCTGTTTCGCAACGGCGCACCAACACCTGCGGCCCAAGGGTTTTTCGCTCAGGTTCTGGTCAATCAATCCAGCAAACCAACACCCATTCCCGACGCGCCGCGCACCATTCTCTCGACGCTCCTCTAAGACCCCGGCACGCTTCTTCCTTCCCCAAATATCCCGGGGGAGTCTGCACCGCAGACGGGGGCAGCGCCCCCTACCCTTTCTCGTGAAAGAAGTCGTAAATCTTTTCGGCCAGCGCCTCGCTAACCCCATCCACAGCCTTCAAATCCGTCAGATTGGCCCGCGTCACCGCCTTGGCCGATCCAAAATGCGCCAACAAAGCCCGTTTGCGCGCCGCTCCGACACCGGGGACTTCATCCAACGGATTGGCAAGCTGCGCCTTGGCGCGTTTGGCCCTATGGGTCCCAATGGCAAAGCGGTGCGCCTCATCGCGCATGCGTTGTACAAAGTACAGGATCGGATCATTGTGTCGAAGCGCAAAGGGCCGCGTTCCCACCCGGTGGAACTCTTCCTTACCATGGTCACGATCAACGCCCTTGGCGACCCCAACCATCGGCACATCTTCGACATTGTATTCACGCTGAATTTCAGCGACCGCCGACACCTGACCGGCCCCGCCGTCAATCAACAACAGGTCCGGCCAAAGGCCCTTGCTGCGGTCCGGGTCTTCTTTCAATAGGCGTGTAAATCGGCGGGTCAGCACCTCTTTCATCATGCCAAAGTCATCACCCGGCACCAAGTCTTCGCCCTTGATGTTGAACTTGCGGTATTGGTTTTTCATGAACCCGTCCGGTCCGGCGACAATCATGCCGCCAACCGCATTGGTCCCTTGGATGTGGCTGTTGTCGTAAACCTCGATGCGCTGCGGCGGGCCGTCCAACCCAAAGGCTTCGGCCACTCCGCGCAAAAGCTTGGCCTGTGTTGCGGTTTCCGACATCTTGCGCGCAAGGCTTTCGCGGGCATTGCGCGCCGCCCCATCCACCAACTCGGCCTTTTCCCCCCGCTGCGGCACCGCGATCTCAACCTTACGGCCTAGCTTGCCACTTAGCGCCTCTTGCATCAGATCCTCATTGTCGATGCCATGGTTCAATAGGATAAGCCGCGCTGGGTCTTTTTGATCGTAAAACTGGCCCATAAAGGCTTCGAGGATTTCGGCGGGTTCCACGTCTTCGCCGACACGCGGATAGAAATCCTTGTTGCCCCAGTTCTGGTTGGCCCGGATGAAAAACACCTGCACACAGGCCTGTCCCTTTTCCAGATGAAGCGCAATGACATCTGCCTCGGGCACGGTGCGCGGGTTGATCCCCTGCGCCGTCTGCACCTGCGTCAGCGCCTTAATCCGATCACGAAGCGCCGCCGCGCGCTCAAACTCCATCTCGTCTGAGGCTTCTTGCATCTGCGCCGCAAGGGTCTCCTGAATTTCCGTTGACTTGCCCTGCAAGAACCGCGCCGCATCCTTGACGCTGGCATTGTATTCTTCCGGTGTGATCTTGCCGACGCAGGGCGCGGTACAGCGTTTGATTTGATATTGCAGACAAGGCCGCGTGCGGGTCGAAAACATCGCATCCGTACAATTGCGAAGCTGAAAGCCGCGCTGCAACTGGTTCAACACCCTGTTCACCGCCCCGGCGCTGGCAAAGGGGCCAAAATACTGCCCGCTCTCTTTCTTGGCCCCGCGGTGTTTCTTGATCATCGGGTATTCGTGATCCGTCACCACGATATTGGGAAAGCTTTTGTCGTCACGCAGCAACACGTTGAACTTGGGTTTCAGCTGCTTGATCAGGTTTTGTTCAAGCAAAAGCGCCTCGGTCTCGGTCCGAGTGGTCAAGAACATCATCGTCTTGGTTTCCGAGATCATCCGCTCGATCCGGCGGGAATGGCCGGTTGGTCTCGAGTAGTTCGACACCCGCGCCCGTAGGTTGCGCGCCTTGCCAACATAGAGCACACGAGACTGATCATCGAGCATCCGGTACACCCCGGGCGAGCTGTCCAAGGTCTTCAAATAGGACTGAATAATCTCGTACCCGTTTTGCATGTTTTTCCCGTTTTCTCGCAGAGCCTTGCGCCCCGTATCAATGCTGGATGATTCCATTCTTTGGCTGCAATGCAAAGCGCTTTGATTCAAGCGTTAATACATCCACCGTTTCTGTGGATAAGTCTGTAGGTGAATTCTGTGTATACGCAAATTTCCGTTGTTTTTGGGGGTTTTTTGACACCTGCCTATTTTTTAGGCAAATTGTTAACGCTTTGTTTTTAAATAAGTAATTTCTTTTATCTGGTCAAGTCATTGACTACATTAAGAAATTTGTAACGCTTTCGTAACACGCGTGTGACCAGTGCAAAACTTGCAACTCGGCTATGTCATTCGACGCCCTGAATGTCCGGTGTTTGCCACCCAAGGTGCTGACCACCGTCGGTACAAAGCAACTGCCCGGTGACACCCGGCGCGTCCAGAAAATACCCCAAGGCGGCGGTAATATCAGAGGGGTTCGACCCACGTTTCAAAACCGTATTGGCGCGCTGATTGTCAAAGTGCTCCGCGCTTTGTCGGGCCCCTTGCAACGTCGGCCCCGGTCCGATGGCATTCACCCGCACCCGCGGGGCCAGCGCTTGGGCTGAGGTCTGGGTTAGCGCCCAAAGCCCCATCTTGGCAAGGGTGTAGCTCATGAACTCCGGAGTGAGCTTGCGCACCCGCTGGTCAAGCATATTGACCACCAAACCGCCCGCGACCGGTTCCCCCATGTCATCCAGAAAAGGCTCGGGCACTTGCTGCTCAAACGTCTGGATCAACACAAACGGCGCGCGCAGGTTGCTCTCTAAATGGCGGTCCCAGCTAGCCCGATCTGCGGTATGTATATTGTCGTATTCAAAAACCGACGCATTGTTAACCAACACGGTCAACGGCCCGCCCAACGCCTCACAAGCGCGCGAAACCAGGGTCTGCATCTCGGCTTCGACCAACAGATCGGCCTGCAGTGCCACGGCCCGCCGCCCAAAAGCTTGGATCTCGGCAACTGTGTCCAGAGCGGCGACCTCAGACCCCGCATAGTGCACCGCAACATCAAAGCCACGGCCCGCCAGATACAGCGCCATCGCCCGGCCCAATCGCCGCCCAGCACCGGTTACCAATGCCTGCATTTGCGTCTCCTTAGGTCAGGACAAGCAGAATATAGCCCACATAGAGCGACGTGAGAATAGCGCCCCAGATGCGGTTCAAATCCAGTTTGAAGATCACAAACGGGATCAACAATACAGACGACGCAAGCATGACCCAGATGTCAAAGCGCAACAGGTTCGGATCGACCGGCATAGGTGCGATGAACGAGGCCACGCCAATAATCGCCAAAAGGTTGAACATGTTCGAGCCAATCACGTTGCCGATGGCCACGTCCGCCTGTTTCCGGATGGCCGCCATGACAGTCGTCGCCAGCTCTGGCAAGGACGTACCAAGCGCCACAAGGGTCAAGCCAATCACCGTATCGGGCACCCCGAACATTTCGGCGATCTCTGTCGCGCTATCCACCAAAAGATCGGCACCAAGTGGCAAACCAATCAAGCCCAGCGCCAAGAACAAACAAATCTTCCACCAGCGCATTTCAGGGTCCGCGCCTTCGGGTTCTTCAAGCTCTTCGTCGCATTTGCCTTCGCGGCGATGTTTTAGCGCGTCGCGGATCGCGTCACCAAGGATCAGTGTCAAAACGGTCAACAAGACCAAGCCGGCGATCCAGTCAAAGACGCCGCGAAACGCCAGCGCTATGAACAAAACCGTCGAGGCCATCATCAAAAGATAGCTCTTGCGGGTGTCACATTGGCTGGTGTGCATCACCGTAATGAGGGCGGGCACCCCCAGAACCAAAAGGACATTTGCGGTATTGGAGCCAATCACATTGCCCAGCGCAATACCGGGCACGCCCTCTAATGCCGCCTGAACCGAAATCAACAGTTCGGGCGCAGAGGTGCCAAAAGCCACAATCGTCAGGCTGACGATGAGCGCCGGAATACCGACCCGCAAACTTAGGTTGACCGCACCTTTGACAAGCGCGTCCCCAGCCAACAGCAGGATCAGCAACCCTAAAACCGCATAGACAAAGACCATGTCAGCCCTTTCCCTTGCCGCAGTCACACGGACCACGACCAATCTTAAAGCGCCCGCAGCGGGGGCATTTCGCCGATTTCAACCGGTCCTGCCCGGGAAATCGCAGACGTCCGAACATGGCGAGAATGGCAATAAACACCAAAAAGATTGAGACAATCTTGACCAGCACGTTAAAGACCAAACCGCGCAAACAAGGCGCGTTCCTCAACTTCTGTGATCGCGCCTTGCATCGCCTGAATGCCAATGCGCGGCAATAGCGGTTTTTTCTGTTCCAACCGGCGCAATTGCACCTTGTCACCAAAGCGGTCTTTCATCGTCGGCACCAAATGCCCGACTCCGTCGGCCAAGCCTTGTTCCACAGCCGATTGGCCGATCCAGACCTCGCCGGTGAACAAATCCGGATTATCGGCAAGCTTGTCGCCCCGGCGCTCGCGCACCTGAGCGATGAATTGTTCATGCAACTCACCAAGCAACTTGTTCAAACGCGCGACATCTTCTTCGGTCTCGGGCTTGAACGGGTCCATCATGCTTTTGGATTTACCCGCCGTGTGAACACGCCGCTCAAACCCTTGACGTTGCAGAAAAACATGCGCGCCAAAGCCCGATGAAATCACCCCAATTGACCCAAGGATCGAACAACTATCGGCGATAATTTCATCTGCTGCAGAGGCCAGCCAATAGCCCCCCGACGCCGCCACATCTTCGACAAAGGCGAACACAGGCACGTCGTTTTCCTCGGCCAACCTGCGAATACGCGCGCCGATCAAGGCGCTTTGCACCGGTGACCCACCGGGGGAATTTATTTCCAACGCCACCGCATCGGGTTTGCGTTTGAACGCTTTCTCCAAAAGGCTTGCCACGGAACGGTCGCTCAGGCTGCCACGACCTGATGCGCCAATTGCCCCCTGCAGGCGCACAACGGCCACCTCAGGGTGATTTTTCAAAAATGGGATCCAGCGTCTCATGTCCGCTGATGTAGAGCCGCCGGGTGCCACAAACAAGATACCCTATCCGTTTGTACGCCCTTTGTGACCTCGACGCCCCGATTGCCGCAAGGGAAACGGGGTTTGGGGGTTCGCCCCCAAGGCCTGCGTGGCCTGAACGCTGTATATCGTGGGCGGGCATCGCCCGCACCGGCCGCGAAACGCCGCGTCAAAAGAAGCTTTGCGGGTCAATATCGATTGATAGCCGCAAGTCGCCCTTGAGCTGCACCTGCCCCGCCCATTCCGCCAGCGCACGTTGCAACATCACATCCTTTGGGGCCTTGACCAACATCCGAACCCGGTGCCGCCCCCGAACGCGGGCAATTGGCGCGGGGGCCGGCCCATATATCGTTGCCCCAACCCGTCGCAAGGGCGCATCGTTGCGGGCCAGATGATTGCCGAGGTCAAACACCTTAGCCGGGTCTTCTCCCGACAAAATGATCCCCGCCAATCGGCCAAATGGTGGCATGGTCGCTGCCCGGCGTTCATCAAGTTCCGCTTTCCAAAACGCCTCTTCATCCCCGGCCAAAATCGCGCGGATCACCGGATGTTCGGGTTGAAAGGTCTGCAAAAGCGCCGTGCCGGGCTTTTCCGCCCGACCCGCACGCCCTGCCACCTGCCGCATCAATTGAAAGGTCCGCTCTGCTGCGCGCAAATCTGACCCTTGCAAGCCCAAATCAGAATCAATCACCCCGACCAACGTCAGCAAGGGAAAGTTATGCCCCTTGGCCACAAGCTGTGTGCCGATGATAATATCCGCCGCCCCGGCCGCAATCGCCTCGATCTGGCCTTTTAGCTCACGCGCAGTGCCATAAAGGTCCGACGACAAAACCGCGATCCGGGCCTCGGGGAAAAGCTCTTGGGCCTCTTCTGCCAATCGCTCGACTCCGGGGCCAACAGGGGCCAGCCGGTCTTCGGCCTCGCAAGACGGGCATTTGTCGGGCATCGGTTTGGTTTCACCACATTGGTGACACACCAGACGTTTCAAAAACCGGTGCTCAACCATCCGCGCATCACAATCGTCACAGCCAATCTGCTGGCCACAGGCCCGACATAGCGTCACCGGCGCATATCCACGGCGGTTGAGGAACAACAGGGATTGCTCCTTACGCTCAATCCGCGTGGCAACTGCCCGCTGTAAACTCGGAGATATCCAGCGGTTCGACGGCAAGTCTTCGCGTCGCATATCAATAGTGCGCATCTCAGGCAAAACAGCTGGCCCATAACGCGAGCTCAAAATCACCCGTTTGTATTTCCCCGCCTCGGCATTGTTCCAGCTTTCAAGGCTCGGCGTGGCTGAGGCCAAAACAACCTGCGCCCCAAGGATTGAGGCGCGCAACACCGCCATGTCGCGGGCATTGTACAACACCCCGTCGTCCTGTTTGTAGGACGTGTCGTGCTCCTCATCGACGACGACAAGGCCAAGCCGTTGGAACGGCAAGAACAGCGCCGATCGCGCCCCAACAACAACCTGCGCATGTCCCTGCGCCACCATCCGCCACACCCGGCGACGTTCGGTCATGGTCACACCGGAATGCCATTCGGCGGGTTTCGCGCCAAAGCGCGCTTCGATCCGGGTTAGGAACTCCGCCGTCAAGGCGATTTCCGGCAACAAGACAAGCGCCTGACGCCCCTGCCGCAACGCCTCTGCCACCGCCTCAAGATAGACCTCGGTCTTGCCCGAGCCGGTCACCCCCTTCAACAACACCGTGTTGTAGGCGTGCGATGCCTGCCCCTGTTGCAAGGCTTCGGCCGCGGTTTGCTGATCAGCGGTAAGCTCTTTGCCGCCGTGTTCCGGGTCCAAGATCGGGAATCCCGTGTCGCGCGGTGTTTGCTCTTCGCGGACAGCACCGGATTTCACCAATCCTTTGACCACGGATGTGGTCACCCCGGCGGCCTCAGCCAGCTCTTTGATGGTCAAAGACAAGCCGCCCATCTCGCCGCAAGCATCAAGCACACGACGACGCGCATCGGTCATGCGCGGTGGCTCCCCCTCGCCCAGACGGTACACTTTTTGCATCGAGGGCGGATCGCCAAGCCCCGGCGCGCGGGTCGCCAGCCGTAGCATCGCATTCATCGGGGTCAACGTATACGCGCCGCAACGCTCCAAAAACGCGCGCATTTCTTCACGCATCGGTGCAACATCGAGCACACGAATGACCTGCCGGATTTTGGAATAGTCGAAATTGCCCTGCCCCGGCCCCCACACCACGCCAATCACCTTGCGCGGACCAAGGGGCACTTCGACAAAGGCCCCCTGATGGCAGCCCCCCTCGGGTGCACGGTAATCCAACAACCGATCAAGCGGTTGCGTGGTCTGTACCGAGACCAGCGCGTTTTCCTCGTAAAAACCCTGCATCACACTCCAAATTCCGTTAGCGCCACCATTGACCCGACAATGAGGCTTCCTGTGCCGCCCTTCCTGAGGTAAGACACCGGCGATCAATTGCCAAGCTTCGCCTGGAGGGCCCCCCGCAATGAAATTCTTTGTAGATACCGCCGAAGTCGACGCCATCGCCGAGCTCAACGCTCTTGGTATGGTGGACGGTGTGACCACCAACCCGTCGCTGATTGCCAAATCTGGCCGCGACATTCTTGAAGTGACCAAAGAGATTTGTGACATGGTCGACGGCCCGGTGTCCGCCGAGGTTGTCGCGCTTGACGCCGATGCCATGATCGCCGAGGGCCGCAAGCTCGCTCAGATTGCGGAAAACATCGCCGTCAAAGTGCCGCTGACCTGGGACGGGTTGAAAGCCTGTAAAGTGCTGTCGAATGAGGGCAAAATGGTCAACGTGACCCTGTGCTTCTCGGCCAACCAAGCGCTTTTGGCGGCCAAAGCCGGCGCGACATTCATCTCGCCGTTCATCGGTCGTTTGGATGACATCAACATCGATGGTCTTGAACTGATCGAAGACATCCGCACCATCTATGACAACTACGGCTTTGACACCCAGATCCTTGCCGCATCGATCCGCACCGCCAACCACATGAGCGAATGCGCCAAAATCGGTGCTGACGTGGCCACCGCACCACCCGCCGTCATCAAAGCCATGGCAAACCATGTTCTGACCGACAAAGGTCTGGCCGGGTTCTTGGCCGACATCGAAAAAGCCGGTATCAAAATTGTCTAAAAGCCGACAGCGCGGGGAGAAATCCCCGCTCTATCGCAAAGTCAACACCCGGACCCACGGGGTGCACCATGGGTCCGGTCTACGTGCCGCCGATGAGCGTGGCACCAAATCCGGCGCGCAACGCTCGATGCATTCGGGGCAACGTCACGGGCTAGATTACACGCCCCTCTTCCGGTTTCTGCTCTCCCGAGTAGGCACGCCATGGGACTCGGTCTACGCCGAAGCGGTGTCAAGATTGGACAAACCTGAGCCGATTTTTTGGCTGGTGGCTGAGCATCCCGAAGATCGGCGTGACGTGGTTCGAACAGGTGAAAGCAGTTACTACAACGGACTATTCGTTGACGGCGGAGGTCTGTTGGCCATTGTCGACCCGACAATCACTATTGAACGCATCGCGCCGCAATGCCCTTGTTGCACTCACAGTTTCAACGGCAAGACTGTCCCTCGCAAATTCACTGAACACAGCTTGCCCCTCGTCGCGCCGAACTAACCGCACGCGCGACCAAATTTCGTCGACGAAATTTGTAAATTCCGTGCACGGAATTTGTGGCATCCAGATCAGATGTTAGGCTCACCCTGAAGGCCCAAAAGCTTGCGAAACCCAGTCCAATATCCGGGTAAGCGCGGTGGTCGCTGCAGACCGTCCATGGTTTCATTTAGCCAAGGTTGCATCCGTCGCTGAGCAAAATCGCGCCCCCACGTCAGATAGGCCTGTGCATCATCCGGGCGCAATCGGCAAGCCGAGCCAACCAACCCAACCAGAGTTTCGGGCGGTGAATACCATTCATCTTGGATGCCGGTGACTTTGTTTTGGAAAAACGGTCCGACAACACGCATCAACCGGCTGTCGGAAAAGGTCAAAAGCATCTTGCCCATCTCATCGCGTGAATAATGGATCAGCGGCGGGAAGGTGTCGAAGAACACCGCGCGCTCATCGACATAGGCGAAATTGCGGATCGACGGGTGAAAGCCGATGCGACTTTCACAGGTCTGCGCCCAATGCCAAAAGGTCGAGATCACATCACCGGCCGCTTCCATCATCACCAGAGTGTCATCAAGCGGCTGCGACATCATCAGCGGGCGCATCATGCTATCGGCGGGAAGTGCTTGTTGCACAATCACCGGGACGCGAATGCCATCCAAGTCCAACAAATGAAAATCGGTTTCGGGAAGGCCCACGCCGGAATCGTACATCGCTTGGACATAGTCGTCATGACAGGATTTGAGCCTGTCCAGTTCGCCGGTGTCGGACAATCCGCGATAGACCTTGATCACCTTGTCTGAAAACGCCCCCGACGCCGGGCGAAACGGCGCACAGAAATAACCCAGCTTTGAGACGGTTTGACCGCGCGCGGCGGAATCGGCGCGGATCAGGTTGGCCAGTTCGGCAAGATCGGTCATGGTGGCTCTCCTTTGAGAGACCCTTTAACGCGTTGCCAGCAACTCCGCCACCTCTGCCGTCAGGCTCAGCACTTCGTCGCGCGCCGGGGATTTGCCCGCTTCGGTAACGCCCCGCCCCTGCCCCATGGTTTCGGCAAATCCAACCCGGTTGGCCAATCCGGACTTGGCGACATTGGCCCCAAGCTCTTGGGCGGCGGCGGCCACTTCGGTGCCCAACCGCGTGCCCGTTCGGGTGCGGTTCATCACCAAAAGCGTGTCGCGGTTTTCACGGTTGGCCAAATCAAGCACCCCTTCGGTGGCCCAGAGGTCAACATGGCTTGCCGCGACGGGCACAACCACCAAATCAGCAACCCGCAGCGCCGGGCGCAGATCGCTATCGGCTTTGGGTGGGGTGTCGATGATGACCAAGTCATTGCTGGCCCCCAGTTTGCGGCATTCCAACGAAATCCCCCAAGCCGAGGACGTGGTGAAATCCAAATTGTTGCACAACTCGGGGTCGCGTTCCATCCGCGTCATGTACCAACGCCCCAGACTGCCTTGTGGATCAAGATCAACCAAGGCGACGCGTTTTCCTTGTTCGCGAAATCCCAGCGCCAAATGCGCGGCCAAGGTGGTTTTGCCACTTCCGCCTTTTTGCTGTGCAACGGTAATAACATGTCCTGGCATGAGCTTTCCCCAAAAGTGCCTCAGGGTCACTTTGCACCTGCAGAAACGTAAAAGCCACCCCTGCCCCCTGGGGCGATTAATCGCGTCTTAACCATTGTGAAGGCATAATTTACCTTCATTCAGGATGGGGACCATGCTTTTTCGTTGCCTTTTCACCATTGCGTTTTGTCTTTGCGCCTCTTTGGCTCAGGCCGGTGCCTGGCCGCGCGAAAAAGGGAGTAGTTTTTTTAGCATGTCGGTGCGATTGGGCTGGCGGCAAAATCTTGAACACTGGGCCTCGATGGACCCGACCGATGAATACCGCACCGCCTATTTTGAATACGGATTGACCGAAAAGGTCACGCTTGGTTTTGACCTTGGAAATTCGGTCTCGGGCGACGGCAAAGCGATCGGATTCGTTCAATTTCCTTTGCGAAATCAAGACACAGGCCCGAAAGTCGCGCTGCAATTTGGCCTTGGGCAAATCTCCGGCGACCGGGTGGTTCGGCCCGGCCTTTCAATTGGATGGGGCCTCAAGAACGGCTGGCTGGGTATCGAAAGCTTTATGGAAATGCGCGCGGATTCAGGCGTTTCGGACTACAAAGTTGACTTCACCTGGGGGCGTAATCTTGCCAAAGACCGCAAGTTGATCATGCAACTGCAAACCGGTGTCCAACATGGCGACCCTGCTTTTGCGCGTATCGCACCCTCGGTCGTGTTTCCTGTCCACAAGCGGATCAAACTGGAAACCGGCGCGACTTATGGTTTAACCGGAGATTCGTCGATGGGGATAAAACTAGGGTTTTGGACCGAATTCTAATGGTCGCGGGCATCCGAAGCCGTTAGCATTTGCCTATGACCTATCCCATCCGCCCCACAGATGCCGAGGCCCGAAGCCTTGCCCGTAATCTCATCCAATCGGCTCGCTTTGGGGCCTTGGCCGTAACTGATGGTGATGGCCTGCCCATGGTTACGCGGATTGCCAGTGTGCCGGGCCTTGATGGCTTGCCTCTGTCCTTGGTCTCTGACCTGAGCGCCCATACTCAAGCGCTTAAATCCAACCCGGCCTGTGCTTTGATGCTTGGCGAACCCGATGACAAAGGTGATCCGCTCACTCATCCCCGACTTAGCCTGCAAGGCAAAGCCAGCTTCATCCGTCACGGCGATCCTGCCCATGCGCACACCGCCGCCCATTACCTATCGCTCTATCCCAAGGCAAAACTCTATATCGGGTTTGGCGATTTTTCGTTCCTACATCTGACGGTCACACGGGCCTTTTTGAACGGCGGGTTTGGCCAAGCCTTTGTCCTCACCCCCGATGATCTTTGCCCATAAAATCTGCGCCAAAAAAAGGCCGAGCCCCCAAAGGGACCCGGCCGCATCAACACCTAGGCCAGTGCTTATTTATCCATACGGATGTTGAGCGTCACATCGCCCTCCATGTCTTCCGGCCACACCACGTGAATGCGATCCTTTTGCCCGCCTTGCTCTACGTTTGCATAGGGGAAGTGATTGCGTGTCACACCGGCCGCATTGCGCGGACGTGATCGGCTGACGATGCTCTCCACTTCCTTGGCATAACCCTCAAACGGCAAGCGATTGTCGGTTTCAATTTCCCAAATCAGCTCAGCACTGTTTTGAGAATGCTTGATCAGCAAGGGGTTGGCGGCACCTGACACGATATTATGGTAGGTATTTCCGGTGAAATAGATCGCCTTCATACTCCCCTTCAGAACCGCGCCCTCGGACGTATCAATGCGTTCAGCCCGGTAGATCGTACCACCCACACAGCGGAAGGTATTGCCGCTCACGTTCAAGCCATTGATGATGTGCCCGGTGCCAAATGGCTTCCAAACAATCGAGCTGAACCACTGGCTCACCTCGGAACACAGCATAACGTTGTTGGTGATCGACAGGCCCGCAAAGCCGAATCCGCCCGTATGGTTCGGCTCTGGCTCACGCTCGTTGGTCCATTCGATAAAGCAGTTATCGATATAGTTGCCGCTGATTTGCGCGTTACAAGCCCGAACAGCAATGACGATACCCGCCGTACGCAACCCATTGACGCCCGCGCCACCGCCTTGGAAAAAGTGGTTGCCGGTGATGATCGTATGCGTACCGCTGATCACCGCGAAATGACGGAACTGCGAGGCCCGGCAATTACGGATTTTCACGTCATTGGCGTTGGCGTTGATCGCAACCGTATGGCGGTCTTGCGGAGCAGCACCACCTTCGTAGCTGATGAACTGACAATGATCGATCAAGATACCCTGACAACCATCACCGATTGACGTGATCCCACGATTGCCCGGACGGTTGAACACACAGTTGCGCACAACGTTTACCGTGCCCAAGCGCGGCAAGATCATCCCAGAGGCCTCTTCGCCACATTGGAATTCAATGCCTTCCAATTCAAAGACGTTCAGACGATCAAAACCGGTGAAATCCAGCATATATTTGAAACGGGTGAACGTGTAGTTCTGCGTGCCTTCCGCCCGCGACAAAGGTTGCGACAGGGTGATTTCCTGGGCTGCAACATTGACCTGTTTCACATAGATTTCGCGCCCGACGCCATCACTGGCTTCAACCAATGATCCAACCTGAACGTTGGCAATGTTGGACACATTGGTCAAACGCCACGGGTTGCTTGCCGTGTAGCGGGCTTGGCTGGTGACAACGGTTGGGGCCCAATTGCCAGAGCTTTCGGCACGCAGCTGACCATTTCGGATCACCCGGCGTTGCGCATAGGTTGTCCGGTTTGGAACCGCCGCTTGCACATCAATCGGGGCGCTAACCGACACACGACGCCCGCCAAGATCAAGGCTTTCGTGATCCGCGTTGTTCATCAACGACTGGAGCGCCTTCTTAAAGGCTGTTTCCTCGTCGCCCCCAAACGCATCAATATAAGTCGGCAGGCTGAAATCTTTGGTCAGCGACAAGACCGCATCATCAGGCATCGTTACCTGACCTTCGAACTGCACCCGGCTGTCCAAAGTCACCGAGTCATTCAACCGATACGTGCCGTTTGATACCAGAATACGACGACCATTCGCCGCCTGATCAGCCGCTTCAAAGGCGGCGCTGTCGTTGGTTGACCCGTTGCCAATCGCGCCAAAGTCACGCACATCGACCCAATTCATCATGTCGCGCAAAAAGACGCTGGTCACGTCTTCGATGACGATGTCATCCACGCGGACAACACCACCGTTCAAGCCGGTCAAATCAATGCCGAAATGCCCATATTCGGCCTCGGTGCCCCAAACCATATCAACGCCATTGCGCGACCCAACACCGACAATGGCGCTGACTTCGACAACGTCGCCGTAGGTCGTCAAAGACGTGCTATCGCCGCGGGTTGTGACCCCGGAAATCGCATCGTCATTGTCATCGCCCGCCCAACCGGCGATCCGCACGCTTGGCAAGCTGCCGGAAATGGCTTTGACACGTGCGGTGACGCGCAAATAGCAGCCGGGCAAAATCGGTGTCCGCCCCATAAAGCGGAGCTTTTGAGTGCCATCCGTTTTGACAATTTCAAGACATCCGCCAAAATCCTGATCGGCCGGAACAAAGGCCGCAGTGGCCAAGCTTGCATAGGTGTCCGATCCCGGCACCCCATCGCCACGGGACCATTGCCCCAGATTGCCCGCTGAAAATGCAGGAGGCATAAAGACCACGCCGTCGGTAATCGCCTTGTTCATGCTGTACCCTTTCGTCACAAGAGGCCACTCTGGCCCGATCGAGAAAGGGAAATATCAATGGGGTCTTAACGGTCTGAAACCGCACCGCGCGCTGCTTCTGCCTTGCGCGCAACGCGGTGGTTAAACCGCCACTTCGGGCGGCGGGATCATCTGAACCGCGGCAATGCGCCAGTCTCCTTTGACCTCGACCATCATGTAATCAAGGGCAAAAACCTGTCCCGCTTGATCGATCACAATCACCTGTTGCCACAGGTTTCCTTCGATTTGGCGGAGCTCTCCAAAGCGCACATCCTTGGGTCGCCACACCATCGGATACCCGTTCTGAACCATTGCCCCAAAGTTTTCAGAGGTTCCAAACAGACCCTGAATAGTCGGGCTGGCGTACTCAAACGCCTTGGCAAAATCATCAACCTGAAAGGCCTCGATTTGCTGTTCAATGGTGTTTTCAATGCCTGGATTCCGGGTTTGGGTGTCTTGTCCGACGGCCACACCACCGATCCCCATCAAGGTCAAAGCAAAGATTAAACTGCGCATTTGAATTCCTCCTCATCTGCTCCAAAAGCTAGGCCTTTTGGTCGTCAGATCAAATCAGAGCGCAAATGACGGTCAAAATGAAAAAGGCGAAACCGGAAATATGTCCGATTTCGCCGGTGTTTTGTACCGATTGGGTTGGTGGTGCCGGGTATTAGCCCAGTTCGCCCGCCAAACCCTTTTCGATCAAAGCGACGGTTTCAGTCACGCCATAGAGCGCGATGAACCCACCAAAACGCGGCCCTTGGCTTTGGCCAAGAAGCACTTCGTACAACGCTTTGAACCAGTTGCGCAGCGGGTCGAACTCATGCTCTTTGCCCACCGCGAAAACGAGGGTTTGCAAGGCTTCGTCACTGACCTCACCGTCATAGCTTCGAAGCCGTTCTGCCAAGTCCTCAATCGCCTTGCGCTCTTGCTCATCCGGGGCGCGGAAGACCTTGGAAGGTTTGACAAAATCTTCATAGTACTTGACTGCAAAGCCCGCAGCGGCATCCAGATCAGGATGGGTTTCCGGCGTCGCATCCGGCGCATAGCGACGGATAAAGCCCCACATCGCATCCTTGTCTTCCGCACCGGCGGCCGAAGCAAGGTTCAGCAACATCGAGAACGGCACAACCATTTTTGACTCGGGAACATTCCCGTTATGGATGTGCCATACCGGGTTGTTGACCTGCGCCTTAAGCTCTTGGGTCGGATAGGCACGCAACTGCTGATGGTATTCGTCCATCGCTTTTGGAATAACGTCAAAATACATACGCTTAGCCGTTTTTGGCTTTTGGTACATAAAGTAGCTGAGGCTTTCGGTGCTGGCATAGGTTAGCCATTCATCAATCGAAATCCCGTTGCCGGACGATTTCGAAATCTTCTGACCCTTGTCATCCAAGAACAACTCATAGGTGAAATGCTCTGGTGGCTTCACGCCCAGCACTCGACAAATACCGTCATAAATTGGCGTGTTGGTGCTGTGGTCCTTGCCATACATTTCGAAATCAACGCCAAGCGCCGCCCAGCGCGCGCCAAAGTCCGGCTTCCATTGCAACTTGACGTTGCCACCGGTCACCGGAAGCGTCCATTCCTTGCCATCTTCGTCGTCAAAGGTGATCTCACCTTTGGCCGCATCGACGTTTTTCATCGGCACGTACAAAACCCGCCCGG
This sequence comes from uncultured Pelagimonas sp., assembly GCF_947498515.1. Classification (GTDB taxonomy): domain Bacteria; phylum Pseudomonadota; class Alphaproteobacteria; order Rhodobacterales; family Rhodobacteraceae; genus Pelagimonas. The sequence continues at coordinate 241,192 of NZ_CANMKO010000001.1, read as the reverse complement.
TTTCCGGGTGGATCGGCAAAAAGATCGAATAGGTCGCGGCCCGCTCATCACGTAGCGATTTGAGCATGATTTTCATCACGTCATCATAACGTTCACAGGCGCGCAGCAGAATCTCATCAAACTGGCCGCTCTGGTAAAACTCGGTGGCCGAGATGAATTCATACTCAAACCCAAACGTGTCCAAGAACCGACGCAGCATGGCGTTGTTATGATCGCCAAAGCTGTCATGGGTGCCAAATGGATCGGGCACTTGGGTCAACGGCTTTTGCAAGTTTTCGGCCAACATGTCTTGGTTGGGAAGGTTGCCGGGCACTTTGCGCATGCCATCCAAATCGTCCGAGAAACAAATCAAACGCGTCGGAATATCGCTGATCACCTCAAAGGCACGGCGGATCATGGTCGTCCGGGCGACCTCACCAAAGGTGCCGATATGCGGCAAACCAGACGGCCCATAGCCGGTTTCAAACAACACGTAGCCCTTTTCAGGTGGCTTCTTTTCGTACCGTTTGAGCAGACGGCGTGCTTCTTCAAAGGGCCAGGCCTTAGTATTCATCGCCGCGTCGCGCAGATCGGACATCAGATTCTCCTGAATTGAGGGTTGCGGACCGCTTCCTATTGCCCCTGCGCCCTCAGGTCAATAAATTGCGCTGCAACGCCGCATATTTGAAAGGCCGGTTTTATGTCTGATGCCCCACATCCTCTTAGTCCACAGGACTGCCTTGTTGCAGTAATGATTGCCATTTCCGCCTCGGATGAGAACGTCCGAACCGCAGAATTGGTCAAAATCGATTCGGCTGTGAACAACTTACCGGTTTTCGCCAACTACGACGCGGATCGCGTCCGCGAAATGTCTGTCTTGGTGTTCGAACTATTTGGACAAGAAGACGGGTTGGACGCGCTTTTCGGAATGGTTCGCAATGACTTGCCCGAGCGTTTGTTCGAAACCGCCTATGCGCTTGCCTGTGACGTGGCCGCCGCGGATGGCACTTTGCAAGAGCCCGAGCTGCGTCTCCTCGAAGAAATCCGCTATGAGCTCAATATCGACCGGCTTCACGCCGCCGCCATCGAACGCGGTGCTCGCGCACGACATATGTCGCTCTGACGCTACATCGCATCAATATTTAGACGTTTCAGCCCTCAGGTCAGGTTTCCCTGACTGACCTGAGGTTAACATTATCGTATAGTTCCTTCAGGCATTATTGCCACGCTGCTTTGATTTCTGGAGGGACATTATGAACCGGATTTTCGCCACATTATTGACCATCGCGATGCTTTTCGCGCTACCCGCAACAAGCTTTGCTGCCGCTCTTGTTGCCAAGGTTGACGTCTCATCACAAACGATGACCGTTATCCACAATGGCAAGGTTGCCTACCGCTGGCCTGTTTCAACCGCGCGCAAAGGCAAATACACTCCGCGCGGCTCTTGGAGCGCCAAGTGGCTGTCCCGCTATCATAAATCCAGCCTCTACAATAACGCGCCGATGCCCTATTCGATCTTTTTCAGTGGCAATTATGCCATTCACGGAACCAACCAGATCAGCCGCCTGGGCCGCCCCGCCTCTGCCGGATGTGTGCGCTTGCACCCTGATCACGCCGCACGCCTATTTGAATTGACCCAGCGAGTCGGCAAATCAAACATGAAAGTTGTCATTCACAACTAACGGTTTATATCAGCCGCTATAGACAATTCCCCAGCGCTCGATCAGCTCTTGTTGCAAACGTTTCGCCCGTCGGTTCCACTCACGACCGCCGGGCGGGCGTTCTCTCTCAGATTTCTTAAGCGCCGCCCGTTTGTCGAAGTTGGCTGCGAAAATGGCGAACACCAATTCGCGCCCATCGGGCAAGTCCACATATCCCGCTAAGCCGCTGACAAAATTCAAGGTTCCGGTCTTGGCATGTACTGAAAGCGGGTGATCCTTGATCTCTTTGCGCTTTTTATCCAGCATTTTGAACGGCTTAAGCAAGGGCTTCAGCTCGTTTGATTTCCTCAGTTGCTGCAAGGCCAGCATCATGTCCCCGGCGCTTATCCTGCTGCTTTCACCTAGACCTGAATGATCCACCAAGGCCACCGACTGCAATCCAAATGCCGCGTTTGACCAGGCGTTCATTTGCGCAGCAGAGCCCGCCAAAGATGTCATGGCGCGGCCGCTTTGTTTTTGCGATGCGGTCAATCCGACAACTTCAGCCGTCAGATTGGTGGACCATTTCAACATATCTTTCAAAAGACGTGACAACGGCGCACTTTGCACCTTGGCCAAAACATCCCCTGTGGGTTTTTGATCCGTCACAATAGGAGCGGAGAGTTTGATGCCCTGCGCCCGTGCAAAGCTTTGAAATACCTCGCCGGCATAAATCTCGGGCTTGCGAACAGGGAGCCAGCGCGCGCCACCTTTGCCCAAAGCGCCACGCGCAACGGTCCAATTGTCGACACCGGCGCGATCTTCGTAGGTGTAGATGGGTACGTCGCGCGCGATCACCTTCATCTGCGCCATGTTGACATTGGGTCGATGCGCATCTGACCGCGCCTGCATCGTTACCGCGTAGTTGCCATTGGCGCGTTTCCATTCAAAGTGAACCCGATTGTAATTCAGGTTCAGCCCCGACACCGCCGGGTTGTATCCCACATGGTCCGGTTGGCTTTGATCGATGTCGCGCAAATGCGGGAGAGCGCCGCCCCAAACTTTGAAGTCACCTTTGACCCCGTTAACACCGGCCGCCTTTAGAGTTGCGGCCAAACTGGCCAACGCGTTGGTGTCCAACGTCGGGTCGCCCCCACCCGCCAGCACCAAATCCCCCTGAACAACGCCATCTACAATCACCCCGGTCGCCAAAACGCGGGTTTCAAACCGAAAATCTGCGCCCAAAACGTCCAAAGCAAACGCAGCGGTCAACGCCTTGGCAACGCTCGCAGGCGGCTGCCCCAATGTCGGTTCGCGCTCTTCCAGAAGTTTACCGGTTTCAACATCGGCCACAGCAAACCCGACACGCCCGCCCAGTTTAGCCGCCTCGACCAACTGTTCCGCCGGTTTTTGCAGCTCTTTGAGCAAGTCCGCGGATCTTGCGACTGGCCTAAGCGACCGTTCCGGCGCGTTGGCCCATAGAGACGTCGCCATGCTGCCCATTGAAAACCCGGCAGCGCCACCCAAAAATAGTCGTCTTGAAATCTGTTTGGTCATATTACGATCTAAGCTGAGTCATTGGCTTTGGGCAACCGGGCAATCTTCACTGCCTTGTGATTAAACGCCTTAATCACTGTGGTTCCAAGTGCCAGTTTCACGAATTTGAGACGAGCTGATCCCGGACATTGGCATATTCACAAAGCTCCAGCGCGGGGCCGGTCCACATGCCAGAAGTCGGGCTTGTTTGCTTGGCAGACGGGCGGCACTAAAGACCCGCGATGTCACGGACATCCGCGCCGCGATGCGCAATTTAGGCCGCGCCAATACACCGACCGGCATCGTCGTCATGATGCCGCGCCAGTTTTCCCAACGATGGAACTGGAAAAGATTATCCGCCCCCATTAGCCACACAAAATTCACCCCCGGCCACACAGACTTAAGCGCGCTCAGTGTTTCGAAAGTATAGCGGGTTTGGTGCCTTTCTTCGAAATCGCTCACCAAAATACGCGGGTGATCAATCAACGCGCGCGCCGCCGCCATGCGTTTTTCAATCGGAGCCGGGGGGTTGGGTTTCAGAGGATTTCCAGGACTGACAAGCCATAGAATTTTTTCCAAATCGAACCGCTTGAGCGCCTCGTTGGAGAGATGCACGTGCCCTTGATGCGGTGGATCAAAAGACCCGCCCAAAACGCCGACACGCATACCGCGCGCCAAGTTCACACCTTCTAGCCACTTCGCCACGTGTTGTTTCCCTTATCGCGCGATTGCGTTTGGGATAGGGGGTCGGCGCGTGGACTGCAAGAAACCAAAGACCCTTAGCATGCGTGATCGACTTCAAAAATCCTGCCAAGGATGGGGGCCGCCAACGGCACGCTTGCGCGCGGCGGGTTGCGGTCGGCGTGACCCAGTCGCATCTTGGCTCCAATCATCAAACAATTGCATGTGTGGGCTTTCGGCCGTTTTTCCAGAAGATCGCAACTTAAATTGCGTCACAAGCGCCCGGATGTTCACCGCTTTGTCGCGCAAAGCCCGACCAGCGGCCGCGCTCTCGCCTACCATGGCCGCGTTTTGCTGCGTCACCTGATCCAAAAGCGTGATGCCATTGTTGATTTCCAACAACCCCGTCGCCTGTTCCGAGGCCCCGCTTGCGATGTTTTCGACGCCAGCCGTGACTTCTGTGACCCCATCAAGAATCTCTTCGATTGATTGTCCCATTTCGGAAACCAGAATCACTCCGTGGCTCACATTATTGTTGGATTCTTCGATCAATTCTCGGATTTCAGAAGCACTATCCGAGGATCTTTGGGCAAGCGCGCGCACTTCTGCGGCCACCACAGCAAAGCCCCGCCCAACATCCCCTGCCCGCGCGGCCTCGACCCCCGCATTCAACGACAAGAGATTGGTTTGAAAGGCTATTTCCTCGATGACCTGAATAATTTGAGATATTTGAATAGACGACTGCTCGATCGCCCCCATGGCCTCTACGGCACGGCCACGCACCGTTTCGCCGCATTGCGCCTTTTCGCGCGCCTGAGCCATGGCCGTTACAATTTTCCCGGCCCCATTTGCGGTGGACGCTACGCTTGATGTAATTTGTTCCATCGCTGCGGCTGTTTGTTCAAGCGTGGCGGCTTGGTTTTCGGTTCGGTGCGATAGGTTATCGGCACCTTCACTCAGCATCGCCGCATCGCGATCAATGGATTCAGCGCTTGTCGCGAGTTCTGAGATGATCGTGGCCAAGGAATCAACCGTCTGATTGAAATCCGCGCGCAGGGGCTCATAGTCCGCTGCCATTGGCTCGGTCATCTGACACTCAAGATCACCGGCCGACAATTTGCGCAAACTGCCCCCCAACTGCTCCATGACCATTGCCATTTCTGCCGCCCACTCTTGGGTTTCTTCGGCCCTGTCACGATTGGCCTTTAGACGCTTTTTCAGTTCACTATAGACGCTCTGCAAATCCGCTGGCTCTATGTCGCCCACTGGACGGTCCCAGCCTTCAGAGAAGGCAAGGTCAGCCATGTCGCGTGTCAAAGCTGCAACTTGAATGGTGTTACGATGCGCTTCTCTGAAACAAAGCAGAGTGGTGGCCACCAACACCGCAATCGGCACAGCCCCCAAAATCACTAAGAGCTTTTTTTGCGCCATTTCCACCTCAGAGGCGCTGACAAACATCGCGGGATCAGGCCATGTCAGCCACAATCCCAGCCCGGAAAAAACAAACGACACCCAAAACACCGGCAAAACGACGGCCAAAAACAGCCGTCTTTTGCCACCAAAAGGTGGTTTGGGTTTGGGTCGTTTTTCGGGTTCGGCGATAAACAAATCGGCCTCCGGCAACGCCTTTTAGGGCCCCGCCGGGCCGGTCATAGCACCCAAAAAACCAAGGAAACCTTTACATCGAATTAATGGTTAACGCAGAGGACCCGCCACGCTGATGTTGGCAAAACACTGGCCGATTGCGCCGAGGCGCACAACGCGCTACTCCGGCGGGCAACACGAAATTCTCAGCGGAGCAATGACCCATGGCGTCTTACCAGTATGTCTATCACATGGATGGTGTATCCAAGACCTATCCGGGTGGAAAAAAGTGCTTTGAAAACATTCGACTAAGCTTCCTCCCCGGTGTGAAAATCGGTGTCGTCGGCGTCAACGGTGCCGGTAAATCGACCCTGATGAAAATCATGGCGGGAATCGATAAAGACTTTGTAGGCGAAGCTTGGGCCGCAGACGGGGCCAAAGTTGGCTACCTACCTCAGGAGCCTCATCTAGACGAAAGCCTTGATGTGCGTGGCAATGTCATGCTTGGCGTGAAGGCCAAGAAAGATATTCTTGATCGCTACAATGAGCTGGCGATGAATTACTCGGACGAAACCGCCGACGAAATGGCCAAGCTCCAAGATGAGATCGACGCCCAGAACCTTTGGGATCTCGACAGTCAGATCGACGTCGCCATGGAAGCGCTCCGTTGTCCGGCTGATGACGCTAATGTGGCCAATCTCTCTGGTGGTGAAAAGCGCCGGGTTGCCTTGTGCAAACTGTTGCTCGAAGCGCCTGATATGCTGTTGCTCGACGAACCGACCAACCATTTGGACGCCGAAACGATCGCATGGCTGCAAAATCACCTGATTGACTACAAAGGCACCATTCTGATCATCACCCATGACCGGTATTTCCTTGACGATATCACCAGCTGGATTTTGGAATTGGATCGTGGCCGCGGCATTCCCTACGAGGGCAACTATTCTGCGTGGCTGGATCAAAAAGCCAAGCGTTTGGCACAAGAAGCCCGCGAGGACAAATCCAAGCAGAAAACTCTGGAACGCGAATTGGAATGGATGCAGCAAGGGGCCAAAGCGCGTCAGGCGAAATCCAAGGCTCGTATTGCCGCCTATGAAGAGATGGCCGGCCAATCCGAGCGCGAAAAAGTTGGCCGTGCTCAGATTATCATCCCCAACGGCCCCCGCCTCGGGTCCAAGGTGATCGAGGTCGAGAACCTCAAAAAAGCCATGGGTGACAAGCTGTTGATCGAAGATCTGAGCTTTAGCCTGCCACCAGGCGGCATTGTCGGTGTGATCGGTCCGAACGGCGCGGGTAAATCGACGCTATTCAAAATGCTGACAGAACATGAAACACCGGACGGTGGTTCGATCGAGCTCGGCGATACGGTTCAGCTGTCCTATGTAGACCAGTCACGCGACGATTTGATTGACGGCGAAACCGTTTGGGAAGCCATCACTGGCGGCGCTGAAATCATCAAACTTGGCGATGCCGAGGTCAATTCACGCGCCTATTGTTCGTCATTCAACTTCAAGGGCGGTGATCAACAGAAACCGGTTAGCAAACTGTCGGGCGGTGAGCGGAACCGCGTTCACATGGCACGTTTGTTGAAGTCTGGTGGCAACGTTCTACTCCTCGACGAACCGACCAACGATCTGGACGTTGAAACCCTTCGTGCGCTCGAAGATGCCCTGACCGACTTTGCCGGTTGCGCGGTTGTCATTTCGCACGACCGTTTCTTCCTTGACCGGATTTGTACCCACATCCTCGCCTTTGAAGGTGAGGCGCATGTGGAATGGTTCGAAGGCAACTTTGAGGACTACGAAGAAGACAAGAAGCGCCGCCTTGGCGAGGCCGCTTTGGAACCGACGCGGGTCAAATTCAAAAAATTCGTCCGCTGATCTTAGGCGGGCCGTTTTCGCGATGTTGTAACATACGCAAAACGGCCCGCCTTCCCCCCCCAAAAAGACAACGATCGGCTCTCGCAGCGATTGAATTCTTGTATTTTCGCTCTTTAGCGAACGCCATTTTTTATCGATTATTCAACTTCTGGACACACCACCCCACCCGCCTGAGATGTACCAATCCCTTTACAGAACAGGGATTCTCTGGCATACCAACCGCGCTACTCTCTACCTCGACCACTGTTTCCCTATCCGGCACCAGTCTCGAAAAAGACGACGACGCCGGGCTGCCGCAACTCCGTGGGCAGCAGCAACCCTGAAGGGAACATGATATGGCAACAGGTACCGTAAAGTGGTTCAACACCACCAAAGGTTATGGATTTATTGCACCCGATGATGGCGGCAAAGACATCTTTGTTCACATCTCAGCAGTTGAGCGTTCTGGCCTGACCGGCCTGCAAGACAACCAAAAGGTTTCTTACGAACTGCGTTCTGGCCGTGATGGCCGCGAAAGCGCATCGGATATCGAACTGGCCTAATTGGCCGGGTCATCGTATTGGGACGAGGCCGGGCATTCATGTTCCGGCCTTTTTCTTTTCTGTCACGCTGTGCTCACATCCCTGGCAGGTAAGTGAAACATGACTACACAGACGATCGTTTTGCCCCCACCTTGGTATTCAGGAGGACAAGACAATGGCTGATAAACATAACCAACCTACCCAAGACGCACCACGCCTGCCCACGCCCGGCCCCCGCGCACCAAAACAGTACCGCTACAACGATTGGGCCGCCCTTTAACCCCGTCTAAATTCGATTAATTTTTCAAGATATTTGTCTGGCAAAAGCCTATTTTCATACCCGGAAAGTGACTCAGGTCATGCAAATTTAAGACCTTCTCCCTAGGCCTAGTTCCATGAAAACGGTTGGCCTCATACTGGCAACGCTAGGCGCATCCTTTATGCTTAGCCTGTCTGCCTTTGCGATAATTCTCGCGGGTTCGGGAGTCCAAGACTCCGACCTAATACTGGTTGTATCTTACCCTTGGGGGCCTCATGCCTCTGATGTAATTGCACAATCCGGTTTAAGCGAAACCTACCCTATCCGCGCACCTCTTGGTGGACTGACCGTGATCAACACCCCGCAAGACCTGCAATATCTCAGGGAAAGCGGGGCATGGTTTTTGCTAGATGGAAAAAGGGTTGCAAACCTATGTTCACCAAAGGTGTAAACGCGCCATCCGGCGACAAAGAGTTCAGGCTACAACTCATGGCAAGCTTTGCGATGGCCCCTTGGCCGACGCTCGTCGCAGTGTTTCTCAACCCTGTGATCGCATGGTGGCTCTTGGCCGCTGTCAGCCTTGCCATTTTAGGTCTGACGCTAACTGCGGGACGCATCCCCAAAACGATCGCACCCTACGTGATCGCTTTCACGTTTGTCGCGCATTGCGTTTTGCTCACAATTTCCTTTACCGGGCACCCATGGCAAATTGATTCCCACATGTTGTATTTTGTTGCGATCGCTGTTGCGTCAACTCTCTACAATGCCAAGGCCTTGTTCTTTACTGCCGCAATAATTGCGGTTCACCACTTGTCCTTGACTGTCCTCTTGCCTGCATTGGTTTATCCGGACGGCACTTTGGCAACCAACCTTGGCCGAACTGTTATGCATGCCGTGATTGTTGTCATGGAAACCAGCGTGTTGTTGGCCAACATCTTGAAAAAACAGGCCGCCGATGTCGAGGTTGAGACCAAAAGACGCGAAGCCGTTGAACACGCCGAAATCGCCCAAGATGCGCAATTGCAAGCACAAAGCAGCCAAGAGCAATCTGAACGCATTGTTACGGTATTGACAGAAAACCTAGCTTTGCTGGCCGAAGGGGATTTGACTTGTGAAATTTCCGAGGACTTTCCAGAAAGCCACACCAAGCTCAAGGATGATTTCAATCGCACAATCGAAACATTGAACACAACTATGGAAAAAGTTGTCGATGTCGCGACGGGCATTCAACGCGGTTCTCATGACGTCGCGCGCGCGTCAGACAACCTGTCAAACCGAACTGAGAGCCAGGCTGCTACCCTAGAGCAAGCCGCCGCCGCCCTTGAAGAGCTAACCAACAGTGTCGGGTCTGCAGCCGAAGGCACAAAAAGTGTCGAATCCAGCATCCTGCAAGCCAAGCAAGGTGCCGAGAATAGTGGACACGTTGTGCAAAACGCTGTCGAGGCGATGAACGAAATTGAGAACAGCGCCAGCCACATTAATCAGATCATTGGCGTTATCGACAATATCGCCTTCCAAACAAACCTTTTGGCTCTGAATGCCGGTGTAGAAGCTGCACGCGCAGGCGAAGCCGGAAACGGTTTTGCTGTTGTGGCGTCGGAGGTTCGGGCCCTCGCACAGCAATCTGCGGAATCTGCAAAAGAGATCAAAGCCCTGATTGGCAACAGTACCGAACAGGTCGATCACGGAGTGAAACTGGTTGGTAACGCCGGAATTGCACTAGGTGAAATTGTGAAGCAGATCAGCGAGATTTCACGTCTGATGTCGGCAATTACTGAAGGTACGATGCAACAAGCAACCAGCCTGACTGAAATCAATTCTGGCGTTACACATCTTGATCGAGTCACCCAAGAAAACGCTGCTATGGCACAGCAGTCCAATCAGTCCAGTCACAGGCTGGATGGGGATGCCCGATCGCTGACACAACTCATTTCGCAATTCAAACTTCGAAGATCGCAAGATCAAGCGGCCGCATAGGTTCGTTTTGAAGCATGCCAATAACTAGGTTTGGGCATTTTAGCCCAAACAACGGCATCAGGTTAGGCTCTGGCCTCATGGATTGGGAGATGACGAGAGCGGCGCTCGCGATGGTCGTTAAGAAAGCTCATGGATATCTATCGCAATGTGTCGCCAATCTTTGAGCCTGCCGGACATGATATTGATCACTGCCCGGCAGGGTCTTGCCTATCAAAGTCATGAGAGGGGAGATTGCGCCGACTTTAGTGGTGCCTGCCGTCTCCAACTGGAGCTCAAGCCAGTAAGTTAAGCCTGTATCCCTTTGTCTTTCATGGCCTCTTTGAGCCAATCGGCATTAAAACCACATCCTCCTAGAGGCCATTCCCCGTCTGGCAATCCGCTCAATAGAGCTAATACACCAATAAAACCGCTGACCATTGACCAAAAGTGATGGCCCGAGCATCGGGCACAAGCAGCTACTCAGACCGCACCAGGCTGTGACAAAAGCCGTGAAGCTTGCTGGTCATCCCAGTTCGAGCTCCCTCTCGGGGGATTCCGAAAAAGGGTCAAGAGGCGTCACTTGCGCGTCGGTCAGCAAAAATTGATTAGACATAGTCACCGCTCAATTTTGAGGTGAAGCGCGACATTGGATTGAACTCAATGGACCCTAATCTCAACGATGTCGAATACGACAGGACACCAAATAGATATCGTGAAACTTTACCGCCCCTTCATTTGAAGTTCTTTACAGCTACGGGTGTCACGATGGGGTATTACCCGACTTTTCCAAATACCTCTAAAAGCTTAACCTAACCCGATCTGGCAATGGCATTGGGTGACATGGAAGAACGTTTCGAACAACTAACCCACCTTGTTTACGAGGCATCTTTGGACAATTCACTTTGGCCAGAGTTGATATTGGAATTGACCGAAGAGGTTCAGCGCGCGCGGGATAGTCGTTACCTCGAAGACGCCAATGCCAAGGGGCTAGCCAACCTATCCCTGCATTTCAAACGGGCTTTTAGCATTTCAAAACGGATGGTCGATCTTCAAGAGAAAGAGGCTTATTTGTCCTCCGTTCTCAACAGCTTTTCCTTTGGCGTGGCCATGTTGGACGACACGGGGCAGGTTTTGATGGCCAATCGGTCCATGCAGGAGATTTTGCCAGCGGATGCGAACGACGCATTGCCGTTGCTTTTGCCGGAACAGGGTGAGGCCAAACCTCTGTCGAATTGGGTTCGCACCTGCAACCAAACTGGGGTCGCTCATCAGCTCCAACTGGAAACCGGCAGCCAGCGAAATCTGATGCTCTTGCCTCGCCAAGAGGCTGAGACCATTGGGTTTCCGTCCATGGCTTCTGCGGTTTTAATTTCATCGGGCCAGGGTCACAATGGCAGCCTGAGTAGCTTTGTTCAGTCCCATAGCCTCACCAACCGTGAATCCCAGTTGGTAGGATTGGTTACGTCCGGGAATGACCTTCGCCAAGCGGCGTCAGAGATGGGAATTTCGTATGAAAGCGCACGCACCTACCTAAAACGCATCTACGAAAAAACCGGGTTGCATAGCCAACCAGAACTGACCTCTGCGCTAACCACCACGCCGCTTGCCATGTTGCGCCGTCGTGAATTGCGGTTGGGCGAAGAATACCAAGTCCGCCAGATGCTACAGCTCCGGGACGGCCGCAACCTAGAGTTCTTTCGCCTTGGCCCCGCTACGGGCAAACCGGTTCTGGTTTTTGATGCTCTGTCTGGGGTGACAATTGACATGCTCGGCTATCCTGACCTTTGCTCTGGCATACTCGAACGGCATGGTGTCCAACTAATTTCCCCCTGCAGACCGGGAGGTTTTCGGTCAGACCTGAAAATCATGTCATCCCTGCGCGAGTTTTCGACCGATATTGAACAGCTGCTGGCCCATCTGAAGATTGACCGGTTTTCAATTCTCTCAGTGTCTTTTGGGTCTGGCACCGCTTTGGGCGTTGCCCACGATCTCCAAGACCGTGTGGACAAGATCGTCTTGTCTTCGGCCGCCTATCCGGAATATCGCCACGAAAACTGGCGGGAACTTGATCAATTCTACCATATGTCAAGCATTCTAGGGCGGCATTGGCCGTCGATGCTGCGGCAGGTCATTCCATTTCTGGTTCGTTCGATCTTGCAAAACCGTGATCGGTATTTTGACCGCTACTGCAACCGCGCCAGAAGCCCCGATGACATCGAAATCTTGTCACATCCCACCATTCGACGACGTACTGCCGAAATGCTGGCCCAACGCACCGCGCAAGGGCTCGAAGGCATGGTCGAGGAAAACCTTCTAAACGCCCAAGGTTGGGATTTTGACGTGCATGACATCCCTGTCCCAACCGAGATTTTCCAAGGGGATCTCGACAATGTTGCACCGGTGCAAGGGGCTGAAATGCTAGCGGATCACCTGCCAAATGCAACTCTGACGGCGCTGTTAGAAAAGGGGCATTACCACCATATCACCAACTGGCCATGGCTGGTGGCACGGGCGGCCGGGCATGACCTTGCTGTCAACAGTGACAGGTACTGTATTCCTGACCTCTAGGGCGATTGTCCCCAATTGGGGATAGGGCACATTCAAACAACGCCATAGGCATTGAAGCCATATTTAATGTCTGCACTTGATTGAAACACAATGCTTTTTGATCCCCTGATCACTTTTCTTTTGACTTTGCCACCGGCCGTTTCGACCGGGTGTGGGGTCATCGGGTTTTGCCTATACCTGACCAACTACACACTGGTCACGTTTCGCATAATCTCGAGCCAGGGGATCACGTTTTTCGCCCTGAATATCTTTGGCGCGATGATGGTTTTGGTCAGTTTGGCCCAAAACTTCAACCTCGGTGCCATGTTGATTCAGGTGTTCTGGATTTGCCTTGGCTTTGTCGCCATTGCGATCCGTTTGCGGGCCAAAGCGCTTTTCGCCGCCGACCAGATCAATCTGTAATCCGCAAGACCGCTGCTTTGCGCCCAAAACGTCATATTTCTGGGGATGGCACGCGCAGCACCCTTGCCACTTGCGGCCTGCCTCTGTAACCCGTCTCAGGCGTATTCTGGAGCCGTGACATGGATGATCTGAGAACCAAATATCTCGACCTTATCAACACCGCTGGCGATGAGGCCGCGCTCGAAGAGCTGCGGGTTCAGGCCGTGGGCAAGAAGGGCGAGATCAGCCTGCAAATGCGCTCATTGGGTAAAATGACACCCGAGGAACGCCAAGTTGCCGGCCCGGCGCTCAATGCGCTCAAGGATGAAATCAACGCGGCGCTTGCGGCGAAAAAGGCGGCCTTGGCCGATGCGGCGTTGGATGCTCGTCTGGCGAATGAATGGCTTGATGTGACGCTGCCGGCCCGCCCCCAAAGGCAAGGGTCGGTCCATCCGATTTCACAGGTCACCGAAGAAGTCAGCGCGATCTTTGCCGACATGGGCTTTGCCGTGGCCGAGGGCCCGCAGATTGACACCGATTGGTACGTGTTTGACGCGCTGAACATCCCAAGCCACCATCCGGCCCGCGCCGAGATGGACACGTTCTATATGAACCGCGCCGAGGGCGATGATCGTCCGCCACATATCCTGCGCACCCATACCTCGCCGGTTCAAATCCGCTCGATGGAAGCGCAAGGCGCGCCGATCCGCATCATCGCACCGGGCCGCGTCTATCGCGCCGATTACGACCAGACGCACACACCGATGTTCCATCAGGTCGAAGGCCTGTGCATTGGCAAAGACGTCTCGATGGCCAACCTGAAATGGTGTCTCGAAGAGTTCGTGAAAGCGTTTTTCGAAGTTGATCACGTCGAACTGCGCTTCCGCGCCTCGCATTTCCCCTTCACCGAACCATCGGCCGAGGTCGATATTCAGTGTTCATGGGAAAATGGCGTGCTCAAGGTTGGCGAAGGTGACGATTGGATGGAAATCCTCGGCTCCGGCATGGTTCACCCGAAGGTTTTGGAAAACGCGGGCGTTGATCCTAAGGAATACCAGGGCTTTGCCTTTGGCATCGGCATCGACCGCCTAGCCATGCTGAAATACGGCATCCCCGACTTGCGCGCCTTCTTTGACAGCGATCTGCGTTGGCTCAAGCACTACGGGTTTACGCCGCTTGACGTGCCGACGCTGCATGGTGGTTTGAGTAAGTAATGCTGTGTCTTAGCAGGTTTTTGGCTGCCTATTGGCAGTGGTGTCAAAAGCTTGCAAAGACGGGGGCCAAACCCAAACTGGTGAGTTTGCTGATCCTTAGCGTTCCGCTGCAATTGACCCAACCGGTATGGGCAAATCTGTTGATCGCTCTTCCCTTAATTGGGATAGCGTGGGCTTTGTTCTTAAACATACAATAAGATAGGTGGGGAACTTGTGTTCCGCGACAAACGACCACGATAATGATTTCGCCCGGCCTCAAGCCGGGCAGCCCCCGACCGCCCCCATCAAACCATAGGTTTGTCTTCGACAAAACGGCGGGGGCTTCTCCCCCACCCGCGGTCTGGGGCTACCCTTCGTAGGCCACACAAACGTTGAATAATCCTCGCTTGAATAGCCCTCCCGTGCCACTCTGAGGCTATCCCAACCTCAGAGGCCCGCCATGTTCCGCACAATACTTGCCCTATCGCTCATCGCCACCACCGCCACGGCGGATGAGGTTTGGACCTCGACCACTGGTGACGTCATCTATGAGGACGAAAAAGCCGGGGCGGCGATCTTTTCCTTTATCACCGAAACGGGAACCCGCGCCGAGCTGGTGATCCCCGGCCTTGCTGGCAACTACGACAATCGCGGCGTGCATGGCGCGCTTTGGATCGGGACAGGGCCGGATCAATGCGCGGTGTCGATGATGCGCCCCGAAGGCCAACCGTCGATGGATTGGGGAACAGCGGTGATAAGCTTTGACCGCCCCGCTTTCCCGACCGGTTTCACCCTTACGATTGGCGATTGCATAGGGCCTTTGACCCGATCCATGCGGGCAGAATTGAACTAGTGCAGCAGGCATAGCCGACTTACATGCACCAGCCTCTTTTCACCCAATCGTCTATCCGGTAAGGACATCCCAACCGTTAGACACACCCATTCCAATACCCGAGGCGCTGGCACATGAAATTCACTCTTTCCTGGCTCAAAGACCATCTCGACACCACGGCCTCGGTCGATGAGATCGCCGAGACGCTGACCGATCTCGGGCTTGAGGTCGAAGGCATCGAAGACCCAGCCAAGGCGCTGGCGAATTTCACCATTGCCAAGGTGACGCACGCCGAACAGCACCCCGATGCCGACCGGTTGCGCGTTTGCACCGTGGCCACCAATGAAGGTGACAAACAGATCGTTTGTGGTGCCCCCAACGCGCGCGAGGGCATCACCGTCGTGCTTTGCAAACCCGGTGACTATGTGCCCGGCCTCGACATAACGCTAAGCGTTGGCAAAATTCGCGGCGTCGAAAGCCACGGCATGATGGCTTCGATGAAAGAGCTTGAGCTGGGTGATGATCACGACGGCATCATCGAGCTACCCAGCGGCAATGTCGGTGACAAGTTCACCGATTGGCTTGCCGCCAACAGCCCCGAAAAAATTGATCCGGTGATCGAGATCGCCATTACGCCAAACCGGCAGGATGCGCTGGGCGTGCATGGCGTTGCCCGTGATCTCGCGGCACGTGGTCTTGGCACGTTGAAGCCGCTCAAGGTCGACGCCGTTGCCGGCTCGTTCAAAAGCCCAATCAACGTCACGATTGACGACGACACGCGCGAAAACGGCTGTGAAGTCTTTGCCGGTCGTTTGATCAAAGGCGTCAAAAACGGCCCCTCGCCCGAATGGTTGCAACAGCGTTTGACCGCCATTGGCCTGCGCCCGATTTCGGCACTGGTGGATATCACCAACTTCTTCACCTTTGATCGTAACCGTCCGTTGCATGTGTTTGACGCTGACAAAGTGTCGGGCGATCTGCGCGTCCATCGCGCCAAGGATGGCGACACATTGGTTGGTCTGGACGAAAAAGAATACACGTTCAAAGCCGGTCAAGTTGTCATTTCCGATGACCGCGGAATCGAAAGCATTGGTGGCATCATGGGTGGTTTGGCGACAGGCTGTACCGAAGAAACCACAAATGTGTTCCTAGAGGCGGCGGTTTGGGATCACATCCAGATCGCCCATACCGGTCGTGCGCTCAAGATCAACTCTGATGCGCGCTATCGCAACGAACGTGGCATCGACCCTGCGTACAATATGCAGGCGATTGAAGACGCGACCCAGATGATCCTTGATCTCTGTGGCGGCGAAGCCTCCGAAGTCATCACCGCCGGTCAGGTGCCTGACGTATCGCGGAGCTATCGTTTGGATGCGAAACGCGTGATTTCACTGGTCGGAATGGACATCCCCGAGGCCGAGCAGCGTCAGACATTGACCGCGCTTGGCTTCCGTATGGAAGGCGATCAGGCCCATGTGCCAAGCTGGCGCGCCGATGTCAAAGGTGAGGCCGATCTGGTTGAGGAAGTGGCGCGGATTGCGTCGCTGACCAAGCTCGTGGGCAAGCCCCTGCCCCGCCTGCAAAATGGCATCCCCAAGCCGATCCTGTCGCCGATGCAAAAACGCGAACGCACCGCGCGGCGTACAATTGCGACGCTGGGCTACAACGAATGTGTGACCTACACGTTCATCGACAAGGCCGCAGCGACGCTATTTGGCGGTGGCAATGACGCAACCATGCTGGCCAATCCGATCAGTTCCGAGATGAGCCACATGCGCCCATCTTTGCTTCCCGGACTGTTGCAGGCCGCGGCCCGCAATCAGGCCCGCGGCTATGCGGATTTGGCCTTGTTTGAAGTTGGTCACGCCTTTGAAGGCGGCGAACCCGGTGAACAAAACTTGCAGGTTGCTGGCCTTTTGGTTGGTCGCAGCGGTCCGAAGGACGTCCACGGGGCGATGCGCGCCGTTGATCTGTTTGATGTTAAAGCCGATGCCGAAGCCGCTTTGGCAGCTATTGGCGCACCCGCCAAGGTGCAAATCCTACGCGGTGGCGAAGGCTGGTGGCATCCGGGCCGTCACGGTCGCATTTGCCTTGGGCCCAAGAAAGTCTTGGGGGTCTTTGGCGAATTGCACCCGAAAGTGTTGGACGAAATGGGTGTCAAAGGCCCCGCTGTTGCCTTTGTTCTTTACCCTGAAAACGTGCCCCTGCCGCGCAAATCCAACGCCACCCGCTCTGCGTTGATGCAGAACGATTTGCAGGCGGTTGAACGCGACTTTGCCTTTGTGGTCGATGACAGCGTCGAGGCGCTGACCCTCGTCAATGCAGCCGCTGGCGCGGACAAAGCCCTTATCGAAGAGGTGCGGGTGTTTGACGAATTCATTGGTGGCAATCTTGGAGATGGCAAGAAGTCTCTGGCTATCACGGTTCGTCTACAGCCGACCGATAAGACACTGAAAGAAAAAGATATCGAGGCTGTGGCCGAGAAAATCATTCAGAAGGTTAGCAAAGCCACAGGTGGCGAGTTACGCGGCTAACACACCATCGATCTGAAATAACAAAAGGCCACCCAGAATTCCGGGTGGCCTTTTTCGTGGTTAGCCCTTTCCTTGGCCTTGCCCCTGACCTTTGCCTTTACCCATGCCACCACCTTTGCCGCGCCCTTTGCGGAAATCATCGGTGGTGATCACGGCGTCGCCGTTTGTGTCCATCATCTCAATCCAAGCCTCAGCCCGGCTGACGAACTCGTCGCGGCTGACCTTGCCATCCTTGTCGAGATCGTTGACCTCAAGGCGCAGATCGTCGGCCGCGTGGCGTCCAAGGCCTTTGCCTTCTTTGCCTTCTTGCGCATGTTCACGCATGTCGCTTTCGCGGGCCTCATCAAAGGCCACGTATTCCTCGGCATCTAAGAAGCCATCGTCATTGGAATCAAAGGTGACAAAGACATCGCCGCGCCTTTCGGCCGCTTCGGCCACGGTGACCTGACCGTCTTCGTTGAGATCCCAGTTTTCAATGAAATGCGCTCCGGGCATTTGCTGTTGGGCAAAAGCGGTTCCAGCGACGAACAAAAGCGGTAATGCGAAACGGATCATGATCTGTCTCCTCCATTTGGTTGGCAGTTACATTCTTGATACGGAATGTAACTGCGTTTCCGTCGCGACAGGCTGACGCAGGAGCTATTTGGCGCTCAACTCGTCAAACACCTCAAGGGCTTTGCCCGAATACATCAACCCCGGACCGCCTGCCATTTGGATACAGGTTGCGAGAACTTCTGAGACCTCGTCACGGGTCGCGCCCAGTTTCACCAGAGCTTCGGTGTGAAACAAAATGCAAGGTTCACAACGGGTTGCGACCGCGATCCCCAAGGCAACATATTCCTTTTCCTTAAAGGTCAATGCGCCGTCTTTCTTGACGCTTTTGCCGATCGCCCCAAACCCGGCAACCGTATCGGGGATCATGGCACCCAATTGTTTGAGTTGCGATTTGGTTTCAGAAAGCTTGTCGTTCCAGCTCATGGTGGTCTCCTATCGTGATTTGCCCCTGACACATCACAAATGCGGAATGCATACCTTGATCCGGATCATGTTTTACCGTGCTGGACGGCCCGTATTTCCCAATTGCCCCCTGAGTTTTCCTGACACGAGGACAACAAAGAAAAGGCCCCATGCGAAAGACGCGTGGGGCCATAAGTTGGAGAGTGAACTGTAGGTCTTAGCCGAGCAGGCGACGGGCGATGACCTGCGCCTGAATTTCGCCAGCGCCTTCAAAGATGTTGAGAATACGGGCATCACACAGAATGCGAGACACGGTGTATTCCAAGGCAAAGCCGTTACCGCCATGAATTTGCAGCGCATTATCCGCCGCCGCCCACGCCACGCGCGCGCCGAGAAGCTTGGCCATGCCAGCCTCAAGGTCACAACGGCGGCCTTCGTCTTTTTCACGGGCCGAGAAATACGACAACTGACGCGCAACCATAATTTCGGTCGCCATCATAGCGATCTTGCCAGACACACGCGGGAAATCGATCAAGGATTTGCCGAATTGCTTGCGATCTTGGGCGTATTTCATCCCCACATCCATGGCCGACTGCGCCACACCAATGGCACGGGCCGCGGTTTGGATACGGGCGCTTTCAAAGGTCTCCATCAGCTGCTTGAAACCTTTGCCGGTTTCGCCGCCCAAAAGGTTTTCGCCTTTGACGTGAAAGTTATCGAACCCCAGCTCGTATTCCTTCATACCGCGATAACCAAGCACTTCGATCTCGCCGCCGGTCATACCTTCGGTTGGGAAGGGGTTTTCGTCGTCACCCGGCGTTTTCTCTGCCAAGAACATCGACAAGCCTTTGTAATTGCTGGTCTCTGGGTCGGTACGCGCCAAAAGTGTCATCACGTGGGTTCGGGCGGCGTGGGTGATCCAGGTCTTGTTGCCGGTGACTTTCCAATCGCCGTTTTCGTCCTTGACCGCGCGTGTGCGCAGCGAGCCAAGATCAGAGCCGGTATTGGGTTCGGTAAACACCGCTGTGGGCAGTTTTTCACCACTTGCCAAAGCTGGCAGCCATTTCTGTTTTTGTTCTTCGGTACCACCGGCAATGATCAACTCGGCCGCGATTTCGGAGCGTGTGCCAAGCGAGCCAACACCGATATAAGCGCGCGAGAGTTCCTCGGAGACAACGCACATCGACGCCTTGGACATGCCAAGCCCGCCGTATTCCTCGGGGATGGTTAGGCCAAACACACCCATTTCGGCCAGTTCCTCGATGATTTCCATCGGGATCAGCTCATCCTTGAGGTGCCATTCATGCGCATAGGGTTCGACCTTGTCGACGGCGTAGCGGCGCATCTGGTCGCGGAACATGTCCAGCTCGTCATCTAGACCGGTTTCACCATAGGTGATGTCACCTTCGCGTTGTTGGATCAGGTCAACAAGACGAGTCCGCGCGGCTTGGGTGTTGGCCCCTTGGGTCAGGGTCATGACCGCATCGGACATCAAGGCGCGGGCGTCATCTTGGGTCAGGCCCATATCCTGCAGACGCACCATTTCGCCCTGGTTCATCTGGATCCCGCCATAGATCTGCCAGAGGTATTCCCCAAAAGCGATCTGGTGCAAGAGCTGTTCCAGCTCACCGAACTTTCCATCGGCTTGCAGACGTTCTGCCCAGCCCTGCATCTGGCGCAGGCTTTCGAGATATGTGGCAAACCAAGCAAGGCCATGCGCAGCGGTTTGGTTGGCTTCGATCAGCCCACCAGAGACGCGGCCATCTTTGCTCACCAGTTCGCGCACCGAACTACGGGCGGCTTCGAAAACAGTTTCAACCGGGGCAATCGCCGCGCCGGTCAGAGCCAGAAGGTCAGGCAGGATCGCACTGCCAAGGGCCGGGTCTTGTCCATCATGTGCCATGTGTCGCGTCCTTATACTTGTCTTGTGTAGGGTCTAGCCATTTCGCAGATGCAGCGCAACAAAAATGCTAATGCTGCGGCGCTATAGTTCAAAAATTGCGCGGTGGAATTTTGCGGTGCAGCATGAATAGCCGTGCTAAATCACCCACATGGATGCGCTTTTCTCAAATTTACCCCTGCTTTCACTCTGTCTTGGAATTGGCCTTCTGGCCGGGATCGTCAAGGGCATGGTCGGATTCGCCATGCCGATGATTCTCGTTTCAGGGCTAGGGAGCATCATCGCGCCGGAACTGGCACTGGCTGGATTGATCCTACCGACCTTGGTCACCAATGGCATGCAGGCGTTTGGCCGCGGGACAAGGGGCATCTGGACAGCGATCAAACGGTTCCGCTTGTTTATGATCGTCGGTTTGGTCTGCATCCTTGCGGCATCGCAATTGGTTGCGATCCTTCCGGTTGAAGTGATGTTCGCGGTGATCGGCGGACCGATTGTCGTGTTTAGCCTCATGCAACTGGCCGGGTGGCAACCCGAGGTAAAGCAAAGCCCGGGTTTGGATGTTTTGGTCGGTATCGGCGCCGGAACGATTGGCGGCATGTCCGGAGTCTGGGGGCCAATGGTTGTTGCCTACCTAACGGCGCTTAAGACCGAGAAGAGTGAGCAAATTCGGGTTCAGGGTGTGATCTATGGATTGGGGGCGGTGGCGCTCACCTTGGCGCATATCGGGTCCGGGATTTTGAACGCCGAAACCGTATGGTTTTCCGCCCTGATGATCATCCCCGGCGTGATCGGCATGTGGATTGGCGGGCGCCTGCACAACCGAATTGATCAGAAGGCATTTCGAAAGGCGACGTTGTTTGTGCTTTTGGTGGCCGGGCTAAACTTGCTGCGGCGGGCGTTTATTTAAAGTACAACAAATGCAAAAAAGCGATGTAAGAGGTTAACATGGGTTCAAGAAAGAAATTGCGGGCTCCGGGTTAAAACGGTTCACTTCTTTGTCTTCAGCGATCTCTATTTTGGAGACAAAAAAAACTTACTTTACTACCTCCATCGTCATGGGAGGATAAGAACGATGTTGCGTGTTTGGATCAATGGTCAAGCGACAACGGCAACGCAAAGTTGCATGCACTTTGCTTTTCTGAGACAGGTCAGACTTTCCATCATTGGAAAGTGTTCGCTCCTGGAACGGATGGAGTGCGCATTGATTTGAAGCCAGGTGCGATAGAAAGAATTTTTGGCGACCGGCCAAAATTCACGGTTCGTAAGGTCCAGTACCGCTCTCTAAACGAACTTAGTGAGGCTGATCAAAGTTCCGACCTGGATTTACGATTCTTGAAAAGCATACGCTACAAAGATGAAAAGGAAGTTCGCGTAGTGCATTCGACTCATAGAAAAATAAAAAAATGCCTTCTCGCCAGTTTTCAAAAACGGATATCGTGCGTATCGCTACAAGTCCATGGATGCCTTCAGAAGTGCATCAAAGCGTCAAAGCGTCAAACGGGTTCTCCGTTTGATCGACGGTTTCGAAGAACTTGAGGTAATAAGATCTACTGCCGTGGATTACGGTAAATGGAGGACGGCGGCCTTTTCGGCCGCTATTTAGCGCCCTCGTCGCCGCTTAACCCCACCGCGTTGCCCCGGTTTACCCGCCGTTGAGCGACCGCGTGATTTGACGGCGGCGTCAGAGGCAGCTTCAACAGCGGCTTGCCGTGCCAGCGGATCATCGGCCACGGCGAGATCAACGGCCTCGAGCCGTTTAACCTCATCGCGCAGACGCGCGGCCTCTTCAAACTCCAGATTTTCGGCGGCCTTGCGCATGTCGTTGCGCAAGCCTTCGAGAACGGTTTGCAGATTGCCACCGGTGACGCCCTTGTCGATCGTTGCGGTGACGCGCGATTGGTCGGTGTCGCCTTTATAGAGACCCGCCAGAATGTCCTCGACGTTCTTTTTCACCGTTTCCGGGGTGATCCCGTGTTCGACGTTATAGGCCTCTTGCTTGGTCCGACGGCGGTTGGTTTCGCCAATCGCCCGTTCCATCGACCCAGTAACGCGATCCGCATACATAATGACACGCCCTTCGGAATTCCGCGCGGCGCGGCCGATGGTCTGGACCAGCGAGGTTTCGGATCGCAAGAAGCCCTCTTTATCCGCGTCCAAAATCGCCACCAATCCGCATTCGGGAATGTCCAAACCTTCGCGCAACAGGTTGATCCCGATCAGAACGTCAAACGCCCCAAGCCGCAAATCACGAAGAATTTCGATCCGTTCAATCGTGTCGATATCGCTGTGCATGTAGCGCACTTTGATGCCCTGTTCGTGCAAGTATTCGGTCAGGTCTTCGGCCATACGTTTGGTCAGGGTGGTGACCAATGTGCGCATACCTTCGGCCGTGACTTTTCGGATTTCATCAAGAACATCATCGACTTGCATATCCACAGGACGGATTTCCACCGGCGGGTCCAACAACCCCGTCGGGCGGATCACCTGTTCGGTAAACACGCCACCAGATTGCTCAAGCTCCCAGGATGCCGGAGTTGCCGAGACGAAAATCGACTGCGGGCGCATGGCGTCCCATTCTTCGAATTTCAGCGGGCGGTTGTCCATGCAGGACGGTAGACGGAACCCATGTTCCGCAAGCGTGAATTTGCGGCGATAGTCGCCCTTGTACATGCCGCCGATCTGGGGCACGGACACGTGGGATTCATCTGCAAAAACAATAGCATGATCGGGGATAAATTCGAACAATGTGGGGGGCGGTTCCCCCGGAGCGCGCCCCGTTAAGTAGCGCGAATAGTTTTCAATGCCGTTGCACACGCCCGTCGCCTCAAGCATCTCGATGTCGAAGTTGCAACGTTGTTCAAGCCTCTGAGCTTCCAAAAGCTTGCCTTCGCCGACAAGCTGATCAAGCCGCTGACGCAGCTCCTTTTTGATGCTTATGACCGCCTGCTGCATCGTCGGTTTGGGCGTCACATAGTGCGAATTCGCATAGACCCGGATTTGGTCGAAACTACCGGTTTTCTGGCCAGTTAGCGGATCAAACTCGGTGATCCCTTCTAGTTCTTCGCCAAAAAAGGACAGCTTCCAACCGCGATCTTCAAGGTGAGCGGGCCAGATTTCTAGGCTATCGCCACGCACCCTGAAGGTTCCGCGCTGAAACGCCTGATCGTTGCGTTTGTATTGCTGGGCCACCAAATCGGCGATGACTTTGCGCTGGTCGTATTCCTTGCCGACATGTAAATCCTGGGTCATCGCCCCATAGGTTTCGACCGATCCTATGCCATAGATACAAGACACCGAGGCCACGATAATCACGTCATCGCGTTCCAAGAGCGCGCGCGTCGCAGAGTGCCGCATCCGGTCAATCTGGTCGTTAATCTGGCTCTCTTTTTCGATATAGGTGTCCGAACGCGCGACATAGGCTTCGGGCTGATAGTAGTCATAAAACGACACAAAATATTCGACGGCATTGTCGGGAAAGAACCCTTTGAACTCGCCATACAACTGCGCCGCCAGCGTTTTGTTCGGGGCCAAAATGATGGCAGGGCGCTGGGTCTCTTCGATAACTTTGGCCATGGTAAAGGTTTTGCCGGTACCCGTTGCCCCCAAAAGCACCTGCGACCGGTCGCCATCGCGGATACCACCGGCCAACTCCGTGATGGCTGTTGGCTGATCACCGGCCGGGCTGAACTCCGTATGAAGGACAAACTCTTTGCCACCTTCCAGCTTTTCCCGCGTTTTCACATCCGGGGCCGGGGAATTCAGAACAGGCATGTTTTTGTCAGAATGGGCATAAGGCATGGCGATTCCCGCAATAGAACAAAAGTAGAATTGTACTCATTCCGTCGCAATTCAACCCCCCAAAGCGGTTTGAATGCTGCTGTGCGGCAAGTGCGTGAAAACAAACCAAAATGTCGCACTTAACCTAAAGTCACTTATTTTCAGTTTGTTAACAAAGCAACCGGAGATTTGCACAGATGAATGACCCAAAAAGACTATTGCTAGAAAGTTTGTGTAAAATGTACCTTTTCCTTAAGCAGATGGTTTGACCGCTCTTTGGCGCTGCATTTACCCACCCCTCGCTCCCCGTGGCCCGGGTTTGGTCAAACCGCTGCTTGTCCCCCCCGCGCAATATGTGACAAATGGGCTCGACTGGGCGCTTGCCCTAAAGGCGGGAATCTCCGATAACCGGCTTTGACGAAGGAGTTTCACTATGTTTGCACGCATCTATCAGCCCGCAAAAACCGCGATGTCCTCTGGTCAGGGGAAAACAAAGGTTTGGGTCCTAGAGTTTGCACCGGCCTCGCGTCGCGAAGTTGATCCCTTGATGGGATGGACTTCGTCAAGTGACACTCAAAGTCAGGTGAAGATGCGCTTCGAAAGCAAAGAAGCCGCCGTCTCCTATGCCCAAGAACATGGGATCGAGGCGCAGGTGTTTGAACCCAACAAACGCAAACCCAACATTCGCGCACGCGGCTATGCGGAAAACTTCGCCGTCGACCGCCGGGTCCCTTGGACTCACTAACTGTTTAAGATCAGAATCAAGTTGGCGCGGAATCGGGTTTGAAATCCGACGAAGCGTCGTTGGCTTGCCATATCTCAGTCTAGCCAAAATGCTGTGACACATCGTGCAACCCGGTGCTTCAACGACGCCCTCCATTCAATCCAAGGCAGCGAAAATCGCTCACACAAACTCCTATGGCTCTGGCGGAAATTTTGGGCGGGGGCAAATGCCCGATATTTAAAAGAAACGAGTCCTGCGTTTCGAAATGCAATTCTTAGACGGTAATTTTCTATTTGAAGACGCTGTTTAGCCGCGGCCACTTGATCCTGGCGCACAGCAATATCCTGATCTTGTCCCAGCTCTTGAGCGGAACACGCACCGGAATAGGGGCAAGAAGCCATGCTCACCGAACACAGGGTTTACAGTAAAGACGTCAATTAGATAGACACGCAAATCCCTTAACTTTCCTGTAAGTTATTGCAGCTTTGTTCACTGTCAAAGACGTGATCTTGGTCGCGGTCTATACTTGCGCCAAGGAAGGGCGCGAAACATCATGAGATTGGAGACAGGGATGAAACGCTTTTTACTTGCTGCGGTACTGGCCGCGAGTTCTGCAATGGCCGCGACTGTTGCACAGGCGGATCAGATCATTGGCAGCTATGTCGCCTATATTGGGCAGGATGATCTTTATAATTCCAAGGGTGCTCGCCTGAATGAACCTTGGCAAATCCTGCGTCAGGACCGGGCCAATTATCACCGCTTTGGCATCAGCCAGCCGGGGGATGAATGGGATCCGTTCTTTGGCAGCATGGAAAATCGCGGCATCATGGAACGGATGATTATGAATGGCACGATGGAGCCAGCGGCGGCCCGCAATCTGCTGCGCGGCGGGGCCACGGTGTTTGTGCGCATTTACGGCGTTGGCAATAGCGGCCGCTATCTCAAAGTGACCGTCACTCGTTAAGGCACCCGCTAAGGCCGCCCCTTGCCGTGCAAGACGTACCAGATCAAGGCCGGGATTTCGCGCATCCAGGCCTTGATCACCCGCCGCCACGTTGTTCCGGTCATCTTTGGACAACTGGCAGTGGCCTTCATCCCCAATCGCCGCGCCACCAAAAGCGCGCGTGGAGCGTGGTAGGCATCGGTCACCAAAACAGCGGAAACTGCGCCGTGCTCGGCCAAAAGCCGCGCAGAAAATCGTAGGTTTTCTTCGGTTGTGGTGGCCTTATCCTCTTGCAGGATACAAGCCTCTGGCACCCCTTTAGCACGACAAATATCGGCGATGACCTGTGCCTCGGACGGTGGATGCTTGCCCACTCCTCCCGATCCGATAATCGCCGAAACCATGCCGTCCTGCCAAAGCTTGGCGGCGTGCTCGGCACGTCGACGCAGGCTTGGCGATGGTTCCCCGCCGGGCCAAACAGCAGCCCCCAAAACAATAGCAATCTGGCGGTCATCAGGATTATGCGTCATTTGCGCACAAAAGCACAGGATATGTGCATTGCCCATTCCAAAAGCGTCAGGGCTGGCAATCTTGTTCAACAGGGTTACGTTAGCGCCCAAAGGAAAAGGACACGCAGCATGACACAAGACTATACACCGCCGAAAATCTGGACCTGGGACAAAGAAAATGGCGGCAAATGGGCCTCGCTCAACCGACCCGTTTCCGGGGCCACCCATGACAAAGACCTGCCCGTCGGGGAGCATCCCCTTCAGCTTTACTCCATGGCGACCCCCAATGGCGTCAAAGTCACCGTGATGCTTGAAGAGCTTCTCGAGGCTGGTCACGCCGCCGACTATGACGCTTGGCCGATCAAAATCGGTGATGGCGATCAGTTTGGCTCGGGCTTTGTCTCTGCCAACCCCAATTCGAAAATACCGGCGCTGATGGATCATTCCGGCGATGCCCCTGTGCGCATTTTCGAAAGCGCCGCAATCCTGGTGCATCTGGCCGAGAAATTTGACGCCTTTCTGGGCAAGGCGGACAATCGGGCAGAGATGCTAAGCTGGCTGTTTTGGCAAATGGGCAGCGCGCCGTATTTGGGCGGTGGTTTTGGCCACTTCTACGCCTATGCGCCCTACCCGATGGAATACCCGATTGATCGCTTTACTATGGAAGTCAAACGGCAGTTGGATGTGCTGGACAAACAATTGGCCGACAACACCTTTATTGCTGGCGAAGACTACACCATCGCCGATATCGCGATCTTCCCGTGGTACGGCAATCTGGTGATTGGCAACCAATACGAAGCCGCTGAATTCCTACAGGTGCATGAATACAAGAACGTGGTCCGGTGGGCCAATGCGATCGCTGCCCGCCCGGCGGTTCAGCGTGGTCGGATGGTTAACAAGTTCTGGGGCGAAGAGCACGAGCAATTGCCCGAACGACACTCCGCCGCAGACTTCGACGTACTCAAAGCGAAAGCGCCTGTTGAGTAACAGGCGCTCCCAAAACTTTTGCAAAAGTTTTGCAAATTCCGTGCACGGAATTTGGTGTCACACCCCTAAAAGGTCGCGCAATGCCTCAAGCGCTGCGCGATCTTTGCCCTCAAGCTGAGCCACTCGGCTACGGAACAGCGTCGCTTGTGAGCGAAGCACCGGCTCTTCGTCCAAAATTTTCAGGTGATTGGCCCGCAGGGTTTCTCCGCTCGACGTGATGTCGGCCACGGCTTCGGCAGTGAGGTTCTTGACCGTGCCTTCGGTTGCGCCCTGACTATCTACCAGTTGATAATCCGCCACACCCCCGCGATGCAGATAGTGACGCACCAACCGGTGATACTTCGTTGCGATCCGCATTCTAAACCCGTGTTGCTCTCGAAATGCCGCTGCCGCCGCATCAAGATCATCCAGCGTATTCACATCAACCCAGCAATTTGGCACCGCGATGATCAGGTCTGCGTGGCCAAATCCAAGTTCGGCCAAGGGTTCAACCTTCTGATCCCATTGCACCAGCTTTTCTTGGATCAGGTCCGTACCGGTCACCCCCAAATGGATGCGTCCCGCCGACAATTCGCGTGGGATTTCCCCGGCCGAAAGCAGCACAAGTTCAACGCCTTCAACGCCATCAACGGCCCCGGCATATTCCCGGTCTGACCCGGTCCGGGCGACGCTCACACCGCGCGCGCCAAACCAGTCAAAGGTTTTTTCCATCAACCGCCCCTTGGACGGCACCCCCAGTTTGATGCTCATGACCGTGTCTCCAGACCAAACAACAGATCGGGGCGCACAACGCCGCCCACCGCCGGAATTTCACGCCCGCGCCCCAAACGACGGGTCAGCGCATCGTATCGGCCACCGGTCGCCACGGCGGGCATACCCGGCTGGGTCGACAGCAAGCCAAAAACAAAACCGTCATAATACTCCATCGAGGTCCGACCATAATTGGCCTCGAAATCAAGCTTGTCCACATCGACACCACGCGCCGCCAAAGCCTCGCTGCGGCGGGCGAACCGCTCAACCGCATCGCTCATCGCCGGAAGGTCAACGGCGATGTCGCGCAGTTGTTCCAAGGCAAAGGTGCAAGTTTCCGAAACCTTGAGCACGCTTTCGATAAGCTCAACCTGACTTTTGGATAGCGGGGCTTCTTTGGCGTCGGCCTTGAGAGCGTCAACGCGCGCCCGGATTTCCGCCTCGGACCGCATGCCGTTAAAGGGCCCGGCCTCGGCAAAGGGATCCTTGGCCGCCAAAAGTGCCGCGCGTGATGGTGGCACCGGGGCACGCCCCGAAAACCGATCCAACAAGGCGCGGAACCGGCGTGGCCGCCAGATGTGGCGCATCAAGGCCGCGCGCCGCCGCTCAGACGTCTCTAACCCCTGCACTGCTGCGGTCAAAATGCCGATATCGCCGGTGACCGCACGCAGCCCATAACCGGCCAGCGTTTCGGAAAACAGCGCGAAAACCTCGGCGTCGGCGGCCTCTGGGTCTTCGCGATCAAAGACCTCATAGCCAACCTGAACATATTCCGACGCGCGCTCAGGATGCTCTTCCTGACGACGAAAAACCGGTCCACTATAGGTATAGCGCGCGGGTTCGGCCCCCTCATCCATGTGCTTTTGCACGACTGGAACGGTAAAGTCCGGGCGCAGCATCACTTCGCCCCGCGCTGGGTCGGACGAGACATAGGCGCGAGTGCGCACGTCTTCGCCATATAGGTCAAGAAATGTTTCTGCTGAGAGCAGAATATCGCATTCCAGCGCCTCCGCCCCAGCGGATTGAAAGGCCGCCTTAAGCGCGGCAGCCTTGGCGTTGATTTCTGTCAGGCTCATGAATTCAGGTCCAAAATCTCGCGCACCTTGGCGACCAATTGGTCACGCGGCACTTCGTATTGGCTGGGGCGCTCTTTCCATTCCTCAAGCGTGGCATTCTCGGCGATTTTAGCACCAAGGATCAGGTCTTTGATCTGAACTACACCGTTTTCATGTTCATCCCCGCCCTCAATAACCGCCACCGGGCTTTGACGTTTGTCGGCATACTTCAACTGGTTGCCGAAATTCTTGGGGTTGCCCAAATAAACCTCGGCGCGGATGCCTGCATTGCGCAGCTCGGCCACCATAGTCTGATAATCGGCCATGCGGTTTTTATCCATGACGGTCACGACAACCGGCCCCGCCGCAACGGTCCCGCCAATCCGGCCTTTTTCACGCAAAGCCGCCAAAAGGCGATCGACACCAATCGACACACCGGTCGCTGGCACTTCTTGGCCAGTGAACCGTTTGACGAGATCATCGTAGCGGCCACCACCGGCAACCGATCCGAATTGGCGCTTGCGGCCCTTGTCATCAAGGATTTCAAAAGTCAGCTCAGCTTCGAACACCGGTCCGGTGTAGTAGCCAAGGCCGCGCACCACGCTTGGATCGATTTCAATCCGATCCGCGCCATAGCCCTGCGCCGCCAAAAGATCACCGATCTTTTCAAGCTCGCCCACACCTTCGGAACCGACCTTGGAGCCGCCAATTGCATCTTGCAGATTGGCAAAGGTTTTCGCCACATCCGCATCCTTGGACGTCAAGAACGCCACAACAGGCTCGGCCTGATCCGCAGATAGCCCAACACCGTCGATATAGGCCCCGGACGCATCCAAGCGCCCCTTGCCCAAAAGCTCGCGCACACCCGCTTCGCCGACCTTGTCGAACTTGTCGATGGTGCGCAGGACATCGTCGCGCTGTTTGTCATCTGACAAGCCCATGGTTTCGAGCACACCGTTCAAAACTTTGCGATTGTTGACGCGCACCAAATAGTCACCACGCGGAATGCCGACGCGTTCCAACGTATCAGACAGCATCGCGCAAATCTCGGCATCCGCCGCAACATTCGCCGCGCCAACCGTATCCGCATCACATTGATAAAACTGACGATACCGCCCCGGTCCGGGCTTTTCGTTGCGCCAAACCGGCCCCATCGCATAACGGCGGTAAGGCAGCGGAAGATCATTGCGGTGCTGCGCGTAAACACGGGCCAAAGGCGCGGTCAAATCATAGCGCAACGCCATCCACGCGTCGTCTTCGTCCTGCCAGGCAAACACGCCCTCATTCGGGCGATCCACATCCGGAAGGAACTTGCCCAAGGCTTCAACCGTCTCAACGCCTGAGCTTTCCAGCGCATCAAACCCGTATTGATGGTAGACCTCGGCAATCGTTTTGAGCATGTCTGCGCGTTCGGTCACCTCAGCGCCGAAATAGTCGCGAAACCCCTTGGGCGTCTGTGCCTTGGGGCGGGGAGCTTTTTTAACTTTGGCCATGGTCTCTTCCGGGTTCAAAATCCGTTGTGCCCCCCTCTACCTGCCCCAGTCCCCTGGGGCAAGCAAACAGGGGAAAGCGGCTCAATCCTTGCGGCGTAGTTTCCAATGCTGAATAAGCGCACCAACGCAGGCGAAAACAATGCTGGCCAGTAGAATGTCTAGTGCCTGAGTTTGACCAGAGTTCCAAATCTGGTTTTTGGCGAGAAGGCTCAGGCAGATGAGGCTCGTGGAAATCAGGAAGAAAAGCTTCATGGTAGGGTCTCCGGTTTCGTGAACAGATACCCAATTGCAGCCGAGGATATTGATACATGAAACAGGGGACAAGAATCACTGTGTCCACCTCGACGCGATACGTCGATTCGTAGCCAAACCCGCAATATCGCCCGGTGACCCATCAAGATATACGCAATACTACCGTATAATCCGCTACATCCACCCCGAAAAACCAAACAATTTTAACGAAAAAGGAAACATTCGACATTATAACACGCATTGCGATACAATCCGCTACAATGCTCTGCTGCAATCAATTACAATACACAATCCAGAATAGCGCGCAACTCTACCGGGCAACGCGCGACCGCATCGCGCAACACGTTAGGGACACGTACACGTCATGGCCAAGGACGGCGAAACTGCCGCGGATATCCGCCAGAGACTAAAAGCGCTGGAAGACGCGCTGGATGAGTATTGTAAGCCCGTAAGAGATGTGATGCTCGATGTTTCAAAGTCCGAGTTGACCCCAGATCTGGAAAAACAAGTAAACCGTTTGAAGGAAACGGTTCAAGAGATATTTGAGCTCACGGGTGGCGACATCGGCAAGGTTGCGCCAGCGCAACATGTCGAACCGTCCCCCAATCCGCCAAAGCCCTACAGCTCGTCAATAAAATCAAGCGAAATTGCAAAGTTCTCCAACTATCTGATGCTATATGCCGTACAGGGCGTCGTCGATAGCGACGGTGCCATCAGTCAGGATATGTTGTTTGATGCCCTATGCGCCTATGATCCGACGCAACTCGGAAAACGCCGGTCATTTACTTCAAAACTGTCGCGTTGGAAAAATGGTAAGATGACCGGGAAATTTCTAACATGGTCTGACCCTCATGATCTGGACATCACTCCAGATGGCAGAAAAGAGGTCCAGCGCTTGCATCGCATCGTCGTCAGTAATAGCGCGCTCGAAGACATAAAAAATGTTCTGCTTCAAAACTTCCCAAAGATATCTTTACCCAGCTAAACCTTGCCTGCCCCTCCAGACCAGCCTATTGCCCACCACAAAGGGAGCGCCAACCATGACCGACATCACACATCTCGAAGAACGCATCGCGCATCTGATAAAAACGGTGGATGAGCTGTCGGACACCGTTGCCCGTCAGGACAAAGAGCTGGCGATACTCAATGACCGGGTTCTGATGCTCATGGCGCGCGAAGCTGATCGCGAAACTCAGGGCGGCGGCGGCGTTATCATCGGCGATGAACGCCCCCCGCACTATTGAACAACTGTTTCAGCGCGCAAAGCAAACTCAGGATTTGATATCCATCGCTTCGACACGCCCATCATGCAGCAGGAAGTTTTTCCAGCGTGGGCTGCCGCCGAACCGTTCGTAAACGGTCACAAAGACCGTGTCTTTGCTTAGCTTTTTCATCTTGCTGCCACAGGGCTTGCCTTTGCCAACACGACAAACGCGCGACTTGACCTTTTCATAGGCGACATCGGTTGCCGACGTGGGTAAGGTTGCCCCGGCTGGCCCGTAATGGATCGCCTCATAGCTTTCGGGTGAGGCAAATAGCACAAGCGCCGCGCTGAACACCCGCGCACAGCCATCGTCAAATCCGGTGATATAGAAACTCCGCTGCCCGGTGGCCCCCGGCGCGCTATCATAAAGCGTATAGCCGCGCCCGCGCTCCGGCCACTGTCCGGCCTTTTTGCCCATTTGCGATGGGTTGGCCCCGCACACACGGGCGATTTTGCCATAGGGTAAAGATGTACCAAGCGCCACTTGTTCGTAATCCGGGTCGCCGGGTTTGGGGCCTTTGCTGCGTTTGGGCTTACGCGCGCTGTCGCCACTTCCACCGGACAACCCAAACAAACCCTTCTTTTTGGGCTTGGGTGTGGCCTCGATCTCGGGTTCGGGCAAAGCCGCCAACACCAGCGGCGCGGCACCATCAGAACCATCGGCATTTTCAACCACAAGAACCGCGTCTGCGTCAGGCTCTGCAACCAACACCTCGCCGGCGATGTCTTCGGGCGTATCCCCAATGACCGGCGCGCTTTTGGCCTCGTCGGCTTTGCGCTTCAAAAAGCCCATCAAACCTTTGGAGGGTTTTTCAGTAGGCGTAACCGCCACGGGGGCTTGGTCAACCAAGGCCTCATCCAAGGCTGCGTCAATCGGAGCAGCAAGTGCATCGGCCTGACCTGCGGATGTATCCACCTCGACATCGCTCAACTTGGGCACGTCTTTCAACGGATTGCCACAGCCAGCAACAACAAGCGCAAGCGCCAGTGAAATGATGATACGGTGCATAATGCCCCCCTTGCCCACCGCGCACTTCTAACGCATGGCAATGGGCGGCGTCCATAATACGCCCGTATATGGTGGCGAAAAACCGCGCCTAGGCTCTTATGCCTACAAAACGACACCCGGTTTCATGGCCAAGGCCGACCGGGTGCGTTGGGTCGCGCACGAACACATCCATGACTGTGCGCGCATTTATTAGGCCGTCAAACCTTCAGGTTCGCTTAGACCATTGGCGCGACAGCACGCGGTCAACGTGTTGGCCAGCAAACAGGCGATGGTCATTGGGCCAACGCCACCGGGCACTGGCGTGATCGCACCGGCCACTTCGGCACAGCTGGCATAATCACAATCCCCAACAAGGCGCGTCTTGCCTTCGCCCTTTTCAGGGGCATCAATTCGGTTGATGCCAACGTCAATCACGGTCGCACCGGGTTTGATCCAATCGCCGGTCACCATTTCGGCACGGCCAACGGCGGCCACGACGATGTCCGCTTGTTTACAAACCTCTTGAATGTCTTTGGTGCGCGAATGCGCGATGGTCACGGTACAGCTATCGCGCAGCAGCAGGTTGGCCATCGGCTTGCCCACAATGTTGGAGCGCCCAACGACAACGGCGTTTAGACCAGACAAAGAGCCATGGTGATCGCGCAGCATCATCAAACAGCCCAGCGGCGTGCAAGGCACCATCGATTTCTGACCGGTCGACAAAAGGCCAACGTTGGAAATGTGGAACCCATCAACGTCTTTGGCCGGATCAATGCGGTTGATCACCAGATCTTCGTTCAAGTGACCGGGCAAAGGCAGCTGAACCAAAATACCATGCACCGCCGGGTCGGCGTTGAGCTTATCAAGAAGCGCCAGCAGGTCTTCTTCGGAGGTATCCACATCAAGCTTGTGCTCAAAGGAATTCATACCGCATTCCACGGTCATCTTGCCTTTGGACCGCACATAAACTTGGCTCGCGGGGTCTTCGCCGACCAGAACCACCGCCAAACCGGGGGTGATACCGTTTTCTTCTTTAATGCGGGTCACATGTTCGGCCACTTGGCCACGCACTTTGGCCGCAAAGGCTTTGCCGTCGATCACTGTCGCTGTCATGTCATATCCTCTTAGATATCCGTCCGCGCATAGGCGTCTCGGTAGTGTTCCATCTGCATACGTGTTGCCAAAACGGCGTTTTTCATCAAGGTCGCCACGGTCACTGGGCCGACACCGCCGGGCACCGGCGTGATCCAACCTGCCACTTCGGCACAGCTGTCAAAATCGGCGTCCCCAACGGTTTTCCCACCTTCGGGTGTCTCGATCCGGTTGATGCCGATGTCGATCAGCGCCGCACCGGGTTTGAGCATATCACCCGTCACCAGACCGGGTTTGCCCACCGCCACAAACACCGCATCTGCGGCGCGGCTATGCATGGCGACAGACCGAGTCATGTGATGGCACACGGTGACCGTCGCCCCAAGACCCATCATCAAAAACGCGATCGGCTTGCCGACGATTTCGGAATGCCCAATCACGGTGACGTTCAACCCTTCCATATCCATGGGCAGGGTTTTCAAAATCTCAACCGCCGCAACGGCCGTACAGGGGCCAAGTGCCAGATCATTATAGACAATATTGCCGATCGATGCGGGGTGCATGCCCTCTACATCCTTGAGCGGATGCACCATTTTTTGCAGCACTTTCACCGGGATGTGTTCGGGCAAAGGGCGTTGAATGATGATACCGTTGACGCGCGGATCGGCGTTTAACCCCTGCAAAATACCAGTCATCTGCTCAAGCGAGGTTTCGCTAGGATAATTGCGCGCTTCAAACTCAACCCCGGCCGAATTGGCCTGCCGTTGTTGGTTGCGCACATAAAGCTCGGCCGCGGCGGTATCTCCAACACTGATCGAGACCAGCTTTGGTGCCCAGCCCGCGTCGGCCAAGGCGGCCGCGTCTTTGGCGACCTCGGCGCGCATGTCTGCTGCGATGGATTTTCCGTCAATGAGTGCAGCGCGCATAGCTTGCCTTTCAGTCTAGTTTGATCGTCTGCGCCTCGCGCGCAATCGACCAATCAATCAAATGCCGCCAAAGCACCTCGACCAATTCCGGGTCTAGCTCTTGCTCGACGGCGGCGGCTTTGACCTTGGTCACAACGTCTTCGACACGGGCGGGAATATTGGCGGGTAACCCAACGCCCGTCTTGATTTCAACGGCGCGGTCAATATAGCCCATCCGCGTTTTCAACAGGCTAATCAGGTCGCGATCCAGCGCATCAATCTGAGTGCGCAGGGTCGCCATATCAGGGCAATCGGCGGGGTCTAACATGCTGTGTCCATCCAAAGATTTCACGGTCATGCCCTACCCCGCCGAACGCCTATTCGCAATCAAATCGTTCCGGTCTTTTTAGAACAGACCTTCGACCAGACCCTCTTCGTTGATGCGGATGTTTTCCGCTGCGGGTTTGCGTGGCAGGCCCGGCATGGTCATGATGTCACCGCAGATCGCGATCACGAAACCAGCACCCGCGCTGAGACGAACCTCACGCACTGGAACAGAGTGACCAGTCGGCGCACCGCGCAATGATGGATCGGTGCTAAACGAATACTGGGTCTTGGCGATACAGATCGGCAGATGGCCATAACCGGCCGCTTCCCAGGCGCGCAATTGGTCGCGCACTTTCTTATCGGCGATGACTTCGTCGGCACGATAGATCGAGGTTGCAATACGCTCGATTTTCTCAAACAGCGGCAGATCATCTTTGTAAAGCGGTGCGAATTGCGACACACCTGCATCGGCGATTTCGGCCACGCGGGTGGCAAGCGCCTTGGTGCCTTCAGAGCCTTTTTCCCAGTGCTGGCACAGGATCGCTTCTGCGCCTTGGGTTTCCACATAGTCGATAACCGCCTGCACTTCGGCGTCGGTATCAGTGACAAAATGGTTGATGCCCACAACAACCGGCACGCCGAATTGCTTGAGGTTGCCGATGTGGCGACCAAGGTTTGCACAGCCTTCGTTGACCGCATCCACGTTCTCGTCCCCAAGGTCCGCTTTGGCCACGCCGCCGTTCATTTTCATGGCGCGGATGGTCGCAACCAAAACCACACAATCGGGGGCAAGACCGGCTTTGCGGCATTTGATGTTCATGAACTTTTCAGCGCCAAGATCGGCCCCAAAGCCCGCTTCTGTCACAACATAGTCGGCCAATTTCAGCGCGGTTGTTGTCGCGGTGACCGAGTTACAGCCATGGGCGATGTTGGCGAATGGACCGCCATGCACAAAGGCCGGGTTGTTTTCGAGGGTCTGAACAAGGTTCGGTTGCATCGCATCGCGCAGCAACACGGTCATCGCGCCGTCGGCTTTGATATCACGCGCATAGATCGGGCTGCGATCACGGCGATAGGCCACGATCATGTCACCCAGACGGGTTTGCAGATCGTTCAAGTCTTTGGCGAGGCAGAGGATCGCCATGACTTCGGAGGCCACGGTGATGTCAAACCCGGTCTGACGCGGGAAGCCATTGGCAACACCACCAAGCGAGGTCACGGTATCACGCAGCGCGCGGTCGTTCATGTCAAGCACACGGCGCCATGTCACGCGGCGCTCGTCGATCTCAAGCTCGTTGCCCCAATAGATGTGGTTGTCGATCATCGCCGAAAGAAGGTTGTGCGCCGAGGTGATCGCGTGGAAATCCCCGGTAAAGTGAAGGTTCATTTCCTCCATCGGCACGATCTGCGCCATGCCACCACCGGCGGCGCCGCCCTTCATGCCAAAGTTCGGGCCAAGCGACGCTTCGCGGATACAGACCATGGCGTTTTTGCCAATAGCGTTCAAACCGTCACCTAGACCAACGGTTGTTGTGGTCTTGCCTTCGCCCGCAGGCGTCGGGTTGATCGCGGTCACAAGGATCAGTTTGCCGTTTTCACGATCCTGAACCGAGTTGATGAACTCTTGGCTGACCTTGGCCTTGTCATGGCCGTATGGCAGCAAATGTTCAGCGTCGATGCCAAGCTTGGCGCCGATTTCCATGATCGGCTTTTTCTTGGCCTCACGGGCGATTTCGATGTCGGTTTTAAAAGCCATCAGTGCGATCCCTGTCGAAAAAATTGTGTCGTTGATCCACGCATATCGTGGGAAACGACAAAGGGTGACAGCGAATCCGACATTTCTAGGCGTTGTAGCGGCGCGAGGAAGCGCGGTGCGGAGCGGATCGGAAACGCATGTCTCCGACCCGCACGTTTTGTTACTTGGCCTCGGCGGTCCAAGCGCGTTGATCCGGGATGTGCAAACGCAGCTTGTCACCGACCATCAACACACCCGGACGTTCCACCCAAGCGGTCACACCGCGCCGATTGTTGGCGGCGGGTTTGAACTTGGGACCATAGCCCGGCATATCGGCTTCGATCTCCTTGCCGGGGAAAATACAAGGGCGATTGTTCATATCTATTGTGATGGTCGTGCCATTTTCGGCCTGAAGCCGGGACGATGGCGGGACAAAGCTGAAATCTGCAATTCCTTCGATCACCAAAGTCGCGCCGAGATAAAGCGGATCAAGCGCTTCGATCCCCATATCGGCGGCAATCGCGTTTAGCTCTTCTTGCGACAAAACAGAAAGCTGGCGCACATTGGCGATCTCGGTGCCGCGTTCATGTTGTGATGTGACCCGGCTACAGGATGGGCGGGTGCGACCGCCGTGCTTTTCATCTTCTGGCCCATCCCAGCCCAAAGTGAGGCTATCCGAAGCAACAGCACGCAGACCGTCGCCATCCGGCACAGCCCCGGCCCATGTAATGGTTGCATAATAGTCGGTCGGTTTCAGGGCGGGCATAGCATGTCCTTTTCGCGCGTCATGTGCCGCGAATAGACCGATGGAGCCCGGATTTGACAAGGCCACAGTTAGCAAAACATCGGCCATTTGCCGCACAGATTTTGTCAGACTTG
The DNA here is from genome assembly GCF_947498515.1 of uncultured Pelagimonas sp. Classification (GTDB taxonomy): domain Bacteria; phylum Pseudomonadota; class Alphaproteobacteria; order Rhodobacterales; family Rhodobacteraceae; genus Pelagimonas. The sequence continues at coordinate 203,111 of NZ_CANMKO010000001.1, read as the reverse complement.
AAACATGCCCTTAGGAGGGGCGCGTCAACGTCATGAACATACGCCGGAACGGGAATAGCACCGTTCCATCCTGGGCCTCTGGATATGCGGTGCCGATCACCGCCTCATAGGCCTCGATCAACCGGGTTTGTTCTGCCTCGTCCAAGGTTTGCAAAATCGGCAAGCCATAGGTGGACTCGGTAAACCGTCGCACCGGATGGCCGGTCTGGACCGGCTCCAACACCTGATAGTATTCGGTTTCCCACAGGGTCAGATGACCCAGCGGCGACAACAGGTGGTGATAGCTTGCTGGCAACATCACATCAGGGCCGGTTGCGAAATCTATGCGACCGGGCCAAAACTCTTCTGCAAGACTTTTCCAGATGTGATGGGATGGGGCGTTGTTCTGGTGGGGCATTTGCACGGCAAGCGTGCCGCCCGGCTTCAAGAGGCCCATCAACCGTGGCAACACATCTTGATGGTTGTCCACCCATTGCAACGCTGCGTTGGAAAAGATCAGCGCCGGGGCGTCATCCGGAGCCCATGTGCTGATGTCCGACGATACCAAGCTGTCATAGCTTCCGGTTTTTTCTGCTTCGGCCAACATTTCTGGGCTGTTATCGATCCCGATCAGGTGACGACCAAGTCCTTTAAGGGCCTCGCCAACCGCTCCGCTACCACAGCCAAGATCCACGATCGCCCCATCAGGCAACTCAGGCAGCGCGTGGATCAAATCGATTGCAGGGCGCAAACGAACCCCTTTGAACCGTTGATAGGCCTCAGGATTCCATTTTGCGCCCTGCTCTGTCGTCATGCGTTGGGTTCCGGTTCCATGTCGCCATCACCCGACGGTTTGGCTTTGGATTTGGTTTTCGGAATCGCAGTCAGGCTGGGTTTTTCTGCCTCGGCGCTGCCACCGTGATCATCATCATCCGCATGCGGCGGCTCACCGCGCATAACCCGTTGGATTTCTTCACCGGTCAGGGTTTCGTATTCAAGCAAACCTTGCGCCAGACGCTCAAAATCCTCTTGGCGTTCCAGAATGATTTCCCGCGCCAGATCATAACCCGTTTGGATAAACCCGCGCACTTCTTCTTCGATTAGCTCTTTGGTATGCGCCGATACCGACAGGCCAGCAGTGTTGCCCTGATACCCTTCAGCGGCTTCGCGGTAATCAATGTTGCCGATCTTGTCTGACATGCCCCATTGCAAGACCATGGCCCGCGCCAAGGCCGATGCCTGTTGGATGTCGCCCGCCGGACCGTTCGAGACCTGATCCTCACCATATTTGATGATCTCAGCCGCCTTGCCCGCCATAGTCATGGCCAAACGCTGGTGGCATTCGTCTTTGAACATGTTCAAACGGTCAATCTCAGGCAGGCTCATCACCATGCCCAAGGCTCCGCCGCGCGGGATGATCGTCGCCTTATAAACCGGGTCACATTTTGGCAGGTGAATCCCGACCAAGGCGTGACCAGCTTCGTGATAGGCGGTCATTTCCTTTTGCTCATCGGTCAAAACCATGCTGCGGCGCTCGGCACCCATCATGACCTTGTCTTTGGCCTGTTCGAAATCTTCCATGGTCACAAACCGGCGACCGACACGTGCCGCCATCAGCGCCGCTTCGTTCACAAGGTTGGCCAGATCGGCACCGGAAAAACCGGGCGTCCCGCGCGCGATGATGCGCAGATCAACATCTGGGCCAAGTGGGATTTTGCGCGCATGCACGCCCAAAATCTTGTCACGGCCTTTGATGTCTGGGTTCGGCACGGTGACCTGGCGGTCAAAACGACCCGGGCGTAGCAAAGCAGGGTCAAGAACGTCGCGACGGTTGGTGGCCGCAACGATGATCACACCTTCGTTGGCTTCAAACCCATCCATCTCAACAAGCAACTGGTTGAGCGTCTGTTCGCGCTCGTCGTTGCCGCCGCCGTACCCTTGACCACGGGCGCGGCCCACGGCGTCGATTTCGTCGATGAACACGATACAAGGTGCGTTTTTCTTGGCCTGCTCAAACATGTCGCGCACGCGGCTTGCACCGACACCCACGAACATTTCAACAAAGTCAGACCCCGAAATTGTAAAGAACGGTACGCCCGCCTCGCCCGCGATGGCACGCGCCAAAAGGGTTTTACCCGTACCGGGAGGGCCAACAAGCAAGGCACCCTTGGGGATTTTACCACCAAGACGCGAGAATTTCTGCGGGTTGCGCAGGAATTCCACGATCTCTTCAAGCTCTTCTTTGGCCTCGTCGATACCGGCGACATCATCAAAGGTCACGCGGCCGGCTTTTTCGGTCAAAAGCTTGGCCTTGGATTTGCCAAAGCCCATCGCGCCACCTTTGCCACCGCCTTGCATGCGGTTCATAAAGTAGATCCACACACCGATAAGCAGCAGGAAGGGCAGCAAGCCAATCACAAAGGCCTGAAAGCCGGATTGTTCCTGCTGTTCGGCCCATGTTGGCACGTCGTTTTCGATCAAAAGCTGAGTGATCTCATGATCTTCCGGCTTAATGGCGACATGGTCGGCACCGTCTGTGGTGCGATAGCGAACCTGTTCGCCGTCGATGACAACTGAATCGACAGATTTACCCTCAACAGCGGCGACAAACTCAGAGTAGCTTGCCTCCTTGCTTTGAAGGGTGTTTCCACTGCCGGAAAACAGGCTGAAAAGAGCAAGGATCAGAACGAAAAGTACGATCCAGAAAGCGATATTACGAGCGTTGCCCAAGGAAGATCCCCCAAGTGACGGCAAAAGAAATCGGGTGCGCGGCGCGCACTCCGGGCGTTGTGTCACAACATAGACATGAAACGCGCCACTTCAATGCGAAAGAAGGAAGCGCTCAAAGCTGTGGCTGCGGTACAATTGAACGGTTGGTTGTTCGCCGATCCCCAAGGGGTCACAGGCGCGCAATTGCCCCGCCTCCCAAAGGGCCGGCAAGCTACGCGCGGCATGATAAGGCACTGGCATTGCTTTCTTATCTGCAATCTGCTGCCACCCGTCTTCACCCAAGGGGGCAATCAATTGCCCGTCTTTCAGGGGGGCCGCGAGGGACCAGCGATGGTCCCAAACCGCACCCTGATTGGGCCCAAGCCGCTGATCCTGTATGGCATTCAACTCAGGAAATATTCTCAAATTTTGATGTTCCACCCTGATTTCACAGCCCATCAGGGTGGCATGCCCGCCAGAAAGCGCCAGTTCGAGCACTGAGTCCAAGGCGGACTCACGCGGGCGATACCCCTTCCCCGAGACATATTGCAGCGCCGCCGCCATCACACGCAGCTGCGTTTCGCGCTCGATCTCGGCCAACTTGTCGCGATCAAACAATATGTCACCGGTCGGACCAAATTCCGTGGCACCCTCGCGCCCCACCTGCCGCCAAACATCAACCGCCCGGCGTCGCAACGCCTCTTGCGCGCGCCTTAGGCGGTTGGCGGTTTCGGCCAGCCGATCAACGCCCAGCCCCTCATCCTCCAACTGAACCAGCAATTGGCGCATTTTCACACGATCATATTTGGTGTCATCGTTTGATGGATCATCGGCCCATGGGGTTTTCAGAACCGTCAAATAGTGCCGCAACTCGGAACGCCGCATATCAAGACAGGGGCGCAGCAGTTCAAACTGACCATCGGCCCCAACGACGTTGCGTCGGGCAAGCATTGCCGACAACCCATCAACACCCGACCCACGTTTGAGACGCATCAAAAAGGTCTCGGCAAGGTCATCGCGCGTGTGCCCGACCAAAACATGGCGCATGTTACCACGCCATGTGTCGAAAATCTCAAGCCGTCCAATGCGGGCCTGATCTTGGAGATTGCCCTCGCCAGTCCACTGCCACTTGTGCGTGTCATGCGGCCAGCCAAGGGTTTTGCATTCCGCCGCAACCATCGCCGCTTCGTCGCTGCTTTCGGGGCGCAGGCCATGATCAACGGTCACCACCCGAAGCTTCACGCCCCAGACCCGCGTCCAATTATGCGCAAGCGCCAACATGGCCATGCTGTCGCCGCCGCCCGACACGGCCAAGCCAATCTCATCGGGGAAATCCGGGCCCAAAAGCTGGCCCATCGCCTCGGCAAAGCGTTGGTCCAGATTGGGCAGGTCTTGGGTCACTGGCAGTCGAGGTCCGCGCGGCTTTGGGTGGCATTGGCGATGAACTCCGACCCCGGATAACGACCCGCAACTTCGCCCAAGGTCACACAGGCCTCTGGGGTGGACCCCAGTTTCCCAAGTGACACGCCCAAACGCCAGAGCGCTTCGGGCGCGACCTGATCGTCGGGGAACCCCGAGTAGGCGTTTAGGTAACGGCGCGCCGCTTCTCGCGTGTCGCCCTGCCCGTCCAAGGCGCGACCTTCGCCAACAAGCGCCGCGGATTCCAGCGGGCCTAGCGGATAGGTCTCGCGAAAGACCGCAAACATCTGCGCCGCAGCAGCAAAATCACCGGCGTTCAACGCCTTTTGCGCGTCCAGAAAGTCAGCCTCTTCGCTCACTGCCAACTCACCGGCCCCAACCGGCAAACCGTCGGTCGGTTCGGCAATCGCTGGGGCGGGCGTGCTCACAGGAACCGCATCGCCGCCCAACATGGTCGTCTTGCCAAGGGTGCCAATATCGCAGCCCGGCTCCAATTCGCACAACCGAAACTCCAGATCGCCAAGGCGATTGGTGCCGTCGCTTGTCACCCGCGAAATCCGGTGCTCCAGCTGTTCGGCCTTGGCCGTGATCCGCTGAAGCTGGGTTTCAATGGATGTGATGCGTTCCAATTGATCACCGGCAATGGTCACGCCACTACCGCCAGTGGTACTTAGCTCGCGCTTAAGCTTTTTCAGCTCAACCGACAAAACCACCATATCCTGACGAATATCCGCCAGTGTTTCGGCGCTGTGTGCCTGTCCCGCAGCACCGCCAATTAGCAGGGCCAGAACCGGCCCAAAGGCAAACGAAACCCGCATGCGTTACCCCGTCAAACCGGCCGACAGAATGGTCACAGCGCGGCGGTTTTTGGCGTAACACGCCTCGGCCGAACAGATCTCAAGCGGGCGTTCTTTGCCGTAGCTGACAAATTTCAAGCGGCTTGATGGCACGCCCTTGGACACCAGATATTCCATCACCGCATTGGCACGGCGCGCACCTAGGGCAAGGTTGTACTGGCGGGTGCCTTGTTCGTCGGCGTGACCTTCGATCACGGCAAGATAGTCTGAGTTCACCGTCAGCCACTGGGCCTGACGGTCAAGCGTCGCGCGTCCTTCGGCGGTTAGCGAGGATTGATCAACCAAGAACAACACCCGGTCACCGACCCGTTGCTGAAAATGCGCAACAGATGCCGGATCATCGGCGCTACCTGGGGCATAGCTTGTGGTTGGGGCATTGGTATCAAGGCCCGCGCCCGCGCCACCTTGGCCATCGCCAAAGCGATCCGGGCTAGTACAGGCCGCCAGACCAAGGGCCGCCACCAGCAATGCTGCTTTTGGGAAATATGTCATGTCTCTCGTCCTGCTCTCTCTTCTTGGGCGCAGCCTATCACAGCTCGTCGCCAGCGGGAATCCGCTTCGTTGTCTTGTACCCCCCCCTGCGCAACGTCGCGCGACGGGTTACTGAAGCGGTCCCCAGCTTGGGTCCGATCCACCGGCTGGCGTGCGCACCCGTTTCAAGTTGCGTCCCGAAATATCCACTGAATACAAGGCCGAAGCCCCCTGTGCGCCCTGCGTTTCACGCGCAAACATCAACACGCGACCATTTGGGGCCCAGCTTGGACCCTCGTCCAAAAACGACGCCGTCAACAGGCGTTCTTCTGATCCGTCCGTACGCATCACACCAATGTGAAAACGGCCTTCGTTCTGTTTGGTAAAGGCAATCAGATCACCGCGCGGTGACCAAACCGGTGTTCCATACCGCCCTTGGCCAAAGCTGATCCTCACCGCTTCGCCGCCATTGGCGGGCATCACATATAGCTGCTGAGTGCCGCTGCGATCACTTTCAAACACGATTTGACTGCCATCTGGGCTATAGCTTGGCGCGGTTTCAATAGCAGGCGACACCGACAAACGGCGGGTCGCGGTACTGGCGACATCCATCGCCCAAATATCGGTGTTGGACCCTTGGGTGAGCGAGTAGACAACCGTACGACCATCGGGCGAGAACCGCGGCGCAAAACTCATGACACCATCATTGGCCTGCAAAATCCGGCTGCGCACATCGCCCACCGTCAACACATGCACGCGCGGAAATCCGGTTTCGTAGCTCGTGTACAAAACCCGATCACCATTGGGCGAGAAACGTGGGGCCAAAACGATAGACTGGCTGTCGGTCAGGTATTGCACATTCGCCCCGTCATAATCCATCACCGCAAGGCGCTTTTGACGTTCATTCTTGGGGCCGGTTTCCGACACAAACACCACGCGACTGTCGAAATACGGCGTTTCCCCTGTGAGACGGGCGTAGACCTGATCGGCAACCTTATGCGCCAACCGTCGCCAACCATCTGCAGTCGAGGCAAACTGCATCCCCTCGCCCAGCTCTTGACCGGCGAAGACATCCCAGACCCGGAATTTCACGATGATCCGACCGGTGCCATCGGTGCTCACTGCGCCGGTGATCAAAGCTTGCGAATTGATCGCCTTCCAATCGGCAAATTGCACCGGAGCACCAAAGCTCGACACGGTACTGATATGGGCATCGCGGCCAATTTCGCGGAACAACCCGGTGCCGGTGAGATCGTCGGCAATCACCCGGCTGATGTTTTCGGAATGCACCATCGCGTCCGAGCTTTCGGGAACAAAATTGGGCACCGCATAGGGCATCGGCTCGACCACACCGCTATCAAGCGTCAGGCGCAGCGGCTCTTGGGCCGAGGCCATGAAAGGGGTCAGCATCAGCGCCAAAGCCAGCACCATTTGTGCCAAGCCAGATAATCCCAAGCGGGTATGCATGATCGTCCCTCCTTGGGAACTGCTCTGTCGGTCGTGGCCGGGTCTATGCCCGGTTGTCCGCACCTTAACCAAACTTTTACCGGTAACAAACACTCTTGCGCGTCCCAATTGGCGGGGAATTGCGCACGTCATAACTCAACGCAGGCGCATCTGCGATGGATCAAAGGTCATTTCGACCCGTTTCCAATGGTCATATTTTTCCACCGGAAGGTCGTAACCGGTGTTCTGACAGCGCAAAACCGCACGGCGTGCCGATTGGAAGGCCGCCTCAAGCGCGCCACCGCTGCCGCCTTGGGATGAAATCATTTGCAATGTGCTAGGCACAACTTTGCCGTCGCGATCAAGCTCGAACCCGACGGTCACGGTGACATTGGCCGCCTGTGATCCGACATCAACGACCCAACAGGCCTCAACCGCTAACTTGAGCCCCTCTTTTTCACCGCGTGTCATCGGCGGGCCCGATGGGGCCTCATCATCGCTACCCCCGGCTAGGGCTTCGGCCAAGGCTGCGTTCAAAGCATCATCGGCGCTTGGTGTTGCCGGGCTTGGCTCTGCTTCGGCCGCTGGTGCGGGGGCTGCCGCTGAAACACTTTGGGGGCGCGCCTGTGGGCGCAAGGATTTTGTCACCGCGCCGGATGGTTTTTCGGCCTCGGTCACGATCTCGGTTGTAGCTTCCTCTGGCGCGGTGGCCTCTTGGCTATCTTCGACCACATCCGGGCTCTCGGCATCGGGCGCGGCGGCACGCTGCGTTTCCTCGGCCACAACGGTATCAGGCTCTGGCGGCGCAACAGGTTCCGGGGCCACTCGCGGGGCCGGACGCGGTTTGGGGCGCAAAGAGCGCGTCGGGGCGGCCGAACTGGGCAAAGGCGCGGGTTCCGGCGCCGGCGGCACATCAGGCTCAGGTTCCGGCGGGATCAAAACGGGTGGTGTATCGACGACCTCGGCCGGGGTCGGCGGCGCGGGCACAACCGGCAATGGCTCTGGCGCAGGTTGTTCCGGCACCGGCTGCGGTTCTGGCTGTGGCGTCGGTACAGGATCGGGGCGCGGCGTTGGCCGCACTGGTTCCGGCTCTGGCTCGGGCGGCGGCGCGGGTTGGTCTGGGGCGGGCTGTGGGGCATCGGGGGCCGGACCGCTTGGGTTGGGCTGGGTCAGCGCGGCAAATTCTGCCTCGGAAATAACCGACACATTAGCGACTTCCATCTCTGGCGGGGCGGACTGAAACAGCCCCCCGAACAGCAACCATCCGATTGCCAGGGCATGTGCCCCACCTGATATGACAAGACCGCGCTGCATATCCGCGCCTTAGTTGTCTTCGTTGTCGGGGGCCGGGCCATTCAAAGCCGGTCCGCCCACGTCGGTCACCAACCCAATCGAGGAAAATCCACCTGCATTCAACGCCCCCATGATCTGGGCGACGTCTTCGTATGGCACCACGCCATCGGCGCGCAGGTAAACCCGATCATCGCTACGCTCTGCTGCAATGGCACGTAGGCGCGGGATCAGGTCTTCGCGACTGATTTCGGTGCTTTGGATCAACACAGTGCCATCCGCCGCAATCGATACGGTCAGCGGCTCTTCGGTTTCCTGAGGCAAGGCTTGGGCGGCGGTCTTGGGCAATTCTACCGGAACACCGACGGTCAATAACGGTGCCGCGACCATAAAGATGATCAGCAACACCAACATGACGTCCACAAAAGGCGTGACGTTGATTTCGGACATCGGCGCGGCTTTGCTCCTGCGCCCCCGTCTACGACGGCTCCCGCCACCACCACCGTTTTTCATGACACCCGCGCCCATGGCTTAGGAATCCAACTGGCGGCTAAGGATGGTCGAAAATTCGTCAGCAAAGCTTTCGTAGCCCGCGATAATGCGGTCACTATCGGCCGATAGCTTGTTGTAAAACACCACCGCCGGAATCGCGGCCATAAGACCAAGACCGGTCGCCAAAAGCGCCTCGGCAATGCCCGGAGCCACAACCACAAGCGATGTGTTCTGTTGCTGGGCGATTTCGATAAAGGCGTTCATGATGCCAAACACCGTGCCGAAAAGACCCACAAACGGCGCGGTCGACCCAACGGTTGCCAATACCGGTAGGCCCTTTTGCAAGGCTTCCGCTTCTTTTTGAATGGTTACATCCATGGATCGGTCAATCCGGCTTTGGGCATTGGCGATCAAACCACCATCATCGCGATGGCTCCTGCGCCATTCCATCATACCGGCGGCAAAGACCCGTTCGGCCCGCCCTTTCGGTTCGACCCCGATCTGATCGAACAACTCGTCCAGCGGCTCACCGGACCAAAACGCCTTGTCAAAACTATCGGCTTCCTTGCGGGCCTTGCGATAGGACATCAGCTTGTCGAAAATGATCGCCCACGACCAAACCGAGGCGATGATCAACATCAACATAACCAGTTTGACGGTAAGTGTGGCGCGCGCGAATAGGCCCCACATGGAGAAATCTATCTCCTGCGCTAGGGCAAGCGTTTCTGCTTCCATGAACCTGCTCTTTTTCCTGTCGGCCCTGTTGAAACTCTGCGTTTATGGGCTCTAATTAACAGCAGTGTTAGCGTATTTGCAGGGGAAAGGCTACTGCCTGCGCGTCAATTCGCACATTTCCGCCACGACCGGCAATTCCCCGCCAGAGAACGCCGCCGTTACGTCTTCTTTCCACAAATATCCCGAAGTGAATTGACTATCGACCAAGACGGGCGTCGCAATTGTCGCTCGGACCAATGGCCCCCTCAAAATCCGTGCACGGATTTTGTCCGCCCGCCGCAGGCGATACGATCAACTTAATGTACCGATTTGCGCAGCTGTTTGGGGAGGCGCGTCGGTTGCCCCTCAAGTGTCATACAAACTGCCGTCACCTCGGCGCGAAACACCACTTCGCCCTCGCGCAACACCTCTTGGCCCATAACCAATCGCACGCCGCCCATGCTGCGCACCTCGGTTTGCACAATCAGCTCGTCATCATACTTGGCCGCAGATAGGTAATCGGCCTCAATACGGCGCACCACAAACACGATGCCCTCTTCACGCATCGTGTTTTGATCAAGCCCCATAACTTTGACCCAATCCGAACGCGCGCGCTCGATGAATTTCAGGTAATTGGCATGGTAAACGATCCCGGCCATATCGGTGTCTTCGTAATAGACGCGAACAGAAAAGCGGTGGGTCATGATGTGGCTCCGATGAACACCGGCAACCTATGTCCCTTACCGCCCTCTCGCAAGACACCCGCTTCTTTTCGGGCCAAGCACATCCGCCACACCGTCCATATCGCGCCCTCTTGTGATTTTGCCCCCAGACGGGCAAGAGTTGTCGGAGCCAAAACCCGGATCATATGCCATGAATTTTGACCTCGCCTCGCAACCTCAATTCGTCCAGAACGTGGTCGGATATGCCGTGCAGGCCTGGGACATTGCCAAAGGCTGGCTCCTCTCCCCGGCGGCATGGTCCCAGTTCGGCCTTTTGGTGGCGGCTTTTGGCGCGGCTTGGTTCCTATCCAAACGCCTGCAACCGCTTTTGGAAAAGTTTTTAACCCCCGAAGAAGGCAAAACCTCGATCCTTTCTACGATCCGGCGGTTTTTCCTGATCTTCGTACCGCTGCTTTTGCCGCTTTTGGCATGGGCCTTTACCGGCATCGGCGAACAAATGACCCGCGCTTTGTTCGGCTCTGGCGCGGTGATCGCCTTTGGCAAACGCGTCTTCCTATTCCTTGCCGCGCGCATTCTGGTCAATGAGATCATCCAAGACGGGTTTTTGCGGGTGCTGGGCAAGTTCATCTTGCTGCCGATCATGGCGCTCTACACCCTTGGTTTGCTAGATGACGCCACCGCCCGCTTGAATGAAATGACCGTAAGCCTTGGGAATATCGAATTTACCGTCATGGCGGTTATTCGCGGCGTCATTGCTGGCTCAATCCTATTCTGGCTGGGCCGCTGGTCCAACGACCAAACCGGCACCTATATCCAAAACCAAGAAGAGCTGCGCCCCGCCGCCCGGCAATTGGCCCGCAAAGCCGCCGAATTGATCATCTACGGCATCGCCTTTGTCCTCTTGATGAGCATCGTTGGCATCCCGCTGACGTCCTTGGCGGTTCTGTCCGGGGCCATTGGTGTTGGTCTTGGGTTTGGTCTGCAAAAGATCGCCTCCAACTACATTTCCGGCGTGATCCTTTTGCTCGAAGGGCAAGCCACCGTTGGCGATTACGTCGAACTCGACAATGGCATGGCGGGCACCATCGTCCAAACAACCGCCCGCGCGATGATCTTAGAGAGCTATGACGGCCGTTGGATCGTGGTCCCCAACGAAGATTTCATCACCACTCGCGTGATCAACTTTTCCGATCAAGGCTCCTCTAACCGCTACGAAGTCCCCTTCTCGGTGAGCTATAAAACCGACATCAACAAAATCCCCGACATCATCGAAGCCGCCGTCGCCAAACACCCGCGCGTTTTGGATGATCCGTTTCCACCAGATTGCGAATTTCGCGCCTTTGGCGATAGCGGCGTTGAGTTCGCGGTGGAATTTTGGGTCAACGGCATTGACGACGGCAAAAACAAGTTCAGCTCGGATGTTGGGTTCTTGATCTGGAACGCCCTGCGCGACAATGACATCGAAATCCCCTACCCGCATCGCGTTGTCGAAATCCGCAACTCAGACGCATGAAACACGCCTTGATCATTGGCGGCGGACCTGCCGGTCTGATGGCCGCCGAAACCCTTTTGGACGCCGGTCATGCGGTCATTTTGGCCGAGGCCAAACCGTCTCTGGCGCGCAAATTATTGATGGCCGGGAAGTCAGGGTTGAACCTGACCAAGATGGAAACAGCCGATCGGTTTTTGGCTGCTTACGCCGGGGATGGCGAGGCACTAAAACCGATGCTGGACCAGTTCGGACCGTCGCAGGTCAAGACCTGGGCCGAAGCCTTGGGACAGGAGACCTTTACCGGCTCATCCGGACGGTTGTTCCCAAAATCGATGAAGGCCTCACCGTTGCTGCGCGCGTGGTTGCGTCGCTTGACGGACAAAGGGTTGCAGGTTCGAACACGCTGGCGCTGGGTCGATTGGCAAGACGGGTGTTTGCGGTTTGAGACACCGGAGGGCGCGGCTGATCAGCACCCCGATGCCGTGGTCCTCGCCTTGGGCGGTGGTAGCTGGGCGCGCCTTGGGTCGGACGGATCATGGGGTGGGCAATTTGTACAAAACGGGCTGGATTTTGTCCCATTTGCCCCGTCGAACGCCGGGTTGGTCATCGACTGGTCCCAGCATATGACGCGCCATTTCGGCAGCCCAATCAAAAACGCGATTTTTAAGGCCGGACACACAATGCAACGCGGCGAAGCGGTGATTTCTGCGCGTGGTTTAGAGGGCGGTGGCATTTATCCCTTGTCGCCCGCGCTGCGCGAAAACGCCGAGCTGGAAATCGACCTGTTCCCGGATCAAAGCGTCGAAGCTTTGACGCAAAAGCTCTCAAAACCACGCGGCAAACAAAGCCAAGCCAACTTCCTGCGCAAAACCTTGCGCCTTGCCCCCCAAACCCTTGCTCTTGCGAGCGAAATGCAACGCCCGCTCCCCCAAGATCCGGCGACGCTTGCCGGTTTGCTCAAGGCCCTACCAATACGTCACCAAGGCCTCCGCCCCTTGGACGAGGCGATTTCGACTGTTGGTGGCGTGCCGCTCGACAGTCTAACCAAGGGTCTGATGTTAAAGAACAAACCCGGCATATTTTGCGCCGGAGAAATGATAGATTGGGACGCGCCGACGGGTGGCTATTTGCTCACCGCCTGTTTGGCGACCGGACTTTGGGCCGGTCAACACGCCGCGCAGTTTTTGAACGAGGCCTAGCGCCAGCTTACCACAAGTCGATCCGGGCCGGTGGCTTCACTTGTTTGCACAGTGGATAGGTGATTTTCTGGCACCCCACGCGCGATCAAAGCCATGCGCATTGCTTCGGCCCGGCGACGGCTCAACTGTTTGTTTAAGATAGGTAATTCCGAACTACCAACCTCCGCCGATATCTCCGCCTGCAAATCCCCAAAACGCGCACAAATACGGGCAATCGCGGCATGATGCGCCAAGGGCCAATACGCCAACACCGAAGGTTCAAACCGGCCCGGGTCGAAACCCACCTCTGGGGCCAAATCCATTTGCGCATTGCACGCCTCAGCAGATGGCGAAAATGACAGCGATGGCAACCAATACCCCGCCGAAAAAATCTGGGCCTGATCAAGAACAAGATGCGTGCGCCGCGTCCCCTCTAGGGGCGGTTTTGCGTTGACAATACGAAGGGCTGCGCTGGTGAGGTCTTGCGTCATCAAAGCGGTAAGCGCCTCACTGTTTTGCCCCGGCAGAGCCTTGATAACAAGGCTGAGACCGGCTGTGTCATAGCTTAAAACGAACCCGTCCAGATGCGTCATCCAAGGTTGAACCTGCGCAAATAACGCCTCAACCGATGCGGCGTCGCCCTCGGGAGATACCGGCGGGGCGCCACGAATAGCCTTGAGGCCAAGTGCCTCGGCCATGGCCGTCACCGATAGTCCGGCGGGCAGCTTGCCTTCGACCGTTGCACCGGTCGCCACATCAAAACTTAGCAAGAACTTCGGCGGGGCCCCGTCATCTTGCAACATCAAATCCAACTCGCCGCCGCCCGCTACGGCGCGATGGGCCAAACGCCGCGCCTGAGGATCGGCGGCTGTGCCGGTGATCTGCACCCCATTTTCGTCAAAAACCAACTGACCGTTTTGCAAATGCCGAAGCCCCGGCAAGGCCTGCCAAAATGGGTCTTCCCAGCCAGTCAAATCCGGAAAGGGCGAGCGAGTTAGGGCAACATCAGCTTTGTCGCCAAAATCCGCGCGCGCCAAAAGCGCCGCCGCCAAATCATCAGGCATTTCGCCCGGTGCCGTTTCCAAAAAACTGCTGGGCACATGCCCGGACAACGTCAGTGTTTGACCATCCCAATCGGCCACAAGCGACAAGGGAGTTGTATCCGCCTCGGGCGTCCAATCGAAGCTAAGCGCATAGCCATCAGGAAGGCCTTGCAGGGCGGATTGTTCAATCCCGTCGGCGATGTCCTTTGCAATTGGCCCGCCATCAACCGCAACACCACCGGGCGTGACCGATAGCGACCCTTGTGGCAGGGCCGTCAACAGGATTAGGCCGGTTTCAACTGCCTTTTCAAACCCTTGAACACCATGATCCACGGGCGCGTTCTCAACAGAGCCGCGTACATAACCGCCTAGTTCTGACAAATCAGGCAGCTGGTAATTCGGCGGAATCTTCCCCTGAAAACGCACCCCCATCAGTGGGTCTTTGGCCACCAAAACCCGATAGGGCGTTCCGTCATCCAGCACAGTGATATTGGCGGTCACCTCATAGGCATCTGGCAAGTGCGACAAACGTTGATCAAGCGCCCGTTTGTCAGCGGGGAAGTTCACAGTGCCGCTTAGATTAGTCGTGTGATCAGAGACAAGAATGTGACCCGCTTTCAGCGCGCTCAGTTCTTGGACCATGGCCCGCACAACGTCCGCCCAATCCCCATCGGGAACCCCGGCCGCAACGGTCAGATCGGCGTAATCAAGCTCTAAAACCTGAGCAATCTCTTGTTTTAACGTGGTATTTGGCACAAATCCGGCAACCGAATACCCGGCATCCGATTTGACCAAATCCAATGTGAAAGACGCGGCATTGGGCAGGATTGTCCAATCCCCGACAACCTTTTCCACCCCCTCCAACGCGGCAAGGCGCGCCTCGATCTGGCGCGCCTCATCTTCGGTTTCCACGCGACCGGCGGCGGTGATTTCCCGCCCCTTAACCGCAATGCTGACCGGGTGTTTTTCCTGATAGACCGCGCCATCGGCCGCCGCCTTGATCCCGGCGGCCACAAGGGCGTTTTCATCTGGCACCCGAAAGACACCAAGACCGATCACCGCCAAAACAATTGCGACTATGGCGAAAAAATCCCGCATCGGGCGCGGTTAAATCGCGGCCTTGCGGCTTTCGTCGAGATAGATTTCACGCAAACGCGCCGCGCGCGAGCCGGGCGTACCGTCACCGATGGCTTTGCCGTCGATCTCAACAACCGGCATCACAAAGGTCGAGGCGCTGGTGATAAAGGCCTCATCCGCATCTTGCGCCTCTTCGATGGTAAAGTTGCGCTCTTCCACTTCCATCTGGGCCTCGCGCGCGAACCGCAAAACGGCGGCGCGGGTGATGCCATGCAAGATGTCGTTAGACAACGCGCGGGTCACAATTTTGTTGCCTTTGATGTAATAGGCGTTGTTCGATGTGCCTTCGGTGACGAAGCCATCTTCGACAAGCCAGGCATCATCGGCCCCGGCCTTTTTCGCCATCATTTTACCCATCGACGGGTAAAGCAGCTGAACTGTTTTGATGTCGCGGCGGCCCCAACGGACATCTTCGATCGAGATGACTTTGATGCCTTTTTTCGCCGCTGGGCTGTCGGCCAAACCAGGCTTGTTCTGGGTGAACAGCACAACGGTTGGCTTGACCTCATCGGGGTCCGGGAACACAAAATCACGATCCGCAGCCGCGCCGCGCGTGACCTGAAGATACACCATGCCTTCGTCGATTTCGTTGATCTCGACAAGTTTGCGGTGGATGTCGAGCAGCTCGTCAAAGGCTTCGGGCTTGGGCATGTCCAACTCGGTCAACGAGCGTTCCAAACGTTTGGCGTGGCCGTCGAAATCGATCAGCTTGCCGCCAAGCACGCTCGTTACCTCATAAACACCATCCGCCATCAAAAAGGCCCGGTCAAAAATCGAAACCGTGGCTTCATTTTCTGGCAAATACTCGCCATTCACGTAAACGGTGCGCGTCATGTCTTTTCTCCAAAACTGTGCGGGTGACGGGTTTGGGATGCGCAAAACCACCCCAAACGCCGTGAAAACATTTGCCGGATTAACTCCGGAGTGTGGTTACCCCCAAAGCGCGGGCTCTGGCGGGTGCACCCCATCTGCGTCAAATCGCAAAGGGTTGTCACGGTCTTCGGCTAACAAAAGCGGCCCGTCAAGGTCTGTTACGGCCACACCCTGCGCGATCAACGTCGCCGGAGCCATCGCAAGGCTTGATCCAACCATGCAGCCCACCATGACATCATAGCCCAGCGCCAGTGCCTCTTTCTTCAACTCAAGCGCCTCGGTCAAACCACCGGTTTTGTCGAGCTTGATGTTCACAACGTCATATTTGCCCTTGAGTTTGGGCAAGCTGGACCGATCATGGCAGCTTTCATCGGCGCAAACCGGAACCGGCCGATCCATGCCAATCAAGGCATCATCGTCGCCTGCAGGCAGCGGTTGTTCGACCAAGGCCACCCCAAGACGCACCAAATGCGGGGCAAGATCGGCGTAGACCTCGGCGCTCCAGCCTTCGTTGGCGTCGATGATGATTTTCGCATCCGGAGCGCCACGACGCACCGCCTCAAGACGCGGCATATCATCGGGTGTGCCCAGTTTGATCTTCAAAATCGGACGAAAGGCGTGGTCGCGCGCCGCTTGTTCCATGTTTTCAGGCGTGTCGAGCGACAGGGTATAGGCGGTGATTTCCGGACCGGGCTTTGGAAGTTCGGCCAGCTCCCATGCGGGTTTACCGGCGGTTTTGGCTTCCAAATCCCACAAGGCGCAATCAACGGCATTGCGCGCGGCCCCGGCTGGCAAAAGGCTTTGCAGCTGTGCGCGGGTCACATCGGCAGGAAGGCTCTCGATTTCGGCCGTCACACTATCAAGCGTTTCGTCATAGCGCGCATAGGGCACACATTCACCGTGGCCAGTGATTCCGTCATGGGTGATTGCAACGGTTAAAACCTTGGCCTCGGTCCGCGAACCACGCGAAATGGTAAAGACTTGCGCCAAACGAAACACGTCGCGTGTCACAGTGATCATATTGAAAATCCACCCTGTCTATTTGCCACCCCGCGGGATGGTGGGTGGGGCGACGTGCTTGCACAAGCGTCACCCCACCATTGCTTTTATAGCAAACTTATACAGTCGCGAGCGCGTCGACCAGACGCCCGGCACCATGGCGGTACGGGTCAACCGTCGGCAGGCCCATGCGCTCTTCGACTTCCGCCAAATACTTGACAGCTTCCTCTTCACTCAGGTGCTGGGTGTTTACCGAAATACCGACAACCTGACAGGCCGGGTTAGACTTGCGCGCCAAAGGCAGGGCCGTATCGCGCAACTCTTCTAAGCTTGGCAAAGAGAACCCCGGCAGGCCGCGCATATGTTCACGGGTCGGTTCATGGCATAGGATCAACGCATCGGGTTGCCCGCCATGGACAAGCGCCATGGTCACACCCGAATAGGACACGTGGAAAAGAGATCCTTGCCCTTCGATCATATCCCAATGATCATCATCATTGTTCGGCGTGAGGTATTCCACGGATCCGGCCATAAAATCCGCTACAACCGCGTCCAATGGTACACCGTGGCCGGTGATCAAGATCCCGGTCTGGCCCGTCGCCCGGAAGGTCGATTTCAGGCCGCGCTCTTGCATCACGGCATCCATCGCCAGCGCCGTATACATCTTTCCAACCGAACAATCGGTACCTACCGCCAAACAACGTTTGCCGGTCCGGTTCTCGCCATTGGCAATCGGATAGCCATCGGTCGGAACCCGCACGTCGTGCAATGTGCCGCCATGCATTTGCGCCGCCGCGACCAAATCACCTTCGTCACGCAAGAGGTTATGCAGACCAGAGGCCAGATCAAACCCCATCTCAAGCGCCTTGATCAGCACTTCTTTCCAAGACTGAGAAATCATGCCCCCGCGATTGGCCACACCAATCACCAGGGTTTTACACCCTGCCGCTTTGGCCTCGGCCAAGGTCATATCGGTTAGCCCAAGGTCGGCCCCGCAACCGGGCAGACGAATTTGCCCAAGGGCGTTCTCAGGACGCCAATCCCGGATGCCAATGGCAACCTTGGCGGCCAACATGTCCGGCGCATCGCCGAGGAAGAGAAGATATGGTGTTTCGATCATGGCGTGTCCCCTAATTCACAGCTTGTGAAGCTTGGACGTCATATTCCGGGAATTGCTTGCTAGATCGTCGAGGAATTCGACAATATTCGAAGAATCTTCGACATATGAAAAGTTTTCGCGAAATTATTCGACACGCTGCAATGCAGAACGCCGCGGAATATTCTTTTTGCTTGCGCAGCATTGCGCAATTTAATAACCCCTGAGAAGACAAAATCGAAACTTCCTTGCCGAAGGGATTCTGCTATGAGCTTCCGAATTCAACCCGCCGCCCCTGCCCGCCCCAACCGCTGTCAGCTGTTTGGCCCCGGTTCCAACACCAAACTGTTCCCGAAAATGGCAGCCTCGGCCGCGGATGTGATCAACCTTGATCTCGAAGATTCGGTCGCCCCAAGCGACAAAGACAGCGCCCGCGCCAATATCATCGAAGCGCTTAACACCATTGATTGGGGCACCAAATACATGTCGGTGCGGATCAACGGGCTCGACACGCCTTATTGGTACCGCGACGTGGTTGACGTGTTGGAACAGGCCGGTGACCGTATTGATCAGATCATGATCCCCAAAGTCGGCTGTGCCGCGGATGTCTATGCGGTTGACGCGCTTGTCACCGCGATTGAGGCTGCCAAGGGCCGGACCAAGCCGATCAGCTTTGAGGTTATCATCGAATCGGCAGCAGGCATCGCCCATGTCGAAGAGATCGCCGCCTCTAGCCCACGTTTGCAAGCCATGAGCCTTGGCGCGGCTGACTTTGCCGCCTCGATGGGCATGCAAACAACCGGGATCGGTGGCACGCAGGAAAACTATTACATGCTACACGGCGACACGCGTCACTTTTCTGACCCGTGGCATTGGGCACAGACCGCGATTGTTGCGGCCTGCCGCACCCATGGCGTTCTGCCGGTTGATGGGCCGTTTGGCGATTTCTCGGACGACGAAGGCTATATCGCACAGGCGAAACGCTCAGCGACTTTGGGCATGGTCGGCAAATGGGCCATCCACCCCAAGCAGATCGCATTGGCGAACACTGTCTTCACCCCTTCCGAAGAAGCGGTGAACGAAGCCCGCGAGATTTTGGCGGCCATGGAACAGGCCAAAGCCAACGGCGAAGGCGCAACCGTTTACAAGGGCCGCTTGGTCGACATCGCGTCGATCAAACAGGCCGAGGTGATCGTGGCGCAATCCGAGCTGATCGCCGCGTCCTAAGCAGGGTTTATTCCGAAAAAAGCGCCCGGTTCTGAAAGGAGCCGGGCGTTTTGCTGTTGGAGCGACGGGCAACCCCTCCCGCTCCCCGGACTGTATTGGCAAAATGAAGGGGATCAGGCCCGTTCGTCTTTGGGCGAGCCCATGACAACAAGGGTGGTGATCGCATTCACTTGGGGTTGCGTGCCGAGAACTTCGTTGTGGAAGTGTTTATAGCTGGGCAGGTCCGCCACCTCGACCCGAAGGAGGTATTCTACAGCGCCGGTGGTGTTATGGCATTCGCGTACTTGCGGCGCGGCCAGCATGGCGCGTTCAAAGGCTTGTTGCGCCTCTTTGGTGTGTTTGTTCAGCCCGACCGTAACGTAGGCTGTGAACCCGACCCCGGTTTTGGTGGGATTCACAACGGCACGATACCCAGAGATCACACCGCGCTTTTCCAAAGACGCAACCCGCCGCAAGCAGGCCGAAGGGGACAGACCAACGCGATCGGCCAAAGAAAGGTTGCTTTGCCGTCCATCTGCCTGAAGATGACGCAATATTCGGCGGTCAGTGTCGTCTAAATCGCTCATATATTGCGAAACTATCATCAAACGCTGGCGATTTGCAATTTAACCTCCCCTTTAACGCGTAAATATTGCGCCATGACCTATGAAATACTCTTTGCCCTAGCGGCTTTCGCCTTTGCCACCGTATTCACGCCTGGCCCCAATAACCTGATGCTGATGAGTTCAGGGGCCAATTTCGGCTTGCGCCGCTCCATGCCGCATCTGACCGGGGTGGCCTATGGTTTCCCGGTGATGATCCTTTTGGTTGGGCTTGGGGCTATGCAGATGTTTGACATTTGGCCGCCAAGCTACACCATTTTGCGCGTGTTTTCCGTGGCCTACATTCTATGGCTGGCCTGGAAAATCGCACATGCAACCCCACCCCAAGATGCGCCGAGCGATGCGCGCCCTTTAACCTTCCTTCAGGCAGCCGGGTTTCAATGGGTCAACCCAAAGGCATGGTCGATGGCCTTGGGGGCAATCACGCTTTATGCCGCCAGCCGCGATTTCACCGCGATTTTATGGGTCGCCGGGGCTTATGCCGTCATCGGCACTGGTTCGGCCCTGACCTGGACTGTGTTGGGGACAGGGGTCCGCCGCCTTTTGGCGCGCCCGGAACGCTTGCGGGTCTTCAACTGGGTCATGGCGGCGCTTTTGGTGGCCTCCATGACACCTGTTTTACTCGGGTAATTTACCCTGCTGGGGCCAAGGGAAGGTGGATCTCGGTCACCAAATCCGCCGGAGCCGTGTCCATGGGCGAATTGAGATATTTTTCATAGCTTGGGGCATCGGCGGGTTCTTCGCCCGCCTCAGCAAGCCACGGCCCATAGATATAGTCGTAGGCGGCCTTTAACCCGGAATACGGCCCTTTGAACGTCAACACGGCGTGGCGTCCGGCGGGCAATGTCACCTCACTCAGACTATTAGGCATGGCAAAATCATCCCCGACTTCAACACCGCAATCGGCGCGCAGATCGGTTTCGGGGGTGTTGTCGGGGTCGTCATAGTAGACGCCGACCATGCCGCGCGCCTGAGGCCAAAGGTTATTGGCCGAAAACGTTGCCGCGACTTGTTCATAGGCGCGCCCACTTTCGGGATAGGCACCATTGTGCCGGATTGCAGCCAGACGACGGGCGGGGATCTCTTTGATTTCGATTGGAAACATCGGTGTTTGTCCTTGTCTTACAATTAGGTCCGGGGCCGTAGCCAACCCCGCGGCACGAAAGGCCGCAGGCGTCATGCCAAAGCGTTTTTTGAACGTCCGAGCAAAGCTTTGCGGGTTGTCATACCCTGCGCGCGCCGCGATTTGATCAATCGGCCAGTCGCGTTGCACCAACCAACACGCCGCGCGATGGGCACGAACGCGGCGCACCGCTTGGGCACAGGTTTCGCCGGTCATGGCATGAAACACACGGTGCCAGTGAAACCGTGACATCGCCGCGACATCCGCCAGCGCATCCAGAGACAAATCCCCGGCGGGATTGTCAAAGATGTATTGGACAACGCGGCGCAGCCGGGCTTCGTAGTTTTGGCACATAATTTTTTGCTCCTGTGTTCGTCTCAGACCATGCCGCAAAGCAGATGGACAAATCTTGCTGAGTTGCATCCCGACCAAAGCCGCGCCATATAGCAGCAGGACCCCTAGGGAGCGACGAATGGCACATTACCTCGACTTCGAAAAACCACTTGCTGAAATTGAAGGCAAAGCGGAGGAGCTACGCGCGATGGCGCGGGGCAATGACGATATGGACATCGAAGAAGAGGCCGCTGCGCTGGATCGCAAGGCCGATGACCTTCTCAAAGACCTTTATGCCAAGCTGACCCCTTGGCGCAAATGTCAGGTCGCGCGTCATCCTGAACGCCCCCATTGCAAAGATTACATCGACGCCTTGTTCACAGAATTTACGCCGTTGGCCGGGGATCGCAACTTTGCCGATGACCATGCGGTCATGGGCGGCTTGGCCCGTTTCAACGATATGCCGGTGATGGTGATTGGTCAGGAAAAGGGCGACGATACCCAAAGCCGGATCGCCCGCAATTTCGGCATGGCACGCCCCGAAGGCTACCGCAAAGCGGTGCGCTTGATGGAGATGGCGGGCAAGTTTGGCCTGCCGGTTGTGACCTTGGTCGACACGCCCGGTGCCTATCCCGGTCGCGGGGCCGAAGAACGCGGTCAATCCGAAGCGATTGCCCGTTCGACCGAGAAATGCCTAGAAATTGGCGTGCCACTAGTCTGCGTTGTGATTGGCGAGGGCGGCTCTGGCGGGGCTGTAGCCTTTGCCGCGGGCAACCGCGTCGCGATGCTTGAGCATTCGGTTTATTCCGTCATTACGCCCGAGGGCTGTGCTTCGATCCTGTGGAAAGACGCCGAGAAAATGCGCGACGCCGCCGAAGCGCTGCGTTTGACAGCGGCCGACCTCTATCAGCTCGGTGTCGCGGATCGTGTGATCCCCGAACCGCTGGGTGGTGCCCATCGCGACAAAGATGCCTCGATCAAAGCGGTCGGCAATGCGATTGCTGGGATGCTGGGTGAGCTCAAGGATTTGTCGAGCGAAGAGCTGATCACCGCGCGTCGCAAGAAGTTTTTAGACATTGGTTCGCGTGGATTGGCGGCTTAACGTCGCCTCATTGTTCCCGAGGTTTCAGGCGCGGGGACTATCTGCGACAGATGTTGAGAAATTGACTGCATCAGATGCGAGAAACGACTAAAATCTTGGTAGCTTTTTCAGTTACCAGGATAAATTATGTTACGCAAAATGACGATCTTCGGTTTCGTGGCTTGCCTGCCGGGGATGGCGGCCGCTTTCGATGTAACCAAAAACTACAAAATGACCGCAATGCTCTTCAAAGCTCAGGATACAAAATGCCTCGCTGCATTGGAAACTGAGCTTGCTCCGAAATTTGATGGTTTCACTGGCATTTCAGTGAGTTCCCCATCCTACATGTCTGACGCAGAACAAAACCTCACGCTTCTGACATACCCAAAGGTAACCTTTTTCAGTCAACATGGCGACGTTGAAGGTGCAATCAGCTGTGTTTTTGGGGACAAAGGCAGCAAATTGTCCATCGTGGGAATGTCATTTGCTGGGTTCGGCCTAGCGGGGAGAGCCAGTTTCGGAGATTGGGAAAAAGAGTCCCCGCCAGAGCAAAGACGGGCCGCCGCGTCCTCTCATAGCTTTGAGTATTGATGCCGAAAGCACAGCCTCGCATCAGATAACGTAACGACCGAATTGGTTTGTGCTTTATCAACACAAACCAATCATTTTCGTCACCCCATTTGCGCGGCGGGTGTGGATTGCGAGATGGCGATCTCTTCTTCGTTCATGTCTGCATCCACGCCGTCAAACAGCGGGGTCGAGAGGTAGCGTTCGCCGGTGTCGGGGAGCATGACGAGGATGTTGGCCCCGGCGGGGGCGTCTTTGGCGATCTCCATCGCGGCGGCGAAACTGGCCCCGGCGGAGATGCCGGTAAAAATGCCCTCTTCGGCAGCAAGACGTTTGGACCACGCAACCCCATCCGCCCCCGGCGTTTTGACCAAGGTGTCATAGCCGTCATTGTCCAAGGCTTCTTGCAAAACGAAGGGAATGAAATCTGGCGTCCAGCCTTGGATCGGGTGTGGCTCAAAGCTCGGGTGGCTTTCCGAAGGTTGATTGGCCTCGTTGCGGGTATTCACATAGCCCGAAGCGATCAGCGCGGCATTGGCCGGTTCAGCCAGCACGATCTTGGTGTCCGGGCTTTCCTTGCGCAGCACCCGCGACACGCCGGTCACCGTGCCACCGGTGCCAAAGCCCGTCACAAAATAATCAAGTTTTTCGCCTTTGAAATCCGCCAAAATCTCGCGCGCGGTGGTGTTTTCGTGAATATCGGCATTGTCGGCGGTCTCAAACTGCGAGGCGAGGAACCAACCGTTCTTTTCGGCCAACTCGATAGCCTTGTTGACCATGCCAAACCCTTTGAGCGCCTTGGGCGTTACCACAACTTTGGCCCCGTAAAACCGCATCAATTGACGACGTTCCACGGAAAACGCCTCGGACATTGTGATCACAAGCGGGTAGCCCTTGGAGGCGCACACCATGGCAAGGCCAATCCCGGTGTTGCCCGAGGTCGCTTCAACCACGGTTTGACCGGGCTTGAGCCGACCATCCCATTCGGCGGCTTCGATGATGTTCAGGGCAAGCCTATCTTTGACCGATCCCGCTGGGTTAAAGGCTTCGAATTTAACAAAGACATTGACGTGATCGGGGGCGATCCGGTTGATTTTGATCGTTGGCGTGTCACCGACAGTGTCGAGAATGCTGTTATAACGCGTGCCGCGCCCGGATGTGGTTCGAATGCTCATGGTTTGGGTCCAATCAAAAAGCAGGTGCTGATCACACCCTATGCGAAGGCTGGATCAAAGTACCACCCAATGCCCCCAACACGAAAGTGCAACAAAGCCCACGGCGATGTGACCGGCTGTGCGCAACCGTTTACGTGACACAGCTGCCTGCGTCGGCGATACATGCGGCATGGAATATGTATTTGCTTATGGCGCGGGTCTTTTGACCCTAATCAATCCCTGCGTGGTGCCGGTTTTGCCGATTGTTATCGCCGGTGCGCTGCAATCGGGACGTATGGGGCCGGTGGCGATGGCGGCGGGATTGTCGTTAAGTTTCGTCACGCTAGGCGTTAGTGTGACCGCCTTTGGGCATCTCATTGGGATCGACATCGATACGATTTCAAATGCTGGCGCGGTCCTGATGATCTTGTTTGGCTTGGCATTGCTGGTGCCACGTGCCGGAGAGGTTTTGGCCGGGGCCACCGCAGGCATGTCGGCCCGCGCCGATGCACAAATGGATGACGTCGACCGTAATTCCTTGCGCGGTCAATTCCTTGGCGGCCTGCTGCTTGGCGCGGTTTGGAGCCCCTGCATTGGCCCAACACTGGGCGGAGCAATATCATTGGCGTCGCAAGGCGAAGGCTTGCTGCGGGCCACATTCATCATGTCGGCCTTTGCGCTCGGGGTCTCAACCCTGATTCTTGGCCTGGCCTATGGCACGCGCGGCGCCATTGGTCGCTACAACGCGCAACTGCGCGGGTTGGCCGTGGCCGCACGCCCCATCCTTGGGCGTGTCTTCATCCTGGTCGGCACGGCCCTGCTGCTCAAATGGCACCACTATATCGAAGCTTGGCTAATCGGGGCGCTGCCCGCTTGGCTGATTGACCTATCTGTTTCCCTCTAATCAGGAGTACCCCTATGGACCGTCGTTCTTTTCTAGCTGGCCTTGCTGCCACCCTGCCCTTTGCGGCCTCTGCTGCAACGGATTACACGCCCGGATTGGTGAAAAAGCATCTGGACGCGGGTGATGTTGTCTTCCTCGATTTCAAAGCCAGCTGGTGTTCGACCTGCGCGGCACAGGAACGGGTGATCAAGGCATTGAAAGCGGAGAACCCCAACTACGACGCCAAGATCACCTTTATTGATGTGGACTGGGACGCCTATGGCAAATCTGATCTGGTCAAAAACCTGAACATCCCGCGCCGCTCCACTTTGGTGGCTCTAAAGGGCAACAAAGAACTTGGCCGGATTGTCGCGCAGACATCGACCAAATCAATCAAAGCTTTGATGGATACCGCTCTGGCGGCGGGTTAAGTCGTCAACATCCTAAGGCCCTGCGTCACGTCTGAGCGCACGGCAAGGCGCAGGCCGGGTTCATCCCCGGCCTTCAGCGCCGCGAGGATCAGACGATGGTATTGTGGCGCTTCGGTGCGCCGCAGCCGCCCATAGAGCGAGCGCATCGTCGGGCCAAGCTGAAGCCAAACGGTTTCACACATGGCCAACATTGCCGGGGCTTGGGCCCGGAGGTAAAGCGTGCGGTGGAACTCTAGGTTCGTTCGGATGTAGCCCACCGCATCCCGGTTTGAGACCACATCGGCGATGCCGCTGTTGATGTTCTGCATCCGCTCAATCAACTGCATGTGCGCGCGAGGAAGCGCACGGCTGGCGAGTTCGACCTCGATCAAAGCACGCAGGGCTGCGAGTTCTTCGATACGTTCATTCGAGAGTTCGGGTGTTGAGAGACGACCAGACGTCGACATTTGCAAGGCCCCTTCGGCCACCAGCCTCTGGGCCGCCTCGCGCGCTGGGGTCATCGAGACCTCAAATTCCTTGCCCAACCCACGCAGGGTCAACGCTTGGCCCGGTGCGATCTGGCCATGCATGATACGGGTGCGCAGCCCGCGATAAACACGGTCATGCGCAGAGGCGGTTTCGATAGGTCTGGGGTTTTGCATGTGTGTATGTGATCACAAATGCGACAAAGGTCAACGCCGCGTCGGCCTGCAAGCCCGCGACTATTGCGTTTTTTCTTGGAACGAGTCGATCATGTCGTCAACCGCGCTTAGAAATGCGTCCTTTTCGCCGTCGGCCAACGTGTCGATCCGCAAGTGCATCGCGCCCCAACAGCTTGGCACGAAATAACGATACCCGATGTCCATATCCTCGGGCTGTGCGACAAGACCGACCACAACCTCGGCCCCAATCGAATAGCCCAAAACCTCTGTAAACTCGGCATTGCCTTCAAGCTCCGCCTGCCAGCGCTCTAATTGCCGATGGGCCTGACAGGTTGTGACGGCGAATTGCTCGGGAAAGGCCCCCATGCGCGCGGTGCCCTTGGTGTATTGGGTGGTAAAACAGGCTTTGTTTGGCTCCGACGAGAAGAAATGAATGTCCGACACCTCGGCCATACCAATCAGGATCGCGTTATTTGGCAAAGTGGCGAGCGAATCGTAGACCTCGCCGGGTTGCGGCACACAGGCCAGCGCTGCGTTGGCCCCAAGCGTGAAGGCCATTGTCAGGATTTTGCTCATGTCACACGCACCCCGTTGCTTACCCCCACAAAGGAGGTGTTCGTAGGCTGAGGTGGGCACAGTGGAGCCCGGCGTCAAGCCTTTTGATCAGAGGGGGCGCTGCCCCGCCTCAGACAAGCTGAGACTCCTCGGGATATTTTTGGAAAGAAGAAACCGGACGGAGCCTGCGAGCAGGTATGGAGCAGGCTGGATCAGCGGCCCGCTTTGCCGGTTTCCGACTGGTGTAGGGCGGTTTGTATAGCGGTTGTTATGTCATGGAGAAACGCTGCGCGCTCTTTTGGTTCCATAAGGTCGAGACGCAGATGCAGGGCACCCCAACAGCTTGGGCGCAGATAGCGGTATTGAGGGGGATTTTGGGTTTGGACAACAAGACCTAGAAACACTTGGGCACCTGTCGCGTATCCTAGACCAAGGGTGTTGTCCTCATAGGCCAGCTCGGCTTCCAACTCGGACCGGGTGGCCCCATCTGTGCAGGTCTGGACGTCAAAGGCAGCGGGCAGTTGCCCGAAAAGGTTTTCGTCGGCACGATAGCTCACACGGTAGCAGGCTTTTGAAGCATCTTCGTCCTCAACGATGTCTACGCGCTGGACCTCGGCAATGCCGATTTGGACGGCGGAGTGGCCGAGGGTTTCAAAGCTGTCGTAGTTTTCGCCCGGAAGCGGTGAGCAGGCCAGTGAAGGTGTCGCCAAAAAGAGGCAGAAGGCGGAAAGACGAAGGGCGTGATTCATGTGATGGCTATTCCGGTACTGATACAACCAAGATAACGGACTTGGGATGCCATTACACGGCGCGAGCGAGTTCGCTATTGCGCCATTTGTCGAGGTTCCCAAAGACTTGGATGTCTTGTCGTTGCGCCAATTTGTGGAGAGCGGCGTTGGCAATGGCGACGTCTTCTTCGTCCATTTCGGCATAGACGTCTTTGAGGACGTCCGCGAGCAGGCGCGCGGTTTTGACCTGTCGGCCACCGGGTTTCAACGCAGCTTAGAGATTGGATTCAAGTATTCCCACATAGTCGGGCTCTGGTTTCATAACACTCACTCAAACTTGTAACGATGCAGGGCCGACCCGTTGTCACGAAGCCAATTGCGGGCCGGTTTCCAATCGCCGTAAATCCGTTCGACTTGCGCCCAAAAGGCCGGGGAATGGTTCATTTCCGCCAAATGGGCGACTTCGTGGGCGGCGACATAGTCAAGGATTTCGCGATCCGCCAAAATCAAGCGCCAGCTAAACATCAACCCGCCATCATGGGTGCATGACCCCCAGCGCGACCGGGTGTCACGCAAGGTAAGGCGGGCATAGGGGCGGCCCAAACGGTGCGCATATTCATCACAAGCCTCGGCCAGCCGATCACGTGCCAAGGTCCGCAGCCAGCCCTTGAGCTTGGCCGGAACCCGGGCCGGATCGCCGGGTACATATAACGCGTCTTCGGAGCGGCGCACGGAACGCCCCTGCCCCGGCTCGATACGCAACAGATCGCCCTCGACTGGGATGCTTGCCCCAAGGCCAATCGGAACATCGGCCGCACGTTGCGACAGGTGCCCACGCAACCACGCCTCTTTCTCGCGCAAAAACGCGACGCCCTGTGATTCGGGGACTTTGTTGGGCAAAGTCAGGGTCACACGGCCATCTAGCTGCGACATGCGCAGGCTTAACCGCCGCGCCCGAGCCGAGCGGCGCACAACAACGTCAATCGGAGGGTTGCCCGGCAGGCGGATCTGTCCCATATGCCCCTTACACTGAATTGCCCGCACAAATGCCCGCAAAGGCTTTGACATGGGCGTGTTGTTATGGCAGTTGGCCAAGATTGTCGACCAGACCACGAGTTGAAGGGGACTACCCATGCCCAAGGAAGAATGGGGCGTCAAGCGCGTTTGCCCGACCACCGGAAAGCGCTTTTACGACCTGAACCGCAACCCAGCGATTAGCCCTTACACTGGCGAGGCAGTCGCCATCGACACCAGTAAGAAATCGCTGATGGCCGCGGATGCCGCCGATCAGGCCAATGCCAAGGCCAAAGAAGAAGAAGAAAACGTTGACCTGCTGGATGATGACGACGTCGATGTAGATATCGATGACGATACTGTCCTAGAAGACGAAGAAGATGACACTGTTCCGCTCGAAGAAATTGCTGACGTAGCCAGCGAAGACGACGAGTCTTAAAAAAGTTTGCGTGGCGGGATTTTTTCGCTTGATCCCGCCCGCAGCATTGCGTAATCACCGCCGCACGGCAACGACGACGCCAAACAATGATGGGGCCTTAGCTCAGCTGGGAGAGCGCCTGCATGGCATGCAGGAGGTCAGCGGTTCGATCCCGCTAGGCTCCACCATCTTATTGTTTTCAGACGATAAACCTCCCTTTCCTTTCGTGCATGCGCTTGCGCATGACATTCCCACTGGTCAGGTTTTCCAAACAACCGCTGTCATCGGCTTACCCTGAATCCTTGCCGCGTGGCGAACGCGGATCAGGGCCAAAGAATGCTATTCGAAAAAGTTGCTTCGGCCCGTGTCGCGGTGAGGACCCGGCCGTCTCCGGAGAGTACGCCTTCACCCCTACGACTCTGGGCGTTTGGCTCGCACAAATCATCAACGTCAAAATGAAAGAAACAGCCGGGCAGTTGCCCCGCTTCAAAGTCAGTTCATCCTGTAAAGGTTATTGAGGTTAGAGGCGGACGTTTATCGGTTGTGAAGCTAACGACAAGTTTGAGCCCATTCGAACTTTTTCCTGAGTCGCAGCGAAAATCCGGCTACAAGAGATCGATTCCATATCTCATGAAGGGCTGGTCCTGACCATTATTTGATATCCACGTTAATCGATAGCGTAAATCAGCATCTGGTAACTCGTATCTTATTCAATCGGGCCTTTACTCGGGACCAGTTCAGGCGCCTACAAAATCTAAAAAAAGCTCTACTTTTCCACCGGTCTTTTGTCGGGCACCGGTTTCGATAAAAAGCAAGCAGTTGACCCACTCATATCGGGGATCACCGGTTTCTATTCGCGCGTGTGCCCGCATGTAGTAGCTGTCCGGATCGACGGATTTTCCTTTGGCGAGTGCCGCTATGACATCTGGTGGCCCGTGCCTAAAACCAGAATTGATAATTTCAATTACAGCGTCGTCGTGTGTTTCCATTGCATAACGATTATCTAATTCAGCAGTGCCATCCGCGAAGATTGTTTGCCACTCCGCGCTGACATTCAAAATATGCCCCCTGCAATTTCGCTCCAATCACTACGCCACCGACAATTGGAACAATCCGCCGAGTGCCCGCGCGGTCATTCCTCATTACTTGAATGGGGTCCAGCTTCACGTCCAAACTGCAAACATGATCAAGCCCGGGCGGTCTCATCACGCGGATCCTTTTTAAGATAGTGCATCGTCAAAATAATCGCCGAAAATGCGAGGCCCGCAAACAGCGGGGCAGGAGTCTTCCATAATAGTAGGACGGCCGCCAAAAACCGCAGAGCAACTTCGTAATTTGCCATGGGTGTTTTGTCGAAGCGGGTCAATGCGGATGCGATCAGATATAGCGCCAAGGCCAGTCGCGCCAAAAGTAGACTGAGTTGCCCCCAGTCTGCCTGGCTAGAATACCCGTCAATCATAGTGCGTTGACCGGAGCCATTCGTGATTGTCACGGTTTCTTCAATCAATAGAAGTTCGGGATACCACGCAAACACAAATGGGATGGTGAACATCACAATACCCACACGCACGGTGGAAATCCCTGTTCGCATCGGCTCCGCCCCAGTGATGGACGCGGCAGCAAATGCAGCGACGGCAACGGGCGGCGAGATAGCGGAGGCGACGGCAAAGTAGAATACGAACATATGGGCTGTGAAAAAGCTGACGCCAAGATTGGCCAGCAACGGCCTCAAAAGAAGAGCGACATTCACATAGGCCGGCACCGTAGGCATCCCCATGCCCAGCAGGATCACGCAGAGCATAGTGTAGATCAACGCCAGCATCAGATAGACGCCGCCAACAATAGGGATCTCGAAACCAAAAAGACTCAGCACGGCGACCTTCTCTAACCAAGAGGTGACAGCGCGGGTCAACTCTCCGGTCAGGCCGCTTTCGGTTAAGAAGGCTGCGATGATCGAGACAGCGAACAGTAGCAGGAACAGGCGTGAAATCAAAATGCCGCCTTGGGCCAAAGACACTAGGACTTTGCTTGGTTTGGCGCGAGTCATTGGGTCAAAAAACAACAATGGAACCAAGACAGCGACCGCCAACCAGCCTGCAGAAATCGCGTCACCCGTTAAATTGAGGATCGTTCGCAGGATGAGGCTGTCGGACCCAAGGACGCTGCCCAAGATGCCGTTGCCCACTGTGTCTTTGTTCCCTAGCAAGAGAAACAGAATAGTTGTGATTGGCACAAAGATGATGACCAGGTTCAACCAATCCTGACGATCCATAACCAGATCCTCTGGTATCTCGCGCATGGCCTTCACATTTTCGCGTCGCGCTTGGAACATGACGGCCAAGAAAATCGAAAAGAAGAATGCTATCGCAGGCAGGAACGCGGCCGTGATGACCTTTGTGTAGGGGACCGCTGTCAGCGCCACGAGGACAAAGGCTGCA
This sequence comes from uncultured Pelagimonas sp., assembly GCF_947498515.1. Classification (GTDB taxonomy): domain Bacteria; phylum Pseudomonadota; class Alphaproteobacteria; order Rhodobacterales; family Rhodobacteraceae; genus Pelagimonas. The sequence continues at coordinate 172,038 of NZ_CANMKO010000001.1, read as the reverse complement.
ACGCCCATCACGGGCGGCATGATTTGCCCCCCCCGATGATGCTGCGGCTTCGACCCCACCCGCGAAGTTCCTGTTAAACCCAGTACGCAACATCATTGGGATCGTTAGTCTTCCGGTCGACAAGACATTTGTCACTGGTCCACCGGTGATTGTGCCGAACTGGGCAGAGGACACGATGGCCGCAAGAGCGGGTCCGCCACGCAATTTGCGAGTCAGCCTGACCGAAAGTTTAATCAGCGATGTGCCGCCCGCTGACGTGCCAAACAATGCGCCAAGGATCACAAATGGAAAGACCTGATTGACAACGATGTCCATAAACCGGCCCATAAACCCATCAGGCGAAATGAAAACATTGGTGGCCTTTTGTGTTGCAGCCAACATCACATCCCCGCCTTCGGCACCCAGTTTGGTGAGCAGGAAATTGTTTTCCGACAGATCGAAGCCCCAGATCAAGGCGGTCCCAATCGTGTAAACGACGACGACAGTCGCCACGATCACCAGGGGCAAGCCCCAGACCCGCACATTGTAAAAGAAGAACAACGTAATGATGGTCAACAGCAAAGGGATAGTCCACGCACCAAAGCGGGCTTGGCAAGATGGCACTTCTGCGTCGAACGACATGCCAGGAATGACGCCTTCGGATCGCGCTGCCGCGTCGGCAATCAATCTTGCACGTTCGCCTGTGATCTGGTCAATCAAACAGACGCTGTCGATTTCGACAAGATACCCGAAAGCTCCAAGAAAGGCGGCTGTGATCAAGCCAAGATCCAGCAATAGACCAGCCCAAGCCCATTTGGGTTTCTCAATGGACCATGCGCGATAGACGCTGGCGTCGAGCACCACAATCAACATCATCAGGAAGAACATCGGCGGAAAGAAGTATTCGGTTGGGAAACCTGAAATGCGGAAAACGGAAGTCCTGTCAGATCGCGGGCCCAATCTTGTAGCCCCGGAATTTCGGGCATTGTGTTCAACATGCCGACGGCCACAAGGATCAGCGCAAGCACAATAGACAGTTTTTGCCCCAAGGCCCTGCTTGGCCTGGATATCTCGTTCACAGTAAAATGTCCTGAAATTCGAGTGCGGGGCCCGCGCAATCCGCATACCCCCTTTTCTTATGGGCGCAAACAGTCGCCGACTGTATGGCCTGCATCTTCATAAGCGCGGATCGCACCAGGGTGCATTTTAACCCTCACCGCACCGCAAGCCCCTTGGGATACGCCGTCGATGTCGCCGAATGACATGAACAAGAATGGGCCGCGTGGTGATCCCGCCAAAAACCGTTCTTCCCCCTCCAGCATCGCCTTAACGATGTTGTAAGCCAGCTCTTCGTCCGTGCTTGCCGGCACAATTTGTCCGAACGCGGTGGCATAAGAAACAAATGTGTCGTCGTCGGTCACAATGGTGATGTCCGATCCGGCAAAAGCAGCACGGTAGTCTGCGACAGGAACGGTATAGGGGGCATGGCCCGGTGCGTTCAGGATTTGCTGACCCAATTCGCTGGAAAGAAGATCAAACGGGATATTGTACAGTGTCGTACCGCCGGCAGCCGCGATGGCAATTTGACGACCAGAGGGTAGACCTTCGGGAATTGTCCATGCATCCGCGCCACCACCGGTGATCGTCGATACGGTATCTGGTCAAGGGTTCTGGATGCCTTCGTCCCCTTCGCCATCCTTAAGACCCGCCAATAGCTGAACCATTGCGCGCCCAGAGGTCAATGCTGCGCCACGGGGTGGTCCGTTCCAAACGCGCTTGCCCTCTAAACTGCGGATGTCTTCGATGGGGTTGTTGTTGTAGTAGCCAAAGACTTGACCGGATCCCGCGTTGAAGAACACCACGCGGATGTTGGCCGCGAGTTCGGCACCTCGTTCAGGGCCAATGCCGCTATATGGGCCAATGCCACGCGACAGCGGGAAAGGCAGGATCAGCGGCGCAGGAGCCATATCAAGACGACCTTCGGCGACGGCCTGAACAGAGTTGGTCAGCGTCGCCCCTTCCGTGATTTGCATTTGTGCCACGCCTGCACTGGCCAATACAGCGGCGAGCGTCGTATCGATGTAATGCGGTGTCGATCCTGGTGCTGTGGTCTCGGCTGTGAGCGTCGCTTATGCCGCGAGCGCCATCGGTGCCAGCGCGGTCACAGCGCTCAGAACTGTAGTCTTCAACATGGTATTCCTCCCCTGATTTCTGCACCCCTCCACAGATGCAGAACCCCAATGAATCAGGGTAAATGAGTTCAGCTCATCTCATTTACATGACTTGTCACGTATTAAACTTTTGGTTTTTAGATGCGTGAGAGGCCCCAGAATGAAACTCGACAGCGAACATCAAAGTGAACGCATAACCCAGCGACGTTTGCGCGAGGAAAAAACCTGTTTTCACGCATGCCAGCAGTCTACGCAGCCTCGCGACTTCAGGGGCAGCGACTATTGCGCGCCGCGGGGGGCTATCAATTGTCGAGTGGCGCGTCCTTTGGGATCTGGTTGAGGAGGGCCCAATGACAATCGGCGACATGGCCGAAATCCAGCGTATCGACCCTTCACAGCTCAGCCGTGCTTTGCCAGGCATGCGCAAGAAAGGCTTTGTCGTCATGCGACAAGACAACCGCGACGGGCGGCAAGTCTTGGTCGATATTGCACCGGCTGGCGCTGCGGCTTACGAAAAAGCGAGACCAACAATGCAGCGTCGGCGCGCGTCCTTGAAAGCTGCCTTCTCCGACACTGAGATAACGCAATTATTAAATCTTTTGGACCGGTTCGAAACCCTATGCCGTGAACCCACTGAACAGATTTTAGAACAAGAGCTAGAAAATGACTGACAGACCAAATGTACTTTGGATTATGGCTGATCAACTTCGCTTCGACTATCTCAGCTGTTTTGGTCACCCGCATTTGCAGACTCCTCATATTGATGCGCTGGCGCAACGTGGTATCAAGTTCACCAAAACCTATGTTCAATCTCCAGTCTGTGGCCCATCTCGGATGTCGGCCGACACGGGGCGATATGTCCGCAGCCATGGATCCACCTGGAACGGGATGCCCTTGAGGGTTGGCGAACCGCCCCTGAGAGACCATCTGCGCGAAGCTGGCGCGAAAGCCGTTTTAGTTGGCAAAACCCACATGATCGCCGACCGCGACGGCATGGCTGCTGAAAAACTCACGCCTGCCTGCGAATGTCCCGGAAGGGCATTCCGAGACGGCTTATATGACGAACCGTGCAATGGCATTCATGGAAGGCGCGATGCAGGAAGATGCGCCATGGATGTGCCAACTGAGCTATATTAAACCGCATTGGCCCTATATCGTTCCAGCGCCCTATCATGCCATGTATGGTCCCGAACATATCATCGACCCGATCCGGTCAAACGCCGAGAGAGACACCGAACACCCGTTGCTGCGCGCCTATCAAAACGCACGGGTCTGCCGCAGCTTTTCCCGCGATCACGTGCGCACCCATGTGATCCCTGCCTATATGGGTTTGATCAAGCAACTTGATGACAATCTGGGTCGCTTGTTCGTATGGATGGATGAAAGGGGCCCGAGTGAATACACGATCATCGCTTTCACATCGGATCATGGCGACTAAATGGGCGACCATTGGATGGGCGACAAAGATTTCTATCACGAGGTCGCGGCCAAGGTTCCGTTGATTATTTCTGATCCTCGCCCTGCTGCCGACAAACACGCGGCACAACATCCAGCGAGTTGACCGAGATGATTGACCTCGCGCCTACGTTCATGTCTGCACTTGGATGCGCCCCAAGCCTCACATCGTCGAAGGGCGTGATTTAACGCCACTGCTGCATGGGACTGATGGATGCTTCCGGCAATATGGTATTAGCGAACATGATTACTCTAGCTTTGAAATGGCTAAAGCTTTGGACGTGCCTCAAGAAGATGCGCGTACCGTCATGATCTTTTATTGTCGCTGGAAATATATCCGGTGTGAAGGGTTTGACCCTGTCATATTCGATCTGAAAACGGACCCGCAAGAGCTATGCAATATTGGATCATCACAAGCAGCCGCGCATGTCGAGGTACGTGGCCGGATGGAGGCCGCTCTTTTGTCATGGGCGACGCAACATCATACACGCATTACCGCAACAGCAGATGTCCTGAAACGACAGGGCAATGCCGCAGCCTCGGGTGTTTTGATCGGGTTCTGGGACGAAGCGGAATATGAGGCAGCTGTATGCAAACGCTTCGACGGTTTAGTGCCCTTGGGGAGGGGAGCGGCCTCATCGAAATAAGTGTAATAAGTATTTCCCGCGGGCATCAATTCCGGAATCGCGCAAGCATAATTAAAAGGATCACGCAAGATGCGGTTTTCTACATCGTCATCGTGGGTCATGGAGCGGCCAAACTTCCTTTTTGAAGTCGTTCCTTTTTTTGATGCCAATCGAAAGCGGCCATTGATCAGAGGTGAGGCTAAGCCGGTTATGTCCGCGCTGCCGCGACTTGCAGGTTCATTTTGAACATCCGCTATAGGTGAACACATACTGGGAAACGCCACTTATAGGTCGAAAGAAATGAGTTGGATGTTCGCACTGGAAGTGATGGCAAACTGAGAGGCAGATTTGTCTGATCAAAGAGCCACGTTTCTCGTTTTAATCAGAATTCGCCTCTTAGAGACTAAAGAGCAAATCATCGCCAGAGGCAGAACCATGTGCCCTTTCTCACCTCTTTCAACAGGTTTATCGACACTCTCCCAGCCCAGTTGATGTTTTAGGCAAATGGGTCGTGTTGCGGGTCACTATTCCACGTGTATTCGGCCCAATGCGCCACCTTTTCCGCCAACTCACGCCCATGCATTAGCTCGATGAGCGCAAGGGACATGTCTGTTCCGGCTGAGACCCCAGATGACGTTACGAACTGATCATCCTGCACCCATCTTGCCCGCCGGATCCAGTTGACCTTCGGCCCTTGTTGCATCACCCAATCAAAGGCGAGCTTGTTGGTTGTGGCCCGACGGCCATCCAAAACGCCCGCTTTGGCAAGCAATGCGCTCCCTGTGCAGACCGACACGGTAAATTCGGCAACGTCAGAGGCGCGCATGATCCACTCTAGCAAGACTGTGTCCGACACACCTAGGCGCGTTCCAGCACCGCCGGGAACAAACAAGATATCAAAGTCTGGCTCATCCGTGAGATCGGACGTCGCATAAGCGGATACTTGTTGATTGCTCTGCACGGGGCCAGAAGTTTGAGCAACGAGGTGCAAGTCATAGTAATCCGGCAACATGCCCAGCATTTCCAGAGGTCCAAACAGATCGAGAAGCTCAAACCCCGGAAAAATCAAAGCACCTACTTTACGTCTGTTCGTAGCCACTTCCCAACGCTCCTCGTGAAATGTCCGTCGGCTATTCTGTCGCTAACTCGAACTCAAAATCTTGGGTGTATTCCGCCTTTAGGAAACCGCGAAAGCCATCGTGGAACTGCCGCGTGTGTTCATGCGCAAAACGATCCGCCAGATCGACATCTTGCGCCGAAATCGCTTTGATCAGATCAAAATGCGCCTGCGTCAGCAGGTTGTTTTTGTCCGACTGGCGGATGTAATCGATGTGAAGGTGCAAAATCCGGCGGCCATCATCCAACAACCGCTCATAGGCTTTGGCAAGGTAGGGATTGCGCCCAGCGGTGCCAATGGCCGTGTGGAAATCGCGATTGGTGGCAGAAATCAGAAAATGATCATCGGCATCGCAAGCCGTCTCGAAATCAAGCGCCAAACGGGTCATTTCGGCCAAATCTTCGTCGGTGCGATTCTTAGCCGCGAGGCGGGTGTTGATACGCTGGAGGAAATCGAGCGCTTCGACGTAGCGCGGAAATTCCTCAAGCTTAACCGGCGCGACAAGGGTCGAGCGGTTGGACAGCATATCGACCAAGCCATCCGCGGACAAACGCACCAAAGCCTCTCTGATCGGTGAGCGAGACATGACGAATCGCTCAGCCAGACTTGTTTCATCCAATGGAACGCCCGGTGCCAGCTGTAGGGTCAAAATCTCCTGACGCAATGTCTCATAGACGTGTTTGGCCCCTGCCCCACGCGACAATTTTTGCGATTGGCTCGACTTGTTTTTTTCCGGATAAGTATTTCGCATGGCCCCCCCTACGATCTCAAACGCCCCTCTCCGCGTTTGATCGTTAGCAAAGCCTATAAGCCTGTCGGCATATTGTCGACCACCAGTTGTAAGAACTGGGGCAGTAGGGCAACCTAAAGCTGACGCTGCGGCCAATTCAAGACCCAAAGCCCGGCTTGGATGACCACCACGTATCGGTTTTCGCGGCTCCTCAAAGACGTGGTATCCCCGCTCTCGATCGGCATACCAGTGAATGCGATTGATAAGTCCAGATGCCCCCCGCTAGCGCCAATGCTCCGCGATTTCCATAGCAATTTGAAGTGGCAAATACGCGCTACAGAGAGAACAACGCGTTGCGAAAAAACAGAAATTTCAACTCGACCCAAACCACAGCCTCACTTTATTCCCCAAAGTCCCAGCCGTACGTGCGGCGCGTATCTAGCCCTCGGAATGTTGCTTGACCAAACGGCCAAGGCTCCGCTAAGCAAGCGTTACGCAGGGGAGTTTCGCCAAAGAAACTGAGAGGCGGATCAGGGGAAACCCGGTGCCGCGACCCTTTGAACCTGACCCAGTTGATACTGGCGTAGGAAGCTAAGCGCGCACCGAATTGGGGTAGCTCCCCGGTATTTGTGCGTTGCTGAACAAGGGGGCCAGTACACCTCCTGTTTCCCAAGCCCCCATTCATCTGGTGTCTTTTTGAGTGGATCGCTTGAGGAGCACCGAACATGAACGTCCCAAATCCAAAAATCACCACGGGTGAATTGCCCGCCTCGCGCAAAATCTATGTAAACGGCGAAATGCACCCCGGCATCCGCGTGCCCATGCGCGAGATTTCAACCCATCCCACAGCGGGCGAACCGCCGCTTCCGGTCTACGATAGTTCGGGCCCCTATACCGACCCCAGTGTTTTAACCGACATCAAACAAGGTCTGCCGCAATTGCGTCGCGATTGGGTTTTGGCCCGTGGGGATGTCGAAGAATACGAAGGCCGCGAAATCACCGCCGCCGATAACGGCTTTGTCGAAGGCGACCGCCTGACCCCGGAATTTCCGGTGAAACCGCGGCCGTTGCGTGGCAAGGATGGTGCCGCGCCGACGCAATTGGCCTATGCCCGTGCCGGGATCATCACACCGGAAATGGAATATATCGCTATCCGCGAAAATCAGCTGCGCGAGGTTTCACCCTGCCATCGCGACGGCAATGATTTTGGCGCAAATATCCCCGATTATGTGACGCCTGAATTTGTACGTTCGGAAATCGAAGCAGGCCGCGCCATTATCCCCGCCAACATCAACCATACTGAACTTGAACCAATGATCATTGGCCGCAACTTCTTGGTCAAGATCAACGCAAATATGGGCACATCGGCGGTCTCGTCGAGCATGGAAGAAGAGGTCGACAAGCTGGTCTGGTCGATCCGCTGGGGCGCGGACACGGTGATGGACCTGTCCACCGGGCGCAACATCCATAACACCCGCGAATGGATCGTGCGCAATAGCCCGGTGCCGATTGGTACGGTGCCGATTTATCAAGCGCTGGAAAAGGTCAACGGCATTGCCGAAGACCTCACGTGGGAAGTGTTCCGCGATACGTTGATCGAACAGGCGGAACAGGGGGTCGATTACTTCACCATCCACGCGGGCGTACGTCTTCATATGGTGCCGATGACCGCAACACGCGTCACCGGGATCGTGTCACGCGGCGGGTCGATCATGGCCAAGTGGTGCTTGCATCACCACCGCGAAAGCTTCCTCTATGAGCATTTCGAAGAGATTTGCGAGATTTGCCGCAAATACGACGTGTCGTTTTCTTTGGGTGACGGGTTGCGCCCCGGTTCGATTGCCGATGCCAATGACGAGGCGCAATTCGCCGAGCTAGAGACGCTTGGCGAACTGACCAAGATCGCATGGAAACATGACTGTCAGGTGATGATCGAAGGGCCGGGCCACGTCGCCATGCACAAGATCAAAGAGAACATGGATAAGCAGCTGGAGTGCTGCCACGAGGCGCCATTTTATACGCTTGGGCCACTGACCACCGACATCGCGCCGGGTTATGACCACATCACAAGCGGCATTGGCGCGGCGATGATCGGTTGGTTTGGCTGTGCGATGCTGTGTTATGTGACGCCCAAGGAACACCTTGGCCTGCCCGATCGCGACGACGTCAAAACCGGGGTGATCACCTATAAGATCGCCGCCCATGCCGCCGATTTGGCCAAAGGTCTCCCCGGTGCCCAGCGCCGTGATGACGCGCTTAGCCGGGCGCGGTTTGAGTTCCGTTGGGAAGATCAGTTCAACCTGTCGCTTGACCCGGACACGGCCCGCGAATTCCACGACCAAACCCTGCCCAAAGAGGCGCATAAGGTGGCGCATTTCTGCTCCATGTGTGGGCCGAAGTTCTGTTCGATGCGGATTTCTCATGACATCCGCGCCGAGGCGCAGAAAGAGGGCATGGAGGCCATGGCCGCCAAATTCCGCGAAGGTGGTGAGCTTTATGTGCCTGTCGCCGAGACCGAATTGGAACCGGGCGAATGATCACCATTGCCGGGGCCGGAGTTTCCGGCCTCGCTTGCGCCTATGAGCTGGCAAAACGGGGGGCGGCGGTTTCGGTTTTTGAAACCGGATCGGCGCCGTCCGACAACCCTTGTTCATGGTTCGCAGGCGGCATGTTGGCCCCATGGTGCGAAGGCGAAAGCGCCGAGGCCGAGGTTGTGCGCCTTGGCATCGGGGCGTTGGCGTGGTGGCGAGAGATCACACCGGTGACTGAGCGCGGCACGCTTGTTGTCGCGCCAAGCCGGGATCGGGCTGAGCTGTCGCGTTTTGCGCGGCGCACCGAAAACCATGTGATGCTTAGCTGTGATGAGATCACCTCCAAGGAACCGGCGCTTGCCGGGCGTTTCACCCAAGCCTTGTTTTTCAAGGATGAGGCCCATCTTGATCCGCGCCGCGCCCTGATTGACCTTACCAAGGCCATTCAGGATTTGGGCGTCGATATCCGATACAACACCCCCGCCCCGGATCATGTCGATGTCGATTGTCGGGGAATGGCGGCTAAATTGCCCGGCTTGCGCCCGGTGCGCGGCGAGATGGTTGTGGTCAAAGCCCCGGACGTCGATCTAACCCGCACGGTGCGATTTTTGCATCCGCGCATTCCGGTCTATGTGGTGCCGCGCGGCGACGGGATTTACATGATCGGCGCGACGATGGTTGAAAGTTCCTCGTCGCGCGACATCACTGTGCGATCCTTGCTCGAACTGCTTGGTGCCGCCTTTGCGCTTCATCCCGGTTTTGGCGAAGCGTCGGTGATCGAGACCGGTGTCGGACTGCGCCCCGCCTTTAACGACAATATGCCCAAGCTGACCCAAGTCAGGGCCACAACCCAAACCACAACCCATGTGAACGGCTTTTATCGCCATGGGTTTTTGCTGGCCCCGGCCATGGCGCAACAGCTTGCGGCGCAATTCTTTCAGGAGAGCTTTGATGTTGATCACAGTGAACTCGAAATCAGTTGAGGTGAACGCCTCAGGTCTTGCCGAGGCGCTGCAAGAGCTGGGTTATACCTCGCCCGCCATTGCCACCGCGTTGAACGGTCAATTTGTATCACGCGACGCGCGGGCCGCTATCACGCTAACCCACGGCGATGCGCTTGAGGTGCTTGCACCGATGCAGGGGGGATAGAGCATGCAGTTTTATGGAACTGAGATCTCATCGCGCCTGTTGTTGGGCACGGCACAATACCCCTCGCCCAAGGTACTCACCGATGCGATCCGGGCGTGTGGCACCGAGATCGTGACCGTGTCCTTGCGCCGAGAAAGCGCGGGCGGAAGCGGCGATGGGTTTTGGCAGGGGCTGCGCGACACTGGCTGTCATATCCTACCCAACACCGCCGGGTGTCATACGGCGCAAGAGGCGGTGACAACCGCCCAGATGGCGCGCGACGTGTTTGGCACCAATTGGATCAAACTTGAGGTGATCGGCCATTCCGACACACTGCAACCCGATGTCTTTGCCTTAGTCGAGGCGGCGCGGGTGTTGGCGCAAGACGGATTTCAGGTCTTTCCCTACACCACCGATGATCTGGTGGTGGGTGAGAAATTGCTGGATGCCGGTTGTGAGCTGCTGATGCCATGGGGGGCGCCTATTGGGTCGGGTCAAGGGCTGCGCAACCCGGATGCGCTTCGAGCGATGCGGGCGCATTTCCCCGATACGCCTTTGATTATTGATGCTGGCATTGGCCGCCCGTCTGATGCCTGTTTGGCGATGGAATTAGGCATGGATGCGGTTTTGCTCAACACCGCGGTGGCCAAGGCCGGTGACCCGGTGGGCATGGCCGTCGCAATGACCGGCGCGATCAAAGCCGGACGTGCCGGATTTGCCGCCGATCCAATGGACTCGCGCGACATGGCGGTGCCCTCGACCCCAATCCTTGGCATGGCGGAACTGGCATGATGGAACGCTTTTATCTTTTGGTCGGCCATGTGTCCGAGCTCGAACTTCTCGTACCGCTTGGGGTGAAGCTCGTACAGCTTCGGATCAAGGATGCGCCAGAGGCCGAAATCCGCCGTCAAATCACCCGTGCCCGCGATTTTTGCGCCGTTCACAAGGCGCAACTGGTGGTCAATGATTACTGGCAAGCCGCGCTCGATCTGCGCTGTGACTTTGTTCATTTGGGTCAAGAAGACATGGACACCGCCGATTTTGCCGCGCTGCGCCGGGCCGGGGTGCGCTTTGGCCTGTCGACCCATGACGAAACCGAATTGGAGCGCGCGCTTTCCCTTGACCCGGCCTATGTCGCCCTTGGCCCGGTGTATCCAACCCTGTTGAAGAAAATGAAATGGGGGCCGCAGGGGCTTGACCGGGTATCGGATTGGAAAAAAGCCGTTGGGCAAACGCCGCTGGTTGCCATTGGTGGCCTGACCCCGGAACGTGTTCCCGGCGTCTTGGCCGCAGGTGCGGATAGCGTCGCGGTTGTGACCGACATCCAACACGCCGAAGATCCAGAGGCGCGCACCCGCGAATGGATCAAGGTCTGTGCGACATGAGCCGCTATGCCCGTCAGGAAGTGATCCTTGGGGTCAAAGCGCAAGCCAGCCTCGCCAAGGCCCATGTTCTGGTGGTGGGGGCCGGGGGGCTTGGGTCACCGGTGTTGCAATACCTTGTCGGGGCTGGGGTGGGTGAAATCACCATCATGGATCATGACACGGTTGAGGAAAGCAATCTGCACCGCCAACCACTTTATGACATGGGGGATGTTGGCCGCCCCAAGGCCTTGGCCGCCTGCCAACATCTAAATGCCGCCAATCCACACCCCCGCCTGCATCCCCATCTGTGCAAGCTGACCCCGTCGACGGCGATATCCGCCATCGCCCCCGTCGATTTGGTCATTGATGCCGCCGATAGCTTTGCGGTGTCCTATATCCTGTCCGACCTATGTCTCACCTCTCAAACTCCACTGATTAGCGCGTCGGTCCTTGGCACATCCGGATATGTCGGGGCCTTTTGCGGCACCGCGCCAAGCCTGCGCGCGGTGTTCCCCGACCTGCCAGACAGCGCCGGGAGTTGCGCACGCAACGGTGTGCTTGGCCCGGTTGTCGGTATGATCGGCACCACCCAAGCGCAAATGGCCCTAGCGATTTTGACCGACCAAACCCCGGCGCCGATGGGGCGTTTGGTGACGATGGATGCCCAGACGTTTACCTTTGGTGGGTTTTCCTTCCTCGGCGCATCGGAACCCGACGAGGCAATGCCCTTTGTCGATGCCGCAGCGCTGGCAGAACAAGATCAGTTGATCGAGCTACGTTGCCGAGAAGAATGCCCACAGGCCTTTCATCCGACCGCACAGCGCATCGCGCCCCCGGACATTGCCGCAGCACCTTTGGATAAAAATCACCGTGTTGTACTGGCCTGCCAATCCGGGTTGCGGGCTTGGCAAGCCGGTCAGCAACTCAAGACGCTTGGCTTTGAAAATGTGGCGCTGTTTGCCCAAGCCGCCGCCTAAGTCGAAAGCATTACGCAAAACGCCAGAGGCCTGCTAGACTCGTTACAAGTCATTTTCGAACGGGTTTTGCTATGCGTCTTATCAAGGGCATTTGCCTCGCTTTATTACCTCTCCCAGCCATGGCCGACAGTTGCCATGACCAATTGGCCGACATTCTGGCCAATCCCCTCTATTCCGACATCCCCTATGAGGCCCAAGCCGTGGGAAGCATCGGTGGGATGGAGACGATCACCCATCAGCAATTTCTATCCGACACCCACTCATTGATCAAAACCATCACGCCCGCAGGACTGCCGGACACCTTGTTTTATCAAGGTGGAACCTATCACCCGGACGGCGAAGGTGGATGGAAATTGCTCTATGAAACGGATTTGTCCACCTATGAGAAAGGCTTGGAAGACACCCGCCAAGGCCGATCGCAAGCGGTTCTGATAGCCGAGTGCAGCGACATCGACGTCGACGGGTCCCTCCATACCAAAATCAGCGGCACCATTGATGTGGTGCCGCCGTTTCAAAGCGAAATGCAGGTCGAATACGTGATCAACCCCGAGACCGGGTTGCCGGTTCAGTTCAGCTATGCCTACACGATGAACGGCATGCAGGCCGAAAGCCGATTTGAATACAAGGCTTTGCCGGGGCTGGAACTCCCAACCCCGTAAGGCGCGCTTAGCGAAGGACGTGAACACCACAGGCGGCGTGGCGGACCACTTGGCTTGCCGTCGAGCCAAGCAGCAGGTCCTGCATGCCCGGACGGTGGGACGCGATGACGATCAAATCGACATTGTTCTCTTCGGCCCAATCCAGAATGGTACGCCCGGAATGCCCTTCGACAACCAGCCCTTGCGCGCCGTCGATATTGTCGGCGAGGCCGGCGACTTCATCCTCAATCGCTTTACGAACCTGATTGGAATAATCGGCGGGCAAATAGCTAACCGCGTAGCCGGGGATTTGCTCCATCACGTGCAGAAAGGTGATTTTGGCCCCCTCTTCCGCCAAAGCTTGCGCAATTTCAGTGGCCCCTTTGATTTTCGCTTCGTTGCCATCAACAAAAGCTACAGGAACGAGAATATTCTTATACATCTGATCGTTCTCCTTTTGGGGACACAATGCCCTGTCTTTGTGACCTGCACCTTGATACAGGTCAGAGCCTCGGGCCAATCAAAATCGCAATTGCGCCACATTTTTTCCACATTCCAAACCTACCCCTAGTCCCAGCGGCAGAATGCTGTCACCCCGATCCATCTCGCGGCCAGAAGGCGCTGATCTGGATCCCGAACGCCATGTGTGTGGTCCCGTTAGGGCCACAAGGGCCAAAGGGACCTCTGGAAACGGGAGGAAGTTACATGCGCTACCTAATCGCTGAGACCAGCTGGAATATGATGAGTCTGGCCCAAGAAATTCTGGGCACGGGAACCCTTTTGACCCGAACAGACCGACCCGAAGACCTTTTTCATTATCTGACCGTTGGTTCTGCAGACCTTCTGTTGATCGAAGCCGATCAGCTAAACCGAAGCAACGTCACCCTTCGTGGATTGCGAAGCGCCGCAGGGCAAATGCCGATTGTACTCTTGGCTGCCGATGCCACGTCTTTGCAACGGGCAGAATGGTTGGCCGATGGCGCAGATGCCATCGTTGATCCGGCCAGTTCACCGGCTGAAATCTGCTGCCACCTTATGGCAATCGCCCGGCGCGCCCTTGGCTATCCGATTCCGGTTTTGAATTTCGGGCCGCTGCGCCTCAGCCTCGACAAACGTATTGCGCACATAAGCGACTGCCCGGTCAAACTCAGCCCGAAAATCTACGAAATGCTGGAATACATCGCCCTAAGACCCGGTCAGCTAATCGCCCGAGAGGCGTTGATGACCCATCTTTATGGGCTCGACAATGAACCGGAAACGCGGATTTTCGATGTCTACGCCTGCAACATCCGGTCCTGCCTCAAGGCAACTCAGGGCATTGTTGAACTCGAAACAGTCCGAGGTGTGGGGTTCCGCCTAACGTTGACCGAAATCCCGGCCCCGGTGGCCGCCTAAGGTTTGGCCCTAGAACGTGTGCGCGACATCATAGAGCACCGGTTCAAACGTTCGGCACAGGTCCGAAATGTGGCGATTGCGTTCGCGCATTTCGTCACTGCGCAGCATCGCCTGAAAATCCTCGCGGCGCTGCCATTGCGAATAGTTGGCGATGCGCGTTTGTGCGTCGTTCACATGCAACCCGGCCGCAATAAACCCCGGCTGTTTGGAAATAAAATTCGCGTAGGCGTCCTGTAAGGCATCCATCAGGTCCTGACAGGTGCCCGGACTGGTTTCAAAGGTAGTGATGACGGTTTGGGCATCGGCGTTGGCTGAAATATTTGGCATGGCTCTCTCCCTATCTCTCTATAGTGACACGGAATTTGCATCTGTCCAGCATTCTGAGCGCGTCGGAACGAGGGAGAAAACCTTGACAGAATGGGGGCGACAAGGCCAAACAAGGCATAACACGCGCCAAGATCGCCAGAAGGCGACACCCGCGCTATCCGAGCAATGAAAACACAGGCCATACAATTATGAGTAGCACGCAGCGAATCGAGGATTCCCTCCGCGAAAACATCATTTCCCGTCCAGACATGATTCTGGACGACAAAGATTTGATGCACGCGTTGATTGCTGCCAACGAACGCGCGATGGGGGGCAACATCATCGATCTGCGCGGTATCGCGATGGAACGTCTCGAATCGCGCTTGGATCGTTTGGAAGATACTCATCGGTCGGTGATTGCGGCGGCCTATGAGAACCTCGCCGGGACCAACCAAATCCACCGCGCTGTGTTGCGCATGTTGGACCCAGTTGAGTTTGAACCTTTCCTCAAGGATTTGGGCACCGAAGTGGCCCAGATTTTGCGGGTGGATGTGATCAAGCTGGTGCTCGAAACGGCCGCATCAGACGGCGAAAACGTCGTCAAACGTGTTGGCGATGTGTTGTCGGTTGCGGAACCCGGCTTTGTGGAAACCTTTGTAGCCGCAGGTCGCGAAGCGCCGCTGAAACAGGTTACCTTGCGTCAGCTAAATCAAGGCGACGCTCGCATTTACGGCGACAAGGCCGAATGGATTAGGTCCGAAGCCTGCCTGCGTTTGGATTTCGGCCCCGGTCGCTTGCCCGGCCTCTTGGTGATGGGGTCCGAGGACCCGCATATGTTCACCCCTCAACAGGGCACTGATCTTTTGGCCTTTTTCACCGGCGTGTTCGAGAGAACCATGCGCCGCTGGTTGTCGTGAGCGGCCAAAACTCACTGCTGATCTCAGATGCAGCGCGGGACGCGTTGAATACATGGTTGGACAATGCCCGTGCCCTAAAAGGCGCGGCGGATAACACCATCACCGCCTATCAAACCGACGTTCTTGATTTCATAGCCTTTCTGACGACGCATCACGCCGAACCTCAGGGCCTTGCCCCTTTGGCGCGTGTTACCACCTCCGATATGCGCAGCTGGATGGCGCATCTTCGTGGCCACGGTACGGCTTCGCGGTCGATGGCGCGCAAACTTTCGGCGGTCAAAAGCTTTTATCGTTGGTTGGCGGAGCGTGAAGGGTTTGAGCCCACAGCTGTTTTGCTTGCCCGCGCGCCAAAGTTTCAAAAGAAGCTGCCTCGCCCCTTGGCCGAAGATGCGGCCCGCGCCATGATTGACACGGTTGCGGTGCAATCCCGCGAAGATTGGATCGGTGCCCGCGACAGCGCTGTGATCACTTTGCTATATGGCTGTGGCCTGCGAATCTCCGAAGCCTTGGGCCTAAAGGGGCGCGATCTACCTTTGGGCGAATCCCTAAGGATTATCGGTAAGGGCGGCAAAGAGCGGATCGTTCCGGTGCTTCCCATCGCGCGCGACGCGGTTCAAACCTATCTGAATCAATGCCCGTTTGACATCGGGCCGGACGACGCCGTCTTTCGTGGCGCGCGCGGCGGCCCGTTGAACCCGCGTTTGATTAGTAAGGTCACCGAACAGGCGCGGTTGCAATTGGGTTTACCGGCAACGGCAACCCCGCATGCCATGCGCCACAGCTTTGCCACCCATCTTTTGGCGGCGGGTGGTGATTTGCGCGCCATTCAGGAATTGTTGGGGCATGCATCTCTTTCAACCACCCAAGCCTACACCGCCGTCGATGAGGTTCATCTGATGAAGGTCTATGAGGCGACGCATCCCAAGGCGAAATCCGGCTAGACGTTGCATAACGGCGTCAAACCCCTAATTTGCGTTGCAGATCCGTCTTTTCAGGTCAAAGGGACCCATTGATATGCAACTCTTCCACTCCCCCGCGTCACCTTTTGTGCGCAAAGTCAGCGTCTTGCTCCGTGAAACCGATCAATTGGACGCGGTTGAGCAAATTGACGTTCACACCACCCCGATGGCCACGGATGGGGAGTTAAAAACGGCCAATCCATTGGGCAAAATCCCCGCTTTGATCCGCCCGGATGCGCCAACGCTCTATGATAGCCGGGTGATTTGCCGATTTCTGGATGCACGGGCCGAGGCCGGTCTATACCCGGAGGATCGGTTGTGGGACACGCTCACCCTTGAGGCGACCGCAGACGGGATCATGGAATGCGCAGTGTCGATGGTCTATGAAAAGCGGTTCCGCGATGAGGCCTTGGTGTCTCAAGATTGGATCAACAGCCAGTGGGACAAGGTCAGCCGCGCCTTGGATGCGCTTAATACCCGTTGGATGAGCCATCTTTATGGGCCGCTTGATATGGGGCAAATCGCGGTTGGCTGTGCGCTTGGCTATCTGGATTTCCGCCACCCCGACCGGGATTGGCGCGCGGGTCGCGATGGTCTTGCCGCTTGGGAAAAAGGCTTTGCCGAACGCCCGTCGATGCAAGACACGAACCCCGTGGGCTAATCACACAAAAAAGGGCGGGAAGACCCGCCCTTTGACCTACCCGTTTTGAACCCGGGTTAGAAACTATAGGACACACCAATGTTCAACGCATTGGTTTTGATGTCCGTTTTGAAGCTGCCGCCACCGTCCAGATCAATGTCGTTGCTGGAATAGGTGAACTGGTATTCGCCAAAGATCGAATATTTGTCATTCAAGGCATAAGACGCACCGGCGGTCATCCGCAACGCGGGTCCGGTGACCTGATAGCCAAAGGTTGTAGAGCCAGACGCGTCATGTTTGGCGTCGACATGCGGAATAGCCACACCCAAACCACCGCTTACATAGGGTGTCAAAGCGCCCCATTGGTCTTTCCAGCGGCGCGAAACGTTCAAGGTGACGATGTTCAAGCCATCGGTTAGCTCAAGACGAGAAAAGCCGAGCTTTTCGCGGTCTTTCTCAACTGCGTACACTTTGTTGTGGCTGAATTCGATACCGTAGCCGATACGTTCATTTTGCCACCATGTTGCGCGCACACCATAGTATGGCGGCATCTGGTTGGATTTGCCTTCCCAGCCCAGCAATTCGTTAAAGCTCTCGCCCGGTTGGGCGACGGAAGACGCAACATCCCCGACCAAAGCGGCCTCTGATCGTGAATCGTCAACGACGATGGTTTCCGGGTCCCCGTCGCCATCGGGAATATCGCCACTTGCCCGGCTATGAGGGGCCGTTTGCCACCCCGTGTAAATGGACAGTTCGACTTCAGCCAAGACAGAAGACGTGGAGGCACCAATCAGTGCCGCTGACAGAATCAAATTCCGCATCTTTGTTTCTCCATTCTCTTGGAGTTGGGCATATGCCTGCATCACCTGTCATGCAACCGCGACACATCCGCGCTTATTGCAAACTCAGGTCTTTGTGTTCTTTACGCCTCAAGGACGTATCGCTAAACAACGCCCCGGAAACGCCGCCTTTCAAAGCGGCCCTTTTGTGTTGCGGTCGATTCTCTCGGCCCCGAGCAATAGCAATGGAGCAAACCTCGTGTCACACGCAGACGATCACGAAGGCACCCGCAGGGACTTTCTCTACTACGCCACAGCAGGCGCAGGAGCAGTCACCGCAGGTGCCGCCGCATGGCCCCTGGTCAATCAAATGAATCCTTCGGCCGACGTTCTGGCCCTGGCAAGCATCCGTGTGGATGTGTCCAGCCTTGAGGTCGGCTCTCAGCTGACTGTGAAATGGTTGGGTAAGCCGGTGTTTATCCGTCGCCGTACCGAAGAAGAGATCGCAGAAGCAGCCAACGTTGATCTGGCGACCCTGATCGACAATGACGCCCGAAACGCCAATGGTGTTGAAGGTGCCGACGGTGGCGATGCCAACCGGTCTCTGGCCCCATTTGGTGGTGGCGAAAACACCGGTGAATGGCTGGTTATGATGGGTGTTTGTACACACCTTGGTTGTGTTCCGCTTGGCGATGGCGCTGGCGAATACAATGGCTGGTTCTGCCCATGCCACGGCTCTCACTACGACACTTCTGGCCGTATCCGTAAGGGTCCTGCGCCGGAAAACCTGCCGGTTCCACCGGCCGAGTTCGTCGACGAATCAACACTTCTGCTGGGATAAGGAAACGCGCATATGTCCGGAATTCCACACGACAGTTACGAGCCCAAGACGGGTTTCGAAAAATGGATCCACGAGCGCCTGCCGGTTGTAGGTCTCGTGTATGACACCATCATGATCCCCACCCCCAAGAACCTGAACTGGTGGTGGATTTGGGGTATCGTTTTGGCTTACTGCTTGGTGCACATGATTGTCACCGGCATCATCCTTGCGATGCACTACACGCCGCATGTTGATCTGGCTTTCGCCTCGGTTGAGCACATCACCCGGAACGTAAACGGTGGCTTTATGCTCCGTTACCTGCACGCTAACGGCGCGGCTCTGTTCTTCTTTGCTGTTTACATCCACATCTTCCGTGGTCTGTATTACGGTTCATACAAAGCCCCACGTGAAATCACATGGATCATCGGCATGCTGATCTTCCTGATGATGATGGGCGCAGGCTTTATGGGCTACGTTCTGCCTTGGGGTCAGATGTCCTTCTGGGGCGCAACCGTTATCACTGGCCTGTTTGGCGCGATCCCATTTGTGGGCGAAGCGATCCAAACTTGGCTGCTGGGCGGGCCTGCTGTGGACAACGCCACGCTGAACCGCTTCTTCTCGCTGCACTACCTCCTGCCGTTTGTGATTGCCGCGCTGGTTGTCGTCCACATCTGGGCCTTCCACACCACCGGCAACAACAACCCAACCGGTGTTGATGTTCGTACAGACAGCAAAGAGTCGGTTAAGAAAGACACGCTTCCCTTCTGGCCATACTTTGTCATCAAAGACCTGTTCGCGCTGGTCGTCGTTCTGGCGATCTTCTTTGCGGTTGTTGGCTTTATGCCAAACTATCTGGGTCACCCAGACAACTACATCGAAGCCAACCCGCTGGTGACACCTGCACACATCGTTCCAGAATGGTTCTTCCTGCCCTTCTACGCAATCCTGCGTGCCTTCACCTCTGAGGTTTGGGTTGTTCAGTTTGCATCCTTCATCACCGGTGGCATCATCGACGCCAAATTCTTTGGTGTTATCGCGATGTTCGCAGCGATTGCTGTGATGGCACTGGCCCCATGGCTCGACACGTCTTCGGTTCGTTCGGCTCGTTTCCGTCCGATGCTGAAGTGGTGGTTCTGGCTTCTGGTTGTCGACTTTGTCGTATTGATGTGGCTGGGTGCAATGCCCGCAGAAGAGCCTTATGCAACCTTCTCTCTGATCGCTTCGGCTTACTGGTTCGGCTACTTCTTGGTCATCCTTCCGCTGATGGGGGTCATCGAAAAGCCGCTAACACCACCGGCGACAATCGAAGAAGACTTCAACAACATGTACGGCAAATCCGCCGATACCCCGGCTGAGTAAGAGGACCGATACAGATGTTCAAGAAACTCACCCTCTCGGCCATCACGGCCTTGGTTCTCGGTGCCGCTGGCGCTCTGGTTGTTGGCACTTCTGCTGCCAATGCCGCTGGCGGCGCGGGCCACATCGAGGATTTCGACTTCTCGTTTGAAGGCGCCTTTGGCACCTATGACCAGCACCAGTTGCAACGCGGATTGCAGATTTACACCGAAGTCTGCGCCAGCTGCCACGGCTTGCAATATGTTCCGTTCCGGACATTGGGCGATGCTGGTGGACCTCAGTTCTCCGAAGACGAAGTGCGCGCTTATGCTGAGCAAAACTTTGAAATCTACGATGAAGAACTCGAAGATTTCCGCCCGGCAAAACCCGCAGACCACTTCCCAGCCAACACCTCGGCTGGCGCACCTGACCTGACCTTGATGGCCAAGGCACGTGCTGGTTTCCATGGCCCCTACGGCCTTGGTATCAACCAGTTCTTCAAAGGTATTGGTGGTCCTGAGTATATCGCTTCGCTTCTGACCGGTTACACCGGCGAAGAAAAAGAAGAAGCTGGCGTTACGCTCTATGAAAACACTGCTTTTGCAGGTGGTTGGATTTCAATGGCACCGCCACTTTATGGTGAAGATGTGGAATATGCCGATGGCCACTCCAACAGTCTGCACCACGAAGCACAGGACATCTCTGCCTTCTTGATGTGGTCCGCTGAGCCTAAAATGATGGCCCGTAAGCAGGCCGGTTTTACCGCCGTTCTGTTCCTATCGGTCCTCGCGGTTCTGCTGTACCTGACCAACAAACGCCTCTGGAAGCCGATCAAATACGGCCGCAAAGACGACTAAGTCTTGGTTGAAAACTCAAAAGAAAGCCCTGCCAATTTGGCGGGGCTTTTTTTTTGATGATCATGTCTAAAAGATTGCCTGCGACAACAACGCGGAGCATGGTCCGCTGGGAGCCCATTGTACCAAATGCTGCAGGCGGCATGAATGACTGCTTTTCTGGCAAAACTGGGTTAAACGGTCTACTAATCGACGCGTGGAATCCTCATGGTTTTACAAAGACTAGGACAGATTCCATTGGCACGACGCGTTCACAGCCCACTAAAAGTAACTAAGCCGCGACTTGGCGAGCGTCCAAATTGGTGGTCTAAACTGACTGGCACTCGTTGCCCAAATTGTGGTCGTCCTCAGTCTCCTAGAAAAATGGGGGCTACTAACCCAAACCGGGCCCGCAATAGCGCAGATTTCGATATGTGTGGCGGTTGTGGTTGCTTTCTCTATTTGACTGGCGAGAGGCGTCTCAGGCGATATTTCCTTTTTCAAATTCCAGTGTTTTTGGGGGTCGGAATGACGGGATTTTTCGTTTTGAGGAGTATTGAAGGCCTCAACTTTTACCGTGGGGCGAGGGAAACCTACGAACCAAACTTCTTGGGTTTTCTTCTCATCTGCGTTGCGATCTACATTGCTCTATACCTTACGGGACGATTTGAAGTGGTCGGCATTGCCACATCGCCCGAAGTGGAAAGCCTTCCTGCCAAAGGCGTTTCCGGAAGCTGATCAGCCCAAACTTCGCTTCACTCCAAAACAAGCGAATAACGCGCACAGGCACTGAACTGGTGATCGACAATCCGGTCGCAGCAGCAAAAGCCCGCACTGCGGACAGGACTGAGCGGCGCGTTTTACTGTGTTCCAACGTATTCCTGATAGGCTTCTGGAGGGTTGGCGAAAAACGCCGCTGTCGCCACTGGCAAATGAACCTTGTCATCGGCGACCAACACGACATCTTCGGCAAAACGACGGGCATCATCCGGGTCATGGGTAACCATAACAACCAAGGCCCCCAAGTTCCCCGCCACGTCCCGGACCAACCCAAGCATTTCGGCCTTGAGCGCCGGACCAAGCGCCGAAAAGGGTTCGTCCAATAGAATGATAGGTCGCGCCTGTAGCATCACACGGGCGAGCGCCGCGCGACTTTGCTGGCCCCCGGACAGAGTGCCAGGCTTGCGGCCCGACATGCCAGCCAAGCC
The DNA here is from genome assembly GCF_947498515.1 of uncultured Pelagimonas sp. Lineage (GTDB taxonomy): Bacteria > Pseudomonadota > Alphaproteobacteria > Rhodobacterales > Rhodobacteraceae > Pelagimonas. Next base: position 150,130 of record NZ_CANMKO010000001.1, on the reverse strand, counting down.
AACCCGTTTGAGCGCCCCTTCGATACGTACGCTGTCTTCTTCGCTGGCACGTTGTCCGTTTGGTTTGAGCGCCAAAAGCAGGTTTCGAAACACCGTCAGATGCGGAAACAGGTTGCCGTCCTGAAACAAGATCGAAACCGGGCGCTTGTTAGGAGGTGAATGAGTTAGGTCGGCCCCGCACCATCCAACCTGACCGGCGCGCAATGGGCGGAACCCGGCGACCACATCAAGGAGGGTTGATTTGCCCGCCCCCGACGGCCCCAAGATCGCTACACGGCGACCGGGTGCCAAGGAGAGCGTGCCCGTCAACGCGCTATTGTCCATGTCAACGTTCAAGTTTTCAAGTGTCAGCACCGGCGCGCCCCCCACGATCAAACAGCCAAAACAGCCCAAAACTCAAGATCAACAACAGCAAAGCCGCGCCTGCTGCGGCCTCCATCTGGTAGGCCCCCATCAAACGGTAGACTTGCAACGGTAATGTCGCCCGATCCGGATCGGCAAAGAGGGCAATGACCCCTAAATCCCCCATCGCCAAAGCCGCCGTCAATCCAGCAGCAAACCCCATGGGGCGGCGTAACCGAGGCAACCAGACACGTGTAAACCATGCCCATGTCGTTAGGCGTAGTGTCTGCCGCAGGCGTCCAAAATCATGCTCAACCGCTTCGGCTTCTGGGCGCAAAATTCGCAGTGCAAAAGGCAAGGCCATCATGGCATTCACCACGGTTGTAACCGGCAAGGCCATCGTGAACGGGTTCACAAATGGCCGCAAAATCAGGAACAAGCCCGTGCCAATGACCAGTGGCGAAATCGCGATCGCGGCGACGGATAGCAGTTCTCCCTTGCGATTTGCCAAGGGCAACGCCCAAACCATGGAGAGAGCGGTTGAAGCCAGCGCGACCAAAACGGAATGCTTGGCCGCGGTCCATGTCCCCTGCCCCGCGCCCGCAAAAAGCCCCGGCATCCCTTTGAGAACAACCAGCGCCAGCGGAACCAACAAAAACGCGGCCGCTAGAAAAATCCAAATCATATCAAAGGTTCGCGCCATTGTGCTTCGGCCATCCCATCGCGGAACTTGCCGACCACGCCCGACACCAAACCCCTGAGACGGGGCCAATTTCAAAGCGATCAACCCGGCGACCGTTGCCAAGCCGAGCTGCATCAAGGCCAGCATAGCCGCCCGACCAAGATCGAAATCAAAACGCATCGCTTGATAAATGGCAAGTTCAACGGTGGTGGCCCGCGGCCCACCGCCAAGCGTTAGGGCAACAGCAAAACTTGTGAGGCAAATGACGAATATCACGGCAAAAGCACCAGGTGCGATCCGGCGGATCAACGGCCATTCCAGGGTCAAGAATTGACCCCAAGGCGTCAAACCAAGCGACGCTGCCAAGCGAAACCGTTCCGCAGGAATGGCAAGCCAAGCCTGCAACAGCATCCGGGTTGCCAAAGGCAGGTTGAAGAAAACATGGGCCAAAACCACGCCGTGCAAGCCGTAAATATCAAGGCGGGGGCCACCGAAAGCCGCAAGGCCGCTATTCAAAATCCCGTTTTGTCCAAAGACCGCGATCAATCCCATAACGGCAACAATCACTGGCAAAATGAATGGGGCCCCGAGCAACGAAATCAAAAGGCGGCGGCCAAAAAACTGACGCCGAGCCAAAGCGCGGGCCACCGGGATGGCAAGCAGGGTTGAGAAAAATCCGGAAAGGAGAGCCTGCCAAACGGTGAATTGCAGGGCTTCAAAATCACCGGGCCGAAAGGAACCAAGCCCCCCAGCCCGAATGAGCACAGCCGCAATTGGCCCCAGCGTCAAAATCGCCAGAGCCAATCCTGCACTTATTGAGAGAGCGCGCTGCGCCATGCCTCGATCGCTGTATCACGCAAAGCAGCCGCTTCGGTTTCATCATAGAACAAAACCTTTTCCGGCAGGTCGAGTTTTTGGAAGCCGTCTGGCCATTGATCCTTTGGCAAAGCTGCGGGAATCGACCAGTTGCCTGTCGCAATCATGCCCTGAAAGTCTTGGCCCAGCACAAATTCCATGAATTTGTCGGCAAGTTCGGGTTGATCGGTCGAGGCAACTTTGGCCGCCAATTCGACCATGAAATAGTGACCTTCCGGGAAGATCGCGGCCTTCTTCGTCTCATCACCTTCGGCAATAATGTGGTAGGCGGGGGATGTCGTGTAGGACAAAACCATGTCGGCTTCGCCATCTGTGAACATGCCATAGCTTTCCGACCAGCCGCGCGTCACAGTGACGATTTTCGGAGCCAGTTTCGCCCATGCGTCGGCCGCTTTGTCGCCGTAAACAGCATTGACCCAGAGGACCAGAGCCAGACCTGAAATCGAGCTGCGCGGATCTTGGATCACAAGACGCAGATCGTCGGGCGCGTTCAAAAGGTCATCAAAACTTGCCGGGGCTGTTTCGATTTTGGTCGTGTCGTAGATGAACGCAGTGTGACCATAGTTGAAAGGTAGGAACGTGTCGTCGGTCCAGTCCAGCGGTAAGGTCAGCCCGTCTAGTGCAACATTGTGGGTCGCAAACAGGCCGGATTCACGTGCCTTTTTGGTGACATCGGTGTTTAGGCCAATGACGATATCGGCTTCGGTCTTGTCCCCTTCGAGCAGAACGCGCGGCAAAAGATCGCCGGGCTTAAATTGCAAATCACAATTGCATTTTGCCTCAAATAGCTCTTCGATTTTGGGGCCGGGCCCCCATTCGGAGACAAAATAATCAGGGGCATAAACGGTTAGCACAGGTGCGTCGGCCAGAGCAAAACTGGCTGACAGACATCCTGCAGCAAACGTGAAGGCCTTCATGGGCGTTTTCATGGGCTTCCTCCAAGCATGCGGCAGATGGGTTGGTTCAGACCGCATGCAGCAAAGTCCCGACCTTCCCTCCGCCGGTGTTATCCGGGTCAGGTTCTACGGGTTCGCATGCGCATCTCAGCCTGTCACTGGCACCCCGAGGTGGCGGCGACGCTAGGAGGAAGCCCAACGATGTGCAAGCGAAATCAGCGCGATTGGGCTTGAGGATCAGGCCTCTCTGGCCTAGGAAACCAAGACAAAGGAGACCCGCGCATGAGCCTCAACACATTTGGTCATCTCTTCCGTGTAACCACCTGGGGCGAAAGCCATGGGCCGGCCCTAGGGGCAACCGTTGACGGATGCCCTCCAGGCGTGGAAATCACTGAAGACATGCTTCAGGTCTGGTTGGATCAACGCAAACCTGGACAGAACAAGTTTACGACACAGCGTCGCGAACCGGATTCCGTACGCATTCTTTCCGGGGTGTTCGAAGGCAAAACCACAGGGACGCCTGTCCAGTTGATGATCGAAAACACCGATCAACGCTCCAAAGACTACTCCGAGATTTCGCAAAAGTTTCGCCCGGGCCATGCAGATATTACCTATTGGCAAAAATATGGCATTCGTGACTACCGAGGCGGTGGTCGGTCTTCGGCCCGTGAAACAGCGGCGCGCGTTGCCGCCGGCGGTTTGGCGCGCGCGGCCCTTGCCCATCTTCTCCCGCAAGTGGAAGTGAAAGGGTACATGGTTCAAATGGGTCCGCGAAAGATTGATCGCAGCCGTTTTGACGACGCGGCTATTGATCAAAATCCGTTCTGGTGCCCTGATGAAACGGCCGCCAAAGATTGGGCGGACTACTTGGATGGGCTGCGCAAATCAGGCGACAGCGTCGGCGCGGTTATCGAAGTTGTGGCGCGGGGCGTTCCGGCCGGTTTAGGGGCCCCGATCTATGGGAAGCTGGACACAGATATCACCGCTGCGATGATGTCAATTAACGCGGTTAAGGCCGTTGAAATTGGCGATGGCATGGCCGCTGCGGCGTTAACGGGGACTGAAAACGCAGATGAAATTAGCATGGGGCCGGATGGTCCGGTCTTTTCCTCAAACCACGCAGGCGGCATCCTTGGCGGTATTTCGAGTGGGCAAGAAATTGTCACGCGATTTGCTGTGAAACCGACCTCGTCAATCCTGAACACCCGCAAGACCATTACCAAAGATGGACAGGATTCCGACATCATAACCAAAGGTCGCCATGACCCATGTGTTGGAATTCGGGCTGTCCCAGTGGGCGAAGCCATGATGGCCTGTGTTATTCTTGACCACTTCTTATTGCATCGAGGTCAAATTGGCGATGCAGGGGGCCAAATCGGCCCCCAGTAACGCTAGAATTCTTTCCACTGATCTGCGTTTGCAGCAATTGACTGATGAGGTTCCATTGGAACAGGGTTAGGCTCAAGTGGCTCTTGGGTGCCCCATGTGTCTAGCGCGACATCGACGGGGGCCGTGTGAACGGGCTGATCTTCCCAATCTGTATTCGATTGTTCAACAATGCCCGCGGTCGATTCTAGCGGCATTGGCCCAACTTCTAGTCCCTGATCAAAGACTTCTAGTTCGTCAGTAAGGCTTTCGTGATCATTCGTCGCCGCGATCCTATCAACGTCCAAACCATCATCATGTGGTGCCATAGTCACCAAAGATGGGCCAGCTGGAGTTTCATTTACCTCTTCGGCTCCTGCAAATCTCTCTAGCAGATCTGTCAAACGGGATGCCTCTTGGCTCAACTCCTGGCTGGATGTCGTTGCATCCCCTACCATAGCGGCGTTTTGCTGAGTCACCTTATCTAGTTCAGCTACCCCAAGATTGATTTCCTTCACAGCGCTGGCCTGTTCGCGCGCGGAAATTGCAATACCGGCAACCATCTCAGAAACACCTGTTACGCTTTCAACAATCTGACCAAGTGTAACCGAAGTCTGTTGTACAAGCTTTTCACCATCTTCAACTTGTGCAGTACTATTTAATACCAAATCTTTGATTTCACTCGCAGACTCAGCGGCCCTTTGCGCCAAGCCGCGAACTTCGGATGCGACAACCGCAAATCCTTTTCCTGATTCACCCGCTCTCGCCGCTTCTACCCCCGCGTTCAGAGCAAGCAAATTGGTTTGAAACGCAATGTCGTCGATAACACCGATGATCTGCGTGATTTGCTCCGACGACTTCGCAATTGAGCTCATTGCTTCCATTGCTTGTGTCATCACTTCGCCGCCTTCTTGTGCCCGGCGGCGGCCCTCGACGACTTGTTCATCTGCCTCTTGTGCCCGCGATGCAGCGCATTGAACGCTTTCTGACAATTCGTCCAACGCGGCAGCGGATTCTTCCAAGGTAGCCGCTTGTACTTCCGCACGGCGAGACATTTCATTCGACATATTGGACAGTTCGCAAGAGTTACCCTCAACGGTCTTGGCACTGTTTCGTAGGGAGCCAACCAACTCGTCCAAAGTCGCGGCAAGCTCGTTGAAATCATCACACAAACTCACATAACTTTCGCCCAAGTCATCCCATTCGCCGCTGGCAATGCGATCATTGAGATCACCATCTTTGAGACTGCTCATTGCGGCCCCAAGTGTGTTGAACAATTCGGCTCGGCGATCATTTTCGGCTTTAACACGCGCTGCTGCGGCTTCCCCTTTGGATAGCTTGGTGCGCAAAACATCCAACTGTCTTGCAATTTCACCCAGTTCATCTTTGCGCTCGATGTCAGGAATGTCAGCGTCATATTCTTTGTCGGCGATCTGACCGACGGCAACCGCTGACCTCTGTATCGGGTTTGCCAGCTTGCGACCAAATAATAGCGCCAACCCAAAACCCGCAATTGTGGACACAAGTAAACTTCCGGCGACCGCCATTGTACTAAGCTCAATGATGCCAAGCATCTGTGCGCTCGATTGCTCGGCGTTTTTTTTCAGAATTTCATGTTCTGTCTCAAGGGTTTCTAGGCTCGATTGCAAAAGCGGAATGACCCGATTTCGAAAGTCGCGTGATCGCTCGTGGCCAAGCGCCTCTCGAATTTTGGGGACGCCAGCATGGAGCCCTGAAAGATCGGAACGAACAACTTTCAGGGGCTCGACAAGAGACCCGTAGACGTCATCATGGGTAGAATGTTGGTCCATCATTGAAAGGGCCGCATCCAACCCAGCGATCGAAACTTCTAGCTTGCTTTCCAAATCGTCGTAGGCCGTCGGCTCGCCCCGATCGATCATCAAAACACTTAGAAGCGCGGCTCTGGTGTTCGAATGCACCTCTGCGACGCTGACATCAATTTTGACAGCGTGGCTGGATTCTACCGCCAAACCGCCGACACGTGCGTTGCTAAAAAGTGATATCCCCGCACTGCAAATTAACAAGGCCAGAAATGTACCCGCAAAGACAAAAACTTGCGTGCGGATCGAAAACCTACTCATTGTCTAATCCCCGTTTCGGATGCAGTTGATTGGCATCATGGGTAGGGACATGCAGTTAAGAAAGGTTGGACGCCTTCAAGTTTGGGTAGGAGATTTGTCTCGCATTTTTCGTATTTCAGAGACTCGCGACAATTGAACCGCCAGAATTCCGCCAGCGATAACCATTACGCCCAAAATGTCGGTGTTTCTTAGCGTTTCGCCCAATAGTAACGCCGCAAACGCAACCCCCAGAAATGGGTTTAAAAAGTGAAAGGTTGCGGCGCGAACCGCACCAATTCGGTTGACCAACAAGACCCAGATCGATGTTGCCGCGAGGCCGGGAACCAATGTGGTATAGACAAAAGCGGCAATGAGTTCCGGTGACCAAGTGACCTTGATGTCTTCCAGTATCAGTCCAAAGGGCCACAACACCGCACTGCCGACGAGCATTTGCAAACCAACGATCATCATGTAGTTGCCACCCGAAAGCGCCCCACGCAGTGACATGGTTGCGATTGTTAAGGCCATCACGCCGATCACACAGAGGATAACGCCGGTGCCGTCCACACCGCTGCTCAAACGCGTTCCCATGATCAGTGCAACACCAACCATCCCCCCAATCAGGCCAAGCAAAGCCACCGGTTTGGGCACGTCGCGTAAAAACACCCACCCGGCCAAGGCAACCAACAAAGGCATCGTTGATGCGATAATGGCGGCCAAAGACGCTTCAACCCATTGCATTGCAACGAAATTAAGACCCAAGTATAGCGCATTTTGGCAGATGCCAAATATGATAGTTGCCCGCCATTGCGCCGGGGTTAGCTTCCAAGATTGGCCCATCAATCGGGCGATGAAAACCGCGATCATGCCGGAAATCATGAAACGCAAAGCCAGCGCCGAAAGCGGTGGTGCCGAGGCGACAATGATCCGCGCGGACGTAAAGGCCGACGACCACATGGCAGCAAAAGCCAACCCCATCAAAAGTGCACGTATATCCATGCAACTTCAGTAGTGGGAAAACCGATAGGTGAAAAGTACCTTTAAAAGGGCGGGTTTACCGGAATTGCGAAGGTGAGCGGACATTGCTAGGCTGCATGCACAATTTTAGGATAATTCAGAATTGGAAGGTCACGCCATGCGCAACATTTTGATTTCAGCAGGTTTTTTTCTGCTCCCGCTCGCTGCTGCTGCTCAATCGCAAGTTGACGCGTCAGATGCCAATGTCTTGGCCAACCTGTTGAAAGCCGAAGGGTATCAACTCGATATTACAACCGACAAAGTTGGCGACCCATTGCTCAAAGGCAAACTCGATGGGACCAATTACGACATCTTCTTTTATGACTGCACAAATAACGCCAACTGCCGGACCATTCAGTTTCAGGTCGGATATGACATGACCAACGGCATGTCGTTGCAACGCGCCAATCAATGGAATTCTGACATGCGCTATGCCACGGTTCACCTAGACAACGAAATGGACCCGTTTTTGCAGATGGATCTCAACATCGATTATGGTGTTTCTGCGGAAAACTTTGTCGATAACTTCAAGATGTGGTCCAACGTCTTGGGTCAGTTTGAAGATTTCATCGACTGGGACTAAACGCCGGTCCACCCATTTGAAACCGGTTTAACACCGAAAAATGCCCCGCCTGCCAAGCAAGCGGGGCCAGTAGATGCCTGTGATGGCTCACATGGCACCGGCGGTGTTCTTAAAACTCTTGAGTATGACGCGTTGGCATACGCCCGATTAGTTCGGGCGTTCGCTCATTTCAGCGCGAATTTGTTGACGCAGGATGTCAATCGGAACGGTTTTCCCGTCGCGTTTAAAGCACCAGTAGGTCCAACCGTTGCACGATGGCGCGCCTTCAAGCTTGGCCCCAACTTGGTGGATCGATCCCTTGATATCATCCCCAATCAAGGTGCCATCAGCGCGGACCTTGGCCTTGTGACGCCCGTTCATCGACCATAGCTGTTCGCCCGGACGAAGCATGCCGCGCTCCACCAGCTGACCAAAGGGCACACGTGGTTCGGCCCGTTTCGATGTCGAAACCTGAAGCGCGTCTTTGTCAAACTTGCGGATGTCGTTGATACGTTTTGTGGCAACCTTGCGGTACTGTTCTTCGCGCTCGATACCGATCCAATCGCGGCCAAGCATCTTGGCAACGGCACCGGTTGTGCCTGTGCCAAAGAAGGGGTCAAGCACAACGTCACCGGGGTTGGTCGAACCAACCAGAACACGGTGAAGAAGGCTATGAGGTTTTTGCGTCGGATGGGCCTTGTCGCCATCCTCGTTTTTGATGCGCTCGCCACCGTTACAGATTGGCAGAACCCAATCGCTGCGCATCTGGATACCTTCGTTCAGCGACTTAAGCGCCTCATAGTTGAAGGTGTATTTGCCCGCTTCGGACTTGGACGCCCAAATCATGGTTTCATGCGCGTTGGTGAACCGCTTGCCACGGAAGTTCGGCATAGGGTTCGACTTGCGCCAAACCACATCGTTCAAGATCCAGTAACCTGCATCCTGCATCTTAGCACCGACGCGGAAGATGTTGTGATAAGAGCCGATCACCCAGATCGCCCCGTCGGGCTTGAGCAATCGGCGCGCCGCCTTGAGCCAGTCTTGGGTAAACTTATCGTAGGCGGCAAAGCTGCTAAACTGGTCCCACTCGTCATCCACGGCATCAACCTTGGAATTGTCGGGGCGGTGCAGCTCCCCTTTGAGCTGCAAATTATAGGGCGGATCCGCGAAAATTAGATCGACAGAATTCTCGGGGAGGCTGTTCATAACCTCCACGCAGTCTCCTGCTAGAATCGTGTTGAGAGGGAGCGCATTTGCGCTCGTCATCTTGGTCATTTTCGTCATTCTCTGCCTCTGTCCCTGCCGTGTTTTCACGGTCGTTGGTTGAGTACAGGATGAGTCATTGATGATTCGCGGTCAAATTCTTTATTGAATCAAAGTGTTACGATTTACTCTTGATACAAGATATTGTGCACCGGTTTGAAGGACCGTCTATGATGTGGGGTTACCCCAAGATTTTGCAGTGCAGATTTGTGACATTTTGTGGGGTAACCGGCGTTCTTTTCCCAACCATAACCTGGGTAGTGTTGCGCGATCTTGATCATGACATCATCTCGCCACTTTTTGGCCACAATTGAAGCCGCTCCGATGGTTTGCGAGAGAGAGTCCCCCTTGACGATTGCAGTGGCTGGACAAGAAAGCCCCTGTGGTAACCGATTCCCATCAACCAAAAGGTGGTCAGGACGAATCGGTAAGCCATCAACGGCCCGTTTCATCGCCAGCATGCTTGCCTGGAGGATGTTGATTTCATCGATTTCCTCGACCGTAGCTTCGGCAATCGAGAAAATCGCCGTTTCACGGACTAAGACATCCAGCGCCTCACGCTTCTTGGCAGAGAGCTTTTTGGAGTCCGCCAACCCTTCTGGAATGTTGTTGGGATCAAGGATCACGGCACAGGCCACCACAGGCCCCGCCAGAGGGCCACGGCCCACCTCATCAACCCCAGCAAGCCGCACACCGCGCGCAAGATAGGGAAGGTCAATATTATCTGTATTGGTCATAGGACCAAAAAGCGCATCATTGGCGCTTAGGCAAGGGCACCCTTGTCTTTCGACTGCATCCCTTCAAGGACAACTGCAACAAGCGACAACACAGCGACTTGTTCGCTTGTATCGCGGCCATTGATCCGTTCGGATAATTGCATGCGTTCATCAAGTGAAAGAGGGATCAACAAAGGTTCAGAAGAGCCTGTCGCAACCTCATCAACCCAATCGAGATCTTCTTTTAGAGCCTTTAACAAGGATTGGCGCACCAGATAGCCCATTGGCAAGTTGGCAGGCGAAATCGCCAACAATTGTCGGCGCATTCCGTCCGGAACGCTGACCATCAGGCCTTTTCTGAGATTGTGGCAACTCATGTCTTCCCCCAAGCCTCATTATCCTAGGCATGATAGGTTAACAGATTGCCTTCAATTGAAGAAGACGCAAGGGCAATATTACTTTGTCGCAATTGCTGATGCGGGTCGCACGCCAAAACTCCTAAGCCACTCGGACTTGCAGATTAAAAAACAAAGGCCCCCAGAAGGGAGCCTTTGAAAATAGTACGTGGGGCTGTCGTGATAAAGGCCCAGGTGGGGCCTTTACACTCTCGCATGTCGACAGAATTCCCAAAAAGAATTCGTCTTTCCTTCTCGGCGGGCCTTCGCAAAGCAAGGCCGCCTGTCAGGTCGCACAGATCGAAAGATCTGTTGCTTACATCATGCCGCCCATGCCGCCCATGTCGGGCATTCCGCCAGCTGGCATGCCGCCGTCTTTCGACGGCTTGTCGGCAACCATGGCTTCGGTGGTGATCAGCAGACCAGCAACCGAAGAGGCATCTTCGAGAGCGGTACGTGCAACTTTGGCAGGGTCGATAACGCCGAAGGAGAACATGTCGCCATATTCTTCGGTCTGAGCGTTGAAGCCGAAGTTGTTGTCTGTCGACTCGCGGACTTTGCCCGCAACAACCGCACCGTCAACACCCGCGTTCTCTGCGATCTGACGCAGAGGCGCTTCGAGAGCGCGGCGAACAATTGCAATACCGGCGTTCTGGTCGGCGTTTGCGCCTTCCATGCCTTCGAGAGCTTTACCGGCCTGAACCAGAGCAACACCACCACCAACGATGACGCCTTCTTGAACAGCAGCGCGGGTTGCGTTCAGAGCATCGTCAACACGATCTTTGCGCTCTTTAACTTCAACCTCGGTCATGCCGCCAACGCGGATAACGGCAACGCCGCCAGCCAGTTTAGCAACACGTTCCTGCAGCTTTTCACGGTCATAATCAGAAGACGTTTCTTCGATCTGAGCGCGGATCTGAGCAACACGTGCTTCGATCTCTGCTTTTTCGCCAGCGCCGTCCACAACAGTGGTCTCGTCTTTGGTGATCTGAACTTTCTTGGCGGTGCCAAGCATGTCCATGGTCACGGATTCGAGCTTCATGCCGAGGTCTTCTGCGATCACTTGGCCGCCTGTCAGGATCGCGATGTCCTGCAGCATGGCTTTGCGACGATCACCAAAGCCAGGAGCTTTGACAGCAGCAATTTTCAGGCCGCCACGCAGTTTGTTAACAACCAGAGTTGCCAGCGCTTCGCCTTCAACGTCTTCGGCAATGATCAGCAGTGGCTTTTGCGACTGGATCACTTGCTCGAGCAGAGGAACCATTGGCTGCAGCGACGAGAGTTTCTTCTCGTGCAGCAGGATCAGGCAGTCTTCCAGCTCGGCGGTCATTTTGTCAGCATTGGTGACAAAGTAAGGCGACAGGTAACCACGGTCGAACTGCATGCCTTCAACAACGTCGGTCTCGGTTTCGAGGCCTTTGTTTTCTTCGACGGTGATAACACCTTCGTTGCCAACACGCTGCATCGCGTCTGCGATTTGCTGACCAATGGCTTCTTCACCGTTGGCAGAGATGGTGCCAACCTGAGCAACTTCGTCGCTGTCTTTAACTTCACGGGCCATGCCCTTGATGCCGTCAACAACTTTGGCAGTCGCAAGATCGATGCCGCGCTTGAGGTCCATTGGGTTCAGACCGGCTGCAACCTGCTTGAGACCTTCTTTGACGATGGCCTGAGCCAGAACTGTGGCGGTTGTTGTACCGTCGCCAGCTTCGTCATTGGTGCGCGAGGCCACTTCTTTGACCATCTGTGCGCCCATGTTCTCGAACTTGTCTTCAAGCTCGATCTCTTTGGCAACAGAGACACCGTCTTTGGTGATGCGCGGTGCGCCGAACGATTTGTCCAGAACAACGTTACGGCCTTTGGGGCCCAGTGTTACTTTAACAGCATCTGCGAGGATGTTGACGCCTGCCAGCATACGGTTGCGGGCGTCGGTATCGAATTTCACGTCCTTAGCGGCCATGTGTATTCTCCTAAGAATTCATATAGATGTTGGTCAGAAAGGATGGCGCAAACCGCCATCAAGCCATCGTTCAGCCGATAATGCCGAGGATGTCGCTTTCTTTCATGATCAGCAGCTCTTCGCCGTCCAGAGTGATCTCTGTACCGGACCATTTGCCAAACAGGATGGTGTCACCCTCTTTAACGTCCATTGCGATGCGGTCGCCGTCTTCGTCACGTGCGCCTGCGCCTACGGCAACAACTTTGCCTTCAGCGGGCTTTTCTTTTGCGCTTTCAGGGATGATCAGACCACCGGCGGTCTTTTCTTCACCTTCTAGGCGGCGAACAACTACGCGATCGTGAAGCGGTGTAAATGCCATTCTTCGAGTCTCCTTGGCTCAAAGTTATCCTCTATAGACCCCCTGCTGAGGGCCATTAGCACTCATCAAGTGCGAGTGCTAACGATGCATAGCTAGGCAGCGATCAGGACTGAGTCAACATCCCGTGACAAGAAATTTGATCAGGTTCCTTAACAAAGCGTCACTCCCCGATTGAATGAGATCATTCAAACCTAGCGGCGAATCGCATTTTGGCCGAGGCTTGGCCCTTTCAATCGTCGATTTCACCAACAAGGATCACTTTGATGCCCAATTGGAAGACTTTGCCGTTCATCGCCTTGGCCTGTCTGACCTCACTCACATCAACGTCTTTGGCGGAGACCCAATTTCTAGCCCTAAGCGATGTGCATTACGGTGTTCGCGCCCTGTCTGGCAAATGGGGTCATGGGCATGAAACCAGCCTGACCCTGTGGCAGAATGCACAGACTAAGGCCAAGGACTTGATCACCCGCGAACAGCCCGCGTTTACCATTTATTTGGGCGATATGCCCGCCCATGGCGAACTCGAGCCGACGCGCAAACAAGAATTCACCACCGTGTTGGGCGGCCTTGCCAATATTGCTGGCGCATCCCAACGACTCTACTTTTTGCCCGGAAATAACGACACCAATGCCGGTGATTATTGCCAGTTCACCGATCAATCCGACCAAACACCTTTTGCCTCGGCAAGCTCCGGAACATGGCCCGCACTCAACGCACAAGACACGTTGATCGATCAAAGCGCCGTGTCCATCGGCTACTATTCCGCCTATCCGCTTGGTCCAACGGACACATCATTGCGGTTGATCACCTTGAACACAGTGATGTTCAACGCCCGCTATGGGCGTGGGTTTCATTGGAATCCTTGTCAGCCCTACATGACCGACACCGACATTCAAAAAGCCGCCGAAGCTCAGATCACATGGCTAGACAATCAATTGAGCGACGCAAAGGCCAACTCCGAGCGGGTGTTGATTGCGATGCACGTTCCCCCGGGATTAGACGGTTTTGGCGGGAGCCCCATGTGGGATCCAGATCTGAAAATCATTGGTCCCGCCGGTCAAACCCTGTCGGTCGAAAATCGGTTTACCACGCTTATGGCGGAGTTTTTTGCCCAGATCACCGGCGTTCTGACCGCTCATACCCACCTTGATGATATGCGGCGGATGTGGACCTGCTCCGGTGATGTCGCCGGGCTCGCCATCGGCATTCCCGGCATCACAACGGACCACGGCAACAATCCGGCGATGAAGCTTTTTACCATGAATGCAGCCCACGACATGACCGAAGCAACAACCTTTTACGCCAGTGAGGTGACAGGTCATAATTGGGCCGATGCCAACCGCTATGATTTCACCGAGACCTACTGCCCGACCAAAGGCGCATGCGGCGGCAAATCCCTAAGCCAGATCATCGCCTCTTGGCCGTCGTCCCAAAACGCAGCCTTGGCCGCGCGGATGGAGGCGGTGCTTAAAACCAAACGCGGCACAGTCAGTGGCCGCTATTATGCCAAGGCCATGGACGCGCGACCACAATGTGACACGGGTCAATGACAGCGCTAACAAAGTGACGTAAGCTCCATCTCGGTAACAGGAGTAACACCATGAAAATCGGAATTGTCGGGGCCGGGATGGTCGGATCGGCCGCGGCGTTTTCCTGCGTCATGCGCGGGGCGGCATCGCGGATTGTATTGGTCGATCTCGACAAGGCCCGTGCCCGCGCCGAGGCCGAAGACATTGCCCATGCGGTCCCCTTTGCCCATGCCGTCCAAGTAGACGCCGGCGACTACGCCGACCTTGCCGGGGCGGGTGTTGTCATCTTGGCCTGCGGGGTCAGCCAGAAACCCGGCGAAACCCGCCTGCAATTGTTGGATCGCAACGCCGAGGTGTTTCGATCTGTAGTTGGTGAGGTCATGGCGGTTTGCCCCGACGCAATTTTGTTGGTGGCCTCTAACCCCGTCGACATCATGGGGCAAATCACCCAGCGTCTTTCCGGCCTGCCTCCGGAACGGGTGATCGGATCGGGCACTATTTTGGACACAGCCCGGTTTCGATGGTTGTTGGGGCGTCATTTGGGCATCGCGCCACGGTCAGTGCATGGTTATGTCCTTGGTGAACATGGCGATTCCGAAGTTCTCGCGTGGTCATCGGCGCGCGCCGGATCGGCTTCGGTCGCCAGTTTTGCGGCACAGGTCGGCAATGCCATCACCGAAGATGTCCGCCAAACAATTGACTACGGCGTTCGCCACGCCGCCTATACGATCATCGAGGGCAAAGGCGCGACGTGGTACGGAATCGGGGCCGGTTTGGCCCGCATCGTTTCCGCAATCACATCGGATGAGCAGGCGGTTTTGACCGTTTCCTCGGTGTCCGATGTCTTGGGGGTACATGATGTGGCCTGTTCGGTGCCACGAGTTGTCGGGGCGCAAGGGGTGAGCGCAGAGTTACTCCCGGACCTCTCAGACAAAGAAACCGAGGCCCTAAGAGCCTCGGCTGAACTTTTGAAAACAACAGTGGAGCAGGTGTCGCTCTGACCCCTGCCCTATTGTTTAACGGCGACCAGAGCGGCGCCGTTTTGGGCCACCCGACGGGCGGCCGTTGCTGTTGGCTGGCTTGCCACCACCACTACGGAATCCGCCGCCGCCACTGCGGTTACGTCCGCCGCCGCCGCCGCCACGTTGCTGTTTGGGGCGATCAACCGGCTCTGGCTCAACACCGGATGCCACAGGAATATCGATCTTCATCAGCTTCTGAATTTGACGCAGCAATAGGACTTCGTCAGCGGCACAAAAGGCAATCGCCTGACCGTCACGGCCCGCACGTGCCGTCCGGCCGATCCGGTGCACATAGTTTTCGGCAACCTCGGGCAGATCGAAGTTCACCACATAAGCCACACCAGGAATATCGATCCCCCGCGCCGCGACGTCGGTAGCAACAAGGATATTGATTTCACCAGCGCGGAACGCCTTGATGGCACGGTCACGTTGGCCTTGGCTCTTGTTGCCATGGATCGACGCGGCGTTGTAGCCATCGGCGACAAGCCCCTTCATCAGGCGTTCAGCCCCATGTTTGGTGCGCGAGAAAACAAGCGTCAACGCATTGGGATCATCCGACAGGATTTCACGCAGCTTGCGCGGCTTGCCAGCTTTTTCGACGAAATGCACCGATTGGGTGACCTTGTCGGCGGCTTTGCCGGGGGGCGACACCTGAACCTTTTTCGGGTCGTTCAGATAGGCGCGGCTCAGCTCTTCCATCTGTTTTGGCATTGTCGCCGAAAACAACATGGTCTGGCGTGGGGTGCCCAGCGCCGGCGCGATTTTGCGCAGCGCATGGATAAAGCCCATGTCGAGCATCTGGTCGGCTTCGTCCAAGATAAGGTGTTGAACCGCCTTAAGATCAACGGCGCGACGGTCCATCAGGTCAATCAAACGCCCCGGCGTCGCCACAAGAACATGCGTGCCGCGTGCAAGAGTCTGAATCTGTTTGTTGATCGATTGACCGCCAACCACGGTTGTCACCCGGATCGGTGTTTTGGAGGTTAAAACTTTGAGGTTGTCGGCGATCTGGTTCACCAATTCCCGAGTAGGAGCAAGAATAAGCGCCCGCGCGGTTTTGGGATCGGGCTTGCCGTGTAGGCCGAGCAGATGGTTGACCAAAGGCAAGCCAAAGGCCAGCGTTTTGCCGGTCCCGGTCTGGGCGAGGCCCATGATGTCGTGCCCTTCAAGCGCCAATGGCACAGCTTGGGTTTGGATAGGTGTTGGTTTTTCGAAACCCGCCGCTTCCAAAGCAGCGTTGAGAGCGGGCTTGAGGCCCAGTTCGCTAAAGTCGAACAAATGGAATTCCTTTACTGGCCCCATCGGCCCTATGCCAAATGGGACAGAGATACACAGCCACACAGGAATGTGCGGCCACATGAGGGTGGGCAAGACCTCGGGATAGCTGGGCGTATCCCGCGCTATCCGGCTTTGCCTTTGCAACCCTGCGTGATTGGGAAACGTATCTGGTGTTGCTGAGAGCTCAGAGCTCGGCATGCTCACGCGGCAGCGCAGCAACCTGTGTCACATGGAGGTTAAAGTGTCCTGCGTCAAGAGTCTTTAGGGTCATCCCAGCTATAGGCCCAGTGTTTTAACCCCTGAAGGCCCGTCTCGGATAACGCATAAACACCGGTTTCGACCTTTTCAAACCATCCGTAGTGGTTTGACCGCATGATTGTCGTGGCCTTGGCCACCCCGGTCGCCTTGGCAACATCCTTGCCCCGGCTGGCCCCGACTTCGGCCAACATCGCCGCGCATTTCAAGGCGTCCTGACGATAGCCAGTGACAATGCCATGCCGCGTTGCTCCGCCTTGGTTCGGAT
Organism: uncultured Pelagimonas sp.; assembly: GCF_947498515.1. Taxonomy (GTDB): domain Bacteria; phylum Pseudomonadota; class Alphaproteobacteria; order Rhodobacterales; family Rhodobacteraceae; genus Pelagimonas. Next base: position 133,265 of record NZ_CANMKO010000001.1, on the reverse strand, counting down.
CACCTTCAAGCCGGTGAAACTCCCGCAACAACCGCGTCTGGCGCTTTTTGCTTTTGCGCGGCGCATAGGGGCCTGGGTCACATTGGACCTCAACTGTCTGATCTTCGCGCACCGTGATAAAACCCAAACCCAACCGACGGCACATGGCCAGATTATCCTTAAGCGCGCGTTTGGCGGTTTTGCCCTTGGGTTTGGGCACGGCAATATACACGGTATCGGTTACGCTTAACCGCGCCACGGCCTGATGGTACAACGAAAGGGAGATAGTCAGTTTCAACTCAACAATGACCGGCGGCTCATCTGCGCGGATCGCCACAACATCCGCCGCGCCGACCTCGCCCTTGACCTCATAACCCTGCCGTCGCAGGAGCGCCTTAACCGGCTCGTAAAGATCGCTTTCCCGCCGCATATCTGCCTGTTTCACTTGTCATTCCATTGCTCAACGGGCTTAGATTGCCCCAAATAGATTGCCGGAGCCACCATGTTACGATGTCTTGCCCTTGCCTGTGCCACCTTTGCCTTTGCCACCCCGGCCGTTGCAGCCTGTAGCGGGCAAGATCTCCGCCCCGGTCTAAGCGACGCTCAGAGGCAAGAGCTCGCCCAAACGATCGAAAGCACCCCTTATGCCAAGGGCAACTTTTGGACGGCAACCAAAGGCGACGAAACCATCTATCTGGTCGGCACTTTGCATATCAATGACCCACGCATGCAAGGGCCGGTCGCGCGATTGACGCCGATTGTCGAATCCGCTGGTGTTGTCTTGCTCGAAGCTAATGACGTTGCCGAAGCAGAACTTGAAAAACAAATCGCGACAGATACCTCGCTGATCCTGCTTCAGGGCAAATCCCTGATTGATCTGATGAGCGACGAGGAATGGCAAAAGCTGGCGCAACGCGCCAAAGATCACAACATTCCGCCTTTTATGGCGGCGAAAATGCAGCCTTGGTTCCTGTCGATGACATTGGCAATCCCTCCCTGTATGCAACAAGAGGTCATGGAGGGGACTGGCGGTTTGGATGCCCAGCTAAACGACATCGCCAACGCCGCCGGGGTGCCCACCCAATCGCTTGAAGACGTCCAGACATTGTTCAAAATCTTTTCCAAAGACCCAATTCAGGAACAGATCGACATGATGATGGTTGGCCTGATGGCCCCCAAAGACGCCGAAGACGCAATGGCGACAATGTTCAATAGCTACTTCGAAGAGAGCGTCGCCGAAGGCTGGCATATCAACCGTATTCTAACACCTGAGTTGGTCGGGATGAACGCGGAACTTGCCGATGAGGTGTTTGCCGATCTTAACAAAGACCTTCTTGAAACCCGCAACACAGCCTGGATTCCGGTCATACTTGATGCGGCTGCCCAGCACGATGCCCCGATTGTCGCAGCCTTTGGCGCGGCGCATTTGATGGGGGATGCGGGGGTTTTGAGCCTCTTGGCGCAAGAAGGCTTCACCCTCGAGCGCCAAGAGTTTTAAGCGAGATCAGGCGGCCAACCCGCGACCTTTCAAAAGGGCATCGACCCCAGGCATCCGCCCACGGAACGCCAGATAAAGCGCCTCGGCGTCCTGTGATCCACCGGCCGACAGGATGTGTTTTTCAAGCTTGGCGGCCATATCCGCGTCAAACGGATCACCGACCTCTTCGAACGCGGCAAAGGCATCTGCGTCCATCACTTCGGACCACATATAGCTATAATAGCCGCTGCTGTAGCCGTCGCCGGAAAACACATGGGCGAAATGCGGCGTGGCATGGCGCATCGAAATTGCGCGCGGCATGCCGATGTTTTCCAACACTTCGGCCTGCTTTTGCATCACATCCGCCGGGGCCGGACCGTCATGAAAGGCCAGATCAACCAAGGCCGAGGCGACATATTCAACCGTCTGGAACCCCATATCGAAATTCGCGGCACCAAGCACTTTGTCAAGCAAGGCCTTGGGCATCGGGTCACCGGTTTCGGCATGGGTGGCGAATTTTTCCAACACCTCCGGCACTTCAAGCCAGTGCTCATAAAGCTGGCTTGGTAGTTCGACAAAATCACGTGCCACCGAGGTGCCAGAAATCATGTCATAGGTCACATCCGATAGCATTTGGTGCAGCGCATGACCAAATTCATGGAACAAGGTGCGCGCATCATCATAGGACAGCAGAGCCGGATCGCCTTTGGCAAAGTTGCACACGTTGACGACAATCGGGATTTGCACATCGGGGAATTTGCGTTGTGAACGGATCGCCGAACACCACGCGCCCGACCGTTTTGACCCGCGGGCAAAATAGTCACCGATGAACACCGCAACCGGGGCACCATTGCGGGTGACTTCCCAAGCGCGGGCATCTTCGTGATACAAAGGCACGTCTAGGGGCGCGAATTCGAGATCAAACAGCCGCGTGGCGCAATCAAACGAGGCCTCGATCATCTTCTCCAATTGGAAATAGGGTTTGACCTCTGCCTCATCGAGATCATGTTCCGCCTTGCGCCGTTTTTCGGCGTAATAGCGCCAATCCCACGCCTCTAACGGGCCGTCTATCCCGTCGGCTTTCAGCATGGTTTCCAAAACCTGTGCATCCGCGTCCGCTTGGGTTTTGGCCGGTCCCCAAACCGCCATCAACAGCTCGCGCACCTTGTCCGGCGTGCCCGCCATCTCGGTTTCCAACTTGAACCCCGAAAAGTCGTCATAGCCCAAAAGCTTGGCGCGCTCTTCGCGCAACGCTAGGGTTTCATTGGCAATATCCCGGTTGTCTGTCGCGCCACCATTGGCCCCGCGTGCGCCCCATGCCTGATAGGCACGTTCGCGCAACGCCCGTTTGGGGGAAAACTGCAAAAACGGCACAATGACCGACCGTGACAACGTCACAACCGGGCCAAGACCACGCTCCTCGCCCGCCGCACGCATCGCGCCGATAACAAAATCAGGCAACCCGTCTAGGTCCGCCTCAGAGACCTCCATGACCCAATCACGCTCATCCGCCAAAAGGTTCTGCGTGAAGGATGTGCCCAAAACCGCCAGACGGTTTTTCACCTCGGTCATCCGGTCGGCCTCGGCCCCGTCCAAGGCCGCGCCGGCACGGACAAAATTGCGATGCAACAACATCAAAACCCGGCTTTGTTCATCATTTAGGTCAAGCGTGTCACGTGCCTCCCAAACCGCTTGAATGCGTTCAAACAGCGCGGTGTTGGAATAAATCGCAGAGCTATGCGCCGAGAGTTTCGGCGAAAACTCCCGCATTAGGGCTTCGCGGGTTTCATTGCTATCGGAGCCCGAAATGTTGAAAAAGACCGAGGCCACCTTGTCCAAGGCCGCGCCGGTGCGCATCAACCCTTCGATGGTATTGGCAAAATCTGGGGCCTCAGGGTTGGCGACCAAGGCCTCGACCTCTTGCAAATCCTGCGCCATTGCGGCGTCAAAGGCCGGGGCAAAATCACCATCTGCGATCTTGTTAAAAGGCGGCAGCCCAAAAGGCGTATCCCATTCTTGCAACAGCGGGTTGGTCATTGACGCATCTCCATATCTTTGGCTGAAACCTAGGGTGCGCAACCCATGGCTGCAATGGCTTACACGAAATCAAAGCTGCAAATGCAAGTGATCATCATGGCGTGCTGCCCGGCATCCTTGGAACCGCAGTTTTTCATCGCTTAGTCCCAAATCTTTTGCTAAAGGCGGCTCGAGGAACAGCTTGGAAACCCGCGGATCGTTAAGCAGTGCTTGGGTCAAGGCTCGTGTCCTTGCCCTATCCACCTCAAAATCGGACCACAAAGGTTGCAACGGCGTCAAAGACCACCGCATCGTTGGCCAAGCATCTGGACATTGCTTGGCCTCCAGAGTCTCAAAGGCAAAATACCCGATGGGAGACCGCGTTTGACCGGGCAAATATCCCTGCGCATCGCGATAGAAAAAAGCAAAGTCCAGCTTTTCACCATCGTCATGTGACAAGTGCGGGATCAGGGGGAAACCCTCCCAAAAGGGCAAGTTGCCATCGAGGTAAAGCGTCTGCGTCCCCGGATATTCTTGCGCAACTTTGTCGGCGGCGATTTGTGCGACATCCGCCATCTCAGGCGTCACAAAATGGCGCATTGTCACGCAATAAAACACCGACTGCGCCCGGAGCGTTTCTCCGAAACAGGGCAAAGCCACCCGCCCGAAAAACGGCGCGATCTGTAGCGCCGCTCCCCACAGCGCCGCATAAACCAGCAGAAAAACCAAAACCCGTTGACGAAACCGCAAAGCAATCAGCCAAGCCAAACCGCCCAATTGCGTGAGCAGCGTCAGAAACAGGATCCAACCCACATGCCCGGCCCAGATCAGCCCCCGCAGCACGGGCAGCCCTCACGTTTTTTCAACGTGATTTTTCGGGTTTCGCCCCAGAGCGCGTCATAGATTAACATCTCGCCCCGCAAAACCGCGCCCGCCCCGGTGATCAATTTGACCGCCTCGACGGCCATCATCGACCCAACAACGCCGGGCAAAGGCCCCAAAACGCCTGCTTCGGCACAGCTTGGGGCCAATTCCGGAGCCGGTGCGCTTGCGAAAATGCACTGGTAACACGGCCCGCCGTTGGCCGGATCAAAGACGCTGACCTGACCCTCCCACTGGCTAAGTGCGCCGGAAATCAGAGGTTTGCCCAAGGCAACCGCCGTTTCATTGACCAAGTAGCGGGTGTCAAAATTGTCGGTTCCATCCAGAACAACATCATAGTCGGCCATAAGCTCTTTGGCGATGTCGGCGGACAGGCGGCGTTTGTAGGGCCGCACTTTGAGATAGGGGTTAATGGCCTTCATCCGCGTTTCGGCGGAAAACACCTTGGGGGTGTCAATGGCGTCATCGCTGTGAATAACTTGCCGCTGCAAGTTACCTGCGTCGACGACATCGTCATCAATCACCCCGATGGTGCCAACGCCCGACGCTGCCAAATAGAGCAAGGCCGGAGAGCCAAGACCCCCTGCCCCAATGACCAAAACCTTGGCCTCTTTTAGCTTTTTCTGCCCCGGCCCGCCGAGTTCACGCAAAACGATATGGCGGGCATAGCGCGACAGCTCGCCTTCGGCAAAAAGGCTTTCATTCTGGGTCACGGGTATCTCCTTGGCCTGCGCTTTGGATCGCAGTTTAGCCAAGCCAACCCGATAGACCCAGACCATGGCGGAGAATCCCAGCAGGATCAGCCAAAAGGCCGCAGACCCGCCTGTTGCGATGCGCAATGGGTGGCCGTCAGGCAGCACCAGATGCAACAGGATCACCGCCCCAAAGAGCACCATCAACAAGGCCCAGCGCAGCGGTTTTGGCGCTTTGGTCAAGTGGCCAACACCCCAAATCAGCGCTGCCAAGCCAAGAACAAGGATCACGTCATTGCCTCCCGGTGGAGCCAAATCCGCCGGCACCGCGCGCTGTATCATCCAATTCGGAGACCAGCTCAAATTGCGCCTGCACAACAGGGGCGACGATCATCTGTGCGATCCGATCGCCATGCGCAATGACAAACGGCTCCTGCCCTACATTCATCACAATGACCCCCAAAGGCCCGCGATAATCACTGTCGATCGTGCCGGGGCTATTGGGCAAGGTGATGCCATGTTTCAACGCCAAACCACTGCGCGGTCGCAGCTGAACCTCAAACCCTTTCGGGATGGCCAAGCGCAACCCGGTCGGGACCAAAATGCGCGATCCGGGGGCCAGTTCTATGCTTTGCCGATCCGTAAAATTGGCCCGCAGGTCCGCGCCCGCCGCCCCATGCGAGGCATAGTGAGGCAACCCTAGGGATTGGTCGGCACCCTCATCCCACATCAATTGAACAGCAATCACACCTGCCCCCATTTCTCGTTGCGCTGAAAGCGGCGCGCGTTAGCTGTCGCCCAGATAGGCCGCGATACGATCCGCCAATGCCCGTGCAACTTCATCTTTGCTCATACGTGGCCAGTCTTCCGACCCATCCTCAGAAATCAAAACAATCGCGTTTTCTGATCCGCCCATGATGCCGGTTTCCGGCGACACGTCATTGGCAACGATCCAATCACAGCCCTTACGCACCCGTTTGGAGGTTGCATTGGCAACCACATCGTCGGTCTCGGCGGCAAAGCCAACCACCAAATCCGGTCTCCCCCCGTCCATCTGGGAGACCTCGGCCAAAATGTCCGGGTTTTCGGCAAATTCCAAAACCGGCAATCCGCCTTTTGTCTTTTTGATCTTGCTGTCCGAAGCGCTGGCCACCCGCCAATCCGCCACAGCCGCCGCAAAAACCCCGGCGTCCACTGGCAGGGCATTGATCACAGCCTCATGCATCTCGCGGGCGGATTGGACCTCGATGACGTCTACGCCTGTTGGCCGGGCCGCCTCGGCCGGGCCGGTGACAAAGGTCACATCCGCCCCCAGCGCCCGTAGCGCATTGGCGATGGCCGTGCCCTGCGCACCCGAGGACCGATTGGCGATATAGCGCACCGGATCAATGGGTTCATGTGTCGGGCCAGACGTGACCAAAACCTTGCGACCACGAAGCGGACCGTCGGCAAACGCGGTTTGAATGGCGGCGACAATCTCCATCGGTTCCGCCATGCGCCCCGGACCATATTCGCCACAGGCCATATCTCCGTCATTTGGCCCAGCAACCGAAACCCCGTCGGCCTTTAGCGTGGTCAAATTGCGCTGTGTCGCCGGGTGATCCCACATACGCACATTCATCGCCGGGGCAATCATCACCGGCGTGTCGGTCGCCATCAACAAAGTGGTCGCCAGATCACTGGCCAACCCGTTGGCCATCTTACCCATCAAATCCGCGGTCGCCGGGGCAACCACAACCAAATCCGCAACGCGGCTAAGTTGGATATGCCCCATCTCCGCCTCTTTGGTGAGGTCGAACAGATCGCGATGCACTTCTTCTCCGGCCAAGGCGGCGACGGACAAGGGGGTCACAAATTGTTCGGCGGCCCGAGTCATGACCGGCGTGATTGCCGCGCCGCGTTCGCGCAGGCGTCGGATCAGATCAAGACATTTATAGGCCGCGATCCCGCCACCAATGATCAAAAGAATGCGTTTGCCTGTCAGCATGATCCCACCTGCCCGTCGTTTGCCCAAGTGTTACGCGCGCGCGCAACAAGTTTCAACGCAGGCAGTTATTTAAACGCGGCGCAAGGATCGTCGCGTTCCACCGTCGGGCTAAAGGTGATTTCGTCAAACACCCCATCCGGCGGGCCAACGCCCTCTTCGCCTTGGCCTAGCGAATAGATGTCTAAATTGGGCGCAACACGGTCCAAAATCACCGGTGCCCCCCAATCTTTGCGCGCATGTCCGTTGCCGGTGATCACAGCAACCGGGCCACCGGTTTCCTCAAACGCCTGAACAACAGCTCGTGCCAAGGCAGCGTCCCGTAGCCGCTGCATATTCACCATCATCGGCAACATGTTTTCAGGAAGCGCGTCACAATGGGCGGCCATTTGCATGGCTTCCCGCTTTGTTTGCTGCGTATCTGGCAAGGGCTGATCCAACCCGAACTGCTTAGCATCTTCACCAAAAACGGCTTGGACCGGTTCACTCATTAAACGCCGGGCATCTTCGCGCGGAACAGCGCCGCCAAAAACTTGGGCCTCTGGTGCCGCAGCAAAGATCGGGTAATACATCGAAAAATCGGGCCAGCCCGAGCTTTCCCAACCCAACGCTTGTTCAAGCTGATCAGCGTTACCGACAAGGTCCGGCGTCACCAAACTGGTCTGATCAGTGGTCAGCATTTCAAAAACCAAAGCTCTGGGTTTTGCTGCTATCACACGCTCGGTCTGCCGCTTGTGGTGGCCCGGATTATCGTGCGTTTCACCAAGGAAAATAACGTCCTGCGCCGACAAAGGCACAGGGCAAACCAACATGGCAGCAGCGATCAAAGCGTAATTCATACCAAGAACTGATGCACCTCGTCGGCGTTTTCTTCAAGGCTTTTCCGCATCTTGGTCATCGCGGCGGCCTCAACCTGACGAATACGCTCTTTGGACAGGTTGAGTTCTTCGCCAAGGCTTTCGAGGGTCCGGGGCACGTCGCGCAGCTTGCGTTCGCGCACAATGTAGCGTTCCCGATCGCTCAAACGATCCATCGCGCCAACAATCCAATCACGCATCTGAAGCGTATCATGACGATCAGCAACAATTTCCGCCGCCTGCGCGCCGTCATCCGCCAAGGCATCAATCCATTCACGCCCTTCATCTTCGGTCGATTGCGTGGCGTTAAGCGAGAAATCAGACCCCGACAGGCGCCCTTCCATCATTTCAACATCGCGCAAAGGCACGCCAATTTCCGACGCGATCCGGTGGCGCAGCTGATGTCCATCCAGTGGTTCACCGGCGACCGTTGCTTCGCGCTCAATCTGTGCCTGCACACGTTTCATGTTGAAAAACAAAGATTTTTGCGCGCTGGTTGACCCGGTACGCACCATCGACCAATTGCGCATCACGTAATCTTGGATCGACGCTTTGATCCACCAAATGGCATATGTCGAAAAACGCACACCGCGATCCGGGTCGAATTTATCGGCCGCTTTCATCAACCCAAGACCCGCCTCTTGGATCAGGTCATTCATCGGCGCGCCATAGCGTCTAAATTTTGACGCTTGTGAAATCGCAAGGCGCATATAGGCGTTGATTAGGCGGTGCAACGCCTTCTCATCGCGATTGTCACGCCACGCGCGGGCCAGTTGTTGTTCAGTTTCGGCATCCAAAAGCTCAGCCTTCATGGCTGCGCGTGGTAATTGCCTATCGTTTAATCCGTCCAGTGCCATCGTAAACCCCCTGTCGTTACGCGGTACAGTTTGAATACGGTCTTGCGCGCCGTTTGGATTAGATGTGGGGTGAATTAATCTTTGAACAACCCTGAGATGACGGAGCTGTGATCAATGTTTCTGATAATCCCGCGCACAATTGAGAATTTCCCATTTCGCAAAAACTAATCCACCCTTGACATAAAGACAGGAGATTTCATGACCCATAGATTGATCATCGGTGACTATACGTATTCAAGCTGGTCCTTGCGCGGCTGGCTACTGTTGCATCGGTTTGGCATCCCGTTCCGCCCCGAGTTGGTGGAATTTGACCAAGACAGCGTTGCAAATCAGCTTAAGGCACACGCCCCGGCGCGCACGGTTCCGACCTTGATCACCGATACCGGGGATGTGGTTTGGGACAGTCTCGCCATTGCCGAGGAACTCGCAACGCGTCATCCCGACGCCGGTATTTGGCCATCCGATCCGTCAATGCGTGCTTTGGCCCGCAACTTGGCGGCGGAAATGCATTCCGGGTACAATAGCCTACGCAATGAATGCCCGATGAACCTATCCGTGGCCTACAATGGCTTTGATCCATCTGACGGAACCAAGGCCGATTTGGCACGTATTGACTACGTTTGGGGCCATGCTCTGGAGCGTTCAAATGGCCCGTGGCTCTGCGGAGAATACTCGGCCGTGGATGCGTTCTTTGCCCCGGTTGCGGCCCGTATTGCGGGCTATGGTCTTTCGGTTGGCGAGGCGGCCCAAGCCTATGTTGCGCGCCATTTGGCCGACCTGGCCTTTCGCCGATGGCGCGCTTTGGGTGAGGCCCGCGCCGTTGCCCTGCCATGGTATGCCAAAGACTTTGACACCGTAGATTGGCCCGGACCCAAGCCTTTGAGTGCCCATATCGTTGAGAGCGGCACGGCGGAAAACGCGAATTGCCCCTATTCTGGCAAGCCTGTCACGCATTTGTTTGAGGTCAAAGGCCGGACATTCGGCGTCTGCAATGCTAATTGCCGCGCCAAAACCGTTGCCGACCCAGAGGCATGGCCTGCGTTTATGGCGTTGCTGGCCTGACACCTATCTTAACCATTTCAATGGGGCGTTAACACTTTTGCAACCATGATTGTCTCAAGCTTGGCCGCCAATGTCTGGCACCGGCAAAGGAGCGGGGATCATGGTTGCACATGCCTATACAGTTGCATTCGAAGGGGTCGAAGCGCGCCCCGTCGAAGTGCAATGCGCCATAACCCCGGGTCTGCCGGCGTTTTCTATTGTGGGTCTACCAAACAAAGCCGTCTCCGAGGCCCGTGATCGTGTGCGCACCGCGCTTGCCTCCCTTGCCATTGCGCTGCCATCCAAACGGATCACAATTAACCTTTCACCGGCGGATCTCCCCAAAGAAGGGTCGCATTTCGATCTCCCCATTGCATTGGGGTTGCTCGCGGCTTTGGACATCATCCCCAAGGACGCCGTGGCGCAAACCGTTGCCTTGGGAGAGCTGTCACTAGATGGGGCATTGGTTCCGGTTTTAGGGGCTTTGCCCGCGGCCATGTCTGCTGCCAATGATGATAGGGCCTTGCTTTGCCCCTATGCCTCCGGCCCAGAGGCCGCTTGGGTCGATGCCTGCAATGTCATCGCCGCCAAAACGCTTTTGGATGTGGTGCGCCACTATTCAGGGCAAGCCGTTCTAGAACCCGCCATCGCGGGTGAAGTCGCGGCACAAACATCCTCAAAAGACCTGCGTGATGTCAAAGGTCAGGAACGGGCCAAACGCGCGCTGGAAATTGCGGCGGCTGGTCGGCATCACCTATTTATGGTCGGCACTCCCGGGTCCGGAAAATCCATGTTGGCGGCACGGATGCCCGGTATCTTGCCGCCCCTGTCCGCCCATGAGGCGCTAGAGACCTCGATGATCCATTCGGTGGCTGGTATCTTGGAAGAAGGCGGAATTCCTCGCTCTCGCCCGTATCGCCAACCCCATCACACTGCATCTATGGCGGCGATCATCGGCGGCGGGCGCGGTGCCAAACCCGGCGAGGTCAGCATGGCCCATAACGGCGTGTTGTTTCTAGATGAGTTGCCAGAGTTCCAGCGGCAGGTTCTGGAAACACTCCGACAGCCCGTTGAAACAGGCGAGGTTATGGTGGCCCGCGCCAATGCCCATATCAATTACCCCTGCCGATTCCTGCTATTGGCGGCGGCAAACCCATGCAAATGTGGGTATCTATCTGACCCTAATCAGGCCTGTTCCCGAGCACCCATTTGTGGAGAAGACTATTTGGGGCGGATTTCCGGCCCCTTAATAGATCGGTTTGACCTGCGTCTTGATGTGCCGCCCGTTTCCGTCGCCGATCTCGATCTGCCTGCGACTGGGGAGAGTTCTGAGACCGTTGCCAAGCGGGTTGCTGCCGCGCGTGACCTTCAGCGGTCAAGGTTTGAAAACCACGACAATATGCACACCAATGCCGATGCCGAAGGGCAAGCCCTAGAAGACATCGCCGCACTTGAACCCGAAAGTCGGGATCTTTTGCTGCGCGCGGCGGACCGGTTCAGGCTTTCTGCGCGTGGCTATCACCGGGTTTTGCGCGTCGCCCGGACCATTGCGGATTTGGACCAAAGCGAAAACCTACAGCGTCCACATGTGGCCGAAGCGCTGTCTTATCGTTTGGTGTCCACCAAGGAATCCTGAGCAAAACTTGCCAGTTGGCGCAAACTTTTGCGCGCCTCCGGCAGCCATCCATCCATCAGATGCCAGACATGCGGCGCATCGGATAGGCTTTGCAAGCGAACATCGCCGCCAAAACTGCGCAACCGCTCCGCCAATCGCGTGGCATCATCGCGCAAAATCTCGGTTTCGGAATAGTGGATCATCACCGGCGGGCAGTTGGGAAACGCCGCGAACAACGGTGATATGCGCGGGTCCTTGGGGTCGAGGTCGCCCAAAACGATGTCGCTTAGCTCTTGGAACCGCGCGACCGGTAAAATCACGTCGCTGTCTTTGTTCGTCTCGAGGCTTGCCCCGGTTTGGGCGAAATCGACGCAAGGTGACATTGAAAACACACCCGCAGGAACCGTTCCGCGCCGGCACAGCTCTGACAAAAGCGCAAAGGCAATACCACCCCCGGCGGAATCACCGCCCAAAACGATGTCTTTGGGCGCAAACCCCTGCGCCATCAGCCGATCCCACGCCGCCAACGCATCGTCAAAGGCCGCCGGGGCCGGGGACTCTGGAGCCAAGCGATAATGCGGGGCACAGACCTCAATGCCCGAAAGACGAGACAGCCTGCCAAGCAGCCCTTCGTATACCCACGGACTCCCGGCGACATAGCCGCCGCCGTGGAAAAAAAGAATGGCTTTGCCTATTTGACACGGGCCAGACGCGATCCAATGCAGGCCACCGGGACGTATATAGTGCCGCAAAAAGGGAGGTTTGCGAAACGCCAACCCGGCCAAAAAGTCCAAGGCCTTGCGGGCGTCATCCGGCCCGCGCGTTTTGGTCAGCTGCGGCTTGATCACATGCCGCAGCCATTTGTTCAGACATCTAAGTTGCCAACTCAGGCGCATTTGGCTTCGATAGCCAGCCAGATTTTTTCGGCAACATTGATCCCGTCAAAGCGTTCCAATTCTTGGATGCCGGTCGGCGAGGTCACGTTGATCTCGGTCAGATAGTCGCCGATCACATCAATCCCGACAAAAATCTGGCCTTTGTCACGCAATGTCGGGCCAATGGCTTTGCAGATTTCCAAATCACGCGCCGTAAGCTCGACCTTTTCGGGCCGCCCGCCAACATGCATATTTGATCGCACCTCACCTGCCGCAGGCACCCGGTTGATGGCCCCAATCGGTTCTCCATCGACCAAGATCACCCGTTTGTCGCCCGCGGTGACATCGGGGAGATATTTCTGCACAATCAACGGCTCACGTGAGAAACCGGTAAAGAGTTCGTGCAGCGAAGATAGGTTGCGATCTTGGGCGTCCAGCTTGAACACACCGGCCCCGCCGTTGCCGTAAAGCGGCTTTAGAATGACGTCGCCATGACGTTCCTTAAAGGCGCGGATCGTGCGCAAATCACGCGCCACGGTGGTCGGCGGTGTGAGGTCTGGAAAGTTCAAAACCAGAAGCTTTTCGGGAAAATTGCGCACCCAGAACGGATCATTGACCACCAAAACCTGTCCGGCCAGCCGATCAAGCAGATGGGTCGTTGTGATGTAGTGCATGTCAAATGGCGGGTCTTGGCGCAGCCAAATCACGTCAAAATCAGCAAGGTCCACAACCTCTTCGGGTTGCAAAACGGCGGGTTCATCGGCGACCCGCTGCACCGTCATCCGGTGACCACGGGCGGTGATTTTACCCTCTTCATAAGCCAATTGATCCGGCCCATAGTAAAACAGCTCATGCCCACGGGCCTGTGCCTCTTCGGCAAGGCGAAAGCTGCTGTCTGCGTTGATGTCGACACCCGAAATCGGATCCATCTGAAAGGCGATTTTCATGGTTTTTCCCCAATTCTTCTCGCCATAAATGGCGCATGCCTGCCTTGGGTTCAATGGCCGGTTCTGTTCTTAATGACCAATCGCGTTCTCGATCACGTGAATGACGCCCTGATTGTCGACCAGTGCCACGTCAAATCGCATCGACGTCAACAACCCCAAGGGTTGGGTCCCGGCGAATTCCTCAGCCGCGGATTGGAGCCGCAGCATTTGATGCGGGCTTAGCCTTTCGGCGGCGCGCGCGGTATTGCGGCTCTTCTTGACCTCAATAAATATCAAACCGTCGCCATCTTTGGCGATCAGATCAATTTCGCCGCCCTGCCCGCGCCACCGCGTTTCCAAAATCGCGAAACCGCGCCGTTCGTAGTCTTGGGCGACTTGAAGTTCCGCCGACATCCCGGCGTGAAATCCAACGCTCCCCCGAGATTGACGTACGGTTTTGATCATTCTTCATCCTCGCCTTCTTGCGCGTCATCTTGGGCCATTTGCATAGCGCGCTGGTAAACAGGGCGGCGCTTGATATCAAACTTGCCCGACACTAAATCGGCGGCGTCCCGCACCGACATGGTTTGCAGGGCCAAGCGTAGGTCCTGATCTATTAAGTCTTCGCTAACCTCGGCCTTGTCACCTTTGCCGATAAGCAAAACAATTTCGCCTTTAACGTTGTTATTCGCGTAATGGTCAGCCAAGTCCGCCAACGTCCCCCGCCGGCTTTCCTCAAACTTTTTGGTCAATTCCCGGCAAACCGAAGCAGGGCGGTCACCCCCTAAAACAGTTACGGCATCCCTCAAAGACGCCGCCAAACGTTTGGGTGATTCATAAAAAGCCAGTGTCGCCTGAACCTCGGAGAGCTCTTTCAACACCCGTTTGCGCGCCCCCGATGCATTGGGCAAAAACCCTGCGAACAAAAAACGGTCCGTCGGCAACCCCGCCAAAGTGAGCGCCGTCACCACCGCAGAGGCCCCCGGTGCGGATGTGACCGGCAATCCCTCATCCTGAACGGCGCGGGCAAGATCAAACCCGGGGTCCGAAATCATCGGCGTTCCCGCTTCGGAGGCATAAACAACGGACTTACCCGACTGCAATTCCGCCATGATCCGTGGTCGGGCGCGGGCTCCGTTATGGTCATGATAGGGAATCAGCGGTCTGTCGCCCAAGGCAATACCGTGGATTTCCATCAATCGGCGCAGGCTGCGGGTGTCTTCGGCGGCCAAAACATCTGCATCACGCAAAATATCCAATGTCCGCAACGTGATGTCGCGGGCATTCCCAATCGGTGTCGCCACCAAATACAGGCCCGCAGTTAGGTTTTGACGCATGCCAACGTAATTTTCCCCGTCAATCATCGCGCCATTCCCCGCCTTGTCCTGATTCATTGCTGGACCCCTCACTCTGCTTGTTTATATTCGCGGTCAACCAAGCGCGGGGCGAACCCGCGACAAAAACGAGGGAGTTCTCCGTCCATGTTTGCTGTTTTGTCCCCCATGCGCAAGGCGTTACGCCCCGCAATTGGCCTCGCGGCCGCTGTGATGCTTTCTGCTTGTGACCCGGCTGCGATTGGCGGTTTGGGCGGAGGCGCGGGCGGAAACTCTGGCCCGAAAATCGATCCGAAAAAGCCGATTCAGGTGGCGTTGTTGGTGCCCAAGTCCGATGCCCAAGCTGCTTCTATCGCTGTTTCTATGGAGAACGCAGCAAGATTGGCCATCGCCGAGTTGAATGGCGTTCAAATCGAATTGAAAACCTATGACACAGCCGGGGTGGCCTCAACAGCAGCAGCCCAAGCGCAGCGTGCCGTTGATGAAGGTGCGAAAATCATTCTCGGCCCCTTGCGCGCCGACGCGGTGAACGAAGCCGGTCGCGCCGTTGCCGATGAAGGCATCAACGTTTTGGGCTTTTCCAACAACCCATCCATCGCGGGCGGCAATGTCTTTATTTTGAGCCCGACGTTCAACAATACGGCCAACCGACTGATGGCGCATGCCCGCAGCCAAGGCAAAAAGAGCGTCGTGATTGTCTATTCCGATGATGTCCCCGGTCAATTTGGCCGCTCTGCCATTGAACTTGCAGCAGCAGCAAACGGTATCCGAGTTGTGTCCTCAGAAGGGTATACCCTATCTGTCGAAGGCGTGACCGCCACCGCCCAAGCCGCCGCCGCCGCAGTCAAAACCGGCGAAGCGGATTCCATCTTTATCACCACCGATGCAACCAACGCCGCGATGCCGATGTTGCTTAACCAATTGCCAAGCAACGGCATTGCACCGGATCAGGTTCAATATGTTGGCCTGACACGATTTGACGTGCGCCCCGATCTGTTTAGCCTGCCCGGCGCAACGGGTGTTTGGTTCGCGCTTCCTGACCAGGGCCAACAAAACGCCTTCAATAGCCGTTATTCCGCTGCCTATGGTTCTGCTCCCCATCCCCTTGCCGGGATCGCCTATGACGGCATCTCTGCGATTGGGGCCTTGGCCAAACAAGGTAGGGGCGACGCTTTGACCGCCAAAGCATTGACCCGGGGTACTGGCTTTAACGGCACCGGGGGTGTATTCCGCTTGAAAGCGGATGGCACCAACGAACGGGCGCTATCTGTGGCAACGATCAAAGACAATCAGATGGTGATCCTTGACCCAGCCCCAAAAGCCTTCTCAGGCGCAGGTTTCTAAGACCGACACACAAGACAAAGACCTGATGCCGGACAACCTAATTGCCCCGGCATCAGCGATTTTCGATCTTCCCACCATTCGCGCCGAGCTTTTTGAAAGCTTTCCCAAAGACGCCAAGGAAGCCGAGATTCGCAAGCTTACTGTGGCCAAGCTGGCGCAAGCGCGCGACGTTGGGCGCAAAGTGATCGCCGAAGCCCTTGCCGCAGAACCCTTTGGGGCCCGCCGCACCACCCGCGCCTATACATGGCTAACCGATGGCATGGTCCGCTTGACCTTTGAGGTCGCGACCAAACGTTTGCACAAACTCAACAATCCGACCGAAGGTGAACGCCTTTCGGTGATTGCCGTTGGCGGTTACGGGCGCGGCGAAATGGCCCCGTTTTCCGACGTCGACCTGCTGTTTCTGACCCCCTACAAGATCACCGCTTGGGCCGAAAGCGTCATTGAGTCGATGCTTTACATGCAGTGGGACCTGAAGATGAAGGTTGGCCATAGCTCTCGCACGGTCAAGGACTGTCTTCGTCTTGGCGGTGAAGATATGACAATCCGCACCGCCATGTTGGAACACCGCCATTTGACCGGTGACGCCCCGCTTGCAGAAGAGCTGAACCAACGTTTGCTAAATGACCTGTTTACCGGGACCGAGCGTGAGTTTGTCGAGGCGAAACTGGCCGAACGCGATGCCCGGCACGAAAAGCAGGGCCAGCGTTACATGGTTGAGCCCAACATCAAAGAGGGCAAGGGCGGGTTGCGCGACCTGCAATCGCTCTATTGGATCGCCAAATATGTTCACCACACCGATGACATCTCGGAATTGGTGCAGCTTGGGGTGTTTCACCCAGATGAGAACGAGAAATTCGTTCAAGCCGCGCGGTTTTTGTGGGCGGCGCGCTGTCACCTGCATCTCGCGGCTGGGCGACCTGTTGAACAGCTTAGCTTTGACATGCAGGTCGAAGTGGCCGACCGCATGGGCTACACCGACAAACCCGGACGGCGCGGTGTGGAATGGTTTATGCAGGACTATTTCCGCCATGCCACGGCCGTTGGTGATCTCACGCGGATTTTCTTGACCTCGCTTGAGGCCGATCACAAGAAGGCCCCGCCGCTGCTTGAGCGGCTTTTCAAGCGTAAACCAAGGGTCAAATCGGGTTTCAAAGTCGTCAATGGCCGTCTGGCTATCGCAGATGACAGCGCATTTCTGAATGATAATCGCAACATTCTGGGCCTCTTCGGAGAAGCCTTGCGCACCGGGCTCTTGATCCACCCCGACGCGATGCGGCTTGTCACTGCCAATCTGGATTTGATCAATGATGACATGCGCAACGACAAAGAGGCGCAAAAGCAGTTTCTTGATCTGCTGCTAAAGCATGGCAACCCCGAACGCGCGCTGCGACGTATGAATGAGCTTGGGGTTTTATCGGCCTTTATCCCCGAATTCGCCCCGATTGTGGCGATGATGCAATTCAACATGTATCACCACTACACGGTCGACGAGCACACCATTCAGGTCATCCAACACCTTGCCAATATCGAACGCGGCGAAGTGGGCGAAGAGCTTCCGGTGTCCACCGAGATCATCGAAGGCGGCATCAATCGCAAGGTCATGTATGTCGCCCTTTTGTTGCACGATATTGGCAAAGGTCGGGACGAAGATCACTCGATCTTAGGGGCCAAGATCGCCCGCAAAGTCGCACCGCGCCTTGGCTTAAAACCCAAAGAGGCGGCGACGGTGGAATGGCTGGTTCGCCACCATCTGGTCATGTCGGACATGGCTCAGAAACGCGACATTGCCGATCCACGGACCGTGCGCGATTTCGCCAAGGTGGTCAAAACGGTTGAGCGGCTCGATCTACTATGTGTTTTGACGGTCTGCGATATTCGCGGCGTTGGGCCTGATACGTGGAACAATTGGAAAGCCTCCCTGATCCGCGCGCTTTACCGTCAAACCCGGCGGGCGCTCGAAGATGGTATGGAAGCGCTTAATCGCGAAAACCGTGGTGCCGAGGCCAAGAAACTTCTGCGGGAACGTTTGCCGGATTGGCCGACTGCTGCCCTGCGTAAAGAAGCAGGCCGCCACTATCCGCCCTATTGGCAAGGGTTCCACATCACCGCCCATCTGGTTTTTGCCGAACTGCTTCGTGACATTTCCGATGATGAAATCAAGATCGATATTCATCCCGACGAAGACCGCGACGCCACCCGTGTCTGCTTTGCCATTGCCGATCATCCGGGGATTTTCTCGCGGCTGACCGGGGCCTTGGCCCTTGTTGGGGCCAATATTGTCGATGCGCGCACGTTTACCACCAAAGATGGCTATGCCACCGCCGCATTTTGGATTCAGGACAGTGACGAAGCCCCCTATGAGGCGTCTCGTATTCCGCGCCTCAAGGATATGATCCGCAAAACGCTCATGGGGGAGGTGGTCGCACGCGAGGCGATCAAATCCAAAGACAAGCTCAAGAAACGCGAACGCGCCTTCAAGGTGCCGACGTCGATCACCTTTGATAATGATGGCTCCGAGATTTACACAATCATCGAGGTCGATACGCGCGACCGCCCCGGGCTGCTGTATGACTTGGCTCGGACACTGGCAGATTCCAATGTCTACATCGCGTCTGCGGTGATCGCGACCTATGGTGAACAAGTCGTAGATACATTCTATGTCAAAGACATGTTTGGTTTGAAATTCTACTCAGAGAGCAAACAAAGAACGCTGGAAACCCGCCTGCGCGCGGCTATCACAGCGGGTGTCAAACTCGCCAATAGCTAAGTGAGAATGTGGTGGCGCGACAATGTCGGGCCGCCATTGCATCCACCAAAAACTTCGCTACCACTGGGGAATGACACTCAACTGGGCAATTTTTGGAACCGGCTTTATTTCTAATAAAGTCATCGACGGTATCACGCGAAGCGATGGCTCGCAGGTGCAGGTCATCTTAGGTCGTAAGCCAGAGGTTTTGACCAAATTTCAGGCCGCGCATGGCATCCCAAAGACTTCGACCGACTATGAAGCGGTTTTGGCCGATCCGTCTATCGATGCGGTCTATATTGGGCTTCCCAACCATGTGCATCACACACTCACCACCGCGGCAGCCAAGGCGGGCAAGGCGGTGTTGTCGGAAAAATCCCTAACGACCACCATGCAAGACGCAGACACATTGCTTGCGTCAGTTCGGGAACATCAGACCTTTTTTGTCGAAGGGTTCATGTATCTGGCTCATCCGCTTCTGCGGCGGTTTTATGAGGTTATACAGGATGGGCGTCTGGGGGATTTGCGGTCAGTGTCCGGAGTTTATGCCGCCGATATCTGGAAATTCGTGAATCCCTTGGGGATGGGAACGCTCTACAATTTGGGGTGCTACCCGGCGTCCTTGTTGCATCTCACCGTTCAAACCATGTGCGGACAAGAGGCCTTTGTGAAACGCGTTCTACACGGTGTTGGCAACCTAAACAGCGACAACACCATTTGTGATGCCGCCTGTTCGGTGCGCTTCGACAATGGTGTCCTTGCAACGCTGCAATCCACGGATAGCTACGGCACAAGCAATGCGTTTAGCGTTTTGGGGAGCAAGGGAGAACTGCGTTTTGTTTCCAACCCTTGGCAACCCATCGCCGGACGCTCACATTTGCAATGGCGCCCCTATGACGGTGACGTCGAAGACATCTATGTCGAAAATGATTTTGACGCCTTCTATCACCAGATCAAAATGGTTGAACGGCATGTGATGGCCAAAGAGCAAGAGGCAGCGCGCCCCTCACCCAGCCATCAAGATAGTTATGAGATCATGCAGTTTCTAACCGATTGGGAATCTGCGTGCCGTCAGGGCTAAAACAAAAGCCGATCTGATATCAGATCGGCTTTTTCAATTTCGTTTATCCGTAAATCGCTCGGGCTTGCCTAAATGACATGAGCTTGTGGCTTTGCTCATCCCAAAGGTGCAACCGCACCGAGGCAAAGCTTTCGCGGATGGTCATCCGGTTTGAGCTTGCCAGTTCCGCATGATCACGCAGCACTTCGGGCAGGCGATAGAATGGGATGCGGCTATAGAGATGGTGCACATGGTGAATGCCGATATTAGCACTCGCCCATTGCAAGGCCTTTGGCAACACATAGTAAGAGCTGCCGTGGAGCGCCGCGTCGTGCAATTGCCAGTCTTCTTCTGCTTCCCAATGGGCATTTTCGAACTGGTGCTGGACGTAGAACAACCACATGCCGATCGTCGCGGCGGTGAGCGTTGACGGAACAAAGATAATAAGGATTGGGGCCCAGCCGCCAAACCAATACATAATGGCCAACGCAACAAACAAAGCTAGGTTGGTCAACATGGCGCTGATCCAGTATTTGCTCATGTTCATCAAGCCAATCGGCAATCTGTTTTGAAGAAAGAACAGATAGCTTGGCCCAAAGCCAAACAAGATGATCGGGTTGCGATAGAGGCGGTAGTTCAGGCGCCCAAGCCAGCTTAGGGCGCGATACTCAGCCACGGTCATCGTGTGAATATCACCGATGCCCCGGCGTCCAAGGTTGCCATGCGAACTATGGTGAATCGAATGGGTGCGGCGCCAGACATCATAAGGGGTCAGCGTAAGAACACCCAGAACACGACCCAGCCAATCATTCATGCGGCGGCTGGCAAAAAACGATCCATGCCCACAATCGTGTTGGATTGTGAACAAGCGGACCAAAAACACGCCAATCGGGAGCGACAAGGCAAATGACAGCCAGTAGCTAACCGATAGCGCCTTCCACGCCAGAACCCAAAGCAAGATGAAAGGAATCGCGGTAACCGCCACCTCAAACCAGCTCTGCTTCCAGTTTGGGTCGCGATATTGCGAAAGAAGTTTGACCCAATCACGGGGGTCGCGGGGTTCGGACTGCTGTGCCGAAGGATCTGATTGTCGGTCCATGCGCCTGTACTGCTGTCGTAAGTTTCAGCCTAGATACCGGATTGCGACAGTATCGCAACGTCAATATCGTCTCAGGGCACTTATCATTTGGTTAACAGTGCCCGAAAAGCAAGAATACGCCGGTTGGTTGGGAAAATGACACAATCTGACCCGCCCAAACTCAGATATTTTGGTGCAAGTCATCGCAGTTTGATCAAATTCTCAAAAAACGGCCAATGCCCAATCGGGATTTTGGGTAAAGGATTCGGTATATTTCCGCCCAAACGAAAGTTATGACCGCTTCGCGCTCACCCAGGCCCAAACAACTGTCGCCACATAAGCCAAGCACAAAACGATCAACGTCAGCCATGCGTAAGTGAGCAGCGCCGCGAATACGATCGAGATCGCAAAGAAGAAAAACTTCAGGTTGCTGCGGGAAATTTTGGTCGCTTTGAATGACCAAGTTGGCACTTGCGACACCATCAGCAAACCGATGATGATAATATATAGGCACAAAACCAAACCCGGCAGGCCATTGCTTTCGGGAAAGGCAAACGACCAGTAAAGCGGCACCATCACCAAATACGCCCCGGCCGGAGACGGGACCCCTTCGAAAAAGGCGCTTGAGCCTTCGTTTTCGGATGTTTTGTTGCCAACATTAAATCGCGCCAAACGAATAACGCAGCACATCGCAAAGACCAGCGCTGCAAACCACCCGATGCCGCGCACGTCTTGCAAGGCCCAGAAATACAGTATGAGCGGCGGGGCGACACCGAAGTTCAGGAAATCGGCAAGCGAATCCAACTCCGCCCCCATTTCGCTGTCGCTGCCCAAGGCCCGTGCCAATCGGCCATCTAACCCATCCAAAACACCCGCAAGCAGAATCAGGTTCACCGCCAGCACATAGTTATCCTGTGCCGCCATGCGAATGGCCGTCAATCCGGCGCAAATCGCGGCAATGGTCAGCGCATTTGGCAGCAGCTGGATAAGCGAAAACTCGCGTTCTTGTTTTTCATTGGGGTTTGTCATGCCTAACTTGATCAGCCTCAGCCCTTGGCCGTCAAGTCAGCAAGTACAGTTTCACCGGCAATCATCGTCTGCCCAAGCTGAACCATCGGGTCAACACCGTCGGGCAAATACACATCCAGACGAGAGCCAAAACGGATCAGGCCAAAGCGTTCACCCGTTTGCAATTCTACGCCGGGGTCAACAAAACAAACAATCCGACGCGCAACCAAGCCCGCGATTTGCACAACAGCCAAATCACGACCATCGGCCATTTCGATGCGCAAGCTGTTGCGTTCATTGTCTTTGCTGGCCTTATCAAGCGAGGCGTTAAAGAACTTGCCCGGACGGTAGGCCACAGCCGTGACTTTACCGGCGATGGGCGCGCGGTTCACGTGGCAATTAAAGACGCTCATAAACACGCTGACACGGGTCAACGGGGCGTCGGCCATGCCTAGTTCCGCAGGAGGGACGGCTTTTTCGATCAACGAAACGATGCCATCCGCCGGGCTGATGATGAGCCCTTCTTTTTGTGGAGTGACCCGCTCTGGATCGCGAAAGAAGTAATAGCACCAGACGGTCAGGCCGACGCCGATCCAACCCAATGGCTCCCAGATCAGGAACAGAACAAATGTGATCGCGGCGAAGATGGCGACGAATTTGCGCCCTTCGGGGTGCATCGGCTTGATAAACGTGTCGCGCATACGCATGGCAATCACTCTCCTATGTCTTTGGATCACTGTGTCTTAAGTGGTTGCGCCCTAAACGCAAGGGGGCACAGCGCTTGACCGCCAAGAATTGCGCCAAAGCCGGGCAATTCGAAATCAGTTGTCAACAAATTTGCTTCATAACGCTGGTTGAACAGAAAAGATGAGGGGCAGAATGCACCGTTGGTTACTTGTTATCGGGCTTTGGATGTGTGGCTTGGGGGGCTCCTTCGCTGTTGCGGAACAATTGCCGATGGACAATCGCGGTAGCCTTTTGGCCACCCGTCAGCCGATGTTTGCAACCTCTGGCCCGGCAACAACCGCCCCACGCAACAACAGCAGCCTGTTTGCCGGTCAATCCGCAGGGAGCCTTTTGGCCCCCTACCCCGCGCGTGCAAAACCCAAACCCACCGCGGCCCGCTTTCATTTGGGGATGACCCCAAACACCCCCTTGGCGCGCATCCGTCATCTGATTGCTTTGGCTGAGGCCGGCAAGAAGGGTTATGACGCCGTTCAACATGGGGCCAAACGCAAGCCGTCCAAACGCCCGACCGACATGACAATTCAAGAGATTTATACCTGGATCGCCGACACACCGGGACAGCAACACGCCATTGGACGCTATCAATTCATCCCCGCAACCCTGCGCCGTTTGGTGAAAAAGCGCGGGATTAGCCGTCAGGCGCGGTTCGACAAGAAAACTCAAGATGCCTTGGCCGATGTTCTCTTGGCCGAAGCTGGGGTTCATGAGGTGATCAAAGGTGAACTGCCACGCCGTCGTTTTATGCACAACCTTGCCAAAATCTGGGCCGGTCTGCCGACGTCAAATGGGGAATCCTATTACAAGGGGATCGCGGGCAACAAAGCCACGATGAGCTGGTCGCATTTCGACCAAGAAATGAGACGGATCTTTCCGGGGTAAATGCGCTTTGAAAGCCGCTTGAAACACCGGTTTGGCCAAAGGGTTTCCTGCCCCGTTTACCCGAACAGCCAAATCCGATAGGCCTGCCGCAATTCGAAAGGCAGCTATCATGAAACCGATCAAACTGATTTCAGGCGTGATGACCGTCGGCTTTTGGACATTGGCAAGCCGCATTCTGGGATTTGTCCGCGAAATCATGATCCTGAGCCTCATTGGCCCCGGCCCTGTCATGGATGCCTTTGTCGCCGCCTTTCGCTTGCCCAACATGTTTCGCCGTTTCTTTGCCGAAGGGGCGTTCAATGCCGCCTTTGTACCAATGTTTTCCAAGAAATACGAAGCGGATGAAGACCCGGTCGGATTTGCCCGCGATGCTTTAAGCGGCCTAGCCTTGGTTCTAACAATACTCACAGCGCTAGCCTTGATTTTCATGCCTGCCCTTGTCTATGCGACCGCTGGTGGCTTGGCGGGGGACGGACGTTTTGACCTCACCGTCGGGTACGGCCGGATCGTCTTTCCCTATATCTTCTTCATCTCGCTTGCGGCGCTGTTCTCTGGCGTTTTGAACGCGACCGGCCGCTTTGCCGCCGCCGCCGCCGCACCTGTCTTGCTCAACATTTTCTCCATTCTTTCTATGGCCATCGCGCATGCTGTGGGCGGTGAAGTTATCACTTGGCTGGTTTGGACAATACCTTTTGCAGGGATCGCGCAGCTGGCACTGGTTTGGATCGCCACTGATCGCGCCGGAATCAAGCTCCGGCCAACGCGTCCGCGCTGGACGCCCGACATGAAAATGCTGGTCGTGACCGCCGTTCCCGCCGCCCTCGCGGGTGGCGTTATGCAGATCAACCTGCTCGTTGGCCAATGGGTTGCGTCGAGCTTCGACAGCGCCATTTCATGGCTCTATTCAGCGGACCGTCTGTATCAACTACCGCTCGGCGTTGTCGGAATCGCCGTGGGGATTGTTTTGCTGCCTGACCTGTCCCGCCGCCTTAAGGCCCAAGATGAAACAGGCGGGCGCGAGGCGTTTTCGCGGGCTGGGGAATTGTCATTGGCGCTAACCATTCCGTCTGCGGTTGCTTTGATGGTTGTGCCTTTGCCACTCGTTTCTGTTCTTTTTGAACGCGGTGCGACATCCCATGCCGACGCCCAAGCGATTGCTTTGGCCGTTGCGATCTATGGCCTGGGCCTGCCGAGTTTTGTCTTGCAAAAAGTGCTGCAACCGCTGTTTTTTGCCCGTCACGACACCAAAAGCCCGTTTCGCTATGCGGCTTGGGCGATGGTGATCAACGCCGTGCTGGCCTTTGGGCTTGCACCCGTGATCGGCTGGTTTGCACCGGCGATCGCAACGACGGTCGCGGGTTGGGTCATGGTGGCGATGCTGGCCAATGGCGCGCGCAAAATGGGGGACGTCGCCCGCTTTGACGGCCGCTTTTACAGCCGCCTCTGGCGCATTTGTCTTGCTTCGGCCGTGATGGGCGGCGTTCTTTGGGCGGCACATCTGGCGTTGAGCCCATGGCTCTATACCCAATATGTCCGATATTTGGCGCTTTTGGTACTGATTGCCATCGGATCACTCGCCTATGGCGTATCGGGTCAGATGATTGGCGCGTTTAGCATTTCGGAACTGCGCGGCATAATACGGCGACGCAAATAATCAATTTCGCCGCATCAACTCCAAGAACCGTGACCAGCCGCCGGGAACCAGCAAAACGGTGATCACAAACCCTGTGGCAAATCCGGCCAGCTCGGCAACCCAAGAATTATCGCCACCGAATAAGAGCGCAAAAAGGAACTGGATCACCAAAAGCATCCCGATCAACCGGAACGCCAAAATCTGAGGCGCGCCCAAGGCCCCGAGCTTTGCCCACATGAAATATGTGAACCCGCCAATAAGACCGTAGGCAGGCGGATAGGCCCCGATCAAAATGCGCGGATCATCAAACACCAGCCCATAGGCCAAGGCCCCAACGGCGGCGGTTGAGAAATAGATTACCACAAATTTCCAAGCCCCGAGGGATTCGGCCACGATTTTGCCCATCGCCAAAAGGATCACCATCGCAAACAGCCCGTGGGTGAAATTGGCGTGGACAAACACGTAGCCGAAAAAGCGGATCAGGTGTTCGACCGGCCATTGCCCGGTGGTGATCATCCATTCAAAGACCTTGTCTGAAAAGCCAAACCGCTCCCACGCTTCGATGCGCCAACCAACGGCGGACCGATCACCGATCAATCCGCGCTCGGCGAGATTGAAGGCCAACTCCAAACCCGCCATCACCAGAAAGAGGGCCACCACAACCGGAGGAAGCGGGTTAACAGCGCGTTCATTATGCGGATGGGTCATTTCTGCTCTTTCTTGACGATGCCTGATGCCATGGGTAAGCCACACGAGTTCATTATTCCAGACGGAGATAGAAATATGACAGAGGGCGTCCAAACCCCATCTGCATTTACCCCACGCATCTTTTCGGGGATCAAACCCTCGGGAGGGCTGACGCTGGGCAACTACCTTGGCGCGATCCAGAAATTTGTCGCCGCTCAGGATGCTGGTACCGAAAGCATCTTTTGCGTGGTGGACCTGCACGCCATCACCGTCTGGCAAGACCCCAGCGATCTGCGCACTGCCACCCGCGAAGTGGCGGCGGGCTATATCGCCTCGGGCCTTGATCCGGCGAAATCGATCCTTTTCAACCAAAGCCAAGTGCACGAGCATGCGGAATTGGCATGGATATTCAACTGTGTCGCACGTGTTGGTTGGATGAACCGCATGACCCAGTTCAAGGAAAAAGCCGGTAAGAACGCGGAAAAGCAATCGCTTGGGC
This sequence comes from uncultured Pelagimonas sp., assembly GCF_947498515.1. Lineage (GTDB taxonomy): Bacteria > Pseudomonadota > Alphaproteobacteria > Rhodobacterales > Rhodobacteraceae > Pelagimonas. Next base: position 107,046 of record NZ_CANMKO010000001.1, on the reverse strand, counting down.
TATATGCTTACCCATCGCTGATGGCGGCGGATATTTTGTTGTATCACGCCACGCATGTCCCGGTTGGTGAAGACCAGAAACAGCACGTTGAGCTTACCCGCGATATCGCGGCCAAGTTTAACCACGACTACAAGGTCGACTTTTTCCCAATCGCCGAACCGGTCATCGAAGGCCCAGCCGTACGGGTGATGAACCTGCGCGACGGGTCCAAGAAGATGTCGAAATCTGGTGAAAGCGACATGGAACGCATCAACATGCTCGATGATGCGGATAAGATTGCCAAGAAGTTCAAGAAAGCCAAGACCGATCCGGAACCGCTTCCGGAGACGCTTGACGGATTAGATGGCCGCCCCGAAGCGCGCAATTTGGTCAACATTTATGCGTCGCTATCTGGTCAAACCTCTGAACAGGTGATCAGCGACTATGCCGGGGCCGGTTGGGGCAAATTCAAACCTGCGCTGGCGGATTTAGCTGTCGAGAAGCTTGCGCCAATTTCGGACGAAATGCGACGCTTGATGGATGACCCGACTGAGATCGACAAAATCCTTGCGCAAGGGGCCGAAAGAGCCCGTGCCATCGCGGCACCGGTCCTGAAACGGACCTACGACATCGTCGGAATGGTGCGTTAAATCAAAGGCGTCGCTGGGGTCGACTACCTATCAAGAACCCAGCGGCGCGCCTCTTCCAACTCTGCCCGTTTGAACGATTTCATCCGTATCCCCAAAGTGCTGGGAGCCGCAGAAATGATCGGGCAATACCAGCCGATATCCGACACAATCGCCACCCGGTCGATATGCGCCAAAAGCCCGCCATCTGCGGGCCCCGGTTCGGTGGCGATTTGCTCATCGAAACCCGCGAAACTGTCGATGATTTCGATGACCTGAATGCTTCCTTGTACCTCAATGAACCCGGCCATTGGCATCATAATAGATGCATAGTCTTCGCGGCACAGAGCGCCACGCACGGTAATCTCTATTGTGCGTCGCTCGGGGAATTCGGCATAGGCCATGGGCACGTTGGGCATCTCCTTTTGCTAAAAAGTAGAACCCCTTACCTTGCGTCACCTTGATCCCAATCAACTAGCGTCACTTACCCCCATAGACAAGACCCGGGCCGACAATCGCAGGGCATGGCTTGGGTCTTGGGCGACCGGCGGCATCACCGGGTCATAGGCGGCCTTGATGACCGCACCGATCTTGGGATGCAAAACAACCTGACCGCTTTCTAGCTTGGCCAAAGGTGAGCGTTCCGAAAACGCCGTTTCGGACCACAAGAGAAAGACTTGAGCGACTTGGCTGAGCGCCAAATCCTCGGCTGGCTGTTTCGCCATGACGTCATCCATCCGCAAAAAGACAAACGCAGCCTGAATGGCACCCGTGTTATCGAACCGAAAAACCCGGTATTGGTTTGCCCCAGCGTCTTTGAGGCGGGCCACCATGTCACCAAGCCCATCGATCAGGCGATCAAGGTCCGGGACGCCAAGCAACTCATCCCAATCGCGGAAAAAGAACATCATGACGTTTGACCCAAGCTCCGGGTCGGTTTCCGCCATTTTGTGATCGGACAAAACGCACAGCGCCTCAAACGCCCCTTTGACCATGCTCAGGGTCTCATCTTCGACACCAAAGACAATCGGCACGATCGGCCTGCCCCAGCGGGCGCATAGATAAGAGCCGTCATTGCGGGTAAACAGTTTCTCGATCTCTTGCGGTGTCATGACGTCTCCTGCGGCTGGGTCTGCCCGATATGGGTTTCAAAACCTGCGCGGGGTTTAGCCACAGTCGGGCTCGCAACACCAGTCGAAATTCCGACGCAGATCAGGCCAATCAAGAGACGCATCACTTACTTGGCAAACAGGTCCGTTTGGCCCGGTGGCTTGGGGGCTGCCATACCAAGATGAGTCCAGGCCTTTTGGGCCAACATGCGGCCACGCGGGGTGCGCTGGATCAGGCCCTGTTGCAACAGGTATGGCTCGACCACTTCTTCAAGTGCATCTCGGCTCTCGCTCAGGGCTGCGGAAAGGGTTTCGATCCCAACCGGGCCACCAGCATAGTTTTCGGCAATCAGTTTCAAATAGCGCCGGTCTGCGCCATCCAACCCAAGGGCATCCACGCCCAAACGGGTCAGGGAGCTATCGGCCAGCGCCTTGGTCACAATGCCACCGCCTTCGACAATCGCGAAATCGACGACACGTCGTAGCAAACGGCCAGCGATGCGCGGGGTTCCACGGGCACGTCGAGCGATTTCAAGCGCCCCGTCGCCCTTCATCGTCACGCCAAGTTTGCGCGCATTGCCGGCGACAATGGTTTCCAATTCAGGGATTTCATAGAAATTCAGCCGGGTCGGAATGCCGAACCTGTCGCGCAATGGCGTGGTCAAAAGCCCCAGCCGAGTGGTGGCTCCGACAAGCGTGAAGGGCTGCAACTCAATCCGAACCGTGCGCGCCGCGGGGCCTTCGCCGATCACCAGATCAAGCTCAAAATCTTCCATCGCCGGATAAAGCACCTCTTCGACGGCGGCATTCATCCGATGAATTTCGTCGATAAACAGAACGTCGTTGCGTTCCAGATTGGTCAGGATCGCGGCCAAATCACCAGCCTTGGCCAAGACCGGCCCGGAGGTCATGCGAAACCCGACCCCCAATTCGCGCGCCATAATCTGGGCCAGCGTGGTTTTCCCAAGGCCGGGCGGTCCATGAAACAACGTGTGGTCCATGGCTTCACCACGTTCACGCGCCGATTGAATGAACACCCGTAGGTTGGCACGGGCTTCGGCCTGACCGATGAAATCATCAAGCATTTGCGGCCGCAAAGCGCGGTCACGGTCGCCGGGCATTTGCTCGGGGCGCAGGGTTGGGTCAGGCTCTGTCATGGTGTGTCCCTAAACGCCTTAGCCCGCCGGTGCGAGCAGTTTCAGCGCCGCGCGGATCAAAGCTGGGGTCTCGGCCTCGGGGGCTTCTCCGGCGGCTTGTGCCACAGCGGCGGCGGCCTCGCTTGGGCCGTAGCCCAAATTACCAAGCGCGGACAAGGCTTCGGATTGTGCCGACGCATTGGTTTTCTTGGCGGGCGCTTTGGGTTTACGCGTCGGTTTAGACGGGGTTTCGATCACATCATCAATGACATCATCCGCCGTTGTCGGTTCCGATTGGCCCATGGCCATGACGGTCGGGGCCTTGTCCTTTAGCTCAATCACCACGCGTTGCGCGGTTTTCGGGCCAACACCTTTGGCCACTTTGATGGAATTCCAATCCTCAAGGGCGATTGCCCGGCTGACGCCATCCGCGCCCAACGCGCCCAAGATCGCAAGCGACGCTTTGGCCCCGATCCCCTGAACCCCCATCAACAGGCGGAACCATTCCTTTTCAACCAAGGTCGGAAAACCAAAGAGCTGCAAAAGGTCTTCGCGCACCAAGAGGTCAGTATAGAGGGCCGTCGCCTCGCCGACGCCCGGTAACGATGCCATGACACGGTCGGTGCAATAGACGACATACCCAACGCCACGCACATCGATCAAAACGTGATCCATGGTCTTGTATTCAATCCGCCCTGCAATACGTCCGATCATGCCCGCACCTTCATTCTGTTTACGCTTTGATGATGCGCGTGGCAGATGGCAATCGCCAAAGCATCCGCCGCATCCGGCCCCGCGAGATCAACGCCGGGCAATTGCATTTTCACCATGTGAGCAATCTGGTTCTTGTCGGCATGACCAACACCAACCACGGTTTTCTTGACGCTATTGGGGGCATATTCGCCAATCGGCAGGCCAAATTGCGCCGGAACCAACAAAGCGATCCCGCGCGCTTGCCCTAGTTTCAGGGTGCCAACCGCGTCTTTGTTCACAAATGTCTTTTCGACGGCCGCAATATCAGGCGCGTATTTGCGCAAAACATCGGTCAATTGTTCATGCAGGGACAGCAGGCGAACCGCCAGTTCTGTGCCTGTTGAGTGGCAAACGCCATTTCCGATATGCCTGAGTCGGCTTCCGTCGACCTCAATCACGCCCCATCCAAGGTTTCTGAGACCCGGATCAATACCTAATACTCGCATCGCTGCCCGCTTATGTTGCTTTTTAAGCACTTCTAGCACGAAAGGGGAACAAACACCAAGGTTAATGCGCTATGTCGCATTTGCGACGCGCGTTGTTCAATAGGCGACAGAGGGCGGCAAAACAGGCTTCTGCATCGCAGAAAAACGACATGCTCACAGTCGTATTTTCACCTTTTATTTTGGTCTGTTAACCACATTTTCCGCCATGCAGAAAACGCATAGAACCCATGCAAAAAACGCCACTTGTCCGGGCACCTCGCCCATTTTATGTGCGGTTTCAGAATTACCAAACTTACTCAAGGAGACTAGACATGGCCGCAATCGACCAGACCCGCCCCTTCGTAGCCGCTGGCTCCGCCAAAGGCTTCGGTTCCGTATTCGCAACACTCGCAGGAACGTTTTCTGCATGGAAAGATGCCCGCGAAACACGCAAAACATTGTCCTCGCTCACCGATCGTGAGCTGGATGATATTGGCCTGAACCGCGCCGACATCGACGTTATTGCGGGTCGCTACTAAGCGGCCCCAACCCCCGTCAACTTGGGTTGAAGGGGATCGTTATTCGCCTCACACTCCCGGGCGAAACAAAAAAGCCGCGTTCCAGAATTGGAGCGCGGCTTTTCTCTATTCATCAATAACGTCACACCACAAAGGGCGACATCACCTCGGCAATTTTGGCGGTGACCGGATCGATCTGCATCAAAAAGGCCCCGATCTTGTCCGACGTGGTTCCACCGGCCAAGGCATCAACATGGCCTTGATAGACGTCCTGACCCAACCAATAGAGCACAAAGCTTTTGAAGGTGAACAATCCGACAATGGCGATGACAAGGAACCGCAACGCATAGTTGCCGGTCTTGTTGTCAGGCACTTGGATAAACCGACCATCTTTGGTTTGTTTATTCACGTACCCCCGCGCCATGCGGGTGTGTTTCTTTCGTACCGCCTTCTGGCGGTTGTCAAATGACTTGAGGGAATCGTCCATGGCAGCCTCTGTTGGTCCGGCCCCCACCGGATACAAAAGAGGTACTGCCAAACTATGGCGAAAATTGGGCAAATGTGGCGAATTTTCCTTAACTCAGGCGAAAATTAACCAGCTTTGCGCAACGTGAGTGTCACCCATTCGCCAATTGTGTCGCGACGAACAAGGTTAACGCCGTTGCTTTCGTACACATCGATCACCTCATCGGCCTGACGCACAAGGATCCCCGATAGGATGGCATAGCCGCCCGGTTGCAGGCTTCGCGCCATGTCAGGGGACAGGTCGATTAACGGCTGTTTAAGAATATTGGCAAAAACCAAATCAAAGGGTGCGCGTTCTGATAGCTTGGTATGGCCAAAGCCCGCCGCCTCGACACAGGTAACTTTACCATTCAGGTTATTGGCGGTCACATTGGCTTCGGCCACTTCGACCGCAACCTCATCGATATCCGAAACAATCACCGGGTCGGGCCAGATGCTCGCCGCGCCCATGCCCAACACGGCCGTGCCACAGCCGATGTCAGCGACATTCTTGCCAACAAACCCCTCACTCGCCAAACGATCCAGCGCCTCAAGACAGCCCTGTGTTGTGCCGTGATGCCCGGTGCCAAAGGCCATAGCGGCCTCGATCAACAGCGGAACACTGCTCTCTGGGATTTTGTCGGCGTCGTGGCTTCCGTAGACAAAGAAACGCCCGGCAACCACAGGGGTCAGATCGCGGCGCACCTTGTCGACCCAATCGGTATCGGGAACCTCGGACACCACAAAGGGGTTAGCCCCATAGGCGGCGGCCAAAAGTGTCAGTTCAATATCATTGGGTTCCTCAAGGAAATACCCGCCAACTTCCCACGTTTCACTGCCATCTTCGATTTCGAAAACGCCGATGCCTGTGGGTTCCGGATCCATATCTTCGAGCGCCAGGCCCAACGCCTCGGCGGCGTCTTTGGCGGGCAATTTGGTAAAGGCGGTGAAGGTGGGCATGGCAGTCTCCGGATACGGGTTCCGCGCCCTCCTACACCACTGATCCTCTTTGCACCAGCGCGCCTATTCCGCCGGAGCCGCCAAACCGCGCGCAAAGATGGTTTCATAGCCGGGCACCGGGTGGCGCGGGATCATCAGCGCCAACCCCAGGCTGATCGCTGCCATCATCGCCGCGAGGATAAATACAGCCCCCGGCGAGACCAGCCACAAATACCCCAACAAAGCCGGCAAAAACACCGCTGCAATGTGGTTGATGGTAAACGCCACAGCCGCCGTTGGGGCAATATCGCCCGGATCGGCGATCTTTTGGAAATAGGTCTTTAGCGCCAGTGCCAGCGAAAAAAACAGATGGTCAAGCACGTACAGCACACAGGCCAGTAAAACGCCCCAGCCGAACCAATAGATGCCGCCATAGGCCAGAAAGACAAGGATCAACCCAATGTATTCAAAGGCCAATGTCCGACGTTCGCCAAACCGCGCCACGGCATGTCCAAAGACCGGGGCGAGAAGAATGGTTGCAACATAATTGACCAGATAGAGCGCCGTGATCTCGTGCACCTCAAAACCAAACCGCTCGACCATCATAAAGCCGACAAAGACGACAAAAATCTGCCGACGCGCACCAGCCATGAATTGCAGCGCATAATAGAGCCAATAGCGGCGGCGCAGAATGAACTTTTTGACCTGCGGGTTTGGGCTTTCGAATTGGCGGAAACCAATGGCGCAATAGGCAACAATCAACAGGGTCAAACCGCCAGAGGCCATAAAGACGGTGTTGTAAGACAACCCCAAGCTTTCCCATGTCAAAACGATCAGCGTGTAGGCAACCAGCGTCGCCGCGGACCCGGCCGCGATCAACCAGCCAAGCACCTTGGGCGCCTGGTCCTTGGGCAGCCATTGCAATTGCAGGCTTTGGTTGACGGTTTCGTAATAGTGAAACCCAATCGAGCTAAACAGAGTGACAAACATAATCCCCCCCACCGTCGGGAACCATGCGGTGACAGCGGTCGCCACGCCCAACAGGGTCAAGGAAAGCAAGGCAAGCACCTGTTCGCGCACAAATAGGATGACCAAAATCACCCCGACGGCAAGAAAACCGGGGATTTCACGGACAGTGTGGAGCCAGCCAATATCCGATCCGTCAAACTGCGCCACTTCGATGACAAAGTTATTGAGCAGGGCCAGCCATGTCGAAAACGACAAGGGCAATGCAATGGCCATCAAAAACAAAAGCGTCACAGGGCGCTGCCAGATTGGCAGAGACTGGGCATCAGATAGGGTAATGGTTTTCATACCCTCGGCTTTACGCCCCCTAAGATGCTTTGGCGAGTCGTCTATTGGTGCGTGAATGCGCATCAAAAGTGTGGCCCACACACATTCAGCAAAAACAAATCATAATTCATGCATGCGTATGATATAAGTCAAGGCGACTCTCATCACATTTGGCGCAGGTTCCGCCAAAGCGGGAAAGGAGCGGCGCATGGATTTGGTTCCCTTGGTAGAGAGCATCGGTGAAAACCCGACGGCGGCTCTGTTTGGTTTGATCACTGGCATCATCTTTGGTGTTGCTGCGCAACGATCCCGGTTTTGCCTGCGCGCCGCCACGGTCGAATTTGCCCGCGGCCGCATGGAAGACAAAGTCGCCGTATGGCTTTTGACCTTTTCAACGGCGGTTGTCTGGGTCCAAGGGGCACAGCTTTTGGGCCTTATGGACACCAGCGAAGCGCGAATGATGGCCGTTCCCGGCAGTTGGTCCGGCGCTGTGGTTGGTGGTTTGATTTTCGGCGCGGGTATGGTTTTGGCGCGCGGGTGTTCCGGACGCCTTTTGGTTTTGGCGGCGACCGGCAATATGCGCTCGATCGTGTCCGGGCTGATCTTTGCGGTCGTTGCCCAGATGAGCCTAACCGGCTGGCTGGCCCCGCTGCGCGATTCTATTGCCTCGCTCTGGATTACATCGGGGGGGCGCAACATGGATTTGCTCTCAGTCGCCCATTTGCCCAAGGAATCCGGTTTGATCCTTGGGCTTTTGATCGCGCTTTTGGCGCTTGAGCTGTCTCGCCGTAACAAGATCGGGTTTACCCGGCTTTTCTTTGCCTCTGGCGTCGGTTTTGCGGCGGCCGTGGGCTATGGGTTGACCTACGCCTTGTCTCAGGTTGCTTTTGAACCGGTGCAAATCGAAAGCCTGACCTTTACCGGCCCGTCGGCCAACACCTTGATGTTCTTTCTTGATCGCAACTCGATCTTGGAATTTGACATCGGTCTGGTTCCCGGCGTTGTAATCGGGTCCTTCCTATCCGCCGTTTTGGCCAAAGAGTTTCAGTTCCAAGCCTTTGAAGGCGCGGGCCCCATGCGGCGCGCAATGATTGGCGCGGTTATGATGGGCTTTGGCGGCATGTTGGCGGGTGGATGTGCCATTGGGGCCGGTGTGAGCGGTGGTTCGATCTTTGCCGGAACCGCTTGGCTTGCCCTATTTTGCATGTGGATTGGTGGCATGGCGATGGACATGGCCCTAGGTGGGCGAAACGAAACGGCAACGGCCTAACCCACACCGGGTCGCGATGGGTTGAAAACCGCCGCAAAGACCCGCACATCACTAGGCACGAGCAGCGTGGGTTTGGCAAAACAACGCAGCTTGCGGGACAGGAGCGGGGCGGTGAGGCCTTTCCGCTCCTGTTTCTTTGATCATGTGGTCATTGGCGGATGCGCCATCCGGTTTTGAAGATCCACCAGATTGCCCCAAGGCACAGCGCCGTAAAGCCACCAATGGCCAAAAGGCTTGTCGCAATAGGCACATCAGCAACCCCAAAAAACGACCAGCGGAAACCCGAAATCAGGTAAACCACCGGGTTAAATTTGGTGATGACTTGCCACACCGGGGGCAACATCGAGATCGAATAAAACGCCCCACCTAGGAACACCAACGGCGTAACCACCAGTAGCGGAATAAGCTGAAGCTGTTCAAAATTACGCGCCCAAATGCCGATGATGAATCCAAAAAGCGAAAAGCTTATGCAGGTCAGCAGCATGAACAGGATCATTGCCACCGGGTGGGCAATATGAATGTCCACAAAAAGCGCCGAGGTCACAAGGATCACAACGCCGATGAACATCGCCTTGGTTGCAGCCGCCCCAACATAGCCGAGCACGATTTCAAGGAAGTTCACCGGAGCAGACAAGAGTTCAAAGATCGTGCCGATGAACTTGGGGAAGTAGATGCCAAAAGACGCGTTGGAAAGCGCCTGTGTCATGACCGAAAGCATGATCAGTCCCGGCACAATAAAGGCCCCATAGCTCACGCCTTCGACCTGATCAATCCGCGAGCCAATCGCCGCGCCAAAGACGACGAAATACAAGGCGGTCGAGATGACCGGTGAAATGAAGCTTTGCGCCAAGGTTCGAAAGAACCTTGCCATTTCAAAGCGGTAGATTGATGCGACGGCTTGCCAGTTCATGCTGCGTCCTCCCCTTGACCATGAACAAGGCCAACAAAAATATCCTCGAGAGAGCTTTGGACCGTGTTCACATCACACACCTTGAGACCCGCATCAGGCAAGGCCGCCATCAAACGCCCAATCCCAGTGCGGTCGGCCTTTGCGTCAAAGGTGTAGACAAGCGTCCGACCATCGTCGTCAAGCGTGAGGTCGAATTGCGACAGGCTGTCGGGGATAGCATCTAGTGGATCGGTTAATTCAACACGCAACTCTTTCTGCCCCATCTGCGCCATAAGCGCTTCTTTTCCTTCAACCAAAAGGATCTCACCGCTGTTGATCACGCCGATCCGGTCGGCAATGGCCTCGGCTTCTTCGATGTAATGGGTGGTCAAAATGATGGTCACGCCATCGCGTTTCAGCTCCTCGACCGTTTCCCACATATCGCGGCGCAACTCGACATCAACGCCGGCGGTTGGTTCGTCCAGAAACAGCACCCGCGGTTCGTGGCTAAGCGCCTTGGCAATCAAAACCCGGCGCTTCATACCGCCAGAAAGCTCCATCACTTTGGCATCCCGCTTTTCCCAAAGCGACAGCTTGCGCAAGACCTGCTCGATAAATGCATCATTGCGCGGTTTGCCAAACAGACCCCGTGAAAACCGCACCGTGTTGATCACCTTTTCAAACGGTTCGAGATTGATCTCTTGTGGCACCAGGCCAATCAGGTTGCGCGCTTCGCGGTAGTTGTCGATGACATCATTGCCGCCAACGACAATGGTCCCGTCGGTCGGCAGCGTGATCCCGCAAATCGCCGAAATTAGCGTTGTCTTGCCCGCACCATTCGGCCCAAGCAGCGCCAAGATTTCCCCTTCTTCGATATCAAGCGACACGCCTTTGAGCGCTTCAAACCCGCCTTCATACACTTTCCGCACGTCGCGGATTTCTACCATTGCCATGTTTGGCCCCCTGATTTCGCCCGCTGTACCCTAAATGTGCACACCGCAAAGGCAATTGTTCAATCCTGCACAGCACCCATGCACAGACCTATTGGTTCGTCCTGTCGCAAACTGGCTGGACGCGTCGTAAACCGGCAGATAGGGCTGGTGCATGACCTCCGAAAAACTCAATCTTCCGGCCAAAGGGATCATGTTTATCCTGATTGGCACGGCTGCCATTTCCGTCAACGACCTGTTGGTCAAAATGTTGTCGGACGGCTATCCGCTGCATCAAACCATCTGGGTGCGATCCTTTGTCGGGCTGCTCTTTACGCTGTTGTTTTTAAAGTTCGAAGGCGGGTTTGCAGCGCTGCGCACCTCGACACCGGGCATTCACGCCTTGCGTGGCGCATTGATCGTCTTTGCGAATATGACATTCTACGCGGCGGTGGCGGTTATGCCGCTTGGCCAAGCCACCGCACTTTTCTTTGTCGCGCCCCTATTTATCACGCTTTTGTCGATCCCTATCCTTGGTGAAAAGGTCGGCATTTTGCGATTGGCGGCGGTTTTGGTTGGCCTCATCGGCGTTGTGATTGTTCAACAGCCTTGGAGCGGCGAATCCAGCGTTCCGCTTTTCGTCCTATTTCTGCCGGTCATCGCGGCGTTCCTCTATGCCTTTACCCAAGTCCTAACCCGCAAACTCGGCGTGTCTTCTCCGGCGTCCGCACTGGCGTTTTATATCCAGTCAACGTTTCTAGTGGTGTCGACCCTGTTTTTCCTGGTCGCAGGCGATGGTCGCTACGCAGAAGGTATCGATAATGACAGTGTCACCTTCCTATTGCGCGCATGGCGCTGGCCGGACACGGGCGACATTCCTGTTTTCATCGGCTTGGGCCTGTGTTCCGGGGCCATCGGCTACTGCCTGAGCGCCGCCTATCGCTCCGCCAATGCCGCCACCATAGCCCCGTTTGAATACATCGGCCTGCCGCTGGCGATCTTTTGGGGATGGATGATTTTTGGCGAATGGCCAGATGTCGCCATGTGGATTGGCTGTACCTTGATCATCGCAGCAGGGTTGTTTGTATTCCTGCGCGAGCAAATAAAAAACCGCCCCCTGCCCGGTCGTCGCAAGCTTTGGGGGCGGCGTTAATTTCGATGGTCGCGTCCGGACGCCCAAAATCCGTGCACGGATTTTGCTGCGCAGGCCGGAAAGGTTAGACCTTTCCGCGAACCGCGTCGATCATCAGTTGCACATTCTCTGGGTCCGCATCCGGTGTGATGCCGTGACCTAGGTTGAAGATGTGCGGCCCATTGGACAAGGCTTTGACGATACGCTTGGTCTCATCCACCAGATCCTGACCACCGGTCACCATATGACGGCTGGCCAGATTGCCTTGAACACAGCCACCGGTCTGAACATTGGCCGCGGCCCATTCGGCGGTGACACTATCATCAAGCGCCACACAGTCCGCCCCGGTCGCCTCGTGGAAACCAACGTATTTGTCGCCCGCCTGACGCGGGAACGCTATGACCGGCAGGTCAGGGAAGCGTGATTTCAGCTCACCGGTAATGATCCGCGCGGGTTCCTTGGCATAGCGGTCAAAATCGTCGCCCTGCAAAGACCCGGCCCAGCTATCGAAGATTTTAACAACCTCGGCACCGGCTTTGACTTGTTCGGTCAAGTAATCAATGGTCGATTCGGTCAAACGGTCGATGATCTTTTCAAACAGCGCCCGGTTTTCCCCTTTAAGCGCATGGGCAGGCCCTTGATCCTTGGTGCCTTTGCCAGCAATCATATAGGTCGCCACCGTCCATGGCGCACCAGCAAAGCCGATCAGCGTCGTTTCCTCGGGCAATTCCTTGCGCAAAATCCGCACGGTTTCGTAAACCGGATTGAGCGTTTCGTGGATCATCTCACCGCGACCCAGCTTGTCAAAATCAGCATCCGAACCGATGGTCGACAAACGCGGCCCTTCACCGGTCACAAACCACAAATCCATGCCCAGCGCCTGGGGCAGCAACAAGATATCCGCAAAGAGGATCGCCGCATCAAACCCATAGCGGCGGATCGGTTGCAACGTCACCTCGGCCGCAAGTTCGGAATTATAGCACAGCGACAGGAAATCCCCTGCCTGCGCGCGGGTCGCTTTGTATTCCGGCAAATAACGCCCGGCCTGCCGCATCATCCAGATCGGCGGAGTGGGCAATGTCTCTCCGGCAAGCGCACGCAAAATGGTTTTGGTCATGACGGCACCTTTGTTGTTTGTCACCCTCGTCCCGCGCCTGAGACAGGATGTCAAGCGCAGCCCATTGTCACCCCGCGCTTGCAGCGCTAAAGCTTCCTCCATGACACAGAAGCCCACAGCAGATGCCCCGTTGAAAATCGGCACCCGCGGATCCCCGCTGGCGCTGGCTCAGGCCCATGAAACCCGCGCGCGCCTGATGGCGGCCTTTGATCTGCCTGAGGATGCATTCGAAATTGTCGTGATCAAGACAACTGGCGATGATCGCAGCTTGATTGACGCGGACCGCCCGCTCAAGGAAATCGGCAACAAGGGCCTTTTCACCAAAGAGATCGAAGAAGCGATGCTAAACGGCGACATCGATATCGCGGTGCATTCGATGAAGGACATGCCGACGGAGCAGCCGGACGGCCTGATCCTCAACACCTATCTACCGCGCGAAGACACGCGAGATGCCTTTATCTGCCCGCAGTTCCAAAGCCTACATGACCTGCCCCAAGGCGCGGTGGTTGGCTCGTCTTCCTTGCGTCGCCGAGCGCAGCTATTGGCGCGCCGCCCCGACCTGCAAGTGGTTGAATTTCGCGGCAACGTCCAAACCCGCCTCAAAAAACTCAACGAAGGCGTCGCAGTTGCCACCTTCCTTGCCATGGCAGGTCTGAACCGTATGTCGATGACCGAGGTTCCCCGGACAGCCATTGAACCAGAAGACATGCTGCCAGCGGTTGCCCAAGGTGCCATCGGTATTGAACGCCGGACAGATGATACGCGGATGGAACTGATGCTGGCGAAAATCCACGACACAAACACCGGTATTCGTCTTGCCGCTGAGCGCGCCTTTTTGGCGGAACTCGATGGGTCTTGCGAAACACCGATTGCGGCTCTGGCTGAACTCGATGGCGGAACACTGCGCCTACGCGGCGAAATTCTCCGCCCAGATGGTAGCACATCTCATGCCGGTGAAATCAGCGGCAAGGCCTTTGACGGTCCGCAACTCGGCCGCCAATTGGCGCAAGAACTTAAAGGAAAGGCCGGTCCGGGTTTCTTTGACTGGCACTGACACCGATGATCCCGCCTTCTGCTTCTTCTTTCCCCAAATATCCTGGGGGTGAATGGAGCTGAAGGCTCCAGAGGGGGCTAGCCCCCTCCGCCACTGGTTTAATTATCCAACCTTCAGAACAATTTTCCCGATATGCCCCGAGCTTTCCATGCGGGCGTGGGCTTGGGCTGCGTCCACAAAGGCAAATTCCGAATCCATCACTGGCGCGATCTTACCTGCATCCAACATGGGCCAAACCTTGTCGCGCAGCGCGTCCGCAATCCGCGCCTTGGCCAGATCGCTTTGCGGGCGGAGCGTGCTTCCGGTGATTGTCAGACGGCGCGTCATCACCTGCGCAAAGTTCAACTCGACCTTGGGCCCTTGCAAAAACGCGATTTGGACGAGCCGTCCATCATCGGCCAAAGCTTTGACGTTGCGCGGCAAATACGGCCCGCCAACCATATCCAAGATTAGATCGGCCCCACCTTCGGCCCGGATCACATCGACGAAATCGGCATCACGGTAATTGATGGCTTTTTCCGCCCCCAACTCCAGACAGGCCTGACATTTTTCATCCGACCCTGCGGTTACAAACACCCGTGCGCCAAACTGCGACGCGAGCTGGATGGCGGTTGTGCCAATCCCGCTTGACCCACCGTGGATCAAGAACCGCTCTCCGGCCTGCAACGCCCCGCGTTGAAACACGTTGGAATAGACGGTGTAGAAGGTTTCCGGCAAACATGCCGCCTCTTTCAGACCCATGCCATTGGGAACAGGCAAGCAATGCGCCGCAGGGGTCGCCACATATTCGGCATATCCGCCACCGGGCAACAAGGCACAGACCTTTTCGCCGATCGCGGGCCACTCAACGCCGCTGCCGACCGCAACAACTTCACCCGATGCCTCAAGCCCCGGAAGGTCCGACGCCCCGGCGGGTGGGTTATACATGCCGGCACGCTGTAACGCGTCGGGGCGGTTAACCCCGGCATAGGCCACTTTGATCACAACCTGACCCGGTCCCGCCTCGGGCATCGGGCGTTCACAGGGTTTCAAAACCTCGGGGCCACCATGTTCGGTGATCTCAATTGCGCGCATGGTTTGTGTCATCGGGGGCTCCTCTTCCGGCTCCCCCTGTTGGTATCACCCTTGCGGCGCGGTGCAAGTGGGGCGCACGTCTTAGAACGGGCGTCCACCGGGAACATTGCGTGGGCCACCCTCGGGCGCTTTGACCTGCTCAAATAGCTTGCCCAAGCCATCCATCACACCGCCAATCACCGGGGCTTTGCGCATCGCCGCTTTGGTTTTCTCAAACTGCATGACGTTTTCAATACGACGGTCCAAGAACTCCCATGTGGCACTATGTCCGTCGGACTGATCCCCCAACCAATACAAAACCACCGAAGAATACACCGCCGAGAGCGTCGCGCGCTTTGAATACCAGTTCAGATCACGCGACGAATCGCCCATCGCAGTCCAAATGCGATCAGAAGTACCCCAGATCAATTTGGCCCCATCCGCCGCATTTTGCGGCAGGGCAAACAAGGTTGTTCCACGCTGAACCAACTCGCGATCATCAACCGCCTCGATCCGGGCGCGCACTGCAAAGGTGACCTTGTCGCGGATGCGCATGTCGTCGAATCCGGCCTCTACCATCCGTGCCACCATCGCGTCATCACCACGCTGATGATACAGTATAGCAAGGTCCAATGCCCCACGTGGGCACAGCGCGCGCGCCATTGCCATGTCCATTCCACAGTCTTGAACAGCGGCTTTAAATGTCTCTTCGTTCCAGCCATCAAACGGCACATGGATCAAAGCAGCATCCAATAGGGGATCAACAGGCGAGGTGGAAATTTGGTCCGACATGTCACGGGTTCCTTTGGTCTGTTCGCTAAGACTAGACAAATTTTAACGCGCTTGCTATAGGCCGAGCTCCTGCAAATCCTTGCAACACAAACTAGAAAGGTGGTGAAAACCACATGCAGGTCAGTGTTCGTGACAACAATGTCGATCAGGCGCTTCGCGCTCTGAAGAAAAAACTGCAGCGCGAAGGTGTGTTCCGCGAAATGAAGCTACGTCAGCATTTCGAGAAACCGTCCGAGAAAAAAGCGCGCGAGAAGGCCGAGGCCATCCGCCGTGCCCGCAAGTTGGCTCGTAAAAAAGCTCAACGCGAAGGCATGATGTAAGCAGTTATTGTTTACGCTGTAAAAGATAGACGACCCCCGAATGCCTTGGCGTTCGGGGGTTTGTCATTTTTGGGACCTTGATTTGCGGTCTAGGACGCTGAAAAGGTAGGGCATCCCTGCCCTTGTCATATTGCGTGCCAGCGGCGAAAATCAGTTTTCTTTGCTTGTCAGGAATTGGACCCCAAATGCCAATGCGCCCGCTGTTCGTGTTTTTAACGGTTTTGCTTGTGACCCCGCTGGGGTGGCAGACGGCGTCTGCGCAGGATATTTCGCGGGTGGTCAGCATTGACCGATTGGCCCAGAGTGACCCCCTTGCCGCGCTTCAGGAAACCGACGTCGCCCTACGTGATCCACGCGCAGTAGGCACCCCGCCTGATATTCGAATTTTGTTGGACCTGCTCCAGCTGCGCGCCGAGTTGCTCGAACAGATGGGCCAAACTTTGCAGGCGGCTGATGCTTGGGCGTCTGTTGCACGCACCCGTGCCTTTTCACGCGCGCATCTGCGCCAAGACCCGGTTCCCGCCTTTCTCAAATCTGCCGCCTTGTATGAGCAAGAACAAGCCCTTGGCCGCGCTCGGCAGGTCACCGAAGCCGCCATTGCCGCGGAAAAGGAAACCGGCCGCGACGACGTTGCTTTGCTAAGCCTTTATGAGCTTTTGGAGCGGCTGGCCAATCTGGATCGTGATCCCAAGGCCGCCGATATGGCATTGGCGGCGCGCGAAGCCCTGACCGGACCAACATTTGAAACACAGGCCGAAAACCCAAAAAACGGATTTCGCATTGTCGATGTCTATTATGCCACTGATCGCGCCCGGACCGGTCAAAGCGATCCGCGCGAGTTTTATGGAACACAGCGCAATACGCATTTGGAATTGGGTGTCGCGCAGGTCACGATCCCTGAAACCCATGTCGCCGGAACCGTCGAGCGCCCGTCGGTGTGGCGGTTGGAGTTCAACCCGTCGCCAACCAAACACATTTTGCTAAAATCGGTGGAACCGGTGAATGCCGATGCCTTCTTTGGCCGCTTACAGGGCGAGTTTACGGCCGATCCGCAGCGTGATCTCTTTGTTTATATTCACGGCTTTAACCATAGTTTCGAATATGCCGCCCAGCGTGCTGCTCAGATCACCTTTGATATGGGCAACGCCGCCGTTCCGGTGCTTTTCTCTTGGCCATCGCGCAATAAAACCGCCGGTTATTTTGCCGATGCCGCCGTTGTGCGCCTTTCGGGGCGGCGTTTGGCGGTTTTCCTTGAGGATTTGGTCCAACGCTCGGGCGCGCGCACGGTGCATGTTCTCGCCCATTCCATGGGATCACGGGCCTTGACCGATGCGCTGGAGATCATGGCCCTGCGCCGAAATGCAAAACCCCAAGACCCACCTGTTTTGGGCCAGGTTATGTTTGCCGCCCCGGATGTTGATACAGAATTATTCGCCGCAATGGCAAATGTTTTCAAACCCTTGGCCAAACGGACAACCCTCTATGCCTCGTCCACCGATTGGGCATTGGTTTCGTCTCACAAGTTGCATGGGACAACGCCGAGAGCCGGGTTGGGCGGCGATCTATTACTGGCCTCCAGTGGGATCGACAGCATCGACATGACCGCCATGGGCGAAGACATGTTGGCGCATAACTACTTTTCCAATGACAGTTCCGCCCTCGCGGATATGGCGACGTTGTTCTGGCAAGATGCCTCGCCGGCACAACGCTGTGGCTTGCAAATACGGTCCGACAGCCAGCAACCGGTTTGGGATTACCGTACCGGGCAATGCCCTTCAAATGACCTGATCAGTGTCTTTTCAAACTTGCAGCAAAAGAACATCCACCAAAGCGAAGACGCGAGAAAGCTGGTGGTAGAGTTGGTGCCCGATCAAGGCAGGATCGAAGTGATCCTATCCTTGATCGAACGCATTTTGACGGATCCGCAATAGGCCTAAATCAGCCCGGGCCGATCATAAAGCACGTCACCTGACGGGCCTGTAGGCGTTTGCAGGCCAATTCAGCAGTATCACGAGACAAGCCCATGAAGTTCGCGTCGAACCCGCGTTTGCCTTTGACCACTTTGCGCAATGAGCCATCCAAGGTGGTGGTTTCCGCCAGAGCGGTCTTTAACAATACCTTTTCGGCGGCAAAGCGGCTGGGATAGCGCCCAACGTTGATACCCCAATGGCGCCCACCGGATGTCGACAAACGTGTCACAACTTCGGCCTTGCGAGAGGGGGATGCCACATCTCTGGGGGCCACGGCTGCAACCGCAACACCCGCCGGTCGGATCACTGGCTTGACTGAGGCCGCTGGCGCAATACCCGGTTTGGTCGGGGCCACAGCCGCGACGTTTTGCACTTCTTTCAGGACACTTTCGATATCATCCTGAACGTCGGCAACCATACGGGATGTATCAGGAATTTTTATCCGTCGCGCTTGTGGTCGCAAGCTTCTTGTGACGGCGGCCGATGCAACGCGCACCGATTTGGCCCGTGCACCGGGTTTGGCCGTCGGTTTAGGCGCTGGCGCTTCAACGACGACCGTTTTTCCACGGCCGGACCCACGGTAGGGCGGCTTTTTGGGGGCCCGAAAGGCAACGCGCGTTGGCGCACGTTTGAACCCCAAATCCAGCAATTCAGCAACTTTGGCGTTGCGCGATGCCGTTGACCGACCACCAAACACCGTCGCGATCACCCGCTCCCGACCACGCTCGGCCGAGGCAACAAGGTTGAACCCAGCGGCTCGCGTATAGCCGGTTTTGATCCCGTCGGCACCACGATAGCTCGACAACAAGCGGCGGTTGGTATGTGAAACGGTTTTAATCCCCGCATCCGCTGTTTTGCGTGACCACAGGTTGTAATACATCGGATAGTCATAAATGACGTGACGACCCAAGATCGTCATGTCACGTGCCGTCGACAGGTGACCGCTTTCGGTTAACCCATGCGCATTGCGAAAAGATGTCCGCGTCATACCCAAGGCTTTGGCCGTGCGATTCATACGGCGCGCAAAGGCGGCTTCGCTACCTTCGATCGCTTCGCCAATCGCTGTGGCCGCGTCATTTGCGGATTTCACCGCAGCCGCCCGAACTAGATAGCGCAGCTTGATCTTTTGCCCAGCCCTAAGCCCAAGTTTCGACGGCGGCTCAGAGGCCGCATGCGTCGAAATCTTGACCGTGGTGTCCATGCTGATTTCGCCGTTCTGCACCGCCTCAAAGGCGACATAGAGTGTCATCATTTTGGTCAGCGATGCCGGATGCAAACGCGTGTCTGCGTTGCGTGCGTGCATAACTTTGCCTGATCGGGCATCCATCACCAAAGCTGCGTAGGGCGCAGCCATCGCGCTGAACGGCACCAATAGGGCCAACCAGATAAACGTGAATAGATACAGGCTCAATCGGCCTGTTTGCCTGCGACGTCCCGTCACGATCTCTGCCTTCTACTGCCTCGGTGGTCCCGGTTTTCCGGTGACCCAATATTGTTATTAGGAGTGACTCTAGCACGGAAACCACTTTCAGAAAAGCCCGCAATCCATTGATTTTTCGTAACTTTATGTTAACCGCCCATTCAACATCTAGGGGTTTCCCCCAAAAGCACCCCTAGACCGGCCATTAAGGCGCAATTGTGACGAATTAAGGCAAAAATGTGGCGACAAATTTTCAGCCAATTTGCGCGACCAAATCGGCCAATTCCGATAAGTTATTGAGAGTGTGAAACCGCGGTGATAGCGGCGGTTCCGCATGCTCAAGATCCCAAGCCAGATCATGGGGAACAAAAACGCCCCAGCTGCCGATCTCGATTGCCGGGCGCACATCAGACTTCATCGAATTACCGACCATCATCGCCGCCTCGGCACCGCCGGGTTTGGTTTCAAAAATCCGCGCATAGGTGGCGGGCACCTTGTCCGAGACAATTTCGACCGCATCGAATAGCTCCCCCAATCCCGATTGCGCGAGCTTTCGTTCCTGATGCAACAAATCCCCCTTGGTGATCAAAACCAGATGATGCCCGCCGCAAACCGCCTCAACGGCCTCACGGGCATGGGGCAAAATCTCCATCGGGTGATCCAGCATGTCGCGCCCTGCCTCCAACAATTGTGAGATAACCGACGCCGGCACCTTGCCATCGGTGACATCAATTGCTGTTTCAATCATCGAGAGCGTGAACCCTTTTACCCCAAACCCATAGTGGCCAATGTTGCGCCGCTCTGCATCGAGAAGACGGGCATCTAGATGCTCGGGCTCTGCGTAATCCCTTAACAACTCCGCGAATCGCTGTTGGGTTAGATGGAAAAAACGCTCGTTATGCCAAAGCGTATCGTCGGCATCGAAGCCAATTGTACGTAATTTCTTCACCTTTCACCTCTTAGCTTTCCCGCGCCCCCTTTTCGTCGCGGTCAGACAGGTTATATAACCGGGCTAACCGTATGAAGGCAAAGCACGCAGCTGATGACAAACACCCTGAACTTCCGGACGCTCGCCCAGAATTTCACCATGACCGACCCAAATGGGCCGGATGATGGCGAAGGGAATGCCGGTATTGCTGTGCAGACACGGCCAAAAACCAAACGGCCACCATTGTACAAGGTGATGCTGTTGAACGACGATTACACGCCGATGGAGTTTGTCGTTCACGTTTTAGAACGCTTTTTCGGCATGACCCATGCCCAAGCATTTGAGGTCATGTTGACGGTTCACAAAAAGGGTCTGGCGGTTGTGGGTGTCTTTTCCCATGAGATCGCTGAAACCAAAGTGAGCCAGGTGATGGATTTTGCCCGCCAAAATCAGCACCCCCTCCAATGCACCATGGAAAAGGAATAGGTCCGCGAGGGCCGTTCTGAGATGAGCATGGATCGCCTCTCCTACGCCACGTCTTCGGCGGGTCTGACCCTGCCTGACGGGAAAATTGCGCTGTTTGGCGCGTTGATTGCCGATGGTCTGGGTGATCTTGATCCCCAACAGGTTGAGGTTATCCAACGGTTTCACCCTGAGTTCACTACTTGGGAAAAACGTGTTGCCACCGGAACCGAGCCCAAAGGCCCCTATGCCACATCCGTTGTGACATTGCCTCGGGTGCGCGCCTTGGCGCAGGTCCGAATTGCGCAAGCCGCGCAGGCAACGCCAGGGGGTTTGGTGGTGATCTCCGGGGCAAAGACCGACGGGATTGACCCGATCGCCAAGGCGTTGAAAAAGAAAGTGACCTTGCTTGGCAATGTGGCCAAAGCCCATGGTCGCTGTCTTTGGTTTCAAGCCTCGGGTGCGTTGGACGATTGGCTTGCGCCAGAGATGAGCCGCAATGCCGAGGGTGATTTTACCGCACCGGGTGTGTTTTCCGCAGCCGGGTCCGATCCTGCGTCTAAGGCGCTTGCCGATGCTCTTCCAAAAACGCTCAAAGGGAACTTTGCCGATCTTGGCGCTGGCTGGGGTTGGCTCTCGCGTGAGATTCTCAAGCGAGATGGCGTTAAAACGCTGCATCTTGTCGAGGCGGACCAAACTGCTTTGACCTGTGCCAAGGCCAACGTCACCGATACCCGCGCAGATTTCCATTGGCATGATGCCACAACGTGGAAGGCCGCCGGAACATTGGACGGGGTTATTATGAACCCGCCTTTTCACACCGGACGCAAAGGTGACCCAAACCTTGGGCAGGCCTTTATCACCAGCGCCGCGCGCCTTTTGCCTGCCCATGGTCAACTGTGGATGGTTGCGAACCGCCACCTGCCCTATGAGGCAACCTTGGAAGCCCATTTTCGCGATGTCAGCGAAATTGCCGGGAATTCAAAATTCAAAATTCTACATGCATCCCGCCCCTCTCGCACACGACGATGAGTTCGGCTAACGTCGCCGCATAGGCGAAGGAGTCTCTTATGGGTTTTTCCATCGAAGGCAAAACGGCGATCGTCACAGGCTCTGCCAACGGCGTTGGTCTGGCGATTGCGCGGCATTTCGTCGACAAGGGCGCAAATGTCATGTTCGCGGATATGGACGAAGACAGTCTCGTCAAGGAATGCGGCACAACGCAAGAAGATGGCAATATGCGCTATTTTGCGGGCGATTTACGCGAACGTCTAACCATGGCTAACCTGCTCTCGGCCACATTGGACGCCTTTGATCGGGTAGATATTCTGGTCAATGGCTCCCGTCAGACGATGCAATCATCTCCGCTTGATTTTGACGATGGGTCGGTTGAGCAAATGTTGTCCCAGAACCTGATGACATCGCTCCGCCTTAGCCAATTGGTCGCCAAACGGATGATCAAACAGGCCGAAGGGCAGGATGAAGGGCAAGTGGGCTCAATTATTAACCTGTCGTCTATCGCCGCGCGTCGGACGCACCCTGAATTGCTCGGTTACTCCGTATCCTGCGCCGCATTGGATCAAATGACCCGGTCGATGGCGGTTGCCCTCGCACCCGAACGTATTCGCGTCAATGCCGTGGCCTTTGGGTCGGTGATGTCCGCAAGTTTGCGCGGCATTCTCAAAGAACACAATGACTATCGCGCCGACATTGAACAACACACGCCGCTCGGCCGCATCGCCGCCCCCGAGGAACTTGCCGAAGCTGTGCAGTTTCTGGCCTGCGAAGGCTCAAGTTTCATGACCGGGCAGATTATGACCATCGATGGCGGGCGCACCCTGCTCGATCCTGTCGCAGCCCCGGCACATTGATGCTTACCCTCTGTCGGTTTACACAACCGCCGACAGGGAGATGACCATGACCGAAATTTTTGCCGACGAGAAAGCCCGCGCCAGCGGCTGGTTTCGCAGCCTGCGCGACGAGATTGTTGCCGCGTTTGAAGGCTTGGAAGACAGCCACGACACCGGCCCCTTTGCCGATCAACCGGCTGGTCGCTTTGACGTGAGCGAAACCAAGCGCCACTCTGATGACGGGTCGGATGCCGGTGGCGGCTTGATGAGCGTTATGCGCGGTGGCCGTGTTTTTGAGAAAGTCGGGGTCAACGTGTCGGCCGTTTTCGGCACCTTGGGCGACGCGGCGCAAAAATCCATGGCGGCACGCGGTGTTCCCGGTATCGAAAAAGACCCGCGCTTTTGGGCCTCGGGCATCAGCTTGGTTGCCCATATGCAAAACCCGCATTGCCCGGCGGTTCATATGAACACCCGGATGTTTTGGACGCCAAATGCCTGGTGGTTTGGGGGCGGATCGGACCTTAACCCCTGCCTAGAATATGACGAGGACACCGCGCATTTTCATGCCACCCAACAAGCTCATCTCGATCCACATGGTGAAAGCCTTTATCCCGAGCTCAAAAAATGGGCCGATGAGTATTTTTACATCCCACACCGCAATCGCGCCCGTGGGGTTGGTGGGATTTTTATGGATGATCGCAATACTGGCGATTGGGAGGCCGACTTTGCGCTCACCCAAGACATCGGTCGCGCCTTCCTTCCGGCCTATGTGCCATTGGTTGAAAAACGCCGTGTGGATGCGTTTGGAGAGGCTGAGAAAGACGCGCAATTGGTGCATCGCGGCCTCTATGCCGAATACAATCTTGTCTATGATCGCGGCACTAAATTTGGCTTGGCGACGGGGCACGACGCCAACGCAGTGTTGATGAGCTTGCCCCCATTGGCGAAATGGGTGTGACGCGGGTCCAAATTCCGTGCACGGAATTTGCAAATCTTTTGCAAAAGATTTGGGTGCGCTTACGCCTTGCGCCATGCCCCTGTGGCCAAACCGTCTAGGCTCCAATCGCCCACGGACCAGCGCACCAAACGCAGGCACGGCAGCCCGACATGGGCTGTCATCCGCCGCACCTGACGGTTGCGCCCTTCGGTAATTGTCAAGGACAGCCATGCATCCGGCACCGTTTTGCGAAACCGTACCGGTGGAGTGCGCGGCCAGAGATCAGGCGGATCAATTCGTTCGGCTTTCGCTGGCCGTGTCAGCCCATCTTTAAGCTCAACCCCCTTGCACAGCGCCGCGATTTGGCTGTCCGAGGGTTCCCCCTCGACCTGAACCAGATAGGTTTTGGGCTTTTTGAATTTCGGGTGGGCAATCTTGGCCTGCAGTTGGCCATCATCGGTTAGAACCATCAAGCCTTCACTATCCCGATCCAAACGGCCCGCCGGGTAAACCCCCGGCACATCAATGTAATTCGACAGAGTTTCACGCTGGCTGCCCTCGGTCCCCTTGTCGGTGAACTGCGACAACACACCAAAGGGTTTGTTGAACAAAATGACGGTCATAGTCGGCGCTCCGCAAAAAAGTCTTTCAATAGATCCGCCGCATCTTGCGCGGCAATGCCGTCATAAATCTCGGGTATATGGTGACATTGCGGATGGTCAAACACCCGCGCACCTTGGGCCACGCCACCTGATTTCGGATCGCCCGCGCCATAGTAAAGCCGCCCGATCCGCGCAAAGGAGATTGCCCCGGCGCACATCGGACAGGGTTCTAGCGTCACATAGAGATCATGCCCCGGAAGGCGTTCAGCGCCCAACACAGAACAGGCCGCGCGGATCGCCAAAACTTCGGCATGGGCGGTTGGATCATTCATTTCACGGGTGCGATTTCCGGCTTTGGCAATGACGCCCCCAGATGGATCAACAACAACAGCCCCAACAGGGACTTCACCCCGGGCGGCGGCGGCGCGCGCCTCTGACAGCGCGATATCCATATAGCTACGAAAGGTCATGACGCCCTATAGCCTCTGCCACGCAAATGGGCTAGTCGTGTTGCCTTGATCCCAATTCGCCAGAGACTGCTAGACATGACAGCTTCCGACACCCCAAAGGGCGACCGTATCGCCAAGGTTATCGCCCGCGCCGGTATTGCCAGCCGCCGTGACGCCGAAAAGATGATCGAAGCCGGGTTGGTGGAGGTCAACGGCGAGGTGATCACCCGCGCGGCCCTAAACGTCACCGAAGCCGATCGCATTGTTGTCGATGGCAACGAGTTGGCGGAACCCGAAGAACCGCGCCTGTGGCTGTATCACAAACCCACCGGTTTGGTGACAACAACCAAAGACGAACAGGGCCGCCCGACGATTTATGACGACCTGCCCGAAGACATGCCCCGCGTCATGAGCGTTGGCCGTCTTGACCTGAATTCCGAAGGGTTGCTGTTGCTGACCAATGACGGCGGGGTGAAACGCAAGCTCGAGCTGCCGTCGACCGGCTGGTTGCGTCGGTATCGTGTCCGGATAAATGGCCGCCCAACGGATGAGGTTCTGGAACCGCTTCGCAAGGGGATTGTCGTCGATGGTCAGCGCTTTCAGCCGATGACCGTCACAATCGACCGCCAGCAAGGGGCCAACGCTTGGCTAACGGTCGGCCTCCGCGAGGGAAAAAACCGCGAAATCCGCCGCGCGATGAATGACATTGGGTTGTACGTGAACCGTTTGATCCGCATCTCGTATGGTCCTTTCCAACTTGGCCAGCTCAAGGATGGGGCCGTTGAAGAAGTGCGGCGCAAGATTGTGCGTGACCAATTGGGGCTTGCCACCGAGCAACCCACAGGAACGGCCAAACGCGCCGTATCCCGCACCCGCAAGCCAAGCACCACAGCAAGACCTAAAACCTTCAAACCAAACGCAAAAGCGCCCAAAGGCAAGGCCACACGTCCAAAGCGAAGCCGTTAAGCTCGGATTAACGTTTCTCGAAGTTACCCGTATCCTGCCCAGATTTCGCCCGGATTCGAGCGCATCACTATGGGTATGTTGACCACAGTTCTTGCCCTTGCGACTCTGCTCGCCACACTGTTTCTGATCCTCGGCAATCTTCGGATGCTCGCGCGCGACACCTATGACGCGCTGGCCCATTCGACGTTTCGCGCCCATTCAGAAGGACAGCTCATGCCACGTTTGGCCTTTGCTGCCTTGTGGTTCATGATCTTCGCCCTGAGCTGTTTTTGATGGAGGGTTTTATGCGTGATTTGAGACGACACCAGCGCCCATCTGATGCGCCAGTCTTTGATTCCGGCCTAAACGTCATGTTTTTGGCGGCGTTTCCCCTTGTTTTATGGATATTCCAGGGGTCTCTGAGCGGTGTTGCCACGGCGTTGCTTGAAATGGGCCTGTTCTCTGTGGCTTTACGGCTGATTTCCCGCGGTCAGGAACTTCAACGGGCTTATGATTTGGCACAGGTCGCAACGGCCCCGAAACTCCCGCGCAAAGTTATCGGCTCTGCCTTGATTGGCATTGTCGTGTTCATCCTTGCCGGACATCATTTCCCAACACTCGTTGCACCGTCCTTTGTCGGTTTGGTCGCAACGGGCCTAAGCTTGACCGCCTTTGGCGTGGATCCATTGGCGGACAAAGGGGCCGACAACCCTGAACTTCTCAATCGGATCGCCGCCGAACATGCTTGGGATCAAGCCGATGATAGCTTGTCGCAAATCACCGATCGCATTGCGCATTTGGACGACGCCGATTTGACCCTCAAGGCGGATGCAACACGTGCCATGGTTATGGGCCTCATGCGCAGCTTTGGAACCGATCCACGAGACCTAGCCAGAATCAGCAAATTGGTGACCAAATTCACTGAAATTTTGCGGGCTGAAACGGACCGCCTAGAAAGGTCGTGGCATGAGGATAACTATCTCTTCGCGCGCAAGCGTTTTATCCTCAAGCTGGATGTTCTCAGCGAAAGCTTTGAAACCCATGCTCGCGAAGGCAGTCAACGAAGCGGCCGCGATGCATTTGATCTCGAAGCTGACCTTCTTTTGGACAGGATGCCCCGAGAATCGGCGGCGTGATGCCGGTCTGACGCTCAAACGGGCCAGTTCCCCCTAGCAAGCACGATACTTTATCCCTAAGTTACAAGGCGAAACCAGACACAACCGGGGGGTTCCATGTCCGGAAGCGGCTTGCAAAAGCTTAGTTATATTTTGTTGATCGTCCTCTTGTTCGGCCTCTCCACTGGCTGGCTAGGGGGCCTTTGAAATGGCACAACGATTTGGTGGGCAATTTAGCCCCGACGGATCAGACGATCCTATAGATGACGTGCCAGCCAAGGGCGCGTATCACAAAGCCAAGGTAAGCCCGGTTGGGGCGCGGTCGAACGTGATGTTCATTCCGCCGATCATTTTGGCTGCGACGTCGATCAACGACGGGGCCGTTGGCTTGGCTGTCGGCCTTGTTGGCGCGGGCGCGTTGATCCTTGGGGCGTGGCTTTTGCGCGAAGGTTTGGAGGCCGAAGCCGCCTATAACGAACGCAAAGTGGCCCGTCGCCCCGGATTTCCGCGCAAAATTGCCGCTGCGGTTCTAACCGGCATCGGGGCCGCCATTGCCGCTTATAGTACCGAACCCGGCATTGTTGCGCCGATGATCTTTGGCAGCGCCGCTGGCGTGTTGCACCTAGGGGCCTTTGGCCTTGACCCGCTCAAAGACAAGGGCATGGAAGGCATCGACACCTTTCAGCAAGACCGTGTTGCGCGCGTTGTGGATGAGGCCGAGGCCCATCTTGATGCGATGACCGACGCCGTTAAACGCGCCGGTGATCGCAAGGTCGAAGCCCGTGTTGAGCGGTTCCAAATCAAGGTCCGTGAAATGATCCGGACCGTCGAAGAAGATCCGCGCGACCT
Organism: uncultured Pelagimonas sp.; assembly: GCF_947498515.1. Lineage (GTDB taxonomy): Bacteria > Pseudomonadota > Alphaproteobacteria > Rhodobacterales > Rhodobacteraceae > Pelagimonas. The sequence continues at coordinate 79,681 of NZ_CANMKO010000001.1, read as the reverse complement.
GACCGCCGCCAAGAAGTATCTCGGCGTTTATCTAATGGGTGCCAAGGACGCGGCGGTTAAGTTTTCCGATATCTATGCGCGCAATGAAGACCGTCAGGCGCGCAGCGATTTCATGATGCTTTTGACCGATTTGGAAGAAAGTTTTGGCAAGAAGACCGAGACGCTTCTTTTAGATAATAACGCCGATTTGGCGATTGAAATAGATGTGCTGCGCGAACGGCTGCAGCGCGAGGGTGTACGCCTGTAAAAGGCGGAATTTAAAACGGGGGATCCCATGTCTGAGAATGTTCGTAAGCAAGCCGAAGAGGCGCTGGCCTTGGTCGAAGAAGTCAACGCAGTGATCCTGCCAGAGCCAGGTGAGGCGAACGCCGTTGTGCCATTGGCCCAAGCCGCGCCAGAAGTGGGCGAAGAAATTCGCACACGTATGGATGAGATCGACATGGGTGACACCAACTCGATCGTATCCTTTGGCTCGGCGGCTCAGGCCGAGTTGCAAGAGATTTCTCAGGCGATGTTGACCGATGTGCGCAACAAAGACGTCGGCCCCGCGGGTGACGGCCTACGTGACATGGTCACCACCATTCGCGGTTTTTCGGTTTCCGAATTGGACGTGCGTCGCAAACAAACATGGTGGGAAAAACTGCTGGGTCGCGCCGCGCCCTTTGCCAAATTCACCGCCCGTTTCGAAACGGTTCAGGGTCAGATCGACAAGATCACCGACAGCCTTCTCAAGCATGAGCACACGCTTTTGAAGGACATCAAATCGCTTGATCTTCTCTATGAAAAGACCCTGCAATTTTATGACGAGCTGGCACTGTATATTTCTGCAGGTCAGGAAAAACTGAACGTTTTGGATACCGTCGACATTCCGGCCAAAGAGGCCGAGGTTCAGGCGGCTGACGAAAACGATCAGGTCATGGTGGCGCAACAATTGCGCGATTTGCGCGCCGCGCGTGATGATCTGGAACGCCGCGTCCACGATCTAAAACTGACCCGTCAGGTCACGATGCAATCGCTGCCTTCGATCCGTTTGGTTCAGGAAAACGACAAATCGCTGGTCACCAAAATCAACTCGACCTTGGTCAACACCGTGCCGCTTTGGGAAACCCAACTGGCTCAGGCCGTCACCATCCAGCGCTCGGCCCAAGCTGCCGCCGCGGTGCGTGAAGCCAATGACCTGACCAACGAATTGTTGACCTCGAACGCATCCAACCTGCGCGAAAGCAACAAGATGATCCGCGAGGAGATGGAGCGTGGTGTATTTGACATCGAAGCGGTCAAACAGGCCAATGCCGATCTGATTGGCACCATCCAAGAGAGCCTTCAAATCGCCGACGAGGGCAAAGCACGCCGTGCCGCCGCCGAAGAAGAGCTCAAGAAAATGGAAGCGGAACTCCGCGACACCTTGGCCTCGGCCAAAGCGCGCAAAGACGGTGTTGGTGACAACGCTGCGACTGCGGTTCCGGCCTGATCCAGTTGCGCTGGCGCAAGACATTTGCCGCCTCGGCGGCTTTGATTGGCGTCATGGCCCTTGTGGGCTGTGACGCTTCAACGCTTGCGCCACGCAAAACCTCTGTGACACCGGCGGTGCGACCAACCGGCTTGGTCCCGCCTCCACCAGCGCCTGTTCAACCTGCGCGCCCCACTGGCCCCTCGGCGGCCAGCAAAGAGTTGATGGATTACTACGCACGGGTGCAGAACGACCTTCTCGTTCGCGGCTTATTGCGCACAGATGGCGGTGGCCCGGATACGGCGTTCACCGACACTATGTTGATCCGCAATTTCGAACAAATCGCGCTTGCTGAAGAATATGAACGCGGAGCTGGGTTAACTCCGTCCTCTGGTACGCCCAGCGCGGTCAAGAAATGGACCAAACCGATCCGGATGGTGACCGAATTTGGAGCCGGCGTTCCCAAAGATCAGATCGCCGAAGACCAAGCCCGCGTTGCGGCCTACGCGGCGCGTTTGGCCCGGATCACCGGCCACCCAATCCAAATGAGCGCGCAGGACCCGAACTTTCATGTGTTGTTCATGTCAGAGGACGACACCTCAAAAATCGCCCCTCGGATTCAACAATTGGTTCCCGATGTGACACCCTCGGCGCTTCGCGTGTTCGATGATTTGCCGCGCTCGATCCATTGTCTGGTTGTGGCGTTTTCTGACACGATCAACGGGTACGACTATGGTCAAGCCATTGCGATTATCCGGTCCGAACATCCAGACCTCTTGCGCCGTTCCTGTATTCACGAGGAAATCGCCCAAGGTTTGGGGTTGGGCAACGATGATCCGCGGGCGCGCCCGTCGATTTTCAATGATGATGACGAATTCGCCCTGCTGACCACGCATGATGAAATGCTGCTGAAAATCCTGTATGATCCGCGCCTACGTCCCGGCATGACGCGAGATCAGGCGCGGCCGGTGGTTATTGAGCGTGCGGCGACGTTGGTCAACTAGGGCTCCGCGCCCGTTGCTCAAAGCAAAACCTTCGCTTTAAGTATCCTCCGGTCAGGGACAAGCATACCTGTTTCGCCAACTGAATTATCATCGACTAGATATATGGGTACCTCTGACTTTGGAGAGGCGGACACCTATAGCGAACGGCGACCACGCAAAAGCCTCCCTCCCTTGTTTTCCGCCACCTATCCGCCGACTATCGCGCGTCAAATTCTGGGCCATAGGCGGAAAACTGGCACATTAATCAGCCTTTTCCCCCATGAGTTTCCGCATGTGACTGTAGAAACTCACGACGTGAATGGTTATCTTTTGCTCATCAACGACCCAGAAGGGACCGAGTTTTATGGGCATTTTCGATTTTCTTTCCGGCCAGTTTATCGACGTTATTCACTGGGTGGACGATACGCGCGATACATTGGTCTATCGTTTTGAACGCGAAGGCCATGAGATCAAATATGGGGCCAAACTAACCGTTCGTGAAGGTCAGGCCGCCGTCTTTATCCACGAAGGCCAATTGGCCGACGTCTTTACGCCCGGGCTTTATATGTTGGAAACCAACAACATGCCCATCATGACATCCCTTCAGCATTGGGATCATGGGTTTAATTCGCCGTTCAAATCAGAAATCTATTTTGTGAACACCAACCGGTTCACTGATCTGAAATGGGGCACCAAGAACCCGATCATGTTGCGTGATCCTGAATTTGGGCCGACCCGCATCCGGGCCTTTGGCACCTATTCGGTCAAAGTGGCCGATCCGGCGCTGTTCCTCAAAGAGATCGTTGGCACCGATGGTGAATTCACCATGGACGAGATCAGCTTTCAAATTCGCAATATCATTGTTCAGGAATTCAGCCAGTCGATCACCAAATCCGGCATTCCGGTTCTGGATATGGCGGCAAATACCGGTGACGTTGGCAAGCTTATTGCCCAAGCCATTAGTGGCACCATAGCGCAATACGGTCTTGAGCTGCCTGAGCTTTATATCGAAAACATCTCGCTTCCGCCGGAAGTCGAGAAAGCCATGGACACCCGCACCTCGCGCGGGATCACCGGCAACCTTGACGACCATATGAAATACAAGGCAGCCGAGGCCATGGGCCAAGGTGGCGCCATGGATCAATCCATGGGCATGGGGTTTGGTGCTGGTATGGGCATGAACATGGCCAACCAAATGGCCGGTGGTATGGTCCCAGCCGGGCAGCAACCTGCGCCGGGAATGGCCCCTCCTCCTCCGCCTGTTGAACATGTTTGGCACTTGGCGGTGAATGGACAGACAACTGGCCCGTTTTCCAAAGCTGATCTTGGTCGCATGACAACCACGGGCGAACTCTCTCGCGACACCCATGTCTGGACCCCCGGTCAAGACGGATGGAAAAAGGCCGGTGATGTACAGGAGCTTGCTCAACTCTTTACAGTCATGCCCCCGCCGCCGCCGCCCATGGGCTAACACCTAAGATTGGGCTTGTTTACGTAGGTTTACCAAGGCTTTTTAAGCATGTCGGTCGCCATAGCGTAAGCAGGCCCATCTAGTTCGATACCGGCAGGTGCCATATCACGGGCTTTGACCATGCCAGCTATGCGCCCTGCCTCTTTGTGAACGTGGCTGTGCGCCTTTTGGACAGTCTGAAATTCCGACACACTCGCAAGGTCAGAGCTCGGGCACCGCCTCAAATTGCACGGCGAGTCTAAACTTTACCTACCATTGGGAATGCGCGAACCAAGCTTTCGCAACTTTTGCGTCTATCTCGGTTTTGTTGACATCAAGGACTCCCACTTCAAATGCATTGAGCGTAATGTGTGCCAACGATCCTTAACCGAAGATTAAGAGTTCAAATGCCTGATATTTCTGCGCCTTCACCGCCGGAGACACCGACGGAGGAACACCGATTTCCCTGTGATCAATGCGGCGCAGATTTTCGCTTTGACCCCGATGCTGGGCAAATGGTTTGTGATTTTTGCGGCCATACCGCCCAAGTCACCGAGACAGGCCCTTGGGAGGGCGGCATACGCGAGCTTGATTTCAAGGCCGCGATAAACAACTTGCTCCCCTTGCAAGACATGGAAGAAACCCGCGTATCGAAATGCCCCAATTGCGCCGCCGAAGTAGAATTCGACCCTGATCTACACGCCTCCGAATGTCCGTTCTGCGCGACACCTGTGGTCACGGATACAGGGGAACACAGGCACATCAAACCCAAGGGCCTCTTGCCCTTTGCTTTGGATGAAAAGACCGCGCATGACGCCATGAATGACTGGTTGGGGCGGTTATGGTTTGCACCAAATGGATTGCAGGAATACGCCCGAAAGGGACGTAAAATGAACGGTATCTACGTGCCCTATTGGACCTATGATGCCGATACAAAATCCGCTTATCGTGGCGAGCGCGGTACGATTTATTACGAGACAAGGACCGTGACACGTGACGGGGAAACCCGACAGGAAAGGGTACAAAAAATCCGCTGGACCCCGGTGTCTGGACGCGTGGCGCGCTTTTTCGACGATGTGTTGGTTTTGGCCTCCAAAGCCTTGCCCAAGAAATACACCGACGCGCTAGAGCCGTGGGATTTAAGCGCTATGGAACCTTACCGGCCTGAATTCCTTGCTGGATTTCGGGCCGAAGGTTATCAAATTGACCTGGATGTTGGCTTTGACGAAGCCCGCGCCATAATGGATCGCCAAATTCGCCGCGATGTGAAATTCGACATCGGTGGTGATCGACAGCGCATCCAAGGGCTCGACACACATGTGTCTGATGTGACCTTCAAACACGTGCTGCTGCCGGTCTGGATGGCGGCCTACAAATATCGCGGCAATAGTTACCGGTTTGTTGTCAACGGGCGCACGGGGCGGGTCAAAGGCGAGCGCCCTTGGTCAGCATGGAAGATCACCTTTGCTGTTGTGTTGGGGCTTCTGGTCGCCGCCGGTATTGGCTACGTCGTCGCCATGAACCAATAAGAAGGCAAATGATATGCGCGCATTGTTGCAACGGGTTTCCGAAGCCCGCGTTGAGGTTGACGGGGAGACCATTGGCGAGATTGGGCCGGGTCTACTGGTGCTTGTCTGCGCGATGCAGGGCGACACCGAAGCTCAGGCCGACAAACTGGCCGCCAAAATTGCCAAATTGCGGGTTTTCAAAGACGATGACGGGCGCATGAACCGGTCGGTCAAAGACATTGGCGGAAGCGTATTGGTTGTTAGCCAGTTCACGCTTGCCGCCGATACATCGCGTGGAAATCGCCCAGGCTTTTCATCCGCCGCGGCCCCAGTGGACGGCGAAGCGATGTATGAATACTTCGCCAAGCAGATCGCCGCCCAAGGCCTCCCCATCGCGAAAGGCCAATTTGGGGCCGATATGAAAGTCAGCCTATTGAACGACGGTCCGGTGACCATTTGGATGGACAACGAGGCGTGAGCGACCAAAACCCGTGCACGGGTTTTGCAAATTTCGTCGACGAAATTTGGGAGCCTTACGGCTCCCGGAACGCCTCACGCGATTTATACAACGGCTTGAGAAGATACTGCAAAACCGTCTTTTCACCGGTGTGCAACTCGGCCTGAGCCAACATGCCAGGGCGAATTTCCATCGCCGCCTGACGGTCGGTCATCGACGACATATCAACCCGAATTGACACTTTGTAATGCGCCTCCGTCTCCGGACGGCGTTCATCTTTGTAGGTATCCGCCGAGATCACATCCACACGCCCTTTGAGGGTCCCGTAGATGGTATAATCATAGGCCGTCAATTTGATCGTTGTCTCTTGACCCGGACGGATATTCGCGATGTTTTCCGGTTTGACCTGCGCTTCGACAAACAGCTCTTCGTCCACCGGAATGATTTGCAAAATCTCTTCGCCGGGACGGACAACCCCACCAATTGTGGTGACGCTCAAGTTGTTGACGATGCCGTGCATCGGAGACGTCAGCACGGTCCGGTTCAACTGATCCTGTGACGCCTTTAGGTTTTGCTGCAGTGTAGCCAGCTCTTTGAGCGTGTCCGAATACTCTTCGGCCCGGCTCAATTCCGTCTGCGTGACAATCTCATCATATAGCTTCTTGGCGTCGGCCTGGGCTTTGCGGGCTCGTGTCACTTCGATCAAAGCAACAACCTTTTTGTCCAAAAGGTTTTCCATCAAATCAAGCTCGCTCTGGGCCTGATCCAAAACCCGGCGCGCACCTGAACTTCGGCTGATGAAGTCTGTGTAGCGCGCATAAAGCAATGCTTCTTCAGACGCGACCATCTGCGGCGAACGCATCGCCAAAGATGCGGGGACGTCAAAAGTCGACGCCCCCGCCAGTTCGGCCTCGAGCCGCAGGCGGCGGACCTCGAGGGCGGTGATTTGGTCGCTCAGGTCATCAACCGAGCTTTTGAATTGGGTCCCGTGCAGCCGCGCAAGCACATCGCCGCGCAAGACTTCATCCCCCTCTTTGACTAGCAATTCAGAGAGAATGCCGCCTTCGAGGTTTTGGATGATCTGGGGCCGTGACGAAGAGATGATCTCCCCCTCTGCACGCACAATTTCGTCGACCCAGGCAAAGGATGCCCAGATTACAAAGGCCCAGACCGAAATGGCGCAGAGCCAAATTGTCATGGACGGGCCATTCATGTCCTTTTGCAGCTGTGCTGCAAGATTGGTCGAAGACACAGCCATTATGCAGCCCCCTGTCCGGCCGTGCGCAGGTGATCAAGAACCTGATCGCGCGGGCCATCAATTGCCATACGGCCATTTGCCAAAATCATCGTGCGAGATGCCAAAGACAAGATTGGCACCCGGTGTGTCGCAATCACGGCTGTACGGCCTTGTAACCATGTTTCCAGCCGTGAAATCAGCGTCTTTTCAAGCGTTTGATCAAGGGCCGCCGTCGGCTCATCCAAAAGGCAAATGTCCGGATCCTGAAGCCAAAGCCGGGCCCAGCCGATGCTTTGACGTTGGCCAACCGAAAGGCCTTCGCCACCATCACGGATTTCCAGATCAAGCCCCTTGGGATGGCTTTTGACGAATTGCCCCAACCCGGCAAAATCCAGCGCTTCGAACAGACGTTCGTCATTGCGCTCCATCATATTGAGGTTGAGATTGTCGCGCAGCGTCCCATGAAACAGACGGACGTCTTGGCCCAGATAGCCAATGGTCCGGCGTAAATCACGCGGTTCGATCTGCGACATCTCGGTGCCATCAATCAAAAGCTTGCCCGATGTTGGCGCATAGAGCCCGGTCAGCATTTTCAACAGGGTCGATTTGCCCGATCCATTGGCCCCAAGGATGGCCAAAACCTGACCCTGTTGGATTTTGAGCGCCTGCAAATCCAGAACGGGGGACCCTTCGGGGTCATAGTGATAGCTGGCGTCGCGCAGCTCATATTCACCGTTTAGTTTTTCGCGGCGTAAATAGGTCCGTTCGGTCGAGCGGTCACAATCGACATGGGCAATCGCGTCCAACCCGTCCAGCGCGCTTTTGACATTGCCCCAGCGCGCCATGATACCCGACAGCTGCGTCAAAGGGGCCAGGGTGCGCGACGACAGGATACCAACGGCGATGATCGACCCGACGGTGAATTCACCCGCAAACACAAGGTATGTCCCGGTGATGACCGCGCCGACATAGGTGGCCTGCTGAACGCCTTGGCTCCAAAACGTCAGGGACGCCGCAAGTTTACGTTGTTCGGAAGATTTCAAAGCTTGGACAGCGGTCAGCTCTTCCCATGTCCGCTCAAACCGGTCTTCGGCGCGTTGGGTTTTGATCGTATCGAGCTCAACCACCACTTCTTGGAGCAGACGGGATTGTTTGGAGGATGCGCCCTGCATTTCCTGCGTAAGGCGGATCATTTTCTTTTGCATCAAGAAGCCAGGCACCACCATCATGATGCCCCCGGCGATCAAGACCCAGACAACCGACCCGGCGATCGACCAGACAAGGGCGAGAAAGACGAAGATAAACGGAATGTCGGCCAAGGCCCCTACCGTCGAAGCGGTAAAGAATTCACGGACCGAGCCAAATTCACGCATCGCAGAGAACAGCTGAGACGGTGAACGGCCAACGAGATCAGAGCGCATGCCCAGCAAGCGTTGCATTAGGGTTTTCTGCACCCCCAACTCGATCTGGCGCCCTGCCCCATCGAGCAACTGCGAGCGGGCGACCTTGAGGAAGGCCTCAAGCAACAACGCCAAACCAGCACCAGCGGCCAGGACCCAAAGGGTCGCTTCGGATTGATGCGGGATTACCCGGTCATAAACCTGTAGCGAAAACAGCGCCACAGACACGGCCAACAGGTTGGCAACAAAAGACCCCAAGGCGACTTCGCTGAAATGGCGCGAAAAGCGGCGAAATTCGCCCCAAAACCAATGGATGTTCTCGTCTAACTTGGCATGAGTTTCCGAAAGAACCTTGACCGGAGCCTCAGCGCGAACCAACCGACCCGAGAAAAATGGCCCAAACTCGGCGATGGCCACTTCGGAGCGACGGTCGGTGCCGCTTTCGTCATAGATGGTTAGACCGCCATCTTGTTGACCAAGCACCAAGACGGTCTGACCGTTGCTCATCAAGGCAATGGCAGGCCACAGGGTTGGAACCAAGCTGTCCGGCTCTTCAAGCTCGGCGATCAACCCAGCGGCTTCTAGCCCGGCCTTTAGCGCGACCTCATCATAACTGTCATCACATCCGGCCTCACGCACCAAAGCTTCGAGGATGTCATGCTTGCGGGCGTCCACACCAAGGCGGCTGGCCAGCATCAAGATCATATCAGCGCGCGATTCCGCCTTGTCAGAGTAACGCGATTTGCGTGCAGCGCCGATGCCCGTGCCGGTGGGAACGGCCCGCAACATCGCGTCTTTGGCGCGATCTGCCATGCGGAGGATCTGAGGCGAGGTCAAATCTGCGCCCCTTCGGCCAAACCGCCGCGCAAGCGCGCCAGTTCAAGTTCGGCTCGCGCCGCCTTGTATTTCAGATCGATTTCACGCTCCAGCGCCATTGCATAAGTCTCGTACACACCAACTACATCCATTACTTGTCTTTGACCGCCGTCATATTGCGCCTGGAACAGGTCGAGGTTCTCCTTGGCCCGCTTGGTCAAGGTCGTGGCCTCAATTGCTTGTCGGCGGTAGGATTCAAGCTGACGCGACTGTGCCGCAATATCGCGCGCGGCATCTTCGCGGGCTTCTTCGACCCGGCGGGCGGCAGTTTCCTTGGTCACTTCAAGGGCTTCGAACTCGGCCATTGTGCCTAGGCTAAACAGAGTATCTGTCGAGATCGTCGCCCCGATATCCGGCCCGCTTTGACCGCCCTTGGCGTTGACAAACAAACCCGGCAAATGCTGCGCCCGGCTGATCTTGGCTTCGGCAATGGCACGTTCCTGTTCGCCTTTTGAGCGCAACACACCAAGCGCCTCAGCGCCGCTATCGGACCGCAATCCGCCAATCCCGCGCAGGTCGTTTAGCTGACGGGCCGACATGGCGTTCAGCTCCGCCATGGCGGTTACGGTGGCTTCTTGTGCCTCAGAGGATCGGGCCTGCATCGACGACAGTTTTTGCTGCAATACATTGAGGTCGGACATATCCGATACGCCGCCATTTACGCGCTGCTGCATGACCCATTCGAATTGGCTCATATCCTTGATCGCAATGGCCAGATGGCTTGAGACGTCCCTGTTTTGCTCGGCCTTGAGGTAAAGGGACAAGGCGTCGTGAACCCGCTGATTGCCATCTTCAACAAGGGTTACGGCGGCGATTTCAACATTGGCTTTGGCGAGATCACGCTCGGCTTTCTTGCGCCCGTTGTCAAAGATCACCTGATTGATCACCAGATCGGTGACAAATTCGCCAAGCGAGTTCAATGAAACGTTGGGACCGATGGAGGGAAGCCAGTTGTATTTGGCCGCTTGCTCTCGCAATCGCGCAACCCGCAACTCGGCTTCGGCCACGCGGGCATCGGATGCGATCACGGCATCGGCCACGCGGTTATAGGGCGTTCCCGAGATCAAGACCGATGGTCGGCCCTGCAATGCCCGTATGATCTCGGATGAATCCGAGGCCCGGACAACCGCTTTCTTGGGTTTGCCAGCTGGGGCCACCGCATCCGGCTCAGCCCCTTTGAAGCGAGAGACTGCGCCCTCACCCATATCTTTCATGCATCCGGGCAGCATCGCAACAGCGATGATCAAGCCCAGGCTCCGCCTGCTCATACTCATAGTCGTGCCCCCGTATCGGCGCGATTAATTTTTATAATTTCGGGATCCAGGGCCCGGTTCAGCCGGGCCTCTGGACGTTTTATACTGGTACTTAAACGACGTTAGTCGACACGTTGGTGATGTCGTCGTCAATCAACAGAGTTGCATCACCCAAGGTAAAGACGTTGTAGGTCTCGCCACCTTCGGTCTGCGTACCGGCCGCCTGAGCACCGGTGATCGTAACGCTATCGTCAACCCCACCATGAACAACCAGAGTGTCCGAGTTGGACGACAAGGCCGTCAGCTGGGCTTCTGTGATGGTCAGATGGCTATCCTCGGCGAACTGCAAATCGATTGTTTCGATGTTGAAGCCGGACAAGGTCGATGCCAAATCGTCGGTCATCGTCACTTCGGACGTCGCCAGATCATCCGTCACCAGATAGGAGCTCGACACGTTGCCTGCGCCATCCGTCGAAGTAAGAACCAAGTGCGATCCATCCGGAACAGCGTCCGAGAAGCTATGGAATGTCAGATCCAGAGCATCAACATCAACTTGGCTTTCCAAGGCAACGCCGACAACGCTCGGGCTTGAACCTTCGCCACCAATGACGCGCCCGATTTCAACGGTATCATCGCTGATTTCGGTCCGGATTTGGTCGACACCTTCATGGTTGCGGCCATAGCCTTCCCAAGCAAGTTCGCCGGGGGCTTCGGTATCAACATTGATGGTTTCGGTCACAGTGCGGGTGTTGCCAGCAAGGTCCGTGGCTTCAACCGTTGCGATCTGAGGACCAGTGCCCGGCAAGATCGAGCCGGGAGGAATGTCCACAGTCCAGCCACCATTTGAGTTAACCGTCGCGGTGTGTGCAACGCCACCAAAGGTCACAACAACCGTCGATCCAACTTCGACCTGACCACTCATTTCAAAGCCCTGAGCCGCCTCTTCTGCGTTGACAATGTCATCGCGCGTGGTGGGATCAGTCGACACATTGAGGCGGTTGACCTCGGTATCGATGTCAAAATTGGTGGTGGTTTCGGCTGTGTTACCCGCAACATCCGTTGTCTGGATCAACGCGCTTGTCGCATGCTCACCCGCTGGGATTTCGCTTACCGAGAAATCCACAGACCAGTTGCCATCGCCATCAACCGTCGCCGCACGTGTCACCCCATTGAAGGTCACAGCAACGGTGCCTCCGGGTTCTGTTGTGCCCGCCAGTGTAAAGCCATCCGACGCCTCGTCAGCGTTGATAACATTGTCGCCCTCAACCGGGTCGCTGCTAACGCCAAAGTTCAGAACTTCGGTATCAACATCAACACTGTCGGTGCGGGTAAGCGTGTTACCTGCGCTGTCGGTGATCGTTGCGGTGATATCGGCCGTGTAGGTGCCCGGTGCAATTTCGCTAGCGGCAAAAGGTGCCGTCCAGATACCGCTGGCATCGGTTGTGACCGTGTGGGTCACGCCGTTCATGGTCACATCAACCGATTGGAACGGTGTCGATGTTCCGGTCAGGACCACACCATCCGACGCTTCGGCAAAGTTGACCATGTCATCCCCTTCGACCGGAGCCGGCGAGATGGTGAGCAACCCTGCGTCTGTATCAACGCGAACCTGCTGAGAGATCGTGTCCGAGTTGCCGGCCAGATCGGTAGAAACCGCCGTCATGGTGACCGTGCGGTCGCCGCTTGGCAATTGCGCCGCCGAGAAGCTGGCGGACCAGCTGCCATCAGCTGCAACCGTTGCCGGAACGGTTACACCGTCCAGCGTCACATCAACGGTGCCGCCCGGCTCGGTTGTGCCGGTCAGGGTTAGCCCTTGCGAGGCCTCTTCGGCATTGATCACACCATCGGCCCCACCGGGGGTCGATGTGAAGTCAAAGTCACGGACCAGCGTATCGACATCAACGGTGCCCGTTGCCGTCGCCGTGTTACCGGCGGCATCGGTAGAGACCGCGGTTACGTCCAAAGTGGTTTCACCAGTGGGCAAGTCAGAGGCCGCAAAATTCGCGGTCCAGCTACCGTCCGAGGCAACAACCGCCGTGTGTGTCACACTGCCCATTGTCACTTGAACCGAGGCACCTGCTTCGGCTTGGCCGGTCAGGACAACACCGTCAGAGCGTTCTGCCGCGTTTACGACGCCTTCACCTTCGACATTGGCCGTCATCACCGAGACATTGGTTTCGGTGTCGATATTGATCGTTCCGGTCGCCGTTGCAACGTTGCCCGCCGCATCGGTGGAGACCGCGGTTACATCCATTGTGGTGGTGCCGGTCGGCACATTGTCCGCCGGAATTGTGACGCTCCAGCTACCGGAGGCATCGACAACAGTGGTCAACACTGTGCCACCAACGGTGACTTCGATCGCGGCACCCGCTTCGCCAACACCGTTTAGAACCACACCATCGGCCCGTTCCGCAGCGTTGACGGTTCCGTCACCCTCTACGTTGCCGGTCGCCATGGCGATGTCGTTTTGGGTGTCGATGTTGATGCCACCAGACGCCGTAGAAATGTTCCCGGCCAAATCGGTGGAGGTCACGGAAACGTCCGCAACCGTGGTGCCCGCTGGCAAGAAGCCCGCGCCAATGTCCACAGACCAAGTGCCGTCATCACCAACCGTGGTTGACCACGTGTTGCCGTTGATTGCGACTTCGATCGACGAACCGGCTTCGCCCGTACCGCCAACAGTCACCGTGCCGCCATGTTCAACAGCGTTGACAATGCCATCTGCGGCCACTGTCGAGGTATCAACTGTCACACCGGCTTCGGTGTCGACATTGAACGTGTGCGACATGGTCACAACGTTGCCCGAAATGTCGGTCGAAACGATCTGAGCTGTGGTGCTGTAGGTGCCTTCGGCCAACATCGAGCTGTCGAATGTCACGCTCCAGTTGCCATCGCCATCTACGGTCACAGACTGCATCTGCCCTTCGATGGTCACCTCAACGGTTGATCCCGCTTGGCTTGTACCGGTCAGGGTCACACCCGCCGCATATTCGCCCGCATTGATCATGTCGTCACCGGTCAAAGGCGCATTGCCCAAGGTGACTTCGTTAACCGTATCGATCTGAATTTGTTCGTTAATAACCGTCGAATTGCCGAAACTATCGGTCGCGGTGATCACCACGTCTTGGGTGTATTCACCCGCAGGCAGTACCGTCGCATCAAAGGTAAAGGACCAGCTGCCATCTTCGCCAACAACAACTGTCTCGCTGTACTCGCCGATGGCGATTGTCAGAGAAGAACCAGCTTCGGCCGACCCCGAGATTTCAACACCGTCCTGATGGTCTTCGCCGTTGAACAAATCGCCCAACGAAACGGTGCCTTCCGTGGCTTCTAGTGCCGGAGGTGTCGTATCAATTTCGAAGGATGGCCCGTCAAGGTTGGTAACGTCGCCGTCGGGATTGGTCACAACGACTGGGATGTCGTTATAGATGCCGTCCGCAGGGAAATCTTCCCCGGTGAATATAGCTTCCCATGTTCCGTCTTCACCGATTTGGGTTGTGACTTCTTCTTCGCCGATTGTCACGACAACATCGGACCCCGGTTCGCCGGTTCCAGTGATTGTGATCGCCGGATCGTCGCCGCCACCGATGTCATAGCTATTGTCAGGGTCATCAACAGTCGGAACGATAGGGTCATCACTACCGCCTCCGCCGCCACCACCACCTGAGCCAGCACCGGCAATCAATGCCGCGGTCCCAAGACCAGCGGCGCCAATTCCGCTCATGCCAGCACCCGCAGCCCCCAAGAGACCAGCGCCAAGCATCGAGACTTCTTCACCTTCAGGATCATAAGGAAGGGTGCCGTCAAGCGCGACCTGAGGATCATCAACAAAGATCAACTCTTCGGTCGGGCTCCATTTGCCCCATGTTTCGGTCGGCCCGTATTGCGCAAACAACGCACCACCGTCGGCCTCTACAAAACTCACTTGGTTCAGCTCGCCGCCGGAGCTGAGGAACAGACGGCTTCCATCGCCGCTGTCCGAAAAATAGCCCTCAAGCACGATTACCCGACCATCTGCCAGAGTAATCAACAAATCATCTGCCGCGCGGTCGTACCCACGCAAGTCAGATTGACTCAAATTCAAGGAAATGTCCTGTCCGCCCTGGGCATTGACGAGAAAATCCTCGTCACCACCACCAACAGAACCACGCTCAATCGCACCCGCACGGGTGCGCACCACGAAATCGATCGCGCTCATGATAACACCGCTCTACCTCTACGTGACCGTTTGTTTTTTTATGGTCACTTTTTTTTGCTCTGCCCATCTTTTAACGCAATTCCCTGAAACGCGCTAGAAGGAATATGGGGGAGGTAGCAAAATCTTGGGGTTAGAGGGCGAATCGGCACGAATTGGGCGCAAAGCTGTGGCAAAAAAGCGGCATTCCCGCCGGGTCAAAGGTTAACGCAAGCCCCCGTCTCGGCGGATTTTTGGGCCGCGTGGCCAATGCGCACCGCCCATGCTCCATCGCTTAGGGTGACATCTACGGGCTTTTCACCACGCACCACGGCCAAAAAGTTCTGATGCTGATAGAAGGTCGATCCGTTGTGATCCCCTGCCTCCAAAAGCGCCTCTTC
Source organism: uncultured Pelagimonas sp. (assembly GCF_947498515.1). Lineage (GTDB taxonomy): Bacteria > Pseudomonadota > Alphaproteobacteria > Rhodobacterales > Rhodobacteraceae > Pelagimonas. Next base: position 64,492 of record NZ_CANMKO010000001.1, on the reverse strand, counting down.
GACCGGAATTTCCAGAGCAACAGGCCCCTTTGGTGCCCGCGGGCTCACGATCACCTGCGACACCGGTGGTTCGCCCAAATGCTCTGGCCAAAATCGCCCTGGCCCCGGAACCAAAGCTTCGATTTTGCCTTTTGGCCCCACGGCACTCAGCTCTTCTTGATAACGAGAGCCTTCTGCAAACATGCACAGTTCCAACATGGCCCGCGTGCCATTGGCAAAATCGACAATCACATAGCCACTGTCCCAAATATCGGAGTCGGCACCGTCATAGGTTTCGCCAATATGATTAACCGCCTGCCCAGCGCTGGCCATGACCCGCACCGGATCGGACCGCAACGCCACCCGCATCAGATCAAAGAAGTGACAACATTTCTCGACCAACGTCCCGCCGGTTTTGGCGTTGAAGCGGTTCCAATCCCCAACCTTTGTCAAAAACGGGAAGCGGTGTTCGCGGATGGTGAGCATTTTAACACCGCCCGTGGCGCTTTCTAGCTCGTCCAGAAACTTAGCCACTGGCGGCATATAGCGATACTCCATCGCGACCCAAATCGGGGCAGGATAGGATGCTTTGACCGCGTCGATCCGCGCGGCGTGATCCGGGTCGGTATAGAGCGGCTTTTCCATCAAAAGTGGCAAGGGACGCGTGCGGGCGATTTCTTCGAGCTGCTCCACATGCAGGTAATTGGGGCTTACCACCAACAGGCAATCCAAGGCGTCATCCGCCAAAAGATCACCAACCGAAGCGTAAAACACAGCGTCCGGCACAATCGCACCGGCCTTGTCTGCCATTCCAGCGTCAGGTTCAAAAATCGCCTGCACACGCGCACCATCCAACAGGGCGATATTGCGCAAGTGCTCTTGCCCCATCATGCCGCAGCCGATGACGCCATAGTTGATGATCTTAGTCATTCTCTTCCCTGTCTTATTTTAGTCGCGACACGTAGGTGGCCACGTTTGTATCGATCCAGCCGCGCGAAACCTCGACCCGGCTGCCATCATTTGCGAGGCTGACCCGTGTCGCCAAAACCGTTGGCGTGCCGGGCGCAAGGCCATAGCTGTCCGGGGCCCAGTCAGGAACTTCGGACACAGAGAACCGGTCTTCGGCTGATTTTATCCATAGACCCAGCTTTTCGCGGTAATAAAGGTAAAGCGATTCCGAAAGATCACCCTCGGACACTTCGCTCGTATAAGACGCGTCCAGCCAGATTTCCTCGACGACCGCCGGTTTGCCGTTCAGGCGACGCAAACGCCGAATGCGATGCGCCTCATCACTTGCCCCAAACTCTGGAAGGTCATCTGGCTTTGTCACGCGATCCACCGACAACAATTCCGCAGTGGGCAAGCCCCCCCCCTCATGGAGCTCGACCCGGAAAAACGTATACACTGACTGCACGTCGCTTTGGGCGCGCACATAGTTTCCAGACCCTTGAATGCGCTCAAGCATACCCTTTTTCGTCAAATCTGCCAATGACTTGCGCAACGTGCCAACCGAGGTCCCAAGCTGCGCCGCATATTCCCGTTCGGGTGGAAGCCGTTCCCCTTCGGCCAATCGGCCAGCATTGATTTCACGGATCAGCATTTCACTGATCTGAAGGTAAAGCGGCAGGGAATGGCGGTCTCTCATCAGGCGGTATTCCAAAATTGATCCACCATTGATTTACTCAGAATCGGATGCTACGCAAGAGAAAATGCATGGGAGGTGCACCTTAATGACAATCGTACCCATCACGTCCCCCGATCTGGACGCGGCAGAAGTTTCATGGTTCGCAGCGCTGTGCTCGGACGACTACGAATTCCTTGGCGTGCCGGATGGCAAGCTACGCTCAAGCTGGGCGCATTGTTCGGGCATCGTCAAAGAGGCCGAAGCACAAGGGTTTCGCAATATCCTGTGCCCATCCTCCTATCAAGTCGGCCAAGACACCCTCAGCTTTGTTGCCGGATGCGCGCCGATTACTGACAAGATCAACATGCTGGCCGCCGTGCGCTGTGGTGAGATGCAGCCCATCATGCTGGCCCGCACGCTTGCCACGCTCGACCACATGCTCGAAGGGCGCCTAACGGTGAACATCATTTCTTCTGACTTTCCCGGTCAAAAAGAAGAGAGCAGTTTTCGCTATCAACGCTCCCGCGAAGTGGTTGAGATTTTGAAACAGGCCTGGACCCAAGACAAAATCAACCACAAGGGCGACGTGTATGATTTTGCCGAACTCGGGACTGACCCGGTGGTGCCTTATCAAACCGGTGGGCCTTTGCTCTATTTTGGCGGCTATAGCCCTGATGCGCTTGAGCTTTGCGGCCAGCATTGCGACGTTTACCTGATGTGGCCCGAACCCAAAGACCAGCTTGCGGAACGCATGAAAGCGGTGAATGCCGTCGCCGAACGCTATGGTCGCACGCTTGATTATGGCTTGCGGGTGCACTGCATCGTGCGCGACACCGAAGCCGAAGCCCGCGAATACGCCCAGCACATCGTCAGCAAGCTAGACGACGATAAAGGTACGGAAATTCGCGACCGCGCCTTGGATTCCACCTCTCTTGGCGTCTCCCATCAGGCCAAAAACCGCGAACTCGCGGATATGGAAGGCTTTGTTGAGCCGAACCTTTGGACCGGTGTTGGACGGGCGCGATCCGGCTGTGGCGCGGCGCTTGTTGGCTCAACCGATCAGGTTCTGAGCAAGCTGGAAGAGTATCAGAAAATGGGCATGCGCGCCTTTATCTTGTCGGGCTATCCGCACATGGATGAGTGCAAGCATTTTGGCGAAAAGGTCCTTCCTCAGATGAAGACTTGCTCGCTCCCCCAAGCCTATGGACGGGTGCCAACATCGGCCCCGGCCACACCTTTGGCGGCAGGTCCACGCCGCTAACCCGATCGCTTTGGTGATGTCGCTGTTGAACCCTTCCTTTCAAAGCGATATCGCCCAAGCACCTTTAATTTAGGTAACTTTTGAAATGGCTGCCGCGCCTCGCCCGGCCTGACGGAGATCAAAATGGATCGTATCAAACTCAATGACGCGCTGGACATGAGCCGCCTCGTTTATGGCATGTGGCGTATTGGCGATGACGCAGACACCAGCGCCGCCCACATCCAGAACAAGATTTCCGCCTGCCTTGATCAGGGCATCACCACAATGGATCAGGCCGACATTTATGGCGGTTACGAGGCCGAGGAAATCCTTGGCAACGCTTTGACACCCGAGCTACGCAACCAGATCGAGATCGTCACCAAATGCGACATCGTCGCGCCGATGGGCCGCTATAGCGATGCGCCGGTCAAGTATTACGACACCAGCCGCGCCCATATCATGGCCTCGGTTGACCATTCGCTGCGCCTGATGAAAATCGATCACATTGATCTCTTGCTCATTCACCGCCCCGACCCTCTTATGGATCACAATGAAACCAGTGCTGCGCTGGATGATGTTGTAGCAAGCGGCAAGGTTCGCGCCGTTGGCGTGTCAAACTTCCGCCCCTATGATTGGGACCTGCTGCAATCAGGCATGAAAACCAAACTGGTCACCAACCAGATTGAAATGAGCCTGCTGTGCCACGATGCATTCACAAACGGCGATTTGGCGCATCTCCAGCGCCTCGGCATTGCACCGATGGCTTGGTCGCCGCTTGGTGGCGGTGCCTTGTTTGATACCGACAACGCCGGATTGCGCAGCAAGCTTGCCGAAATCGGTGCCGCACAGGGAGTGGATGAGGCTGCCGTCGCGGTTGCGTGGCTTTTGGCCCACCCTGCAAGCATTCTGCCGGTTCTAGGCACCAACAATCTGGACCGGATCAAACAGATCGGTGATGCTGCCAAAGTAGAAATGGATCGCCAGACTTGGTTTGCGCTTTATACAGAAGCGCTTGGCCACGAAGTCGCCTGATCCAGAGAAAGCGAAGAACGTGACGATGCAAACCACCCGATTTGATCCGGCCCAGTCCGACCCACGTGCCTTTCGCGATGCGCTGGGGCGGTTTGGCACCGGTGTGACCGTGATCACCTGTGCGACCCCAACCGGGCCGCTCGGGATCACCGCCAATAGCTTTGCCAGCGTCTCGCTTGACCCGGCCTTGGTGCTTTGGTCGCCGGCCAAAGGGTCGTCACGCTATCCGTTTTTCATGTCCGCTGAACATTTTGCGATCCATGTGATTGCGGAGGAGCAAAAGGACATCTGTCAGGGCTTTGCCCGGTCGGGTGACGCATTTGATGGGCTGGATTGGGAAAACAGCCCGCGTGGCGTTCCCCTGATCAACAATTGCCTGTCGCGTTTTGAATGCCAAACGCACGCCACGCACGACGGCGGTGATCATTCCATTATCGTGGCCAAAGTGATCGAAGTGGCGACCCGCACCGGGGATCCATTGATGTTCTTTGGCGGGCAATACGGCGGCTTTGCGCCCCAATGAGACGAATCATCATTTTCGCCATTGTGGAAACAATACCCGCGCGCAACATCCCATTGTTGCGCGTGCCTTTTGCTATCCTCGCGTAAACAATAGAGGAATCCGCTACTTGTCAGGTGGCGCTGGCTTGGGCAGTCTGAAAGAATTGCAGATAACATTTTCGTGACCAGCCCAAGGGTAACCCTATGCGTATTCTTTCCCGGCTTTCCATTTCTCTGGCAACGGCCTGTGTCATGGCCACATCTTCGGCCAATGCCGACACCATGTCCAAATCGGATTTCATCAATTTTGATCCAAAGCAGGCCGCGCTGGGGCAGCTTTTGTTTTACGATAAAATCCTGTCGGGCAATCAAAACATCAGCTGCGGCACCTGTCACCATCATACGCTCGGCGGAACCGACGGCGTTAGCCTTGGCATCGGCGAAGGGGGCGAAGGGCTAGGGCCAAATCGCAACCCCGGCAGCGGTGAGACCAAAATCGCATCACGGATTCCGCGCAATGCCCCGGCCCTGTGGAACTTGGGGCACCGCGACGTGCGCGTGCTGTTTCATGATGGTCGCGTCGAGGTTACAGACGCAAAGGGCGGCCGTTTTGAGACACCGGCCGAGGCGCGCCTCCCTCACGGATTAAACTCGATCCTTGCGGCGCAGGCGCTATTCCCGATGAGTTCAGACGCCGAAATGGCCGGAATTGCCTCCGAAAACCCGGTCGGAGCCGCCTTTGAAGAGCGAATTGATCATGGCTGGGAAGCGGTCGCCAATCGGGTGCGCAACACCCCTGAATATGAGCCACATTTTGCCAAAGCCTTTCCGCATGTCGCCGCGGCCCAAGACATCACAATTGTCGAAATCGCCAACGCGTTGGCCGCGTTTATCGGCACTGAATGGCAAAGCTTTGACAGCCCCTATGACACCTACCTAACCGCCGGAACGCCGTTGCCTGCAGACGCAGAACGCGGTCGTCAGCTCTTCTTTGGGGAGGCGGGATGCGCACAATGTCACAATGGCCCGCTCTTTTCAGATCAGGATTTTCATTCTGTTGGCGTGCCGGCTTTTGGCCCCGGACGCATCGACGGGCAACGCGATATCGGACGTATGGAAACCACCGGCGATCCCGATGACGCCTACAAATTCCGCACACCATCCCTTCGCAACATCGCGCTAACCGGCCCCTATGGCCACAACGGGGCCTTTCCGACCCTGCGCGACATGATCCGACACATGGCCAACCCCGAAGGATCACTCGCAGATTGGACGCCGGATATGGCCAGTCTCCCCAAGGTCGCCTGGCTTCAGGATGCGGATTTCAAAGTCATGTCAGACCAGAACGAAATGCAGCGTCTATTGGCCAATCTCGACACCACCAAGGTCTCGCTTAGCGACGCTGACATTTCCGATATCGAGGCCTTCTTGCATACCCTGACCGGCGCAAGCGCAGAAGCGCTGCCAATGGGCCGCCCCGACACCGTGCCAAGCGGCTTGCCGGTCGATTAACGTCAAGATGCCTTGAGCAATTCTCGGATCACAGGCTGCTTGCGCGGCTTGCGATCCAGAGACCGCAACATCTTTGCCAATTGCTTTTCCTGAACACGCCGCGCCGCCGCTTTGGGGGTAAACCAACGGCGGGTCCGCTGTTTGCGTTCTTTCCAATCGCGCTTCAGCTTTTCAACGATCATTGGGTAAACCCGCACGACACAAGGCAAGGGTTTGCCGTTGTCTAACACCTTGTTGTATTTATAGGTTCCGATCACATCGCGGCTAATTCGGCCTTTGATGCCCGCCTCTTCCAACGCTTCGATCGACGCGGCCTTCCAGGGTTTGGTGTTATCCATTTCCCAACCCTTGGGCACAATCCAGCGCCCCGTCCCGCGCGAGGTAACCATTAACACTTCTAACTTGCCGTCTTCGTCCCATCTCAAGGGTAAAGCAGCGATTTGTTCGCCTTTTTTAGCCATACTCGTCCTCATTCGCGCGTTGAGTACATAACGCCTGATTTATGACTTTTACAGGCTAAACAGGTGAAATTTTTGTTAACATGGCCCTTTTTGACCCAAATTGTAGCGTTTCAAGCAGAACAACGCACCGCATGTAGCGCATTTCAGTCACGTTTCGACCAACTCTGTGACACCGCAACAATGCGTTTGTCTGTGCATGCGTACAGGAATGGCCCATCGCACCACGCGCGATCTCGGCTGAGCTAAATTGGCACTACCAGCCGGATAAGCTTTTAAGTCCCGGCCACAAAAATCCCGACAAGTGATCAGTGAAACATATAGCGCGGGATGCAAGAACCTGAGTTTTCCGGAAAGCTCGCAGTCAACGGCAACTGTCCAAAGATTGGCGCAAACCGCTGTAGGGTCGCTAACGACCGGAGCCGGACTAAAAATTGCGTGTAAAACAAAGCGGTTGCCACTGCTTTATAATTCAAAAACCACCAATTTCTTGAAAATGGCGGACCGAGGAGGATTCGAACCCCCGACCCCCTGATTCGTAGTCAGGTACTCTATCCAGCTGAGCTATCGGTCCGTGAGGGCGGGGTTTAGAGTTAGTCGCGAACAAGCGCAAGAGGCAATTTCAACTTTTTACGTCAATTTTCCCATTGGCAGACGAATGACAAATACCGTGCCGGTTTCATCGCTGTTTTTCAACGTCAATTCCCCGCCATGCCCCCGGATCAGCTCAGCGACAATGGCAAGGCCAAGCCCGGACCCGCCCTTGCGGACCCCGCCTTGAAATGCCTGAAACAGGTGCTCCTTGGCTTTGGGGGGCAACCCTGGTCCTGTGTCGGAAACGCGGATGAACCAATCAGTTTCCGATGCCTCCGCCTTGACCGCAATCTCACCGGGTTGACCGCTTGCCACGATGGCTTGCCGCGCATTGCGGATCAGATTGCCCAGCGCGCGATAAAGTTGTTCGGGATCGCCGCGCACCATCATTCCGGCGGGGATGTCTTCGGTGATGGTGAGGTCATAATCACCAATTGCCAATCTTTCGGCTTCTATGACTTCGTTCGCTAGGCTGGCGAGATTGAAATGCGTCAAGGACGGCGCGGGTTCTTCTGCGCGACCAAAGGCCAAGGTGTTTTCACAAAGCGACACCGCCCGCGTGATTGAGTTCACCAGCTTGGGGGCCATGCGCTTGACGGTTGGATCTTCGGACATCTCAATCCGATCCGTAAATAGCTGCGCCGCCGTTAGAATGTTGCGCAAGTCATGGCTGACACGGGCCACAGCGCCCCCAAGTTGCGCCAAGCGATCCTTTTGCTTCAACGCATGGGTTAGTTGGGTTTGCAAGCTGTGCAGCGCTTCTTCGGCCTCGCGCAATTCGCGAACACTGGCCGATGGCTCAATCACTTGACGTGCATCCTCAGGCGCGGCGGAATAGGCCTTCATATGGCCGACCACCCCCTTGATTGGCTTGACCAACAACACCCGCACCGCAAGAAACAGCAAAAACGCTGTGATCACCGAGATAACGGCCGACAAGACCAAGATGTTTAGACCGTAATCAATCATCGCCCGCCGCAATGATCCGGTTTCCATGGTGATTTCGATTTGCTGACCGGCATTCAAGGACGGATTGCCGATCACCCGGATCACTTCGGCTTCGGGTTCGGCCAGCCGCATCATCGCATCGCGGATCAGCGGCATCGCCGTCGCCCCACGCAAGTCAAAGCTCGCCGTGATTTCCGCCGGCATGGGCGAGGACAGCATCAATTCGCTGACCTCATCCCGCCTTAGGGCCACGTTGAACACACCCGCATTCTTGAGAAGCTCTGCCTCCAACTCTTCGGAAAGCATGTCATCCGCCAAAAGAGCCAGCGACGCGATTTGCGCCCGTTCAAGCCGGGTGATCAAATAATCCTCGCGAAAGCGCGCCACCGAAGGGACAAAGATCATGACTTCGGCCAGCATCACAAAGATGGTGGTCAGGATAAGAAAGCGACCTGAGAGTGAATTCAACATAGGTTCTTACGGCAGCCAGCGTTGCACAAATCGGACGACCTTTTTCACGGTGTCATTTTCGAACAATCTAGGCGAGAAATACGCCCCCGCCACCCGCTTGTTCATTTCCGCAACCGTGGGGTACGGCGCGACCATGTTCGACACTGCGCTCATTTTCAAGCCGTTGGCAATGGCAAGTGACCATGTCGAGATTAGCTCACCGGCTTGATAGCCCGCGATTGAGGCCCCGACGGGCTTTCCTTTGACCACCATCACCTTGATCAACCCTTTGGTTTTGCGCTCGGCAATGGCGCGATCATTATGGTGATAATGGAACCGGGCGACCTCAAGCTTGTCACCATATTCTGCCCGTGCCTGCGCTTCGGTCAAACCGACTTGCGACAGCTCGGGCTGGGTATAGGTCGCCCAAGGTATGTGTTTTGTGGTAGCCTTTGCAGGTAGCCCAAAGAGCGCCGAGCGAATAATGATCCCGGCGTGATACCCGGCCACATGAGTGAATTGCAGCCCGCCTGCGGCATCGCCAATCGCGTAGACCTTTTTGTTGGTGGTGCGCAGGCTGTCATCGACCTTGATACCGGTGCGGGTGGTTTCGATCCCGGCTTTGTCTAGGCCAAGCTTATCGACATTGGCCTTTCGACCCACCGCCATCAAAAGATGCGTGCCTTTGAACACCCGGCCATCTTGGGTTTCGACCTCAATCGCTCCGGCTTCACCGCGAATTTCCTTGGCCAAGGCCTCCTCTTCGATCTGCAACCCTTCGGCGCGTAGGTTCTCCAAGACAACCTCAGCCATCTCTGGGTCGTCCTTGCCAAGCGCCTTGGCCCCTTCGATCACCGTGACCTGCGATCCTAGTCGCAAGTGCGCCTGTGCCATTTCCATTCCAATCGGCCCGCCGCCGATCACCAAAAGGTGCCCGGGCTTTTCGCGCAATTCCCATAGGGATTCGTTGGTGAGATAGGGTACCGAATCCAAACCGGGGATCGGCGGCACAAAGGGCGAAGAACCGGTCGAAATCACCACCCGACGCGCCTTGATCTTATATGGGCCGGCTTCAACTTCGGTTGGCGACACAAAGCGCCCGTATTCCCGGATCACCCGAACGCCAAAGCTTTCGAAACGTTCCTGACTGTCCACCGGTTCAATGGTGGCAATCACATCGTTCACATGATCCTTGGCGGCGGCGTAATCCACCTTTGGCACCACATTGGCAACGCCGTAATCGGCTGCATGGGTCATTTCAAACGCGGCCTTGCCGCTGGCGATCAAGGCCTTGGACGGGACACAGCCATAATTCAGGCAATCACCGCCCATCTTGTGCCCTTCAAGCAGGATAACATCCGCGCCCATCTGAGCAGCCCCCGCCGCCGTCGACAATCCGCCGGATCCGGCACCGATAATCAAGAGATCCGTTTTAATCGTTTCCATGATCACAGTTCCTTTTTGCCGCGCAGGGCTTTGATAACAATAGGAAGGGCAGACAAGGCAGCAAGTCCAAGGATTGGGCCAATGATGTGGGGTTCAAAAATAATCCCAAGGTCGGGGCTTTCACCACGGGCGAAGACTTCGCCAAGACCGGCCCCAACCGAGGTGTAGACGACTGTGCCGGGAATGATCCCTAGGAAGGTCGAGACAACAAACCGATAAAGCGGCACCTCAAGAAACGCAGGGATAAGATTGGCGAGAAAGAAAGGCACCGCGGGCACGAGACGGATCAGGAACAGCATCGACCATTGGTTTTCGTCAATGCCATCTTTAATCTGCTTCACCTTGCCTTCTGAGTTTTCCAGCTTGGCCCCCAGACGTGCGCCCAGCCCCCAGCGCGCTGCCAAAAAGATTGCCGTGGCTCCAATAGTGGCCGCCATGACGTTGACCGTAGCCCCCGTCAAAGTGCCGAACAAAAACCCGCCTGTTAGCGTCGCAATCGACGCGCCCGGCAATGAAAACGCCACAATGGCGACATAGGCGGCGGCAAACACGCTAATCGTCAAAACGAAATGGCTATCCCGAAAGGCCAAAAGCGCCTCGCGATTGTCGCGCAGTGTTTCAAAGGTCAGATAATCGCGCAAAGTGACCGCACCGACAATCGCAACAAGCGCGATTGCAATTAGGGGCAGGTACCTTTGAAAACTGTTTGGGGGTGTTTGGGTCATATCGCTCATATCGTTGGGGCTTTCGGTTGTCGCTGTTGTGCAGCAAACATGCGCATGAATGCTACGCAACAACACCTTCCTCACATCCGCTTGATCGGGAGTTATCGCCAGCGTGAGAATTCGCGGTTAATATTGCCAGAGTGAAACATTCAAAGGCGCTTTTCGGGGTAAATGTTGCAAAGACACCCCGATTGACGTTTGACATACCCCAATGACCTCCCTATAGCACGGACTTCAATTAGCACTGGTCTGGCGAATCCGCGCCCTACAGACCAAGGATCTCGGAGTAGCCGCTATGAAACGCACTTTTCAGCCGTCGAACCTCGTTCGCAAGCGCCGTCACGGTTTTCGTTCGCGCATGGCCACCAAAGCTGGCCGCAAGATTCTTAACGCCCGTCGTGCACGTGGCCGCAAGAGCCTGAGCGCATAACTCTCGGCGCTTCGCACATGGCGAGGCCTGATGAGCGACTTCAAAAGGCCGCCTCGGTTGATCCGCAGGCGGCTCTTTTGACGTTCAGCGTTCTAAAGAAGCGAACTGACTTCCTCAAGGCCGCACGCGCTAAACGGGCCCCCTGCCCGGCGTTTCTTGTGCAAGCCCGTCACCGATCCACCGGTGAGGCCGAGGGGATTCGGGTTGGCTTTACCTGTTCGAAAAAGGTCGGCAATGCCGTGGCCCGCAATCGTGCCAAGCGCCGGCTGCGTGAAATCGCACGCTCCGTTTTGCCCCAATATGGACAAAACGGCTATGATTATGTCCTGATTGGTCGCGCCGAAAGAACCGCCAACCACGATATCGTGGCGATGAAGGCCGATTTGATCCGCGCACTGCGAAAGCTCCACACATGACGCCGCTTGCTCATATCGCGGCCCTACCGGTACGCGCCTATCGGCTGTTGTTTTCTCCTTGGGTTGGTCATGGTTGCCGGTATCACCCGACCTGCTCCGCCTATGCGCTGGAAGCACTAGAGAAACATGGCGGTATCAAAGGAACATGGCTGACGATCCGGCGCATTGGTCGGTGTCATCCCTGGGGCGGAAGCGGGATCGACAATGTCCCCCCCCGCAAAGATGCGCCTTAAATCGGGTCTGTTGACGGTCTAAACACTCTTCCCAGATTGACAGAAGAGGTCGTTTCTCGCGCGCGCCGCTGGTTGGATATCACAACGTGTGCTTTTTCTTTGCGTCACAATGGATTGGCGGAACGCTCGGTATTTTCGTCAGAGTGCATAACCATCGGATCAGACCCAGCCCTCAGAACCGCTTAGTCAGCACTAGAAGTATGATCTAGACCGAACGTGATCTGACCCAATACGCCCAAGAAAACTTGCGCAATCGGCCCAAAGCGCTAAACAGCGCTCATGTTTGACAATGCCGATGATATTCACCCGCTTTTCTACGGTGCGCCCAAAACCACCGAGTTCAAAAAACTGCGCAAGCGGATCGTGCAGAACGTGCGCGAGGCGGTTGACCAATATGGCATGATCGAGGACGGGGCCAAATGGCTAGTTTGTCTGTCGGGTGGCAAGGACAGCTATACCTTGCTGGCCGTTCTGCATGAGTTGAAATGGCGTGGATTGCTGCCAGTTGAACTCGTTGCTTGCAATCTGGACCAGGGCCAACCCGGTTTTCCAGCGACGGTCTTGCCGGCCTTTCTTGAAAAGATGGAAGTGCCGCATCACATTGAATACCAAGACACTTATTCAATTGTGATGGACAAAATCCCGCAGGGTCGTACGTTTTGTGCTCTCTGCTCGCGGTTGCGTCGCGGCAACCTGTATCGAATCGCGCGCGAAGAAGGCTGTTCCGCTGTCGTCTTGGGTCACCATCGCGACGACATTCTTGAAACTTTCTTTATGAATCTCTTTCATGGCGGGCGTCTTGCAACAATGCCGCCCAAGCTTCTGAACGAAGAAGGCGACATCTTTGTATATCGACCACTGGCCCACGTGGCCGAAGTCGACTGCGAGCGATTCGCCAAGGCAATGGATTACCCGATTATCCCCTGCGATCTTTGCGGAAGTCAGGACGGATTGCAGCGCCAGCAGGTCAAGCAAATCCTTGATGGCTGGGAAAAAAATAGCCCCGGCCGCCGCAATGTCATGTTCAAAGCGCTGATGAATATCCGCCCGTCGCACATGCTTGACCCCAAGCTTTTTGATTTCGCAGGGTTGATGCGGGATCAAGAAGAAGAGAATTCGATCGATTAGTTGGGTCGGCGTTAAGAGCCGAGTTACAGATTGCGTCTAGTTTCCCAGTGTAAGACTCGGGAAAGGATACGCAATGAAGGCGGCCATCAACGCCCAAATTGGCAAAATACGTTTGTTTTTGCACCGCGGATTGAACGGACCACAGGCCTTGGCCTTTTTACCAGCGCTGGCTTTGGCCGCGTTCTGGTTGGGTGGTGAAACCTTCCTGATCGCGGTTGCGCTTGGCTTGCCTGCGGTGATCCTTTTGACCGGAAACTTTGCGATCCCCAATAATGGGCAAAGCGAGCCTTCGGGTTATTCCGATGTGGTGAACAATCTGACCGCAAACAAAATGGCTGATGCATCTTTATCTCAGTCTCGAGCGGTCAGTATGGCATCCGCCTGCATTCTTGTCGAAGTTGACGGGTTAGAAGAAATTGCACAACGCGGCGGCGACGCCGCTGCAGAAGCCATGCGCGATTTGACACTCAGCCGACTGCGCAACACGCTTCGTCGTGATGATCGCGCGGTAAGGATGAGCGACAGTCGGTTTTTGATTCTCCTAGCGCCGTCTATTCGCCTGGACCTCGAAGCTCTTCTACAGCTTTCGACCCGGCTCCAAACCTCAGTCGAGGAACCTGCATCGCTAGAAAACTCCATGCGTTATTTGTCTGCCTCAATCGGCTTTTGCGGCAGCCCTCGGTTACCTGATGACGCAACCGGAGCACAAATGCTCGAATCTGCTGTGGTGGCACTGAATGAAGCCATTAAAAACGGCCCTTCTGCCATTCGCGCATGGTCCGAAAACATGCGCGCCGCGCACAAAGAACAGCAAAACCTTCGAACCGAAGTCGACCGCGCTTTGGCAAACGGGCAAATTCAACCATGGTTTCAGCCGCAAATCTGCACATCAACAGGCAGTATTAGTGGTGTCGAAGCCTTGGCACGTTGGATTCATCCGGAACGCGGCATTGTACCGCCGGCGCAATTTCTACGTGTTCTCGAAGACGCGGGTCGCATGGAGCGGCTGGGCGAAGTCATCTTGCAGCATAGCCTCACGGCCCTTCGCAGCTGGGATCAAGCCGGTTTGGATATTCCCCGTGTCAGCGTCAACTTTTCAGATTCAGAGTTGCGAGAACCAAACCTCGTCCAGAAAATCCAATGGGAACTGGACCGCTTTGGCCTAACGCCACCGCGCCTTGGAATTGAAGTGTTGGAAACAGTGATCGCCGGTTCACCAGAGGGGAGTGTCGCGAGAAACATTGTCGAACTGGGCGAACTTGGGTGCCATATCGACCTCGATGATTTTGGAACCGGCCACGCTTCCATTACTGCCCTTCGCAAATTCAAAGTTCACCGCCTCAAAATCGACCGCAGCTTTGTTACCCGCGTTGATCGAGATGAGGATCAACACCGCATGCTTGCCGCAGTGTTGGGGATGGCTGACCGCCTTGGTCTGGAAACATTGGCCGAAGGCGTCGAAAGCGTCGGTGAACATGCGCTTCTGTCTCAACTCGGATGTGACCATGTGCAGGGCTTTGGCATAGCCCGACCTATGCCAGTCGATCAAATGGTTGATTGGGCCAAAGAACACGCAAACCGTATCGAAGGTGCACAACGCTTGGGACGTGGGGCAAAATAGCGCGATGCCACCGTTACCTTCCCAGAATCAGCTAGGCTTTGCTCAGTAACCAGCCTTTCTCCCCGAATCCCCTTGACCTTTGGGCCTTGGGGCGGTTGAACGCTCCGGTGACGTAGAACGGATAAGGCAGCGCCCCCTATGGACGAGCAAAACAAGAACCTGTTTCTTGCAACCGCACTAAGCTTTGTTGTGATCCTGGTCTGGTTCCTTCTCTTTCCCCCTCCAGAAGAACCACCAGTTGACCCCAACGCACCAGTTGCCATTGAAGGCGAAGCTCCTGCAGTGAGTGATGTGGCCGCGGCACCAACCGCAGCCCCCGGCAGCGCACCAGCGCAGGCTGCTGAAAGCACCGAAACCGTCGAAGCCCCACGCGTCACTCTGAACACAGATCGCCTCGAAGGCTCGATCTCTTTGGTCGGCGGTCGCATCGATGACCTACGCCTAAAAGATTATCGCGTCACACTTGATGACGACTCTGAAATTGTCCAGATGCTCAATCCTGCGGGAAGCAAAGACTCCGTCGGCAGCGACAATTCCTACTACGCCTTGTACGGCTGGGCCCCGGGCGCCGGTCTCACCTTGGATGACGTTCCAGGAGCCAACACACTTTGGTCCGTAGAAACCGGTGACACGCTGACCTCATCTTCACCAGTCATCCTGCGTTGGGATAGCCCTGCTGGTCTGACATTCCGGCGCAATATTGCCATCGACGCCAATTACATGTTCTCGATCACACAATCGGTCGAAAACACCGGCGGGGTCGCTGTCTCTCTGGCCCCCTACGGTATTTTGGCACGCAAAGGTGAGCCTGCTGATCTCAAAAACTTCTTCGTCCTCCACGAAGGTGTAGTGGCCATGGCCGACGGCACCCTGTCTGAAATCGACTACGGCGATATGCCCGATTTCAACATCGTCCCAAGCGAAGGTGCCCGCGCCGAGGTGACACAGGTCGCTGAAAACGGCTGGATCGGGTTCACTGATCACTACTGGATGGCCACGCTCATCCCGGAGCCAGGTTCGGCTTACAAACAAGTCGCGAAATACGACGAAAGCCGTGACATTTACCAAACCGAAACCGTGCTGCCGACCATTCAATTGGCCCCCGGCGAATCGAAAAATGCGAACACTCAACTGTTTGCCGGTGCCAAAGAATGGGACACCATTCGCGCCTATGAAAAAGGCGGTGTTCAGGGCTTCCTGGATTCGATCGATTGGGGATGGTTCTTCTTCCTGACCAAACCGATCTTTGCGGTGCTCCACTGGCTCAACGCTGCCATCGGCAATATGGGTTGGGCGATCATCGGCTTGACCTTGGGCATCAAGGCCCTGCTCTTCCCGCTGGCCTATAAATCGTATGTCTCCATGGCCAAGATGAAAGAGCTTCAGCCTGAGATGGAGAAGATCAAAGAGCGCACTGGTGACGATCGTGAAAAGCTCCAGAAAGAAATGATGGCGCTTTACAAAAAGGAAAAGGTGAACCCGGCCGCCGGTTGTTTGCCAATCCTGATGCAGATCCCGATCTTCTTCTCGCTCTACAAAGTTATCTTTGTAACGCTCGAACTGCGTCACGCCGCATTCTTTGGCCCGTTCCAAGACCTATCCGCCCCGGACCCAACCTCGCTTTACAACCTGTTTGGGTTGCTACCTTGGGCGTCCCCAGAGCCAGGTTCGATCATGGCACTGATCTTTATTGGTATCTTGCCGCTCCTCTTGGGTATCTCCATGTGGCTGCAGCAGAAACTGAACCCGGCACCCACCGATCCAACTCAGGCCATGATTTTCGCCTGGATGCCTTGGGTCTTCATGTTCATGCTGGGTAGTTTTGCAAGCGGGCTTGTGGTGTACTGGATCGCGAACAACACGATCACATTCACGCAGCAGTACCTGATCATGCGCAGCCAAGGCTTCAAGCCTGACATTCTGGGCAACATCAAGGGCAGCTTCAAAAAGGCCACCAAGCCCGAGGAAAAATGACGCTAACCCTTGCTGAAATCTGGCGGTTCCCGATCAAAAGCCATGGTCGGGAACCGCTTTCGTTTACGGACCTGTCCATTGACAAGGCGCTGCCGTGGGATCGTGCCTGGGCCGTGGCCCATGACGCGACCCAAGCAGACGGGAGCGAATGGGTGCCCTGCGGGCAGTTCTCGCGCGGTGCCAAGGCCCCGGGCCTCAGCGCGATTTCAGCCAAGCTTGATGAGGCTACACAGACCGTCACCCTGTCCCATCCGTATCGCGATGATCTGACCTTCAACCCTGATACCGAAGGCGACAAGCTCATCGCTTGGGCGGGCGATTTCATTCCCGAAAACCGGGCCCAGTCGTCGCGTGTCATCCGCGGGCAAGGGTTTGGTTTTACCGACTGTCCTTTTCAGTCAATCACACTGGGCAATATGTCCTCTCATCGGGCGGTCGAACAACGCGTTGGGCACCCGCTTTCGATCCATCGTTGGCGCTGCAACCTCTGGGTTGATGGCATGGCTCCTTGGGAAGAGTTCGATTGGGTGGGCCATCAGGTCCAAATCGGCGACGCAATTCTAGAGGTGGTAGAGCGGACCGAACGCTGTCTTGCCACCCATAACAATCCTGACACTGGACGCCGGGATGACAACATTCTTGGGGCTTTGGATAGCTGGGGCCATCGCGACTTCACCGTTCAAACCAAGGTTGTTCACCCCGGCCGCATCCAACAGGGCGATAAGGTACAAAGACTGTGACACAACAACTTCCTTTCCCATTGGTCGATGAGCCAGAGGCCGACGTCATCGAAGCGGCCCGCGTTTTGTTCGCCGGCGAAGTCGAGTTTCTCAAAGGCGTGGTTGCGATGGACGGACTGCCACCCGATGACCGGGCCGAAGTGTGCTTTGCCGGGCGTTCCAACGTTGGTAAATCTAGCTTGATCAATGCGTTGACCGGGCGCAAAGGCTTGGCGCGTGCCTCCAACACCCCTGGCCGCACGCAAGAAATCAACTATTTCACCTTGGCAAACGATCATTACCTCGTCGACCTGCCCGGCTATGGCTTTGCCAACGCCCCGGTCGATGTGGTGGCAAAATGGCAGAACCTTCTGAAGAACTACCTTGCCGGTCGCGCCAGCCTGCGCCGCGCCTTTGTGCTGATCGACTTTCGCCATGGCGTCAAAGCCGTCGACGAAGAGATCATGACGCTGCTCGACAAATCCGCCGTGACCTTTCAGGTTGTTTTGACCAAATCGGACAAGGTGAAAGCCAAGGATCACGACAAGGTTTTGGCACAGGTGCGTGGCGCATTGGCCAAACATCCGGCTGCCTATCCTGAAATGGTCCTCACCAGCAGTGAAAAAGGCGACGGTATCGCCACGCTGCGCGCGATCATTGCCGGACTGGCCTAGCATTTCGGGCCAAGACACGGCAAAACCAGTGCCAGCCTAATGCTTTGGGGACCGACGATGAGAAAGCAGAACATGACCAGCAACTGGATTGAAACCGCCCGCACCCTTTCCGAAGCTTTGCCCTATTTGCAGCGCTACACCGGTGCGATTGTGGTGGTGAAATTCGGCGGGAACGCGATGGGCGATGATGCCGCGATGGCGCAATTTGCCCGTGACATCGTTTTGATGCGTCAAGTTGGGGTGAACCCCGTTGTTGTTCATGGCGGTGGGCCGATGATCAATGACCTGCTTGGTCGTCTGAACATCGAATCGCACTTTGTTCGGGGCAAACGGGTGACCGATGCGGCCACCGTCGAAGTGGTGGAAATGGTTCTGACCGGTCAGGTCAACAAACGCATTGTTCAGGCTATTATGGGCGAAGGCGGACGCGCCGTTGGTCTCTCGGGTAAGGACGACAACCTGATGGTGTGCGAACCCGATGATCCGGAATTGGGTTTTGTCGGTCGCCCGGTCGAGATGAACGCACAGGTCCTTCATGACCTGTTCGCCGCTGGAATCATCCCGGTTGTTGCCCCCGTTGGCACCGGGGCCAATGGCCAAGACACCTATAACGTCAACGGTGACACCGCCGCTGGCGCGATTGCCGGGGCGCTCAAGGCCGATCGTTTGCTGCTTTTGACCGATGTCGAAGGTGTCAAAGATGGCTCTGGTGAGGTGGTGACCGAAATGACCCCCGACGATGTGCGCCGCATGACCGGTGATGGCACCATTGCCGGTGGCATGATCCCCAAGACCGAGACCGCCCTGAAAGCCATCGATCAGGGTGTGCGCGGCGTCGTCATTATTGACGGTCGCGCCGAAAACGCCTGTTTGCTTGAGCTCTTTACCGAACATGGGTCGGGCTCGATGATCCGCCCCGCGGACCTCCCCCCCTTGCCGGAATGATAGACGCGGCGGGCATTGACCATGCGGCGCGGGGTCTTGGCCTCGCGCTACGTGGCGTGCTGCACCCCAAACCGGATGCCACGCTTGACCCGGCGACCCAAACTCTTGCCTTGCTCGGGCCTGACGAACCGGACTTTTGGGGCATTTTCACACAATCACCAGAGTATCTAGATGGCGAACCCGATCCCATGGATCGCTGGTCAAAGCGCATCACCATGCCGCTCGCCGAACGCTGGCAGGGACAGGCGCTTTTTCCATCCGATGGCCCACCCTACCCGCCGTTTCTAGGCTGGGCAACAGCGTCGGGGGCGGCATGGTCCTCACCTGTTGGGCTTTTGGTTCACAAAGACGCCGGACTTTTTGTCAGCTATCGCTGCGCCATTGCCCTGCCCTTTCACGTGTCTTTGCCCGCCCCTTCGGTGATCCCTTGCAAAACCTGCGACGCTCCATGCGAGGGTGCCTGCCCGGTTTCCGCGATCGCCAAAGATCACCCCTATGATGTTGCGCGGTGCAAGGCCCATATGCGCAGCTCTGACGGGGTTGAATGCCGCGAAAACGGCTGTTTGGTGCGGCGCGCCTGCCCGGTTGCGACAAATTTCCGCCGTTTGCCTGCACAGTCCGCTTTCCACATGGCCGCATTTCTGAAAAACTGACGCTATGAAACGTCTTATTTTGATGCGCCACGCCAAATCCGATTGGTCGCTCGGCGAAGAAGATCACACCCGTCCACTCAACCCACGCGGCAAAGCCTCGGCTGTTACCTTGGGAAATTGGTTGCGCGATCAAAAGATTGAGCCTGATGAGGTGTTGTGTTCAAGCGCCACGCGGACGCGCCAAACTCTGGACGGGCTCAACCTTGATGCCAAGACCCGCTTTGAACCGTCCCTATACTTGGCCGATCCGTCGGTGATCTTGGATGTTCTAAGCTCTGCCACCGGTGACACGGTGTTGATCCTCGCCCATAATCCGGGGATCGCCATGTTGGCTCAGGGCATGGTCTCGCACCATCACCCGCATCCCCGGTTTGCCGACTATCCGACCGGGGCGACCCTAGTGGTCGATTTTGAGTGTGAGAGCTGGGACAAAGCAGAACCCGGCACAGGCCGGGCTCATAGCTTTGTTATTCCACGAGAATTAGAAGACGCGCGTTAACGGAAAGGCGGGCTATAGAGCAATCCACCATCTGTCCATTGCGCGTTTAACCCGCGCGACAGGCCAATGGGCGTGTTCTCACCGATGTTCTTTTCAAACAACTCGCCATAGTTTCCGCCGGCGCGAATGGCGTTGACCGCCCAGTCCGATGGCAGCCCAAGCATTTCACCCAACAACCCTTCGGTGCCAAGCAGCCGATTGATTTCCGGGTTGTTTGTGCCTTCCAAAAGCTCATCCACATTGGCCGATGTCACGCCCAGCTCTTCGGCCGCGATAAGCGAATTGAGCGTCCAACGCACCACATCCGCCCATTCGTTATCATCGTGACGGACCGCAGGGCCAAGCGGCTCTTTGGAGATGATTTCGGGCAACAGAACGTGGTCACCGGGGGCCTCAAAGGTGGCGCGAATGGCCGCCAATCCGGATGCATCAGTGGAATATACCTCGCATGCGCCTTCCAAATAAAGGGTCTGCGCCTCGGCGGTCGATTCTATCGGAATCTCATCATAGTCGATATTATTGCGCTCAAAGAACTCCGACAAGTTCGGACCTGTGGTCGTATCCGTTTGAACGCACACGGCTTTTCCGTTCAGCTCTTTGGCCGAGGAAATGCCCGACGCCTTAGGGACCATGAACCCCTGACCGTCGTAATAATTGATACCTGCAAATTCCAGTTTCAGGTCGACATCTGCCGACATGCTCCACGTCGTATTGCGCGCCAGCATGTCGATTTCACCAGACAAGAGCGCTGTGAACCGGGACTTATTGGTGGTCGGGACAAATTGTACCGCCGTCGGATCGCCCAAAACAGCAGCGGCCACCGCGCGGCACAGCCCCACGTCAAACCCATGCCATTCTTCGTTGGCGTCTTGCGACGCAAAGCCGACCAGACCGGAATTTACCCCGCATCTGAGCACGCCATGCGCTTTGACGTCATCCAATGTGCCTGCCTCTGCGGCTCCCGCGGCACCCAAAAGCGCGCTAAGGAGTATAAAATTCCGCATATTTCCCTCTTCTCAGGTTTATGCCTCGAAACAACGAGAAGCCCTTGTACGCGGGCCTTAGCTACCAATATTCGGGCGTCCCTTCCCTGCGACTATGAGTTTGGGCGATTTAGCGCTTCAACGTCAAGGCAAGATACCGCCGAATGACCTGTTTTAAGGGCTTCTATACCTATGGTTCACAGGTCTTTGTTCTCTTATGTCGCGCTTGCCAGCCGATAGAACAATTCCGCAAACACCAACTCGCTTTTCTTACGGTTCGCCAATTCGGTCGCCTCTTCGTCCTCGCCCCATTGCTCCTCCTGCCAGGCCTCATCAAGACGTGACAAATCCCACAAGGTTTCCGCGTCGTGTAGACGATAAGTTGCTGCGAATCCAAGGATCAAAGAACCGGTCATCGACACAAGGTCGTGAAACGCGGCCAATTGGAACGGGGTGAATTGATGCACCTTGGCCGTCAGCCCGGCCAGAACTTCGCCGTCTTGGGGGGCGTGCATGATGCCTGTGCGCGGCTCTAGCCGGGCGTCCAAGGTTTCCGCCGCCCAATCCAGAACCGGATCCCATTTTTCGGCTTGGCGTGTCGCCAATTCCGCCGGGCTTTCGGCGCGATAGCACAAAAGATCAGCATCGCCATAAGCGGCCAACATATCCGCCACTTCGCCGAACTGGGTTGCGACCTTGTCCAAGGCCGAATTTGACATGCGGGTAAAGGGCATGGTCGCCGGGTCGATTTTGTCGTCTTGCGCCTGCCACTCCTGTGCAATCGCGTCCGCCAAAGCGCGCGTCGGCACAATCAATGGCGTCTTGGCCGGCGTTCTGACATTGCGGCCATCCAAGGTCACGGAAAACCCGTTTTCAATCTCGATGGTTTCGGCGGCTGTCCAAAACCGCTTGGGTGCCCATTCGCTCATTCGAAACCTCCCAAAAGCTGTTCGATCGCCTGTTCAAGCGCGCCTGCGTCGTGAACCAATGCATCCGCGTGCGCAAGCGCTTTGTCGTTGTGATAGCCCCAGCCAACGCCAATTGCCTTGAACCCGGCGGCATGGGCCATATCCATGTCGAAACTGGTGTCGCCAATCATCACCGCATGCGCCGCCTCGGCCCCGCTTTCGCGCAGGGTTGCCTGCAACATGGATGGGTGGGGTTTGGATGGATGATCGTCGGCGACCTGAGTCGTGATAAACTGCGCCGGCAAATCCAGCCCTTCAAGCAAGGCCGTCAACCCGCGCCGTGATTTCCCCGTGGCAATCCCGAGCAACAGGTTGTCATGCTTGGCCAACCGACCCAACAGGTCGGATATCCCATCGTAAAGTGGCGAATGCCCGCCTTTGCGACGCAAATCTGCATAGCTGTCCTTATAGGCCTCAACCATCTGATCTCGAATGGATTCCCCGACCTCTGGCACAAGCTGCGCCATGGCTTGGGGCAAGGACAGACCGACAATCGACAACACCTGCGCCTTGGGAGGCAAAGCCACATCCACGCTGGCAAAGGCCGCCTGCATTGACGCCAAAATATCACCCTGACTGTCGACGAGGGTGCCATCGACATCAAATACCGCCAGTTTCAACGTCACGTTTACAGACCCTCAAACGGATCATCATCCGCAAAGCTTTCTTCCCAGCCCAGCGTGTCCCAACTTTGCGCCATGTGATCGGGCAGCGGGGCTTTGATTGTCACAACCTTGCGGGTCACCGGGTGCACAAAGCTCATTGAGCGGGCATGAAGATGCAGCTTTTTCGAGATCATGCCGCCAAGCTGAGCCCCCCAACCATCACCAAGGTTTTCCTGACCCGATCCGCCATATTTGCCGTCGCCAATAATCGGATGGCCAATCTCGGCCATGTGGGCGCGCAATTGGTGGGTCCGTCCGGTGATCGGCTCCATCGCCACCCAAGCGGCGCGTGACGCAACCCGGTACAGTGTTGCATAAAGCGTATGGGCGCGTTTCGCCCCGGGCGTGCTATCCATGTCGCGCGGATGCACAGCGATCATTTTCTCGCCACCGCCCGATGGGCCATGCCCCGGCGCTTTGACCAAACCATAGCGGATTTCGCCGAGGTAAGGCACCGGCACACCGCCCACCAAAGCCCAATAAATCTTGCGGGTTTCCTTGTGGCGGATCGCGTCGGTCAACCCTTTGGCCACTTCACGAGACCGGGCCAACAACAACACACCGGATGTGTCCTTGTCTAACCGGTGCACAAGTCGCGGCTTTTCATCGCTGCCGAACTTTAGCGCTTCGGAGAGGCCGTCCACGTGGCGGGTTTGTTTGCTGCCGCCTTGGGTCGCTAAACCGGGTGGTTTGTTCAAGGCAATCACATGATCGTCTTTCCAGAGCACACAGCTTTGGATCATCTGAGCATCGGCGTCCGACACGCGCGGCTGTGGTTTGGGTTCGGATTTGACCTCACTCGCATCCGGAAGTGGCGGGATGCGCACGGTTTGCCCAACTTCTAATCGGGTCGAGGCTTTGACCCGGCCGCCATCCACCCGAAGCTCGCCTTTGCGGCACATCTTTTCGATACGGCCCTGCCCCACATGCGGGAACATCCGTTTTAGCCAGCGGTCAAGGCGCTGATCCCCTTCGCCCGGGGCAATCGTTAGGGTCTGAACACGGCTCATGAGGCAAAGCTCCGGGCTAAAAGGAGGCCGGCAAACAGCGCGGCAATGGAAAAAACAACAGAGGCCAGCACATAGCCTGCCGCAAGGGTGACGTCACCCCTTTCATACAGGGTCGCCGCATCAAGCGAAAACGCCGAAAAGGTGGTGAACCCGCCCAACACTCCGGTCATCAAGAACGGGGCAAATCGCGTCCCCGACAGATGCGCCAGCACAACCACGATCACCCCCATCATAAACGAGCCGACAATATTGACGACCAACGTCCCCCACGGAAACCCCGCTCCAAGCCAGCGCATCGCGCCAACCCCGGTCAGATAGCGCAAAACAGCACCGATTGCGCCACCAAGCGCCACTTGAACAAGGGTGAAAATCATCAACGTCTGTTGCCTGTACGCGGTCTTAGAGTCAAGATGCCTTGAGGGGTATTACCCCTGCGTAGCACCGGTTTTCACCACGTCTTTGAGCGCGCTTAGAAACCCTGTTACCGCCGACTGAAGCGCTCTTTCGTCAAGCCGCAACAAATCGGGTTCGGTCCAAGCCGTTCCGGGGTCCAACCGCGCGATCAAATCTTGACGTTGCCGTTCTTGATCCGCTCCAAGCGGCAACCGACCCGCCACATCGAGCAACTCGTACAACCGATGCACCTCGCGCAGGATGCGAAACGCCTCGATCATCCGTGGTCCAAGGGTTGGGTCCACCCGCCAATCGGCCCCTTTGAACACATCCTGTGACACCCGTTGCCCGGCCCCAAGGCAGTCAAACTTCAAACACCCGGCAAACCCCTTGGCCAATCGATCCGCATGAATTTTGCAGCCAAATTCAGCATTTAAGTGGGTACATCCAGCCCCAGCAGGTTTGGAAATGGCAAAATCCGGGCTTGGTTCAAACTCAAATGCCATACAGCAAAGCGCCGCACAGCGGCTGCAATCGGCCTTTAGGTCAAGCCCGCTCACGCCTCACCTTCGCGCCGGGCGCGCAGCTTGGCGAAATAGGCAACGCGCTTGCCCAATTCGCGTTCGAATCCACGCTCAACCGGGGTGTAATAGCTCTGCCGCCCCATTTCTTCGGGGAAATAATCCTGACCGGAAAACCCGTCTTCGGCATCGTGGTCATAGGCGTATCCGGCCCCATAGCCCTGATCCTTCATCAACCGGGTTGGGGCGTTCAAAATATGCTTGGGCGGGGTAAGCGACCCAGTTTTCTTCGCCGCCTTGCGCGCCGCCTTATAGGCCACGTAAACCCCGTTCGATTTCGGAGCCAGCGCGATGTAAACCAGCGCCTGCGCCAACGCCAACTCGCCCTCGGGCGAGCCGAGCCTTTCGTAGGTTTCCCAACTTTGAAGGCACACCGATTGCGCCTGTGGATCTGCCAATCCGATATCTTCGACCGCCATCCGAGTGATCCGGCGCGCCAAAAACCGCGGGTCCTCGCCCGCGTCTAACATCCGCGCAAACCAATAGAGCGCCGCGTCCGGGTCGGAACCGCGCACCGATTTATGCAGCGCTGAAATGAGGTTATAATGCCCATCACCGGATTTGTCATATTGCGCCGCGCGTTTCATCAACCGTGAGGTCAGCGCATCGGTGTTTAGCGGCGCATCAACCTTCCACGACATCACTTGCTCAATCAAGTTGAGAAGCGCCCGCCCATCTCCATCGGCCATTTCGATCAACGCCGGGCGCGCGCCATCGTCCAAGGGCAGTTCGCGATCCAATTCGCCCTCGGCCCGTTGCGCCAGTAATTCCAGATCGGTTGGGGCCAATCGCTCCAAAACCAACACCTGTGAGCGGCTCAGCAAAGCGGCGTTAAGCTCAAACGATGGGTTTTCCGTCGTCGCCCCCACCAAAAGAATGGTGCCGTCCTCCATATGCGGCAAAAACCCATCCTGCTGGGCTTTGTTAAAGCGATGAATTTCATCGACAAAGAGCAAGGTCCCCTGCCCGGTTTTGCGCCGCAGCTTAGCGGCCTCAAACACCTTGCGCAGCTCTGGAACCCCGGTGAAAATCGCGCTGATCTGGACAAAATGCATGTCCGTCGCATCCGCCAAAAGCCGCGCAATCGTGGTTTTGCCCACGCCGGGCGGCCCCCAAAAGATGATCGAGCCAAGCGTTCCGGCCTCAAGCATCACGCCCAATGGGGCCTCTGGCCCCAAGACCTGCCTCTGTCCAATCACATCCGACAAAACCTTTGGCCTTAAGCGGTCGGCCAAGGGACGCGGAGCCGTATCGGGAACGACATCGGATGTATCAAACAGGTCAGCCAAAGGTCAGATCCGGAATTTTAGGGTCAGGCGACGGTTACCACGCAACGCGTCGATCCGCACCCGCCTACCGGATTTTCGCAGCAAATCTCCGACATCAGAAGGCGAGGTGATTTCGCGGCCATTCACACCCAGAACAACATCACCTTTCTTTAGGCCGATCTTGGCTCCTGATCGTCCTGGGGTCATCACAATGATCCCCTGGCCATCGCCAGAAAGCCCAAGTTCGGCCAAAACCGCCGGGTTGATCCGGGCAAGGGATAACCCTTCTAAAACCTCACGCCGCCCCAAGGTTACTTGATCACGCGCCGGGACTTCCGGGGGGCTGATCATTGCAACAGCGGCTTGTTTTTCGGTGCCGCGCGACACGTAACTCACCTGCGCCTTATCGCCGATGCGACGCACCGACATCCGAAACAGCATTTCCGCCGGGGTGTTCACCTGCAAACCATCGACGCTCAGAACCACGTCGCCGGGCACCAAACCGGCCACGGCAAAGGGGCTTTGGGGATGCAAATCGGCAATCAACACCCCACCAGGCAGGTTCAGACCCAGACTATCCGACAAATCCGCATCCACCGGTTGGCCGGTCATCCCAGCCCAAGGTCGATTGAACTGATTCTGCCCGGCGCGGGCCTGATCAACAAATGACGCCACCAAGGCCGATGGGATCGCAAAGCCAATGCCGTTTGATCCGCCCGACCGCGTCAGGATCGAGGTGTTCACCCCAATCAAATCACCGTTGATATCAATCAACGCCCCACCGGAATTGCCCGGATTGATCGGCGCATCGGTCTGGATGAAATAGCCGCGCGCATTGCCCGTCGCGGTGCCAGAGCGCGCCAAACCAGAGACAATCCCCGACGACACGGTCTGGCCAACACCAAAGGGGTTGCCGATCGCCAAAACCAATTCGCCGACTTCAACCGTATCGCTATCACGCAATGACAGATGCGGCATGTCCGACGCGTCACGCAATTTCAGGATCGCCAAATCGGCCTCTTCGTCACCCAACATCACATCGGCCACAAATTCGCGGCGGTCATTTAGAACAACGCGAATATCGGTCGCCATGCCAACAACATGGTAGTTCGACACGACAATCCCATCATCGGACAAGATCACCCCAGAGCCGAGCGAGTTTTGCACCCGAGGACGGCTCTGAAAATCACGGAACAGGTTGTTGAAAAACGGATCATCCGCAAAGGGGCTGCGTTGCTGCACCACACGCCGAGCATAGATGTTGACCACGGCTGGGGCGGCTTCTTTGACCAAGGGCACAAAGCTTAGGCTAATTTCAGCGTTGGATTGCGGAACACGGGTTTCGGCCCAAGCCGGGGCGGCAAACATGGTCAGGATCAGAAAAACACGCAGCAACATAGGCTCCCTTTCTTCAAATGCCACTTTGATATGCGGCTGCACCGGGATGATTGCAAGCTGTGACTATGGCTTGGTGATCATACAAGAGATAGTAAAGGGTCATGGCGACAGGGAGTGAACCACCATGACCCGTTGCGCGTTACCCCGCCTTGCGGGTAAGCACGCTGCGGCGCTGGCGGACATCGTCCGACAATTCGCGCAGACAGTTTTGGGTTTGCGACCAATCAATACAGCCGTCGGTGATCGACTGACCGTAGACCAGAGGCGCCGCGCCGAGCTTTTGTGCGCCACCTACAAGGTT
The DNA here is from genome assembly GCF_947498515.1 of uncultured Pelagimonas sp. Lineage (GTDB taxonomy): Bacteria > Pseudomonadota > Alphaproteobacteria > Rhodobacterales > Rhodobacteraceae > Pelagimonas. Next base: position 37,124 of record NZ_CANMKO010000001.1, on the reverse strand, counting down.
GCTTTCGATCATAACGCCCATGATCCGGTGATCTCCACGGGCGATTTGCCCGCCAACATTGGCCAGAACTTCGGGCTGGCGTTCGGGGAGTTTGCCGCTATTGGCGTGGCTGGCATCGATCATCACCTGCGGGCGCACACCGTCAAGTTCCGCCTTGTGACACAAGGTGTCGACCGAAGCCTCGTCATAGTTCGTGCCCTCGCCACCGCGCAGAATCACGTGGCAATCCGGGTTGCCATGGGTGCCAACAATCGCAGCTTGTCCGCTTTCGCTGAGACCCATGAAATGATGCGGTTGCGCCGAGGAGCGCACCGCGTCAAGCGCGATTTGGATATTGCCGCGGGTGCCGTTCTTGAACCCAACGGGGCAGCTCAGGCCCGACGCCATTTCGCGGTGAATCTGGCTTTCGGTGGTGCGCGCACCAATCGCCGCCCAGCTCACCAGATCGGCCACGTATTGCGGAACAGCCGTATCAAGGAACTCGGTCCCAACCGGCAGGCCCATCTCGTTGATCTCTAACAATAGTTCACGCGCGGCTTGCAGGCCTTCGTTGATCGCGAATGACCCGTCGAGATGCGGGTCATTGATCAACCCTTTCCAACCGCCAATGGTGCGCGGTTTTTCGAAGTACACCCGCATGACGATTTCCAGCGTGTCGGCGCATTCCACCCGCAGCGCCTGAAGCTTGCGCGCGTAGTCAAGCGCCGCATCAGGGTCATGGATCGAACAGGGTCCGGTGACGGCGATAACGCGATCATCCTCGCCTTTTAGAATGCGCTGAATGGCATTGCGCCCGCCTTGTACGGTCTGCGACGCCGCATCCGACAAAGGGAGTTGCGCGCGCAGGGCGGCGGGGGTGGTGAGTTCTTGCATCTGGGTGACGCGAAGGTTCTGGGTGGCGATGGGCATGGGCTTCTTCCTGAATGGGATGCCCCCGGAGCTGGATACAAAAAAACCGCCCTCGGGGGCGGTCGGTGGTATCTCGTTTTTGCGTTATGTCAGAACGCGCAAACCCCTCCGTCCGCCTTATGGCTCGGATAATAAAAGTACCAAAATGTTGCGTACGATTGGGTCATGCGCCAAACGTTAGCGCCGGATTGTCGGTCTGTCACCCCGAAAAAGACCAAAAACCGAAAAACGCCTAACCACATATTCTGAAACGATAATCTTGACAGATGCGCCAAATATCGACGCCGGAACGAACGACATTTCAAAGGTTGCGCCCCAAATCAGCTCGGAAAGATCGATCCCGATGCGGGCTGTCGAGACCGATAAGGCAAGCGCATATCCACGAATCATAAAAGCCCGATGCCGGGCGATTTGGCGGGATCGCACGGCAACAATTGCCAACCAAAAACAAGCAAACATCGCCGCCACCACCCCAAATGTGCCGAGTTGCGTCAACAGCCCGCCCACAGCCGGAAACACCAAAACCATCCAAAGAACAGCCAAGCCAGACGCCACGCCAAGGGTCACATAGAGACGCCCCAGAAAGAGATGAAGCGCAGGGTGCCGTGACCGAAGGCGCCCGGAAAACTGTAGCGGGCCAATCAGAAAGAACACCAAGCCGGGCAAAAAAGATGCGCAAGTGTCACCAAGGGTGATCCGCATTTCGCTGATTGACCCAATCCAGTGTCGTCCATGACTGCGTCACAAATATCAGCCGCTCAACCGTACCAATGATAACAGGCAGCGAAACCAAATACAGAAACGGAACAAGCAACAGACGTGACATGCCTAAGCGCTAACAGGTTTGTCACAAATAAAAAGGCCCCACCCAAGCGGGTGAGGCCTTTGAAATTCTCAGTCGAGAAAAGCTTACTCGTCGGCGGCTTCTGCTGCTTCGAGACGGGCTTTGTCCGCTGCGCCTTTGGCGTCAACGTCGCGGTCAACCAGTTCGATGATCGCCATAGGCGCCATGTCACCGTAACGGAAGCCAGCTTTCAGAACACGGCAATAGCCGCCCGAACGCTCGGCGTAACGTGGGCCAAGAACGGCGAACAATTTCGCAACGTCTTTGTCTTCTTTCAGCTGAGCAGCTGCCTGACGACGGGCGTGCAGGTCGCCGCGCTTGCCCAGGGTGATCAGCTTGTCGATGACGCGCTTGAGTTCTTTTGCCTTGGGCAAAGTGGTTTTGATTTGCTCATGTTCGATGAGCGAGCCGGCCATGTTCGAGAACAACGCCTTGCGGTGTTCGTGTGTACGATTAAGGCGGCGGTATCCACGCTTGTGACGCATATGTCTAACTCCAGAATGTGCCCTCTACGGGCTGTTTTGCTTTGTCTGGCTGGCGATGCGTGTCACCAGCTCTCCTTGGGGCCTAGGCCCAGAACCGGGCGACACGGGGCCGCCCAGATGTAGGGTGGGGTTTTACCCCACCAAACTTAAAAGTTGTCTTCGAGCTTCTTGGCCAGATCTTCGATGTTGTCTGGTGGCCAGTCTTCGACGTCCATGCCGAGGTGCAAACCCATACCCGACAGCACTTCTTTGATCTCGTTCAAAGATTTGCGGCCAAAGTTTGGTGTGCGCAGCATTTCTGCTTCGGTCTTCTGAATAAGATCGCCAATATACACTATATTGTCGTTCTTCAGGCAGTTTGCAGACCGGACAGACAGTTCCAGCTCGTCCACTTTCTTGAGCAGAAGTGGGTTGAACTCGAGACCATCATCATCGTCTTGACGCTGAGCCGACTCGGGCTCTTCGAAGTTGACGAAGATCGACAGCTGATCCTGAAGGATACGCGCAGCAAAAGCCACCGCATCTTCTGGGGTGATCGAGCCATCGGTTTCGACCTTCATGGTCAGCTTGTCATAGTCCAGAACCTGACCTTCACGGGTCGGCTGAACGTCATAAGCAACCTTTTTGACCGGCGAATAGATCGCATCGATCGGGATCAGGCCAATAGGCGCATCTTCTGGCTTGTTCTTGTCAGCCGAGACATAGCCTTTGCCAGTGTTCACGGTGAATTCCATGTACACTTCGGCACCTTCGTCCACGTGACACAACACGTGTTCGCGGTTCAGGATCTCGATGCCCGCGCTTTCGGTGATGTCACCAGCGGTTACAACACCTGGGCCTTTGGCGCTTACGGACAAACGCTTGGGGCCTTCGGCCTCCATGCGGATCGAAACACCCTTGAGGTTCAGAATGATGTCGGTGACATCTTCGCGAACACCGTCAACAGACGAGAATTCGTGCAATACGTTGTCGATCTGAACGCTTGTGATGGCCGCGCCCTGAAGGCTCGACATCAAAACACGACGCAGCGCGTTGCCCAATGTGAGACCAAAGCCGCGTTCGAGCGGTTCAGCAACAACAGTGGCTTTGCGTGCGGGATCGTTGCCGGGTTTGATTTCAAGCTGTGTTGGCTTGATCAGTTCGGCCCAATTCTTATGGATCATGCAAGTCCCTCCATACCTGTCCGGTCCCCATGTCCAAAGGTCCAGACGCCCGAGGTTTCAAACGACATATTGGGGCCGGACAAATGCCCAGCCCCAATACGTTAGTAAGTGCTTATACGCGGCGGCGCTTTGGTGGGCGGCAGCCGTTGTGCGCGATTGGGGTCACATCACGGATCGAGGTGATGTTGAAACCAACAGCGGCAAGGGCGCGGAGCGCCGATTCACGACCCGAACCGGGGCCCTGAACTTCAACTTCGAGTGTCTTAACACCGTGCTCTTGAGCTTTTTTGCCTGCATCTTCTGCAGCCAGCTGGGCAGCGTAAGGAGTCGATTTACGCGACCCTTTAAAGCCCATGGTGCCAGCAGAGGACCAAGAGATTGCGTTACCCTGAACGTCAGAGATCAGGATTTTGGTGTTGTTAAAGGTCGAGTTCACATGCGCAACGCCAGCTGCGATGTTCTTGGAGACCTTTTTCTTGCCTGCGCGGCGAGTATCACGTGCCATAGGTCAGTGTCTCCCTTACTTCTTCTTGCCAGCAATGGCCTTTGCGGGGCCTTTGCGGGTACGAGCGTTGGTGTGCGTACGTTGACCACGTACAGGGAGGTTACGACGGTGGCGCAGGCCACGGTAGCAGCCGAGGTCCATCAAACGCTTAACGTTCATGGTCACTTCGCGGCGCAGGTCGCCTTCGACGGTGTAGTTTGCATCGATGTGCTCACGGATCGCCAATACTTCAGCGTCAGAAAGCTCATTTACGCGGCGCGTGGCGTCGATGCCTACCGCTTCGATGATGGCAGCAGCCGAAGTGTGGCCAATACCAGTGATATATGTGAGTGCGATGGGCACCCGCTTGTTGGTCGGGATGTTAACGCCGGCAATACGTGCCAATGTGCATCTTCCTTTTTGTTGCGAGTCCGTAGAACCGGGCCCTTTTTTCACAACATGAGGCCCGAGGCAAAAGCCGCCGGGCCGTAGCTGATCAGGTGATCTGCGCCATGGGTGCGACCCACTTTGCATATATGATTCTCATACTGAGATGTGGGTGGGTATGAAGTTTCAGAGGTCCCGTCAAGAGCGTTTTAATTCTGCGTGCTCCGAGACTTCGCACAAAAGCCTTCTCAAACTTACCGGGAAAATGCCAGACTGTATTCAACCCAATATTTCGGGTCACATTTTTTTGGAGTTTTGATGCTCATTCAAGTGCTTTATATTAGCAGGTCAACCTATCCCCGCGGGGATTTGACCGATCTCGAAATTCTCAAAACTGCCAATCGTAAAAACAAACTTGCCAATGTGACCGGTGCCTTGCTGCGTGATAACCGTCGGTTCCTGCAAATCCTCGAAGGCGAAACAGCTGCCGTTCTTCACACGATCGAAGCCATCCAACAAGACCCGCGTCATTTCGACGTGAACATCCTGTTTCAACGGGCCATTGAAACGCGGTTCTTTGGTGATTGGTCCATGGGCTATAGTGAAATCAACAAAGAAACAGTGGCCCAGTTTGAAAGCCTAAGCAAAACCTTCTCCGAAGCTTTGGACGCGGCGCTGGTTGATCTCAAACCCAGCATTCAAACCCCCGCTCTTTGAGCCCCATCCAGCCACAAAAAAACCCGCCACTGGGGCGGGTTTCTTCAAATCAGCGCTAGATCAGACTTAGGCGTCGAGCTTTTCGGCAATCGCCGCCTTGATTTCGTTGATCTCACCAAGGCCATCCACACGGCAATGCTGACGCAAGGCGTAGTAGTAGCCGATCAATGGCGCGGTCTGCTTGTAGTATTCCATCAAACGGGTGCGCAGGCTGTCTTCGTTGTCGTCAGCCCGGCGTTTGAAATCAGACGCGCCACAGTTGGTGCATTTCTCATCTTCTGGGATCGGCTTAGTGATGTCGTTATAGACTTCACCGCAGCTTCCGCAGGTCGAACGTGCCGTGATCCGCTTGACCAAGGCTTCGTCCTGCACACGCAGTTCAACAACCAGGTCAAGTTTCTGACCAACCTCTTCCAGCAGCTCAGCCAAGGCATCCGCCTGTTTGAGCGTGCGTGGAAAGCCATCAAAGATAAAGCCGTTGGCGTCGACCGTTTGCAGCTTTTCACGAATCAGACCGATCACGATCTCATCTGTAACCAACTGGCCCTTGGCCATCACCTCGGCCACTTTCAGGCCCATCTCGGTTCCGCTGTCCTTGGCTTCCCGCAACATGTCGCCCGTTGAGAGCTGCACCATGCCACGTTCTTCTACCAAAAGACGTGCTTGTGTACCTTTACCTGCCCCTGGGGGCCCCAAAAGAATGATATTCATCGACGCGCCGGCCCTTTCCGCTTGCGAGCCTTACCTTTACCGCGAAGCTGCGACTTCTGAATAAGACCTTCGTACTGATGTGCTAGCAGATGGCTCTGTACTTGCTGAATGGTATCCATTGTCACACTTACGACAATAAGCACCGATGTCCCGCCGAAATAGAATGGAATTGCGAACTGAGCCCGCAGAATTTCCGGCAAAAGACACACAGCCGCCAAATAACCCGACCCAACAACCAACAAGCGATTCACCACATATTCCAGATATTCGGCGGTTTTCTTGCCCGGCTTGATGCCCGGAACAAAACCATTCTGGTTTTTGAGGTTATCCGCCACGTCGTCCGGTTTGAACGACACGTTGAAGGTGTAGAAATAAGCAAAGAACACGATCATCGAAGCAAAGAACAGCAGATAGAGCGGCTGTCCGGGGCCAAAGTAGGCCAAGATCGTCGACATGATCGGACCAGCATCAGACCCTGAGAAGGTCGAGATCGTTACCGGCAGCAAAAGCAAAGAACTTGCGAAGATCGCCGGGATAACGCCCGCTGGGTTCACTTTCAGCGGCAGGTGGCTGTTTTGCGCTTCGGTCATCTTCATGCCCACCTGACGGCGGGGGTATTGGATGGCGATCTTGCGCAAGGCGCGTTCCATGAACACCACAAAGGCGATCACGGCCACGACCATCAGCATCACACCAACGATAACCGCAGGGCTGATGGCACCCGAACGACCTGAGGCAAAGAACTGAGCCAAGGCGGCGGGGACTTCGGCGATGATGCCAACAAAGATGATCAGCGAAATACCGTTGCCGATGCCGCGTGCGGTGATTTGCTCACCCAGCCACATCAGGAACATAGTGCCGCCCACAAGGGTGATCACACAAGCGGCACGGAAGTACCAACCGGGATCGGTTGCCAAATCCCCGGCCTCGAGCGACGCGGCCAAACCATAGGCTTGGAAGGTTGCCAAGATCACCGTCCCGAAACGGGTGTATTGGTTGATCTTTTTGCGGCCCTGTTCGCCCTCTTTCTTCAGCTGTTCAAGCTTGGGCACCATGGCCGTCAGCAACTGAATAATAATCGAGGCGGAAATATAGGGCATGATGCCAAGGGCAAAGATGCCCATGCGGCCCAATGCGCCCCCTGTAAACATCGACACAATGCCAGCAATCCCTTGCCCGGCCTGATCGACGAATTCCTGCAACGCGGCGCCGTCAATCCCTGGAACAGGGATGAACGTGCCGAGGCGGTAAACTATCAATAGGCCAAGGGTAAAGAGAATGCGATTGCGCAGGTCGGTTGCTTTGCCCAGTGCCGCCCAACTTGTGTTTGCGGCCATTTGCTCTGCTGCGGATACCATGCGGGTCTCTCTTGTCAGACAAACGCCGCCCTGAGCGTCTTCCTGCTCGGGCGGCGTTGATGGAAAACTAGATAGGTATGTAAGCGGCCAATGCGCCGCTCACAAGGCGTTTATTCCGCCGCTGCCGCGTTCGTGACTGTCAGCGCGCCGCCTTTTGCCTCAACAGCCGCGATTGCGGACTTGGAAGCACCGGTAACGTTGATGGTCAGAGCAGCAGTGATTTCGCCTTTGGCGAGAACACGGATACCGTCCAGCTTACGACGAACCAGACCCGAAGACACCAATGTATCTTCGTTGATTTCGCCAGCTGTGAGTTTGCCTGCGTCTACGAATTTCTGGATCAGGCCGAGGTTTACAACGGCCCATGCCTTGCGGTTCGGCTTGTTAAAGCCACGCTTAGGCAGACGTTGGTACAAAGGCATCTGGCCGCCTTCGTAGCCATTGATGGCGACACCCGAACGCGATTTTTGACCCTTGATACCACGGCCACCGGTTTTACCCATGCCCGAACCAGCACCACGGCCAATACGCTTGCGGCGTTTGGTTGCGCCTTCGTTGTCGCGAAGTTCATTCAGTTTCATGTCGCTTCTCCTTTGCCGGAAGCGCCCCCGAAGCGATCTTTGGGCGAACACGGCGTTTCTTGTTGATTCTCTTGCGGCCCCAAAGGCCACCGGGGGCGTATAGACGCCCACCGCAATCCTTGCAAGCTTTTGCTTGGGCCCGTTCGCTTAACGCTTGGGCTCTTCGTGAAGGTATTCTGTCCACGCTGGGCAAGGGCCGGCTTTCCATGCGGCTTTGGCGCTGGAATAGAATGATGTGAACGGGGTGAAAACCGTTGCAAGGGTGCGTGTTACGATGGCCATGATCTCGGCTCCGAGTATTTGGGTATAAAAAGCAAAACACCCCCGAATATCGGGGGCGTTCCTATAGATCCGTCAGGGTTTAGACCTTGGCGGCGCTTTCCGCAGCAATTGCGTGGAAATCGGCACGGCTGAGGCCCATGTCGTCCAGCTCGCGGTCGTTGAGCGCAGACAGCTCATTGAAAACGCGGGTATAGGTGGCGCGGCGTGCCAAGTAGTCCTGAGTCACTGCAACCATATTGTTGAACCATGCGACTGGGGCGAATGTTGCTGGGGCGGTGTTGGCGATATGTGCCATGATATTTGTCCTTTCGAGGGGCTCGGGCGTATTCCCGACGCGCTGTTAAATTGTCTTCATGTCCTCTTCCTGCCCTTGATATAGAAGGTGCAGGTGGCGCTAACAATTTCCGTTTTGGACTTTCCGCTATGCAATTGCTGCAATGCAGCGAATTTTAGATTTTCTGAACAGGGCCGTCTTTTGGGCCTTCGATCTTGCAGCTCTTTTGAAAAGCTGTGTCAGTCTGGTCAGTCGCCCAGATCTCGAAAATCCGGGCGTGGCAGTCCGGCCTATAGGTCTCGGACAGGTAATTCAGATCAAAGATCACCACCGTTCTTGTTTCCACAAGTATCGGAAGAACAAGCAAGCGAATGTTTAAACCCTCCCTCTTGCTACTCTGGTGTGCCGAAGGGGTCATGGCCCTAATGTCTTCAATGTTTAGGCCAAGGGCCTTTGTGACCTCGGTTTCTTCGGCAGTGTCATAGCCCTCAAAAGGAATGCGCCACCAAGTCACTTCTGAAAGTTCGCGAGCAGGCGGAGACGCAAAGAAACCATCAAACGTTAGTATTGTGTCATTTACTGATATGCTTTCAAAATACACCCACTCGCCTTGGTGGAAACCCAGTTTGGGTTTGATAACCTTGTTTCTCAACGCCCCTAGCGGTTCAAAAAAACACCGCCGCCAGGGAAAACCCAAAGGCGAAAACGATCACCACCAAATAGGCCAACATTGCTTTGGCCAAAACGCGCTACATAGGCAATCCCTTAGAATAAGAGCACCCCCGTTGTCCGAAGGTGCTTTTGCTTTGTCACTGATTTCCAATCAAAACCAAGGTGATTAGCCGTACCAGTTGCCCATTTTCACTACGGCCTTATCGCCGATCAAGTCCGCAAAGGCCTGCGGGTCTTGGGTGCCATCGTCGCGGCCGCGATAATGGTATGGATAGACGTTTTTGGGCGCGAATTCAGCCACTGCATCCGCCGCCGCCGCCACATCCATTGTGAAAGGAAGGTTCATACAGACAAAGGCCAAGTCGATGTTTTCCAAGGCGCGCATTTCGGGGATGTCTTCGGTGTCGCCGGAAATATAAATCCGGGACCCGTCCCAGCTTAGGACATAGCCATTGTCGCGCCCCTGTGGGTGAAACTTCAGACGCTCTTCTGTTAGGTTATAGGCGGGAATGGCTTCGATCTTTGGGCCAAACGTGTCGTTGCTATCGCCGTTTGCCAGAATCGTGGCATTGCCCTGCTGCGCTGGCGTCATCTTGGCATGCGCCCCGGCATTGGTCACGATGGGCGTTGCCTCACCCGAAATTGCCGTCAGGGTTTCCGCATTCAAGTGATCGCCATGCTCATGGGTCACAAGGATCAAATCCGGTTTCGGCATGTCCGCATAGAGCGAGGCCTCGCCAACGGGATCGACATAGATCACCCCGGTTGGTGTTTCCAAAACGATCGAGGCATGAGCCACCGGGTGGACCTTTATGTCGCCAGCGGCGCTTGAAAACATGTCAACGCTATGCCCGTCTGCGCGACCGGCAAATGGAATGACGCTTATGGCACCAACGGCTGTGGACCGGGCAAGGAATTCTCGGCGGTTCATTTTTCTTCCTCCAATGAATTGTTCATGCCTCAAAGCTAGCGCGACTCCCGCCTTGAACAAACGTTTTTTAATCAATATGCAAGTTTTTGTCGATTTTTATGCGATCGTGCAAAAAAAGGCCCCGGCAAATCTGCCGAGGCCTCTTAAACTTTGGGTTATCGCGAGGCGATTAGCCCTTTTCTTCGATGATTTCTACAAGATGCGAGATCTTGTTGACCATGCCACGAACCGAAGGCGTATCTTCGAGTTCACGGGTGCGGTTCATCTTGTTCAGACCCAAGCCGATCAGCGTCTGACGCTGGATGGCGGGGCGACGGATCGGGGAACCGATCTGTTTTACAACGATGGTCTTGGCCATGGATTAAGCCTCCTCGGTTGCAGGCGCTTCGTCACGCTTGGGCAGGATGTCAGCAACCTTTTTGCCACGACGCTGAGCGACGTTGCGAGGAGACTGTTCTTTGCCCAGACCGTTCAGAGTGGCGCGGATCATGTTGTAAGGGTTCTGCGAACCGATCGACTTAGCGACAACGTCCTGAACACCCAACATTTCGAACACAGCACGCATTGGACCACCGGCAATGATACCAGTACCGGTTGGGGCTGTGCGCATCACAACTTTACCAGCGCCGTGACGGCCCTCGATGTCGTGGTGCAATGTGCGGCCTTCTTTCAGAGGTACGCGGACCATCTGACGTTTGGCTTGCTCAGTCGCCTTGCGGATCGCCTCAGGTACTTCTTTCGCTTTACCTTTGCCAAAACCGACGCGGCCTTTTTGGTCGCCAACAACAACAAGCGCAGCAAAACCAAAGCGCTTACCGCCTTTTACTGTTTTCGATACGCGGTTGATCGCGACTAAGCGATCTGCAAATTCCGGTGCTTCGTCACGGTCGCGACGGTTGCCCCGGCGGTTATCACGTTCTGCCATGTGGCATCCCTTTTATTTCTGGCGCGATGGGCGCCTGTTTGTTCAATTGAAGTGAGCCCGCCCAAGTGGAAGGGAGCCCCCCAATCATCGAGGCGGCGAGAAAACCCGCCGCCTGCAAGCAAGACCAAAAGGTCTTAGATCTTCAAACCACCTTCACGCGCAGCGTCGGCCAAGGCCTTCACTTTGCCGTGGAACAAGAAGCCACCGCGATCGAAATAGGCTTCTTCTACGCCAGCGGCTTTCGCACGCTCGGCGATCAAAGCACCCACTTTGGTTGCGGCTTCGACATTGTTCTTGCCGACAAGACCCAGAGTTGGCTCGAGAGTCGATGCAGCTGCCAAAGTGCGGCCTGCCACGTCGTCGATGAGCTGAACTGAGATGTTCTTGTTCGAGCGGTGAACCGAAAGACGAACGCGACCAGCGTTGACCTTGCGGAGTTTGTTCCGGACGCGCATGCGGCGCTTCTGGAACAGTACACGTTTGCTGTTTGCCATTGCTGTGCGTCCTTACTTCTTCTTGCCTTCTTTGCGGAAGATGAATTCGCCTTTGTAGCGAATACCCTTCCCCTTATAGGGCTCTGGGCGGCGCCAATCACGGATGTTTGCCGCAACTTCACCCACCTGCTGTTTGTCGTGACCTTCGATCACAACTTCAGTCGGCTTTGGGCAAACGATTGAGATGCCATCCGGGATCGCAAAGTCGACATCATGCGAATAGCCAAGGTTCAGTTTAAGAACTTTACCCTGAACAGCCGCACGATAACCAACCCCGTGGATCTCGAGCTCTTTTTTGAAGGTGTTCTGCACGCCGTGGACCAGATTGGCCACAACGGTGCGGGACATACCCCACTGCTGACGCGCGCGCTTGGACTTGCCACGCGGCTCAACTTTGACGGCGCTGTCTTCAACGGTGATTGTCACATCGTCGGTGGCAGTGAAGGTCTGGACGCCCTTAGGGCCCTTAACTTCAACAACCTGACCCGAAACGGATGCAGTTACACCGGAGGGCAGCTCAACTGGCTTCTTACCAATACGAGACATAAATAAGCCCTCCTTAGAAGACGGTGCAGAGCACTTCGCCGCCAACATTGGCTGCGCGTGCTTTTGCATCCGACATCACACCCTGTGGGGTGGAGACAATCGAGACACCCAGACCCTGACGGACCTGTGGGATCTCCTTAACGCCCATGTAAACGCGTCGGCCAGGCTTGGACACCCGTGCCAGCTCGCGAATAACAGGTTCGCCATCATAGTATTTCAGGCTGATTTCGAAGGTCGGGTGACCTGCGGAATCCGTGCCACCTTCGTAGCCGCGGATATAGCCTTCGTCTGCCAGAACATCCAGAACGCGTGCGCGCTGCTTGGAGGCCGGGGTCATAACGGTGGATTTACCACGCATCTGCGAGTTGCGGATACGAGTAAGCATATCGCCGATAGGATCGTTCATATTCTACTCTCCCTTACCAGCTCGACTTGACCATACCGGGCAGCATACCGGTCGAACCGAGTTCGCGAAGTGCGATACGGCTGATTTTCAGCTTGCGGTAATAGGCGTGTGGACGACCGGTCAGCTGGCAGCGGTTGTGCAAGCGTGTGGCCGACGAGTTGCGTGGCAATTTCGCCAGTTTCAGACGCGCTTTGAAACGCTCTTCCATCGGCTTGGATTCGTCGTTCGCGATTTCTTTGAGCTCGGCGCGCTTAGCAGCATATTTTGCCACCAGACGCTCGCGCTTCTTCTCGCGTTCGATCATGGATTTTTTCGCCATGTCTCTGCTTCCCCTTACGCGTTGAACGGCATGTTGAAATGCTTCAACAGCGCTTTGGCCTGTGCATCAGCGGTATGTTCGCCGCTTTGTTGCGCAGTGGTGGTGATGATGATGTCCATGCCCCAGACTTCGTCGACTTTGTCGAAATCAATCTCAGGGAAGACGATGTGTTCCTTCAGGCCCATGGCAAAGTTGCCACGACCGTCAAACGAAGGTTTCACACCACGGAAGTCACGAATACGAGGCATCGCAATGGTGGTCAGGCGATCAAGGAATTCGAACATACGGTCGCCACGCAGGGTGACCTTGGTGCCGATGATCATACCTTCACGAAGGCGGAACGGCGCGTGGCTGTGCTTTGCCTTGGTGCCGACGGCCTGTTGACCGGCGATTGTTGTGAGATCTTCGATCGCCGATTTGGCTTTCTTGGAGTCACGAACAGCTTCCGCACCACAACCAATGTTCAGAACGATTTTTTCCAGACCAGGGATCTGCATGTCGTTCTTGTACCCAAACTCTTCTTTCATAGCTGGGCGGATGGTGTCGCGGTACTGCACCTTGAGGCGCGGTGTATAGTTGGCTTGGTCCAGCATTAGATCACGTCTCCCGTGGTCTTGGCGAAACGTACCTTCTTGCCGTCTTCCATGCGGAAGCCAACACGAGACGCTTTGCCGTTTGCATCGACGATGGCCAGGTTAGACAACTGGATCGGCAGAGCCTTAGGAAGGCGGCCGCCCTGAGCTGTCTGGCTCTGACGCTGGTGACGGATCGCAACGTTTACGCCGTCCACGATGGCCTTGCCCGCGGTGGGATTGACCGAGGTGATCTCGCCAGTCTTGCCCTTGTCCTTACCGGCAAGAACGATGACCTTGTCACCTTTTTTCAGCTTAGCAGCCATCTTACAGCACCTCCGGTGCGAGCGAGATGATTTTCATGAAGTTCTTGGCGCGCAGCTCACGAACAACCGGGCCAAAGATACGCGTGCCAACAGGCTCGCCAGCAGTGTTCAAGATAACTGCAGCGTTGCGATCAAAGCGGATTGCTGTGCCGTCTTCACGACGAACTTCTTTTGCGGTGCGTACGACAACGGCCTTACGGACGTCACCCTTTTTAACGCGACCACGTGGAATGGCCTCTTTCACCGATACGACGATGATATCGCCGACCGATGCATAACGACGGTGGGAACCGCCGAGGACCTTGATGCACTGAACTTTCCGGGCACCGGAGTTGTCAGCTACATCCAGATTGGTCTGCATCTGGATCATATAGTTTCTCCCGACCTATGGGGGCTGTTCTCGTTAGCTCCCCCAGGGTTTCGATGAATGCCAAAAGGCTCTGGCTTAGTCAGCCAGAACCTCCCAACGTTTCGTTTTCGACTTAGGTGCACATTCGATGATGCGAACCATATCGCCTACTGCGAACTTTTCCGCCTCATCATGAGCACGGTATTTCTTGTTGCGCTTCACGGTCTTTTGCATGACCGGATGCTTAAAACGACGCTCGACCTGTACGGTGACGGTCTGAGTGTTGGCAGTGGAGGTCACGGTGCCTGTAAGGATACGCTTGGGCATGTGTTACGCCTCCGCTGCGGCGTTGGCCGCTTTTTCGTTCAAAATGGTGTTCACACGCGCAACGTTGCGACGAACCTGACGCATACGGGCGGTGTTTTCGAGCTGGCCAGAGGCCTGCTGGAAGCGCAGGTTAAACGCTTCTTTCTTGAGCTGGACGAGCTCGTCCCGGAGTTGATCCGGTGTCTTGTCCATGAGTTCCTTGGCGTTCATTCGCCTCTTCCTTTTGGTTTTCACCAGAGAGCCCCGATAATTGTGTCCGGGTCACCCTTAACCTGGTGAGGTTTCTGACGAGCAATAAAAAAGGCACGCACAAGGCGCACCGATTCCGTAAATCCGTGCATGAAGGGTGCCTATACGCCTGCGAAAGGATTCTGGCAAGGCCAATATCGGGGCTTTTTCGCCTATTGGGCAAATGGGTCAAGATTCACCGAAAAACCCCGTCAATTATGGGCGATTTGGGCAAATTCACCCTTTGTGGTATAGTCTGTTTTATGCGCTGCGCAGTCATCATATTTGTGCTGTTGATGCCGCTTCCTGTGGTGGCCCAAGATCAGCCCGCAAAACCCTGTTTCTGCATCAACCGCGACGGGGAAAAGGTCGAGCTTGGTCAATTGGCCTGTCTGCGGGTTGGGGGCAAATCCTTTATGGCGCGCTGTTCGATGTCCTTAAATCTGCTGACATGGCGCAAGGTCTCTGACGGCTGCCTCAGCTCTCAGATCAGTTCGCCCCAGCATATGGTATCGCTTTAGCCCAGGGTTTTGGGGCGCTGCCCCGTCCCAAGCGGGCTTGGGGCTCCCCGAGATATTGTTGGAAAGAAGACTCCGAAGCGTTGGCGTATGTAACCAACATCCGCCTAGCCGATGACGCGATCTTGAAACCAGATCAGTGAGGGATAGGCGCAGAGCCAGATCCAGAAAAACCGGTTAAGGCCAAATAAACAGGCATTGGCCAAATGAAACGTCGCCGCGATCAAGAGGCCAAGGGTCAACAGCCATGGGTGAAGCAGGGCCAGCGGGAACAGCACTTCGAACCCCATGACGCACCATGACATCAGCCACAACAGCCGCGGATGGTCCGCCCATCCTCGCAGGCCGTCCGACACCGGATAGGCCGAAAACCGGAACACATCTTGCAAGGCCTCACCCCGCCGCCAATCGGCTTTGATAATCTTGATGTAGCCGGACACGAAATAGGACAGCACCAGTTGCACCGCCAAATAGGCCATCGCCATTTCCTGCCATCGCTCAGATGGGGCAAGGTGATAGGCCGATAAACACGTGACGATCAGCATCGTCATCTTGTCCGAGCCACCGTTATACGGCCCGTCGAACCGGTGCAGCAGAACAATCCCATAGGCAAAGAGCGCCAAGACCGCCCAATCAATATGCCATCCTAAAATCAACATCACACAGGGGATCAAACGCGGCAGGAACAACAGCCGGTCTTTGGGGGAGGCCAGATGTTCCAAGGTCTGCTGCGCCACCGCCAGCCCAAGCATCATGCTCGTCACCTGCACCGTGTCCACAAGGGTCATGGGCCGCCCTCGTGGATGGGCAAGACCGGGCTTTCGTAGTCAACGAATTTGACGATTTGATCGCCCTCACGCTGAAGAAACACCAGCCGAAACTCAAACTCCCCCTCCTGCTCCTGCAATCCGGCCCGCACCAGCCGCCTCAACTCAGAGCGCGCGTGACCGCCGTTGTGTTCCGCAAGGCGTTCCGACAGGCTCACCATATATAACTGCTCATTGCGGCGCGGGTTCCAGACAAGCCGCCGTGCCATGCGGACCACCGACACATGCGCGGGAATAGGCCGTGCCTCGCGCCACGCCCCCTGCCCGACCCGCACTTCGACCCGAGGCGAGGCAGCGACAGTCTTGAAAAACCGCCACGAGGGCAGCAAGACCGGCAACAAAAGGGCGATGGTTTTGGCAATCACATTCGCAATCACTGAGGGCCTCGACGACATGGGAAACCTCACCTCTTTAACCCACGGCGATTACCAAATTGTTTCCTAAACCCCTAGTTGACTCAGCGTATTGTCGCCACTTAACGTCAGCACATTCAAGCCAAAAGGAAGTTGTGATGAGTGCCGCATTGATTGCCTTGCTAGCCATTGGGCTGCTGACCCCGCTTATGTTCGGCTCTGACGATAGCTCTTCTGACGGTGATCCGGCGCAAGACCCTGACGACCCCCAAGGGTTGGACGTCAACACGCTCGACTCCAATCCGTTTGCCGGGACCGATGGCAATGACACGATCGATCTCGATCCGCGCGATGGCGGTTTCAACAGCATGACGCTTGAAACCGGAGCCGGAGATGATCTGCTTGACCTGACCGATGCCGAAGCGTTCGAAGATCGAAGCACGCTCGAAAATGCGGTCTTCCAAAACAGCACGATCCAATCCGGCGAGGGTGATGACACCATCCATGTCGGTGGTGCGAACCTCGAGATAGATGGAGGTGGCGGGAACGATGATATCACCGCACTTGAGGCCGATTTTGCCACCATTGAGGGCGGTGCGGGTGATGATCGGATTCACACGACGACCACCGGGCAGCCAGCCTCGGTCTATGGCGGCGAGGGCAATGACACCTTGTCTGGTGTGGATGCCGCCGACCTGTTTGGCGAGGCAGGGGATGATCTAATCGAATTCAATGGGGACGGCGGAACAGGGGATCGTTTCTATATGGTCGCCGATGGTGGTGAGGGCGATGACACGATTGCCGCTACGGATACCGCGATCACGGATGCGGACCTCGATCGTCCGCATGTCTTAACAGGTGGCGCGGGCAGCGATCTTTTCGAATTGCGGTTTGACGAAGGTTCCCTTCGTACCTACGGCGTGCCTGTTGAGTCCGACGGCACACTGCAGCTTGAGGTTTTCAACATCTCAGATTTCGAACCCGGCACCGACCAGATCGAGATTGAACTTGAGGTGGAAAACGACGGCTATAGCGTTGCTTCTGCCCGCATCGAGGGCACCGATCTGATCATCCGCTACGAACATGCCGACGATGAGCCGATCCGCGATATTGTCATCCCGACCGGGGCAACGGGCCTTACCTTTGATGACATCACCTTTGTCGGCGACCACATCCCAACGGTTCTACAAGAGGATGAACCACAAGTAGTCACCGACCTTACCGCGACCTCCTTTGCCGGAACCGATGGCAACGACACACTAGATCTTAACCTGCGCGATGGCGGTTTTGAAGGCGTCTTGGTAAATGCCGGCGCTGGCGACGATTTTCTTGACCTCTCGGACCGAGAATCGGTGATAGATCCTGCCACCGCAGACGCCGTAACATGGTCCGATAGTACCGTCATCGGCGGCGAAGGCGATGACACAATCCAAATGTCTGGAAACACCAACCTTGTCCAAGGTGGCGTGGGCGCGGACGATATCACGGCCTTGGACGCAGGTTTTTCAACCATTGAGGGCGGCGAAGGAAATGACGTGATCCACATCGCAACCTCCTTGACAGGCCCCGGGTCCGCCTATGGCGGCGAAGGGGACGATACCCTATCGGGTTCCGAAGCCGCTGGCTTATTTGGCGAGGCAGGCAATGATTACATCGAAGTCCATGGCTATGGTGATGGAGGCGCAGGGTATTTTGTCACCGGCAACGGCGGCGAAGGCGACGACACGCTGGCCTTTTCCGACAGCGCCATCACCCGCCCCTTCGACGGCTTCGACCCCAACACCCTTATTGGCGGTACCGGCAGCGATACCTTTGACATCACCCTGTCCGAAGGTTCGGAAGACTATAACGGATCGCTCCTCCGGTCAGGCACTATACGCCTTGGCGCCATCAACATAGGTGATTTCGAACCCGGCGTTGACCAGATCGAGCTTGAACTTGAGGTGGAAAACGATGGCTATAGCGTTGCCTCCGCCCGCATCGAGGGCGAAGATTTGATCATCCGCTACGAACATGCCGACGATGAGCCGATCCGCGATATTGTCATCCCGACCGGGGCAACAGGCCTTACCTTTGATGACATCACCTTTGTGGGTGAGAACCAGCCTCCGGTTCTTGTGCCAGCGGCCTGATTGCAGTGTTTTGAACTAGGTATACCGAAGAGGGTTGGCCCTAACCTTCAGGCCGCGCGGCTGGCGGGCCGCCTCGACCAGTTGGGCGCTAGCTCATTCCCATTTGTAGTTAAAACTCACGCTGATCCGATTGTCTTCTTCCGACATATTCAACGGCACCTCATGGCGCAGCCAGCTTTCCCAAAGCAACACGTCTCCGACCTTTGGGGCCTGATAGACAAACGTCTTCAGGTCCTCACGCGCTGATTTTTTGCGCGGTGGCGCGGCCATCATCATCGGCAAACGCGGGTCTTCCAATTTCAACGCACTCGCCCCTTCGGGCATCTCAACATAAGTGGTTCCGGAAATCACCGAATGCGGATGGATGTGGTTGGAATGGGTCCCGCCGGGGGGCAGGATGTTGATCCAAATATCCTCAAGCACCACGCTCTTGTCGCCAAGATCAAAATCCAGTTCCTCGACAAAGGCCGCGACGTGTTGATCCAACACTTTGACCAGATCGCCAAAGATCGGGAACCGCCACGGCAGGTCGGTCAGCGACGCATAAGACGTGTAGCCCGGATAGCCCTCTTTCTCACACCATTCCTGCCCGGCTTCATCGTCATTGGCGATGGAATAACAGGAATTCTCCAACTCATCGGGATCAATCGCCTCTCCGAATTCGGACAGTCGGGCGCGATACAGGCGGGTGGCGAAAAGCGATTTGATCTCGGACATCTGGGGTTTCCCAACGGTTGGCAAGGGCTGCCATGCCCCTACCCCCAGAACCCCGACACTTCAACCCGACCTTACGCCGCAATCGGCTCAAGAACCGAACGCTCGGCGCCAATCAACGTCACCTGATTCCAGGTGAGCCCCTCCGTCTCGACCCGGATCAACACTTCACGATCGAGCTGATCACCCAAGGTGTTTTCATACCGAACAACGATGCCATCATCCGTCATGCGAACGGACCCAAGTGCATACTCGTCATTCACCGACTCGACCCGCAATTCGATGGTTTCGGTCACGGGGTCAAAATCATCGAACCGCGCGGCCTCAACTTGCCAAGCGGTGCCATCAGTGGTCTCAAGATCATCCCAGCCGGAACCGTCCACCTCAAGCTCCCCCTCATCCAATTGCACAACGAAATGATCCGCTCCGGCACCGCCTTCCACGGTCCAAGCATCCGTCAATGTTAAGCCTTCGCCAAACTCGGTTAACGCCTCAACGCTTAGCGTGTCATCTCCATCTCCACCCGTGACACCGGTGGCGTAACCGGTACCCAAAAACCCGCGTCCAATGCCCAGAATTTCGTCATCTCCGGCTCCACCATCCACAAACACATTCGGCGACAGGTTCACATCAATGGTGTCACTCCCCTCCCCACCGTCGATTGACAAGACTTCGCCGTGGGCCTCCTCGGCATCAATCAGGTCTTCGCCGTCGCCCCCTAGGATAGTCGATCCGATGAACGGCCCGAGCAAGGTGTCGTCCCCGTCGCCCAGATCTATCTCAAATTCCGCAGAAATTGCCACATTGGGCTCACCTTCAGGCGATGTGGTATCTATCAGGTCGTTGCCAGCCCCCAAAGACACGACTTCGGCTGTGACAAAAGCCTCTAGCTCAGACCGAGTCAGGGTGTCATCGCCATCGGTGCCGACCAGATTGCCCTCCAAGTCCAGCAGCAAGGCACGCTCGGCCCCAATCAACGTCACCTGATCCCAAGTCAGACCCTCGGTCTCCAAATCAATCAAAATTTCGCGCGGCAAGAGGTGCTCTTCGTATTCCAGAGGCGTATAGGTCACCACGATCCCATCCTCCTCCATGTGAACCGAACCAACCTCAAATTGGTCTGACACCGGCGTCAGGTTAAGCTGCAACGTCTCGGTCTGGGGATCAAAGTCCGCCAGTGAAAGCGCTGTCACCCGCAATGCCGTACCATCCTCATTTTCCAGTTCATCAAAACCCGCCAAGAAAACGCCCAGATCGTTAGGGTTTTCAGCCGCCTCATCCGTAAGCTCACGCCCCTCGTTCAGCTCAACGATGAAATGATCGGTCCCCTCGCCACCGGTGATATTGGCCCCCATTAACGGGTTCGCAAACTCAAACTCACTTTCGGCAACAACATGCAGAGTGTCATCTCCTGCCTCGCCAAAAGTATTCGTGGTGAACCCTGTTCCATTCACCTGCATGCCGGGCGTATAGATATAATCGTCGCCCTCGCCACCCTGAACAGTTGTCGACGCGGCACCGCGAACATCAATCGTATCATTGCCCGCCCCGCCTTGAATGTCCGCTTCAAAGGCACTCTGAGCAACGATTGAATCGTCCCCGTCTCCGCCCAGAACTTGACCTCCGGTATCAACCCAACCCGGTTGCGTCAAAAGGGTGTCATCCCCCGCGCCAAGATCGACAAGCGTCGGTACGGGCGCTGCTTCTCCAACGGGCACATCGGGGTTTGCCTCAAGCCATTCGCTGGACACCCTGAGATCAACCACATCGTCGCCAGCCCCCATAAGGAGGCTGTCGGGTTGCCCAAATTCAACGTTGTCATCAGCGGTAAACGTGTCCGCCCCCTCTGTGCCGACCAAGTTGCCCTCTTCGTCCAATTCGAATTCAGGTTCGGGCGCGTCGTCCGTGCTGTCATCACTGTCCGATCCCGAGTCAATCAGGGTCGCCAAAAGGCCAATGGAAAGAAGTCCTAATAGGGCTGCGGCTAACATCGCTTTTCCTCACATACTCAAATATGCGGCTGATATTGCGGACCAAAGCGCCCGAGGACAAGCTGCTGTTTTGGAAACAGTCCAGAATTGATTGTTTTAGACGTAAATCAACCCCGACGGGCTAAGAAACACCGCGTCGGCAAGGTCATCCCCCTCGGCAAAAGCCCGCGGCGTGTCCACTCCGGGTTGATTTGGTCGGGTCGCCGGATCGGCCTCAAGGCACAAACGCGCGCCGTTGTCGAATTCAAGCACCAATGAAATCGGCCCCAAATCCGCCCGCGTGATCACCGCCCCTTGCAGACGTTCCAGAAAGGCGCGGTCATCTGCGTCAACGATCCATGGGCGCGGCTCGCCCGTGTCATAGCTCTCATCCTGAACGATGCGCCCATCAAGGTGCAGCCAGCCACCCGCCCCGCGGATAGGCAAGATCAGCCAGCCCTGCGCCATTTCCAGCCCGAAAAACTCGCAACTTCCCATGCCGTAGAACCCAAGGCTGACCGAGGCGTCGGAAACACGCTCGCCGATCAACCGATCGGGATCAACCGGCAAAGGGGTCAACGGAACCGTGGCAAAATCATCTTCATCATCGAGATCACCGCTAGGATCAGGGATGCGAAACGCGCCCGGCACAATCGGGGACACCGCCATCGAGCCGTAAAAACTTCGCAACTCATTTGCGACAAGCTTTTGCGCCAAGGGGTTCCCCCGCTTGGCCGCGTTCGACACCAAAACGCTGATTTTTCCCTTGATGAACTCAAGCATGACCACTCCACAGCCGTAGTAGGTATAATTTACGATACGTTAACCTTTTGTACACTCGCGCTTTTAGGGGAGGTGCCAACGACCAAAAGCCGACTGCGTCAAAACACATGGATGTCTTGAAGGACAAGATATTCAGCCTCAGGCCGACGCAACAATAGAAACCCCGCCGTCAAATCTGACCACTTGCCGTTTAGCGGCAGGTCATACTGAACGACGGCAACATGCCCGTCCTTTTCTACCGGTTCCCCAATCCGGGTCACGTCTTTGTGAAATGGGGTTCCAGTTGCTTGATGCCTTGAAGTCACGGAAAACGGCCCGTCTGGATGTGGATCAGGAAGCCCATAACCAGCAATCACTTCCTGCATCAGCTGGGGTGTCCAACCCTGTTCTGGATGATGGGCTGACAGGCAAAAGGCATCCTCGAACCGATCCTCGGCAATCAGGTCATCCAGTCCTCAACAACCACCAAAACATCGTGATCTGACTCCGCGAGGGGCAAGCGGCGCGCCGTTTCAAAACCAAAGAAGCACATGCGCGCACTGTACAAAGAAAAACCCCCGCCGCAACTCTGCGCCGGGGGTCAATTTTGCGGTAGGGTGGGGTTTTACCCCACCAACTTACCAATCTTCGCGAACAACAACGCGGGTTTTCACCGGCAGTTTCATCGCAGCAAGACGCAGGGCTTCACGTGCGACTTCGTCGGATACACCGTCGATTTCGAACATGACGCGGCCCGGCTTCACTTTGCAGGCCCAACGGTCAACCGAACCTTTACCTTTACCCATACGAACTTCGATAGGCTTGGCTGTGATCGGCGTGTCAGGATAGATGCGGATCCACACCTTACCTTGACGCTTCATATGACGCGTCATGGCACGGCGAGCGGCTTCGATCTGACGTGCGGTAACACGCTCAGGCTCAAGAGCCTTCAGACCATAGGTGCCGAAATCAACACCGGAACCGCCTTTTGCAAGGCCTTTGATCCGGCCTTTGTGCATCTTGCGGAATTTAGTACGCTTTGGCTGAAGCATAGTTACCCCCGATTATCACGACGGCCGCCAGCACCACGAGGGGCCGGACCGTCTTGAACTTCTTGCGACTTGCGATCGCGTGCGGCTGGATCATGCTCCATGATCTCGCCTTTGAAGATCCAAACTTTGATCCCGATGATACCATAGGGAGTCGAAGCTTTGACCTGAGCGTGATCGATGTCTGCACGCAGCGTGTGGAGAGGCACTCGGCCTTCGCGGTACCATTCCGTACGCGCGATTTCTGCACCGCCAAGACGGCCAGCAACGTTCACACGAATGCCAAGGGCACCCATACGCATGGCGTTCTGAACCGAGCGCTTCATGGCGCGACGGAAAGAAACACGACGCTCGAGCTGCTGAGCAATGCTCTCACCAACAAGCTGGGCGTCCAGCTCGGGCTTGCGCACTTCAACGATGTTCAGGTGCACTTCGCTGTCGGTCATTGCCGCCAGTTTCTTGCGCAGAACTTCGATGTCAGCACCTTTTTTACCGATGATCACGCCAGGACGCGCAGTGTGCACAGACACACGGCACTTCTTGTGAGGGCGTTCAATGATCACGCGGGCAATACCGGCCTGCTTGCACTCTTTGTGGATGAAATCGCGGATTGCGATGTCTTCCAACAGCAGATCACCATAGTCTTTGGTGTCAGCGTACCAACGGCTGTCCCAGGTGCGGTTCACCTGCAGACGCATACCGATCGGGTTTGTTTTATTACCCATTAGGCTTGCTCCTCAACCTGACGCACCTTGATGGTGAGTTCCGAGAACGGCTTGTTGATACGACCGAAACGACCACGTGCCCGCGGACGACCGCGCTTCATGATCAGGTTCTTACCAACATAGGCTTCTGCGACGATAAGCTCGTCAACATCAAGACCGTGGTTGTTCTCAGCGTTTGCAATGGCGGACTGCAGGCACTTTTTCACGTCTTCGGCGATCCGCTTCTTAGAGAAGGTCAGATCAGTCAGAGCGCGATCAACTTTCTTGCCACGGATAAGACCGGCAACAAGGTTGAGTTTCTGCGGGCTTGTGCGCAGCATGCGCAGCTTGGCCATCGCTTCGTTGTCCGCCACGCGGCGGGGATTTTTATCCTTGCCCATGGCTTACTTCCTCTTGGCTTTTTTGTCAGCCGCGTGACCGTAGTAGGTCCGCGTTGGCGAATATTCACCGAATTTCTGGCCGATCATGTCCTCGGTCACGTTGACCGGGATATGTTTCTGACCGTTATAAACGGCAAAAGTCAGACCGACGAATTGCGGCAGGATTGTCGAACGACGCGACCAAATTTTGATAACTTCGTTCTTGCCCGAGTCGCGTGCTTTTTCGGCCTTTTTCAGGACGTAAGCATCGACAAAGGGGCCTTTCCAAACAGAGCGAGACATTAATTAGCGTCCCTTCTTCTTGGCGTGGCGCGAGCGGATGATCAGCTTTTGCGACGCTTTGTTTGTATTGCGGGTACGCTTGCCTTTGGTCGGCTTGCCCCAAGGTGTTACCGGATGGCGACCACCCGATGTACGACCTTCACCACCACCGTGTGGGTGATCGATTGGGTTCATGACGACACCACGAACACTTGGGCGGATGCCCTTGTGACGCATACGGCCGGCTTTACCAAAGTTCTGGTTGGAGTTGTCTGGGTTCGACACGGCACCAACGGTGGCCATGCATTCCTGACGTACCAAGCGAAGTTCACCGGAGCTCAGACGGATCTGGGCGTAGCCACCGTCACGGCCAACAAACTGGGCATAGGTGCCCGCGGCGCGTGCGATCTGACCACCTTTACCAGGCTTCAGCTCGATGTTGTGAACGATCGTACCGATTGGCATGCCCGAGAAAGGCATTGCGTTACCGGGCTTGATGTCGGCCTTGGCGCTGGCAACAATACGGTCGCCAATGGCGAGACGCTGAGGTGCCAGGATATAGGCCTGCTCGCCATCGTCATACTGAACGAGTGCGATGAAAGCGGTCCGGTTAGGGTCATATTCGATACGGGCCACGGTGGCCGATACGTCGAATTTGTTCCGCTTGAAATCTACGATACGGTAGAGGCGCTTTGCCCCGCCACCGCGGCGACGTGATGTGATACGTCCGGTGTTGTTACGACCGCCCGACTTTGTCAGACCCTCTGTAAGGGCTTTGACAGGACGACCTTTCCACAGCTCCGAACGGTCGATCAGAACCAGCCCACGCTGGCCTGGCGTCGTCGGCTTATACGACTTTAATGCCATGCTTTCTGACTTCCGTTTAACGACGGGATGACCCGTCTATGGATGGGGCATTGCCCCGGAGTATAGGGCCCCGAAGGTCCCAGATGAAAAAGATCACAAGGCCCCAGAACGAATCTGGAGCCTTGAGACTGCGCGTAGGTAACAGGGAAGGGCTAGGGCGTCTAGGGGGTTTTGCGGATTGCCAAGAAACAAAGGCGCATTGGGCCTCGCCAAACAGCCCGCGCCACCTTTTCCGCGATTGCCCGCAATCCAGTCCCGCCTCACTAGGCCGGGTGCTACCGGACAACACCCTTTGGCAAACACACGCGCTCAAACCTCTCAAACCACTCTCGGCACCGGACGCACCCCCGGTCGCCCCCAATACCAAAGCAAATCGCCCGCCGCCTCTCGATAATCACCCATACGATCAACACGAACACCGCCAAAGGTCGAGTGTCGGCCCAAGGCGGGCTCTCGGGCACCTACCGAGGTTGAAGTGTTGCAAAGGTATTTGTAGTTGATTTTTGGAACGGGAAAAATTGGCTGCAAGCTGAAAACCCATATTGAGAGTATGCTATGTATTTTTGTGAGGGTGAAAAATGGACAACTGTTGTTCGAGAAACTCAGCAGCCGATAATTGAGTTCGATTTCCTAAAGGACTTTTCACAACACTGCCGGAACAAGTTTCATGAGCCAACAAAGGAGATAACTTACCGGTGCGTACCCACCTCAAAAATTGTCGCATGCCACGCCCAAAGGATTAGTTCTATCCGTTGCGGGTATGACATGCCAATCGCAATAGCTCCGGATTTGGCTACCTCAGTTCGATACATCGCCCTGGTTTTTCAGGATCCGTTAAGGGGGGCGACAGCTCCAAATACTTTAACTGCCGGAGTGCCATTCGCCTTGGGCGACCAACACATGCGCAACAAAAAACGCTATGGCTTTGTCTGGAAGCTTGTTGAAAGAATAGTTGAGGCTGGTTTTGGTGTCTGGGTAACAGATGCAAACAAACTCTGGCTCAACCCTGGAGAAGCCGACATCTTTTCGAATAGTGAGCGACAAGAGTTGGACTATTTGCAGTCAAAGGTTCTACTTAACGAACTAACGCAACTGCGACCTCGGCTAACTATTGCCTTCGGCCGTTCTGCACAGATTTCGTTGAAAAAAAATGGGATTCTCAGTTCGGAACATCCGCACCCTGGTGTGTACGGAGGGAAGCCACTCATTGAAAGCTACGGGTTGGAAAAGGGAAAATTTGGTTATGACGCACGGCTGACTGCAGCCTGGGAAAGAATTGAAAAGGACTTGACCATTGGGCGTCATGACTAGCTACTGAACCTTAGCAACCAGATCGGTTTTGGCTGGGAGACGACATGTCAGTTGGTACGGTGTCCGCTCCCAGCCCAAATTGACTAATCTTCAACGATTGAAATTTCTTCTGCCTCGATCGCAAACAGATTAACTCGACTTCTCCATTGTGGACCTTCATGTTACAAAAACGTTCTCTAGCTACCGCTAGCAAGTTCAGGCTTAAGAATCAGCAGTTCTGTCAGGAGTAGAGTATGGCGCTAAAGAAATTAGGCGGTTTTCTTTGCGCTCTACTATTGTTGTTTTGGAACGCACCAGCATTGTCTGCAGATAGCTTCAAATCAACAGTTGTTTTACTACAAAATGAAAAGTTGGACGCAACAGCAAGAGCACTAATCGAAGTTTACTTCGTGCATCTCACAGCTCAGGAGAAAGTGGTGGATAGCGATAGGGGCACACGCCCAGACTCCCTTCACTTTGCTAGTGGGTTAGGCTTTATTAAGAACCAAATAGTTCAAGATGATGCACTCGTGGGTTTCGATGAAACTGCACGCAAAGACATCCAAAAGTGGCCGACAAATTCAGATAGTTGTTATGTGCAAAATGTTCGAACAGCTCAGAGCGAGAGGATCACAATAGTCGTCGGCAACTTCCCTGATGATTATCCAGAAGACTCTTTGGCCTGCTTGGTTGCAGGATTATGGTGGCACAAAACAGGTTCGCTAGATGGGTTTGATGGGTTTGATTGGTCGGGTTCGTTTGGCAGGTTACTCTTAAGGTAGAATTCGTAGAAATTCAGCCCGGTCACCTTAAGTTGCCGCAAGTCCGGTTTGAGCCCAGACCTCTTCTGCTGTGTAGTGCAAGAAGCAACTAACTGAAGCGATTGGATTTGAATTGGAGGGCATAACTACTATGTTTTCCGGATGAAGTGGTTTCTGATTATTGCCGGACTTATACTCATCTTCTCTGGGCCAGCACTTGGGGGGGCTTTGCAGTGTTATTGGATGGTTTATCAGTCTGTTAAGGGTGGATGGTCGTCAATTATCTGTG
Organism: uncultured Pelagimonas sp.; assembly: GCF_947498515.1. Classification (GTDB taxonomy): domain Bacteria; phylum Pseudomonadota; class Alphaproteobacteria; order Rhodobacterales; family Rhodobacteraceae; genus Pelagimonas. Next base: position 9,936 of record NZ_CANMKO010000001.1, on the reverse strand, counting down.
AAAGCCCAGCATGGGTAGAGCTTAGATTTGTCGCGCCATTTGAGATTGCAGGTGTCTTACTTTGCATGCTGGGTCTTTGGTTTGCGAAAGCACCACGGAGCATCAACTCGACGAACAAGTAAAGGCAACTTCGTCCGCATGGCCGTCATCTAGCCCAGTTTTTTTCTGCAAGGGTCACCAATGACCGGTCTTCTTGCGGCGTTGCAGCGTGTTTATGCTGAAATGGCTGGGTGGGGTCTGACTTTGCAAACTCCGCTTTCTGCGCTTCTCTGACATTCGCGTGCTTCGGTGGCGCGCCGGACCGTTCACACACATGTGGAGCGTCCGGTATCAGCCCAAAGCCGTCATAGGTTTTGAGCGCAGCTTAAGACCGCCGTGAGCCCTTTCCCACCGATGCTGCGCAAATTACGAAGGTCCGCTCTCACGAATCCATCACACATCGATCATGGAAGAACCCGCCGCTTGAACCATTATCCGGGAATATCGCAAGCAATACGACGGTATCGGCTCCTTGCTCAGGAGAGAACCTTACAACGCTTCTGCCAATCCTAGTCCAAAATCTGCCACCCGTTCGTTTTCAATTGCGTCCAAAGGCCCGCGCTTCCAGGAGATTGTATCGACATTTCGAGTCAGGGTATGACTTTGAAACAAAATATGTTAGGCTATTCATAAGCGTTAAATCGGAGGCGGGAGACGAATGTGAATGCCGAATGACGATGCTCCGTATACCAAGCCAGGGTCATTTTACACCTCTGCTCTGGAGGCATTTGACGAACCGAGCTATCTGATGGAGTTGATGGCGAAGCGATTTTCTGCGCATTCGGCCGTTTTTTGGAAACGTCATCGCCATACCCAAGGCGAGTTTGAAGCCGAGGGCATCTATAATCGGCCTAAGCTTCAGGACATGAAGGCGGAGGATCTGGCGTTCTTCGTACTGAGTGAAGAAAATGTCATTTTCCGCGAAGACACAAAAGGCTGCCCTGTAATCGCGGGTCCCACCGGCAAGAAGCCATTTGATAAGTCTTGGCTTTCAAAACACTACACTCGTGACTTGGTTGATCTCAAGATCGTTGCGGTGGCGACGTGCCCCATCGCGACAGAAGACGGCGTGCCTTTTGGAGCTGTATCACTTTACTTCAATGAGGAAATTGATTTCAGCACCACGTTCCGCCATGAATTCGCGGAAACTTGTGCATTTCTCTATGCAATGTTCACCCGTTTGGGTGGCAAAGAGCATCGTTTAATAACTGATCAATCCAAGCTCATCCACGAAATCATGTCACAGGCTGAAAGCCTTGGGGACTCCCTCAAAAAGATTCATAGGGCCGCTCCCCACCTAAGTGGCGTGACACCCGATGGTCTAGATTTGCTTGGCGACGCAGCAAAAGCAATCAATCTCATTCGAGGTTTGGCAATTGCGCGCAAGTTTCAGATTGCATTGGCTAATGGCAAACAGAACGCTACTTTCACAGATATCAGAGATGCCTTCAATGCCATCATGCAACCCAGAATTCGGCACGTGCCAAGGCGCATCGCGATCTTACAAAAAACAAGGTCGAACACCGAGGATTTTATCTTTGTGCGACTTGCACCGTCGCATCTCACTAATCTCCTCGCAAACCTCTCAGACAATGCGATAAAGTACTGCCTGCCCGGTGGCACAATCTCGCCATCGTTTATTCTTAAGCAATCGGGCGCGTTGCGCTTTTCTATAAGCAACACTAGCAAGGGAATACCTAAAGAGGAGCGGGAACTGATTTGGGCGTCGAACTACCGTGGAAGAGCAGCCCGTACATCTGAAACGGATGGCCAAGGTCTTGGGCTGGATATCATCGCTGATATTTGCAGGCTCTACAGAGCGAGCTATGGTTACTCTGAACGTGCTGCTGGCGACTCAGAGCTGATCGTTTCTACGTTTTGGGTTGAGTTTCCGCCAAGCATCGTGAGACTAGAAAATTCAGATAAACGCTAAGGTTTATATGGCACAAACACTTTTTGCTTCCACGGCCCCGACGGCTCTATTTTATGACAATGTACCGGGAGAAATCGCAGATCATGTCGAGGTCGCAAAGCGGCGCGGATACGACACAATTGTTGTAGAAGATCTCAAAGCGTTGAGGCGAGAGCTTACGCTGCTTTCTGTCGGCAGTCGGGTTTACCTTGACCAACACAACCCAAGTGTGACGAACCTAGCGGAAATTGAGTTACCTGAAGTTGAAACGGATAATGGATCTAACGTAGGACTTGCGTTGGCGCGTGGTGCTCTGCCAGACCTTTTGCCAAAAGGGGTTGATGTAGAAGTTCACTTGTTAAGTCTGGTTGATTTCGAGCCTGGGACAAATGATGATATCGAGACCGCTCTTCGTCGTCGCTATGTGCGAAGCTATCTCTCAAAAAGAGAGCTCGATGATTTCGCACAAACGCTCCCGCCTTATGTAGCTGACGCAGATGCGCACGGACTGTTCCCCGCTGAGATCGAGGTTGTGATCGATGAACAGGAACATGAGAAATACGTCCGCGAAGTCAGAAGCGCTGTCTTGATACTCTCTGAATGGATGGGTGAAGACCGCTCCAAAATGATGGCGTGCTTGGGTTGGCCTGACCGTGACGCGGCCGATTGGGACCATGTCCACGCGGATCTGCTCGAAAATGTGAACTACGACATGTTGCGCAGGGCCCGTGCGATCCGAACGATCAAGAGAGCTTTGCTGACGATCTACAAAGGGCGAGTGTCGATTGAAAACGATGTCAGTTGGCTGAAGGCACCTGAAGAGCATCTCCGAAATCGCTCGCCTTGGAACATGATACTATCTAGCGATTTGGGCCAATTGTCCGATGTCGCAGCGATCGCAGCAAAGGCCCTCTGAACATGCTCAAAACACCTGGACGAAAGGTCTTTCGCGTCAGCGGGCGGCCAGACCCTGACGAACTGGCGAAATATGACCTAGATGACGATTTCGCCAATCCGGGCGACATCGATGATCCTCTGGAAATCGAGGCATGGAGCAACCTAGACTACGTCTTTAGCCACGGGTCAAAGACACGGTATTCCAGAGGAAATGTAGGTGTAGCCTATACGTCCACACAGGTCGAAACAGCGGTCTTTGAAAAAGGGTACTGGGTCAACCAGCTCTACTTCAAAAAACCAAATCCGCCTGCAAGCGTCGACGTGTTGGAGTTCGAGTTTCATGTAGATGGAAAGAACAGGGACTATACTTCGGCTCCGCTGTACCACCCTGAACTTACAAATCCGGATCCTGAGCAATATGAGCATTGCCACAAAGTATCCGACGAGTGCCTTGCGGATGAGCTCGAGTACATTTCGGCCCCTTCTGCTCGGCGAAATCAAGGTGTGAACATACCGATATTTCGCGACACCGCTTTGCCCACACGGGCACCAGCTGTCGTCATCGCGTATGAAGGTTTGTTTCTAAAGCAAAACACAGGCCTGCTTTACACATCATCAGCGACCCAAGTGGGCGTTGCATTTCGGCCCGTCTATCCGAATTGGCATCCTTAAGGGGTCGTAGCGGGAAAGTGTGGAATTTTTTGCTAAGTGGTGTTCGGTTCGCTGCAGTCTGCTATTTGGGGGTGGGTCGGACGTTTTTCGGAACAGTCGATGATGAAAATGCTAGGATTTTTTGAAGACCTCGATTCGATAAACCAGTCATTTATTCAGAACCTTTGAACGGAGGCAGAGTCCCGCATCGTGGACAATGAGTCACAGACTTTGCAAAGCTCACTACCTGCGCATTACTGCCATTGCGGTCAACTTGACCGCGTGGAGGCTTGGGCCAACCTGCTCCAGCTAGCCGCCTACCATCCGCAGCCCGCTCTTCCTAGACATTCGTTTTGGACGCCATGCCAGCTTCGCCACAAGCACAAAGCACCTAGGCCGCATGCTCTTTCTTGCCGCCCCGCTCAAAAGAATGGTTGCGTAGGTACCAAAGCTGATGCACGAGCATTCAAGATCGTCCCTTATTTGTGAAAGTTCATATCCTCCATGGCTGCTCCTTGCATGAAAATGGTATTGGTAACCCCTGAAATTCCTTACAATACAGGTGCCATTGGGCGCACATGTGTCGCTTTGAACTTGGAATTGATACTCATAAAACCGTATGGGTTTTCCATAGATGAAAAGGCAGTTCGGCGGGCTGGAACCGATTATTGGCAATACATAAACCTGACCGAATACGACAACTGGGAGAGCTTTTTGGCAGAACGTAAACCTGCCCAAGACAACATGTTTTTCTTTGAAGAACACGGCTCTCAGACCGTCTATGATCCGACCTACCCAAAGGACGCCTACTTGATCTTTGGCTGTGAATCAAAAGGCTTGCCAGAGGCGATACTGAATGGGATGGAAGATCGAACCTACAGTTTACCCATGCTCGATACACGTGTGAGGTCGCTCAATTTGGCGAATGTCGCGACTGCGGTTGTTTATCAGGCCATGCGTGATCAGCTGTCGCTTTGAAACGACATTTTTGATGACCTTCCGGTCAGGTTGATTGGCCGGTACCGGGAATGCTTCTTCGACGGGCCGCAGTAACTTGTTTCATCGTCTCTGAGACGTAGGGCCGGCTGTGTAACTATACAAAGCCCGCAACCTGCGCTCAGCGGACACCTTTCCGTTTCATCCCCAAATTGCGGCATTCCGCCTCAGCTCACGCCAACGTGATCTGGAAAATCATCGCGTTTCCTCTCCTCCTCATCACCGACACCCAATCTCCCCAAAACGCGCCGCGAATCCTACTGATTGGACAAAATCCTTGATCTGGGGCCCCGGATCAGGCCTCCCCTGTCTCCCCCAAACGTGCATCGTTTTGCACCGATTGGCGGTTAACAAGCGCTTAAATCCCCATGGTTAACAAGGCGCACGCCGTCAAAGTACCAAATTGAGCACCCTGCCCCTATAGCCCCAATACGCACGTTTTGCCTTCCCCTAGCGAAGCGGGTATCACCGCATCTGCGGGCGACAGACTGTGTCTCACCCCGCATCACGCCTAGGCAAAGGGATGACATGGAATACTGGATTGTGGCCGGGCTGGCGGCGTTCTTGATGGGGCTCTCCAAAGGCGGCGTCCCAATGATCGCGATGCTCTCCGTGCCGCTTATGTCGCTCTTTATGGATCCAGCCCAAGCTGCGGGCCTTTTGTTGCCGATCTATATCGTCGCGGACCTCTATGCTATCTACCTGTTTCGCAAAGCATTTTCCGTTCGAAACTTGAAAATCCTTTTGCCCGCATCGGTCGTTGGTATTGTAATTGGTTTCACCTCTGTCTCCTATGTCTCCGGAGATGCGGTTAAACTTTTGGTCGCCCTTATCGGCTTGTTTTATCTCGCAAAATCTCTGCGTGGGCGTTTGTCCAAACAGGATATCCCCGCCAAGCCCGCCGACATTCCGCGCGGTGTTTTTTGGGGCACGCTTGCCGGTCTCACCAGCTATATTTCCCACGCGGGCGGCCCGCCTTATCAAGCCTACGTTCTACCGCAACGCCTTGATAAGATGGTGTATCTTGGCACCACAACGATCCTGTTTACCGCCATCAACCTAATGAAAGTCCCGCCCTTTATCCTTGCCGGACAAATTACCTGGGACAGCTCCGTTCAAGCACTCTGGCTCGCTCCATTTGCGCTTGCTGGCGCGGGCAGTGGGGCGTTTGTCTCACGGCTCCTTCCCGAGAAAATCTTCTTTCTTATCATTGAGATCGCCCTCGCCGTCGTCTCACTGAAACTGCTCTACGAAGTATTTGTCAGCTGACAGTGCAACCAAAAAGGCCCTCGGTTTACACCAAGGGCCTCAGCTCTCATATCACCTATCAAGGCGACACGTCAGTCTTCGCCCGACAGCAGCCCGCTGCGAAACAAAAGCCCCGCTGCAATCGCCCCTAAGATCGGTGCGACAATGAACAGCCAGAGCTGTGAAATCGCCCCTGCACCCACAAACAAAGCCGGACCGATGGAGCGGGCCGGATTGACCGAAACCCCGGTCACGTTGATGCCCACCAAGTGAATGGCAACAAGGGACAGGCCAATGGCCAGACCGGCCAATTGCGTCGGCGCACCCGCGCCGGTTGAACCCAGAATAACAATCAAAAACAGGAACGTAGCGACCGCTTCAAAAACGAAAGCAGCGGTGACGCTGTATTCCCCAAGATAGCCAGCACCCCAGCCATTTTGACCTAGGCCGTTGGCCGCGACCGAATAGTCCGCCTTGCCGGACGCGATTACCAACAACACGGCAGCACCGGCAATCCCCCCTGCGATCTGTGCAACGATGTAGCCCGCCGCCTCGCCCATGGTCATCCGCCCTGCCGCCACCATTCCGAGCGACACCGCCGGGTTGATATGGCACCCAGACACCGCGCCAATACCATAGGCCATGCTGATCAAAGCCAAGCCGAAGGCAAAGCTAATGCCGGTTAAACCTATGTCCGCCCCGGCAATCACAGCCGCACCGCAGCCGATCAAAACCAGTGTAAACGTCCCCAAAAATTCTGCGACTAACTTGTTCATCTGTCCCTCACCACAAAAGATACTGACCGGAAACATCTTATCTAAAGGGAGAAAACATAAGGGGAATTGCCCAAGTGATCACTCACCCGGCGCCCCCAATGCAAAAAGGCCCCCGGTTTTCACCGAGGGCCTTTTCAATAGAACTGTCAAACCAGCTTAGAGACCTGTGGTCACGTCGATGGTGTTGCCCTCTTCGAGGGTGACATAGGCTTTCTTAACGTCTTTGCGGCGACCGGTGGTGCCTTTGAAACGCTTGACCTTACCTTTGGTGATGGTGGTGTTAACCGCCTTCACCTTCACACCAAAGAGAGCTTCAACAGCTTCTTTGATCTGTGGCTTGTTGCTGTCGATAGCGACTTCGAAAACCACCGCACCGTTCTCGGATGCCATTGTGGTTTTTTCGGTTACGATCGGCTTGCGAACGATGTCGTAGTGTTGTGCTTTCGCGCTCATTTCAGGCGAGCCTCCAGTGCTTCGACACCTGCTTTGGTGAGCACGAGAGTGTCACGCTTGAGGATGTCATAAACGTTGGCACCGATGGTTGGCAGAATGTCCAGACCTTCGATGTTGCGAGCGGCCTTCAGGAAGTCTTCGTTAACCGAAGCCCCATCGATGACCAGCGCACGCTTCCAGCCCAAGGCTTTGACCTGATTGGCCAATGTCTTGGTTTTGCCGTCTGTGGCGGCGTCCTCGATCACAACCAGCGAACCGTTTGCGGCCTTAGCGGACAGTGCCATTTTCAGGCCCAAAGCGCGGACTTTCTTCTGCAGGTCGTGACCGTGCGAACGCGGTGTTGGACCCTTGTAGATACCACCTTTGCGGAAGATCGGCGCGTTACGGGACCCGTGACGTGCGCCACCGGTGCCTTTTTGGCGATAGATCTTCTTCTTGGAGTAGCTCACTTCGCTGCGGGTCTTGACCTTGTGGGTCCCGGCCTGAGCGTTGTTACGCTGCCAGCGCACGACGCGGTGCAGGATGTCAGCACGAGGCTCAACACCAAACAGTGCTTCGTCCAGATCAACAGAACCAGCTGTTGCGCCGTCGAGTTTGATCACATCAAGTTTCATGCGTCACCTCCTTCGGCAGGAGCTTCTACTGCCGGAGCTTCGGTTGCGCGAATAGCGGCCGGAGTTGGCACGTCATTCGGCAGCGGCTTTTTCACGGCGTCTTTCAGAGTGACCCAGCCACCTTTGGAGCCAGGAACAGCGCCTTTGATCATGATGATGCCGCGATCCGCGTCAGTCTTCACAACCTGAAGGTTCTGAGTGGTTACACGGGCAGCACCCATGTGACCGGCCATTTTCTTGCCTTTGAAAACCTTACCGGGGTTCTGACACTGACCAGTGGAACCGTGCGAACGGTGGCTGATCGAGACACCGTGTGTCGCGCGCAGACCGCCAAAGTTCCAACGCTTCATGCCGCCAGCAAAACCTTTACCGATCGAGATACCGGATACGTCAACGTACTGGCCCTCGTTGTAGTGTTCTGCGGTGATTTCCGCACCCACTTCGATCAGGTTCTCAGGAGCAACGCGGAATTCCGCAACCTTGCGCTTGGGTTCAACATTCGCCTTGGCGAAGTGACCACGCATGGCTTTGGAGGTGCGTTTTGCTTTGGCTGCACCGGCACCCAGCTGAACAGCTGTGTAGCCATGCTCCTCAGCGGTACGCTGAGCAACAACTTGCAGGTTTTCGAGTTGCAGAACAGTCACTGGGATCTGCTTGCCATCTTCCATGAAGACGCGAGTCATCCCGACTTTCTTTGCGATAATACCAGAGCGCATGATAACCCCTTATACTTTGATCTCGACGTCAACGCCGGCGGCGAGGTCGAGTTTCATCAGGGCATCAACGGTCTGAGGAGTCGGGTCGACGATGTCGAGCATACGCTTGTGCGTACGGATCTCGAACTGGTCACGCGACTTCTTGTTTACGTGTGGACCACGCAGAACGGTGAATTTTTCGATTTTGTTCGGCAGCGGGATAGGACCGCGGACCGTGGCACCGGTACGTTTGGCGGTGTTGACGATTTCCTGTGTGGAAGCATCAAGAACGCGATAATCAAACGCCTTCAGCCGGATACGGATGTTCTGGTTCATTGAACAGCCTTTTATTGGCATTGGAGTTGAGAGGAGGACAAGCGACCATCGCAAACCCTCATCGAACCCAAACGGCGGGAATCACCCCGCCGCGCTATTCCACTAGGGAACTCGCGCGAAATACAGGGGTATCACCCTTGTGGCAAGAGGAAATAGCGCATTTCGTACACACCGAAGGCCAGCCCGAAAACAGGCAGGTCACAGCCGGTCTGCAACCAACATCCGTTCGAAAATTGAACATCACGCAAAAAGTGCCATATAACAGTTTCAGAACCCTTGAAACAGGAGGCCGCCCGATGCATTTTGCCAAGCTTTTAGTGTCTACTGCCCTTTTGGCCGCCGCGGTCAGCGCGACCACTGCGAGCGCAGACATTGAGAATGACATCCGACATTTCGTCCCGTCCGAGGATCTGTCAAACCTGACCACCAACGACAAATCCCGCATTCACATGATTTATTACGGCCCCAAAAGCGAAGGCGATAAACGCAACGCCATCCGTAATATCGTGCGTAAGTCCAACTTGGGGCGTCCGCCGACTGTTGATCTGTCCTTTTAAATAAAGCGGGCCGCGTTAGTCAGACCAGCCCCCCTTTAGCCCCACCAAACCGCCCTTTGCTTGAGGGCGGTTTTGTTTTTGTTGGGGGGTGGCATAGAAAAAGGGCGCTCCGATTGGAACGCCCTTCTTGGTCTCTAGGGGTTTCGGGACGGTCAGGCCGAAGGCCTGAAACCCTGTCACCCGGCAACAGCAGAGCTGTTACTCGACGATTTTGGAAACAACACCCGAACCAACGGTGCGGCCGCCTTCGCGGATCGCGAAGCGCAGGCCATCTTCCATGGCGATTGGGGCGATCAGCTCAACGCCGAACTTCAGGTTGTCGCCTGGCATGACCATTTCTGTGCCTTCAGGCAGAGTTACGGTGCCGGTCACGTCCGTTGTACGGAAGTAGAACTGTGGACGGTAGTTCGCGAAGAATGGCGTGTGACGGCCACCTTCTTCTTTGGTCAGGATGTAGACCTCAGCTTCGAACTTGGTGTGCGGGTTCACGGAACCTGGCGCGCACAGAACCTGACCACGCTCAACCGCTTCACGGTCGATACCACGCAGCAATGCGCCGATGTTGTCGCCAGCCTCACCGCGATCAAGCAGCTTGCGGAACATTTCAACACCGGTACAGGTGGTGGTGGTGGTGTCTTTAATGCCAACGATTTCAATGGTGTCGCCAACATTGATCACGCCACGTTCAACACGGCCGGTCACAACAGTACCACGACCCGAGATCGAGAACACGTCTTCGATCGGCATCAGGAACGGCTGGTC